>NZ_CP170454.1:255000-3092645 GCF_042493225.1 Qipengyuania rhodophyticola | reverse complement strand
CCGCGATTTGCGACTGGATAAAGCTCAGCGTGGAATTGGATTGTGTGATCAAGCGGTCAGCACCGGCAAACTGGCGGACCATTCGCTCGCGCAGGACTTCGCGTTGATCAGTGAACTCAGCAAGACGCTCATCATTGCGCTCGATCTGGCCAGTGTAGCGTTCAATCGATCCTGCGAGTGAGCCAGGGTCGCTGCTAGAGCCTGTGCTGCGCGCTAGATCATCGACGGTGGCGAACACCCCGAAGAGGCCTGTGGTCCACATGGCTGCGGCGCCCTCCGGGCTGGCGGCTAAGGTTTCATTGAGCCGCTCGTTATCAAGACTGAAGGTGCCATCGCGATTGACCGACAGGCCAAGTTCGCCAAGCGTGCGCGGCTCATCACCGCTCGCGTTTGGCATAACAATCTCGCTCGACAGCCCTGACAAAGCACGTTTTAAAGCTCGCGCACCAGCATCAGCGCCCAATTCGCCGCCGCGCGGGGCGGCGCTTTCTTGAAGCTGCGCAGTGATGTCGTTGAGAGCCGCGACAAAATCGCCCATCACCGAACCGATTTGACCGCTGCGGTCTTGAAACGAGATTGTGGCTGGCGCGCCTTCATTGGTTGCGCGCAAATCTAGTGTGAGCCCCTCTGGCAGGCCAGTTACAGTGTTGCTCGAACTGGTCATCGCGATGGTATCAAGCGCGAAAATCGCGTCCTGAGCTTCGCCGCGCAATTGGCCGCTATCGCTCGCCGGGTTCCATGCCAGATAGCCCAAGTCGCCAGGTGTATTGCCAGCGGAGCTAGTGTCCACGACAAAACCCGATGAAGCGCCTTCTTCGCCCTTGATGACGAGCTGCGCGCCCTCGGTCCCATTAGCGACATAGGCGGTGACGCCTGCGCCGGAGCCGTTGATCTTATTGGCAAGCGTTTCGACCGTATCTGCCGCAGTCACCTCAATGTCGATGGCGGGCAGGTTAGTGTCTTCCGCAAAGCTGCCCGCGCCCACGGTGCCAAAGCGCAAGGTCAGCGTGCCCTCGCCAACCGGATCAGTCGCGTTGGCAAAGCTATTGAGCGCGAGAGTCTGGCTGGAGGCGAGCTGCGATACTTCGAGCTCGTACGTGCCGCTGGGGCTAGTGCCTGCGACCACGCCGGGCAGGGCCACGCTTGAGTTCGTAATTGATGGGGCGGGGGCAAGATCACCAGTACGGATACGCGCGCCAAGCGAGCTGGCCAGCTGGCTCAGCTGATTGCGCAGGACAGAGGCGGCGGAAATTCGTGCTTCGAGCGCTTCGTTGCGTGCCTCAATTTGTCCGATCTGGCCGGCAAAGCGCACATCCGCCAAATCATTGGCAAGTTGCACCATGTCGATGCCGCTGCCGGCACCTAACCGCGAAATTACTGAGGATACTGAGTCTTCCATGCCTCAAAGAACGACCGGGCATTGAAATGCTTAAGCGCTAGAGAATCTCGCCCGGCGGCGTGCTTTGCATACCTTCAGCATCAAACCGCAAATTTACCGGAACCTCGACATAAGGGCGGGCGGGGTGCTCGCCGCGCTGCAAGGCGAAGACGAAGGCAACCAGCGCGGCAATGGCGATATAGAGCTCTTCGCGCACGACCTGAGCCTCGCGCGTGGTGTAGTAAACAGAGCGCGCCAGCATGGGGTACTCAAGCACTGGCAGCCCGCGTTCTGCAGCCATTTCGCGCATCGCTAGCGCCTTTTCGCCGCGCCCCTTGGCCAGAACGACGGGGGCAGGGGCAAGCTCGGGATCATAAGTCAGCGCAATGGAGAAATGCGTGGGGTTGGTGAGCAGAAATTGCGCCTTGTCCATTGCTTTGGTCACGCCGCCGCGCGCCAGATCGCGCTGGCGTTGTCGCTGAGCGGCTTTTTTCTCGGGCGAGCCTTCGGCTTGCTTCATCTCATCGCGCATTTCCTGATGCGTCATTTTGAGCCTCTGCATCCGGCGGACATATTGAATGGGCCAGTCAATCATCGCGATAATGATCAGGCCCAGTGCGAGGAGCATCATGAGCGTCACTGCCGAATCCCAGGCAACCGCCAGCTGCATGGTGAGCTCACCACGTCCCATGCTTATGAGTGGCGGGATATTGGAGATCGCCCACCACCCAGCAATGCCGCCCAGGAGTCCGATCTTAAGCAAGCCCTTCATCAGCTCAATCAGGCCTTGCGGGCCAAACATGCGCTTGAAGCCAGAGAGCGGGTTTACGCGCGAGCCTTTGGGTTTAAGATTGCTTGTCTGAAAACGCCCCTCACCAAACAGCAATTGCGAGGCGACGGTGACGATCATAACTGTCACGCCGAGCAGCAGCATTGGCGGCAGCAAAGCGTTGAGGGCAAACATCGCAAGGGTGGCCGGGGTGAAGCCTTCAAACGTCAGGATGTCAAAGCGGAAGCTGGCAATAGCTGTTGATCGCAGGCCCTCAAAAATCCACGGGCCGCCAAGCATTAGCCAAGCCCCGCCAAACAGGATCGCGATGGCTGTTGCGACCTCTTTTGACCTTAGAACATCGCCCTTTTTCGCTGCGTCCTGGCGCCGCTTTGGGGTTGGCGCAAAGGTCTTTTCACCGGCGGGTTGCTCGCTCATGGTCTAAGCACTGTGGCGGTTTGCATGAGCGCCGCCTCAGATAAATCGACAAATTGTTCAATGAGCACTGGGAGCGCTGCGATAAGCGCAAGCAGTCCCGCGAGAACGCCGGCAGGCAGGCCTAGCGCGAACAGGTTCAGCGCAGGCGCAGAGCGGCTGAGTACGCCTGTCGCGATCTGTACCAGCAGCAAGACTAGGATGACCGGCAAGGCCATCGCTGCCGCAGTGGCGAAGGCCAGCCCGCCAAACCCAGCAATGTCGCTGGCGGATTGCGCGGAGAAGATCGCATCGCCCGGCGGGAATATCCGGTAGCTTTCAATCACTAGCTCAAACCATAACAAATGCGCGCCCAGCGAAAGGAAAACGAAAATCAGCATCATATTGAAATATTGCCCCAAAACGCCCGATTGAGTGCCCGTGTTGGGATCGACCGCAGTTGCGATTGCAAGGCCCATCGTGCCTGAGATTTGCTCTGCCGCGATGATCGGGACGGCAAAGCTGATCTGCAGGACAAAGCCGAGTGCGGTGCCAATGATCACCTCTTGGAGGATCGCGAGAAAGCCAGCGATCGACAGCATGTCGGGGACTTGCGGCAAGGGCACCCAAGCCTGAATGAAGAAGGCTAGCGCCACGCCCAGAAATGCGCGAAGCTGAACCGGCATGCTTGCTGAGCCAAAGAGCGGCGCTGACAGCATCGCTGCGCCGGCGCGGATGGAAAGGAATAGCAGCAGCCAGAGGTCCTGCTCCACCTCGCCAATGTTTAGAAGCGATAGTTCCATCGGCGGCCCTAGCGGGTGACCATGCCGATTTGCTCGAAGATCTCGCGCAGGAAATCACTGAGCAGAACCATCATCGATCCGCCCATCAGAACCAACACCACCGCGATGACCGCGAGCTTTGGCACAAAGGTCAGCGTCTGCTCATTGACCGAAGTTGCCGCCTGAATAATTCCGACGACCAGGCCAACCGCGAGCGCTGCGACCAAGGAAGGGCCAGCGACCAGCGCGGTGATCCACAGCATCTGATCCAGCAGGGTGAGCAGGGGGGCATCTTGGGGCATAGATCAGCGCTCCTTTAGGCAAAGCTCATGGCAAGTGAGCCCATCAGCAAGGCCCAGCCATCGACCAGCACGAACAGCAGCAATTTGAACGGAAGCGAGACGATCGTTGGTGAAAGCATCATCATGCCGAGCGACATGAGAATGCTGGCCACCACGAGATCAATTACGAGAAATGGGAGGAACAGCATGAAGCCGATTTGGAAGGCCGTTTGCAGCTCGCTCGTGACGAAGGCCGGTAGCATGATCGACATGGGAATGTCCTGTCCGCTAGAGAAGGGACCGGCGCCCGCGATATCGGCAAACATGGTCAAGTTTGCCTCGCGCGTTTGGCGCAGCATGAAATCGTGGAATTGGGCACCGGCCGCCTCCAACGCGGCGTCGGCCTCCATCGTTCCCTCTGCATAAGGTACGATCGCGGCGGTATTCACATCAGCCATTGTGGGTGCCATGATGAAGAAAGAAAGGAATAAAGCGAGGCCGACAAGTACCTGATTAGGCGGGCTTTGTTGCAGGCCCAATGCCATGCGCAAGATCGAAAGCACAATCAGGATCCGCGTGAAGCTGGTCATCATCAGGACCAGCGCGGGCAGCATCGACAGCAGCCCCATAAGTAGCAAAACTTGCAGGGATAGTGCGAGTGGCTCTCCGTCGCTGCCATTGGCGCCGCTAGCCTCGCCAAAAGCGCGCTCGACGGCATCGCCGAGCCCAGCGGTAGGCGCGACAGGCGCAGCAAAGAGGGGTTCTGCCACAATTAAAAGCGCAAGCCCCCACATGATGATAATGGCCCTCAGGCGCGTATCTCGTCTCCGGTTGGGTGGCCGCTTTTTGATGAGGAGTGAGGGGCGCATCAGATGCGCTCCTCTGTGGAAACTTCGCGCGCGTTCTCGTCCGTGGCACGCGCCTCTTCCACATCGGCTTCAGCGAGTCGGACGAGGCCTTGGCGTGAGGTACCCAGGAGGATCTCACGCCCGCGAAATTCAATTACGGCGAGACGCATTCCAGGCCCCAGCATGCAGGTTTCCACCAGCTGGATGCTGCGCTGACTACGGGTGCTCGTGGCGAGACGGTTCTGTGCGTATTTGGTGAGCTTCAAACTCCCCCAAATTAGCAGTGCCAATAGTGGCAGGAGCAATGCGAGCTTGGCGAAGTACCAAGCCATCAGGCACTCGCTTCCGCGCTGGACTGCTCTGCTGGCGGTGCAGAGGCTGGGCTCGCAGGCGCAGGGCTTGCCGAAGCAGGCGCACCAGCGACATCGCCTAAAGCGCTAGAAGCCTCTCCATCTTCATTGATGATCTCGACGATCCGCAGGGCGAAGCGCCCATCTTGCGCCAGTACTTCTGCCTTGGCGATAGGACGGCCATTGACCATCACATCGAGCAATTCATCGGTTAGACGCTCAAGCGCAACCACGCTTTCTTGGCGCAGCGTCAGGGCGTCTTTGAGCTTCATCTCGGTACGCCCCAGCTCAACGCTGACGCTCACCGTGACATTGCCCAGGAGCTTATCGAGGCCCCCGTTCTGGCTGGTCATTTGATCAGTTCCTTATTCATAATTGACGCCGGTGAGCTGCAAAGCGACCCGCTCATCAAGCGCGCCAATGCTGCCATGACCGATGGTCTCTTGGCCCATCTTGAGTGGCACGTTGCGGCGCGGTGCAAGCGGGAGTATGTCACCCCGAGCGAGTGCATAAACGCGCGCTATCGGTAGACGCATTTCAGCAAGAATTGCGGTTAGCTCCAGCGGGACATCTTCGAAGGGATGCTGCCGTGCAGCGGCGCCAAACGAAAGCGGCGCTTGTGTCTCATCAGCGGCATTTCCAGAGCCGCCCGCCGCTATCAGAGCGCTTTCAAGCACAGCAAGCCGCCCGCCCCAATCATCAAAACCTTCTTGGGCAATGGTAAATGTCCACGCCAGGCAATCCTCGCCGCGCGGAAAGCCAGTGATGCGGGTCTCGTCGCTATCGAAATGTACCGCGGACGCACGCTCTTCTGCACGTTCATCGCCGCCAACTGGCGTTTCCATCTGTTCAGCCGCAGCGCTCGCGAAAACATCAACGATCCGCTCAAGTGCAAGGGTGGCGGAGAGCGAGAGCTTGGCCGGCGCGCTTCCCTCAATTTCGGCATCAACCTTGCCAGTGCCGCCAAACAGCCGGTCTGTCAGGCTGATCGCGGTGGCATTGTCGAAGGAGAGGAGAAGCTTGACCGCCGTTCCGGGCACTGCGACCGCGAAATTCGTCGCCGTGGTGCCGATCTCCTGCATCAGCGAATGGACTGTCTGTTTACTGGCCTCACCAAAGCTGGTTAGCGGTTTCGCGCCAATGAGCAGCGGACGCAAACGCGCTGGCAAATCGCTCGCTAGCTGGTCGGCGAAGCGTAGAGCAAGCGCGCCAGTGTCTTGCTGTTTCACGCCATGCGTGAGCAGCTGCGGGCAATGCTGGGCCAAGACGCGAGCGTCGTCAAAGTTATGATACGGCTTCATTGGACAATAAAACTCTGAAAATGAACGGATTCGACACCGCCAAAGCCTTCCTGCTCGATAAGCACATCATTGAGGGCCTTGGTCAGCCGCTCCTGAAGGTCATTCTTGCCCTCAGGCGTGAACACCGCTTCCTCTTCCGTTGCGGCCAATTGGACCAGAATGGCAGAACGCAATGCCAGCTGATGGCGTTCCAGCCATTGGATTACGCGGCCATCATGGCGAGTTGATGCTGCAAGGCTAACTTGGACGAGGCCTGGCGAATTCTTTAAATTGGATGTGAAACCCTCCTCGAAGCGGTAGTAGACTGTGCGATATTCGCTCCCACCTTCGCCAAATACAGCGGCACCAGCACCGCCGTCTTTGTCGCCTTTGCCACCAGCAGGCGCATAGGGGTCTTCCTCCCCCTTTTTGATAAGCTTGGGTAAGTCAGGTCCTGCCTCTTCGGCAGTCTCGCCGATAAGGCCTGCGGCCACAGCACCATATGCCCCGCCTGCGCCAGTCGCGAGCAGAACGACGGCGCCAATGATGATCTTGAGCTTGCCACCCTTCGGCTTCTCCTCTGTATCATCCTCGGATTTCTTCTTCTTAGCCATGATTTGCGATGTCCTTTAGGGTGTGGCTCAGGCGAACATGCCGTCGGGCGCTACGCTTGAGATCGAACCAGTGCTGATGTCTTTATTGGCGGCGATGCCCGCGTCTGGGCCGCGCTCGTTCCGGTCACCGTGTGCCTGATCGCCTGATTGATTGCCGAACTGACTGGACGCGCCATTGTGCAATGCGGGGCCTTGCTCGCGCTGTTGCCCATTGCCGCTTTGGCTTTGTGCATCCTGCCCGCGGTTTTGCGTAGCACTGCTGTCACTGGCGGCCGCCACGACCATCTGCCCGCGTTCAGCGAGAGCCGCCTGCGCAGCTGGCGCAAAGCCGGGGTCGCGCGAGCTCATGCGCGCCGTCAGATCGCCGTCAAAATGGTCAAAGCGTACCGCAATTGTGCCAAATTCAGCATGGCGCATGACAATATCGCCGCGCGCTGCGCGTCCCGTCTCGCGCGCCTGCGCAAGGTTATCGATCAGCGTTTCGAGCTGGCGCTGCGGGGTACTCATGGCTTCGGGCAAGGAGGGCGCGCCCGTCCCTGTGGCCGAGGCAGGCTGCGTCGCTGGGGCGAGTGCCTGCGGCGTCTGAGATGTTTGCTGCGCGGTCTCGGAAACGAGAGATGCGAGTGCTTCGGCAGGAATCGCGGACTTAGCCGCCGCGGCCAAAGCGGTTACAATTTGCGGCGTAGGGCGGCTGCTTTGCTCGCCGGATGCCAAATCAGCAGCCTGATCGGACGGGGCATTGACTGCTTGGAGATGGGAAGGGGTTGCCGTTGATCCAGGAAGCGATCCGGGCGCCAATGCAGATGCTTGAGTTGCGATTGCAGGCGCTTCGGCCAAGCCCGCTTGGGCCAGCGGTGATCCGGACTGCTTCGCGCCCGCTGGGGCAGCGATGGTTGCGGCCAGCTCCCCTGGGACGCTGCTCGGCGCGGTGCCAGGCAGCGCCGCCGCCTTGCCGGCTTGCAAAGGGGCCTCGTCAATTTGCTTGGGAGCCGGTGCAGTCTCCAGCGCTTCGCCTGCGCCGCCTCTCAGCGCGAACAGATCTTCATATGATATCGTGGCTGCGTTAATTCGCTGGGTTGCCTCGGGTGCCAGCTCGCTCTTGCCAGCTGCGAGCTGCTCATTACCAATTCCGCCCACTCCGAGGTTCACATCGCTGTCAAGAATTTCTGGCGAAATAGGAATTACTGGTGCATCACTCGCCCTACCAAGGTCGCCGAGATCGACGCGGAGATTGCCTGGAGGCGATATGTCGGCGTCAATGAGCGCAGGGGCTACAGGCGGGAGCGCATCGGGAGCGAGGCCATCGGGCGCGGCAACCGGCAAGCTTTTGCCGGAGGGCGGCAAAGCGCTTCCTTCTGCCTTGCCGCTATCTACCGCTTGGGCATCATCGAGAACGCTTGTGAATTGCGCCTCGCCATCCTTGATCGCAGGCGCAATGCCGCCGTCCTTGACGTGGGATATGCCAAAATCAGAATGAAGTGCAGGGATCATCAGCGGTCTCCAAAGCAGGCCAGTGAGGTGAGCGGACGGGTTATTGTTTCTTGCTCTGCAACCCGCGTGCCAACTTGCCGTCGGCGGGGGTTTGGTTGCTCAATTCGCTGGCCGCATTCTCGGCTGCCATCTTCTCTGCTTTGTAGCGGGTGCGAATATGCTTGAGCCGGTGCTCGGCGCTGGCTGCATCTGCGCTCGCTTTGTCGGATCTTGCCGATGCTTCTTTGCCCAAATCCTCGGCAGACTGGGCAAGCTTGCTAATCTCGTTTTGAAAGGCGGCAGCGTGAGAAAGCGAACGCGCATCTGTCATGCCTGTCTGGCCCGTATATTGGGGCATCATATCGCGGGTTTGCTGCGCCAAAAGCGTCAACCGCTGCGTCTCGTGATTCGCCTCGGCCATTTCTGCGCGGGCGCGAAATTGCTCGACCGCCCGGACCCGCTCAATGCGCTTCAGTGTGGTCATCAAGGTGCGTTTACGCGGCATGGCTCATAACCTCGGAAATCTGCGAAATTGACGTGTCGAGATCGACCAATTCCTCCGGCGATTGCTGCAAGAATGCGTCGAGCTGGTCCTTCATCGACAGCGCCAGATCGAGCTGCGGGTCAGAACCCTGACGATACGCGCCCATCAGAATGAGGTCGCGATTGGCGCCGTAAGTTGCGACAAGGGAACGGAAATGACGTGCTGCCGCGCGGTGTTCTGGGCTGATCAAGCCGTCCATAACCCGGCTGAGCGAGGCGGGAATGTCGATAGCGGGGTAATGGCCACGCTGCGCGAGTTCGCGCGAGAGTACGATATGGCCATCTAAAATCGCCCTTGCGGTGTCGACGACAGGGTCATTTTCATCATCACCATCCGCCAGCACAGTATAGAGCCCGCTAATCGCGCCGCCGCTTGTGTTGGAATTGCCCGCGCGCTCCACCAGCCTGGTGATTTGCGCCAAAGCGGATGGTGGATAGCCGCGTGCTGCGCCAGGTTCTCCCATCAAAAAACCAATTTCGCGCGCCGCATGCGCAACGCGGGTGAGGCTATCCAAGATCAGCAGAACATTGGAGCCGCGGGCACGGAAGTATTCAGCAATTGCGCAGGCGAATTGCGCGCCGCGCAGCCGCAAATTGGGCGCGTGATCCGCCGGAACGGCCACCAATATCGTGCGCGCGGCGTCCTCGCCCTGCATATGCCGCCGGACAAAGTCGGAGACTTCGCGGGCCCGTTCCCCGATCAGCGCGATGACCTTAATGTCAGCCTCAGCGCCGCCCGCGATCATGTCGATCAGCACGGATTTGCCCACGCCGGAGCCCGCCATAATGCCGAGCCGCTGGCCAGTGCCCATAGTGGTGAGCGCATTCATTGCCCGCACGCCGCAATCAAAGGGCACGCTTATGGAGCTGCGTTCAAGGGCGGTTTCGCGGGTCCCATCAAGGGGTTGCAAGTCGCGGCAATCAGGGCGCTCGCCGCCGTCAATGGGCCGTCCGATGCCGTCTACCGCGCGGCCCAACAGTGCCTCGCCAACGCGGACCATGCCTGCTTCGCCAGTGGAGCGGACCAATGCCCCCGGTTGGAGCATGACCGTGTCACCCAGGAGCATCATCAGGCTATGACCAGCTCGAAAGCCGATCACTTCGGCGGTGCATTCCGCTTGGCTGGTGTCGCGCTCGATCCGGCACAATGTACCGATTGGTGCGGGCAGGCCTGATACTTCGATCAATCCGCCATCGCACGAGACGACTTTGCCAAAGCGTGTGGGATCAAGCTTGATCCGGGCCTTACTCATGCGCGTCAGCTCGCGCTCCAGAACATGCATCATTGCGCCAGCGCCTCCGCAATTGTGCGGCGCCATTCATCTGGTCCGTCGCGCATTGCGCCGTCTTTGCCGGATATTTGCAAGGAGCCGCGGGCCAAGGCTGCATCGGTGTGAATAGGCATTGCATCCTGTATTTGCTGGCTGAGCAGGCTCAGATCGCTGGGGTGAATATGCAGCGATAGTTCCCTGAAGTTCTCACCGATCGCGTGAACTTGATCCGCGCAGCGTTGTTCCAAGGCGGCGGCGTTGATGAGCTCTGGCTCGATCACTTGCGCGCACAATTGCGCAACCGTTTGGGCCAGATGTTGCCTCAGGCTTCTCTCGGCAACTTGATCCAGCCGCCCAAGTGCCGATCGAAGAGATCCGCCAATCTCAACCCTTTGCGCATGCTCAGCCTCAGCCTCGGCAAGGCCCGCGGCATATCCCTTTGCATAGGCAGCCTCCAGCGCAGTCGCTTCTGTGTTTGGCGCATCATCTTGGACTGGATCGGCATTGGGTATAAAGCCGCGGCTTGCGCCAAGCCCCTCAATCCAAGTTGCTGAGTTGGAGGCGGCAATGGGGATAGCGGCGAGGTCAGATAAATTCGCCATCGCTAGTCCCCAGTTCTATCTCGCCCTCGTCGGAGAGCTTGCGGGCCACATCGACCACTTGTTTTTGCGCATCGAGAACATCGGGGCGCTTGAGTTTGGGGAGCAGATCCATCTCATCGCGGATGCCGTCTGCTGCGCGGCTCGACATGGCGGCAAAGAATGGAGCTTGCTCATCCTCGCTGACGCCCTTGAGCGCGCGGATCAGATGTTCATTATCGACATCACGCAGCAGCCTGCCCATATCTTTCGGACTGAGTTCAAGCAGCATTTCGAAGGTGAACATCTCCTCTTCAATCGCTTTGGCAAGTTCACCGTCACGCTGCTCAATATTGGGTAGGATCGTCTGGCCGACATCGGGATCGGTGAGGTTGATGAGATTTGCCGCATCGCGCGCGCCGCCCACTTTCATCGCAGCACTGCCAAAGCGGCGAGTGATCCCAGCGCTAAGCAATTGGTCAAGCATGGCGACGGCCTCGCCGGGCACTTCATTCAGGCGCGCGATCCGCTCTACAATCAACGGTTGAGCATCGCTAGGCAATCCGGCGAGAACTTGTGCGGCCTTTTCTGGGTCGAGCAGCAGAAGCAAAACCGCGACGACCTGCGGGTGCTCTTCCTCTAACAGCGATGACAGAATACTGGGCGCGAGCCAGCGTGCGATTTCAATGGATTTGGGCGCAGCGTCAGGTTGGATCCGCTGCATCAGGCTTTCACTTTTTACAGGGCCAACCGCCTTTTTGAGCAATGCTTCGACCTTTTCCTCGCGGTCCTGAACCGCCAGAGTTTCGGTTTCCGCCTCTGCGACAAAACCAGCGATGGCATGGGCAATCTTATGCGGCTGAATATCCTCAAGCTCGCACATGATTGAGCCAACTCGCTCCAACTGATCTGGTTGCAGGCGTCCCAGCAATCCTGCGGCCTGATCATCATCTAGCAGCATCAGAAAGACGGCGGCACATTCTGCCTGGGAGAATTGCGCGAGGCCTGTCATGCGCCTTCTCGATTATTGATCAGCATGCGCTGAAGCGCGGTCACTGCGCGCTCAGGCTGTTCGACAGCGAGCTGGCGGGCGAGGGCTACCTGCTCGTTTAGGTTTTGCGGTGCTGGCAATTGGCCTTGTGTATGGGGCTGGCCTGGGGAGGGATTGCTGGTTTCGATATTGGCGAGCGGGTTAGCCTCCTCGTCTTCATCCTCATTCGTCTCATCATCAGCGGTGTCATCATCGGCATCGGTTGCCTCCTTTGTGTCACCGCGCAGAATGGCCAGCAGCGGGCGGACGCCCAGAAGCAATACGAGCAACAGCGCGAGCAAAGCCCCGCCATAGCGCAAGGCCATCGCAAACCAGCTGGTGTCGTAGAACGGTGTTTCCACGGCGACCGGCGGCTCAAACCCACCGACCATTACGGTCACCTGATCGCCGCGATCCTCCTGAGCGCCGACAGCCGCAGAAATCAGAGCTTGAAGCTGTTCCTCATCAGCAGGCGCGATCTTTTCGAGCGCTTCCTCGCTAAGAGCGACCGCGACAGAAAGGCGCGCAAGGCCGCCGGGCCGCGAGCTGGTAACCGCAACTTCGCGGTCGAGGGCATAATCGCGGGCAGCGCTGGTCTGGCTATCGGTAACGCCGGCGCCCTGTTCTGGAGCGGTCGCCTCGGGCGCTTCTTCCACCAGCTCGGCGGGCGGCGGCGGGGTATTCGCCAGCACGCCAGGCACACCGCCGACAGCGCCCGGATCAGTCCGCACTGAGCTACTCTCATTTTCGGAGCGGATGGTGCCCTCATCATCGTAGACTTCGCGCGCCGAGGTGCTTTCATCCATGTCCAGTTCGACTTGCACTTCGCTGGAGAAATTGCCTTGGCCCAGCATGGGGATCAGCAATTGCGCGACTTGCTCACGCAGCTTGCTTTCAAAGGCGCGTTGCAGGGTCAGCGCATCGGCGCTCTCATCGCCTTCTTCCGACAAAAGTGCGCCGTTCTGATCAACGACGCGAACATCCTCGCTGCTCATGCCAGGGACAGACCCGGCGACCAGATTGACGATCGCGTCGACTTGGGATTTCTCCAGACCGCGTCCGCGCGCAAGGCGCAGCATAACAGATGCGCTGGGGTCGGCTGCGTCGCGAATAAACACGCTGCGGGCCGGTGTAGCGAGATGAACGCGGACGCTTTCAATCCCGTCGATCTCTTTGATGGTGCGCATTAGTTCGCGCTCACGCGCCAGCCGCAGACGCTCCCCCTCAAGCGTCCGGCTGGCCCCTAGCGGGATGGTGTCGAGCATAGTGTTAGAAGCCTCTGGCGTGGCCAAAGACCCATCACTCGCCACCAGCATGCGCGCACGGTAAAGGTCGTTTTCAGCCACGCGGACTGCGCCGGTGGCATTGTCGATGGAGTAACTGATTCCGCCTGCTTCCAAAGTCGCGACGACTTGCGCACGCTCGCCATCGGACAGGCTGGAATAGAGCATGTGCGACGGGCCATTGGCGATTGTCATATAAAGCGCGCCCGCCGCAGCAAGCACGCTCAGGCCGACCAATGCAGGCAAGGCCTTACGCACAGCGGGTTGGGCCATAAAGTCTGACACTTGCGCGCCAAAGCCTGCGCCAGAAGCCGGCCCCATGGGCACGTCCGCGTCCACAGACACGGCGGGGAGGGCTGCATCAGCCACCTGTTACACCCCCATCCGCATAATTTCTTGATAGGCCGACAACAGCCTGTTGCGTACTTGCAGGGTGGCCTCGAACGCGACGCTGGATTCCTGCCGCGCGAGCATAACCTGAGCGATATCGGTCACCTCGCCGCGTTCATACGCTGCCGCCATGTCGGATGATCGCTTTTGCGCCGCATTCACACCGTCAAGCGCATTACTCAGCGTTTCGGAAAAGTCCGGCGCTTTGGCAGGCGCTGCGTCTGTTTTGGGCGCGCTGTCAGCATTCTGAAGTTGTTGCAGAGCGTCATTGCGCTGCACAATCTGCTGCCGCAGAGCGATGATCTGCTCGACACCGCCGCCGCCATTGACGGGTTTCATGACCGGCCCCCAGCAATGGCGAGCCCGGCATCACGCATAGTCGCGAGGCGGTAGCGCAGGGTTCGCTCTGAAATACCGAGCCTTTTGGCTGTTTCACCGCGCTTGCCAGAACATTCTTCAAGAGTGCGAAGAATTGCCTGAGATTCTGAGCGGAAGGCGATGTCCGACAGGCTGGCATCGTCGGTTTGATTTGCCTGATCTGCTTCGGCGCCGGGCATTGCTGAATTGGTGCGGGGGGGGCTTGCCTCCCCCTCCAACCCGCGGACGGGCTGATCAAAGCGAATATGCGCCGCGCTGATAAGGCCTGGATCACCCGCTAGCAGCATCGCCCGACGCATCACATTTTCCAGCTCACGAACATTGCCGGGCCAATTGTGATTGACGAGTAGCTCAATCGCATCATCGTTGATCCAGCGCGCCGGGCCCGAAATTTCGCTATGCCTTAGCAGCATCGCAAAGGCGAGCGGGGTAATGTCGCCAGGGCGTGCTCGCAAAGCCGGGATGCGCAATGGAAACACATTCAAGCGATAATATAGATCTTCGCGGAAGCGGCCTGCGGTGATTTCCTGAGGCAGCTCGCGATTGGTACAGGCGACCACGCGCACATCAACGGAGATCGGATTGGTCGCGCCTAATGGTACGACTTCGCCTTCTTGCAGAGCGCGCAGCAGTTTCGCCTGAAGCGCGATGGGCATTTCGCCGATCTCATCGAGTAGCAGCGTGCCGCCATCAGCAGCGCGGAAAAACCCCTCTTGCGCCTCGCTTGCGCCGGTAAATGCGCCCTTGCGGTGACCGAATAGCATCGCCTCAAGCATAGCCTCAGGCATGGCAGCGCAATTGATAGCCACGAACGGACCATCACGGCGCTCGCTGCTGTCGTGCAGATAGCGGGCGAGCACTTCTTTGCCCGTGCCGGTGGGCCCCTCGATCAGAACGGGAATATTGCTGAGCGCGACCTGACGGGCCAAAGTGAGGAGAGCAATTGTCTCTTCATCGCCCGCAATAGGCGCGCCTGACAGGGTCGCGGCGGCGAGGAAAGCGGGAGCGGCTTTGCGCGGCTGAGCTAGGTCATAGGCCAGTTCGCAGTGATTACGGCCGGTCATCCGCAGACCCGGCTTTCCATCAGAAGACAGCGTAACCTTGCGATCATTGCGCCGGTGCGGAACATCACCGTCCAGCGGCTCAACAATATGCGAAACGTCGTCCCGATCATCACTCAAGAGAAGCGGATTCACCTGATCAATCAGGCGGTAATGTCGTTTTTTTGCGTGCTCAGCGATGCGAAGGGTGCCCATGAAATTTCCCCGAATTAACCCTCTATATTCAGGCGTTTTATCGCCGTGCGATGTCTGAATCCGATGAAATTAAGGCCTAGTAGTAGTACTAGGTTCGACGATTGGGTCTCTGGGCAGGGCGCGAAAAAGGGGCACTTAAACATTCCGACAAGGGCCCGTTCTGGTTTGTGGCAGCCGCGGTTTTTCAAAAATGGCTGCGGCACACACCAGGAGACAAAAAATGAATGTTATCAATACCAACATCGGCGCGCTGAAGGCCTCAAACGCATCAGGCATGGCCTCAAAGATGGTCGGCGTCGCGATGGAGCGTCTTTCAACGGGTCAGCGCATTAATGGCGCGAAAGACGACGCCGCTGGCCTCGCCATTGCGACGACAATGACTTCAGACATCCGCGCGATGAACCAAGGCATTCGTAATGCGAATGACGGCATCGCTCTGGCGCAAACAGCTGAAGGCGCTCTGGATGAAGTATCCAACATGCTTCAGCGTGTTCGCGAGCTGGCGGTTCAGTCATCATCGGGTACATATGCTGACACAGACCGTGCCTTTATGAACGCAGAAGTCACCGAGCTTCAGGACCAGATCAACGACGTTCTGACGAACACAGAGTTCAACGGCGTTACCTTGTTCAGCACCACTGCCGGTACCGACGTAACCGTCGATATCGCAACCGATGCGACCAACACTGTAACACTGACAAGTGAAGCGATCGACGGCACGAACATTTCGGCCACTGCGCTTGATGTGTCTAGCGCCACTCTGGCAGGTACAACCATCGCCAACGTCGATCTTGCCTTGGATGATGTAAGCGGCACACGCGCGACGCTGGGTGCTGGCCAGAACCGTTTGGACTCGGCGATCAGCAACCTCACATCAACCTCCACGAACCTGAGCGATGCGCGTTCACGGATCATGGATACTGATTACTCAGCTGAAACAACTGCGCTCGCGAAAGCACAGATCCTGAGCCAGGCTTCGACTGCGATGCTCGCACAGGCCAACCAGAGCCAGCAGAACGTCCTCTCGCTGCTGCGTTAATCCCCTCCTACCCCTTGGGGATGATCATTCCTTCGGGAATGGCGCTGGACCCGGCACTCCGCCTATGGAGTGCTGGGTCTTTTCGTTTGGTGCGGTGCATTAACGTGCTGGCGGCGGATGGGCGAGAAGCCTTGGCGCAAGTACCTGGTGCCGCAGCACTGAGGACGTGGTTGGGGCGGCGTACCGGAACGTATGGGGAAGGGGCGAGGTCTATCTGGGATGGGCAGCGTGGCCAGGGCCTCGAGTGGGCCGGCTTGATGGGCCTATGAGGCAGCATCCTCGTTCGTTAATGCTCGCGGATCGTGGCCGCATCCGCCGTTTGTGGGCGCTGGACATAGTGCAAAGCCAAATGCGCTCGTAGGCTGGCAAATCTTATGTACTCAGCTGCGCATATAGTTTGACGCTCCTGCAAGCCATAGCTGCCCGAACACACCGATGAGTGCTGGCAAGAATAACGTCTACCAACACTGCCAAAGCAGCGTCTGAGGAGCTCATATTTCGTGATTGCGGCCGCCCCTGTGGGCAGGGGCCGTACAGGGGGTCTAGGGATGCCCTAGCTAACCACCAGCACAGACATACGCCTATTGCGCGGGTCTGTCGGGTCATCGCGGACCAGCAATTCGCGGTCTGCTACCCCTTCAATCCGGGCAAAGCGTCTTTGCGAGATGCCCTGACGGATAAACTCTTGGCGGGTAGCCTCAGCACGCCCAGCAGAGAGCGACCAATTGTTCGCCCGCGCTCGGGACCGCCACGGCAGGCCATCGGTATGACCGCGAATAATGAGCTCTTCTGGGCTGTCTTTGAGAGCGTCGCTGACGACCCCCAGAAGCTCGCGTGCCTCAGGCGCCAGCACGGTCGTTCCCAATGCGAACATCGAAAAGTCAGCATCATCGACCAAGTCAATGCGCACACCCTCAGGCGTCCTCACAACACGCACTTGTTTGATCAGCCGCTTAAGCCGCTCGCTCTGCTGGAGCCGCTCAATAATCCGCTTCTGAATAATCGCCCGTTTGGCATCAGTCGCTTCAACGCTCGCCCCGCCGTCCTTCTGCGGACCGCCCTTTGTGGCGCGCGGAACCGTGATTGCCTGATTGCCGGTCTGCCCTTGTTGGTTGGGATAATTGTCAACATCAGTGATGGAGCTTCCGCCGAGCATTCCGTCCGCACCCGCTGATTGTTGCCGCATCTTGACCAATGTCGGGGCGAAATAGTCTGCAATGCCTTTGCGCTGATCCTCCGTGGTCGCGCCGAGCAGCCAAAGCAGCAGAAAAAACGCCATCATCGCGGTCACAAAATCGGCATAGGCGACTTTCCAGGCTCCGCCGTGATGCCCGCCTTCCTCGATAGTGATTTTCTTGACGATGATCGGGGCAAGCGGTTGCGCTGCTTCTTTGCCGCCATCGATGTCAATCGGTGTTTCGCCGCTCATACCAATGGTTTCCTTAGCGTCCGCGCATCATGTCCATGAGATCAGTCAGCTTGGGCCGGTGTGCTGGTGGCAAACCAGAACGAGCAGCCTCCAGTACCAGCGGCTGCGGATATCCATGCAGGGACGAAATAAGAACCTGCTTGATCGACTGGTACATCTGCGCATCATGCGTGTTCACCTGTTTCAGCCGGCTCGCCATCGGACCCGCCAAGCCATAGGCGAGGAAGATCCCAAGGAAGGTGCCCACTAGCGCGCCGCCAATCATACCGCCCAAGACTTCTGGCGGCTCATTGATTGAGCCCATGGTCTTAATCACACCCAGAACCGCGGCAACGATGCCAAGCGCCGGAAAGGCATCGGCTAGACCTTGGATCGCATGTTGCGGCTCGTCCAACTCGTGCAGCTGTACCTTGATGGCGTTGTCGATCACATCCTCGACTGCGTTGGTATCGAGCGTGCCGCTGGAAACGACCATCAAGGTCAGCGGGTCGCAGATCATATTGCGCACGGAATCGTCTGCGAGCAAATTTGGATATTCGGCAAAAATGGTCGAATTTTCCGGCTCCGTCACATGGCTTTCCAAAGCCACTGCACCTTCAGAGCGCATCAATTTCATCAGCTTGCTGCACAGGGCGATCACATCAATGTGGTCCTGATCGCTATATTTTGGTCCCTTAAAAACTTTGCCAAACCCGCCGCCCAAAAGCTTGATTTCATGCATCGTATTGCCAATCAGAACAGCGCCGATGGCAGCGCCGCCAATCATCATCATCTCAAAGGGGAGGGCGACCAGAATGGGCCCTAAGGAACCACCCGCGAGCAGAAACCCGCCAAAAACCATGGCGAACAGCACAACTATGCCAATTGCGGCGAACATAAGTTAACGTCCTTTCGTTGCGCCGCGCGTCAGATGCGGTCGAAGAGTGTCAGTGAGGAAAGGCGGGCGAAGCTGGCTTGGCTGGCCTCCAACACAGTGAGCACTTGCTGCAATCGGCTGATCGCGCTGGCGAGATCAGTGCCGCCAACCTCAGCGGTCTCGATAGCGCGTGTCTCGCCGCGCAATTGCTGTGATGTATCCACGGTATCGACCCAGGCGAGGCGCGCGCCGATGACCGCCTGATTGCGGCCCGTGGTGTCAATTGCAGACTCGACCCCGGGCAAGGCGTCGCGCGCAAAGGCCCCCGGATCAGCGACCCCGCCGCGCAGCGCGCCCGAGAGGGATTGAAGGAATGCCAGCACGTCGGTTGGCGTGCCCTGATTGTCAAAGTTGAGCACATCAGGTCCAGTGACCCCGCGCTCTATCGAGACACCGTCTGCGATGGTCAGGGATGAACTGTTTGCGCTGCCCGCATAGATCGCATTGCCCGCCGCATCGAGAGTGTATGCGGGGCCCTCTGTCTCGCCGCCGAAGAGCGAACGGCCTGCGCTGCTAGAGGCATTGATATTGGCAAAGATGCTGTCCCGCAGGACATCGATTTCGTCTGCGATGGCAATGCGGCCTTGCTCTTGGATGGTATCCGTGCCGGCTTGCAGCGTCAGCTCGCGCACGCGGATTAGGGCATCGGCAATATCGCCAATATTTGCCGAGGCATCGCGCAGCTCATTGGTCACAAGGTTAGAATTGCCTGCATCGACGTCGGCCAAACGCTCTTGCCGTGCCAGATCGCGCAGGCGCGCGGCGGCCACCGGATCATCAGATGATCGCTCAAGCCGTTCACCTGTTGCGATTTGCTGCTGGAGCCGCTCGGCCTGCCCTTGCAGATCGCTCATTTGCGTTTGCGAGCGCCGGAAGAATGCGGCGGTTGAGCTGGAAAGGGGCTCGATCATCGGCCCAGTCCCAGCACAGTGTTGAAGATTTCACTGGCGGTCTGAATAATCCGGCCTGATGCCTGAAAAGCTTGCTGGAAGCGGACGAGATTGGTCGCCTCTTCATTGAGATCAACTGCGGTTTCGCGCGCCAGTGCGCTGTCTGCGCTTTGCGCCACTGTGGCGAGCGCATCGCGCGTTACGGTGCGGGAGCTGATGGTAGAGGAAAGCTCCAGCAAGATGCGATTGGCTTCGGATGGAGGACCGCCAGTGGCAAACGAGGCGCGCAAAGCGTCAAGATTGCCGGTGTCGCGGCTGTCTGCAAGAGCGCCAGCGGGCGCGGTGGCAATGCCCGCGCCGCTGCTCAGCACAATCCCGATAGTGCCCGCATCACTGCCGCTGAAAAAGGGCTGGCCCGCAGTCCCATCAGGCGCGGTGCCATTGGCCTGCGCATCATTGACGGCGGTAATGATCTGCGCGGCCAGCCCGTCGAGCTCTGCGCCTAAATCGCGTTGCTCGACTAAGGCCGAGGCTTTTCCTGCCAAGCCGCCCGTTATCGGATCGGCAGCCGCTCCATCGAGCGTGAAGGCGACTGTGCCGTCAGGATTATTCGTCAAAGCAAGCGTGCCAGCAGTCGCGTTTTGGACAAGCGTAGGCCCAGCATTATTGCCCAATTGCACGCTGACCGTGCCATTATCCTCATAGCTGACAGCAATGCCGACCTCATCGGAAAGCCTGCTGAGCTGCGCATCACGTTGATCTAGCAAGGTGATTTGCGCAGTTGTTCCCGGCTGCGTTTTGCCGAGTGCAACATTGAGCCGGGCAAGCTCGCTCGCAGCGGTGTTGACCCTGTCCACACCAGCGGCCGCTTCACCTCGGATTTGTTCCCCGCTGGCCGCTAAGCTGCTGTCGGCAATGCGCAAACTATCGGCGAGCCCGCGTCCATTCTCCAGAACCACTGCACGTACGCCCTCGTTTAATGGGTCGCTGCGCAGCTGGCCAAGGGCGGCTTCAAATCCAACAATCGCTGGGAAGATCTGTGCTTGTTCGAGCGCTTGCTCGCCGCTGCGAAGCCCGGCCAGTTCAGCATCAGCGCGCGCTGCATCGCTGCCCGTGCGGCGCGCCTCATTTTGCAGAAATATCGAATCCGAGCGGCGGAATTCCTCGACCCTTACACCCGATAATTGGCTGCTCGAATAATAGGCGACGCTGCCGGTTGAGCGGACCTCAGCCAAGGCGACTGAGCGGCGCGAATAGCCCTCGCTATTCGCATTGGCGATGTTTTGCGCGGTCACATCCAGCGCGGCCCTTGCCGCAAGCGCGCCGCTGCGCCCAATATTGATGAGGTCCGATGGCATGGTTTACCTTCCGCTTTGCTGCATCAGTGAGGTGAGCTGACGCTCGATCTGGTCGGCCAGACCGAGGCCGCCATTTTGCGAGGCGATTTCGGCGAATTGCTCGTCGCGCATGGCGGTGAACTGATCGAGGCCGGGGCCGGTGAAGGGCGTCTGTTCGGCAATTGAGCTGGCGCGGGCAGAGGCGAGCATCTGGCGCAGAAAAATGGCCTCGAAAGCCTGCGCTGCCTTGCGCAAATCAGACCGTTCGGCGGCATTCTCAGGCGCGGCCTGGGTGGATGGCGCGCTCTGGACGGACGGCGCATTCGTGGCGCTGCCGACCGGCGGAGTGGGCAGGAGAGCAGGCGGTGTCATATGATCACCATTTCCGCTTGCAATGCACCCGCTTGTTTCAGCGCTTCGAGAATGACCACAAGATCCGCCGCGCCCACACCAAGCATATTAAGCGCATCGACAATTTCCGACAGGGAGGCCGCGCCGGGCATGGCGATGACATTACTTTCTTGCTGCTCGACAGTGATTTCAGTGTCTTCCTCAACCGCTGTCACGCCATCGGTGAAGGGTTCAGGCTGAACGATCTGCGGGTTTTCATCAATCCGAATGGTTAGCCGGCCATGGCTAATCGCGGCGGGTTGAAGGCGGACAGCCTGATTGATCACCACCGTGCCTGTGCGGCTGTTCACGATCACACGCGCGGCCTTAGGTGCAGGCGTTACGGGGATCATTTCGATCTCAGCCATCATGGCCGAGCGCGCGTCATTGCTGAGCGGCAACGAAAATTCGAGCGTTACTGCGTCAATGATCGAGGCTGTGCCGGGAAACTGATCATTGATGGCATCACGCATGCGGCTGGCGGTGAGAAAATCGGCTTGGTGCAGATTATACCGCAGCTTGCCTTGCTGGTCGAAGCCGGTTGCCACCGCGCGCTCTACCGTCGCGCCATCAGCGATGCGGCCAACGGTGGGGACGTTGACCGTCAATTGCGAGCCGTCGCGGCCTGATACGCCAAGCCCGCCCACCGCAACATTGCCTTGTGCAATTGCATAAACCGCTCCGTCCGCGCCATAAAGCGGGGTCATAATTAAGGCTCCGCCGCGTAGGGATTTGGCGCGCCCCATGGTGGAGACGGTGATGTCGATCCGTTGTCCGGGCTTGGAGAAGGCGGGCAATTCTGCGGTAATAATGACAGCGGCGGCGTTTCGAAGACCCGGCGAAATGCCGGGCGGCAAGGGCATACCCAGACGACCGGAAATACCGCGCATCGCCTCTGTCAGATACTCAAAATTATCATCGCCTGTACCATCAAGGCCGACCACCACGCCGTAACCGGTCAATTGGTTTGCGCGAAGGCCCTGAAACGCGCCAAGATCACGCACACGCTCTGCCGATGCGGCGACCGGTGTGAGGATGGCGAGCGCGGTGAGCACTGCGAAAAGAACCTTGGAAATCATCTTTCGTGCGCCTCTTAAAACGGTGAAATCTTGGCGAAAAATTCGGATAGCCAGCCAGGTTTGCTGGCGCGCTGGATCGTGCCTTTGCCGGAATAGAGTATTTGGGCATCGGCCACTTGGCTCGACATCACGCGATTGTCGCTGTCGACATCGGCAAGCCGGATGAGACCGGAAAACTGCACAAATTCTTTGCCTTGGCTCAGCGCCATATGTTTCTCTCCCACAACTCGCGCGGTGCCGCCCGGCCGCACTTCTGCGATCGAGACCGAGATGGTCCCGTTCAATGTACTGCGCTGGGCAGCATTGCCTGAACCATTGAACGACGAATCTCCCGAAGCATTAAGGGCGTTTGGGTTCAAAAATGAGAGCGGGCCGGCAATGGGCGGGATAAGGGATGCCGACCCGCTTCGCCCCGTTTGGGACGATGTGCTTTTGGTGCTGGTGATGTTTTCGACCAGTACGATGGAGAGAATATCGCCCACGCGGCGCGCCCGAAGCCCTTGGTGAAGCGCGGCATAGCCTTGCGAGACTTGCAGGATCGCGCCTTTTGAGCTGGCGGGCACATGAGGCGCAGTTGTTTCGGGAGCAGCAGCCGCAGTCACTGGCGCGACAGGAGGCGGGGCGAAGCCAGCCATAGGACGCACGCCATCGGACATGCATCCAGCCAGCAGAAAGGGCGTAGAAAGGATAAGCGCGGCGCGGGTTAAGGTCATGCGGGGCCTCACAATGTCTGGTTCGCGTTTTGGAGCATCTCGTCGACCGAGCTGATCATCTTGGAATTGATCTCGTACGCGCGCTGTGCCTCGATCATCTCGACCAGCTCTTCCACGACATTGACGTTGGAGGATTCCAGCATGCCTTGGCGAATGCTGCCGCGCCCATCCAATCCGCCCGGGCCGATCTCCGCCGCGCCGCTGGCAGCGGTTTCGACGAGGAAGTTGTCGCCAATTGCCTGAAGCCCTGCGGCATTGGGGAAGTTCGCGATGGTCAACTGACCCAGCTCTGCCGGTGCGGCGTCGCCAGGCAAGGTCGCAGACACAGTGCCATCGGGCGCAATCGCCAACGAACTTGCTCCTGGCGGCACTTGGATTCCAGGTTGCAGCGCATAGCCTTGCGATGTGACCATTTGCCCATCTGCGCTGAGGGTAAAATTGCCTGCGCGAGTGTAGCCTTGCTGGCCGCCGGGCAGCTCCACTTGGAAGAGGCCCGGCCCATCCAGTGCCAGATCGAGCGAATTGCCCGTTGTGGCGAGCGTGCCTTGCGTGTTGATCCGGCTGGTGCCCTGAACGCTGACGCCAGTGCCCAGGTTAAGCCCCACCGCATAAGCGGTCTCATTGGTGGAGCGCTGCCCCGCAACACGGGTGTCTTGATAGGCCAGTGTTTGGAAATCAGCGCGGTCACGCTTGTATCCAGTGGTGCCGATATTCGCGAGATTGTTGGCAATAACGCGCATACGCGTGTCTTGCGCCTCAAGCCCGGTGCGGGCGACATGAAGTGCGGATGTAGGCATAGGAGTGTCCTTCTTCCTTTAGCTTTTTCGGATCAACGCAGGCTCATCAGGCGCGCGCCCGATTGGTCGAGTTGTTCAGCGGTTGAGATGATTTTGGTGCGCTGTTCAAAGGCGCGCTGTGCCTCAATCATTTGGACCAAAGTGGTTGCGGTATCGACATTAGAGCCTTCCAGAGACCCACTGACGAGGCGTGCGGTTGGGTCAGCTGGTAAAGCGCCGTTATCTGGTACACGCAGCCAGCCATCGAGATCTTTAAATACGGCGCTGCCCTCTGGATTGGTGAGCTTGAGCCGTCCAATCTCCGCAGGCGGTGCCTCAGGCGCGGCCGGGTCGCTTTGCAGCAATGTGCCGTCATCGGCGATGGAGATTTGTGCGCCAGCGGGCACCGTAATGGGTCCGGCTTCCCCTAGAACGGGTAAGCCATCGCCATTTTGCAGCACGCCTGTTTCAGTGATGGATAGATCGCCGCGGCGTGTATAGACCTCTGATCCATCGGGCGATTGCACCGCGAGCAGGGCGTTGCCGACGAGCGCCACATCCAGAGGTTGGCCGGTAAACTCCACTTGCCCGCCCGTCATGTCTGCGCCGCGCACCGCGCCCTGCGCCATAGAGCGCGCCTCATATCCGGTATCACTGCGGATCGTGATAGGCGTGACCGAGAACTCCTCCGCGCGGAAACCCGGCGTCGACACATTGGCCAGATTATTGGCCACGGCCCGCTGCCTATCCATGGAGGAATTCATGCCCGAAAGCGCTGTGTAGATCAGCCGGTCCATCGCGCTTAGGTCCGCAGGTTAATCACGGTTTGCGAGATCTGGGTGGCGGTATCGATGGCCCGCGCATTCGCCTGGAAATTACGCTGAGCCGTGATCAGCGCGACCATTTCCTCAGCCAGATCGACATTGGACCTTTCCAATGAGCCGGATAGGATATTGCCGGCATTGCCATTGCCGGGCGGGGTATAATTGGGCGCGCCAGAAACCCCGGTTGCCTCCCATTTGGTTTGCCCAATCCCGCGTAGGCCATCGGGCGAGAAGAAGTTCGCGACTGCGACGCGGCCCACCGCCTCATTGGTGCCATCGGCATAGGATGCAAAGATGACGCCATTATTGTCAACGACAATACCAGACAGATCATCACCCGCCGTATTGGTCAGCGGGACCAGCGCGTCTTGTGTGGTAGCGGTGGAAATGAGGTTGCCCGCAGGATCAGTCTCAAAAACTTGTAGGCGATTGGCCGTGGAATCGGTGAGGTTGCCCGCGCCATCCACTCTGATGCTGCCATTGCGAGTGAAGGTAACCTCGTTATTTTCCGTGTTGCGCATGGCGAAAAAGCCGTCGCCATCGACCGCCAAGTCGAGACTTCGTCCAGTCTGCTCAATCGCGCCAAGGGAAAAGTCTTGATTGATCGAGGAAACGGTTGCGCCAATCCCTGTCGCGAGGCGAGGGTCAGCGGCGGAACCATTGGAAATGATGTCAGCAAACTGCGCATTGGAGCGTTTGAAACCGGTCGTTTCTGCGTTGGCGATATTGTGTGCGACAACGCCGAGATCGGTCTCTGCATTGCGCAGTCCGTTAAGCGAGGTGTAAAAGCTAGTCATGGATTAAGTCCTTCGTGTGGGGGTTAGGCCTGTTCGCGATTAGCTGCGCTGAGCGTTGATCAACTCTTGCAATTGAGCCGACATATCGGCGAGCCGCGCGTTGGTTTCATTGGTTCCGGCGAGGCCAGAGAACTGCGCCATTTGCGCCAGCATCTCCTTGTTCTCGACCGGCTCAAGCGGGTCTTGCTGCTGCAACTGAACCGTCAAGAGGCGCAGAAAGTCGCTCTGGTCGAGCGTACTGAAACTGTTGCTGGTCTGGCGCGTACCAGCTGCGTTGAGATTGGCGAGCGTGCTGGAAATTGCATCGGTCATGGGTCAGTTACTCCTTAAGGTTTCGAGCATTAATTGCTTGGCTGTTTGCAGCGCTTCGACGAGATTTTGATACTGGCGCGCGCTCTCCATGATCTCGACCATCTCGCCGGTCTCATCGACGGGTGCATCCCAGACATCGCCATTTTCATCGGCGAGCGGGTGATTTGGGTCATGGCGCTTGATCGGCGCGGCATCGCTCAGCTGCATCCCGGTGACGCGCACGGATGTGAGGCCGGACGCTTGATCAAGCTGGGCTTGGAATACTGGACGGACGGACCGGTAGGCCTCTGCCTCGCTGCCGGCGACCGAGCCTGCATTGGCAAGGTTGGAGGCGGCGGCATTCATGCGCACCATCTGGGCTGACATGCCGCGCTGAGCGAGAGTGAAAAGGTTCATTCTATCGCTCATGGTCATTCACCTTTGAGCGCGCGGGTGACTTTATCGACCTTGCCCTGAACGAAGGACAGAGTGGCGGAATAGGCGACGGCGTTTTCGGCAAAGGCGAGCTGCTCATTTGCAAGCTCAACAGTATTGCCATCAGCCGAGGCCATGGTCGGGATACGGTAAGCGCTGTGCTGCGCGAGCGCTTGCTGTGTGCTTGCCCCATCAGTGCGCGCGGCGAGCGCGGCGGCAAAGTCGATATCGCGCGCTTTATAGCCCGGTGTCGCGGCGTTCGCGATGTTTGACGTGAGCATGCCCATCCGCTGAGAACGCAGTTCTAGCGCTGCTCCGTGAATGCCGAATAATTTCTCACTCATGGGTTGCTCCCTTCCGGACGTTTCAATTCCGATCCATCTGGTAGCAACCCACGTGCCAAACGTCATAAACTATTGATAAATAATGACTGTGATTGCATGCCGGGGTATGGGCGGCAAAGCTTTGCCGCGCTATCGGCAAGTCTTCACCGCGCTTAACAAACTGGCGCAATGGCCGTTCTTGATTGTGTAGATAATCGGGATGGCAGAGCAGACGTGAATTTTGAGCTTTTGATTGATCCAGTAAGCGCCAGTTTCGTGGTGCTGGGCACGTGCGCTGCTACTTTGGCGCGCAGTGGATGGCGCGATAGTTGCGAGACGTTTGCGCAAATTGCCGAGTTGACGCGTAAACCTTTCGAGATGACGCAGGCCCGCGCCGAGCTGAGCTCGCAAGTCACCCGGATGCAGCGCGACGGAGTGATCCGAACACAGCCGCGAGCCGTTTCTGACCGCGAGCTAACCGAGGCAACTGCGGCGCTGGTCTATCACCGATCGATTGATGCTTTGGTTGACGAGCATGATCGCCATTCGGCGCAGCGCCGAGCTCGGCGCGAACAAGCAGTTGCCACCTTGAACGAGGCAGGCGAGCTTGCGCCGGTTCTGGGTCTCGCGGGCACCTTGCTCGCGCTTAGCCAATTGCCGGGTACTGATTTGATTACTGAAGGCGCAGTGATGAGCTCGGTTTCGCAAGCGGTCGTCTCGACCTTTTACGGCTTGATCTTAGGACATCTTTTGTTTCTTCCATTAGCCAGCGCGATTCAGCGCCGCGGCCGCCTTGAAGACAGCCAGCGTAGCAAGTTGGTCGCATGGCTAGTGGAGCAGCTTGAACCGGCCTGCCCCTCATCTGCCTCACGCGTTAGCGACGCAGCATGATAAACCGGCAATCGGCAAGCTGGCAGATCATCCTGGCTGACATCGCTCTGATCCTGTTCCTGACAACCCTGGCCGCGTTTGTGGCCCAGCGCAGCAACCGTGATGTGTTGCTTGCCCGGCCTCAGGCCGTCCAGCCCCAGCTCGCCTCACCCCAAGCGATTTACCGCCGCAGCACGGATACGTCTTTGGGACAATGGATCCGTCAGCAACAGCCTGATGATCGCCTGACCTTGACTATCTTTGCACGGTACTCGCAGGGCGAACGACAATCAGTCTGGCAGGAGGTCGAAAACTTGACGCGTGATGCAAAGCGCGCAGGCCTTGAGCCCCGCATTATCATCGAGGCCGGTCCCAAGCGCGATATCTTTGCTGCGCTCGCTTATGATGAGATGCCCGTCAGAGATCCGCGTACACAGTAACGCTCAATATACATCCGAGGCTAACCAGCCTGAATGATGCGGTTGCGCCCCTCGTCCTTTGCCCGGTAAAGCGCTGCATCCGCCGCAGCTAACGCTTCGCGAGGATTCTCCGAGGCGAATACGTCAGCAATGCCGGCTGAGAATGTGACTTTGCCGATCGCTTGCTTATTGCGCCGGGCCACAAATTTGCGACCTGCCAATTCTCGGCGTGCAAGGTCGAGGCAGTCGAATGCTTCCTGAGCGGTTTGCTTGCGGATCAGCATGATAAATTCCTCGCCTCCATGGCGCGCAACGAAGCAATCGGGCGATGCGTAGCGTTGTAGTACACCGGCAATTGCGCGCAGCATGCGGTCGCCTGCTTCGTGACCGAAGGTGTCATTGATCCGCTTGAATTTGTCGACGTCGCATATCGCCACAAACAGCGGCTCGCTATTGGCGACAGCTTGCCGGTGGAATTGTTCAAGTGTTTGCTCAAACGCCCTGCGATTGGGTAGACCTGTCAAGTGGTCGCAATTGGCCTCTATTCTTGCTTTGTCGAGCTGCGCGCGAAGGTGCAGGGTCTCGTCCTGGCTTCGCTGCATGCTTTTCTCGATACGGTTTAGCGTGGTCAGGACTGCGCCGGAAAGCTTTAGCACCTGTTCCGCGCTGATCCCTCCGATGTTGGCCTCATCAACATGTTTCTGCATTGCGTCTTGAGCCTCGTCATTCTCACTTTGTGCGGCTGCGGTGGTATCAGCGAAGGAGACGACTGCCCTCTCGATCTGGTCGATAACTCGCTCGAGGGATGGATCATCGCGTTTGGTTTTGGCGTGCTCTTGCGCGACTTGCTCAAGCCAGTGCTGACAAATCGCTTCACCCGCCTCCTCACGATCGACTACTTTGCGGGTCAGCGAGAGATCATCGCCAGAGAATATGGTGTGGGCGAAAGATAGGTTTCGCGCGTCTAGAGGCAAATCATGATGCAGAAGAAAGTTTGAGATTTGCTCCAGCAAATCGCGCTTCGCCGCATGGTTCCAGTGTCCTTCGCGTGCAGTACTTTCTGGCTCAGCCAAAGACACAGGCAGAGTTTCTTCCGGACGCCTTTTTCTGCTCGAAAATTGATAAGTCATGAGACGAGCTTTTCTCCATGTGGCGCGCTGGCTCTAACTGTCGGCCGCGCATTGATCATGATGTTCGTTGTTTTCAACGTGAGCTTTGTTTCTGGCAGAACACAGTAAATGAGTGGGAAGCACGCGATCAGGGGTAATACGGAGGCGGAAGCGCTTTTTTTGGCACAGACCTTGCTGATCATTAGGCGAACCGGACCAGCGGATCCGTCGCCAAGAGATTGTTTGAGGAGTGCACACATGCGTTATTTGTTTCAGGCTTGTCTGGGCGCTTCCTTGCTCACGAGCTCAACGACATCGCTAGCCGTGCGGGACGCGCAGTTCGAAGATCCAGCGAAGATTGATCGTCTGGTCGCGAGCTTTGTTGGGCACAAAATTGGCGCGATCGGCGGCGCTAAGAACCCGGTTGATACGCGGCTACGTCTTGCCGCCTGCGGTGAGCCTCTTGCGCTTGATTGGTACGGAACAGGGCGCCGGTCGGTTGAAGTGAGCTGCGCGGGCCCCTCACGCTGGCGCATTTTTGTCAACGTGCTTCAAGCGGCCCCTTCAGAAAAACTCCCGCCCTCCGTCCTAAGGGGTGAAGTGGTTACAATCGCTATAGAGGGACGCGGTTTCACGGTTCAGCAACAGGGCGAAGCGATGGAGCCAGGCGCAATTGGCGAGTGGATTAAAGTGCGCGTCAGCCGCAAAAAAGGCGCAGTGCGCGGCAAGATCACTCGTCCCGGGTTGGTTGTCATACCCGCTGGGTGAGAATGCCGGACCAGGGAAAAACACCAATAATTGCTGGCCCCCTTAATAACATATCCGACCTGCCGTTCTGAATGGTGTAGAGATAAAGGAATTGACCAATGTCACCGATAAATGTCCAGAAACTGGCTGCGATTGCGCCGACTTCCGGCGTCGGGAGCGGCTCGCAGACCACCTCAGGTGCGGCCTCAGGATATAAGGGGGCGCTTGACAATGGGGCAAGCAAGCCCGCCGCGCAAGAAGGCGTGAAGGTCGAGCTTGCGAGCAAAGCCGCCACCGCCGAAGTACCTGTTGATCAAAGCCGCGTGGATGAAATCCGCAATGCTTTGAAGGATGGCACCTATCCAATTGTTCCAACCGAGATTGCCGACGCAATGATCGCGGCGCGCCTGATGCTGGGGTATGAAGAATGAGTGTTTCAACCATGGCACAAAGCGACGCGCTGAGCAGCAGCGTCAGGCAAATGATTGCCGTTCTGGAAACTGAGCGGCAAGCGCTTGCCGGTCTGGACCTTGACGGTTTGATCGCCGCGAGCTCCGACAAGCAGAACCTATGTGATACGCTTGAGGGTTATGCCGATGTTGAGCTGCCCACAGAGACGCGCGATCTATTGGAGACAGCCCGCCGCCTCAATGAAGTGAACCGCCGCGTGCGAAACCTGCTAGCGGCGAATGTGGCTGCTCGGCTTGAGACGCTGGGTGCGGGTAAAGGAACCTATCAACTGGCTCAAGCTAGCGCGATGTAAGGTCTCATACTAACGGGTTGGCACAGCTTTTGCTGATCATCTGCTGAGAAGGTCTTTGGGCCAATCACAGCATGAGTATCACAGTGAGCCAACCCACCACCATTGCCAACCCGGCACCTATCAGCCCCGCACCATCGCGGGTTGAGGGCGCTATCCGGCAAGCCTCGCAGAAAACCGGAATTGATTTTGGTTATTTGCTGGCGCAGGCCAAGGTGGAATCCTCGCTTGATGCCGATGCGCAGGCGAAAACATCCTCGGCTAGCGGACTGTATCAATTCGTTGAGAAAACTTGGCTTGACGTGATGCGCCGCCACGGTGATGCCCATGGCTTCGGGCATTTTGCGTCGCAGATTACCGGCGGTGCCGGTTCGCCGCGTGTTGCGGACACAGCAATGCGCGAGACTATTCTGGATCTGCGTAATGATCCGGCGGCGGCTTCACTAATGGCGGGGGCATTGGCGCAGGATAATCACGCGGCCTTGTCGGGTGTTTTGGGGCGCGCGCCAGACTCAGCTGAATTATATGCGGCGCATTTTCTGGGCGCTGGCGGTGCAGGCCGTTTCCTGACCGCCTTGGAGCAGCGACCTGACGCGCCTGCTGCGGCGGAGTTTGCCCGGGCTGCGGGTGCTAACCCTGCAATCTTCATGGAGCCGGGCGGGCGCGCGCGCAGTTTTGCAGAAGTGATGGGCGTGCTGCGCGGCAAGATTGACGGCGCGATGGCTGATGGCGGGCCTGCGTGGTCAGCTTCTGGTGCTACCCCTGCGATGCCCATGCAGCGCGTGAATGTGCAGGCTGCACCTGCCGCCTTACCTCGATCTTTGCCCAGCATCGCCGCGCGACCAACGCCCGCGGCCCAGCCGCCCATGTCCGATCTGCTTCAGCAGAACATCTTGGCTGATGCGGGCACGGCGACAAGCAACGCCTCTGACCATACCCGCCGCGCTTATGAGCGGCTGAGAGCGTTCGGGCTGTGAACGCCGCCGTACTCTCCCGCCTGATGGCCGCGCCCGCTGCTCTCGCTTTACCGGCGGGTATTTTGGCGTTGATCGTCCTGATGGTCTTGCCGATCCCGACGATCCTGCTCGATCTGTTTTTCGTGCTCAACATCGCGCTGTCGATTGCGGTTCTAACCACGGCGCTTAACGCCGGCCGTCCGCTCGACTTCTCCTCTTTCCCAACGGTCTTGCTGTTCGCAACGCTTTTGCGGCTCTCGCTCAATGTCGCCTCGACGCGGATCGTGCTCGTCAATGGGCATGAGGGCGGCGCAGCGGCGGGGGCCGTCATCAATGCGTTTGGTGAGTTTTTGGTTGGCGGCAACTTCATCGTCGGCCTGTTCGTTTTTGTGATCCTGTTGATCATCAATATGGTCGTTATCACCAAGGGGGCAGGGCGCGTATCGGAGGTTTCGGCCCGCTTTGTTCTCGATGCCTTGCCGGGCAAGCAGATGGCGATTGATGCCGATATCGCAGCCGGCCTTATGAGCGCGGATGAAGCACGCAGCAAGCGCGCCGAAGTCGCCGTCGAGGCTGATTTTTACGGCGCGATGGACGGCGCGTCGAAGTTCGTAAAAGGCGATGCGATTGCCGCGCTGCTGATCCTCGCGGTGAATGTCATCGCCGGGTTTGCGCTGGGCATGATCTCGCATGGCCTTACTGCCGGTGAATCGGCGGAATTCTATATTACTTTAGCAGTTGGCGACGCTCTGGTTGCGCAAGTTCCCGCGCTCCTGTTGTCAATTGCGGCCGCCGCGATCGTGACGCGCGTTTCGGACACGAATGATCTGTTTGGACAGATCGGCGGCCAATTTTCCGATGCGCGAGGCTGGCTCCCCGTCGCGCTTGTCCTACTGGCAATTGGGCTGATCCCGGCCATGCCGCAAACGCTGTTTCTTCCTTTTGCCGCGGCTGCCTTTGGCGCGTGGTATTGGCTGCGCAACCGCCCGCCACCTGCTGAACCCGCAGAGGTCGCGGTTGAGCCAAAATCGCCTGATCAGTTTGGGGTGGAGGAAGTGACTGAGCAAACGCTCGTCTCGCTTGAGCTGGGCTACGGCCTTGTCCATTTTGTCGATGAGGCCAAGGGTTCGCCGCTGATTACGCGAATTACGGGCATTCGTAAGCAGCTCTCGCGGACATTCGGTTTCGTTTTGCCGCAATTTCGCGTTCGGGATGAGCTGGAGCTGGCGCCGAACGCGTACCGGATAACGCTGGGCGGGGTGCTGCTTGGCGCGGACGAAGTCCGCCCGGAGAAAATCCTCGCTATTGATACCGGCGAGGTTGCCTCCGGCGCGCGGCTTGCAGGCATTGAAGCGCGCGACCCGAGCTTTGGTTGCCCCGCGGTGTGGATTGATGCGGCAGAGCGCGAGATGGCCATTGCAGAGGGATATCTGACCGTCGATCCTAGCACGGTAATCGCCACCCATCTCAACCAATTGCTACTGACACGCGCTGCCGATTTGCTCGGCACCGAGGAAGTGCGCGATCTGCTCGATGCGCTAAAAGAACGCTCGCCCGGATTGGTTGAGGCTATCCATCCAGAGCCGCTTTCCCTGGCGGCCCTCACGCGGATATTCCGCGCGCTATTGAACGATGGGATAAGTCTGGGGCAGCTTAAACCGGTCTTTACCAGCCTCGCACTGGGCCTGCAAAAGACCCAGGATTTCGATCCGCTAATTGACCATATCAGAGCCGATCTGGGCGCATGGATCGTCGGGCAAGTCGCAATGCCCGGCGCGCCGCTCAAGGTCGCGACGCTTGATGCCTCGTTAGAAGGCGCGATCCTTGGCGGGTTGACTGATCCCGCGACTGGACAGCCGTTGGTAGAGCCGGAATGCGGCAATATGATTGCGTCACGCACGAGCGAGCTGACCCAAGATGCGGGCGGGGTGGTTGCGATTGTCGTCCAACCGCCAGTGCGCCGGACAATCGCGGCTTTGCTCAAAACGCGCGTGCCTCAAGCCATGGTGCTCTCCATTGCCGAGCTGCCAGCCAGTCAGTCGATTGAAGTGGTCGCGGTGATTGGCGAGCAAACCGACGCGCCCGCGCTGCCTGAACCCGCGCCGCCGGAGCCGCCCCATAAATCATCTGAAGAGGTTGCCGCATGAAGCACGATCTAGGGGGCTTTGCCGCCGCCGATGCCTATTCAACGCCGGAGGAGGTAGAAGGGCGCGTGCGCCGTTTTGTGCCGATGGTGCAGCGCGCTGCGTGGCACATTTACGGCGTCGGGCGAGACGGGATGGAGGTCGAGGACCTTGTCCAAGCAGGCATGATTGCTTTGACTCAGGCGGCACGGCGGCATTCCGGCCCGAGTGAGGATGGCTTTGCCGCTTATGCCAAAACGCGGGTGCGCGGAGCCATGTTTGATCTGGTGCGCAAGACGATGCCGATCACGCGCGGGGCAGCCAAGCGGCGGCGCGAGTATGATGTGGCGGTCGAGGCACTTTCGGGCGAGCTGCGGCGCGTGCCAACAGCACCTGAAATTGCAACGCGATTGGACTGCACTCTTGATGAGCTACGCCAGATCGAGGCGTCTGCTGTCCAAATCACGCCGATTGATGAAAGCTATGATGATACGAGCGGTGCTTTTGCGAGCGAAGAGCCAGACCCGTTTGAAATGCTCGCCGCGCTTGATGATCGTGAGCGGCTGATCACGGCGATGGCGGTGCTGCCAAAGCGTCTCCAATTGCTGCTGCAGCTGTTCTTTGTTGAAGAGCTCAACCTCACCGAAATTGCCGAAATCCTCGAGGTGAGCGTGCCGCGCGTTCACCAATTGCGTGCGCAAGCACTCGCGAAACTGAAAGCCGAGATGAGCGAAGAGGTGTGATTTCTATTTGGCGCATGCAGCGCTTGGAGGGGGCGCAATTTTGCGCTTGCCCTAAACTTCCTGAAACCTCGCCGGACTGACTAGTAAGCGGGAAGGGATCTGTGTGCCTCCCGTCAGTCGATTTTATCTGGTGAGGTAGCATTTGTGACTGCGATTTTTACGGGCCTGGGATCAGGGTTTACACGTGGATCAGCCAATATACTTGGCGGTGCAGGTCAGATTGGTGGCGGGACGCTTGGCCGCGCGGGGGAGAATATCTCCGTCAATGCGGCAACTGGCAATCTGCTCATCAATCAGCAGGATGAATTCCTCACAGGGCGCGGTCTCGATATCGGGATTTCGCGGACCTACAACAGTCTCGCTGAGCTGAGTGATGGCGACAATGGCGATCAGTGGCAGCAAAGCACACATCGGCGTGTATTCGGGCTTTCAGGCGGTGAGGGTGCCACTGGAAGCACGATCAAACGCCAGGGCGGGGACGGCTCGTCCATTACATATACTTGGGATGCAGCGGCCTCAGCTTATGTGACGACTGACGGAAGCGGCGCGTACGACCAGATCAAAAAGGTCGGCAGCCAGTGGGTTTGGACCGATGGCACAACCCAAGTCACCGAAAACTATGCGGCTTACGGTACTAATAGCTGGCGGATTGTCAGCCAGAAGGACAGCGATGGCTTTGGACTGAGCTTTACCTATTCCGGCGCAAAGCTGGACAAGGTCACGACTGCCAATGGTGAGTGGACGAAGTATCACTGGGTAGGCAACAATGTTCGCCGGATCGAAACTGGCCATAGCACGGGAACGCTATCCAGAACTTGGTACAATTATGACAGCCAAAATCGCCTTGAAAGCGTTACCACGGATCTGACGCCGAATGACAGCAGCGGTGCCGATGGCAATGTCTATATTGTCAACTATAGCTATCACGGCAACACCAAGCGGATTGCCACCATTGGGCAGACCGATGGCGCCCATATCGCCATACAATACGATGGTCAGGGGCGCGTCACTCGTCTGACGCAAACCGTCGCGAGCGGCGACACGCGGGTAACGCAGCTAGCTTACGGATCAGGTTGGACCACTGTCACGCACCCTGATGGTACCACCAACAATTTATATTATGACGCGAAGAAACAGCTGACGCAGGTTAATTACGTTGGGGCCTCGTCTGGCGATGCGGTCACCACGGTAAGATTCACTTACGACACCAATGGCAATGTAACGAGTGTCACTGACCAAAACGGTAAAATCACAACCTACGAGTATCATGACAGCCGTGTCGACGGCGCGGGTCATCGCGGGCTCGTCACGCGGGTAATCGATCCGAATAACAATCGGATTAATCGTTGGTACGATGCGAACAATAACCTGACGATGGAGCAGGTCTTAGGTTCGTCAGAGGCGATTGCCAGTGGAGGGCAATACACACGCTTCGTCTACGATGGCGAAAACCACCTGCGCTATCGTATCAGCGGTGCAGGCGACGTGACCGAGTATCGGTATACGTCGCATGGCTTGCTTGAATATGAGATTGAATATCCAGAGCATGGCTTTCAGACCGGCTCGGCGACACTGTCAATAAGTCAGATGAATGATTGGCGGGACGATCTCGGAGATCGTACCTCCACCCAGATAACGCGGCATACTTATGATGCGCGAGGTAATAAAGCGCGGATTTGGAATTATGGATATGCGACCGCTACTGGGGGCGCGTCGAACGCAGAAGGATATAGCCGGACCTATTTCACTTACGATCAGGCCGGGCAGTTGCTCTCGACTTATGATGGCAGCGAGATCGCACAGAGCTTTGTTTATGATGGAATGGGCCGCGTCACGGCATCGACCGATCTGGCGGGCGGTACGACGAGCTTTGTTTTTCAGGATTCTGCGACGAAGACGGTGATCACGACTGCCTCCGGGCACGTCTCCACCAATACATATAACAAGGCTGGTGAGCTCATTAGTCAGCTGAATACTGGGAGCTATGACTTTACGGGCACATCAACCTACAAGTACGACAAAATGGGCCGTCTCCGGATGGAGACTGACGAGACCGGTTTCAAAACCTATTATCTTTACGACAAGCTTGGCCGCAAAGTAGCTAACATTAATCACTACGGCCATGCCACTGAATACCGATACGATAAGGCGGGGCGTGTTGTCGCCAGCGCAAGCTACACTAACAGGGTTAGCGACGCCAATCTTGCGACACTGGCGGACCCCAACAATACGCTAGAGATGGCCAATATTCGCCCAGCATCACACGGCTATGATGTCTGGGAATGGAATGTTTACGATGCCAAAGGTCGGGTCATTCAGACCATTGACGGCGCAGGGGGCGCCGTCAAATTTGAGTATGATAAAGCTGATCGCCTCGTCAAAACGATAGGCTATTACAATAAGCTCAGCTCATCGCAGCTGACCGCATTTAAGAACGCCGCGCCGACGGTGCTGACGCTCCCAAGCGCACACGCAAAAGATACTGTAAGTCGGACTTTCTATGATCGCGCGGGTCGTGTCGTGGGGGCTCTTGATGGAGAGGGCTATCTCTCACAAATAAAATATGATCGTGCTGGGCAAAAGGTCGAAGAGATCGCCTATGCTAAAAAGACAAGCTCATCGTATTGGGCGTCGGGCACATTTAACCAATTGCGCGGCAGCGCAGCACCGACATCATCCGCCAATCGCCATGCCCACTTCGTCTATGATGGACAGGGGCAATTGCGTTATACCGTCAACACACAAGGTGAAGTTTCCAGCCTCACTTACAATAACGCAGGCAAGCTGACCAAGACGGTCGTCCATGCGGCGGCCATCAGCACAAGCGATTTCACTTATGACAATGTGAAGTCGAAAGTCGCGGCGATTGCGAACGCGACTAATGATCGCACCAGCACCATCAACTATAACAGCCGCGGGCAAGTGGCCTACAGCACCGATGTTGCCGGGCTGCGCACGACATATACCTATGACAATCGCGGCCAAGTTACCAAAATGGTTGTCGGCACAGGAGCGAGCGCGCGAACCACCCGCAACTGGTACACCGCCCAGGGCGCTCTGCGCTTCACGGTCGATCCCGAAGGCTATGTCAAACGGTATGACTATGACAAAGAAGAGCGCCTAAACCGAGAGGTAACCTGGTCCAACAAGGTCGCCACCACGGATACCACCACCATTGGCCAGATCAACAGCCTCGCGAACAGCGCGGGCACATGGACTGATGTCCGCTACACCTACGACGCTGCCGGTCGCCGCAACAGCGTCTATGATGGCGAAGGCAATCGCACAGTGTGGACCTGGTTCGCCAATGGCCTGCTATCCAGTGAGTACACCGGATATACGGCTGGCGATGGCAGCGGTGGCGTCGATAGAAGTCGCTCATATTTTGTCTATGATGGTGCCGGTCGCAAGACCTACGATATACGAGGCCATGGAACCCCTGAAAGGGCAGATACTCGATACTTCTATGATGGCTTGGGTAACGTCACCACTGTCCAGGACCCCAACGGCAAGAACAGCACTTTCACCTATGACGAGACTGGCCGCGTCTTAACCGAAACCAATTCCGAAGGCGGCGTTACCAGCTACGAATACAATGCCTTTGGTGAGGTGGTTAAGGTCACCGATCCACGCGGCAACAGCACCTATAATTATTACGATAATCAGGGACGCTTGATCCGCACGCGCGATGCGGAAAACTATGTCACCAAGACGACGTACAACGTCTTTGGCGAGATCGCGGAAGTTAGGCGCTACTACAACAAGGCCAATAACGCTGCGTCGACTACAAGCATCGCCACGGTCACTGCACATGCCAAGGATGCCCTGACCAAATTTCAATATGACAAGCGTGGGCTGCTCACCAAATCAACGGATGCCGAAGGGCACTTCGAAACCTACACCTATGATGCATTCGGGCAGCGGATCACCGCGCGCGCTAAATCTGCCACGACATCAAAGGTTGCTGGCGGAACGACCACTTATGCTTACGATAAGCGCGGTCTGCTTACCTCAGAGACGCTGCCGGTACAGTCGCACAATACCGCAGGCACTCCTTCTACAACTCCGGTGCGCAATACCTACACATACGATGCGCGCGGTAACCGCCTGACGATGGTAGAGGCGCAGGGCCTCTCTGAGCAACGCACAACACAATATGTATACGATGACGCCAATCGTCTAATTGAGACAATCGGGCAGACCTTCCTTGGCAAGACACCGCGCGAATACATCTACTATGATGCGCGTGGAAACGTCTCCGAGACTAAGGATGCTGGCGGCGGTCGGACGATCTTTTTCTACGATGATCTCAATCGCAAGGTCGTCGAGATTAACGCGGTCGGCACTTACACCAAATACACCTATGACAAGAACAGCAATGTCACCGAGGTCAGGGTTTATGACAATGCGGTGAGCCTGCCTACTGGAGGAGGCGCGTTGGCAGAGGCGCCCGGTGTGCCATCGGGCGGCTCGCGCGTCACAACCTTCACCTACGACAACCTCAATCGGATGGTTACGAGCAATGTCACCGGTGCAACGACCGGCTATTGGAACGGCTCAAGCTGGGTTGCTGCGACAAGCGCGATTACGACGCGGTACGAATACGATGCAAACGGTAATGTAGTGAAGCTGACTGATCCCAACGGCAACACGACATGGAGCTATTACGACAAGGCTGGTCGCAAGACAGCGCAGGTTGATGGCGAGCGGTATCGGACTGACTGGACCTATGACACTGAGGGTAACGTAACACGCGAACGCCGTTTTGTGAACAAGGCGGCAGCCCCCACAAGCACCGTAACGCCTCCTGGCGTTAGCCCACATGGCACCCTCGATCGGATTACTGACTTTTCATACGATCGAGTTGGCAATCGATTGTCGGAGAGGCGCTTGCACGTGCTTCGCCACGATGGAAGCGGTGAGCAGGATGACGGTCATTCTACGATCGTTTATCTCTACAACGGCCTTGGCCAGGTGGTGCGTAAGACCGAGGCAACTGGCGATCAAGTCAATTACAAGTATGATTCTGGCGGGCGCCTGACCGAAGAGAAACGCGCTTCTTTCACCTCGCATAACGGCACTGTCACGCCCGAGGTAGACTACTTCTACAACGGCGTTGGCGATTTGACGCGGACGGTCGCGGCGGGGCAAAGCGGCGAAGCAGCGGGACGTGTGACCACGTACACGTACGATGGCGGCAAGCTGCGCACGATGACGGATGCGGAAGGCTTCACTCGCTACTACTGGTACGACAATGCGGGTCGGCAGAATCTTGAATATTACAAGAGGATTAAGTCAGACGGCACCTATGCCGCGACATTTGACGGCGTCGCCACGTCATACGATGTTCTCGGACGAGTGACCCTCAAACAGCAAAGAATCCACAATGGCTCCGCCTGGGTAAATGATGGCCCCAGCGCCGTCACAACTTACAACGCGCATGGCGATGTGGCGTCTGTTGCGATTGGCGGCGTCACGCAAACCCAGAACAAATACGACGCAGCAGGCCGTCTTTGGGCGACCAATAGCGGAGATGGTGTCTGGAAATATTTCGGTTACGACAAGAACGGCAATCAAACCGTTGCGATCACCAGCGCTGGGTACAATCTCAACAACAAGACGTTTAACCAAGCGAAGAGCGTCATTAGCCGGGCCGACGTCAACGCGACCTACACGCAATATGACAAGCGTAACTCTGCGATCAAAGTGGTTGAGGAAGGTCGGCAGCTTGGTGGATCGACCCAAAATCTGACAACGACGCGCACGTATAGTGGTTTTGGTGAGGTCCTGACGGAGACCAACGCCAATGGTGCGAAGATCGAATACACTTACAACAATATGGGGCGCTTGATTAAGAGCGTGAACCCGACGGTTCAGATCACCAAAGAAAACGGTTCGACTCAATGGATCAAGCCTACCGAAGAATATTACTATGATGCTTCGGGCAGGCTCGTCGCGCAGCGCGATTCCAATGGTACTTATGCAAATGGCAATGCGAGCAATGGCGGCGCGAAGACCGCCAATACCGGCAATCTCACTAAGCTAACTTTGCTCGCCGGGACAGGGTATGGCGGCTCTCAAGCCCTCATCACTCGTGAGACTTATGCCGATGGCGGCATCAAGCAGACCAAGTTCGATATTCATGGCGATGCGCGCGTGATGATCGATCAGCTTAATCGCACCACGACTCAATCCTTCGACAAGATGGGCCGCGTCACGCAGGTCAATCACGCAGCCGGGCTGGTTGAGAACTTCGCCTATGACGGCCTTGGTCAACAGATCAAGAAATGGAACAATCTGCTGATCATCGGGGCAATTTATGACCCTTATACCGGCTCCACTATTAGCGCAGGTTCGCCTGAGATCGCGACGACCGATTACGACACGCAAGGCCGCATCATCTCGCAGAAGGATTTCGGCGGCGATGTGACCACACACGCATTCACCTGGTCGGCCGCACTAAGCACACCGGGCGCTGGAACGTTCGGGGGTTGGACCGAAGTTACCACTTACGCCAATGGTAAGACGCTGACTGAGAAGAGCGATCTGTTCGGCCGCGCCACACAGAAGAATGACCTCGGCGGGCATGTCACCAACTACACTTATGATATCGCTGGACGGATCAGGACGAGCGCGGTTGGCGGGCTGACGACTACCTTCAATTATTTCAACACGGGTCTCCACAGCAGCATCGTAACGGGCACCGCGAATGCGGGCACTGCCAATAGTAATTGGACCCGCGAAACCGCGAGCTACACATACGACAAGCTGGGTCAGCGCCTGACTGAGCATCTGCGCAATGAGAAGGCGGTTTATACGCCTGCGCAGATGTTCTATTGGGCGCCCGGCGAGCCGGAGTGGATTCCCGCATCCTACAATGTCACCAACATCGTCGCGAAAAATGCGACTGCTACTTATGATGCGCTTGGCCGGACCATTAGCTGGTCCGAGGCTGGTTCTTCGACCTCGCCGGCGGCGAACACCACCTATAAGTACGATGCCAACGGCAACATCCGCCGGACTACTGCGACTTACAAAGCGCTTGATGCCAATGGCAATGCGGGCGGTAATATCACGAAGGATTATTGGTTCCGCTACGACAATATGAACCGTCTCGTGACGGATCGCGGTGAGCTCTCAGGTGGCCAGATTGTCCGCGGCAATAGCAATTCGAGCGGCATTGGCGGCAAAGACATTCTCTATAACAAAGCGGGCGAACGGATCGCGACGCTGCGTACTAATTATAACGCGGGTAGTTACAACGAATATACAGGCTACCTTCCTGGCACATTCAGCGAGACCCGTGAGGCTTACACCTACGATCTTGGTGGCCGGTTGAAGGAGATCAAAGTATCACATGGAACGCCTGTCTTTGAAACCGCCGCAGGCAGCGGCATACCGACCGGCACAATTCCAGCCGCTCCGGTCAATGGAACACGGCGCTCGACCTTCAACTATGATTTGATGGGACGCCAACTCACGCAAACCGATTACGAGACCAATGGCACGACCATCGCCTATAGTCGGAGCGCGACCTATAACAGCAAGAACCAGCTGACCTCGGATACCACAAACACAAAGCGTGGCAGTGATATCTTCAAGTCCGTAACGAGCTATAATTACGGCGTTGGTGCGGCCTATGCGCTTGGCAGCGTGGTCAGCCAGGCCAGCACCAATTACAAGAATAACAATAACAGCCAGGCTGCAAACACTTCGACCACCAACACGTTCTATTGGCGCGATGGGGCGCTGCAGGCGACGATCAAGCACAAGCCCAATTCATCGCAATCCACGCAGTATACCACCAGCTTCATTTATGATGGCATGGGCCGCCTGACGCAGGCGAATGTTGGCGATTATTACTCGCAAACGGTCAAGTTCACGAATGATGAGCTGGGACAGATCATCCGCCGCGATGAAACCACCACCAGCAATTCAACCGGCGCGCCGCATGAGGTGTGGTACCGGTTTGGCGGGCGTCAGCTCGGCTACACCGGCAATAACGGCACAGCGGACGTTTCGACCGCCACATCCATTCAAGAACGGCAGACAACTGGGCCGACCACACCGGGCGTGTTCCGCAACGGCGCCACCATCGGCAGCAGCTATGCCGACTTCGCGCAAAGCTATGATCCGCTGAACAGTTATAGCCAAGGCGCGGGTGGCGGGAGCTATACCGTCAACAAAGGCGACACGCTGCAAAGCATTGCGCAGTCGGTCTATGGCGACGCAAACCTGTGGTACAAGATTGCGCAACTAAACGGGATCAGCGGCAATGTGCCCCTGATCGAAGGGCAGCGGATCAACCTGCCAACTGGCGTTGTGCGGTCGAGCCATAATGCCGGGTCGTTGTCGCCTTACAACCCGGGTGAGGCAATTGGTGACCTGACACCGAGCACCAGCGCACCGCCCAGCCAAGGCAAGAAGAAATGCGGCGCATTTGGCGCGATCTTGCTGGCGGTTGTTGCGATTGCTGTGGCTACGATTGTCACTGCGGGTGTCGCGTCGCTTGCCACTGGAGCAACGTTTAAAGCATCGCTCGGCGCAGTATTCTCGGGTGGCCTTGCTGGACTTGGGGCAACGACCACGACGCTTGCTTCTGGCGCGGTTGTTACTACGGGAGGGCTCGGGGCTCTCGGCGCGATCGGGGCTGGAGTAGCCGGCGCCGTAGCGGGATCAATCGCTAGTCAGGGTGTTGGCATTGCTACAGGCATCCAAGCGAAGTTTAGCTGGAAAGGCGTGGCACTAGCCGGCATCGGCGCTGTAGTTGGCGGCGGCGTAAATGGCCTCTTTGGCGAGGCTAAGAACGCTTTAGGCGCGGCAGCTCAGGCGGCAGGTAGCGCTGCGATTACTCAGGGTGTTGGCGTCGCGACCGGCCTGCAAGATAAGTTTAATTGGGCTGGGGTTGCAGCTGCAGGCATAAGCGCCGGCGTTGCACGCGGAGCTAGCGATAGACTGGCAAGCAAGGGCGTTTTGGGCGTTACCGCTGGTAGAGGGACCTTTGGCAATCTAGCGGGCTCAACCGCCGCCGGGGCCATTGCCAGTGCAGCTACAGTGTCCGCTCTTACCGGTACCAGCTTCGGCAGGAACCTGGTGTCCGAGCTTCCCGGCGTCGCCTCGACATTGTTCCGGAATGGATTGGGCCGCGCGCTCGGCCATATCAAAGACCCGACGGTCGATGTTGTCGACAATCCGGTCGATCAAAGCGATGATACGCCAGCGGATGACACAGTTGGTGGTCGGGCCGAAAAATCAGCAGAAAGCTCTATTGTCCATACCGATGCTGATCATCAAATTAGCCGCAAAGCGAAAGTCGAGCGTCTGATGGCTATTGGAGCGACTGCCGAGGAGGCGTTGTCGATGGTTGAGGCTGATGCTGCCCTAGGCGAAGCAAACATCACACCTCACGATTTCTTGATGGCAGATCGAGAGGCAAAGTCGTACGGAATATTTGGTAGTAGTGATCCATGGGGATATTACACCAATGATAGTAATCCTATTTGGGAAGGAATCGTCAAAAACTCCCCGGAAGCGATGCGTGCGATAGAGGCAGCCCGATCAGCTACCGCCAAAACGAATGATGAGGAAAGCGTACTCGTCTATCAGAATGTTAGCGAGCCTTCTGACTATAGGATATTCTCCCGCGCTGGCGAGGGCAACCGAGTTCGCGTCGATTTTGAAAGGGACCGCACCAGATTTGGAGAAGATTATCGGTTGGTCATGGTTTTCCACACACACCCCAATAAACTTGGTGTGTCTTCAGTGCCCTCCCAGCTCGATATCTTTCATGCTCTCGGCAATCCCGACATACTGATGGCAATCGATACTCCCGGAGGGAGGTTGACTCCCGAGTTTTATGGTGCACAATCTGGTACTTCTAAGGTGTCTCCACATAAACTACATGAGCTATGGAACATCATGGCAGAAGATCACAATTCGTTCTTCAGCTTCAACAGCACTCAAGCTCCCTTGGCTAACGAAACGCAGACCTACCGAGAAATAATGGCTATGCCATGGGTAAGAACAAGTCATAGCGGGTTAATAAATCCTTACACTGGACTGCCATATAATTGATCGATCTGACGAAAAGTCGAACTGGTGAAATGAATGATGATGAGTATTTCAGTCTTCGTAAGACCCCTGATATTCACGTTGTCAATTTTCCTATTATTTCAATTTTTTGAAATATTTTCCTACCGTGTCGAGCCAGGGGTTCACAGTGGAATTGTGTTATTGTATATCCTATCAATAATTTCAGGAATTTCATTATTGATTTTCTCTTATGCAAATAATTCTAGCAGAAGTGGAAATATTGTATTCATTTGCTCGTATTTTGTTACCATTTTGAGTAATTGCGGTGCCTTTTTGATATTTGGGATATATTTTGGTTTGATGAGTGCAAATTCCGAAGCAGGTGTCGGGGTAAACACTTATGAAGTTTGCATTAGGGGTGATGAAAGTTCAATATCATATGTTGAATGTATAAAAGAATTTTATATCATATTCTATATTACGGCCATTATTTTCATTTCATCAATTTTAGTATATCAAAAACTTTCTTCCTATAAGAGAGTGGGGGCTGCTTGAGGTATTTTTCCTCGATGATATTGAAATTTTTGAAAATCTATCAGGCAACCGATACACGTTTGTAGTGGAGCTACGAGTTCACGCCTACATCCAGCTTCGAACCGCACCTGTCTGATGTCCCGCTCCATACTGCCTATTCTATCTAAGGCTGATTATCTTGCGCCGCCACGGCTCCCTAGGCAGGGCCCCTTTTTGTGATGTCATCATGATCCTCAGACCCAACGCTTAGCTCGGATGGTCGTTTTAGACATGACGGTCGCTGGAACTCAAAGACCAACAAAAACGAAGGTAGGAAATAATCTTGCGTCGCCCCCTTCGAGCGACTTCACTCTCCAAAGCCCGCAAACCCGCAGAAATACTGGGCTTGCGGTGTGTTACACGAAATGCTGATGTGTCACTTATGTAACCTTGAGTAGGATTATGCGAGCGCCAACCATGGGGCCCTTCCGTCCACTCTAATCACTCCTCAACCCGCTCAATATCAGCCCCAATATGCGGTGTAGTTCGTCCGCAACTGCATTGCTCCCAGCTCATTTCAACGCGGTCCGCTGAGATCAGCCCGCCCCAATAGCTTTGTGCGGATAAATCCATATAGGCCGCGATCCCGCTTTGCGTGCCCTCGCGCGGCTTAGGCTCGCCAGTCTCACCGTCCAGAACATAGGGAATGATCCATGGCGGAATGTGATAGCGCCCGCTCTCACACATCAGGAATCCGGTCGCGACCTCGGTCATGCCGTAAAGATATTGAATGCGGCCCGCACCGGTGAAGCGCTTTATCACCGCCTCTTCATCACCCACCGGCGAGATGCCTTTGAAGCCGCCAAATGTGATGACGCGGCTACCCTCCGCCAGCGCATTTTCCATGCCCTTGGCAAGGCCAAGCTTCGCAAGATTATAGAGGATCACCGGGCCGCCGGCGAAGATGATCCTCTTGTCGCGCCATTCACCAGCGATCTTGTCGAGCATCGCTTCGTTACGCTCCTGCTCGCTCCCGCGCACATCGAAGGACTGATCAATCGCCGCCTGCACATAGTCATTGGGCGCGCCGATAAACTCGTCACCCGCCGCGCGCGCATTTTCCAGCTGCATGAGATAGAGCTGATAGTCCGCGCTGAGCCTGTGCGGGATCAGCGGGTAATAATCCTCGGGCAAACCGCAATAAGCGTCGCGAAACATCTCTCCCAGCGTCAGTATGCCAGAATAGCCCTCGCCGAAGGAGGGCCAGATGACTGCAAAGTCAGGATTGTTCGGGTAGAACGCACCGGGCTTTGCGATCTCAACCATGGCCATCTGCACGTGCCGGATTGCGAACTGGTGCTCCAATTTGCCGCGAGGGATAAAAGACAGTTGACCGGTCGTGCCCGAGCTATGCAGCACATGCATTGCAGTGTCTGTATTGAGCGCGGATAGCCAACCATCTAGTGTCGTAAACTCACGCTCGGCCACAGCTGAAAGATCATGCGTCGTAAAATTGCTCAGCCAATCGGTGAGAGTGGCGAAATCGCCGCCTAGTAATGCCTCCTCGGGGTAGCTCTTATACATACTATGGTGGAAGAAAATGGCAGGTGCATCATCGAGACTCGCAATTGCGCTTACGTCGCGCTGAGACGCGAGAACTTCGAGCGGAGTGAGCGTCAACACCAGATCGGCAAAGCGGCGCTGCAATGAATCTAGTTGTAGCATGGCGATCTCATTCCGCGGTGCGTGATGTGCTCGCGCTAAGCTATTGGCGAAAAAATCAGATGGCTCATCAGCGAAACTTTTACTCATAGTGCTATCTGCATACCCCCGCGTCTACTTGCCAAATTTACTATGGCCTAGAGCATCATTATCGCAATGAAATAATCGGCTATTTCTTATGAATAACGCATTGGTGCTAATTATGGCCCATGATGCTGGGAAATCGGTTCATGGAACGCCGAGGCTGTCTGCTAGGTCCGCGTCACGGTCTCGTACTGGAGGAGCACGGTCACACTGCTTACCCCGTGTTAATCGTCACCTGGTAAAAACCGTCGCGAGGCGCCACCTGTGAAATGATAAGATCTGCCGAAGATATATGGAATTCCTCCACTGCGGTCAGGGGAACACTGGGTGCTGAGTATCTCGATGCTCTGGGCGTTCCGGAAGAGTGCGAAGCTGTGCGCTTCAGCCTGAGGGCGGAAAATTCACCAGCCGAGACGATGGGTCTGCTGCCATCCGTGGTGTTCGCTTTTCAAAATAGCGCTGGGATTATCGGGCTTACACAACACTTTATCGACCCTGACACTAGTGAGCGTGTGCGGCGGGTTGCAATTGGCACCCCAGAAAAGGGAATTTGGCTTGCCAGACCGCTCACGAATTCAGATGATTTCCCGTTTCTTGGCAAACTTTGCATCGCCGAAGGCTTGGAGCGGACGATTGAATTAACTCACAAAGTTGACCTGCCTTGTGCGGCGGTGATCAGCCAAAATGGCGTTTCATGCCTAACTTTCCCCCAGGGTGTCAGCGAGCTTGTCATCGATGACGCACAGCTTTCGCCCGAGCGTTTGGAAGCCATAAGATCGGCGATGCAATCAAAGGCATACCTCGTGTCGTCGCTGCAAGAAGCCTCATCGGAGTAGGGCTTTACCAATCACTAAGTCTTCAAATGAAGGCGGCATTAACCATTATTTAGCGCGGTTTTGCGAATACCCGAAGGTCCCATGGTGGGTCGAGGGTAATTTGTGTTACGTTTTGTGAAGAGAGATGTTTTGCGGAGGCTGCGTTATGTGTTCATAGCGCTGGCAGCCGCTTTGCTGATCTCGATACCAAACATATTTGGGCCTCTCGATCTAATGGGCTGGGTGGCACAATCCAAGCTGGGTAACGGGACACCATCGGGTGATGTGGTACTCGTCGAGTTACCGGATAACGTTATCGACAATGACGAATGGCGCGAGGACTTGCGCGAGGCCATGGTAGCTTTGCAGGCGAATGGCGCTGAGGGGATATTCCTTGATCTCACCTCCTCGGGTTCCGATGATCGTGTGCAAGACCCAGATTTTCAAAATGCGATTGCGCAGTCAGACAAGGTATTTGTGGTCGGACGCATCGTTTCTGATCGAGGGCAGGAAACAATATTGTTCCCAGAGCTCGGTGTGTTCGGGACTTCAAGCCGAGTAATCGCAGCCGAAAGAGAAGATTTTCTTGGTTTTGTCTGGAATGTCCCGACTAAGGTTGAATCCGAAGGCGTGCTCTATGACACATTTGCGGGCAAACTTGTTGGGGATGCCTCTACTTCTCGCCCACACATCGAGATTGACTATCGCTTCGACCCTGGGGAGTTCCCAGTAGTCAGTCTGAGCGAGTTAGAAAAATACGTCGCGAGCGCTGAGGGTATCGAAGGTAAGTCCTTTGTGTTCGGTTTTGCCACTGCAGGTAAGGGTACGGCGGTTAGTCTGCCGGGCTCGCGATCGGTCTCGAGGAGCTTTGTGGCGATTTTCGCAGCTGAGACTGCTTGGAATGGTGACTTCACCCGCATTAGCATAGTCAATATCTATCATCTACCACTGCTTATTGTCTGCACAATCCTGGTGGTGCTTGGTATCTTCGGGCAGCCCAGAACTAGGCATTTTTTCTACGGACTTGCTCCCCTATCCATCGCTGCAACGTTCGTGTCTGCGATTTTTCTACCATTCAGGACTGGTCTGTCGACTGCGCTGATATTCCTCTTTGTCTTCTCGCTGCAATGCATGTTCGCTAGGTGGCGAGCTCAAGCAAATCTGGACTCGGCTGATACAGGCTTACCATCACTAAAGCGGCTGGAGTTGGATATTTCGGGACTGCCGCCTACCGATCGCAAAGTCCTTATTTCCGCCAAGATCCACAATTTTGCGGAAGTCATGGCTGCTCTGCCTGCCGCCTCAAGAGCAGATTATTTCGAGGGTGTGGTCAAGCGTTTGCGTGTGGGTGACACCTCACTCACCATTTATTCAAATGCCGGTGACCGGTTGCTTTGGATGCAGGATTTCGAGTCTCAGGAAACATTGCGATCTCACCTCATCGCTCTTCTTGCGATTTTCAAGAACCCGTTGCGCATTGGCGAGAAGCCAATTGATATCGCGATCACATTTGGCGTTGATTTGAATTTTATCGGCGAGGGGCACCGCCGCATAAGCATTGCCGAAGCCCTTACAGAAAAGACCTCTCTCTCTGCGCAGCCCATCGTATTTGGCGATGAGACGGACACTACTGATGATGAGTGGCGGGTTTCCCTGCAGTCAAAGATCGATAATGCGCTTCAGTCCGACGAGATTTTCCCCGTCTTTCAGCCTCAGGTGGATCTCCGCGACCGGCGGATAGTTGGCTTTGAAGGGCTGGTGCGCTGGAATGATCGGGAGCGGGGGTTCATCAGCCCGTCCTATTTTGTTGAACAATGCGAACAGGCGGGGCGGATGGAGAAACTCCAGAAGTTCATGCTGGAAGAGTGCATTAGCAAATTTAGCGCTTCGAATGCGATAGATACCGACGCCTGGCTCTCCATAAACGTCTCCGCGACCTTGCTTGCTGATACTTGGTTGACCGAGCTAGTCCATCGGACACTAGAAGAGACTGGTTTCCCGGCCAGTCGGTTGGTCCTCGAAATCACTGAGACCGCAAGGATTCACGATCCACGCACCGCCGGTGCGGTACTTTCAGCGCTGTCTGATCTGGGAGTTGAACTGTCGCTGGATGATTTCGGTACAGGTACGGCAGGCCTTGAGAGCTTCTATCACTTGCCATTTGACGAGTTGAAAGTGGATCGCCTTTTCACTGCGGCTCTAACCAAGAGCAAGAAAGCGCGGGCGATTGTTAAGCATGCAATTAAGCTTGGCAATGACTTGGGAATCAGGGTGATCTGTGAGGGCGTTGAAGACGAGGAAACGGCTAAGATTCTTGAATCGATGGGCTGTGATTTCGCTCAAGGATATCTCTTCGGTAAGCCCTTCCATGACCTCGATTCCTTTGAATACAGCGGGTTAGAGTGGTTAAAATCTAATTAGGTAATATCCTTTACAGCGAGTTAATTCCATGGCATACCGTCCCCACAAATAAGAAAGGGGTACGATTATGTTGTTTGATATCTGGGAATGGCTTTTTAACTAAGGCCAGTTTAATTCTGATTCAGAAGTATTTGCAGAGGAGGCTTTTAGCCTCCTTTGTTTTGTCTGATGCAAATTTGACCAAAGGCGCGGTCAGGCTAGGTGCTAATTGGCGCTGATCATGTACTCGGAGGTTGCTGGGTCCCGCTGAGCCGTTGGGATATGGGCATTGCGAAGTGCTTGCTGGCGGGCCGCCTGCGCTAATCCATATACATCGCAATGCCTGTAGAGCCGGTACTCATCCGCGCTAAGCTGAATGCGAGTCTCGTCCAGCGCAGAATACTAGCACCTGCATATCTGCGAGACATAGCAGGCCCTGCTTAACGAGCTAGACGATCGATGGGGGAGTCCTCCCCCTCATCTGCATTGTGTTAGTTGCTAGCCGCGAGGCTGACCGGGTTGTTAGTGCGGGGCACATTCACACGGCGAGCGAAGTCACGCTGGTGCGCAGCGGATGCAACCAGCTGCCGTCCAGCACCCAGATCACCCCCTGAGCAGTTAAGTTTCAGGTCGATGCAATTGGCCATCCATTCGGACATCACTTCATCGTCCCATGCGCCAAACCAGTCTGCGTGGAATGTCGTGCCTGATGTCATGTGCTGGCGACCTTCCATACGGTCAGATGAGAAATGCCATGTCTGAAGGTTCGGGTCGGTATTGCCGGAGCGGTCCAACGTATCGTCGGTCTCATACCATGCAGCCAGCGTGAATGTTGGCACGCGGTAAGGGTGGCTTGCAGGGCAGCTTGCGACGCCTGTGGTCGAGTTGCGCACTTCGTAAGACATGTGCGAGCGGTGATCGATCGAGTCCAATTGTTCGCCGTCCCAGCAATCGGGCGCTGTAAGTAGCGCACCAATGCGGGCACCGCTGGGGCAATTTTGTGCGGCTTCGACTAGCGTATCATAGCGGCCAGGTCTTGCTCCGGGGCCATCGCAGTTAAAATAAGTGGCGCTCTCGCGGTCTGGCAGTTCGCCATTCATCGTCCGGCCAAAGACATAACGCAGGCCGCGCGGCAGCGCGATGCAACCTTCACCCTCAGCGCATTTGGGGTCAGTATTGGGATAGCGTTTGTAGTAGATGGAAATGAACTCAGGCATCACTACGTTGCCGTGGCCATCCAGCAGCGCAGGGATCCAATATGCGGAACGATTGAGCGGTCCGCGGCAAGTGCTGTCGCCGGTGGTGCGCAGGCTCTCATATGTCGAATCTGCGTCAGCCTCTGTATTTCCAAAATACATGTGCAAATGCGAGCGACCCTTCTGGCCGGGGAACACAATCGGGTCATCATAAGAAAGATGGCTCGGCTTGCACAGGAAACGGAATGCGCCGACTACATCAGGAAATGCGCTGCCAGGGATCTCACCTGTGCCCCAGGTTGGCTGAAGCGCCTGACTGACGCTGAAATTGGTTGGGATCCGATCGAGCTGGGGGAAGCCTTGTGTGCGGTTGCCGCCAGTGATCGGTTGGCCGGCCGGATCAGGTGCCGGGGCGGGCGCTGGGTCGGTGGGTGGTGATCCGGTGCCATCACCGCCCGATGTGCTGCCACCGGAAGTGCTACCGCCAGTTGTACTGCCACCCGACGTGCTACCGCCCGATGTACTGCCGCCGGATGAGCTACCACCTGATGTGCTCGAACCGGGATCACTTATTGCAACGCTAGTGCCTGTAGGTGAGGCGCCTGAGCCTCCACCGCAGCCTGTAAGGACTAAAGAAGACAACGCTAGGATCGATAATGTTCGTGCATTCCGCATGCTGAAAAACCCACCAATTTTCGTTATGAAAACTGTCTGGCGGACTTCAGTTAAGGCGAAGTCGAGCAACCTGGTTAACCAGTCTTTAGCCATGATTCCATCGAGGGAATCACGGTCACTAATTAACTGTTTTGGAGGCTTGGATTGCGCAACAAACGCGCATCCAAACGAAGCTATGAACAAGGTGGTGTGCAACCCGCAATGGAGTGGGCTTTCGCCCTTATTTGCCCTGTTCTTGTGGCTCGGTGCTAGGTTGTTTGGGAGGCAATCATAGAGCGTTGCGGCAAGGCGTTTTACATCTGCGCTACAGCGTCTCTAGCTAGGGACTCTTACTTAACTCACCCAAACTGGCGTTTTGGGCGCCGTTTTGCAGTCAGGCGCCGCTTTTGGCCTCATGGCTCACTGCTTGATCGCGTCGTCTTTGTTCGATTTCTTTATTGAGCTGGACTGTTTGTGCAAAGCTGGCCTCAAGCTCGCCCTCGATCGCGTCCATGTGCGGATGGGTCATTGCTTTTTTGCCCAGCCGGTCAAACAATAGCTCTTTCTGGCTGAACAGCTGGTCCTGTTGTCCGATCAGGAAATCTCGGCGATCAAGCAATTGTTCCATGGGAGTACGCGGCCTCGCAGCACGCGCGAGACGGCGCTCGCGTTCTTTCTCGCGCCACTTGGTCATGACAATTGCCTCGCCAATCGTCGTAGGCTGCTGGCCGTTCTCATCAACCAGCACTTCACCGCAAAAAGCCGCGGAGCGCGGCCAATGCGCGACCACATATGTGGCGAGCGCTGCGCGCTCGTCCTGCGACAGCTCCGTGCCTAGCGCCTGCACCACGTCCATATTGCCGAGATCAACATCAGCTAGCGAGCGCTCGCGTACATCGGCGCTGCATGCTGACAGCGCTAGAGCTGAGAAGGCTAGGAGCAAAACCCGCATGATCGTGACCTGTGTCGTATCTTTCCTATGAAAGTGATCAGCAAGCGGTAACTGAGAGGTGTAAACAAAGAACCAAGGGAGCGTCGGCCGCTCACGAATGCGGCCGTTAACACTTTCGCTGGGCTTGTGCGATTACTAGACAGGGGCTCCGCTCTAGGCTTGACCGGGCCCAGCCTGTGCCCGATATCTAGAGCTCGTCACGTATAAGGTGCGCCCCTGTGGGGCAGCCGTAAATTTCAGGGTGGAATACGCAGACTATTATGGAGCAAGTCAGCGCTAACCGATCGCCGGGCGATGGGGCAATAGATGGCACTATGCCAGATGCCGATTTCTCGGGCGGCGTAAAATCCTCTGCCTCAGGCAAAGCGCCTGCGCAGGGCGGGATTAGTTTGGCCGATTTCCGTTGGCCAGACCTGCTGTTTATTGCGGGTTTGCTAGCGGTAGCTGTGCCCACCATGATTTTCGTCGCACGTTCGACCTGGACCGGCGAGCAGGGCGCTCATGGGCCTATCGTGCTGATGACTGGCCTGTGGCTGCTGTGGCGCGAATGGCCAGCGGTTCGGCATTTGTCGCAAGCTCCAGCATTTTGGAAAGTAATCGCGCTGATTATTCCGGCGCTTATCGCATATGCGCTCGCTAGAATAACCCAGATCATCGAGCTCGAAGGTTACATCATGTACGGCGTTCTGGTGATCGCTTGTTATGCGGTGGTTGGAGCCAAGCCGCTGATCAAACTCGCTTTTCCGATCATCTATCTTGCTTTCATTTTTCCGCCGCCTGATACGGTGATTTATACGTTCACCTTGCCGATCAAGGTGGCGATTAGTGAAACTGCAATCTGGCTGCTGCAATTGTTTGGCTACCCGATTGGCGGCACTGGTGTGACCATTCAGATCGGTCAATACCAGCTGCTCGTCGCGGCTGCTTGCGCAGGACTTAATTCGATTGTTTCGCTCTCGGCTCTGACAATCTTCTACATCTACATTCGCCATATGGGCGATCGCCGCTATCAGCTGACCTTGCTGTTGTTCGTCCTGCCTGTGGCAATCGCGGCAAACTTTGTGCGCGTGCTGATCCTCATCTTGCTGACGTATCATGCTGGCGAGGCGGCCGCACAAAGCTTCCTACATGATATGGCAGGATTGACTATGTTTGCGATGGCGCTGCTCATGATCTTCTTGGTTGATATGGCGCTGGCGCGGTTCTTCGGTAGCAAGGAAGCGGAGGGCGACGCCCCCCTATCAGATAGACCCGCGTCTGACCCGGCAATGGAGGGTGCGAAAAATGGGTAACGCTCTAACTGGTCAACCTGGCCTATCACTTGACCGGCGCAAGGTTCTGCTGGGACTCGGCATGGCCGCCGTGGCAGGCTTCGCTCAGGCGCGCCAACCGGTGATCAATACCGAGCCACTGGAAGAAGGCGAACTGGTGGGCCTGATGCCTGAGCGCATGGGACGATGGACCTTTATGACCGAAAGCGGGCTCGTCTTGCCGCCATCGGATGCTTTGTCTGATCGCTTGTATGATAATCTGGTGACCCGGATTTATACGAACCCTGAGGGCAAGGCCGCGATGTTCCTGATGGCTTATAACAACAGCCAAGACGGGGTGTTGCAAATCCACCGGCCCGAGACTTGCTATCCAGCTGGGGGTTTCGTTCTGTCCGAAACGCAGCCAATGAATGTCGCTTTGCCGTCCGCATCCGGGCCTGCATCGGGCGGGCTTCCAGCGCAGGTATTTTCTGCTGACAGCCGCACACGCGATGAAGTTGTGCTCTATTGGACCCGTGTGGGTGAAGAATTCCCTCAGCGCTGGTCTCAGCAGCGGCTGACGGTGGCGCAGGATAATATTCGCGGGATTATTCCCGATGGCATGCTCGCTCGTGTATCGACTTTGGGATCAGACATTGGGGCGGAGCTCCCAGTGCTCGAAGATTTTGTGGTGGCGTTGCATAATGAAGCGCCGCCCAAGCTTCGCGGATTGCTATTCGGTGCGTGATAGGCGACGTAAATCACAATTTTTTCAAGATTTTATCGAGGGAAGGGCGACAATCTCATGACCGACCAAACAAATAACGAGGACGCACTGGCTTGCGCCCCAAAAACAGCCAAATCCAAGCTTCTGACGGGAGCCATGTTGGCCGGAGCCATTACGCTGCTAGCGGCATGCGGTGACCGTCAGCCAGAAGGTCAGGTTGTTGCGGTCGTCAATGGCGATGAAGTGACCCTGCAAGAAGTGAACGCTGCGCTCGGCGATGCGCAAGTGCCTGAGGGCGAAGAAGCGCAAACGGTGCGCAATGGCGCGCTCGCTAACGTCATCAATCGCCGTCTGATGGCCGGGATTGCACGTGAGGATGGCATTGACAGCACGCCGGAATTTATCGTTCGCAAACGTCAGGTCGAAGAAGCGCTTCTGGTGCAAATGCTGACTCAGAGCGCCGCCGCTGAACTTGACGCGCCGACAGCCGCTCAGATCGACAGCTTTATCGCAGAAAACCCGCAGATGTTTGCTGAGCGCAAGCTGATTGCGGCGAATCAGATCCGCTTCCGCACGCCGGCACGTGACGACTACATTGAGGCGCTCGCTGAGGTGACAAATATGGATCAGGCGGTGGCCGTACTCAACCGTCTGGGTATTGAGTTTGAGCGCGGCAACACGCGCATCGACAGCGGCAATTTGCCTAATGCGATGTTCCAGCGGATGCTTGAAGTTGGCACGAGCGAGCCAATTATCGTGCCAACACCAACCGTCGTTACCGTATCGCAAATCCTGCAAGTCGCTGATGCTCCGCTGACAGCAGAACAAGCAAGACCAGTTGCCGTAAATATGATCAATCAACGCGCTTTGGCCGAACAATTGGAAGAGCGGTTGGACGCTGCCAAAGCAGAAGCAGGGATCGAATATCAGCCCGGCTATGCCGCGGTCGAGGAAGACGAGGCTGGCGATAGCGGGGAGGGTGTTGTACCTGCGTTGCCGACTGCGGTTGAAGAAACGCCCTAACCGCGCATTTCGTCGGGGGAAGGGTCGACCGATGTTAGCGTTCTCGCCTCAAAACTTTCAGCCACAAGATCAAGCGTCAGGTGGCTGAACAACCTGCGCCCGCAGCTGGTAAATCACCGGCGCCTGATCCGCTTGTAGATCAGCCAAAGTCGGGACCTTCAACGATCCCGGCTTTGGATGGCTTTCGGGCTATCGCTATTCTGTTTGTGATGTGCTCGCATATTGGCCTCGAAAAAGTGGTGCCGGGCCAATTCGGCGTTACCCTGTTCTTTTTCCTGAGCGGATATCTTATTACCACGCTGCTCCGGCGCGAGTTCGCCCGCGATGGGGCAATCAGTTTCAAGGCCTTTTATACACGCCGGATGGTGCGGATCATCCCGCCAATGTATATCGCCATCCTGCTTGCAATCGCCCTGTCAGCGAGCGGCGTAATTTATGAGCTTGATTATCGCGGGCTCATTTTCGATTTCGCCTTCCTGACCAATTATTTTCCCGTGAGCGGCATACCGATCGGTCTATGGTCGCTCGCAGTCGAAGAGCATTTCTACCTGCTCTTTCCTGCTTTTGCGGCGCTGTGTCTGAGGCGTTGGGATGCGCGCCAATGCGCCATCCTGTGCGCGGTTTTCTGCCTGATTGCGCTGGGCCTGAGGCTTTATGAAGTGGGTCGGCTTGAAGACTTTACGCGGGTCAATTTCTGGACGCACACACGTCTGGACTCGATCCTGTTCGGATCAATTCTGGCGATGTGGAACAATCCTGTGATTGACCCAGAAGACAAGCTTCCACCGACTATGGTGTCTTACGCACTTGGAGTGAGCCTGTTGCTCGTGGGCTTTGCCATTCGCGATGAGGCGTTTCGCCAGACGCTGCGGTATACCATTCAGGGCGTTGGACTGATTTTCATCTTCAACGCGGCTATTCGCGACACGCGTCTCGCGCATCCGATCTTGAACTCGCGCATACTCGAATATGTCGCCAAGCTGTCTTATACGCTTTATCTGGTCCATGTGATTTTCATTTATGCGTTCAAACCGCTTGAGCCGATGCTGGGCCAGATGGGGGCAGGGCTCATCGGGGTTGCTGTTTCATTTGTATTTGCGGATTTGATGTACCGTTTTGTGGAGACACCGCTTGGCCGTTGGCGGCGCGGCGTGGAAAAGGGCTGGAAGGCGCAAGCTATGCAGCGCACAAGCAATCAAGCAGAGAGAATGAATGGCTGAAATACCTGCTTTGTTTGCTGCATTTGATCAGATCCGCATCGTAAACCTCGCCAGCCGGACAGACCGCCGTGCAGAAATGGAACGCGAGCTAGCCAGTGTCGGCCTGCGTGACGACCCTCGCGTGGCGTTCTTCCCTGCGATTTCGTGCGAAGATAGCGGGCCGTTTTTGCGCAAAGGATCAAATGGTGCGTTTCAAAGCCATCTGACTTTGCTGCGCGGCGCAGCGGAGGCTGGGCAGTCGATCCTCATCTTTCAAGATGATTGCGATTTTCTGGCTGCCGAGATGGCGAAATATACGCTGCCTGACCAATGGGACATTTTCTACGGCGGCTATGTCGCCAGCGATCCCAACAACCTCGCGACGAGCGATATCATCGGCGCGCATTTCATGGGCTTTTCCCCGCAAGCAGCAAAGACCGCCGCGGAGTATCTGACCCGTTATCTTGAGCCGGATTTCCCCCTTGATGCGCAGGCAGCGGCAAAGCCTGGCTTTGATCCGGCCATCCGCCCTCCGATCGATGGGGCATTTGTGTGGATGCGGCGCGCGCACCCAGAACTGGTCACCTGTTTTGCAATGCTCGGCGTTCAACGCCGCTCGCGCACGGATATTGGCGACCAGCGTGTGTGGGATCAGATCCCGGTGGTGCGCACGCTGGCAGGTATCGCACGGCGTATACGCGATAAGCTGACCGGCCGCGCAACCGAAATGCGCGAGGAGAATGTTGATTTTGGGCCTGGCAAGGCCGGCCAGTAGCTAGGTGACTTAGGGTCTGCGCTCAGTCCGTTTCCAATTGGCCTCTGGCCCCTTGAGAAAGCCGAGATAGACCGGAATTTTCCAAAGCACGTATAGCGGCATGCGCAGCAGAGCGCCTCCGCTTAAAAACTCCCTCCCGTTCACAATCCAACCGATCAGAATGAGTACGAGTGCGGTGCTGAGCACCCCGCCCAGCAAAGCGGCAGGCCCAATGATTGCGGTAAGCCAAGCGGCGCACGAAAGCGCTGCAAAGACGAGCCCTGATAGCATAACCAGCAGTGCCAGCGGCGGCACCATTAGATGTAGGCCAAGCAGGATCTCGGCGAGCGAAAAACGCCTGATCCCGCCGAGAAATGTCGGCAAAGCGTGAGTGCGCACAGTTTGCAGAAAGCCATGCTCCCACCGCGTTCTTTGTGTAAGTGCATCGCGCATATCGGCAGGTGCGCTGCGCACATGAGCGTGCCCGATAAGGCGTGGTGGCTTACCTGTTCGGGTTAGCTCTATGCCAAGGCCCAGATCCTCAACGATATTGCCCGTCGCAAGCTTAGCCTTGGAAAAGATCGCCCACGGAAAGGCCATGCCAGTGCCCGTCAGCAGGGCCGCGCCGCCCAGCCGCTGCATCCCGCGCGAGCGGAAGAGGTTTTTGACGACCATCGCAAAGCTGGAGACTTGAACCATCGGCGGCGCAGTCAGATCCCCGCTGATCAGGTTCACCGCTTGCACGGGCACAGCGCGCGTCTGAGCTTCCGCGGCCAGCGCCTCGACGCTTCCTCCGTGCAGCTCACAATCAGAATCGAGGACAATCACCACCTCGGGCGGGCTTGCCTGCTGGGCTAAATGATCACGTCCAAAGGCCAGCGCATATCCCTTGCCGCGTTCGGTTTCATGGCTTCGCTCGATCACCTCGACACCGCAATCGCGAGCAATCTTTGCGGTATCGTCGCTACAATTATCGGCGACCACCACAACACGCGTATCAGCGGGCGCGGCCGCCTTGAGCTTTGCTAAGGTGTTGGCGATACCGGAGGCTTCGTTATGCGCTGGCATAAGAACGGCAACCGAGGGATTGGGCGCGGTCGCTATGTTATGTGTGCGGCTGGGCCAAAGACCCAAGAGCATCTCGAGCGTAAATACGGCGAGCGGTAGGGCAGCGAGCGCCGCCACTATCCACAAAGCTATGGTAAGAACGCTGATCATAGTCATTACTGTTGAGCGGCCTTTGCTGCGCGCTCGGCCATTAATTCCTTGGCAAAAGCACGGTACTTAAGCGCTATATTGCTCCAAGCGAATTCGCTTGCGCGGGGATCAAAATCGCCGCGTCCGGTCTTGAGCGCATCGGCAATCTTGGCCGTCAACATGGCTTGGTCTTCTGTATCGCACAGCGTTTCGCGGTCGCCCACAATCCAACGCAGGCGCGGCGTGTCATGCCCCACCACAGGCAGTCCGCCGGCCATCGCCTCAACAAAGACATTTCCGAAGCTTTCAAAAAGCGACATGTGCAGGAATACATCAGCTGAGCGGTACAGTGTCGCCATCCGATCTGCGGTCGTTGTAAAGCGCGTAAAGCGGCCTGGTAGGATTTCCTTTGCGAGCGCGTCCACTTCATCGCGCAAAGGCCCATCGCCCGCACAGACGAAATGCACGCCGTCCAGAGGCGCGACTGCGCGCATGCCGTCCATCACGCGCTTGGTCTCGATAAAGGCGCTGACCATCAGCACGACTGGCACTCCCTCGGGAATGCCGAACTCCGCGCGGTTGCCTTCGACACCGTGGAAGCGCTCGGGATTAATGCCGTTGGGAATAAGCGCAGTGCGCCAGCGCGGCGCATTGTCCCGTTCATAATCAGGGTTGGTGCAGACCAGCCCGTCGCATGAAAAACGCTTAAATTCAGACTTATCACTGCGCGCGGGCCAATCGCCATTTTGCGTTACAAACATATGCAATGGGGCCTCAGCGCCGCCGTTATTGCGAAGGGTCCAATGGCTAAATGGGAAGTTGCAAGTAAGCGTGATATCAAATTCACTGGGCTTATAAGCGCGCTTCAATGACCGCGAAAAGCTCGCATCTTCCCACACCGTCTCGGAGCGAAAGGGGGGGATTTTCGGAAGCCATTCAAGCTTGCGGCGATTGATCGCTTTGGCTTGGCGATATTCATATGCGGTGCCTTTGCGCGGCTCGCCGGCACCAATGACGGTCACCTGATCGCCAAGCTTAGCGAGCTCTTCTGCGACGGAGAGCAATGCGACTTCGGCGCCGCGCTCTTCCTGATGGAAGCCAGGCAGCGCAAAAAGAAAACGCAGGGGCGTTTCCTCTGATGTGTGTGATGGATGTGATTGGCGCGCCAATGCGCTATCCCCCGATTGGCCGAAACTCTCGCCTTCCTAAGGCAATCCGGCCGCTTCGAGTACCCCCAAAGCAACCGATACCCAACTGGCTGTGTCAAAAACGGACGTAAGGCAATTTTCGTAACAAAAAAGCCAATGGATGTTGGCGCATGCGTCGTTTTTGCCCTATCGCGAACATGAGAGGGCGACATAACTGGCAATTCCGCCGCGAGAAGTGGTAGTTTTGTGTCGGTAGAGGAGAATTCGCGTGGAAACTTTCTGGGATTGGATCACAGTTTTCGTCTTTGGCGGGCTGGTTGTATTGATGCTCAGCCGGTCCTCGCAGGACGAACCGCAGGATCACCTAGCCGAGTATCTCGTGCCGGCCGCTGGTTGTGCGATCTCAAACTACATCGGCAACAACCACTCAGATGTGGGCGCAGCAGTAGCTTTGGCGCTTGTTGCGGCCTATGTTTACAAGGTTCTCAAATGGCCTCCCGCCGACTTCTTCAACCGCAATAATGGCGGCGAAGACGATGGGCAGACCCCCGGCTGAGAGTGAGTTAGCTCGGCGGGCTTAGCTGAGCCAAGTGGTGGGCACTCCAGTAGCACCCCCAAAACTCACTTTTTCTTGCCGTATTCTTTCAGCCCGTATGGATCGCCGTAGCCGTAGCCATAATCATCCGCAAAACCGCCTTGATAGCGGTTGAGGATTGTGCCGATACACGTTGCTGGTTGAAGCAAAGCTAGCGCTTCTGTCACCTGGCCTTTGGTTGTCTGACCATGATCGACCACCAGCATGTAGCCATCAATCTCACGCACGCAAAGCATGGCGTCATCATTGGCAAAAACGGGTGGCAAATCGCAAATGACAAGATACTCATCAGGCAGTGCGCGCAAGCTCTCGATAAGGGCGTTAAAGCGCGAACCGCTGAGCAATTCGCTGCTGCCTTTCATCGAGGCGATTGACGGCATGAGATATAGCCCCGTGTCGTTCACGCGGTAAACGCATTTTGTCCAATCTTCTTCCTCGCCGCGTAGATACATGCCCAGATCAATGGGGATCTCGGCAGGGAAACGGCTGAGGATAGATCCGCGGCGCAAATCAAAATCACATAGAATAACCTTGCGGTCTTCCACTTGAGAAAGGGCTGCAGCAAGGTTACCGGACAGAAACGTCTTGCCCGCGGCCGGTGTCGCACTGGTGATGCCAATGAGCTTAGCCTCAGCTTCCTCAATGAACTGCGCCAATTGCGTGCGCAGCAAATTGAATGGGCGTGAGCGCGCGTCATGGCTATTGAAGCCAACGATCAACTGCTCATCAAGGGCCTGCTCATCAATAGTGATCACTGCGACATTGGCAGGATCGAACGTGTGCGCGGAGGCGGTCATGCGGGGGTCTTTCACATCAATCAGCATGGACTGGGGTCTTCTTGCGCCAGAACATCAAGCGCTGGAGAATGGTCGGCTTGGCATCTGGTGTTGGTTCATTTCCAGGGAGCGGTCCAACAACGGGGATCATCGCAAGCGGTCTTGCGCCGGTAATACGGGCAAGCGCCGACGGGTCACGGATCGGGCTCAGCAGGAACTCGACCGCCATCGCCAGTATGAAGCCGAGACCAAGGCCGCCAATAATGCCCAATGCTGAGATCAGCGGACGATTTGGGAAAGACGGCGTGTCTGGAATGACCGGCGGGTCAACTACACGCAAGCGCTCACCCATTTGCTCTTCATTGGCCCGCGCTCCAGCGCGCGCTGCGAGCAGCCGACCGGAAATCTCGTTTGCTTGCGTGTACAGCGTAGCGAGGCGCTGCTGCATTTGCTCGGCTTGTTGCTGGATCGCAGGGGCCTATGCGCGTTCGCTGAGCACTGCGGAAACCTGAGCCTGATCGCGCGCTTTGGCAGAACGCAATTGCGCAATCTGATTGCGGTTGAAGGTGATTTGGCGTTGAATATTCTCAACTGGCAAACGTTCAATATTCTGGCGTGCAAAAGATCTGGCCTGCTCAAGGCGTTGCTTGGCTAGAATGACATCGGGATGCCCTTCGGTGTAGCGCGCGCGGGCCGCCGCTAGCGAGGCTTCTGCGCCAACAACAGCGGGGTCACGGTTATCCGCTGAGCCCAGCGATTGGCGCTGAGCCTCAAGATCAGCGATTTCTCGCTCAAGCGTTGCAATCTGAAAATCATACGTCGCGCCCGCGCCGCCAATTATAGGGGCTCCGCCAGCGGCCAAAACGCCGCCATATCGCTGATTAAAGGCAGAAATCTCTGCCTCTTGGCTCGCGATTTGGTTTTGCAGATCAGACTGCTGATCAGACAGGAATTGTACCGTTTCATTGAGCTGCGCGGTATTGGTGGTCGCATCGACTTCGACGATCCGCTCCATCAACTGCTGGGCAACGGCTTGTGCGCCAGCCGGCTCAGTATATTCGAACGACAGCAGCACAGAGATTGTCTGGCCTTGGCGCCCAGGGCCGATTTCAATGGACTGCGGTTCTAGAGTAATAGAGTCGCGCATGCCCTCGATTAGCTCGGACAATGGCTCGCTTTCACGCTCGCTGGCGTAAAGATCATTGTTTTCAATCAGGCCAATAAGAGCAGGGCGATTGATGATCTGCTGACGGATTGCCTCAATACGTTGCTCGGTCGCCTCGGTTGGCTGTGAGCCAATGACATCGGCGGGCAGGCTTGGTGCCTGAACCAGCAGGATCGCGGAGGATTGGTATTTTGTCGGTAGCAGAAACGCTGCGGCAAGTCCGCCGACAATGCCGAGGACCGCCGGAATGATTAGCCACCATCGGCGCTGCCACATGATTGAGGGAAACTGAGCGAAGAAGGCGCCAAAGCTTCCGCCGCCCTCATTCTCAGTAGAAACAAATTCATTCATCGACGATCACCAAGCCTTACTCTGATTCCAAGACCAAAGTTTACACTGGCATCCGTTGCTAAATCGTCACGATAAAGACGCGAGGCGCCAGCAAAGATAAAACCATCGAGCCGATCGTTGAAACGGCGATTGATTGCAGCCCGTACATCAGCAAATTCAACTTGCGGGATAAGCAGAGGGCCAGTGACGCCATCCGATGTCCGCGCATAATTGCCGCCAACCGTCAAACGGTCACGATCAGACAGGCGCTCTGACAGGGAAACACCCAGCGAATCCGAATTGCGCACACCGCCAAAGGCCGTTGGTAGCGGGGTCCGCCGGTAGTTGAGGCATAGATCACGGCGATTGTTACGCTGGCACAGCGCGGCTTGCGTGGTCAGGGTCGTCACATCGCGCGCGGGGACCAGCGGGGTGCCATCAATTTCGGTCTGAGCCACGCCCACACCCAGTTCGAGCGAGCCTTCAGAGCCGATTGCCTGATTAAGCGATACACCGCCGCTGTACGTCGTTGTGTCACCGCTTAGTTCATCGTCGAAATTGGTCTCGCGGATGCCGCCAAACAGACCAACACTGGTCCGCTCGTTCAAACGGTGCTGCCAGCCGACATCGCCTGAATATGACTTATATTCTTCGCCCTGTAGGCTGTCTGAAAGCGATAGATCCTGGAAGCCTGCACCGAACGTTATGGTGTCGCGTTCGGAAACTTGGCCATCAAGCCCCGCACCAACATTCCATGATGTTGTGCGACCGTCTTGTCCCAGCACAGTGATATCATTGCCAAGTGCCGGATCGATAGGGATGCTTGGGCCGCCAGGATTTTGAACCACTGGCACGCCAGTTTGAGCAAGCGAGCCTAGCCGTCCGTTGCTGGAGAACACGCCGGCATTGGCACGCAAGGTCACGCGCTCCGAAACGCGGCTCGCGACGCTTGCAAAGCCGCCATAGCGGTCTTCACTGTCGTAATCGCTGGCAAACTCGCGCAAATTGGCGAAGGCTTCCAGATCAAACGTTGTTGTGCCCGTTTCGGTGCGGATCCAAGGACGAACTTCGACCGTGCCAGCCGGAGCCAGGTCTGTGTTGGTATCGTTGAGGATCGGATTGCTTGCGGCCTCAGCGCTCAGGCTGAGATCAACGCCTGCCTTCGTGCTTTGCGCATGAAGAGGGGCGCTCGCTGAGTGAAGCAAGGCCGAGCTGCACAGCAATGTAGCAGTTGAACGTGTCAAAAGTGATTTGGTCATAGATTTTCTCATGGAACAATCAGAACGTCACCCGGCAGAATGCGGATGATGCCTGCTCTTTCTACATCGCGGGCGCTAACACCCGTTTTGAAAAGGCTTCCGAGACGAAGGCGGGTCGAGAAAACCTCGCCCTCCTGCTCCCGGATCAACGTCACGCTATCAAGATTGGCAAATTCAGCTGGCCCGCCGGCCAGGCTGAGTGCTTCAAGTACGTTTAAATAGCGACCAGCGGTAAACGCTCCTGGTGAGCGCACTTTACCCATTATTGAAAACTGCAAGCCAGCAGTCTCGGCAACCGATACCGTAACAGTCGGAACTTCGCCGCGATATTGCGCACGTAAGCGTTCACGCACCATGCGTTCGACATCTTGCGGCAGTGTTCCTGCAACTTGCAATTGACCAACTAGCGGGAATGCAATGCTGCCATCGGGCAACACTGTGAGGCTGCGCTGAAGGCGCTCCTCACCCCAGACATAGATCTCAAGCGCGTCACCAGCGTTGATCTGATAGCTCGATATCGACGGCGTCGGCGGCAAAGTCGCAGGTGCTTGGTCGGCGGTTTCGCTAGCCGTGCTTCCATCAGCGGCCACAGTTGCTTGTGGCTGCGCTACCGCTTCCATCGGAGCGCTCGCAGTGGCCGTGTCAACGCCAGTAGGCGCATCTGCATCACTGGTTTGTGCGACTGCTTGAGGAGCGAGCAAAATCGTCGCAGCGCTTAGCGCGCTGCACGCACTCGTACGCAACGCGCGGTAAGCGCTCGCACGCAATCCGTCCCACAAAGAGGCATTGTATTTTTCCAAAGCGATTAACCCCGCCATAATTCTGGACTATCCCTACAGCCAAGGTATTAACACGGTCATGACACATGGCCAATCTTTTGTGCGTACCACTCTCTCGAATTGGGACATGCGTCGCCTCATTCTTTTACCTTTGGGCGCGCTCCTAATGTCTTGCTCCAGCCCCCTTGAAAAGGCCTATCAAGAGGCGGGCGTCGCCGAGCAATTGTTGCAACAAGGCAACTTAGTTGGCGCTCGTATGGCGGTTGCGAGAGCGCTCGGACATCGCGATGATCAGGTGCAGATTTTACAACTTGATGCATTTATTAAGTTCCAAATGGGCGATTTGATTGCCTCTTATGAGGCATATCGCATCATTTTAGCGATTGATCCCAACCATTTGGGGGCTCTCGTTGGGGTTTCGCAGCTGGGTCTTAGCACTGGCAATTTTCGGGAATCGCGAGCGGCGATTGAAACCGCTTTGGCAATTGACCCACGCCAGGCCGACGTGCTGCTCGCCAAAGGCATCCATGCCTTGATCCGCAAAGAATATGACGTTGCGGTTGAGACAGGCGAACAAATCAACGAATTCCTGCCGGATGATCCGCGGGGCATTATCTTGCGGGCGCGCGGCAGTTTCCTCAGAGGCGAGGAAGAAGATGCAATGAATTTGCTTTACGCAGAGGCTGAACGCATTGGTAACAATCGCCTGATCGCGACTGCCCTGCTGGAAAATGCCCGCACGCAGCCAGATGTGAAGATCATGCTGGAGCAGTTGAGTTTCCTGCGCAGCAATTCGCCAGAAAGCATCGATCTTGCAATTGATGAGGCAAATATCCTCTACAAAAGCGGCCAGACTGACAAAGCGCGCGAAATTGGCGCAGAAATCTTGACCAGATTTGGCGAAGACCAAGATGCGATTGGCCGCTTGCTCGAGCTGTGGCGCGAGTATGATGCGGCGCCGCTCAGTGACCAGGAAAGGGGACGATTGGCAAACTCCGGCGCGGTGGACGCGCGCCTTATTGCAGCGCGCTACTATTTTGAAATTGGTGAACTTGATAGCGCCGAGCAGATTGTCGAGGGCATGGACGATGCTCGTGGGCGCGGCATGCTTGCGCGGATCGGAGTGCGTAGGGACCGGCTCAATGCTGGCGACGCCGCAGAGGCGATCCTTGAAGAGGATGAAGGCAATTGTAACGCGCTTTCGGCTCTCGCCGAGGCGCGGCTAGCAACGGGCAAGGCCAATGACGCGGTGCGCGCTGCGCAAGTGGTTGCGACCGATTGTCTTGATCGCACTGATGGCTTTCACATCTTGGCGCGCGCGTACCGCGCGGCTGGCCGGACCAGTGGCATTGAACGGGTTTATCGTGAGGGGATCGACACGCACCCGCAAGACCTGGGCCTAACGACACAATTTGCGCGCTGGTTGTTGGAGCAAGGGCGCGATGCGGGGGCTTTGTCTGCTGTTCGTCGCCTCACGAAAGTGGCGCCAGCGCGCGCTACCACGTGGGGGCTATATGCAGAGATTTGCGAGGCGGTGGGCAACACCGCTTGTGTCGCCGAGGCGAAGAGTGCCCAGGCAGTCGCCGAGAATAACTTCGCCATCGATTTGTTGCCGGGGCAGCGCCCTGCGAACCCTCTGACCGGGCAAAGCTGGCGCTAACATGGAGCAAGGGGGCGAGCGAGCGGTGCCCGAAGCTGGGTCCTCGGACGTACTGGGTTTAACAGAGCGCCGCGTCGATTTCCTTGGTGCGCCTTTTACACGCATGACCCTGTCAGAGGCCGGAGCATGGGTGACTGGTTCATGCCAGTCCGACACTTTTCGCTATTTGGTGACGCCCAATGTCGACCATATCGTTATCTTGAACGAGGAAAATGGCGAAGCTTGGCATGATTTCTATCTCGGTGCGGTCGTGGGTAGCGATCTCTGCGTCAACGATAGCCGTATTTTGGGCCGTCTGGCGCGGCTTTCTGGGAAGGAATTGGGGCTGGTCCCCGGCAGCGATCTGGTCCGCTATCTCTTGACCGAGCAGGCTCAGCCGCCGCAATCCATCGCTCTGATTGGGGGAAAGATACGCGAGCAGGAGTGGCTGCGATCAAATTTGCCCGAAAGCGATATCGTACATTTTGATCCGCCAATGGGTGTGCGCCAGAATGAGGCTGCGCAGATAGAGATCGCCGAATTTGTCGAGACGGAGCGCGCTGATCTTGTTCTTATGGCGTTTGGTGCGCCGCAAAGCGAGATCGTGTGCCGCTTGATCAAACAGCGCGGTAAAGCGCGGGGTGTCGCGCTGTGTATTGGTGCATCCGTCGAGTTCTTAAGCGGCGCTCAGACCCGCGCACCGCGCATTATGCAGGTGGCGGGCCTTGAATGGCTCTATCGCTTGCTAAGCGATCCGGCGCGCCTCTGGGAACGCTATTTGGTGCGCGGCCCCCGCGTTTTTCGTTTGTGGTGGAAGAGCAGAAACGCTTGAAGACTGCCGGCCGACTTATCGCTCCTCAAAACGATAAGCCAATGCCTCAGCCATGCTCAAGCGCGGCTTGGCATCAAAATTGAACCCAGCAGGTCGCTTCAGCTTGGTCCCATCGCCAAGCTCGCCGTCAACACAGCTAAGTAGCCCGTCAATACAATTGCGATGGAAGCGCTCGCGAATCTCCGGTTCAATCGCCTCAAAGTAGTCGCCATGAAAGGTCCTGCCGCCTTCGGTATTGGCCATACGATCGCTCGAATAGCGCCACTCCTGCGGGCGATCACCTGCACTCAAGGTGGTCACTTCGAAATAGGTGACCGTTGGAATGACTAGGGGGTGCGTTGTCGGGCAGCGCAATTGGCCGGTGTTTTTCTGGCGCGATGGATAAGCAAGATGCGATTGGTGATCCGGAGAGTCGGTGCGCTCACCATCCCAACATTCAGGTCCGCGAATAGAGGCCCGCAGCTTTCCTCCCGGATCGCAAGCCTCGGTCGCTTCGGCTATTGTTGGCGCAATCGGACCGCCTCCGCAATCAAAGCGCACGTTCGCGCTCTGGTTGTGCCCAAGTGCGTAATTGGTCCCATAAATGATCCGTAGTCCGACCGGGAGATCAACACATGCCTCTCCTAGGTCGGTGCATTTGACTGAGCCTTCCGGATAGCGCTTGTAATAAAGGCCGGTGTAATCTGGGACGACGACGAGATCATCTTGGTCGAACAAAACCGGCGCCCAAATCGCGGTGCGATAGGTGCTGCCGCCGTAGCATGAACTCTCGCCGTTCTCGCGCAGGCTGGGATAATCTGAGTTTTCGTCAGTCATCGTATTGCCCATGAAGCGGTGCAGATGCCCGGCTTCGGCGCGGCCCGGAAAGACGATGGGGTCAACCCGGGCAAAATGGCTGGTCATGCAGAAAGTACGGAATGAGCCGACCACATCTGGAGCACCTGACGGCGGTGTGCGCCGGCTCACGCCGATTGTCGCCGGTGATATTGTGTCTGAGGCAATCGGCTCAAACAGTCCGTCCGATGCCGGCTCAGGTTGCGGGGACGGTGGCTGCGTCTCCATCTGCAACGCAGCGACCAGCATCGTGTTCGCGTGTTCCAACGAGGATGCCTGTGTTTTGAGAGCCTCATTCGCCTCACTAATCAGACATGCAGCGTAATGGAGTGCCGCGGTCTGCTCGTCTTCGCTGGACGGCAGGGCCGCCTCCCTATCCTGCGCGCAAGATAGGGAGGGACGCTTGCCTAAGGAATCGGTGTTTGCCTCACCGGGTGTTTCAGCGCTCAGCGGCGCATTGAAAGCTGGCTGGACCAAAGCGCAGACTCCAAGGGCAGCAGCAAAGGCAGTTCTTGCGATCATTTGCTTGTCCTTATCCTGCACCATAAAGCACATACCCTGACAGACGCCGCCCGAACGGGGCATTAAAGCTACCTGGACCATCGTCGGTTTGTTGCGCAACCACCAGGCCGAAATGGCTTGATTGATACACAGTCGTGCCAAGCTCGACGAGCGACATTGCGCCATTCGCGGTCACTGCATCGGCATTTTCTCGGCCTAAATAACACAGCGCGAGACCGTTGGCGGGAGTTGTGCCCCAGTCGGGCGTCAAAAACGGCTGGCTTTGGTGCGGCGGCAAGGCTGTGTCGCTTTGTCCACCGGAAGACATGAAGCTCGCTCCTTGAAGCGTGCCCCAAGCCATGAAGCGATGCGTCGTTCCGCTGGTATAGGAAACGACAATCTCATGATCGCCAGCAGGCAAATCCGGGCCTTCCCAGACTTCAAATCCGCGTGTTGCGGCGCGGAAGCTGCGCAATCTGCGAGTACACGCTTGTCCTCCGACAGTGACTGATACCACAGGGTTGTTCACCCAAAGCTGGATGAGCGGCATGCCCGCATCAAAACTCTTGGTGGTGGTGAGCGCCGCAGATGATCCCTCGAAGCTCTCATCCTTCCCGCCATGTAAATACGTTGCTGGGGCTAGGTTGGCGGCTGTTGTGTAGTCGATTGCGCGGGTTTCGCCGCCAATCGTCAAGCTGATGGTTGTCGCAGTCTCGAAGCTGGCACTGGTAGTCAGCTGTACGTCAACAACGTCGCCATTATAGAGATGCGTCATGCCAGCTCCCGCCGCAAAACTGCCTGCGCTATTGACCCGGACACCCGGGTTGCCAGCTCCACTTACCGAAACATCTCCGGGTATGCCTGCATGTGCGAGGCCAGAGATAATCAGCCGCCTCGTGATCACCGTGTCTGCAGCCAAATCCGCTTCATCCTGCGGCCAGACAGACGCGTAAGGAGCGGTTGATGCCTCTCGCGTGGTGTCGATCAGCGTGTCGAGCACGGCCCTATACTGGTCATACAAGCGGTTCTGCCCGCCAGCCTGTGCGGGCGACGTGTCAAAACTGGTTGGATGAACGCTATCGCCCCATAGTGATGGGGCAATCGAGGGGCTTTCTTGCCAATCGGGATGTTCGGCAAGCGGCATGTAATAGTCTGCAAACTGTCCCCAAACGGATGGATCACGCGCCGTCGCGACCAGATCATTCCGCCTTGCGGTAAATGTCGCATAATTGGGGTGCTGATTGTCCGGATTGTATGGGAATGGTGCAGACCAAGCGATGCGGCAATCGGCTTTTTCCGCCTTCACAGCAGCATAATAATCGGCCATCTGCGCGCGGTAAGCCGCTGCATCTGTGCCGCCCGCGAGATCATTTGCGCCGATCATCACGGTCACCAAATCTGGCGCATACGCCATGTCTTCGGCGACATTGCCCATCAGGCTATTGCCATTGTCATTGAGATTGGCGGTAGAGCCGATTGTCCGGCTGGCCTGTGCGCGAACCTCGATTGCGGTGCCTGGCGTCGCATCTTCAAAGCGATAGGAGTAGAAGCTTGAGCTATAAACCGATGGCGTCGTCGAGGTGATGCTGTCGCCCTCAATCACCATTGTTTCAACCGCATAAGTGGGCGGCGGAGGCGGCGGCGGCGGTGGGGGCGGAGGCGGTGGTGGAGGCAATGCCTCACCAATCGGCCTAAGCGAAGCTGCCGTTAGATTAAGGCCGAGCTTCAGCATCAGGAAAGACCAATAAGATTGGTTGCGCTGGTACCGGTGACGCGGACAAATTCTGGGCGGATGGGTATGATTTGTCCGGCGGCGGCATTGATCACAACGTCAGTGTCAGAATCAATTGCTCTCAGCGTGATTGCACCACTACCGCCGATGAGGATCGCTTTGGGTAGCTGGGCGAGAGCTTCGGAGTCGGAAGGGGTAATTGCAAAGGCTTCGCGCGCTGGGCTCGAAAGCGTGTCAGCATGGCTTTCATAGCGGTCGAATTCGTTGGACGGCATGGCAGAATATCCTCGTTTGAGCGCGTAGGGATTCGCGCAAGGACGGTTCTGCTAAAACCTAAATCATATTGTAGGAAAGTGAAAAGTCACCAAATAGGTAAAATTCAAAGCGCTGCGAGCGCAATCATCGCCCAGAGAAGCAGGCTGGTCACAGAGATCAGCGCAAGCCGAGCCTGCATTGACATCACTGCTTTTGGCGTAGCCAGAGCCGCAGCGTCTGGATTGGTCACTTCTTCGGCCCATTGCGAGAGCATGTCCTGCAAATCTTTTGCTGGGCTCGGACGCCATGTGTCCGGATGACGAATAGCATCGGAAAAGGCTGTGGCGGCCGTGTTGCCCTCTAGCTGAGCAGGTGCGCGCGGGGTCGGTGGCGATGGCTCCGCATACGCGAATTGATCAAGAGCTGGTTTTCTTTGCGCCTGTGCCATAATTCACTCCCCGAATGTTTCGAAGAATGTGACGACCAGATCTTAACAAAGTGTCACTTTTCTGCCCGCGCAAAGGAAGAAAGCTGGCCGGAGAATAGTCCTCCAGTTGTAGGCGCGATCAGTAGACGTCGGCTACAGCCTCGGCGATCACATCTGCGCTGATATCAGCAGTTTCAGAAAGAGTGCCCTTTCCGACTTCGAATATTGCGGACAGGCCCACCATGCGAGGTTGTCCGAGATATTTCTCAACCGTGTGATAATGCGGGCGCGGAACATAATCGTCGAAGAACAACGTCGCGTTTTGCTTAGCCGCCACCACCGCTTTGGCCGCATGCAGCGCGCAAGACCGGCGAAACCGTCCGTCGACGAGGATCAACTGTGGGCACCAACCCTCTTTAGCAGCGATTTGCAAAGGTCTCTCGGCATAGGCTTTCCAACCGGCCAGGCGCGAGGTGGTTGGCCGCGTGAACACCGGAAAGCTCCATTCTTCGGTCAAGCCGATCCCAGCGTCGAGCAGGCGCGTGTCAGCATTTGCAGGCAGGGCAGCGCGAACTGAACGAGCGTAATACGGATCGCCTTCCACGCTGACGGTTTTGGCTCCGGCTTTTGCGGCGAGGACAGTTGATGCGCCTGATCCATATTCGATGTAATGGGAAGTCTTGGCGATCCGCGCCCGGAACCAATCGACCGCTTCGGGCGCAAATTGTGGGGTCTCGCTCACGGTGAAGCCATTACGCGTTACCCAGCGCAGTTTCGCCGCGCGTATGCCGCTAGAGATAGCATGTGTGAACCAGTGGTTCATGGCTTGTTTCCAATCCCGTTGGCAATCCGCTTACCCCAGGCGGTGAAGCGCGCCTCGAAATAGAATGTGGAGATATGCGCGGCAAGGAAAGTCACGGCCAGCAAGACCGGGCGCAGCGCATATTGCACGAGCTTGGAAGACTCTTCGCCGCCAAGAAATGTATGGCCCAGCGGTCCGTGCCAGACATAAAGCGCATAGCTGGTTTGCGCGACATATTTGGCTGGCTTGCTGCATAGCGCCCAACGCAAAAGCTCCGGCAGAGCATAAAGCGATAAGCCGACGGTCGCCGCGGCAAAGTACGGCCGTAGATATTGCAAGGGACCGCTCTCCGGATGGGCCGCAGCAAGCAGCATGAAGCCTGCGCCAACGCAGGCCCAAGGATTGATCTTCTCTTTGAAGCTCTCGACCGGAAACTTGTTCAGCACCAGAGCAAGGCAGGCCCCAACAAGAATCTCGTCAACGCGGTGCCAGGTAACGATCGAGATAACTTCGCCATCAATTATTCTCAGCGCGGTGAAGCCAGCACAGAATAGCGGCAGAAGATAAAGTCCGCGCCTACCCGTTAGCGCCACAAGCAGTGCAACGCCGAGGTAGAAATGCATCTCAACGCATAGGCTCCATAAATGCGCTCCGCCGCTCATCAGTGCGGCAGGCGGCAGATTGGAGGTGAACAGCAGATTGCGCAGCGCCGTCTCGCTAGATGCTCCATGCCATATGAGAAGAACGGCCATGGCGGCCCACGCCAGCGGCAATATCCGGAAAAGACGTCGGATCAGGAAGGGCACGATCCGCTGGTCTTTGAGCAAGAGCCGCGTGATCAAGAAACCGGACAATGTAAAAAATAGCGCCATGCCAGACGCGGCGATCATGTGGTTGGCTTGCAGAATGCGCGGGATCGGCATCCAATGTCCGACCAAAACAAAAATGATGCTGACCGCACGCCAGCCATCCAGCACGGCGATGTGATTGGCTTGCACGGTGGTGGTGGCGGCTGGCACAGGCGCCACCGCTGGAACTTGCGCAGGGGCGGTCAAGGCTGTTCTCCTGATAGAGTCTGGTCTGCATTGCTCCCGAACAGCGGGATGAGTGGCGCGGCAGCGCCAGGGTATGAAAACTCTCGCTCGACCAATTCTCGCCCAGCTTCAGACAGCTTAGCGCGCAAAGCAGTGTCGCCAATAAGGGTACGCAATTTCACTTCTAGGTCTGCCCAACTGCCGGGATCAAACAACAAGCCCGTTTGGCCATCCACGATGATCTCCGGTATGCCAGCAACGCGGGTCGAAACGGCAGGCACGCCCAGCGCTAAGGCTTCCATCAACACGATGGGCAAGCCTTCCATGAAGCTTGGCAGGACGAGAATGTCGGCTTTCGCGATCGCGGCCAGCGTGCTCATCTCATCCAGCCTGCCAGTGAATTCGATATGGTCGGTGAGGTCAGCGCGCGCGACGATCTCTTTCAGGGTGCTTTCCTGAGGTCCATCACCTACTAGTTTCAGACGCGCTGACACACCTTTGGCGCGGAGCGCTCCAAGAGCGGAGATCAGACCCGCATGGCCCTTCTCTGGTGAGAGCCGCCCGACGCAGATCAGCTCAGTCTCGCCGCTTTCTTGAGTTTTGGGATCTGCTGGTGGCAAGTCATTAAGATCAATCGCGCAGCGTACCAAATGTAGCTTTGGCCAGATTTCCGGGCCGACCAGGCGCATCGCCTGCGCCCTGCCGAAATGGGAAACGCAGGCTGCAAACCTCGCCTCTTCAAGCTTTGCTGGCAAGAGGTTACCCGCCGGATAGTCAAATTCGGAGATGCCATGCAGCGTCAGGCTCCACGGAATATCGAGATATGTTTTGGCGAGCAGGCCGACCGTTGCGGCTGGGTTGGCGAAGTGATTGTGCAGATGCTCCACATCGTCGCGGCGCAGCTGGCGTGCGAGCGTGATCGCCTCTACAAAGTAGAACAGTGCCCAAATGAAGGCGCGCAGGCCAGGTACACGGTGACGTAGCGCCAGCCTCAGCGTGGAGAAATATCGCGGTGGGCTGCTGAATAGAGCAGCCAATTGATCCCCAAGCAGGCCAAACACGCCTCGCTCTAGGATGAAGAACGTTTCGCGAAAGGCGTCATTCTCAAGCGGATTGTCAATCGCGTGGCCCGGTGCGCGGATCGAATAGGTTTGGATCGCCGTGCCAAGGCCGCGCAGGCTGGCGATCTCGCGGCGGATAAATGTGTGACTGGGCGAGGGGTACTCACTCGTCAAATAGCCGATCACGGGTTTGCCAGTGGGTGAGGGCGATGCAATGCTCATTTATACTCTACCGTCCCGCCCGTCTGTCCGCGCAAACGCCGCAATTGGAACCGGGCGATACCCAGCAATTCGGCAAACTTGCCAGTCATTGAAAGGGTTGCTGCGAACACCCCATCGCGCGCCATCAGACGCAGCCATTGCGCCCCCGTCAGAGCTGGCCAAAGCAGCAACATGATGGGGTGGAAGATCCATGCGAGCGCGAAGGACGCGAGCGGCAAAAGCAAGGCCCAACACACCGCGCGGATAATTTCGCGGCCATAGAGGGGGCCGCCCGGCGCGGTCTTTGTGGCGAGGTTGGCCTGCATATAACCGAGGCCGCTGCGCACGGCGCGGTTCCAATATTGGCCATATCGTTCCAGCGCGGCGTCATGCACCGTCATTGCCTCATCAAGCCGCATGATCCGCCAATCGGCCCCGCGCAGACGCGCGCATAGTTCCGGCTCTTCGCCAGCAATCATGGCTGGGTCAAACCCGCCGACTGCCTGATATGCGCTGATCCGGAAAACTGCATCGCCCCCGCATGCCGCTGCTTCACCAATGGGGGTATCCCATTCTTGATCGATCAACGCATTGTATGCGCTTGCCTCTGGGAAGCGCTCTTTGCGTCTGCCACATACTGCCGCGTAATCTGTGTTTTCGATGAGAAAGGCCATCGCTGCGCTGGGCCAGCTGCTGACGATTTCGCAATCACCATCGACAAACATGACAAATTGCAGATCCGGCGCGATACGCATGAGTTCAGCAAAGCCTTCTGCGCGGGCGCGGGCGGCGGTAAACGGGCGATCCATATCGAGCGGAAGGACATGCGCGCCGAGCTCTTTCGCGCGGGTCTGGCTGCCGTCGGTCGAGGCGGAATCGACGTAAACCACTGGTAGATCGTGGCATTGCAGAGAGGTGAGACAGCGCACCAGTCGCTCCCCCTCATTGCGTCCAATCGCAATGACCCCCAACTCAGCCATTCAGCAGCCCCTCCATCGCCCACCATTCCTCTGGCGAGGGTACAAGGCCTAGCGCACCAAGGCCGAGTTTTACAATTCCTGCGACGCCTAAGACGGCGAGCGAAAGAAGAATATCCTCGCGATATTTGGCAAAGCCCTCGTGCCGTGCGGCGGGCACCAGAGCGGCCCAACGGGCGACTTCAGCTCCAATCAAGACGCCGAGAGCAGTAAGCAGAGTTCCCTGCGCCATAGCGATCGGCAGGACGACCAGCAGCACAGCGAATTTCACGAGGTTAGCGCGCGCACCCGGTGCTGGCTTGCCGCAGCCCATCAACATGGATTCGCTGAAGGTTGAGAGCGTGCTGAACCAGATGGCGTAAAGCAGGATCGGCAGGATGAAGGCCGCCGCGTGATAACGCTCGTCATACGCAAACAGGATAAACTGATCGGAGATCGCCATCCCGCCGCCGATCATGACGGCGAGTAGCGCGAGGACTTTAAAACGTGTGCTGCGGATACGCCCAGCCAGTTCGTGACGGCGATCTTGAATGGCTGCTACCTTGGGAAAGACGAGGAAAGCGCCAGCGCGCTGGCCGACTTGGCTCACCACTTCGCTATACGAACGGGCGACGGCATATACGCCAGCCAGCGCGAGTGGCAGTGCGTCGACAAAGTAGAGCCGGTCATAGCTGGTCGCCGCGAAATAGACCGCTGTGGAGAGGAAAATCCACTTACCGAAATTGACGATTTCATGGACATGCGCCTTGTCCCACTGAAAGCTCGGGCGCGGCCCTGACCCGATGAGATAACTCAAGACGCAAGTGAAAGTGGTGCTGGCGACCAGCGCGATTACTAGCGCCCAAACATTCGGGATCAGAATGGCCAGAATGATCGAAAGGCCGCAATGAAACACCGTGTAAGCGGTATCAAAGACCGCCCGCTTTTTCAGTTCGAGGCGGCGCTGGATCAGGAACAGGTTTACCGAATGAAAGCCGGTGATCAGAAAGATCGGGCTGACCGCCAGCATGATCCAGAAAAGTTCCGGGCGCTCATAAATCTGCGCAACCGGATAGGCCACGACGAGCGCGATTGTAGTCAGCAGAACCCCGCGCAGCACTTGCAAGGTCCATGCAACATTGAGGAATTTTGTGTCCTCGCCATTGGGTGAGCGCACCACGCTTTGCCCAATGCCAATGTCTGACAGAAGCTCCGCGCCGGTCCGTAGCGTATTAACCAGCAGCATCAGCCCGAAGATTTCCGGTGCGAGCAAGCCGGCAAGCACGATATTCGTGCCAAGACGCAGCACTTGGTTTGTCGCGAAAGGTGCCGCAACCCAGCCAGCCTCACCAAACAATTTGTTGGAGCGAAACTTGGCCGTGACCTTGGATAGGATGGGGATGCTGGCTGTCATGGTCGTGTGCGCATAAAGTCGGCTCAAGCGATTGCGCTTATCAGCCGCTCTTACCTGTCGCCCCTATCAGTCGTTCTTAGCCAGTTTTGCAGATGAGCCTGGTTGCCAAACTAGCCCTTTGCTGGGCTTGATAGCATTTCCCCCCGCTGGATTTGGTTGGCTGGAATTCGCCTCGCTCTGCGGCTGGCGGGCGCTAGCGCGATATGACTGCACGCAGCCTGCAATGATCGCCATATTGATGAAGAAGATCCGCTGCGGCTGCTCGATGAACCACACATATTCAAAATTGTTGTGCACGGTGAGCGCAAGGATCGCCACGGCTGAGCCCAAGGCGATACCTCCAAACATTCCCTGGCGATTGCGGAACGCGATGCGCAACCCGATGATTAAAGGCACTGAAAATAGCAAAACAAGAGAGATTTGGCCTGCCCAACCGGTTTCGGCGCGGGCCAGAAGAAAGGCGTTGTGAACAGGCGCGGCGCGGCTGCCGAAGTTCCAGTTAACACCCGCGCGGTCTGCATAGCCTTGTGTATTGCTGACAGTGACATAAAGGTTTGCGCCAACCCCGAGTGGGTGGTCATCCGCCATGGCCGTGGCTGCACGGTTGAAGGCGTTACGCTCGTCTTCGGAGGTAACGAAAGAATACTCGCCAAACCGCTCTTTCAGGGTCGCATAACCAAGCGGTACAAAGACGAGCGATGCCGCCACGGCCGCGCCGACAATCTTCATTTTGCGCGGTGAATTATTGCGAATTAGGCTGAGCAAGATGAGAACGGCAATCCCGGCGACCACAAAGGCCATGGTCCCGCGCGATCCGCCGCCTGCGACCACAATCAGTCCAGCGAAAACGCCGCCGTAAATCCACTTTGATTTCTCGCCTTCAAGAACCGCCGCGATGAGAGGAAGAATGGCCAGTTCCACCATCATGCCCAGGATGTTCTGGTGGCTCAGACTACCGCTCGCCTGCACGACGCCAGTCAGTTTTTGATAGATCACGAAGCCGCCTTGAGCCATCAGCCCGAGCGACAATCCGATCAGCAAGCTGCGGATTGCGCCGGGACGGGTAAGCTCGCCCGTCACGGCGATTACCACCAATAGCATGCGCAAGACTTGGAATAAGGTGAAGGTAGAGCCTAACGGCACGCTGGATACGCTGATCGACACGAGGATCGGTATCGCGAATAGTGCGATGAGAGCCATAAAGGGCCCGTAAATCGACTGATTTGCGCGGGTCACAATGAGCGCAATGGCCAACGTGTCGATGGGAGAAATCAGCATCCCGCGAACCGTGCCGTTCCACATTGGCCAGGTGTATAGCGCGGCGTCAGCTTGAAGCGTTCCAGCGGCAAAGCACAAAGCTCCAATGGCGATCAGTGCATGATCACGGCGGGCCTTGCTTGCCTGCAAATAGGCGATGAATGCCGGAAGACTGGCAAGGATTACAGCAAGAGCTACCCAGCGCATGACGAGACCCCCTGTCTCCTTAATAGTGTGAAGCTACGCATCATAGACGCGCTAGCTACCAGCGTTGACCTTCCCATAGCCTTAATAGGCATTGGAGTGGGACACCACCTTTGCCGTCGCCAGCAAAATGGTGAAATCGTCCCAGAGGTTCCAATTCTGCAGATATTCCAGATCGTAGCGCAAGCGCGCCTCCAGATCTTCTCTGGTATTTGTCGCTCCGCGAAAGCCATTTATCTGCGCGAGGCCGGTGATGCCCGGCTTTAGTGCGTGACGCATCCAATAAAGCTCGGAGACTTCCCAGAAAAGCTGTGATCCCGCACGTGAACCGTGTGCATGGGGGCGGGGCCCAACCAGTGACATATTGCCGATCAGCACATTGATCAGCTGAGGAAGCTCATCAATGCTGGTTTTGCGGATAAATGCGCCGACCTTGGTGATCCGGTCGTCATCGCGGGCAGTCGATCTGTTGCCGGTGTCATCTTGGGCATCAATGCGCATGGAGCGAAATTTGTAAATCTGGAACGGCATGTTGGCTTGCCCGATCCGGCTTTGGCGGAACAGCGCGGGGCCGGGGCTCTCCAGCCTGATCGCGAGCGTGACCAAGAGCATGAGCGGCCCCAGGAAGATCATCAACGGAACCGTGATTATCAGATCGAAAGCGCGCTTTTGCAGGCGACTGCCGAAGCTGAGCGGCCCGCGTGACAGGACCAGCGTATCATGTGCGCCGAGCCGGCCAATACCAACAGCGGAATGAATTGTGTCATGCGATACTGCGACTTCGCAGGCAACGCCGGTAGCTTTGAGCGCAGTCACCCAAGCGCCCACATCAGTCATCCGGGTGCCGTCGAGATAGACGACATCATAGCGGCAGAGCACGTCAGAAATCTCGGCCATTTGCGTGGGATCAGAAAGATCAGGCTTAAGGCCGACTTCTTTTAGATCAATCACGTCCATGCCCAGATCGCTCGCATGGTCGGCAGGCGCGTTGATCGTAACGAGCAGCCGGTCAGCGATTTTTCCTTGCAAGAAAAGTCGCACAAAGATCGCAATGAGAACGCGTGAGACAAGCAGCAATGCCGCTGACGCTAGGATGGCATAGACAAATGCTGCGCGCGATATCTTCATCCCGAACTTGGCGAGGAATGCAGACACCATGACGACGACAATGGCCCCCATTAAAGCGCGGCAAGCGCTGCTGAAGGACTTGGACATGCTGGTAAGTGAGTATGTCGAATAGCTCGACCAAAGGGTCGCGAAATACAGGAATGCCGGGACGATAATCACAAGGAGCGGCACGCCGCCAGGTGACAGCCAGCGATAATCAAGCGTCAGTTCGACTGCTACAAATCCGACAACAAGTGCGATAACATCAAAAAGTGCGGCTAAAAGTGCAAGGATGACACGCCTATTTTCCCGCCGCATAGCTGAAGGGCGATGAGGCAAAGATGCGCGTGCCGGCTCAATCGCCATGTGCTCTTTCATCTCAGGACCTTCTCTGGAAACATCGCTGTTCATTTCAGTAAATTCTTTAGTTCTGTTAGGTCACTTAGCGCCAGCAGTGCTGCCGAGATACGCCGCAAACCGTGCATGTTTCGTGGCAGGACAATCAATTGTGCAAACCTTTAACGCTAGCGATGCCATCTTGGATTGGACAAAATCCCCAATAAGGCCCGCTGGCAAAATTCTCCATATTTGACAAATGCTTTGTCAGATTGAGAGGGAGATCCAATGTTGCTGCTCCGCTCTAGCGCAATCTCTGCTGGATCGGTTTTAACTTTTGTATCTTTGCTGTTCCAAGACGCGACCTGAGGCTGAATTAGCTTGAAGGTTGCACATTCAAGGATAGTAAGGCGCTGCTATTCTAATGGGAGCAAATAAGAAGATGTCGAGGGACTATTTTTCAAACCGCCGCGTTCTGGTCACAGGGGGTGCCGGTTTTGTCGGTTCGCACCTGATCGATCGTCTACTGGCGGCTGGTGATGAAGTGCTTTGCGTCGATAATCTGTTCACTGGCGCCAAGGCGAATATCGCGCATTTACATGATAATCCGCGCTTTGAATTCATGCGCCATGACATTTGCTTCCCACTGTTTGTTGAAGTTGACGCGATTTATAACCTCGCATGTCCAGCGTCACCGATCCATTATCAGCATGATCCGGTTCAGACGACTAAGGTTTCGGTCATGGGCGCGATCAATATGCTGGGTCTTGCCAAGCGTATCAAAGCACCAATCCTGCAAGCTTCCACAAGCGAGGTTTACGGCGATCCTGAGCAGCATCCTCAAACCGAAAGCTATTGGGGTAACGTGAACCCCATCGGTATTCGTAGCTGCTATGATGAGGGCAAGCGCTGCGCTGAGACGCTGTTTTTCGATTACCATCGCCAAAACAATGTCGAGATCAAAGTCGCGCGGATCTTCAACACTTATGGCCCGCGCATGCACCCTGCAGATGGCCGCGTAGTGTCCAATTTCGTTATGCAGGCGCTGCGCGGTGAAGACATCACCATTTACGGTGATGGCTCGCAGACCCGCAGCTTCTGCTATGTCGATGATCTGGTCGATGGCTTGATCCGCCTGATGGGCTCACGCGATGGTTTCACCGGCCCCTGCAATCTTGGTAATCCGGTTGAGTTCACCATCCGTGAGCTCGCCGAACTGGTAATCGAAATGGTGGGCTCGAAATCGAAGCTGGTGCAAGAGCCACTGCCATCGGATGATCCGACGCAGCGCAAGCCAGATATTTCACTTGCTAAGAAAGAACTCGATTGGGAACCAGCGGTTCCACTGTGCGAAGGTCTTGCAAAAACAATCGACTATTTCCGCACTTTGCAGAACTAGTTAACTCGGCCTATTCGCTTTCGGGGGCTTCCTCCGAAGCTAGGGCGGGGTCAAACTCGTCGCGATAGGCAATCTGCGCATTGTCTCGCAAATTGCTCACTAACTCGCCAACGGTGCGATCACGCTGCCGCTCCAGTACCATGCGGGTAGCGAGCGGACGCGCTTCAACGGCGGAAAGCGGCGCGTCTGCAATAGATTGAACCACCGCGATATTCATACGCGATCCCTCGGGCAGCAAGAAGGGCTTCCCGTCTGGCAATGCAGAGATGGTCGCGAGCTCCTCTGCGCCCATGAATACAGAATCGAGCTGCGCGGTTCCGCGTTCAAATGGCAGATCCAGCGTGCGCAAACCTGCGATAACTGCGCTGAGCGAAGCGGCGTCCTCCAGAGATTTGAGCTGCTCTGTGTCATTGGGGACGTCAAAGCTCACACGGGCCACTGTCAGTAATTTGCGCCCTGCGAAGCGCGCCCTGTTATCCTCGATAAACTGGGTTACAGTCTCTGGATCAGCAGCGCCAAGCGACTGCTCCGTCTGTTCTCGGAGCAATTGTGCCAGCAAAGCATCACGCAATTGGCGCTCTCTCAGCAGAAAGAAGGGTGTTTGATCGAGCCCCTCATCCTTCGCAGCTTGAGCCATCAAACGCCTGTCAATAATCCGCTCTAATGCTTTCTTTTGCATAGCAGTTTCACTGAGCGCTTCGTCAACTTGCATGCTGCGCAATTCAGCATTGATCTCCTGATAGGTGATCTCGTCGCCATTGACGTTGGCCGCGACTTGGCCTCCTTCGACCGAGCCACAAGCGGCGAGTGCCAGCACGGCAGGAGCTACAAAAGAAAAGTGGGTTCGCACGTCTCGACTATCCCAATAATTCAACAATCATTACGGTAGGTTGTAACGCTTTATGATCAGCCAACCAATGTTCATTTTCAAGGTGGTAAGGATTCCCTAGAAGCTGTGCCATTCCTGCGTATTGGGGTGAAGGGTGTGGACGGGCATCATGGGCACTTCTAAGGCGCACTTGTTCAATATTTGATTGAGGTTTCTATGCGCATTCGGCGCAAACGCGACATCGTTGTGATTGTTATCGTCCTGGCGCTTGTAGCTCTGGCGGCTGTGCGCTGGTGGATGACAAGCACGGACGGTTCGGGCGTTGCCGGAGGCGATGATGACGCGGCGCGCGCGAGCTTGGAAGGTCTGCCCAGCGATATTATGCCAGACGTAGCGCCGCTGGATTACAAACCGCTCACCGAAACCCAAGCCTTTGTTGAGAACGCGCAAATTCCCTTTAGCACGGCGCCAATTGAAGCGGCTCGCCCATTTTCCATGCCGGATACACCAGATACGCCGTTTGCGCGGCGCTCGGCAGTCGATTGCTTGGCAGCTGCGGTTTATTACGAAGCCGGATTTGAGCCAGCTGTGGGCAAACGCGCAGTAGCGCAGGTAATTCTTAATCGCGCGCGGCATCCTGCCTATCCGAATTCTGTCTGCGCAGTGATCTATCAAGGTTCGCAGCGTAGCACTGGTTGCCAGTTCACCTTCACCTGCGATGGTAGCCTCGCGCGACGGCCATCGCCCGCCGCTCTTGCCGCTGCGCGGGAAGTCGCGCGCGCCGCCCTGTCAGGAACGGTTGAACCAACGGTTGGCATGGCCACCCACTACCATGCCGATTATGTCGTACCGTATTGGGCATCTTCGCTGAATAAGATCACTAAGCATGGTAGCCATATCTTCTATCGCTGGAAGGGCAATTGGGGCAGACCAAGAGCATTCACGCAAGCGATCATCGCCGATGGTTTGGGCGGCGATGGATTGCCGCTTGTTGATCCCGTTGAGAGTGAGTTGGATGCGCTGACCAGTGCTGCTTCTGCTGCGGAGATCGTGCCGCCATCCAATATATTCGCAGACCGGATGATGGGTGAACTTGTCGCGCAAGATACTCTTATGGGAGTCGGGCAGGGCAAAGGAGCGCCGTCGACGCCGCAAAGCTCAACAGGTCAGGAGGCTGGGCAAGGGATTGTTGCGCCTGCCCCAATCGAAGCTGACGCGCGTGCTGGAACCTTAGTAATAGACGAAAAGCTTGGCGAGCTGCGTGAGTAGCGGTTTTTGCTCTTCAGTGTACTCAAGCGGGTCTTCACCAATGACATTGCCCGGCTGGCTGTAGCGACAGACCAAAATCTCTTCTGCGCCAACGCGGCTCAGACCGCATCCAATGGAATGAGTCTCGCTCCAGATAAGCTGTGTGTAGTGGCTGACATCAGCCACTTCGCCGGTCGCGCTGTTCGCGGGGAAGGTGCCTTCCCGAAAATGCTTCTTTTCGGCAATCCACAAATTGACCATGCTTTCAGCTGAGAATGCGCCGGGGGTGCCGCCCCAGATGTTCTCTCCCTCAAGGGGTTCTCCCGGTGCATTTGGTGAATGCTTGAACTGACCAGTGCGGGAAAGATAGTCGGCCCATTCCTGAGCGTTCTGCGCCAGTTCATCATTCCAGCGCATTGGCTTGGCCTGCATGATGGCACGTTCGTAATTGTGGCTGGCTAGCAGACGCGTGTCGAGATTGGAGACTCGGCTTTGCATGCCCGGTAGCAGCGTCAGCGCCGCAGCCAGCATGGTTACCTTACCCCATTTCGAGAGCTTCTTATGTTGCACGACCTTACCTCTGTTGTGAGGTGGTTATGCTGGGAAGCCTTCTAAGATGAGGTACCTAAACATGGTAAATGGCCGTTAACTTTTGGCCGATGTGTCGACGGTTACGCTTTAGGTCGATCGATATCGGACCTAACAATCTCCACAACGTCGCCTCTCGATGCTGCATCGAAGAGCATTCGAGCAAACTCCAGCGGCAACCCTATGCAGCCATGCGTCGCTTTGTCCGGTGCCATTGGGCTGCCATGCAGGGCAACGCCGTCATTCGTGATGAATAGCGAATAGGGCATGGGCGCGTCATAGCTGCGTGAATGATAATCACGTACTCGGCGCATGATGGGGAATGTACCTGTAGGAGAAGCCTTCTCCTCCGCCCCATAGACAATCACTGCTGTACCGATTTCATGGCCACCGCGGAACACTGAAACCAATTGCCGCGTTAGATCAACCCAGATGGTGAGTTCGCCCTCGGCAATGCCTTCGTCTTCCCACAAATATTGCCCATGCTTGAGTGAGCCTGATGTGTTGAGGATGGATTTAACACCAGCGGGCAACAGCTTGCTTTCCGCCGCCAGCATAGACTGGTGTGGTTTAAGCTGTGTTCGCCGCCAATCCGTCGCTGTCTCGTCCGCTTCGGCTTCCACTGCGTCAGTAGTTTGCGGCGCGGAGTTTGATGAATCGCTATCGGCCATCAAAGGCGCACCAAAAAACACGCCGCCAAACACCGCACATGCTGTGCCCAAGATGAGGAGAGTGTTCTTCAACACCGCACCAGTTAAGCCCTTACCAGGCCTTTTGCAGCTTTGCGGCCCCGGCGCATCATGCCTCCGATCAGACCGAAGCCGAGGATCATCATCATCCAAGTGCCTGGTTCTGGAACAGGGGGTGTGACCCCGCCACTGGTGCTACCGCCGCTCGAAGTAGGCGTATCCCCGCCACTTGAGGTTGAAGTATCGCCGCCGGTTGTGCTGCCACCGCTGGTCGATGTGTCACCGCCTGTGGTACCGCCCGATGAGCTGATACCGCCGGTCGATCCACCTGACGATGAAGATCCGCCAACCGGAATGAAAAATCCGCCTGATGAACCACCAGCGGGCGGCGGCGGGATGGTTCGGCTAATGTCTTGAATCGGCGCTGCCGCAGTCGAAGCGACTTGAGCGACCGGGGGTGTTTGTACCAGCTGATTCACGTCTTCTTCAGGCGGCTTTTCAAAAACCTTCCCCAATGCGCGCTGTTCAGGTGTGACTTTCTCGCCAATCGCAAGGCCGCCTCCCTTGCCTTTGCCGCCGCCTTTACCTTTGAGCGGCGCGGTATCACCGCGAGTACCTGGCGAACGATCAGCCAGTCGCTTCAGCGCGTCGCTTGACTGCGCGAGGGCTTGTGAAACGGTCGCTTCGGGAGCGAGCGCCACGATTACAGGCAAGCTCAGCACGCCAGCAGCGAGCAAGACCCAGCCTGTTTTTTTACGATTCGGTTTACCTGTTTTAATCATATTCTTAAACGACCTAACCCTGCGACATGAACGGCGTTAGAACACATATGCCTTCAATGAACCAGCGTTATGTGGCTCACTTTGCGAGTGTTTACAAAGGCGTTAACCCTAATCCGTTCCATTTTGGAGCGGAAAGCGGGCGCGGCGGGTAGTTTTCTTCATTTAGCTTCAAAATTATCACACGTGCTATTCGTTAACTACATTTTTTAACCATACGTGACAAGCCGTAGCGTCAAGTGCGGGTGATTCGCTTGAAACTCTTTTGTCTTAGGTTTTCATGCCGCATCAGCCAGAGGCGAAATCCCACAGGAGCGAGCCGGTGACCGCTCGGTGTCCGCTGGCCATGCTCGCGGCTGTTTAGTATCCGCAGTAGCTCGAGCTTGCTAGTGAGCTCGTTGGCGTCCTCGCTTTGGTCAGAAGCCGGCTTTGCTCAAACCGCTTAGCTTGCCCTTGTTGAAAGTGCCCAAAATGTGGCTTCCAGCGTCCTCGCTCCACATAAACACGGTGACATCACCTGCAAAGCTCTCCTGATCACCCTCAAGGCCGACAATCTCATTCACTTGCTCGACCGTCATCCCCGGTTTGATTTGCCGGTAGGCCTCACGTGTGATCCCGTAGCCAGTCGGTCCTGTGTCCGCGGCTGTGGTAAATTCGCCTTCCGCCTGCGGTGCAGCATCGCTTGGGCTGACCGGTAAGCCGCCCAATTGATCAACCATGTCACGGTAAGCCTCGAGATATGCAAGCACGATAACTTGTCCAATCTCGGTGTTCTCATAACCTGAGCCGCTGATAGCAGCGAGCGTTCCGCCAAAGATGCCGCCTCCGCGGCCTCTGAACGAGACATCTGACTTGCGGGCATAGCCTTCTGTCACTCGCTCCAATTCAGTCGTGCGCGAATTGACCAGTGACAGGGTAACGTTCGCCTCTTTCTTGTTGACCTTAACGCCGCCGAGGATGCCGCCAAAAGCGCGGCGCCCTAGAGCGCCCGCAAGCGCACCGCCAATGCCGCCACCACCAGAGCGGTTGTTCCGCCCGATAAGATCAGGAATGACAAAATAATCAGCTGCTTTTACTTGGCCACGTCCGATATTGGAACCGCGCTGCAGCTCGCCACTGTCAGCAAGGTCGCGCTCCAGCCCACGCATGTCGAGCCCGCGGCCGCGATCAACGATGCTGAAGCAGCCTGACTTGGCGACGAACACCTTGATAATCGCTTCTGGGTTGGGGAGGTCATAGCGCGTCCACCACCGGTTTTCAGGCTCATCAATCGCAATTGTACCAAGCTTCTGGCGGCAAACCGGGATTTCCTGAACGCCCTCATCCTGCGCCTTGCGGCCTGATGAGCGCCCTTGTGCATCTGCTGGAACGCTGGTGAATACCATCGCTGCTGTTGCAACGGCAAAAGCAAGTCCGAAATTGCGCATATCTCTATAACTCCCCATCGGAACGCGTCGTCCCAAAGTCCACGTTCTTTCTGTCAAAGATGGCTTAGGATGGCAAGCGGCACGCTGAATAGATCGAGTATCCGCTGGACGTGTAGAGTGCTTGCGCCTAATGATCATGGCATCCCCGGGGAGCTAGCTTGAATAGCTGAGAGGGGCGCGTTGCGGCGCCCGACCCGTTGAACCTGAACCGATTAACATCGGCGGAGGGAGTGGGCCGGCAGCAAAGCCCGGAAACCGCTCTCCGCCTTGAGGAGACACTTCGCATGGCTGACATCAATTCCAAACTCGAAATCGGTGTGACCACCGGGCCCATTCGCGGAAGCCGCAAGGTCCATGTTGGTGCAAAATCCGGCAGCGGCGTACGCGTCGCCATGCGTGAGATTGATCTGGAAGGTGATGAGCCGTCTCTGCGCGTGTACGACACCTCTGGTCCCTATACTGACCCTGATGCGAACATCGACATTCAGGCAGGTCTGCCCTCGCTGCGGCGTGAGTGGATCATGGCGCGCGGCGATGTCGAGGAATATGACGCCCGCGAGGTGAAGCCTGAGGATAATGGCCAGCTTGGCCCGGATCGCTCCGGCGGTGTTCCGGCCTTCCCCAACGTGGTGAAGCGGCCTCTGCGCGCTAAGGCAGGCGCTAACGTCAGCCAGATGCACTATGCCCGCAAAGGCATCATCACACCAGAAATGGAATATGTCGCCGAGCGTGAAAACTTGGGCCGCGAGATGCTGCGCGATGCCGCTGCAGTCGAGACTGCGCGCAATGGCGGCAATGGCTGGGGCGCGAGCGTTCCTGACTATGTGACGCCTGAATTTGTCCGCGAGGAGGTCGCGCGCGGCCGCGCGATCATTCCGAACAACATCAATCACCCCGAAACCGAGCCGATGGCGATCGGGCGCAATTTCCTCGTCAAGATCAACGCCAATATCGGCAACTCCGCCGTCGCATCAGACGTGGCGAGCGAAGTCGATAAGATGGTCTGGTCAATCCGCTGGGGCGCGGACACGGTCATGGATCTCAGCACGGGTCGCAACATCCACGACACGCGCGAATGGATCATCCGCAATTCGCCCGTGCCAATTGGCACAGTACCGATTTACCAGGCGCTGGAGAAAGTCGGCGGCGTCGCTGAAGACCTGACGTGGGAGATTTTCCGCGACACGCTCATCGAGCAGGCCGAGCAGGGCGTCGACTATTTCACCATCCATGCGGGCGTTCGCCTGCCTTATGTGCCGATGGCCGCGAACCGCGTAACCGGCATTGTGTCGCGCGGCGGATCAATCATGGCGAAATGGTGCCTCGCGCATCACAAGGAAAGCTTCCTCTACGAGCATTTCGACGACATCACTGAGATCATGAAGGCCTATGACATTGCCTATTCCCTCGGCGATGGCCTGCGCCCGGGATCAATCGCGGACGCCAATGACGAGGCCCAATTTGCCGAGCTATACACGCTGGGCGAGCTGACACACCGCGCCTGGAAAGAAGACGTGCAGGTGATGATCGAGGGGCCGGGCCATGTGCCTATGCACAAGATCAAAGAGAATATGGAGAAGCAGCTTGAGGTGTGCGGCGAGGCGCCGTTCTACACGCTCGGGCCGCTAGTCACCGATATCGCGCCGGGATACGACCACATCACCAGCGGCATCGGCGCGGCGCAGATCGGCTGGTACGGCACGGCGATGCTTTGCTACGTCACGCCGAAAGAGCATCTTGGCCTGCCCGACCGCGACGATGTGAAGGTGGGTGTGGTGACGTATAAGCTCGCGGCGCATGCGGCGGATCTGGCCAAGGGGCACCCGGCGGCGAAAGTGCGCGATGATGCGCTGTCAAAAGCGCGCTTTGAGTTCCGCTGGCGCGATCAGTTTAACCTCAGCCTCGATCCCGACACTGCGGAGGATTACCACGATCAGACCCTGCCAGCAGAGGGCGCAAAGACTGCGCATTTCTGCTCCATGTGCGGGCCGAAATTCTGCTCGATGAAGATCAGCCAGGAAGTGCGCGACTTCGCCAGCAAACAGAACCAAGGCGCGGACAGCTTCCTTGAGGCGACGCAATCCGGCGCAGAGGCCGCCGAGGCGAGTAAGCAAGCCGCGCTCAAAGGCATGGAAGAGATGAGCGCTAAGTATAAGGACATGGGGCAAAAGCTGTATTTGCCGGATGAGGGGTGAGTCTCAAGTGCAACAGGCGGAAGCTCATATTGGCTCGACTTGTGGCAGGCGATTCCCTTTTGCTATTTTTGCGAACATCATGCGGCCATGAAAACGCTTTATACTATCGGATATGAGGGCGCTGATATCAGCGCATTTCTAACCACCTTGGGAGAGGTGGGTGTGAAACGTGTCGCAGACATAAGAGATGTGCCTATTTCTAGAAAGAAGGGGTTCTCCAAGAACAAGCTTGCAGAGGCTCTGAGCGAAGTGGGGATTTCATATGCACACTTCAAACCCTTGGGCGACCCCAAAGAGGGGCGGGAGGCAATGCGAAGCGGAGATCGCGCAAAATTCCTGTCGGTGTTTAATGAGCATGTTGGACGAGAAGACGCGCAAGACGCAATGGTTGAACTTGCCGAACAGGCGGCGAATTCTGAAACGGTTTTGCTATGCTATGAGCGAGATCCAAAAGATTGTCACAGGACTATTGTTGCTTCGATGATGAAAGAGCGAGGATTGATTGAGCAATTCACACATCTAGGGGTGAAGAAGTAGGTAGGATCCTTTCTGAATCCTATTTTTTATTTAGCTATTCGCTTAGGAGCGTACAGCTATGCCGGTATCAGACGAACAAATCCTCATCCTTTGTAAGACTTATCCATCGCCGAGCGAGAAGTATGTCGAGACATCGTGCGTGGCAGGCATCCGAACTGATGGATCGCTAATTAGGCTGTTTCCAGTCCCATTTAGACTCGTCAAGGCCGACAAGCAGTTTAAGAAATGGCAGTTCGTTTCTGCCAAGGTCGAGAAGGCTCGGAAAGACCATCGACCTGAAAGCTACCAAATCAAAATTGACACGCTCGAATGCGAAGAAAATCCGCTTCCGACCAAAAATCATTGGTTGGCGAGAAGAAACGCTTTGAAAAATACGAGTGTCGCGCAGAGCTTTTCTGAAGTTGAAACGGCGCGCTTGGAAACCGGTCAAAGCCTCGCCCTACTAAAGCCAGCGAGATTGGTTGGGCTGGATATCGAGCCGGTAAAGCCCGCCGAATGGACCGATGAAGAAGTAGCGAAGTTAGTTGCCGAGCAACGGCAGGGGGCGCTCTTTGAAGATGATCAAGTAGATATCCGAACGCTGCGCAAGCTTCCTCATGCGTTCTACTACCGATACGAGTGTGAGCTTCCCGATAAGTCTTGCGAGAGCTTCCGCCACAAGGTGGTCGATTGGGAAATCGGTGCGTTGTATTGGCGATGCGCTAAGGATTATGGTGACGCATGGGAGCCTAAATTCAGGCAGAAGATGTGGGATTACATGATCACACGTGATGTGTTTTTCGTTATGGGAAACATCCATCGGTTTCCCGCTCAATGGCTCATTGTAAGCATTCTATATCCGCCAACTGAAGTATCGAGCTCGCAAGCCGACTTGTTTTCCTAAAAACTGCCGGCCAGCTGTCCCAGTCTAATTCGGCCTAGCGTCCCACCCTTAACCCACCAGAAACCACAGTCCTTCAGCGTGTACCAACACAGTTAATGGCATGTTTGCACCTTGAGCGTAGCAGCACGTACGACAAGGGAGCCGATAATGCACGATATGCAGGAACTGTTTGCCAGCGCCGAGGGTGAAGATGCCTGGACGCGGGAGATGCAGGACTTATTCAATTGCGGCGCGCTGGACCGGGCCGAGGCGGTGTTGTCGGAGGCGCTCACTGCGCTGGATAGCGAGCTGTCGCGCAAGTGCCTGAGGCTCAAAAGCACTGCGGTGGAGCTCACCGGATGGGAAGAGCTGGCCGAGGCGATTGAAGTGCATGAAGGCGACCCTGTCACCGCGCTCACCATCGCGATCGTTAACGACACTGACCGCGCATTCGAAAAGGGCGAGACCCATCATCCGCATGTGATGATGGGATTGTACACGGACGAGTTCTTTGATTTCAGCGGGGCTGATCGCGCCGCAGTGTTCGCGGAGCTGGGGGAAGAGATCCCAGCATGGGCAGGTTATGAAGAAGATATCGAAGTGCATTTCGATATTGAGGGCTTGGACGATCTCAACACGGCATTGCTGCACCATAAGCAGCGGCATTTCTTCCGCGATGGGAAGCCTGAAATGGCTCCCGAACGCTATATCGAATATGTCCTTGCATGCTGGTGGAGGGCGCTGCGCTGGCATCAGGCGGTAGCGGGCAATTGCGCAGGCCATCCTTTGCCGGGCGCGCCATGTGTTGTCGCGGGCATGGTCGATATGCGCACCGAAGCCGTCGGTGTTTACCGCGCTGGCACCGCGAGTGAAAAGCCGGTTGCTGCGCCGGCTTCTGCGGCCAGCAATATGGCCGACGCATTTGGCGATAGCTTCATCCGCCGCGATACTTTGGTCGAGGAAGAAAAGCCGATGACGGGCAGCGAATTACGCCGGAAATCGCTGGAGACAGAGGCGAATAAAGAGCCTGAGCGCAAGAGCCTCTTCGCGCGGATATTCGGGCGCTAACTGCGCGCCAGCTTCACCAAAACCCGGTCCAGCTCCTGCAAAAACCGCGAGCGGTCTGCCTTGGAAAAGGGCGGAGGACCACCACCAATCCCGTCCAACCCGGCGCGCAAATCTTCCATTATTGCGCGGGTCGCGATCGCGCTGCCAATGCTGGCTTTGTCGAACGGCTTGCCATTGTGCGCTAGCACGGTAGCTCCTGCAGTGAGGCATCGCTCGGCTAGCAGGATATCGGCGGTGATCACGACACTTCGTGCATCGGCATTGTCCGCGATCCAGTCATCCGCCGCATCGAACCCATCGCTTACCACCACGCGCTTCACCCGCTCGCTCACGGGCACGCGAAATGGCGAGTTGCTGACCACGCGAACATGCGCGCCGTGACGTTCAGCAACGCGGTAAATCTCATCCTTCACCGGACAAGCGTCGGCATCGACTAGGATTGTGATGTGGGCGGGAGACATCGGACATTGGTAGCGCGTGCAATGACTGCGACCAAGCTCGAAATCTTCTCTCATTCCTGTCCGATTTCGCTGGAAACCGCGGCGTTCATGCCCATATCGAGCATAGACAGGAAGCAACAATTGAGAGAGGAGCGTCGCCCCAGATGCCACATACCGAAACTATGCAGTTCCAGTTCAATTCTGACAGCTCAGTGATGGGCACAGAAAATGTCGCGGAACGTATTGAAGCCGCCGTGCGCCACAAGCTTGCGCGGTTTGAAAATCGCCTGACCCGGCTTGAAGTCCACGTCTCTGACGAGAATGCGCGCAAAGGCGGCGATGATGATAAGACCTGTATGATTGAGGCTCGTCCGCGCGGCGACAAGCCCATTGGCGTGACCGAGCATGCCGGTGATGTTGATACGGCCGCACGCAAAGCGGCCAATACCATGGCTCAGCGGTTAGAGCGTGTGCTGGGCAAAGCTGAAAAGCATAAGCACGACCAACGGCCTGATAAGATTATGTGAGGGTTTGGAGCGGCTTAGCGGCTGACCTGCTGGGTTAGTCGCACCAGCTCCCAATCATAGCCAAGCGCGCGAACGCGGCCCTCTAGATTGGCGCTCAGTTCAGCGCTGGGTAGCGGCTCGCGAGTGAGCATCCATAAATAGCGGCCGCTTGGCTCCCCGACTATGGACCATGGGTACACGCCGCTCGCATCAGGCTCGCCGCGATCAAGCACCCAATAGTCGCCGTAGAAGGGTCCAAAAAAGCTAACTTTGAGCTTGGCTCCATCAGAGCCCTCGACAATTTTTGCCCGGCCGGTGGATTGGTCAAACTCGCCGTCCAGCGAACCTTTGAAGCAGGAATTGACGACTTTGATTTTGCGGTCCTCGCGCAAGGAATATTCCGCCGTTACCCCTTCGCAGCCTTTTTGGAAGGGAGCTTCATAGCGGCCATATTCATACCATTTTCCGAGATACGCGCCGAGCGCTACAGGCTTTGCCGGTTCCGGAACGGCGGCATTGCCAACCGGACCCGGTAAGCCCACGCAAGCTGTGAGCGCGAGGCTCGCGGCGAGTAACAGGGCGCTGCGTATCAAAACTCAAATCCTGCTGCTTTGGCTTCAGCGATTACCTCGGGACCGGTCTGCATCTCGGTCTCCTGCGCAAAGTCATACCAATGCGGTTTCTCATCGACGAAGATCTGTTTTTTTATGGTCATGTGCTCGGGCAATTCGAACAAGCCAGCTTGGAAACCGTGCAAGTCGGTCGGCAGGAAACGGTACCAAAGGTTCGTGCCGCAGGTTTTGCAGAAGGCGCGCTCGGCCCACTCGCTGGAGCGATAGACACCGACATTGTCCTCTCCCTCGATCACAAAGCTGTCGCCGTGAATATCCGCCAATGCGAGCCCGCCCCAGCGGCGGCACATGTCGCAGTGGCAGATTTCGATTTGCGGCTTCACCTGTTCTACCGTGATGGACACCGCGCCGCAGAGGCAATGACCAGTAAGCGGTTGGTTGCTGTTAGTCATGAGCGATGCCCTTCATTGCTATGGCCGTTCATATAGACACTAGACGATAATCTAGGCAGTGAGAATGCCAGATGAGTTATGGAGAGAGACGGCATGGCGAGTTTACAAGCGAAGGCGCTAAATTTGGCATTGCCGATGCTGGCGATTTCGCGCTTTTCAGCGGCACCAGAGCTGATTGAGGAGCGCTTGCCGAAAATGCGGGCGAGGCCTCAAGAGCGCCCGCGCAAGAGGCTGCACGCCCGGTTCGATATCACCGAGGATAATTCGCGCGGATATCCGCTGATTACGCTCCAACCCAAGGGCCGTGCGGATGAAGATGCGCGGCATCTGCTCTATCTACATGGCGGCGGGTACATCGTTGATATTGCAGATGTGCATTATGATTTGGTTGGCCGATTGTGCGATGCCACGGGTGCTTCGGTTAGCGTGCCGCTCTATCCTTTGGCCCCGGAGACGAAAGCGGTCGATGTGCTGGGCGCGATGCGGGCGTTATATGGCGAATTGGCCGAGCAATATGGAGCGCACAATATCACCATTATGGGTGATAGTGCTGGCGGGGGGATGAGCCTTGCACTGGCACAGATGCTCAAGGCTGATGGCGGACCTTTGCCAGGGCGTCTGGTGCTTTACTCGCCCTGGCTCGACGCAGCGGCGAGCGGCGAGGATCAACCGGAGCTGGCCAAGCGCGACCGGATGCTGACCATTGGCATGCTGCGCAAATGCGGCGAGCTCTATCGCGGCGATCTGGCGGTGGATGATCCGCGCGTTAGCCCGCTACATGGCGAGTTGGAAGGCCTGCCGCCTATGGCTATTTTTGCAGGCACACGAGATGTGCTGGTGTCCGATGCGCGGCGGCTGGTGGAACGCTTGCAAGCGCCGGGAATGCCAGAGCACACCTACCATGAATATGCTGACATGATGCATGTTTGGATGGCGGTGCCGATCCCCGAAGCCAAGAAGGTGATCGCGCAGACCGCTCAGTTTTTGAAGGAGGCGGCGGCGTGATTTTCCGGTTGAGTGCAATTGCAGCCGGAGCGCTGCTCGTCAGTGCATGCAGCGATGCAAGCGAGGTTGAGCAAACCGCTGGGTTTGATGCGATAGCGGCTGACGAAACCGTCTATTTCCTCGGCAATGAGCCGTTTTGGGGCGGCGAAGTGACCGGCACTAGCTTGCGCTATTCGACGCCAGAGAACAGCGTTGGTGATACGTTTGAAGTCAGCCGATTTGTCGGGAACAGTGGTTTGGGCTTGTCCGGCCAACTAGCCGGTGCGGCTTTCGATCTCACTATCACGATTGGCGAGTGCTCGGACACGATGAGCGACCGGGCATATCCTTTCACGGCGACGCTGAAGATTGGCGAGGAGCTGCGCTCGGGATGCGCATGGACCGATGCGATGCCTTTTACGAATGACGTAGAAGCGGCAACTGAAGGCGAGAGCGCAGAGCAATAATGCGCGATGTGCCGTCCACCCCGCGTCTGCTTGGCCTTGCTGGGACTCTGCCTCAGCTCGCGTGCGTCGCATTGTTGTTTCTTGGTGAGCCAGAGTGGCGCGATATCACGCGGATGGGCGCGCTTATTTATGCAGCGCTGATCTTCACATTTCTAGGCGGCACTTGGTGGGGGATCGCCGCCTCCGCGCCTGCGGCGGAGCGCAGGCACGCCTTGGGCTGGCTATGGCTCGCGAGCATATTGCCCTCGCTGCTGGCATTTGCCGCAGTGCTGTGGCCCTTGCACGGAATGGCGATTGAGCCCGCCTTGGTCTCGCTCGGGGGAGGGCTGATCTTCGCACTGCTTGTTGATGCAAAGCTTGCCGCGCTGGCTCCGCCTTGGTGGATGCAATTGCGCGTGCCCCTGTCGCTGATCCTAGGCTTTGCGACTTTGCTTATCGCTTGGTATTAGCGCTGCTGCGTAACGCCAGCCTTCTCAAGCTCCGGGGCTAGCCTACCGGTGAGCCAAAGCCACCACATTTTGAAGTCCGCAATCAGGCTCCACTTAGGATAGGTGAAGGTTGCCGGGCGGTTTTTCTCAATCGTGAAATGCGCAATCCACGCGAAGAAATAGCCAGCAAGCGGCAAAGCTATCAGCAGCATCCATTGGCCGGTCACCAGCGCTGCAATTGCCAGCCCCACTACAAGGCTTGTCCCCAAATAGTGCAGGACGCGGGTTGCTGGCTTCGCGTGTTCGCGAAGATAGAATGGCCAGAATTCTGCGAAGGATTGATATCGCTGGGTCATGCCCAACCTATACGCACGCTGACGGGGGCCGGCAAACCCTCAGATCAGACCCCCTTAGAACAATCCAGGCATTTCGCGCTGAGCCGCAGTCGGCCGCTCTGGTTCCATCATCCGCATTCCGCCAACCGATTGCGCGGTTTGTGATCCTTGCGGCTGCTCGGTTATAATCGGCGTGCATGTGCGCCCTGCCATAAAATCGAGTGCAACGCTGATCGAGGCCTCACCAGCATCGCCTAGCGGCGTGTCAAAATCATCTTCCGCGCGGCAGGTGGTGTCGACAACGCTCGCAAGGCCCGTGAAATACTCGCCTTCATCGTCCGCATTGGTGGTCTGGAAAGTCACGGCGCGCAAACGGTCATCGCAGGCCGTCCGGTCAAAGCCGAACTGGCCTACAGGCTTGCCCGAAGTGTTCTCGCCGATGAGCGCCAAATCCGCGCCGAGGAACGGGATGAATGAATTGGTCACCAGCTCGCTGGCAGACGCTGTTCCGCGGCGCCCGATGATGGCAAGCTTGGTCACGCCAATCGCCTCGGGTTGCTGCGCGAACAGGCGTGTTTCATTCTCCGAGGATTTGGACTCGCGCAAAACCGTATTGCTGAAGACCTGGCCTTGGCGCCCCTCAGCCATCAAATCGCCCAGCAGCTCAGCCACAGATACTAGTCCGCCGCCATTATAGCGTAGGTCGAGAATGACTTTATCAATACCCTGTGTCTGGAATTGCTGGAAGGCATCGCGCAGCTGCGGGCCAGCATCCTGCACAATGAATGTGCGCAAATTAATGTAGCCCACGTCCGCAGTGCCATCATTGAGGATCTCGACTCCGTAGCGATCGGAGATCGGGTCGAGTGAGAACTCTGCTTTTGTGATGGTCGCCGTAACAGTGGCGCCGCTCGCATCTGTAAAGGATAATTGCCGCGCTACGCCCGGATCAGTTGGGCCAAGCGCATCAACTACTGCGCCCGGACCCCCTGAAGCCATCAGGGACGACACGGTTTGCGAGCCAATTTGTAACAGCTCGCTGCCGCGATCCATGCCCGCTGGGAATGCCGGAGCATTCTCAAACGCTTCCAGAATGAAGACGCGGTTGGCATTGGTGTCATACGCCAGACGAATGCCGAAGCCAGCATTTGAGCCGCTATTGATTAGCCGGTTTTCCTCTTCGATCGAAGTGATGAAAGAAAAGAACTTGTCGCGAGATTGTGCGCGAGCTGGGGCTACCAGCGCATCAATATAACTTTGGACATCATTGAAATTCGCAGGGTCGACAGTTGTATCGAGCAGGTTGGGGAATAAATACCATTCGTTCATCACATCGAGCACGAACTGCTGACGCTCAGCGAGAGAGCACCCCCCTTGAGTGGTGGTTCCGCCGGAAGACCCGCCGCTTGATGCGGGAGCCGCTGTGGTTCCACCTCCATCACCGCCTCCGCAAGCAGCCAAAGCGATGGCGAGAGTGGCGGTTAAAGCAGTCCGAGCAATAGGCATGATTTTTAGACCCCAGAAGATTCGTTATTATTGACCCTAAGTGCTTAACATTAGGCGAAAGCACAGCTTAACGGTCACTGACTGATGTTATCCACTTTCCTCTTTACTGAGAAAGTCACGGAATTCTGCCATTTTTGCCCGCAATCGGGGGAAAACGGTGTAAATTCGCGCTAAATGGCATGGCGAAACCTCCGTGGGAGGCTCATGATCTACCAGAGAGTTAGGGAAGCACCCGCTTTGCGGGCCCTTTATGGAGGATTGCAAGCATGAGTGCAGATTTGCCAGAGTGGGCTGCGCAAGCGATTGGCTCCACCTCTGCATCTTCTGTTCCAACGATTGCCCGTTTGGGCTCTGAGAAGACTTTGGGTAAGTCGGGCTTTGCGCTCGCTAGCCCGGCTTTTCAGGATGGCGGGGAGCTCGACCCTAGTTTTACTGCTTGTGAAGAAGATTCTGTCGCGCCCCCGTTTGAGTGGACTGCGCCCCCGCCCGGTGCTCAGGAATTGGTCCTGATTGCCGAAGACTTGCAAAGCAGCGAAGGCAAGCCGCATTTGCACTGGCTGGTCTGGGGGCTTGCGCCGCAAAAGGGCAAGCTTTTGGAAGGCGAGGTTCCGCCGAGAACTGGCAAGAATGGGCTGGGCAATTCTGAATGGCTTTTGCCTAACCCACCGCTAGGCGAGGAACACCGTTATATATTTCAGCTCTTCGCGCTGGATCTTCCGCTGACGACTATGCCGGGGGCAGGCTATGATGAGCTTGTCGCTGGCATGGAAGGCTCGGTTATGGCCTGTGCGATGATGACTGCCCGCTTTGAAGGGCATGAGGTGGAAGAATGGGATCCCGATGATGATGATTGGGGTGATGAGTAAGTAACAAGTTCGCCGGGCCCGAGGAGGGGCCCAGAAACGCAGTACGCCTGACTTTGGAAAGGAAACAATCATGGCTGGCAAAAACAACGCTCTGCAAAAACCGGTAACTCTCTCTGGAGATCTTGAGAACGTGGTGGGCAAAGGCCCAATGACACGCGCTCAGGTTACTTCGAAAGTCTGGGAGTATATCAAAGCTAACAGTCTGCAGGATTCGAAAGACAAGCGTCAGATCAATCCTGATGCGAAGCTTGGCGCGGTGATCGGTAAAGACCAGATCTCCATGTTCAAGATGACTGCTGCGGTGTCAAAGCACCTCACTTAAGTCATATTGACCTAGTTTGACGGGCGGCGGCGAAATGGCCAATCGGTCACGCCGCCCGTCCATAGGCTCAGCCAGATAATCAGCGGTTGAGCAAGCATGCGTGCAATGTGATAGCCAATACCAAGCCTACCAGACTGTTCGAGCATGTCGGCATGGCCCGCGGTCAAAAAAAGTATGAAATGATTGATATTGGCTGGGAATACGCAGACGGCGTATGCCGCTAATCCCCACGCTCCCCAACGGCGCAGCTTAGGCCAAAAAGGTTGAGCCAGAGCGACCGCTCCGATAATTTCAGCGATACCAGTCCAGAAGATAACTGCTTCTGGGAACGGCACCCAAACGGGCGTAATATACAGAAAAGGCTCCGGAATTACTATGTGGGCACAGCCTGCGATGCCATAGACTATGGCCAGTAGCCAGCGTAGAATTGTGCGCGTCATTCGCTATACTCTCGGTCTTGTGCTGCCTCTTGCACTGCTGCCAAAGACTTCAGAACACGGTAGCGCGCAAGAATAAATCAATGCCCGCGCACAGGCATAGACTAACCAAGGGCTATTTTCATGAAGCTTCTTTCCATCTCACTTTCGAGTTTGCCTGCGATTGCGGCTTGCCTTTTGACCGCTCCGCTTGCCGCGCAAGATCGTACGCCTGAAGAGATTGCTGCGGCTGCGCTGGAGGCAGCGCCGGTGTTTGACGGTCATAATGATGTGCCGATCCAGCTGCGCGGTCGCTACGGCAATCAGATCAACGATTTTGACTTCCAAGATACACTAGACACCGGGCCTGACGCGGCGAATGGCCGGGTCATGCACACCGATCTTGTCCGCCTGAAACAGGGCAAGGTCGGCGCGCAATGGTGGTCCGTTTACGTTAGCGCGTCCTTGCCGGAGCCAGAGGCTGTGCAGGCGACGGTTGAGCAGATTGACGTGACCAAGCGGCTGATCGCGCGCTATCCGGATGATCTGCAATTGGCGCTCACGGCGGACGATGTGGAAACTGCGATGGAGCAAGGCCGAATTGCCTCGATGATCGGCATGGAAGGCGGCCATTCGATTGGCTCCAGCCTCGCTGTGCTAAGGCAAATGTACGACATGGGCGCGCGCTACATGACCCTCACTCACGGAAGGACGTTGAGCTGGGCGGATAGCGCAACGGACACGCCGCGCCATGGCGGCCTCAATGATTTCGGCAAAGATGTGGTGCGCGAAATGAACCGCATCGGCATGCTTGTTGACCTCAGTCATGTGAATGCGGCGGCGATGCACGATGCGTTGGATGTTGCAGGTGCGCCGGTCATCTTTAGCCATTCAGGCGCGCGCGCCATCAATGGCCATGCTCGCAATGTGCCCGATAGCGTGTTGGCGCGCCTGCCAGAAAATGGCGGGATCATTATGGTGGTCGGCCTCCCTGGTTTTCTCAATGAAGATGCACGCCAGTGGTTTGGTATGCGCCAAGCGGAAAGAGCGAAGCTGCAGGCGCTATTCTCGGGGCAACCAGATGAGGTCGAAGCGCGTCTTGCGAGCTGGGATGCGTCCAACCCGCTGCCGCTAGCCAGTGTTTCTGACATGGCTGATCATATCGATCATGTGCGCGATGTCGCGGGGATCGACGCGATCGGGATTGGCGGGGATTATGACGGTATGCCAACCGGCCCTGTCGGCATGGAAGATGTCTCAGGATATCCGGTGTTGTTCACCGAATTAGCGCGGCGTGGATACACCCAAGAAGATCTCGAAAAAATCAGCCTTGGCAATATGATGCGTGTGTTAAGGGCGGCAGAAGAATATGCCGCAAGCCAGAGCGCTGTAAGCCCGATTGAGTATCCAGTCGGTGCGCCGCGCGAGGCGGCCTCTCCAAATGGATAAGTAGCTATTTTAGTTGCTCAACGCGGGGATAATCCAGACCAGAGACATGACGATGATCGCCAGGAACAGACCGATGCCAAGAACATAACGCATGTGTCCGGTGGTGTGCGCCGCCCGGGCATCATCGTCCTCGATGTGAATTTCGTCGCCTTCTTTATGCATAACCAAGCACTCCTTCACAATTCGGATCGCATGGTACGCCTATAGTCGAGAAACAGCAATGAGCCGTCGTTCAGGTGACCTAATCGCGGAGCAGATCGTTAATTCCGGTCTTAGCGCGCGTCTGCGCATCCACCGTCTTGACGATCACTGCGCAGGCAAGTGAGGGGCCGCCATCGGGATCAGGCAGTGTGCCTGGCACAACAACGGAATATGGCGGCACTTCGCCGCGAGTGATCTCGCCAGTCGCACGGTTCACGATCTTGGTCGATTGCGTGATGAAAACGCCCATCGCAATCACGCAGCCTTCGCCAACGATAACCCCTTCAACCACCTCTGAACGCGCGCCGATAAAGCAATTGTCGCCAATGATTGTGGGGTTCGCCTGCATGGGTTCCAGAACGCCGCCAATGCCAGTTCCTGCCGAGATATGGCAATTCTTGCCGATTTGAGCACAGCTGCCGATGGAGCCCCAGGTGTCGACCATTGTGCCTTCGCCAACGTAAGCGCCGATGTTAACAAAGCTTGGCATCAGCACACAGCCGGGCGCTATATAAGCACCTTGCCGCGCGATCGCGCCCGGAACCACCCGAAAGCCAGCCTCTGCAAAGCGCGCCTCATCCCATCCGTCGAACTTGCTGGGCACTTTGTCGTAGGCTGGATGGCCTGCGCTACCACCCTCTATCACTATGTTTTCATTGAGGCGGAATGACAGCAGGACCGCTTTTTTGAGCCATTGATTGACCGTCCAGCCACCTTGACCGTCAGGCTCCGCGACGCGACCCTCGCCGCTATCGAGCATGGCCAGAGCCTGATCGATATCGGCGCGAACCTCGGCGCTTTGCGGAGTTACATTAGCACGGTTTTCCCAAGCCTGTTCAATACGGGTTGCGAGATCGGCTGACATATCTTCTCCAATTTGGATGGTGTTTTCATTTTCGAAAGTTAGCCGGTCAGTTAAGGCGTGAGACGATGTGCCGCAAGGGACGTCGGACAGGTGCCATGGCAAGTTTTGCTTGGCGCTGTCGGAGATTGAGTGGGTTCTAGATTTTGAAAGCGCTCTGAGTAAGCGCGGCTAGAACGTGCGAGCTACGGGTTAATATGTGATTTTGTTAACCCTACGGCCAGATTCGGGCGGTATCCCTAAGTTATCTCATGCGCAGGACTAATGTTGATGAAGTTTAAGGATACGTCGCCCCTAAAGTTTGTAACGGCGACAGCGATGCTGGCTCTCTTGTCTGCATGTGGCGGCGGTGGCGGCGGTGCGCCGCCAGCGAGCACACCGGCACCCCCTCCTGTCACAACACCTGCGCCAACTCCCTCACCTTCGCCAACACCTCCTCCGCCTAACACACCGCCGACCCCGCCAACCGTAAGCTTGTTTGATACGAGCGAATTTCGCATGTCCGACGGCCCGGATCAGCATGGCGCGATTACCGCATGGGAAGATGGAGCGACCGGGCAGGGACAAACGATTGCTATAATCGACACCGGTATTGATCAGGATAGCCCAGAATTTGCGGGACGTATTCACGCCGATTCCCAAGATGTCGCTGGCAATCGGGGATTTGATGCTGAAGATGACCACGGCACTAACGTAGCCTTGATCGCAGCGGGCGGACGCAACGACACTGGCGTTTTGGGCATTGCGTTCAATTCCGAACTATTGGTTTTGCGCGCAGACAGCCCCGGCTCCTGCGGCGCTGATACGCCTGAGAACACTGATCTCGGGTGCAGTTTCTTCGATCGTGATATCGCGCGAGGGATCGATCAGGCCGTCACATCGGGTGCGCGTGTCGTCAACATTAGCTTGGGCGGCGGCGGAGCCTCACAGAGCGTATTGGACGCGGTAGGCCGCGCAGCAGACGCTGGCGTGGTGATACTGGTTGCTGCTGGCAATGGCGGTGATGGCTCGGAGGCTGGTGTTGATCCGAACCAGCCCAACGTATTCGCATCGCAAATCCGCCAAGCGGGCAATGGCAATGTCATCATTGTTGGCTCGCATGATGAGAACCGCGCATTCTCAGATTTCAGCCAGCAGGCAGGCGATGAGGCGGACTCATTCCTTACTGCGCGGGGCGAGCGGGTTTGCTGCGTTTATGAAGATGGCGAGGTGTTTATCGGTCAGGATGCGCAAGGCGCATTCCGTCTCGTCTTTTCCGGTACCAGCTTTGCCACCCCGCAAGTGGCTGGCGCGGTTGCTTTGTTGGCGCAGCAATTCCCGAATTTAACTGGACAAGAGATAGTCTCAATCCTGCTGGATAGCGCGCAAGATGCGGGAGCAAGCGGCACCGATACGACATTCGGGCGCGGCATCCTTGATATCGCTGCGGCTTTTGCACCTGCCGGTACGACCACGCTTGCGGGTAGCACCTCTGTGCTGCGTGTCGGCGCGAGCACGGGCATCGGTTCGGCTGCCATGGGCGATGCGCTAAGCGGTGCGACTGGTGTGCAGGGCATTGTCCTCGATAAATATGACCGGGCGTTCCAGCTCGATATCGCAGCTGGCCTGCGCGGCGCGCAGATACAACCCCGCCTGCAAAACGCGCTGAGCACGCAAACACGCCGAGTGGCTTTGCAGGATGATGGCGTGTCCCTCGCTTTTTCGATTTCGGATGTCGGGACGCAGGCAGACACTGTTTGGACCCGCCAGCTACAACTGACGCCTGAGCAAGTGGACGGCGCGCGGGTGCTGGCTGCGCGGTTGGCTGCGCGTATTTCGCCTAACACCCAGGTTGGCTTTGCACTGCGTGAAAGCGCACATGGGCTGGCGGGGCAATTACAAGGCGCATCGCGCCCTGCTTTCCTGATTGCGCGGGATGCCTCGGGTGATACCGGCTTTTCCCGCAACAGTGACGCGGCCTTTGCACTGCGCCGTCAAATTGCTGGCTTTGGCCTGACCGCGACAGCAGAGGCTGGCGAAATTTGGCTGGGGAATAACCGGCAGGAGTTCCAATTGCGCTCCGCGAGCCGCGAACAATATCCATTTCAGAGCTTCACGATTGCCGCTGACCGCCGGATTGGCCCGATTGAAGCGATTCTTGGCGTGAGCCTATTGCAAGAAGACCGCACCGTACTGGGTGGGTTCTTCCACGAGAGCCTTGGTGTAAACGGCGCTAACACGATCTTCCTAGATGCGCAGGCTGGTCTTGCCTTAGCGAGCAATTGGCGATTGGGTGCATCTTGGCGGCAAGGATATACGCGCCCAGATCGCAGCGGTCTGGTGACCGATGGCTCGCATTTTCAAAGCAACGCATGGTCAATGGATCTCGCGCGCTACAACCTCCTCAAACAGGGCGACACGCTGGGTCTGCGCGTGTCTCAGCCGCTGCGGGTGAGCAGCGGCGGGCTTAACCTCAACCTGCCGGTTGCTTTCGATAATTTCACCGAGACCGCTCAGTTTGATACGCGGCGCATTTCGCTTGCGCCGACGGGGCGCGAAGTGATCAGTGAGATGAGCTGGCGCGGTCCGCTATGGGCTGGTCAGGCAAGTGCCAGTGTCTATTACCGCACCGAGCCGGGGCATTATGCGGCTGCGCCAAATGATGCAGGTGTAGCAGTAAGCTGGAGCAAGGGCTTTTAGGCCCACGCCAGAAAACCCCGCGCCCTAATCCGGCATCCCCGCCGCTTTTGCGAATGCATAGGCTTGCTGCACGAGCGGGGTCACACGGTCGCTCATCTTCTTGGCATGAGCCGATGAGGCAGTGCCATCAATCACGCGTTTCTTAATGCCTTGAATGATCCCAGCCAGTCTGAACAGATTATAAGCGAAGTACCACTCCATTGGCGGCACGGGATAGCCGGTACGCGCAACATAGCGTTCCACAGCTTCCTGCACGCTCGGAATGCCTAAAGCTTCGACATCAAGCCCGCCTAGGCCCGCGCGGCCATCAGCCGGGTTAAACCAATTGAGCATCAGATAGCTGAAGTCAGCAATCGGATCGCCCAGCGTCGATAGCTCCCAATCAAGCACGGCGATGATGCGGTTCTCGTCCTTGTGAAAGATCACATTGTCGAGCCGGTAGTCGCCGTGGACAATGCCGCTGGCGTGTTGCGGCGGGATGGTTTCAGGGAGCCACTCAATCAGCCGGTCCATTTCCGGTATCGTCTCGGTCTCAGAGAGCTTGTACTGTTTGCTCCAGCGACTGATCTGGCGCGCGCAATAATCCTCTGACTTGCCGAAATCACTCAGGCCAATTTCAGCAGGCTTGCTCAGATGCAGATCGGCCATCGTGTCGATCAGTGAGTGGTAGATTTCCTTGCGTTCGTCTGGTGTGCTGTTTGGTAGGGCGCCGTTCCACAAAGAGCGACCATCGGCCATGCTCATCACGAAGAACATAGAGCCAAGAACATCCGCATCTTCGCATAGGCCATAGGTGCGCGGAACGGGAAATCCGGTGGGATAGAGGCCGGTCATTGCCTTGTATTCGCGGTCAACGGCATGGGCGCTTGGGAGCAATTTGCCAAAGGGTTGTCGCCGCAAGACGTAAGACGTTGTTGGCGTGTCGATCCGATATGTCGGGTTCGATTGCCCGCCTTTGAATTTCGAATAGCTGATCGGGCCTTCAAAGCCCTCCACATTTGCCTCGAACCATGCGGTCAGTTTTGCGAGATCCAGCTGGTCGGCCTCAGGCACTTCGACCGTGCCAACCATCTCTTTTTCATAGTCAATTGCGTTGCTTGTTTCTTCTGGCATTATTCGAACACCACCACACTGCGCGCGGAGTGCCCTTCGCGCATTTTGTCAAACCCTGCATTGATCTCTTCAAGGCCAATTCGCTCGGCGATGATCGTGTCGAGATCGAGTAGGCCGCGCATATAGAAATCAACAAGGCGCGGAAGATCCACGGGGAATTGGTTTTCGCCCATAATCGCGCCTTGCAATTTCTTGCCGCTGAGCAAGTCCATCGCGCCAAGTCCGACTTTGCAATCGAGTGGCATCATGCCGAGGATGATAGCGGTGCCGCCGCGCCGCAAAGACGCAACCGCCAGATCTGCTGAAGCCTGACGGCCAACCGCTTCAATCGCATAATGCACGCCGCCGCCAGTCATTTTGATGATCTGCTTGGCTGCATCCTCCGCGAGTGCATCAATCGTATGCGTCGCGCCAAGCACTTTGGCGAGCGCGCGTTTCTCCTCCAGCGGATCAGCGGCAATTACCATGCCTGCACCGGCAATCTTCGCGGCGTTAATCGCGGCAAGGCCAACCCCGCCGCAGCCAACCACAACCACCGTCTCACCCGGAGTAATGTTGGCCGCATTGAAGATCGTGCCCGCACCTGTTGTGACTGCGCAGCCAATTACGGCGGCCCGGTCGAGCGGCATATCCTTGTCGATCGAAACACATGCGTTTTCGTGGATCAGCATCTGCTCGCTGAAAGCAGAAAGGTTGAGCATCTGATTGACCAGCTCGCCTCCATTGCGGGTGATGCGAGCAGCGTCACCCTTGCCCCGGCGTGTGTTTGCCCCGAGGCAAAGCGCCATGCGGCCCGTCACGCAAAACTCGCATTGACCGCAAAAGGCGCTGAGGCAGGAAACCACGTGATCGCCTACGGCAACGGAGCGCACTTCGCTCCCCACCGCGCGGACAACGCCCGCCGCCTCGTGTCCGGGTACCGCCGGCAAGGCATGCGGGTAAGCGCCGTCAATGAAGTGCAGATCGGAATGACATAGGCCGCAAGCCTTAGTGTCGATCAGCACTTCATGCGGAGCTGGATCGGCGAGTTCAACCTCGCCAATGACCAACCCATTGCCGGGTTGCTCAAGAATTGCAGCCTTAGCCATCGCAGCCTCCCTTTAGCGTGTCGCACCCATATCGCCGGAGCTGAAGCTGTCAGTCCCGGTCGCCATGCCATGCCCGTCGCCGCGCAGCGCATTGGCAGTTGGGCCAGCCTCAGGCTGGTGCTTGCCGATTTCCATCCGCGCGATGGAGCGTGCGTGTACTTCGTCCGGACCATCAGCCAAACGCAGCGTGCGCTGATGCGCATATGCTTGAGCAAGGCCGTAATCTTCTGAGACACCGCCGCCGCCATGCGCCTGAATCGCGTCATCAATAATGCGTAGAGCCATATTCGGCGCCTGCACCTTGATCATGGCGATTTCCTGCTTGGCCGATTTGTTGCCGACCTTGTCCATCATGTCAGCCGCTTTGAGGCACAGCAGGCGGGTCATGTCGATATCAATGCGGGCGCGCGCAACACGTTCTTCCCAGACGGAATGCTTGTAAATCGGTTTTCCAAATGCCTCGCGCTCCTGAATGCGCTTGCACATCTTCTCCAGTGCTTCCTCCGCAACGCCAATGGTGCGCATGCAGTGGTGGATACGGCCAGGCCCGAGGCGCCCTTGCGCGATCTCAAACCCGCGCCCTTCGCCCAGCAACATGTTCGTAACTGGAATGCGAACGTCCTTCATTTCCACTTCCATGTGGCCGTGCGGCGCGTCGTCGTATCCGAAGACGGGCAAGTGGCGGATGATGTTTACGCCGGGCGTATCAATCGCCATCAGCACCATGCTTTGCTGGGCATGGCGTTTTGCCTCGAAGTCGGTCTTGCCCATGACAATCGCGACTTTACAACGTGGATCGCCAAGGCCCGACGACCACCATTTACGGCCATTGATGACATATTCATCACCGTCCCGCTCGATGCGGGTTTCGATGTTCGTCGCATCGGAAGAGGCGGTGTAAGGCTCCGTCATCAGGAAGGCAGAGCGGATTTCGCCATTCATCAGAGGGGTCAGCCACTGATCTTTCTGCTCGCGCGTGCCGTAGCGGTGGAACACTTCCATATTGCCCGTGTCCGGCGCAGAGCAGTTGAACACTTCTGAGGCAAAGCCGATGCGGCCCATTTCTTCTGCGCACAGAGCATATTCGAGATTGGTCAGGCCGGGGCCTTCAAATTCATAAGTCTCGTCGACATGGTGATGGCCGTCATTGCGCGGCGGCATGAACAGGTTCCAAATGCCCTGATCTTTCGCCTTGGCTTTGAGGTCTTCAACAACTTGAATGACTTTCCAGCGATCGCCCTCGGCGTCCTGTGCCTTGTATGTCGCGACGGCTGGGCGAACATCACTCTCGATGAAATTGCGCACACGGTCGCGCCAATATTGCTGCCGTTCGGTTGGTTCAAAATCCATGAGAGTGTTCTCCTATCTGTCCGTATTCTGATTCTGTTGCCACGTGATTGGCAGAGCCGAGCGGCTGCGCCAACCGTTGATTTGTCGTCATGCGGTGCGGGCTAGCCCGGCTTGCTTGCTGATGCAGCGGCCTCTGCTCCGAGTGCCGCGAGCCGTGCCTCGTGATCGGCGCGGTTGATGGGAAAGCGCCCAAGCCAGTAAGCTGCGACTAGCGCAAGGAAACCCGACCCAATACCGAAATAGATGATTATGTCAGTGATCACTGTTTGCGGCACTGTGCCCGGTTCGGCATCTTGAGAAAGCTGCGAAAGCGAGATGATCTGGCCGGTAATGAAGATACCAAAACCCGTCGCGCATTTCTGAACCAGCCAATTGCCTGAGTAGAAAGAACCCTCTGCACGGCGGCCAGTGCGCTCCTGAAATGCTTCGACAATCTCAGCGATCATGGAGCTGGCTGAAATCATGACTACCACGGCCAATGCGTTTCCAAAGACCAGGAACGCGTAAAACAGCGCATGCGATTTCAGAGTCCCCACTTGCGGCCAAAACCCGCCAAGGAGTAATAGATAGGGCGTAAAGAGAATGGCAAACGAGCCGATTGAGGCGATCTGCGCACTCCTGGGCTTCCCAAGTTTCTTATGCATCGGACCGACGATGAAGAACATCAAAATGACCGATACGAACAGCACGATTGGATATGCCGTAAGTGCGCCGCGATCAAATTGCCAGACGAACACATTGACGTAATTCGAGATTGAGAAACTCATCCCCTGCGCAACGTAAGCAGCAAGCCCGCCCGCAGCGAAGATAAGGAACGCCTTTTCACTGAATGCCTCAATGATCTCGCTAAAAGCGCCTTTGATACTGAACGGAGGTGGTTTTTGGCGTGGCAGGTGCGCGACCAGCTTGTGCTGACCTAGTGCCGAACCAAGTACAGAAACGGCCATCAAAATGGCGCCGAATATACCAAATCCGACGTAGCCATCGCGCTGCAACAAGCCCTCAGGACCCGGCATGAAAACGGTATAAGCAAGCAGCATCATCGTGATGCCGCCGCACCAGCCAAACAGATAGCGATAGCGGAATAAGGTGGTACGCTCGTCATAATCCGAGGTAATTTCGGGCAGCAGTGAGACAGACGGGACCTCGCATGCCGACAGCAGGATCCGCACGACAATGGCGATGCCTAGCAGGCCAAGGAAGGTCGGGGCCTCCCCGCCGGGCGGCGTCCACATGAGCACCCATGCAAACGCTAGCGGGACGGGCGCAGCGTAAAGCCAAGGCAGGCGGCGTCCCCAGCGCGTATATGTGCGGTCAGACAGGTTTCCGAGGATTGGGTCGACGACCGCATCGACCAGCAGTGCGATGAGCAGAGCGAGGCTGACGAGCCCGGCATCCATGCCCAGAACCTGGTTGTAAAACAACAGTAGGAAGAAGCTAAAGCCGGTGTCTTTTACACCGAAAGCAACTGCGCCGAAGCCATGGATAAGTTTGAGCTTTTGCGGAATTTTCCCTTGGACAAAGCTCATTGCACGCCGCCATCACTCGCTTGCGCGGTTTCTTCCATCTGGCGCAAAGCCTCGAACATGTCGGGCTCTTCCTCATCCCAGCTATAACGCGGGCCAAGGGTGAGGCCGCCATCGACAATGATTGACGTGCCATTGACGAAACCAGCTGCTTCGCTGGCAAGATAAGCTGCTGCCTCGGCGATGTCGGATGGCTGCCCGCCGCGCTTTACTGGCTGAGCATTGCTGCTCATTTGCGCGATGACGCCTTTGGCCATGTCTTTCGCCTCATCCGGGATTTCCAGCGAGGAGGTGAAAATGTTGGTATTGATAAAGCCGGGCTGGATCGCGTTCACGCGGATATTGTGCTTGGCGAGGTCTGCCGCCGCCATTTTGGTGAGGTGGAGCACGCCTGCCTTGCCGACCGCGTAAGTGGTGGGTGAGTATCCCGGGCCAACCGCTGCAACGCTTGAGATGTTGACCACACTTGCGCCTGGGCGGCCTTTCATATGCGGGACCGCGTAGCGAATGCCAAATGCGACTGAGCGCAGCAGCAAGTCCATTGTGCGATCCCAATCGGCAGGCTCAATCTCATCAATTGGTTCGCGCGCGCCGCCTGCACCCGCATTGTTCAGCACCACATCAATGCCGCCAGTTTCGTTTGCTGCGCGGTCCATCAGTTCCTTGATGCTGGCCGGGTCGCACACATCGCAATGCTGAAAACGAATGGACCCGTCGGAGTTATCGGCCAGCGCCTTGCCGCCAGCCTCGTCAATATCAGACGCGTAAACAATCGCGCCTTCGCTCGAAAACAGCTTGGCCGCCTCGGCTCCAATACCGGACGCGGCGCCAGTGATGATGACCGTCTTCTGCGAGAATCGCATGCCAGCTCTCTCCCTATTTCTCTCACCCCAAGCTTACGGGAGTTGCACTTTGCGTCAACGTAAACCGGTTGACGCTACGGCATAGTAGCGGAGCGTAGTTATGCTTGCAGGCGGGGGGCGAATCGCTTTACGTTGGCGTCAACTTCAGATGCCTTTGAGGAGAGTCGGCACATGTCTGATATCAACGCTGATCTTGAAACATTCCGCCAAGAGACCCGCGCATGGCTTGAGGCCAATTGCCCGCCCGAAATGCGTGAGCCTGTCCGTGATGATGGTGATGTCTATTGGGGCGGGCGAAACGCGACCTTCAAAAACGATGCGCAAAAGACCTGGTTCGAGGCGTGCCGTGACAAGGGCTATACCGTGCCTGCATGGCCAAAGGAATATGGCGGTGCGGGCCTTGATCCAGCTCAGGCCAAAGTGCTGCGTCAGGAAATGAGCCGTATTGGAGCGCGCACGCCGCTCTCCAGCTTCGGCATTTGGATGCTTGGCCCCGCGCTGCTGCATTTCGGCACGGAGGGTCAGAAGAAGCGCTTCCTCAACGAAATCGCGCGCGGCGAGATCCGCTGGTGCCAGGGTTATTCAGAGCCGGGCAGCGGATCTGATCTCGTTTCCATGCAGACTTTTGGCGAAGACAAGGGCGATCACTGGGTCGTCAATGGTCAGAAAGTCTGGACGTCCTATGCCGACCAAGCCGACTGGATTTTCTGCCTCGTCCGCACGGATAAGGAAGACAAATATCGCGGCATCACCTTCATGCTGTTCGACATGGAAAGCCAAGGCGCGAGCACGAAACCGATCCTGCTGATTAGCGGGAATTCGCCCTTCTGCGAGACTTTCTTTGACGATGTGTCCGTGCCAAAATCTTACGGCGAAGATTGCCCCGGCTATGTTGGCGAGATCAATCGCGGCTGGGATGTCGCGAAATATCTGCTCGGCCACGAACGTGAGATGATCTCGGGCGCGGACGGCGGCAATACCGGCACAATCGGCGGCGCGATGAAACGCAATGCTGGCGAGCTTGACCCGATGCTGCGGGCCGAGCTGGCGATGTTTGATGTGGACGCGCTTGCCTACGGTGCAATGGGCGAGAAGTTCCTTGATGAGATCAAGGTCGGAAAAGCGCACCCGGCTCAGCCGAACATGATGAAATATGCAGGGACCGAGCTTAACAAGCGTCGTCACGAGCTTGTCATGAGCGCTGGCGGCTCGCGCAATCTCGAATGGGAGAGCGAGGAGACCAGCGGTGGTAAGCCATCGCGCAATTGGCTGCGGACAAAGGCGAATTCCATCGAAGGTGGTACCAGCGAAGTGATGCTCAACGTCATTTCCAAGCGCATTCTCGACTTACCCGGCGCCTGACGCGCCGCGACACATCGAAGCGCCGCCCAGCCAATACGCACTGGGCGGCTCATCCTACTTTCTGACGAGAGGAACCGGCTCAATGCCACTCTATCACAATGAAGATCAGGCGATGCTCGCCGACAGCGCCAGCCAGTTCATGGCCGAAGAAGGCAATATCGCAAAACAACTGCGCCATTGGCGCGACCGCGATTGCCCGGATGGATTTGGTCACGCTCTGTGGAAGCAGTTTGGCGAAATGGGCTTTACCGGCATTCTCGTTGACGAGGAAGATGGCGGCCTTGGCATGGGCAATGTCGAGGCAGGCATTGTGCTGGAAGAGATCGGCCGCAACCTTACGCCGTCGCCGTTCCTGACCAGCTCTGTGCTCGCTGCGAGCGCTCTGAAGCATGGCAGTAATGAGGTGCGTGGACGCTACCTGCCGGGTCTTATCTCCGGTGACAGCGTGTTTGCCGTCGCGATTGACGAGGGGGCAAAACACCGCCCAGAGCGCATTGAGACCAAGGCCGAGAAATCTGGCAACGGCTTTAAACTGTCAGGCCAGAAGGATTTCGTGATCCAGGGCGCAAGCGCGGATATGCTGGTGGTTGCCGCTCGCACCTCAGGCTCTGCCGAGGATGCAGATGGAATTACGCTCTTCGCGGTTCCCAAAGACGCGGCTAATATGTCTCACGATTCCGTGCGGCTGGTTGACAGCTCCATGGCCACCCACACCAAGTTTGACGGTGTTGAGCTGGATGGGGACGCGGTAATCGGCGAAGTCGATGGCGGGCGCGAGGTCCTCAACGCCATGCTGCTCGCGGGCCGTGTCGGTTCAGCTGCGGAAGGCGTCGGCGTGGCGCGCGGGGCAATGGATATGACCGTCGATTACCTCAAACAGCGCAAGCAATTCGGCAAGCTGATTGGCGAGTTTCAGGCACTGCAGCACCGCGCATCGCATCTCTATTCTGAAGTTGAGATTTCCCGCGCGGTTGCAATCAAGGCGGCACAATTGCTCGATGGGGGGAGTGAGAAAGCTGATCTGATGGCGTCGGTCGCCAAAGCCAAGGTGTCAAAAACCGCTGGCCTTGCGGTTCGCGAAGGCGTGCAAATGCACGGCGGTATCGGCATGACGGATGAATATGACATCGGCCTCTATATGAAGCGCGACCGTGCACTCGCTGAATTCCTGGGCGATGCCTATTACCACGCCAACCGCGTTGCTGAACTCAGCGGCTACTGATCCGGAGACGAATGATGATGAATTTGAAAGATCTTTTCGGCCTTGAGGGACGCGTCGCGCTTGTCACCGGCGGATCGCGCGGCATTGGCAAGATGATTGTCGAGGGTTTACTCGAGGCCGGCTGCGCGCGTGTCTACATCGTCGCTCGCAAGAAAGAGCAGGTTGATGAAACGGCGGCTGAATTGGGTGACAAAGTCATCGGCATGGTGGGCGATCTTAGCCAGATGGACGGGATCCAACAGCTCGCGGATGAGCTTGCCTCGCGTGAGGAAAAGCTTGATCTGCTTGTCAACAACGCTGGCGCCGCCTGGGGCGAGCCGTTTGAGAAGTTCACCGAGGCGGGATGGGACCGCACGATGGACCTCAATGTCAAAACGCCGTTCTTCCTGACGCAGAAACTGACCCCGCTCCTTAAGGCTGCGGGTACGCCGGAGCGTCCGGCAAAGGTTCTGATGATCGCCAGCATCGACGGTATGAAGTCGAACCCATGGCCGACTTATCCCTATCAGGCCTCTAAAGCTGGCCTCATTCACCTGACACGCCGGATGGCGGCCGAGCTGATTGGGCACAACATTGTTGTGAACGGCATAGGCCCCGGCGCATTCCCAAGCGCGATGAACAAGGCCGCACGCGACAATGAGGAGCTGGTCAAACGCGGCATTCCATCGCGCCGCGTCGGCGTGACCGAAGATATGGCGGGCGGCGCGATTTACCTGCTCAGCCGCGCTGGCGATTATGTGGTGGGCACTACGCTGGCCATTGATGGCGGCGTGGTGAACGCGAACATCGGTGCAGGTAATTTCGTCGATCCGTCAGGCGGTTAGCCGAAGTTCTAGCCTTTTTTGAGGAAATTTGTGGCGATTTAGGTCCTGCGGTGCGTAACCATTTCGCCCTGCTGCATGTATTAGTCATTGGGAGAGCGCCGCAAGAGGCTCGCTCCCAATGGTCTGAACGTCGCACGCGCAGGGAGCCACAATGCCAAAAATCCGTCTCACAGGACTAGCCTTCGTCGCCGTGTTCGCCGGCTCGGTCGCTGCAGGAGCTGCCCTGACTGCGCAAGAGAGTGCACAAGAAAGTGATACCGCGGCGACGTCAGGCAAAACTGATCCTCTGTCTGACTTTTCGGATATTCAGCGCGAGCGTGAGGCGCAAGATCAGTCACGAGAACAGGGCGGCGAGGCTGACACAGACTTCGCAACCCCCGCTCCGCCTCCGGATGCAGAGCTGGATGAAGAAACTCAATCCGCGCTGGACATGATCGCGGCTGTTATCGAGCAGCTTGATCCTGAGGCCAAGCGCCAAGGCAACGGCTGGGAACTCACCGTTGATGAGGTGCAATTGCTGGTTGTGACGGACACATCGGCTGGCCGCATGCGCATTTTGACGCCGATCGCGCCTTCGGAAGATTTGCCGCAGGAGGCTCTGCTGCGGTTGATGCAGGCCAATTTCGACACAGCGCTTGATGCTCGATACGCGATTGGCCAAAATCTGGTGTGGGGCACCTTCATTCATTCGCTTCCGTCGCTCAGCTCGCGTGAATTTGCCTCTGGTCTACTTCAGACGAAGTCTCTTCGCGATACTTTTGGAACGACCTTTTCGAGCGGTATTTTGAGCTATGGAGGAGGCGACAGCAACGCAATCATTACCGACCAGCTTGAGGAGTTGCTGAAAGAGCTGGAGCGCGGCGAAGAAATCTGATTGGCGCATCATGGCAGCGCAAAAAGCGGCGAAGAAGATCGCTTATGCCACGCCGGAGAATTGTCACGAAGCGGTCGTAAATTTCCTTACTCGACATTAATATATTCAACTTAAGGCATTTTCCTAGCGAATAGGGACGCAAGGAATGCTCAAAAAAGCTCAGAGATTGAGCGCGGAGACTGCTTCTGCGGTTAGCGAGATCTACCGCCCTATTACAAGGGGGTATTTTGCGGTCCTGGCTGCATATTACTTCCTGATGCTGCAAGCCAATTATGCGACAATGAGCGGTTGGGGAATGATAGCCCTGACAGGGCTAGCCGCGCTTGCCTCTGGCATGTCTGCATTTGGTGTTTGGTATATGCGCGGGCCTGCGTCGGCGCTGCGTGTTGAGCTTTTACTGCTCACGGTTAATCTGTTGGTTGTGGCAAATATTTGTGCCACTCTTGCGCTTCTATTCAGTCCATCAAAGCTGATCTATTTCATTATCGTCATCATGCTTTTTGCGCTTTCTAGCGCCAGCTTCCGGCAGTCTGTCGTAGCGATTGCTGTCGCAGCAATAGCTCTTCTCAGTTTTTTCCCGCGACTGGATGGCGCGGCACTTTCTGTGTTTGGCTTTATTGCATTTGGCGCGACAATGGCCGCACTCTCGATCTCATTCTACCTGCGTAAAGCGATCAGCAATATCGCGGAAGCGAAGATAGAAACCGAAGAGAAATTGGCTGACGCGCGCGTTGTGGCTGAGGATATGCGCGCGAAATCACTGTCTGACAGTTTGACGTCGCTGCCCAACCGTCGCGGTTTCTTTCAGGCCTTACGCGGTGCAGTGCGGCGGGCGGCCCACAGCCAAGATGCAGATGCGCCTTCAGAGAACGTCTGGCTGATCCTGCTTGACCTTGATGGCTTCAAGGCGGTCAATGATGTGCACGGCCATTTAACTGGCGATCATTTACTTAAGGAGGTCGCAGGTCGATTGGAACTGTTCGCGGCAAATGAGATGCACGTGAGCCGCATGGGCGGCGATGAGTTCAATTTGATCCTGACGAGCGCTGAAAGCGAGCAAGAAGTAAGCGCACGGTGCAACCAGCTCGTCGCCCAGCTGGCTGAACCCTATGAAATCGAAGGGCGTTTTGTAAAAATCTCTTGCTCGATTGGTTGCAAGATGATGGATCTGAGTAAGAGCACCCGTTCTCAGATCAGCCATGCTGACTATGCCTTGATGGTGGCAAAGCGCAAAGGCAAGAACCAGGCCGTGCTGTTCACTGACGTACATGCCCAGCAAGCCGGCGCGCGATATGAGATCGAGGAAGCTCTGCGCATTGCCGATCTGTCCCGCGAGATCACGCTCGTCTTTCAACCGCAATTTGATCTTGAGACTAATATGGTGCAGCGCGCCGAGGTGCTGGCAAGGTGGACCAGCCCGTCGGTGGGGGCAATCGAGCCGCACCGCTTCATCAAGATTGCTGAGGAAAGCGGCCTGATCACTGGCATTACTCTGGTGGTGGTAGAGAAAGCTCTGCGTGAGCTGAGCTCTTGGCCCGAGCCGATCCCTTTATCGATCAACCTTTCGAGTTATGATCTCATTTCTGATCCGACCTTGGAAGAGATCCTCGCCTTGTTCAAAACCTTTAAAGTCGATCCAGCCTTGGTCGAATTCGAAGTGACTGAAACAGCCATGATGGCTGACTTTGAAAAAGCGACCAAGAACTTGGAATGGCTTGCAGAGCTCGGCTTTTCGGTCGCCTTGGATGACTTTGGAACAGGCTATTCAAACTTCAGCTATTTGCGCGCTTTGCCGATTAAGAAGCTGAAAGTGGACAAGTCTTTCATCGAAAACCCATCCGATCCGATGACGGAGAAAGTGCTTTCATCGCTATCAGGCATGGCGCGCGTGCTCGGTGTCCATTGTCTGCTCGAAGGGGTAGAGAGCGAGGTTGATCTGCTGATGGCGAAACGTGCCGGTGCAGAATCTGTACAGGGATATCTTTTTGGCAAGCCAATGTCGGGAAAGGCCTTGCTGAAGGTGACGGCTGAGGCCGCTGACCAAGCGAAGCAATCAAAATCAGGGGCACAGACGCAAAAGTCAGCCGCTTGATCTATTGGCGTCCCGGTACATAGAGCGCCGACCTTCGCATAGCCTATGCCATCAACTCACGCACAAAGGGGATAAGCCCGGTCTGGCGCGTGCGTTTCCTGCGTTCCGAATGCAGGATCTCGCGGATCTTGGCAAAGCACGCATCGAGATCATCATTGATCACGACGTAGTCATACTCGGCCCAATGGCTGATCTCGCCTTTGGCGCGCTCCATCCGGTCGTCAATTACATCACCGCTATCCGTGGCACGGCTTTCCAGGCGGTGGCGTAGTTCTTCGAGGCTTGGCGGAAGGATAAACACGCTCACGACATCCTGCTGATCCTTCTGATAAAGCTGCTGCGTGCCTTGCCAGTCGATATCGAACAGGAAATCCTGCCCGTCTTTGAGCGCCTTGCGGATGGCGCCTTTGGGCGTGCCATAGCGATGGTTGAAGACGTGAGCCCACTCGTAGAAATCGTCTTCTTCGATCATCCGATCAAATTCTGCATCATCGACGAAATAGTAATGCACGCCGTCTTTCTCGCCGGGGCGGGGCGGGCGTGTGGTTGCTGAGACGGACAGTTTGATCGCCTCATCCGCATCAAGCAGCATGCGCGACATGGTCGTCTTACCCGCACCTGATGGCGAGGAGAGGATAAACAGCAACCCGCGCCGTGAAAGATCGGGCGGGGAGAGGCTGGGCTCGGTGGGCGGGTTGTTATCGGCCATGGGTGCTGTTGGCCTAGAGCCCTCTTCGAAATCAAGGCCTAAACGGGAATTCTCAAGAAAAACGGTGAAGGCGGCTGGTTAGAGCTTACTCTTTTTGGCGGCAGCTTTGGTCGCGCGTTTGGCTTCTTTTTCAGCCTCTTTAGCAAGGCGAGCCCGGCGTTTTTCACTGCGATCAAATAGCGCCTTTGCAACCAGTCCGCCGCCCACCAAAATTGCCCCAGGGACAGAGCGCGTTGCGAGCCGGGTTATGCCGTAGGCCGCAACTGCGTTTACAGCTGAGCGGTCTTCAATGGCTTCTTTGGCAAGCCTCTGGGTAAGACGACTACCAAGAAAGGCCTTCTCAGCGGCGCGGCGAGCGAAAAACGTGGCGCCGCGCATCACGGCATCATTTGAGAGTAGGCTCGTTTCTGGCGGCGCTGCTATTGTTTCGCCGTGCTTACCGTCTTGCTCGGCTGTAACGTCTAGGTCAGCAGCATGCGGTGTCTCTGATTTTTTGCTCTTCGCCATATTCACTGTCCGACGCTAATCGTGGCGGCTAGCGCTATTTTTTGCGGCCAAAATCCACGGTGACGACATTCGAGCCATCATCAGTGCCAGTCGTATCCGCTTCGTCCTGGCCTGGTTGGTCATTCTCAGGGCTTTCCGTCGTTGCGGGCCCCATGTCGGCGGCCGTCGCCTGAAACTGCAGGCCAAAATCTACGGCAGGGTCAACGAATTGCGTAATCGCCGCATAAGGCACAACCAAATCGGCCGGGATCTGGTTGAAGCTCAAACCAACGCTGAACTGTTCTTCTTCGACTTTGAGATCCCAGAATTTATTCTGCAACACGATCGTCATTTCATCGGGAAACCGCTCCCGCAACGACGGGGGAACAGACACGCCGGGGGCATGGGTTTTGAACGTGATATAGAAATGATGATTGCCGGGAAGCTCGCTCCCTGAGGCTTGTATCTCGCCAAGAACCCGCCCAACCACGGCGCGCAAAGCTTCTTGCACGATGGAATCGTAAGGAATCAGGCTATCGGGGGTCTCTTCGCTCATAGCGTGTTCCTAGGTGACGTGCGCATGAGCAAGGGTCAACCATATTCATACAATCGATTGGCTTGCTTGAGGGCGAGCTTCCCCTATATCCGCGCGGATGAGACAGGCCTCTATAGAGCGTAAGACCGCAGAAACCGGCATTGAGATTAGCGTAAATCTCGATGGCACCGGCGCGTATGAGATTTCCACAGGGATCGGGTTCCTCGATCATATGGTAGAGCAGTTTTCCAAACACTCGCTCATCGATGTGTCTATGAAAATCGATGGCGACCTGCATGTGGATCAGCATCATACGACTGAGGACAGTGCGCTGGCGCTTGGGCAGGCATTGTCAGAGGCGCTGGGCGATAAGGGAGGGATCACCCGCTATGGCAGCGCGTATTCGCCGATGGACGAGACGCTCGCGCGAGTATCGCTGGATATCTCTGGGCGGCCTTATCTGGTGTGGAAGGCTGGGTTCACGCAGGAAAAGCTCGGCGAATGGGATACGGAGCTGATTGAGCATTGGTTCCATTCGGTCTCGCAGACCGCTGGCATTACGCTGCATTGCGAGTTGCTGTACGGCAGCAACAATCACCATATTTGCGAGGCGATGTATAAGGGCTTTGCCCGCGCTATGCGCCAGGCGGTTGAGATTGACCCGCGCAAAGGCGGCGCGATCCCGAGCACTAAGGGGCAACTAGGTGGGTGATAAGGGGTGTCCGGCTGCGCAGCAGCCGCAAGGGCGACTGCCCGCCCGCAGCGACGCGATCTTTGATCGCATGAGCGAGGAAATCGCGCGCCCGGAGGGGCGTGCGGAGACAAAAAATGGCTGAGATAATAGCCCTGGTCGATTACGGCGCGGGCAATCTGCATTCGGTAGAGAACGCCTTGAAAGCTGTCGGCGCGAATGTGAGCGTGACTGCTGATCCTGATGTGCTGCGCGCAGCAGACCGGATTGTGCTGCCCGGTGTTGGCTCGTTCAAGGCCTGCGCTGAGGGACTTGCTGCGATTGACGGCGCGATTGAAGCAATGTCGGAGCGGGTGCATGTTGGCGGCGCGCCATTCCTTGGGATATGTGTGGGTATGCAGCTGCTTGCGACCCGCGGACTGGAGCATGGCACCACGCCTGGGCTCGGTTGGATTGATGGCGAAGTGCGCTTGATCGATCCGGTCGATGCGAGCGTTAAAGTGCCGCATATGGGCTGGAACGACGTCGCTCTGCTGCCGCATGCTCGCGAACATGCGGTGATCGAGGAGGGCGAAGCTTACTTCCTCCACTCCTATCATTTCCATGCCGAAAGCCCCACTGATGTGCTCGCGATGACAGATCATGGCGGCGGGCTTGTGGCGGCTGTCGGACGCGACAATATTGTCGGCTTGCAGTTTCATCCTGAGAAGAGCCAGCAGTATGGGCTTGAGCTGCTGGAAAGGTTCCTCGCATGGCGGCCTTAGATTTCCGAGAACTAGAAGCTGGTCGCGCCAGCGACCGCAAGGGCGACCGCCCACCCGCAGCGACGCGGCCTTCAGGCCGCATGAGCGAGGATATCGCGCGCCGGATGGCGTGCGGAATACTAAGGAATAAGCCTTGATTATCTTTCCCGCAATCGACCTGAAAGCTGGCCAAGTCGTCCGTCTCGCGGAAGGCGATATGGACCGCGCAACCGTTTATGGCGATGACCCGGCGGCACAGGCCATGCTCTTTGCCGAGGCCGGCGCGCAGCATCTGCATGTGGTCGATCTGGACGGCAGCTTTGCTGGCCGTACTGAGAACCGCGAGGCCGTGGAGGCGATTGTTAAAGCGTTCCCCGGTCATGTGCAGCTGGGCGGCGGTATCCGCGATGCGGCAGGCGTGGAGGGCTGGTTCAACCTCGGCGTCTCGCGTGTTGTCATGGGATCAGCCGCGCTGAAAAACCCCGAATTCGTCAAGGAGATGGCTCGCGAATGGGAAAACGGCATTGTTGTCGCGGTGGACGCGAAAGACGGCATGGTCGCGACCGAGGGCTGGGCGGAGGTTTCTGACGTTCCGGTGGAGGACCTTGCTCGCCGCTTCGAGGATGCAGGTGTCGCCAGCCTGCTCTTCACCGACATTGGCCGCGATGGTTTGCTAAAGGGCGCAAATATCGACGCGACGCTCGATCTCGCGCGCCGCGTCGATATTCCTGTGATTGCCAGCGGAGGCGTAAAGGGACTGGATGATATTCATGTACTTTCCCTTCACGCGCATGAGGGCATCGAGGGTGTGATCACGGGCCGTGCGCTTTACGAAGGTCGGTTGGATCTTGCTGCGGCTATCGCGATGGGAGCGCGAACATGACGGTAAGAGTGCGCGTCATTCCCTGTCTCGACGTGGCCGATGGCCGCGTTGTCAAAGGCGTCAATTTTGTCGATTTGAAAGATGCGGGCGATCCAGTTGAGCAGGCGCAGGCTTATGACGCGGCGGGCGCTGACGAGCTGTGTTTCCTCGATATCTCCGCGAGCCACGAAGGGCGCGGGACGCTGCTCGACATTGTCCAGCGCACGGCAGCAGTGTGTTTCATGCCGCTTACTGTGGGCGGCGGAGTGCGCAGCGTAGAGGATGCCCGCGCGTTGCTCCTTGCGGGCGCAGACAAGGTCGCGATTAACAGCGCGGCGGTGAAGCGCCCCGAGCTCGTCGCAGAGATCGCCGCGAAATTCGGCAGCCAATGCGTTGTCGCCAGCATTGATGCGCGGCGCGTCGACGGCGGTAAGTGGGAAATCTTTACCCATGGCGGCCGCAAGCCGACCGGAATTGATGCGGTGGAATATGCCCGCAAAGTCGCAGAACTCGGCGCTGGCGAGTTGCTCGTCACCTCGATGGACGGGGACGGAACGCAGGCTGGCTATGATCTGAAACTGACCCGTACAATCGCCGATGCGGTGGGAATTCCGGTGGTCGCCAGCGGCGGCGTTGGCAACCTCGAGCATCTGGTCGAGGGTGTCACGGAAGGCCACGCCAGCGCCGTGCTCGCCGCCTCGATTTTTCACTTCGGACAGCATACTATTGCCGAGGCGCATGATGCTCTTCGCGCGGCTGGCTTGCCTGCCCGCGGCGTCTAAGCCTCGCACCGCCCTTGCTCAGGCTCGGGCTTTGAACGAAAAGGACTTTCATGGAAACGCTTGCTCGCCTCGAACAGACGATCATGTCGCGCCGCTCGGCCCCGCCGGAGGAAAGCTATGTCGCGCTCCTTAATAGCAAGGGCATAGAAGTCGTCGCGCAAAAGCTGGGCGAGGAAGCGACCGAAGCGGTGATCGCGGCAGTCACGGGCAATCGCGAAGAGCTGATCGCGGAAAGCGCCGATGTGCTTTTCCACCTGATCGTGCTGCTCAATGCGAGTGATCTGACGCTGGCGGATGTGATGGCTGAGCTCGACCGGCGCGAGGGTGTTTCGGGGATAGACGAGAAGGCGAGCCGGAATTCTGCTAGGAGCGAATAATGCCGATTGACGCGACGCAACCCTATGATGATCAGAACATCTTTGCGAAGATCCTGCGCGGTGAAATCCCCTCGACCAAAGTCTATGAGGACCAGTGGGCTTACGCGTTTGAGGACATTAACCCTCAGGCTGAAGTCCATACGCTGGTGATCCCCAAGGGGCACTATGTCAGCTGGGATGATTTTTCGGCTAAAGCCAGTGATGCCGAGATTGGCGGCTTTGTGCGGGCAGTTGGCGAAGTTGCGCGGGCCAAGGGATTGGTTGAACCGGGATATCGCCTGCTTGCCAATATTGGTCAGCATGGCGGGCAAGAAGTCCCGCATTTGCATGTTCACATCTGTGGCGGCCAGCCGCTCGGTCCGATGATCGCGCGGTAATTTTGTTTTCCGCAGCACCTCCGTGCTGCGATTTCCTCGCTCTCACGACCTGAAGGTCGCGTCGCTGCGGGCGGGCAGTCGCCCTTGCGAACCCTGTCGGGTTTGTTTTGATCCACTCTTCACTCCATTCGTCGATGGAGGGATTCGCTTTGTCTACAGACCAGCTTTGCGCGCTAGGCAGTGCGAATCCGCTAGTCTAAGGGTAGTCATATGAAGATGCCTGCATTTCCCGACGGCGTGATTGACGGCACGCGGCATCTTTATGGTGTGCGTGTCTATTACGAAGACACTGATTTGTCAGGAATAACCTATCACGCGAATTATCTGCGCTGGTTTGAGCGCGCCAGGTCTGACTTGCTGCGCCTTCTTGAGATTGATCAGCGCGCCGCGATTGAGGCGGGCGAGGGCGCTTATGCGGTGTCCGAAATGAACATCAAATATTTGCGGCCCGCCAAGCTTGATGATGATGTGCTTATTGAGACGCGCTGCACGCAAATGCGCGCGGCCAGTTGCCGAATGCATCAGATCGCTCGGCGCGGCGATGAGGTGCTTTGTGAGGCGAGCTTGCGCGTCGGATTTGTCGCGCCCGATGGCCGCCCGACGCGGCAACCTGAAAAATGGCGTAACGCTTTTGCGACTGTAACCGAACCAATGGAGACTAGATGACCGCGCTCACCCTTCTCGCAGCCTCTGCGCCTACCCGTCTCGACCCTCTCGAGCTGTTTCTGGATGCCGATATTGTCGTGCAATTGGTTATGGCAGGCCTCATCTTGGCTAGCATTTGGGTCTGGGCGATTATCGTCGGCTTTTCGCTGCGGATGCGCGGGCTCACGAGCAAGACGCAGGAATATGAGGCGGAGTTTTGGCAGGCGGAGAGCTTTGACCGTTTTATGTCTGAGCGCGGTGGTAAGGATTTGCCGCCTGCGCGCGTGGCGAGCTCAGGTGTGGCCGAATGGCGCCGCTCAACCAAAGCCGGCGTGAAAGATCCCGATGGTGTGCGCCAGCGCATTGCCTCCGCGATGGAGGGTCAAGTTGCCGCAGAGGCGGATGACCTAGCGCACAAGCTCAATTTCCTCGCGACGGTTGGCTCGGTTGCGCCATTTGTCGGCCTGTTCGGGACCGTCTGGGGCATCATGAACAGTTTTTTCCAGATTGGCGCGCAGGAAAGCAGCTCGCTTGCAGTTGTCGCGCCGGGCATTTCGGAGGCGCTCTTTGCGACGGCCATTGGCCTGTTTGCCGCTATTCCAGCGGTGATAGCTTACAACCGTTTCAGCCACTCGGTGAACCGCTACGAAGCGCGGCTGCATCGGTTTTCTGACCGGCTCCATGCGAGCTTTAGCCGGCAGCTTGAGAGCGCGGTATGATCTCGATTAGAGCCTTGCCACCCGCGCCCTCCACCCTTCCACCCGGAGCCTGCCCGAGTACCCTCGGGGTGGAAGGGTGGAGGGAGCGGGCGGCTACGGCTAACGCTGGGGAGGAAACCCCATAATGGCTATGGCGCTTGGATCGGGCAAAGGCACTGGGCGCACTCGGCGCGGCGGAAGGCGTGCGCCGATGGCTGAGATCAACGTCACGCCATTTGTCGATGTCATGCTGGTGCTGCTGATCATCTTTATGGTCACGGCCCCACTGCTGACCGCCGGTGTGCCGATTGACCTGCCTGATAGCCGCGCCAATGCCATTGATAACCCGCAGCAATCGGTGACGATCAGTGTTGATGCGGCAGGCAACATCTTCATTGATGATGCACCCGTGGAGGCTGGTAATTTCGCCGCTGCGCTAGAGGCTATGCCGCGCACAGGAGAGGGGCCAGATATCACTTTGCGCGCCGATCGCGGTCTTGATTACGGTAGAGTGATGGCCGTGATGGGTGAGTTGAATAGAGCTGGCCTCAACCGCATTTCACTGCTCACCAACGGTTCATCAGTCGAGCCATAGCGGTTGGATATGGAGCGCGCTTTGGATCATAATCTCCCACGCCGCGAAGACCAGATTGGTCTTGCCGTCGCGATCGGCCTGCATGCCTGCTTGGTGGCACTGTTCCTTTTGCAACCTGGGGGGCGCGCGCCGATTGATCGGCCTGAGCGCATGACTGTCAATCTGGCCGAGGAGATCGGCCTTGAGGCGGCATCGCCAACCCCGGTCGCGGAAAGCCGCGCGGCGGTCGCGCCTGAAATCATCAATGATATCAATCCGACACCGGAGGCGGACAGCCTGCCTGAGCCAGTGCGGGCGCAAGATCCGCCGCCCGTTCGCGACAACAGTCCGCGCCGCCGTCCCGACCAGCGACAGCCCGCACCGCCGCAGGAGACCGAGCGGCGCGGCGGCTCGCGCGTTGGCGACAATTTCCTCGAGGGTGCTGGCGGCAGCACGAATACCACCGAAACGCGCATCCCTGCCTCGCAAATCGGTGCGAGCGCGAAGGCTTCACTGGTGCAAGGCATCGCGCGCGAAATCAAACCGCATTGGACACCGCCAAGCGGTCCCGAAGTAGACAAGATTGTCACATTCCTGCGCTGGCGCCTGAACCCGGATGGCAGTCTTTCGGGACGCCCCCAAGTGGTTCGGCAGACCGGCGTCAATGCTACCAATCGCGCGCAAGCCGCTCGCCATGGTGAACAGGCTGTGCGTGCAGTACAATTGGCTGCTCCTTTTGATTTGCCGGAGCAGTATTACGAAGCCTGGAAACGGGTTGGACCGTTCAGTTTTGACTGGAAGTTAGCTCAATGAGACGCACATTTACATCTGCATTCGCCGCTTTGTTCCTGATTGCTTCGCCGCTCGCCGCGCAAGACGCGAACGAGGATTTGGGCGCAGCTCTGCCTGAAGGCGGCGAGCTTGAAGCCGTTGATGAAGATGAGGCGGGCGGTCTGACCGGCTCGGTTAGCTTTGAGGGCAATCTCGACGATCTCGGTATCGCGATCCCTTCCTTTGCCACCAATCGCAACGCTCAGACCCCTGCCAATCGCAGCGGGACCTCCGCGCTGGGCACAGAGCTCGCGCGGGTCATCACCAACAATCTGCGAAATAACGGGTTGTTCAAGCCTGCCGGGCCGGATTCGCTTCCACGGCCAGAGCTTGCGCAAATCCGCGCGCCAGCATGGGCAACATGGTCCAATCGCGGCGCAGAAATGCTCGTCCATGGCTATGTAAATGCAGAATCCGATGGGCGGCTTGCCGTTGGCTGCTATCTTTATGACACCGCGCTTCAGCAACAGATCGAGAGCGGCGGATGGCGTGTGCCGCCCTCCGACTGGCGGCGCGCTGCGCATAAATGTTCCGATATGGTCTATCAGCGCCTGACCGGAGAGAGCCCGTTTTTCGATAGCCGCATCGCGTACATCGCCGAGACTGGACCGAAAGATAACCGGGTCAAGCGGCTCGCGATCATGGACAGTGACGGGGCGAACCACCGCTTTATCACAACGGGCCGCGCGACGGCGCTGACCCCGCGTTATTCGCCGGACTACAAGAAGCTAGTCTATCTTAGCTATGTCGATGGCAACCCGCGCATCTATGTCTATGATATCGGAACTGGGCGGCAAACGCTGATTACGGAAAGTAGCAATCCGACCTTTGCGCCGCGCTGGAGCCCTGATGGCAACTCAATTCTCTATTCCATGGCCGTGGGCGGCAATACTGACATTTACCGTGTTTCCGCGCGCGGTGGGCGCAGCACGCGGCTCACCGATACGCCGGGCATCGACATCGGTGGGTCCTACTCGCCCGATGGTAGCCGGATTGTCTTTGAAAGCGACCGCTCAGGCTCTCAGCAGTGCTATGTGATGAGCGCGGATGGCTCCAACCAGCGCCGGATCAGCTTTTCGGGTGGGCGCTGCGCAACGCCGGAATGGAGCCCGCGCGGCGATCAGATCGCGTTCACACGCATCGCCGGTGATTTCAACGTTGCTGTCATGACGCCATCTGGGCGTAATGTTCGCGCGCTAACTCGCGGTTGGCAGGACGAAGCGCCGACTTGGGCACCCAATGGCCGCATTGTTCAGTTCTTCCGTACGGAGCGGAATTCAGGTAACTCTTCTTTGTGGCAGGTCGATCTGACCGGCGACAATGAGCGCCGCCTGCGCACACCGGTTGATGCATCAGACCCTGCATGGGGACCAATCCTGCCGTAAAATTCGGTACCACAAGTTCACTCGCCTTTGAGGGGAAGGCAATCGGGGCAAACCATGTTTCTGGAAAGGAACGACAGTTATGAATACTAAAATTGCCACATCCGCCGTGCTTGTCAGCGCGCTTACATTGGGTGCTTGTCAACGTCAGGCACCTGAGGAGCTACCGCCACCACCAGCGCCAACGACGCAGACACCTGAGGCGGCCCCTCCAGTATCGACTGCGCCCGGTGTCGGCACGCAGCAACACTTTGCGAACGCTATCGGCGCGCAGAACACTGTCGTCTATTTCGATACTGACCGGTTCAACATTGACAGCGAAGATGCCGCGCGCCTGCAAACACAGGCGCAGTATTTTGGCCAGTATCCAAACCTCAATTTCACCATCGAAGGCCATACGGATGAGCGCGGCACACGCGATTACAACCTTGCGCTCGGCGAGCGCCGGGCCAATGCGGCGAAGAACTATCTGGTTTCCATCGGCATCCCGGCAAACCGTATCCGCACGGTGAGCTATGGTAAGGAGCGCCCGGTCGCGCTGGCGTCCAATGCAGATGCTTGGGCGCAAAACCGGCGCGCTGCGACTATCGTCATCAATTAGTGTTATCTGATTTGTTTCCCGTCCTCGCGCATGTGCCGTCACGGGCTGCGCGGGGCGGGTGCACGCCGTTAGATTAGCGCGGCAGGTTGATTGCCGGCGCGACCAGAACTGGCGCACCCAGCTGCTCTGGCGCTGAACCGCTCATGTTTGCGGTCAGTACAAATAGGCTCATCGTCATAATTGCCGCTGCTGCGGAGAGTGTCAGTTGATTGCTCATAGTCTCGCTTTTCGCGGCCTCCGTTACATAACAAATATGAACCATTCGTTGCATTGCAACATTTCACAATGAAACTTGTTCCTTCGGCTGGCATATTTCGCCAGTATCTCTAGGCTATATCGGATGTTTGCGAGCCAATCCGTTTTGAAACCGCGCCCATCCACGGCAAGACGCAGCGATGCCTAAGGCGCGTAGGTCCAATGATTGGGGCTTCCCCCGCTGGCGCGGTTATGAGGAATCGCGGGAGGCCGCGACTGTGCGCCTATGTGACCGCCATGGCTGCGAAGAGAAGGGCGATTGCCCCGCGCCAAAGTCGCCCAACAATCCTGATCGCTGGTATTTCTGTCAGAAGCACGCGGCCGAATACAATCAAAAGTGGGATTACTTCGAAGGGCTCGACAAGGCTGAGAAGGCAAAGCGTGCTAAGGATGAGCAACGCGATAATTCTGGTTACGCCGAGGCTTCGCACTATGGCTGGTCAGGCAGCGGTGATGGCTCTCGCAGCCCAGATGAGATGCGTGCTTTGGAGGTCTTCGAGCTTGATGCGGACGCGGATTTCACAGCGATCAAGAGGGCTTGGCGCGAGAAGGCTAAGTTGGTTCACCCCGATGTGAAGCCGGGTGATGTGGAGGCTGCGGCAGAATTTCAGAAGCTTCAGCTGGCCTATGAAGTCCTGAAAATGGGGGAAGAACGCCGTGAGTGGAAGGGCTGAGATACTCAATCTGTATCAAAAAGGGACAGCTATCGGCCTGCGCACGGATAGATCGTTAACCGTGTTGACGGTCCTCCAGTACGCGCGTAGCACGCAGATATTCGTTAATTAAGAACGTTTGAGGGTCGCGCTCAAAACTCAGATTCAAGCTCAGTTCGCTTGTTGAAAGGAATGTTTATGCGCAATTCTATCAAGTATCTCGCTCTCGCTAGCGCAGCTGCGGTGTTGTTACCGAGCGCTGCATCTGCTGCTGAGGTTATCGCCTCGCTACCAGATTTCGACGGACCCGAGAACAATAGTGGCAGTGCGTTCCCAATTGATTTGGGTACTATCGGCACATTCAACTACTCGATTGATCCTACTGCAGTCATCACTGGGGCTTTCTTCGAGGGCACTTTTGGTACTCAAGCAGCGCCTTCAAGCACGGCGGCTTTTGATGCGACCCTTGACGGATCGCAATTTACTGTATGCCCGGTGGGTGATCCAGGATGCTTCGTCGTGGGGGATCCGTTCCGTTCTTTCTCGATCGCACTCGATAGCTCGACCTATGCCGACCTGCTCGACGGCACGGTTGACCTTGGCATCATCCAAACCAGCAATACGTTCGTGCGTCTTGGTTCGCCAACATTGCGTATTCAGTTTGACACTTCCGGCGCGGTCCCAGAGCCATCAACATGGGCATTGCTGATCCTTGGTTTTGGCGCGATTGGGGCATTCATGCGCCGCCGCGAAAAGGTAACAACACGGCTCAGCTACAGCTAAAGAAGTTGCCTTTGGTGTTTAGGAGGAGCCGGCCGCAGGGCCGGCTCTTTTGCTTTGCGACAGCGGCGGAAGCGCGAGACGTACCTATTACTGATGGCGCGAGTTCAAAATGCGCCTAAGGAATGCGAGATTAAGCAGCTGTAAATGCTGCTAAAGCTCACGATTCGCGATTGTGGATAAAGTTTGGTAAAACTTCCTTAGGGTCGATTCGCTTAGGGTGCGAACCGAATCAAGCGAAGGGGTTGAATCGTGGAGAGCCGAATCCGGCCTTCAGCATCGGAAATTGGCGCGTGTCTTGCCCATGCAAGGCGCACTGCTGAGATGAGCATTGCCGACGTGGCATCGCTCACCAAGATCTCGACTCGCTATCTTATCGCAATTGAGCAGGAAGACTTTGCCAGGCTGCCAAGCCGCGTGCATTGCATTGGTTTCGTCAGTGCCTTTGCTAAGGCTGTGCGGGCTGACGCGAACAGCTTGACCGAAGATCTGAAGTGCAAGCTTGATCACCTCGAGCTTCCCTGTGCCTCGCGCAAGCCAGCGGGTATGCCTCCCAAGGAAGCAATCAGTCCTTTTTCACGCTTTGTACGCAAGACTGTGGCAACACTTAACGCTTAGGCTTGGTGTCGATCGCCGACGCTGGATTGTCATTCCACCACGGCACATCGGTCCAGGGCCGAGCATCCACTTCATGCGTCCAGCAATTCTTGGGTTGCTGTGAGAGATGCCAATAAGTGTCTGCCAGTGCTCCTGGATCAATCACTCCTTCTTCGCCTTTTGATGCTTTATAGGCCTCGAATTTATCGCCCAGCAGCTTGCCCAGCGTGTCAGGCGCATCGACCGATCCATCAACTACCACATGCGCAACGTGAATGCCTTGCGGGCCGAATTCTGCATTGAGCGTTTGGCATAGCATTCGCCGCCCGCCCATCGCGGCGGCATGGCTGTGCTGGCCCGCATTGCCGCGCACTGCTGCGGTGGCGGAAGTTACTAACAGCGAGCCTTGCCCGCGCTCGACCATTGCGGGAAGCATCGCATGCGCTAGCCGGAAGAGGCCGAAGCACCCCAGACGCCACCCAAGCTCAAAGGTACGGTGCGGTGTATCGTGCAGCGTCCGATTGCCGATCTGCGCACCGAGATTATAGAGCGCGGTGTCAATCGGGCCGATGTCGGTCTCAATCCGCTCGACAAGTTCCTCAATCGTGCCGTCTTCGCTCGCGTTTAGTAGCGAACCGGTGGCCGAACCGCCTGCATCCTCTATCTGTGCGACGAGGCGAGCGAGGCCTTGCTCATCGCTACGCCGTGCGAGCACTGCGTGATACCCCTCAGCTGCAAAGCGAGCGGCGGCGTGTCCGCCAATCCCTGCCCCTGCGCCAATGACTAGGAATACTCTCTTGCGCTCGCTCATACTTTCTCTCCCGAATTATGTGCGGTCGGTGATAGCACGCGCAAGGCGGGTGCCAAGCTCCGGTCCTTGCTGGGGATAGAGATAGGGTTCGATGAGTTCCGCTTCCATTACTGCGAGCGTTCCAGACGGAAGTCGGACCATGTCAATCCTCGCGTACAGCAGATCTTCAAAGGGCAGGGCGTCGACCACGCTTTGCGCTGCCGTGAGGTCTTCGGACGAGGGGGTATAGCCCTCCTCCGTACCGCCATAGAGCGACTGAATCCGGTATTCGCCCTTGGCTGCGCGTTTGCGCACACCGTGTGAGAACTCTCCATCGATGAAGACGAAAGTGAACTCGCCTTCCTCACCGATTGAGGGAAGAAATGGTTGAATCATGCTTGCATGACCCATTGACCAATTGTCTGGCGGAGGAGCGTCGCGTGTGAAGCTATGCTGGCCCATGCCACCGGCGCCAACCTGGCGTTTCACTACGACTTGGTCAGTTGCGAAATGATCGAACCCCGCGAGCACTTCGGACTGGCCGACATCACCATGCCACAGGGTTGGGATAGTCGGTAAGCCTGCTTCACCCAGTTCGCGCAGATAGCCTTTGTCGAGGTTCCAGCGCACGATGCTCGAAGAGTTACAGACAGTTATGCCATATTCCTCGAGTTCCTTGAGCCGCGCGAGGAATGCCGCTGCATGGTCTTGATAGTCCCACGCAGTGCCTAATAGCGCCAACTCGATGCCGTCGAAGTCACCCAGCGGCGCGTGCCAATCAAGCTCGACCAATTCTAACCCTGCCGCAGCAAAAGCCGGACGCAGGGCGCTCACTTGCAAGTCATGCTCAAACGCATCGCCGCGCCGCTCCTCTGCGCCGCCAAGCGCAGCCGGCAGCGTTTCCTGACACGCGAGAAAGGCGACATTCCTTGTTGGGATCAAACCGCCTCCAATGCCTGATCGAAGTCAGCGATCAGATCATCTGCGTCCTCAATTCCAATGCTGATGCGCACCAGATTGTCGGCGATGCCCAACTCTGCGCGGCGTCCCTCAGGCACAGAAAGGTGAGTCATGCTGGCCGGGTGACTGGCGAGTGTTTCGGTCCCGCCCAGGCTGACAGCAAGCTTTGCGATGGTAAGATTGTCCAGGAAACGGAAGCACTCCGCTTCGCCGCCTTTGATGAAGACGGAGAACGTGCTGCCCGCCCCCTTGCAGTGACGGTCATAAATATCCTGCTGGCGGGCATCGGTGATCATCCCGAGATAGCCGAGACCTTCTACCTTAAGATGCTGGGCGAGGAATTCGCACACCTTTGCGGCGTTTTGCCCAGCGCGGTCCATCCGGAGCTCGACTGTTTCGAGGCTCCGCAAGAGCATCCATGCCGTGTTCGGATCGGCAATGCCGCCCATCGTGTTGCGAAGCGCGCGCACCGGATCCATCCACTTTTTTGCGCCGGATACTGAGCCTGCGACAAGGTCAGAATGCCCGCCGACATATTTGGTTAGCGAATAGCAGACAATGTCTGCGCCTTGATCAAGCGGGCGTTGCCACAGCGGGCCGAGGAAAGTGTTGTCGATTGCAATGGGCGGGCCATCTTCGCCAAACGCGGCGTTACGGGCATCGCGAACCGCCTCAACATCGACCAGCGCATTGGTCGGATTACCAGGACTTTCGAGATAGACCATGCAGACTTTGCCGCCTTGTGCTTTTGCCTGCGCATCGGCTCTAGCCATAACCGCGTCCAGTTCTTCGCGGGTCGCGCCAGCGGGGAAATCGACATATGTCACGCCGAACTTGCTCATCACCTTGGCGACAAAGCCCTCGCTCGCTGCATAAAGCGGGCCGGAATGCACAATCACGTCGCCTTGCGCCGCGTATGCCAGCATCAATACGGTGATCGCAGTCATCCCGCTGGAGAAGGACAGTGCGTCTTCAGCGCCGTCCCAAATCGCCAGGCGGTCTTCGAGGATTTCCTGATTCGGCCCGTTAAAGCGCGAATAGACGAGGCCTTCTGCGCCGCCGGGGCGCTTGCCAGTGATGCCTTCGAAATGGCGCTTACCCGCCGCAGCGTTCTCAAACGCAAATGTGGAGGTGAGGAAAATCGGCGGTTTGAGACTACCTTCTGATAAGACCGGATCAAAGCCGTGCCCCATCATCAGCGTGCTGGGCTTTAGCTCGCGCCCGGCGATGGTGGTCTTTTCTGGCTTGGGTTTGCGGCGCGGGGTCGGTTTGTCAGTGGAATCAATAGCGTCGGTCATGCGAGCGCTCCTTGCTAATCACGCTCCTAGGAAGGCAGGAGCTGACTAGATTCTGGCAAGGCCCCCGTTCCTAACCTCCGCAGGAACGCCTCTCCACCACCAGAAAATCGTTACGTGTGTAATTATCTCGGTGTGTTTTGGAGTGCAAGAGACCTAGGTGAGTTTTGAGCTCTCGATTTATGTGTCTAGCCACTCGCGCCCTCCATCCTTACGCCCGGATCGTTGGCCGGTAGGCTCCGTGTGGTGTGGCCGCTTTAAGAAAGGCTGGCCAAGCCCCAGACCATTGCCACGATCAGGAAAATACCGATCAGATCCAGAACTACGCCTGCGCGCACCAGGCGTGAGATTTTGAGCCGTCCTGTCGACCATGCAATTGCATTCGGTCCAGTACCCGCCGGCAAAACAAATCCCCAGCTTGCCGCAAGTGCAGCAGGCATTGCGAGCAATATGGCCTGTTCGCCGAGCCCCATTGCCGCCGCAAGGCTTGCTACGACCGGTATGATTGCAGTTGCCGTTGCGACATTGCTGGCGAACTCTGTGATCAGCACGACCATCGCCACAATCGCGAGCGCGATGACGAATAGTGGGAGTACTTCAAGCGGGAGCAGCGCATTGCCGAGCCATTCGGCCAGACCACTGGCGCTCATGCCAGCGGCCAAAGCAAGCCCGCCGCCAAACATCATGATGACGCCCCATGGCGCCCGGTCGGCTTCCTGCCAAACGAGCAAAGGCCGCCCCGTGCCATCGGGCAGGAGGAACAATGCGAGGCTGGCGATGATCGCGATTGTCCCATCGGTCCAGCTGCCTTCCGGTAGATAGGGAGAAAGCCACAGCCGCGTCATCCACGCAAAGAATGTTAGTGCGACAATGATCAGCAAGCGCTTCTCGGCAATACCCATTGGAGTGGTGTCGTGAATTGCCTCGCTGGCGCCTGCGACATCGAAGGGGTGGCTCGCGATCCCTTGCACTCGCGCTATGATGAGTGCGGCAATGGGAATACCGACGATAACGATCGGCAGGCCGTAGAACATCCACTGAGCAAAACTGATCTGCAATCCGATCATCGTGTCAAGCAGGCCGACTGCGATGGCATTAGTGGGCGACCCCACAAGCGTGCCAAGCCCGCCAATGCTGGCCGCAAATGCGATACCCATCGGAAGTGCGCCTGATAGGCCCTCGAAGTTCTCGTCAGAGGAGCCGCCGCCAGCCAAAACAGCCAGAGCCATCGGCATCATAATGAGGGCTGTTGAGGTGTTTGAGATCAGCATTGAGAGGATCGCTGCGCTCACCATAAAAGCAATCAATAAGCCCATCGAATTGGCGCGGCTGCCAAGCGCTTTGAGGATTGTCAGTGCCAAGCGGCGATGTAGCCCGGTGCGTTCAATCGCCAGCGCGATGAATGCCCCGCCCAACAGCAAAAACAGGATGGGTGAGTAGTAGGCGCTCGCCGTATCGCGGGCGTTCATGACCCCGGCAAAGGGGAGCACGATGAACGGCATCAGCGCGGTAGCGGTGAGCGGGATCGCCTCGGTCATCCACCATGCGGCCATCAGCACAACGAGGCCAGCCACAATTAGACCTTCGCGTGAGAGATCTTGCGGGGGCGGAGCGAAAATGGATGCTGCGAGCGCGAGAGCGCCGACCACCAGACCAATCAGCCGTACAGAAGTATTGCCGGTGTCGGCATCTCTAGCATCGGTGGCGGGCGCGCCAGTCATGTTACGAGCGCGCCAAAAAAGCTAAGAAATCCAAGGTTCAACTGGTCCCCCAAGCACCAAAGCGATGTACTGCGCCTTACTTCGGCGCGAGCACCATCAGCATTTGGCGCCCTTCGAGGCGGGGGAATGCTTCTACCTTGGCGATTTCTTCAACATCATCGCGCACGCGGTTGAGCAAATTCATACCCAGCTCCTGGTGCGCCATCTCGCGCCCGCGAAAACGTAGGGTTATCTTCACCTTGTCGCCGTTCTCAATGAACTTATTCACATTGCGCATCTTCACATCATAGTCATGTGTGTCGATGTTCGGACGCATTTTGACCTCTTTGATGTCCTGGGTCTTCTGCGTCTTGCGAGCGAGGTTGGCTTTTTTCTGAGCCTCATAGCGGTGTTTGCCCACATCGAGAAATTTGCACACCGGCGGGTCCGCATTGGGGGATACCTCAACGAGGTTCAAGCCAACCGCATTGGCCTGCTCGACAGCTTCGTTGGTGAACATAGTGCCCAGGTTCTCGCCGTTCTCATCAATGACGCGAACTTTGGGGGCTTCGATAAATTGGTCGTAGCGCGGGCCGCTCTTACGTGGCGGCTGCATGGAACGACGTGGTGGACGGGCTATGGGGCTTTCTCCTGCTGTTATTCGGGTATTGTTCGGATTCTTGGGGCGAGATAGGCGCTACCGCGTGGAAACGGAAGGGGATTCCGACGTGAATGCCAAGAATCTCATGTGCCGTTGCGACTATGCCGCCTCATGCCAGACCGGAAAGCGCGCAATCTTCTTGCCTGCGTGAACCATCGCCTCAATGGATTGGGCGGGTTGTAGCGCGTCCAGAATAGCGGGATCGCCAGCGTCCATTCCGCCAGTAAAGGCGCCAAATGCAGGCAAGATCATGCGGTCGCCGCTATGAGCACTACGCGCCATCACTGCGCAGGGACGGGCAATATGACGCTGCCGAATCCGCATGCGAATTTTCGGGTGGAAATGGCCGGATAGTTCGGCTCGCGTTTCACCTGCCTTGGCGATGTGCCGCAGAACAATGCCAGCAATCTCCAGCTCCTGCGTAATTTCTCCGCCGAAACTTCGGTGCATATTCTCATCGTGATTGCCCGTGATCCAAACCCAATCCAGCGACCGCGTGAGCGCCTCCAGCATGCCCGCAGCATAAGGCTCAAGCCGCACAGTCCCATCGTCATCATGGAAGTTATCGCCCAGCGTAATCACGCGGCGCGCGCCCGTTTCTTTCACGCTATCGGCTACTCGCTCCAGCGTCTCGCGGCTGTCATACGGCGGCAACATCTGCCCATGCTGCGCAAAATAGCTGCCCTTTTCGAGGTGGAGATCAGCAACAAGCAAAGCCTTCTCACGCGGCCAATAGAGCGCGCGACCTTTGGTTAGGAACATCTCCTCAGATGCGAACGAAACAGGAACCATGTGAGGGTATTGCCCCATTGATTGTGCCGTGGCAAGACCCTCCCATGACTGATTTAAGCGAACAGACAAACGCCGCCAAAACCTGGTTTGAAACACTGCGCGACCGCATTTGCGCAGAGTTCGAGGCGATTGAACGCGAAGCGGGATCGGACGCTGCGTTCCAATATACCCCTTGGCAGCGCGAGGAAGAGGGCAACTCCGACCCCGGCGGCGGGGTACAGGGCCTGATGAAAGGCAAAGTGTTCGAAAAGGTCGGCGTGAATGTGTCGACGGTGAAAGGCAGTTTCTCGCCGGAATTTGCGGCCCAAGTGAACGGGGCCGATGCCGACAATCCCGGTTTTACGGCAACTGGCATTAGCCTCGTCGCGCATATGGCCAATCCGCATGTGCCCGCTGTACATATGAACACGCGGTTTTTGACGACTGGCAAGGCGTGGTTTGGCGGCGGGGCTGATCTCAATCCGCCTATTCCCTATGAGGAGGACACTGAGGAATTTCACGCACGCTTTCGCGCGGCCTGCGCTGGCCATAACCCGACTTATTACGACCGGTTTAAGCAATGGGCGGATGAGTATTTCTACATTCCTCATCGCGGTGTTCACCGCGGGGTTGGCGGCATTTTCTACGACCATCTCGAATGCGACGATGACCCGTCTTTCGACCGAAATTTTGCCTTTACGCGCGATGTCGGTGAAGCGTTTCTCGATATCTACCCGGCGCTGGTTCGCCGCCGGATGGAAAGCGACTTTACTGACGCGGATAAACAAACGCAGCTCGAATGGCGCGGTCGCTATGCCGAGTTTAATCTGGTCTATGATCGCGGCACCTTGTTTGGCCTCAAGACCGGCGGCAATATCGATGCGATCTTGATGAGCTTGCCGCCCGAGGCGGTGTGGAGCTGACCGCGTGGAATTAGGCGCGCAAGATCGGTCGGCATTTGCAGGCCGAGCCACTGCTGTTGATTATGACGGCCTGAAACAGCTGCATTATCTCGGTAGCTACGTTCGCCAGCTGCCGGTCTCGCTAACGCGCATGATGGAAAATGCCTATGATTGGGAGCATCTGCCGTTCGTGCATTCGAGCTCATTTGCCGCGATTGGCCTTATTGAAGAGGGCGACTGGGGCTGGCGTTGCAAGGCTGATTTGCCGAATGGCGCAGGCAACCAATTGCTCGAATTGTTGGTCGACCGGCCCAATTATTATTGGGCGACGACCGTTGTTGAGGGTAGCGGGCAGGGCATCCAGATCCACACGCAGGCAAGCGAGCAGAATGATGGCATTGAGGTCGATGTACGATTTTATGTGCCTGCCGCGCCGGAGACTGAAGCACAGGCGGCAATGATCCTTTCCGTGATGCAGGCGCAATATGCGCAGCTATACGATGAGGATGCGGAGCTGATGCAGGGACGCCAAGCTGCATTGGACACCAAGCGGGAAAGGCGTGCTGAGACCAATGAGCGCGTTGATCTGGGGAAGGTGAGCGCGCTCGACATTGCGCAGACTTACACCGCGGAATTACAAGCCGGCGCATTTGTAGTGCGCTATTGGAGCAACGGCTGGATCGCCCATGCCGCAACCTGCCCGCATATGCTCGGCCCACTTGCGAAAGCAGAAATTGACAGCGACGGCCGGATCACGTGCCCATGGCACGGCTATCGCTTCGCGCTTTCCGATGGCGCTGAGGCACAGAAACGCTGCGGCGCATTACCACTCGCCGCCTGCGAGGTGGATGAGCGCGGGCATCTGATGGTCAGTGCCTAAGCGCGTCGACTTACCCTACTTGCCCCAACCCGCAGCTTTCACTTTCTCTTCACCATAGGCAATCAGGCAGCGCATATAGCGTTTGTGAAACTCAATCGGGTCGTCGATTTCAATGTCGATTTGCTGCCATTCAGGGCATGTCGCGGGCATCAGCACGCCAGTGTCGGGCGCAGGATAGATATATTCGAAATCCGCCACATCAGGCTCAATGTGCAAGAAGTTGAAACAGCCTGCCTGCTCGCATGCGTCCGCCTCCACCGCCAGGGCTGAAAAGCGATAAACCTCATTCACCAGAATATGCTCGGTGTTGAGCGCCAAATCGAGAATGTTCCAATCCTTATGGGCGCCATCCTTGCCGCCGAGCGGTTTGTCAGGCGTGCACAGGCTTTGGTCTTTCTTGGGGCAGTGCCGCGGCGGCAGCTCAAGCGTCCCGTCAATCACCGCATAAACCACTGGTGCGAGGGAGGCGATTGGTTCCAGGTCGCCTGCGTCGGGAATGAGCTCTTCCATTTCATACGCATCGGTCAGACCATTCTGGCGGCGGAAAAATGCCTCCAGAACGGAGTCTGAAAACAGGCCAAAGCGCGTGCCGCCATCGATATACATTGTGTTGTCGATAAAGGCGGGCGGGGCAGCAATCGGCGAGGAAGAGCTGGCGATAATCGCGCTGATATAGCAATCCTTGAGCAGGCCTCTCTCGGTGTCCGGAGCTGCGTTCACATAACGCGTGGCCATATCGCCAAGGTCGAAGGCGACCGCATCGCCGCTATCCGCATCGGTCGCGCCAACGTAAAGCCGGGCTCCCGCAGCGTAGCGAGCCGCGACGGTCGCAAGAACATCGTCAGTGATAAATTTGTGCAGACGGCCGCGCAGTGGCTCCAAATTGCCGAACGATCCATGCTCTAACAAGCTCGCATAATTCGCCAGATCAGGTTTGCCGTCCTTGGGCTTGGCATAGACATTGATGAGATCACTCTCGGAGTTGATCGTATACCCTTGGACTGCGGCCTCCGCATCGCCGACAAAGGCAAAGGTGGCGAGGATTGATCCGGTGCTGATGCCGGTGACAATTTGGAACTCAGGCAGCTCGCCAGTGCCACCCCAACCAGCGAGAATACCCGCGCCATATGCGCCGTGTTCACTGCCGCCCGACAGCGCAAGCAGGCGCGGGGTTTCGCCCGATTGCAAACGGTCGTGGCTGCGTAAGCTGGTTTCGATTTCCGCGGCAAGCGGGCTGGGTGTGCGGAGTTGCAAGTCGGCAGGGCGTGAGATCGGCACACCGACGCTCATTTTGATCGTCCGGAAGTCGCACATCATATTGGCCGGTGTAATCGGTGCATGCTGGCATGCCGATAGTGTTACGACGGCCGCGAGCAGCGTGGCTCCGAGCGATTTTTTCATGGTGTTCCCTCTCAGCTCCTATGAGATTTCTCGGCTTTACGGCATAATTATTAGGATTTGATTGGAGCGTTTACTGCGTCCCTGATTGTGCCCGTGACACCACTGGGCAATTTCGCATTGCAATAATATCGCCAAAGCCGCACATTCTGCAGTGATGCTGCGCCAGTACGAACTTGTTGAGAGGGTCAAGGAATACGATCCAGACGCCGATGAGGCGATGCTCAACCGCGCCTATGTCTATACTGTCCAAAAGCATGGGACACAGACGCGCGCCAGTGGTGACCCGTATTTCAGCCACCCGGTTGAAGTCGCGGGGTTGATGACGGACCTAAAACTGGATCAGGAGACGATCGCCACCGCGCTCCTACATGACACGGTTGAAGATACGCTGGCGACGATTGACGATATTGAGGTCAATTTCGGAGGTGATGTCGCCCGGCTGGTCGACGGGGTCACCAAGCTCTCCAAAATCGAGCAAATGCCCGAGAATGAACGGGCGGCGGAGAATTTGCGCAAATTCCTGCTCGCAATGAGCGAAGATATCCGCGTGCTGCTGGTCAAGCTAGGCGACCGATTGCACAATATGCGCACGCTTCATTTCATCAAGAAGCCGGAGAAGCGTGAGCGGATTGCCCGCGAAACGATGGATATTTACGCGCCGCTGGCTGAACGCGTCGGCATGTATGAGTATATGCGCGAGATGCAGCTGCTGGCCTTTGAGCAGCTTGAGCCAGAAGCATTTGCGACGATCACCAAGCGGCTGGAGCAGCTGCGCGACAAAGGCGGCGGCCAAGTCGATGCGATTGCGCTTAAGATTAAGCAGGCGCTGGCAGAAGCGGGTCTTTCAGTTGAGGTTTCAGGGCGGGAGAAGCACCCCTATTCCATCTGGAAGAAGATGGCAGAGCGCCATGTCAGCTTTGAGCAAGTCACAGATATTATGGCATTCCGTGTTATCTGCGAGAGCGAGGCGGATTGCTATAATGTGATGGGGCTTCTTCACCGCACATGGCAATTCCTCCCCGGACGTTTCAAAGACTATATCTCGACGCCCAAAAACAATGGCTACCGCTCGCTTCACACCTCCTTAATGTACGAAAATTCGATGCGGGTTGAGGTGCAAATCCGGACGCGAGAGATGCATCAATTGAACGAGTTTGGACTGTCAGCACATTGGTCATACAAGCAAGGCGACCGTCCCGATGGACAGGTGGGCTGGCTGCGCGACCTTATCGAAATTGTCGATGCGAGCCATGATCCCGAAGAATTGCTCGAGCATACGCGCATGGCGATTTACCAGGATCGGATCTTTGCATTCACGCCCAAGGGCGCGTTGTTTCAGCTGCCCAAAGGCTCAACTGCGGTCGATTTCGCCTTCGCTGTCCACACTGACATTGGCGACCAGACTGTCGGCGCAAAGATCAACGGGCGCCATATTCCCCTGCGCACCCAATTGCAGAATGGCGACGTGGTGGAGATCATCAAGGGCAAGAATGCTGTGCCGCAAATGTCTTGGCTTAGCTTTGTCGTAACCGGCAAGGCGAAAGCAGCCATTCGCCGCGCTGTTCGCCTTAAAGAGCGCGGCGAAATCGTTGCGATGGGGCAAAAGCTGTTCGATCAAATCATCAATCAAGTGCCCGCAAAGATTGGTAAGAAGGCCATGCGTGAGGCCCTAAAGCGGCTTGAAATGGAGGATGATGATGACCTCTATTTTGCGATCGGCGCCTCTGACATCAGTGATCGCGATGTGATGGAGGCGCTGGTCCCGGGCTGCACCGAAGCCATGCCCGAGCGCCCCGAGTGGAGCAAAACTGGTAAGCGTTTGTCGATCCGTGGGCTTACCCCGGGCGTTGGCTTTACCTTGGCGGATTGCTGCCACCCTGTACCCGGCGACAAGATTGTCGGCACGCGCCGCTCAGGCGAAAAGGTGGAGGTGCACGCGGTTGATTGCCACGCGCTTGCTAGCGGAATTGATAGCGACTGGATTGACTTGTCATGGGGGCGCCAGTCGGCCGGTGCGGTCGGCCGCATTCGGGTGACGCTATACGACAGGCCTGGGACGCTGGCCGAGGCTACCGGTATATTTGCGCAGAACAACGCAAATGTGCGCGAGCTGGAGCGGGCGCAATATGACCCGCCATTCCAAAGTTATGATGCGAACTTGGAAGTGAAAGATCTTGCACATCTCAACCGCATTGTTAGCGCTTTGCGGGCCAGCGATGCGATTGCCAGCGCGGAGCGGATTTAGGGTTTTTGCGCAAAGGCTTCGCTGCTTGAGCGAGTCTTTTGTTGCGCTACCGCTTCGCTGCCTGAACGCTAGAGAAGCTCCAGTTCGACATGCGCCGCGTCCCCCTCAGCAATCCCCTCGGCTTTGCGCACTTGAGCTTTGATGGGGAGCAGCCAGCCGTCGCTATCGCCGCCCGGTGAGGTGTCATTACTAGTGTTGGGGAAGCAGGATGTTTGCCAAGTGGTCTCGCCAATGGTCGCCTCGACCTTGAGCGATCTGAATCCGCGCTTTCGCCCCAGTTCCAGCCTGCGCATCGCCTCGGTCACCGACATCTCTTCGCCCGCATCTCCATCAATGGTAATGAAGTGCCAGCTGACCCCGTTTGATGCCGTCCAGCGCCAAAGCGGCCCAGTACAAGAGAGTTTGGATTGGCTCACTTTTGAGTGGCCGCTACCCGCCGCACAGGCACTGGAATATTACAGATATCCGCGCCGCCAGCAGGCACGATAAAAAAGGGATCGCGGCGGTTCGCGCGCGCTCCGGTGTAATGCGCAAAGGTCTCACTTTCGGTACTCAGGTATTCGAACTTGGGTTGTTCGCTAGGTGGAAGGTCGGAGGCAATGCGGGCCGAGAGGATCGGTGTGCGCTTGTCCTCTTCTTCCTCAGTGTAGAAGCCGAGCGCGCCCGAGCCGCGCGGCAATGAGGAGAGATGCTCCATGCCGGAAACGATCCGGCCGACCAGCGCGATATTGCGATCCAAGTGACGCGGTGCATGGCCGATCACCGTGTAAAGCTCTGCGCCGGAGCCTGTGTCAGGTGAGTAGGAGCGCCCAACACCAACCATGCCGTAGCAATGGACGGGCCAGAACCCTCCCCCAAAAGAAAAGCCCATCGGCCAGCCTCGGCTTAGTGTATTGAACGGAGCATATCGGTCAGCCAGTAGAGCATCGGAGTTTCTTTCAGGTAGATTTGTTGGGGGATAGTGCCCGGCCGCCGCAAATCCATTTCGAAGAGCCGGTTTTTCGAAATCAGCATTGGGCCAGATCGCCACTATGCCCTTTATATCTGTGACTGTGTACTCATCCTCCCCCATCACATTCAGCCCCTTGGGCAGTGGCTTGGCCTCACCCGTTGCCTCAGGATTGTCGTGATTGGGATCGCCCCATTGCACGACGTAATTGTCCTGCACACGATTGATCGTGATCCCGTCATACCATTCGGCCCGCGCGAGAGTACGGATGTTCTCCACCCATCCTTGACTAAAAGGCTCTGGAATCAGTTGGATAACGACCGTGCGCGGGTTTCTGGCCGCATCCGGCGCAAGCTCCATTACCAGCAGATCCTCCGCTGGGATCGTCACCCAATCTCCTTGCGGAGCCGCATCGACAATCGCATTCGGTGAGGGCGCACCTTCGGGTGCCTCTTGCGCAGCGACAGGAGCTGTGAGGGTCAGAAGCGCGGCTGCTCTAACAACGGTGTTTTTCATGGATATCTGTGTGCCACCGCAATCGCGCTTGCGAAAGAGGCAAGGCGCGTCTATCCGCGCTGCTCTGCCTGAAAGGGCATGCGGAGACGTGGCCGAGTGGTCGAAGGCGCACGCCTGGAAAGTGTGTAAAGGGGCAACTCTTTCGTGGGTTCGAATCCCACCGTCTCCGCCATTTCTCTGCCTTGCTGACACTTCATTACGACACAGAGCAGCGGCGCGATAAACGCCGGCTTAGAGGCGTGCTGCGCGTTTGCAGTTGGCCGGCAAAAGATATAAGCGATAAGCGGAGAGATACTTTGTATCATCGATCACACATTTACTTTCAGGACTGTCACATGAATCTCACCCGTTTGCTTCCAATCAATCTGCTGCTTGCATCTTCACTTGCGACGTCGCTCGCGTCGCCGTTGGCGGCAAAAGAGGGGATGTTCACACCGGATCAGCTTCAAGATATTAGCGGACAGCTGGAAGAGGCTGGTTTGGAAATCGACCCGGAGCAGCTGGCGGATTTGACGGGTTTCCCCATGGGCGCGGTCGTTTCGCTGGGTGGCTGCTCGGCGAGCTTTGTTTCACCAGAAGGTTTGGTCGTCACAAACCATCACTGCGCGCGCGGATCGGTTCAATTCAACTCTACGGCTGAGAACAACTACCTCGCTGACGGCTTCTTGGCGGCGACAAAGGCTGATGAGCTGCCCGCCGCGCCGGGATCGCGCATTTATGTGACGACTGAGGTGACAGACGTGACGGAGCAGGTTCGCGCTGGCACTGAGAGCCTTGCCCCGCTCGCGCGCTACGAGTTGGTTGAGCAACGCCGCAAAGATATCATCGCAGGGTGCGAAGAGGCGGCGGGATATCGCTGTCAGGTGGCAAGCTTTTATGGCGGCGCGCAGTACAAGCTGATCAAGCGGCTGGAAGTGCGGGACGTGCGGATCGTCTACGCACCGGCGGATTCCATCGGCAAATATGGCGGCGACATCGATAATTGGCAGTGGCCGCGTCACACGGGCGACTTCGCGTTCTATCGCGCTTACGTCGCGCCCGATGGCTCTGCGGCTGACTTTGATGAAGCCAATGTACCTTACGAGCCTGAGCACCACCTTAAGGTGAGTGCGTCCGGCCTGGATGATGGCGATTTTGTGATGGCCGCCGGATATCCCGGTTCGACTAGTCGTTACACTCTGCTGGCCGAGGTGGAGAACACGTTTAATTGGACCTACCCCACTTTCCAGACGCTGCTCACCGATTGGATCGCTACGATTGAGGAGGCCGCGCCAGAGGGTTCTGATGCGCGGGTGAAATACGAATCTCGGTTGGCAGGGCTCAACAATTTTGAGAAGAACTTGCGCGGCCAGATCGAGGGCGCACGCCGTGTTGGCTTGGTCGAGCGCCGCCGCGCTCGCGAGGCAGCGTTGGCTGATTGGATTGCGGCGGATAGTGATCGCGCCGCCTATGGCGAAGCGATTGCTCAGCTCGCTCAGCTTTCAGAGGAAAGCGCCGCCGCAGCACGCACGAATTTCTGGTATAACAATGTCTCGCGGCCTTCGCTCTTCTCCGCTGCGCGGCGGCTCTATCGTCTTGCGAAAGAGCGTCAGAAGCCGAATGCAGAGCGTGAACCGGGCTTTCAAGAGCGCGATATGACCTTCTTCCGGCAGGGTCTGCAGGCGCTCGACCGGCGCTATGATCCTGCGGTTGATAAGGCGGAGTGGGTGCTATTCCTGACAAGCTACATTCAGCAGCCTATGGGCGAGCGTGTGGCAGATATCGATCAGGCTATGGGCCTGACTTCTAAAACAACAGCTGAAGAACTGCCTGCTATCGTTGATCGTTTTTATGCTGAAACGACTTTAGGCGACAGCGAGACTCGGCTGGCGCTGATGGAGGCATCGCCCGAAGCACTTGAAGCGAGCGAAGATCCGTTCATGCAGCTAGCTGTCGCAGTGTACGATTACGGCTTCCAGCTGGAAACCGAGAGGAAGACCCGCTCGGGCCGTTCACTCGCTCTGCGGCCAGCATATATGGAAGCGATCACCGCATGGCAGAAGGAGCAGGGCGAGCTGGCCTATCCCGATGCGAACAGCACTTTGCGTGTGACCTTTGGCAGCGTTTTGGGCGGGAGCCCGCGCGATGGCATGGCGTATCTACCGTTCACCACGCTAGAAGGGATCACCGACAAGGATACTGGCGAGGATCCGTTCAATTCACCGCCCGAGCTGCTTGAGCGGATTGAAGCGAAAGATTACGGTTCCTATGCGCTAGAAAGCATCGGTTCGGTTCCGGTGAACTTCCTGTCTGATCTCGATTCGACAGGCGGCAATAGCGGCTCAGCAACGCTCAACTCCCGCGCCGAGCTGGTCGGATTGCTGTTTGATGGCACGTTTGAGAGCGTCAATTCCGATTGGGACTTTGACCCGCGCACAACGCGTACGATCCATGTCGACACGCGCTATATGCTGTGGGTCATGGATAAGGTTGACGGCGCTGAAGCGCTGATCGAGGAAATGGATATTGTCGAATAGGGTGGAGGCCAGACTACTAACCCGGCCCCCTCAAAGCTAAGTAATCCAAGGCCCGGTGATGGCGAGGGTTCGCGTTGGCGCATAGGCGTTGACGAAGAACCACTTGCCATCTGGCGAGAAGCATCCGCCGGCAAGCTCTGTCTGCATGTTCAAACGCCCGAACGCATAGGGGCGGCCGTCGGGTGTGATGCCGCGAAGATGATTGTCTACCACGTCGGTATATTGGTCTTCGCAGACGATGAGATGGCCATTGGGCGCAACGCATAAATTGTCGCCGTAGTCGAACTGGTCCTTGCTCTCGCTCTCGAAAAAGAGCTCGACCCGGTCTGGCCCTGCGCCGCGTCCAGGAACGAGGCGGAAGATTTGCCCGAGCTTCATCGCGCCGCCACTGGTCGAGCAGAAGAATAGATCATCCTCGCCCATATGAATGCCTTCGCCGCGCGCGATAAGGGACGCGCCTTGTGCTGCTGCTCGCTGCCTGAGATCATCCTTCGGCGCTTCGACATCATCAAGATCAATCCAGCGGATGGGGTAGGATCGGCCTAGCGGCATCGTAGCCGCATCCCAATTGCGAGTGTCGGGTAGCCCCTCAATCGCGGCGGCTTGCAATTTGCCGCCATCGGCCAGCTTACCGGGGGTGGTTGGCAGGAAGCGATAAAGCACGCCGTCATTGCGGTCTTCGGTTTGGTAAATGAAGCCGGTTTCCGGGTCGACGCAGGCCGCCTCATGATTAAAGCGTCCCATAGCTCGCAGCGGCACCGCATCGACCAGTCCGGTTGCATCGCCGGGAATTTCAAAGACCCAACCATGATTGACCGCAAGGCCGTCGCCATAGCGCTGGCCCGGGCCGGTGGGGGCTTCCTCGCAAGTTAGCCAGCTGCCCCATGGAGTGATCCCGCCAGAGCAATTGCGGATCGTTCCGCCGAGCGAACGAAACTCGCGCTTCACTTCGAGTGTTTCGGCATCCAGTACGATGTTAGTGGTACCGCCCGGTACGATTGCGCCATTGCGCGTGCCAAAGCCATGCGCGATTTCGCCGCCCGCATCATCGCTCGGCACAAGCTCGTGATTGCGCACCAGCGTGATCTCGCCATTGCCAATGTCGAGGCAGCCCATTCCGTCGGCCTTGTCCGGCACAGTGCCACCATCGCTCATCGCATCGCCGAGCTTGGACAAGACGCGATACGAAAAGCCCTGTGGCAAGTCGAGCATGCCAGCGGGATCTTTCATAAGTGGCCCATATCCCGCTGTGGGTGACGAGGCAGCGGCCACAGCTGATCCGCCTCGTGTCATGCAACCACTTGCCAATAGCGCAGCAAAAGCGCTGCCCGTGGCAGTCAGAAATTGACGGCGGTTTGGCTGTTTGCGGCTGGGTTGGCGCATGTCCATTGTTGCTTAGTCCTCACTTTGGCTCGTGTTCGTTCGATCCCACTATAGTGGGCCAATGTGACAATATTAGAGCATTTTCTCAGCCATATAGTATCGGCTCGCCCAAAAATAGATCAGGCCCGCTAGTAGGAACACCGCCGAGCCGACAACACAAGCCCAGCGAATGCCATATGCTTTTGCGTCCAGGCAGTTTTCTTGAAGCGCGGCGCTAAGGTTGGCATCATTTGGGCTGCAAGCCGCAGTTAACTCGCTTCCCAAGCCTAGCGCTTCGAGGCGCATCACAGAGATACTATCAGCGAGAGCGCCCAAAATGGGCGGTCCGCCGCCGTAGCCAATCAGATTGATGATAAAGAGCAATATCGCAATGGCAGTGGCGCGTGTGCGCTGATCCACCACCGTCTGGACTACGCTATATGATGCACCGATGTAGAAATATTGGAACACGCCAGCGAGCAGAAATGCGGCGAACATCACCGGCAGCGATTCCGCTAAGAAACCGAGAGCGAGTAATGGCGCGCTAAGCAGGAAGCCAACTGCCGGGACCCAGACCGCGGCCAGATTGAAACGCGGTGAGAAACGCTGGATTAAATAGCCGGCGAGCGGCGCGCCAATCGCTCCAGATAGGCTGATAGGTGCCATATATTGGATCGCCGCATCGCCCGGTGTCAGGCCGAATGTGTATTGGATGTAGAGCGATTTAAAGCTGGTCAGGCCATAACCACCAAAAGTCGCTAGCGACATGCCGAGCGCGATGTACCAGAATGTTTTGGAACGGGAGACCTGCCCCATTGCTTCGCGCAAAGTCGCCTTTTCAGCAGGTTTGGCTTGCGGCGGATCGGAATAGCCGCGCGGCGGTTCTTTAACCGTCATCAGAAGTATGATGCCAATGAGGACCCCCGGCGCGCCAATGTAAATGAAGGCTTCGCGCCATGTGAACAGATTGAGGATTGCCCCACCGCCCAGCTGAGCCAAAACGCCGCCAAGCATGACGCCCATCGCGTAAATGCCCAATGCCATCGGGCGCGTCGCAGCCGTGAAATAGTCGCTGATGAGGGAGTTTGCTGGCGGGGTGCAGCCAGCTTCACCTACGCCCACCGCGAGGCGGGCCAAAAGCAAGGTCACAAACCCGACTGCAAAACCGCATAGGATCGTCGCGATCGACCACAGGATTACGCATACGCCGATAATTCGGACGCGGCTTACCCTCTCAGATAGGCGCGCGATGGGAATGCCAAGCGAGGTGTAAAACAGGACGAAGCCGATCCCGGTCAGGATGCCGAATTGGAAGTTGCTGAGATTGAACTCTTCAATGATCGGCCGCCCAACCACGCTGATCAAAATGCGATCAACGAAGTTCAGCGTGTAAATTAGCGTAAGCGAGCCAAGGACATAAGCGCGGTAGCCCGGAGTGCCGTAGCTCTCACCGGTGTTGGTCGCGGGTGCGGCTGAGGCCATCTCAGAGACTTCCCGACGCTAATGAAGAACGCGTTGGAAAGGGCTTCCGCCGTGTGTGCTTTGTCAAATCTGTTGTCCTCATTCCCGCAAGAGCTCGCGAGGCGCCTGTTTGTTCGCGCCCCTTCAAGCATTCCTTTCCTTGTCGCCGCGTAATTCAGTTTCGGCAAGCAGTTCCTTGCCGGGCTTCACGAAATCGGTAGAGTGCAAAGGCTAGTCTGCCGCACAATGCTGTTGCAGATATTGCTCATGCGTGGGCAGGCTATCGACCGCGCGCTCAACAAGAGTGCGAACGTTGCCAAGAAACTCCCCGAGGTCAGCCTCGGTAAGAACATCAGCCATCGCGTCATGGCTGCCGGGGATAACCCCTTGGCCGAGCATCACCTGTACCCAGCTAGCCTCGCGGAATAAGTCATCCGCATCGCGGCCCACCCGGCCAGAGGAGGCGAACAATTCCTGCTTGTGTCTGAGGCTGTCTGGCACGTGCATATTCTTGCAATAGCGCCAGAATTCGGAATCTTCGCGCGTTGTCTGATGATAGTGCAGGATCAGGAAATCGCGGATCTGCTCAAACTCTGCGGCGCAGCGCCGATTGTATTCGGCCCGCTCGGTTTCACAATTGCTGGAACTGGGGAACAGTTGAAGCAAACGACTGACATGCGATTGGATCAGGTGGATGCTGGTCGATTCCAGCGGTTCTAGAAATCCGCTCGACAGCCCAATCGCGGCGCAATTATGCGACCAGAACGTCGCGCGCCTGCCAGTAGTGAAGCGGATCGGGCGAGGATCGGCGAGCGGCTTGGTGTCCAGCCCCGCCAGGAGCGTTTCTCCAGCCTCATCATCCGAGATAAAATCGCTGCAATAGACATGGCCATTGCCGGTGCGGTGCTGCAGCGGGATGCGCCATTGCCAGCCCGAGCTTTTCGCGGTCGCGCGGGTGTAAGGCACCAGTGTTTCAAGGCGCTCACTCGGAACTGCCTGGGCGCTGTTACAAGGCAGCCATTTCGACCAATCCTGATAGCCAACGTCTAGCTCTTGCCCCAGCAGGAGAGCACGAAATCCAGTACAGTCTATAAAGAAATCGCCTGTGACCTCGCGCCCATCGTCAAGAGTGATTGAGCGTATGTCGCCGCTTTCGCCACCCCGCGTAACGGACTGGACCAGCCCCTCGGTCCGAGTGACTCCGAGCTGCTCAGAAAAAGCACGCAGATAGGTCGCATAAAGACTCGCATCAAAATGATAGGCATAAGCGAGGCCCGTCATAGAAGTGTTGCCGACCCGGTCCATCTTGCCGAACTTCGCTTTGTTCGCCGCCACTTTATGCAGCGAATAATGCCACAGGTCTTTTTCATGGCCCGCTGCCGCGGCTCGCTTCCAATATTGATGGAAGGGCACGCTGGCGAGGTTCATTCCCGCATCGCCGAACGTGTGCAAATAGCGTGTGCCGACCTTACCCCAGTCGACAAATTCGATGCCTAGTTTGAATGTTCCCTTGGTCTGCTTGACGAAATCATGCTCATCAAGGCCAAGGATCGTGTTGAGGCGGATGATTTGCGGGATAGTGGCTTCGCCGACGCCCACAGTACCAATGGCGTCGGATTCGACCAGTTCGATATCGAGCGTCTTCCCTCTCAGCCGGGCAAAGGCCGCCGCTGCGATCCAACCAGCGGTCCCGCCGCCAACGATTACGAGCTTGCGCACGGTGTTTTGGTGGGTGTCTTGGGTCACGAAGGTCTCTTTAGCTCACTCTATTGGACGAAAGAAGGCATTGATCGTCAAACGCCCTTTGGCGGGATCGGGGGACAAGTCACACGCGCTATCGATCAGGCCGGAATGCAGAACATTGCCGCGATAGAACACAGCCTGATTGAATGCCCCTGCGCTTGCGTGAATGCGCTCAAAATGCGGTGCGCCATCGGTGACATAAGCTGCCTCCGGCATGCCTGAGCGACGCACGTCATCTTCTAGGGCTGCGCGGTAGCGTGGGAATGTTCCATCTGTCAGCGCTTCTAGGCCCGTGGTGCGGTGACGGAAGAAGCCAGTGCCGCCGTGATCGGTGTGGTCGAGGTAGAGCATCATCGCAATTTGACGCGGGTTGGTGCCGTCCACATGCGGGAAGCGCTGCATGGGGATGAGCTCCTCCGGCTTTGCGGTCACTAGAGAATACCACGCCTGCATCTCCCAACCTTTGCTCGCTCTGCCAAAGCTATCGTCGAGCATGGGCGAGAGCTCATTAAGCCACATTTGCGTGACTTCCTTTGCAAGCTCGGCGCGAATGCCTGGATACTGGGGAGTGATCTTTGCAAATTTTTGCAAAGAAGCTTCTTGAATCGCAATTTCTGGCAGCGCCATGAAGTCATCAACGGAGACAAACTCATGTTTTTCAGCGGAAAAATACGATGAGGCTGCATTTGAAAGTGAAATCGACCATTGTTGCATTGTTGGGCGGCCTCGTCTCTCAGCTTCTCGCGCTATCGCAGCGTATCAAAATGCTCCGCGCCAGCCAAACGTGTTTATTCAAATATCTGAAAAATAATGATTAAAAACCAAACCTGTGATTGAGAAAAGTCGCCCTTCTGCACGACTCGGCCAGTTGGAGTGGCGGCGGCGTTACAAAAGTGTGACTGGGCGGCCACATTTTTGCGATAGTTGCGGATTAATCGAACCAGATAAATCCAGAAATGCGCGTAATCAGCTGATAAACATGATTAAATTGCCGATTTACTGAAAAGTCAAAATTTGCGCATTGGTGATTTACGGATCAGTTTTTCTTCGTTATGAAAAAAAATGCAAACACGAGAAGATCGTGACGTGTTGGGGAGAAGATGAATGGGACACAAGCGTTATTCCGCTAATGCTCGTTTGCTGTGCAGTGCGGCAACGGGATTGGCAATGATCGCAGCGGCCACGCCGGCAACTGCGCAAACCACACAAGACACTGATGAAGCACAGGTCGCTGATGGCAACGAGATCGTTGTTACCGGGATCCGCAGCGCGATTGAGACCTCGCTTGAGACAAAGCGCGAAGCCACCTCGATTGTTGAGGTTATCTCGGCAGAAGATCTTGGGCAATTGCCTGATCTTTCCATTGCAGACTCGCTCGCACGCCTGCCTGGTGTGACAGCGCAGCGTGTTCGCGGTCGTTCACAGCAAATCTCGATCCGCGGCCTTGGCCCAGATTTCTCGCTCGCATTGCTGAATGGGCGCGAAGTGGTTTCTGCGGGTAATAATCGCGGGATTGAATTTGACCAGTTCCCATCTGAGCTGATCGGCCAGGGTATTGTCTATAAGACCGGCGATGCGCGCCTTGCCGCAATCGGCATTGCCGGCGCCGTTGACCTGCGGACAGTGCGTCCGCTCGATTTCAACGATACGCAATTGTCCGCATCGGCGACATATGTGCTGAATGACAGCGGTTCGCGTAACCCAGATTTTGCGGATGACGGATACCGCTTCTTCGGGTCTTACATCGATCAGAATGAATCCGGCACAGTCGGCTGGTCTTTGGGTATCACGCGCCAATCGAACCCAACCCATTTCATTTCGCGTGAACTCAAGACCAATCAATTCCAAGTGTCGCGCGACGAAAATGGAGTGATTTTCCCGGCGGATAACCCCCGTCAGGGCGCGGTTAGCCGGGAGTTTGAACGGACATCGATCGCGGGCTCTCTCCAATTCGAGACCGAAAACGACGTTTCGATCATGTTTGATGCGTTCTACACTGACACGCAGGACTCGGGAATTTTCCGCGGCACGGAGACACCAATTGCTTCGTGGAGCGGTGCGCAGGTCGATAGCGTAACTGGTGCCGGTCCTTTTGCAGATTCAGCGCAATACTCCGCTGTTGTGCCGATCCTTCGGACTGACACTGAGGGTAATGAAGCGCAAATCTTTGCGTTCGGCGCCAACACCTCGTTCAATGCGACGGACAATTTGAGCTTCGAGTTTGACTACGGCTTTTCGACGCTTGATCGCAATGACATCGATTACGAGTCATATGCCGGCACAGGTCCTGCACGCTCTGGCGCGCAAGACGTGTTGAATTTCACCTTCCCCGATAGCGGTCGTTACTCGATCGACGGTCTGCTCGATTACACCGATCCTGCAAACGTACTGCTCACTGATCCCGGTGGCTGGGGTCAGGTCGGCTTCGTTAAGCAGCCAGAAATCGAAGACGAACTGCACCAATTGCGTGCCGAGGCCGCTTGGGAATTTGGCGGCGGCTTGCTCGACAACATCACCGTTGGTTGGCTCTATACAGACCGTGAGAAGAGCTTCGATTCTAACGAATCCTTTTTGCGCGCATCTCCTCTGTTTGTTGACGGCGCTCTGCCAGTCCCAGCAGGGGCGATCGTGGGCACGACAGACACTGGCGATTTGGGCCAAAACATCCTTGCATACGATCCATCATCGTTCCTGACCGATGGAACTTATGTGGTTGAAAAGGCGACCTTTGACACTGAATGGGTAGTCGAAGAAGAAGTCCATAACTTCTACATCCAAGCCAATATTGACGGCGATCTGGGTAGCATTCCAGTTCGGGGCAATATCGGCCTGCGTTACGCTGATACGCAGCAGTCTTCGACCGGTACAATCGGCGGCGGCTTCACCAATACGGTTGAGGAAAGTTACGATGACTGGCTGCCGAGCCTGAACCTTAGCTTTGAAGTCGCGACGGACACATTTGTCCGCCTTGCAGCGGCCAAAACGGTTACCCGTGCACGGCTCGATCAGATGGCGGCAAACCAGAATATCTCAACCAATCCGCTGGCTTGTGCCGATACCGATGGTGACCAGATCCCTGACACGGTTCTCGGGTTTAGCCCGCCGTCGCTGGTCTGTTTTAATCTAAGCGGTGGCAATCCGTTCCTGCAGCCTTATGAGTCGCTTTCGTTCGATGTCTCGTTCGAAAAATACTTCTCACCTGGCACAGCGATTATCGTTGCTGGTTTCCACAAGGATCTATCGGACTGGATCATCGACTTTAACGAGCTGATCGATCTGACCCAGCCTATCACCAACTCTGGCTTCGGTGACATTCTGGACGGTGCTCCAGAATTGGCGACAGGTGTCTTCAGCGGTCCGGTTAACTTCGCGGACGGCACAATCACCGGCATTGAAGGCACAGTTCGCGTCGATTTTGGCGATGTTTCGCCAGCCCTTGAAGGGTTTGGCGGTTTCTTCAGCTACACCTATGCGGATGCCTCGGTAGAAGACCAGGACATGGTGGCTCTGCCTATACCGGGTTATTCCGAGAATACTTGGTCGGGCGATGTCTTCTACGAACGCAACGGCTTTAGGGCCAAGCTTGCGGGGCGTTATCGCAGCGGCTTCCTGTCCGAAGTTCAGAACTTCGATGGGTCATTAAGCGGGGCTGATGCGCGCAGCGAGACGATCCTTGATGCGCAGATCGGCTATACCTTCCAGAACGAGAGTGGCCCTCTCGAAGGTCTCGGTGTCCTGTTTGAAGTGTTCAACCTGACCAACGAGCCGTTCGTGACACAAAACGATCTGTTCGACGCTGGCGGCAGCGAAATTGGGACCTTCCCAAGCCGTCACGAAGTCTACGGCCGGACGTTTAACTTCACGATCCGCAAGAACTTCTAAAGTAGGGTCGCAGAACTCTCCCGAGAGGCCCGCTGGAAACGGCGGGCCTTTTTTGTGGCTGCTGTAATGTGAAGTTGGCCCCAGTGTCAGCGGCGCAGGTGGCTCACGCCGCGAGTGGTGATGCGCAATGACGCTGGAGGAAATCGGCGTGGCTGGGCATCTCTTCAACCGCATCGCTCATCGCGTGCGATATCATCTGCATCCGCTCTGCCACAGGCACGCCGCCGCGCATGTCGGTGATTGCGGGCGCGCGGCGCGGGACAATATCTTGACCCAAATAGACCGCAATCCAGCTAGGGTTGGCGAAGAGCTCGCGCTCGTCAGCCACAAGCATTCCTGACGTGCGGAAGTGGTCAATCTTATATTGCAGGCTTTCCGGGATTTCCATCGCCGAGCAATAGCGCCAGAGTTCTGCATCATCGCGGCTAGTCGCCTTGTAATGCAGAATCAGAAAGTCACGGATGCGCTCATATTCAGTAGTCGTCTGCGCGTTATATTCCCGCGCGAGCAGCGGCGACATTGCGCTATCGGGTAGCAACGCAATCAGGCGCAGGATGCCATATTGGATAAGATGCAGGCTGGTTGATTCCAGCGGCTCCATAAACCCTGCTGATAGTCCGATCGCGACGCAGTTTTTCTTCCAAAACTCACGCCGCTTCCCAGTGACGAAACGCAAGGTGCGCGGGCCGGCTTGTGGCTCGCCATCCAGTGAACTCATCAGCGTGGCGGTCGCTTCATCTTCGCTGATGAACTCGCTACAATGCACGTAGCCATTGCCCGTGCGATGTTGCAGCGGGATGCGCCATTGCCAGCCTGCTTCTTTCGCGGTCGAGCGGGTGTAAGGCGCGACCTCAGCCTGTTTTGCGCAGGGTACTGCAACCGCTCTGTCGCAGGGTAACCAATGCTGCCAATTGTCATAGCCTGCTTCCAAGGTGCCTTCGATAAGCAATCCGCGAAAGCCGCTGCAATCCACGAAGAACTCGCCGGAAACTTTCTCGCCACTGTCGAGAGTGACGCTCTCGATAAAGCCATCCTCACTGCGCTGCGTTACATCGACGACGCGGCCCTCGATCCGCTTGACGCCTTGCGCCTCGGCGCGCCGCCTGAGGAAGGCAGCATAAAGCCCGGCGTCGAAATGATAGGCATAGTCAAAGGTCGATTGGATTTTGCGGCGATCCATTTCTGGGCGTGAAAATCGACCGGCTTTTGCCATCGCCCAGCACATGGAGAAATCATCGATTGGCCCATCCACATTCCCCGCGAGGCTCTCGCGCATCCAATGATGGTAGAAGGGTACTTTATCGAATTCGGCGCCATATTGGCCGAATGGGTGGAAGTAGGAATGTCCTTTTCGCGCCCAATCGACGAATTGAATGCCGAGTTTGAACGACCCAGCGGTTTCGCGCACGAAAGTCGCTTCGTCGATGCCAAGTCTCTGGTTGAAGTTGCGGATCGGTGGGATCGTTGCCTCGCCCACGCCAACGGTGCCAATCGCCTCGGACTCTATCAGCGTGATGGAGCAGCTCTTGCCAATCGCGTCCGCTAGAGCCGCCGCTGTCATCCAACCTGCGCTTCCTCCACCGACTACGACGATGTTTTGAAGAGGTGCAGAAGGCTCAGTCATATCAGCCGCCGCAGCTGTCGCGAATGAGCAGGCTAGTCTCCAGCCTTTCAGAGATCGCTTGCCCGCCGTGCGTATCGATCAGTTTCGAAACCAGCATACGGCCTGCAAGGTTGGCGTCCTGATCAATTGTGGTGAGGCGCGGGGTGACGAGACGCGCGGCGGGAATGTTGTCATAGCCCACAACAGACACATCGCCGGGTACTGATCGGCCTGATTTATCAAGCGCGCGTATCGCGCCAATCGCGATCAAATCGCTCGCTGCGAATATGGCGTCAAATTCGGTCCCGCTTTCGATAGCGGAACGCGTGGTTGCCTCGCCCGATTGAACATCGAAATGGGCCGGCAAAACCAAGCGATCATCAATTTCCGCACCAGCTTCTTCCAGCGCGAGGCGATATCCGCGATAACGTTGTTCTGCCTCAGGCGCTTCAGTGTCACCAAGGAACAGGATGCGCTTGCGGCCAAGTCTCAGCAAATGCGATGTCGCGCGGCGGCCACCAGCGACATTGTCTGACCCGATTGAACAATAAGCGGCATCTTTTAAATCAGCTCCCCAAACGACGAAATTATCGTCGCTATCCGCTAGGCTGTTGAAGGCATCATGGAGCGAGCTTTGCCCGATGAAAATCATGCCGGTTGCCCGGCTCGTCGTCATCGCAAACTGCAAATCTTCGGCCGTACGAGGGAAGACGTGGCTGATGACGAGATCGACTTTGCGGTCACGCGCCGCCTCAGCAATGCCGGCCAGCAATTCCAGAAAGAAAGGGTCGGCAACCCGTGTCTCGCGCGCTTGCGGGGCGGGGACGATGATCGCGATTGTGGCTTCTGCACCAACGGGGCCATTAGGCATATGGCGGCGGAAGTCATAATCATGCGCCCGCGCGATGCGCCATATTTCCTGCTTAGTACGTCGCTTGACGGCAGGGCTATCATTCAGCGCGCGCGAAACGGTTGAAATCGACACCCCGGCCTGGCGCGCTATATCTTCAAGCCGAGCGTTCTTCTTTGCCTTGAGACCGGCAGAATCCATGGCTCATTTGTCCCCTTTGATCGCCCAGTAACCTGAACGAGGTGCCATCGCCTGAATAGTGTTTTCGCGCAAGTCAGCTGCTGCCTCGTTCGCGATAATGGTGCCGGACTGGAACTCGCTTGGCGGCGTCCACGCAAGCGTTTCATAGCCTAAATTGAACGCGCAGAGTACGTCCCCGTCATATGCGCGGCGAATGAAAGCAACAATGTCGTCAGGGGTGTCGAGCAACTCGCTTGCTCCGGCAACCATAGCAGGCAGCGTCCTGCGAAGATTGAGCAAATTACGTGTGTAACTTGCCACAGACCCGGGCTCGCCAGTCTGGAGATCAATCGCACGCTCAGCCTGCGCCGGATCAACTTTTAGCCATGTCCGGTTCGCGTTCGAAAAACCGGCTTGAGGCGCGTGCGCTGACCATGGCATCGGTGTGCGCGCGCCGTCGCGGCCCAGTGTATGCGGCCAATTGGTGATCGCTTCTGGATCTTGTAGATCGGCAAAGGCAACATGGCCTTGAGGGAGACCCAGTTCCTCACCCTGATAGATGATCGGATTGCCGCGCAAAGAAAGCAGCAGCAGCATGTTCAGCCGAGCGATCTGCTCGTAATCGTCATCGCCTGACCAGCGCGTTGTAGCGCGCGGTGCGTCGTGATTGGAGAATGCCCATGAGGGCCAGCCCTCCTCCGGCGTGCCATCCCAATTGGCAAGCGACTGCTTAACCCGCTCCGCCGTTAGGTCCGGCGCATAGAGAAAGTCGAAATTATAAGCGGAGTCGAGCCGTTTCCCATCCGCGGTGAACGCCTTCATTTCAGCCAGCGGATCAGGCCCGCCGACTTCGGCCACAGTGAAGCGGTTCGGATATTCCTCAATCGTCGCGCGGATGCGTTCCAGAAATGCTGGGATGTCATCATGCGACTGATTGAACTGTTTGATCTGCATGTCGAACGGCCGTGTCACTTGGCTCATTGGTACGCCAGAGGGCGGATTGTCGCGCATTTCTGGATCATGCATTGAGAAGTTCAATGCATCGAGGCGAAAGCCGTCCACCCCGCGATCGAGCCAGAACCGGGCGACATTGAGCAGCGCGGCTTTAACCTCTTCATTATGCACATTGAGATCAGGTTGGCTGGCGAGGAAATTATGCAGGTAATATTGTCTGCGCGGGCCATCCCATTGCCATGCCGACCCGCCAAACACCGACTGCCAGTTTGAAGGCGGTGAACCATCGGGCTTTGGATCAGCCCAGACATACCAATCCGATTTGGCATTGGTTTGATCTTGCCTGCTTTCCTTAAACCAGGCGTGCTGATCTGACGTATGCGAATAGACTTGATCGATGATCACCTTCAGGCCCAATTCGTGCGAGCGCTTGATGATCGCATCGAAATCATCGAAGTCGCCGAAGCTCGGATCGATCCCATAATAGTCGGAAATATCATAGCCGAAGTCTTCCATCGGCGAAGTGAAGAAGGGGGAGATCCATATCCCATCAACGCCCAGCGAGGCGACGTAGTCGAGGCCCTCTACAATGCCTCGAAGATCCCCGATGCCGTCAGCATTGGTGTCGCGGAAGCTGCGCGGATAGATCTGGTAAATGACCGCGCCGCGCCACCACTCTGATCGGCTGGCCGCCAGAGGACTTTTAATAACCTCAGAATCAGCGTTCATCGCGAAGCCTCGCTACCGCTTTGGCCTTTCAGCTCGCAAACAGCATAGCTGAGAGGTGCTAACTCGATTGTCACAGACCCAGGAGCTGAAACGGTCTCAGGACATGGGCCGGCGAGCGAATTAAGACTCCGCGACTTGTAATCAATCGGGATATTCTCGGTGATCGGATCCGTACTGGTGTTGAAAGCAAGCAGCACATGTTGCCCGCTGTCTGGGTCAAGTCTGGTGATCGCCAGAACACCTGGTTCATCCCGGTAAGCTCTCATCGTCTGCAAACCGCGGCGCAAAGCGGGGTTCGCTTGCCGCACAACCGCCAGCTCTGCGATAAGGCGGTACAGCGGATGCGCTGCATCGAAGTTGGCGTCTGCGGTGGTCGCGTCAGTGCCGATCAGATCGTTGTCGTTGTAACTGTCGGTGAGGCTGGGGAACATGTCCTCGCGCGCCGCCTGGTCATTACCATCACCAACAAAACCTTGCTCCGAGCCAGAGTAGATTGTGGGCGAGCCTCGTACTGTCATCATGACGGCATGCGCCAGTTTGACCCGCTGGAGCAGCTCCTCTTGAGAAATCTCAGGGTTGGCGTCGCGCACGAAGGTAGCAAAGCGACCCACATCATGATTGCCGAGAAAGGTAGGAGTTGAAATCGCGGTTTCCTCGCCGCCTTCATAAAGGACATCGCCGTCAAACAGTTCGGCAAGGACAACTGTCCCTTTCTTTCGGCCGACTACCTCAACCATGGCTGCCTGGAATGCAAAATCGAGGACTGTCGGCAGTTTGTCGCGGCGGGTATATTGCGCAATGTAGCCATTGTCCGGCCCATCGCGATACACTTCGCCAAAAATATGGAAGTTCGGAATGCCCTCTTCCTCTGCGATTTCCAGCATCGCTGGGACGAAAGTCTGCCAGAACTCGGGATTTACGTGCCGCGCGGTGTCAATCCGGAAGCCGTCAATGCCAGCATCGCGGATCCAGTTCCCATAAATTTCGATCATACCATCAAGCACGCGTGGATTCTCGGTGTAGAGATCATCGAGGCCGACGAAATCACCAAACCGGCTGTTTTCACCACGAAAAGTCGTATCACCGCGATTGTGATAGTAGATAGGGTCATTCAGCCATGCGGGAACTTTTACGTCGCGCTCCGCCTCTGGGACGAGCGGAGTGTAGGCGTAGCCGGGGTTGGTCAGCTTGGCGAAGTTCTCCTCTGTGCGAATTTCGTCTCCGAGGAAACCCTCATTGATCGGCTCGCCATCAAGGCCCAATCGCCGTGAATAGGGGAAGTCGCCTTTGCTGCGATAGCCATATCCAGTCGCATTGCCTTCCTCATACCTGATCACATCGGCAGTGTGATTGGTGATGATGTCCATATAGACTTTTATGCCGCGAGCGTGGGCCGCATCGACGAAGCTCTTAAACTCCTCATTGGTCCCAAAATGCGGATCGATGCTGGTAAAGTCGGTCACCCAATAGCCGTGGTAGCCCGCGCTTTCCTGACCCGCGGCGCCTTGCACTGGCTTGTTCTCAAAGATGGGCGCGAACCAGATCGCAGTGACGCCCATGCCTTCGATGTAGTCGAGCTTTGCAGTCAATCCGGCGAGATCACCGCCGTGGTAGAAGCCTTTGTGAGTCGGATCGTAGCCATGATCGAGCGGACCGCCATCGAGACCCCCGCGATCATTGGAGCGGTCACCATTAGCAAACCGGTCAGGGAGAACGAAGTAGACGACCTCATCCTCTGGCAGGCGGTCGCGCAAGGTGGTTTCCGCCTCAGGCTTCTCCTTCATCGCCCATGCACCGCCAGCAATTCCGGATAGCGCAAGTAGGCACGGCAGCCAGATTCGTCTCATAAACATCACCTCCCACGACCTGATTGCCATCGAAAATCGAAATTTGCAAATCTTTGTACAAATTTTCGACGATTGAAGTTTCGGAGATAATATAGCTATATTTCAATATATTGAGAAATAAACGATACGATAATGTCAGAAATATCGTCTATAAATGAGATAGTTTCTTGCAAAAATTTGCATAAGCGGCAGACTACGTCGCAGCAGCGATAAGAGAAATACGCTGGCGCGGATTGCCTAGCAATGTGTGCGATACGCTTTCGCAACGTACAAAGTGCGGGCCGGGCTGGAGAGGGATAGACATAATGACTGGCGTAGCAATAGACGCAGGAACGCCCAATTCGGGCCGCAAACCCGCGATGGATCCAGCGCAAATCTGGAACATGAGCTTTGGCTTTCTGGGCATCCAGATTGGTTTTGACCTGCAAAATGGCAATGTCAGCCGGATATTCCAGACGCTCGGCGCTGAGGTAAACGAGCTTGCGATCTTGTGGATTGCCGCGCCCATGACTGGGCTTATCATTCAGCCGATCATTGGCCATCTTTCAGACAACACCTGGGGCAAGTTTGGGCGGCGGCGGCCGTACTTTCTGATCGGTGCGATCCTCGCCAGCCTCGCCCTGTTCATCATGCCAAACTCGCCTACCTTGTGGATTGCGGCAGGCATGCTGTGGATCATGGACGCTTCGCTCAACATCACGATGGAGCCATTTCGCGCCTTTGTCGGTGACAATTTACCCGACAGGCAGCGAACGCGCGGATACGCCATGCAGAGTTTCTTTATCGGCGTTGGTGCGGTGATAGCGGGCGCGCTCCCATGGGTGATGACCAATTGGATGGGGCTGAGCAATGTAGCACCCGCGGGCGAAATCCCGGAAACGGTGCAATGGGCATTCTACATCGGCGGTGCGGCGCTCTTTGCGGCGGTCTGTTGGACGGTATTCAAGACCAAGGAATACAGCCCGGAAGAGCTCGCTGGTTTTGAGGCGGCCCGGCATGAGGCGCTGGGCGTTGATCCAGTTGACACTACTGATACGCGCCGGAGCGCTGGCCAGTTCCAGACAGGCGGGCTTGTCTGGATCGTCATTGGTGCCGCGTTCGCTGCGTTGGTATTGCTGGGGCGCGGTGATCCCAGACCAGCCTTGCTTGGTGATATTGAGATTGCTCAGGAGCTTTATGTTCTCGCCGGGTTGATCGCTGCGTTCGGTGTGATCCAATTGGTCGCAGGGTTGCTGCGCAAAGGAGGCAGGGACGAGAACGGCTTTATGGAAGTTGTGAATGATCTGTTCGCTATGCCCAAGACCATGCGGCAGCTCGCTGTAGTCCAATTTTTCAGCTGGTTCGCGATGTTCTCCATGTGGATTTACGGTACTCCTGCGGTGGCAGAATATCACTTTGCCTCGCCCGATCCGGTGACCCAGGGCTATCAAGATGCGGCGGACTGGTGGAGCCTACTTGGGTCAGTTCGCAATGGGATCGCGGCGGCGGCGGCGCTGGCCTTTATCGTGATCGCAGCCAAGATGGACCGCTGCCGGCTTCACGCGCTGAATCTGGCAATTGGTGCAGCAGGGTTTGCGGCCATGATACTGATCCGCGATCCAGCGCTTTTGTGGGTGCCGATGGTCGCGGTGGGCATCGCCTGGGCTTCAATCGTGTCGCTTCCCTATGCGATCCTTGCAGGCTCCGTGCCTGCGCGGAAAATGGGCATTTATATGGGCATTTTCAACATCTTCATCGTGGTTCCTCAGCTAATTGCTGCGACGCTTCTTGGCTTCTTGCTGACCACATTTTTCGATGGCGCGCCAATCTACGCGATGGCGATTTCGGCGGTGTCATTCGTGCTGGCGGCAGTAGCGACATTCTTTGTGACCGACGGGACGACAGCAATGATAGAGCGTCAGCAGGCCAAGCTCGCGGAGGCGTCATGATGCGCCGCTTTGGGATCGCAGCATGTGCTTCTCTGGCCCTTGCACTTTCTGGGTGCGACGGACTGGGAGGCGGCGGGACATCGTATGAGCCGCAGCCTTATGTCCAGTTTGAGAATGCTGAATGGACGCGCGATGCGGTCATTTATCAGCTCAACACGCGCCAATTTACGGAGGCCGGCACATTCGCAGCGGCGCAGGAGCAGCTGCCCCGCCTCGCTGAAATGGGGGTCGATATTGTCTGGCTGATGCCGATCCACCCTATTGGCGAGGTCAACCGCAAGGGTAGTATGGGCAGTCCTTACGCGGTCAAAGACTACCGCGCGGTCAACCCAGACCTTGGTACGGAAGAGGAGTTTCGCGCCTTCGTCGATACGGCGCATGAGCTTGGCCTGAAAGTCATTCTCGATTGGGTCGCGAACCATTCGGCGTGGGACAATCCGCTGACGGTTGAGCACCCAGATTGGTATTCGCGCACACCGGAGGGCGAGCTTACTCCGCCGGAAGGGACCGATTGGGTCGATACGGTCGACTTTGATTACTCCAATCCCGAACTGCGCGAGTATATGACTGGCAGCCTCACCTATTGGGTGCGCGAGTTTGGCATTGATGGCTACCGCGCGGATGTGGCCGGATACGTTCCGCTCGACTTCTGGGAGACGGCGCGCGCCGAGCTGGAAGCTATCAAGCCGGTCTTCATGCTGGCAGAATGGCAAACCCGCGATCTTCACGCTCGTTCGTTCGACGCGACATACGCTTGGGGCTGGAAAGAGGCGATGCAGGAGCTTGTCAGCAATGGCGGCGGCGCGGGCGCCGTGCGCGGATATTACTTGGCGCAGAAAACGACATGGCCGCACGCCGCTTACCGCATGACTTACACGGACAATCATGATCAGAACTCATGGGACGGGGTTGCGTCCGAAATATATGGTCCAGCCTATGAGGCGGCCATCGCGCTGAGCTTTGTTGGGCCTGGAATACCGCTCATATACAATGGTCAAGAGGCTGATCTTGAACGGCAACTCGCCTTCTTTGAGAAGGATCAGATTGACTGGAAGGAAGGTCAGTATGACGCCCTTTTCCGCCAATTGATTGCACTGAAGACTAAAGAGAAGGCGCTTTGGAATGGTAGTCACGGCGCGCCCTTGACTGAAGTGCCGAGTGACAGCAGCGATGACGTGCTGTCCTTCCTGAGAGGGGAGGGTGATGATCGCGTGCTTGCGGTCTTCAACCTATCGCCACGCCCGCAAACAGTCTCACTCGAGTTGGAACGGCACTATGGTTTCTACACGGATGCCATCTCAGGCAATGCTGGGGCGTTTGACGATGACACGCTCGTGCAATTGCCCCCTTGGGGCTATCGCATCTGGACGGCTGAGAAGAACAGCGCGCTTTAAGGCTGCATAATCGTTAGCGTCTGACCAGCTGTGACACTTGGCTCGATTGTTTCGCTTCCATCCGGCCATATAATCCTGAGACCAGCCTCAGTGTTCGGACCCATGCCAAAGATCTGATCAGTCGAATTATGCGAGGTGAAGTTGCTGTTCACCGCCACCATGCGGGTTTGAGTGGTCTCCGCGATGCTCAGCTCAATGATAGCGCCAACCGCATATGTGTTGGGAGCTTTGCCGCGCAGACGAAGCTTGATCGCGTTCGCTCCGCTCAGCTGGTTTTCCCAGTAATAGGCTGAGCCGGTCGGTTCTGCGGTGAGCAGTAAGGCGTCAACATCGCCATCATTGTCAAAGTCATCGCAGACCACGCCGCGACCCTGATCGGTTTCCGCAATTCCCGAGGGCGTAGCTGCATCAGTGAAAGTTCCGTCGCCGCCGCTCATCCAGAGCCTTGTTACATCGTTCACATAGTTTGACGCGGTCGGATCCTTACCCGCTTCCCAGCCATTGGTCTGATAGATGTCGAGCCAGCCATCGCCGTTGAAGTCAGCGAAGCATGATCCCCAACCCCAGCCGCCCGGCTCTACGCCGGAGGCAGCATTGCGGGCAAAGCTGCCATCGCCCGCATTTTCAAACAAACGGTTGCCGTTGATCGAGGAGACGAACCAGTCGAAATCGCCATCATTGTCGAAGTCACCAATCGCGGCGCCCATGCCGTTTTCATCGTCGGGCGTGAAGTTTGCCGAGGCAAATGTGCCATTACCATTGTTGATGAGCACGCGCGAGCCGCGGAAATCGGAAACCATGAGAATGTCGAGGTCACCGTCTCCGTCAATATCGGCAAAGCCCGGTGCGAATGTGTAATCGTAATTGGGGCCGAGCACGCCTTGCGGCAGGTCAAACGCCAGCAGGCCCGCGACCCCGCTCGTCACGCTGGCTGGCGTGAAAGACATTGATCCCGTCGTGCTGTCATTGCGCCAGAGCGTCTCAGTCTCGCCCGGAACGACCGGATCCCGCGGAGTGCCCCAATGTGCCAGCAGCACATCGAGATCACCGTCGCCATCATAGTCGCCGAGCGCCATGGAAATGGTCTGCTCAGAACTCGCAAGGTCGAAGCCCGACCCGGCGGTCACATCGCTAAATCTTCCGCTGCCGTCATTGGCGAAGAGCTTCATCGGGCCGCCTTCCAACCCTCCCAGAAGGAGGTCGAGATCGCCGTCCCCATCGAGATCGCCCAATGTCGGCCCGCTGTGCCGGCCATTGGTTGTGGCGCTTTGGGTGAAGGCCACTCCAGCCGCCGCCGCGCTTTCGGTGAAGGTCCCGCCTTCATTGATGTAGAGCAGGTTCGGGCCAAGATCGCCGCGCGCGATGAAGACGTCGATATCGCCGTCATTGTCGATGTCGCCAGCCGCTGCGCCGCCCGCAAATTGCGCAACCATGGGGTTAAGGCCAGCCGAAAAGCCGAAGGTGTGACCAAAGCCCAATGCGGCGGTCTGATTGGAGAAGCTGGTGATCGCTCCGGCAGGTAGAGTGGTGGACGCAATGGGTGGAGCAGGTGCGGGAGCCGAGGTGCTTCCACCAGAAACCGGAGCTGCGCTTGACGGGCTCGAACTGTCACCCCCGCCGCACGCCGTAAGAGCAGCGGCGAAGGTGAGGGCGCTTGCCCAAGCGGAATGGCGTTGCAATGGCATTTTGATCCTTCTCCCGATACTTCATTCTCATTTTTGCACAAAATTGCAAAGAATTATCTTGAGTAAATCTCAGACAGAATGTCTAATGTCATCGTAAAGAGAGAAATATTGCAGAAATTTGCAAACACTGAAATTCGGCGTGTTTGTAGAACCTCTGGGGAGAATTTGCATGCTGCGTTTAGGGTTCAAACTTGCCGCGTTTATCGCGCTCGCACTGGCCGCCGCGGTCCCGCTAAGGGCAGAGACGCTCACCGCCGTGTCTCCAGACGGAGCCATTGCACTGACGGTGAGCGATGAGGCTGGGCATGCATCCTATAGCATTACCTATGCTGGCGAGGAGGCGGTTGCGACATCGCGGCTGGGCATGCTTTTCCGCGATCATCACGGGTTTGAGCGTGACCTTGCCATCTCTGCTTCAAGCGAGGCATCACATGATGACACTTGGGAGCAGCCCTGGGGCGAGCGCCGTGTGGTGCGCGACCAGCATAATGAACTCGCGGTTACCTTTGCGGCGAAGTCTGGCCCGGCGCGCGAAATCACGGTGCGTTTTCGCGTGTTCGATACCGGCGTTGGCTTTCGCTATGAGCTGAGCGAACAGGCCGCGTTTCAGGGGCCGATTGCGATTACCGACGAGTTGACGCAATTCGCCATCGGGGCGGATGCTGATGCATGGTGGACGCCGAGCCGCCAGTTCAATCGCTACGAGTACATCTATCGTACGGGCACGGCAGGTGTCGTGGATGATGCTCATACGCCCGTGACTTTCCGCCAGCAAAACGGCCTGCACATCAGCATTCATGAGGCGGCCTTGGTGGATTACTCGGCCATGTCGCTACTTGCGCTGCGTCCGGGAAGTTTCGAAGCGCAGCTTCGCCCCGGTTCGGACGGGGTAAAAGTGCATACCACGGCGCCTTTCAATTCGCCTTGGCGGACCATTCAAATCGCGCCTGATGCGGCGGGGCTGATCAATTCCGACATCATTCTCAACCTCAATGAACCGAACAAGCTGGGTGATGTTTCATGGGTGGAGCCGGGCAAATATATCGGTATCTGGTGGGCCATGCACATCAATGAGCGCACATGGGGCAACGACGGCATCCATGGCGCCAACAATGAAGATGTGAAGCGCTATATCGACTTTGCTGCCGAGCACGGCTTTTCTGGGGTGTTGGTCGAGGGGTGGAACATTGGCTGGGATGGCGATTGGTTCAACAATGGCGAGCTGTTTGATTTCACGCAAAGCTATCCAGACTTCGATCTGCCAATGCTTGGTGAGTATGCGGCTGAGCGCGGTGTGCGTATCATCGGGCACCACGAAACATCCGGCAATGTCGCCAATTACGAGGCGCAGATGGAAGACGCTTTCGCGCTTTATGCAGCCAATGGCGTGCGCGAGGTGAAGACCGGTTATGTCGCCGATGCAGGCGATATCGTGCGCTATGATGAAGACGGCGTGCTCCAATATGAATGGCATGATAGCCAATTCATGGTCGGCCATCATTTGCGCGCGGTGAAGGCAGCGGCAGAGCAGAAAATTTCGATCAACGCGCATGAGCCGGTCAAGGATACTGGCCTGCGCCGGACTTACCCCAATTGGATGACCCGTGAGGGTGCACGGGGCATGGAGTTCAACGCCTGGGGCACGCCGCCCAATCCGACGGAGCACATCTCAATTCTCGCCTATACGCGGATGCTGTCGGGGCCGATGGATTACACCCCCGGCATCTTTGACCTGCGCCCAAATGAGCGGCCTCCGGTGCGCGAAGATATGCAGCGTGGCGATCCGTCCAACCGTCCGCAAACGACGCTGGCAAAACAGCTCGCGCTCTATGTTGTTCTCTACTCACCGCTGCAAATGGCGGCTGATTTGCCTGAGAATTACGAGGCGCGCATGGACGCCTTCCAATTCATCAAGGACGTGCCGGCTGACTGGGAAGAAAGCGTCGCGATCGCGGGCGAAGTTGGCGAGTATGTTGTGATCGCACGGCAAGAACGAGGCGGAAATGACTGGTTCCTAGGAGCGGTAACGGACGGCACGTCGCGCGAAGTATCAGTCGACCTGTCCTTCCTCGAAGAAGGCGAGATCTACTCCGCGCAAGTTTACCGTGATGGCGCAGAGGCGCACTGGGACACAGCGCCCTATGCGATTGTGATTGAAGAAAAAACTGTTCGCGGCGGCGAGGCTCTAACTCTCAAAATGGCATCTTCCGGTGGGACTGCGATCCGCTTTATCCCGGCGCGATAAGGGCCGTTAAAGCGATTGCAAATGGGCGATGATCTCGGCCTCGCTGACGACATCTGCATATTTCGCGTTCATGTCGAAGAGGTTGGCCTCATGCGGGTCTTCATGGCGGTCGCCCACAGCTTCTCGCACGACCGTTGTGATGAAGCCATGCGACATGGAATCAACACAGGATGCGCGCACGCACCCGCTGGTCGTAAGGCCTGTCAGTATAACATGATCAACGCCCAAAGCGGTCAGCGTAGATGCGAGTGAAGTCCCGAAAAATGCGCTCGGATACTGCTTGGAGATGATCAGCTCATTCTCGGTTGGCTCCAAGCCTTCTGGCCATGCGCCCATTGGGTTTCCAGCTAGGAAATAGCGTAGGGGCTTAGCTTTCTCGAAGAAGCGCCCGCCGTCGATTGCCTTTGGGTGATAGACAACATTGGTCAGGATGACTGGCAGTTCTGCAGCATGTGCCGCCTCGCGAACGCGCAGGGCGGAGGCTAGTGTATCATCAACCCCCGCATAAAGATCGCACTCGGGGTCGAAGTAACCCTGGATAAAGTCAATAAGGACAAGGGCGGGCTTCTTTCCAAAACCCGCCTTTTGCCCGTAGGCCTTAGCGTAATTATCTTCGAGCCCGGTCATGCGGTGGTTCTAATATTTGAAACCAATCTCAATACCAACCAGACGCCGAGCTCCCGGCGAAATGAACGATCCGCCAAACTCAATCGCAGGAATGACCTCGTTGAGATATTCTCTATTCAGGACGTTATCAGCGAAAACAAAGGCGCTGAAGTCACCGAATTCCACGCCAGCTCTCACATCAAGCACGCCGAACGCGTCGCGGCGAGCAACGCTGTAGTCTGCATCGCCAACAAAAGCCGGCAGTGCCAATGCTGAACCGGGCAGAAGGCCAGAAAACAAGGTAGGAGCCACTTGGTCTTGGACGGAATGGAACCACGTGGGGCCCGTGATCCGATAGTCAGCACGTGCGATGAGATCGACCCGGTCGCTCATCGGCACATCAATCTCTGAGCCGAGATTTATCGTGTAATCGGCGGTGTAGGGCGACTTATTGCCGACCGTGGACGGCCGCGAGCTATTTGCCTTGATTTCGCTCTCGGTGACATTGATCGACGCGAAGAAGTTCCATCCTTCTACCACTTTTGCGGTGGTGTTGAGCTCGACGCCGTAAACATCGACGTCATCGATATTGGAGACCACGCGCAGCAGGCCAAAGCCGCCTACAAAAAACTCGAAGAACTGCATGTCTTCAATGTTGGTGTAATAACCTGCGAGATCGAAGGTTATTGCGCCATCTGCCAGCACGCCTTTTATGCCTGCTTCAAACGCCGAGGAAACTTCCTTGTCATATTGATCATTTATCGTCACTTCGGAGCCGATGAATTGCACGAAATTGGCATCAACGACAGCGGCAGAGCCCTGATTGTTGAAGCCGCCAGACTTGAAGCCAATGCCCCAGTTTGCGTAGAAATTGAGATCGGGGGTTGGCTGCCAGCTCAGGCTGACTTTGGGCTGCAATTGTTTGAACGTCGCATCAACCGGGGTGAGGGCACCAAAGGCTTGCCCCGGATTGATCGGGCCACCAGTGAATGGATCAGTCGCGTTGGGTACGAGCGATTCAGAGGAACGGTCTTCAATGTCATAACGCAGCGCGAGCCCGGCGGTGAAATCGCCTGTCTGATATTCTGCATTGCCGAATGCCGCATAGACACTGGTGTCGAAAGCATCCGCGACGAGCAGCGATGTGGGGTTGGAAGAATCTGGGCCGTTGAACAGCTCGCGGCTGACGCCAGCGCCTGTATCTGCGCCGATGCTGACGCCAGTTTCCCGGTCAATGTTGAGATAATAGGCGCCGATTTGCCAAGAGAGCGGCCCGCCATCATTGGAGGCTAGGCGAATCTCCGCGCTAATATCCGACTGCTTGCGGATCTGAAGCTGTGTGCCGTCACACGTCGTGGGGCTGTATGCGCCGAAGGTGGATCCATCGGCAGGTGAGAAGATGAAGGGAACCGGTATCTGCCCGATGAAGCCTGGCTGATTGACAGGAAAGCCCGTTAGCTGCGCAGTGGACGCAAAGCAGCTGTCGACCGCTCCCTGCGCGGCCGGATCGACTGCCGATATGAAGCGCGCAAAATCTGCCGATGTGCCGTCAGCGGTCAGGCTTTGATCTACATCAGAATAGAGCGCCCACGCGGTCAGGAGCGTGGAGCCGAAGTCGTGCTCGATCTTTGCTGACACGTCGAAGGAGTCTTGCTCATTGGTCGGGCGGATATTCCCGTAATAGCGGAACTCATGCTCGTTCACGTCCTCAAAGAACGCCGGGTTTGCACCGGCGAAATTGGGCAGATGGAATGAGGAGTTAAAGTTGATTGAAGCGCCATCAAGCTTGGAATAGCGCGCCTTTACGTCCAGCTCTGTATCAGGGCCAAGGTCGGCGACGACGCGCCCATCGATTGACCAGACCTCTTGATCATCAACGACGTCATCATTGAGAAACTCGTTGAAGAAGAAGCCGTCGGTTTTGCGGTAGAAGCCGGAAACCAATGCGCCAATGCCTTCTGCAATGGGGCCAGCGATGTGGGCGGTTGCCTCAAGCGTGTTTTCATTGGCATAAGATGCGCGCACGCCGCCTTCCAGAACGTCGCCTGGCTTGAGCGTCTGTAACACAATCGCACCTGCTGCCGCGTTGCGACCATAGAGTGCGCCTTGCGGACCCTTGAGGATTTCAACTTGCCGGAGCGTTCCTTGATTCTGGTTCAGTTGTGCGGTGTTCGTCTTGAGGATGCCATCGACAACCAAGGCTACCGAGCTTTCCGCATCGCGCGCGCCGTTGATGCCGCGGATGTTGATCTGGGTATCGCCTGCTTCCGCGGTCCCAGTAACGATGGTAACGCCTGAGGTTAGCTGCGCGAAGTCTTCGGCATTATTCGCGCCGGTTTTCTCCAGAGCATCAGCGGTCAGTACAGACACCGAGGCGGGTACATCTTGTAAACGTTCGTTTTGGCGCCGCGCCGTGACGATGATAGCATTGTCCGATGCTGCGTCGGTCACGGCTGCTGCTGTGCTCGCATCTTGCGCGAAAGCTGGTGTGGCCAATGCCGGAAGCGCTGCGATAGAAGCCAGCAGCCAAATTTTAGACGAACGCATAATCTAGTTCTCCCCGAACCGAGTTTCCGCAATTTTATCGCGTGGCGAACAAACACATCTTGCGACCGCGTTCCTTTATTGTATACAAAATCGACTAGTCAAGGTTTCTGAGGTAAAAATGTCTCGCGCGTCCGATAAGGCATATGACACGATCCGTTCGATGATTATCTCCGGAGAGCTCTCCTCGGGTGATGCTCTTGGGGAAGAGGCGCTTGCGGACATGTGCGGGGTATCGCGCACGCCAATTCGCGAGGCTTTGCGCAGGCTCGAATCGGACATGCTGATTCGAAAAACCGAATCCCAGCGCAGCTTTGTGGCAGACTGGTCGCTCGATGATATCGAGGATGTGTTCGAGCTTCGCGCGATGCTCGAAGGGCATGCTGCGCAACGCGCCGCTGGCAGGATGACTGATGAGGTTTTACAGAAACTGAGGGAATTCAATGCGATCATCGGTAAGGCGGTCTCGAAGTCCTCACCAGATGTGGATGTCTTTCTTGAGCAGAACCGCGCCTTCCACGCTTTGATCTTGAAAACGGCCGGTTCGCAGCGGCTAGAGACGTTGCTGCAGGCGCTGATCGAGCAGCCGGTGATTTGGCGCACGGCGCATCACTACGGCGATGATGAGCTGCGCCGTTCACATCAGGAGCATGATGAGCTTATCGCGGCATTTTTGCGCCGAGACGATGCCTGGGCAGGCTCGATCATGTCGGGTCATATTCGCCGTGCTTTCCACGCTTATGCTGATGCGCATCGGGGCCTTGCTGCAATTGATTCTGGTAAGGCGCGGAAAAGCGCATGAGTTCACAAATGTATACAAAAGTGCCTAAGCGGATCGAGATCGTTGAAGTAAGCCCGCGCGATGGCTTGCAGAATGAGAAGCGCCAAGTCGCGACAGCGGACAAGCTGTCCCTGATTGAGCGCGCTATTGATGCGGGTGCTCGGCGGATTGAAGTGACCAGCTTTGTAAATCCAAAGGCGGTGCCGCAAATGGCCGATGCGGATGAGGTGTGTGCAGGCCTGCCGACCCGCGATGATGTGACATTTATTGGCCTTGTAATGAACCTACGCGGGGCGGATCGGGCGATGGCCACTGGCCGAATTGATCAGCTGGGCGCTGTCGCGGTGGCAACAGATAAATTCGCTATGGCCAATCAGGGGCAGACTAGTGACGGATCGGTGGAAGCAGCCAAAGCTATCATCGCGTCAGCCAAAGCGGCTGGGCTGACGGCGCAGGCGACCATCGCGGCGAGCTTTGGCTGCCCCTTTGAGGGCGAGGTGAGCGAACAGCGCGTGGTTGAAATGGCGCGAGCCATTGCTGAGGCTGAGCCTATCGAGATTGCTCTGGCAGACACCATTGGGGTCGGTAACCCCGCGCATGTTGAGCGGTTGATTGGCCGGGTCAAAGAAGCGGTCGGCGAGCTGCCGGTGCGCGTCCACTTCCACAACACGCGTGGAACGGGTCTTGCTAATGTCTGGGCGGCCCTCGGTGCGGGTGCAACAACGATTGATGCATCGATTGGTGGTCTGGGCGGATGCCCATTTGCGCCGGGAGCGGCGGGCAATGTTGCGACAGAGGACGTTCTCTACATGTTGGATAGAGCAGGAATAGATGCTGGCCTTTCGCTTGAGAGCATTATGCAAACAAATCAGTGGTTGAGCGGTGTGATGGGTAAGGATTTGCCCGCCATGGTCAGCAAAGCGGGTGGGTTTCCCAGCTGAGCGAGGCACCGCAGAAAGTAACGGAAAGGACAAGCACTTAATGGGCTATCGTTTGGGAGTTGATGTTGGGGGGACGTTTACCGATCTCCTTCTTTTCAATGGCGAAACCGGCGAGTTTTGGCGCCACAAAACGCCGTCCACCCCGCATGATAGCTCCGAGGGGATACTCAACGGGGTGACTGCGATTACCGCTGAGGCCGGTGTCGCGGCGAGCGAGATCGAATACTTCCTGCACGGGACCACAGTAGCAACCAATGCGGTTCTCGAAGGCAAAGGCGCAAAAGTCGGCCTGATCGTGACCGAGGGGTATCGCGACGTGATGCAGATCGCGCGTAGCTTTGTGCCCGGCGGTCTGGCCGCGTGGATCGTCTGGCCCAAGCCTCAGCCGCTTGCTCATTTGGAGGATACGATTGACGTGCCGGGCCGCATGGGTGCTGACGGTAAAGAAGTGCGTCCGCTTGATGAGGATGCCGTGCGCGCCGCGATGTGCAAGCTCAAAGGGCAAGATGTTGAGGCGCTGACGGTCAGCTTGATCAACGCCTATGTTAATGGCGAACATGAAGCGCGCATTGGCGAAATTGCGGCGGAAGAGTTGCCCGGCATTCCCGTCTCGCTGAGCCATGAAGTGCTGCCTGAAATGCAGGAATATGAGCGCACCTTGTCGACGGTCGCGAATGCGGCTGTGCGCCCGGTGGTCGGGAATTATGTGTCGAACTTGCGCGACCGGTTGGAGCAGGAGGGGCTGAAGGGCCGGCTGTCTTTGCTGCGCTCTGATGGCGGCTTGATGAGCAGCCAAAAAGCCGAAGAACATCCAGTCAACATTCTGATGTCCGGCCCTGCTGGAGGAGTAACCGGTGCCCTTTGGGTCGCAAAAAACGCCGGGCTCACCAATATCCTGACGCTGGATGTGGGTGGAACGTCAACCGATGTCGCGCTTATCGAAGGGCTGGAACCGCGCCGGCAACGCACGACCGAAGTCGGGCATTTGTCCGTCCGCGCATCAGCGCTTGATGTGAAGACGGTGGGTGCGGGCGGCGGCTCAATCGCGCACGTCCCCGAATTGACCGGCGCTTTGCGGGTTGGTCCTGAAAGTGCAGGCGCTGTTCCGGGCCCGGTTGCGTACGGCAAAGGCGGCGAAGTCCCGACCGTCACCGACGCCAATGTCGTGCTGGGATACTTACCGGAAGACTTGCTCGGCGGGGCGTTCCAGCTTGACCGCGAAGGCGCGAAGAAAGCGGTTCAGACGGTCGCGGATGCGCTTGGGGTTGGCCTGATGGAGGCGGCGCGCGGCATCATCGACATCGTCAATGAGAACATGTTTGGCGCGCTGCGTATGATCAGCGTTCAGCAAGGCTATGACCCGCGTGAGTTCGCCGTCATGGGCTTTGGCGGGGCAGGGCCATTGCACGTGAACGCGGTGGCGAAGCTGATGGGCAGCTGGCCAGCAGTCAGCCCTGTGTCGCCCGGTGTCTTATGCGCTTTGGGTGATGCGACGACGCGCATGCGGACGGAAACCGCGCGCTCATTTAGCAAGCTTGCCAAGGACACAGACGTCGTTGACCTCATCGCGGTGCTCGATGAAATGGAGACGCAAACCCGCGGCGAATTGCTCGCCGACGGTGTGCCAGAGGCCGCGATCGCCAGCGAGTTTGAAGTCGATATCCGCTATGCTGGACAGGCGTTTGAAGTACCGCTGACAATTGATGCGGCGACACTTAGGCAGGACGGAATCGAAGGTATCCTCGCGCGCTTCAATGCCGAGCACCTTCGCCTTTTCACTTTCAATATGGATACGCCGCATGAGATCGTGAATTTGCGGGCCGTCGCTTTGGGTGAAGCGCCTGATTTGCCTGCCAATGAGCTAGAGAAAGGCAATGGCGATCCGTCAGCAGCCAAGATCCGCGATCACACATTGTGGATGGATGGAGAGGAGCGCGCTGCCGTGATCTACGATCGTAGCAAGCTGCGCCAAGGTGACATTATTCCCGGTCCAGCGATTATCACCGAAATGGATTCCACCACTCTGGTCGAGATCGGTTGCATCGCGACAGTCGACAAGGTGGGCAACATTCTGATCAATCCAGAGCAGGAGGGCTGAACGATGCCTGCACAAATCATTCAAACCAATACTACGCCGTTCAAGAAGCTCGATATCGATCCGGTCACTTTGGACATTATCGAGAATGCGCTGCGCAATGCCCGCATTGAGATGGATGCGACGCTGGTGCGCACCGCCATGTCACCCGGCATTCGCGAGCAGGGCGATGCTTTCCCACTGATCGCGGCGCCAACGGGCGAAATGATTGTTGGCCAGTTCGGCAGCTTTATTGGCGGCTTTCTGAAGCAATTTGACGGGACGCTGGAAGATGGGGACATGATTTTCCTGTCCGACCCCTATTCTTGCGAGGGCGCGATCAGCCACTCCAATGATTGGCTGGTGCTTCTCCCGGTGTTCAAAGACGGGCGGCTGGTTGCTTACACCTCCATGTTTGGTCACCAGTCCGACATTGGCGGCATGGTGCCGGGATCAATGCCGATTAACGCCACTTCGATCTTCCAAGAAGGTGTGCGCATCCCGCCGGTAAAGATCTGGAAGAAGGGCGAATATAACGACGATCTGATGAAGCTGGTGATGCACCAGACGCGCAAGCCGGATTGGTGCCAGGCCGATTTGAATGCGCTGATCGCCAGCTGCCGCGTCGCATCCAACCGCGTAATCGAGATGTGCGAACGCTTTGGTGACGATGTCTATTATTCGGCGACGATGGAATTGCTCGCGCGTAATCACCGCGCGATGAAGGCGCTGATTTCTCAAGCTATCCCTCCGCAGAAGGCGAGCTTTGAGGATTACATTTGCGACGATGGCAAAGGCTTTGGCCCGTATAAAATTAAGTGCACCATGTGGCGCGAGGACGACAAGGTCATTCTCGATTTTGATGGCACCGATCCGCAGTCAGTTGCCTCGATCAATTTCTACCTCAATGAGAACATGTTCAAGATGTTCTTCGGCATCTACATGATCATGGTCTTCGACCCGCAGATCCTCTTCAATGATGGTTTTTACGATCTCATTGAGGTTCGCATCCCAGAAGAATCTCTGCTCAAACCGAAATTTCCCGCAGCTCTTTCCGGTCGCACCCATGCGCTGGGAAGGATCTTCGACATTCTGGGCGGATTGCTGGGGCAGGGCACGCCAGAGTTCCTCAATGCTGCCGGGTTCAGCTCGTCCCCGCACTTGTTCTATTCCGGTTGGGATGAGCGCGAAAATGGCGCACGCGATTGGTTCCAGCTGTTCCAAATCGGCTTTGGCGGCATCCCGGGCAGGCCGTTGGGTGATGGTCCGGACGGTCACTCGCTGTGGCCGGGCTTTACCAATGTGCCCAATGAGTTTTTGGAGCGCTATTTCCCGCTGCGGATTGAGCGCTATTCAACTGAGCCCGATAGCGGCGGGGCAGGTCTCCACCGCGGCGGCAATGGCATTCACATGACTTACCGCTTCCTTGCCGATGGTGAGGTCGCGATCCATGATGACCGCTGGTTTGTGCCGCCATGGGGTGTGAATGGTGGGCATCCCGGCATGCGCGCCAAAAAGCTCCTTGAGCGCTTTGATGGCACCACGGAAATCGTCGGCAACAAGGTTGAAGATGTGCCGGTGAAAGCTGGCGATTTGCTGCATTTCATCACATGGGGCGGAGGCGGCTGGGGCGATCCGCTTGAGCGCGACCCGGAGCTGGTTGGTCTTGAGATTCGCCAAGGCTTGGTCACCAGCGAAGGCGCCAAAGTGTATGGTGTCATTGCAAATGATGATGGCGCGATCGATGTGCCTGCAACCGAGAACCTGCGCGCCAAAATGCGCGAGGCGCGCGGCGATCTTGAGCTGTTCGATTACGGCCCCGGGATCGAGCAATTGCGCGCCCGCTGCGAGGAAGAAACCGGTCTTCCCGCGCCAATCCAACCGGTCTGGCAAAAAGGCGAAACTACAGAGGCGGCAGAATGAGTATTTCAGCTGACCTTATTGCCAATCCAGGCGCGCTTGATGGCTTGCGCGTGGTCGAGATGGGGCAGCTTTTGGCCGGTCCATTTTGCGGGCAGCTTTTGGGCGATATGGGCGCCGATGTGATTAAGATCGAACCGCCGGGGAAGGGCGATCCGATGCGCGATTGGGGGCAAGGCGCAGAGAAAGTGCAGTGGGAAGTGATTGGCCGAAATAAGCGTTCTGTCACTTGCAATCTGAGAATGCCGAAAGGGCAGGACATTGCCCGCAAGCTGATTGCGTCAGCCGATATTTTGGTCGAGAATTTCAAGCCCGGAACCCTCGAAAAATGGGGCATGGCGCCTGCCGAGTTGCACAACGAAAACCCCGGCCTGATCATCGCGCGCATGTCGGGCTATGGACAAACGGGCCCCTATTCGACCCGAGCAGGCTTCGGCGGGATTGGCGAAGCGATGGGCGGCTGGCGTTACATTGTTGGCGATCCCGATAGGCCGCCTGCACGCATGGGTGTGTCGATCGGCGATACCTTGTGTGCGACTTACGGCACGATGGGCGTGCTTGCCGCGCTGCATCACCGCGAGAAGACTGGCGAGGGGCAAGTGATTGATACGGCGCTTTACGAGGCGGTGCTCCAAGTCATGGAAGGGCTCGTCCCCGAATATGACTATAATGGCTTTATCCGCGAACGCTCAGGTTCAATCCTGCCCGGAATTGCGCCATCCAACGTGTATAGCTGCAAGGATGGCCCGTTTATGATTGGGGCGAATAATGATGCGATCTTTGCGCGGCTAGCGGAGGCGATGGGCAAACCAGAAATGGCCGATGATCCGGAATATGCGACCCATCTGGCGCGCGGTCGGAATCAGACCGTGCTCGACAATATGATTAACGAGTGGACGGCGACGCTGACGATCAATGAAGTCGATGCGCTGATGATCAAGCACTCAATCCCGGCGGGGCGCGTTTACACGGCGCGAGATATGCTGGAAGACCCGCACTTTAAGGAGCGCGAGGCGATCATCGAAGTCGAGACGGAAGGTCACGGCAAGCTCAAGATGCAGAACGCATTCCCGCGTTTCTCAAAGTCGCCCTCGGGCTATCGCAGACCTGCTGCGACCACACCGGGGCAACATAACGCTGAAGTGTTTGGCGAGCTGCTGGGTTGGGATGACGAGACGCTAGCCAAGAACGCTGATCAGGGAACGGTTTGATCGGGTATCTTTTGATCATGGGGTGAGGCGCAGGGCACTTCACTCCCGAGAGATCATTTCAGCACAAGTTCTGCCTCGGTAACGTCTCTGCTGTTCGCGCCCGCCATCAATAGGAACGCGCCGGGTTCAACCACGCGCTTCATCCGATCATTCCACAGACTGAAATCAATAGGCTCAAGTTCAAAGCGCACTGTGCGTGTCTCGCCCGGTTGCAGTGTCACTCGTTCAAAACGGACCAGCTGCTTAACTGGCGTAGTGACTGACGCATGCTTGTCGCGCAGGTAAAGCTGCACAACTTCATCGCCCGCATATTCGCCAGTGTTGGTCACATCTACCTCGACAGAGACGGTGCTATCGATGGTATGTCCTTGGCCGAGAACGCGCGGTCCGGAGACATCGAAGCTGGTGTAGCTAAGACCGAAACCGAATGGGTAGAGCGGGTCTAGCGTGTCGAACAAATAACCACGGCGTGCTTGCGGCTTGTGATTGTAGAAAAACGGAACCTGGCCAACATTGCGGGCCACCGTGACCGGCATTTTGCCGCCCGGATTGGCCTTGCCGAACAATACGTCAGCAAAAGCGTTTCCGGTTTCCTGTCCAAGATACCAGCCTTCGATAATGGCGGGGGCTGTATCCTCCAGCTCCACAATCGAAAGCGGGCGTCCGTTAAGGAGCAGGGTGACGACAGGCTTGCCTGTCGCGAGCATTGCCCGCGCAAGATCCATTTGCTGTCCGACAAGATCTATATCGGTGCGATCGCCCAAATGCGTTGTAGCCCATGCCTCGCGGCTGGTTTGCTCATTGCCGCCAATCACCATCACGATCACATCGGCATCTTTAGCTGCCGTGACTGCCTCAGCGATCAGGCGGCGGTTTTCCTCTTCAGGTACGAGGTCGACAGGGTCGGCGGCCCAGACCCGGCTTTCGGTGATCCGAACGCCTTCTGAGTAGGTCACCTCGAACGCGCCATCTGCCGCGTTTTGGATGCCCTCCAGCACGCTCACGACTTTGCGGGGAACATCGCTATACCCGCCCAGAGGCGTGTCTACTGCGTGCGTACCCACCACAAGCAGGTTGCCAAGCCCTTCGCGTTCAAGCGGGAGTAGCCCATCATTCTTGAGCAATATCATGCTCTTGCGTGCGGCTTCCCGGGCAAGGGCAATCGCTTCGGGGTTGGCCTCAATCCGCTCAGCATAGTCTACATCGGCAAACGGCTTTTCAAACATGCCGGCAATGAACTTAAGCCGCAGTATGCGGCGCACAGCTTCGTCGATTAGCGCCTCGTCAACACGTCCGTCCGCGACCAGCGCAGGCAATTCCAAGAACGTGTCTGCGTCCGCCATTTCATTGTCGACGCCGGCTTTGATTGCGCGCTCAGCGGCTTGCTTGGCATCCTCAAGCATTTGATGCCGCGTGACCATCTCTCGGATCGCAAAATAGTCGCTGACGACTGCTCCTTCAAAGCCCCATTCCTCTTTCAGAATGTCATTGAGTAGCCAGCCATTTGCGTGGCTCGGTAAGCCACCAATCTCATTGTAAGACGGCATAACTGACATCGCGTTGCCTTCTTTGATCGCGCGCTCGAAGGGCGGGAAGAAATAGGTGCGCAGCGTATGCTCAGTCAGCTCAGCGGGGGCAACATTTGTGCCGCTTTCGGGCTGGCCATGTCCGGTCATATGTTTGAGCGTGACCAGCACCTTGTCATCGGCGAGCGGCAAGGTCCGGCCCTGAAACCCGCGTATGGCCGCCAGCCCGATCTCGGACACGAGATAAGGGTCCTCGCCATATGTCTCTTCAATCCGGCCCCAGCGCGGGTCGCGTGCAATATCGACCACTGGCGAGAGGGCGAGCTGTGCGCCTCTGGATCGCATCTCACGCGAAGCGACGCTGTAGACTTTCTCGATCAATTCCGGGTCCCAAGTGCTAGCAAGTCCTATCGCCTGCGGGAAACTCGTCGCCCCCCGCGCAACATATCCGTGCAAGCCTTCCTCATGCATCAGGATGGGGATGCCCAAACGCGTCTCGTTCATCGCCCAGCTTTGCGCTGCATTGACATAGTCGACCGTCTCGCGAACGGTGCGATTGCGACCTTCGGCAGATGCGCCTGCATCGCCTGAATTGCTCTGATCAACGCCGCGAAAGTCAGATGGACGCGCGATCATACCAATCCCATCAGGGAACGCTGCGCTCGCCTTTGCGAAATCAAAAGCCCCTTGCGGTGTTTGAACGCGCTCCTTTTGCTCCCAAATGGTAAGCATCTGAGCGACTTTTTCCTGCAATGTCATACGCGAGAGGAGGTCTTCGATCCGCTCTTCGGTGGGCAACGACGCGTCTTTGTAAGGTGCTGTGCTTGCCGGCGCGGTTTGCTGTGCGGCGACCGATTGCGGCATTGCTAAGCCGGTGGAAACCGGCGTCAATACAGCGATTGCTGACAGCCCAATGGCCGATTTTAGGACTTTGAGCATATCCCTCTCCCAAATTTGTTAGCGCTACCATAATTGGATTGTGTCACATTGCAATGGGCAGCGCGCGCAGCTACGGTTCTCATGTGAAGACGCAAGCGACCCGAACGCGAAAACGCACCAGCCAAGCGGTCAAGATCGATGACGTAGCGCGTCAGGCGGGTGTTTCCGCTATGACTGTGTCGCGCGTCATGAATGGCGAGGCTGGCGTTCGCAAAGACACGCGCGATAAGGTTTTGAGGGCTGTCAAGGCTCTCAACTATCAGCCAAATCGCTCGGCGCGGCGGCTTGCCAAAGGCGGCGATGTTCACATTGGATTGATTTACGCCAACCCGTCCGACAATTATCTTGGGCGGTTTCTGCACGGCGCGCTTGATGCTGCGCAGCGCACCGACAATCATTTGATCGTTGATATTTGCGATGACAACAGTTCTGCATCTTATGTGAGCTCTGCGCTTCGTTTGGCCAAGGCCAATATTGCCGGTGTCATTCTACCGCCACCCATCTCAGGATCTAGAGAAATCCTCTCGGTCTTCGATGAGTTGCAGATACCTGTGGCGACTGTTGCCAATGGCGAAGAAGCTCGCAATTCCAATGATATCAGCATCGACGATAAGGGCGCTGCTGCGGAGATTACGCGCCATTTGATTGAGCTCGGCCATCGCCGCATTGCGTTTATCAAAGGGCAGGCGGATCAGGGCTCTAGCGGTTTGCGTGAAAAGGGCTTTCGTCAGGCGATGATGGATGCAGACCTCGAAATTGACGAGCAATATATCACTGCTGGCGAGTTCACATATCGCTCTGGTGTAGAAGCGTCGGAGCGTTTGCTGGAGTTGTCCAAACCGCCCACTGCGATATTTGCCAGCAATGACGATATGGCTGCCGCTACTATCGGTGTCGCGCATAGGCGGGGTTTGTCTGTGCCGGATGATTTGAGTGTGGTCGGCTTCGACAATGGCCCCTCTGCGATTTCAGTTTGGCCGGAACTGACCACTATGGATCAGCCGGTCAGCGCAATGGCGGCTGCCGCCTATGAGCTTGTTTTGAGCGAGATCGATAACGGCGAGAATGCGGAAAGGTCACCCCTTTCTCAGCAGCTACGCGAGTGCCAATTGATCGTGCGCGGATCGTCAGGCCCTTGCAATAAGAGATTGGGCTAGCTTTTCATTTAGTTAGCGCTAACATTATGCGCTGACGTGAGGGGAGAGATTCGGTTGGCTGGGAATCAAACGGAGGGCGCGGGCCCGCAAAACGCACGCTTTGTTGGTCTGATTGTATCAGTCGCGACGCTTGGCGGCTTCCTATTCGGTTTCGACAGCGGGGTCATCAACGGGACCGTTGACGGGCTTCAGGCAGCCTTCGATTCAACCAGTATCGGAACGGGCTTCAACGTTGCCTCGATGCTACTGGGCTGTGCAGTCGGAGCATTCGTAGCAGGACGGCTCTCCGACATCATTGGCAGGCGCGCGGTCCTGATTATCGCGGCGGTCCTGTTTATAGTCTCTGCTTGGGGATCAGGCATCGCAAATAACGCAACGATATTCGTGATCGCGCGGGTCATCGGCGGCCTCGCGGTTGGAGCGGCCAGCGTGATCGCCCCGGCCTATATTTCCGAGGTTGCGCCAGCTGAGCGCCGCGGCCGTCTATCATCCATTCAACAGGTTATGATCATTGTTGGCCTCACGGCAGCCTTTCTGTCGAACTATGTGCTCGCGCAATTTGCTGGGGGAAGTCAGGCTGAGTTTTGGGGCGGTTATGAAACTTGGCGTTGGATGTTCTGGGCGGAGCTTATTCCGGCTGCTGCGTTTTTCGTTTTGCTATTCTTCATTCCTGAAAGCCCGCGCTACATGGTCGCAAAGGGACGCGATGCAGAGGCGCAAACGCTCCTTAGCAAGCTACTCGGAGAGGCAGCGGCAAAGTTGAAACTTGCCGAAATTAAAGAGAGCATGACAGGTGATCATCAGCCACGGCTTGGCGATTTGATTTCGACCGAAACCAGCAAAGTGCGCAAAATCGTCTGGGTCGGGATTGGCCTTGCGACGTTCCAGCAGTTCGTCGGCATCAACATCGTGTTCTACTACGGCGCTGTGCTTTGGCAGGCAGTCGGCTTTTCCGAGAATGATGCGCTCAAGATCAACGTGCTGTCGGGCGCGCTTTCGATCGGCGCGGTCTTCTTCGCCATTGCATGCATCGACCGGATCGGCCGCAAACCACTGCTGTTCTGGGGTTCGCTCCTGATGGCCTCAGCGCTGTCGGTGATGGTTTTCGCTTTCGCGTCCGGCTCTCTCATTGATGGAGAGCTTGTCCTGTCGGACGGCGCTGGCCTTGCCGCACTGATTGCTGCAAATGCCTATGTCGTTGCCTTCAACTTCAGTTGGGGCCCTGTGATGTGGGTCATGCTAGGCGAGATGTTCCCAAACAAAATCCGAGGGTCCGGGCTGGCGGTATCCGGGCTTGCTCAGTGGACCGCGAATTTCATGATCATCATGAGCTTCCCATGGTTGCTCGCGAATGTTGGCCTGCCGATCACTTACGGTTTCTATGCAGCCGCTGCGGTCGTCTCTGCGCTGTTTGTCGCCAAAATGGTCACAGAAACGGCCGGGCGCGAGCTGGAATCGATGACAGGTTGAGCCGTGCTGAATTTGCAGAACCAGGATGTGGAACTGGCCGTGAACCCACGGCTAGGCGGCGGCATCTCTGCCTTTAGGTGGCGAGGGCTAGATGTCTTTCGCCCGCAATCTGATTCGCGTAGCGGTGCTGCGAGTCCGCTCGATCTCGCATGCTTCCCAATGGTCCCATTTTGCAATCGGATTGCAGATGCAAACATCGCATTTAGTGGTCAAAAGCGCGCGCTTCCAACTGCGCCAGACGGGATAGAACACGTCCACGCTTTGCACGGCGTGGGTTGGATCAGCCCTTGGGCCGCGCCTGAAGCGAGCGACACACATGCCATCCTCACGCTCCGGCAAGACGGCACACTGTGGCCTTGGGCATTCGAAGCTGAGCAGCGCCTCAGCCTGACAGACAATGGCTATTCCCACACGCTGGCTGTCACCAATCGAGATAGTAGCGCGATGCCGACAGGACTTGGTCTGCACCCGTATTTCCCGCGTGCTAAGGCCGCTTTAGAGTTAGGGGCCGAAGGGTATTGGAAAACCGGCGAAGACCGCTTGCCTGAAGAATATTGCGCGTTGAGAGAGGCTCCCGAGTGGTTCTCGGGCGATGGGTTCGACGATTGCTTCAAGGCTGCAAGCAGTTCCGTGTCGATTGCTTGGCCGACCCATCGCTTGACGATCCGATCGTCACCGAAACTGAGATTCGCGCATGTCTACATCCCGCCTGAAGAAGATTTCTTCTGCGTGGAGCCAGTCAGCCATATTCCCGATGCTGTGAATAGAGAACTGGATCACGCAGCATCCGGCCTTGTTATGTTGGAGCCGGGTGAAACATTTCAGATCGAGTGCCGCTTCGAGCTGGAGGAGCCTGCCTGATGTGGCTCGGGATTGACCTTGGAACCTCCGCGGTAAAGTCGGTTATCACCGATGATAGCGGCGCGGTGTGCGCGCAGAACACCGCTGGCTTGAAAGTACAGCGGCCTCGCCCGCTTTGGTCAGAGCAAGACCCTCATGCGTGGTGGGAAGCGACCAAAGCATCGGTGCAGGGCCTCTCTAGCAGGCTCAGATCCCAGGTTCAGGGCATCGGCCTAAGCGGGCAAATGCATGGCGCAGTCTTGCTTGACGAGGCCGATAAAGTACTGCGCCCAGCTATTCTCTGGAATGACGGGAGGAGTGCGCCTCAATGCGAGGGGCTTGACCCGCTGGCGCGCAAACACACGGGCAATCTCGCAATGGCGGGCTTTACCGCGCCAAAGCTTGCATGGGTGCGCGATGAGGAACCGGAGACCTTCGCTTCGACCCGGACAGTGCTGCTTCCGAAAGATTATCTGCGGCTGATTTTGACCGGCGAAACAGTAAGTGAGATGTCAGATGCATCGGGCAGTTTGTGGCTCGATGTTGTCAACCGGCGATGGTCGCCTGAAATGCTCGCGGCGACTGGTTTGGACGAAACGCACATGCCGCGCCTTATTGAGGGCAGCGATGTGTCAGGCATGTTGCGCGGGATTATCGCTGATGAGCTTGGCTTGCCCGTTGTCCCTGTCGCGGGCGGCGCGGGCGATCAGGCAGCTGGCGCTATCGGGGCAGGCGCAACCGAACCAGGTCAGGCCTTTCTGAGCCTTGGCACCTCGGGCGTTGCTTTCATGGCGAGCAGCAGTTTTGAACCAGCGCCTGAAAACGGTGTCCACGCATTTTGCCATGCCTTGCCGGGCCGCTGGCATGCGATGACCGTGATGCTCTCTGCGGCTGCTTGTCTCGATTGGGCGGCAAAACTGACCGGATTTGCTGACGTTGGGGCGGCTCTCGCTGCGGCCGAGCTTAGCCAAACGTCGCAGGCCGAATTGCCGTTATTCCTCCCTTACCTTTCTGGCGAGCGCACACCGCATAATGATCCTTTAGCCAAGGGCGTTTTTTTTGGCCTTACGCATGACACGGGTCCAGCCGAGTTAATCCGCGCGACATTGGAAGGTGTCGCATTTGGTCTGCGTGACGGGGTCGATGCGATGGTCTTAAGGCCGGCCGAATTATCAGTCATTGGCGGCGGTTCACGCTCTGCATTTTGGGCACAGATACTGGCGGACGTTATCGCAGTGCCACTGATCTATCGTGATGGATCAAGCGTAGGCCCCGCCAACGGCGCAGCGCGCCTAGCGCAGCTTGCGGCAACGGGCGCGCCGGTCGCGCAAGTTTGCACGCAGCCGCCTGAGCAAATGCGCGTTTCACCACAACCCTATGATGGCGAGCGCCTCGAGAGATTTCGCGCGCTCTATCCAGCCTTGAAATCCAATTTTGGAGAATTTTCGTGAGCTATTTTGCAGACATTCCGGCCGTTGCCTTTGAAGGCGAAGAGAGTAAAAATCCTCTCGCCTATCGCTATTATGACGCTGAGCGCATGGTGCTGGGCAAGTCGATGCGCGATCATTTGCGCTGGGCGGTTTGCTATTGGCACAGTTTCGCGTGGCCGGGGCACGATATTTTCGGCGCTGGTACGTTTGATCGGCCATGGAAGCCGGGCGGAGAGGTCACACCAGAGCTTGCGCAAATTAAGCTCGATGCCGCCTTTGATCTGTTCTCAAAGCTTGGTGCGCCTTTCTATTGCTTCCACGATGTCGATGCGATGGCGGATCACGATGACCCGGCAAGTTATTCGCGCGAGCTGGATGCAATCGCCGACAAGATGGAAGGCAAGATCGCCGACACAGGCGTGAAGCTGCTCTGGGGTACGGCCAACCTCTTTAGCCACCCGCGTTATGCCGCAGGCGGGGCAACCAATCCGGATCCGGATGTCTTTGCCTGGGCCGCGCATCAAGTGCGCTCAATGCTCGATGTGACCAACCGGCTGGGCGGTGCAAACTATGTGATGTGGGGCGGGCGTGAAGGCTATGACACGATCCTGAATACGAACCTTGCTCATGAGCTTGATCAGCTGGGCCGATTTGTGAACATGGTAGTCGAGCATAAACACAAGATCGGTTTTGACGGCACAATTCTGATTGAGCCGAAGCCGCATGAGCCGACCAAACATCAATATGACCGCGATACGGCCACGGTTTACGGTTTCCTCAAGCGCTATGGTCTTGAGAATGAGGTGAAGGTCAATATCGAGGCGAACCACGCGACGCTGGCTGGGAATAGCTTTGAGCATGAAGTGGCAACCGCCAATGCGCTCGGCATTATGGGGTCGATCGATATCAATCGCGGTGACCCGCAAAATGGCTGGGACACGGACCAATTCCCGAACAATGTGCCCGACCTGACGCCGATGATGTACTTCCTGCTTCAAGGTGGTGGCTTTGAAACAGGCGGCTTTAATTTCGATGCCAAGATTAGGCGCCAATCGGTCGATGCGGTGGATCTGGTCCACGCGCATGTTGGCGGAGTAGACGTGCTGGCAAAGGCATTGCTTGCGGCCGCCAAGCTAATTGAGGACGGCGAGCTCGGCCAGTTTGTCGATCAGCGATATGCCGGATGGCAGAGTGAGTTCGGCGCCAAAATTATGCGCGGCGAGACGAGTCTGGCGGAGGCGGCTGATCATGCTGCGAGCAATGCTCTCATGCCAAAGCCGAAATCTGGGCGGCAGGAGCTGCTCGAAAACCTGATCAACCGATCCACGTTTTAATCAGGGCGTATCTCGCTAAGCGGCCAAGCCAGGTCTAACCTCTTCTGCCTTTGGCGAGGCCGCAGTGTTGCTCTTTACAAGAAGCCAGTCGGCCGCCTCCTTTTGCGAGAGCTGCTCAACGTCAAGCTTTAGCGAGGCAACCGCTTCGAACCGCCCACGCTCGCGGTATTCGGCGGGTTTAACAACAAATGCATCCGCCTTAGCCGCACTGAGCATTTGCATACCTTTTGCTCCGTCTGCGCCAGTGCCCAGCAACACTCCGCCAATCACGGGAATTCCAGCACGCGCAATCGATCCAAACATCAGATCTGCACATGGGCGGATACCGCCAACCGGCTCCCTGTCCACGAGGCGCAATTGCGGCATATCAGGATGTTCAACTATCACATGCTTGCTCGTGTCATAGGCAAGATAGACCGTGCCCGGCATCAACATCGCGCCGTCTTCAGCATCGACAATGGCGCATGCGACCGCGCTGCGCATGGCTGATACGGCATTTTGGATGAGGTCTTTGTCACCATCCAGTACAATGACCGTTGGCGGACAATTGCTCGGATACGCCGCCAAAATTTCGCGCATTGCATCAATTCCGTCGCCGCCGCTCGCCAAGGCGACAATGCGTCCATCTGATTGGTAGGACGCGCTTTCGTCGCTCGCGCTGTTACCGGCGGCCGGCAGCTCTCCATTGGCGGCTTGATGGACAATGGTGCCGAGTTGATTGACGGTGGCGTTGAATTCTTCGGGAGTTGTATGAAGAGGCTTAGGGAAGCAGTGGACCGCGCCCAAGCTTAGCGCCTTCTCAGCGGTGCCGGTGCCCGCTTGGGTAATGCTCGATAGCATAATGACTGGCAAAGGCATGGTCTTCATCACCTCTTCGAGAAACTCCATCCCGGTCATGCCGGGCATTTCCACGTCGAGCGTCAAGACATCCGGTTTCAATTCGGCTACCACCTCGCGCGCCTCATCAGCGTTGCGAGCGGTGCCGACCACATCGACGCCCTTGGCCTGATCTAGAATATCGCAAAACAGCGCGCGCATCGCGGCAGAATCGTCAACAACCACTACTCTTACATTCGACATTGTGCTTTTTCCTATTTGCAAGCGTCTGGCCCGAACTGGGCTTTGTTGAGCCCTGTGTTAGCCGCGAGCCGCAAACAATTGCCTCTGCTCGGATACGCAGTCGTCCCTAAGCTCGGGACAAAACCGATTTCATCAATGGCGATTAACCACCCTCTCAACGCTGGCTCACCATCGCGGTCCGGCTGTCTATGAACAGAGAAGGTCTTCACATGACAATTCAGAAGTTTGGGAAGCTAGGTGGCTTTGCCTTGATCGCAATCATAACCATTGCGGCTTTGATTGCGGCCTGGGGCATCAATACGATCCGGTTTGGCGGTGAAATGCACCTCAAAAATCAGCAATTGCATGAGTTCAACGCTGATATCCTTCCTCCGCCTGAGTATCTGCTGGAGCCCTTTATGGAAGCCAATCTACTGGCTCTATACCCAGCGGACTTTGCCGATCATTCGGACCGCCTTGAGACGCAGAAAAGTGTTTGGGAGGAGCGTGCGGCATATTGGAAAGCATCAGACCTTGACGCCAAACTGAAGGCCGGTCTGGCCGAAACGAATGAGAATGATGGAGCACGGTTTTGGCAGGAGATCGAGGGTTCACTTAAGCCAGCCGTGCAGCGGGGCGATGAAAGCGCCGCGCGCGCATCGCTAGCCCGCCTGCTGACCATTTACCGCGATCACCGTGAGACCATTGATGAGCTGGTCGCTTCGACTGCTGTTCTGCAAGAAGAGCTGCAGGAAAGCAGTTCATCGACTGTATTGTGGACTAGCGTTTCACTTATCGCGGCGGGCCTGCTGATCCTTGCCTCGGTCATTGCTTGTATGGTTCTGCTGTCGCGCAAAGTTCTCTTGCCACTGAGCGATACGGCCGAAACCATGAGCCAGATGGCTGCGGGCAACCTTGATGTTGGCAAGGTGACCGAACATCGCGGCGACGAGATCGGCACGATGACACAGGCCATCGAAGTGTTCCGTGAAGCATCAAAAGGCCAACGCGACAGCGCGCAGGCCCAGCAACGAGTTGTCGATGAATTGTCTGACGCACTGAACCGTCTTGCCGCAGGCGATCTGGCCCACCGGATCAATACGAATATGGGCGCCCAATATGAGGTGCTGCGCGCAGCCTATAACGGCTCGATTGATAAACTTGCGACCATGATCGGCAATGTGCGGGATTCCGCAGGTAGTGTGAATACCGGTTCCAATGAAATTCGGGCCGCATCCGATGATCTTGCAATGCGCAACGAACGTCAGGCAGCGAGCCTTGAAGAGACTGCGGCTGCGATGAGTCAAGTGACCAATCTGGTCAAAAAATCCGCCGCCAATGCGGCCGAGGCGCAAACCTCGATGAAAGAGACGCACCGTCAAGCAAGCGACGGCGGTGACGTTGTCAAACGCGCTGTAACTGCAATGTCTTCAATTGAGAAATCATCACAAGAAATCACTCAGATTATCGACGTGATCGACGGCATCGCTTTCCAGACAAACTTGCTCGCTTTGAATGCTGGCGTGGAAGCGGCGCGGGCAGGGGACGCAGGCAAGGGCTTTGCCGTCGTTGCCAATGAAGTGCGCGCTTTGGCGCAGCGCAGCGCTGATGCTGCGCGCGATATTAAAGAGCTGATTGGAAACAGCACAGGTCATGTCGGCGACGGCGTAAATCTAGTTGGTGAAACGGGTACATTGCTCGAAGCTATCGTAACGCGAGTGGCCGAAGTCAGCAGTCAGGTAAATGACATTGCTGAAATGGCGGCAACACAGGCGAACAGTCTTGAGCAGGTCAACGCCTCGGTTGGCGATATGGATGCTATGACCCAGCAAAACGCCGCAATGGTTGAGGAATCGACTGCTGCTGCGCGTAGCTTGGCTGATGAAGCGAGCGAGCTTGGCAGGTTGGTCGAGCAGTTCCAGGTCGGCGGCACAGGCGGTCCATCTGTCAGCCGCGAGCCTGCCCCCATCACGGCACCTGGTAGCTCAGGTGCCTCCGCGGGTGGGCGCAGCGCTCAGCCAGCAGCGCCAGCATTCGATGGCAACCTAGCCCTTAAGCAAGACCCCGACGATCAGGATTGGAGTGAGTTTTAGGCCTTACCCTACCTGACTTCGGAGAAATGAAATGCAGGTGATCAAGCTACCTTCCCGGTGCGACCGAGCTGCTGCTGAGGCGCTCTATCCTGATCTGCTCGATGTCCCAGCTGACACGGCCGCGAAAGTGGACGCGGGTGAAGTCGAGCATATTGGCCAAGCAATGCTGCAATTGCTTGCCGCAACTGCCCAGTCGAGCGGCGGTGTCGAGTTGAGCGAAAGTTCTGCTGAGTTTGGCAAGGCGGTGGCTTTGGCAAAGCTGGAAGAGGTTTTGTCAGTCGGAGAGACGGCATGAACAGCGAAGACATTCAAAATATCTTCTTCGCGGAGTGTGAAGAGGCGCTGGAGGCTGCTGAGAGCGGACTCGATGCTTGCAAAGCGGGCACGCAGGACGACGAGACGATCAACGCGATTTTTCGCGGGGTCCACTCGATCAAAGGCGGTGCTGGCGCATTTGGCCACACGCGGATGCAGACCTTCACGCATTGCTTTGAGACGCTGCTTGCCGATGTCCGCGAAGGCGAAGTGCCGCTGGAGGAGGATCTGGTCGATCTAATGCTTCTGGCGCTGGATTGCCTGCGTGATCATGTTGATGCGGCCTTGTCGCAATCTGAGCCGCCGAATGATGGCCCTTTGATGGAGCGATTAATCGCCGAGCAGGCAGTCAATCGTGCAGAAGCGGCTGATGCTGGCCCGGTTGATGAGCCAACACCCATACAAGAAAAGCACGAAGACACGGCTGCAAAAACTGCAGATGACGGTTTGGATGATCTTCTCAATGATCTGATGCTGGCTGATGAACCGAGCTGGCTCGTGCATTTTCGCCCGCATGCTGGCGCGATGCGCAATGGCAGCGAGCCGCTTGTATGGCTGCGCGAATTGACAGAGCTGGGCGGGGAATGCGTCAACTGCGATCTGGAACAGCTTCCCTCGCTTGCGGATTTTAACATAAATGATGGCTATCTGGGCTGGACGGTCCGCATGCCGGGCACAGTTTCGCGCGAGCAAGTGGAGGAGCTCTTCGACTTTGCCGGAGAAAATTGCTCACTTGCCTTTGGTGATGATGCTCAGGTCCCGCCGGTGCAATTGATCGAACGTGAAGAAGAAGTAACGGCTCCTGCGCCCAAAAAAACAGAGAGCAAGCCAGCAGCCAAAGCGCCCGCACCTTCGGCAACGCCCTCAGCGCCGCCATCTTCACCAGCGCCAGCGGTCAAAGATCGCAAGCGCGCCTCTAGTTCTGCTGGCCAATCGCTGCGGATCGACCTCGAAAAGCTCGACCGCATGATTGACGGGGTTGGCGAGTTGGTGATCGCGCAGGCCATGCTGACGCAGCGCCTTGCGAATGAGAACCTCGCGCACATTGAAGAGCTCGGAATGCTCGACACGCTGGTCCGCGATATTCAGGAGCACGCGATGGCGTTCCGTGCGCAGCCGATCAGTTCAGTCTTCAGCCGTGTGCCAAAGCTTCTGCGTGAGCTTGCCGGGTCAACGGGTAAACATGTCAAATTGGAAGTCACTGGTGAGACGACGGAGCTCGACAAAACCGTGGTCGAACGGCTCAGTGAACCACTCACTCACCTGATCCGCAATGCTGTCGATCATGGAATCGAGGATGTTGAGAGACGGCTTGCTGCGGGCAAAGAAGCCGAGGGCACATTGTCGCTTTCAGCCGAGCAAAAGGCGGGCCGAATTCTCATCCGTATCGCTGATGATGGGCGCGGGCTTGATCGTGAGAAATTGCGCAATAAGGCGGTTGCGAACGGGGTGATCAGCGAGGACGCCCAGCTCTCTGACGAGGAAATTCATAACCTCGTTTTTGCCGCTGGGCTGTCAACCGCAAAGGAAGTTTCCAACGTATCCGGGCGCGGGGTCGGGATGGACGTGGTGCGCCAGAATGTGAAGGATCTTGGCGGCCGGATCACGATTGAATCGGTACCGGGTGAGGGCACTACATTCGTGCTCGCCCTGCCGCTTACCCTCGCCATATCGGACGGTATGATTGTGCAGGTGGGCGAGCAATCGCTTGTCATTCCGCTTGCCCATGTGGTCGAAAGCATGCGGCCGGAACCAGGCGACATCAAGGGATTGGGCACGACGCACCAAATGCTCAATGTGCGGGGGCGTTTCGTGCCCATCCTGCCGCTCTGCAAGATCACCGACCGGCAAGCGCAAGCTGGCGACACCTGCGATGGTGTTCTCGTGATTATTGAGACCGAGGCGCATGGTCAGGCGGCTTTGCTGGTTGATGTCATCACTGATCAGCGCCAGTTCGTCATCAAGAGCCTGGACACCAATTTCCGCTCTATCGAAAGCGTTGCTGGTGCAACAATCTTGGGCAATGGGCGCGTGGCGCTCATCGTGGATGTCGATAGTCTTGTCCAAGAAGCGGCGGCTGTGAAGGCTGTACCAAAACCGGCCGCGCCAATACCAACAGCGGCACAAGCGCCAGTAGAGGTGGCAGCATGACTGCTCTAGCTCCTGCATCCAGCGCACAAGCGAGCGCGATCGTTCCCGGTGTCAGTCCACAAGTCTACTCGCAAGCGGACTTTGACCGGATTTCAGATCTCGTTCGCGAGGAAGCCGGGATTGTCTTGGGGGATGGCAAGCGCATGCTGGCCTATTCAAGGATTGCCCCGCTCCTGCGAGAGAGCTCCCATTCGACTTTTCGCGATTATCTGGGCGCGCTGAAGAATCAGCCTGAGATGATCAAGCGCACTGTCTCTGCGCTCACTACCAATCACACCTATTTCAACCGCGAGTCGCACCATTTTGAGCATTTTGCCGAGCATGTGCGGCCAGACTTTCTAGCGCGAGCTTCGAGAGGAGAGCCATTGCGTCTGTGGTCAGCCGGGTCCTCAAGCGGTGAAGAGATTTGGACGTTGATGATGGTCTTGCTGGGTGAGGATAAGATCGTTGGAAAGAACATCATGTCGCAAGATGTGATTGCGCTGGCCAGCGATCTGGCTGAGCATGTTTTGGAGAAAGCATCGGCAGGGCAATATCCCTTAGAAGCGATTTCAGCGATCCCGCAAAAGCTTCGTGACAATTGGACGGCGGTTTCCGGCGAGACAGCGACGGTGAACGAAGATGTTCGCAAACTTGTGCGTTTTCGCCAGCTCAATCTTTTGCGTGAATGGCCGTTCAGCACTCAGTTCGATGTCATCTTCTGCCGCAATGTTATGATCTATTTCGATCAACCGGCAAAAGAGCATTTGGTGCTCCAACTCGCACGCCAACTGAAGCCCGGCGGGTTTCTTTACATCGGCCATTCCGAGCGGGCTCTGGGCCCCGCGCTTGATCTGCTCGAGGTAGCCGGTCCCACTATTTATCAAAGGAAAGCCTAATGAGCATACGCGTTATAGTTGTTGACGATTCTGCGATGATGCGCGCAATCATTGAGGCGCGCCTTAGTGATGATCCAGATATCGAAGTCGTCGCGGTTGCGTCCAATGCGCAAGAGGCACGAGTTCTCATCAAGCAGTATGATCCTGACGTGATCACGCTGGACATTGAGATGCCCGGCATGGACGGTCTGAGCTTCCTCGAAAAGATTATGGAGCTTAGGCCGACACCGGTGATCATTGTCTCCGGCTCAACCCAAGCAGGGACCCAAACGACCGCGCGAGCTCTGCAATTGGGGGCGGTCAGCTGTTACTCAAAAACCGATCGGCATGGCGGATTTGCTACTGACGATAGCGGCAAGCTGACCCGGCTTGTTCATGAAGCAGCTGCTGTGAATATGAATACACTGATGCCCGGCAGGACGAACCCGCATGTAGCCGAAGCCGCCCAGAATCCGCGTAGCGATGTCATTGCCATCGGGTCTTCCACAGGCGGGGTTGAGGCCTTGCATGCAATCCTGCCCGGCTTTGAGGCCGACTGTCCTCCGACACTGGTAGTCCAGCATGTTAATGCCTGTTTTGCGCCAGCGATTGCGCAGTCCCTTGACAGCGCATCAAGGGCCCGGGTGAAGATCGCGCAGAGCGATATGCCCCTCGAGCCTGGTACAATTTACCTCGCTCCTGGAGGCGATCGCCACATGCAGATTGCGCCGGCTGGATCGCACGGAAAGCGAATTATCCTGCGATCCGGCGATCCGGTGAGCGGCCATCTGCCGAGCATTGATGTGTTGTTCGGATCAGTCGCCGCCGTCTGCGGCAAACGCGCGACCGGAGTGTTACTGACGGGCATGGGTCAAGATGGGGCGAATGGTCTGCTCAAACTCGCGCAGGCCGGCAGCGCCACCATCGCTCAGAATGAAGCGAGCTGTGTCGTTTTCGGCATGCCGCGCAAAGCCATCGAAATGGGCGCAGCAAAGCGTGTGATGGACCTCAGCGAAATCGCTCCTGCGCTCTTCGCTCGGCAGGGGGCTCTTATATGAGCGCGATTGACCTCTCACTGCCGCCCACTCGCCGCACACAGCGGATCACGGTCATGCAGGGCGAGGTGAAGGTCAGCGGCGACCATGACGTGGAACTCACGACGGTGCTCGGGAGCTGTGTTGCCACCTGTCTGTTTGACCCAGTCGCGAAAATAGGCGGGATGAACCACTTCCTGTTGGCAGAGCCCCCGTCAGGGGCCGACCGGGCGACATTTGACGAGCACTATGGCCTGTTCTTGATGGAACTGCTGGTGAACGAGATGCTCAAGCTGGGTTCTTCCAAAGACCGGATGAAGGCGCGGCTCTACGGCGGAGCAAACATCAATACCGCGCTTTCTCCGATTGGTTCGGCCAATGCCGCCTTTGCGCGTCAATTCCTCCGGGATGAAGGCATTGAGCAGAGCTTTGAAGATCTTGAAGGGCAGCATGCACGCCGCCTGCACTTTCGCCCCGTCAGCGGGCTCGTCCGTTGCCGCAATGCGGGTGCCGCGCCTGAAGCTACGCAAAAGCCCTTGGTCCGGCCTCAAGCTGCGCTTGGTGATGTTGAGCTATTCTAAAAATCAAGGAAACCCATGATGACAACTACCCGTGTTCTGACCGTTGATGATAGCCCCAGCATGCGCGCACTGCTGCTTAATGCGCTGCAGCAGCAAGGCTTTGAAGTTGATCAAGCTGAGGATGGGCAGGCCGCCCTTGAGTGGCTCGCTCGCAATGAGGTCGATGTGATTATTACCGATATCAATATGCCGCGCATGGATGGATTCGGCTTGATCGAAAATTTGCGGGCCAGCGCGCGCCATGCAGACCGGCCAATTCTGGTGCTCAGCACAGAAGACTCTCCAGAGAAGAAAGGCCGCGCTCGCAATGCAGGCGCGACCGGGTGGATCGTAAAGCCTTTTGACGCAGAAAAACTGGCGAGCGCAGTACGCCGCATTGCTCACTGAGATACTGGAAAGAAGGACGTCACAATGGAACGCGAGCTTATCACTTTCGGTGTATCGGAGCAGCTTTTTGGTATCGACATTATGCGCATCCGCGAGATCAGGGCATGGTCGCCAGTCACGCTTTTGCCCAATGTTCCAAATTATGTCGCGGGCGTTGTGAATCTGCGCGGCGCTGTGTTGCCAGTCGTCGATTTGGCTATGAGGCTGGGTTGGCAAAAGACTGAGGCAACACCGCGCAATCCGATTATTGTAACCGAGTTTAACGGGCAATCGCGGGGTCTGATTGTCCATGATGTGAGCGATATTGTGTCGATTAGCGCGGAAACTCTGCAGAAGCCTGATGGGGCGGCCGGTAGCAACATCGTCCATTATATCGAAGGCGTGGCACCGCTTGATACACGGATGGTGATGGTGCTTGATTTGGAACTGCTTTTGTTGGGCGATGAGCTGGAGATGGCAGCGTGAGCGAAGCACTGCATTCGCCCGCTTTGCTGAAAGCGATCGCCGACAAACTATCTGACATGGCAAGTAGTGCGGAAGATCTCGGCGTTGCGTTAACCAGTGATCCCCAAGTTGTAAGCGAGCACCATGTTCAGCTTCAGAAGATCGACGTGTTTTGCCAAACATTGGCCCAATTGGCTGATATTCTGATCGCCGAAGTGCCCGAAGCAGCTGTAGATCAGGTGTGCCTGCACCGGCTCCGCACAGAGCTGTTATCTTCACCAAATGACGTTGCCGCCTAGCGCTCAGTCAGTGCGCTTTTCTTCACTTTATTTCCTCCGTTCCAGCCGTCCACGGGTTGAGCTTGTGGCGTAAGTTGGTACGTACTTGGTGGAGATAGGCTGGCCAAGCTAATCGGCCTGAGAGGAACACGCGCAATGAAGCTAGCAACACTGAATGATGGGACGCGCGATGGCAAATTGGTCGTCGTCTCAAAAGATCTGACCCGGTGCTGCGCGGCGGGCTATATCGCGCCGACAATGCAGTCTGCGCTCGACAATTGGGAGCAAGTAGCCCCGAAGCTGAAGGCGCTTTATACCGATGTTGAACATCAGACGGTGCCGTGCGAGCGTTTTCACGAGCGAGAGGCGCATTCGCCTCTGCCCCGCGCCTATCAATGGGCCGACGGCAGTGCGTATATCAATCACGTTGAGCTGGTTCGTCAGGCCCGCGGTGCCGAGGTGCCGGAGAGCTTTTATCACGATCCGCTGATGTATCAGGGTGGCTCGGACACTTTCCTGCCGCCGCGCGCTGACATTCCGCTAGGCGATCCAGCGTGGGGCTGTGATATGGAAGGCGAAGTCGCGGTCATCACGGATGATGTGCCGATGGGAGTAAGCGCAGTGGACGCGGCTGGGCACATCAAGCTGGTGATGCTTGTTAACGATGTGTCTTTGCGCGGGCTGATACCGGGCGAACTTGCCAAGGGCTTTGGCTTTTTCCAATCCAAGCCATCCAGCGCATTTTCGCCTGTAGCAGTGACGCCGGATGAGCTGGGCGATGCGTGGAAAGACAGCCTCGTTCATCTGCCGCTGATGGTAGATTACAATGGCGAGGCATTTGGCCGGGCCGAGGCAGGCGTTGACGCCACATTCAGTCTTGCAGAGCTTGTTGCGCATGCCGCCACGACCCGTAAGTTGGCTGCCGGTGCGATTATTGGTTCCGGCACTGTGTCCAACAAAGGCGAGGATGGCGGGCCGGGCAAACCGGTGGCCGAAGGTGGGCTAGGTTATAGCTGCATCGCTGAAATCCGCATGATCGAAACGATCGCGGGTGGCGAGGCGAAAACGCGTTTTATGCAGGCCGGTGACACGGTGAAAATCGAGATGCGTGACAGCGATAATCACTCTATCTTTGGCAGCATTGAGCAGACCGTTGTCGCGGTTTAACTGGCCGCGCTAGACGACCGCCATCAGGCTCGCATTGCCACCCGCCGCGGTGGTGTCAGTGGAGATCGAAACCTCCTCCAGCATCCAATCATGGCGGTAAGGTTTGTCACTCCCGCCAAGTTGAACAATGGGGATGGGGCCAGATTGCGCGGCAATTGCTTTGAGCGTTTCGGTGATGTCGGGTTTGCCACGTTCGATTAGCACATGGTCGAATGGCTCGCCCGTTGTCCAATCCTCAACCCATTGCACATCAGCGGGCAGCTGACTCGGCAATTGCGCGGCTAGACCACGTGCGGCTTCGGAGATAAGCGCGCGGTTACCGCTTGCAACTACCGCTTCAAGCTGCTGCGCTAGCCCTTCTGACGTTTCAGCCAACAGCAGAACCCGTCCGCGCGGTTTTACGATATAGAGGTTCTCCTCACCCAGTGGGCCGGGCAACTCCAATTGCTCGCCAAGCGGCGGGGCGACGCTCGCGGCATCCAGTACCATTCGCCCCAAATAAAGCGGCCCGCCAGCCTTCGGCCCTGTTCCAGACAGCCCGCGACCACCAAACGGCTGCACGCCGACGATCGCGCCGATGACATTGCGATTGATGTAGATATTACCGACGTCTGCCTGCGCGGTGACCGCCGCAATCGTTTCGTCAATCCGGCTGTGCAGGCCAAAAGTCAGGCCATAACCTGTATCTCGGATCTGTCGCATCACATTACCCAGATCTTTGCGTTTGTAGCGCAAGACGTGGAGTACCGGGCCAAACACTTCGCGGCCCAATTGACCGATGTCGTCGATCTCGATCATGGTCGGCGCGACGAAAGTTCCATGAGCGCCATTAGCGTTCAATTCGCTCTGCTCAATGCGGTGACCGGCGCGTTTCATCTGCTCAATATGGGATGTGATTGTGCTCTTCGCCCCCTCGGTGATGACCGGCCCGACATCGACGCAAAGCTCATCCGTTGCCCCAATTTTCAGCTCCGCCAATGCGCCGCGCAGCATTGCGAGCAGATCGTCTGCTATGTCATCTTGGATGCACAAAATACGCAAGGCAGAACACCGCTGACCCGCGCTATCGAAAGCTGATGCGATAACATCGCGGACTACTTGTTCGGGAAGGGCGGAAGAATCGACGATCATAGCATTTTGTCCGCCGGTTTCGGCGATCAGAGGGATCGGTGAGCCATCGTGCAGGGTCCGCGATGCGATCTGTCGCTGGATGAGTTTTGCGACTTCAGTTGATCCAGTGAAAAGGACTCCGCATATCTGGTGCGCGCCCACCAATGCCGCGCCAACATCTCCCGCGCCGGGCATGAGTTGGAGAGCGCCTTTCGGTACGCCTGCTTCGTGAAGGATTGCCACGGCTTGCGCGGCGATCAGCGGGGTCTCTTCTGCGGGTTTTGCGATGACCGTATTGCCGGCCACCAGAGCGGCGGCAACCTGACCGAGGAAGATCGCGAGCGGGAAGTTCCAAGGGCTGATGCAGACGACCGGGCCGAGTGCCATGGTGCTACATAATTGCGCACGTGCTTGTTGCGCGTAATATCGCAGGAAATCGACTGCCTCGCGATGTTCAGCAATTGCGTTGGGGGCAGACTTGCCGGCCTCGCGCATAATCAAGCCGAGCAACTCTTCCATACGGGCTTCGAGTAGGTCAGCGGCGTCGTCTAGGCACTTTGCCCGGGTTTCGACCTCGGTTCCGGACCAAGCTGCAAAAGCCTCAGCGGCGTTTCTCGCGGCTAATTCTGTGTCTTGCGGGACTGCGTTTTCAACCTGCCCGACGATATCATCATGACAGCCGGGATTGCGCACCGGACACGCTTCCCGCTTGGCGGTAAATGATGGGATGATGGGGCTTGCGTGCCAGCAATGTGCGGCGCTTTCGATCAAGGTGTTGGAAAGCGTCGCTAGCTTCGCCTCATTGCTCAGGTCCAGCCCTTTGGCATTCTGACGCTCGGGATAGAGATCAGTGGGTAGCTTAATGACTGGATGTGTTGAGCCTATAGGGTCGATGGCTTTTGCATCCATCACCGGGTCGCCAGCAAGCTCCTCAATCGCCACATCCTCGTCCCAGATACGGTTGACGAATGAGGAGTTTGCGCCATTTTCAAGCAAGCGCCGGACGAGGTATGCGAGCAGTTTCTCATGTGTTCCGACAGGCGCATAAATGCGGCAGGGTCGGTTCAGTCTATCGGGCCCAACCACCTCTTCATAAAGCTCTTCGCCCATGCCGTGCAGGCATTGAAACTCATAATCGCCCACGGTGAAATCATCGCCTGCGAGGTGATAAATCGTCGCCAGCGTTTGCGCGTTGTGTGTCGCGAATTGCGGGAAGACATGCGCGCGTGCTTCCAGTAATTTTCGCGCGCAGGCGATGTAGCTGACATCGGTATGGACCTTGCGTGTGAACACTGGAAAATCGCTCAGGCCATCTACTTGAGCGCGCTTGATCTCGCTGTCCCAATACGCGCCTTTGACGAGGCGCACCATGATCCGGTGGCCTGAGCGCTGGGCGAGGTCGATGATCCAGTCGATCACCATCGGGCAGCGCTTGCCATAGGCTTGCACAACGAAGCCCAACCCCTGCCAACCGTCTAAAGCAGGGTCGAGGGCTAGCGCCTCCAGAATGTCGAGTGACAGTTCGAGCCGGTCTGCCTCTTCCGCGTCGATATTGAAGCCGATGTCATAGTCTTTGGAGAGCAGCGCGAGTTGGCGCACTCTCGGCAGCAATTCGCTCATCACGCGGTTCGCCTGCGCGCGTTCATAGCGCGGGTGAAGGGCGGACAGTTTGATCGAAATGCCGGGCCCTGAGTAAATGCTGTCACGCCGCGCAGCATTGCCAATCGCGTGGATCGCGTTCTCATACTCAGCGTAATATTGCTCTGCATCGGCCATGGTCATCGCTGCCTCGCCGAGCATGTCGTAACTGTAGCTAAAGCCCTTTGCCTGCTGGGTTTTTGCGCGTTCGAGCGCTTCAGCAATATCCTCGCCCGTGACGAATTGCTCGCCCATCATCTCCATCGCCATATTGACGCCGCTACGGATGACCGGCTCGCCCGCGCGTTTGATAAGGCCGGTAAGGGAGGCTGTCAGTGTGTCTTCTTTGACAGGTTTCACCAGAGTGCCCGACACGACCAGGCCCCAAGTGGCCGCATTAACGAAAATCGAGCGATCACCGCCCAGGTGAGAGCGCCAGTCGCCGCGCCCGATCTTGTCGCGGATAAGCGCATCGCGCGTCGCATTGTCGGGCACGCGCAGCAAGGCCTCGGCAAGGCACATCAGCGCCACGCCTTCCTCGCTGGAGAGGGAGTACTCCTTGACTAACCCCTCGACCCCGTCCTGCTGACCCTTTTCGCGCAGGCGGGTTACAAGGTGCTTGGCAGTAGAGGCGATTTCTTCGCGCTTGTTATTGGGGAGCTGAGCAACCTTCAGGAGTGGGGCGATAGCCTGAGGCTCTGGCAACCGGTATACGCGAGTTATCGCGCTGCGCAATGCGGTCGGCTGGGCGATCGGCGGCGCAAAATTGGCGAAAGGCAGGGGTGAGTTGGTGTTGCCCACAGCAGGGTCCTTAAGCTCAGTTATGCGACATTCAGGATGATGTTTGCACAGATGGCTGCTAACGCCATTTGCACGACATCACAATATGAAGACGCGACTGTGCAAGAACCAAAGCTTCACATCTACGACAAGCCGCCAGAAGGCGCTGCGGCGGACTGGTCAATGCCGCAGGATTGGGAGAGTTTCTCATCCGAAGATCATGCGCGGTGGCGTGATCTCGTTTCGCGGCAGAGCACATCTCTTAAGGGGCTGGCCTCCGAGGCATTTATGGATGGCCTTGAAAAGCTTGACTTAAGCTCTGGGGGGATCCCGGATTACCGTGAGTTCAACACGCGCTTTCTCGCCGCAACGGGGTGGCAAGCGATTGCTGTCCCTGGGGTCATTCCCAATGATGTGTTTTTCCGCCACCTTGCTGAGCGGCGCTTTCCCGTGTCGAATTTCCTGCGTCAGCATTCATCGCTCGATTACAATGATGAGCCTGACATGTTTCACGATGTCTTTGGCCATTTGCCAATGTTCGTTGACCGGACGTTTGGCGATTTCATGGCCGCTTATGGCCGCGCCGGGCTTCGCGCAGAAAAGCTCGGCATGTCAGACCTTCTGGGGCGGCTTTACCTCCACACGGTGGAATTTGGTCTGATCGCAGAAGCGGGCGGCGTGCGCGCCTATGGTGCAGGGCTGCTCTCAAGCTATGCGGAGACGGTTCATGCGGTTACTGGCGCGGATACGCTTAGGCTGAAGTTCAACCTTCCGCGTATGATGCGCACCGACTATCCCTTTGACACATTCCAGCCGACATATTTCGTGATTGAGAGTTTCGCTGCACTGCTTGAGGAGATGGAGACGACCAGTCTGAGGGTGGTTTACGGGCAGATGGATAGCACGCGCATACTTGCTCCGGGCGAAAGCGACCCAAGCGATGTCGTGTTTACCGTGGATGCGGTATGAGCGACGATAAGCCTGCCCGTGATCCGCTTGACGGTTCAGCGATCCGCCGCCGTGTGGAAGATGGCGTTGAAACATTCGAGGCAACTATTCAGGGCGAGACGATCCAGTGGGATCGGGGTCTCACATATAGCCGCCATTTGCAGACAGAGCAGCTGCTGAATAGCCAGGTTCCGGTGTCGGACAAGCCGGATGAGATGCTCTTCATCATCATGCATCAGACCATGGAGCTGTGGATCAAGTTGATGCTGCATGAGGTGCGCGTTGCGATGACAGATCTGCGCGAAGACAAGCTGGAGAAAGCAGGCAAAACGCTTGACCGGATCGCGACGATCATGCGCCACATGATCCATTCATGGGAGGTGCTGGCGACGCTCAGCCCGCATGATTTCATGACCTTCCGCGGGTTTCTTCGTAAGGCTTCGGGCTTTCAGTCGGATCAATATCGCGAGCTGGAATTTCTACTTGGCTTGAAGCGGGCGGACCTTGTTTTGGTTCATCATGAGAATGCGGAAATCACGGAGCGGCTGAACGCCGCGCTGGCTGCTCCCTCGCTCTATGATGAAGTTCTCCAAGTGCTCGCGCGCGCAGGCCATGCGATCCCTGCTAATGTTTTGGAGCGCGATTTTACGCAGCCTTATGAGGCGAATGATGCGGTCGAGGAGGCTTGGCTCACCATCTACAAGGACCCTAGTCAGTATTGGGCCCATTACAGCCTCGGCGAGAAGATCACCGCGGTTGAGTATTATTTCCAGGAATGGCGCTTCAAACACATGAAAACCGTCTCGCGGGTGATCGGCCATAAGCACGGCACGGGCGGCTCTTCAGGCGTGGCATATCTGGTCAAAGCGCTCGATCTGCATTTCTTCCCCGAGCTTTGGACCATGCGCACGCGGATGGATGCAGCCAAAGAAGGCGGCGACTATTCAGAATGTCCGATGTCATGAGCAGCCCGCGCATCTGGGATATCTCGCAGCGTATTCACGAGGCCATTCCGATGTGGCCGGGTGAGCCTCCGGTGGAGGTGAAGCGCAATGTGTCGATCGGCCCCGATTGTCCGGTGAATGTAGGTGCGATTTCGCTGCCTTTGCACACCGGCACACATGGCGATGCGCCGCTGCATTATGACGCGGATGGCATTGCGAGCGATGAGTGCGCGCTTGACCCTTACATCGGGCCGTGTGTGGTTCTGGATGCGCGCCATGCAGGCGCTAGCGTGACTGAGGCTGATCTCGATTGGGACGCGATTGCAGGCGCGAGCCGCGTTCTGATCCGCACATATCATCGCTTTCCGCATGATGCTTGGGATTCTGATTTTACCGCGATTGATGCAGGGGTAATTGCGCGTTTGCGCGAACAGGGCGTGCAGCTCATCGGGACAGATGCGCCGTCGCTAGATCCCGAAACCTGTAAGACGATGGATGCCCATCATGAAGTGCGCGCGGGCGACATGCGCATCTTAGAGGGGTTGGTGCTGGATGACGTGTCGCCGGGCAAATATGAACTGATTGCTTTGCCGCTGGCGATCGCAGGCGCGGATGCGAGCCCGGTGCGCGCGATCTTGCGGGAGCTGGCGTCATGACGTCTTTGTCAGACCGCATTGCTGAACTTGATGCCAATGATCCCTTGCGTGAGTTTCGGGAGGATTTTCAGCTGCGCGATGGCTTGATTTACCTCGATGGCAATTCTTTGGGGGCTGTACCCAAAGCGACCGCCGCCGCGATGCAAAACGCCGTGTCTGAGCAATGGGGCGAGGGTCTCATCACCTCATGGCTGGGGGCGGATTGGGTGAATTCGCCAAGCCGGATTGGCGACAAGATCGCCGGGCTTATGGGCGCAAATCCGGGCGAGGTGATTGCTGCGGACTCGACATCAGTGAATATTTTCAAGGCCTTGGGCGCGGCTTTGTCGCTGCAAAAAGGGCGGTCAGTTATCCTCACGGAAGAGGGCAATTTCCCCACCGACCATTACATGATGCAGGGGCTCGAGCGCCTGAGCGACGGGACCGTGCAGTCGCTCGCGTTGCCAGCCGAGGCGGTGCTCGACCGGCTGGATAGTGACATTGCTGTGCTGCTTCTGACACAGGTCCATTACAAGAGCGGCGCGATGCGCGACATGGCGGCGATCAACGCTGCTGCCCACAAGCATGGCGTGTTGGTGATTTGGGATCTGAGCCATTCGACCGGCGCGGTTGAAGTGGATCTGGATGGTTCCAAGGCCGATTTTGCAATTGGCTGCGGGTACAAATTCCTGAACGGTGGCCCCGGCGCGCCGGCATATATCTATGTTGCTGAGCGCCATCAGCATGCCGACGCTGTTCTCGCCGGATGGTTCGGCCATGCGCGGCCTTTCGCCTTCGAAGAACGGTATGAAGCGGCGAGCGGGATCGAACGCTTCTTATGCGGCACACCACCGATTTTGGGTATGGTCGCGTTGGAAGAGGGCGTCGACCTAATCGCAAAAGCGGACATGCGCGATGTCCGGGCCAAGTCAGTCGCTTTGGCCCAGCTTCTGATCGAATTGATGAAGCCGCTTTGCGAAGAATTTGGCTTCACGCTCGCGAGCCCGGAGGGCCGCGCAATTGCAGGCAGCCATGTCTCTTATGCGCATGAGCAGGCCTATGCGATAACTCAGGCGCTTAAGGAGCACGATGTCATCGGTGATTTCCGCGCGCCGGATGTTTTGCGCCTTGGGCTCACGCCACTGTACCTTCGCTATGCCGACATTGCCGATGCGGTCGCGCGCATGCGCGAAGTGTGCGAAACGCGCAGCTGGGACAGGCCGGAATTTCGCGAGCGCGCTTCGGTCACTTAAGCCAACTCCGTCGCGCAATTATTGGGCGCGCGTTAACCAAATTTCACCGCCTGAGCGTTATGCCAGCGCGTATGTCGAATGCGCTGCGTCTTGCTATCATTTTTACTATCGCCGTGCTCGCGCTTGCTGCGCCTGGGAATGCCCATCCTGACCACTCTTTAGTCGGCGGTGAGCGTGCTGGACCCGGCGAAGTGCATATTGCGGGCATGCTCGATGTTCGCCGCGACCGCATTCGGTTGGATGGCGTGTCGGTCTCGGTAAACGGACTGTCAGCGCCCATGTCGGCTGACGGCCATTTTGCGGCTAATGTTCCGATTGCGCCCTATTACCGCGTGGACATAGGCGGCGAGAAGATCTTCGAAACCGTGCAAACCTTTGGCAATGCTGAACTGCGCAATGAGCAATGCGATTGCCTAGTCATCCCGCCGATTGAGCTGATTGCGCGAAAGAAGGGGCGGATTGAGCTTTTCTTCGGCGGCGACAGCATGGCGGGGCGGCGATATTTCAAAGCTGCAAGCGGCAAACCGGCGGTTCTTGACCGTGCGACGCTCGACCGCGATCTTGATGCTCTTTTTACTGCGATGAAGCCGTATATCGCTACCAGCGACCTTGCCTCGATCAATCTCGAATCGGTGGTTTCTGAAGAGCAGCCTGGCACGCCATCGCCCAAGAAATTCGTGTTTTACTCGCCGCCAGAGCTGACCAATGCGCTGAGGCGGGCAGGGATAGATCATGTTGCCTTGGGCAATAATCACACCGCAGATTACGGTGATGAAGGGGTGAATACCACGATTGATGCGCTCGATGCGGCAGGTGTTGCGTGGTCAGGCGCGGGAATGAATATTGACGAAGCGGAGCGTGCCTCGCGCCTCAAGGTCAATGGCAAAAAGCTTGGTATTTATAGCTTCGTCGGTTGGCGAGGCACTTGGACTCCCAATCAGACAGCGAGCGAAACAAAAGCAGGCGCGGCATGGGGACCACGCAAACGTGTCGAACGGGTGACCACGCGAGAGCGACGAGCGGGCTACACCCCCATCATGCACTTTCACGGCAATGCGGAATATGGTGATCGCTCGTCAGAATTATCTGTGCCGCGTTTTCGCGCCGCGATTGAACAAAGTGCGCCGGTTGTTATCGGGCATCACCCCCACGTCACGCATGGGCTGGAGATCTACCGAGGCGGCTTAATCGCCCATTCGCTCGGCAATTTCCTGTTCGATCAAGATCGTCCGCAAACACAAGTGAGCTACGCACTCAAAGTATGGCTGGAGCGCGGAAAATTTCTGCGTGCAGAAGCAATTCCTTTGAACATTCTCGATTATCGGCCGGTGCCAGCGATTGGCGGCATGCGCGAGGCATCTCTGAGGCGCTTGCATTGGCTTTCGGCTGAGATGGGTACGGTTATGGCACGCAGCGGCGGACACTCGGTTGTCTGGCGGGAACGCGAAGGGTTTGAGGCGCCTGATTGCCGCACTCCTGCGCAGTTTAAGCTCGGAAGATTTGCGCCCGCATGTCTGGGCGAGAACATCACGCATGGCCGCAATATCATCCCGCGCGGCGACTTTGAAAACGCGCGCTTTGGAGAGGCAACCGAACGGTTCTGGGCAACGCGCAATGCCGCGATAGATTTTCGCACGAGTGAGGATGGTGAGGGCTATATAGCCTTGCTACCAGACAGCTTAAGCAAGTCCGCCTATCTCTATTCACGCTCTTACATCCGCGATATTTACGCGACCCATTTTACGTGGGAGGGCAGGATCAAACTGCCGCGCGGCGCTCAGGTGGAACTGATGGCCAAAATGCAGCCAGAGGCAGGCGCGAAACCAACTCCTTCCACGCGCGGTGTTTCGTTGGGCACGCAGCAGGTCGGCGCAGATGGTTGGCAGAAACTGCACTTCGAATTTACTCGGCCAGAGGAAGGTGAGGGCGCAGCCCGTGCCTTCCGCATCATCATGAAGATCCGTTTTGATGACCGCACGGCGGCTGGCGAGAGGACCATTGAGCTTGATGATCTCGCGCTGATCGAATGGCCGAATGAAGCCGTTCAGCGTGATCCAGCCAATGCTTGGCGTTGGACGCATCAACGCGAGCGGTAAGCGCTGTTTTGCAGTTTGGGCCAGCACGCTTAAGGCGCGCTAGACTGATTCTCAGAAGCGATAGCCGACCCGCAGCCCTACGCGCACTGCATCGCTGCCAAAGCGCTCATCATTCGATTGGCGGAAGCGATATTCTGCGCTAGCCGTTGCGTAGGGCCCACGTGTGGCACTGCCCCAAGCAATATCAACGCCCGGCGCGATATAATTGTCTTCGCGCAAATCGCCTTCTGGATCACCCTGAGCGATGCGCGCATCGTATTTCCATTGACGATATTCCAGCGATGGGCGCAGGCGCAAACGCTTGGCGATCGGCTGGCTATAACGAAGGTGCGCGATTTGCCGATTGTAGCTGCGGCGCGGCTCGTCTTCGCTCTCATTGTCTTCGTGACGCAGTTCGAAGCGAATCCATTGGTAGGGTGCGATGCGGCGGTTGTACTGAGCAATGGCGCGGTAACCCTCGCCATTTCCGCCGGTGGCCGTGTCATATTCGCGATTGCGATATTCCCCAGTCACACGAACCCGGTCATTGTCTTTTTGCCATTGAAGGCGCGCGCCAACGCTTGTTTGGTCCGCGCTGTTGGCCTCCAGAAGAGCAACGTTCTCTACCCGGCGAACAAAGCCGCGCACTTGGACCTCGTCTGAGTATTGATGCGTTACTTCGACGCGGCCGCCCACGCTATCGAGGCTGTCGCGTTCATCATCGCGAAATTCGAAGATCGACGCATCGGCGCGGACGCGTACACTTGTGTCATAGCCCGCTTGCCAGTTTGCCCCGACACGCACCCGGGCACCGATGCCGGAGCTGTCGATTTCCTCGCCCTCGTCGAAATCAAGATCAGATTCCACGCCGCGAATTTCGAGAGCAAGATCAAAGTCGATATCATTCAATTCCTGGGCCAATGCAGCGGGCGCAAACATGCAGCTCAAAGGCGCCGTCAACGCGGCGAGCTTGAGAGGATGCACGCGCGCTTGCCCTACGCTTTTCATCATACTCACTTGTCTTTCCCCATGAGGCTTGCCGCTGCTGCTTTGAGCGCCGTGCGCATCGCATCTTGATCAAGCGAGGCTGAGATGAGCGCATGCTCGTGCTCGCGTGCCTCTTTGCTTAATGCTGGATCGCCAAAAGTTTTCGCTGTGCCTGCAATTTGATGCAGCAAATGCCTGATTTGCGACGCTAAATCCGGGTCAATTGCCTCTTGCGACAGGGCCGCTTCGACTTTCACAAGCGTGTCACGGTTACGAGCATGAAATTGCTCTTTGAGCGCCTCGAACATTGCCGGTTGCGGCGAAGGCTCACGCTTTTGTGTGCGATGTCCCCAAGCGAGCAATGTGTCGCGCAGGTTCTCCAGACTCACTGGCTTTGCCAGAAATGCCTGCATTCCGGCATTTTTGTAGCTGCGGGTTTCATCAAGGCTCGTAGCAGCAGTCACTGCGATGATTGGTAATTCGCTCTCGCTAAAGCCCTTGGCACGCAAGCGCTTGGTAGTCTCAATTCCATCAAGGATCGGCATCATCACATCGAGCAGCAAGAGCGAGTAAGGCCGGCCTGCGGCTTGAGCTTCTTCGATTTTATCGATGGCTTCCAGCCCATGCGCCGCGATGTCCATATCAATCGCCAGATGCGTCGCCATAGCTCGCATCATCTCTGCATTGATCGGCGTGTCCTCAGCCAAGAGCACGCGTAAAGGCGCGGCCTGACTTTGGTCTCTCTTCGCCCAGATAGTTTTGTCTGCTTCGTACACGCATGGGCTTATGAGCGCATATGGTTAAGTCTCAGCTAACGGTTTTCCCCTAGACTGGCGCAGTCGGGAAAAGCAGTTTTCAATGATACGCCGCTGACCCTCTCATTCCTAACGCAAAATTAAGGATAATTACGTAGCGCGCTTAGTGGGAAATGGGGCACGATGTGTGCGTGGCCTCTTGCGCCGAATGGTGCGTGCGGGGACGAAGCTCTCCAGCTCTCCCATGAGACAGGAAGGGACGGGCGCAATTTTGGTTATCATCACCGCATTTTCGCGAGGGAGCGTGCATCTTTGCGCGCCCAAGCCCTTGCGCAATGTGATCTGGCCTAAGCTTGAGCCTGCGGACCCTCGAACCTCGTGAACGCACTTTCTGACACATTGACCATGCCAGAGGCGGGCCATGCGCGAGGCACGCGCGGGCAGACACGGGCGCCGCGCTTCGGTTCTGGGTCGCGAAAGTCCCGGCTGGTGTTGCGCGAGATTCTGCGCAATTGGCTCGGCCCACTGGCGATCGTTGCCGGTCTTGCAGTGTGCCATCAGCTTGGTCTGTTCGCGATGGTCGATGGGCGTGCGTTTGACTTTGCAACCGCCAATGAGCCTGGGCTTGAACCCAAGGTCGTCATCATTGAGCGCGAGACTGGTTTTGCTGCTGAACAGACGCAGAGCCTGACCCAGCTTGATAGCCAATTGGCCGCACTGGGGGTCGAACGGATAGGCTATTTGGGTGACGCTGGACGGCGCGCCGGTGGCGGCCCCGTCCCGCTAGTCATCGCGCAAGGCGCAGTGTTTTCTCCGGCGAGTGGTACGTGGAAGTTGGATAATGGCGGCCAATCGACGCCGGGCTGGGTGTCTGCCGCGAGAACTATTGCGCCGTCCACCTACGGCATAAATCGCATGCAAAGTGCGCAGTTGAATGGCCGCGAGGGCGTGATCCCTACCTTTGATGTGGCCTTGGCTGGGCGCGAGCCCGCTCAAGATGATTTTTACGTGCGCATATCGAAGCGCCAGAGCATTCCTGTGCTTCAGGCTGGCCAGGTGCTGGCGGGCGAATTGCAGGACAATGAGCTCGGAGGGACAGTCGCTTTGATCGCGAGCCCAGAGGCTCTCCGTGCGAGCCTTGCTACGCCGCTCATGCCTAGCCAACGTGCAACCAGCGAGGCGCTGTTCCGGGCACATGCCATCCAGACCCTGCGTTCAGACAGGGCGGTTTACCCGCTGCGCACTATGCAGGTGTGGCTCCTGCTGCTCATCTGCGGTGCGATCCTTGCAATAATCTATCGCGGCACGGATCCGAAGCGTTTGGCGCTCATTATTCCTGTGGCCGCAACAGGCGCGGTTGCGGGCGGCTTTTGGGCAGCTTTGCAATTTGCTGGCACGCTTATACCAGTCACGGCGCTTCTCGCCGCACCGTGGCTTGTCACATTTCAGCGGGTGCTCGGCCGGGAAGCCTCGCAAGATCGGCGGCTTGAGCAAAGCGCGTCACGAGCTGTCCAGCTTTCATTTCGCCGTTCGGCTTTGCGCGAGGGCGCAAGATTGCCGCAGTTCCTCGGCTCTGCTGCACGCTATGCCGGGGTCGAGCGTAGCCTGCTGGTGGAACGTCATGCGAATGGAAAGCTTGAGGCGCTGGCTGCAGAAAACGCTTCGCTCGATGATGTTACGCTCGATCGAAAACGCCTCAACAAGTTCCTTGATAAGCTTCGCCGCTCAAACACCGTGCGTGACGCTGGTGAGCTCGTCCCGAGTTGGGAAGGCGAGGCACGGATTGGTTCGGTAGGAAGCGGGGGGCAGCAGCTATTTTGGCTTCACACAAGGCCGGAAACCGCGACACCGGGCAAGTCAGCGCATCTTGTGCGCGCTCTCGTCAGCAGTTTCCGCGAGCTCTTCCGCTGGCGCAGCAACCTCAATGCGCGCGCGCGTCAGGATGAGCGCAATCTGCCCGTTGATGAGCGGGTTGCGAGCGCTATTGCGCTGGTCTCGAACGAATCTGAACAGATCCGCCGCGGCTTCGACACGATCGATACAGCGGTTGTCCTGTTTCATCTGATCGGCTCGCCCCTCCATGCGAACCGGATTATGCTCGACCTATACCGCGATGCAGGGCTGAGCCTGTTTGACGCATCGCTGCCTGATGTTCTGATGAACCTCACCGAGTTTGATCGCACACGGGTCGATGCGCTGATCGAAGACCTCATGCTCAATGGCGGCGAAATGCGTTTGCCGATGCGCGAGATTGGCTCGCATGAGCGGATTTTGCGCTTGGCCGCGCCCAGTCGCAATGCGCGTGGGAGCGACCGTATTCTGGTTTTGGAAGCCGTTGATATCGCTGATTTCAATCGTGCAGCTGACCTTCGTCAGGCGGTCGCGCAATTTATCGATTTGCAGCTTCGCAATGACTTTGAGGCGATCCTGCTGGGAGCTCAGCTTGCGGGTAGTGAGCGCCTCGCACCGGAGAAGCTTGGACCCGTGGTGTCGCGCATAGGCGAGACGGCGCGCCGTGCAACGCAGCGCCTCGATGAAGTGGCCGAGCTTGTTCGCGCAGAAAACCGTGATCTGACTGAGACATGCTACCCGATTGATGCCTCTAAAGTGGTCGCTGAAGCGGTTAGCAATGTGGACGATCTGACTGGCGAGCTTGGTGTGAGCATTGAGCAATCCCTGCCAGGCGTCAGCGGCTTCACAATTGCCGAGCCCACCGCATTGGTAGGCATGCTCGTGGCGATGCTGCGTGTGGTCATTGCTGACACCCCGCAAGGTGGAACAATCAAGCTGGAACTCGAGGAGCTGGATGGCCGCACGCATATTCGTGTGAGTGGCGGCTTTGGCATCGGCTTTGGCCGTTTGATGTGGCTGATGACCAACACTGGCGACGATGCCGTAGGCGAGTTTCGCACCATTCGCGAGGGGATGAGCCATGCCGTCGGATGGTCCGCCAGTGTCTCTTACTGGGGGCGCGAGGCTGACGGATTTGGCTTCAATATTGATTTGAGACGGATTGGGTAATGATGCAGCGCATTTTGGTAATTGATGATGATGCGATCCTTGCCGGATTGCTCCAGCTGACGCTCGAAATGGCGGACTATGAGGTTGAGACCGCAGCCGATGGCGATGCGGGCCTGTCGCGCGTTAGGAGCGGCGCATTCGATCTGATCTTGCTTGATTTGGTCATGCCCAAAATCGACGGGATCAAATTCCTGCGTCTGCTCAGCGAGCGTGCTGGGCCGCGCCCGCCGGTAATGATCGTTTCGTCTGCCACGGATGGTGTGATGAATGATGAGTATCGCGCTCTCGGTGTGATCGACGTTGCGCGAAAACCGGTTGAACCGGATGAATTGCTCGACCGCGTTGACCGCGCCCTGAAGCAGCAACCAGCTCCCGTTGGGGGGGCTTCAGCCTAAGCGGATGGAGCTTTTCCCTCTCACCATTTTTCCTGAGGGCGGGCTAGCCAGCTCGATCATCACGACCGTGTGGGTCGGGGTGTTCGTGATGTGCTTCTTCAATTTGCGCTATGGCTGGGTTTTGTCCGGGCTGGTGGTGCCCGGATATCTGGTGCCGCTGGTGATCGTGAAACCGTTTGCAGCGGTAGTGATCATTATTGAGGCGGTGACCGCCTACGCGCTGGTCTGGCTGTTCTCCGAAAAGCTCAGCCGTGGGCGTTTTCCGAGCCTGTTTGGCCGCGATCGTTTTATGGCGCTGATCCTTGCGAGTATCGCCTCGCGTCTGTTTTTTGACGGTCTGATTTTGCCCGAATTTGCGATCTGGATGGAGGACAATTTCGACCGACGGATCGACTGGGAGGATAATCTTCAGAGCTTCGGTCTGGTGATCATTTCGCTGCTGGCAAACCTGTTCTGGAAGCCGGGCCTAGCGCGGGGCCTGTTCATGGTCACGGTTACGATCGCGCTTACATTCTTGATTGTGCGCTATGGCCTGATGGAGTTTACAAACTTCCGCATTAGCGGGGTTTATTATCTCTATGAAGGGCTAGCTAGTTCAATACTGGCGAGCCCCAAAGCCTATATTATTCTGACGCTGACCGCCCTCATCGCGAGCCATTACAACGTCAAATATGGCTGGGATTTCTCAGGAATTCTGATTCCCGCGTTGATCGCGCTGCAATGGTATCAGCCGAGCAAGATCCTCACGTCTTTTGTAGAGGCCTTGATCATCTATTTGATCGCGCGGCTTATTCTCAAGCTGCCGATTATGGCCAATGTCACGCTAGAGGGTGGACGCAAGCTGCTCCTGTTTTTCAACATCAGCTTCGCCTGGAAGATGGCCGTTGGCTGGTTCATCGTGTGGCAGGGGATCGATGTCAAAACGACTGACTTCTTCGGGTTCGGGTATCTCTTATCGACGCTGGTTGCGATCAAAGCTCATGACAAAGACATCTTTCCGCGCCTTGCTCGCTCGACATTGCAAGTAAGCCTTGCAGGGGCCGTTCTGGGGAATGTGGTTGGCTTCACATTATCGGCTGCAAGCAGCCGCGGCTTTGGCAGTGATAATATCACCAGCGCTAACGCTGCGCGCGCATCCAAGAACCCATTTCTCAATGAGCTTCTTGTCCGAGCGATTGGCGATGCGCATGTGCGCTCCGTTCGAAATGCCGGTCAACGGCTTTCTGCCAAAGACGCGCAGGATCTTGCGGAGCTTATTGAGCTACTTGAAGAGGACGTTCCGCAAGCAGCGCCCAGTTTCAACCAGAGAGCAGGCGGGTGGCGGCTTGTAAAAGTAGAAGGGGAGCGCTTGGCAATCGTTCGCGATGATGGGGCAGGGCACGAAATGCTGCTTTATGACCCATCTGCATCGCGCGAGCTGGCGATTATCCTGCCTGATCCAACGCTTGCGGCGGGTCTGGGAATTGCCGCAGTAGAGCTCCAGCGGAGTCAAGATGCGCGCTGGTTGGTTGTTGCGGCACCTTCAGTCGGTGGTTTGGTCGATGAACGCGCTGTTGCCCGTGTCTTTGAAGATTCAAGCGACACCGCACATATTATCGTAAGCGCTGCAGAAGCAGGCGAACCTTCGCACTTCGCATTTTCCGATGGTGCGGCCCGGCCAGCCAATGTTGCGTCATTGCGGGATATCGTGCCCGATATGGAAGTACGCTTGGCCAGCGAGGGGCGAGGCGCGCGCGGACATTCTGCGAGCCTCTATCTAAGCGCGCAAGCCCTCCGTCATATTGCGCAATTGCAGCTGCCAGCGGCCGTATCCCCCGCAGCATCGCCCTGCCGCATATCGCGAGGCACTGCAGAAGCTGACAAATGGGGCGAGTTAGAGCAACTGGCTTTTGCTAGATACGAAATCGCAGCGCCGCTTGTGGCCGGTGCGCGGGCCGGAAACGCGCCGGTGTTGGCCCGCGCGACCGCGCAGCTTGGCGATATGGACATAAGTCGCTGTCTGCTGGGTGATCGGCCGCATTGGAGGTTTGGTGCGCGGGCTGTCGGTGGGGGCAATATCTTCCTCGCCGACGGCGCAGAGCCACAAAAGGCAGTGCTAAGTTTTCAGAATGGACGCAGCACGCTCCCATCGCGGATCGCAGTGTCACTCCACAAAAATTGGGATGCAGATGCGCTGTTTGTGGCGACGCGCAGTGACAGCTTCTTGCGCGACCCGAAGACCGTTTTTGATGTCACGTGGCAGGAGTGGGTGCGCAGCCAAGAGGGTGTCGAAAACCCACTGGCCTTTCAACTTAGGGTTCGCCCGAGAGAGGCCATCGACTACCGTAAGGGCGTCGATGTGCTGGTCGCCAAGGATCGCATCGGTCCAGAACCTGAAGGGTTCGAGCAGCTCATCTCGTCTTTGCGCGTGGCCGGATTGCGGCCCGAAACCGTCACAAATGCCCGCGAGCAGGCGGGAATGGAAGCGCGCCCGGGTATGAGTGTGCGCTATTTCGATGGGACAAGTGAGCGCCGCTATGCATTTGGCTGGCTACTCATGTCCGAAAAGAAAGGGGCTGCACAATGACCCTTTCGATGCTTGCAAAGAGCTTGGTGTTTGCCGTGCTGCTGGCATCTTCTGCCCTGGTGGGCCGCGAATATGCAGCGCCATTGGCCACCTATATCACTGATGTTCAAGCATTTTCTGCCCGCGATGCTCGTATTTCAAAGCGCTCCATCGCTTATCGTGTGCCTGGCGAAGACACCATTTCGTTTACGTTTTCTCAGCCGACATTGCTCACCAAGGTTTTGGTCCACCCCTCGGTAAAGCCGGAGGTTCGCGCGCTTAAAGAGGGCTTTGTTTATGGGCTGCGCGTGCGTATGCTCGGGGCTAGCGGTGAAGAGTTGGCCTCTTACGACATTTTTCTTCAGGCAGATTCACCCGACGAGGTTTTTACTTCCGGGCAAAGATGGCGGTTTTTCCGCACACGTCCTGAATTGGTTGGGGAACAAGATCACTTGCTGATCGAAAGCCCGTCGCCAGCAACGCAGATGGAAATCTCCACGATTGAGACAGCCCCCGGTATCATCGGCGTTGACTTACGTGTTTTTGAACAGCTGCCGTTTATTGGTTCGCAGTCCATCGCGGCCTTTCGCAGGCTGAGTGAACCCTCGCGGGTGCTTTTGACCGAGCCCAATGCATTTCCCGCCGATATGCTGAGCCGCGAGGAAATCCTTTTTCTAGGACGCAATCAATGGCGCTCTGTCGGGGCGAACGGGCTTGATGGCCGTGACTACGAATCGCTGGTGCTCTACGAGGCATCGCGCACTGGCCTTGAAGGTGACGAAAGCGCAGGCGCGCCATGAGCACGGCTAAGCCAATCCTTGCGGGAAGTGCAGCCGCTGCCATTGTTGCTGGCTCCGCTGCGATGCTCTTTCCGCCCTTTGGTGAGACGCGCTCGCTTGCGCGCGCGGATCATGCGCAATTCGCCCGTGTGCAGAGCGCCTTTGCGGGCATACTCGCTGAGCACCCTTCCGATATGTCGGTGCTCGAAGATCTGGGCTTCCAAGCCGACCGACTAACCAATGCGCCCGGTACAAAGGTCATCGCTGAGAAGGCTGGCAGCTGCGCTGGGCAAGGTATCTATTGGTTACGCGAAGACGCAGGTGCTGGCCTCGCCATTACTGCGCCGCATCGCGGCTCCGACCGGCACACGGGCTCGCTTGCCGCCACGCTCTTTCTCGAAACTGGAGCGAAAGCTGCGGCCTGGAATTCTGCTCCGCGTCGCCCGACAAAACAGTGCGATGCCGCCCTTGATCTCGCCAAGGAAAAAAACCACGTCTTTAGCGCATTCACGACGGGCTTTGCCGAGTTTGCGCGGGACAGTTTGATCGTGCAGCTCCATGGTTTTGACGGCGATCGGCGCAAGAGCCTCGCCGCGCAAGAAGCGGGCATGATCCTCAGCAATGGCACGGAACGTCCGAGCGAAAAATTGCTCGATTTGGCCGATTGCTTGAGCATCGCTTTCAATCCTGAGCGAGTGCTTGTCTATCCAGTCGGCACGCGCGAATTGGGCGCGCTCAAAAATGCGCAAGGCCAATTGCTGCGCGAGGCCGGCTTTGATGGTTTTGTGCATATGGAGATATCAGCGGGCTTGCGGGCTGAGCTGATTGAAGATGGCGCGCTGCGCGGCAAACTTGCCGCGTGCCTGGTGGAGGCTGCAAAATGAGCGTCCACAGTGAAATCAAATCTGCCAAAGCGGCAGTTGCACACAAGCAAAAGCCCCTCAAAGGGCGGCTTGAGGCAGGGTTTGCGCCGCTCATGATACCAGTGTTCGCGGACCTATGCGATGAAGTTCTAGAACTCGCGGGCACGCAAAAGTCCGCTGCATCCGCGCGGGCTCATGCCGAAGTGCTCGTGCGCTATTGCACAGATCAGGCGGCCGCGATTGCCGAGTTTGGCAAGTCTGAGCAAACCTTCCAAATGCGGCTTGGCAATGCGGTTGATGAGGCTGAGCAGCGCGCCGCGATTTTGGACTTTGCACGCGACCTCGGTGCCTCGCGCAAGCAGTTGAACCGTGATGGCAAAGCGTTTGATGCCTTCCTTGATGCCGATGCGATCCTGGAGCGTTTGCAAAAGCGCATAGGCGAAAAAGAACGTGCACTTGCTTATGGGATTGAGCGCCTTGGCTATGTTGCAGGGGATGCGCTGGTCGAAGACCCCAGTATCCTTGAAAGCGCCTTTCTGGTTGATCTGCTGGAGGGCCTTCTCGCCGATATGCGTGGTTGGCGCGGGGATGCGCGGGTGCGCCGTGCAGCGCATACATGTCTTGCCGAGATGGCGCGCCATGTTGAGCGCTGGCCGCACGGCATTTGGTTCGACTCCATTCTGAGCGCCACGCGCCGCGTTTGTTTCGATATGAAGGAAGACGTCTGGGTGCAATGTGCCGCGCTCGACGCGCTGCTGGCACTTTCACCCAACTCTGTACCCACGGTGATTGAACGCCGTTTTGATGCTGGCCTCGTCCATGAGGCGCCGGCAGTGCGCGACAACGAGCTGTTTGTCCGGCGTCATATGGTACGGATCGTTTGCGCCAATTATGTGCGCGTAAAGCCGCTGCGTCCTTTGCTACATACTCTCGCGAATGACCCGAGCGGAGCCGTGCGCCAAGTGTTTGCAGACAGCCTTCATCTGCTGCCCGCAGATCAGGCATTGGGCATTCTCAAGCGGTTGCGCACCGACCGCGACCCGCAAGTGCGTGCGGCGATTTTTGCCGATGTACCGCGCATGCTTCAGCGCATCGAGCCGTATATGTATGGCATTTACGTTGCCCGCATCTTGAAGCAAGACGATGATGAATTTGTGCTGCGGATGGCACTGGATGCTGGGGCGCATTTGGCCGCGTGCTGTGTGCGTGATGATGACCGCGACACGGTCGAAGTCATTGCGCATTTGCGCAAGGCCTTGGCGGTATTCTGCGCGCGCGACATCTTACCGAAGCTGCGCCGCTGGGCCGATGAGGCCGCGGAACGCATCTGGCTTGCCGTAGACAGCGATGCACGCGAGATTGCGGGTGTTTTACACACGCTTACTGAAGGTCAATTCGAGGCGGATATCCGCCGCGCCAAACCGCTCAAACCCTGGCTTGCGAGCGAGCGCGAGAAGGTTGGCAGAGTCATGGCGGTACTCGCGCAGAACAATTTCGGCCTTTCGCTGAAGTCTCGTGGAACTCCAAAGATACAGCGCGGTGAATGGCTTAAACGGCGCGGCTGGCGGATCCTGTTTGAAGGTCGCAATTCCGCAACGGACAAGCGTCAGGCATTCCTCCATACGACGGGACGACACTATTTCGGCGATATGATAGCGCCGAGCGCGCGCATGGCCGAACTCGCGCCTACCAAAGTGCCGGGCGAACCGCTGATGGAAAGTTCAGAGGGGGGCTGGCGCAACTACCTGCCGCTGCTCGATCAAATCCTGTCTGCGGTTGATAAAGGCGGCACGACCGAGGTTTTCACGAGCGCAGGTATTACCCAGATTGACGCGCCGGACGGCATCTGGGCGCGGACACGCGCATTCTGGCATGTCAGCCGCAATTTCGCCGACCTTGCTGGCCTGCGCAATCGCGAGCCTGCAGAATATCTAGCGAACCTACGTGAGCTGGGCATTGAGGTCTCGCTGCGCCAATATGACGCGGCGCGCGAACCCAATCCCGAAATCGTCAAATTTTTCAGCGCGGGCGGGGCCGCCGCTGCGCTTCCTTTCGTATGGGACAAGGCGCTGGCCTATGCGTCGACCGTTTATGAAAATAATCTGGTTGAACTCGCAATCTTCCTTGCGATTGCCAGCGTATGGTTCTTCGGGCGCCACATATTTATGGGGTGGAAAGCGCGGCGGTTGCGCAATGCAATCAGCTTGTCGCTCGGCGGCTGGGGCACGCGTGGTAAATCTGGCACGGAGCGTTTGAAAGCCGGGCTGATCAATGCCGTTGGTCCATCTATCGTCTCGAAAACGACAGGCTGCGAAGCGATGTTCCTGATTGGCACGCCGTTTGGTGGCCTCACTGAAATGTTCCTGTTTCGCCCGTATGACAAGGCGACCATTTGGGAGCAATTCAATCTGCTCAAAACCTCAGTTGGTCTGAAAACACGAGTGTTCCTGTGGGAATGCATGGGGCTCAATCCCGCCTATGTTCGCGTACTTCAACAAGATTGGATGCGCGATGATATCGGTACGATCACCAATACCTATCCTGACCACGAGGATATTCAGGGGCCGGCCGGACGCAATATCCCAGAGGTTATGTGCGAGTTCATTCCGCATAATCGGCGGTTGCTGACAACCGAAGAGGAAATGCTGCCGATCCTTGAAGAGGGCGCAGCCAAAGGCGCGACTGCCATGCGTAGCATCGGGTGGAAAGAAGCAGGGCTGATCCATCAGGAATTGCTCGAGCGTTTCCCCTATGAAGAGCACCCTTACAACATCGCGCTCGTCACGGCGATGGGAGATGAGCTGGGCCTAGAGCCTGACTATTGCGTGCGCGAAATGGCGGACCGCGTGGTAGCTGACCTTGGCGTTCTGAAAACCTATCCGCGCTCGCAGGTAAATGACCGCACTCTGGAATTCGTGATGGGCATGTCTGCCAATGAACGCTTCGGCGCGATGGGCAATTGGACGCGCATGGGCTTCGACAAGCATGACCATGCAAAGGACCCCGAGGTATTTGTCAGCACCGTCGTCAACAACCGCGCGGACCGGGTTCCGCGCAGCCGGGTTTTTGCGCGCATGCTGGTGCATGATGTGGCGGCGGACAGGCACTTCCTGATCGGCTCCAACATTGATGGCCTGCTGGGCTTTATCGATGAGGAATGGAGCGCCTACGCAGCCGCGCTGACGCTGTTCGATGATGAGGAGACGGCCGAGGCTCGGCTGGAGCGGCTTGCACGGCACCAACGCATCCCGCTGAACCAAGAAAGCCTTGATGGGCTGCTCGCCGCGATGCTTAAGCCGCAAGCTGACAAACTGGCTGCAAAAAATGCCATCACGGCTGCTCAAAGCGGCCGGCTAAGCGAGGCATTGGAAAGTGCCAGTATTGAGGGCGCTGCTACCATCGCCGCGCATTATGAGCACTTGGCTGGGCTCACGCGAGAATATTCAGACCTTCAGCAGGCAATTAAAGCAGGCGGCGATAATGTTAGCCTCGACACCCGTATGCGAACTCTAATGGAGCGTGCTTTTAAGGCTAAGCTTGCGCCCGTGCATGATTTTTACATCAAGGGTGAAATGATTGTGAGGTTGGTGGCGGATCAGACGCCGCCCGGTCTTATCAACCGGATCATGGGTATGCAGAATATCAAGGGTACCGGCCTTGATTGGGTCTATCGCTGGCAGGCATGGGAAACCGTTCACAAGGCATGTCAGCAATTGCGTGCCGACGATCCCGCTGAGATTGAGCGCGGCTTCCGCATGCTCGCCAGCTTCCAAGAGTTCGGCATTCTTGCCGATGAAGAAGTGCGCGCCGCCGTCGCGGAGCTGCGCCCACGTTTGGACAGGTTAGAGGGCATTTCGGATGCTCAGCTTGACGCGATCGAAACGCGGCTAGGGCAGCAATTAAGCAAGTTCGAGAGCGCTGAGGGCGAGGGCGTATCCAGCTCCGGCGAGGGCGCTGACCGGGCTGGCGCAATGCTTGACCGCGTCCTCACCATGACCGAGGGCTTTATTGATGCGAGCGATGCTGTGCGCCGCAGACGCGCATCCGACCGCATCTACAAAGCGCTTATTGCAGAACAGATCTCGCTTCAGCGCGCTGCCACTGAGCTCAAGGCTATCACAGCTCGACAGAAGGGCGGATGGCTCGCGAAATCCGTCAAGGAACGCAGCGGTAAGCTGCGGTCATTGCGCAAAGCCGCCTAGGTTTCTCGCTAAACAGTTCCGACAACCCTGCTGCAGTTGATGTCGTAGCACTGCATCAACTGGTCCTGAATCCAATTGGTAGGACAAAGATATTCAAACAGGTATGTGATTTAGGTTGACATATTCAGACCGCAATATATCCCGGAGGGCAGAGTAATAAAACTCCGTGGGAGGGAGCAATGTTGAATACTAAAGAGCTTGGCCGTGTGGCTGGGCGCAATTCTGGTACTTTTGTGAAGCTGTTGACCGGCACCGCGCTGGTTGGATTGGCTATGCCAACAGCGCTGGCGGCGCAGGAGCAGGCGGATACGCCGCAAGCTGATGGAGTTGGCGAAAATGCGATCGTCGTGACCGGCATTCGTAGCTCGCTCCAAAGCGCGCTTCAGGAGAAGCGTAATGCCGATAGCTTGATTGAAGTCATTCAGGCTGAAGACATTGGTAAATTGCCTGACCAAAACTTGGCTGAAGTTCTTGAAAATGTGACAGGCGTACAAATTACGCGGACGGCAGGCGTTGGCACCGGGGTTCAAATTCGCGGTACCAATGACAACCGCACAGCGATCAATGGCGTCACCACGCTCGGTTCAGGCTCGGGCCGCGGCGGTATCAATTTTGAAGACGTGAACGCGGCGATCATTTCTTCTGTTGAAGTGATCAAGGCTCCGGAAGCGTCAACCATCGAGGGCGCTGTTGGTGGTACAATCAATCTGCGTACGATCCGCCCGCTCGATATTACTGACACGATCGCGACGGTTCGACTGCAGGGCGAATATGCTGAGCTTTCTGATTCGGTATCGCCGCGTATTTCAGCCAGCTTTGGTGACAATTGGTCGACCGGTGCTGGCGATATGGGTTTTGTCATTGCGGCGAGTTATACAGAGCAAGAGGCGACATCTTTACGCCCTCGCGTTGACCGCGATAACTTTATCCCTGCTGGGGCGTCTGTGACGGCGGCTGGTGCGCCTGGACCGGATTTTGATTTCCTCGGTATTCAGTTCCTCAACCAAGAGCTCGAGAATTTCGAGTTTGAAACAATCAACATTGCCGGTTCGTTTGAATGGGAAGCTGCTCCTGGTTTCACCTTCTTCGTTGACGGTTTCTACAACGATCAAGAGCGCCGTCAGGACAGCTCACGGGTCCAGGGCTCGGGTGTAAGTAGCGTTGATCTGGTCAATGTGCCTGACACGTTTGAAACAGTAGAGTTTGGTTCGCTCGACGGGGTGAATTTTGGCAGCATTCAGGCTGCGCTGACAGGTACTATCCAGCCAAATCTGGCAACAGATGATGATGACCCGAACTTGCGCTTCTCAAGTGATACGGGTGCTCGTGTAACCGAAAGCAGCGTTCTGCGCTGGGGCTTCGACTGGGAAGGGGAGCGGCTGGCGCTCCGATTCGAGGCGTCAAGGGCGAGGGCTGATTCTGTCAGTCCTAACCTCAGCACGACGCTGAACTTCATTAACCCGAACCCGCTTACTCCGCTAGACGGCACCAGTAACGACAACAGCGTGCCGTTCATTTATGACCTGACAGGAGGCGCGCTGACATTTGGTATCGACTTCGCATCGCCATTTGCGCCGAGCGTTGCCGATCTGCTCGATCCTGCCAACACGGTCATTGATGCGGTGAACATTAGCCGTGATACGACTGAAAATGCCGACGATGCGATCCGCCTTGATCTTGAGTATGACACCTCGGATTTCCTCGGTTTCATCACTTCAGTGGATGCGGGCTATCGCTTTAATCGCCGTTCAAGCGAGTTCAATGACATTGGCTTTAGCCGCGGATTTGGTGCGATCGCGGACAGTCCGAGTGGTTCGCTGATTGCGGATCTCTTGGTTCCCGGACCAGATATTTTCGGCGATGCTGATGGGCGCGAGCTCGCTTTCCGTAACTTCCTTCTGGTTGATCCAAACCTGTCGTTTAGCGACCAAGAGGGTACCTATGACGCCATTCAAGCTGCATTCCTGCAAACGCCAAATGGCGTGGTTCTTCCTGAGCCGGACTCTAGCCCAGACGCATTCTTTAGCATCGATGAAGAAACCCACGCGCTTTACCTCCAGGCCAATTTTGAGCTGGGCATCCTGCGCGGTAATGTGGGTGTGCGTTATGTCGATACCTCGATCGACTCCACCGGCATCACAACGCTTGGTGGCACCGGACAACAGGTGGTTACGAGTGCTGGGTACAACGAGTGGCTGCCCCGTTTTAACGTAATCGCAGATGTAAGCGACGACATTGTTCTGCGCGCAAGCTTCAGCCGCGATGTTAATCGGCCAGACTTTAACCAGCTGTCTTCTTCGGTAACATTCCCGACCAGTGCCAACGCAGCTGTGTCGATCGGCAATCCTGGCTTGGCTCCCGAAACCGTGACCGCGTTCGATGCGTCGATTGATTGGTACTTTGCTCCGGCTGCGGTGGTGAGCGTGGGTGTGTTCCATAAGAGACGGACAAATTTGTTTGTCACACAGTTGGACGAGCCTTTCGAGGATCCTGTAACGGGCTTCCGCGATATCACTGATCCTTGCGAGCAGGGCGGTATCTTCAACCCGATCGCAGACCGGAATATTCTGGCGGCGGATCAAACGCAGCCTGGCATTTGTGTCCCGATCCAAACTGAGATCAACGATACTGCTACCACTAAGCAAACTGGTATCGAGGTTGCGTTCCAATATGATCTTTCGAGCTTTGAAGACACTCTCGGGTTTGCTTCGGGCTTTGGTATCCTTGCGAACTACACCTATCAGGACTTTAGCGGGGGTGAGGCGTTCAACACCTCTTCGGGTCGCGGAACGCCAGCGCTGGAATCCGGCAGCGGTCAGACAGGTCCATTTACAGCGGTCCAAGGCCTGCTCGATTTCTCTGAGAACGCGTATAACGTGACGCTTTATTATGAGAAGTTCGGCCTTTCGGCACGTGCGCGCTACACATGGCGTGATGCATTCCGAACGCTAGATACTGCTGGCGGTGCATCGCTGAATTCGACCTTCGGTTTTCCTACGGTAACCGAGTCTCGTGGTCAGCTGAACGCGAGCGTCACCTATGACGTGACTGACAACATCAATGTTGGCATCGAGGGTGTGAACCTGACTAAATCAGAAATCACTCAGCGCTGCGTCAATTCTGGAGCTCTACTCTGCTTCCAGGGCCTGCCTGATCGGCGTATCACTTTTGGTGCGACATTCAGGTTTTGAGCCTACGCCGGTGCTGCCAATCTCCCTGGCGGCGCCGGCTACTTCATATGTGTATGGATATCCTTGAATAAATTGCTTAGGGAAATTGGCACAGGGTAAATCGGTCTCATTTCGCGGGGTAGTAGTGCACCAATGGTCACCAAAAGACTTTTCCAATCCGTAGCGGAGCAGATTGCGCAATTGATCGACGAGGGAGCGTACCCTCCTGGAACGCGTCTCCCGGGTGAGCGCGAGCTGGCTGAGAATCTTGGCGTTAGCAGAGTGACTATCCGAGAAGCGGAAATCGCGCTTCAGGCGATTGGCCGACTTGAAATCAAGACTGGCTCAGGTGTTTACGTTAGCGAAAACCGGCCGTCGTTGGGTGAGGCATTGCCCAAAGCAAGTGCGTTTGAAGTGACTGAAGCACGGCTATTGGTTGAGTCAGAATCGGCAGCTCTTGCGGCACACAATATTTCCGAAGAGAGTATTGAGCGACTTGAGGCGCTCGTCGATCAGATGGGATCGCATAATCAGGATGAGGCGAATGAAGCTGATGAGCAGTTTCATCTGACTATCGCTGAGGCTTCAAACAATTCGGCCATGGTCCATACCGTCAAGTCGCTTTGGCGTATGCGGGAGGAAATTCCCGAAGTTAAGGCCACTTACGAGTCAGTCTGCGATCATGATGCACAAACGCGGACTGAGGAGCATCGGGCGATCTTTGATGCGCTGAAAGCGCGAGATCCTGCGGGCGCGCGCAACGCAATGCGCGAGCATTTTCACCGTTTGCTGGAATCTATGCTTGAGGCGACAGAGCGCCGGGCGCTTGAGGAGGTGCAGCAGCAAGCCTCGGAGAGCCGGGAGCGGTTCCTCGCATCTGCCAAAATTGGCTAGGCAGATTGGTAGTATATTAATTCTCAACTCCATAACTCCAGATTGATTGACAATCACGATCGTGTCCTTATTGTGATTGATCGGAGAAGTAAGAAGGGGAGTGGGGATGTTCGCGAGGCTTGGCCTTGTTTGCCTGACTATGGTTCTGGCGGCTGTGCCTGGGCGCGCTGAGGAATATCTCGTCCACAACCAGGCGGCGTATGCCCGCGTGTCGCAGCAGGTTGAGGCTGGCGATGTTATAGTGCTTGCTAACGGTGAGTGGCCTGATTTCGAGATAGTCATCACTGGTAAGGGTAAGGCGGGCAATCCGATTACCTTGCGCTCGCAAGACGCGGGCAAGGTCATCCTGACTGGCCAATCAAGCTTGCGCATTGGCGGCGAGCATATCCTTGTTTCAGGGCTAGTTTTTAGAGACGGTTACAGTCCGCGCGGCGAAGTTGTCTCATTCCGCCGTTCTAAACAGGACCAGGCGCGCAACAGCCGCGCAACCCAAATTGTCATCGACGGTTTCAGCAAGCCTGATCGCTACGAATCCGATTATTGGGTCGGTATTTACGGCAAGAACAATCGCTTTGATCACAGTCACCTAAGCGGCAAAACTAATAAGGGTGTGACGCTCGCGGTCCGGCTTGATAGCGAAGAGAGCCGCGAGAACAACCACCGCATCGACCACAATTACTTTGGGCCGCGTCCTTCGCTTGGTTCCAATGGTGGCGAGACACTGCGGATCGGAACAAGCAGATACTCAGCTTTCAATTCAAACTCGCTCGTTGAAAGCAACGTGTTCGACCGGACCGGCGGCGAGGTTGAGATTATCTCGTCGAAATCGGGCGGCAACGTTTTTCGCGGTAATCTGTTTCTGCGCGCGCGTGGCACACTTACTTTGCGGCACGGCGATGACAATGTAGTCGAGGGCAATGTCTTCCTAGGCTCAGGTGATGACTACACGGGAGGTATCCGCGTGATTAATCGCCGCCAGACAGTCCGTAACAATTATATGGAGGGGCTCCGCGGTGAGGCGTTCTCGAGTGCGCTGGCCGTGATGAACGGCGTCCCCAATTCGCCGGTCAATCGCTACGTTGAGGTTGATGGTGCGCGCATCGAAAACAACACCATCGTGGATAGCCGCCGGGTCGCATTCAACGTCGGCGCGGATACAGAGCGCTCTGCGCCGCCTAGCAATACTAGCTTTGCAAACAATCTGTTGGGCGGGCTTGGCGGAGAATCATTTCTAGAAGTCTACGATGATATCTCGGGCATCACTTTTAGTGGCAACCGAGTGCTGCAGGGCGGGGTTGCGAGTGAACTGAGCTCGATTGAGCAGGGGGCTACCCCGATGGAGCGCGCCGAGAACGGCTTGCTCTATCCTTCTGATCCCGCGCTTGCCGCCATCGGCGCTCCGCGCGATCTCAAGGTTATTGCGCTGAGCGAAGTCGGTGCGTCTTGGTATCCAAAGCCGGGCGCGGCGCAGACCTTTGGTGCGTCGGGCAAAACCATTCATGTCGCGCCTGGGGAAGGCGGCTTGGTTGCAGCAACGGCGAAGGCTGCTTCTGGCGACACACTGCTGCTTGGGCCGGGTGAGCATGTCGTTTCGCGGTCCATTGCAATCGGGAAAACGCTCACCTTCAAGGGCGCGGAGGGCGACGCGAGATCGACAATCCTGTTTGCACGACCGTATCTGTTTGAACTGCGCGAGGGCGCTAATCTTCAACTGACTGATCTCGTTATCGACGGTGCGTTGGCTCCAGATTCGGTTGGAAACTCTGCAATCCGCACCACGACCTTCCCAATCCAAACGAACATGCAAATCGAGTTTGACCGGGTCACGGTGCGCGGCCTTACAGTCAACAAATCCTTCAACGTGTTGTCGCTAGGGAAGAGCGCATTTGCTGATCGTGTCACCATTCGCAATAGTAGCTTTTCTGATATCTCAGGAGCTATTGTTTCTGCGGCTTCTGAGACGGAAGACTACGGTCAGTACAATGTCGAATATCTCGACATCTCGGGCAGCAGCTTTGCCAATATCGGTGGCCCCATTGCTGACATTTATCGCGGCGGGCGCGACGAAAGTACGTTCGGCCCTTATGTCAAAATTGCTAATAACCAGCTCGCTGCAGTAGGTCTCGCATCGACAAATGGTTCAGGTGCTTCGATCAACATCCACGGTGTCCAAACGGCCGAATTGGTAGGCAATCAAGTTGCGGGCTCTGCTCCGTTCCGGGTGGTTCACACTGTCGGAACACCGAAGACTGCGATCACCAATAACCAGTTGGCCGGCACTTCGACCTTCGTTCTTGAAGAATTGAATTACGAGGGTGAGCATCGCGCCAAGATATCAGGCAACGTTTTTGCCGATGAGGGCGCGCAATGAAGTCCGCAATTCTTCTCACAGCAGCCATGGTATTTGCGGCAGTGCCGCAATCTGTAGACGCTGCTGTACAAGGCGAGGCCGTCACTCTTGGGGGAGATGTGACGGCCTCGGACCTGCCTCCGCTTTATGAGGCTGAGTTGGCGCTCGCGCGCAGCTTTGTCGATGGGATGATGGCGGACGGTGTAGTGGTGCCGCTGCCCAAGGATCCTGGTGGCGGCTACACGCACGAGCAGCACAAGCGTAATTTCCGCGCGATCTACCTTGGCGGGCAGCTGTTCGCGGTGACTGGCGAGACCCGCTACCGCGATTACGTACGCGATATGCTGCTCGAATATGCGGCTATGTACCCGACACTTGGCGACCATCCAGCCAAGGCCAATCAGAATGTAGGGCGGCTCTTTTGGCAGGTGCTTAATGACGCGATGTGGCTGGTCCACGCGGTGCAAGGTTATGGTGATATTCGCGATACTTTGAGCGCGCCGGACCGCACGTTGATTGATGATCAGGTTTTCCGGCCTGCCGCACATTTTCTTGCGGTGGAGTCGCAAAGGACCTTCGACCGAATTCATAACCACGCGACCTGGGCCACGGCGGGCGTTGGCATGACCGGTTATCTTCTTGGCGATCAAGATATGGTCGCGCGCGCTCTCTATGGCTCAGACAAGAGCGGCAAGGCTGGCTTTATTCGCCAGTCTGAATTGCTGTTCTCGCCAGAGGGATATTACACCGAGGGACCGTATTATCAGCGCTTTGCTCTGCTACCATTTATGGTGTTTGCGGACGCGATTGAGCGCAACGATCCGGCGATGAAGATATTCGAGCACCGCGACGGCATTCTATTAAAGGCCCTGCGGACTACGGTTCAGCTCAGCTACCGCGGATATTTTTTCCCGTTCAACGACGCGATCCGCGACAAGAGCCTGAAGACGGCGGAGCTCTATGACGGCATCGCGATTGCTTACGCGCAAACGCGCGACCCGGCATTGCTCTCTATTGCGAAGTTTCAGAACCGCACAGTGCTCAGCGCAAACGGCATGATGGTCGCCAGCGACCTCGCCGAGGGTAAAGCCGAGCCATTTCCGTTCAAGTCTCTGCTTCTGAGCGACGGACCTGACGGCGATGAAGGCGCAGTGGCGGTCCTGCGTCAAGGGGCGGCCAACGCCAATGGAGAGCCCGCCACCGTGCTGATCGCGAAGAACTCTTCGCAAGGTATGGGGCATGGTCATTTTGATAAGCTTGCCTGGCAGCTCTACGATAATGGCAATGAGATTGTCCGCGACTATGGCGCTGCGCGTTTCCTCAATATCGTCGCCAAAGAAGGCGGTCGGTACCTACCGGAAAACACGACTTGGGCGAAGTCTTCAATCGCGCACAATACGCTGGTCGTGGACGAGATGAGCCACTTTGATGGCAAAGTGGAGCCGGCGAGCGCGGCATGGCCTGAGCAGTTGTATTTCTCCGATGATCCAGGTCTTCAAGTCACCAGTGCAACCATCGACAGCGCCTATCCTGGTGTCGCGATGACACGCACATTGCTCATGCCGAAGATCGAAGGATTGGAAGCGCCGCTAGTGATCGACTTGGTCAGCGGCGAGAGCGACGAGCCACATCGCTACGACCTGCCGCTCCATTACAGCGGGCACATCATTGAGCATGATTTGGCTTTGCAGAGTTTCACCGTTGAACGTCCCGTTCTAGGCGAGGCTAATGGCTACCAGCATATCTGGGCTGACGCGATCGCCCCGGAGCAGGATGGCAAGGGCGCGCTCACCTGGCTTCTGGATGGGCGCTTCTACACATATCGCTTTGCGAGCAATGGCCGGTTGGACGTTGTGCTCGGTGAGACGGGCGCAAATGATCCAAGTTTCAACCTCCGCCGCGAACCTCTGATTATGCTGCGGGCAAACCGCGCTGAGGGAGGCGCGCATTTCGCTTCGCTCCTCGAGGCACACGGCAGTTATGACGGTGCGGCGGAGCAAACGCTTGATAGCCGTAGTCTCGTGGAAAGCATGGATCATGTCCGAGTGGACGGAAAAGATATCGTCGGTCTCACGCTAAAAAGTGGAGACCGGTTCGCGGTTGCTGTGTCGCATGACACGCGGTCAGCACAGAGCCATCGGGTCGTACTTGATGGACAGGCGATCGAATGGAGCGGGTTTGCCGCTGTGATCGCTCTTAAAGGTAAGGGGAACTAGAATGGCGACTTTGGCACAGCCAAGCTCAGAGGCTTTTGTGCGGCATGATCCGGCACAGGTCGAGACGGTGGGTGAAGGTATCCGCCGGGAAATGCTCGGGTACGGCCCGGAGCTGATGATCGTGAAGGTGCTGTTTGACAAAGGCGCGGTTGGCGAGGTCCATGCGCATCGTCACAGCCAGTCGAGTTATGTCGAAAGTGGCCGGTTTCTGGTCGAAATTGACGGCGAAAAGCAAGAGCTTGGCGCGGGCGACTGCTTCTATGTTGCCCCGCATAAAGACCACGGCGCAGTGTGCCTCGAGGCTGGCGTGCTGATCGATACGTTTAGCCCATTGCGCGAAGATTTTCTAGGCGAGGGAAGCTGAGAATGCTCAAAGGCAATCTACGTTATGTCATCGTCGTGCTCGTGGCGATTGCCACGATCATCAACTATATCGATCGCGGCGCGCTAGGCTTTCTCTGGCCGGAAATTTCCGAGGATCTTGGTCTAACCAAGGCTGATTATGCGATCATCCTCAACGTCTTTACCTTCGCATATGCGTTTGGTCAGACGCTGTTTGGCAAGATATTCGACTGGATCGGCGTGCGGCTTGGCTTTGTCCTGTCCATCGTCGTGTGGTCAGCGGCAACTATGCTGCATGCGATCGCCAACGGGCTCACATCCTTTGCGGTGTACCGCGCGATCCTTGGGGTGTCTGAGGCGGGTAACTGGCCGGGTGCGACAAAGGCCAATGCCGAGTGGTTTCCGATTGATGAGCGAGCACTCGCGCAAGGCATTTTTAATTCAGGTGCGGCGATTGGCGGCATTGTATCTGCGCCTATCATTGGCGTGCTATTCGTCTTTCTGGGCAGCTGGCAGGCGACATTCATTGCCATCGGTGCGCTTGGCTTCCTGTGGCTGATCCCATGGCTTATTGTCTACAAATCCGGCCCAGACGCGCACCCCTGGATCACCGAGGAAGAGCGTCAGTTCATCCTAACGGGACAGCGCAATGCCGATGTCGGCGATGTTGCTGACTATGCTCCGGGCTCAGGTGAAATCCTGTCGCGGAAGGAAAGCTGGGGCGTCATCGCAGCATCATTTTTCCTCGATCCGATCTGGTGGCTGTTCGTAGGTTGGCTCCCGCTTTATCTCAACGAGACCTATGGTTTCGGGGTTGAGGAAATCGCGATCTACGCTTGGATCCCCTACGTCGGCGCAATGCTCGGCGCGTGGTTCGGCGGCTTGCTTGCAGGGAACCGCATTAAGTCGGGGTGGACGGTTAATCGAACTCGTAAGAGCGTCATCGCGCTTGGCGGTGTGATTATGCTAATCTCATTGCTGGCGACCACGCAAGCGGCGACTCCGATTGTCGCGGTCCTGCTGATGGCGGCGATCTTGTTTGGCTTCCAAACGGCGGTTGGCAACATCCAGACGCTGCCGAGCGACTTCTACAGCGGTAATTCGGTGGGCACACTTGCAGGATATGCGGGTACAGCGGCAAAACTTGCTGTCGTGGGACTCAACTTCCTGATCCCGATCATTACCGTCAACAGCTATGCACCGGCCTTCATTGTCGGCGCAGGGCTTGCGATCATGACTGTGCTGTCGGTGCTCATTTTGTGTCCTGACATCAAACCGCTCAAACCAAAAATATCCTAAATCCCCTCCATTCAAACACGGGACTTCAAACTATGAAATTCGAAGGAAAGACGGCAATCGTAACAGGCGGAAGCCGTGATATCGGCCGCGCAATTTGTGTGAAGCTTGCGAGCGAGGGCGCCAATGTTGTTGTGAACTATAACAGCAATGAAAAAGACGCAGACGCGACTGTAGCGGAGATCGAAACCGCTGGTGGCAAGGGCCTTAAGGTAAAAGCCGATGTGACCAAACCGGCTGACGTGGATGCGCTAATCGCCGCGACGCGCGAAGCCTTTGGTGATGAGATCCATGTCCTCGTTAACAATGCGGGCGGCATGGTTGCACGCAAGACGCTGGCTGAAATGGATGAGGAGTTCTTCAACTTCGTCATGCAGCTCAACACCACTTCGACTTTCCTCGCATGCAAGGCGGCCGTGCCATTCATGCCGGAAGGTGCCGCAATTGTTAATCTCGCCTCGCTTGCTGGCCGTGATGGCGGCGGTGGCGGCGCTATCGCCTATGCCACGTCTAAGGGTGCGGTTATGACCATGACCAGAGGCCTTGCGAAGGAATTGGGGCCCAAGGGTATCCGCGTTAACGCTCTTTGTCCCGGAATGATCGCAACCACGTTCCATGACACGTTTACGCCAGACGCTGCGCGCGAAAACGTCGCGAATTCCACGCCTCTGCGCCGTCAGGGTAAGGCTGAGGAAACCGCTGACACAGTAGCGTATCTCGCGTCAGACGAGGCGTCTTTCATCACTGGTGCGAATATCGACATCAATGGCGGCCTTGGTTTTTCATAGAGCACTGCTTTAACTTCTAGATTTGGATTTTCTCCCCATGGCTCAATTTCTTTCATTTGGTGAGATTATGCTTCGTTTGAAAACGGCGGGGCATGAGCGTTTTTTTCAGTCGCCCGGGTTTGAGGCGACCTTTGGCGGCGGTGAGGCGAATGTCGCGGTGGCGCTGTCAAATTACGGCCTTGATGCAGGTTTTGTGAGCGCGCTGCCGGATAATGACATTGGCGAGAACGCGATCATGGAGCTGCGCAAATTTGGCGTGGATACTGCCCATGTCAGCCGTTCGGGTGACCGCGTGGGGATCTACTTCCTGGAGACAGGATCGAACCAGCGCCCCTCCAAAGTGGTGTATGACCGCGCGAACTCCTCGATCTGCAATGCAGGTATGGATGAGTTTGATTGGCCGGTGATCTTCAAGGGCGCAAAATGGCTGCATATCACAGGGATCACGCCTGCGCTTAGCCAATCAGCAGCGGATCTCTCGATGGCCTGCGTCAAAGCAGCGAAGGAAGCAGGCGTTACGGTGTCGTGCGACTTCAACTTCCGCGGCAAATTGTGGAAGTATGGCAAGAGCGCGCCAGAGGTGATGCGCGAGCTCGTCAAATATGTCGATGTTGGCATCGCCAATGAGGAAGACTGCCAGAAGTCGCTCGACATCACGGTCGATGTTGATGTGGAAAGCGGTGAGCTCGATACCAAGAAGTATGAAGCACTGGGCCAGAAGGTGCTCGACATCTATCCAGACATGCACACGATCGCGATCACTCTGCGTGAGAGCCTGAGTGCGGACCGCAACAATTGGTCGGCGTGTCTGCGCACGCGCGATGATGGCTTTATGCTGTCGAAGAAGTATGCGCTGACTGATATCGTTGACCGGGTCGGCGGGGGCGACAGCTTTGCCTCAGCGCTGATCTATGGCCTCAACGCTTATGAGGACCGCCAGCAGAGCCTTGAGTTTGCCGTGGCCGCCAGCGCGCTTAAGCACACGATCATGGGCGACTTTAACCGCGTCACTGTGCCCGAAGTCGAAAAGCTCATGTCCGGAGACGGATCAGGACGCGTCGTGCGGTAGGTATCGGCAAGGGCGCTAGTCGGTGCTGCTCTCGGAAAGAACAGCCAGCGTTTCAGGCGTATCGATATCGATCAGCAGCTCTTGCGCGCAGGGTACCGCCGCCCCGCGCGCTAGAAACTCACGTGCGCCCTTGTCTCCAGAAATCTGAGTGAGCGGCGTGAACCAGCCTTTCGCGAAACAAGCGGGCGGTATGCGCACCTCATTATATCCGGTCGCTGCAATGTAGCCTTCACCGCGATTTTGTACTTTGGCGATTATGCTCGCAAAATGCTCCGCAGGCACAAGCGGCATGTCAGCGAGGCAAATGATCAGCGCATCGGCATGCTCAGCCATTGCCATCTGGGCTGCCAATGCGACCGACGTTCCCATGCCCAACGCGGCCTCTGGGTTCACGGCAGGTTCAAAGCCTGCATCCCGCCAACCACCCTCACATGGGTGCCCCCCCTTCGAAGTAATTACCCAGCGATGGTGCGCCTCAATCTCGCGCAATGTGTCGCAAGCATGCAACCCCAGCATCTTCCCGCGAAAGGGCGCGGTCAGTTTGTCTGTGTCACCAAAGCGGCGAGACGCGCCTGCTGCCAGCACAGCAATTGCAAGGCGGTAAGGTTCAGCCATTGGTCTGTCGAAAATCGGCGGTTTGATAGGCTTGCATGACTTCGCCCAGCGCGGATAGTGCCAGTGTCTGCGGGTCGCGCGATGAATGAAACAGGCCAATAGGCGCGTGGATCGTGGCGATTATTTCGTTTGAAACGCCGCGCTGTTTCAAGGCCTCGCTCCGCATTTGATGTGCACGCCGACCGCCCATTGCCCCGATGTAGAAATGGGGGAGGGCGAGCGCACGCTCCATCAGGGCGATTTCCCAATCATGGTCATGAAACAGGAAAACGCTCGCGGTCCATGGATCGCTTTCAAGCAGTTCGATCTCATCTATCGTGGTAAGCTCGGCGACTGCGCAATCAGCGTCCCTTAGATCACTCATTACCCGGTGGTCCGGTGTCAGAACGCTCACATCACAGTCCATCGAGAGCGCAAGTGTCGCCAGCGCGCTCACGCTAGCCCCATGACCGATAATCTGGAGTTTGGCGCTAGGCCAATGGCCGAATGTTGCCGTGTCCGCCGCGAGAACCTGTGAGTGCCATCCTTCGCGAAAGGCGATATCCTCTGGCCCAATCGCCACAGAAAAGGGTTGTCGTTGTGCAATCGCCTGCCGGCATTGCTCGACAAAGTGCGTGGCGGAAAGCGGTTGGAAATGAATGTCTAGCCCGCCCCCGCAAGGCAGTTTGATGTCGAGATAAGGCGAGCCCGCGCCAAAGCGCACAATACGCCGCCTACCCTCTTTGAGAGCCGCCTGTGCCTCGGCGACCACCGCGTTTTCGATGCAGCCGCCGGATAGCGAGCCTTCATAAGTGCCATCCTCGCAGACAGCCATATGCGTTCCGGGATTGCGCATTGAAGAGCCTTCAACTGCGCAAACGGTCACCAAAACGCAGCGTTGCTGGGCCGCCAAACGTTCAGCAAGAAATGCGAAAATGCGGGCCGAGTCCAAGGTTCTGATCCGCCTTGCGACGCCTACTCAGAGAGCGAAGCAAGATAGGCGATGATTGCGGCGCGCGTTTCTGCGTCGCTCACTGCGCCTGCGACCATGGTGGTGCCTGAAACCGCGCTGGATGGGTTGGCGATGAAGGCGTTCAATTGCCCCTCATCCCACGTGATTCCCGATGCCTTCATGGCGTCAGAATAGTTGGCAAAGCCTTCATAAGTGCCAGCCTCGCGTCCGACTACACCATAGAGATTGGGGCCTATGCGTGAGGCAGCGCCTTGTTCCGCGCTGTGACAGGCAGAGCATACCGCAAAGGCTGCTTCTCCTGCTGCGACAAGATCAGTTGCGGCGTCAGAGGCTTGTACGGCCACTGGCGCGGGTGTGCCGGGCTCCCGCACAATGATTTGTTCAGCAGGTGGCTCAGCTTCCGATGAGCCGCATGCGGTCAGCATCATTGCAGAGAGGCTCGCAAGGACAATCGAGCGGGTATTGGTCATGTGGCAGGTATCCATGGCCGCCTAGGCGAATTGCTTAGCGATGGGCAATTGGCGAATGCGTTTACCGCTCGCAGCGAAAATCGCATTGGTCAGAGCGGGGGCAGCTGGCGGCGTGCCGGGTTCGCCTGCACCGCCGATCGGTACATCGCCGCTATTGATGATCGCGACTTCGATGTTCGGCACCTCATTTATCCGCAACATCTTGTAATCATGAAAATTGCTTTGCTGGACTGCGCCATCGACCAAATCGAGATCGCCATACATTGCGGCGGTCAGGCCGAAGACGATGCCGCCCTCAATCTGATTACGGAAACCGTCCGGGTTCATGACATAGCCCGCATCACAAACGCACCAGATGCCCGTCATGCGCGGTTTGCCGGAGGACATATCGACCTCGATCACCTCGGCGGCGATGGTGCCAAAGCTCTCGACAATCGCAACGCCCTTGGCCGTGCCTTCCGCGCTCTCGCCGTTCCAATTGCTGATTTCGGCGAGCTCTTCGAGCACGGCGCGGTGACGCGGTGCGTTTTCGAGCATTGCTAAACGATATTCGAGCGGGTCCTTGCCAGCGGCATGGGCTGCTTCATCGATAAAGCTCTCGATGAAATAACCATGCTGGGAATGGTCGACCGAGCGCCATGCGGAGAAGGGCAGGTGAAGTTCTGCCTCGGCCACGCGTACAGCGGTGTTGGGGATGTCGTAAATGCCCGGAACGCTCGCTTCTGCCGGGTCATGGCGCTGCGTGAAGATATTGTCGTAGGCGACCAGCTTGCCAGCCTCGTCCAGACCGCCGCGGAAACGGCTGATGTCAGCGGGGCGGTACATCGCTTTTTGCGTATCTTCCTCGCGCGACCAGATCATCTTCACCGGATAGCCAGTGGCTTTGGCAATGCGCACGGCCATGGTGACATAGTCATTTTCGAGGCGCCGCCCGAATGCACCGCCCAGATATGGGTGATGGATGATCACATCGTCTTTGCTGAGGCCGACGGCTTCCGCCGCTGCGCTACGCGCCATAAGCGGCACTTGCGTGCTGGTCCAAACCTCGCATTTGCCGTCTTTGACCAGCGCAGTGCAATTTACTGGCTCCATAGGTGCATGGGCGAGGTAGGGCACTTGATACTCCGCCTCCAGCGTGGTGGCTGCATTGGCAAGCGCGCCGTCCGCATCGCCTTTGCCCGCCGCTTTGTCGCCGCCAGTTGTTCCAGCCTCGTCGAGAGCGGCGGCGAAGTGGGCGAATTGATCGGCGGTTGAGCGGATCGGGCTTTCTGGCTCGCTAAACTCAATGTCGATGGCATTGAGCGCTTGCTGTGCATGCCAATAACTGTCCGCGACCACGGCCACAAATGATCCCATATTGAGGATCTGAAGCACGCCGGTCATATCCTTGGCGCGGTCTGCGTTCATGGCCGTCACTTTGGTGCCGGGCACAGGCGCTCGCCGTGTGGCGGCATAGGACAAGTCCAGGCCTTCCGGCGCTGCATCCACGCCGAATTCAGCAGTTCCGTTGACCTTCGACGGGATATCCGTGCGAGCGACGCTCTTGCCCATAAGGCGATACTCGCTCGGGTCTTTGAATTTGGGCGATTGCGGCATAGGCTGTTCAGCGGCAGCGGCAGCAAACTCAGCATAAGGGGCGGAGCGGCCCGAAGCCTCGTGGATGAGCATGCTGTTGCGCGTTTCGATATCCGCAGCAGCGACGCCCCATTCCTCAGCCGCAGCGCCCTTGAGCATTTCGCGCGCAGCAGCGCCAGCGGTGCGCATCTGATATTGACCGGTTGAGCGGATCGATGAGGAGCCGCCGGTGATTAGAACATCGCCGAGGCGGCTGATTTGCGTGAACAGCCCGTCCCACGTCGGCTCAATCCAATCGGCGGCGTTCATGGTGAAGGGAGCGACAAACATCCGCGCGGTATCGGTGACGACGTAGTTGCCGTCAGTGGGGGCTTGCATGACATTGACCTTGTCCCAATCGGCATCAAGCTCGTCAGCCAGCATTTGGCCAAGCACGGAATGCGCGCCTTGGCCCATCTCGCAATGCGGAACGATGGCCGTGATGATATTGTCTGCGCCGATCTTGACCCAGCTATTGACCAGTTCCTCGCCCGGGCCTCCAGCCACGATTGGTTTGAGCTTGTCGACTGGGTTGCCGGAACGAATGCCTACGCCAATCAGCAATGCGCCGCCTGCCAAAACGCCGGCGCCAATGACGCCGCGGCGTGACCACTTCGCGGCACGGCTGCGCTCAGGTTTCGCTGTTTTGATCTCGCTCATGCGTCAGCTCCTTCATCGCGCGGCTCTTGCATGCCGGCGGCAACCTTGATGGCTTTGCGGATGCGGGTGTAGGTGCCGCAGCGACAGATATTGCCCGACATAGCGGCGTCGATCTGTTCGTCGCTGGGTTGTGGGTTGTCGCGCAGTAGAGCGGTCGCGCTCATGATCTGGCCGGACTGGCAATAGCCGCATTGCGGCACTTGCTCGCTGACCCATGCTTGCTGAACAGCGGTCAGTTCGCCGTCTGGCCCAGCAACACCCTCGATCGTGGTGATCGTCTTGCCTTCAGCTTCGGCGATAGGAGTAGAGCAGCTACGCACAGGCTGACCATCCAGATGGACGGTGCACGCGCCGCATTGGGCAATGCCGCAGCCAAATTTCGTACCGGTAAGTCCCGCCTGCTCGCGCACAACCCATAGGATCGGCATGGCCGGATCAACCTCGAGCTTTACCTGCTCACCGTTTAGTACAAACTCAGCCATCATCGCCCTCTCAATTGCGGATTAAAACCTATCGCGATTGATCAGGGATGGGAAGGGGAAACGCGTTTGCATGGCGCAAAGTCATGCAAACGCCCGCATAAGCGCGCGGTTTAGAGGGGTTACGGTGAAGGGGGCGCCAAACCAGAAAGACCTGACACTATGGCCTTAGCTTTTAAGCAGCGTTTGCTTCGAGCCTATCGATCTGGCCCATCTCGTGGAGTGCATCCTTAAGCGAGACCTCGACCGGGTGACCAAAATGATACCCCTGAAGATATGTGCAGCCGAGCTCTGTCATCATGGTGGCATGTTGATCGGTCTCAACACCTTCAGCGACTGTTTCCATGTTGAAGGTATCTGCCAGACCCAGCATCGCTTTGACGATTGCGATAGAATTCTCGTCGCCTTCTACGGCGCGGGAAACAAACGATCGGTCGATCTTCAGCTTAGAGAATAAGTCGCGCTGCAAATAGCTCAGCGATGAATAACCAGTGCCGAAGTCATCCAGCGAGAGCGATACGCCAAGGTCACGCAGGCCGCGCAGGATTGCTTTGGAATCGAGGTCTTCGCGCAAGAAAATGCTCTCGGTAAGCTCGATCTCAAGCCGGCTTGGTTCAAGCTTGCTCCAGGCCAATGCGCTGACCACAGATTGTGTGAAGTTCTTGCGGGTGAGCTGAGCCACCGAAACATTGATCGCGACCTTCTCGTGGGCGGGCCAAGTCGCTGCAACACGGCATGCTTCGCGCATTACCCAGTCGCCAATAGGCTCGATCAGGCCAGCATTTTCGGCCACTTGCACTAACAAGGATGGGTCAACCGCTCCGCGAGTGTGATGGTGCCAGCGCAGGAGCGCCTCGCGCGAGGCAATCTTACCGGTTTCGGCGGAAACGATCGGCTGGAATGCCAGGGTAAGATCACCCTCTGCAATCGCCTTGCGGAGATCCTGCTCAAGCTGGCCTGTTTCGCCTGCAGCGTCTGCCATCCAACCTTCAAAGCCGATTGCTCGGCCGCGGCCTTGGTCTTTCGCTTGGTACAGCGCAAGGTCAGCATGGCGCACCAATTCATCCACGCTTGTTCCGTCTTCTGGGCCAATGGCAAAACCAACGGACCCACCAATAAGCACCGATGAGCCGATCACTTCAAATGGCTCACTCAGCGCACGCGTAATCTCTACGCCCATGGCCTGTAGCTGTTCGATCGACGCACCATTTTTAATGACGATGGCAAATTCATCACCGCCGAGACGCGCTGCAACGCCATCAGATCCAGCAATCTTGTTGAGCCGCTCAGCAACCCGCTCAAGCAGCTCATCACCGCCAGCGTGGCCATGCGTGTCATTGACGTGCTTAAAGCGGTCAAGGTCGATCAGCAGTAGGCCGTATGGTGATTTGCTTTTTGTATACTCGTCCATCGCCTCGCGCAAAAGTTCGCGCGAGTAAGAACGATTTACTAGGCCAGTTAGTGCATCATAGCGCGCTGCGTGTGTAAGCAGAGCATTGGCAGCGTCGACTTTGCGCCGACTTTGTTTTGCGGAGAACAGCGCAAACAGAATTGCCAGAATAACGAAGGTCAGCGCAATCGCGCCAGCGGCGGCCATTTGCTTGAACGATGTCAGGTCTTGCTCTGACTGAGCGATCCGCAATTCCCTATTGGTGGCATCAAACTTGGCATTCATCAGTGCAAAGTTGGTCGATGCAGCTGCCTCGCTTGCCTCATCGTCCAGACGCTTTTGCGCAGCGAGGTGTGCAAGCGCTGTCTCATGCTCGCCAAGGTCAGCATATACTGAGTGAGCGGTCTCGTGGAAATCGCGGAAGAGCACGGTTGTATTGGCCAGGTCCTGGCCAGCAAATGTTTTCTCAAACAAAGATCGCGCGCGTTCGGGCGCTCCTTGGGCTTGCGCGACTTGTGCGCTTACGCCCCAAAGGAATGGGCGCCAGTCGGCAGCCGGTCCTTCGGCGCGCTCGAAACCGAGGCGCAGCGACTCATTGGCTTCATCAAGCCGTCCCTGCATGTATTGAGCAGATGCAATATTCGTGAGAATGCGTGCCTCAAGAAGCGGGCTTTCCATCGCCATGGCAGCTTGAAGAGCACTCCTGTAAGCGCTCTCTGCCTCAGCATGATTGCCCATCTCTTTATACGAGGTTCCGCGGTTGTTGTTCGCGGCGAGGGTCAGCATCGGATCTTGGGAGAAAGCGTCCTGTGCTAAACGATAATAGCGAAGCGCTTGCTGATGATCATTCGCGCTTGCGTAAATCGAGCCGATGTTTTGCAGTACGATTGAACGCGACCGGCCATCTTCAAGCTTGAGATAAATGGCATGCGCTTCTTGCAGCATGCGCATCGCGGTTGCGACATCACCGTTGAGACCGGCAATCGAAGAGCCAGACTTCAATAGGTCGGCATGCAGTTTGCTTTCAGGGTCAATCCGCTCAGCAGCTTCGAGAGCTTCCCGTAAAACTGGCTCAGCCTGTTCGGGGTGATTGAGGCGAACGAGCGCCTCTCCTTCCAGCCAGCGCGCTGTCGCAATTTTCATCGCGCGCTCATCGCCTTCAAATTCTTCAGCAAGTGCGCGCGCTCTGTTCGCTTCATCGAGAGCCGCAGCAGGCTGAGACATCATGGCTGACTTTGCAGCATCAACCGCCGCTTCAAAGTTCTTGGGCGTTTGCTCAGCTAGCGGTGCGATAGGCGCAGCTAGTGCCGGGCTGGTGAGCCCAAGCAATAGACATAATATCGCCCCTTTAATCCGCACAGCTAACAAACTTCCTCTTCCCGAGACACGTACCTCTAGCGCCAATAGTTAACTGAACGGTAAATATGCCTTAGAATTGGAGACTTAGGCGTGCACCGGCGACGATTCCGCTGCGCTCATCCGTCTCATCCCCCATCGTTGCACGGCCGAAGAAGCTGACTTCCCCTGCATCACCAGCGAGCGGTGCAGCGTAGATCATCTCGCCTGTGATCAGCCGCTTGTTCTGGTCGATGCCAAAGCTGCGATTGACCGTGCCGATCTCGCCAGTAGCGCGGTCGACAATCTCAGCGGATGCAAGCTGGAGCTCGCCGCGTTCGATATGCATCGGCTGTGACACTGACAGACGCAGGCGGTCGCGAGACCCCAAAACGCTGTTCTTCGTAGCAGTGAGTGCGAAGGCCGAAGTCATCACGCCGCCATTTGAAGTCGACAGGATCTGATCCGAACCAGCCGTCTTGGTGCGTCCAGCCGTTGCAGAGGCAGACACTGTGATCTTCTCAGGCAATTGCGCTGTACCTGAAAAGGTAAGCGTTTCGCTGTTCGAACCATCGCGCAGCAGGCCATTTTCGCCTTGTACAGCGAGCAGTGCATTGTCTTCGCGCAGCTTTGTGTAGTTCACCGACAGGCTGACATTCTTGCTCGCCTGATGCGTCACACGTAGGTTCATCGCGCCTGCTTTGTAGTTTTCGCGACCCAGAAGGGCGAGGCGCGACGTATCACGATAAGCTGGGTTATCGATGGCAGCCTCATCGCGGCTGGTATAGCCAAGGCTCACCTTCGTGGCCTTTGACAGACTGTAGTCGGTTGCAAAGAAGCTTCCGCCTGATGCCAGTGCCAAGAGCGGGTTTACACCGCCATCGGTCGCATAGTCAGTGCTGAGGCCAAAACCGCCTTCACTGGTCAGCGCCATGGCGCCGTAGCCGTGACCCGCTGTAAAGCCGAGCTTTGAACCGGGTGCAGCTGCGCGGATTGCTGAGTGCGGCACGTCACCAGTTTCGCCGGTCAGATAGGCTGCCGGGCTAGCCGCCGCGATAGACATCTGCCAACCGCCCCGATCAGGCGTGGTATATTGCGCGACATCGGTGAAGCCGAGCAGGCCTCCGCTGTCATTGCCGCTACCGCTATTGCCGCCGCTGATGAAGTCAGTCAGGCCCTGTGTCAGGAAGTTCTGATATTGCTGCTGAGCGCCATAATATGTGGTCATTGAGCCGCTTACGAGGCTCGACAGTGGCACGGCAAAGTCGCGAACCGAAGTGCCGACATATTCATACAGTACGAAGTGAACTTCGTCAGTTTCCCAGGTTGACTGGATGCCAGCGGATTGCAGTGATGCGGCGCTATGCTCAACATAGGAGCCGTTGCGCTCTTCGAAAAACCGCAAATTGCTGCCGAAGTCGAGCGGTGATTGCGATGCCGTAATGTCCAGCAAGCCGTGGCCATAAACGCCGTCTACGCCTTCCTCGCCCAAATCCTGAGCTGAGCGTTTGATGATCTCAATGCTCGTCTCTGGGTTGTTTGCGAGCCAAGGCCAGCGATCATGCAAAAGTGCAATTGCGCCTGATACCAATGGAGCGGCAAAAGATGTACCAGTCCGGCGAACAGTACCGCCTTGGCCATCAGACACCAGCAGCAATTCGCCTGGCGCTACGACGAAGTTGTTCTTGAGGTAATCGCCGCCATTGCACGAACCGTTGACGAGCAAACACGCTTCGCCAGGACGATTTGAGAAGGTCGAAATATTACCGTCTGGAGCTACCGATCCGACGACGAGGAAGTTCGTACCCTGAGCGCTGCCCCATTCGACGTCTTGCGTCTGCGTTACGCCGTCATTGCCGGCGGCGAGCACGTAAGCCGTGCTGTTGCGGTGTCCAGCGGTGGAAATGTGGCCGAACACGTCGACCCATTCAGGTGCGAATGTATATCCAGGCGCACCCAGTGACATGTTGATGACAGAGGCACCGCGCGTTTTCAGCGCATTGATGCCATTGCGGACATCGTTCCAGTTCGTCGTGCCTGTGTGGTCAAATGGGTTGTGCAGGGCGACCTTGGCATTGGGGGCAATGCCCATAACGCCGGCGCCATCATGTGCTGCCACAATCAGGCTCGCAACGCCGATGCCGTGACCTGACACGTTCGACTTAAAGCCCGTTTGGGCAATGATGTTGTCTTCCAGATCAATGTCGCCAGAAATATTCGCGTCAAGGATGCCGATGACTGTGTGCTCACCGCTACCCTGTTGCTGTGTGATCGACGGAGCCCAATTGGCGGTGTGCATCCAATGGTCAACTCGGTCAGTGCCAGAGAAATTCATCAGACCGTCAAACCAATCCATGAAGAATTGCGCGCGATCCCCTTCGTTCAGATTCTCAAGGCTTGATGGATCATTCAGATCAATACCGTGCTTGGCATATAGCGGATTGAGGAAGGCTTCTTCAAAGCTCTGTCCCGTTGCGGCGGTGACGGCAGCGCCCCATGTGCCTTCCGCGTCAGCCGCGAGCGTTTGGATGCGCGCAGCGATGTCCTGATAGACTGCTGCGTTGTTTTGATAAGAGCCTGCATTGCCCCACAGTGCGTTCGCTTCATTCCAGCGTTCGCCCGTCACTTCCCAAAATGGTTGGATTGTGCCCCATGCGGGTGCGACTGAATTGGCATCTTGCGTGAAGGGGTTGATGGTGCCCCAGAACGGTGTGATGTTGCCATAGAAGGGGTTGATGGTGCCCCAGAACGGTTCGATGTTGCCATAGAAGGGGTTGATGGTGCCCCAGAATGGCGAGATGTTACCGTAAAACGGATTGATGTTCCCATAGAGCGGGTCAACCGGGTTCTCGTTTGCAGCGTTACCTTCTGGCGCAGACGTTGCAGGCGGCGCAGGCGTGTTGGCAGCCGGATCGGCTTCCTGCGCATATGCAATAGACGAGCCTGTCAGCATGGCGCCCGCCATGATGGCAGCGATGCCTGTCTTCGTTGTTTTTGCCAGTGTGGACCTAACCATCTTTCAAATCCCAATCGGTGTTCATTTACACCTGACACATGGCCTATAGGGTCTTTCAACAATCTCATCGGACTGGGCAAAGATTGGGTGATCAAGATTGGTTAGCGCCACATTAAATGTTCAAAATTATGATCTTAAAATCGCTATAAAATAGAATGTTATAGAATATAGCGTGAAATAACATGAATTCTTATTTGGAAATTCGAAATTACTTTAAGTCAAGAAAGTTAGCGGTTTTTTCCAGCCCGACCGGGCGAAAATGGGCAGCGCTGAAGATATCCTGATTTTTCTGCGCGTTGGGCCGCAAATGACGAGTGATTCGCCGTCGATGACGTCACTGCGGCAAGCGTGTTTTGGCCGAACGTTGTGGGGCGATGCCATGGGGCTCACGGCACTATGCCAGGGCTGTTGCGCGTGACGGGCAGCAGCTCGCAGACCATCTCAGATATGCCCTCAGCAGTTCTACACCAGACGCATGGGGCTGGCGTTGCTCCACCAACCACAATGGCTCGTTGCGCCAGCAAATGCGCAGAGTATGCGCTTTTTGACAACGTTATCATTATTGGGCAAAGACGAGCATGGAGACGGATGCTGGCGACTTAGGCATACCCTTGGGTGCGTCGGCCATATTGGGGGCGACATGACTGGGCTGCGCATATGACCGATTTACTCGAAGCGGTTCAGCAATCGCGCCCTTTGTTGGCGACCTTAGCCGGTGTGGCGGGCCTCTTGTTCTTGATCATCCACCGCCGGGTTAATGCGTTCACGGCGCTGATCGGAGCCGCTTTGGCAACGGGCTTAGCTGCCGGACTTGCGCCCGCTGAGGTGATCACATCGATCAGCGACGGCTTCGGCGGGGTGCTTGGCTTCATTGCCGTCATCGTCGGGCTGGGTGCGATACTGGGTGCATATCTTGAGGCATCAGGAGGCGCGCGGGCGCTTGCAAGCGCAGTTATTGGACGCAAGGATAGCGCCGCTGCCTCTTGGGCAATGGGGCTGGTCGGGCTGGTCATCGCGATCCCGGTGTTCTTTGACGTGGGGCTCGTTCTGCTCTTCCCCCTGATCCTTTCGCTGGGCCGGAAAGCGAGCAAGCATCCGCTCTATTTTGGTCTTCCCGTGCTGGCGGGATTGGCGGTTGCCCATGCCTTTATTCCTCCTACGCCGGGGCCGGTCGCGGTCGCAGAGATTCTGTCGGCGGACATTGGCCTTGTCATTGTGTGCGGACTGGCCGCGGGGATTCCTGCGATGGTGGTTGCGGGGCCTGTTCTTGCGCAAATTTCGCATGCGAGAGGGTGGCTTCCCAATCCCGATTTTAGCCAAGTCGAAGGTGATGCGGATACCGACGGCGTGGTCGACACCAGCAAGGCGTTTACGGCGGCGATAGCCATCCTTGTGCCTGTCGTGTTGATCGTGGCGGCGGCGCTTGCTTCTGCCCTCGGCTGGCGGGGGGCGCTCAGCGAGGCGCTTGCCTTTGTAGGGCACCCCTTTGTCGCACTGCTGATTGCCTGCGCTCTGGCGGCATTAATCTTGGGCGCTGACAATGAAGAGGACAGGGTGCGTTTGCAAGACACGCTTGCCCGAGCGTTTGAGCCAACGGCCGTGATCTTACTGGTAACCGGTGCAGGCGGGGCATTTAAGCAAGTCTTGGTCGACACTGGCGCAGGCGCAATGCTGGCAGAGAATTTGCTCGGCTGGGGCATTACCCCGCTTATCGCCGGTTTCCTGCTCGCGTTGATGGTGCGGGTGGCGCAAGGCTCTGCGACGGTTGCTATGTTGACCGCAGCTGGGCTCATTGCGCCGGTTGCGGCGGCTGCGCAGATGAGCGGCATAGATCTGGCATTGCTCACTATCGCGATCGCCTCGGGCGCGAGCATGGTAAGCCACGTCAACGATTCAGGATTTTGGTTGGTGTCGCGCTATTTCCAATTGTCGGCGGGCGAGACTTTGCGCAGCTGGACCATTGCTTCGACGCTGGTGGGATTAGTGGGTTTTGTCGTGGCGATGCTGATCAGCCTGTTCACCTAGGCCGAGCGGCAGTGGGTCGGACGTCAGTGCTTCTAACAGGTGCTGGTTGAGCCTGCTAAGAGGCATGTCTGCGCGCAAACGTATCGCATCCTCTGGGACATCAAGCGCTGACAGTTGGCTATCGAGCAGAGATGCAGGCATGTAGTGATCGCTACGTTTTATCATACGCTCGCACAGAACTTCTTTGGGAACTTCGAGCAAGACGAAGCGCACTGCGCGCTCCGTTTCTTCTCGCAAGCGTCTTTGGACGTAAGGAGTCAAAGCGGAGCAGGCGAGCCAGACCAGCGGTGCTTCAGCGCTTCGGATGGCGGCAGTGAGGTCGTCAAGCCAGTCCGTGCGGTCCGTATCGCTGAGCGGCTCACCCGCTTTCATCTTTGCCTTGTTGGCGGGCGGGTGGTGATCGTCCCCTTCAACAAATACTGCGTTGGTTTTCTTCGCCATTTCGGCGGCCAGAGTTGATTTTCCGCACCCGCTTGGCCCCATCACCACGACTAGCAATGGGGCATGGGCCAAGCGCTAAATTCCGCAGGTTTTTGTCGCGTCTGTATCGGATTCGAGACGGATGTCCGACAGTCCAATCGATGCGGGTGTTCTAGTGGTTACGATCAGGCCATCGGTCAGCCGCGACATATCAATTCCGCGATCAGTAAAACACGACAAGCTAACACGAACCTCCTGCCATTCGGGTGAGGCGACTTCGATCCTAACCGGCTGGCAGTCTTCGACCACGTGGCATCCCATAGCGAGGTCTATGACAGCGGGCGCATCACCAAAGTTTTTGACGAACAGTGCCACCTCCATCGCGCCGTTGGCCTGGCGAGAGAAATCGACTGCATCGTGCGAGCTGAGGCGAATGTATGGGCCGGCTGCATTCCAGTCGATCCTTACCGAGTCTTCTTGCGCGAGGCGGTCCGTGCCGCTGAACACCAGATCGCCGCCGTCCCAGCTGGTGCTGTTCAGGCGAGTGTCCGTTCCGCCCACGACGCCGTAGAACGACCAAGGGTTGGCAGCTTGTCCGCCCGCGAAGAACACTTCGCCCGATTGCCCGGCGCTCGCGTCAACACCGGAGACTTCGCTAAGCGCGGCCAGCGTGCGCTGGTCTGAATAACGCATACCGTAGCCATAAGCGAATAGCGGGTCATATCCCTCAGTGCCGACGTTTAGCGTCGCCTGGTCAGCGCGTTTTGGCCATGAGAAGGTCAGGGTGCCAGTGAAGTCGTAGGATGGGTCTGTGCGGAACAAGAGATCGGCAACGCCGCTGCCCTCGCTGCCCGGAAGCCAGGCGGCAACAAAGGCGTCCGAAGCGTTGATTTCGGGGTTCACCCACATCGGGCGGCCAGACAGGAATACCGAGACAACCGGCATGCCTTTGGCGCGGTAGCCCGCCAGAAGCCCAGTGTCATACGCGCCATCTTCAAAGTCGAGATGCGGGCGGTCGCCCTGAAACTCGGCATAAGCATCTTCGCCATACACCGCGATCACAACGTCTCCCTGATGATCGCCGGTTCCAGCTTCGTCGAAAATGACGGTCCCGCCATCCGCTTCGACTACCTGACGAATGCCCTCGAGGATCGAGGTGCTGCCGGGAAATTCATCATTCGTATGCGTGCCGCCCTGCCATGACAGGGTCCATCCGCCCGATGCTTTGGCAATGCTGTCGGCACCGTCGCCGACCACCAGCACGCGTTGGCCACCGCTAAGCGGGAGGATATTGCCATTGTTCTTGAGCAAGACCAGCGATTTTCGCACGGCCTCTCGTGCAAGGCTCCGGTGAGCATCGCTAGAAAGCAGATCAGTATTGCCCGCACCCGGGCGCGCGCTAGGTTTGGCCTTGTCAAAGATGCCGTAATTCAGTTTGACCCGCAGTATCCTGCGCACGGCATCATCCAGCCGTTCTTGCGTGATTCGGCCCGACTTAGCGTGGGCCAGCGTGCTGTAATAGAGACCTTGCCAGCTGTCGGGCGCCATGAACATATCAATCCCAGCGTTGAACGCTTGCGGGCAGTCGGTGTTGCTGCATCCTGGAATTTGGCCATGCGCGTTCCAGTCGCTCACGACGAAGCCGTTAAAGCCCATCCGATCTTTCAAGACATCTGTAATCAGCGCTTTATTGCCGGTCATCTTGATGCCTTGCCAGCTGGAAAAGGACACCATCACAGTCTGCACTTGAGCATCTAGAGCGGGGAGGTAACCCATCGCGTGAATATCGCGTAGCTCCTCTTCGCTGATGCTCGCATCGCCTTGGTCGCGTCCGCCATCAGTGCCGCCATCTGCAATGAAGTGCTTCGCGGCGGCGAGGATTTTGCCAGACGACATGAAGTCATCGCTTCCATATGCACCTTGCAGGCCGTTCACGATCCGGTCTGAATAGGACATCACAACATCAGGTGTCTCGGAGAAACCTTCATAGCCGCGGCCCCAGCGGTCATCGCGCGGCACTGCTAAAGTCGGGGCGAACGTCCAATCGTGACCCGATACGATCAACTCGCTCGCGGTCGCAGACATAATCCGTTCAATCAGATCGGGATCGCGTGCAGCACCGAGGCCGACGTTATGCGGGAAAACAGTCGCGCCGAGCAGATTGGTGTGCCCGTGAACCGCATCAATGCCCCAGATAATCGGGATGGCAATGTCGACGCCCTCGGGATCGACCGACGCGGCCCAATGTTCATCAGCCGCTGCGAGCCAAGTTTGGGCATCGGCATAGGGCAGGGGGCCGGGTGCGGAGTTTCCGCCGCTCAAGACGGAGCCAAGACGGTACTGCTTAACTTGAGCAGGTGTGACAGAAGCCGAATCCGCTTGGATCGTCTGGCCTACTTTCTGCTCTAGCGTCATCTGCGCCATGATGGCGTCAATGCGGGCCTCTACTGCTGGGTCGAGCGGCGCACGCTCCAATTTGGGCCAGATTTCTGGGTTGATCTGCACGCTTTGCATGGGGGCAGCGGCTTCAGGCGCTGGGGCCGCAGTAGAGGCGCTTTCAACATCATCATACGCCGTACAAGCGGTCAAAATAAGTGTTGCAGAAACCAGACCAGTTAGTCTGCCGATAGTCGCGGCCATTATGTGTGATCCTCTCACGATCAAATTCTATCACAGACGGGTGAATCACCCCATCATCGCGTTCATTGGAAGCTAAACGAGCGATTTTTGACAAGGTTGTCAACCTATGTTTATCAAGCGGGTAGAGGGATAGATTATGGCATACCAATTGACACGTCGGTCGCTTTTGTCAGGCGCCGCGGCGAGCGGGTTAGGACTAGGGCTGAGCGGCTGCATGGGGCCAGTGTCGCGGCAATCCTCCTCCGCGGATGCCTCTGTTTCTTGGGAAGTATTTGACAATCGCTTCTCGGATATTGTGGCGTCTGATGAACCTACCAGACTTTTGGGCGAGGGCTATCAGTGGGCTGAGGGCCCCGCCTGGGATCGTGACCGGAAAAAGCTATACTTCACGGACGTACCGCAGAACCGTGCTTTCCAATGGCGCGAAGGCGAAGCGGTCCAGACATTCCTCGATCCCTCCGGCATCGCGCCAGATCAGGCAACTGGTATGCGCGAGCCGGGCGCAAACGGATTGCTGCAGAGCCGCGATGGCAGTCTGCTGATCTGCAATCATGGCAGGCGCGCGGTTGAGCAAATGGACCTAACCAGCGGTGAACGTTCAACCATTGTCGCGCAGTATAATGGTAAGCGATTTAACAGCCCGAATGACATTATCGAGGCGGCTGACGGCACTCTTTACTTCACAGATCCGCCTTATGGGCTGGAGGGACTTGATGCTTCACCGCTCAAGGAGATGACGAAAAATGGGGTTTATCGAGTTAGACCAGATGGCGAGATCAACAGACTGATCGACACGATGACATTTCCCAACGGCGTTGTTCTATCGCCCGATGAAAGCACGCTCTTTATTAGCCAGTCTGATCCAAAGGCCCCGCAGATCCGCACCCTCGCACTAACGAGCGAAGCTAGCCAAAGCTCGCTGTGGTTCGATGCAAGCCCGTTCATGGATGGGCATCAGGGATTGCCTGATGGCATGGCAGTATCTACGGCAGGGCAAGTATTTTTGGCCGGGCCTGGAGGGGTGCTAGTGATTGATCAAACGGGCGTTTGCCTGGGCCGAATTGGAACCGGACGGGCAACCGCCAATTGTACTTTTGGCGAAGATGGTCGCACATTGTTTATCACCGCGCAGGACCGTTTGCTGGCGGTGCGCACCAAGGTGAGAGGTGCTGGCCGTTTCAAAGGCTGAGACGATAGGCGGAACGGGGTCCGGGACAAAATGGCGTAGCCTTGGCGGCTATGGCGTGGGCGACTTCGGCCTCAATATTTATTGGCACAGTCTCTCCCTTATCCTGGTTTTCTGGTACACTGAAGTGGTTGGGCTTGACCCTGCTTTGGCGGGTTGGATCTGGGCATTAGGCCTTCTCTGGGATGCGGTATCAGACCCGCTGGTCGCCTCGATTTCGGCTGCGAATACCAGTCGCTGGGGCTCATACAGGCCTTTCATCTTTTTCGGTAGCTTTGGCCTGGGTTTGAGCTTTTGTTTGCTGTTCTGGATGCCGCCGTTTGAAGGGGCGGCGCTGTTTATCACCTTACTATTTGCCGCCTTCCTTTTTCGCACCTGCTATACCATTGTTGCTGTCCCTTATTCGGCCCTTTCTTCCCGCCTTACATTCGACAGTGATGAGCGCGCCGAGTTGTCAGGCGTGCGCATGTTTTTTGCTTTTGTAGGCCAGTTGTGCATCTTTAGCTTCTTCTTCCCGCTCAGCCGAGCTTTCAGCGAGACTGGCGGCACGCAGCAAGACGGGTTTTTCTACGCTGCCTGCGTAGGCGCGGTTGTTGCGACGATGGCGTTGATCTTGTGCGCCAGCTTGACAGAAGAACGCGCTCCGCTTGGCCGGGACTCATTGCCGGAGAGGGCCAGCTTTAAGACATTTGCTGATGCTTTCGCTCGCAATGGTGCGCTGCGATTGTTGCTGATCATATTGTTCGTGAATTCGGCGGCTGGCGCGAGCTTGCTCATTCCGCTGGCGTTTTATCTCGCCGCAAATGCTGAAGTCTTCGCACAGAAAGAAGTGGTGCTTACCGGATATGCGCTTGCATCGCTCGCAGGCACACCGATTTGGACGGCAATAGTGCGTGTGTTGGGCAAGAAGATCGGTTGGTATCTGGCCACACTTTGGATGGTCGCAGCGGGAGCTTGGCTGGCGCTTTTCGGACCTTGGCTAGTGATTGGAATTCCGGCTCAGATAGTCCTGTTTGGATTTGGCGGTTCTGCCTTCGCGGTGATTATGTGGGCGCTCATTCCCGATACGGTCGAATATGGGCAATATACTTATGGGCGCCGCGATGAGGGGCCTGTATTTGGTGCCAGCCTATTCTTTCAAAAAGCCTCTGGAGCGCTTACGGGGCTTCTAGTCGGCTATGTCCTTTCTGGGATCGGCTATGATGCTGATCTTGAGATCCAGTCGAGCGAAACCGCGGCATCGCTTGAGAAGTTTATCGCAATTTTGCCGCCAAGTTTTTTGATCTTGGCAGCATTGCTGTTGTATCTGATGCCGCTCAGCCGCGATTTGCACGCGCGCATTGTGGATGAGCTGTCCGATTAGGGGGTAAGTTTGGCGGGAAAACAAAAAAATAAATCTGCACGGATGAAGGATGTGGCAGAGCTTGCGGGCGTGTCTATCAAGACAGTGTCGCGGGTGCTCAATAACGAGCCACATGTACAGGAAAAGCTGCGCCGAAAGGTGCGCGATGCGGTGAGCCGGCTCGACTATGTTCCGAGCCAATCGGCACGTTCTTTGCGCGGCAACAAATCCTATGATGTGATGCTGATCTGTCACTCGGGAAATAGCTCTTACATCACTGCCATTCAGTTCGGCGCAGTCGTTGCTTGTCAGGAATTGGGATATCGCCTGTCGATCAGCCTTTGCGAGGGGCTCGGCAGCAAGCCAGTTGCCGATATTCGCCAAGAACTGGACTCTATGATGGCCCGCCACCGGCCTGATGGTGTTATGCTGGTTGCGCCTTATGCCAGTGACGAGAAGATCGGATTTGTGCTGGAAGAAATGGGCTTGCCGCTTGTTCGAATTGGCCCTGTTGATTTGCACAACCGCGCAATTTTGGTGGAGATTGACGATTATAAGGCGGCGATTGAGCTGACCACGCATCTGATTGATTTGGGGCACCAGCGGATTGGTTTTGTCCGGGGACTGGAAGATCAACGTTCGACCCATATCCGGTACTCTGGATTCTGCGTCGCCTTGGAAGCCGCGGGCCTCAAGGTTGACGAGGCGCTGGTTCGCCCAGGTGCTTTCGATTTTCAGTCCGGCTTTGAAGCGGGCGAATACTTCATCGAAATGGATCAGCCGCCGACCGCCGTCTTCTGTTCTAACGATGATATGGCAGCTGGGGTCGTGTCAGCCTGCGGATCGCAAGGCGTGAATGTGCCGGCCGCCATGTCAGTGGTCGGTTTCGATGATGCCGATGTGGCGACGCGCATGCGGCCGCTGCTGACCACCGTTCATCAGCCTTTGTCAGAGCTCGGATCAACCGCTGCGAAGGAGCTGATCGAGAGCCTCTCCAAGGACGAGGGGAGCGAGCCGCGCCGCATCGTGCTCGACTATGAGTTTATCCTGCGCGACACTACCGCTGCCCCGCCTAAGGGGTAAGATGGGCGATTTAGCCCATCAGGTGCGTGAAGCTGCGCTGCACTGAGACGAAAGGCTCTTCTGGGTTGTCGTGCTCAACATAGAAGTGCTCCATTCCCATCTCCGCCGCCTTGGGCAGGATAGTCGCAAAGTCGATCTCGCCGTCGCCAACAGCGACCATTGATCCGTCAGCTGCGCGGTCCTTGATATGGGAGGCGATGAAGCGGCCCGGAGCGCGGCTTAGAACGTCCACAACGTCTTTGTCCGCATGGGCGACCCAATACATATCCAGTTCCATCTTAACGAGCTCTGGATCAGCGCGTTCGAGCAGAATATCATAACCGCGCTCACCATCGATTTCGAAAAACTCAAAATCGTGATTGTGATAGGCGACCTGCTTGCCCGCTGCCTTGGCTTCTTCACCGCGCTGGTTCAGCAGATCGGCGATCTCGCGGTAGCTGTCGGGCGTGCGCAGGCTTTCCTCGATCCAAGGCAGGATCATCAGCGTCTGGCCCATGGTGTTCGCGGTCTCAATCGCTTCGCCAAAGCTATCCTGGAATTGCTCAATGCGGACATGTCCGGAGTTACTTTCCAGCCCCAGATCGTTCATCAGCGCCTTCACTTCGGTTGGGTTGTGTTCAAAGAAGCCCGCAGTTTCGCAGTCTTTGTAGCCGATTTCAGCAAGCGTCGTCAGCGTCGCGGCATAGTCTGCTTCAAAGGCATCGCGCACAGTGTAAAGTTGGAGACCCAGCTTCCCATCGTACGGTCGGGCAGCACTCGCAACTTCTGGCGAACCATCAGAGGCCATCTCACCGCATCCTGTGGTTGCCACTACGCCCATACCGAGTGCGCCTGCGAGAAACCGTCTGCGGTCTGTACCATAGGTGCGGATCATATTGTGCCTTCTTTCATTTTCTGTGCTGCATAATCGACTGCCCTTGCAGTGAGCGCCATGAATGTGAGCGATGGGTTCTGACAGGCGACCGATGCAAATGCAGAGCCGTCAGTTGCGAAGACATTTTCCACATCGTGACACTGATTATAGCTGTTCAGAACGGATGTTTTCGGGGCGCGGCCCATTCGTGCACCACCCATTTCGTGAATGCAGTGGCCCGGGATGGACTCCGTTTCAAACGGTTCGATATCAGCTGCACCAGCAGCTTCCAACATGGCGACTGCATCGCGTTTCATCGCCACGCGCATCTTCTTTTCATTCTCGCCCCAGCGCACATCCATATGCACTTGTGGCAGGCCAAGCGGGTCGGTTTTCGACGGATGCAGCGTTACCCGATTGTCTGCACTTGGAAGGTGCTCGCCAAAAGCTTGGAGGCGCAGATACCAGTCACCGGGCTGACGCAATTTGTCTTTCAATCCAGCGCCAAAGTCGCTGCCGCCAAGCGCTCTTGTCCATGACGACCGGCTGCTATTACCTTGATAGCCATAGCCGCGTAGAAATTCGCCGTCTGTGCGATTATCGAGGTTGCTATATCGGGCCACATAAATGCCATTGGGGCGCCTTCCAGCAAAGTACTTGTCAGCGAACCCGGGCATGCGGCCAATCGCACCAATACGCGTGTGGTGATCCATAATATACTGGCCCAGAACACCGCTGGAATTGGCAAAGCCGTTTTGAAATGTTTCGGAGGTTGAGTTCAGCAGGACCTGCAATGTCCCAATGGTGGAGGCGCATAGAAAGATCACCCGTGCGGTGATGTCTTGCCGCTCTTTTGTTTTTCGATTGACCACGCGCACGCCAGTCGCTCGCTTGGTCGCCGGATCATAAAGGATCCGCTCGACCATGCTATCTGGCATCAGCGTCATATTACCGGTTCGCTCGGCTGCGGGCAGGGCGCCTGCAACGCTGGAATAATAGGCGCCAAATGAGCAACCGCGCTCGCATTGATTGCGATATTGGCAGCTGCCACGACCAAGCGAGAGTTGCTCTTCAGTAGGCTCGGTCAGATGCGCCGCGCGCCCAATCATAAACCGTCGATCAGGGAACTCCGCCTCGATGCCCGCTTTGGCCGCCTTCTCAACGCAGGTCATGTCCATTGCCGGCTGAAAAATGCTGTCGGGCAGCTGCGGCAGTCCTTCCTCAGAGCCGCTAATTCCGACGAAGCGCTCGATATGCTCATACCATGGCTTCACATCAGCGTAGCGAATTGGCCAGTCATTGCCGTGGCCATCGGCCTTGTTCGCGGCGAAATCCAGTTCGCTCCAGCGATAGCTCTGGCGGGCCCACATGAGCGATTTGCCGCCGACTTGGTCGCCGCGCAGCCATGCGAAAGGCGCGCCCTCTGCCTCTGAATAGGGGTTCTCGCGGTCATTGATGAAAAAGTTGCGCGTGCTCTCGCGAAAGGCATAGCAGGTCTGCTGCTTGGCATAGTCGCTATCGGCCAGCTTGGGATCGACCCGGTCGCGAAACTCCATATCCCACGGCTCCATGCCTTCGCCGACATAATCTGTGCCGCGCTCGGTTTGCTTGCCGCGTTCGAGCACGAGTGTCTTCATGCCTCGCTCAGCGAACTCTTTCGCCGCGATGCCGCCTGACATACCAGAGCCGACCACTATGACATCGAAATTTCCGTCTTCAGACATTCGTACTTCCTTCAAACTTAAGACGGATCAAACGCCGCGATCGAGCCAGGCGCGGCCCACTTCGGAAAGCGGCAAACAGGCCTCGTAACGACCGGGAATTTCTTCGTATGAGAGTTCCTGAGTGGCTTCCTCGGAGGTGTAGAAGCCGAAGATCACCAAATCTCTCAGCTCACTCCACGCAGCGTTCGCGCTGCCACTGCCTTCACCGGCTGCGAGCTTTGCGAGAGCGGCGTCCATCTTGTCTGCGTCGGCACTCTCAAATGAGGTTACGCCTTCATCCTTCGCAAATGCGGCAATGGCTTCGAGCCCGCCGGCGAAATCGGATTGCTGATCAGCGGTGAAATGGGCGTCAAACACCGCAGCGACATAGTCTGGCACGCCGGCCCCAACCGCGCCGGGTGTGTCCGTTTGCGGGATGATGCGGTCAGCGATGCCGCGCACCAAGGGCATCAGGCCCTCAAGCGATGTGGGCGCGCTGCTGCATGCCGCAAGCGATCCGAGAGCGGGCAACGTCACCGCCGCGCCAGCAATGGTCACAAACCCCTTCAGCGCGGAGCGCCTAGACAGCGTTTCTATTTGAGAGTGCTGTGTCATAATTTATCCTAGCTCCGCAGAATTTTCGAGCCGTGTCCGCGCAACGTAGAGTAGGGCGAAAACAGCGATTAACACTGCCGGGAAATAGACCAGCTGGGACAGCGCGCCTTGTCCGGCCGCCACTTCAACGGCTGTGCCCTCGAGCCCGCTTGCCTCTGCACTGGTCCTTGCGCTGTCGATCCACCCCCCGATGATTGGGTTCCAAATCGTTAGGGCAAACATGCCAGCGGCTCCGACAAGGCTCATGCCCAGAGCGCCCGAGCGCGGCACATATTGCGCTGTCACGCCAATCATTGTTGGCCAGAAATAGCATACGCCCACTGCAAAAATGATCGCCGAAACGTAGACCATTGCCCCGCTCGCCGTGGCCATGAGGAACAGGCCGAGCGTTGTCATAATGGCGCTCATCAAGAGCACGCCAACAGGGTTAAGAGCGTGAATGAGCGGCCCAGCGAAATAGCGGCCGACGGCCATAATTCCGGTCACCATGCCAAGCACAATCATCGCCTGGCCAGGCAGATTGCCAAGCTGTGCGCCAAGGATCCGGTCAACCCATTGCTGCGTGCCGAGCTCCGAGGTAGCTGTAACGCTCATAATCGCCATCAGCACAATCAAGAGCAGCGCATCGCGGGCTCGCCCTGCACGGAAGAGCATCAGTACGAATGTCAGGCCCAGCGCCAGCAGCAGCGGTAAAATGAAGGTACCGGGCAAGCCAGCGACTAACGTATTGGGCGTGCCGATCAGGATCAGCAGACCCAAGATCGATGACATTAATACTATGCCCTTGGCGTCAAGATCTACGGTCCGCTCGCTTGCCGGAACATCCGGAAAGGATGTGGTGCAAATCATGAAGCCATAAATCACTGTCGGGACAAGCATGACTGCAATTTGCGGCTGCCAACCAATGCCCGCATTGGTCATCACGTAAGACACAACTGCACCGATCACGATCCCGCCAGGGAACCAGACATGGAAGCGGTTCAGCCACTTGGTTTTCTCTTCTTTGTAGAGATCCGCGACTAACGGGTTGCATGCCGCTTCCACTGAGCCATTGGCGAAACCGATAAAGAAGGTTGAGATGAGTAGGCCGAGGAACCCATCGGCAATAATGGTCAGGCCAAGCCCGAGGAGATGACCGAGAAACGCAAGGATCATGATCAGGCGCGGCCCGAGTTTGTTGTAGAGGAAACCGAATACAACCATCGCCAGCGGAAAGCCCAAAAAGGCCATGGAGTTCACCCAGCCAAGCTGAGTATCGCTCAGCGCAAACTCATCAGATAGCTGCGTCAAAATGCCTGCGCGGATAGCGAAGGTCATGGCGGTGACGATCAGCGAGATACAGCTAAGCCAGAATAGCCTTGATCGCTGATAAGTCTGAATTTCCACGATATTCCTCTCCCTAACCTGTTTATCAGGCGTTATTTTTACGGTGCGATCCCAAGAGCTCGATTGATCTTCGCCTTGTCCGTCTCGCCGCCCGCGAAATCATCGAATGCGATATCTGTCGGACGGATAATGTGGTCAGCAATGAACGGCGCGCCTTCTGCGGCGCCTTGCTCTGGATGTTTGAAGCAACATTCCCATTCGAGCACGGCCCAGCCGTCAAAGCCGTAATGCGTGAGCTTGCTGAAAATCTGGCGGAAGTCGACTTGCCCATCGCCCAAAGAGCGGAAGCGTCCAGCCCGGTCGCCCCAATCTTGATAGCCGCCGTAAACGCCAGTGCGCGCGTCTGGACGGAACTCGGCATCCTTCACGTGGAAGGCTTTGATCCGTTCATGGTAGCGGTCAATAAAGGCAAGGTAATCAAGCTGTTGTAATATAAAATGGCTGGGGTCGAACAGGATGTTGCAACGCGGGTGATCGTCCACCTTTTCAAGGAAGGCTTCGAAACTTGCGCCATCATGCAGGTCTTCGCCGGGATGGATTTCGTAAGCGACATCCACGCCGTTCTCATCATAGAAATCGAGGATTGGCCGCCAGCGCTTTGCCAGCTCTTCAAACCCTGCATCGACCAACCCCGCAGGGCGCTGAGGCCAAGGATAGACCAGATGCCACATCAGTGCGCCGGGAAAGCTGGGTGTGCTTTTGAGGCCCAAACGGCGCGAGGCGACAGCAACCTTGCGCATTTGATCGACCGCCCATTCTTGCCGCTCTGCGGGTTTGCCGTGCACCTCTGGCGGGGCGAAGGCGTCGAATAGATCATCATAAGCTGGATGCACCGCGACAAGCTGTCCTTGAAGGTGTGTCGCAAGCTCTGTGATTGTTAGGCCCAGCTCCGCCATGCGGCCCGCGAGATCATCGCAATAATCCTGGCTCTCAGCGGCGAGATCAAGGTCGATACACCGCGCGTCGTTGGACGGGATCTGGATACCCCTATAGCCAAGGCCCGCAACCCATTCGCCAATGGAATCGAGCGAGTTATACGGCGCCTCATCGCGCATGAATTGCGCAAGAAAAATGGCTGGGCCGCGTAGTTCTTTCACGAGAGTAGTCCTTTCAAATCGGGTCCAACCGACGGTGCTTTGATATCGGTCCAAGCGCCGTCGTTTTCGCTGCTGGCGACGGCGGCTTCCAAGAAAGCCATACCGCGCAAGGCCTCTGCAATTCCGGGTATCCCAGCTTGCGCAGGGGTGATGCCTTGGCTGATCGCTTGGGCAAAACCGCGATAGAGATTGGCGAAGGCTTCGAGATAACCCTCGGGGTGACCAGAGGGCAGGCGGCAACGTGCCAGCGCCTCCTCGCACAAAGGCTTGTCTGCGCCTGCGCGGTGGACCGTCACCAGCCCGCCTTGCGCGCGCTCGGTCAGCGTATTGGGCTCCATCTGATGCCATTCGAGCCCGGCATTCTCACCATAGACCCGGATGGTGAGAGTGTTCTCGTCCCCTGCGCAAATCTGGCTGGCGATGAGTGTTCCGGTTGCGCCATTTTCAAGTGTAAAGCGCGCCTCGCCATCATCATCCAGCGCCCGGTCGGCAAAGGCGCTGCTAAGGCGGGCAGACAGGCTGTTCATGCGCGAATTGGTGATGAACTCGACCAGACTATGGGCATGACTGCCAATGTCGCCAAATGCCCCGGCGGGTCCTGATCGCTTCGGGTCTGTCCGCCAACTGGCCTGACGACTGCCTTCTTTCTCCAGCTGCGATGCGAGCCAGCCTTGCGTGTAATTCACAACCACTTTGCGGACTGGGCCGAAGCTCTTTTGCGCGGCGATATGACGCGCTTGCCAGACCATGGGATATCCCAAATATGTGTGCGTGAGCGCATAGGATGCGGCGCTACCGTTCAAGAGCGCTGCAAGCTCTTCCACTTCACTAAGGCTTACCCCTGCGGGCTTGTCACAAATCACATGAATGCCGCGAGCGATGGCGTCCTTTGCAATCGCTACATGGCTGTCGTTCGGCGTCACAATCGACACACATTCCAGCGCATTGTCAGGCTTGCCAATACTCTCGCCCGCCCCGGTTTCGGTGGCCAGCATTTGGGCGTAGTCGGAATAGCAACGGTCGGCCGATAGGCTGAGCGCCTCGCCCGTTTCGACAGAATTTGCCATATCGCGGCTAAAGCTACCGCACACGAGCGCAGTCTCGCCATCAAGGCGCGCCGCCGCACGGTGGACAGCACCAATGAATGCGCCCTGTCCGCCGCCGACCATGCCGAGTTTCAATAACGCTTTAGCCGACACGCTCCCTCCCCAGAAAACTCATCTTGTCTTACGTTGTCAATTGACTATGACTAAAGCTAGGGACCCGTCAAGTGGAGCCTTGAAAAAAGCGACCCGATGCATGCTCTTGCGAGTTGACATCAGCGCTGGATCGCCGGATCTTGACGTTAATTGGGAGAGCATGATGTGACCTGGGGAGAGGGGCGCAGATCAATCGATCATGTCGTGATTGTGGGCGGCGGAACAGCCGGCTGGATGACGGCGGCTGGCCTTATCAGCATGCTCGGCGCCACTGGCCTCAAAGTCACGTTGATCGAATCTGAAGCGATTGGTATTGTCGGTGTCGGTGAGGCGACCTTGCCGCATATCAAGCATTTCAATGACACTATTGGCGTGAACGAGGCCGAGTTCATGGCCGCGACCTCCGCGACGTTCAAACTGGGTATCGAGTTTGTCGATTGGGCGCGGAAGGGAGACAGCTACATCCACCCATTTGGCGAATTTGGTCTCGCGAATGAGGGGGTTGGGTTCCACCACTATTGGCGCAAATTTCACGGCCACGGTGAGGCCGGCTCGCTGTTTGACTATTCGCTACCAGTGATCGCTTGCCGCGAGGGCAAGTTTCAACCGCCGTCAGAAGACCCGCGCTCGGTCCTATCGACCTATCGCTATGCTTATCAATTCGATGCGCTGAAATACGCTCCCTTTATGCGCAAGCTTGCCGAGACGAGGGGAGTGAAGCGGCTTGAGGGCAAGGTGACCAAGGTTTCGCAAGATAGCGAGAGTGGCGATATCACTGCGGTTACGCTTGACGATGGTCACGAAGTCACTGGCGATCTGTTTGTCGATTGCACTGGCTTTTTCGGTCTGCTGACTGAGCAGACTTTGGCAACCGGCTATGAAGATTGGAGCGAATGGCTTCCATGTGACAGAGCGGTAGCAGTGCCCTGCGAAAGTGCTGGGCCTCTGCTCCCGTATACCCGTGCAACGGCCGATAGTGCGGGCTGGCGCTGGCGCATCCCACTGCAGCATCGGACTGGCAATGGGCATGTCTATTCCAGCGGTTTCACAAGCGATGGGGCCGCGCATGATAGCCTGGTGGACAACCTTGAGGGCGCAGCGCTTTCTGACCCTCGGATTTTACGTTTCACGACCGGCAAACGCCGGAAGCTGTGGAACAAGAACTGCGTAGCAATCGGGCTGTCGGGCGGCTTCCTTGAGCCATTGGAGTCGACCAGCATTTACCTCATCCAAGAGGGCATCACCAAGCTGCTTGAGCTGTTTCCTGCGCATGATGGCTGCGACACGGAAAGGCGCGAATATAACCGCCGGATGGATCTGGAATTTGAGCGGATCCGCGATTTTCTGGTGCTGCATTACCATGCGACTGAACGCGACGATTCCGCCTTTTGGGACCATATGCGCACCATGACACCGCCAGACAGCCTGCGCGATAAGATGGATTTGTTCGCAGCACATGGCCGCGTTGCGACATATGATCACGGACTGTTTCTTGTACCAAGCTGGATTGCGGTACTCATCGGTCAGCGGCGCATACCCGCCAAATATGATCCGCGGGTTGATTTGGTGGAAGAGGCGCACATGCGCCAGCATTTGGGCGGTCTTCGTCAACACATGCAGCGAGCGGTATCTGGGATGAGCGAGCACAATGTTTATATCGCGCAGCATGGCATGCAAGGGCAGGTGGTCTAATGGCAATCTGTTTCCGCATAACTGGCGACCCCATGCGAGCGGGCATGGTTGGCGCGATGATTGCGCGTTATTGCGGCGGCGAAAATTGCGTGATTGTGCCGCAAGATCGCTCGGTGGTGAATGCAAATAGGGCCGTCCTGATGCGGCCCGACTATTTGCGGTTTCATGCTGAGCTCCAAATCGATCCAGCGCAAATTTCGCGACTGGATGATGCCCGACCGGTATATGCCTATCGCCCGATTGAAGCGCGCGCCGCTCCGCTGATCCCATTCAGTCCCTTTGGCCAGAGCGCGCAAGGCGTTGAGTTTCACCAATTGTGGCTGCGAGCTGACGAGGTAAAAACCCAGCCACCACTAGAGACGTTTAGCACTGCGATCGCATTGGCGGACCGCGATGCAGCAGAGCCCGCACGCCAGCTTAATCTTGCATCTGGGATCGAATGTTCGCGCGTTTCTTATGCGCAATTGCTGCTGGGCCAGGCGCGGCGTTTAGGGGCGCGGGTGGAAAGCGAACTGGATTCTCGGCACAGTGATATCGTGATTGATTGTGACGCAAGTGAGGAAGCGGGCGCGGTCGCTTGGGACGAAAACCGAATAACTGTTGCGCCGGCAGCGATATTGGCGGGCGAAGAATGGCAAGCGGTACTTAATGCCGCTCGGCGGATTGTGGCGATGGTCGCGAGCCCTGCGGATGCGCTGGCCGAGCGGCAGGAGTTTAATCGGTTGAGTACAGCGAGCGCAGAACGCATGGCAGATTTTCGCGCACTGGTGACAGAAGAAGATCCGCGCAAATCGGAGCGTCCTGCTCTGCAGCGCAAGATCGAAGTTTTCGAGGCGTGTGGGCGCATTCCTACCGAGGATTATGAAGTGTTTGCTCCTTTTGAATGGCTTGCAGCTCTGTGGGCGCAGGGTATCCGCCCGCATCGTCATGAACGGCTGGCGGAGCGGATGCCAGAAGCAGATCTGCTGAATTGGATGGGCAATGCCTATGCGCAGGCGCAATCCACATTGCTGCGAGGCGCCGCCTTATGAACGGTACGCCCATCAAACGCGTGGTCATCGCAGGCGGCGGGTCCGCTGGATGGATGACCGCAGCAGCCCTCTCAAAGTTTTGTGGCCGAGCCGGGATTAGCGTCACTTTGGTGGAATCAGAGGCGATTGGCACAGTTGGCGTTGGCGAGGCGACAATCCCCCCGATCGGCAAGTTTAACGATCATCTCGGCATTAAAGAAGATGACTTCGTTCGCGAGACGCAGGCGACGTATAAGCTCGGGATCGAGTTTGTAGGATGGGGCGCAGCTGAAGAGCGTTACTTCCACCCTTTCGGCACCTATGGTTTCGATTTGGAAGGGATGGATTTCCACCAATATTGGCAGCGCGGTCGCGACCTGGGCGAGGACCATTCGCTAGACGACTACTCGCTCAACGCATTGTGTGCCTATGGCGGCAAATTTTTGCGCCCTGAAGCTGATCATGGCCCGGTCATAAACAAGCTCGCTTACGCGTTTCACTTTGATGCTGGCCTTTACGCAGCCTTCTTGCGGCGACTGGCCGAAGCGCGCGGCGTCACTCGGGTGGAAGGACGTATTGAGCATGTTGAACGCGACCCAGAAAGCGGGCTGATCACAGCGCTTGCGCTTGACAACACGCAGCGGATCGAAGGCGATTTGTTCGTGGACTGCACGGGCTTTCGCGCCATGTTGATCGAGGGCGAATTCGAGGCAGGTTTTGAAGACTGGAGCCATTGGCTGCCGGTCAATCGCGCGGTCGCCGTCGCATGCCGCCGAGAGGGTGATCCAGAGCCTTATACCCGCTCAACAGCGCGGTCCGCAGGCTGGCAATGGCGCATTCCTTTGCAGCACCGGACCGGCAATGGTCATGTCTATTGCGACGCGCATATGAGCGCTGAGCAGGCTGAGGAGCAGCTGGTGACCAGCTTGGAGGGCGAGGCGCTTACCTCGCCTAACCATTTGCGTTTCCAAACTGGGCATCGGAAACACTTTTGGGAGGGTAACTGCGTTGCGATTGGGCTATCATCAGGTTTCCTGGAGCCGCTGGAGTCGACCAGCCTGCACCTCATTCAATCTGGTATTGCCAAGCTAATCTCGCTCTTCCCACACCACGCTGAAGCCGCGGTTGAGCGCGAAGAGTATAACCGGCTTATGCGCGATGACTTTGAGCATATCCGCGATTTTCTGATCTTGCATTATAAGGCGACGCGGCGTGAGGGTCAGCCGTTTTGGGACTATGTGCGCACCATGCCTGTCCCCGGTACGCTCACGCAGAAGATGGATTTGCTTCGGGGTAGTGGGCGTTTCTTCAAATATGATGCGGAGCTATTTGATCTGACCAGCTGGCTCGCGGTGGCTGAGGGGCAGGGGTGGGGGCCTGAAGCGTATAACCCAGTGGCCGATGCCTTAAGCGAGAACGACTTGCGGCAAAGCCTTGCCAATATGCGCAGGACGCTGGCCAAAGCATGCGGCGCGATGCCAACGCATCAAGCCTTTATTGACCGATATTGCAAAGCGCCGCCAGCCGAATGGGCGCGCTAGCTAATAGCATACGCAAGAGGCATCAGACCACATGAACGAGCATCTTTTCGATAACGTTGTCATAGTTGGCGGGGGCACCGCTGGATGGATGGCCGCGGCGGCGCTTGGTTTTGTTTTGGAAGGTTCCAAAACCACGGTCACGCTCATCGAATCAGAAGAAATCGGCACGGTCGGCGTGGGCGAGGCGACTATTCCGCCAATCATCGCATTCAATCAGATGCTTGGCATTGATGAAGACACCTTTGTGCGTGAAACCAATGCGACTTTCAAACTGGGCATTGAGTTTGTCGACTGGCTGGAACTGGGCCACAGCTACATCCATCCTTTCGGCGATTTCGGCCATGATTTCGATGCCATTCCCTTCTACCAGTACTGGTTTCACCGGGCTCTCGCGGGCAAAAAGGACGATCTGTTTTCCTATTCACTGATGGTGGAGGCATGCCGGCGGGAAAAGTTCATGCGTCCTGTGCGCGACAACCCTCGTTCAGCTTATGCAGGGATCAATTACGCCTTCCAATTTGACGCATCTCTCTATGCAAAGTTCCTGAGAAAATACGCAGAGAACCATGGCGTTGAGCGGGTTGAAGGCAAGATCGGCCATGTCGATCAAGACGCCGAGAGCGGGCATGTAACAGCCGTTCGCACAGAAGACGGACGAGAGATCAGCGGCGATTTCTTTGTCGATTGCTCGGGCTTTCGCGGGCTGCTGATCGAGCAGGCGCTTGAGACAGGCTATGAGGATTGGCGCAGCTGGCTTCCCTGCGACAGAGCCTGGGCAGTGCCGACGGCTAAGCAGGCGGACCCCATCCCCTATACCCGGGCAACTGCGCGTGAGGCGGGCTGGCAGTGGCGCATCCCGCTGCAGCACCGGACGGGCAATGGCCACGTGTTCTGTAGCGAGTTTATCGACGAAGAGGCGGCGAAACAGACCTTGCTCGAGAACCTCGATAGCGAGCCGCTGGCTGATCCGCGCTTGCTGCGTTTCATAACGGGACACCGCAAGAAATTCTGGAACGGCAATGTGCTGGCGCTGGGCCTTGCTGCGGGCTTTATGGAGCCGCTCGAATCGACCAGCATTCATCTTGTGCAAACAAGCATCGCGAGGCTGCTCACCCATTTCCCAGACAAGCGCCTTAACCCAAGCGATATCGATGCCTTCAACACGCGGACATTGCATGAATATGAGAAGGTGCGCGATTTTCTGGTGTTGCATTACACCGCAACACGGCGCGATGACACGCCGTTTTGGCGCCATTGCCAAACGATTGCTCGCTCACCAGATTTGGCGCGGCGGCTCGCACAATTCGAGGCATCAGGCCGGATTTTTGAGGAAACCGGCGACATCTTTGGCACGGCCAGCTGGCTCGCCGTAATGTATGGGCAAGGGGTTGAGCCGCAGGCTAGCAACCCGCTTATCGCCAAAATGTCGATGGAGCGTGTGGACGCGCTTATCGGGAAGGTAGGGCAGACGATTGGCCATGCCGCCGAGCAAATGCCTACGCATCAAGGCTTTATTGACGAGCATTGTGCGGCGACCGCTAAGTGAAGCCATAGAACTGTGTCGTTTTCGCATCATTCACAATGAACAATTTGACCAGTGTTGACAACGTTGCCAAATTTCGTCCACAACAGGCTCGGGAAAATAAACTGCGGCTCAGGTAAGCCGTTTTTGGGAGGGAAAATCGCTATGCGATCTCAGAAGTCGTCGAATCACATCGGCAAATCTCTACTTTTTAGCGCGTCCACACTTGGACTGATCACGGCTGTTCCTGCTTTGGCGCAGGAAGCTGATGCGGAGACAACTCAAGAAGAGGCGAGTGATGACAATGTCATCATCGTGAGCGGCATCCGTCAGTCTTTGGCTACCGCGCAAGATACGAAGCGCAACGCTGATACGGTTGTAGACGTGATCACCGCATCCGACATCGGCGCGCTGCCTGACCGTTCGGTTTCCGAAGCCCTTCAGCGCGTTCCCGGAGTCTCTGTACTGCGCTTCGCTGGGCCGAATGATCCTGATCACTTCGCCGTTGAGGGTTCGGGCGTGGTTATTCGCGGCCTCCCATTCGTGCGCTCTGAGCTCAATGGAAGGGACGTATTCGCCGCGAATTCTGGCGGTGTGCTTGGTTTTGAAGATGTTTCCCCAGAGCTGCTCGGGAGCGTAGTCGTTTTCAAGAACTCTTCCGCCGACCTGATTGAGGGCGGTGCGGCTGGTACGATTGACCTACGCACACGTCTTCCATTCGACCAAAACAAACAGGTCATCGCAGCAAGCGTCGAGGCTCAGCTTACCGACCTAGCGGATGAAGTAACGCCAGGCGGCTCATTCCTCTATTCCAACAGCTGGGACACCGATGCCGGTCGTTTTGGCCTGCTTGGCAACATTTCGTACAACCGCCTGAAGACCCGCGGTGATGGTACCGGTCTTGCGGATTTCCAAGACCGAGACAATGGTGGCACGCCAAACGATACGTCAGACGATAATCTGATCACTGATGCCGCCGGCAACCCGCTCTATATCCCAGCTGGCGGTAGCATTCGCACACAGGAATTTGATCGCGAGCGTCTCTCGATTGCTGCTGCGGCTCAGTATGAAAGCAATGACGGTCGCTGGCTTGCGACTGCGCAGTTCCTGCGTTCTGACTCTACCCTCAAGTGGGGTGAGAATGTTATCGAGACCGCCGCAGATGGTGCTGCTCGTAGTCGTCCTGGTCTCGATCGGAGCGATTTTGTCTTTGACGACGATGGCATTTTTACCGGCGGTACGATTACCGATAACAGCCAGTGGCGCGGCCCCAACGGCGCTGCTTCTTTCCTATCGCCGACAGGTGGCCAGCAACTTGGACTTTATCGCGAGCGCCTCGAAGAAGATATTACCAATGACTACGGCTTCAACCTGAAGTTTGCTCCCACGGAGCGACTGCGCTTCAATTTTGACGCCCAATACATTGAGTCGACCGCGAACATATTCGATCTTACGGTTCACACGAGCTTCTTCTCACCAGTGACCGTGGATTCGTCGGTAGGTTCGGTTCCATTTGTGGGCTTCGAGAACACCAATCAGTTCTGGCGCTCTGCGATGGATCACACCACGCAGAATGAGGCGGATTCCTTCGCATTCCGCGGCGATATGGAATATGATTTCTCCGACGATGGGTGGCTGCGGTCAGCGCGTGTTGGTTTGCGTTATTCCGAAGAAGATGTGCTGATCCGCGAGTCTGACTTTAACTGGGGTAACATCTCAGAAGTCTGGACCGGTCGCTCAACTAACGGCCCAGACGCGCCGCTTGTTCAGCTAACTGGGAACGCTAACCCAGATGTTGAGGCTGCTGTTGCGCCATTGTTCGGTCTTCGAGCGTTCAGCGGCTATCAGCGCGGAGTGGGCACGGGGCTTGGCGCTCCACTGCTTGGCTTCACTGGCCCCGGCGCTGACGATTTTGATGGTTGGCAGGCAGTTCTGAACAATGTCCTAGCCGCAACTGGTGGTAGCCCGAGTGGCTGGGTGCCCCTAACAGAGCGCGACGGTGTTGTTGAAGGCACGCCTTTCCTGCCGAGCGAAATCGGCTCGGTGAAGCGCGAAAACTGGGCTGCGTATGCACGTCTTGATTTCGGCTCATACGACTTTCTCGGAGGCGAGCTGACAGGTAACATTGGCCTGCGGTATGTGCGGACTGATCGTTCGGTTGATACAACTACAACGTTGCCAAGCTTTGCGACGCTGTTCTCTTCAGCTGTGCCTGGAGATCCCACAACAGATCAGTGTGATCCTGGCTTCCCAGGTAGAGCCGATCCGACATTTACCGAGCCAGCTGTTTGCGCGATCCGCGACCAACTCTTGGCGCAAATCGGAGATGGACAGATACTACAGAGCACGGTCGATACTGATTACGATGAGTTTCTACCGAGCTTGAACCTGAAATATGATGCTGGCGGCGGTCATGTCGTTCGTTTTGCGGCGTCGCGTACGATGACGCGTCCCGGGGTCACTCAATTGAACGAGCGCGTTCGAGTGTCGGTATTGCCGGATACATCTGCCGGAGTGGGCCAGCCCAATACGTTTGGCGGTTTCAGCTCCAATGCGACTGGCAATGCCTCTTTGACCCCTCAGATTTCGACCAATTTCGATCTGGCTTGGGAATATTACTTCGCCGATGCTGGGTCGTTGACGGTCACCGGTTTCTACAAGGAAATCGATGATTTCATCGCCTTTGCACCAATAGAAATTCCGGCACAAATTGAAGGGCTTACGCTGCTGCGTAACTCTGAAGTCAACTCGGACGAGAAGGGTAAGGTCAAAGGCGTGGAGGTCGCGTACCAGCAGTTCTACGACTTCCTGCCGGGAATTTTGAGCGGCCTCGGGATGCAAGCGACCTACACTTATATCGACTCTGAAGGGGTCGCCAACCAATTGGGTGAAGGCCTTGCAAGTGATGATCCACCGACTGCGCGGTTTGATATCGATGCGGACGTCTTCCCACGGATTTCGAAGCATAACTTCAACCTTATCGGTCTTTACGAGAAGGGCAGGGTTCAAGCGCGTGTGGCTTATAACTGGCGGAGTGATTTCCAGCTGACGCCGCGCGATGTGATCTTCCCGTTTGCCTCGATTTACCAGAAGGCAACCGGACAGCTCGACGCCTCGATCTTCATGGACGTGACGGACAATTGGAAGATCGGTGTCCAGGGCGTGAACCTGCTCGACGACATTACTGAGACAGAGCAGACGATCAATGAAGCTGGCTTGCGTGCACCGCGTAACTTCTTCCGCAACGATAGGCGCCTTAGCTTCATCGTTCGCGCTTCATATTGATGGGGTAACCTATCAATGAGAGGGTTTTCTCTCTCTTCTCCCCACCCGGATGGCTTAGCGGTCATCCGGGTGTTTGAGATTTTGAGATAGTGGAAAGTCGCTCTGGACCTGACGCATTCTCCCGTTGATGTGGCTAGTTGTGTCAAGAGCAGCACGATGAATAGCTGCGCCGCACAAAAGTACTGAGGGGACGCACTGTGACGCTTGAGACGATCGATATCGTAATTATTGTCGGCTATGCGCTGGCATTGCTGGGTATCGCGCTGGCGGTTAGCCGCGAGCCTGCCGGGCATTCCAAAAACACCGAGGATTACTTTCTGGCTGGCCGCGCCCTGCCGTGGTGGGCAATCGGTGCATCGCTGATCGCGTCCAACATTTCCGCGGAACAGATCATCGGCCAGTCGGGACAGGGCTTTGTCGTTGGCATGGCGATTGCGGCTTACGAATGGCAGGCTGCGCTGGTTCTGATCATCGTTGCGAAATACTTCCTGCCGATCTTCCTGAAGCGCAAGATTTACACCATGCCTCAGTTCCTCGCTCAGCGTTATGGCGAGGGCGTCAAAACACTGATGAGCGTGTTCTGGGTAGCGCTCTATACGGCGGTGAACCTTACTACCGTATTGTGGTTGGGCGGCCTCGCTGTCGACTCGCTCACCGGGTGGGGCGTGATGGGTTCAATGGCCGCGCTCGCCGGATTTGCCGCGCTTTACTCGCTCTATGGCGGCCTCAAAGCGGTCGCGCTCACTGACATTATTCAGGTCGTTATCCTGATCTTTGGCGGCCTTGCGATCACCTGGATCGCGCTGGACGCATTGCCAGCGGACGGCGCGCTGGGCGGATTGTCTTTGCTGGTGCAGGAAATGCCTGGCCACTTCGAGATGATCCTCGATGAGAGCCATCCCTCATATAGCGACCTGCCCGGCATCTGGACATTGCTGGGCGGCCTTTGGGTGCTGCATTTCAGCTATTGGGGCTTCAACCAATATATCATTCAGCGTGCGCTCGGAGCGGAAAACCTGGGTGAGGCGCAAAAAGGTCTCGCTTTTGCTGCGTTCTTGAAGCTGCTGGTGCCCTTCATCGTCGTCATTCCCGGCATTGCGGCGGTCATGCTTGCGCAGCAGGGTTTGGTCGATGGCGGCGCGCTGGCGGAGCGGTCTGACCGTACATATGGCGAGCTTATGGGAATGGCGCCTGCGGGCCTGCGGGGGCTGGTTTTTGCAGCGCTTATCGCAGCCGTTGTCTCATCGCTTGCTTCGATGATGAACTCTATCTCGACGATTTTCACGATGGACTTGTACCGCTCGGTAAAGCCTGACCAGACTGAGAAGCACTATGTTACGGTTGGCCGGGTGTCGGCTTTTGTCGCGATGGGCCTTGCACTGGTGCTGGCGCGTCCGTTCCTTGGTGGCTTCGAAAGCGCGTTTCAGACGGTCCAGGAGTACACTGGCTATATTGCGCCGGGCGTAGTGATCGTCTTCCTGCTTGGCTTCTTTGACAAGCGGGCCAATACGGCCGGCGCTTACACCGCGCTGATTGGATCAGTGATCCTGAACCTTGTTGTCAACGCGGTGTTCCCAGAATTGCCGTTTGTTGTACGGATCTGGATCGTGTTCCTGGTGGTGCTGGTTGCGGCGGCAATTGTCTCGCGCCTGACTTCGGCCCCAGAGGAAGAGCGCAGCGTGAACCTGGGCGATATAGGCTTTGCCACCAGCGCTCTGTTCAACACGCTGTCGATTGTGGTCATCGCGATCCTAGTCGGCCTCTATGCGGTTCTTTGGTAAGGCGCACCGCGTGCAATAGCTGACTTTCGGTGCGGACAAGCTGAAACAGGCTTGTTCCGCCTGACAATCCTGCCAATGTTGCGGCGCAGCGCTGGGGTGTTCGCTGGCCATCTTGGTCGGGCCCACAGCGCGCACCACAGCTTTGGGGAGCTAATTGCTATGATTATCGAGGAAGGGCCTGCTCATGCGTGATGAGTTAGTCGCCCGTTTAACCAATGCGCCAGTGGTTCCACTGGTCGGAACAGATGATGCGGATGTTGCGGTGAAAACTGCCGATGCACTTGCCGCTGGCGGTTTGAGTGTTATTGAGGTGGTACTCCGCAGTGACAATGCGCAGGCGGGTATGGAGGCCATTCTGGAGCGGTGTGACGACGTTATTGTCGGCGCAGGCACAGTGCTTACGCTTGATCAGGCCAAGGCAGTGCATCAGGCGGGTGCGCAATTCATAGTATGTCCTGGCCTCGTCGATGAAATCGCCGAATATTGTTTGGCTGAGGACGTGCCGATCTATCCGGGCACGATGACTGCAGGGGAAGTTCAGCGGGCTTACGCGCTCGGCCTGCGCGAAGTGAAGTTCTTCCCGGCTAGCCTTGCTGGCGGTGTCCCAATGCTCAAAGCGCTTGGTTCAGTGTTTCGCGAAATGCGCTTTATGCCCACGGGCGGCGTGTCGGCAGCAAATCTGTCTGAGTTTCTTGCGCTGGATAGTGTGATCGCATGCGGCGGAAGCTGGCTGACCCCGAAAGACGCAGTCGCGAGCGGCGATTTCGCGGCTATCACACGCCTTGCCGAAGAAGCTGTTTCTATCGCCGCGACCGCTCGCAGCTAAGCACATTTGCAGGTCTCAAAGTACCTGCCCTTTGTAGAGAATACCTATGACCACAGTCGCTAGCCTCGTTGATCGTCTGCGTGAACTGCACCAGCGCACCTCGGAAACGCCCTTGTTCAATCCGGTATTTCAACTTGGTCTTGAGGTGTCGCGGGAGCTGGAGAACGGCACCATGTCGCTGGGCGATCTTGAAAGGCTGGTTGCCGAATTGGAAAGCGACGGCCTCGCCGCCCGTGCAACGCGGCTAACGCGCCTGCTTGATCCGGTGGCACCTGAGGCGAATGATGCTGCGGCGAGCTCCTTAGTCGAAGAATCGAGCTTTGAGGAATTTGCGGAGCGCTGGCGCGAGCCGAGCGCGCATATCGTCTTCACCGCGCACCCGACATTTCTGCTGACTGAGGAGCAATCGCGCGTAGTGGCAAGTGCAGCAGAGCAGGGCACGGGCAACACCGCTACGTTCAATGCACCCGCGCTGGAGCGCGACTCGGTCACGCTCGAAACCGAACACGCAGCGGCGATGGCCGCCATTGCGCGTGGCCAGACGGCCCGAGACCGGATGAGCCGAACGCTGCTAAGCCAAGCGAGCGAAAAATGGCCAGATCAGTGGCGTGAGTTCAGGCCATTGCCTTCGCGCTTTGCGACATGGGTTGGTTATGACATGGATGGCCGCACAGATATTTCGTGGTCTACCTCAATCCGGTTCCGCCTGAGCGAGAAGGCGCAGCGACTGGCAAGCTACGCCGCAATGTTGGAAGAAGCAGCGCCTGATCACGCCAAGCAGCTCTCCTTTGCTGCGGAACACGCGACGCGCATGGCGACGATCTTTGCTGAAGATCTTACCGCGCCGGACGATTTGTCTCGTGCAGCTGATGCTCTGACAGCGGACCATCCACACAAATTGATCAGCCTTGCACCGATGATTGCTGAGCTTGAGCAACTCGCGGTGGATTCTGACGATGAGACGGCGACGACGCTATTGGTCGCCAGCGGCGCGATGCGGGCTGATGGCTTAGGTATGGGCTGGGTGCATTTCCGGGTGAACTCCAGCCAATTGCACAACGCCATTCGCCAGCGTTTAGGCGCGGAGCGCAGGCTTGATATCTCTAGCCAGGCGGCGATCGGCCAATTGCGCGAGGCGATTGCTGAAGCAAAACCGCTGCGGTCTAACTTTGCCGCGCTCGCCATCGAAAGCTCCACCGCGATCCGCCAATTCCTCGCGATGGCGCAGATCGTCGAGCATATCGATGCTGACAGCCCGATCCGCATGCTTATCGCAGAATGCGAGCAACCAACGACGGTTTTGGCAGCGCTCTATTTTGCCAAGCTGTTCGGCGTTGAGGACCGCGTCGATGTCTCGCCCCTGTTTGAAACACAAACCGCACTTGAGCATGGTGGGCGCTTCCTTGATGCCTTGCTGTCCGAAGAGATTTACCGCGACTATGCGCGGCTGCGCGGGCGCGTCTGTATCCAAACCGGCTTTTCCGACGCTGGGCGCTTTGTTGGGCAATTGCCTGCCTCACTGGCGATTGAGCGGCTCCAAGGCCGCCTGGCAGACGCGATGGTCGCCAATCAATTGACCGATGTGGCGGCTCTTATCTTCAACACCCACGGTGAAAGTATGGGGCGCGGTGCGCACCCCACCAGCATCACTGACCGAGTTGATTGGGCGCTCTCGCCATGGGCGCGCCGCCGCTTTGTGCGCGCAGGCATTCGCCTTGAGCCGGAAATGACCTTTCAGGGCGGAGACGGCTATCTGTTCTTCGGTACTGACGCACTGGCGCAGGCGACGCTAACACGTATTTTCGAGGCTGGCCCAAACCGCACAGATCCTGACGTGCCGACCGATGAGTTTTATCGCCGCACGGACCTGACGCTTGATTTTTACCGTGATATCCGCCGCGATCAGCTACGTCATTTGCGCTCCAAGACATACTCGCGTGCGGTCACTGCGTTTGGGCTTGGTATGCTCAACCAGACCGGTAGCCGCGTGTCGCGTCGCCAGTCTGATCTCTCCGCTGACCGGGATATGAGCCTGCGCCAGATCCGCGCGATCCCGCATAACGCTGTGCTGCAACAGCTCGGCTATCCGGTGAACGTTATCGCCGGGGTTGGCACCGCTGCGGAAGGCGCAAGCGATGAGCTGCCTGGCTTGCTTGCGGAAAGCCCGCGTGGGCGGCAAATGTTCCGGCTGTTGCGCGCGGCAAATGCGCTCGCGAGCATCAAGACTGTCGCGGCATATGGCGAGCTGTTTAATTCCGCCTATTGGGCCAGCCGGCCCTATCGCGGAACTGAGCAGCATTTGGAAGATCCATGCCTCGCGCTGGCGGAATATCTGACCAAGGATGATCGCACGGGCGTGTTCCGGCGACTTGCTTCGCGTCTGCGGGTCGATGCTATGAAACTGCACCGCCTACTTGCGCATATCCCCGATGAGACGCCGCTGCCTGACCGCGAAAACAAGCGCCGTGCCATTGGCGTGCTTCAGGCGCTGCGGCTTGCACTGCTTCAGCACATGTTCCTCAAAGTCGTGTCTGTCCCGCCGTTTAGCCGGGCGAATGATATCAGCCGCGATGATGTGATGGAGATGGTGTTCACGCTGCGGATTGACGACGCGCTGGCGCAATTGCGCCGGGCTTTCCCGACCAGCTATCCCTCAATCACCGATTTCGAGGTCGCGTCGCCGAGCGATTATCCGGATCAGGGGGCCAATGGCTATCGCTCGATCCATGAGAATTACATTGAACCGTTAGATGAAGCTTATCAGCTCTCGCTGCGTGTCTCGACGGCCATTGCGAATATCTTCGGCGCGCATGGGTAGAACTGGCCTCAAGTAGCGAAGCGGTAGGCCAAAAAGCACAGGCAGGGCGCGGACGGCTTCGGCTAGCGATCTACAAGCAAAGCCAATAACGCAAAGCTCGCCAGCCAGTGCTCACCAGCATAATCGCCAGTCACATGCGGGATTGATGCATCCAGATGATTGGCGGCCGCATCGGGCCTGCTAAGCCCTTTCCATGCCCATGCTCGCGAGAGATTTAACCCGTCGAGATGTGCGATTTTGCCATCGCTTCGGTCGCTCACGATTGCGGGCTTAAAGAGCGTTGCCGGCTCGCCGCTGCCACTGCCGGGAAGGAATGATCGGAACCACGCTGCAAATTCATCTTCGGGCAGGCAACCACGCATCAACAAGGCTTCTGACAAAGCGGAAGAGAGGAATTCATCGCCGCATGGTTCCCAGGCCTGGCAGTCTTGATCATCCGCAAACCACTCGCGTGCGCGCGATCTGATAAGCTCCGCCAGTGTTTCATCGAATTCGTCAGCCCATTCGAGCGCCAACGTGCAGGCGAAGGAGGTGTTGTAATGCGTGCCGGTGCGGATCGGATAGGTGAGCAGCGGTAGGTAATGCTTGAACCATGCGGCAAATTTGCGTGCGAGCGGCTCAAGGCCTTCACCCCAGTTTTGACCACCATGACGGGTCGCTTCCAAGTGCAGATATAGCAGCCATGCCCATCCATAGGGCCGCTCAAAGCTCGAGCTCTCTGGACGCTCCAGATAGGCGAGTTCAGCGCCTAGCTTGTGGGGTGTGAAAGTTTCTTGAGCCAGTGTCGTTATATCGCGTGCCTCGTCCGTTTCTGGATAGAGCCGCCGCAAGGTGAGCAAAGTCCACCAGCCATGCACACAGCTGTGCCAATCAAAACTGCCATAGAACACCGGGTGAAGCACGCTGGGCGGCAAGACGTCACCATTGCCGCTCATCACGTGATCGAGCTTGTGCGGATATTCGCGTGTCACATGACCCAAAGCGGCCTGCGCAAACCGGCGGGCGATATTTTCTGTCAGTTCCATAGATAGAACCCTGCGATGTAGATGATCAGTACGTTGCACACCCAGAGCGGAATGGCGGTGCCGATTTGCTGGCGGATGACGCCATATTGATCTTTCAATTCCAGCAGCGCAGCCGGGACGATGTTAAAGTTCGCGGCCATCGGTGTGCACAAAGTACCGCAGAAACCCGCCAGCATTCCAACCGCCCCGATCACAGCAGGATCACCGTCAAATTGCTCAACCAGCACAGGGATGCCAATCGCAGCGGCCATCACTGGGAAGGCGGCAAAGGCATTGCCCATGATGATTGTGAAGAAGGCCATGCCGAGGCAAAAAATGAAGACAGCTAGGAAGATACTGCCCTCGGGGATTACTTCGCCAGCGAGCGATCCGATAATGTCGCCAACGCCGGCCAGCGCAAATACGCCGCCCAAGGCCGCGAGCATTTGCGGCAGCACTGCAGCCCAGCCGATCGAGTCCATTAAGCGGCGCCCTTCCTCGACTGGCGCGAGAAGGGGTGGTTTGAGCCATACCATCGTGAAAGCCAGCGCGAGCAGCACGCCAACTCCAAACAGGATCAGCGTCTCGCGTCGTTCCTCAAACAGGCCGGTCTCATTCAATGGCGTGAAGTTGTAAAGCAGCGTACCGACCACCGCAGTTATTGGGATGATCAGGGCCGGGAAGAACAGTCTGCTGCCGAGCTTCCCGGAGAATTGCAGCCGCTCGGCGAGCGAGGTGGTCGGCGGGTCGCTACGGCCGATCCAGCCGAACCCGGCGATTGCCACGAGGACCAACACCAGAATGCCATTCATAAGATCGGAAAATTGTCCGCCGAAGAAGAAGCTGACCGCCAGCAGACCCCAGAAGGCGGCATTGCCCCAACGCTTGCCATTGGTGACATCGCGCGCGCTCATCACAGCCCAGATTGTGAAGATGATCCCTGCGAGGAAATAGAGCCAATCAAGTGTGATCATGCGTCATCTCCCTTGCTTGCTTGTCCGCCGGTGGCCGATTGCCCCAGTCGGCGCTCAAACGCCATCAAGCGGCCGCCATGGATAAAGAAGGCACAGATCGCGGTGGGGATCGCCCAGACGGAGAGTTCAAGCGGCGTCAGCGGGTAGCCCGAGCTCTCAAACACGCCTTGAATCAGAAGGATGGAGGCGATGGCGAAGAAGATGTCCTCACCAAAGAATAGCCCGACATTGTCCGTTGCGGCTGCCATGCCTTTGACCTTCTCATTGTCCTCTTCGGAGAGCTCGCCATGCGTGTTTTGCGCGGCGGCTTCGGCCATTGGCGCGACCAGCGGACGCACGGTTTGCGGGTGACCGCCAATGTCTTTCATGCCCAATGCCGCAGTGACTTGGCGGAAGCCGAGATAGATCACCAGCAAGCGGCCCATAGTTGCGCCGTGCACGCTCTCGATCAGAGCGCGCGCGCGCTGTTGCAGGCCGTAGCGCTCAAGTAAGCCAATGACGGGCAGGATGATCCAGGTGACGCTGATATACCGATTGTCGTTAAAGGCTTTGCCCAGCGCCTCCACCACGGCGAGGAAATCGAGCCCGCCGAGCAGGCCCGTCGTGATCGCTGCGACCACCACCACCATGAGCGGATTGAAACGCAGGGCAAATCCGATGACGACCACCAGAATGCCGATTAGCGGCCAGTAACTCATAAATTTGTCCCCTCAGACCTTGCCGTAGCCACCGCCGCCAGGCGTGTGAATGACGAAGCTGTCACCCGGCTCCATATCGGCCGCAGCGCTTGCCGGTAGTTCCTCAATAGCCCCATCCGATCGTTCGACCCAGTTACGGCCAGGCTTTGCATCGCCCCCGCCCATGATCCCTTGTGGTGGAACTCCGCGGCGATTTGCGAGCATATTGGCGCGCATGGTTTCGAGGAATGTCACATGCCGCTCAACCCCGTCACCGCCTTTGTGTGCGCCACCTCCGCCAGAGCCGCTCCGGATCGCGAAGCGTTCCAGTCGAACCGGAAGCCGCGTCTCCAAAATCTCCGGGTCAGTCAGACGGCTATTGGTCATATGGGTTTGCACTGCGCTGGTGCCGTGATGATCTGGTCCAGCGCCCGATCCGCCCGCAATCGTCTCATAGTATTGATGGCGGTCATTGCCGAAGGTGAAGTTGTTCATCGTGCCTTGTGACGGGGCGAGCTGGCCAGTCGCCGCGAACAGCGCATCGGTGATCACCTGGCTCGTCTCGACATTGCCAGCGACAACGGCTGCACCGGGTGCGGGGTCAAGCATAGACCCTTTCGGGACGATCAGCTTCACGGGTCTGAGGCACCCATCATTCATCGGGATCGGATCATCAATCAAAGTGCGCAGGACATAGAGCGTTGCCGCGCGCGTGATGGATCGCGGCGCGTTGAAATTATCGTCCTGCTGACGGCTGGTTCCGGTAAAATCGATGGTGGCAGAGCGGCTGTCGCGGTCGATGCGGATGGAGATGGAGATCTGCGCGCCGCTATCCATGGGATAGGTAAATGCGCCATCCTCTAGCCGGTCGAGCAGACGGCGCACTTGTTCCTCAGCATTGTCCAAGACGTGGCCCATAAATGCCCGCACAACATCTGCGCCGCTATCGCGCGTGGCCGAAATGAGTAGCTCAGCGCCGCGCGTGCAGGCTGCCAGTTGCGCGCGCAAATCGGACAGATTGCGATCAGGATTGCGGGCTGGATAATTGCCTGAGGCGAGCACCGCGCGGATGGCGCTTTCCTGAAATTCGCCTTGATCGACGAGGAGTACATTGTCGATCAGCACGCCTTCTTCTTCGATGGATTGGCTGTCTGGCGGCATGGAGCCGGGCGCGATCCCTCCGATATCGGAGTGGTGCCCGCGTGCCGCCACAAAGGCGTCGGGCTGAACGCTTCTGTCATCGTAAAACACCGGCACAATTACCGTTACGTCGGGCAAATGAGTGCCGCCGCGATAGGGATCGTTGAGGACATAGGCGTCGCCGCGCAATATGCCTCGCCCGTCGCGTGGGCTACCGTTCGCATCATTACCACGCGCCTCAATCACACGTCTGATGCTGTCACCCATTGAGCCCAAGTGCACCGGGATATGAGGGGCATTGGCGATCAATGCTCCCAGGGCATCGAATAGCGCGCAGGAGAAATCGAGCCGTTCCTTGATATTGACCGAAGTCGCAGTGGATTGGAGCACAACACCCATTTCCTCAGCGATGGCCATGAATAGACTGTTGAAGATCTCAAGGCGGACCGGATCGACTTTAGTGCCCGCCGCACGGCTACGTTCCAGCGCCTTGTGCCGGGTCAACACGAGGCTTCCATCCTGTTTGCGCTCCGCCTGCCATCCCGGCTCAACGACGGTGGTCGATCCCGGGTCAATGATCAGGAGCGGACCTTTGGCAGCCTCACTTTCGGCAAGCTCGCCTCGCTCCACGAAAGCCCATTCGCCGCTTGGCTGCGCGGTGCCTGCTGCGGTGATTGATGCCGATGAGGCCACCTCTGAGCTATTGCCGCTTGCCTCAACGCTGAGCGCTTCCACGATGATCGCCGCTGTGTCATCCGAATATCCGAATTGCTTGCGGTGCTCGGACCGGAAGGTCTGCTCCATCTCGGATTTCGAGCTACAGAGAAGTGTGATCACGCTGTCGCTACCCTCAAAACGCAGCCTCGCGCGTGAGGTGATGGTAATTGCTTGGCTCTCAATGCCTTGCGCGTTTAGGTCGCGGCGTGCCTCCTCTTGCAACGCGCCAAGTGCGTCATCGAAATCCTGCGACAGGTCTTGTGCTAAGCTCTTCTCGCGGATCGCTTTTACCGGCGCGAGGCCGATCCCATAGGCTGACAGCATGCCTGCTAGTGGGTGGATCAGCACCGTTTCCATGCCCAGCGCATCGGCCACGCGGCAAGCATGCTGGCCGCCTGCGCCGCCGAAGCATGCGAGCGCGTAGCGGGTAACATCGTGCCCGCGCGCAACGCTGATCTTGCGGATGGCATTGGCCATATTGTCGACGGCAATCTCGAGAAAACCTTCGGCGATATCGGCCAAGGATTGGGTGTGACCCACCGCATCGGCGATCTCTTGGATGCGTTCTTGCGCGGCCTTTTTGCTGAGTGCTTGATTGCCATCGGGTCCGAATACGTGTGGGAAAAAGGCTGGATCGATGCGCCCCAAAAACAGATTGCAATCGGTCACCGTCAGTGGGCCGCCTTTACGGTAGCACGCTGGGCCCGGGTCTGCGCCCGCGCTTTCAGGACCGACCCGAAACCGGCTGCCGTCAAAGCTGCAAATTGAGCCACCGCCCGCCGCAACAGTGTGGATCTGCATCATCGGCGCTGCGATACGGATGCCAGCAATTGTGCTGTCACTGGTGAGCTCCAAATCGCCTGCGTAATGCGCAACGTCCGTGCTGGTTCCGCCCATATCGAAACCGATGAGCCTTGTGTGCCCCAGCGGTGCGCTAGCTGCGACCATGCCCACCACTCCGCCCGCCGGACCTGATAAAATCGCGTCTTTTCCGCGAAAATTGTGCCCGTCTGCAAGGCCGCCATTGGACTGCATAAAGCGCAGCTGTTCAGTGTCAGGAAGCTCAGCCTCAAGCTCTTCGACATAGTGGCGCAGGACCGGGGACAAATAGGCGTCGACCACGGTGGTGTCGCCGCGCGGGATCAGGCGGATAAGCGGTGCAACTTCATGGCTGACGCTGATCTGCGAAAAGCCAGCACCGCGGGCTAGTTCAGCTAGCCGCTGCTCGTGCGCAGGGTACTTCCAACCATGCATCAGGATGATAGCGATGGCTTCAATGCCGTCGGCACGCGCCGCTGCAAACGCTGTCGCAGCGGCAGCTTCGTCCAGCTCGGTCAAGACGTCGCCATCGACGCTCACGCGCTCAGAAATCTCAATTACCTGCTCAGCGGGCTGCTCGGGTAGTACAATATGCCGTGCGAATATCTCAGGGCGCGCCTGCGTTCCGATCCGCAGGGCATCGCCGAAACCGCGCGTAATGCACAGCGCGACCCGTTCGCCCTTGCGCTCCAGCAGAGCGTTGGTCGCGACCGTAGTGCCTACCCGCATCTCGCCAATCGGGGCTTCGCCATGCTGCGCCATGAGCCGCCGCACAGCCTCGCTCGCTGCGTCGTTATAATGCCCAGGATTAACCGATAGCAGCTTGTCAGTAACGAGCTGGCCAGCGGGCGTCACCGCCACAACATCGGTAAACGTACCACCACGATCAACGGCAAAGCGCCACGCGCCGCCGGTTGGCTCTTCGTTATTGCTCAAAACCTATCCCGCATGAGTGCGCACCTTAAGTCGAACGCCATGCGGGACAAGGTGTTAGTCAACGAAATCATCCACCGTCTCGACAATGATTGCCGGGGCCATACCGCCCGCCGCGCACATCGTCACCAAACCACGCTTGAGGCCGCGCCGCTCTAGCTCATCGACGATTGTACCGATCAGGATAGAACCGGTCGCGCCGATTGGGTGGCCCAGCGCAATCGAGCCGCCATTGACGTTGACCTTGTCCCAATCAAGCTCAAGATCGCGAACGAACTTGGCCGCGACAACTGCGAAAGCTTCGTTGATCTCGTACAGGTCGATATCGTCCTTTGTTAGGCCAGCCTTCTCCAGAACCTTCTTGGCGGCGGGCACTGGCGCGTTGAGCATCAAGGTCGGATCATCGCCCATATTCGCAGTCGCGACAATGCGCGCGCGCGGCTTCAGGCCATTCTTTTGCGCATAGTCTTTGCTGGCGACCAGAACCGCCGCCGCGCCATCAACCACGCCAGAGCTATTGCCCGCATGGTGAAAGTTTTGAATATCGACGTCAGGATATTTCTGATTGATCAGACCGCGGAAGGTCGTGCCATGGGCATCGAGCGGTATGTCAGCGATTTTGGTGAAGGCAGGCTCCAGCTCGGCAAGCCCTTCCAGCGTTGTTTGCGGGCGAGGGTACTCGTCCTTGTCGAGCAGCACTGTGCCATCGTCAGCCACCACAGGGACAACGGACTTTTCAAACCGGCCTTCGTTCAGAGCTACTGCCGCACGCTGCTGACTGCGATAGCCGACCTCGTCGAGTTCTTCGCGGGTGAAACCTTCAATCGTCGCGATGGCATCGCCGCAAATCCCCTGGTGCGATTGCGGGTGAACCTTCTGGAGCCGCTCATTGTAGCTGCCCATCATAGGCGGTTTGATCCCGGCCTGCATTTTCTCTTTCGACATGGCAGCGGTGAGGCTCATCATTTCTGTGCCGCCGGCAACCACGCAATCTTCCATGCCGCTCATCACTTGGGCGGCCGCGAGACTAACCGACGTAATTCCGCCCCCGCAGAACCGGTCAAGCGTGGTCCCGCTGGACGTGATGTCATAGCACGCATCAAGCGCGGCCATCCGGCCCAGGTCGCCCGCCTGCATGCCGTCTTGCGTGCTGACCGACCAGATCACATCGTCCACCGTGCTGGTGTCGAGGCTGTTGCGCTCCGCAATCGCTTTCAAGACCGTCGCAGCCAGATGCTGCGGGTGCTCAGCTGCCAGCGCGCCCTTGCCTTGCTTGCCGATACCGCGCGGGGTGCGCACCGCGTCGATGATATATGCCTCAGCCATGATTTTGGTCCTCTCCAATTGATTTTGCGAATCTTAGTTGACGTTTGCGTAAACCTTGGCCAGCTTGCGCGCAAGAATTCAGTTTCAAAGAGAAATGGGAGAATCCGCAGATGACTGAGGAAGTGCTGACAGAAGACCGCGACGGTGTGTTGATCATTACGATCAATCGGCCCGAGGCCAAAAATGCCATGACCAAGGCCGCGTCAGAAGCGATTGCGGCGGCGCTGGATCGCCTTGATGCAGAGGATGATCTGCGTGTTGGCATCATCACAGGCGCTGGCGGAACATTCTGCTCGGGCATGGATCTCAAGGGCTTTCTGCGCGGCGAAACACCGAGCGTTCCCGGACGCGGATTTGGCGGCCTGACGGAAAAGGGTCCGGCTAAACCGCTCATTGCAGCCGTTGAAGGCTACGCGCTGGCTGGCGGTATGGAACTTATGATCTCTTGTGATCTGATTGTCGCGAATAAGAACGCAAAATTCGGCATTCCTGAGGCGAAGCGCGGGCTTGTCGCCGCGGCTGGTGGATTGATGAAGCTGCCCAACTTGATCCCGTCAAAAGTCGCCATGGAGCTCGCTCTAACAGGCGAGTTCATAGGCACTGAACGTGCCTATGAGCTGGGCCTGCTTAACCACGTGACCGACGGCCCAGCGCTAGATGCGGCGATTGAGCTTGCGGGTAAGATCACCGCGAATGGCCCGCTCGCGGTCAAAGTCTCCAAGCAGATTGTGAACGAATCGCGGCTGTGGGGTGATGCAGAACGCTGGGCAGAGCAAGGCAAACTGATGGGGCCGGTCTTTGTTTCGGAAGACGCCCGCGAAGGCGCAGCCGCCTTTGCCGAGAAGCGCGCACCGAATTGGAAAGGGAAGTAAGGTTTCCTGATTTAGAGGCCGAGCCACCGCACCCTCCACCCTTTCACCCGGATAGTGTCCCGGTAGGTTCCGGGTGGAAGGGTGGAGGGTGCGGGTGGCTCGGCAGACTAGGAGAGATTTAATGCCAGTAATCGACGTTCCGCAGCCCGAATTCATGGAGGATGAGGAAATCTCAATCTTCGCTGATGCAGTGGGCAAGTTCTATCAAGATAAGGCGCCTCAAAAGCGGGTCGAGAAATGGCGCGAGGATGGCCAGGTAGAGCGCGAGTTTTGGAATGAGGCGGGCGCAGCCGGGCTGCTCGGTGTTTCAGTTCCGGAGGAATATGGCGGGCACGGCGGCGATTTCCGGCACGATATGGTTGTTCTGGACCAGCAATCCAAAAACGAAGTTGATGGCTTTGCGGCATCGCTGCACAACACTATCATTCTGCCGTATCTGGTGCGCCACGGCACGGAAGAGCAGAAGAAGAAATACCTGCCAAAGCTGGTAACGGGTGAATTGGTCAGCGCGATTGCGATGACGGAACCCGGCGTCGGCTCTGATCTCCAATCGATCACCACCACCGCGCTGAAAGATGGAAATGGCTACCGCATCAACGGCGCGAAGACCTATATTTCCAATGGCCAAACCGCTGACTTCATTGTGGTGGTGGCCAAGACCGACCCGAATGAGCGGGCCAAGGGCATTTCGCTGATGCTGCTTGAGACGGAAGGCGCTGACGGATTTGAACGCGGCAAGAAACTCGACAAGATCGGGATGGACGCGGCGGATACCTCTGAGCTGTTCTTTGAGGATGTCTTCGTGCCTGCCGAAAATGTGCTTGGCGGCGTAGAGGGCAAGGGTTTCTATCAGCTGATGGGCGAGCTACCACAAGAGCGGCTGGTCATAGCGATGGGTGCTTGCACCGCGATTGAGAAAGCGCTCGAAACCACAGTCGAATACGTCAAAGAGCGCAAAGCTTTCGGCCAGACGATCTGGGATTTCCAGAACACACAATTTGTGCTTGCTGATCTCAAGGCAAGGGGCACCGCAGCGCGTGTGTTCGTCAATGATTGCATCGCAAGATTGCTAAAGGGCGAGCTTGACGTGGCGACCGCGTCAATGGCGAAATATTGGTGCACCGAGCTTCAGGGCGAGGTCGTTGACAAGTGCCTGCAGCTGCACGGCGGCGCTGGCTACATCAATGAATATCCGATCGCTAAGCTTTACCGCGATAGCCGGATCACGCGCATCTTTGGCGGTTCGAACGAAGTTATGAAAATGCTGATCGCACGCAGCATGTAGCTGGGGCGAGTTGCAAAAAACTAAACTCTTGGTGCTGCGTTCTGTCGGGTAATTTGAGCGCATAATCGCTATTTTGGCAATGTGTCAGAGCCGGTGCTGGAACCCTACGCTGGGGTGCCCGTTGGTTAAACAATGATCGCCGAGGTGAGTGATGAAGCATTTAGATACCAAACCGCTAATCCGCCAAGTCAATGCTGACGCTGATTTGTCTGTTCATGTTGCCCCGAAAACGGTCAGCGATAAGGTGGCCTTTGCCTTTGTGAAATTGCTCCGATTTTTCGCCGACACCTTCTTTGCTAAGCGCTATGGTCACAGGGCAGTCATTCTGGAAACGGTGGCCGCTGTGCCTGGCATGGTTGGCGGGATGTTGCAGCATTTAAGCGCTCTGCGCCGCATGCGCGATGATGAGGGATGGATCCGCACGCTTCTTGATGAAGCGGAGAATGAGCGGATGCATCTGATGACCTTTATCGAGATCGCCGAGCCGAATATGTTTGAGCGGTTCCTGATCCTGATAGCGCAAGGGATCTTCTTCAATTTCTACTTCGTGCTGTATCTGATCGCGCCGCGTACTGCGCACCGGGTGGTTGGCTATTTTGAGGAAGAAGCGGTGATCAGCTACACAGCCTATCTCGCCGAAGTCGACGCAGGGCGCGCGAAAAACGTTCCAGCGCCGCAGATCGCCAAGGACTATTGGCGATTGCCTGAAGATGCGATGTTGCGCGACGTGATTATCGTGGTGCGCGCTGACGAGGCGGAACACCGTGATGTCAATCACTGGATGGTCGACAAGATTGACGAGCGACGGGAAGGCGATCTCGACAAGCGCCGCAAGCTCGGCGAGGGCTAAACTGCAGAGGCAGTCCGCGATCTAGGCGTTGTCGGGATTGTCCGGCTGATTGTCGGGATGAGCCCTCTGAAACTCGGGCAGGGCGAGGCACGCTGTCTCTATTCGAGCGACATGTTTGAGGGCGTCCACATCAAACTCAAACCGCCGCGCATTGTAGGTTTGTGGGAGCAAAATGACCTCGAAATATCCAGGCGCATCAAACAGGAAATCGCCGGTGTCAAGCTGCGCTAAGCGTTGCTCCAATGGGGCAAGCGTGCGGGCAAGCCAGTGGCGATACCACACATCAATCTCGCTCTGATCATGGCCAAGCGGGTCTTTAAGATATTTAAGCACCGGTAAGTTGAGCGGCGCATGCAGCTCCGTTGCGATGGCCATGCCCAATTCGCGCGCAATATATCGCTGCTCGATATCGGCGGGCAGCAGAGGCTTTTCAGGATAGGCCTCGTCCAGCCACTCTATCATCGCCATGCTTTGCGCGCGGTCGGCGCCGTCTGCCTCTAGCATCGGCACACTCGCGAAAGGATTGCGGCTAGAATAGGCTTCACCCTTTTGCTCAGCCTTAAGCAGGTTTACCGGCACGTTCTCGTATTCGAGACCTTTCAGCTCCAACGCGATCCGCAAACGGTAGCTGGTCGAGCTGCGATAGTAGCCGTGGAGTTTCATGGGGTTCCCTTCTGGACTTGCCATAGCCGCCCGCTCCTTCCGCTCTTCCACCCGGAACCTAAGCGGGTATTGTCCGGGCGGAAGGACTGAGAGAGTGGGTGGCTACGGCGTATTGACGTTAGTCAAACACTTCAAAATGCGGCCAGCCCAGTAATCGCGCGGCCCAGGATCAGCGCATGCACATCATGCGTGCCCTCATAGGTGTTCACCGTTTCAAGATTCACCATGTGACGGATCACCTGATACTCCTCGCTGATGCCATTGCCGCCATGCATATCGCGAGCAGCGCGGGCTATATCGAGCGCTTTGCCAACATTGTTGCGCTTCACGATAGAGATCATTTCTGGCGCGAATTGGCCTTCGTCCATCAGTCGTCCGACACGCAGTGAACTTTGCAGACCCATGCTGATATCGGTCATCATATCCGCGAGCTTGAGCTGATACAGCTGCTTGCTAGCGAGAGGCACGCCGAATTGATGGCGATCAAGGCCATATTGCCGCGCGGCGTGCATGCAGAATTCCGCTGCACCCATGCTGCCCCAGCTAATGCCATAACGCGCCCGGTTGAGGCAGCCGAACGGGCCTTTGAGGCCCTGAACATCAGGTAGAAGTGCGTCAGCGCCGACCTTCACATCATCCATCACGATCATACCGGTAGTGCTGGCGCGAAGCGAGATTTTGCCCTCGATCTTAGGCGCGGATAGGCCAGCCATGCCTTTCTCAAGAACAAAGCCGCGAATGCCCCCGCCATGAGCTTCGCTCTTCGCCCAAACCACGAAAACGTCGGCGAACGGTGCGTTGGAAATCCAGGTTTTCGAGCCGTTGAGGACAAAACCGTCGCCATCGGAGCGCGCAACCGTTTTCATGCCGCCTGGGTCGCTTCCCGCATCAGGCTCGGTCAGACCAAAGCATCCGATCAACTCTCCAGAAGCCAGGCCGGGCAGATACTTCTGGCGTTGTTCGTCAGAACCAAATGCGTGGATCGGATACATTACCAGGCTGGATTGGACGCTGGCCATGGACCGATATCCGCTATCGACGCGCTCAATCTCGCGCGCGATCAGGCCATATGCGACGTAGCTTGCGCCCGCACCGCCATATTCTTCCGGAATGGTCGCGCCAAGCATGCCCGCCTGACCCATCAGCGGGAACAGTTCAGGCGCGTCGACTTCGTTCGCAAATGCATCAATCACCCGCGGTTGCAGCTCGGCTTGCGCAAAGCCATGCGCGGCGTCGCGGATCATCCGCTCATCCTCGGTCAACTGCCCCTCCAGATTGAAGGGATCGTCCCACGCGAAAGGCACCATATCGGCCATAAGGTCTCCGTGTTAAGCCGCCTAGCCGTTGGCAGGCTTCGCGCTTTTAGGCAAGTTTAGCGGGTCGCTGATTTAGTCAATCGCACCGAATTGCGCGGCGTAACCATCTAGGTCACCCGCCGCGAGAAATTTGGCTTGCGTGGTCCAGTTGTCCCGCTCGATCCGGCCTTGGAAACGCCCTAATTGTGCATCGAGACGGGCGATTTCTGCTGCGTCCCACGCTGCGATCTGGGCAAAGCTTGTCACGCCCAGTTCGCTGAGCATTTTGGCAAGTTTGGGGCCCACGCCTTTGATCCGGGTAAGGTCGTCGCTTCCTGCCGCAACTTGGGCTGGAGCTGGGGCAGGAACAGGTGGTGCACCGGGTGCGGCTGCTGCTTCCGGCGCAGCTTCTGGCGCTGCTGCTGGCTCTGCAATTGGCGCACCCATAGTCTTGGTCGCCGAGGGCGCACTGTCGATCAGCGCCTGATTGCGCGCAGCAGGTGCAGCGCCTTCATCTAGCACGTCTGACTTATCGCTGCTGACGGTCGTCCTGCGCGAGGCATGGAAGAGATACCAGCCTACGAGCAAAACAAGCAAAACCAGCATCGCAACAAGCGGCCAATTTGCTTCGATAAATTCCATCGTCATGCGTTTTGTTCCGTTCTCTAATCTGCCTGCTCACCCAGCGTATAGGCCGAGCAGTGATGGTGCTGTAAACGGCGAGCGAGATTTGCGAAAGAGCCTTGCTTGAAAAGAGAACGGATGGGGGCTAGCGCTAACTCTGATTGTCAGCCGTTTTGACCAATTGGATAAACTCCTGACGCCAGAAGTCGCGCGGGTTGCCTGCCAGGTCCGCGATCTTAGCATAGCTAATGTCACCCATAAGCGTGTCCCCACGCAGCTTCTGACCGAAGGCTGCAACCGCGCTGGCAAAGGCAAAATCGCCCGTTGGCGCGCGCGCCGTGCGTAGGGCGCTTGCGGGTAGAGTGTATTCGATAAGCTTCGATGTATCGCCGCCCGGCATCTTATAGCGCAGCTTAATATGCGCAGCTTCAGCAAGCAGCTGAGTAGCGCGGCTGTCGATCTTATCCTCATAGCGGCGATTGCCGATCCAGCCTTTTTGGCCGGCAGGTACAACTTCGTAAATCGCGGTGACCTGATGGCCTGCGCCGATGTCGCCTGCGTCCACCGCGTCATTGTCGAAATCTTCTTCGCGCAGCGCGCGGTTCTCATAGCCGATTAAGCGATATTGGCTAACCACGGCAGGATTAAACTCGACCTGGATTTTGACGTCCTTGGCGATGGTGAACAAGGTCGCGCCCATCTCATCGCCGAGCACTTTACGAGCCTCCAGCGCGCTGTCGATATAGGCGTAATTGCCATTACCGTGGTCCGCGATCTGCTCCATCATCGCATCGTTCAGATTGCCGCGTCCAAAGCCGAGCACCGTCAGCGTGGTTCCGCTTTCACGTTTCTTCTCGATTAGCTCGATTAGGCTCTCACGGTCAGATGTGCCAACGTTGAAGTCGCCATCTGTGGCCAGGATAACGCGGTTCACGCCGCCCTCGATCTTGTTGGCTTCAGCTATTCGGTAAGCCAGCTCAATCCCTGCGCCGCCTGCGGTAGAACCGCCTGCGTTGAGCTGGCTGAGCGCAGCGCGAATTTCTGCTGCATTGCTGGTTGGCTCAAGCACGAGGCCTGCTGCACCGGCGTAGACTACAATAGACACGCGGTCCTTGCTTGTGAGCTTGCCTGCGAGCCCGCGCAGGGCGGTTTTCACGAGTGGCAGCTTGTCAGGGCTGCCCATAGAACCCGACACATCCATCAGGAACACGAGGTTCGCCGCAGGGCGCGTTTTCTTAGGCAAATCATACCCAGCAAGGCCAATGCGCACGAGACGGCTGGTCTCGTTCCATGGACTTGCGGCGACATCGGTGTGCACCGCGAAGGGCCGCTCGCGGCTTTCCGGCATGGGGTAGTCATAGCGGAAGTAATTGATGAATTCTTCTGTGCGCACAGAGGCCTTGGGCGGCATTGCGCCGTCAGTTAAGAAGCGCCGCGCATTGGCATATGCTGCAGTGTCGACATCGACCGAGAAGGTGGAAACAGGTTCATTCCCGACGATTTTGACGGGTGAGACTTCCTCGCCATCATATTGATCGCGGTTTTCGGCCTGAGGGATAAACACGGGCGGGAAATAGCGATAGTCGCGCTCAGCAACCGGGCCGGAAGTTGCGGTCTGATCTGCCTCCACCGGGGCTTGGCGAACGGCATAGGATCGCACAGGGCCTCCACGCTTTGACCCAGTCACCATTACCGGGGCGACGGATTCGGCCAATATTGCGGGCTGCCCTGCAGGCGGCGGCGGAGGAGGTGGTGGCGCTGCTGCTACATCACCTGATGCCGTTTTCTCGTTTGAGCTACATCCGGCAAGCGCGGTAAGCGCAAGTGTTGCAATGATAATTTGGGTGTTCCGCATCGCTCAGTCCTCCACCGTGTACGATGCGCTTAGAAAATCGCCTCAACGCGTGAACTGCGACTGAACGTTTCGTATCAGCGATGAAAGGTTAAGGTGTTTTGGCCTGTTCAGCGCCAGCATTGCGCTTGAAAAGCACCCGGTCATCTGGGCCAAAACCGCGAGTCCAGATGACCCAGCCATAGATCGCAAGAATCGCTGGAATACCGAAAATTAGCTCTGCCCACTCTGGCAAGAGCGTGGCCAGATAACCGATCAAGATGGCAGCACCCGTTGCATGGAGCAGGGCCCAGCGCCAAGTATTAATCGGGTGACCAAGGATGCGCGAAAGTAGTCTCGCCTTCACAAAACTCGCCGCACCAAGCGCAATCATCAGGGCAAGGGCCGCCATCGCGCCCTTGAATGGCTCGCCATAGCCCAGCCTCGCAACGGTGAGGATCAATGCAACGGTGAGGATCGCTTGAAAGGTGATGGTGGCGACCGAAATCCACAGGTTCTTGACGCGCGCGGTGTAAATGAGCGCAGCCTCTGACACGACAGCGGTGGCAGCGATTGCTTCTGCGGCGAGCAAGAACCCCAGTGCCGCAGTGCCGCTGACATATTCTGGCCCGCCAAGCCCCATGACCGCCTCACCCGGCAGGCCCAAGGCCAAGGCAATCCCGGTTTGTGCAGCGATAATCCAGAAGCCGACTTGGCACACTTGCCTGGCGATCGCGCCATAGTCTTTCTCTTTGAGCTTCTTGGTAATCACCGGCCCCAAAACTGGCTCAAAACTCGTTTTCAATTTTTGCGGCAAGCTCGCCACTTGCTGCGCGAAATAATAGACCCCAACAATGGCCGGGCTGGCGAACAGGCCAAGCATGAAAATGTCGACGCGCCGTGTGCCCCATTCAATCGCATCAGCCGTTGCCAGGGGAAGCGCCTTTGCTGTCATGCGCGACATGTAAACCGGATGTGGGCGCCAACCTTTGGGGAGCCCATAGCTCTTTAGAAACGCGATCATGCCTACCGCAAGGCCAGCATAAATCGAGATCAGATATGCCAACGCGAGACCGGATTCCTTAACCTGAGGCATGGTGTCCGCTGGCGCGAAGTAAAGTGCGCCGGCCATAATGGAGATAGTCCATGGCTCAACGACCGCGCGGGCCCTAACGGTGGTGGCAACGTCGAATTTATAGGCTTGCGCAGCGAGCACAATCTCGGTCAGCGCGTAAGCGGGAATGGCAAGAACTATCAGCCGGTCTAGCTCGGTATATTGACCCGATGGGAAAAGCGGGGCGGGGACGAACCAGAAAAAGAGCGCAGCCGCGCTGGCGAAAATGAGCGCGAGCAACATGCCGTCAAAAACGAGATTGGCATGCGCGTCCTCGCCCTCAGTCAGGCGCTGCGCGAGCCCCCGTTTCTCGCCCATTGCGCACATAAGCGCGACCAGCTCGACCACCACCAAAGCGGAGGCAAAACGGCCCATTGCATCCGCGCCGTAGAACCGCGCTGCGATAAACAGGAACGGCAGCCGAGCGAGCAGCCTAAGCAGGAAGCCCATGACATTTGTCCGGCCGCCCTTGGCGAGCGCGGCCATATCGCCATCCGGCGTGCCTGATGCGTCTGACGCAGCCGGAGGAGGAGGTTGGCTTGCCACCGGTCAGACCCCGGTTTCGGCCTTAAGTGGACGCGATAACAGCCCGGCCACTACATCTGCTGCGGCCTCGCCTGTAAGCAGCCGTTCCACCGACGCAACTATGGGCATGGCAAGGCCGCGTTCCTTGGCCAGCTTGGCAAGGACAGGCGCGGTGTGGGCGCCCTCGGCCACGGTTCGGCGGTCGCCCATCAAATCTTCGGCCGATTGCCCTTCGCCCAGCGCTTTGCCGAGCGAGAAATTACGGCTGGCCGTGGAAGAACAGGTGAGCACCAAATCGCCAAGCCCGCAGAGCCCTGCAAGCGTTTCTGTCTGCGCGCCCATTGCCTCGCCAAAGCGAAGCATTTCGGCATACCCGCGCGCGATGAGCGCGGCACGTGCGTTCTGTCCGAGACCCAAGCCATCGACTACGCCGCAGGCAATTGCGAGCACATTCTTGACCGCGCCTCCAATTTCAGCGCCAGCTACATCTGCTGAGTAGTAGGGCCGGAACGCAGGGCGAGCGAGTTCACTTGCAAGGCGCAGCCACTGGGCTTCCTTGCCTCCGCAAGCCAGCGTGACCGCTGTAGGCATCCCTGCCGCGACTTCATGTGCGAAAGTCGGGCCGGAGAGCACGGCAATGTCGCTTGTCGGCGCGGCATCGCGTGCTACATCATTCATCAACTGGCCCGTATCAGCGTCAATGCCTTTTGAGCACAGAACCAGATCGCGGGGATGACTGGGCATTTGGCCAAGCACTTTGCCCATATGCTGAGCCGGGGTGACAACCAGCAATATGTTGAGCGCTGCCATGTCTGCCAGATCGCCGGTCGCGGTGATAGTGCTTGCGAGCTCTGCACTCGGCAGGAAGAGCGAGTTACGATGCTTGGTATTGATCTCATCGACCAATTCGCTCTCGCGTGCCCACAAGAGCACTTCACGCCCGTCGCTTGCCAGCATTTGTGCGAGCGCTGTGCCCCAAGCGCCTGCTCCAAGAACGCCGATTGAGGTCATGCTTTTACTCCTGCACCCCGCGCTGGGTCAGCATGCGGGTCGAGCGGCCAGCGTGGTTTGGCCACAAAGTTGAGAGGGTCAGGCGCAAAATTTGCACGAGCCAGATGTTCGCAGCCAGCCCACGCGATCATCGCGGCATTGTCTGTACACAGGGAAAGTGGCGGGGCGATGAACCGCATGTCGCGTGTGCTCGCAAATCTCTCCAACGCGCCGCGAATGGCCATGTTTGCTGCAACTCCGCCTGCCACCACGAGTGAGCCGGTAGGCTTTTCCTGCGCGTCTAGGGCGCGCTTCAACCGATCAATCACGCAATCAAGCGCGGCTTGCTGAAAACTCGCGGCAATATCTTCTGGCTTGTGATCGCCGCTTTGTTGGGCCCGTAAAACCGCACTTTTGAGCCCGGCAAAGGAGAAATGTGGCTCCTTGCTGCCTTTTAGCGGACGGGGCAGGGCCACCGCACCAGGGTCACCCTGCATTGCCAGCTGTTCAATCGCTGGTCCGCCAGGAAAGCCGAGGCCAAGGATTTTGGCGGTCTTGTCAAAGGCCTCACCCAGCGCGTCATCGATTGTGGTCGCAAGACGGCGATATTCGCCGACATCTTCAACGCGCAAGATCTGGCAATGCCCGCCAGAGACCAGCAGCAAATCATAAGGAAATGTGAGCTCGCTATCTGCTAGGCGCGGGCTTAGCGCATGGCCCTCAAGATGGTTGATCGCGATGAGCGGCTTGTCACTCGCCATGGCAAGCGCCTTTGCACTGACAAGGCCCACCATCACTCCGCCAATCAGGCCCGGTCCCGCCGTTGCGGCAATCGCATCGCAGTCTGACAGGCTCACGCCGCCATCGGCTAGAACCGCCTCGATCATCGGGCCTAATCGCTCGGCATGCGCGCGCGCCGCGATTTCCGGCACGACGCCGCCATAGGGCGCGTGCGCCTCATCTTGCGATGCTATGCGCTGTGCGACAATCTGCCGATCCGACGTCACTAGTGCGGCAGCCGTCTCATCGCAGCTTGATTCTATGCCCAAAACGAGGCTCATGGTGCTTCCCCTGAACACATTGACCGGTTAGAGCAAGCATCTCACTATGACTTCTCAAGCTAAAATCCGTTTAGGAACTCGTCGCTCACCGCTCGCAATGGCACAGGCTGAGGAAGTGCGCGACCGATTGATGCAGGCGCATGGCTGGGCTGAGGATGAGGTTGAGATCGTTCCGGTTGTGGCAAGCGGCGACAAGATTACCGATCGCCCGCTCGCGGATATCGGCGGTAAAGCGCTGTGGACGCGCGAGCTTGACCAATGGCTCGGCGAGGGACGGATCGACATTTCGGTCCACTCGATGAAAGATGTCGAGACATTGCGGCCGGACGTGTTTGCATTTGCGGCGATATTACCGCGCGAGGATGTGGCAGACGTGCTTTTGGGCGCGGCCTCGATTGAGCAATTGCCGCCAGGTGCCGTCGTTGGCACCAGCGCGCCGCGCAGAGCAGCTCAATTGCTCAGTGCGCGGCCCGATTGCACTGTGGTTTCCATTCGCGGCAATGTCGCCACTCGCATGGGCAAGCTGGCCGCGAGCGATGTGGATGCGACGTTTCTGGCCGCTGCGGGGCTTGCGCGTTTGGGCGAAACCGGCGTTGGCACACGCCTTGACCCGGCGGATTGGTTTCCTGCGCCAGCCCAAGCCGCAATCGGCGTGGAATGCCGCGCGGATGATGAGCGCGTGCTGGAATTGCTGCGCCCGCTAGATCACCATGTCAGCCGCGCGCAAGTCATGGCGGAAAGAGCATTGCTTGAGGGGCTGGGCGGCTCTTGCCACAGCCCTATCGCAGTGCTGACTAGCTGTGATGGCGATGAGGTTGTGCTGCAGGCGATGATCTATAGTCCTGACGGCGCCGTGAAGATCGAGGCTGATGCGAAATTTGCCATAGGCGACCTCGATACGCCGCGCGCTCTGGCCGTTCACATGCTCGGAGATGCCCCTGAAATAGTACGCGCGACATTCGGCCAACCAGAATGACCGAGCTGGTCATAATTCGCCCTGAACCAGGTGGCTCGCAATCTCTGCAAGCCGCGCGGAAACTTGGCGTCCCCGCTCAATTGTTTCCATTGTTCGAAATCGAAGCGTTGGATTGGGAAGCGCCTTCGCCAGAAGGGTTTGACGGACTTCTGATCGGCAGCGCGAATGCAATCCGCCACGCAGGGCCTGCACTTGCATCGGTCGCCTCACTGCCTGCCTATGTGGTCGGTAAATCCACGGGCGTTGAAGCGGAAAACGCGGGGCTAGAGCTTGCAAAGGTCGGCAGCGGCGGCCTGCAATCTCTGCTTGATGAATTGCCGGAAACACCTCTCCGCTTGCTAAGGCTTGCCGGGGAGGAGCGGATGGCACTGACTTTGCCGCAGCATGTGACGCAAGAGGAACGGGTGCTGTACCGCGCGAAACCGGTGCCTATGCCCGAGCATTGCGCAGATATCTTGCAGAAGGGCGCGATGATAGCGCTCCATTCCGCAGCGGCCGCGCGCCATTTTTGCGCGGAGTGTGACCGGGAAGAACTGGATCGCAGCACTATCTCACTAATCGCGCTTGGCCCGCGCATTTCAGAGGCAGCGGGCACAGGCTGGGGCGCAATACATATCGCTGAACAGCCCAATGATGCCGCATTGCTCGCCCTTGCGGCGTCTCTGTGCAAAGCTGGTAATTCACGCTAGGAACAAGTTCAGGAGCGCGCCATAAAGCGCTTTGTCGGCCCTGTGGTCCGGCGTGAAGATGGGATAATGATGAGCGAATACCGAGCAAAACCACGCACCGGACCTTCGATTAAGCCAGTTCTTGCGGCCGTTGGAGCGTCGTTTCTCTTGGGCGGCGCGTTGGTCGGGCTCGGTGTCTATCAGTTTGGTGATCAATTCAGGGGCGAGACGCCTGCGTCAAGCTCTTCGGAAGAGTCTGCGGCGCTAGATTTGGCTGAAAACTCATCGGAGACAGAAGCCGCCGAAGAAGCGGGTGAGGCACCGGTTGCTGGCGCTCAGGACACGACTCAGGAAGTCGCGCAAGAAGCTGCTGAGCAGGCCGCGCAAGTGGCAGTCGAACGAGTTGAAGAGCAACAAGGGGGGCTTGATTCCCGGCTGGCAGCAGCGGAGCAAAGGCTGGCTAGGCTCGACCTTCAGGCCCAGGCAGCGGCGGGCAATGTCGCCCGTGCAGAGGGCTTGCTCATTGCCTTTGCCACACGGCGTGCACTGGAGCGAGGAGCGGAACTGGGCTTCCTTGCCGACCAATTGCGCCTGCGTTTTGGCGATGCTCTGCCCAATGCTGTTCGGACGATCATAGATTTTAGCCGCGATCCGGTGACCATGGATCAGCTTGTGGCTAGGCTCAACGGGCTGGCGCCGACATTGTCAGAGGCGGACAGCGAGTTTTCATGGGATACGTTCACCAGCGAATTGTCGCAATTGTTTGTGGTGCGCCGCGAAAGCACACCTTCACCGCAGCCTGAGCGCCGTCTCGAACGCGCACGTTTGTTCCTAGAGAGTGGGCGAGTGGATGCAGCTATTGAAGAGGTTCAAAAATTGCCCGGTGCAGAGAATGCCGAAGGGTGGCTTGCAGATGCAGGGCGATATGCCGCATCTCAGCGTGCTTTGGATTTAGTGGAAACCTCGGCCGTGCTCGAACCGCGTATGCTCCGCGATGGCGAGGGGGATACGATCCTCCAGCCGAGCATCGCAGAAGAGTAGCTTGCTCGCGCAGAAAATTAGGCTCGAAGCAGCTCTGGCAAATCGCCAGTCACGCCGCGCGCTTCGTCCATAAACCAGCTCTTAAGAACCGGTGTGCGCTGCACCGCGCTCATGCCAACGCGCCGGATCGCAGAGGCGGTTTTTCCGGGTACACCGAAGAGCCGTGTGAGCCCATCTGTCGCTAGTGCAACCATAAAACTGTCGAGCCCGCGCCAGCGCTCATAACGCTCCAGCAATTGCGCGTCGCCAAAGTCGAGGCCGAGCCGCGCGCCTTCGCACAATACTTCGACCAGCGCGCCAACATCGCGGAGCCCCAAGTTTAGGCCCTGTCCCGCTATCGGGTGAATACCATGCGCTGCGTCACCAATAAGCGCGAGCCTTTGATCAGTGATCTTTGCGGTGTGGTGGAACCCGAGCGGATAGGAGCTGCGCGTGCCGACCGAGGTGATTGCGCCGAACATGCCGCCCATTTGCGCCTCTACTTCGGCCAAAAATCCGCGGTCGGATAGCTTCAGCATGCCTGCCGCGTCGCTCTCATCCACCGTCCAGACAAGCGCGCTGCGATGAGTGCCGTCATCTTTGTCGAGCAGTGGCAGAAGCGCGAAAGGGCCATCCTCATAAAAAATTTCCCATGCAACGCCGTCATGCGATTTCTCATGCTCCAGCCCGGCGATGATTGCGCGGTGGCTATATTGCCAGTTCGCGATGGTGATGCCTGCTTGGTCGCGTGTGGGTGAGCCGCGCCCTTCCGCGGCGATCATAAGAGATCCCGCAAGCTTCCGTCCGTCAGCCAAGATCACGCTTACGCCAAATTCGTCGCGGTGGCGGCTGACGACTTCGGCGCTCGAATGCCAATCAATCAGCTCTTCTTTCGCCGCCTGATCGAACAAAGTAACCCGCAGCGTGCGGTTAGCGAACATCCTTCCAAGAGAGCCTTCATGCGGCTCCGGTTGGAAATCAATCTGCCCCGGCTTCATCTGGTCTGTCACGGCGATGCTGGAAATGGGGCAGCCATGTGGTTCGAGCGTGTCGGCAATGCCGATATTCTGGAACAGATTCCAGCTGGCCGTCGAAATGGCAGTGGCGCGTCCGTCAAATCCCTCAGCGGTCAAATCCGCTGGGTCCGCGCGGTCGATCACGTGGCTGGAGATGCCTTTGCGGGCAGCGGCGATGGCCAAAGTCATTCCAACGAGGCCGCCGCCAATGATTAGGAGATCGCGCTTGTCGGTCATAGATGCCACGTTCAAAGATGCCTCATTGCGCTTAGGATGTGTAAACCCTAGATCGCAACGCATTATGGTTGCAAGGATTTCAGCACAATTGCGCAGTGTATTTGCGGCATTCGCAGTGCTGTTTTTTGCATTGGGCGCGAGCCTTATGTCCGCGAGCGTATCCGCTCAGGAAGTTCGCTTTGGCGATGAGAACATTGCCGTTGAGCTGGTGGCCGATGGCCCGCCCGTCGCAGGCGAGGAATGGACGCTCGCCTTTCACTTCACCCCGATCTCGCGTGAGTGGCATGGTTATTGGTCGAACCCTGGTGATGCAGGGCTTGGGATGGGTCTGACTTGGGAGCTGCCTGAGGGCTGGGAAGTTGGAGAGGCGCTTTATCCCGTGCCTCAAAGGCTACTGATTTCTGAGCTGATGAACCATATTTACGAGGGGGAATATACAGTCCTTGTGCCGATACGCGTGCCGGAAAATGCTGATGTATCGACGGTCGATCCTATCACAGTCTTTGCCGAATATCTCGCCTGCACCGATGCGATTTGTGTGCCGCAGGATGCGCTGCTTGAGATTGATACTGCTAGGGCTATCACCGACCCGCGCATAGGTCGGTGGCGCGCCGAAATTGCCCCGCTGCTTGATCAGACGGGTAATTTTGCGCTGACAGGTGATGCGCTGCGTATTGCCCTCCCTCTGCCCGCTGCATTGGAAGTGGGCGAACCGCATGTGTTCATCGAGAACATTGATCTGGTCTCATACACCGGCGAACAGGGCTTTGCGCGGCTGGATGACACTTTGCTCGTCGAAATCCCGCTCGGCGCTGGGATCGCGCCTGAAGAACTCAGCGGCATCATTAGTTTTGGCAGCGAGACAGCTGAAGGCGTGCGTTTTGTTGCTGCGCCCGGCCTAGTGCCCACTGGCGGTGAGCCGATTGCGGGATCGATGCGCGAATTGCCGTCAGTATGGCTGGCGCTGGTGGGAGCGCTTGCTGGCGGATTGCTACTAAACATCATGCCTTGTGTGTTCCCGATTTTGAGCTTGAAAGCCCTGTCGCTGGCGAAGGCTGGCGGCAGCGAAGCAGAGGCACGGCGCGATGCGATTTTCTACACTGCCGGGGTCGTCCTCGCGTGTGTAGCGCTCGGCGCGCTGATGCTCGCATTGCGGGCGGCGGGTACACAAGTTGGTTGGGCATTCCAACTACAGGAGCCCGGCGTGGTGGTCGCGCTCTTGGTCCTCGCAGTGATCATTACAGCGAACTTCGGCGGCATATTTGAGCTGCCGACTGTCTCTACAGGTAACTCAGGCGGCGCAAGTAGCTTCGGCACCGGATTGCTGGCGGCCTTTGTGGCAACCCCTTGCACTGGACCATTTATGGCGGCGGCGATGGGTGCAGCTCTTTTGTTGCCAGAACCCATTGCACTGGCTCTGTTCGCGGCGCTCGGCCTTGGACTAGCCCTGCCGTTTCTCGCTTTGGGTTTTGTTCCCGCGCTACGTAGCAAGCTGCCCGCACCGGGCCCGTGGATGGAGCGGTTCCGGCAGATCATGGCGATCCCCATGGGCCTCACAGCGTTCGCACTAATATGGCTCGTCTCGCGCATCGGGGGGCAGGGCTTTGCGCTCACCGCTCTTGTGGTAGTATTCGGCGTTGTCATCGCGCTGTTTGTGGTCGGCAAATTGCAACGTAGCGGTAAACTTGCGTGGCCTGCGTTTGGCTTAGTTGCGGTGCCCTTTGCCCTGTTTGGCGCATTCGCATTGCCCGCGAGTTATTCCGGGGCGAGCACCGCAGACGCTGCTTCAATCCATGAACCCCTCGCCTTTAGCGAAGGCGCGCTGACCGAGGCACGCGCGTCAGGCGCTCCGGTGTTCATCTGGTTCACCGCTGATTGGTGTGTGACCTGTAAAGTCAATGAGCGCGTCGCGATTGAGCAGGAGGAAGTGCGTGCGGCATTTGAGGCGGCGGGCGTTGTCACAATTCGTGGGGATTGGACCCGGCGCGATGAGGCGATCACTCGCTTTCTGACCGCGCAAGGTGCAGCAGGCGTTCCGCTCTATCTCTGGTATCCAGCAGGCAGCGACGCGCCAGAGCAATTACCGCAGGTGCTTACTCCGGGGCTTCTGGCTGATCTTCCACAGAAGTAGGCAAAAGCTCTGCCTCGATAGCGCCCTCCAATACTGGTGCGGCAAGCCCTCGACATTGCGCGATAAAGGCGCCGGGCGCAGTGCTCGGATTAAAGACAATCGTGCCTGCTCCCGGAATGGTCGCTTCCACTTCGCGCGCGCCAGTTAGAACTTCGAGATCGGGGCTGTCGGCGGGCACTGAGCCGCGCCAGATCCAGTCGCCCTCCCGCCGCTCCGCAGCATCGATGTGAATGCGGGTAACATGGCTGTTGCCGATCAGGGAAAGCACAGCCTTTGCCTCAGCGTCAGCGGTTGCAAGTCGCTCATATTCGATGCGCTTGCCGTCCTCTTCCGTTCCTTCCACGCAAGTGAGCGCGAATAATGCGCGCTCACCGGGCATGCCGTACATTAGACGATCCTGCTGCGGGCTTTGCGCCCAAAAAGCACCCGTGGTGTCAGGCGAATCCAATGGAGTGGATGGCATGGTGATTTGGCGGGGCTCTTCGCCCGTCGCCATCTCCTCGGTCGCGGGCGGTTTGCATGCGGTAGTCAAAACTAGCGGCGCAAGGCTTGTCGCCAAAACTAGCGGCCCTCTCACGGTTTGCCGCCCATAAATTTCGTGCGCTTCTTGCCATAGCGTGTCTTGCGCGTGCCGGGGCGACCCGCGTCGGAGCGGCCCACTTTGGGCGCTTTCTTCTCGGTGTCCGGTAGCCCAAGCTCGTCATTTTCCAAGCGGCGGATTTCATCGCGCAGGCGGCCCGCCTCTTCAAACTCGAGGTTCGCGGCGGCATCGCGCATCCGCTTCTCTAGGTCTTCAATGTAGGCGCGCAAATTGTGGCCGACGAGGTTGTTGACCTTATCATCGCCAGTGTCGACCGTAACACTGTCTTGGCTGGCTGTGTCGGCAACAATATCGGCGATGTCGCGCTTGATCGTCTGCGGTGTGATGCCGTGTTCTTCATTATAGGCACGCTGTTTTTCACGCCGCCGATCCGTCTCGGCCATCGCGCGCTCCATACTGCCGGTGATCCGGTCGGCATAGAGAATGACCTTGCCATCGACATTACGCGCCGCGCGGCCAATCGTCTGGATTAGGGACGTCTCGCTGCGCAGGAAGCCTTCCTTATCCGCATCAAGAATCGCCACTAGCCCGCATTCTGGAATGTCGAGCCCTTCGCGCAGCAGGTTGATCCCGATAAGCACATCGTAGACACCCAACCTAAGATCACGGATCAGCTCAATGCGCTCCAGCGTTTCAACGTCGGAGTGCATATAGCGCACGCGCACGCCCGCCTCATGCATAAATTCCGTGAGGTCTTCCGCCATCCGCTTGGTCAGCGTGGTGACGAGCGTGCGGTAGCCCTTCTTTGCGGTCGCGAGACATTCCTGAATGCAATCCTGCACTTGATCCTCAACCGGGCGGATTTCGACTGGCGGGTCGATCAGGCCGGTGGGGCGAATCACTTGCTCGGCAAAGACGCCTCCGGTCTGCTCCATCTCCCAAATACCCGGAGTAGCAGACACTGCGACCGTTTGCGGGCGCATTGCGTCCCATTCGTTGAATCGTAGCGGACGGTTGTCGATGCAGCTGGGCAGCCGGAACCCGTGTTCTGCGAGCGTGATTTTGCGACGGTGATCGCCCTTTGACATGGCGCCGATTTGCGGCACAGTCTGGTGGCTTTCATCGACAAAGAGCAGCGCGTTTTCTGGTAGATATTCAAACAGCGTCGGTGGCGGCTCACCCGGCAGTCGGCCCGTTAGGAAGCGCGAATAATTCTCGATCCCTGCACAGCTACCTGTTGCCGCGATCATCTCAAGGTCGAAGTTGGTGCGCTGTTCCAATCGCTGATGCTCCAGCAATCTGCCTTCCGCCTCCAACTCTTTCAGGCGTTCTTGCAGCTCAAACTTTATGGCCTCGCTAGCCTGCTTCATAGTCGGGCCGGGCGTCACATAGTGCGAATTGGCATAGACTCGGACCTTGTCGAGGCTCGCACCCTTCTGGCCGGTCAGTGGATCAAACTCGCTAATCTCCTCAATGTCATCACCGAAGAAACTGATGCGCCAAGCCATGTCTTCATAGTGGCTGGGGAAGAGTTCCAGATTGTCGCCGCGCACACGGAAGGTGCCGCGTTGGAAAGCTGCATCATTGCGTTTGTATTGAAGCGCGACGAGCTTGCGGATGAGCTCGCGCTGATCGACGCTTTCGTCCTTCTTTATGTCGAAGATCATTGCCGAATAGGTTTCAACCGATCCAATACCGTAAAGGCAAGAAACGGACGCCACGATAATCACATCATCACGTTCCAGAAGAGAACGCGTTGCCGAGTGACGCATGCGGTCAATCGCCTCGTTTACGCTCGACTCTTTTTCGATGTAGGTGTCGGAGCGCGGGACGTATGCTTCGGGCTGATAATAGTCGTAATAGCTGACGAAATACTCGACTGCATTGTTTGGGAAAAAGCTTTTGAACTCGCCATATAATTGCGCGGCGAGGATTTTGTTCGGCGCAAGGATGAGGGCAGGGCGCTGCAATTCCTCAATACATTTGGCCATGGTGAAGGTCTTGCCAGAACCGGTCACGCCGAGCAGCGTCTGCGTCTTTTCGTCCTCGAGCGCGGAGCTCACTAGCTCCTTAATCGCAGTCGGCTGGTCTCCGGCTGGCTGATAATCCGACACAAGTTCAAAGGCGCGCCCGCCGTCGCTCTTTTCGGGCCTTGCGGGTTTGTGCGGTACGAAGTCGCCGCTTGTATCGGGCTCATCCAGCCCGCGCCTGATCACCAATTCTGACATGGCTGTCCATATGCGGGTGACAAGCGCGCTTGTGAAGTGGTTGCGGGCGCTATACTCCGCTTACTGAACAAAGCCGGTCGCAGGCGTATGACTTTCTGAGCACATTTCACTGGCCTGTATTCTGGGCCGATTTAACTGAGGGTTGGGATTATGAAACGGATTTTGGGTGTTGCAGCAATGGCGGTCGTCTTGACCGCTTGTTCGAGCGAAACCGATGCGGATACAGATGGCGATGGCACGGTATCTCAAGAAGAAATGGCGGCCGCGGCGCAAGATGCGATCAAGCCTGAGCCTGGGCAGTACCGCTCGACCGTGAAGATGGTTGAGGTCGATATCCCTGGCGCACCGCCTGAAGCCGTCGAAATGATGCAAAGCGGAATGGGCGAGCAAACTCAGGAAAGCTGCATGACCGAGGAAGATGCGGCCAAGGGCTTTGAAGAAATGGCCAAGGGCACTCAGAACGGCGATTGCACGACCAACAAGTTTGTCGTGAACGGCGGCGATATTGATGCGGAAATGACCTGCGCAGTGCCGGGCCAAGGCGAAATGAAAATGACCATGGACGGCAGCGGCACCAGCACCAGCATGGACATGACCATGACTATGGAAGGTGAGATCCCCGGTATGGGCGATGCTAGGATGGTTATGAACGTCCAAAGTGAGCGCATCGGCGACTGTAGCTAAGCCGCCCACTAAGCACGCAAAATCGAGTTAACGCTGGGCGGCGGCTTTGGCCGCATTATGACTGCGTGTGCAATCATCTGGCGTTAAGCTCTATGGTCTAATATTGTAGTTCTATGGCAGATACTGCGGTAAATGACACAGAAACGAAACGTTCGGCCCGCGAGGAGCTTGCGCGGCGGTGGGCGCTCGCAAGCGAGCCGCGTCCTGATGATGCCGGTGGGCCGCGCGCGGCTTTACTGCTGAACGAGATCACCTGGGTGGCCGACCCGATCAAGCGGATATTCAACCCGCTGGTCGTTGCACCGGCAAAATCTCCAAAAACTGTCATGCTGTTGCCCGGGTTTGGCTCGCATCCGCGGCGCATGCGGCATTTGGCGCAAACTATGAAAGCGGCGGGGCACGTCGCGCGCCATTGGGGCATGGGCTTTAATTTAGGTGCGACAGCTGAACGTTTCGAGGCAGTTGAGCAGCGTTTATGCGAAATCCATGAAGAGGCGGGCGAACCGATCGTCTTGGTTGGCTGGAGCCTGGGCGGCGTGATTGCACGTGAGTTGGCGAAACGTCATCCAGAGAAGGTCTGCAAAGTACTAACTCTTGGCTCGCCATTTTCTGGGTCACCCCGAGCCAACAATGGCTGGCGCGCGTATCAGGCGATCGCCGGCCATCGCGTCGATCAGCCGGAAGTAGACGCGGAGCCCGCTGAAAAGCCACCAGTCGAGACCATCGCATTCTGGAGCCCGATGGACGGTGTAGTCCTTCCACGCAGCGCGCGCGGCCGCGAAGGCGAACGTGATCGGGAAATCTCGGTACGCTGCACGCATATGGGCTTTGTTGAGGCGCCAGAAGCTGTCCAAGCGGTGCTGCGAGAGCTGGATAACGACTAGTTTCCCGTTGCTAAGGGCAATTTTCTAAGCAAACTGCGTATAATATGCGAAGTATTGCTTGATAAGTTTTACGTAATGATTCGCCGCAATGTGAGTCTTGGTAATATTACCTAAAATTGCTCCAGCGCGCGAAGTGTTACGAGGGTTTTACGGAAATATCCGTGAAAGTGCCTCCGCTATGGATATTCATATCTCTCTGAAATAAAATAGATACTTTCTAGTAATTTTACCTATCAATTAGGTCCCAAATGGAGCTTTCATCGCTCGCTTTTGACGCTCTCAAATGACGTCATGTCTCTCCCACAGGAGGGCAACATGAAAGCAAGCGAAACGATACACATAGTAGATGCCTCTAGCCGAGCTCGCGCTGAACAATCCCGTATGGTCTATGAAATTGGGTGTCATTGCGAGGTCTATAGCGACACTAGTGAATTTATGATCCGCCCGCCGGAACGCGGGGTTGTACTCGTGAATGAAGATGATGAACCCGGCAAAGCTGGCCATATCTTGCGTTTGTTGGCGCGATATGGGCGGTGGCTGCCCTTTGTCGCGACAAGCCATGACCCCAAGGCCGACAATATTGTCAGTGCAATCCACGATGGCGTTTTTGACTATCTGCCCTTGCCGCTGACGGCACCGATGCTGGCGCGGTCACTTGATAAGATCCGCGATGAAGTGGCTGCACACGGCGAAGTCCGACGCCGCGTTATTGAAGCGCGCAAGCGGATCTCTCGCCTGACAACGCGCGAAAGCGAAGTGCTCGATTGGCTTGCGCGCGGACGTAGCAACAAGATGATTGCGCGTGAGCTTGGCATTAGCCCGCGAACCGTCGAGATTCACCGTGCGAACATGATGGCGAAGATTGGCGCCAATCATTCCGCACAGGCGGTGCGCTTCTCGATTGAGGCGAAGCTTGCCGCTCCCACGGGTGCATTGATGGCCCGGGATGAAGCAGGCGCAGTTAGTCAGCGGTCAAACGTACGACCTGATGAACGCATGCAGGCCCCGTCAGAGGCAGCCCAGGGCATCCCCGCCTAAGCATAAGGGGTGCCTAAACGAATATCCTCCCCCCTGCGATGGGAGCCGGCGTCGCGATACATTCGGCTCTAGCGGCAAAAGCTCCCATCGCCTTGTTCTAAGTGGAAGTGATCCTTGTGCGCCTGATTATAGTCTGGCCCGAGCACGGTTCCAAAGCGCTTGCAGGCGCTGCGGTGGACGATCCGCAGGAATTCTCGCTCTTCACGTGTGCCGCCGTCCCAATCGCTGCTTAGCGTGATGCGTCTTCCGTCTGCGAGGACGAATGCACTCACATCAATTGCTTCGGCCCGTGAATGGGCTGAGCGGCGCGTACTGCCCGCGACATTGCGGCAGGAATAGCTTCCCATTGTTTCGATGCGCGCCAATTCGCTCCCCAAAATTTGCCGTGCTGCGCGATCAACCCCGTAGCGTGCCCAGCTCGCGAATTTATTGGCAAGCGGGCAGGCAACCGGACCCAGATTGCTGAGGTCAAAGTCGCTGCGGTCGCCGCGAAGGGCGCTTAACTGCACAGTGTTTCGTGTGGCGCAGCCATTGCCGTAATATCTGTCCGGCAAGGGTGAATAGCGCGTGCCGCTGTCGCCAAGCTGGGCGAGGCATTGCCGCGTCTCGGCGTTTTGCTGCGCGGGCAGGGCAGTTTGCGTTGTGGTTGGGCGGTCGACATTCCGCGAGCCCGGCAAAGCCCCGCAAGCGCTCAAAGAAAGCGCGGCGAAAGTCATGAGGGCTAGCTTGTGCATCGCGCTATTTTGCCCAGCCATGCTGAACATTTCCAGAATCGCGAGACCCGTGAAGCTTACTCGGGCGCTTCAACCTGCTGCCATAACTCAATCTTCACGCCATTGGGGTCGAGCAGCCAAGCAAATTTGCCATAGCCCTCGTCAACGCTGTCGAGCACATCAATGCCCTTATCTTTGAGCTGGGTGACCATGCCATCGAGATCGTCGACACGCAGATTGATCATGAAGCCGCCTTTGCCTGGCTTGATGTAACCATCGTCTTTGAAATGACTGATCAGGGAGTAAGGCTTGTCGCCGGTTTCCTCTGACCAGTTCAATTGCGGGCCATACTCGCCATCAATGCCCAGCGTTTCGCGATACCATTCTCGCGTCGCCTCCGGGTCTGCCGCGACATAGAAAACGCCGCCCAATCCAGTCACTTTTGCCATTGCACTCTCCTCGCCTGCTCAATTTGAGTTTATCCCATCTCAGTAGCCTTGCGCTTGCCCATCCTTGCGCATTTCGGTTGCGCCGGTGAGCACACCAGTTTCTGGGTCGCGGGCAATCGCCTGATACCCGCCGAACATAATGCCGTTGCTAACCACTCGGACATTGTGGCCCATGGCCTTGAGTGCTTCGACTGTCTCATCGGGAATACCCGGTTCGACATTCAGCACACCAAGATTGTCATCAATCGGTCCGGCAAGGCTGTCTGTTGGCTGGCGTCCGCCATCATGATTGATGCGTGCGGCATCGCCCGCCTCTTGCAAATTCATGCCATAATCGACGATGTTGATCAGCACCTGCACATGGCCTTGCGGCTGCATGCCGCCGCCCATCAGTCCCAGCGTCATAAAGGGTTTGCCATCCTTTTTCACGAAGGCCGGGATGATCGTATGGAAGGGGCGCTTGCCCGGTTCATAGGCGTTCGGATGGTCCGCATCGAGGCTGAATAGCTCGCCGCGATCCTGAAACATAAAGCCAAGCCCGTCCGGAGTTAGGCCGCCGCCCATGCCGCGATAGTTCGATTGGATGAGGCTGACCATCAGGCCATCGCCATCGACCACGGTGAGATAGGTCGTGTCGCCAGGCCCTTCGAGCTTGGGCTCGGGCGCAGGCTCCCCTGCTTCAAATTCCGGGGTCGCTTTTGCCGGGTCAATCAGGTCGAACCGTTTTTTGCCGTATGCATCCGTCAGCAGATCCATCGGGAATGGCGAGAAGTCGATGTCAGCATAGAAGCGCGCGACGTCAGCATGGGCGAGCCGTTTTGCTTCGGTGATGTAGTGGATCACTTCAGGGCTGCCGCGCTCCCATTGCGATAAGTCCACATTCTTGAGGATGTTGACCATTTGCAGCGCCGCAAAACCCTGGCCATTTGGTGGTAGCTCGCACAGCTCATAGCCGTCTTTATACTCGACGCAGGCAGGCTCGACCCAATCGCTGGTGTGGCTCGCAAAATCCTCCAAAGTGTATGCGCTGCCTTGACGCTGGAGGTAGTCTACCATCACTTCCGCCAGATCACCTTCGTAAAAGACATCGCGACCCTCGCGCGCAATCGCGGTGAGAGTAGAGGCAAGGTCAGGGTTTTTGAACATCTCGCCGGCCTTGGGTGCACCATTCGCAAACCACGTCTCGCGCGCATTGGAAAAGTCGAACGGCGTGCTTTCGAGCCGCCGTTCATAGGCGCGTAAGCTGCGGTCGAGATACATTGCAATGACCGGGGCGACTGGGTGCCCTTCTTCGGCATAGCGAATGGTCGGTGTCAGGATCATGTCCATCGGCATGTAGCCAAAGCGGCCATGCATTTCGAACCACGCGTCGACCGTGCCGGGGATGGTCACCGGGAGCGGGCCGACAGCGGGCAGGGCATCGGCCCCGTCCAGCTTCTCTTTAAGCTGCGCGAGCGTCTGGCCCTTGGGAGAGCGGCCGGAGCCATTGATGCCGTGCAGCTTTCCGGTCTTAGGGTCGTAAATGATCGCATAGAGATCGCCGCCAATACCATTGCCGGTTGGCTCCATCAGGCCAAGCGCAGCATTTGCGCCAATTGCGGCGTCCACTGCATTGCCGCCCGATTGCAGAATGTTGAGCGCGATTTGCGTCGCGATAGGATGCGCGGTTGCGGCCATGCCATTGCGGGCCATCACCGGGCTGCGCGACCAATTTGCACCAACCGGCCTTCCGCCTGCGCCGATTTGCTCCTCGACGGGGCGCATTTCGGGCTGCGCGTTGGCGTCGCTCTCTTGCGCGATGGCCGGTGTGGAAACAGTGACCAGCAGCGCGGCGGTGATAGCTGTGAAGCGCATTTTATTCTCCTGCGACGTGACGCGTTCGTGCTTGGCTTAAGGCCGCGTGGCACAGGGGGCAAGGCGTACCGCCGGAGAGTGCGCAAAAGAAAAGGCCCCGAGCATGTTACTGCCCGGAGCCTTCCTGTTTCAGTTTCGCTCGCGCGATGATGCGATAAGCTTAGAACTCGCCAGTCAGACCAACGGTGAACAATGCACCGCGCGGGTCATGAACTCGGCTGTCAAAACCGCCATTGGTTGCGACAACTGGCGGGAGTTCGTTGAACACGTTGCGCGCACCAACGGTCAGACGGATCAGCTTATCACGATCAAAGAACTCATTGATCGCGACGCTGTATTGCACATCGACCCGGAAGTCAGAATCAATGTCCGCGCCGCCATTCTGGTCATCAAGATAGCTATCAATGTAGCGACCAAAGATGTTGAGGGAGTGCGCGCCCGTTTCAAACTGAAGCCCGGCGTTGAAACGCAGCTCAGGCGTTGGTGAGCCGAAGTTCGTGAAGTTACGATTGCCAGCACCGTCGATCACAGCGCCGCCCACCGAAGTCTGCAGTTCGTAATCGAATACGTAGCTACCTTCAAAGCTTGGCGTGATCGTTCCGAACGCCGCATCGATCGCATAACGGACCGAGAAGTCGACGCCCGAAGTTTGCACGCTAGCAGCATTCACGTAGCTGTTGTTGACCTGAATGATCGTGCCTGCTGGGCTACGAACAATGTTCGGACCATTTGGATCAGCGTTCACAATTGACTGCGCGGCTGTTTGCACAATCGCATCGTCAAATTCGAAATTGTAGTAGTCGGCACTGATTTCCAAACCGCTGATTGGATTGACGGTCGCGCCAATATTGTAAGCGGTGGAGGATTCAGGGGTCAGCGCAGCGTTGCCCACAGCACGGACTGCGACAAATGCATTTGCCCCGCCATTTGCAGGATCAGAGACCTGCTGAAGCGTAGTTGACTGACCTTGCAGCTGGAAAGTCGATGGCGCGCGGAACGAGGTTGAATAAGAACCCCGCAGCGAGAGCCAATCGGTAGGCCGCGCGAGCAGCGCGATCTTTGGATCGAGTGTGTCGCCGCCATCGGCACCGTAATCCTCAAACCGCAGTGCCAATTGCACGTCGAGCCAATCAGTGATTGGTGCCGCGACTTCGCCGTAGATGGCATAGACATCTTGCGAACCTGCGAAGGCTTGCTCGCCAATCAGGAAGGCAAAACCATCACGGTCAGAGATATCGTCGAAAGTCGCCGAAATCTTCTGTTCGCGATATTGCACGCCAACTGCAATGCCGAGCGGCCCAGCAGGCAGCTCAAACAGCTCGCCAGAAACAAAAGCTTCAGCAACGAGCAACTCAGACTCGCGGTTGGAAGTCGCGAATTCAGTGATGTAATCGAGCAGCGCAGCGTTTGCGTTTGTTCCGCCAGCCAGGGCCGTCGCAAATGGGTTGAAGAATGTTCCATCCGCAGGGATTACCGCACCATTGTCGGTCAGGTTGGGGTTGCTCGCAGTACAATCAAGCCCGGTTGCCGCGTTAAACGCTGGGCTCGCATTGAAGCCGCGCAGTGCGCAAGCGAAGCGGTCCGTAACTGTGTCTTCGGTGTTTGCGGTGAAGTTATTATCAGCAAAGGTCAGGCTGACATTCCAGAGGCCATTTTGAAGGAAGCTGGTGTCAAAATCACCTTCAAGCGATGTTGCAACGCGGAACGTCGTAGACTCGAACGAGGCAGGCGAAACTTCGCCGCCGGTACCGCTGGCACGGCCGAAGAAGACCACATTTGCACCAAACGGATTGTTTGGGTTGAATGTTGGAACAACTGCCTGGCCCAATTGAAGGAATGGGAACGTTGGTGAGTTGCCGCGGACGGCTTCATTGTCAGAATAACCGACTTCGGCACTGAACCGCACGCGGTCAGAAAGGTCGGCATCTGCTGAGGCGAATAGCGTTAGGCGCTGTTCGTCTGGGACCAAGTTAAAGAACTCGCCAAAGTCAAAGCCGCAGAACGGGCCCAGCGGGATACCCCCTCCGGCCACGCAATCTGGATCAGGTGTCGGCCCAGGTGTGAAGAATGTGCCAGGATTACCAAGGGCCGAGGTGTCATCAGCTGGCTGTGAAAGGCGGCGCTCTGCAGTTGTCAGCGGCGAACGATCGACATAGCTGGCGGCAGTCAGCAAGTTCAGATCGCCGAACTGGAAGCCTGCGAGGCCCTGAATATTGTATTCGCTATAATCGCCGAAGCCGAGGTGCTCGGTATATTCGCCCGAAACAAGGAAGCCCTCGTAATTGTCGCGCGTGATGAAGTTGACCACACCGGCCACCGCGTCCGAGCCATAAAGCGACGACGCGCCGTCTTTCAGGATCTCGACGCGCTCAACTGCGATCAGCGGAACAAGCGAGCTGGTATCGACAAAGTTGATGCCATCATTGGTAGGGGATGAGGAGAGCGTCTGGCGCTTGCCGTTGAGCAAAATGAGTGTCGAAGCAACACCAAGACCGCGCAGGTTGATATTGGAAGTACCGGTAGTGCCGCCTTGCGTAAAGGCGTCCGGGTTGTTTTGCGCGCCGCTGTTTATGGTCAGCGACTGAGTAATCTCGCCAATGTTCTGCGCGCCGATGTCAGCAATTGCTTCGCTGCCAACTGTCGCGAGAGGCGATGCAAGATCAGCCTGTGATTGGCGGCGGATGCGTGAGCCGGTCACCAGAATTGTGTTTTCGGCCGTTTCCACTTCGGTGTTGGAAGGAGCAGCGACAGGATCCTGCGCCAAGGTGGGGACGGACATAATGAGCGCAGTTGTTGCGCAGGACAGTTTAAACGCCGATTTTGCGTAGATCATGGGGTTCTCCTCTAACCTTATATTCGCGCCGCCATCTCTCTTGGCGTGGGGTGCGCACGATATAACAAGCGCTTAGAACGCAAATCCTAAGCAAGGTGTAAACGCTATTCTTGATTGATGAAGCTCGCCAGCATTTTCAGTGCGCCGCTCGCGAAAACGCAAAAACGTCACATTTCAGCCACAGGTAGCATTGTGCAACTTAGTCTGTCTGTTGAGTTTGGTCTTCCCATGCTGATGTGGCCGCCAGATCTCTCGCAGGCGCAGCAGAAGAACCTGCTTGACCATTTGGCCGCATAACCACACCACGCTTTTGCGCTATGCCATCACCTTTTGGAGCATTTACTATGACCAACACACATCGTTTCACCGGAAAAACCGTAATTGTCACAGGCTCATCCATGGGCATCGGTGAGGCGATTGCCCGGCGCTTCCATGGGGAAGGCGCGAATGTTGTTCTTAACTCACGCAAGGCAGAGGATTGCGAGAAGATCGCAGCCTCGCTTGGCGGTGAGCGGGTGCTGGTTGTGCCTGGCGACGTCTCGTCCTCAGCCTTTGCGACCGAGATGATGGACAAGACGATCGAAGCGTTTGGCGGCATCGATGTGCTCGTCAACAATGCGGGCGTGGGGCGCTCTGGCCGCATCCTCGACGCTGATGACGCCTTTATCGACACGATCATCGACATCAATCTGAAGGGCTTGCTTTACATGAGCCGTGAAGCGATCCCGCACTTGCTCAGGACGGGCGGTAACATCGTCAACATCTCCAGCGTTTCGGGGCTGGGCGGTGATTGGGGGCTAGGCGTCTATAATGCCAGCAAAGGCGGCGTCTGCAATCTGACGCGCGCGATGGCCCTTGAACTGGGCGGGCAAGGTGTGCGGGTTAACTGCATCTGTCCGTCAATGACCCGCTCGGATATGACAAAGGGTGCTACCGAAAACGAGGGCGCTATGAAGATGCTGGCCAATCGCATGCCGCTTGGCCGCGCTGCCGAGCCGGACGAGATTGCGGGCCCCACGCTCTTTCTTGCCAGCGACGACGCAGTGTTCGTCAACGGTGTGAACCTGCCAGTGGACGGCGGGGTCAACGCATCAAACGGCCAGCCGAACTTTTTCGGCTAGCCGCTATGCTGTGCCGGCGCTTAAGCGTCAGCGGCGCGTCGCTTTGCCTTCTTACGCTCATGTGGGCACAGAAGCGTCTTGCGCAGGCGGATGTTCTGCGGCGTAACCTCGACCATTTCATCATCGTCGATGTAAGCGATTGCTTGCTCGAGCGTCATAACGCGCGGCGGGGTGAGGCGAATAGCGTCATCCTTGCCGGATGAGCGGAAGTTGGTGAGCTGCTTTGATTTCAGCGGGTTGACTTCGAGATCTTCCGGCTTGGCATTTTCACCAATGATGATGCCCTCATAGATTTTCGCGCCGCCGCCGATGAACAGCTCGCCGCGTTCCTCCAGAGCAAACAGCGCATAGGCCGTTGCCTCACCGTCTGCATTGGACAGGATCACACCATTCTGCCGTCCACCAACCGCGCCTTTGTAAGGGCCGTATTTCTCGAACAGGCGGTTCATAATGCCGGTGCCGCGCGTGTCGGACAAGAATTCTCCGTGATAGCCGATTAGGCCGCGCGACGGCGCTGAGAAGGTGATGCGGGTCTTGCCGCTGCCCGATGGGCGCATGTCAACCAGCTCGGCTTTGCGGATCTGCATCTTCTCAACAACGGTGCCAGAATGCTCGTCATCAACGTCGATTACGACGGTTTCATAAGGCTCAAGGCGCTCACCGTTTTCTTCGCGGAACAGCACGCGCGGGCGCGAAATGCCAAGCTCAAAGCCTTCACGGCGCATGGTTTCGATCAGCACGCCGAGTTGTAGCTCGCCTCGGCCAGCAACTTCAAAGCTGTCCTTGTCATCGCTTTCGGTGATGCGGATGGCGACATTGGTTTCCGCCTCACGCAGCAAACGATCACGGATCATGCGGCTGGTGACCTTGTCACCCTCGCGGCCTGCAAGGGGGCTGTCATTAACAGAGAAACGCATCGCCAGTGTTGGCGGATCAATTGGCTGGGCCGGGATTGCTTCAGTCACCGATGGATCAGCGATCGTGTTGGCAACCGTCGCTTTTTCCAGGCCTGCCAAGGCGATGATGTCTCCAGCCTTCGCGCTTTCCACAGGCACGCGGTCCAGCCCGTCAAAACTCATCAGCTTGGTCGCGCGGCCTGTTTCAATCACATTACCATCCGCATCAATCGCACGGATCGGGTCGTTGATGTTGACCGTGCCTGATTGCACACGGCCCGTGAGCACGCGTCCCATAAAGTTGTCGCGATCGAGCAGTGTCGCAAGGAAGCTGAACGGGCCATCAGTGTCGAGGCCCGGTGCAGGCACATGGTTCACAATCAGATCAAACAGCGGCTCCAAATTGCCCTCACGTGCACCAGCGTCTTCGCTGGCATAACCATCGCGGCCACTGGCCCACAAGGATGGGAAGTCAAGTTGTTCGTCATTGGCATCAAGACTGAGGAAAAGTTCAAAACACTCGTCGAGCACTTCGTCAGGGCGGGCATCGCTCCGGTCGATCTTGTTGACGACGACGATCGGCTTAAGACCCAGCGCTAGAGCCTTACCGGTCACGAATTTGGTTTGCGGCATTGGACCTTCAGCGGCATCAACCAGCAGGATAACCCCATCGACCATGCTGAGAATGCGCTCAACCTCGGCGCCGAAATCGGCGTGGCCCGGGGTGTCGACGATGTTGATCCTCGTGGTTTCGCCGCCGTGCTCCCATTCAACGCTGGTGCATTTGGCGAGAATGGTGATGCCGCGTTCTTTTTCGAGATCGCCGGAGTCCATCGCGCGCTCTTCGACGCGTTGGTTCTCGCGGAACGTGCCGGATTGCCGGAAAAGCTGGTCAACCAGCGTGGTTTTTCCGTGATCGACGTGAGCGATGATCGCGACATTTCGGAGCGCGTTAGACATGGGTTTTGGGCTTTCGAATAGGTGTGCAAGCGTTGTGTGCTTGGGTATGCGAGGCCCCCTAGCGCAGATGCTGCATTGCGGCAAGGTGGACACTGAGAGGTATGACTTCGCATTGCATTGCTGCGAAAGGCACGGTTTCCCTAGAGGAAGGTGTGACTAGAAAACCACAATCCAGGCGCCGACCTAGTAGCCGCACCCGCTGACGCTTGAGCGATCCGCCTGCGATATCTAAAATCAGCGCCATAGGGGTAGGAGAGCCCCGTATAAAACGAAAACAATGAGAGACTAGTGAGAGGAATTTTCATGCGTTTTACCGATTCAGGTCGTTCGACTGTCTTGCGCGCTTCGCTTTTGGCGACTGCCGCATCTTTGGCACTGCCCAGCATAGCATCCGCCCAGGAAGCGGAAGCTGATGCCGCCGAAGAGGCTTTTGACACCAGCAACACCATCATCGTTACTGCGTCCAAGCGTGAGCAAACACTTCAAGAGACGCCGATTTCGGTTTCGGTAACTAGCGGTGAAACCTTAGAGGCTGCGCAAATCCGCGACGTTCTCGACCTCCAGACGGTCACTCCATCGCTGCGCGTCAGCCAGCTTCAAACTGCTTCCGCATCGACCTTCATTATCCGCGGTTTCGGTAATGGCGATAACAACTTTGGTATTGAGCCATCCGTTGGTGTCTTCATTGATGGCGTATTTCGGTCGCGCTCTGCAGGTGCACTTTCCGACCTTCCGAACGTTCAGCGCATTGAGGTTTTGAACGGACCGCAATCGACACTGTTCGGTAAGAACGCTTCCGCCGGTGTTATCTCAGTTGTGACGCGCGAGCCGCAGTTTGAGTTTGGCGGCTCAGTTGAAGCGACTTATGGTAACTTCAACGCCGTAACACTTAAAGGTGACGTAACCGGGCCGATTACCGATAACATCGCTTTCTCCCTCGACGGAAGCTACAACCGCCGCGATGGTTACGGCACGATTGTCAATCTCGATGAAGAGATTAATGATCGTAACCGTTACTCGGTTCGTGGTCAGCTCTTGATCGAACCGACGCCGGATTTCCGCATTCGCGCAATTGCCGATTATTCGAGCATTGATGAGGTGTGTTGCACCGTCGGCACTGTTGTAGCTGGGCCGACTGTCCCTGGCATTTTCGCCGTGGGCGGCAATCTCAGCACTGATGTTTTTGCGCGTGAAGTTTTCCTGAACTTTGTTCCGGAAAACGAAGTCGATAACTACGGCGCTTCTATCCAGATGGATTATCAGGCTGGCCCAATTAGTATCACTTCTATCACGTCTTATCGCGAGCTTGAGAACAGCTTCCTGACAGACATTGATTTCACGAGTGCGGATATTGCCACTGAAACCCGAGCTCAGGACGTCGAGACATTCACGCAGGAACTTCGATTTGCTTCGGATTTCGACGGCCCGATTAACTTCCTGCTTGGCGGTTACTATTTCGATGAATCGATCAGCCAGGACAGCGCCATCCAAAACGGCAGCCAGATCCGGAATTTCTTTGAGATTTTAGCTGGCGAAGATCCTGTCGCTGTTCTGACCGGTCAGCCGACCTTGTTCAACGGGTTGGAAGCCAATTTCGGATTCCCGCAGGAGAGCATTTTTTCTACGCCGCTTTTGACGCAAGAAACGTTTGCAATGGACAACACCTCTTGGTCGATCTTCGGCACGGTCGATTTCGAGCCGATTGATGGTTTGGTCTTCACCCTCGGCGGTAACTATACTGACGATTCCAAAGACTTTGCGCTCAGTCAAACCAGTTTCGATCCATTGGCTCAGGTTAACTTTGTCGATGCGTTCATCACCGGCGCGACAATGGGGGCGGTCACCAATCGTGATGAATTCCAGGCATTGCCTCAAGCAAACCAGGATGCGCTTCTCGCTGCAGCGACGGACCCGGCGGTCAACCCGCTCCTGGGGCTTGCCGGTTTCCAATTCCAACCGCCATTCCTGAACTTCCCAAATGCGGTTGAGCCTGGCCAAACACGCGATGATAAGTTCACATATCTGGCGCGCGCATCGTATCAAGTGTCGAACGAAGTGAACGTCTATGCCAGCTATGCCACTGGCTTCAAGGCGAGCTCTGTCAATCTGTCGCGTGACAGCCGCCCATCCAATACCGACTTCCTGGCGGGACCGGGCGGCTCGACCTTTGCTGCGCCGGATTCGGCGATCATCAATGCCGGGCTGCAAACGCCAAACCTGCGTTCAGGTTCGCGCTTTGCTGGACCGGAAGAGGCTGAAGTTTACGAGATTGGTGTAAAGGCCCAATGGCCTGGCTTTGGTTTCAACCTGGCGCTGTTCGACCAAACGATCGAAGGCTTCCAGAGCTTTGCCTTCACAGGCACCGGCTTCGCGCTACGTAACGCAGGTCAACAATCGGTTCAGGGCTTTGAGTTTGATGCGACGATCATTCCGACCGATGGTTTGGTCCTAACTTTTGCTATGACCCATCTCGATCCGCTGTTCGATGATTTTCCAGGTAGTGTGCTGGGCGATCTGACCGGGGTCACACCAGCTGGCATTCCGAGCATAGCCATTTCGACAGCGGCGACTTACACGCATGAGTGGGATAATGGCACGTCGCTGCTAACGCGTATCGACTACAATCATGAGAGCAATACGGCGATTAACAATGGTCTGCCGACGTTTGGGCCGAACAACTTCGAGCGCGAAGTTAATTTGGTGAACGCATCGGTCACCTTGCGTCTCAACAACGGCATCGAAGTGGGTGCGTTTGCGCGTAACCTGCTTGATGACGAGTTCATCACCACAGTCTTTGACGGTGTTGCACAGGCCGGCACAGTTTCGGGTTACCCGAACCAGCCGCGCACATATGGCGGCGTGGTTCGCTTCAAGTTCTGATCCCAAAAAGATCAGCATCTGATATTGGGAAGGGGCTCGCAGCGATGCGGGTCCCTTTTTCCTTGTGTGATTACCTGCTCGTTTACGGCAAGGTAGCTGTTACAGAGCTTTGCGAAAGATCACTTTGTCATCGCCAGCTTAATAGTAGTCTCTGATAAGAGCCTCACGGTCATAGCCAAGCATGTCATAGAACCCGCGAGTGCGTTCAAACGTGCTAGTTCCTGATGTCTCGACCAGCAGGATGCGAACACCTTCTTGCGCGAGCTCGGTTTCGACATGGCGCATCAGCGCAGTACCAACTCCGGCACCATGCTGATCTGGATCAACGGCGATCAGCAAGAGATTCCAAGTGCCGTCGGTGAGTTGCTCTGGAACGTAATATGCGACCGCGGAAACACCGCTTTTCTCGTAGACGATCCAGCGATGAGCATTGGTATCGCCCTCGAAATAGGGCGCGGTCATCTCGGGGAGCATCTCAGATGGAAACATGTCCGTGGCGTCGACGAGATGGCCTACACGGTCGAGGTCGCCGCGCTGCATGGGGCGGATAGAAGGGGCTGTCATGTACTCTGATCTCTCTGCTTAGTCGCTATAGCGCCCGGAGAGCCTGTGCAGGTTTCGCTCTCAGCAGAGGTAGCGAGCCGCCTAGTGCAAAACTAAAGACGACCAGCAGTCCGACACCCAACACGGCGAAAACTTCGCCCCAATTGGGTAGCCAGTCAAATTCGAACATTTGCGTGACGACGAGCCATGCGAGTACGCTTCCGAGAACGAGAGCGACAATCGCCAGCGCGCTCGCCAGCAAGGCGTATTCGATGAGCTGCATCAACAGCACTTGCTTGCGGTCAGCACCCAGCACACGCATCACAACGGTGTCATAAGTTCGCGCTGCCCGCGCTGCGGCAATCGCGCCGAGCAGAACCGCAAGACCTGCCAAAACAGCAACGCTTGCGGCAGCTAATGTGGCGAGACCGACTTGCTCAAGAATGGTCCGAGCCTGCACCAGCACATTGCCGACTTCGATCACCGAGGCTGAGGGGAACTCGCGCACGAGCCCTTGCAGCAGCGGCGCGGTTGGCGCGCCCTCGGGCAAGTCGATTGTTGCGGCGAGATTATGCGGTGTATCGGCCAATGCATTGGGGCTGAGAACAAAGACGTAATTGAAGCCCATCGTCTCCCAATCGATCCGCCGCAGGTTCGCGATGCGAGCAGTCTTTTCAACGCCCAATATGCCGAAGGTGAGCATATCGCCGATCTGTAAGTCAGCTGCCTCGGCAAACTCCGCATCAATGGAAACGAGTGGCTCGCCCGCATAGTTAGCGCCCCACCATTCGCCATCGGTCAGGACATTGCCCGGAGGCACCTCGTCCGCATAGGTAAGGCCGCGTTCCCCGCGCAGGGCCCAAGCGCCTTCGGGGAGCTCTTCCAGCTCTGCAGTCACTTGCATCGAGCCTTCTTCGCCAAAAGCCAGCACAGACCCGCGCAATGCGGGGACGGTACGAACCGTGGAACCTTCCTCAACTTCGTTCACTAACTGCTCGAACCGGTCGATCCCATCGCGCGGGATGTCGAGCACGAAATAGTCCGGCGCCTCATTGGGCACACGGCTCTGGATATTGCCGTCAAGTGCGGATTGGATCGCAGCCAGCAAAACGAATGCAGCAAGGCCAAAACCCAAAGCGGTGACCAGAGCGCCGGTCGATGAACCGGGGCGGTGCAAATTTGCGAGCGCATTGCGCACAATCGGGCTGCTCGGGCGCGGCACAGCAGCGGCTGCCTTGCGAATGCCAAGGCCCAGCAATGCGAGTAGGCCAAGCGTGCCGGCCGCGCCGAGGAGGAACATGCCCGATAGAAGGAGTTGGCTGGCGGTGATGAGCGCCAGTGCGACGATTGCAGAGAGGCCCGCACCTACGACGAGCAGCGCCTGCTTATCCTGCGCCAATGGGGCGACGCGTGCGCGCATCAGTGCCATTGCGGGGAAGTGGCGCGCGCGCATCAAGGGAGGTGCGGCGAAAACCAGCGCGACGAGCAAACCATAAGCGAGCGCAACGAGAAGGGCGAGCGGGTCAAACACAAACCCGCCTTCGACCGGCAAGAGGCCTTGCAATGCGGCGCCGAGCAGGGGCGTTATGGCGACACCAACGATAAGACCAGCAATGCTACCGACCATCGCCGCAGCGCCGATTTGCAGCGCGTAGATCCGCGCAATATCACGGCTGGTTGCGCCAAGAATTTTCAAGGTGGCAATCGCCTTGCGGCGCGCCTCCAGATACGATGTGACGCCGCCGCCAATCCCAATCCCGGCGATGACCAATGCGGCCAGACCGACCAGCGTCAAAAACTCGCTCATGCGGCTGACGAAGCGATCTGCTCCCGGCGAGGCGCGGTCGCGCGTGCGGAAATCAAACCCTGTTGAGGGGAAGCGTTCCTCGATCTCGTCGCGCACTTCCTGAGGGTCGCGTCCGGGATTGTCGAAAGCGATGCGGGTCTTGCTTTCATACATGGAGCCCGGCGCAATCAGCCCCGCGCGCTCAGGTGTATCTTCACCGACGATGACCGTTGGCCCCAGTTGAAATCCTTCGCTGAGCTTATCGGGTTCGGTGGCAATGATACCGCCGACGATCAGCTCGAGCGTGCCAATCGATATGACATCGCCCACGTTGACGCCCAGCCGGTCAATCGCGCCTTGATCAAGCCATGCCTCATCATCTGCAGGTTTGCCGACGGTGCGCCCATCCTTGAGCGTCAGCGCGCCATAAAGCGGATAGGCCGCGTCGACCGCTTTCAGGCCAATCGGCGCGGCCTGATCGCCTTTGCGCGCCATCGCTTGCAGGCGGAAGCCTGCCGATAGCTCGCCATATTCACCCAGCGAGACGCGCTCTTCGTCATTAAGCGGGCGCTGCCACAGCTCGACCTCCAGATCACCGCCAAGCAATTCCTGCCCGCGATTGGCAAGCTCGTTCTCAATCGCCGAGGTGAGCGTGCCGATAGCGGCCAATGCGCCAGTGCCAAGGAACAGGCAGACAAGCAGCAAACGCAGCCCGCGAAAACGCGTGTTGAGATCACGCCGCGCGATGGTCCATGCTTCGCCCCACGTCATGCCAGGTCCAGTTGCGTCAACCGCGCTCATTGGGAGGTGTCATCGCTAGCAATGCGACCATCTTCCATCCGCAAAACGCGCCCGCAATGTTCGGCGAGTTCGGGGTCATGTGTGATCACGAGCAAGGTAGCGCCGGTCTGTTCGCGCCGACCAAACAACAATTCGACAATCTCATGGCCGGTCGAGGCGTCGAGATTACCAGTGGGTTCATCGGCAAAAATCAGGTCAGGGCGGGGCGCAATCGCGCGGGCAATGGCCACGCGCTGCTGCTCGCCGCCCGAAAGCTGCTGAGGGTAATGGTCCAGCCGGTGGCCGAGGCCAACAGCTTCCAGTTCTTCTCTGGCGCGGGCTTGTGCATCGGGTTCGCCGGACAATTCCATCGGTGTCGCAACATTTTCGAGCGCAGTCATGGTGGGCAGCAGGTGAAACGCCTGCAAAACAATGCCAATGCGGCCACGCCGTGCACGCGCCAGCGCGTCTTCATCCATGGCCGCAAAGTTCTGGCCCGCGACGCTCAGCGTGCCTCCACTGGCGCGTTCCAAACCGGACAAAACTGCCATCAGCGAGCTTTTACCTGAGCCCGAGGCGCCGAGCAGCGCTACGGTCTCGCCGCGCGCGATATCGAGGTCAATTCCGCGCAGGATATCGACTGGCGCAGCATCACTGCCGAGCGTTAGCGTGAGGTTATGAGCGGAAATTGCGGGTTGAGAATTTTTCACGTCGCTGCGATGGCATAGGGTAGAGGGTGGCACAAGGATACTCGCCGATGAGAATGCGTAGTTTATCGATACTGTTTTTCATGGGCGCGCTCGCCGGATGCGGCGGAGCGGCTGACCCTCAACCAAAACCTGAGGAGGAAATCCGTTCCGAACCTCAACCTGTTATGGGGCCGGAAAGAACGATTATGGCGTTCGGGAACAGCCTGTTCGCGGGATATGGCGTGGGCGAGGAGAACTCCTACCCGGCTCAACTGGAGGCGGCTCTGCGCGCGCAGGGTATCAACGCCAAGATGATCAACGCAGGAATATCGGGCGATACGACGGCTGCGGGTTTGCAGCGGCTTGCTTTCACGCTCGATGCGCAGGAGACCAAGCCTGAACTGCTTCTATTGGAGCTGGGTGGGAATGATTTGCTGCGCGGTCTGTCGCCCGATCAGACGCGCGCCAACTTTGTAGCTATGCTGGAAGAGCTGAAATCGCGCAAAATCCCGGTGCTGCTGATGGGGATGCGCGCACCGCCCAATTATGGCCCCGAATTTCAGGCTGAGTTTGACGCGCTCTACGGCGAGCTGGCCGAGGAATATGATGTCGGCCTTGTCCCGTTTTGGCTGGAAACGATTTATCAGCGCCCTGAACTTTTCCAGAATGACCGCATTCACCCGACGACAGAGGGGCTGAGCGAGCTGGTTGTTGCGACGAAGGATGCGGTTGTTGCAGCGCTGCCGGAATTGCCGGAAGACGCTGGCGCGGAGGCTAGCGCCGAGTAACGGCGCCGTCTTTCACATCCCAGACCGCTGCCTCGCCGCCTATGATGTCCGCAAAGGGAGCGGCTTCGGTGCCAGTCATCCAGACCTGAGCGCTACCTGCGCGCAGCCTGTCGAACAGAGCTGTGCGGCGGTCCGGGTCGAGATGTGCGGCAACTTCGTCCAATAGTAAGAGAGAAGCGCGGCCTTTTTCTGCCAGCGCCGCATGGGCGAGCGTCATCGCCAGCAGCAGCGCCTTTTGCTCTCCAGTGGAGCAGAGTGCGGCAGGCATGCGCTTGGCGGCATAGAGTACATCTAGCTCGTCACGGTGAGGGCCGGTCAGCGTGCGGCGTGCAGCTTGGTCTCCTGCGCGGCCATCATGCAGGGCTTGGCTCAGCTGATCAAAGCCCACGGGGCCGCCAGCCACATAAGTAAGGGCAGGGCGGGGAAATGGCTCCTCCCCCGTCTGCACCACTTGCGCCATCATCGCATCGACCAGCGCAGCGCGACCTTCTGCGAGCTTTGCGCCGTGCTCGGCCAATTGCGCCTCAATCGCATCCAGCCACCGCGCATCAGGCCGCTGATCATCGCTGAGCAGGCGGTTTCTTTCACGCAAGGCGCTCTCATACCGGCTCGCATGGCGCGCATGGTCAGGATTCAGAGCAAGCGCCAGCCTGTCCATATAGCGCCGTCGGTCCTGCGCTGACCCGGTAAATAGGCCATCCATTGCCGGGGTGAGCCAGCCAATCGCGAGCCATTCTCCCAATGCAATCGCGGGAGCATCGGCCGTGTTAATGCGAGTTTTGCGGCGGCTTGGATTCGCCGCCTCTGTATAGGTGCCAAGCCTGACCGGCTCGCCCTCACTGGTGAGCGACGCGCCTATTGCAAAGCCGCTGTTACCGTCAGCTTGCGCCATATCTGGCAGAGCCGCGCGTCTGAGCCCCCGACCGGGCGAGAGAAGCGAGAGCGCCTCCAGCACATTGGTTTTTCCTGCACCATTAGGCCCAATCAACAAGTTGAGCCGCGCGGTCCCATCGAGCGTGGTTTCGCTGTGATTGCGGAAGCGGGAAAGGGAGATGCTGGTGAGCGACATGAACGCAGCAGCGATAGCGTCAGAGCCTCGGGCAGGCCATATGTAAACTGATGTTTCTAAATATTGGCGTAAATTCCCAATCTTTCGGAATCATGAACAGGCGCTTCAGGCTGGAAATGCTTAAGAATGGCTGAATTCCGCGGTTTTTCGAGTTTGGCACGCTGATTGCAGTGTATGGGGCAAGCCGGAGACAAGCTTCGGTAAGACACACTGAAAGGACTACAAAATGGCTAACTTCATCGACAACCGCGCAATCGCAGCAATCTCAGCTTTCGCAGTATCAGCAATGTTCATGGCAGTTGCCATCGTTCCAGCAAGCCCAAGCGGCCTGATCGCTTAAGTTTTCAACCCAAACATCACTCTAAAACAAAGGAAATTCACAATGGCTAACTCACTTAACAACCGCGCATTCGCCGCAATCTCCGCTTTCGCAATCTCTGCAATGTTCATGGCAATGGCCATCATCCCTGCAAGCCCCAATGGCCTGATTGCCTGAGCTTACTACCTAAACACGAAAGGAAATCTGAAAATGTCACCCTTTGAGTTCAACAGCAGCAAGCTAGTCGCCGCAGTGTTCTCACTAGCCGTATCTGCTGCCGCAATGGCCTTCGCCATCGTCCCAGCCAGCCCCAATGGAGTAATCGCATGAACGACGTTCGTAACACTACCCCTGGCGGCCCACCATCAAACAAGTTTCGCCTTGATAAACATAATGGCAAATTGATGGGTGTGTGCTCAGGCATTGCTAACTACTTCGGCATTGACGCAACTCTGGTACGCCTCGGCTTGGTAGCCTCCGTCCTGATCGGATTTGGCACACCAATCCTCATCTACATCGCGATTGGTTTGATCGCGGATTGACCGTAGCGAACTCGAATAAGCGGAACCCGGTTTTGGACCAAAGATTTCGGGCCGCTACGGTAACGATCCACAACAAACCGGGAGGGGCCAAACGGCCCCTCTTTTGATTCAGGAGCGTTGTCAGAAAAAGTGGAAACCGGTTTTTCGGTTCGACAACGCGACCACAAGAAACTTCACATAGCGGAGATACCGCCATCCAGTTTCAGCTCAGCGCCAGTCATAAAGCGGCTCTCATCGCTCGCGAGATAGACCACCGCATTGGCGATATCATTGGGTTCGCCGACGAATTTGAGCGGGATCTGCCGCGCCAATTTGTCCATCAAAACGTCTTTGTCCAATGAGGCCGCCTTCGCAGTGCCATCGAGGATCGGCGTATCGACAAAGGTCGGGTGGATCGAGTTGCAGCGGATCTGCATGTTCTTTTTCGCGCAGTGCAGGGCGATCGATTTACTCAGCATCCAGACCGCTGCCTTGCTCGCGTTATAGGCGGGCATGGTGTCGCTGGCGATCAAGCCGGCGATTGAGCTGATATTGACGATCGAGCCCGGCGCGTGTTCACGCATTAGGGGCAAGGCCTTCTGACAGCCGTGAAAAATCGAATCCACATTGATCGCAAAGCAGCGCTGCCAATCGCCAAAGTCGCAGTCCTCAATATTGCCCGGCACGCCGATGCCCGCATTGTTCACCAGAACATTGAGCCCGCCCAAATGTTCGCGCGCTGCATCCACTGCCGTTTCCCACTGGATCGGGTCGGTTACATCATGCGCGATGGCAAAGGCAGTGTCGGCGCCTTGCGCTTCATTGATGAGCTTAGCGGTTTCCGCGGCGCCGACTCCGTTTAAGTCGGTGCACAGGATGCGCGCGCCTTCATCGGCAAGTCGCATTGAGTGCGCTCGGCCAAGGCCCTGCGCTGCGCCCGTTACCAATGCGAGCTTACCTGCCACGCGTCCTGCCATCTCTCACTCTCCTGCTAGTATTTTCTCTCCCAGCAGCATGAGCATGCGCACGTCGATCCCGCAACCTTGGTCGCGCTTTTGTGCGATAAAATCGGCAAGCTCGCCGAGAGCTACGCGGTGGACAGTGATGTTCTCGCTTTCAGTGCCGCCTCCTTCGTTGACTTTGGTCAGCTCGCTTGCCCGCACCAGAGTGAAGCTTTCAGAGACCATGCCGGGTGAGGAGAAGAACTCACCGCAATCCTCAAGCTTAGCTGCACGGTAGCCGGTTTCTTCCTCCAGCTCGCGGCCCGCAGCGATGAGATCGTCCTCACCCTCTCCGCCATCTTCGTCGCCGATTAGCCCTGCGGGAAGTTCTAGGCAATTGCGGCCCATCGGCACGCGATACTGCTCAACCAGCAACACGTGACCGTCTTCGACCGCGAGGATAACAGCGGCGCGGATATTGCGCGTACGCCCGACATATTCCCAGCGTCCGCGTACTTTGGCGACGACATATTTGCCCTGCCAGACAATGGTTTCTGGCGCCTCAGCGTCAGGGACGCCCATTTTTGTGGCCGCCATCAGACTTCGATCAACCTGTCAGGCAGCTCGTTTTGATCGTCTTCAGCACGCGGGAAGTGCTCAGAAAGCACTTTTCCGACATCGCGCACGCCTGCGGCCATGCCCTCGGCAATTTGGCCCTGCTTAATTTCGACCAGCATGTCGGCCATCGCCTCACCCCAGACCTCTGCGGGGACAAGCTTCGCGATCGGTTCATCGGCGACAATCTCAGCCCGATGCTCCTGCATCGACAGATAAATTAACACACCGGTGTGACCATGTGTTCGCCGCTCAGCACCAACCTTAAAATGCTTGATCGCCCGGGTGTGCACCCTGCTTGTTTTGACTGGGCCCGGTGTGAGGGCGAAACGCAAAGGATCCCAGCTGATCACGAGCCATGCCACAATAAAAGCGATCAGGCCCAAAGCGATCGTCATGCTTGCGAGCTCGCCCGTGGTCCACTCATGCATCCAGCCGCCAATGAGGCTGTCCCAAAGATTCATAAATGGTTGGGGGATCAGCGCGAATAGGCTCATCGCGGTGAAGGCAAGGGCAGCTGCCCAAACCAGCACTACGTCATTATATTCGTCCGAGCGATCTGCCAGAACGGTGACGATCTCACCGCTCGTGGTCAGCTCCGCCTCGGCAACCGCGTCAGAAACAATCTTGTGCTGGGCTTCGTTCAAATACGCCATTGTCTACTAATCCCTATTACCAGCCGCCGGAGGCGCCGCCGCCCCCGAAGCTTCCGCCACCGCCGCCGAAACCGCCACCAAAGCCACCGCCGCCGAAGCCGCCGCCTCCGCCGCCCCAGTCGTCGCCGCCTGACATCGCGCCGCGCACAATTGCCGAGCCCACTTCCCACAAGATGATGTCGCGCGCTGTGTCACCTGCGCCGCGATAACGCCGCTTGCGGCCACGGCCACGCATCATCGGCAGGATGAAGAAGAAGAACAGAAAGCCGATCCAGATAAATGCGCCGATGGGAAAGCCGCCTTCGCTCTGGCGCTGCTGGCCTGCTTCAGCGGCGATTTGCCGCGCTTGATCCTCGGGTAGGGCAAGCTGCGAGATAATTGCGTCAGTGCCCTCGGTGATGCCGCCGGGAAAATCACCCTCGCGAAAACGCGGCAGGATTGCATTCTGGATAATGAGCGAGGACAGCGCGTCGGTTAGATAACCTTCCAAGCCATAGCCAACCTCGATCCGCACCTTGCGGTCATTGGGCGCCACGATCAGCAGCGCGCCATCATTGCGCTCTGCATCACCAATGCCCCATGTGCGGCCCAGCTGATAGCCATAGTCAGCGATGTCATAGCCTTGCAGGTCGGGAATGGTGGTAACCACCAATTGCCTCTGCGACTGGGTTTCAAGAGCGGCCAGCTTCTGCTCCAGCAGCTGCTCCTCAGCGGGCGAAAGAATGTCCGCTGCATCAACCACGCGGCCCGTTAGTTCAGGGAATTGCTGCGCAGCCGCCGGGCTGCCCAGCGCCAGCGCCATCAACGCCAAAATGTGAAGGATGTATCTCACTACCAACTCCCGCTCGAGCCGCCGCCGCCAAAGGACCCGCCGCCGCCTGAAAAACTACTACTACTCGATGAACTACTGCTCCAAGATGAGCTAGACGAAGAATACGAGGAAACCGATGTTCCGCCCGCCGTTGTCCCTGTCCATCTGATGCGCTTCGGCCCAGTCGCTTTCATGGCCATCAGCGTTATGAAAATCACAAAACCGGGCATCATAAACAGCGCTGGCAAGACCCACATTGGAGCGCCTGAACCTACCTTGCTTTGCGCGACCAATTGCAATGCCTGATCGTCTGGTAATGCCAAATGCGTCACAATCGCGTCAGTCCCTGCGATAATCCCGGCTGGATAGTCATCGTCTCTAAAATGAGGGATGATCTCGCTCGAGATGATCCGCGATGAATAGGCATCGGTTAGAATACCCTCTAGGCCGTACCCTACCTCGATGCGGACCTTGCGTTCATTGGGGGCAACAATCAGCAGCGCGCCGTCATTGCGCTCTGCATCACCAATCCCCCAGCTGCGGCCCAGCTGATAACCAAAGTCGGCAATGTCATAGCCTTGCAGGTCGCTTATCGTGGTGACTACTAACTGACGCTGAGATTGCGTTTCCAACCCTGCAAGCTTCTGTTCCAGCTGTTCTTCATCAGCCGGCGAAAGAATGCCTGCTTGGTCGACCACACGGCCGGTCAGGTCCGGAAATTCTTGTGCGCCTGCTGGAGACATCATGGCTGGCGACGCGATGAGCGCCGCCAACATGATGATCAGGCCAAACAGACGATGTATCACCCTCAGTTTGACGTCAGGTCGAGCTCTGGAGCGACTTCTGCGCCTTCTGTTGCCGCCTCATATGGGGCGAGCGGCTCAGCGCCGTGAATGATATTCGCGCCGATCGTGTCGGGGAAGGTGCGGATCGTAGTATTATACTGGCGCACAGACTCGTTGTAATCGCGCAGAGCAACAGCAATGCGGTTCTCGGTGCCTTCCAACTGGCTTTGCAGCGCAAGGTAGTTCTGGTTCGACTGGATTTGCGGATAAGCCTCAAAACTTGCGAGCAAGCGGCCGAGCCCTTGGCCCAGTTGGCCTTGTGCTTGTGCAAACTCTGCCATCTTGTCAGGATCGCCCAGATCGGCGCCATCAATGTTTATCGCAGTTGCGCGGGCGCGGGCCTCGGTCACTTCGGTTAGGATCGCGCGCTCGTTCTCGGCAGCACCCTGAGCGACCTCTACGAGATTGGGGATGAGGTTCGCACGGCGTTGAAACTGCGCTTCAACATCGGCCCATTTTGCCTTCGCATTCTCTTCAGCGGCTGGAACCGAATTAATCCCGCATGCGGACAATGAGAGCGCTGCGGCGGCGATGATAGATGTACGAAATGCAACAAAAGGTTTCATGTTGATCCTTCCCCTTGGAAATACTGTCTTACTTAGATAGCACGGCCTCGCTCTGTTTCAAGGTTAACAGGGGGTTGTGACCGTCAACAGGCCGTGCCAATAGGCGTCTCGGAACTAAAGGGTTGTGGGAGATTTAAATGCTTAGTGAATTCAAGGACTTTATTGCCAAGGGCAATGTTATGGAGCTTGCGGTCGCGGTGATTATCGCGGGCGCATTCGCGGTAATCGTGGCATCGCTGACAGATGATATGATCATGCCGATCGTTGGTATGATCTTTGGCGATGTTGATTTCAGCAGCAAATACACCGTGCTTTCTGGTGCTGAGCTGGTTGAACCGGGTATGAGCCTGGAAGCTGCACGTGAAGCGGGCGCAAATGTGCTGGCGTGGGGTTCGTTTGTGACCTCGATCATAAACTTCCTGATCCTGGCATTCATCATCTTCATGCTGGTGCGTTATGCGACGAAGCTGCAGGAGCGGATGGAAGAGCCAAAGGTTGAAGAAGAAGCTGGTCCAAGCGAGATTGATCTGCTGACCGAAATCCGCGACGCACTGAAGAAGTAGTTTCGCGAGCCTAAAAAGAGCCGCTCGTCCTGCAAGGCGCAGGGCGGGCGGTTTTCTTTGGGCGGGCTCTGGGTTTCCGCTGGCCGGAAGGCTGGCTTCGAACGCTTCTGCTGTCTGTAGCGGTATTTCTGGCTTTTCTCGCCACGGCGGGTTTGAGTAGCGCCTTGGCCGATATTTGGTTTGAGGATATCGGGGCAAGCGGCAGATTCGATTTCGTAAGAGGGGATTTTCCAGCATATCTTATGGTCATGGGATTGGTCTGGACTCACGGCTCTTTCTTCGAAGAACTCCTGTTCAGAGCCTTCATTATCTCAAATTTGATCGATGTGATGGGGCAGGGCCGATGGGTGTCTATTGTTGCCGTGGTCATAGCTGCGATCTTCTTCGGATATCGCCATCTCTACTACCAAGGGATGCACGGGGCATTGGTGACCGGGTGCATCGGCTTGGTGTTTGGTTTGATCTACCTCAAGCTTAGAAACTCGACGATCTTGCCCTTGATAATAGTCCATGGTCTGGCGAACTCCATCTCTCAGACAACGCGGTTTCTCGGGTAGCGCAAAACAAGCGCTCAAAACGCGCTCACTTCCCATTAAGCGTTTCATCGCTATATAGGGCGTGTTGGGCAACCGACTATGGCGATAAATGATGCTGTGTAATAGGCACAACGGACCCGGGGGCAGTACCCGGCGGCTCCACCATAACCTGCTGTATCTTAGCAGTTTTTGACGGGGCCGAACTAGGATCGACGTGTGTTGAAAGGCAGTGTTTTTGCCCGGGCTGAAAACCCCGTAAAACTGTTCACCTTTATAAGTGCTAACGATAACGACGCACTCGCAATCGCAGCGTAATGTGACGGCCTAACGGCCTGAATTTGCAAAGCTAAAGCGCGGTTGGACCCACCGGGCAACAGAAGCGGATACCGGGGCTCCGAGGGTAGCTAGCAACAGAAACCCTCACCTTTTCAGCCTAAGCGCCATACTGTGATTTTATCTCGTCCCAGGGCGCCTCCAGCCAAGTCTCATCTTCCGGCCAGTCTTTCGGATTTAGATCAAGTGGTAAAGCCCTGGGTTTCCGCCGCTTTTCAGACAGGCAAGTGTAAAGATACTCATTCAAGTGTCTGAAGTGGACCATTCGCATCTCGTGTGAGATTGCAAAGTCCGTCCTCCGCGATTCTCCCTTGCCATCAGTGTCTGCGCTTTCGTAGTCATAACGCACTCTCACTCGGCCATCTTTCAATTTCATCAGGTATATGCGCATGTGGTGTTCAGGCTCTTCGAGGCTCATTATCTCCTCTATCCTGAAATGCATCTCGTCGACCTCGTTTTCGGCAAACTCTTTGGATAGATTAGCCATTGTTTTCTGGAATGATCGCTTTGTCTGCCAGATGTCGAGCGCGAGAAGATAGGCAGTATAGCTGATTGCGAGAGCGCATATCGTATAGACACCACCCTCAACTAACTGATCTTCATGCCATGGCAGCCCATCGAGTCTTCCGGTCAGACGCCAAATAACGATCCAGATGACCGAGGGAATTCCGGCTAAGCATAAACCTGCCCACCCGAAAGTTAGCAAAAGTTCTGGAAGGTGCAGCTTGTATTCGTCGAGCTCGTCTCTCTTCTTAAGAAGATAATCTCGTTCGTCGTTTTCAAGAGGGCGGGCCGATAAAGTCACGCAAGATCACCAAATATTCGTTCTAGGTGATCTCCTATCTAACTAATGCGAGTTAAGTTTCGATCAATCGACGAGTCTCTCAGCCCTCGGTCTCGGCAGCCGCCTCCGCTTCTTTCGCCTCGCGCTCATACTTCAGGCAATCGAGGATCTTTGCGCCCGCCAGGAACACCGCGCCGGTGGTAGCGAGGAATAGCAGCCTGCCGCCCCACCCGGGGTATTCGACCAGATATTGCGAGCCGCGTGCCGTCGCCCCCAAAGCCAGCGCAAAAATGATCAAATACGCCTCAAAACGCGTCTTAATCACAAAAAGTCGGCCTAGCTTGCGCAGCACGCGCGTCTCCTAAAGTATTAACCTGCGACACTGCAACCGCCGTGCCAAGCGCACATTTCTGCGGATTACGTTGGTTAATCTAAAAGTGAATGTAAACAGGTCCGACACGTTGGTCCAGCACGTTAACCTTGGAATGTGGATGGACCTGCGCGGTGTATCTCAACGAGGCAAGCTTCCTAAATTACAGTAATTCGTCGAGCGCAAGTACGCCGAGCAAGGCCTCACGTGCTTCGATTACTTGTTTGGCAAGCGTCTCATTGCCAATATCTGATGGATCAATTTGCTCGGGCCAGGTCTCTGCGATGACCGCTTCAATTCGGTCAGCCTTGGCCTCACTCAGCAGGTAGCGAGGATCAACCGTTGCTGGGTCCGCAACCACGCGCAAACGCAGGCAGGCAGGGCCGCCGCCATTGGCCATGCTCTGGCGCACGTCGACGGGTATGACTTCACGGATGGGGCCATTAGAGGCCATCATCTGCTCGCACCATCTCCACACAGGCTCGCTGTCGCGGCATTCGGTCGGCACGACCAGCGCCATCTCACACGATGGCAAAGTGAGCAGCTGCGCGTTGAATAAGTATGTGCGGATTGCCTCTGCGAGACTTACCGCGCTTTCGGGCACTTCGACCACCTCAAGCGCGGGGAAGGCGGCGCGGATCGCGTCATAAGCGCCCGCTTGATCTGCGAAGGCGCGCTCATGGGTGAACAGCACGCGCTCATTCGCGACCGACACAACATCATTGTGGAACGCGCCGGCCGCGATGGCTTCGGGGTTCTGCTCAATGAAGACGCAAGCCTCGGGATCGAGCCCGTGCCTGCGCGCTATGGCGCGGCTGGCCTGTTCGTGCTGGCGCGCTGGGAATTTGCCGCCTTGCTTGCCGTAGACGAACACTTCGACGCCCGCGCTGCCATGTCCTTCGCAAAAGCGCATATGGTTGGCTGCACCCTCATCGCCAAAGCTCGGCGGCACTGCTCCATGCACCGCGAAATGATCGGTGTTTGCGAAGGCGATATCGAGCTGACGTTTGGTATCTGGCCATTCCTGCGCCCGGTGAACCATGGTGACCAGGTTGGCGGCTGATAAGTGGCAGCGGCCATCGGCGGTATCGGGGGCAGGGCTGACCGTAGCGGCATTGGCGGTCCACATGCTGGAGGCGGACCACGCGGCGGCGAGCAACGCCCGGTCGGTATCTGGATTGGCCGCCAGATCACCGAGAAGCTGAGCATTGGGACGTGGCACCGGAAGGAAAAATCCTTGAGCAAGGCCGCGCGCCATATTGCTGCGCATCTTCGCCACCCCCTGAAGCGCGGCCGCTCGAGGATAGGATGGGTCGCCTTTGTGACTGGCGCTGGCTATGTTGCCTAGGCTCAGCCCCGCGTAATTGTGGCTGGGCCCAACAATCCCATCAAAATTGATCTCAACCAAGCTCATCGCGATACCACTGCGACCGGGTCACCAACAGTTACTTCCAGCGTCAATGCAGCGGCCTCATCGACACCTATCGAGCCATCATCGCTCACCTCGACCTCTGCATACGCACATCGGAAATCGCTAAGCGCGCCAGTCGAAACCAGCGAGGGTACACCGTTTTCGAGGCTTGTCGAAGACAGTGATCCTGACACGGAGCCGGCAACGCTTTTCACCCGGTCAGTGCGCGCAATCATAGTCGGTCCGCCATCAAAAATGTCGACATAGCCTTCATATGCAAAACCCTCTTTCTCCAGCATGCGCATCGCCGCGCGGCCAGTGGGGTGAGGCAGACCTATCACTTTCTTGGCTTCCTCTCCGAGCATATCGACATAGATCGGATGCTTGGGCATCAAATCAGCAATAAAGCGATTGCCATTCAATGAGTTGTAATTGTCCGCCTGCTCGAACGACATGCCGAAAAACCGTCCCGCAACATTGTCCCAGAAGGGCGATCCGCCCCTGTCATCGATAATCCCCCGCAGCTCGGCGATCACGCGCTCGGCAAAGCGTGCACGATGCGATGCAATGAACAGATACCGGCTGCGCGCGAGGAGCAGGCCAAGCCCGCCCGCCCGCTCATTGGGGTGAAGGAACAGCCCGCCAACTTCGCTGCACCCTTCCAGATCCGTCACCAGATTGAGCATTTCGGCGCGCACCGTCCGGTCTAGTTCCTGCGAGTACTGAGTCAGCGTGTTGAGCCGGTAGGAGTAGAACGGCCACTGCTGCCCAACTTGTGTCATCAGTTGGCACGTGCCGCGCACTGCGCCGGTCTCAGTATTTTCGAGCACCAGCACGAAAGTCTCATCAGCCAGCTCATCGCCCGTATTGGCAAAGGCCTCTGACGATGTCGCAAGCTTGCCAGCCAGTGCATCGCGGTCAGCGGGCAGGTTTGTGAACCCGCCTCCGGTCAGCTTGGCCATTTCATACAGCGCTTCAAGATCGTCAGGGCGCGAGGCGCGGATGCGAAAGCTCAAAGATGATCTCCTGATGCCAGTCGTTCGAGCACAAGTGCAGATAATGCGGCGCGCTCTACGAGAGAGGGCACAATCATAAACTCGTCTGGCGAGTGGATTGACCCGCCGCGGACGCCCATCGTGTCGACCACTGGGACGCCGCAGGCTGCGATATTGTTGCCATCGCAGACACCGCCAGTTGATTGCCACTTGATGGTTTGACCCAGCTCACTGCCGCATTCCTTGACGAGATCGAACAGCTTTTGCGCGGTTTCATCAACCGGCTTGGGCGGGCGCGTCACTCCGCCATGGCGGTGGATACGGACACCATGTTTCACTCTGATCGCATCGAGAACGGCATCGAGCTGTCCGTCAAACCGGTTCATCGCATCGGTTGACTTGGGGCGAATGTTGAACCGCAGGATTGCCAAATCCGGCACGACATTGTTTGCCGCACCTCCTTCAATTTTGGCCGGATTGATCGTGATATCGTCTGCGGCGAGATCAGTGATCTGCAACACCAGATCGCTGGCCGCCACAATGGCGTTGCGCCCATCATGCGGGTTACGTCCGGCATGGGCGGAAAGGCCATGGATCGTGATCGAATAATTGCCCGTACCGCCGCGAGCATGCGCCAACGTGCCGTCGGGCAGGGCAGAGGGCTCGTAAGTGAGGGCCGCGTATTTGTCGCGGGCCAGCTCCTCAATCAGGGCGCGCGAGGCGAGGCTACCCGTTTCCTCATCGGAATTGATCATCACGTCATAGCCAATGCGGCCGGCATTGCTGGTCTGCTCGAATGCGGTAAGCGCATGAAGGATCACGCAGAGCCCGCCTTTCATATCCGCTGTACCTGGGCCATTGATCACTTCATCATCGAGCCATTTCAGCTCCTGAAACGGATGATCGGCAGGAAAAACGGTGTCCATATGGCCAGTAAAGACGAGCCGTCGCTCCGCCTCTGGCCGCACGCGCAGGACGATATGCTTGCCATGTGGTTTCTCGAACTCCTCGCCATCTTCGCTGATCGCAGTGACAGTCGCCGGTTCGCGCAGCTCCAGGTCTCCGGGCAATGCGGCAAAGGCGCTGGCCAGCTTTTCTGCGACCTGCGCAAGGCCGCCGAGATTGCCCGTGCCGCTGTTGATCGCGGCCCAATCCTTGACCTGCGTGAGCATGGTATCGCCATCTACGCGGCCGAGTACATGTGCTGCATTTCTCGTGTTCGCATTCATCGGACGCAGTCCTTACCCAGACGCTTGCCTAAGTCCACCCCGCGCGCGAACAGAGCCCGCTTGCAAAGCGCAGCGCAGCCCGCCATATCGCTGCGAATTCCTCCCCGGATTCGTGTATTTGTCTGTCGTCGGCCTGCCGGTGACCCCTAGTTCCTATGAGGATATCATGAGCAATTTTGTGACGCGCGCAGGTTTTGACATTGACAGCGCTCTGGCGGCTTTTCTGGAGAGAGAAGTGCTGGGGCCCTTGGGCCGCGATATAGATGCTTTCTGGGGTGGTTTTGGTAAGCTCTTGGCCGATTTTGCTCCGCGCAATGCAGCGCTGCTTGCCAAACGTGAAGACCTTCAGGCTCAGATTGACGCATGGCACACAGAACGCGCCCAAAGCGGGAAAAGCCAGCCGCATGACGGGGCCGCTTACAAGACGTTCTTGCAAGAGATTGGCTATCTTGTGCCTGAGCCCGGTGACTTCCAAATTGGCACGCAAAATGTTGACGCCGAAATCGCAACCATGGCCGGGCCTCAGCTGGTTGTGCCGATCCTCAACGCACGCTTCCTGCTCAATGCAGCCAATGCGCGTTGGGGCAGCCTCTATGACGCATTCTACGGCACTGATGTGCTCGATGCCCCTGCGGCCAAACCCGGCGGCTATGACAAGGCGCGCGGAGATGCAGTGATCGCCAAGGGGCGGCGCTTTTTGGATGTCGCGCTGCCTCTTGTCGACCAAAGCTGGGCTGATCTGGCAGATGAGAATGACGGCAAATTGCAGGATGAGAGCCAATATGTCGGCAAGACGGAAAAAGGCTTATTGTTCAAAAACAATGGTCTGCATATCGAGGTCGTATTCGATCGCGAAAGCCCCATCGGCAAGGATGACAAGGCAGGCATTGCTGACATTATCTGCGAAAGCGCGCTGACTACGATTGCGGATTGCGAGGATTCGGTTGCGGCTGTCGATGCCGAGGATAAGCTGCTGGCCTACACCAATTGGTTGGGCGTAATCCGCGGTGATCTGGAGGAGAGCTTCGAGAAGGGCGGCAAGACGCTGACCCGCAAGCTCGCTGCGGACAAACGGTTCGACAACCCTTTCGGTGGCGGTTCATTGCCCGGCCGCAGTCTGATGTTCGTGCGCAACGTGGGCCATCTGATGACCAATCCGGCGATCCGGCTGGCGGGTGGCGGTGAAGTGCCCGAGGGCATTATGGACGCGGTCTTCACCAGCGCAATTAGCGCGCTCGATGTCGAGGGACACGCCAAGTACGGCAACTCGAAACACGGTTCGATCTACATCGTAAAGCCCAAGATGCATGGGCCGGAGGAATGCGCCTTCACCAATGATCTGTTTGACGCGGTTGAGGATTTGCTTGGCCTGGCGCGCCATACAATCAAGGTCGGCGTGATGGACGAAGAACGCCGTACCAGCGCGAACCTTGGTGCGTGTATCGAGGCGGTGAAGGACCGGATCGTTTTCATCAACACCGGCTTCCTCGACCGGACAGGAGACGAGATCCACACCTCGATGCAGGCTGGCCCGATGGCCCGCAAGGCAGAGATGAAGACCAGCACTTGGTTGCAAGCTTATGAGGCGCGCAACGTAGGCATAGGCCTGAAACATGGCCTCTCGGGTAAGGCGCAGATCGGTAAGGGCATGTGGGCCGCGCCTGATCTCATGGGGCAAATGATGGTCGAGAAGATCGGCCATTTGCGTGCCGGAGCGAACACTGCATGGGTGCCATCGCCAACTGCGGCGACGCTGCATGCGCTGCATTACCACGCGGAAAATGTGTTCGAGGTTCAGAAGAGCCTCGGCGATATTCCGTCGGTGGACGAGCTGCTGGAGATACCGCTCGCGGCGGGCACAAATTGGTCGGAAGACGAGCTGCGCGAAGAGCTCGATAATAATTGCCAAGGCTTGCTTGGCTATGTCGTGCGCTGGATTGACGCGGGCGTGGGCTGCTCCAAAGTGCCGGACATCAACGACGTTGGCCTTATGGAAGACCGCGCGACCCTGCGCATCTCGTCACAGCATCTCGCCAATTGGCTGCATCACGAGGTTGTGACACGCGACATGGTGATGGACAGCCTCACGCGAATGGCGGCCAAGGTCGACGCGCAAAACGCAGCCGATCCGACTTACGTGCCGCTAACCGGTAATGAGGATGGCGCTGCCTTCAGCGCGGCCAAGGATCTGATTTTCAAAGGCGTGGAACAGCCGAGTGGTTATACTGAGCCGCTGCTGCATGCTTGGCGGCTGAGGAAAAAGGCGGGGTAGTCTGGTTCTGGCGGTGAAAGCGGACGCCTTGTTTACGCACCCGCCTTGTCTATTCTTGGATCGGAAAAGCGAGGTGCTGATGTTTGGAATAGGCAGACGGTCAGAGACAACAAAGCTGGAGCTGGAGAGGGATCAGGCTTTAGTGCTTTTTGAGCTGCTGTCTCGCTGGATTGACGATCACCCCCAGCCCACTCCGTCTGCTGACTGCTTCCAAAGCCCAGCCGAATTGGTTGTCCTGAGTCAAATTGATGAAAAACTGAAGGCAACGCTCAGTGAACCATTTCGGACCGACTACTTTGAAATACTTAAAGCGGCCCGTGAAAGGCTTTCAAATGAGTTTGTTGTTGGGGAGACACTGAACGACTAAGGTCGTAACCGGGGTCGAAAGCGAACATTGCTTTCGAGCACTATTGCTCAAACGGAATAATACCTTTGGAAGTCAGCAACTCGCGTTGTTCATCTGCGTAGCGGTGAGCGAAGGCTTCTCGTTCTGCCTTCGGTCTTGAAAAATAGGCCTGCTCCAGTCGCTCCCAATCTTCACCATTGGAAGCTGGCTCTTCAACTTTCGAGAGCCAGTCAAACCAGTGGCCAACTTCGTGTAACAGGGTTCTATAAAGTTGGGTGTTCCGGGCCGAGAGCGTGCTTACTGTGATGTTGAACCTTCGTCCCGATCTTTGCACTTGATGTCCGTCCTCAATCAACCTCTCCAATTCCTTGGTGTCATCGGGGTCAAGGGATGTACTCCATTTGATGGTCTTTTCGGGTTCAATTGCGTCTAGGAAGATTGCCGGTCCACTCGCCAACCCCTGCCCTTTCGTCGTTGTGACTTCAGAAAAATAGAGAAGTCTTCCCCAAACCGGAGAAAGAATTAACTGTTTGCGCGTGGGTTGTCTGAACACAATCGTATCCAATCCAGCCCAGTCACTTTGTGGGAGCGCCTTAAGCATCCAAACCACGTCTTGAATGCTGCAAGGATGCACACACCCAAGTGCATTTCGTTCAACGATGAAGCGGACACTTCGACTAGCGATCACATGATCTTCGATTTTGCAATCACCAATGCTATCAAGCCAGTAACGACCATCTGTCCGTTCAGGGATGACCAAAGAATTGTCTTGGCCATGTCCCTGCTTTGACGTTCCGATGTTGCGGTTGCGGCGCGTGGGATTACGATGCGATTGCATAACCAAGTTATGGCATGAAACTATTGGCGCGCAAATGTCCGCCATTGGGTCGTGAGCAGTCATCTGGTCAACACCCGTGCTAGCCTTACAAACTCCTCAACGCTAACCGTTTCTGCACGGCGGGTCGGGTCAATCCCAACCTTGTCCAGCGCGTCGAGCGCGCCGGGCACGCCTTTAAGGCTCTGGCGCAGCATCTTGCGGCGCTGGCCGAATGCTGCCTCGGTCAGCCGTTCTAGCATACGAGCGGAAACGCCCTCGGGTGCATCGCGCGGCGTCACATGGACGATTGCGCTCATGACTTTGGGGGGAGGGGTGAAGGCGCTCCGATGGACTTTCATGGCGAGGGCGGCATCCCCGCGCCACTGCGCGAGCACAGCGAGCCGACCATAGGCACCGCCGCCAGGCTTGGCGACGATCCGCTGGGCAACCTCTTGCTGAAACATCAGCGTTAGAGAGCGCCAGTGCCGCGGCCAGCTTTCACCGCCTAGCCACTTCACAAATAATGCAGTGCCGACATTATACGGCAGGTTGGAAGCAATGTGGAACGGCTCGCCATTCATCAGCTCTCCATGATCGAGCTTCATCGCATCGCCTTCGATCACGGTAAGCTGACCGGGAAAGGCTTCGGACAATTCTGCAAGCGCTGGCAGGCAGCGCTTATCCATTTCAATCGCGGTGACATTTGCGCCCGCGCGCAGCAACGCTCGGGTCAGACCGCCAGGACCTGGGCCGATTTCCAGTACATTCTGATCTGCCAAATCGCCGGGTATCGCGGCAATGCGGTCTAGCAAATGCTCGTCGAGGAGGAAGTTCTGCCCCAACGCCTTGGACGCGGTAAGGCCGTGCCGCGCAATCACATCTCGTAGAGGCGGTAGATCAGGCATTGTTGGCTGCAGCTTGGCCGCGTGCCGTGACACATTCGCCCGCCATGCGGATAGCGGCAATCATCGCTCCTGCATCGGCCATGCCTTTGCCCGCAATGTCGAAAGCCGTGCCATGATCTGGCGAAGTGCGGATGATCGGCAAGCCAAGCGTTACATTGACGCCCTCGTCGACTTCCAACGCCTTTAAGGGGATCAGCGCCTGATCGTGATACATGGCGAGCGCTACGTCATAGGTCTTGCGCGCACGCGGTGTGAACAGCGCGTCTCCGGGCACCGGGCCAGTCACGTCAAGGCCTTGCTCTTGCAAGACCGCAATTGCTGGCTCGATTATGTCAGCTTCCTCGCGGCCGAATTTGCCATCTTCGCCCGCATGGGGGTTGAGGCCAGCAATGGCGAGGCGAGGGCGCACAAGCCCAAAATCCTGCACCAGCGCCTCGGCGACGATACGGGCCTTATGACTGATCAAATCAGTCGAGAGCAGCGCAGGCACTTCGGCCAGAGCGCAGTGCACGGTGAGCGGGACAGCCCGCAGAGATGGCCCTGCCAGCATCATCACCGCATCTTCAGGCGCCATTCCGCAAGCAGCGGCCAGAAATTCGGTTTGGCCGGGATATTCAAAGCCCACGGTGACCAATTGCGCCTTGCTAACTGGCGCGGTCACGAGGGCAGATGCCTCCCCGAGCAGCGCAAAACGCGTTGCCTCGGCGAGTGAGTAAAGCGCCAAGGCGGCGCCTTGTTCGCTGGGTTCACCCGGACAGTATAGGCTGTCGTCGAAGGGCATGACTGGCAGCCCCCGGGTGAATGCTTCGGCTGCTTCTGACGGGTCGTTAATCGGGATGACTGGACAAGCCACGCCCCGCTGAGCGGCGGCATCGCGCAATATCTGTTCGCCGCCGACCACAAAGAACGGCGGCAGAGCCTCCACAGTTCTGCGCGAATAAGCGAGCGCGATAATCTCTGGGCCGATCCCGGCAGGATCACCCAAGGAGAGCGCTAGCGGGCCACCAGATAAGGTTTGGGTGGCGCTCAATTATACTCGATATATGCGTCATTGCGCAGATCGCGGAGATAGCGCTGAGCCCGTTTATTGACCCGCTCATCCTCGATCTGAGCCATCATCTGATCGAAGTTGGGGCCTTCAGACGACTCCGGATCATCGCGGCCGCACAGCATCAGGACGCGCACACCATCTTCAACCGATCCGAACGGCGGAGTGCTTTGCCCAACTTGCAGGTTGATGATGGAAGATTGCAGCTGCTCTGGCAGCGAGCGCACACGGATTTGATCATTGGTCACGACCGTCGCGCCAAGCTGCGCTGCTGCTGCATCAGCAGCGCCGCAGCCGGCAATGGCCGCTACGCCCTGCTGGAAGGCTTGCACGCGAGCAGTCACTTCCTGCTCGCTTGTGCCCGGCTCAAACCCGATGGATATCTGCTTTAGCGATAGCACTGCATCGCGCGGGTCAGCGGTCAGAACCTGGCGTTTATCAATCAGATACACGATCCAATAGCCGCCGGGGATTTGCACCGGACCCACCAATTGTCCAGGCTGCATCTCGCTAACAATGCTCTCCAGCTGTGGTGAGCGCAATTGGGGAAGACGGATCCAGCCCAAATCACCGCCGACCGCCGCCGTTGTGGCTTGAGAGAACTGCCGCGCATAAGCCACAAAGCTCGCGCCTTGTTGAAGCTGCTCAACGATCTGCCGACCATTTTGTTCAACCTGGGCTGCGCTTTGCGGTGTCGACTCCAGGAAGATCTCGCCGACGCGATATTCCTCGGTGCCGCGTGATTCCTCTAGCCGCTTGATAACTTCAGTGACTTCTTCTTCAGCGACATTGACGAAGGGTTGAACATTGCGGCGCAGCAAACGCTGCCATGCTAGCTCACCTTCAATCTGACGCTTGAGTGATACTGGCGATGATCCGATCGAGATCAGATAATCATCCATGGCCTCAAGATCTTGGCCAAAGTTTTGCGATGCAACACGCGCATAGGTGTTGTTTACCTCGGCCTGAGGCACTTCGATTTCCTGCGCCTTGGCCTCTTGGATTTGCAGCGTTTCATCAATCAGATTGCGCAAGACCTGCATGCGCACCCGCTGAAGCTCAGCCTCGGGAAGCTCACTCCCACTCGCATTCGTCAAAAGAGCTACGCGTTGTGCCACGTCGGTGCCGGTGATCACTTGACCATTGACCACGGCGGTAGCCTTGCGAACATTGGGGTCTGCCTGACCCAGCAACGTCACCGTATCGGGAAGGCCGAGCGGGTTCGCCGCAGAAGGCGCAGCCGCTTGCTGGCCAAACGCCGCTGTTGTTGTCGCCACAACGCCTGCACCAGCCATAGAAAGGCCAATCAGAGATGGAAGAAGCGCTTTTCGGATCACAGAAATCTCATCAATTGCGGCACACATACGGTGCCCGGTTACACTTGGCCCTATGTCAAAGACATGCTGAACCCAAGCTGATTATCGCACTTGGTTAATAGCCAGATTCACATGGTCTGCCAACGCAGGAGTGCGATCCTTCAACGCCTATCTGAGACTATCGGAAACCCAAATTGCGGATGGTGAAGTTCAATTGGAAGGTGTTGCCGCGCTGGGCATCGCCTGACGTTACGAAATCGCGGCGCCAAGTCAGGCCCATTTCAAGGCAATCATCGCGGTAAGCAATCCCCAGACGTGTGCGGATTGGCTCGAAACCATCAGAGCTGAAGGTGGGATCTTCTTCAAAGTCAGTTAGGTTGAAAACCCCGCTGCCGAAGATCGACCAATAGTCGGCGAAAGCCACACGGGCGGCCACCCGCAGCTCTTCCCGGTCCTGAAGATCTTCTACCAAGGTAATGTCGCGATTGAGGCGCAGATAGCCTATTTCCGCATAGGTCCGATTGGTGCCGAAAGTCGCATCAATCTCATTGCGACGTACGGCCAGATTGTCCTTATCTAGCCGGAAACGGTGTGTGAATTTGACCAAATCCTTGAACCGCACCTCAGTGCGTCCGGCAACGTCTGAAATGCGCTCAGACAGTCCAGTGCCATCCGGAAAGATCAGCGGGTCTTTTTCAACCCGGTAGCTTTGCCCGACATTGCTGCGCAGCTCCCAATTGGGCCGCCGCAATTTCCAGTCAAAACCGTAAGTGAGCCGGATGCCGTCCTCGACCCGGTCATAACCAGGGAAGCGATTAAGTGCGAAGAGATTGGAGTCTTCCAAATCAATCGCGCGGGCATCCTCATTAGGCACAGCGAGATTGCGAAAACGCGGTGCTACGACCAGCTGAACGCGCGGCGTGAGCGTCTGCTCACCGCCAAGAAATTCGCCCACAAATGGCCAACTTATATCGACCGCACCCAAGGCGACTCCACGGAATTGCCATCCCGGATTGCCGCGATACACCGCTGTCGCGGTAAGATTGTTCTCATCGGAATGATACACATCGCCGCGCACTAGGCCCGTAAATTGGACTGTTTGCCCAAGCGGTGTGAGCTTGCGCATGTCCCACCGTGCACGGGCGAATGCGCGCTGCGTGTCCTGCCCAACATCGCGGAAAATCGCGAGGCTATTGGCCTGCAATTCAAGCTGGCCGCCCAGCACAGGATCGGTCAGGCGCTTGCGATAATCGATCGCAGGCAGGGCAATGGGCACTTGGCCTTGTTCGTCATTCAAGCGCAGCGTTTGCGTCGCCCAACCAGCGATCGAAAGGTAAGAGCTCTCGTCAATCCGCTCCAGATCGATTGTCGAACGCAGCCGGTCATCACGGCTGATGTCATACCGGCGCAGGAATGTGCGGTCGCTCGCGACGCGGGCAGAGCCGGTCAGACTCCAATTCTCATCGAACTGAAACTTGCCATTGGCAAAGATGTAGCCGCGCGGATCGCTCTCGCTGGTAGGCACACCCGTGAAGTCAGAAATTCTGCGGCTTTGCGTAGCATAGCCAGTGATCTGATAAGCGCCATTACTGGTGAGCTCGCGATATTGCGCGCTCAGCATGGGTGGGGCTTCGGTGAAGAGAAATGCTGTCGCGGTGAGATCGCGATTGTCGGCAAGCCGGTAAAAATAGCTACCGGACACCTCAACGCCGTTGCTTTCTGAAATGCGTAGATCGGGGACAAGAAAGCCGCTGACCGCGCCGCCATCTGTCCGCACGGCAAGGCCGGGCAAGGGTAGTACGCGTGCGCCAAACAATTCCAGAACCGCGCCGTCAAAACGGATACGGCTGTCTTCGGGGTCATAAATGACGCGCTTGGCCGTGATGCGCCAGCTTGGGTCGCGATCGCATCCATCAGGAGTTGTTACCGCGCAGCCCGAATAGGCCGCCTGACTAAGTGCGATCGAGCCATCGTCACTGCGCTCGCCCGAGCGCGCGGCGAGCCGTCCGCCTTGACGCAGTGCGAGCAGCAGGTCATCCATCGATCCTGCTTCAAACTCGTCTGTGAGCACGAGGTTCTCGGAAAACAGCTGATTCCCGTTCTCATCAACGAAGCGGACATTGCCTCTTGCGATGATCTCACCGCTTGGACGGGACCAGCTAACCTCATTAGCCCTTAAGGAACGGTCGCCGCTTCGTAGGAGGACATTGCCGGACGCGGTCACTGTGTCGCTGGGCGAATCGTAGCTTAGAATGTCGGCTTCAAAATCAATCTGCCCATCCGTCAGGATCGTTGCGCCGGTCGCCGATTTTTCAGTAGTCTCTGCTGTTTGCCCATCCTGCGCGGCGCCTTCATCGAGGCTGGCAATAAGTACAGGCACCTGAGCAGAAGAAGAGCTTTCTTGCGCGGTGAGCGCACCGGGCACCAAGGCTGACGCGATCAGGCACGTTGAAAGGGCCCATCTGGCGCGGGATCGCAAATGCAATATAGCTATCTTCCCCGCCTCATCCATGGCTTGCCTATCGCACCACCCACGCCTAATCGCAATCACCATTGCAACCGATTGCTACCCTGATGCGTTCAGGTGACACACTCGGCGATTTAGGCGCTATATTTTCGGAGTTTTCATGCAGATCCACTTTAGCTCAACTATCCCCGCAAACGCTCAATGCGTGGTGCATGTCGTCAATCAAGGCGGCTTGCCAGCTGATCTTGAGGCGAGTCTCAGTGATGGCGCAGCGGCGGCGCGTTTCAAGGCCGGAGCAGGCCAGCATTTTGAAGGCTTTGTTGAGCGTGATGGCGCGGTCGTCCGTGTTGCTCTGGTGGGGGCGGGTGAGGCTGGCGCGGATAGCCGGGCCCATAATCTGGAGCGAGCAGGGGCTGCTGTCGCTACGAAATATCAGGCATCGGGCGTTGAGCATATTGCTATTCATGGTGATGGCTTATCGGCGGATGAGTGCGCCAGTGTCCTCATCGGCCTTCGTCTGCGCAATTGGCGCTGGGACACTTATCGCACCACCATGAAGGACGACAAGAAGATCACTCTGGTTGAGGCCACTGTGGTCGGCGCGGCGGATGGCGCTGAGGCGGTTTGGGCTGAGGCATCGGGCGTGCTAGACGGCGTCGAGTTCACGCGCGAGCTTGTTACAGAGCCTGCAAATATCATTTATCCTCAGAGTTTTGTGGATCGTTGTGTCAAGCGTTTCGAGGGTACGGGCGTTGAGATATCAGTCCTGGACGAAGCGGAAATGACCAAGCTTGGCATGGGCGCATTGCTCGGCGTTGGCCAAGGCTCACGCCGCGACTCGCGTATTCTTGCGATCCGCTGGAACGGCGGCGAGGCTGGCGATGCACCGCTGGCGTTTGTGGGCAAAGGGGTGACCTTTGACACTGGCGGTATCTCGCTGAAACCTGGGCCTGGCATGGGCGATATGAAATTCGACATGGGCGGCGCTGGCGCAGTTGCTGGCGCGATGCTGGCCCTCGCAAAGCGCAAGGCCAAGGCGAATGTAGTAGGGGTCATGGGCCTCGTTGAGAATATGCCCGATGGCAATGCGCAGCGTCCCGGCGATGTGGTCACATCCATGTCCGGTCAGACAATTGAAATCCTCAATACTGATGCTGAGGGACGGCTGGTGCTGTGCGATGCGCTGCACTGGACTCAGGAAGAGTTTAAGCCCGCACGCATTGTCGATTTCGCTACGTTGACCGGCGCGATTATCATATCGCTTGGGCATGAGCATGGCGGCCTTTTCGCCAATGACGATGCGCTGGCGGATGATCTGCTTGGCGCTGGGAAGGCCAGCGGGGACAAGATGTGGCGGCTGCCACTTGGCCCAGCCTACGACAAGCTGATCGATAGCCCGATCGCGGACATGCAGAATATTGGCGGCAAGGGCGCTGGCTCAATCACGGCTGCGCAATTCCTTGAGCGGTTCATCAAGAAGGGCACGCCTTGGGCGCATTGCGACATTGCTGGCATGGTCTGGGCGGACAAGCCTGGCGCGACTTGGGGCAAGGGCGCGACGGGCTTTGGCGTGCGGCTGATGGATCAATTGGTGCGCGATACGCTGGAGAGCTGAGTTAGGCGTTCAGTCCGATGCCCAAGATGCGTAAGAAAGGTGACTTGCCGTCAAAGACGTGTTTGGCCTGCGGTTTACCCTTCAATTGGCGCAAGAAGTGGGCGCGCGACTGGGACAATGTGCTCTATTGCTCAGAGCGATGTAAGCGGAATAAACAAGGTTCCTGACCGATGCGCGTCGACTTTTATCAGCTGAGCCGCGATCCGGTAGACCAAGTGGTCGCCTTGCTCGCGCGCAAAGTGCTCGGTGCAGGTGCGAAACTACTGGTCGTATCCGGCGATCTTGCTGCGCATGAGGCAATCTCAAAAACGCTTTGGGCACAGGATGGTTCGGCCTTCCTCGCGCATGGCCCCGCAGGAGGACCGCATGATGCGCGCCAGCCTATTCTGCTCAGCGATAGCTGCTCAGCGGCGAATGGTGCGACCATGGCGATCCTCGCGGACGGGAAATGGCGCGAAGACGCTGCGCAATTTGAGCGGGTGTTGCTACTGTTCGGGCCGGAAGATACTGCGGCGGCGCGCGATCTGTGGCGCACCATGAGCGGGGACGACACGCGCGATCTCCATATCTTCAAACAGACGCCGGACGGCGCTTGGCGGGAGGGGCGCTGAGCGATAGGCTTGGTCTGCACCAGAATTGGGGAGTTCGCCGTGCACCGTATCGTCATTTCGTCCATCGCCGCGCTGATTCTGGCGGCTTGCGGGCCACTCGCTCCAGATGACCCGGTGAGCAATCACGGCACTTATGAAATCGACGCGGCGACGGGCGAAACCACCGCCAGCCTCACCACAGAAACCGGCACGCTCCGCGTCTATTCGGGCGTCAATGTTGCGGCGGATTTACCGAATGGCTGGTCGCTTTATCCCGGAGCTGAGGTGCAAAGCACCACCAATGCCGCGATGGCAGATGGCAAAGCGGTGATCGCGACCTTCATCAGCGAAGATAGTCCAGCAGTCATCATCGCCTTTTATCGCGAGCAGGCAGAAGCCAATGGCGTTGCGATTGAAGTAGACGCTACAATCGGCGAAGGACGGATACTCGCGGGCCGCAAGGACGAAGGCAGCCGGTTTTCCGTGATCACCAGCGCGGCTGAGGATGGAAAAACCCTAACCAACCTGAGCACAGGCGAAAATTTCGGCGGCTGAGCCCGGCGCCATTGGCTTAGCAGTGCTTGCAGCATTTACTTGCAGACGGGTGCAGTCGGCGCTATCGGCGCGCGCAACAGCAACTCCCCTATCATTTAAGGAAATTCTCATGGCGGTTACCCGCACCTTTTCGATCATCAAGCCTGACGCTACGCGTCGCAATTTGACCGGCGCGGTCACACAAATGCTGGAAGAAGCTGGCCTACGCGTTGTCGCGTCCAAGCGTATCCACATGAGCCGCGAGCAGGCAGAAGGCTTTTACGCCGTTCACAAAGAGCGCCCCTTCTTCGGTGAACTCGTCGACTTCATGATGAGTGAGCCAGTTGTTGTACAAGTCCTCGAAGGCGAAGATGCCGTTACCCGCAATCGCGATATCATGGGCGCGACCAACCCTGCGGACGCCGACGAGGGCACAATTCGCAAGACGCACGCTCTCTCGATCGGCGAGAACACGGTGCACGGTTCGGATTCGGAAGAGAATGCCGCTATCGAGATCGCATTCTTCTTCAATGATGACGAGATTGTCGGCTAATCTAGCCTAGCTGAAAACTAACAAAAGCCCGGCGCTGTGGTGAGCAGTTGCCGGGTTTTTTGTGTGCAGCGCTCAGTTGCCCGAGAAGCCGTCAATCTGGCTGCGATGCTCGCTGTGCTTCTGCGTGGCTGAGCGGGCATGCTCGGTCTGCATCGCGATCTTAGACTTATCAGTAAATTCAAGCCTTAATTGGCTGTAAATACGATGAATTTCATTCATCCAATTAGCGTTGAGTGCGTCGAACTGGACATGCGTAACCGGCCCAGAGAACTCACTAAGCGCCCGTGTCATCCGCTCTTCGCGCAGAGCCAGTTTTCGCTGCCACTCAGTCTCGATGCCTTGCACGGCCAGGTCGTCCGATTGCGGAGCCATCTGGCTGGCCACCATCGACACGCTGCTTGCGAGCAGCGCCGAAGCATCGCGATGTGTTACGACTAGCCGAGCATCAGGAAATTGATCCAGCAAAGCGGGCAAATCCTCTGAATATTGTGGGCATTTGAGCACGCGCGGCCTCTCTGCATTACCCATGCTCGCGGCATCGGTACGCAGGATCCGGGCAAACTCACGATAGACAGGCGCGGGGTCGCGCGCTTCGCTCCACTGCACATAGGACGGTATCCGCCATTGCGCTTCAATTGCACAGGGGCTGAGCGCAGCGGCGAGCCAGCCAATTTCTTCATCAGTGCGCGTGGCGCCAAAGGGATGCAATGCATCAAGCCATGGGTTGATGCTGCGTGCGATCTTCAGGAAGGCCCGGCTGGCGACAGGGCGCGTGTCAGGGGTGCGCGGGAGCGGGTCATGGCTATTGCAAAAGCGTGTGCCGCAATGTGCAGGATCTGCCGCGAGCAGCCGCTGCATTCGCGTCGTCCCCGCGCGCATTTGGCCAATCACTATGATCGGCGGGGCGATCGGCGTCTCGGTCAGGGCAGGGCGTTCGCGCCACAATTTGCCGAGCGCATGACGTTTGCGAATGGCCGAGGTGATCTGACCGTAAGCCATCGTGTGACCCAGCGAATTGAGCGCGGCTTCTTCGCGCACGGACTGGCATAAGATCTCCAGCCGGTCGCGGAAATCTGCTACATCCTCTTCGCTGCGCACAGATCGCTCATCATCGGGCGCGTAGCCCTTGCTACCCTTAGCCCAAAGGAATTCTGGCTCCAGCGGCGGCTTCTCGGTCAGCCCGCGTTCCCAGATCTTGCCCAGTGCCGCGTCAGCGCGAATGGCCGCTTTGGACCGCGTCAGAGGGTGAGGGCGCGCTGGTATTGTGCTTGAGCGAGCCATCAAAACTCGTCGGCGGCGTCCATGAGTTTGGTCAGGCGCTTGGGCGCAACCACGCGCCAGCTGCGGGCGAGCCATTCGGACACAAGATCCCAATCTAAATCCGGGCGGTTGAGAATCACGCCTACCCAGCCGCTAGCCCCGTAAAAGGCAGGTTTGAAATAGGTTTCGGGCTGCGTCTCAATCAGTCCCTCAAGTTCGTCTAGCCCGCTAGTCTTGACCAGTACGGCAATGTGCGGCGACCCGTGGTGCTGGTTATTGAAATAGGCGAAATATTTGCCGCTCTTCGCACTCCCCGCGCGCCACCCAGCCTGCCCATGGCTCTCGCGCTCATGCGTCTCGGGCAGGGCGAGCGCCAAAGCGCGGACCTTTTCAATGAGATAGCCCGGATTGCTAGCCCGCGAAACATAGTCAGACAGCGCCTTTGGATAGAGTTGATGCTCAGCCACGCGCACACGGCTTGCGAGCTTTTCTGGCGTGTCACCTGGCCAGATCGCCACTTCAGACTGAGCGAGCGTTTGGCCTGAATCGAGCTCTTCAGTGACCAAATGCACGGTTGCGCCTGCTTTGGCGTCGCCTGCTTCAATGGCGCGGGCATGCGTATCAAGACCAGGATATTTGGGCAGCAGGGAAGGGTGGATGTTGAGCATTTTGCCTTCCCACCGCGTCACAAATTCCGGCGTCAGAATGCGCATATACCCAGCAAGAACGATATATTCCGCTTCGGCTTCCTGCGCAGCGGCCTCCATCGCAGCATCGTGATCGGCGCGGGTCATGTCTTTGTGAGAGAGCGCGAAGGTGGCGGCTCCCTCAGACTTTGCGAGCTGCAAGCCTTCGGCGTGCGGGTCGTTAGCGGCTACCAGCACGATTTCATAAGCGGAGCCAGCCAGCCGGCTGTGATAGAGCAGGGCGGCCATATTGGTGCCTTTGCCCGAGATAAACACCGCGACCTTGGCGGGCGTCTCTGCCTTCTCAGGCCCGCTATTAGGCAAGGTGTTGCGCGTCCCAGGCTTGCGACCTGTTCCAGCAGCCGGCGCCGCCGGTAACAGTGCAACCGCGCTGTCCCTCAACCACGGCTCCGATGCGCAAGGCTGTTTCGCCCGCCGCTTTGAGGTCTGCAAGAACGCTGTCTGCATCTGCCTCATCCAAGACCAGCACCATGCCAATGCCGCAATTGAAGGTGCGGGCCATCTCCGCCGCCGCAATGTTCCCTTGATCTTGCAAGAAACCCATCAAGCCGGGTTGGTCCCAAGCGCCAGCATCGACGCGGGCATGAGCGCCAGCGGGCATCACCCGAGGGATATTTTCGAGCAATCCGCCGCCGGTAATATGCGCCAACGCGGCAATCCTTCCGCTACGGATTAGCGGCAGCAGGCTCTTCACATAGATGCGCGTCGGCTCGATCAGAGCGTCGATCAGCGCGCAGCTCTCATCGAATGGCGCGGGCGCATCAAGCTGCCACATCTTGTCCTTCGCCAAACGGCGCACGAGCGAATAGCCGTTGGAATGGACACCGGAGCTGGCGATGCCGAGCAGCACTTGCCCCGGTGTAACCCGGTCACCGGTCAGCTGCTCGCCGCGCTCAACCGCGCCAACGCAAAAGCCTGCCAGATCATAGTCGCCAGCCGCATACATGCCCGGCATTTCAGCGGTTTCCCCGCCGATGAGCGCGCAGCCTGCCTCGGTGCAGCCTGCCGCGATCCCGGCAATTACCCGCTCAGCTACGCCGTTCTCAAGTTTGCCAGTCGCGAAATAGTCGAGGAAGAACAATGGCTCCGCGCCTTGCACGATCAGATCATTGACGCACATCGCCACCAGATCAATTCCGACAGTATCATGCCGGTCATGGTCAATCGCCAGTTTGAGTTTGGTCCCAACCCCATCATTGGCCGCGACCAGCAAGGGATCAGCGTATCCGGCCGCCTTTGGGTCGAAAAAGCCGCCGAAGCCGCCAATCTCGCTATCGGCCCCGGCACGCGCAGTCGCTTTCACCAGCGGGCCAATGGCTTTCACCAGCGCATTGCCGGCCTCAATCGAGACTCCAGCCTGCTCATAGGTGTAGCTGCTCGTGTTCTGTCGCGTTTTTTCGGTCATTAATGAACAGCTTTACTCATTCGCGCTTGGTTTTCCATGGCGCTTTGGGCAAAAGGCCCTCGGTTTTCCCCATGCTACGTATTTCACACAGATCTTTTCCGCATCATCGCCGCGTACTTGCCATTGTCGCAGGGGTGCTTGCGCTTGCCGCTTTGGCGCTTGCTGTCCGCGCGCAAGTGGGCGGAGAGCGAGGAATTGCGCCGATTGCCGCCTCGAGCGACATCGAGGTGACGGGCATCGATGTGGATGTGCGCGGCAGTGATGCCAATGATGCCCGCGAGAAAGCATGGGAAAGAGCCGTGCGCGAAGCATGGGCCAAGGTCGACGGGCCGCGCTTGCCCGATTCTCAGCTCGAATCGCTCGTTTCTGCGGTGGTCATTGAACGCGAGCAGATTGGGCCGCGTCGCTACATCGGCAGGCTTGGTGTTATTTTCGACCGGGCGCGAGCTGCGCGCTATCTCGGCGGCGGCGCGCAGGGTAGGCCCTCTGCGCCTATTCTGCTCATCCCAGTGACTGACAGCGCTGGCACGCAGCTAGTTTATGAACAACGCAACCCTTGGCAGCGTGCTTGGGCAGAGTTTCAGCCGGGAACCAGCCTCGTCACATATGTGAGACCATCTGGCGCGGGCGGCGAATCGCTGCTGATCAACTATGGGCAGATCAGCCGCCGCAGCCGGATTTGGTGGCGCAACATCCTCGATCAGTTTGAAGCAGGGGACATTGTGGTTGCGATTGCCAAGTTGGAATATTCCTACCCCGGCGGCCCTATCAAAGCGCGCTTCACTGCGCGGTATGGCCCAGACAATCGCTATCTCGATGAATTTACGATGGAAGCCGAGAGCAGCGAAGAACTGCCCGCGATGCTTGAGCGCGCCGTGGTGCAGTTTGACGGGATTTTTCAGCAAGCGTTGCGTGATGGCAAGCTTAAGCCCGATGCGGGTATCTCTCTGGGCACTGGGCAGGCTGATCCTGCGCTGCAACGGCTCATCCAGATTGGCCGGGCGGTAAGGGCACAAGAGGCTGCTGCACGCGCTGCCGCTGAGGGCGGTAATGAACAGCCAGCGCAAGTGGTCGAAGTGCCTGCCGCTGCCGCTGTTTCAAACTTCGTTGTGCAATTCGCGACACCGGATGCGGCCTCCTTTGACGGTGCGCTCGGCGCGGTGCGCGGCGCGGCGGGTGTGCGCGGTGCCTCGATCAGCAGTACAGCGATTGGCGGAACTTCGGTGATGAGCGTCTCCTATGCGGGCTCGCTCGATGAATTGGCTGCAGCCCTGAGAGCGCGCGGCTTTACGGTTCAGCAGGGTAGCAATGCACTGCTGATCAGCCGTTAAGGCGCCCCGCGCTTATGTTGCAGCTTGCTTTGCCCTTACATGCCCTTGCACCGGGCCAATCCTCGCGCATTGTGTTGGGGAATGCGAACGCTGACGCCGCTGGCGCATTGGACGATACCGCCTCATGGCCCTTTCGCACCGCTGTTCTCGTCGGGCCGCCGCGTTCTGGCAAGTCGCTTCTGGGCAAGTGGTTTGATGCTCATGGCAAAGGCGCGGTGATTGACGGCGCTGATAGCCTTGACGAGACGGAGGTGTTTCACCGCTGGAACCGCGCCCAGCAAGATGGTGAGCCGATCCTACTGATCAGTAATAGCGACCCTTGGGCGATCACACTGCCTGATTTGCGCTCGCGCGTGGGCGGATCCATGCATCTCACCATCGGCGTTCCTGATGATGCAATGGTCGCCGATTTGCTCAGTGCGCATGCAGAAGCGCGGCACCTTCCCGCGAGCGACGCGCTATGTAACTATCTGCTTCCGCGCATCGAACGGAGTTTTGCGAATATCGAGCGGGTTGTGAGTGAAATCGATAGAATTTCGCTTGAACGCAAGGTTCCTGCTACCATGTCAGTCTGGCGTGACGCGCTGGATGCGGTGCAGGGCCCGGATCAGGCCCGCTTGTTTTAGGCTCATTATGCGGCCATAATTTGGGGCGATTGGAGGGCACATGTTAGGTGGATTGAAGAGCTATCTGGACTCGATCCGTGAACGCGACCCAGCGCCGCGCTCCCGCTGGGAAATTCTCCTCTATCCTGGTGTTTGGGCACTGGCATGGCACCGCTTGGCACACTGGCTGTTTGAAGCGGATTTGTTTTTCTTGGCTCGCTTCGTCAATCATTTCAGCCGGTTTCTGACGAATATTGATATTCATCCGGGAGCCAAGATTGGCCGCAATTTCTTTATCGATCACGGCTTTACGGTGATTGGTGAGACGGCAGATATCGGTAACAACGTAACGATTTATCAGAACGTCACGCTGGGCGGGACAAACCCGACCAATGGCGTGGGCGGCAAGCGCCATCCAACCGTTAAAGACAATGTGATTATCGGTTCTGGTGCGCAAGTGATCGGTCCGATCACGGTCGGCGATCGTGCGCGGATTGGCGCCAATGCGGTGGTGACCGATGACGTCCCAGAAGGCGCGACAATGGTTGGCCTCAAGGCCCGCTCAACGCTGATGCCTGCTGAAGAGTGGATGAAGGACTTCATTCCATATGGCACGCCATGCGAAGATGCCGAGGGCAACCGAGTTGACTGTATTGAAAAACTCGAAGGCGAGCTCTTGGCGCTGAAAGAGGAGCTTGAGGCGCTTAAGGCACGCGATGTAGGCACTGAGCAGCCCGTTGTTCGCCGTAATGGGACCGACTGCTGATGGCAGCATCAAGCGGTGATACTGTTGTTAGGTTTCCCGAGCGTCCAGCCAATCAGATCGGCTTTGCCCGCGACGAATTGCAGCGTATTCTTGACCTCTACGGGCGGATGGTCGCAGCGGGTGAATGGCGCGATTATGCGATGGATTTCACCAAAGATGCGGCGGTGTTCGCTGCCTTTCGCCGCGCAGCAGAACGCCCGCAGGCGCGAATTGAGAAACGGCCATCGCTGCGGAACAAGCAGGGTATGTGGACCTTGTTTGGTGAGCATGGACAGGTCTTGAAACGCGGGCAAGAACTGCCCGGCGTGCTCGCTCCGATGGAGCGGCGCCTTGTGAAGGCTGTCGAAGACTAAGCGGCTTCTGGAACTGCCTGTAGCTGCTCAGTAGGCGGTAGTTGAGCCGCGAGCCCGCTTGGGAGTTTATCCACCAAAGCGCGCCGTATTGGTGACCAAAACGCCGACAGAGTGAGCAACGCAGAGCCGATCACCAATGCCGTGAGCGCGAATGTAAGCTCTACCGCGCCAAACCGCTCAAACAGGAACGCCAGAGCTGCCAAGACGTAGGCCAAAGCCGAAACCAGCAGGGCGCGCCGGTCAATCGCAACTGCGATCGCTCCAAACAAGACGTAGATCGCAATCACGACAAACGCGCTGGATGGGGCAACATTTTGCCCGCCATCGATCACCCCAAGCGACGAGAACACCGGATGTGCGATCATTGGCGCCGCAAGCAAGTGCAACCAGAACGCCACATCGCTGCGGCGCGTCGTGCGCTCACGATCCGACATATCCCAGCGCATTGCCAAGGTGAAGATTGCGATACCTGTCGCAAAAACGAGCGCCAGGACCACATTATCTGGGTTCGCGCCGCTCACCGCAGAATAGGTGGCTGCGAGCAGGGCGACGACGGTGACCGCAATCGCTCCAGCCCCGGCGGCGACTGTTATTGGTACCATAAAGCGCTTCCAATGCACCCAAGCAGCGACAGCGGCGACCAGACCGGACGCAGACGCTATGAACCCGCCTATGCTGTTGTCAGAAGTCCCAGCGAGTGCGGCTCCGGCCCCGAAGACCGCGGCGAAGATGCCGCCAACAAAGGCTAGTAGAAGGATGATGCTGGGCAGGGCCATACGTCTCTTACGGGTGAAAAACTCGGCTAGCGGCCAGGAAATTGCGGCGACAAACAAGCCGGCTAACATCGGTTTCAAGGCGTCCTGAAGCTCGCGCGCTGCTTCCCAAGCGGCCACTTCAGCGGCGGTCGGTTCCGTGCCGCTGTTCCAGAAGCCAAAGCTGTTTTCAGCTGGGGCAATGAGCTCTGCAATGGTGCTGCCAATCGAACCTGCCGCAATTAGCATGATTACCACACCAATCGCCACAAAAATGTCATTGAAGCTATTGATGAGACGAAAGTTTTCTTCGTCGCTCTTGGGCATATGCCGCAGCTTCGCAACGTGGTCGCGCAGCGCGCCTGCCGTCTCTTCACTGATCACGCCCGCGGTTACCGCTGAGTTCAGATCTTCGTCAGAATATGCCACGCAGTATCTCCTTGAGAACTGCAATACGCCAGGTGTATTACTCAGTCAATACGGCTGGCGCGGGCATAAAAAAGGCGGACAGTCTCCCATCCGCCTCTCTCGATAAAATTGAGCGTGCTAGCCGCGCGCGCTGCCGGGCGCTGCATCCGCGCCGAGAACTTTCTGCATGGCTTTCAGGATCGAGCCTGACTGCTCTTGCCCGCTTTGCGGTGCGATCAGGTTTGAGAATTCGCTGATCTTGTCCCAGTTTGCCGCGAAACCTTCGACAGTGCGCTCGCCATCGGGAAGCCAAACGGCGTCATTCATAACGGTCCAAGCCGAGTGATAACCACCTGCGCCCGCGCCGACGATGGCGTTGGTTGGTGCATCTTCGCTGACCAGGAACAGTGCGGCTGGAACCACATTGACCGGATCGAACAGCTTAAAGGCTTCCTCTGGGAAGAGGTCTTCAGTCATCCGCGTACCCGCAACTGGCGAAAGCGAGTTCACCTTGATGTTGTATTTCGCGCCCTCGAGCTGGAGCGTCTTAGTGAGCCCCGCAAGGCCCAGTTTCGCCGCGCCGTAATTGGCTTGGCCGAAGTTACCGAACAGACCGGTGGAGCTCGCCGTCATCAACACGCGGCCATAGGCCTGCTCGCGGAAGGTTTCCCAACATGCCTTGGTGACCATGGCAGAGCCTGTGAGGTGAACTTTGACCACAAATTCAAAGTCTTCCGGCGTCATCTTGGCAAAAGTCTTATCGCGCAGAACGCCCGCATTGTTGATGACGATGTGCACGCCGCCCCATTTTTGCTTGGCGTCGGCGACCATCTTTTCCATCTGGTCAAATTCAGTGACTGATCCGCCATTGGCCATGGCTTCACCGCCAGCCTTTTCGATTTCTTCGACCACTTGGGCGGCCATGTCAGACGTGCCGGTGCCATCGCGCGCTCCGCCCAGATCGTTGACCACAACCTTGGCGCCGCGGCGACCCAGCTCCAGCGCATATTCGCGGCCAAGCCCGCCACCAGCGCCAGTTACGATTGCGACTTTATCTTTGAAATCGATGCTCATCGGGTTCTCTCTCTAAGTTTCCGTTTACGTAATGTGGCAGCTGCCTGACATTTTCTCTGCTGCGTTGCAACACTGCAGCATCATGCCTTTGAAGCCGTAGCGGAATATTCCGCCTTGTGCAGCTATTTACAGCGTTTCGAGGGCGGGAATAAGGCCGCTCAGCGATTCGATAACCGCATCACCGCCCAATTCGGCAGGCGGTTTGTCGCAATAACCATAAGCGGCCACGACCACTGGCACGTCGGCAGCGCGGGCGGCGGCCACATCATAGCTGGAGTCGCCAACGAATGCGAAGCTGCCGCCTCCGCATCTGTTGCGGGCCTTGATCACCGGGTCCGGAGCTGGCTTTGCAAGGTGCTTGCCATCAGGGCCTTTGCCCATGCTGTCACCGCCGATAATCGTCTCAAAGCGGCCTGCAAGACCCAGCTGAGTGAGGATGTCGGTGGCAAAGCCTTCAAACTTGTTGGTCACCACTGCCATTTTGATACCGCGCGCGGCGAGCGCATCAAGACATTGAATCGCGCCAGGGTAGGGGCGCGAATGGACGGCATTGTGCTCTGCGTAATAGCGCAGCATTTGTTTGTAGAGCCCCCGAAAATCCTCTTCCGGCATGCCGCCCTGCTGCTCCACCGCGCGTGCCAGCATGATCTTCGCGCCGCCGCCGATCAGATCTTTCGAGCTATCGACGGGCACGGGGTCCATTCCGCCAAGTTCCAGCGCATAGTTCACCGCCGCGCCCAGATCGCGAAAGGTGTCTAGCAAGGTGCCGTCGAGGTCAAAACCGACCGCATCGAAAGGAAAATCTGCCATAGTCCAAAGGGGCGTGGCGGATGACGCTTCAAACCGCAACCATTTGGTGGCAAAGGCTGATAATTATGAGCACACAAACCAATATTGCCGCCATTATCCTTGCTGCGGGCAAGGGAACACGCATGAAGAGCGACACGCATAAGGTGCTGCACCCTGTCGCGGGTCGGCCAATGCTGATGCATCTGATGGCCTCAGTCGATGCGCTGGAGCCTGCCCATAAGGTCGTGGTGGTTGGCGCTGGCCGAGAGCAGCTTGAGGCTGCGCTGGGCGATGCAGCAAGGACATGTATGCAAGAGCCGCAATTAGGCACAGGCCACGCTGTTCAGCAGGCCGAAGGTGCACTTGAAGGCTTCGATGGGGATGTGCTGGTCATGTATGGCGATGTCCCTTTTGTGAGCAGCGCAACGATGAAAGCGATGCTTGACCGGCTGCATGGCGAGGGTACTCCCAAAGTGGTGGTTCTCGGCTTCGAGCCGGAGGATGCTTTGCAATATGGCCGGGTGATAGCTGATGATGCGGGCCAGGTCAGTAAGATGGTTGAGTTCAAGGATGCGAGCGATGAGGAGCGCGCATGCACCCTGTGCAATTCTGGCCTGATGGCGGCGCGTTCGGCGGATATCTTCACGTTGCTTGGCCGTGTCGGCAACGACAATGCACAGGGCGAGTACTACCTGCCCGATATCGTCAACATAGCGATCGCTGATGGCGATGTCTGCGCGGTAGTAGCAACGGACGATCCCAATGAGGTTATGGGCATCAACTCGCGCGCTGAACTCGCAACCGCGGAAGCGCAGTGGCAGGAATTTCGCCGGGAGGAGGCGATGGCGGATGGCGTGACGCTCAAGGCGCCCGAAACGGTCTTCTTCAGCTATGACACAAAGATCCAGCGCGATGTGGTGATTGAACCCAATGTCGTGTTTGGACCTGGTGTCACCATCGCCAAAGGCGCGCATATCAAGGCGTTCAGCCATCTTGAGGGCGCGACCGTGGGCGAGGGCGCACAAGTTGGCCCCTATGCGCGGCTGCGGCCCGGCGCGGTGCTGGAGAGAGATTCGTTCATCGGCAATTTCGTCGAGATGAAAAAGGCAGTGCTGGGCGAGGGCGCAAAAGCCAGCCATCTGACTTATCTCGGTGATACTGAAGTCGGCGCGGGCGCAAACATCGGCGCAGGAACGATCACCTGCAATTATGATGGCTATTTCAAATACAAAACCGTGATTGGCGAACGCGCGTTTGTCGGATCAAACAGCGCATTGATCGCGCCAGTCCGTATCGGCAAAGATGCGATTGTTGCCGCAGGCAGCGCGGTGAGCCGCGATGTCGCTGATGGGGAGCTACGCATGGTGCGCGGCGAACAGCTGGTCAAACCAGGCTGGGCCGACCGCTTCCATGACACCATGAAGAAGAAAAAGGCGGCAGCGAAAAAGAGCAGCTGATCATCTCGGCTGGCTTTATCCATGGCGTAATCGCGGGCCGGGAATTATCACTGTCTTAACCATGTCTCAGCTAAGAGCTGAGGGATGAATAATGCTGCGTCAAATGCTGAAACCGTTGGTGAGAACGAAGCTTCTCGGCTAGTTGAGATGGTGCGTGCGAATGCCGACCGTGTGAACAAGGCCTCTCGCGAGCGCTCGAATTTCATTGCTGAATTGATTGACCGATCGCGTGCAATTGAGAGCGATATTGCCGCTCTGTCGGAGCAATCAGAGGGTGCTCAGCAAGATCTGCGAACCACCGCTGATGCGGCCAAGCAGATCATCTCAGAAGTTGAGAGTATCGTCGGACTGATGGACAAGACCGTGAGTGGTATTGTCGCTCTCGACCAACGCGTGAGCGAATTTGAGAGCAGCTTTCGTGAAGTGCGCGATATCTCCAAGACCATCAAGGATGTCGCCGATCAAACCAATATCCTGTCGCTCAATGCTATGATCGAGGCCGCCAATGCGGGTGAAAACGGCCATGGCTTTAAAGTGGTTGCTAACGAGGTTCGTGAACTTGCTAGTGTAACTGGTCGATCAGCGCAGAACATTTCGGAGAGCATCAACCGCTTGTTCAGCGATGCTGGCGAGATGTCCAAGGATTGCGCCGCGTTGCGTGACCTGTCCGGGCAAAGCGCTGAGCGCGGCAAAGCCAATTTGAGCGGGCTGCGCGCGATCCATGAGGATGTGCTGCACTCCGCATCCCATGCGCAAACTGCAAACCAGAGCTCTGCTGAACAGATATCGCAATTTGCCAGCCTGTTGATGGGCATGGAAGATCTTCAGCGTGACACCGAATCCGCGATTGAGGGCTCCGCCAACAACATTGACCTTGCGACGAAGCTGGAAGCGTGCATCGTAGCGCGCAATGAGCCGGGTAACGACATTTGATGAACTAGGGGCCGGCAAAGAAGAGCCGCTGAAATGCTGGCTGTGTTCGCGCCCGTTTGAGACGCGCATTCAATGGCATCACACTGTGCCTAAGTCGAAGAAGGGCCGCGAGACCGTTCCGGTTCACCCCATCTGCCACCGCGCGATTCATGCCAATTTCACCAATGCTCAGCTGGCGCGGTTTGGCGAAGACCGCGAGACCTTGCTCGCTGATGAGAAACTTGCCCGGTTTGTCGCATGGGTGGCGAGCAAGCCGCCAGACTTTCACGCGCCTTACCGGCGCTAAGCCATATGACTGCATCCGGGAACCAACACCTCGCGTATCTACTTGTGTAAAGTAAGAGCATGGGATGTCAGTAATGAAGAAGCGTACATGGATCGCCGCAGGTCTGGCAATCGCAGTCTTGGGAGGCGGGGCAGTGGCTTGGGCGCAATATCGCAATATTGAAAAACCTGCGTTCGAGGTCGTCGCTCAGTCTGAGGATTTTGAAGTGCGTGAATATGCGCCGATGATCGTTGCGGAGGTGACGCATACTGGCCCGCGTAGCGAAGCACTCAACAATGGGTTCCGGCGCCTTGCGGCGTATATCTTCGCGCAGGATCGGCCCGGTGCTGAGGCGAACGCTAAGCAGGGCGAAGAAATTGCTATGACTTCTCCTGTCCTGCTGGATCAAACTCAGGAAATTGCGATGACGTCTCCGGTGATGCAGGATGGCGCAAGCGACAGGGATGCGGACGGCGCGTGGCGGACCCGCTTTGTTATGCCGAGCCAGTATACTCTTGAGACACTCCCGCAAACGCCCGAGGACATCACTCTGACTGAGGTACCCGGAAGGCGCATGGCCGCAGTGCGTTTCTCTGGGAGCGGTACATCCAGCGATCTGGAGCGCGAAGAGGCGCGGCTGCGCTCTTGGATGGCCGAAAACAGTCTTGAGGCCACCGGTCCGGCAGAATACGCATTTTACGATGCACCAATGGTTCCATCACCGCTCCGCCGCAATGAGGTCATGATTCCGGTGGGGTGAATCGGAGTGAACTGGGCGCTGTTGCTATGCCTAAGCGGGGTTGGCCGCTGCTTTTCCCCGGAGCCCGCCATCAGTTTTGTCTGCGGGAACATCACGGACAAGCGTTTTTACAGCGAACCAGATAAGCGGAACCAGCGCTGAAGAGACCAGCCCGTCCACGGCATAATGCCATGCCAGATGCACTGAGCCCACAAAAATGGCGAGGTGGTAGGCGAGGGCCACCGCAAAGACCATTCCAAACCCGCGTCGCTCCCATACAAGAATTGCGATCAACGCGGTCATTGCGCAGTGAATAGACGGCATTGCGCTGATGCCAGATCCAATCATCTCATCGCCAGAGTTGGAAAGAAGAAGATCTTGTATTTGCAAAGCGCGCAGCTCCTGCCCGTTTAGGCGCTCCATAAGAGGAGCAAACAAGGGATCGCCAAAGAAATGCTCGTAATAGACAGGGCCAGCGCTTGACCAGATCACAGCGAGTAGATTGCCCAGAAGGATCCAGATGAGCAGATATGTGAAGCATGCACGCAATTGGAAGACGCGGTCTTTGGCAAAGCCAACAACCGCATAGACCAACAGGATAACAACGATCCACACGGCATAGAGCATATCGAGCGCGTAGGTTCCGGCAGGGCCAATGAAAGCGTGTGTGATTGTCCATGGGTCGGTTCCGAAAATTGCCCGGTCCCACTGTACAAACATGGGGTCAGCCCAAAAATCCTCAATTCGCGGGACACCAACTTTTATCGCCCGATAGGACCGGTTGACCAAGCCATAGCAGGCAAACAGGACAGCCGCTGTCATGAAGCGTTTGCGATCTCGGATAAGCGCGCTCGTGATATGGCCGATCGGGCTAGGCACATTGCGCCTGACAGCCTCGACCAGTTTAAGCACGAACCACAGCATAAAGGGCACGACCAAGAAGGCCGATAGCTCGATGACCCAGGTTATTGTAAAATAGGACGAGACCGGCCTCTGGCCGATCTGCAATGCGATTAGGAAGTGGGTCAGCGCGGCGCAGACGATCAGGCTTAGCCCGAAGTTGGGCATAGCGGCGGCAATACGCCGGCTAGATTGGTTTAGTGCTGTCGTCGTCACGGTCGGGGCAAAGGCCTTTCTACAGAAAGCCTTAACCATAATCCTCTTAGCATTTTCCTAATGCGGAGGCGTGCGCGGGCAGGGCGCGTCAACTCACGCCTAGCCCGGTGAATATCATTTTAGATGAGCGAAATATCGCTCAAGTGGCGAGGGACTATGGCTTACGCCTCGACATGCTCCGCGAGCACGGTGAGGCCAGCATCGCCGACTTCGGCAAATCCGCCGCGAACCTGGATTTCTTCAGGCGCCGCGCCTTCGGTTTTGTAGACCTGTACCGCACCATCGCGGATAGTGGACATGAACGGCGCATGGCCTTCCAGGACGCCGAATTCGCCTTCGGCACCGGGCACGACGACCATATAGACGTCTTCCGAGCGGACCTGCTTGGCAGGGGTTACGAGTTCAAAGTGGAGAGCCATAGTCAGTTTCCATCGATCGCCGCATCAAAATGCGATGTGGCCCTTTCAAATTTGTCACGGCATCCCGGATTGCAAAAGCCAACCACCTTGCCGCGATAGAGCGTAAGACTGTCAGCTGAAATTGGATCTCTAGACCAGGGACACAGCTCGTTCGCTGCATCCGCTATGTCCAGAATATCCGCATCCGCCATTGTGCCTTACGCGTCCTCAGCCATTTCAGCGGCCTTCTTGACCACGTCTTCGATGCCGCCAACCATGTAGAAGGCTTGCTCGGGCAGGTGGTCGTATTCGCCGTCAACAACCGCCTTGAACGAGGCAACAGTGTCCTCGAGCTGCACGAACACTCCGGAGATGCCGGTGAAGACTTCAGCCACGTGGAATGGCTGCGACAAGAACTTCTGGATCTTACGCGCACGGGCCACGGTGAGCTTATCTTCTTCAGAAAGCTCGTCCATGCCGAGAATGGCGATGATGTCTTGCAGCGACTTGTATTTCTGCAGTGTTTCCTGAACCTTACGGGCAGTTTCGTAATGCTCTTGGCCAACAACACGCGGCTCAAGCACGCGCGAGGTCGAGTCGAGCGGGTCAACAGCAGGGTAAATGCCCAGCTCCGAAATCGCGCGGTTCAGCGTGGTCGTCGCGTCAAGGTGAGCAAACGAGGTTGCTGGTGCAGGGTCGGTAAGGTCATCGGCAGGCACGTAGATCGCCTGAACCGAAGTGATCGAGCCCTTGGTGGTCGAGGTGATGCGCTCTTGCAAATTACCCATGTCGGTTGACAGTGTTGGCTGATAGCCCACCGCCGAGGGAATACGGCCGAGCAGGGCGGACACTTCCGAACCGGCTTGGGTAAAGCGGAAGATGTTGTCGACGAAGAACAGCACGTCCTGGCCTTCTTGGTCGCGGAAATACTCAGCCATAGTCAGACCGGACAAAGCAACGCGGGCACGCGCGCCTGGAGGCTCGTTCATCTGGCCGAACACGAGGGCCACTTTAGAGCCTTCGCTGATCGCTTCGCCAGCATCGTTCTTCGCGATAACGCCTGCGTCGAGGAATTCGTGGTAGAGATCGTTACCTTCGCGGGTACGCTCACCCACGCCGGCAAACACGGAAACGCCGCCGTGACCCTTCGCAATGTTGTTGATCAGCTCTTGAATAAGAACCGTTTTGCCCACACCGGCGCCGCCGAACAGGCCGATCTTACCGCCCTTTGCGTAAGGCGCGAGCAGGTCGATAACTTTAATGCCCGTCACGAGGATCGCCGCCTCGGTCGACTGGTCAATGAAGGCAGGTGCTTCTGCGTGGATTGGAGCGGTTTGATCGGCGCCAATCGGGCCGCGCTCGTCAATCGCTTCGCCAACCACATTCATGATGCGGCCAAGCGTTTTCGGGCCAACTGGCACAGAGATCTGCGCGCCGGTTGCGATGACTTCGCTGCCGCGTGTCAGGCCTTCGGTCGCGTCCATCGCGATGGTGCGAACGGTGTTCTCGCCAAGGTGCTGAGCCACTTCAAGAACCAGCGTCTTCTCGCCATTCTTGGTTTCCAGAGCGGACAAGATCGCCGGCAGTTCGCCTTCGAATTGCACGTCGACGACGGCGCCGATGACCTGGGCAATTGTGCCGTTTGTGGTCTGGTTAAGTACAGGTGCGGTGGCCATGTGTTTGATCCTACGTGGCTTGAGTTAGGGCTTGAGTTTATGCGCCTTGGGCGCAAACGGTTTCGGTGTCGGCAACGGTCCATTCACCATCACCGGGGGTTAGGGTCGCCTTGTGGCGAAGAAATTCGTCATCACCCAATCCATAGTCACAAATGACATCGGATGAAGTCATCCCAGCGCGTTTGCAGGCTGAGTTATTGATTGGTTTTTGTGCTGGGCATGCCTTGGCAAACGTCTCAGCGAAAATTTCGGCTGATGGGGCGGGCAGTGATGGCTCAGGCTCTGGCGCTACGGTTTCTACCGGAGCAGGTTCAGGCGCTGGCTCTTCGCTGCACGCGACCAGAGTGATTGAAGCAAACAAGGCGATTGGGAGGGTTTTCATAGGGGTCATCTCGTTAAAGCGCCTCAGCGCCAGCAATAATTTCGATAAGTTCAGTGGTGATCGCGGCCTGACGGCGGCGGTTATACTGAATGGTCAGCTTGTTGATTAAATCGCCCGCGTTTCGCGTGGCGTTGTCCATAGCTGTCATCGACGCGCCGTGTTCGGACGCCTCACGCTCCAGCAGCGCGCCGAACAGCTGTGTCTTCACATAGCGGGGCAGCAGCGCGTCGAGGATTTCTTCCTCATCGGGCTCATACTCAACAGCGGCGCCGTCAGTATCTTCGGTAACTTCGGGTGACGGAACCGGGATAAGCTGCGTCGTTGTTGGCGTTTGAACTAGTGCAGATTGGAATTTCGGTGCCACGAGATGCGCGACATCAAAATGGCCGCCTTCAAACAGCTCGATCAGCTCATCCGCAATTGCGTCGGCTTCTTCAAAACCAGGCGTGCGCACGGCCGAAGTGTCGAAATGCTTGGAAATGCGGCTCTCATGGTCGCGCTTGATCGGCGCGCGGCCTTTCTTGCCGACGAGGTAGAACTGAACGTCCTTGCCCGCCGCGATTAGCTGAGCCGCTTGAGCCTTCGCTTCTTTCACGATGTTCGAGTTCAGACCGCCGCATAGGCCCTTGTCCGTGTTGACCACGACCAGCAGGTGCTTTTGCGCGGCGCCAGTGCCCGCGAGCAGTTTCGGCGCGCTATCGCCCGAAACCTTGCTGGCGAGCGATGCCATCACCGCAGACAGACGCGTGGCATAGGGGCGTGCTTCTTCAGCAGCAGCCTGCGCCCGGCGCAGTTTCGCCGCGGCGACCATTTGCTTGGCCTTGGTGATCTTCTGAGTCGATTTAACCGACCCGATCCGATCCTTGAGTTCTTTTAGGCTAGCCATTTCGGCTCCCTTGTCTCTCTATCGGGCTCAGGCGAATTGCTTTGCGAAGGTGTCGAGCGCCGCAACGGTCTTGTCCTTCACGTCGCCTTCGAACTTCTTGCTGTCGCGGATTTCGGTGAGCACGTCGGCGTGATCCTTGCGGAAGAATGCCAGCATTTGCTCTTCGTAATCGTTCACGCGCTCAACGGCTACATCATCGAGATAGCCATTTGTGCCTGCGAAGATCGACACAGTCTGCTCTTCAAACGGCATTGGCGAGAACTGAGCTTGCTTGAGCAGCTCGGTCAGGCGCGCACCGCGGTTAAGCAGCTTCTGCGTTGAGGCATCGAGGTCTGAACCGAACTGAGCAAAGGCCGCCATTTCGCGGTATTGCGCCAGGTCCAGCTTCATCGAGCCGGAAACCTTCTTCATCGCCTTGGTCTGAGCGGCGCCGCCAACACGGCTCACCGAGAGTCCCACGTTAATCGCGGGACGGATACCCTGATAGAAGAGGTCGGTTTCAAGGAAGATCTGACCGTCAGTGATCGAAATCACGTTAGTCGGAATGTAGGCGGACACGTCGCCCGCCTGTGTTTCAATAATCGGCAGCGCGGTAAGCGAGCCAGAGCCATTGTCCGGGTTCATCTTCGCCGCACGCTCAAGCAGGCGTGAGTGGAGATAGAACACGTCGCCAGGATAGGCTTCACGGCCCGGAGGACGACGCAGCAGCAGCGACATTTGACGATAGGCAACCGCTTGCTTGGAAAGATCGTCATACACGATCACGGCGTGCATGCCGTTATCGCGGAAGAATTCGCCCATCGCGCAGCCTGTGTAAGGCGCGAGGTATTGCAGCGGAGCAGGCTCAGAAGCCGTCGCAGCGATCACGATAGAATATTCCATCGCGCCGTTCTCTTCGAGCTGCTTCACGATTTGCGCAACAGTCGAACGCTTCTGGCCGACAGCGACATAGACGCAGTAGAGCTTCTTGCCCTCATCGTCGCTGGCGTTGTCGTTCTTCTGGTTGATGAACGTGTCAATCGCGACGGCGGTCTTACCGGTCTGACGGTCACCAATGATCAGCTCGCGCTGACCGCGGCCAACCGGCACAAGTGCGTCAATCGCTTTGAGGCCAGACTGCACAGGCTCAGACACGGATTCGCGCGGGATGATGCCCGGCGCTTTTACCTCAACGCGGCTGCGCTCGGTCGTTTCGATCGGTCCCTTGCCGTCAATCGGATTGCCCAGAGCGTCGACCACGCGGCCGAGCAGGCCTTTGCCAACGGGAACGTCCACAATTGTGCCGGTCCGCTTAACATCGTCGCCTTCTTTAATCTCAGCGTCAGAGCCGAAGATCACGACGCCGACATTGTCAGCTTCGAGGTTAAGGGCCATGCCTTGAACGCCGTTAGCAAATTCGACCATCTCACCAGCCTGAACCTTGTCAAGGCCGTGGATACGGGCGATGCCGTCACCAACGGAGAGAACAGAACCGACTTCGCTGACTTCGGCTTCCGTGCCGAAATTGGCGATCTGGTCTTTAATGACCTTGGAGATTTCTGCTGCGCGGATTTCCATAAATCTTGTCCTTTAGGCCTTCATTGCCTGGGCGAGAGAGTTAAGACGAGTGCGGATAGAACCATCAATCCGCTTAGAACCAATTGTGACCACCAGACCGCCGAGCAAATCGGGGTCAACAGCGGTTTCGAGTTTAACCGTGCGGCCTTCGCGCGCGGTCAGTTTCTGCTTGAGCGTCGTGACCTGTTCATCCGACAGCGCGTGCGCACTGGTAACGGTGGCGGTCACTTCACCGCGCTGCGCAGCGGCGATCTGGCGAAAGGCACTGATCACGGCGGCGAGCTGTCCGGCGCGGCGGTTGCCCGCCAGGACCCCGAGGAAATTGTTTGTAAGCTCAGAAAGCCCCAAATGCTTGCCAATTCCGTCCAGTGCTTTCGCAGCTTCGCCGCGCGACACTTTGGGATTGGCGAAGAGCGATGTGAGCTCATCCGATTCGGTCAGAGCCGCATCCAATTTCTCAAGGTCCGATTCGACAGCAGTCACGGTTCCCTGCTCGGAAGCGAGTTCGAACAAAGCAGAGGCATAACGGCCTGACAGGCTAGCCTGAATACCGGCGGAAATATCCACGCGTTGAAGGTCCTTCTTGGATCCGGGAGTAAACTTGCATCACAGTGCCGTTTGCGAGTCACAAAAGTCACTCCGGCAAAGCTGGCGCGCGCCTAGCATCGAGTCTTTAGGAGCGCAAGCCGGGACCGTTGCAGAATGCGGAACCTTTGTTGTCCGTGCGGTAGCGGAGATGCTTGCATGAAAAACAGAATCGCGCATACTCGGCAAAAAATACAGGAGAGGACATATGCAGCTCACACCAATGGCCCCGAAGTGCGGCGTGGAAGTCTCTGGCGTTTCGCTGGCGAAATGCAGCGATTCTGAAATGGACGAGATCAAACGGTCGATTTACGAACACGGCGTCGCTGTGTTTCGCGATCAGGAATTTTCACCGCAAGATCACATCAGCTTTGGCAAGCGCTGGGGCGGGATGGACATCAATAATTACTTTCCGCAGCAAGGCGATTTCGATGAAATCTCTGTGGTGAAAAAAGAGCCGACGCAGAACACCAACATTGGCGGCGCGTGGCACACCGACCACTCCTATGACCAAATCCCGGCTATGGGATCAGTACTGGTTGCGCGTGAACTTCCCCCAAAAGGCGGCGACACAATGTGGGCGCATATGGGCGCGGCCTACGATGCGCTGTCCGATGAATTGAAAGCCAAGGCCGAAGCGCTAGAGGCCTATCACACCGCTGATCATGTCTATGAAGAGGGCGGCCTTTATGCCCAGACAGATATGGGCGAGCATTTGCGCGGGCAAGATCTGAAGACCGGTGCAATCCACCCCGTCGTGATCCGTCACCCGCAAACGGGGCGAAAATTGCTCTATGTGAACACCGCTTTCACGATCAATTTCGTCGGCCAAACACGCGAGGAAAGCCTACCGCTGCTTAATGAGCTGTGTGATGCTGCGCTGACCGATGACAATCAGTGCCGCCTGCAATGGAAGCCGGGCACAGTGGCGATCTGGGACAATCGAACGAGCTGGCACAATGCCATGAACGACTATGCAGGTCACCGCCGCGAGATGCACCGGATCACACTGAGCGGGGAGGCGCTGGCGGCTTAGTCGCCCGACTTCGCCTCGCAGCTATAGACCAGCCGCTCATTAGGCCGCGCGGGAAGGGCGGATAGGACCGCGCTCTGCTGATCGCCGAGCGTGGCCGCAGCATCCTCAGCACCGCAGGATGGCGCTTTATACATGCTGCGAGCCTCGCGCGCTGTCTCCATCGCGCCGCGGCTGAGCAGATAGCGCTCTGTGCGGTAGATCCGCCGCTGCGGGTCAAAGCTGGCGACTGACACCGCCTGCTCGTCATTGGGCACAAAGGCCCGTGACCATGTCCCGCCGGAAAAGCCATATTGCGTTCGCTCATTAACGCAGCCGCCATTGTTCCAGCTAAACTCCACGTCTTCTGTGTCGGATCGAGTTATGCGGCTGCGCTGCTTGTCGATAGTGCATAGATAGGTGACATCGCTCGCCGCAAGTTGCGGGTCGCCGCCGGTTTCGCCTTCATCGCCGCCACCATCGGGATTCCCAAGCGCGTTGGCGACGCGGCGATCAATCTCGTCAATGCCAGGGCGGGTGAGTTGTAGGAACAGAGCGATCAGCACGAGGCCTGCGCCAGCCGCCGCTGCGCCTTTGTTCGCCGCAGGCCATTCTGCATCTTCACCGGTTTTTGCAGGTCGCTTTTCATAAGCCCACCAAGCGGCTCCCGCTCCGAGCAGTAAGAGCAATACGCTGGCGAACATACGGTCGTCGCGTTCATCGCGCACTTGCATCTCCGCCTCAAATTGAGCGCGTTCACGGCGTGCACGATCTTCTGCGCTGCGACTTGCCAGCTCTGCGCGTGCGGCCATTTGCTCCTGAGCGATGCGGGCCTGCTCATCAGCATCCAGCGCGGCCAGACTGCGGCACTGTGTATCATTGGCGCGCGGTTCAACGCCGTTCTCGCGCAGGAAAGGGCCCAGCTCGCGGTTCGATACAGCAAAGAAGAACTCTGCATCCGCGCCTGCGCTATCTGCACCAAAGCTGTTCACACCCAGCACGCGGCCGCAGCTATCCAGTAGCGGCCCGCCCGAATTTCCGCTCGCAATGGGGGCGGTATGCAAAACCGTGTGGAACTGACGGCTGGGGCGTGTCCCGGCAAGGAAGCCGCGGCTCTTCACCGGTGGCTGCGCCTTAAAGATATCGCCGATTTCCAGACCCTGAGCCCGGTCAACATTCATTGGATAGCCAACTGCATAGCTGTCACCGCTGTCGCGCACTGGCTCTCCAGACAATACTAGAGGAGGCAGACGCAAATCGCCGGTAATTTCAATAAGCGCGAGGTCGTTGCGTGGGCTCACTTTAAGGATTTTACCGTAGACCGCCTCGCCGCCTTCCGAGGGGACGATCCCAACACGAAGTCTATTGTCATTCACCGCATCGCGCACGACATGCGCGTTGGTGACAATACGCTTTGGCGCCACTGCGAAGCCGCTGCCATGGCTGATCGGGACAATCCCGCGTTCCTCATCGGCCGCGATAATGACGACCCGCACAACGCCCCTGGCCGCCGCGTCAATATCGGCAGATTCGCCCTGTGCATGGGCGGGCGAGACCAGCGCAAAAAGCAGCGCGATCAACAGGGCGGGAAATGCGATAAATCGGTTCATATACTCGGCCTTTTGCCGTCCATTTGTTTTGATCGCAAGACGCGGGATGGGTGCGGCTGAAAAACCCGCCTAAGAATGCGTCATGACTGGCGAATCGAACATTCATGCCAACGAAGCGTGGGCGGCTGTTATGCGGCGTGACCGCAGTTTCGACGGGCGCTTTGTAACGGGCGTGTTGACGACGGGTATTTATTGCCGGCCCAGCTGCGCTGCGCGGCACCCCCTGCGCGAAAATGTCCGCTTTTTCGCGAGCGGCGAAGAGGCGCGGGCAATCGGGCTTCGCGCCTGCAAACGCTGCATGCCTGATGATGTGGCGCGTGATGAGGCTGCTGTGATGGCGGCGATTGATGCGATCAAATCCGGCGACAAGCCGACGCTGGAAGAGCTTGCAAAAATCACGGATTACTCACCCAGCCATTTTCAACGCGTGTTTAAGCGCGCGACCGGTTTGTCACCAGCGGCCTATGCGCGGGCGCTGCGCGAAGAGCGGGCCAAGGATGCGCTGGTGGAGGCTGACCGCGTCACAGATGCGATTTACGATGCGGGCTATGAAGCACCAAGCCGCTTCTACGAGGCGATGGAGGGCAAGATGGGAATGAGTGCCAGCGATTGGAAAAATGGCGGTGCAGGCCGCGTTATCCATTATGAAATCATTGCGACAACGCTGGGCGATATGCTGATTGCGGCGAGTGAAAAGGGGGTTTGCTGTCTCTCTTTCAACGAGGGCGAAGGCGATCTGCGCGCGCGCTTCCCCAACGCGGAAGTATCACTGGGCGGTGATGAGTTTCGCGAGCTGTTTGAGCAAGTCACGCGTGCGGTAGAAGAGCCCGCGCTCGACAACTCGCATATTCCGCTGGATGTCAAAGGCACAGCATTTCAGCAACGCTGCTGGCAAGCGCTTCGTGAAATTCCGGCGGGAGAAACGCGCAGCTATGGCGAGCTTGCCGCCGCGCTCGGCAAACCCAGCGCAAGCCGCGCAGTGGGCGGAGCGAACGGCGCAAACAACATCGCCGTGCTGATCCCCTGCCACCGCGTTATCCAGGCCGATGGTTCACTGGGCGGCTATGCCTATGGCACGAAAATCAAGGCCGAATTGTTGAAGCGTGAGGGCGGCCAAGGCGACGCCGACGAACCGGAGTTATTCTAACATGACCAAAGATCAATTCGCAGCGCTTCACCGCGCTGACCATCCGCTTGTCCTGTTCAATGTTTGGGACGCGGGCAGCGCGAAGGCGGTGGCGGATGCAGGGGCGACCGCGATCGCTACTGGCAGCTTGTCGCTTGCCGGTGCTCAGGGTTTTGACGATGGCGAGGCGATGCCGTTTGATGCGTTGCTGAGGGCGGTGCGGCAAATAGTTGCAGCGGTTGATCTGCCAGTGACCGTCGACTTTGAAACTGGCTATGCACAGTGTCTAGAGGATCTGTCTACGAACGCGGCGGCATTGCGGGAAGCCGGGGCGCTTGGGTGCAATTTTGAGGATCAGGTTCTAGGCGGGCAGGAGCTCCGCGATGCGGCTGAGCAAGCCGAGCGAATTGCTATCGTGGCGGGTGCTGGCTTGTTTGTGAACGCGCGCACCGACATGTTTTTAGCGCCACTTATGGCAGGCGAGAATCCCAATCGGGCGGAACTGGTAACGGGCGCGATTAAGCGGGGCGCGGTTTATAAGGATGCGGGCGCCAGCAGCTTTTTCATTCCTGGTCTCAGCGATATAGATATGATTGCTCAGATTTGTGCAGGCGTTGATTTACCAGTGAACGTCATGCGCTTGCCCGGCATGCCCTCCAATGTAGAGCTGGGTGCAATTGGGGTCGCTCGGATTAGCTATGGCCCTGCGCCGTGGCGTGAGGCTATGGATGCTCTGGGCGAGGCTGCACGCGAGCTCTATCGCTAAAATCGCACAGTTCGATGTGCTCGAGATAGTAGGGATGAACCAGACGCCATGACGCCAACACAAATTGCCGAAAACCTTTTTGTCGCATTTCAAAACGGCGATCTGGAAGCTGCCAAAGCGCTTTGTGCGGACGACTTTCGTGGATCACAAAACGGTGGCCCAGCCATGGACCGCGATACTCTCTTGAAGTTCACTGGCGCTGTAAATGCGGTCGTACTAGACTTCCGCTACGAGGAAGCAATCCGATCAGCAACCGAAACTGGTTTTATCGAAGAACACCGGGTTCGCGGTACATTGCCTGATGGCGAACAGCTCGATCTGACGGTCTGCGTCGTCGGCGAAGTAGTAGACGGCAAAATTATGGTCCTGCGCGAATATGCCGATACGGCAGCGGCCGCAGGCCTGCTGAGAGCACTCTCTGCAGCAGCCTAGCGTTTTGCTTGCACTTCAGACTTAAGAATAAGTGACGCGAGGTCCGGCGATTTTGGTTTTGCGGCCGCGCATTGCGCCGCCGATCAAACCAAAGCCGAGGATCATCATCAGCCAAGTTCCTGGCTCTGGAACGGCGTTCGTGCCGGTCGTGTAAAGTACCGAATTGGAGAAGCCCATCGCGTTGTTAAGCGCGACCGACGAGGCGCCGGTGGTACCGAAGTCAAACAGCCAGAATACCGTTACGTTGCCAGCCGGACCCGCGACGTTGCCGAAATGCGCCCCAATGATGGTTTCACCGAATAGCATTTGGCCAAAGTCGAGCTCATTACCGTTCGCTAGCGATGTGATCTTGGTGGCGTCGACCGGACCCCAATCGCCATTGAATACAAAGCTCGATGGGAGCATGTCGATCGCGTCGATCTGGTCCTGCACTTTCACAGGGCTTCCGCCGAGCAAATTGCCTTCCCAATAGCCCGAGCATGCGGATGCTGTCGGCGCAATGAGCGCGGTATCGCAAGGTTCGTCTAAGACCAAAGCGGCTTGGGCTGGAGCGGCAGCCAGACCGGCGACCAAACCGATTGGTGCTAAAAGAGCGAGTTTTTTCATTTCATTACGTCCTGTTGAGCGAGTACAATGGGACGACCCATGTTTTGCGGTTCTGCAGGTAGCTCAGCAATCCAGCCTTACCGAATCTCAACATGTAAAATGTCTATAATTGTCTCAAAATGAGACAGTTCACTCCAATCATGCCGGTTTATGCGGGCCGGAGGGGGCGGTTAATGGCGCGCCCAGCCGTCTTTTGCGGGCTCTAGGGTCTCCAAAAACGCCTCCGCGCTATCGAGATAATCACGCTGTTTCTCCTCACCCATCCGGTCCCAAGTTGAATAAATTCGCCCGATCCTGTGGTTCTTGCTGAGGCGCTCACGGTGGCGGTCCATAAAGTGCCAATAGAGCGGATTAAATGGGCATGCGCCTTCGCCGGTTTTCTTGGAGGGTGAGTAGGCGCATTCCTTACAGTAATCGCTCATTTTGTTGATGTAATTGCCCGAAGCTGCATAGGGCTTGCTCGCCAGTTTCCCACCGTCGGCATAGAGTACCATTGCCGCCACATTGGGCAGCTCGACCCACTCATAAGCATCGGCGTAGACCGCAAGATACCAATCCTCGACCGCGCTTGGCGCGACGCCTGAAAGCAGCGCGAAGTTGCCCAGCACCATAAGGCGCTGAATATGGTGCGCATGGGCATTGTCGTGAGTGGAGCGGATGCTGTCCGCTAGGCAGCGCATGCCGGTCTCACCTGTCCAGTAGAACTCGGGCAGCGGGCGCGCCGCCCCCAACTCATTTGCCTCAGCAAGCCCCGGCATTTGATGCCAGTAAAACCCGCGCACATATTCACGCCAGCCGATGATCTGCCGGATGAAACCCTCGACTGAATTGAGCGGGGCATCGCCATCTTGGTATGCCTTTGCCGCGCGCTGGCAGAGCTCCAACGGGTCGAGCAGGCCGCAATTAATGCTGGTGGATAGCATGGAGTGATACAGATCGTCCGAGCCATGGACCATCGCGTCCTGATATTTGCCGAAATCGGGTAGTCGCTCGGCGAAGAAAGCATCGGCAGCTTTTTCCGCATCGGCACGAGTTACGGGCCAACCAAAGTTCTCAAGATTGCCGAAGTGATCGCCGAACCGGTCCTCGACCAGTTCGATCACTTCCTGTGTCATCTGATCGGGCGCGAATTTGGGGCAGGGCGGCGGATCCATTTTTGCGTCGGGTGACGCACGGTTTTCTGCGTCCAAGTTCCACTTCTCGCCAACGGGTTTGCCGCTCTCATCAATCAGCAGGCCGGTTTTCTTGCGCATTTCGCGGTAGAAGAACTCCATGCGCAGCTCTTTGCGGCCCTTGGCCCATTCGTCGAACTCAGCTTGCGAACAGATAAAGCGGTCATCGGGCAGCACTTCGACTTCGCAGGCAAATTTGTCGTGCCACTCATCCATGGATTGCCGCACGCGCCATTCGCTGGCTTCAACTATGCAGATTTTGGCGGGGTCATGACGCTCAATCGCGCGGGCCACTTCGCCGGTGAAACTGCCCGCGTTGTTCGTGTCAGTCAGCTTGACGTAGTCGATGCGCCAGCCAGCTTCGGACAGCTCGGCTGCAAAGTGGCGCATAGCCGAAAAGATCAGCGCTATCTTCTGCTTGTGGTGCTTGACGTAGGTCGCCTCGTCCCAAACCTCCATCATAAGAATGACGCTGTCGGTTTTGCTTTGCCCCCGGAGGCTCGCGAGCGTGCGGGTCAGCTGATCGCCAAGGATGGGGATGAGGGTGGGTTTAGTCATATCAAGGCAACGCGCTAGCGCCCTGTTAGTGCCCGCACCAGCCTTGCCCGGCTTATTGCGCCAATGCTTCTTCTATCAAAGGTTGCAATTCTTGCTGTAGCTCGACGGCGACTTCTGCGGTGTTTCTCGCGCCGCGCCTGGCGATCAGGCCCCAATACCCTGTTCTGCGGTCAATCCATGGTGTCCAACCAAAGGAGCCGGGGCTGGAATAGGTCATTTGCGCGCTGCACGAGCTATCGAACACTGGCTGATCGCATTCGACAAAAGCGCCAAGCGCATAGTGCCAGTCACCGAAATCACCTGATGCCTGAGGCCTGAAGAGTATCGGTGTGTTCGGGATCCGATCCGTGAGGAACGTGTCCAGATCGCTGACGATTTCGCCTTTCAGCATCGCCTCGAGGAATAGCGCATAGTCCCGCGGGCTTGAAGCTCCGCCGCCCGATGCCAGCGGATTGAGCTGCGTAGGGGAGACGAACCCTGTCGCATCACTCAGGCCCAGCGGCTGAGCGATCTGAATGACAAGCAGCTCGGCAAACGGCGTGCCTGTCGCGCGCTCTGCCATCGCGGCGGCAATCTGCATGTGCTCGGGTCCATAGGAGTAGTTACTGCCCGGATCAGTGTCGATTCCATCGGCATAGACTTGTTCGACGCATTGCTGAAGCGTGACGGTTAAGGCTGGTGTGCAGCCAAGTGAGCCAGGCTGTTGGTTGAAACCAGAGGTAAAACTAAGCAATTGCTCGAGCGTGATGCGTGAGCGCGGGTCCATCGCATCATCAGTCCAGAAGGCGAGATAATCCTGCGGCCGGTCACTCAGTGACATCGCGCCGCGTTCAACCAGTCGCATAATGGTGCTGCTGGTTAGCCACTTCGATGCTGAGGCGATTTGATACTGCTCCTCGAGCGGAAATATGCCTTTGGTATAGGAATATACCTCGCCATCAACTGTGCCGATTATTACCGCGAAATTGTCGTCTGAATGCGCCTCGATTGCAGCAGTAACTGCGCTGAAGTCGGGCTCGGCAGGAGCCGGGGCAGGATCCGGCGTTGGTGTTGCGGTGGTCGGAGGGTCTGGATTGGGAGTGATGGTCGCTGGTGGTGCGCTGTCGCCCCCGCCGCAGGCAGACAAAGCCAAAGCGATGCTCGTCCAAGCGGTGTAAATAACAGACTTGAGCCGTATATTATCCATTTGCGAGTTATATCGCATTGGCAGTGAATGTTCAGTCGCAGCTTGTATCAGTTTGTATCCATACGGCGCCCCGGTGTGCGTTGGTACGCAAGCTAAAAGGTTCTATACAAAGCTGTATGGGTCAATGTCCACGCTCACCCGGACACTGTTGGGCAGATCGAGCCCGCCAAGCCAGCGGCGGATGATATCTTGCAAGTTTACGGTGCGCTTTGAGTTGATCAACAGGCGATAGCGATACCGTCCGCGCAGGAGAGACAAAGGCGCAGGGGCAGGGCCATAAATGTCGACCCCATCGTGATTGGGACGGGTTCCGCCGATGCGGTTTGCCGCCTCTTTGGCCTCAGCCTCATCCTCGCTGGATACGATAATCGCCGCCCAGCGGCCAAAGGGCGGTGCACCGGCCATACGGCGCGCATCGGTCTCGGCCTCATAAAAGGCGTCGCGATCGCCCTCCGAGAGAGCTGCGATGACCGATGCGGTGGGGTGCCGCGTTTGCAGCAGGACTTCTCCGGGCTTGCTACCCCGGCCAGCACGTCCGGCGACTTGCGCGATTTGCTGATAGGTGCGTTCTGCCGCGCGCAGGTCGCCGCCTTCGAGGCCTAGGTCCGCGTCAACCACACCGACGAGCGTGAGGTTGGGGAAGTGGAAACCCTTGGTAACGAGCTGTGTACCGATAATCACGTCAATCGCGCCAGCCTCCGTCATCGCGACGAATTCTGCCGCGCGGCCTGGCGTGTTCAGCGTATCGGATGTCGCGACAAAACAGCGCGCATCGGGAATGCGCTCAGCCACTTCATCGGCGATCCGCTCCACCCCCGGTCCGCAGGCGACAAGGCAATCGGGTTCCCCGCATTCGGGGCAAGTGGCGGGCGGCGGTGTTTCATGCCCGCAATGATGGCAAGCGAGCCGCTCAGAAAAGCGGTGCTCAACCAGCCACGCGCTGCAATTGGGACATTGGAAGCGGAACCCGCAATTGCGGCACAAGGTCAGCGGCGCATAGCCGCGGCGGTTCAGAAACAGCAGCGACTGTTCCTTGCGCGCCAGCCGCTCTTCGATCCCGTCGACTAATCTTTGTGCAAGCCATTGGCCCGATCCGGGTTTTTCCTCGGTCAGGTCAATTGTGTTGATGCTCGGCAGGGTTGCACCGCCAAATCTGCTGGGCAATTCCACCCGAGTATATGTGCCAGTGTCGGCCATATGCAGGCTTTCGAGTGCTGGGGTCGCGCTGGCGAGGATCACGGGAATTTCCTCAAAATGCGCGCGCATCACCGCTACATCGCGAGCGTTATAGCGTACGCCCTCATCCTGTTTGAAGCTGATCTCATGCGCCTCATCCACGACGATCAAGCCAAGGTTTGCATAGGGCAGAAAGAGCGAGGATCGCGCACCGACCACCACCTGCGCATCTCCCGAGGCAATTGCCCGCCATGCCCGCCGCCGCTCGGTCGATTTGAGAGAGGAGTGCCACAGAATGGGTGCTGCGCCAAAGCGCGCCTCAAAGCGGCTGAGAAATGCTTCTGTAAGCGCAATTTCCGGAAGCAGGACAAGCACTTGCTGATTGTTCTTTAGAGCCGCTGCTATCGGCTCAAAATAGGTTTCAGTTTTACCAGAACCAGTAACCCCATCGAGCAGGAAAGGCGCAAATTTGCGCGCCTCCACCGCAGCGGTGAAGATGTCGGAGGCTTCCCGCTGATCCGGGCTTAGCTCGACCGTGGTAAAGCCCGGCTCGGCGCGCCGATACGGTCGATCAATGTCTACCTCGATCGGCTCCAGAACGCCTTGATTGACCAGCCCGCGCAGCACGCCTTCGGAGACGCCCGCAATCCCTGCGAGCTCGCGGATTGTTGCCTGCTCGCCCCCCAATGCTTCCATTGCGGCCTCGCGCTGCGGGGTCATGCGTTCCGGCATCCCTCCTGAGAGCCTATATTCAATGCTGGTCGCCGGACCTTTCAAAGCGCCACCGCTCGAAAGGGTCATCCGCGCAACCGAGGCGAGAGACGCGCAATAATAGTCAGCGGTCCACTCAATCAGCCGGCGCAGGGGCGCTGACAAAGGTGGGACTGGCAGAATTCCCTGCAAATTTCTGAGTTTTGCAGCGGGGACGTCAGTTCCGGGCAGACGCTCTTTCTCCCACACCACGCCCATAACGGTGCGAGGGCCCAATGGACATTCGACAACGGATCCCGGACCCGCCACCATGCCATCGGGCACTTTGTAGTCGAGCGGGCCGAGAGCGGCATTTAGGACAAGGCAGCGGACGCGGTTCATTAGCATTGCAAGCTATGCAGCGCTCCTGCCACGGAACACAAGGCCCCGCCGCGCCAATCGAGCGCTCTCCACTGGAAAAATGGAGCGCCCTATCAAATGCTAACTCGCGTAAAATTTGGTGTCTCAAACATGGACACTCGCGAGAATTACCTACATAAGATGCTCAACAAAAGATTAAGGGTCCCTCAATGATTCTCATCAGAGGGCGCTAGCCTTCTTTAGAGATTTGGTTTTGTAGTTGCATTTTGACGATCAACGTCTGCGGGGCAATCGTGGCGTATCGGCGAAATTCAGGGAGTTAAATTAGTGCGTAAGATTTTTGGAACTTTGTTGGCGAGCTTGGGACTGGCAGTGGCCACTCCGTCTGCAGCGGCGACTATCATTTCGAGCAATGGCGCTAGCAGCAACAATGGCGGCATCGAGTATGTCGGCAGTGACGGCGTAAATGTCCGCGTCACCGGTTGGGCTGCACTAGGCGGTCAGACAATCGAGCAGGTCACCCCCGGTGTTTTCGGCGGCGGTCTCGGCATTGAGAACAGCCGTGAAAGCGCGAGTGGCCATGCGGCTGACAATGGCGGTTCGCTGGACTTCTTCATTCTGCAGTTCGACCAAGCCGTGTCGCTTGGCGATGTGACTTTCAACACAGGATTTCAGAATTCAAACGACACCGATTCGACGATCGGTTTCGCACTGAGCAACCTGCCATTTGGTACGGACCTAAACTTGGCAGGACAAAACCTGTCGGCTCTGAACTTTCTTACTCAATACGAGTCGACAGCGGGCAACCCCTTCAGCGGTGACAGCACTCGCAACGTCAACACGGCTGGCAATGTCGGCAATGTCTGGCTGATTGCGCCATCGTTCATCAATCAAGATCACCAGCGTGACGTCTACAAGCTGAAAAGCTTCAGCTACACCACTACACCAGTGGTTCCTGAGCCTGGTACATGGCTCATGATGATCCTCGGGTTCGGCCTGATCGGCGGCGCGATGCGCCAGAAGAAGGCAGGCCGCGCCGTCGCAGCTGCATAAACAACCCAATTTTATCGGATTAGTCTCCTGATAAAGCAAAGGGCTCGGTCGCAAGACCGGGCCCTTTTCGTTTGTCTGCTGAGGTCACTTGGCGCCGCAATCGGCCGCGCAGCTGGTCAGAAACTGTATTCGACCCCAATCAAGGGAGCGTGGCCTACACGATCCGGGCGATTGTCTCTGAAGTCCTGTTGCCGCAGATAAATTGCGCTGAGCGAGAGGTTATCGTTGACCTCGTAACCGAGCTTGTACTGAGTGCGCAGGCCGGTGAGGCCTGTATCACCGCCTGCGCTGGTCCCGCGCAGTGTCAGGAATAGTTCTGCGTCGGTGCCAAAGCTCCATTTGCCCGCCGCATCTAGCGGCACTGATACGCCGAGGCGCGGGCGCAGGCGTAGCCCTAGGCGGCCTCCGCGATCCTCGACAAAGCGCTGCTCCAACCGCATCCGAGAACGGAAGACCCCGTGCTTGCCCGACAATTGTTGCAGAAACCGTGTTTCATCGCTGCCGCCATCATTGATGCGTTGCTCGATGGCTCCGGCCAAGGTGAATTGATCGGAGACTTTCTGATTGACCCAAAACCGCGCAAAATAGGTGTCAACCCGGCCATCACCCGCACTGCGGAAACGCTGCGCAGTCTCGATCTCGATGCCGGTATTCTTATCCAAATCGGTTGAGATTGATGGATTAAGCCAAAACTCAAATGCCTCGTCGCTGGCCGATGCTGACGCCGGGGCGATGAGGAAAGCGGTGAGAAGGGGGTATTTGATGATTGCTTGCATGTAACGTGTAATTATAATCGCGCTATCTGGTTCCCAAAGAGACGGATTCTGCGCCCATGAAATTTTTCGCTGACACTGCCGAGATTGATGAGATCACTGATCTGGCTGCGACTGGCCTGCTTGATGGGGTCACGACGAACCCCTCGCTAATCGCTAAGTCTGGCCGCGATTTCATGGAAGTGACCAAGGAAATTTGCGGGCTGACCGACGGCCCGGTCAGCGCCGAAGTGGTTGCGCTGGACCACGCAACGATGATGAAAGAGGCAGAGGTGCTGCGTAAGATCGCGGACAACGTCTGCATCAAGGTGCCACTGACAATTGATGGGCTCAAAACATGCAAAGCGCTCACCAGCGATGGCACTATGGTCAATGTGACGCTGTGTTTCTCGGCCAATCAAGCGCTGCTCGCGGCCAAGGCCGGCGCAACCTTCGTTAGTCCGTTTGTTGGCCGTCATGATGATAACGGTGTCGACGGGATGTCACTGATCAGCGATATCCGCCTTATTTACGACAATTACGGCTTTGGGACCGAGATATTGGTCGCAAGTGTGCGCCATGTCACTCACGTGCTGGAAAGCGCGAAAATCGGCGCTGATGTGATGACCGCACCGCCCAAAGTGATCAAGCAGCTGTTCAATCACATACTGACGGACAAGGGCATTGAGGGCTTCCTTAAAGATTGGGAGTCGACCGGACAGTCAATCCTCGGCTAACGCCGCTCTTAAGTTATGTCAGATCAAACACCCCTCGACCTGTTTCGGCAGGCGCTCACCGGCGCGAGCCGCGCGCTTGCTGAAGAGCATGAGGTTGAGGTTGCGTGGAGCGCGGATGCGCCAAGCTCTTCGGGCAAGAATTTCCGAGTGCCACTGCCGGGACGCGAGCTGCCCGAAGCGCAGGCCCGCGAAGCACGGGGCTTTGCCGACAGTTTTGCGCTAAAACTGCGTCATCATAATGAGGCGGTGCATGCGGCAGGTTCGCCCGCCGAGGCGATTGCGCGCGCTTGCTATGATGCGGTGGAGCAGGTCCGCTATGAGGCGGTTGGCGCGAATGCCTATGAGGGGATCCGCGAGAATCTGGACGCAGCGGTTGAGCTACGCACGGCCTCTGACGGAATTACTCGTGCGCAAACGCCCGATGACGTGCCGCTCCCCACCGCACTTTCGCTCTTGATGCGCGAGGCTCTGATTGGCGCAGAAATCCCTGCGAATGCGAGGACCGGCGTGGAGCTGGTGCGCGGTTGGATCGAGGATAAGGCGGGCGGTGATATCTCCGCTTTGGCTGAGAAAATTGACGATCAGCGCGCCTTCCAGAACTTGACGCTCGACATGCTGCGTCACCTCGATCTGACTCTGCCAGAGGATGCGGACCGTGGCAGCGATGATGACGCAGACGACGATGACGGCGAAACGCCTGAGGAAGAAGAGGGCGGCGAGGAGCAGCCCGAGGGCGATCAGGAGCCGCAATCTGCCGAGATAGCGGGCGACAGCGTTGAAGGTGAGGCCGACGGCGAGACCGAGGAAATGGACGGCGAAGGCGAGATGGCCGAGGGCGATCCATCGGATGAGGGCGAGGATGGCATGATGCCCGTGCGCCCGAACCGCCCATGGACGGACTTGCCCGAAGACTTTGATTACAAGCCCTTTACTGAGAAATATGACGAGGTCGTCGAGGCAGGTGATCTGTGCGATCAGGAAGAGCTGGAGCGGCTGCGCGCTTATCTCGATAGCCAGCTTGCGGGGCTCCAGGGCATCGTCACTAGGCTTGCCAACCGGCTGCAGAGGCGGCTGATGGCGCAGCAAAACCGCAGCTGGGATTTCGATCAGGAAGAGGGGATGCTCGACGCCGCGCGTCTTTCTCGCGTGGTCGTCAGCCCGGGTCATTCGCTCAGCTATAAGATGGAGCGGGAGACCGACTTCAAAGACACGGTCGTCACCCTGCTGATCGACAATTCTGGCTCCATGCGTGGTCGCCCGATCTCAATTGCGGCGATCAGTGCGGATATCCTTGCACGCACGCTGGAGCGGTGCGGGGTGAAGACGGAAATTCTCGGCTTCACCACCCGCGCGTGGAAGGGGGGGCAGGCCCGCGAAGCATGGCTCGCTGATGGCAAACCGCCGCATCCCGGGCGCCTCAACGATTTGCGCCATATCCTTTATAAGCAGGCGGATGAGCCATGGCGCCGCGCGCGCCGCAATCTCGGCCTGATGATGCGGGAAGGGCTGCTCAAAGAGAATATTGATGGTGAGGCTCTGTTGTGGGCACATAATCGTCTGCTCGCACGGCCAGAGGATCGCCGCATTCTGATGGTGATTTCGGACGGCGCGCCGGTCGATGACAGCACGCTGTCGGTCAACACAGCGGGCTATCTCGAAGGGCACTTGCGCAAGGTGATCGAGTGGATTGAGAAGCAGTCTCCCGTGCAACTCGCCGCGATTGGCATCGGCCATGATGTGACGCGCTATTACAAGCGCTCTGTCACCATCATGGATGTCGAACAGCTAGGCGGCACGATTATCGAGCAGCTGGCTGAGCTGTTTGACGATGAGAAAGGCGTGCGGCGCTAATCTGTTTCGACGCCCGTTGGTTCGTCACCTTTGAAACTCACCAGATAACCTATCCCAGAATCCTCATGGTCTAGCCGTAGCTCCCAATGCTGGGTTACGTTCCCTTCCTTCGGTAGCTCAATAAGTCTTGGCTCGAAATCAGAGAAGTCCAGTTCGCTATTGGTTTTCTCCCAAACCGGTCGCGCGGTTGCTCTGGCGGCTTCGAGTAATTGTTCGAATTGATCTTTGATGTGGCGCCACATCTCCACCTGAGCATCGCTTGGGCCTGCTTCCCCAGCTTCGAAGACGACAAGAATAGAAAAGCCTCGAAACTCGATCTCCTCGCCCGCCTCCCAATAGTAATTGCCGGAGGGAAGCCGCGACACGGCGATTGATGGTCCGAGCGCGGGATGATTGACCGTAAGGCGCGGGGCGAATAGGCTTTTGATCTGAGAGATTAACGTCATGTCGTGCACGTTATCAGCATTCGCTTAAAGGGGCCTAAATGAACGTAACAGAAGCAGTGCAATCCCGCCGCAGTGTCCGCCAATTCACGGATCAGCCGGTTGAGCTCGAAACCTTACGACGGGTTATGGACACCGCGCGCTGGGCCGCGTCGGGCTGTAATTTTCAGCCGTGGGAAGCCGCGATTGTTACAGGTCAGCCGCTCAAGGATTTGCAGGCCAAAATCACCACCACCCCGCCGCAAGAGGCGGAATATGACTGGACAGCGCCGGGTCAGGAAGACGCCTATAAACAGCGGCTCAATGGCGTCTCCAAGGGCATGTTCGGCTCAATGAATATCGCCCGCGATGATGGCGAAGGTCGGATGAAGGCGATGATGCGCAATGCGACCTCATTTGACGCGCCGGTGGTCATGTTCACTTACTTCCCAAGGCTTATGAGAGAGCCGCAGTGGTCAGACACGGGTATGTGGCTGCAGACGGTCGCCTTGCTATTGCGCGAAGAGGGACTCGATAGCTGTTTCCAGGAATATATGGCGCTCTATGCCAATGTGATCCGCGACTTTTTGGGTCTCGATCACGACCGCTATATGCTCTTTTGCGGTATGGCGATTGGCTACCGTGATCCAGACGCCCCGCTAAATAACTTCGAGCGTGAGCGTGTTCCACTCGATGAGCATGTGCGCTTCGAAGGGTTCTGATTGGGTGTTAGGCTGACATCATCCGGGCATTGTGCCCGGTTTTGTCCATTCCATACAAGCAACGCTGCGCGCACTAGGCCATTACCCGCGCAGAATTCGACTCTGCAAAAAGCACAATAAGCGCAGAGGATTACAGCGGTGGGTCGCAATCTGATGGGTAGGTCATGCGCAATGCATGGCCTGTTAGGGGAGAGCGATTGTGCGCCGAACAGGTGTTTTCAAAAAACTAGTGCCAGCAAGTGTGCTGGCCGCCGCAGTGGTTTTTACTGGCGTCATGCCGCAACCCTTAGCTGCGCAAACGCGACCAGTGTTGCTGCGCGACAGCTTTCCTATCGGTGATGCTGAAGGCGTCTTGTGCTCTGTGCAAGACCGCAGTGCGGGCTCAACCGCAGCTATGACTGTGTTCGACCGCCGCTGGGCGGTTGTGTGCAGGGACAGCGCGCAGCCTGTGGCTGAAGTTTTTGCTTTCAAGAATGTGCCGGATGATCCGTTTGAGAAGGTGGCCCAAGCGCGGCGTTTCGTGCTCGATTGCTTCGGCTCGAAAGACGCGGGCTATGCGAATGTGTCGGATGCGGTTCGGTACGATTGTACGACTTCCGATTCGAAGCTCAATTGGTCGACGGTAAGCGTTGAGCGCGGCGACTGGACTTATGTGGCCGATGGTTTCACCGCCTATGATGATGCGATGCGGCTGGCGCTGCGATCGGTGCTCGATAACCGCATTGCCGAGGGAAAGATTGATGCAGCGACCACCTCTGTTGGTGATCCGCTGGCTTTCAGTCGCGTACAGGCCGAAAGTCTGCAGCCAGAACAAGCGCTGGTTGAGGGATATCGCCGCAATCTGGGCGGGGAATATGCCGAGGCGGCGGCCTATTTCGAAACACTGCAATACCGGCTGGAACGCGAGGGCGACAGCTCCATTCATCCTAGCGAGTTCGTGCTGAACCGGGCTTTACAGAAGTCCAATCTTGGCGATTTTGCAGAAGCTGAAGGCCTGTTTGGTCAAGCGCGCACTATCAGTGCTGGCAATGTTGTGGGCGAGCGGTTGCAGCGCAATTTTGAGGCGATCCACCTGCTTAATCGCGGGCGTCCTGAGCAAGTTGCAGAGCGGCTCAGCCTGCCGCTAAGCGCTGGCGTTGACGGCGTTGCGGCGCGTGAGGGCGCGATTGAGATCAGTGTTCCGATTGCGGACCGCATGAACAGCGCAGGCCGCGGCTCTCTGGTTGGTTTTGCCAATGAGACGAAGCTGACCTTGCGTGAACGGGCCGAGATTATCGATGCGCAGGCCTTACAGATTGCCGGCACCGCGCAGCGCTTGCTGGGTGATCGCGTGGCTGCGCGCGCCTCGCTTGGTCAAGCGGAGGAACGCGCGATGGCAGTGCGCGATGGGCGGGTGACGACGATCATCCGCATGCGCTCGCAAATTATGGGCGATCTTGCACGTATTGAAGAGCTGGATGGCAATCTTGGACGGGCCGAGGGCCTGCTGCGCGGCGCGCTGACTCTGATCGAAACTCAATATCCGGAGCGACGTGCGGTTGGCGGAGCAGAGGCGCGGCTTGCCTCTTTCCTTTTGCGCAATGGGCAAGAGACGGAAGCGCTCGCAATTTATGAAGCGCTGGTTGACCGGACTTTGGCGCGCAATTCCGGCGCGACTGGCATTACCAATCAGATGACGCCCTATTACCGCTATCTGGCAGAGCGCTCGGCCACCGATGCAGCCGCCTCATCGCGATTTTTTAAGGCGGCGCAATTGCTTGTCCGACCAGGTATTGCAGAAACACAGGCCGTGTTTGCGCGCGAGCTTAGCGGTGGGTCCGATGAGGCATCGCGCCTTTTCCGACAGTCAACTGACCTCACCCGTGAGATTGAGCAGAAGCGCATTCGTTATCTCCAGCTTGTCCGCACGGCTGAGGGCAGCACAGCCGCACTTCGGCTTGCGGCAGAGCTAGAGCAAGAAATCGAGCGCTTGGAGCAGGCGCAATTGAGCACGCAGGCGCAGCTAGCCGATTTTCCGCAATACCGCATGGTTGCCAATCGGGCGATTGAGCTCGATGAGTTTCAGGCTCTGATGGAGCCGGGAGAGGCTTATGCGCGGTTGGCGCAATCGGGTGCCGATCTGTTTATGGTCTATGCCAGCCGCGACGAAGCAAAGGCTTGGAAAGTTCCGCTCAGCCAGGAAGATCTCGACTTTCATGTCGATGTGATCCGCGCCTCCATTGCGTTGGAAGAGAATGGTCAGCTGCTCACATACCCCTTTGATGTGGAGATGGCACGTGATCTATTTAGTGCGCTCTTTGGCCCAGTCGCCGACCGGCTTGGCGGCATTGACCACCTGATTTTTGAACCAGACGGCGCCATGCTGCGCTTGCCGATTGATCTGTTGGTTACCGACGATGCCTCGCTTGAGACTTACAACACTCAGGCGGCGCAGGACGAATATGATTTTCGGGGTGTCGCATGGCTGGGCCGCGATCGGCGTATAAGCACGGCGGTCTCCGCGCAGGGGTTTGTTGATGCGCGTCAAGCGCCCTCTTCGTCCGCGTCACAGCAATATCTAGGACTGGGTGAAAATGTGCCAGTGGGTGAGGTGACACAAGCGAGCGTCCGCGGTGTCACCGTGACTGGCAATGATAATTGCCTCTGGAACCTCACCAATTGGAACCGGCCGATTGATGACCGCGAGTTGCAAGTCGCAAGCAGTATTATTGGCGGGGCGCGCTCACAAGTGCAGACCGGTGCGGATTTCACCGATAGCAATATCAAGGCGCGGGCCGATCTTGATGAGTTCCGTATCTTGCACTTTGCTACGCATGGTCTCGTCACACCACCTCGCCCAGATTGCGCGGCGCAGCCTGCCTTGCTGACATCCTTTGGCGCGGAAGGCTCCGACGGATTGCTCAGCTTTGATGAGATTTTCGACCTTAATCTCGATGCGGACCTGGTGATTCTGTCGGCATGCGACACCGCCGCAGGCGCAACGATTGAAGCGACGCGTGCAGCAGGTCTGACCAGCGGCGGCGGCACATCGCTCGATGGTTTGGTGCGGGCATTTGTTGGCGCAGGTGGGCGGACGGTCTTGGCCAGTCATTGGCCAGCGCCTGATGATTTTGACGCGACTGGCAGGCTGATGAGCGCAATGTTCCGCGAGGGGCAAACGGCATCAGTGGGTGCTGCGCTCAAGACTTCGCAGCGTGCTTTAATGGATGATGCGGCGACTTCGCACCCCTATTATTGGGCCGGATTTGCGCTGGTCGGCGACGGCAACCGCGCGTTGCTTTCAGGCGCGCCTTCCAGCAGCAGCGCGGCGGCGGAGTAAGCCACATGGGGGATATCACAATGATCGCTAAGCGTGCCAAACTGGCTGCTCGTGTGTCGGGGCTAGCCTGCGCTGCGGCTTTCGCTGCCAGCTCTAGCGCGCTGTTTGCGCAGGTTAGTGTGCCGCCGACCCGGGAAGAGGTGGAACGTGATTTGCCAACCGGCGAAGATGCTGCGGTTAATCCTGCGGTCTCGCTCGACAGTGATCTGACGCGAGCCTCGTGTCCGCTAAGCGATAGCCAGTTTGACGGCATCACGTTTGATTTGAAAGCGGTTGAGTTCAGCGGGGTTGAGGTGCTTGATCCTGATATGCTCGCGCCAAGCTGGACCTGGCTTGAGGGTCAGGAAATTCCGATTGCGCGGGTCTGTGATATTCGTGACCGCGCAGCCGCGATTCTGTCAGGGCTTGGTTATGTGGCGACGGTGCAAGTGCCGCCGCAAACAATTGAGGATGGCACTGTCAAACTCGACGTAGTTGTCGCTCGGCTTTCTGGCCTTGTCATTCGGGGTGAGCCCGGCACCTCTGGCACAGCTCTGGAAAGCTATTTCGAAGCGCTGCAAGCAGAGCCGTATTTCAACAGCAAACAGGCCGAGCGTCTTCTTTTGCTGGCCCGCGATATTCCGGGAATGGATGTCCGTCTCGCGCTCACCAGAGATACGGGGCCCAACGCGCGACCCGGCGATCTGATCGGCATTGTCGATGTGTTGTTTCGCCGGTTTGAGGGCGATATCGGTGCGCTTAACTGGAGCAGCAAATCGGTAGGCCGCTTTGGTGGGACGTTCCGAGGTCAGGTCAATGGGCTCACCGGACTCGCCGACCTTACCGAGCTAACCGTTTACTCGACCTTCGATCCTGAAGAGCAAATCGTGCTGCAAGGGCGCCATGAATTTGGCCTTGGCAGCGATGGTTTGCGCCTTGGCGCGAGCGTTGTTCACGCGTGGACTCAGCCGGATGTGCCGGGCGATGATGTGTTTGACGCGACTACCTTTGTCGCGAGCGTTTATGGCAAATACCCGCTTCTGCGCACGCAAGGGACTAGCATCGGTCTGGAAGCAGGGTTTGAGTGGATTGATCAGGATCTCGAGTTTTCGGGCCTGCCGCTCACGGAAGACGAAATTCGCGCCGTCTATCTGAAGCTTGAAACGAGCTCTATTGATGCTGCGACGCTTGCTGGTTTGCCGGGTTACTCGCTCGCTGAACCGCGCCTCGCAACGCGCGGCAGGCTGGAAATTCGCCAAGGGCTGGGTTTCCTCGGGGCAAGTGATGACTGCGGCGCCGGTTTCCTGGATTGCTTTGCGCCGGGTGTTGTTCCGATCGCAAGGCTTGATGCCGATCCGACGGGTTTCCTCATTCGCGGTGAGGGGCAGGTCGACTTCCGGCCTACGCCCTTGTTCACAATTTCCGCAAAACCACGGTTTCAAGTCTCGCCTGATCCGCTGCTCGCTTATGAGCAATTTTCCGGCGGCAATTACACGGCGGGGCGCGGGTATGATCCAGGCGCGGTGATTGGCGATAGCGGGGTGGGGAGCCAGCTCGAATTTGCTTATGGCACGCTCTATTCCGACGATCCCAAAGCGATCGCATGGCAACCTTTTGTCTTCTTTGACACATTCGCCGCTTGGACAAAGAACATTCCGGGCGATCCGGTTACGCTTACTTCAATTGGCGGCGGTGTGCGGGCCAGCATTGCGCGCCGTGCATTCCTCGAAGTGGTTGGGGCCATTCCGCTTGAGCGAACGCCCTTTCAGACGCGGCGCGGCGATACGCGGCTGCTCGTTAATATGGTTGTGAGGTTGGGACAATGAGCGCGGTGACATTAGGCAACAACGGGACAAACCCAATGAGTGATCGTTCTGGTAACTCGCGCAGTCGCTGGCTTGTCCATGGCTCCGCCCCAGTGCTCGCAGCCGCGCTCACCATGGCCGCGCATAGCGAGGCGACTGCGCAAGCTATCGGACCGCGCTTTGACAACAGTCGTTCAGTGCAGGCGGATTTGATAGTTCAACCGCCTGGTGTGACGGTCACAACCGGCGCTACCCAAGATGTCATCACGGTCGATAACCCTGCGACCATCCTCAACTGGACTGTGCTTGATACGGCGACGCTCGATACCACGAGCGACTTCGTCAATTTCTTGCCGCAAAATACCGCAGTCAATTTCGATAGTTCGCTGACGGACTTCACGGTCCTTAATCGGATCATTCCTACCGCGAACGGGGCAGGACAGTTCCGGGGTATCGCGATCAACGGCGCGGTCACCAGCACTGCGACCGTATCCGGGCCTCCAGTAACTGCCGGTAATATCTGGTTTTACAGTCCTGGCGGAATTCTGATCGGTAGCGGGGCAAGCTTCAATGTCGGCAGCGTGGTCCTTACAACTAGTGACATTCAAGGGATCAGTGGCGGACCTCGCATTGATTTTACTGGTGTGGCGGACCCGATGTCTGCGGTCACGATCCAGCAAGGTGCGAATATCACTGTGCCGGTCGAGGGCGGCTCGGCTGTGTTCTTCGCGCCTACGATCAATCAGGGCGGCACCGTCGATGTCAATGGCAGCGTCCTTTACATGTCGGCCGAAGAAGGCTCGGTCTTTGACAATGGCGTGAACGGCTTCAACTTCTTCACCGCATTTGGCGGTGAGGCTGAACCCGGTAACGGGATTTTCCACACTGGCACCACGACCGGTCCTGCATCTCAGCAGGTGCTAAACGGGTTAGGTGTACCGACCACGCCGGATGCGCACATCATCGATTTCTTTGCGCCTGGTGCAAATTTGCAGCTGCTACTTGAGGGCTCGATCGGTTATCAAGCCGCGTCAGTTGCCTCGCAAGATGCGAATGGCGTCATCCGTCTGGGCGATAGCTTCAATGCGGTAAGTTCGCTGGAGCTAGGTAATCTGACGCTTACATCGAGTGCGACAATCGAAGCGGACTCGATCACCCTTACGCTTGACCAAGGCGATAGCTTTCGATCTAGCGGAGACGCGCAGGGCAATTACAACATTGAACTGGTGTCCAACAACACTCTGATCACTGTGAATCCCGGCGGTGAGATCGACATTCTGGGCAATCTAACGGCGAGCCGGGCAAACCCCAATGGGGGAACTTTCGGTGTTGTCGTCAATGGTGATCCCACCAATGCGATTGCGGATGGCGTGGTTAGTATCGGTGGCAATCTCGAGGCCCGTTTTGGCGTGACCGCACAGGAGTCGTCAGTGGCGACCGATCCCACACCGGGCACCGTGTCTCTCACAATCGGCGATGGTGGCATTGTGGATGTAGGTGGCGATCTCTTGCTCGACAGTAGCTTCATCGCTGGCGAAAGAGTTGAGAATAGCGGTCTGTTTTCAGTGCTCGAAGGGCAAGGCGGCGAAGTAGTCTTGACCATGACCAGCGCCGATAGCCAGCTCCTGGTTGGAGGCACCCTGACTGCGGATGCTGGTGCGCGGTCTTTCGCAAGCTCGGTTGATTTGGGTGCTGCTGCGACTGGCGGCACCGTAAACATCGATCTTCAGGATGGTGTGGTCGACATCAATACGTTGAACGCAGACGCAAGCGGGCAAGGTACAGGCGGAAGCACCGCTACAGGCCGGTCGATCGACGGCACGGGCGGCACTGTTACCGTGAACCTTGGCAACTCATCTGCAGACATTGGATCATTGTTAGCAGATGCCAATGGTGAGGGTGGTTTTGCCGCACCCGGCACGGTCGGCGGCGCAGGGTTTGGTGGCAACGCGCGTGTCACCAATGGAGCCGGTGGTGCCTTTGATGCTGGCCTGATTAGCATTTCGGCCAGCGGCGATGGCGGCGGTGGAAGCACTGGCGCTGCTGGCCAGCCAGGCACTACAGGCGGCGAGGGCGTTGGCGGCGTCGCAGAGCTTATTTCCGATCAGAATATTGGTGGTATTTCTCAGCTAACCGTATTTGCCAATGGGCGTGGAGGTTCCGGGGGATCGCCTGGTCCAGGCCTGTCGGGTGGCACCGGCGGTCAAGGCACGGGCGGTGAAGCATTAATCCGCATTACCTCCGATCAGGAGGTATTCAACGGCCTTGCTGACAGCAGTTTCTCCGCGGGCGGAACGGGTGGTGGCGGCGGTTTCGGAGGTTTTGCCACCGCGACACTTGAAGCGGGCGATGGCGGTGCTGGCGGAGCCGGTGTCGGCGGTGTTGCGACGCTCGATATTGGCGGGACCGGTACGATCTTCAACTTCGAGGGACCGCTCTACCCATTTGCCGCTGGGCAAGGGGGCAATGGCGGATTTGGCGGCGCCGACAATCTAGGCGGCGAAGCAGGAGCAGGCGGCGCCGGAGGCAATGGGACTTCCGGCATTTCGCGAATGATCGCCCGCGACGGTGGGGAAATCGATTTCACCAATATTAGCGGACCGGTCAGACAAGGTGCCTTTGGGGGTGATGGCGGCTTTGGTGGCAGCATTGCGCAGGGCTCAGGCGGTACACCCGGCACGGGCGGCGACGGGGGTGTCGGTACGGGCGGAACTTTTGTGCTCTCGGCAATTGGCGGCAGCTTTATGGGCGGGGCGGTACCGCTCATCTCTGAAGGTGAGGGCGGCAATGGCGGCGATGGCGGCGGTAATGGCGAGTTTGGCACTGTTTTTACAGGCGCGGGCCCTGTGGGTAATGGCGGCAATGGCATTGGCGGGGATCTGCTGCTCGAAACGCTTGGAGCTGGCCCCGGCACGATCACTTTCGACGATCTGACTTTAACCTCTGAGGGCACCGGAGGAACTGGCACGGTGGGCGGCGCTACGCTCGGCGGCACAGTGACGATTTCCGACACTGGCACCAATGCTCTTGGGGGCATTAGCATTGGCTCGCTGGTGGCGACCGTTGCAGATGTCGGCGCGGTTGGCGTTCCCTCGTTTGTGGCGAATAGCACGAGCGGCGGGATCGATGTGGCCGGCGATTTTACGGTCAACGTGACGGGTGATGCTGTGTTCAACTTTGCGGGTGACGGCCAATTGGTTGTTGGCGGCGAAGTGCAAGTCGATGCTGGCCAAGACATTCTGGTCACGCACATCGACAACAACAACTTTGTTGAATCAATCCTAAGCGACGGTTCGATTGTTATGAGTGCCGGAAACGACTTCAACGCTGGCGTTGATACTTTCCTCAGCGCGGCGGGCGATGTCGACATTCTGGCCGGCGGGATCGGCTATGGATTTATCAGCGCTGGCCAATCAGCCATTCTCGACTCGCTGAGTGGTATTGGCGGCGGCGCTATTGATGCGGGGGTTGATATCGCCTTGTTCGCAGCAGCCGGGGTCAACGTCGATGATCTCAACGCAGTCGAAACAATCCTGATCGACGCAGGCAATATTGCCATTGGCGATGCAACCGCAACAACTGTGGATTTCACCACCGGACAAGACATCCTGTTCGACAGCATCACGGTCGATGAAAGCGTTACGCTGTCCGCACTTAACGGCACAGTGGGGACAAACTTAAACGGTCCGGGCAGCATCGATGCAGCGGCCAACATAGACATTGATGCGGCCAATATCGACGTGGGTGATTTGCTTGCCCGAGGTGTTTTTGGAGCTGGTCAGATTGATCTCGATGCGAGCGGCAACATCGGCCTTGGCAGTGCGGATGCGCAAGGGGCGCTTAACATCACGGGTGGCGGGTTAATTGGGTTTGCGGAACTCGCCTCAGCCTTGGGTGATATTACGGTTAGGGCTACTGGAGCCATTGAAGGCGCCGGACCGGGTAATGTCACAGGCTCGCAAGACGTTACGCTCGATGGCGCAAGCATTGGGCTGGGCACTCTAACTGTGGGGCAGCGCCTTGACGTTGATGCAAGAGTTGGCGATGCGACGTTTGCCGCAGTGGATCTGTCGGGTTTCTCAACCATCAACGCAGTTGGGCTCGTGAGCATTGGCGATGCGCAAACCGATATGAGCCTGCTTGTGGATGCGGGTTCGTTCACATTGGGCGGCGGGCAGTTTGGTGAAAGTCTGTCCGTTGATACCGATGCGGGCGACATCAATGTCACAGGAACGGTTACCGCCGGACAGGGTATTCGATTGTTTGCGCGCGGGGCTGGCTTCGATACGCTCTTCACCACTCTTGAAAGCGGCACTAGCCAAATTCAACTCAACGCGGATGGCGACATTCGCGGTGAGTCTTTGATCTCCGGAGGCAGCGTCAATGTGGATGCGGGTAACCTACTGATAATAAACACGATCAATGCGCAAAATGGCGCTTTCGTTACCGGGGGCAACGGCGTTGCAGTAAACACAATCGTGAATGGCCAAAGCGGCGGCGGTTTCTTTGATATCGACTCAGGCGGGGATATAACGCTCGGTTCTGTTACTACGTTGCGCGGGGAAATAAGCGCAGGCGGTGACCTCCGGATTGAAGAAGAACTTTCGAACACTGGCAATTTCGTGGTGAGCGCTGATAGCGTTTTTGTGCGCTCGACGGGCAGTTCTTTCAATATCACGGCGCGCGCAAATGCTGGCAATATCGATATCAGAGGCCAGGGCGATATCAACGTTGAGGGCGCTACCGCAACGGGTGACATTGATATTCGGACCGTTGGGGGGCTGGTCGCGAATGAGATCTTCGCATTTATGTTCGCGTCACAGCCGTTGCCCCCCGGCGTACAGACGGTTCAGCAAACCACATCGAGCGGCGGTAGTGTTACGCTGTCCGGCGATGCTAGCCTGACAATCAACGCTGCGGTTGATGCGGCGGCGGGTGTTGAGCTCGAAACTTTTGGCCGGCTAACCGTAGATGCCAGCGTGATAGGCGAAGGTATCACGGTTTTCGCTGACGATATTGCGATTACTGCAGATGGCTCGATTGGTGATGCCAGCCGGACGTTTTCGATAGATTTTGAGACTCAGGGTAGCGTGACGATTGGTGGCCCCAATAATTTTGGGGATAGCACCTACGAGATTTCCAGCGACGAATTGCCTCGCATCTCCTCGGGCGGCCGGTTGTCAATATCGGCACTTGCAGCATCGCCGGGCGATACCCCTTCACTTAGGGTACTCGCTGCTGATCTTATCGCGGGCAGCAACACCGGAAACTTCGGTCAGGACTCGGTGCTTGAGTTGATATCGGACGGCAGCATCTCGTTTAGCGGAAACCTGAACATAACCGGTGCTAATGCTAACACGGATATAGTTTTGGACGCGCTTACAGCGGTCAATATCGAGCTCAGCTCTGGCGGCATCTTTGTAGCCGATGCCAATGGCGCGCTTGCAGGCGAAGTGATCGTTAACGCGAGGGATTTCCGGGCTTTGTCTGATGGCACTGGGCTAGATATCGCCAATGCAACTGTGGCTGAGATCGATATGATCTTGTCCAACAATCGCGGCGTGGATCGCCCCGATGGTGTGATCACAGCGGACACGCTGACCATTGCGACAACGGCTAGCCAAGTGTTCATTCAGAATACCGCACCGGGCACCGAATTTGAGGAGCGGCGCGGCTTCACCGTTAACAATCTCAACATATCAACGGCGGGCGTTGATCCCCAACCGATTGTGATTAACGGCATAGTCAACGGACAAACCGGGATTGCGGCTATCGCGCCGACTAATATCACCTCGACGGTGGCAGCAGGATCGACCATTAATGGTTGTGCCATCCTAAATACGGCGGCGTGTACGGCAACTACTCCGCCGCCGCCACCACCACCTACACCTCCTACGCCTACACCCCCGCCGACAGGTGGGCCAACTCCAACGCCGTCACCCGATCCTTCGCCTGAAGGTGAGATCCCAGTGCGCGATATTATCGAGGAGGAGGTTCGCGATCCAGAGGAAGAGGGCGAGAACGGCTCAGGCACGCTTGACCGGCCGCTGATCGATATGGAGGGGCTTGACGATCCCGCTGGAGCGCCGCTGATTGATGATCCTGTGACGGGCGCGGGCAATGAGGATTTGTGGGAACCAGCCGAGTAACGGCCAGTATCGCCGATTGTTGTGCTTGACCCGCGCGCACCCGCCGGGGCAAGGCTGCTCGTATGTCAGAAGCCCCGCTAAAGCTGTTCAATTCACTCACTCGCCAGCCCCAGGAGTTCGTGCCTGTCCATGAGGGCGAGGCGCGCGTCTACACCTGCGGGCCGACGGTTTATAACTACCCACATATCGGCAATATGCGCGCTTATGTGTTCGCTGACGTGCTGGGCCGGACGCTTAGCTGGAAGGGGTATAAGCTCACCCACGTAATCAACATCACCGACGTCGGCCATCTCACAGATGATGGCGACGCTGGCGAAGACAAGATGGAAAAGATGGCGGCGGAAAAGGCGCAGTCGATCTGGGATATCGCGCAGCATTATACCGAGGCTTACTGGGCCGATGTGAAGGCGCTCAATATCCGCGAGCCTGCCAAATGGTCAGTCGCGACTGACTATATCGACGAGATGCTGGAGTTCGCAAAGAGCATTGCGGATAAACACTGCTATGAATGCGAGACTGGCCTCTATTTCGATACCACTACGGTGGAGGATTATGGTCGGCTTGCGCGGGCTGTTACGGAAGACGGAGAAGGCCGGATTGACGCAGTCGAGGGCAAGCGCAACGCGGCTGACTTTGCGATCTGGCGGAAGACGCCGCCTGGTGAGAAGCGGCAGATGGAATGGGATTCGCCCTGGGGCAAAGGCGCACCGGGCTGGCACCTCGAATGCTCGGTGATGGGCGAGAAGCTGCTCGGCTTCCCGTTTGATATTCACACCGGCGGAATTGACCATCGCGAGATCCACCACCCCAATGAAATCGCGCAGAATCAGGCTTTTTGCGGTTGCGGCGGACTATCGGATGCGCGCAATTCCGGCGCGAATATCTGGATGCACAACAATTTCCTGGTCGAACGCTCAGGGAAAATGTCGAAATCGTCCGGCGAGTTCCTGCGCGTGCAGCTCTTGATCGACAAAGGCTATCATCCGCTGGCCTATCGGATGATGTGCCTTCAGGCGCATTATCGCAGCGAGCTGGAGTTTAGCTGGGACGGGCTGGGCGCGGCGCTGACGCGGCTGAAGCGGATTGTGATGCAGGTCGAGCGGCTTGCCGATGCGCCGTCCGGTGGTGCGACTGATCACCCAAAATTTGCGCCGATGATGAGCGCATTTGCCGATGCCATGTCCGATGATCTCAACACGCCGGTTGCGCTCACTGCGCTGGAAGATGCGCTGGCGGTCAAGAAGGTGGATGCGAGCATAAAGCGCGCAGTGATTGAGCATATGGACACTGTCCTCGGGCTGGGCCTGTTTGTCCTTGCCCGCAAAGATCTTCGCGTGCGGCCCAAAGACGCGCAGATGATGGAAGCCGAAATTGAGGCGGAACTGATCCGCCGCAAGGAAGCACGCGCCAACAAAGACTTCGCCACTTCAGACGCGATCCGTGACGATCTCGCCGAGAAGGGCGTGGATGTGATGGACGGCGATCCGCTGGGATGGGAATGGAAGCTCAGTTGATGTTGCATTTTATGTAGCGAGTGCTACAAAAGGGGCATGTTGCAACTTATCCTGTGGCTCATCCTCGCCGCAATTCACGCGATCCCCGCGCTGGCTTTCTTTCGGCCTGGCACCATCACCACGCTCTACGGTGTCGCTGCCGACAATCCGCTTTTCCTTCTGATGCATCATCGTGCTGCCTTGTTTCTGGCGGTCTTTGCTGCCTGCCTGTGGGCGGCCTTCGTACCCGAGGGCAGGCGGCTTGCGGTGATAGTCGTTGGCATCAGCATGCTCAGTTTTCTAATGCTTTACTGGCAAGCAGGATCACCTGCGCCGCTGAAGCGCATCGCTCTGGTTGATCTTGCTGGCTTGCCAGTGCTTGCGGGGGTAGCGTGGTTTGCATTCCGTCCCTAACACGGGCGGTATGACCAAAGCAGCACTCTCCGCCCTTATACGCCCGCTCGTTGAACCCCGCCTGCCCGATTGGGTTGAGCCGCTGTGGTTTATGACCAAGGAAGAGGCGCTGGAGGTCGCGCCGCAGGCCGAGATCGGCTGGTTCGACATGTATGACCAAGAGGCGATGGCAGAAACCACCGCCGCCGCGACCAATCTCAAATGGCTCAATTCGATTTATGCAGGCCTCGATTTTCTGCCATTGGATGTGTTGCAAGAACGCGGCGTGACCGTGACCAATGGCGCAGGCATCAACGCGATCACTATCGCTGAATATGTCGTGATGGGTATGCTGAATGTAGCCAAGGGATACCGCGATGTTATGCGCTCTGCTGAAAAGCGCGAGTGGTTGCAGGACAGCCCCGGCAAGCGGGAACTGGCGGGAAGCAAGGCTCTACTGCTTGGTTTTGGCGCGATTGGCCAGCTGATTAAACCGCGACTTGAGGCGTTTGATGTTGATGTGACGGTTGTTCGGCGAACGCCGGGTGAGGGCGTACTTACACCGGATCAATGGCGCGACCGGCTAGGCGAGTTTGATTGGGTGATTCTGGTCGTGCCTGCGACACCGGAAACCGACAGCATGATTGGCGAAGCAGAACTAGCCGCGATGAAGAACGACGCGGTGCTGCTCAACTTTGCGCGTGGTGCAGTGGTGGATCAGGACGCTCTTGTCGCCGCGCTGGAGGCAAAACAGATCGGGGGCGCGTGGCTTGACGTGACCACTCCAGAGCCGCTGCCCGCCGACAATCCGCTCTGGGCGCTCGATAATGCGCATATCTCAATGCACTTGTCTGGCCGCGCGCAGGACAAGATGTTTATCCGCAGCGCCGACCGCTTTATCGCTAATCTTGAGTGTTGGAATACGGGCGGAACTGTTGCGCCTCAACTCGATCTCAAACTTGGCTACTGACACGCGCGAAACCCTCTGATAGGCATGATGAAATTCCGGGGGGAACGGGGTCGCAATCTGCTAATCAGGTCTCATCTGAGGCCGACGGAGGTCACGCGATGTCGAATACCGAAAAGAAAGCATCAGATCTATTTATCGAATGTCTCGAAGCCGAGGGCTGCGAGTACATTTTTGGCGTTCCGGGCGAGGAGAATCTCGACTTTCTGGAGAGCCTGTCGAACAGCAAACAGATCAAGCTGATCCTGACGCGACATGAACAAGGCGCGGGCTTTATGGCCGCGACTTATGGCCGCCATACCGGCAAAACCGGCGTATTTCTGGCAACGCTTGGTCCCGGCGCGACCAATATGGTGACCGCCGTAGCTTATTCGCAGCTAGGCGGAATGCCGACACTGGCGATCACCGGTCAAAAGCCGATCAAGAAATCAAAGCAAGGCCGTTTCCAGATCCTCGACGTGGTCGCGATGATGGAGCCGATCACCAAATACACGCACCAATTGCATGCTGGTGACAACATACCCAGCCGCGTACGTGAGGCGTATCGTCTAGCGGAAGAAGAAAAGCCCGGAGCGGTCCATCTCGAACTGCCGGAAGATATTGCGGAGGAGCCATGCCACGGCGATCCAATACCGCGCTCCGTTGCGCGCCGCCCGTCCGCCGAACCGAAGGCGGTGCGCATGGCCATTGAGGCGCTGGAGACAGCCAAGAAGCCGATCTTGGTCATTGGTGCTGGTGCGAACCGCAAGATGACGGGCCGCATGCTCAACGAATTTGTCGAGAAGACCGGCATTCCTTTTGTGACCACGCAAATGGGCAAAGGCGTGATTGATGAGCGGCATCCGCTGTTCCTGGGCTGTGCTGCCTTGTCAGCGGGCGATTTTTGCCACCGCGCGATTGAAGAGGCGGATTGCATCGTCAATATCGGTCATGATGTGATCGAAAAGCCGCCATTCTTTATGCAAGCTGATGGCGCGACGGTGCTGCACGTCAGCACACGCACAGCCGAGGTTGATCCGGTCTATTTCCCGCAGATCGAGGTGATCGGCGACATCGCCAATGCGATTTGGCAAATCAAGGAAGGTATTGAGAAGCAGGGACATTGGTCGAGCGGAGAACTCACCCGTTACCGCGAGGCAGAAGTCGCGCATACCGATGGCTTGGCCGAAGACGCACGCTTCCCGATCTTCCCTCCGCATTTGGTCAGTCAGGTGCGCGAGTGCATGCCGGACGATGGCATCATCTGCCTCGATAATGGCGTGTACAAAATCTGGTTTGCGCGCGGGTTTACAGCCTATCTGCCGAACACCGTTCTACTCGATAATGCGCTCGCAACCATGGGCGCTGGCCTGCCATCGGCAATGATGAGCGCAATGCTCTATCCTGAGCGAAAGGTCATGGCGATTTGCGGCGATGGCGGCTTCATGATGAACGATCAGGAGATGGAGACGGCGGTGCGCCTCGGCCTCAATCTCACTGTACTGATCCTCAACGATAACTCTTATGGCATGATCCGCTGGAAGCAGGCGAACATGGGCTTTAAGGATTGGGGACTAACGTATGGCAACCCTGATTTCGTCAAATTCGCTGAGAGTTTTGGCGCGCATGGCCACCGCATCGAAAGCAGCGATCACTTGCGCGAGACCTTGGCGCATTGCCGCGACACACCGGGTGTACATCTGATCGATTGCCCGGTCGATTACGCGGAGAACGACCAGATCCTCAACGAAGATATCAAGCGGCTGAGCAAGGAACTGTGATGCCCAAACTCAAAGACACTTATCCGCTCTATCTCAATAACAAAGCGGCTCAGCCCAACACCGATCTCGAGGTCACGGACAAATATACCGGCGAGGTCACATTTCGCACGGCGCTGGCGACGCCAGATGTGATCGAAGAGGCGATTGCGGGCGCTGTTCGCGCGACTGAACCGATGGCGAAAATGGCGAGTTATGAGCGGCAGGATGTGTTGCAGCACTGCGTGTCGCGCTTCCGCGAGCGCTATGATGAGCTCGCCTATTCGCTATGTGTGGAGGCGGGTAAACCGATTAAGGATGCCGAGGGCGAAGTCGACCGGCTGATCGACACCTTCAAGATCGCAGCGGAGGAATCCACGCGCAATTATGGCGAGGTCCAGCCGCTCGATATCTCGGCGCGGGCCAAGGGCTATATGGGCATGTGGAAGCGTGTGCCGATCGGGCCGTGCAGCTTCATCTCGCCGTTCAACTTCCCGCTTAATCTGGCCGCGCACAAGATCGCGCCCGCGATTGCGGTCGGCTGCCCATTCGTGATGAAGCCCGCGAGCAAGACACCGCTCGGCGCGCTCATTATGGGTGAGGTGCTGGCGGAAACCGATTTGCCGGAAGGCGCATTTTCGATCCTGCCCGCCAGCCGCGACGGGGCGGATTTGTTCACGACTGACGAGCGCTTGAAACTACTGAGCTTCACCGGCTCACCCGGCGTGGGCTGGGACCTCAAAGCGAAGGCTGGCAAAAAACCGGTGATCCTGGAGCTCGGCGGAAACGCGGCGGTGATCGTCGACAAAGATGCCGATCTCGACCACGCGCTGGAGCGGATCATCTTCGGCGCGTTCTACCAGTCCGGCCAGAGCTGCATCGGGGTGCAGCGGATCATCATTCACGAGGATATTTATGAGCGCTTCAAGGCGATGCTCGTTGAGAAAACAGCCTCACTAGTCGCCGGCGACCCGAAAGACCGCAGCACATTTATCGGCCCCATGATTTCTGACGGCGAAGCGGGACGGCTCAAAGGCTGGATCGATGATGCGGTTTCAGGCGGCGCGACGCTGCTATGCGGCGGCGGGCTGTCAAACGGCAATATGCTGGAGGCGACACTGCTCGAAGATGTGCCCGCGAAGGCGGATGCAAATTGGGAAGAGGCGTTCGGACCGCTCGCGAACCTCTCCAGCTTCTCCGACTTTTACCAGGCGCTCGATCAGGTCAACAATTCCAAATTCGGGCTTCAAGCGGGCATCTTCACGCGCGATATCCATCAGGTGCTTGATGCGTGGGACACGCTTGATGTCGGCGGTGTCGTGGTGAACGATGTGTCATCCTACCGCGTGGACAATATGCCCTATGGCGGCGTCAAAGATTCCGGTCTGGGCCGCGAAGGCATCCGCTTCGCGATGGATGATATGACCGAAATCCGGAATCTGGTAATCCGGCGAGCTTAGCGCACATTTCCCTCAAGGTACGGCAAAAATGTGAGCCACCATCGTCGTGCCTTCAAACACGGCCGTGTCCTCGACATTGATGCCGTCCTCGACAAAGACGAAGTCGAGTACCCGGTCCTGATCCACATCGGTGTGTAGCATGACCAGGAATTTCTCGCCCGTGTCGGCGGGATGGTCGATCCTAACGGTCACATCTTTGTTCTTGCCCGCGTTGAGATATGCGAAGCCGGAAACCATGTCGCCATTGGGCCTGCCGTCGATCACCGGATGCAGGACGATAAAGCCAGGCTTGGCGATAACGACTTCTGAAAAGGTCAATGCTGTAGAGTCGCCGCGAAACGATGACATTTCCTTGTCATCGGCGCGAATAAAGGAAAACGGTGTGACGCCGCTGACCCGTTTCAATCCTTCGATCTGAATGGAGTTTTGCTCGCCATTGCCAAGCGTGATGCGGGGCGCACTCGGCGCAGGTTCCGGACTAGCTTCTGCCGATTGGGTAGCTGAGGCTGAGATGACGGCGGGGGTTTCGCTCGCACAAGCGGCGCTCGAAAATGCCATGGCGGTCGCGGCAATAAGTCGGATCATAATTTTCTTTCCCTCTCAGCGGATGACTATCACGAAGACGATAGGCGAGGGAAGTGGTCGATTGCTGGATCACTTCAAACTTGATCCGCCGATTTGACAACTGATCCTAAATGTAATTATGTAATTACATGATTACCGAATCGGACATGGACGAGATCTTTCAGGCGCTAGCGCATGAAACCCGCCGTGCCATACTCGATCTGTTGCGCAATGAACCAGGGCTCCCAGTGGGCAAGCTTGCGAGCCATTTCGATGTGAGCCGCATTGCCATTATTCAGCATCTTAGGGTCCTCGAGCAAGCTGACCTGATCATCAGCGAGAAGGATGGCCGCTCGCGCAGACTCTATATCAATGCGGTGCCGATTCAGCGGATTTACGACAGGTGGACCGACCTCTTCAGCGGTCACTTTGCCTCGCGCCTTACATCGATCAAACAGGCCGCCGAGGGGGCGGCAAGAACAGGGGGAAACCATGAGCAGTGACAATCCCATTGCAGACAAAGCGATCTACAAAATCTTTATCGAGGCTCCGGTCGAGAAGGTCTGGAACGAGCTCGTTAAAACCGATGAAATGCTACCGTTCTTCTTCGGTTCGGTCTGCAAAACGACGGGTGAGCTGAAGGTTGGCGCGCCGATTGCCATGGAAACCACCAATGGCAAATATCGCAGTGTGGTTGGACGCGTCTTGGAATTCGACCCACCAAACCGATATTCGCACACCTTCAAGTTCACAGGGTATGATGACTCGCCTTGTACGGTGACATACGAATTGGAGGCGGTTGCAGGTGGAACCAATTTTTCTCTGGTCACGACCAATGTGCCAGCCGGGACCAAGACCGAAAACGGTATGGCGCAAGGTGGCAAATTTATCGTCGAAACCTTTAAATCCGTGGTGGAAACGGGGAGGCCAACGCTGGGCACTCGCATGATGCTTGGCGTGATGGGGCTTGCGCAGCCATTCACCCCGAAATCCTCCCGGTCCGAACATTGGCCGTTCGAAACCATCCAAAAAATCTAAGAGAGGGGATCCGAAAATGAGCAGCTCACCGGAAGATCAACTGGCAACCATGCTGGCAAATATACCCGAGAAGACGGGCAAGGCTTTGCATGAATGGATCGCGCTGATCGCAAAGAGCGGTCTCGAAAAGCATGGAGCGATCATGAAACTGTTGAAAGAGGAGCATGGCGTTAGCCACGGCTTTGCCAATCTGATCGCGTCAAAGGCACGCGAAACCGGTGAGGAAGTCGACCTAGTCGAGTTGCAATATGCCGGTGCCAAAGCGGATTTGCGCCCGCTATATGAAGAGATCGTAGTATTTGCGCAGTCGCTTGGCTCAGACGTCGAAATTGCACCAAAGAAAGCTAGCGTCAGTTTGCGCCGCAAGAAGCAGTTTGCGCTCATTACGCCGGCGACGAAAACGCGGATTGACTTGGGGGTGGCGCTAAAGGGCGATGAACCAACCGATCGGTTGGAGATCTATAACGCGATGTGCAGTCATAGGGTCCGCCTGGAGGATATGGCGAGCTTTGATGATGAGGTGAAGGGCTGGATGAAAGAGGCATACTCTCGCTCGGGTTGATCGCTCCGGCGAGAGCTCCTCTCTTAGTTCATCATGGCTCCCAAAGCGCGGCTCCCTTTCACCCCTCTTCCAGCATGAGTATCTCGCAATCCACTACCAGGCGCGGGGATGGCAACATACGATGATCTGCGCTGCTGACCGCCGCATCCGCCACAAGTTGACCAGCGATAGTGAATTCATGCTCGGGCAGTTCGGCGATCAGCTCTTCGCCCGCTGCCACGGCTTCCGCCCCTGCAAACAGCAGCGAAAACGAATGGCGTGTGCCTGCAAAGGTGATGCTGGCCCAAGCCTTCTCGTCATGGCTCAGCACTTGCCCGTGATGCGCGCCGAGTGTCATGATCGCATCGCGCAATCGGTCGCCCGGCGTGCGGCGAGCAATGCGACGTTTTTTGCTTGTCGCTGGTGTCTGGCTCTCATCCGACATTTGCGTGCTCCTGCGCCGCCTGAAAGCCTTCCATAAAGGCGCGAATACGGGCCTCAGTGGCCTGGCGCGGTTCACGCCCCATGCGCAAATCCAGCACAAAGCGCGGGTCATGTGCAGCCAGCCGGCCAAACTTGGTTGCAGGCATATCATGTTGACGAAGAAACGTTTCGACAGACCGGATTAGCATCGGGTTCCCCTTAAGTTGGACCTGAAATGGAGGCCATTGTTATGAAGTGATTCGCTTATTGTTCCTAATTTGTTCCATTCAATTTCCTACTTGTCTAGGAAAAATCCTATGCTATAGGAATTTTCTTGGATATGAGGGAATTTGGCATGGCGGATGATGATCTAGAGGATGGAGCGGAGCGCGCGGAATTGCTGCGTTTAGCGGGCGAAGGGCGCGTTAGCCTCGCGTCTTTGTCGGCAATGCTTGGCCGTAATCCGAGCTATCTTCAGCAATTTGTGCGCAAGGGGAGCCCGCGCAAGCTTGAGGAGGGGGACCGCCGCAAACTCGCAGAGTTCTTTGGTGTGGATGAGGCGGTGCTAGGAGCAGAACGTGATGCGTTTCCGCCCAAATCGAGGGATGAGGATTTTATTTCTGTCCCGCGCCTACCGCTCGATGCCTCAGCTGGTCCGGGATCCTTCAGTGCAGAGGAAATTTCCTTCGACGCATTTCGTTTCTCTCGCCGGTGGCTGCGCGAGATGGGTTTGGAGAGCGCCGATTTGTCAGCCATTCGCGTTGAAGGCGACTCGATGGAGCCTCTCCTTCGCAGCGGAGACGAGATTTTTGTCGATCGCAATAAGCGCGCGGGCGAGGGCATTCACGTCGTGCGGATTGGTGATGCGCTTCATGTGAAGCAAGTTCAGCTCAGCGCGCGTGGCCGCGTGAAGCTGGTCAGCGCAAATGAGGCGTACCCGCCAATTGAGCTTGCGAGCGAGGAGGCGGAGATCATTGGCCGCGTGGTGTGGAAAGGGGGTAGGGTTTAGCCTAGTTTCAACTTGAATCCGGTATGGCTGGCGCGAAATCCCAGGCGCCTATAAAACCGGTGCGCTGCTTCGCGATTTGTGTCGCTCGTTAATTGAACAATACCACATCCTCGCTCCTTGCAGCGTTCAATTGCCCAGCACATCATTGCTTCGCCGATACCTTGACCGCGTAACGCCTTTGTCACCCTCACGCTCTCGATCTGCCCACGCCATGCACCGTGTCGCGATACACCGGGGATGAAGCTTAGTTGAAAGCTCCCGACGACATCTCCAGTCCGTTCAACCATGTAGAGATGGTGGCATGGGTCTGCGCATATCGCGCTCAGACCTTCTCTTGCCTGATCCAAGTGGTCTGGCCGCAAAGCATCACGAGATGCTCCAATTTCGTCTTCCGCCGCCAAAATGTCCAAGATAGATAGATCGGCTTGGGTGGCTTCTCGATAGAGCAAGTCTTCCATAGCATTGCCTATTACTCTTGCTTCCAAGTCGTGTCATCGCCATTTGAGTGCCATGACTGACGCGCTTCCCGAAACTAAGCAGCCGCCCATGAAGGCCGCTATCGTTCCTGTTACGCCTTTGCAGCAAAACTGCTCGCTGATCTGGTGCACCAAGACCATGAAGGGCGCGCTGATTGATCCGGGCGGCGATCTGGACAAACTCAAAGCGGCGGTCGCGCAAACCGGTGTCACGCTCGAGAAAATCCTCATCACACATGGTCATATTGACCATTGCGGCGAAAGCGGGATCCTCGCCAAAGAGCTGGGCCTGAAGATTGAAGGGCCGCATGAGGCGGACCGGTTCTGGATCTCGCGGCTGGATGAGGATGGCCGCAAATATGGCATTCGCGGCGAGGTGTTTGAGCCGGATCGCTGGCTTGAGTGCGGCGACAAAGTGACTGTGGGCGAGCTGGAGCTGGATGTGATCCATTGCCCCGGGCACACGCCGGGCCATGTCGTGTTCTTCCACGGACCCAGCAAGTTTGCGATTGTCGGCGATGTGCTATTTCAGGGCAGTATTGGCCGGACCGACTTCCCGATGGGCAATCATCAAGACTTGCTCGACGCGATTACGCAAAAGCTATGGCCGCTCGGCAATGACATCACCTTCATTCCCGGGCACGGGCCGACCAGCACGTTCGGTCAGGAACGCAAGACCAATCAGTTTGTGAGCGATTACGCGCTTTCTTGATTTACGCTTAAGTGGTGCGCACCCTGCATCATAATCTAATAAGTTAGAATGGATGGTGCATCATTTGCACTATGTGGTCTTTTGCGGGCTCGGTAAAACCGCGTTAGAAATTCGATGTTTCATCGGATTATGATGGGAGCTCCCCCATGAGCCGCGACCGATGCGAAGTGAACTGGATCATTCCAACCCGGGGAGCGAATGCGTCAACAGGTACCGTAAAATGGGATCCGGTTCATAGTCTTTGGAATGGCGGAATGTTGGGCGTCGCACTTATTGCGGGCCCCGCGACTTTCACATGGTCAGCCTTTGCAGTCTTTGTCATCTTAACAGGGGCAGCGGTATTGCTGGGTCATTCTGTGGGATTTCACAGATTGTTGATCCATGGCAGTTTCAAGACAAAGCCTCTCATCGCGAAGTTTCTTGTCTGGGCAGGCACAGTCGCTGGAATGAGCGGGCCTTTATGGATTATTCGGACGCATGACCTGCGCGATTGGGCTCAGCGGGAGCCAGTCTGCCATCCCTATCTCGCGCATGGAAAATCCATACTGCATGATGCGTGGTGGCAATTGCATTGCACGCTTCAGCTTGATTGTCCGCCAGATTATGATTTGCGCAGCGTAGAGCGGGAGCGGTTTTACCGTTTCCTTGAGAAGACCTGGATGCTTCAGCAAATGCCGATTGCGATCATCCTATGGCTGGTGGGCGGCTGGGGCTGGGTCGTCTGGGGCGTGTGCGCGCGGGTTGCCATTACCGTGCATGGCCATTGGTTTGTCGGTTATCTTGCGCATAATGTCGGTCCGCAAAGCTGGATCGTCGAAAGTTCCGGCGTACAGGCGCACGATGTGCCTTGGGCGGCCATCCCGACAATGGGGGAGGCTTGGCATAATAACCATCATGCATACCCAGGTAGTGCGCGCATGGGCTTGAAGCCTGGGCAGCTCGATTTGGGATTTCTCTTTATCTGCTGCCTGGAGAAAGCCGGGCTGGCATGGGACATCTGTTTGCCAGAGGCAATGCCAGAACGCCGAAACAGCCTGCGCGAAGTTTAGCTGAACTAAATCACGCCAAGCACGATCAGGACCGCAACGATGCCAAGTCCCAAATGGCTCAGTAAGGTGATGAGTGTGCCGATGAGCCGGCCCTTTTCCAGTGCTCCTCCATCCATGCCAAAAGCGTGCGCAACGCGGCCAAAGATAAACAATGCGGCGACAACAGGCAGCCACGGATCGCCTTTGCCAGCAAACTCGATCGCCGCGACCAGAATGAGCGCGAAGGGGGTGTTCTCAACAAAGTTTGCGTGCGCCCGCATGCGCCGGGTCACCATGTCGTTCCCACCGTCACCGATGAGTACATTTTCGCCAAGGCGGACCTTGCCCACCCGGATCATCAGCCATGCAGCCAGGATTGAGGCCGCTGCAGCCATGCATAGAGTCGTCGGTAAAATCATAGCAGTTCCTTCCCGTCAGAAGCACGTGCATAATTGCGGTCGGGGCCGCGAGCAAGAAGTGAGTTGTGTTTTGCAACCAATATACCGATCAGATAGGGTTGCGCTTAAGCCAAAAAAGGCTATACGCCGCCGCTTCACCGCATCAGTCGGGACGTCTAGCGCTGCGCAAACACTTGTGCGGCATGGCGCCTTCGCCTAAGCGGTTACACGAAACGAATTGAATTGTTTGAGGAACAGGTGCCGCTATGGCTGTCCCTAAGAGAAAAGTATCGCCACATCGCCGCGGCAACCGCCGGGCTCACGATTCGCTCAAGGTTGAGGCATTCCATGAATGCTCTAACTGCGGCGAGCTGAAGCGTCCGCACAACCTTTGCCCGCATTGTGGCTATTACAACGGCCGTGAAGTCGTTGCCGTCGGCCTCTAAACGAAGCTGATCGGAGAGCGCTATGAGTTTACCGCGTATCGCCATTGATGCGATGGGCGGTGATGAAGGCGTGCGAGTTATGGTCGAAGGTGCTGCTCTTGCGCGCCATCGGCATAGTCATTTCAAGTTCCTGCTGGTTGGCGATGAGCCGACCATTAAGGGTGCGCTTGATGCGCATCCTAACTTGCGCGGTGCATCCGAAATCCTCCACTGCGATGATGTGGTGGAAGGCGATGAATTGCCCAGCCGCGCGATCCGCCGGGCTAAGACGACCTCGATGGGTCTCGCGGTAAATGCCGTAAAACAAGGCGATGCAGGTGCTGCAGTGAGCGCGGGCAACACTGGCGCTCTCATGGCGATGAGCAAGCTCGCACTGCGCACAATGCCTGGCATCGATCGGCCCGCACTTGCGGCGGTGATGCCAACCCTTGAAGAAGACGATGTGGTCATGCTGGACCTCGGCGCGAACACTGATGCGGGCGCCCGCAACCTAGTTCAATTTGCGATTATGGGCGCGGCCTATTCGCGGATTTTGACCGGGCGCGAAGAACCGCGCGTGCGCTTGCTCAACATCGGCACCGAGGAAATCAAAGGCACAGAATCGCTTCGCGATGCTGCGACGCAGCTTCAGGAAGCCACCGGTCTTGCCATGTCGTTTGATGGTTTTGTTGAGAGCGACAAGATCAATCGCGGCGAGGTAGATGTGGTGGTGACTGACGGCTTCTCCGGCAATATCGCCCTAAAAGCGATTGAGGGTGCCGCGCGTTTCGTAACCGATTTGCTGCGCAGTGCTTTCACCAGTTCTCTGCGCTCGAAGATCGGTTTTCTCGTCTCACGCCCCGCAACTGAGTTGCTCAAGCATCATCTTGATCCCAACAATCACAATGGCGCGGTGTTCCTTGGCCTTAATGGTGTGATCGTCAAGAGCCACGGCAGCGCGAATGCAACCGGCGTCGCCAATGCGGTGGATGTGACTGCCAGCCTCCTGGAAAATGACCTGACTCAGCGAATTGCCAGCGATCTTGCCGCGCTCGGCGAGGCTCGTTTGCGAGAGAGCTCAAACAGCAACGGGGAGGCGGCCAAGTGATCCGCTCTGTCCTTTTGGGGACAGGGTCGGCTTTGCCAAAGACCTGTGTCTCTAATGCGGAACTGGCCGAACGCGTCGACACAAGCGACGAATGGATCGTTGAACGGACGGGCATTCGCCAGCGTTATATTGCGAGCGAACATGAGACGACCTCAACCCTGGCCACCGCAGCGGCGCGTGATGCGTGCGCGAGCGCAGGCGTTGACCCTGCATCAATTGATCTGATCATTTTGGCGACTGCCACGCCAGACAACACATTTCCTGCAACTGCGACCCAGGTTCAGCACGCGCTCGGATGCGGCGGCGGGATCGCTTTTGATGTCCAGGCTGTGTGCTCGGGCTTTCTCTATGCGCTGAGCGTCGCCGATTCGCTGCTCAAAACAGGCCAGGCGAAGCGCGCTTTGGTCATTGGCGCAGAAACTTTTAGCCGAATACTTGATTGGGAAGACCGCACTACTTGTGTGCTTTTTGGCGATGGCGCCGGCGCAATTGTCTTGGATGCGCAAGAGGTTGCAGAAGACGGGCCAGGGGTGCTCGCGAGCCGGTTGCATGCTGATGGAGCGCATAAAGAGTTGCTCTATGTTGACGGCGGCCCATCAACAACTGGGACAGTCGGCAAATTGCGCATGCGAGGGCGTGAGGTGTTCCGCCACGCAGTCGTAAATTTGGCTGGCGTTCTCAAGGAAGTGCTTGAAGATACGGGTTTTTCATCGGAGGAAATTGACTGGATCGTCCCCCACCAAGCCAACGCGCGGATACTCACTGCGACTGCGCGAAAGCTTGATTTACCTTCCGAAAAAGTGATCGTAACGGTCGACAGACATGCCAATACCTCGGCTGCATCTGTGCCGCTCGCATTAGATGTTGGAGTGAAAGACGGACGGATTCAGCCCGGTGATTTGGTGATGTTTGAGGCGATGGGCGGGGGCTTCACTTGGGGGGCATCACTGCTCCGCTTGTGAAATTATTAAGAATTTTCGGCTGAGATTGTTGCGCAAAGTCGAACAAACTTGTAAACTACCGCTATTACTTTCAACCGGGGTCGCGCTAGGCAAGGAGACATGATTATGTCGTCTATTGGTACTCTTACTCGCGCCGATTTGGCTGAGACGATCAATCGTAAGCTTGGTTTTAGCCGGGCTGAATCGCTTGATCTGGTCGAGGCTATTCTTGATCAAATGTCACGTGCGCTTGATCGCGGAGAGAATGTGAAAATTTCCGGTTTCGGGAGCTTCATTTTACGCGATAAGAACGAACGTGTGGGCCGTAATCCCAAAACTGGGGTCGAAGTGCCGATTACGTCTCGCCGGGTTTTGACCTTCCGAGCCAGCCAATTGCTGAAAGAGCAGATTGCCAAAGGATAGACTATGAGCACCGAGTTCGAGGACGGCAAAGATCAGGACGCACTTCGAACGATCGGTGAAGTCGCCAAGGCACTCGGTATTAAGACTCATGTCCTGCGATATTGGGAGCAGCAATTTCCGCCATTGTCTCCGCTTAAGCGGAGCGGGGGACGACGCTATTACAGGCCGGAAGATGTTGCTTTAATTGAGCAAATCAATGACCTTGTGAATGTCCAAGGCTTTACGTTGAAGGGGGCTCGAGCAGCGCTAGAGGGTGCAAGCGAGCTTTCCCCTGATGTGCTGCCAGCACTGAAGTCAATCCGCGCAGACTTGTCCCGAGCGCTTGCCGCTTAGTTTAGCCCCCTAATTGAACGCTAAACCGCCGCGCAGTTACTCTGCTGCGAGCAGTTCCGCCTCACCCAGATCGACGCTAACCAGCCGGCTAATTCCCTGCTCAATCATGGTCACGCCGAACAATCGGTGCATCCTGCTCATGGTGACGGCATTGTGTGTGACGATGAGATAGCGGGTCGTGGTCTCCCGAACCATCGAATCGAGTAGGTCGCAGAAGCGATCGATATTCGCATCATCGAGCGGCGCATCGACCTCGTCGAGAACGCAAATTGGTGCAGGGTTTGTCAGAAAAAGTCCGAAGATCAGCGCGATTGCGGTAAGCGCCTGTTCGCCGCCGGAAAGCAGCGTAAGCGATTGTAATCGTTTGCCAGGCGGCTGGGCATAGATCTCCAGGCCGGCCTCCAGCGGATCATCGCTATCGATCAGAGCAAGATGCGCTTGCCCCCCTTCAAACAGCTTCGTGAATAAGCGCCGGAAATGTGTGTCGACTTGCTCAAATGCTTCGCGCAGGCGCTCGCGTCCTTCGCGGTTCAGGTTGCCAATCGAACCGCGCAGCCGGTTCACCGCTTCGACCAGCTCGGCCTGCTCCTGCGCGCTGGAACCATGCTCTTCCTCGATCCGCTTCAGCTCTTCCGCAGCCACTAAATTAACCGGGCCGATCCGCTCGCGGCTGGCTGTGAGACGGTCCATTTCTTCTGATTCTTGCTCCGAGGAACTGACCTTTTCTGCCTCAAACTCAAATCGCTCAGGCAGCATTGGTGGCGGGCATTGGAAGCGCTCGCCAGAAATGCGCGCCATTTCCACTCGGCGTGTTTCCTGATTTTCCGCCCGTGCTGCAAGGCCGGCTCGTGCTTCTCGGGTCTGGGCGAGGGCTTCGCTGGCCATCGCGAAGGCACGCTCGGCCTCTTGCGCTGCCTCCAGAGCCTTGGCGACGTCCGCCTCCGCTGCGGCTAGCTCTTCCGCGAGCCTTGCGCGCACGGTGTCGCCTTGTTCGATCTCTTCGATCAACCCCTCGGGCTTTGCCGCAACAATCGCCCGCTCTTCTTCGATTTCTTCAAAGCGCCGCGCCATATCGGAAAGCCGCTGAGCCGCTTCGCCGGATCGCGCTTCCCAATTGGTCATGTCGCTGCGCTGCGCCTGCGTTCGTTCGCGCGCGACGGCCAGCCCCTGATCATGCGCGGCCAGCTCTGCGCTTGCTGCCTGTAGTGCAGTGCGCCCAGCTTCATTCTTTGCCTGTGCTGCTTCCAAAGAAGCGCGGCCAGCTTGCGGGTCGGGTAGGTCGCTGTGCTTCGTCTGCGCCGCCTCAAGCTCACTTTGCGCGGCGTTCAATTGTTCAGCAATATCGCCGTCGGCCTTGGCGAGTTCGTTCAGCCTGTTCGCCACACGCTCGCGCTCAGCCTCGGCTCGGTCAACCTCGCGCAGTGCTTCGCGCTCATGCTCCGCTGCCTCGGCAATTGTCCGGTCTGCGGCAATGAGATCGCGCTGGACTGTGCTCAGCTCTTCCTGCACGTCCGCCTGAGCAGCGTCAGCTTTCGCAACTGCATCGCGCAGTGCGGGCAGTTGCGCGTCTAGCTCAGCAAAGCGGTTTTCTGCCTCAAGCCGAGCGGCTTCTGCAGCCCCTTCGCCCCGCGCAATGAACCCGTCCCAGCGCCGAAGTTGTCCATCCAGCGTCACCAGCCATTCGCCCGGCTTAAGCGTGCGACCGTCATCATTTGTTGCGACATGAACCAGCGCTAGCCGGGCGGCTAGTTCGGCTGGGCAATCGTCAATCTGTTCAGCGAGGGCGGCTGGGACGGTTCGCGGCGTAGCGCCGCCGGTCCAATAGCGACCCTCTTCGCCAGTGCTTGGCGCGCCGATCAAAGCCTTGCCATCGCGGCCCAAAACGGCGGCGAGGGCGCGTTCATAACCCGGTTTTGCGCGCAGCCCATCGATCGCTTGCTTGCGACCCGAGCGCTTTTCCGCCTGCTTGGCCCGTGCCGCCCGGTCGCGCTCTAACGCGCTGTGCTCGCGCTCAATTCCGGTAAGCTCTGCACGGGCTGATGAAAGTGCACTGGCTGCTTCATCACGCGTGGTTTGCAGCTCGGTTTTACGGGTCTGGAGCCCCTCAAGAGCAACCCGCGCTGCGCTTAGCGCCCGGGCTGCTTGCTCCGCCCTTGCTGTGGCTTCGCTCACATCATCCGCGGAGGTTGTCCCCGCCAGAGCTTCGCGTTGTTCGGCGACCCGCTGCTGCTCGGTCTGCACACGCTCGAGACGCTGCTTCGCCTGAGCGACCTCAGCTTCGACCACGCGCCATTCCGCCTCAACCCCGGCGTGATCCGCCGTTGCCTTAGCAAGCGCGAGTTCTGCGGTGCGGCTGGCGCGTTCGGCATCCTCTCGTTTCGCTTCTAGTGCAGGGCGCCGTTCTTCATCGGATGCAAGCGCTTTCTCGCTAGCCTCCAGCTCTTTGGCGAGGCGAGCGAGCGCTTCTGCGGCATCCTTGGTCAACCGGTCCGCATCGCCGCGATCTTCTTCCAACCGGGTCTTCTGGCGATCGAGGTCAGCGAGTCGCTGCTCGGCGGCTTCGAGCTTGCTGGTCAGCGCCGCCATCCGGTGGCCATGTGCGCTTGCATCGTCGCGGCGGTCGGCCAATTCTTCGCGCGCGTCATTGAGCGCAATGGCGGCTTGGCCTTGCGCCTTTTGTGCGGCATCGCTTGCTTCTTGCGCGGCGGAAACGCGGGCTTCAGCGCTAGCGGCGGCTGCTTTCGCTTCGTCAGCCGCAGCGGCTGCATCGCGCCAGCGGGCGTAGACTAGCCGCGCTTCGGCGCTGCGGATCTGGTCAGAGAGTTTGGCGTAGCGTTCAGCCTGCTTGGCTTGGCGGCGTAGCGCAGAAATCTGGCTGTCGAGACCAGCCATCAAGTCTTCGAGTCGCTCGAGATTTTTCTCCGTAGAGCGCAATTTGCTCTCGGCATCGCGGCGGCGTACATGCAGGCCCGCTATGCCCGCTGCTTCCTCAAGCATTTGGCGGCGTTCGGCTGGCTTTGCAGCGATGACCTGAGCGATCTTGCCCTGACTTACCAAAGCGGGAGAATGCGCGCCCGTCGCGGCATCGGCGAAGGTTAGCGATACGTCTTTTGCTCGCACGTCCTTGCCATTAACGCGGTATGCGCTGCCTGCGCCGCGCTCAATCCGGCGGACGACTTCCAGCTCTTCACTGTCGGAGGTCTCGCCGCTCAGAACAACTTCGGCAAAATCGCGGGGAGGGCGCGTTTCGGTGCCCGCAAAAATCACATCATCCATGCCGCCGGACCGCATGCTCTTGGGCGAGTTTTCGCCCATGACCCAGCGGATTGCTTCGAGCAGGTTAGATTTGCCGCAGCCATTGGGGCCAACGACCCCGGTCAGGCCGGGCTCAACCCGCAATTCGGCAGGTTCGACGAAGCTCTTGAAGCCGCTTAATTTAAGCTTCTTGATGAGCATCGTTCTTGCCTGTCCCCCTCTTGCCTTGTGGCTATCGCTCTAGCGCGTACTGAGTTTACCGCGCGCCAGCCCTTTGAAGGATCGGTTCAAGGCCGGCCCAGTTCAGAACGCCGTCTTGCTTTACACCGTTGACGAAGAAAGTCGGCGTGCCGGTCACTCCGAACTCTTGGCCTTGGGTATTGGAGTTGTTCGCAATGGTTTCCATCGCTTGGAAATCTGCGAGACAGGTGCGGGCCTGGTCTTCGCTCACGCCGCGCGCGGCAAAGAAGTCATAGAAGCCAGCGACCTCTGCGGCGGCAACAAAACGCTCGGCTTCTGGCAATTGTAGCGCTTGCCCAAAGGCATCCTGGTTCTGGAATACGGGGCCAAGCACGCCATTGAGGTCAGCCCAGACTTGATCGGAAAGCGGGTGGAAGCTCTCGTCTGCGCCGCAGCGCACCAGCTGCGCTAACATCAAGTCATGCGGTCCGTGAATTTGATTGCGCAATTCATAGCTGACGCGGCCTGTGCTCACATATTCGGCCTTAAGCTGCGCTGCGCCATCCATCGAAAACGCAGCACAAGCAGGACAGGTCAGCGAGGCGTATTCGATGACCTTAATCGGCGCATCGGGATTGCCGATAACATAGCCATCATACTCTGACACTTCGACGACATCGGTCCACTCAGTGCCTTCTGGTGCGGCAATCTCGGCGATTGGCTCTGCATCAATCGCAGCCTCATCTGCGTCCGCGCTACTGCACGCAGCAAGGCCAAGCGCCAGGGGCGCAGCAATCATTCCCAATGTGAACCGGCGAGTAAGAGCCATGTGTCGTCTTTCCTTTTATCTAACCTATGATGTTATACCAAGGAGGGTGCGTGGTGAAGCGAGGTAACCACTCTTTTGAACAGCTTGCTACCTAGCAAATTTGCGAGGGTAATCACATTAAATCTGCTGGCCGCGCGAGAGGCTTTGATCAACGCTATTCGCTGTCTTGGCCAAGATTGGGGCTAACGAAATATTGGTCAAGCGCAGGCTGCAAGCCTCGCCAGCCATGGACCCCCTCCATAAGCGCACCATCAAGCAAGAAGCTCGGGGTTGATGCAATTGCGAATGCTTGCGCGTCGGCTTGACTTGTCTCGGCAAGCTGAGCCGCTTTCTCATCATCGGCAAGGCACTGGTCGAGCTCTACCCGATCATATCCGCGCCGTTTCATCAGATCGTAAAAACCAAGGTCGCTGGCAATCGCTCGGCGACGTTTCGCAGGCGCGCCATATTGCCACCGCGCGCGCTGCGCCTGTGTGGCCTTTTGGGCGATCTCCATCCACTTGCTTTGGCCATGCATCATCGCTGAATGATTGAGCGGAAAGTTCTCGGCGTCACCGCATTGGGTCAGCATGGCTGCGGTCAGATCCACCGGATCGCGCAGCAAATGGCGGACTTCCAGGCTGACTTTTCCTGACGGCACATAGGCAAGCAGCAACAGCGTTTCGCCTTGTTTAGCGAAGGTGGCGCAATGGGAACAAGTATAGCTGATGAAGGCAGTGAGCTTTGCCTCGGCATTGGGGTTGCCAATAACGTGGCCATTGCGAACCTGCGTGATTTCACGCGACCAATTGCCGCTTGCGGGTTTATCAGTGGCCGCATCCTTGGCACCGCTCTGGGCAATGGCAGGATTGCCGAGAGCCATCAGGCCGGCGAGCGCAAGCGCCGCTAAAGAGGTCAATTTTTGCATATTATTCTGAAGCTTCTGTTTCATCCGACCCCAAGCCCCGCGCCAGAGACTCCAGAACTGTTCGCAGCTCCGGGTCGCCAATATCACGCAGACTTTCCCCCAACTCCATCGGTATCGGTTTGAGCGATGGAGGTGGCTTTTGTTTTTCCTTGGCAGCTGGCGGCTTAACGTCGCCTTGCCGAATTTTGACCCGTGCCACCGCGCTGTAGCCGAAAAAGCGGTTCACCCGCTCGATTATTTCGGGGATCACATGTTGGATTAGCGGGGCATGGGCGGGCAGTACTACCAGTTCCAGAATGCCCTCCGACTTCTCGCCGGGCGGAAACCGGATAGCTTGCGGCACGCAAACTTTGGCGTGCGTGGGTCCGACAATCTCTGGCCAACGCGACACGACAGAGCTTTGGACGAAGCCAAACCGGCGAAATGCGGTGCGTCCGATTTGCGGCATCAAGTCAGAGATTGGCTTGGCGGCCCCGCCACGCGGCCGCTGATATGCGCGGCCTGCCGGTTTGCGCTTCGCGCCTGCGGGTTTTTTGCCCGTTTTTGATGGATTGTCGCGTTTCATGGTTACAAGGGTCATGGCATAGGCGAGGGCAGAGCGCCACAATGACAACCCAGATTTCTCAGAAACTCCTCGCTTGGTATAGCGCCCATGCGCGGGTCCTCCCATGGCGCGCTTTACCGGGCGAACGGGCGCCTGACCCATACCGTGTGTGGCTGTCAGAAGTGATGCTGCAACAAACGACCGTTGCGGCGGTGAAGCCGTATTTCGCCAAGTTTACCGAGACTTGGCCGACGTTTGAGGCACTGGCCTCCGCGCCAGAAGAGGATGTGATGGCCGCTTGGGCAGGGCTTGGCTATTATTCGCGGGCGCGCAATCTTGTGAAATGCGCGCAGAGGTTGTCAGAACTAGGCGGCTTTCCGAAAACCGAGGCTGATTTACGCGAGCTGCCCGGTCTCGGCGCATATACCTCAGCGGCGATCGCGGCGATTGCTTTTGGTGAGCGGGCCGTGGTGGTCGATGCTAATGTGGAGCGGGTGGTCTCGCGGCTATTCCAAATAGAAGAGCCTCTACCCGCATCACGCAAAGAGATCCGCGCGCACGCCGACACGATTACACCGAGCGAGCGTGCGGGTGATTTCGCACAAGCGATGATGGATCTGGGTGCGACTATTTGTACAGCGCGCGACCCAAAATGCTTACTTTGCCCGCTGATGGACAGTTGTAAGGCGCGTGGGGCTGGTGACCCGGCAAGATATCCGGTCAAAGCGCCCAAGAAACCTAAGCCAGTTCGGCAAGGACGTGCGTTCTGGATCGAGCGCGATGGCGCTGTCTGGCTTGTCCGGCGCGAAGGCACCGGCATGCTGGGCGGCATGCGTTCGCTTCCTGACGACGGCTGGTCTGCGAAAGGCGACGGGGCGGGGGATGCACCGCTAGATGGCGAATGGCAGGCGCTTGGGCTGGTCCGTCACACCTTCACGCATTTTGCGCTGGAAATGTCGGTCGAAAGGCTGGCTAGCGACACCCCGCCCAAAGGCGCAGGCGAGTGGTGGCCCCTTGAGGAGATCAAAGAAGCGGGCCTGCCGACCCTTTTTGCGAAGGCCGCTGGGCTCGCGCTAGCCGAGACTGCAGATTAGAGAATTCCTCCGCCAAGGCTCAGCCTGATACCAGCGATCAGCAGCACGATCAGGCAGAAATTGCGACCGCCATCCTTTGATGAAAGCGCGCCCATGATCACACCAATCACAATTATCGGCAGCGCAATCCAATTGGCCCAGCCAAGTAGCGGGATTGTTGCCGGAATAACGATGATCAGAGAGATGAGACCGAAAATATAGGATAGGATATTTAGCATGTGTCCTATATGGGTAACACAGTCGTGAATTTCAAGATCAATCTAGGGAAAAATGCACGAAGGGTTGCAATCTGCAATCGGGTGTTCACAGTGCAGATATGATCGCAGCGCTAGGGCGTATGCAGACAGTTTTTGGAGAGAATATGGCTTACCGCGAATTTGAAGACATGCAGCTTTCCCGCCGATCGCTATTCCGTGCCGGCGGCATGCTCGCCGCGGGCGGCGTGCTGGCGGCCATGCCCATGGGGCGTTCACTCCTCGCGCATGATGTCGGTGAAAGTTGGCCGAATGTTGCGCGCATGGCCAAGAGCTATCTCGACAGCGGCAAAGTCGCCAACGTTCTGGTGACGCTCGGCTGGAGGCAAGAAGATCACGCGCACACCGTCGGCGGAGGGAAGCTCGGATTTTCAAACGATACGCCGGTGGATGAGAACTCGCTTTATCGCATCTATTCGATGACCAAGCCGATCACTGGCATGGCAACGATGATGTGCATCGAAGACGGGCATTTTACGCTGGATACCCCGCTGGCAGAAATCATGCCGCAATTCGCCAATATGCGCGTGCTAAAGGACCCGGAGGGCGCGCTTGATGATACCGTTCCTACAGAGCGCGAGATCACCATTCGTCATCTGCTGACACACACTTCTGGCATTGGCTATCTGATCACCAGCAAAGGTCCGCTGCTTGAGGCTTATGCGAAAAACGGCCTGACCGGCGGACGGGTGAGCCGCTTGCCGATCCCCGGCTTCCCGCCTGTCACATCTGCGCCAAACCTTGAGGAATGGGCTGATCGTCTCGCCACGCTTCCGCTTATGGCCCAGCCAGGTAAGAAGTGGATTTACTCCGCCAGCATTGATCTGCTGGGCCGCGTGATCGAAGTCGCATCGGGCATGTCGTTTGAGGAATTCCTGCAAACGCGAATTTTTGATCCATGCGGCATGGCGAGCACGTTCTTCACTGTGCCCAAGAGCGAAGTCAGCCGGTTGACTGACAATTACGGGATCGCAAACGGCTTCCCAATCCCGATCGATCCCGGCGCCAATTCGATTTATCTCGACGCGCCAAAAGTGCCTTCGGGCGGCGGCGGCTTGGTCTCATCGGCGAAGGACTTTGACCGATTCCAGCGCATGCTGCTGGGCTACGGCACACTCGACGGGACGCAGGTTATGGAGCGCGAGAGCGTCCGTGTCGGCGTCTCCAACATTCTGCCCGACACTGCTGATCTCAGCGACAGCTGGGTTGCCGGCCAGGGCTTTGGTGCGGGCGGGCGCTCGGTTGGCTCTACCTTTGGTTGGGGCGGCGCGGCAGGCACTATCGCCAGCGTCGATTTCGATCGCAAGCTGCGCGCGGCGCTGTACACGCAGTATATGCCGACCGAAGCCTATCCGATGCGCAGCGAATTCCTCGCCGCGTATGAGCAAGATCTGTCCGGCATGAGTAGCGCTTCCTGATGGTGTCAGCTCCGCTGGCATTCACCGGATCGCCGCTTGACAGAGCGGACAATGTTCGCGCTGATCCAGAAGCATTGGCGGGGATGATGAACTGGCGGGCCAAGCTGCTCGCGCTCGACGGGTTGATGCCCGGCATGGATGATATGGGCGTTTTGCAGTGGACGACACTGGCCGATGCACCAGAAGACGCCGAATTAGTATTTCTCGGGCTGGATCGCAGCGATGGTGGGGAGAAGCCTTGCTTCGCAGCGGTTCCTTCCAAGGGGGACGCCGCGCCGCGCATGGCGAACCCTGCCGTATGGCAAATGATGACGGCGCTCTCACCGGGGGACTTGGCAACCTATGGCGCTGCACGCAGCATTGTGGATTGGCACGCACGGCACCAGTATTGCGCGCAATGCGGTGGGCAGACAACGCTCGCCAAGGGGGGCTGGCAGCGCAATTGCCCGAATTGCGGAGCGCAGCATTTCCCGCGCACGGACCCGGTAACAATCATGCTGGTGGAGTATGACGGCAAACTAATGCTGGGGCGCGGGCTAGGCTGGCCAGAGGGGCGCTTTTCCGCGCTCGCGGGTTTTGTCGAACCGGGCGAGAGCATTGAGGAAGGCGTGGCGCGAGAGGTTCTTGAGGAATCCGGCATCGTGGTTCGCGATGTGCAATATATCGCTAGCCAGCCATGGCCTTTCCCCTCGCAGCTGATGATCGGATGCCATGCAATGGCGGATGATGATGCAGTGACCATTGACGAGAGCGAGCTGGCCGAAGTGCTGTGGTTCACCAAGGGCGATATCAAGGCAGCGCTAAACGGTGACCCAGATGCGCCGCTGGGTTGTCCGCCAAAACAGGCAATTGCGCATCATTTAATGAGCTGGTGGGTGGAACAATGACTGAAGCAACATCTTCTCGCACGCTGACCATCGATGTCTGGTCGGATGTAATGTGTCCGTGGTGCCTCGTTGGCTGGGGGCAATTGCAAAAGGGCCTGAAGCTGCTTGAGGGCGAGATCGGTGCTGATATTCGCTGGCATGCATTTGAGCTGAACCCGGATATGGCGCCTGAGGGCGAAGATCGTACCGCGCACATCGCGCGCAAATATGGCCGCACGGTTGAACAATCGAAGGGCGTGCAGGGCCAAATGCGCGAAGCCGCCATCAACGCTGGCGTGTCGCTGGACTATGAAGGCGCCACTGACGAGAATGGCGAAGCGCCGCCGGCGATGATGTGGAATACGTTTGCGGCGCATAAGTTACTGACCTGGGTTGGCGAAACTAAGGGGCATGCCAAGCAAACCGAGCTTAAGCTCGCGATGTTTGCCGCGCATTTCAATCATCGGCGGCGGATCGGTGAGCGCGATGTGCTGCTCGATATTGCCGCTGAGGTGGGCCTCGATCGTGCAGCGGCTGCTGAAGCATTGGGCAGTGCCGAGTACGATCAGAAGGTCCGCGCAGAAGAACAAGCCGCTTGGGATATGAACATCACAGGCGTCCCGGCAATGGTCGTCGAGGGGAAGTTCCTGATCCCCGGCGCTCAAGGACCGGAAGTTTATGCTGATGCACTGCGCCGGGTGGCCGAAAAAATTCCGGCCCAAACTCCCGCATGAGCGATTGGCAGCCGCGCACTGCAGTGATTGTTGGCGGGGCCAGCGGAATTGGCCTGGCGGTTGCAAAGCGATTGGTGAGCTACGGCACGCAGGTGATGCTGGCGGATGTTCCAGGTGATCGTTTGGACGAGGCAGCGAGGGAAATTGGCGCGCTGATGCAGCCTTGCGATGTTTCAGATCTAGCGCAGGTTGAGGGGCTAGCCGAGGCAGCTTTCGAGCAGCTTGGCACTGTCGATCTGCTGCTGAATAATGCGGGTGTTGCAGGCGTGCATGGCAAGATGTGGGAGGTCGATCCAGAGCTCGCCCGCAAGCATTTTGATGTGAATTTCTGGGGTATCTGGAATGGCTGCCGCGCCTTTGCCCCGCGTATGATCGCGCAGGACACGCCATCTGCCATTTACAATACTGGCAGCGAAAACAGCTTCTTCTGCGCTGTTCCTCGAACCGCTGCCTACATCGCTGGCAAACACGCCGTCCTTGGCCTGACGGAGAGCTTGCGCGAGGATGTTCCGCCGCATGTCCATGTCGGCCTGATCATCCCCGGCTGGGTGTTCACCCCGCTGGGCGAGGAACGGTTTATGAAATTCGGCATGGATGTCGGTGAGTATGCGGCGATCATCACACCGCAAATCATCTCGCGCGAGCGTTTCGTCGTGAGCCACCGGTCCAATGTGAAACGGATCAAGGAACGGATCGATCCGCTGCTTGAAGCTTATGAAAAGAGTGCGCCAGAAGACTTAGATGACGGCAATTATGATGTGCGAGATGTTCTGCGCGCGCTCACGGAAAAGCCTGATGCCGCTGACGATTGAATGCTAACTGATCGATAGATTCGACAATCAAATCAGTATTTGGTTAAAGTAACGCAGAGCATTTCCGTAGCATTTTCAAAAGCAGGAGCATTCCAATGAAGCAAAGCACTATTTTCCGCGTGAGCATTGCAACTGGAGCCCTAGCGATACTTGCCGCCTGCGGCGGAGACGTTGCGGAAACCGACGAAGGCGCAGCCGCTGCAAGCGATGAACCCGCAATCATTGGCGAGCGCCAGTCTAATTTTGAAGGTATCGGCGACGCTTTCAAAGTCATTCGCGGCCAGCTTGAAGGCGGTGCGCCCGACTTTGCGGCAATCGAAGGCGCGGCGACGGATATCAATGAGCGCGCGCAGCGGATCACTGAGCACTTCCCAGCTGATACCAGCGTCGACGATGGCTACGACACCGAAGCGCTCGCGACGATCTGGGAGAAACCAGCCGAGTTTGAAAAAGCTGCGCAAGATCTGGTCGATGCTAGCGCTGAAATGATCACCATTGCGGCTGGCGGTGATGTGGCGGCTGTTGGCGAACAAGTCAAGGCGATGGGCGGCACGTGTAAAGCCTGCCATGACGAGTTCCGCCTCGACACCGACTGATCCCCTCGGCCCCAAAGGCATGATCGGGAAAGGCCAAAATGGACGCTGAAAAGACCATCACGGTGTGGGCTTGGCCAGTACGCCTGAGCCATTGGAGCTTTGCTTTTCTCGTTCCCATGATGTGGTACACCGCTGAAAATTCGCTGTGGTGGTGGCACACGCGGCTCGGCATGGTCTTGTTCGGGGTTCTCTTATTCCGGATTTCATGGGGTTTTGCCGGATCAGGCACCGCGCGCTTCGCGCAGTTTGTGCGCGGACCTTCAGCGGTGATTGCTTATCTTCGCGGCAAGTATGACGAGGGTATTGGCCACAGCCCGCTTGGCGCTTTGGGAGTAGTCGCATTGCTTGGCGCGATGAGCCTACAAGTGGGCATGGGCCTGTTTGCTGGAGATCCTTTTGACGGTGCGACGGGTCCGCTCAACGGCCTGGTTGGCGTGATGACGGCGGATATGCTGACCGACTGGCATGAGACTTTCCTGTGGGTGGTTCTTGGTCTGGTCGCGCTGCATCTCAGCGCGATTGCATTTTACGATGTTATCAAACACAGCAATCTGATCGAGCCTATGATCACCGGACAGCGCGACGTCGCGCCGTCCGTAGCTGAGGATATTGAGCATGGCTCCCGCGCTAGGCCATTTATCGTCTTGATCATCTGCGCCGCGATAACGGTCTGGGTGTGGCTAGGGGCGCCGCCTTTCAGCTAAACACTAGAGCAAACCCAATCGCTCTAGTTTCGCGGCCATCTTGCCCGGCAAAACATCGCCCGCATCCTCGCCCTCGGCTAGGTCTGCAGGAGCATTTTCGTCCTTCAGATAGCGCCACCCCTGATGCGCGCGTTTGCGTTGCTGGTGAACGCGGATCAACTCTGGCTTTAAATTGATGTGCCAGCGGCCATCCTCAGTCTCAGTAAAGCCCAATATTTCGGAGCGTGCGACCAGCGAATGGTTGAGGATCCAATAAAGCGATCCGCCCTCCATTTCCTTGTAACGGGTTGGGCGATATTTGGTGGTCAGCGCAATGCTTGCTCGCTCAAAATACCAGCCTGCCAAATCCTCCCATGACTTCGCGCCAAAGGCGATCTTGGTCATGTGGAGCGGCGCACCGTTCGGATCGGGCTTAGCGGGTGTTTTGCGCCGCCGTCTGGCCATGCCTACGCCTCTCAGACCACGCCGCTGAGGACAGCGAGCCCCAGAAACGCGAAGAAACCCATGCTGTCGGTGATCATGGTGACAAACACGGAGGATGCGACCGCAGGATCTTGATTCATACGTTCAAACGCAACCGGTACGAGCACCCCGGCCGTGCCCGACACTATAATATTCACCAGCATCGCGAGCGCGATCACCACACCAAGCTGCGGTGTAAAGATCGCCGCCGTACCAATGCCAATGAGCACCGCAATGGTTGCGCCATTGAGCAGGGCAACGCGCAATTCGCGCCACACGATCCGCCACGTGTTCGAACGGGTCAGCTGGTTCATCGCAATCGCGCGCACCGCCACCGCCATTGTCTGCGTGCCCGCATTGCCGCCAATGCTTGCGACAATCGGCATCAACACGGCGAGCGCCACCAGCTTCTCAATTGCCGCGCCAAACGCCCAGATAATCGCGCTGCCGACCAAAGCTGTGCCGAGGTTCGCGATAAGCCAGCGGACGCGGCTGACGTAAGCTTCGCGGATTGGCTCGTTAATGTCGCCTTCGCCCGCACCCGACATAAGCAGGGCGTCTTCGCCAGCTTCTTCGGAAATGATATGAACCACATCATCGGCAGTCATTTGTCCGACCAGCCGCTCGTTCTCGTCAACAACAGCGGCGCTGATGAGGCCGTATTTCTGGAACATCAGCGCAACTTCTTCCTGATCCAGCCCGACCGGGATCAGCGTCTGATCGCGCTTCATCACATCCGCCAGCGCAATGTTACGCGGCGTGCGCAAGATCCACGACAGCAGGCATGTACCGACGGGATGATGCCGCTCATCAACGACATACACCTCATAAAACTCATTCGTCATATCGGTCTGCTCGCGCAGATAGTCGATCACATCGCCCACTGTCAGATGCTCTGGCACCGCGACAAATTCGCGGTTCATCAACCGCCCGGCTGTCTCCTCGGGATAGGCTAGGGCGCTCTCAACTGCGGCCTGCGTCTCCGGCTCCAGCTCGGCGATAACCGCTTGTTGATCCGATACATCCAAATCCTCGATCAGTTGGACCGCATCATCGGTCTCCAGCTGTTCGGCGATGGTTGCGACTGCCTCAGGCTCGAGCGCCTCCATCATATCCTCGCGGACATAATCGTTGAGCTCGGCCACAACATCCGAGCTCATCAGGTCAGTAATCGCAGCGGCCAGATCAGCGCGCTCACCCTTGTCGAACAACTCGAACAGATCGGCGATGTCTGCGGGGTGTAGCGGATCGACCAAATCATAGACCTGAGCCGTGTCATCGGCATCAAGCGCATGTTTGACCCGGCTTACATATTCCGGTTTGAGCGTGTTTTCCTCATCATGCCGCTCATCATCAATCCGGTCATCCGGACGCGCAGCATCCTCCGCTTCGCTCTCAGGCGGATCGGCCAGCATGACGCCATCGTTTTCATATGGCTCGTCTTCGTGTGGAAGCTCCTCCGACATGGGTGTTTGTCTAGGCCGCGCCTCTGCAAAAGCAAGCGGCTTGCACCTTCTTTGGCCCATGCCGCGTGACTTATCCCGAATAGCCACTATATCGGCGGCCAATTCATTCACGGAGATAAAGACTATGGCCGATAAACTCACTCTCACGCTGGACACTGGCGATGTTGTTATCAAGTTGCGCCCCGATCTGGCACCCGGTCATGTCGAACGGATTACCGAGCTTGCGGGCGAGGGCTTTTACGACGGCGTGGTGTTCCACCGCGTGATCCCAGGCTTTATGGCGCAGGGCGGATGCCCCAATGGCACGGGCATGGGCGGCAGTGACAAGCCTGATCTGAAGGCTGAGTTCAACGCAGAGCCGCATGTTCGCGGCACATGCTCAATGGCGCGCACACAGGTTCCAGACAGCGCGAACAGCCAGTTCTTCATCTGCTTTGGCGACACCGAGTTTCTTGACGGTCAGTACACCGTCTGGGGCCAGGTTGAGAGCGGCATGGACCTGATCGACGGCCTTGCAGTGGGTGAGCCGCCTGCTGAGCCAAGCAAGATCGTTAAGGCGAGCGTTGGGTAAAGAGCTTTCCAAGAGTGGCAAGGATGGCCCGCCGCCGCGCGGGCCGGACTACCTTATGCCTCATGCATGCTTCGCGTGCCGTAAATCGTGGAAGCAGAGCAAAGAGAGCAATCACCTTTGTCCGGAATGCGGAAGTGAGCTTCACGGCATGGGACGTTATTTTCGTGTTCCAAAACAGTCAGATAAGCGCGAGTGGGCGAAAGTAGAAAAACTGCGCCGGTCAGGCTACTTCTTTCATGGTCGAATTGCAGATGTTTGGTCGAAAGGCGTCACTACGCAATTTGAGGCATTTCCTGACGATCTAAGTGAAGTAGATGATTGGATCGCGCGCAATCCGAGGCACAGCCATCGTCTTCGATCTCACTGGCCCAACGACTGATTGAACCGCACCCTACTTCTCGCTAAGCGCATCACGGATATGAAACCGCAAACTCCCCCCAAGACCTATAGGGTCAAGAGCTTCGGCTGTCAGATGAACGTCTATGATGGCGAGCGTATGGGTGAGCTGCTGAGCGAGCAGGGCATTACGCCTGCGCCGGAGGGGGAGGATGCCGATCTGGTGGTCCTTAACACGTGCCATATTCGCGAGAAGGCGGCGGAGAAGATCTACTCTGACATTGGCCGCCTGACGAAAGGTAAAACGCAGAAGAAACCGCCTATGATTGCGGTGGCGGGCTGCGTTGCTCAGGCTGAGGGCGAGGAGATTATGGCGCGTGCGCCGGCAGTCTCCATGGTGGTCGGCCCGCAAGCCTATCACCGCTTGCCTGAAATGGTGGAGGATGCGGTGAAGGGCAAGCGCGGCACCGACACCGATATGCCTGCAATTGCGAAATTCGCCGCGCTGCCACAACGCCGCAAAAGCGCGCCCGCTGCGTTTCTGACAATTCAGGAAGGGTGCGATAAATTCTGCACTTATTGCGTGGTGCCCTATACGCGTGGTGCGGAAATATCGCGACCTTACAGCGACTTGGTCGAGGAAGCGCTTAAACTGGTTGATGCCGGTGCGCGTGAAATTACACTGCTAGGACAGAATGTTTCGGCATGGTCTGGCGAGGATGAGACGGGCACGCGGCAAGGGCTGGCTGGCCTGATCCGGCGGCTGGCTAAGGTCGATGGGCTTGAGCGACTCCGTTATACCACCAGCCATCCAGCGGACATGGATGATGATCTGATCGCCGCGCATGGCGAGATCGATAAGTTGATGCCGTATCTCCATTTGCCGGTGCAGGCGGGGAATGATCGCATTCTGAAGGCGATGAACCGCTCGCACACTGCAGAGAGCTATTTGCGGTTGCTCGAACGTTTCCGCGCCGCGCGGCCCGATCTCGCGCTGTCTGGTGACTTTATCGTTGGTTTCCCCGGCGAGACCGATGCTGAATTTGAAGACACTCTGAAGATCGTCGATGAAGTGCGCTATGCGCAGGCTTACAGCTTCAAATATTCGCCGCGTCCCGGCACGCCCGCCGCGACGATGGACGATCAAGTTCCGCTGGAAGTGATGGATGAGCGCCTGCAACGCTTGCAAGCTGCGCTCAACCGCGACCAAATGGCGTTTAACAAGGCGAGTGAGGGCAAGACCTGCCAAGTGCTAGTGGAGCGCAAGGGCAAGCTACCCGGCCAATGGCTGGGCAAGTCACCTTGGCTACAAAGCGTATGGTATGAAGGCCCAGAAAACGGGAGGGGCGCAATTGGCGATCTGGTGCAGGTCGATCTGATCGAAGCAGGGCCCAATTCAATCCGCGGTGCGCTGATCGAGACTGTGTCCGCCTGATTACAGGCATGTGACTTTCCCCAGCCATCGTGCAGGCGCAAACTTGCGCTCGGGGCGAGGCGCCTTACATTTCCTATAGCATGTAACTTCAACCCCGAGTCCCCATAGGAGCCTATGGCCCGAAAACCTGCAGGTAAACCAACACGAGAAACTGACCCTGACACTTCGCCTGCGCCGGGCGGTGAAATACGCCGCGCCGCGACCGATATGGCATTTGATGATCAGTCGCTGCTAGGCCCTCTATTTGGCCAGTTTGATGCCAATCTCGTGCAGGTGGAGAACCGGCTGGGCGTGTTTATCTCTGCGCGCGGTGACAAGGTTCGGATCGAGGGGCCGGAGGATAGCGTCGGGCGCGCCCGCGAAGTCTTGCAAACCATGTATGACCGGCTGGCTATGGGGCAGGATCTGGACGCTGGCGCGATTGAATCGCTGATTGTGATGTCGAATGAGCCGACGCTGGAAGGCATCGTAAACGCCAAGCCTGACGTGCCGCCAATCATGATCCGCACGCGCCGCAAGACAATCGTCCCGCGCAGCGCGATGCAAGCGACTTATATGCGTAGCCTGGTGCGCGATGATATCATCTTTGCGCTGGGTCCGGCGGGGACGGGCAAAACCTATCTCGCGGTTGCGCAGGCGGTCAGCCAGCTGATCAATGGCAGTGTTCAGCGCCTGATCCTGTCGCGCCCGGCGGTGGAGGCGGGCGAAAAGCTCGGCTTTCTGCCCGGTGATATGAAAGAGAAAGTCGATCCCTATCTGCGCCCACTATATGATGCGCTGTATGATTGCATGCCGCCCGAGCAGGTGGAGCGGCGCCTCGCGAGCGGAGAGATCGAGATCGCTCCCATTGCCTTTATGCGCGGGCGGACCTTGGCGGACAGCTTTATCATTTTGGACGAGGCGCAGAACACCACGCGCGAGCAGATGAAGATGTTCCTCACCCGCTTTGGCCAGAACAGCCGGATGGTTGTGTGCGGCGACCCGCATCAGGTCGATATTCCCGGTGGTGACCGGATGAGCGGGCTGGCGGATGCTGTCGGCAAGTTGGAGAGCGTTGAGGGCTTTGGCACGATCCGCTTCACCGCCGCCGATGTGGTGCGCCACCCGATTGTGGGCCGCATTGTCGAGGCATATGAGGGGCCAGGATAGCTCTCACGTGCAACATCCCGATTATAACACAAGGGCGTGGGGGGCTATCTGGTTCACCAAATACGCGATGCTTTTTGGGCTTTCACTTGTTTTCCTGTTTGTTGCATTTTCGAGAGAAAAAGGCTGGTTTCTTGGGTTATCGAGCTATCTCGTTTGCTTGGTCGCGTTTCTCTCTTGGCGTTCTGCGAATGAGAATGTGAAGCCGCTAGCGAAGATCAGTCTCGGTGTGTTCGTTCTTTTGGGTTGGGGGTACACAACTGCTTCTATCTTTTCGGGGCCGGGAGACACTGAAATCTGCTATGATCGTATGCAAAGCACGGGCTTCAGAGGACCACTTCAGAACCTTGGACCCGATCCAAGTTGTAAAGGAACGCCGCTTCAGGATGTGGAAGTCGACGAGTAGGTGAAGCTAGATATCGGTATTCAACGTTGGCCCACAGGCAAGTGGGAGGTTCTGGCTGAACGCGCTGCAGAGGCAGTCGGCGAAGTTGAAGTGCCGCTCGCTAACCCGCGGCTCGAAACCAGTATTCTCTTCACTTCCGACGAAGAAGTTCATGCACTTAACCGGGAATGGCGCGCCCGGGACAAGCCAACCAATGTGCTGAGTTTTCCGATGCTAGCGCGACCCGAATTGCTCGCGCTCACGCAAGATGGCCCGCCCGTCATACTTGGCGACATCGCGCTAGCCTACGAGACCTGCGCGCGTGAAGCGGACGAAAAAGGCATCAGCATCGAGCATCACGCCGCGCATCTGATTGTGCACGGTTTGTTACATTGCGCGGGCTATGACCACGCAATCAGCGACAAAGGTGCGGACGAAATGGAAGCTCTGGAAATCGCCATACTTGCAAAAATGGGCATAAAAGACCCATATGAACACCGCGACTAAATAGGAGTGCACCACAGGGCCATGCCCGATTCGTCATCACCCGCGGGAGACGCGGAGAGTAGCAGCGGGTTCTGGTCCAGGCTGGGACCCGCCATCAGCAAGTTTTTCGACCCCGAAAGCGGCGAGCGTTCTTTGCGCGAGCAAATCGAGGAAACCCTCGATGAGCATGAGGATGAAAACACCGTAGAAGCATCCGGCGATAACGATGACGGCGACCTGTCATCGGTAGAGCGCCAGATGATGCGCAACCTGCTGCATTTTAGCGAGCATGACGCGGACGACGTGGCGATTCCCCGCGGCGAGATTATCGCTGTTAGTGCGGCCGCAGACTGGGCTGAACTCGTCGCGGCATTTTCCGAAAACGGTCATTCCCGCATGCCGGTTTACCGCGATCAGCTCGATTCTGTGATTGGTATGATCCACCTCAAAGATGTGTTTCCATTTCTTGCGAATGGCACAGCGCCGCCTAGCGATTGGACGACCCTGATGCGCCAGCCTCTCTATGTGCCGCAAACCCGCAATGCGCTTGACGTGTTGGCTGATATGCGAACCAATCGTGTGCATTTGGCAATTGTGCTTGATGAGTTTTCCGGCACAGATGGGATCATCACTATCGAGGATTTGGTCGAGGAAATTGTCGGCGAAATTGAGGATGAGCATGACGAGGTTCCAATCGAGCTGATCGTCGCAGTTGGAGAGGGCGTTTGGGACTGCGATGCCCGCGCTGAGCTTGACGATATCGCCGAGAAAATTGATCCGCGCCTTGCGGAAGTTGAAGAGGCGGTCGACACACTTGGGGGGCTTGCATTCGTGCTGGCTGAGCAGGTTCCCGAAGTTGGAACAATGCTCGATCACGAGAGTGGATGGCGCATCGAGGTTACGGCGGCGGACGAAACGCATGTGACACGTCTTCGATTACATGCACCACAGGAACCGATTTCCGCCTAGTGAGTTGATAAAAACGAGTGTATCAACACGCTAGTCATGCTCCGGAGCATGCCGGTAAAGGATTATCTATGGCCACCCGCCGTCTTCCGCCATTACGGGCTTTAGAAGCGTTCGTTCGTACTGTGCGTTTGGGGTCTGCACGCGCTGCGTCAGATGAGCTGGGACTGAGCCCATCGGCTTTGTCGCGTCGTATTGGCAACCTTGAGACCTTTGTTGGCAAGAAATTGTTCACGCGCGCGCGTCAAGCGATGCAACTCACCGATGAGGGGCAGGCTTTTTATGAGGCGGTGAACCCGCATCTTGAGGCTCTGGCGCGCGCGGTTGAGAGCCAGTCTGACAATCTCTCACTGCTGCGCTTGAGGCTCGGTGTGCTGCCCATGTTTGGCAGCAAGCGCTTGTTCCCGCGACTGGGTGAGCTGCGAACGCGCCACCCACTGCTTCATATCGACATTGATACCGGCCCGCACCTTGAAGATCGGGTGGGCGACACGCTGGATGCAGCAATCATCCTGTCGCGCGGCCCCGCCAGCGGGCTGCACGCAATCCGGCTTGACCACAATAATGTGCACGCGATTGCCAGCAAGGCTCTTGCAGACAAGCTAGGCAAGGAGCCGGATGAAGAGCTACTCGCCAAGCAAACTTTCCTCATTCACAATGAGTTGCCTGAGAGCTTTCAAGCTTGGAAAGCCGCGCTCTCGATGCAGGATTTGGACCCGGCTGCGATTGATCACTACGATTCCGGGCAATTGATGCTTGAGGCTGCCGCGCAGGGGCTTGGCATCGCGATCATGCATGACGACCATTTGCGGCGCGATGAAGATGCCCGGCTGACCAATCTTTATGGGGTCGAGGTTGAGAGCCCCTATAGCTACTGGTTTGTATGCAAGCCGACGGCGCTTGAAGAGCGTCCTGTGCGGCTATTTCACGACTGGTTGGTTCGCGCCGCGCTTTAGCAGTTTCGCACTAAGCGGGCGCGCTATTCGATGGGTGTGATGTCGTCATCGGGCGCTTCATAGCGGATCGGCGGCACGGTGTGCCTGAAATCGCGTAAGGGCTTGCCAAGGCTCTCTAGCAAGACCTCCTCGATCTCGGCTCGCGCTTTGGCGCCAATCGCCTTGCGTCCGCGGAAGTCTTCAGGGCTAAATGGCTCCAAATAAGTGATTTTTAGCGGAAATGAGCCCGCGCGAGACAGCACGCGTTTGGCATTGTTCGGGCCGCTTTCCTCGCCAATCCAGCCCAACTCCTCAGCCACTTCGCCATAATCCAGCAGAACCGGCTGAACGAGAACGCCGGGCGGCGGCGGTTCGAGCACGCTGAGCATGCTGGTTTTAAATGGCAAGAGCGATTGGCCATCCGTAGTGGTCCCTTCCGGAAAGATGGTGACGGACCAATTGTCGTTGAGCGCTTCGCGCAAGGCGTTGATCTGTGCCGCAACACCAAGGCGGTTTTCGCGCTTCACAAAGACCGTTCGGTTAAGGCGGCAAAGCCACGCTATGACTGGGACCTGGGAAAGCTCGTGTTTTGCAACGAAGGCGGTCCCGCTCGCACCAGCCAGTGCAAGAATATCAATCCATGAGACATGGTTGGCGACAAAGAACACGTCGCGTCGCAAAGGTGTCCCGATGACGGTTACGCGCGCGCCGCTTATCCACGCAGCATATTTGAGGAAGTACTTGGGGAAGGGCGAGCCGTAAGCGAAAATGCGATAAAGGTAATGAAGCGGCACAAGGAGAAGCAGCAATGTCGCCATTGCCAGCGCCCGCAAACCATATCTGACTTGCCCACCAAATGTGATTGGCGTGCTTTCACCATGCATTGCGGCAATGCGTAGTGCGCTTTTGCGTTCAGCCTTCGCGGTCGAGGCGGACCCCATAAAGCTCCATCCTGTGATCGACTAGGCGGTAGCCGAGCTTTTCTGCGATGACTTTTTGTAAGGCTTCCAGTTCTGGATCGACAAACTCGACAACTTTACCTGTTTCGACGTCGATCAGATGATCGTGATGGGCCTCGGGGGCGGCCTCATAGCGCGCTCGCCCATCGCCGAAGTCGTGGCGATCAAGAATGCCAGCTTCTTCAAATAGCCGCACGGTGCGGTATACCGTCGCGATTGAAATCTTCGGATCAACTTTGCTCGCGCGCTCATGCAACAGTTCGACGTCAGGGTGATCATCGCTGTCTGACAAGACTTTCGCGATGACGCGCCGCTGCTCGGTAATTCTAAGGCCTTTGTCTGCACAAAGTTGTTCAAGATCGATCCGCTGCTGCAAAAAACGCTCCGTTAACTGAAAGGACGCGCTCAGCTATAGGTGCCGCGCACGTCCTTCTCAAGTTCGCAAATGAGGGTGATACCCTATTAGCTCTTCTTACGGCGGCCGCGCTTTTGGCCAGGCTTGCGGCCAAGGCCAATTTCCTTGGCCAGTTTGCGGCGTGTTTCTGCATAATTTGGCGCTACCATCGGATAGTCAGCCGGAAGGTTCCAGCGCTCGCGATATTGCTCAGGCGTCATATCGTAATTGGTGCGCAAATAGCGCTTGAGCATTTTCAGCTTCTTGCCGTCTTCGAGGCAGACAATATAGTCGGGCTTGATTGACGCGCGAATTGAAACAGCCGGCTCTGGTGGCGGCGCTTCTTCAGTTGTGCCAATATCCAGCGAGGATAAGGCTGAATAAACATTGGTGATAAGCGCAGGCACATCATCTACAGTTACGCTGTTATTACTAACATGTGCAGCAACGATGTCCGACGTGAGCGTTATCAACGCCTCAGACATATCTGTTTCAAAATTATCCATGGCAAACCTCATTAAGGGCATTTTTGTTTTTGGCGTTGGTTGCGACCCAGCCACCTCCCATTGTATCACAGCGACATTATTTGCAAGGGGTTCGATGTGAAGCTTGTGCAAACAAGTATAGGCTGTGCCATACTGTGTCAGATTGTGAGAGAGAACGTAATCGCATCCAATCGGCTACCTTCAGCAGTCTTATAATAATCCTTGCGTCGGCCAATTGGTACAAACCCATATTTTTTGTAGAGGCTCTTCGCTGTGTTGTTGGCGCGCATCTCCAAGAATATTACGCCTATGCCACGTGATGTTGCTTGCTTAAGAAACAAACTGAGTATTGATGATCCAATACCTCGGTTCCGATATTCTGGGACAACGGCAATCAAGAGCAGCTCTTCTTCGCCTGCGACGCTACGCGAGAGTGTGAAGCCAACTGCTTCCTCATCGAGTTCTGCAATACCGCCGGCTTGGTTGGCCAATAAAAGATGCGTGCCTGGTACTGCCAAAGACGCTTCAAGCTGGCGCCTGTTCCATGCCTCGCCCCATTGCGGGTCAAAGGCGGTTTCCATAATCGCCATCGCGCGGTCAATATTGTCTCGCTGCATCATTGCGGCAGCTTCGCATCTGGGGCGCGGCCGTAAATCGGTGCTAGATGCTCGATATGGAGCGCAGCAGGAACACACAAAGCATTACGCGCATCGGGAAGGTGCTCGGTCAATTCACCATGCCCGCGCGCTTGGACAAATTGTTCTGCGCCATTGCCTAAGACCTGTTGGTGCTCGAAAATCTCAGCAGCCTTATCGGGCGTGGCCGAAATAAAGTCGGCCTCTGGTTCCAAGTCGCGCGAATAGGGCTGAACGAATAGTTCTCCGTGGCCGCCCTTCATGACAACGAGCACGGCATCATTGATTCCGTGTTTTGCGCCGCCCGCCGCGACCAATGCAAGGGTAGGGATGCCGAGTACCTGCGCGCCCCAGGCAATGCCAAGTGCGCGCGCGGCAGCGAGGCCAATTCTTGTTCCAGTAAAGCTGCCGGGACCAAGCCCAACCAGAATACGCTCAGCACGGCCCTTTTCTGGCAATTCACTGACCATCGGCACAAGCCGTTCAGCGTGGCCGCGTCCAATCAGATCGTGGCGCCAATCCAGCATTTCGCAATCGCTATCGAAAAGCGCGGCTGTGCATGCCTCCGTGGCGCAATCGATAGCTAGTGTTCGCATACGGACCGCGTAGCCTTAGCCGGCGGTGTCTCGCAAGCGGCTATATTTCAAATGATTTCAGACGACCAGGTTAAAGCGACCAAACTCGGGGCGCGGGCTGCGCTCAAATATACTTGCCGGGTCGCCATAGCCGATTGAACAGATGAAGTTGATCTTATAGCGCGGGGAATCCGCAAAAAAAGCCTTCTCGAGCGCTGCTGCATCGAAACCCGACATCGGTCCGCAATCAAGCCCGATCGAGCGGGCTGCCAGCATTAGATATGCGCCTTGAAGCGCCGCATTGCGGAAAGCGCCTTCTGTGCGCCCTGCCTCGTCGCCCTCGAACCAGCTTTTCGCGTCGGTATGCGGGAATAGCCACGGCAATTGTTCGTGAAAATCTATGTCATGCGCGATTAGAACCGTGACAGGCGCAGCGGCGACCTTATCTGCATTTCCTTCCATCACGCAGCTCTTGAGCTTTGCTTTCGCCTCATCCGAGGTGACCCAGACGAACCGGCCAGGCTGCATATTGGCGGAGGTTGGCGCCATTTTCATCAGGTCGTAAATGCGTTCAATCTGCAGCGCTGAGACAGGCTTATCGAGCCAACCATTATAGGTGCGCGCTTCGTTAAATATTTGGTCGAGCGCGGCGTCCGACAAGACGGTGTCATGGAATTGCGTAGTCATGGAAGTCCTGCTGGCTCAGAGTTACGCTGCGCGAACTTCGACGACTTCGGGCACATAGTGCTTCAGCAAGCCCTCAATTCCGTGCTTGAGCGTTGCGGTGGACGATGGGCAGCCGGAACAGGCGCCCTGCATAGTCAGATAGACAACGCCGTCTTTGAACCCGCGATAGGCGATATCGCCGCCATCGCCAGCGACCGCTGGGCGAATGCGCGTCTCCAGCAGTTCATTGATCTGCGCGACGACATCTTCGTCAGCCGGATTTTCATCCACTAAGAGCTCTGTTCCTTCAGCAGGAACTGCAATTCCAGTCGCATCGCCGCCGGCAAACAGCGGCGCTTCGCTGATAAAATGATCGAGCAGAATGGAGACTACTTGCGGTTTCAGCTCGCTCCAATTGACTCCCGGCGCCGCCGTTACGGTGACGAAATCACCGCCGAAGAAGACGTTCACGACCTCTCCTGTGTCGAACACAGCCTGAGCAAGCGGGCTAGCCTCTGCTGCTTCTGGCGTCGCAAATTCGCGCGTGCCGCTGGGCATGACTTGCTGGCCCGGCAGGAATTTCAGGCTGGACGGGTTCGGGGTGGTTTCTGTCTCGATAAACATACAGTGTTACTTAGGTATCGATCAGCATCCTCACAAGAGAAACAAACAGATCGTTTGCGACAGGCAAAAACCGTTCACTATCCCTTCACGCCTTTGCCCTTTATACGTGCCCCTATGACTTCATTCCCGCGCTCTTTGCGTAGCCTCGCTCTGATTCTCCCAGCATTGCTGCTTTCGCCCTCAACGGCGCTTGCGCAAGATGCGGCCCTGCCTGCACCGACTGCGCTGCAAACGGGCGATGAAACGCCGTGGATTTACGAGGGCAGCGATGTCCCGCGCGATAAGGAATGGTTGTTCGGCGCGATGGAAAACGGGCTGCGTTATGCGGTGCGGCGCAATGGCGTGCCGCCTGATCAGGTGTCGATCCGCGTCCGGATTGATGCGGGCTCATTGCATGAGCGTGATGAAGAGCGCGGCTTTGCGCATTTGCTCGAACATTTGCTGTTCCGTGAAAGCAAATATCTCGGGCCGGGCGAGGCGATCCCAACTTGGCAGCGGCTGGGCGCGACCTTTGGCAGCGACACCAATGCTGAGACCAGCCCGACGCACACCGCCTACAAGCTGGACCTGCCCAATATTGACGATGCGAAGCTGGAAGAGAGCTTCAAGCTGCTGTCCGGCATGATCCGTGAGCCGGTAATTAATCGCCGCAATCTTGAGGCCGAAGTGCCGATTGTAATGGCGGAGAAACGCGAGCGGGGCGGAGCAGCTCAGCGGAGCGGCGATGCTACACGGCAGACTTTGTTTGCGGGTCAGCGGCTATCCACGCGCAGCCCGATTGGCACGATTGAGACGTTGCAAGGCGCGCGGGCCAGCAAGGTAAAGGCATTTCACCGCCGGTGGTATCGTCCTGAAAACACGGTGATTTCGGTCGCTGGAGATGCCGACCCGGAGCAGCTTGCGGCTCTGGTCGAGAAATATTTTGGCGATTGGCGTGGACGGGGCGAACTGACCCCCGCACCTGACTTTGGCGACCCGGCTGCTCCAACCGGGGCTGATCCGGAGAACCCGGTTGGCGAGACGGTTGTGGTGGTCGAACGCGATCTGCCGCGCTCATTCACCTTTGCTGTGATGCGGCCTTGGCGCCCGGTTCAGGACACGATTGCCTATAATCAGGGCCTGCTACGCGATGCATTGGCGCAGGCGCTGATTAATCGCCGTTTGGAAGCGAAGGCCCGCGCTGGCGGCAGCTATCTCTATGCTCAGGTTCAGCAAGACGATGTGAGTAGATCGACTGATGCGACATTTGTGTCTTTCGCGCCGCTCAGCGAGGATTGGCAAACCGCTTTGGCCGACGTGCGCGGCGTGATTGCCGATGCTCTGGCTACACCGCCAAGCGATGAGGAAATCGCGCGCGAAATCGCTGAGTTCGAGCAGGTCTTTACCAGCTCGGTTGCTGAGCGTGCGGTAATGCCCGGCTCGCGTCTTGCAGACGATATCGTCCAAGCGGTTGATATTCGCGAGGCTGTCGCATCGCCGGAAACGGTTCTGATGGTTTTTAACGGCATGAAGGATACCATCACCCCTGAGCAGATCCTTGAGCACACCCGGGCGCTCTTCAAAGGCTCAGTTATTCGGGCCTCCTATGTGACGCCCGCAGAAGGAGAGGCGAGCGCTAGCGGTCTGCAGACCGCTCTTCTAGAAAAGGCCGCTGTCGACCCCAATGCGCGTCTTGCTAGCGAGCCTATTTCCTTTGAGGAATTGCCGGCCATTGGCAGAGCAGGTGAAGTCGAAAAGGCCGAGCCGATTGGCGTGCTCGATATCGAGCAAGTACAGCTTTCTAACGGTGTGAAAGCGATCATCTGGTCGAACACTGCCGAGCCCGGACGTGTGGCGGTCAAAGTGCGCTTTGGTGGCGGTTACCGCGCCTTTGAAGCGGACCAAGGGCCTTACATGGCTCTTGGTAAAACTGCGCTGGTGAGCTCGGGTGTTGGCGAATTGGGGCAGGAAGAGCTCGACCGGATTTCAACGGGCCGCAAGATGGGCTTTAACTTCGGCATCACCGAGGGGGCATTCACCTTCTTTGCGCAAACCCGGCCTGAAGATCTGGCTGATCAGCTTTATCTCTTCGCGGCAAAGCTTGCCATGCCTCGCTGGGATACGGCACCGGTTGAGCGGGCAAAGGCCGCTGCGCGCCTTGCATATGAGAGCTTTTCGACCAGTCCAGCTGGCGTTCTTAATCGTGATCTGGAGCTGTTCCTGCGCGATGGCGATGCACGGTTCGCAACGCCTGATCTAGCCGCGCTGGCCGAGACAACACCAGAAGGTTTCCGCGAAGTGTGGGAGCCGCTGCTGGCGCAAGGCCCAATCGAAGTGCATATCTTCGGCGATTTTGACAGGGAAGAGGGGCTTGCCGCGCTTGCGAAGACCTTTGGCGCATTGCCGCCGCGTGATGCCTTGGACGAGGCGGTTGCTGGCCGGATGACGCGTTTTCCTGCGAGCAGCGAAACTGAAATATTGCGCCATCGCGGTGATGCCAATCAGGCCGCTGCGGTTATGGCATGGCCAAGCGGTTCTGGCGTCGCATCTCTGCGCGAATCGCGTCAGCTCGAAATCTTGGTGCAGCTTTTCAACAACCGACTGCTTGATGCGATGCGTGAGCGGGCCGGTGCTAGCTATGCGCCTGTGGTTCGCTCTGAATGGCCCAGTGACGCGCCGTCGGGCGGGCGAATTACAGCCTTTGCTCAATTACAGCCGGGCGATGTGCCGATTTTCTTCCAGGAAGCAGATCGGATTGCTGATGACCTCGTCGCCAATCCGCCTTCCGCTGATGAGCTGGAGCGGGTCACAGAGCCATTGCGGCAATATATCAGCCGGGCTTCAACCGGTAATTTGTTCTGGCTGTTCCAACTTGAGGGCGCCACGACTGACGCGCGTCTGATCACATATCTGCGCCCATTGCTCAGCGATTACTCGCGCACGACGCCGGAAATCATGCAAATGCTGGCGAAGCGCTATTTCGGATCGCGCGATGGTTTCCGTTTGGCGGTGATCCCTGAGGGGCAGCAACTAGCGACGACTATTCCCGAAGGGGCGGTTTCGGGCCGGTAACTGACAGTCCAGAAATGGGGCTTGCGCGCGGACAAGTAGAATTGTCCTTGCTCTGATCGCTGGTTTGCTATCGGGTGCAAGGAATACAAATGCCGCGTGGCGGCAAATCAACGATAGGTGAAATATGGCCCAGAATTGGTCGCCGGATAGCTGGAAGAATTTCGAAGCGCGGCATTTGCCCGTCTATGAAGACGCGCAGGCATTGACCTCCGCTGAAACGACGCTGGCGTCTTATCCACCACTGGTCTTTGCCGGGGAAGCGCGCGCACTGAAGGCTGATCTGGCTGAAGTTGCGGAGGGGCGCTCCTTCCTGCTTCAAGGCGGCGATTGCGCAGAGAGCTTTGCCGAATTTCACCCGAATAATATTCGCGATACCTTCCGCGTGATCCTGCAAATGGCGGTGGTTATGACCTTCGCCAGCAAACACCCTGTGGTGAAGGTTGGCCGGATGGCGGGGCAATTTGCCAAGCCGCGCTCCTCGCCAACCGAGACACAAGGGAATGTGACCCTGCCAAGCTATCTTGGCGACAACATAAACGGCATTGAGTTTGATCCGGTTCAGCGCGTGAATGATCCGCAGCGCATGGTTCGCGCATATTCGCAGGCTGCGGCAACGCTCAATCTGCTGCGCGCCTTTGCGGGCGGTGGTTATGCGAACCTGCGCCAAGTCCATCAATGGACGCTTGATTTTATGGGCCGCTCACCTTGGGCGGAAAAGTTCAGCGTGATGGCCGACCGGATCGGCGAATCGCTCGATTTCATGGAGGCTTGCGGAATTGACCCCGCGACTATCCCGCAATTGCAGGGCACTAGCTTCTACACCAGTCATGAGGCGCTGTTGCTCCCGTATGAGCAAGCTATGACGCGGCAAGATTCGCTGACCGGCGACTGGTATGACACCAGCGCGCATATGGTCTGGATTGGTGACCGCACTCGCTTTGAAGGCAGCGCGCATATTGAGTTTGCGCGGGGCATCGGCAATCCGCTGGGCATGAAATGCGGCCCCTCGCTGGAGCCTGATGCGCTGCTCAAGCTGCTCGATACGCTCAACCCCGCTCGCGAGGCAGGCCGCATCACACTGATCAGCCGCTTTGGGCACGACAAGGTCACAGAAGGCCTACCAGCTCTGGTCCGTGCCGCGAAACGCGAGGGGCATCCCGTGGTGTGGAGCTGCGACCCGATGCACGGCAATGTCGTGAAATCCGATAGCGGATATAAGACACGGCCATTCGACCGGATCCTGACTGAGGTTAAGGGCTTCTTTGATGTTCACCGCGCCGAGGGCACACATCCGGGCGGGGTCCATGTTGAAATGACTGGTCAAGACGTAACCGAGTGTGTCGGCGGCGCAGTTGCGATTACTGATGAGGCGCTGGGCGACCGGTATCATACGCATTGCGACCCGCGGCTCAATGCGGCGCAATCGTTGGAACTGGCGTTTGGCCTTGCTGAAATGCTCAATGAAGAGGCGACAGTGCGGCGCGCGGACGCCGCGTAACCGGGCGCGGTTAAGGGACGCAAACTTCGCGCGAATTGGCGCCCGCATCTTTTTTGGGTGACCCCCCTTTAATTGGCGTGCGTTAGGCGTCATAGCTTTAGGTGGTTGTACGCATTCTGGCAGCCGCAGACGACGAGGGCAGGCATTGCCCCAGAGCCAATCCAGACCTGCTTCTCAACCCGAAACCGGGTTGCCCGATCAGTTCCGCGCGACGCGCGTATTGAGCGAAGCGCTCGCAGCACCGCTAAGCGATGCCGATGCGACGATCCAATCGATGGAAGATGCCTCGCCTGCAAAATGGCATTTGGCGCATACTACCTGGTTTTGGGAAACGTTCCTGCTGCGTGAACATGCGGCGGACTACCAACTGTTCGATGCTGATTGGCCGTTTTGCTTTAACTCTTATTATGAGGCCGAAGGCGAGCGGATAAATCGCTTTGCGCGGGGCATGTTGTCGCGGCCATCGCTGGATGAGATTTTGGCGTATCGGGCGCATGTAAATGCGACGATGGAAGGGCTGCTTGATGATCCAAGTCATGCCGATCTGATCGCGCTGGGCATAGCGCATGAGCAGCAGCATCAGGAATTGCTTCTGACCGATATCAAGCATGCGCTGTTTCAGAATCCGCTTGGGCCAGCGATGTGGGAACTACTGCCTGAACCCGCAGAGCCAGCTAAGGATATCGGCTGGCATTCGCACCCCGGCGGTGTCGCGAAGATTGGACATCAGGACTCAGGCTTTGCCTTCGACAATGAAGGGCCTTCCCACCGCGTTCTACTCGAACCTTTTGCGCTGGCAAATCGGCTAGTCACTAATGCGGAATGGGACGCATTTATTGCCGATGACGGCTACAAGACGGCAACCCTGTGGCTTTCCGACGGCTGGGCATGGGTCAAAGAGAACCACATCACCGCGCCACTTTATTGGCGGGACAATCAGGATGACCCCGAGCAATTTACGCACGCCGGCTGGCAACCGCGTGACCCGAATGCGCCGGTGACGCACATCTCTTACTATGAAGCGGAGGCCTTTGCGAGCTGGGCAGGCCGCCGGCTACCCACGGAATTTGAGTGGGAAGCGATCGCGCGCGGGCAAGAGGGCGATTTGCAAGCGCATGATCCAGCGAAAGGGAACCAGTTGGATACCGCGTCCGCGCCTATGCCGCGCGGCGGCACAAGCCTGTTCGGTGACTGCTGGCAGTTCACCCGCTCCGCTTATTTGCCATATCCGCGATTTGCGCCGCCTTCGGGTGCGGTGGGCGAATACAATGGCAAATTTATGAGCGGCCAATGCGTCTTGAAAGGTGCGAGTTGCGCCACGGTCCGCGGCCATTCGCGCGCTTCTTATCGCAATTTCTTCTACCCCCATCAACGCTGGCAGTTCACCGGGCTGAGACTGGCAAAGGACCTTTAATGGCAGAGCAAGAAGGGATCGCACTGGTCGATCTCGACGAGAATGGCGTTGACCGGGCGTTTCGCGCCGACGTTTTGGATGGCCTCGCTGCGCGGCAAAAGGCGATCCCAGCGCGCTGGCTTTATGATGATGTGGGATCAGATCTGTTTGAGGATATCACGCAGATCCCGGAATATTATCCCACCCGCGCTGAGACCGAAATACTGACGGATCGCGGCAAAGAGTTTGCTACGAAAATTGCGCCGGGATGTGCCGTGGTAGAGTTTGGATCGGGCAGCTCGGTAAAGACGCCGCTGCTGCTCAAGGCAATTGCGCCCGGTGCCTATGTGCCGCTCGATATTTCGGGTGATTTTCTGCGCGAGGCCGCTCAGGATTTGGCGGCGAAATTTCCCGGTCTGCCGGTTTATCCGGTGGAGGCGGACTTTATGCGCACTGTCGATCTGCCGGCAGAGGTCGCCGCAACGCCAAAGCTCGGCTTTTTCCCAGGCTCGACCATAGGCAATATGGTCCCGCGCACGGCGGTGGATTTGCTGCGTTCTATGCGAGAAACATTAGGCGAGGGTGCGCAATTACTGATCGGTATGGATCTGGTGAAGGGCCGCGACATTCTCGAGGCGGCCTATGATGATGCTGCCGGGGTGACGGCCGAATTCAATCTCAATCTGGCCCGGCGGATCAACCGCGAGCTTGATGGCGATATTCCGACCGAGAAGCTGCGCCATATTGCCCGCTGGAATGATGATTTTGCGCGCATAGAAATGCATCTAGAGGCGAATGAGGCAATTGCTTTCAGTGTCGCTGGTCAAGAGTTTTCGATGCGCTCTGGTGAGACTATCCATACGGAAAATAGTCACAAATTTACCCGTCGCAGTTCAAAGCTATTGCTTGAGGCTGGCGGTTGGACCCCGCAGAAACGCTGGCTTGATAGCGGTAAGCGTTTCTCTCTTCTGCTTGCTGAGGCAACTGAACCAAGAAAGGCGCCCTAACTCATGCGCGTGGCAATTATCGGTGCCGGAATGGCGGGTCTTTCGTGTGCGCAGAAACTGCGCGGGGCTGGTATAGAGCCTGTCCTATTTGACAAGGGGCGCGGGCCGGGCGGACGCATGGCGACGCGGCGCGCGGAGGTCGAGGGTGAGACGCTCCACTTTGACCACGGCACGCAATTTTTTAGCGCCTCTAACTCTGCTTTTGTTGCGCAGGTGGACAGTTGGCAAAGGGCTGGCGTGGCTGACATATGGGAGGCCGCTGGCGCGCACGCATTTGTTGGCACGCCGAGCATGAACGCCCCGCTTAAAGCTATGGCGGCAACAAGCGATGTACGCTGGGCACAGCGCGTTGAGGTGATCCGGCGCCTGGATAATAAGTGGCATCTATCCGGCGAAGGTCTCGACCACACCTGCGATGTCGTCGTTTGCGCTATCCCGGTTGAGCAGGCGGCGGTGCTGCTTACCGATGCTGCGCCTGATTTTGCTCGTTTTGCAGGCGCGGTCGATTCCGATCCGTGCTGGGCAGCTATGGCGGTTTTTTCTGAGACTTTGGAGCTCAGCGATGTGACGCGGGGGAGAGATGCTGTTGCATGGGCCTCGCGCAATTCGTCGAAGCCGGGGCGGGAAGGGCGTGAGACCTGGGTGATACATGGCGGCGAGCGATGGTCACGCGAACATCTGGAGCTTTCGCCAGAAGAGGTAGGCACGATGCTGGTCGAGGCATTTTTCGCCGAAACGGGCATTACCCCTTGCGAAACCGTCCATCTGACCGCGCATCGTTGGCGCTATTCAACGCCGCAGCCGGGCAAAACGCCCGCATCCTTGTGGGATGCGCAGACGCGTCTTGGCGTTGCTGGTGATTGGCTGATTGGGCCAAATGTAGAGGGGGCATGGCTATCGGGTCAATCGGTCGCGGCGCAGATCACCTCGGCCTAGCCACTCGGTCCTAACACTCATGGAAGTGTAAGGCGTGATGCCCTATATGAGTGATGTGGACATAGAGCCTGCCTTCTCTGCCGCCGCCGACATAGTGCGCGCGATTCCGCGATTTGAATTGCTGGTCGCTGCGGTTATGGCGCTGGTGCTGGGTTGGATCGGCGCTTCCATGGCGCGGCGCAAAGTCGCTGGCGGGCGCTTCATCAGCACGGTTAGTACACTGTTTTTGGCTGGAATTCTCATCACGGTCGTTCTGCAATTGTCGCGCTTTGACCCGCGCCTCGACGTCGCGGTGCCGCAAATCGGCTTGCCAGAACAAGTAGTTGAGGGCGGCGAAACGCGCGTGCCACTCTCAGCGGATGGGCACTTCTGGCTGCGCGCTAATGTGAACGGCGTTGAGGCGAATTTTCTGGTCGACACTGGGGCCACCCTGACAGCGGTGTCGCAAGGGCTCGCAGATCGTGCGGGGCTGGAGCCGCGCCGGGGCGGCATTCCCGTGCGTATTCAAACCGCCAATGGTGCAGTGAATGCAGAAATCACGTCAATTGAAAACCTCAGTTTCGGAAATGTCGATGCAAGCGGGATTGATGCGGTAATCGCGCCGACGCTGGGCGATACCAATGTGATCGGGATGAATGTGCTCTCGCGCCTTGGCTCTTGGCGAGTTGAGGGGCAGACTATGATTCTTGCGCCTGCTGATCCGAGGCAGCCTAGCTCGGCGAATTAATCCGGGTAGCGCCCGTATGGCTGCTTGCTCAGCCTCTGCGCGGCTGCCACCGTCCGCTTCATGATTCGATCCGAAAAACCTGACCCATTTATTCCGACCGAGGGAATTCACAATCTCCGCGATTATGGCGGATATAACGTTGCGGGCGGCGGTACCATCCGCACTGGATTGCTGTTCCGATCCGGCCAGCATGTCAGTGCAACTGATGCGGATCTGGAGGCCTTTCACTCTTTGGATGTTCGCACGATCATTGATCTGCGCGGCAATAGCGAGCGCGAACAGCATGCCTGCCGGCGCGCGCCCGAGTTTGACGCGCAGGTCGTCTATTTCGATGGCGAAACCAGTAGCAGCCCGCCGCATATGGACGTCGCGCCGGGAACCACTACGGCAGAATATGCGCGTCAGCGGATGACCGCCGTTTACAGCCGCATGCCGCACAACCCGGCGATGATTGATATGTTCGGGCGATATTTTCGCGCGCTTGATGAGCGCGATGGCGGCAGTCTGGTCCATTGTTTTGCGGGCAAGGACCGCACCGGCGTCGCGGCGATGATGCTGATGCATGCACTGGGCGCAAGCAAAGACGATCAGATGCACGAGTTTCTGCTGACCAATGCCGCACCAACCATCAATGTGCTGCGCGATCAGTCAGTGCCGGGGATAGAGGCACGTCTCGGCATTACGCTCGACGAAGACGCGGTTCGCGCTCTGCTGGAGGTGCATGAGGATTATCTCAGCCGTTATTGGCAAGTGGTTGAGGACGAGCATGGCAGCCTCGATGCCTACCTCGAAAGTGTGATAGGTGTGGATGACGCCATGCGTGAACGGCTCAAGACGCGCTTCTTGGTTTAAGAGCCTTTCTTGGGCGTGACTCTTCGCGCTGGGCTTCCCATATACCGAACAACACAGATTTTAGAGACTCACGAGACAAACACCATGGCAACGCATCGCACCAAACTCCTCATCATCGGTTCTGGCCCGGCTGGATACTCCGCTGCGATTTATGGCGCGCGCGCTATGATGGAGCCGATTGTGGTTCAGGGCATTCAGCCCGGCGGTCAACTGACCATCACCACCGACGTCGAGAATTACCCTGGTTTTCGCGACGTGGTGCAGGGCCCATGGCTGATGGAAGAGATGAAGGCGCAGGCCGAGCATGTCGGCACGCGCATGATGTGGGACACTATTGTCGAGGTTGATCTGGAGAACGGATCTCCATTCCGCGCGATTGGCGATAGCGGCGATGAATATATCGGCGATGCGCTGGTGATCGCGACAGGTGCACAGGCCAAATGGCTGGGCATGCCAGGCGAGCAAGAGCTGGGCGGCAAGGGCGTTTCTGCGTGCGCGACCTGCGACGGTTTCTTCTATCGCGGCAAGAAAGTCGCGGTTATCGGCGGAGGCAACACCGCTGTTGAAGAGGCGCTTTACCTCACCAACCATTCCGATGATGTGACGCTTATTCACCGCCGTGATGAGCTGCGTGCGGAGAAAATCCTGCAAGAGCGGCTGCTTAACCACCCCAAAATCACGGTTCTGTGGAACAAGACTGTCGCTAGTTTTGAGGGAGACCCGCAAGACGGCGGCCTGACGCACCTCGCGCTCACCGACACGCAAACGGGCGAATCGTCACAGCTTGATGTTGACGGCGCGTTTGTGGCGATTGGCCACGCGCCAGCGACTGAGCTGTTCAAAGGCAAGCTGCCGATGGATGGCGGCGGATATCTTGAAGTTGAGCCGGGCACACCCAAGACCAGCATCCCCGGCGTCTTCGCTTGCGGTGATGTGATGGATCACGTCTACCGTCAGGCGGTCACCGCGGCGGGTACAGGCTGCATGGCTGCGCTCGATGCAGAGCGTTTTCTGGCGACGCTGGAAACGCAGCAGAACCTTGAGGCGGCTGAGTAACTACCGCTCCTTTGGGCGCCGCAGTGCTCCCTAGCCCCAAGACCTAGTGTTGGACGTTGCCGAACACGACCATTGCCGCGTGGAAGATCAGCATGATCAGCACAATGCTCGACAATGCGTAGAGCACGAACCGCACCAGCACTTTGTTGGCAGTCGCTTGAATTACCGAATGGATCACCCGCAAGCCAACATAAATCCATGCGAGGAATGCGTGGCTCGCATCGCCATGACCGCTGATCGCTAGAACGATTGCGATCGCGTAAAATACGGTCGGCTGTTCGTGCAGGTGATTGTAATTGTCCGCTTTCCAGTTAACGTTTTCCGGCAATTTCTCCCGCAAGCTTGCACCAGTACTTCCCACTAGCTTGGATGCAGGAGGAATATCGGGCGACTTTGACATAGCTGGAATACGCGTTGCGTACATCCACAGCCACATCACCATGGTCCATATCGCTAACGCGACAACTGGTTGCAGAATTTGAAGCTGTGCGGTCATGATGGTGCTAGTCCTGGGTCAAAGAAAAGTGTCGCCGAAACGGCGCGGATCGCAAGAATGGTTAGAGCGATACTCGATATTGAGAAAAGAATGATGCGAACATTCACCTTGTTGATGAGTGCTTGCCAGAATGAATGCAAGATACGAACCGCAACATAGGTCCAAGCGAGAGTGACGTCCAGCGCCTCTGGTCCCATGATCGCCAATACGATGACCGCCGCATAGAAAACGGTTGGCTGCTCCATTAAGTGATCGTAATTATGCGCTTTCCACATCACCTTCTCAGGCAGCCAACCTTCCAGGTCCCGGCCGCGTACGCCGTCCTTTTTGGGAGCTTTTGAGCGGTCTGCCTTCGCTAAAGCAGGAAAGCGTGTGCCGGCCATCCACCAAAGCATAATCATCGACCACAGCGCCAATACGGCAGCCGGCGCGAGCATTTGAGCTTGCATGAAAATCCCCTCTTACTTTCTGTTTTCTGATGGCAGGCCGATTGATTGTCAATTGCAACGGATCATTGCATCGCGATCGTCTCCGCGAATTGTGATGGGTCGGTGTTTCCGCCCGTGATCATGATTACCGTATCGCTATAGAGTGGTACTTTACCGGCGAGCGCCGCGGCGAGCGCAGCCGCGCCTCCCGGCTCAACCACGAGCCGCAATTGGGAAAAGGCCAGGCGCTGCGCGGCTCGCACTTCCTTGTCGCTAACCGCAACGCCGGGTTCGGCGCGCCCAGAGAGTACGTCCAAGTTGATCTGTTTTGTTGCTGTCGGTTGGAGCGCATCGCAGATCGTCACCGGCGCATCGGGCGCGGCTGAAATGATCTCTCCGCTTGCCAAAGCCTGACCGACCATGTCCCATCCGGTGGGCTCGACCGCGTATATCTCTGCGTCGGGGCAAGCAAGTGAAAGACCAGCGGCAAGCCCGCCGCCGCCGCAGCATGCGAGAATCCTTGAAGGTTGGCGGCCTAGCTGCGCGGCAATTTCTATGCCCGCGCTGCCTTGCCCCTCAATCACCCAAGGGTCGCCAAAGGCATGGACTAATGTTCCGCCTTGCTGCGCGATTACGTTCGCGGCGACCTCATCGCGATCCTCACCCGGACGATCATACAGCACGATTTCTGCCCCAAGTGCGCGCGTCCCATCGAGCTTCACCTGCGGCGCGTCGCGCGGCATCACAATTGTTGCTTTAATGTTTAGCCGGCGCGCAGCCCAAGCCACGCCCTGCGCATGGTTGCCGCTCGATACCGCGACGACGCCTCCCGCGCGTTCCTCCGCTGATAAATTTGACAAACGCCACCAGCCGCCGCGTATTTTGAATGCGCCGATTGGTTGCAGGTTTTCCGCCTTCACCCAGCACGAGGTCCCATTAATCTCCACCGGCAATAGTGGCGTAGCTGGAAGGATTTGCGCGATAGACTGTGCAGCGTCGTGCACGCCCGCTTGTGTAGGTGCTCGGATCATTTGTCGCTCCTAGCGCATTCCACTAGAGGAAGTGCAAGATTCGTTTTGGAAGGTTCTGCATTATGTCGACAGTTCTGGTGATCGGGGCAGGGGGCGTGAGTTCGGTCTGTGTTCACAAGATGGCGCAGCTCAGTGATGTCTTTACCGACATTCACCTAGCCAGCCGCACGATCGCGAAATGCGATGCTATCGCCGCGAGCGTGAAACAGCGCGAGGGCGCGGATATCGCGACCTACGAGATCGATGCTGAGGAAGTGCCCGCGATGGTCCAGTTGATCCGCAAGGTTCAGCCAAGTCTCGTGGTCAATCTCGCGCTGCCATACCAAGACTTGCCGATTATGGATGCGTGTCTCGAGGCGGGCGTGCATTATCTCGACACTGCCAATTATGAGCCCAAGGACGAGGCGAAGTTCGAATATAAGTGGCAATGGGCCTATCACGAGCGCTTTAAAGAGGCGGGCCTGATGGCGCTGCTCGGCTCTGGCTTTGATCCGGGTGTAACCAGCGTGTTCACCATGTGGCTGCGCAAGCATAAGCTCAAGACCATCCGCCAGCTCGATATTCTTGATTGCAATGGCGGCGATCATGGTCAGGCGTTCGCGACCAATTTCAATCCGGAAATCAACATTCGAGAAGTGACTGCGCCCGCGCGGCACTGGGAGAATGGTGAGTGGGTTGAAACGCCTGCGATGCAGGTGAAAACCGAGTTTGACTTCGAGGCGGTTGGCCCGCGTAATGCTTATCTGATGTATCATGAGGAGCTGGAGAGTCTTGCGAAGTTCATTCCCGAGCTGGAGCGTGCGCGCTTCTGGATGACCTTTGGCGATGAATACATCAAGCACCTCACCGTGCTGCAGAATGTCGGCATGACTGGGATTGAACCGATCCGGTATCAAGGCAAGGAAATCATCCCGCTGCAATTCCTCGCCGCTGTCTTGCCCAAGCCGGAAACGCTGGGCGAAAGCACCACCGGCAACACCAATATAGGCGTAATCGCCACGGGTGAAGCACTGGATGGATCAGGTGAGAAGACGTTCTACATAAACAATATCTGCTCACACGAGGCGGCCTTTGAAGAGACCGGCAATCAGGGCGTCAGCTACACCACCGGCGTCCCTGCGATGATTGGCAGCGCGCTGATGCTCTCCGGCACTTGGAGCGGAGACGGCGTCTTCAACATGGAAGAGATGGACCCCGATCCGTTTATGGATATGCTGAACGGGCATGGCCTGCCGTGGAACGTCAAAGAGCTCGATGGGCCGGTTGGGTTTTGAAGGCGAAAATCAGCAATTCGGCGATACTGCTTTTGGGCCTCTGTTGCCTAAGCAGTTGTGCTTCGACGAACTCTTCCCGTGACCATCTTGGTGCCGCGAAGACGATTCCAGACCGCTTTGCCGGACACTGGAGCACGTCCATAGACAATTGTGATATTGCCTCTGGAAATCCGCGTGAATGGCTATTTGTCGGTTCAAAGACAGTCGGCGGTTTCGATCACACCTACCCTGTTCGCGATATAGTTGTAGGCGAGGAAAGGGTGGAGTTTACCACTCAATTCGGTGACAGAATGATCATGGCGATACTGCCCGGTGGAAGTGTTGCAGTGACAACCAACGAAGGTGAGGCAATGTACTTTATTCTTTGCGCCAAATGATCCTGACAAATCCAAAGTGGGCAGACTTTCCTTTGGGCACTCAGAGGGCTCTGCCTAAGGTCCCGGTACAATCACACAGGACGGGTCGCCTGCGCAGACAATGGATTGGCGCGCATTCGATAGTGCGGTGATATTGCTCTGAGCCATGCGGATATATTCGTTGAGCACCCATTCCGACCAAATATCGGCGATCCCGGCCAATCTTCGCGCTTGAAGTGGTGGCGCGGCGTCACCCTGCGCACGGGTATCTCGGACCTCCTTATACGGATCAAGATTGAGGAAAAGGCTGGCTGGCACCACCCATCCGCCCATCTCGCCATACATCCCTTGCGGCGCAACAAACATATGAACGCCCAATCCTGGCTCTTCTGACCTATCGAGCGTTCCATGGATCACGAGCGCGGCCATTTTATACGGCCCCTTACCCGTCCGCGTTCCTTCAGCGATGAAGGCCGCGCCTGACCCACGATTATCGAGCAGTTTGGCCTTTTGCATCGGATGGCTGGCCAGGATTTTGACATCGGTTATCCCGCCCGCCTTTGCGGCTGCGATGAAGGCCGCCGCCTTGTCTGAGCCAATCATGCCAAAGAACCAGGCTGCGCTGCCTTTGTGCGGTCCGCCGCGGGGCCTGTGCATATATTGCATGCCATTGCCGTCAGGTGTCTTACTTTCGACTTTCTCCCAGCCTTTGAAGCCTTCGGTCACATAGCCATCACGTATAGGGATGGGGGCCTGTGCGACGGCAAAGCTGGATTGGAGCGCCAGAACGACGGCTGCGCCGATGACGGCAATGTATCGAAACATCATTTCCCCCGATCATAACTTCTTGGCTATCATGACGTTTGCTTGCACGCAGTCCAGAACCGGCTATCGAACCGTGCAAAACGTGGGATAAATGGATGATACTATGCAAACACAAGCTGGTGGTCCCGGAGCTTTTGCCAATTTCGATCTGAACCGTGTTGAAAGCCCGGCGTTTGTCGTCGATGCGGCGAAGCTGCGCGCGAATTGTCAGATGCTCGCCGAGATCCGCGATGAGGCTGATATCAAAGTGCTGTGCGCGCTCAAGGCTTTTTCCATGCATGCGGTCGCGCCGCTGATTGGCGAATATCTCGATGGTTCCTGCGCATCGGGCCTGTGGGAAGCGCGGCTAGCAAGCGAGTATTATGACGGCGAAATCAGCACCTATTCGCCCGCATACAAGCCGAATGAGCTGGAAGAGATTTGCCGGCTTTCCGATCATGTGATCTTCAATTCACCGACGCAAATCGGCCGTGCACGTCTGATCCTAGAGAATGCCAAACTGATGGGCGGGGACGTAAGTGTTGGCCTCCGGCTCAATCCCATGGTGCCCACGGGCGAGGTCGAACGGTACGACCCCAGTGCGCCCGGATCGCGGCTGGGCTTCCCCATCGATCAGCTCACCGAAGAGGATATGGAAGGCGTGGAAGGCATCCATTTCCACAATCTGTGCGAGCAGGATTTTGAGCCTCTGCAAGCGACGTGGGATAAAGTGTTTGACGCGATTGAGCCGTGGTTTGGCCAGCTTAAATGGATCAATATGGGCGGCGGGCACCACATCACGCGGGCCGATTATCAGCGCGAGGAGCTGATCGAATTTCTCAAGGACGCCAAGGAAGATACCGGCGCGGAGATTTATCTGGAGCCGGGCGAGGCGGTCGCGCTCGATGCTGGCATTCTGACCGGGACCATTCTCGACACTGGTTTTAATGAGGTGCCATTTGGGATCACCGACGTCTCCGCGACATGCCATATGCCCGATGTGCTGGAAGCGCCCTATCGTCCCGCGATGCTGGGCGAGGAACCATCACGCGACAAACCTGCAATCCGGCTAGGCGGGCCGTCCTGCCTCGCGGGTGATGTGATCGGCGATTATCATTTGCCTGTTCCCCCAGAGCCGGGGCAACGCTTCGCCTTCCTCGATCAAGCGCATTACTCAATGGTCAAAACCAACACCTTTAACGGCGTGCCGCTACCGTCGATCTATCTCTGGGACAGCGAAACCGATGCGCTAGAGCTGGTAAAGAGCTTTGAATATGCAGACTTCCGAGACCGCTTAGGTTAAGCTCAGAATACGGCCTTACCAAGCGCGTTTTTGCTTGAAATTCGCGTCTTCATGTGTATTGCCCGCCAACCGCTGCCACCCCTTAAACAAGGGACGGGAACCTAACCGCAAGGCAGGCCTGAACGTTTAACAGCCTTCTGGAGGTCCCTTGAGTTGCACGCATTTCCTGACGCTAAGGCTGTAGTCGAGGCCCTTCGGCCCGACGAACCCGTTATCCTCAATCGTCCGCACGCCGCCGCGCGCGCTGCTCGTTTCTTCGTTGAGAAGTTTCCGGGTAAGTCGCTCTACGCGGTGAAGGCGAACCCATCGCCCGAGCTGCTCCAAGCGCTTTGGGGCGCTGGGATCACGCATTATGACGTTGCCTCGATAGCTGAGGTCCGGCTGGTGCGCGAAACGCTGCCCGAGGCAGAACTGTGCTTTATGCACCCGGTTAAGGCCGCAAGCGCGATCCGCGAGGCCTATCATACGCATGGCTGCAAGACGTTCAGTCTGGATAGTGCGGAAGAGCTCGAAAAAATCGTCGATGCGTGCCGCAATGAGGCGGGTGAGCCTGCGCAAGATCTGCGCCTATGCGTGCGCATTCGTGTGTCGAGTGAATATGCGGAGCTATCGCTCGCCTCGAAATTTGGCTGCGATCTGCTGGAGGCACCTGCTCTGCTGCAAGAGGCACGCCAGCATTGCGACTGGCTCGGCGTATGCTTCCATGTCGGCAGTCAGGCAATGAGCCCGTTTGCCTTTGTGCAGGCGCTGGACCGCACGCGCGCCGCCATCGCTGAGGCTAGCGTTGTTATCGATATGGTCGATGTGGGCGGAGGTTTCCCGAGCATCTACCCGGGCATGGAACCACCGCCGATGGAGGATTTCTTCGCGCTGATCGAACGCCATTTTGAGGCGCTGCCGATCGCATATAACGCAGAGCTTTGGTGCGAGCCGGGCAGGGCGCTTTGCGCAGAATACTCCTCGATGATCGTCAAGGTGGAGAAACGCCGCGAGAGCGAGCTTTACATCAATGATGGCGCGTATGGCGCGCTTTATGATGCGGCCCATGTTGGCTGGCGTTTCCCGGTACGGGCGCTCGAAGATGATCTGATCAAGCCGGAGATGGATTTCGCCTTCTTCGGCCCGACTTGCGACGATGCGGACTATATGCAGGGGCCCTTTGCATTGCCGGAAGATATTCAAGCAGGCGACTTCATCGAGGTCGGCATGCTCGGCGCTTATGGATCAGCGATGAAAACCGGCTTTAACGGCTTTGGCGATGCGCAGCAGGTTATCGTCACCGATGAGCCAATGGCGAGCCTGTATGACGGCAGCCGCGAGCGCCCTGCTGCGGACAATGTGGTGAACCTGCGGTAGGGGGATCTACCGTCTGCTTTTGACGTGGGACCTGCGTGACCAGAGCGACCACAATTGGGGTGGAAGCGGACGCTAGACGATGCGTAAGGATAGCCTAATGCGCCTATTCTTCCCAATATCGAAACCGCTCCACCAAAAAATTGATAGCAAGCTGTGCCTTCACGGGTAAAAAGTTCCGATTGGCGTAAACAATCCAAGAACTGGCTGACGCAGACCAATAAGGTTCCAATATCGGCGTCAGGGTCCCGTCCGCAAGACAGCTCCCGTAGCTTTTGCGAGGCAGGTAAACGATGCCGAGCCCAGCCTCGCAGGCGTGCAATATCGCGCGAACGCTGTTTGACCGCCAACGACCACTAACGGAGATTTCGGTCTCACCTTCATCCGAGCGAAACAGCCAGCGATTGCTGTTCGTTGTTAGGCAACTGTGGCTCGCTAGCTGTTGCGGGATTTCTGGCACGCCGTGAATTGCCAGATATTCTGGGCTTGCCGCGGCAACAAGTGTGCGATCTATCAATTTGCGAGCAATCAAGCTTGAGTCCTGCAAGCGGCCATATCGGATGGCAAAGTCGAACCCTTCCTCGACAAAGCTCACGTTTTTCGAATTGTAATCAATGTCGATCACCAAATCCCCGTGCCGTTTTGCAAATTCCGCAAGAGCAGGGGCGATATGGGCCTCGGCAAACTCTCCCGCAGCCGACACTCGCAAAATGCCGCCAATCTCCACTTGGTCAGTCCGTACCATGTGGTTCACGTCTTCCAGACCGTTCACTAGGTCCAGGCAGCGCTCGTAGTAAGCAGTACCAATTTCGGTCAATCGCACCTGGCGGGTCGTACGAGCGATCAAAGCAGCACCCAATCGGGCTTCCAAATCGGAAATTCTCCGGCTGACATATGATGTTGAAACACCCAGCCGCCTAGCAGCCGCAGTAAAGCCTTGTGTTTCTGCTACGGCAACGAATTCAACTATCCCATCAAACGTCGTCATTGTTGCTCATATGCAATAATCTTTTGCTAATATAGAGTATTATCAACCTCACAGCAATGGGCTATTTATCATGCCACCACTGACCCATGGAGGACATGATGCCAAAAGTACTGATCCCAGTGACAAACCATCCAACGCTCGGTGAAACCGACCAAGCCAATGGCACTTACGCCCCCGAACTGTCCCATGCTCTGCATGTGTTTTTAGAGGCGGGGTTCGAATACGATATTGCGTCAATCAAGGGCGGGAAAGCTCCGATATATGGCGCCGATATTGAAGGGGACGCCGTCAATGAAGCGATCTTCACTGACGAACGCTTTCAGGCCAAGGTTACTAACACCCTTCCCATTTCTGACGTTAACATAGAGGACTATGACGCGATCTATTATCCGGGTGGCTTCGGATTATTGTCAGACCTTGCGACAAACGATGATTTCGCGAAACTAGCCGCCAAACATTATGAAAGCGGCGGCATTCTTTCGGCAGTGTGCCATGGTCCGGCAGGATTGCTTCCAGTCACACTCAGCAATGGCGAGAAACTATTGGCAAGCAAATCCGTAACCGCATTTACGCGTGAAGAAGAAATTGATTTTGGTACAATCAATGATGTCCCATACTTGCTGGAAGAATTGATCGCACGAATTGCCGGCCGCTACAGCAAGGTCCAACCTTGGCAGGTGTTCGTGGTGGAGGATGGGCGCGTTATCACCGGCCAGAACCCGGCAAGCGCCCATGCAGTTGGAGAGGCCGTTGTGAAGCAGCTGAGTAACTAGCCAAGAAAGACAGTCCCGAGCATCCTAAATGCTTGGGACTGTCCGTGAGGTTTTGAACGTAAAGCTCCATTTTCGATTACCCCCCATTGATTTCAGCAAAGGCTGTAAGCGTTTAGAGTGTTCGCTGCTTCATCAGACAGAACGTTCGATATTGCTGGCCTTGACGTCAACTATTGGCTCGGGAGCCGACCGGCGGCTTCTTGACGCCTAACCGCCGATTTCGCCAGTCACTCAAATCCCACAAAGCGCGCGGCCTCTGAAACTTCGCGGCGTGTTATCTTGACGGGGTTCGCTGGGAAATCGGGGTTAGGCCAGCCCATTGCAACCGCTTTCATAATCACCTGGTCATCTGGAATGCTGGCGTGTTCGCGCACGACAGGTGATTGCATGATGCCCTGCGAGTTGATGACGCAGCCAAGTCCGCGTGACCACGCCGCGTTGACCATGGCAGTGGTGACTGCGCCGCAATCGAACACGGTGTCATCGGCATCTGACAATTCCTTGTCATAGGTGATGATCACGCAAACCGGCGCGTCGAACTGACGAAAGCCGCGCAGCACCCAGTCCTGCCGTTTTTCCTTGTCTTCTCGGCCGATCCCCATGGCTTCGAAGAGCTGGATCGCGCAGCCGACCTGCCGGTCACGGTGGACCCCTTGAAACGGGTGGCCTTTGCGAAACTCTCTGGAGTCTGGTTCTCCCGCCAGAATGCGCTCCGTATTTCCCTTGCGAATACGGTCAAGCGGCTCGCCGGTAATCACATGGAAATGATATGGCTGCGTGTTCATCGAGGAGGGCGAGCGCATGGCCATGCCCAGGATCTCCTCAATCAGCTCACGCGGAACAGGCTTGTCGAGATAGCCACGGATTGAGCGGCGCCCAAGCACCACGTCATCATAGTTCATTTTTGGAAGTATCCTTAAGCTGAGAAGTACGGTTTATCGCCCGCAATTGTGACTCGTTCCATCACACGGCGGGCGGGAAAATAGTCTGAGACGGCAAGGTGTTGGCACACACGGTTGTCCCAAAAGGCGATTGAGCCCGGACGCCAGCGGAAGCGGCATTGGACCTCAACATCCATCGCCGTTTTGTAAAGATGGGCTAGGAGCCAGCGGCTTTCCTCAGCCGACAGGCCTTCAATGTGCGAGGTGAAGGCTGTGTTGACATAAATCACGCGCTCGCCCGTTTCGGGATGAGTGCGAATGACCGGGTGACGCATGGGGGGATACTTGTCGTGCAAGTCTTCTGGCGCTTTGTTGAGCCGCTTGGCGAAAACGCGGCTGATGTCATGCACCGCTGTCAGGCCTTCGCAAAAGCGCTTCATCTGGTCTGAGAGCCGCTCATAGGCGAGGTGCATATTGCCAAAGCACGTGTCGCCGCCGACATCGGGCACTTCGCGAGCTAGCAGAATGGAGCCGAGCGAGGGCCGTTCGCGCCAAGTCACATCGGAATGCCAATTGTTTTCTTGCCCCCGGCTCTTGGGGCCATGGGCAATGCGCAGAACCTCTGGATTGGGCTGATCTTTGGGTGTCGCAGGGTGGATCTCTAACTCACCGAAATGCCGTGCAAAGGCAATGTGTTGCTCCTGCGTCAGTTCCTGATCGCGGAAGAAGATCACGCCATATTTGAGCAGGGCTGTGCGGATTTCTGGCACGCGATCGGCGATGTCCGAAGAGCCGAGGTCAATGTCACGGATGATCGCGCCAATCGCCGGCGTCATAGGGTCCACGGTGAGTGACCCAGTATCAAGCGCCGCTTTGTCAGCAATCGTCGCCATTGTTTCCCTCTCCATACTCTTGGAAGTGAAGGCTAGCATGGCTCTGGATGATCACCAATCCCGATAAATGAGACAGGCTGGGATAGGTGACAGGTACAAAAAAGGGGAGCCGAAGCTCCCCTAATCCGTTTAAGCGTATTTCGCTTCAGTCAATTATGCGTAGTTGACTGAGATGCGACGTACGTTCTCTTTACGGCCGCGCATTGCGAAACCGATGGCGCCGAAGCCGAGGATCATCATCAACCATGTGCCTGGCTCAGGAACAGCTGCGAAAGTAAGGTCGCCGCCGAAGCCTGAAGGGCCGTTTGAGTTGGTGCCACGAGCAACGAGAGTGTACTCACCAGCGATCGCGTCAAAAGATACAGCACCAAGCTCAAGCTCTGATGTACCCACTGGGATAGTCGCCAACGCAAAGTCGATCACAGTCATATTAGGATCGATCAGGAAGATTTCAGAGAAATCGATGTTGCCGTTGAGCATTCCGTTCAGGAATGACGCAGTTGTTGTGATGCTGCCTGAAGCCGCACCGAACTGTGGCAGTGTGAACGTGCCAGTTGCTTCAAATGCGCCTTCGTCTTGAACAACAGCGTCAAAGTCGAATGTGCAGATTGGATCAGTGATTGAGCAAGGCGCTGGGTCTTGCGTGATGTCGATAGTTACCGAAGCTTGGGCTGGCGCTGTGAGCGCAACCGCAGCTGCAGTCGCAGTAGCGATAGAAGCGAGTTTAAGCATTTACATTCCCTCTGTTTATTAATGACCACACTCTCAAACACGACCTATGTTTTTCAAGAGCGCAATCAGTTTGGTACGCGATTCGTGTTACCGTTTACGGGCTGTTAACCTCTTGGACAAGCGGGGTTTTCAACTTTGTCTCTGAACGGGACAAGGCGTCGCACTCCCCTGCGATGTCCATGTTATAACAGCAGTTTGTTGGTTAACATTGTATGTATACGACGCGCAATGGCCGGCGCAGGCTTTCCCTGTAACGTTCTGTAAACAGGTATTTTAAGCGGCTATTGCCAATTCCAGATCCATCCGGTCCCAGATTTCGACCAATGCCTCGGCCAGATCGCGCATCATCTCTTCCGTATGTGCCGGACCGGGCGTGAACCTGAGTCGTTCCGTACCGCGCGGCACAGTTGGGAAATTGATCGGCTGAACATACACGCCGTATTCGGCGAGCAGAATGTCGCTGATCTTCTTCGCGCGCACTGGGTCGCCGACCATGACCGGCACGATATGCGTGACGCTGTCCATCACCGGAATACCGGCATCGCGCAGAATATCCTTGAGCATTGCCGCATTGGCTTGCTGAGCATCGCGCTCTTCGGAGCTTTCTTTCAGGTGTTTGACTGACGCGAGTACGCCAGCGACCAGCACTGGGCTGAGCGAGGTGGTGAAGATAAAGCCTGGCGCATATGAGCGGATGCAATCGATGATGCGCGTATCGGCCGCGATATAGCCGCCCATAACGCCAAATGCCTTGCCGAGCGTGCCTTCGATAATGTCGATCCTGTGCGCGGCTTCGTCGCGTTCGGTGATACCGCCACCGCGTGCACCATACATGCCGACCGCGTGGACTTCATCCACATAGGTGAGGGCGTTGTATTTCTCCGCGAGGTCGCAAATCGCGTGGATCGGCGCAACATCGCCGTCCATGGAATAAACGCTTTCAAACGCGATCAGCTTGGGCGTCGCCTCGTCTTCTGCTGCAAGCAGTTCTTCGAGATGTTCCAGATCGTTATGACGGAACACCCGCTTTTCACATCCAGAATTACGAATGCCGGCGATCATGCTGGCGTGGTTAAGCTCGTCAGAGAAGATCACACAGCCGGGCAGCAGCTTGGCAATGGTCGAGAGCGTCGCATCATTCGATACATATCCGCTGGTGAACAGTAGCGCGCCGTCCTTGCCGTGGAGGTCCGCCAGCTCCTCTTCCAGCTCAACATGGAAATGCGTGTTGCCTCCGATATTGCGGGTGCCGCCGGAACCTGCACCCACATCGTGCAGCGCGTCTTCCATCGCTTCAATCACCTTGGGGTGCTGACCCATGGCGAGGTAATCATTCGAGCACCACACAGTGATCGGCTTGGGGCCGTTATGGCCGTGGAAACAGCGCGCGTTTGGGTATGCGCCCTTATTGCGCAGAATGTCGATGAAAACGCGGTAGCGGCCTTCGGAGTGAAGGCGGTCAATCGCTTCGTCGAATATCTGTCCGTAGTTCACGGGTACTTCCCTGTTTGCCTGCACCCACTACTTGGCGCTTACGCGGGAGCATCTAGTCGGCCCGCCGCGCAAATTCCACTGCGATCTTTGCGAGCGATTCGCGACAAGCATGCTTAGAACTGGGTGATTCTGCTCAGGCCCAAATCCTCTAAGACATTGGAAAGACGTTTGAATTCATCAAGGTTGCCAGTCGTTACTGCAAAATCTGGATCACTGCGTGCATATTTTTCGTCTTTAAGAAGGCTAGCAATCCGCCGCGCTATCCCCGCGCTGCCATCGATGAACCTAACATCGGGCGACCAGCCCAAATCGAACACGGCGACATCCTCCAGCTCGGCCTTAAGCAGAGGAAAATGCGTGCAGCCAAGAATGACATGATCGATATACAGCCCCTGGGGGTGCTCGGTCAGGGCATTGAGCGCTGCGGCAAGAACAGCGCGATCAACTGGCTCGCCGCGTAGCTTCTGTTCCGCAGGCTCGACCAATTCGGGCGCGGCATGGCGCAGCAAAGTGCCTTCGCCTACAAACTCCTTCTCAAGCCGGTCGACATAGGGTTGCCGAATGGTTCCCGCCGTGCCGAGCAAGCCAATTACGCCGGTTTTGCTGCTGAGCGCAGCGGGTTTGATAGCGGGTACGGTCCCGACAATTGGCGTCTCCAGAACATCGCGCACCATATCGAGCGCAATTGTGCTGGCGGTGTTGCAGGCAATACAGATGAGCCGCGGCTTATAGCGCTCCGCCATTCGTCCCAGCAGGCCAGAAACGCGCGCGGCGACCTCAGCCTCGGTCTTTGTGCCATAGGGGCGTCCAGCCTCGTCAGCGGCGAATATCACCGGAGCATTGGGCAGCACCTTGCGCAGCTCGCGTAGCACGGTCAGCCCGCCGACACCTGTGTCGAGCAGCAAAATCGGGGCGGATGGGTCAGAAATGGATCGTTTTCCGTATCGATAAGGTTGTCGTGACCGCGGCTTTTACTTAGGCACGCTGAAAAGGGAAGCGTTGCCGCTTACGGCGCGCTGCGAAAGGGGCTTTGATGGACGGCAACACGCATATTTGGCTGGCGGCTTTGCTGGGCTTTGCGCTGGGCTCTGTCCCTTTCGGTCTGATACTGACCCGGGCAGCTGGCCTTGGCGATGTGCGTGATATCGGCAGCGGGAGCATTGGCGCAACCAATGTACTGCGCACCGGCAACAAAGGGCTGGCCGCGGCAACCGTGCTGCTCGATGCGGCCAAAGGCGTGGTCCCTGTGCTAGTGGCGGCGCATTTCTGGCCCGGCACACAAGGAATTGCCGCGGTCGCCGCGGTGGCCGGACATTGTTTCACCCCATGGCTGAAGTTGAAGGGCGGCAAGGGGTTTGCGACCGCAGCGGGCGTTCTGCTCGCGCTGGCTTGGCCGCTGATGCTGATCTGCGCAGGGATTTGGGCGCTGACCCTCGCGGTAAGCCGTATTTCTTCGGTATCTTCGATGACCACGGTTGTGGCCGCGCCTCTGGTTGCTTGGGGCCTCGGTTATTCCGCTGTGATCTGGCCCTTGATTGCTATTGCGGTCATCGTCCTGTTTCAGCATCGCGCGAATATTGGCCGTCTGATGCGCGGTGAAGAGCCGAAAGTCGGCCAAAAGAAGTGAGCGCGTCTGGCCTATCTCAGGCAGAGGCCTTTGCCCGCATTCGCTTGCTGCGCTCGCCCAATATCGGGCCGGTCAGCTATGCTCAGCTGCTGGCGCGTTTTGGCAATGCAATTGCTGCGCTAGAGGCTCTGCCCGAATTAGGCGGTAAGGGTAAGCGTAGCTACCGCGCTGCGCCGGTTGACCGGATAGAGCGCGAGGTGGAGAGTGTCCGCGCAGCCGGTGCCAAATATCTGTTTCACGACCAACCGGATTACCCCGCTTTGCTGGGCGAAATTGCGGGCGCGCCGCCGATTGTGACGTATCGCGGGGATGCGGGGCTCGCGGCAAAACCCTGCGTGGCAATGGTCGGGGCGCGCAATGCCAGCGCGGCGGCGGTTAAGCTGGCGCGCGAGTTGGCGGGGGAGCTTGCGGCTGCGGGCTGGGTGGTCGCGTCAGGGCTGGCGCGCGGAATTGACGGCGCGGCGCATGAGGGCGCTTTGGCGAGCAGCGAAGGCAGCACCATCGGCGTGATCGCCAGCGGGATCGACATTGCTTATCCGCCGCAGCATGAGGCGTTGCAGGAACGGATCGCGACTGAGGGCCTGCTCATCGCCGAACAACCTCCGGGCACTGAACCGCGCGGCAGCCATTTCCCCAGCCGCAACCGTATTATCGCCGGGCTCGCGGCGGGCACGCTGGTGGTGGAGGCGGCGCCCAAGTCTGGCTCGCTAATTACCGCGCGGCTGGCGGGCGAGGCGGGGCGCGAAGTTATGGCAATCCCCGGAAGCCCGCTCGATGCGCGCAGTCAGGGCTGCAACCACCTAATCCGCGAAGGCGCAGTGCTGGTCCAGAATGCGGATGATATCATTGAGCTGGTCTCCGGCTTTGACGGGACGCCGCGCTCCACCTTCCGCGAGCCGGTGAGCGAATTTGACCACGCGCCGGAGGATTTTGCAGATGCAGAGCCCGCCGATGTTGCCAACCTTCTCACCAGCGCCCCGGTCGCGATTGATGAGCTGATCCGGCAGTCAGGCGAAAGCCCCGCTAGCGTGCAACTCGCGCTGTTGGAGTTGGAGATCAGCGGTAGGCTGGTGCGCCATGCGGGGGGCAAGGTGAGTCTGGGGTGAGTGGCTGTTTTTGGGGGTGTTTTTGGCGGTTTTGTCGACATTGGTTGGAAGTTTCCAATGACGGGCTAGTAAGCTCAAATCGATTGGTTCAACTTTGCCCTAGATGCGGTTGAATTGACCAAGCATCTTAAGGATGGTCGATACAAAGGATGGATATTTAGTTGGCCAAGTTAAATCATGTGGAACCGCCACGAGATGAGCGTAAACTAGGCGAGGTTACCTTCAACTATCAGAGCCACGACGGTCGGTTCGTTATAGGTTCTGATCCGTGGGCGTTCGAGACCAAGTGGGGCAAAGCGAGTGCGCGATCCGTTTATCTACTCAACGATCCACCTGGCATAGAAGGCGTTGCGATTGCCGAAGGCGTGACGACGATTAGCCAGATAACGCCGAGTGCTGTAGCGTCTGCCGACTTTACCTCGCGACATCGCATGCCGGGGGTCGGGCAGGTGGCGCTGCTCAAGAATACCGAGGGTTTTTACGCTGCTGTTGAACTTCTTGATGTTGGATATTCAAACTTACCGTCACAAAACATTTTACGCATGCGATTTGCAATTCTTACCGATCGCTCAAACGATTTCTCGCCTTTCGCAGGCGATTTCGGCAATCAACAAGCACTCATTGGCGAATTGCTAGCTGCGGCTGTCGACGCGGAACGTGCCCTCGCGAAAGTTCAAGTTGGGAAAGAAGAGGAGGCAGCCGAAAAAGTCGGAATTGGCCATAACAACCCTCCATCTGAGTTTGCGATTAGTGAACGAGATCGAGCCGAAATGTTGACCACGATTGCGCAGATCCGAAATGAAGTGGCAAAAGCGGAGCCATCCAGCAACATTCTGCTCGCTGGAGGACAAGCTATTTTTCGGCTAATTGGCAAGGTCGCAAGATGGATCGGCGGTAAAACTGATATTGCGGCTGAAGAGTTTGCAAAGACGGCAGGCAAAGCTTCTGGAAATTTCGTGTTTTATGGAATCCCCACTTTGTTGCTCCTTCAGCAGTCGCTAACTAAACTCTTCGAACTCTTGGTGCAGTTCGTCGGCTAAATTGCTGGCGTCGTAAATCCCCACTTGACGTCCCCCTTTTCAAAATCAGACTTGCGCGTATACGCACGCACCACGCGTGACGCGCACACACACGTAAGGGATTTCAAAAGCATCCATGCAACTCGTCATTGTTGAATTGCCCGCCAAGGCGAAGACTATCGAGAAATATCTGGGCCAGGACTTCAAGGTTCTGGCCAGTTATGGTCACGTCCGCGATCTGCCACCCAAAGACGGCAGCGTCCGCCCGGACGAGGATTTCGCGATGGATTGGGAGCTGTACCGCGACAAGCAGAAGCGCTTCAAAGAGATTAGCGATGCCGCCAAGAATGCGAGCCGGCTGGTCCTCGCGACTGACCCTGACCGCGAAGGCGAGGCGATCAGCTGGCATGTTCAAGAGCTGCTGAAGAAGCGCAAAGCTCTGCCCACCAAGGTTGATCGGGTGACGTTTAACGCGATCACCAAGTCTGCCGTGACAGAGGCGATGAAGAGCCCGCGTGAGCTCGATACCGATCTGATTGACGCCTATCTGGCGCGCCGCGCGCTCGATTATCTTTACGGCTTTACCCTGTCGCCGGTGCTGTGGCGGCGTCTGCCAGGCGCGAAAAGTGCGGGCCGGGTGCAATCGGTCGCTCTGCGCCTGATTTGCGAGCGTGAGCATGAGATTGAGCTGTTTAAGCCTGAGGAATATTGGTCTGTGCTCGCCAAGCTGGAGCATGATGGCACCGCGTTTGACGCGCGGCTGTTCAAATATAACGGCAAGAAACTTGAGAAGCTGACGCTGGGCAATGAAGGCGCGGCGCTTGAGGCGAAAAAGGCGGTCGAGGAAGGCCGCTTCACGGTTGAAGAGATTGAGACCAAACCGCTCAAGCGCAACCCGGCCCCTCCGTTTACGACCTCGACTATGCAGCAAGAGGCAGCGCGCAAGTTGGGCTTCTCGGCCAGCCACACAATGCGGTGTGCGCAGTCGCTCTATGAGGCGGGCGCGATCACCTATATGCGGACCGACGGTGTGCAGATGGATGGCAGCGCCATTTCCGCTGCGCGTGATGCGATTGGTGAGCGATATTCCAACGAATATCTTCCCGAAAAGCCGCGTTTTTACAGTACCAAAGCCAAGAATGCTCAGGAGGCACATGAAGCAATCCGCCCCACCAATTTCAGCCGCGATGCCGCTGGATCGGGCGATGAGGCCAAGCTTTATGGCCTGATTTTCAAACGTGCGATTGCGAGCCAAATGGCCACCGCACTGTTGGAACGAACGACCGTCACTATGCGCGATGCCACCGGCCAACATGAGCTGCGCGCGACCGGCCAAGTGGTCAAATTCCCCGGCTATTTCGCGGCCTATCAAGAGGGCTTTGACGATAAGGACGAGGATGAAGAGGGCCTGCTGCCCATCATCCGCAAAGGCGACGTGCCGGACAAGAAGGCGGTCGAGGCCAACCAGCACTTTACTCAGCCGCCGCCGCGCTTCTCCGAGGCCTCGCTGGTCAAGCGGCTGGAAGAGCTCGGCATTGGCCGCCCGTCGACTTATGCCAGCACCATTCAGACGCTGCGCGACCGCGACTATGTGCGGATGGAGAAAAACCGCTTCTTCGCTGAACAATCGGGCCGGTTGCTGACCGCATTCCTTGAGCGGTTCTTTGCGCGGTTTGTCGCGTATGAATTCACCGCGGGCATGGAAGACGAGCTTGACCAGGTATCGGCCGGAGATGAGCAGTGGAAGAAGCTGCTCGAGGCGTTCTGGCGCGATTTCAAGCCAAAAACCGAAGAGATTATGGAGAAAAAGCCCTCGGAAGTGACCGAGGTGCTCGATGAATATCTTGAGGATTATCTCTTCCCCGAGCGCGAAGATGGCAAAGACCCGCGCTTCTGCCCGCTATGTGACAAGGAAGGTCGCGATGGAGGCCGCTTGGCGCTGCGCGGCGGACGTTTTGGCGCATTTGTTGCCTGCGCGAATTACCCTGAGTGCAAGTTCACCCGTCAATTTGCTCAGCCGGGTGAAGATGGTGATGAAGGCACGCAGGATACGGCGATGGGCAAGCACCCGGAAACCGGCCTCGATATTGAGCGCAAGTCTGGCCGTTTCGGTCCCTATGTCCAAATGGGCACAGGCAAAGAGGCGAAACGCGCAAGTATACCCAAGGATCTCGACGATTTCGATCTCGAATGGGCGGTCAAACTGCTCGATTTGCCGCGCATTCTGGGGCCGCATCCTGAAAGCGGCAATGATATCGAAGCGGGGCTATGGCGCTATGGCCCGGCCGTTCGCTGTGATGGAAAATATGGCAAGCTGCAAAGCACGGCGGAGATTTTTGAGGTTGGCATGAACCGCGCGGTCGATCTGATTGCGGAGGCTGCCAATCGCAAAGGCGGTCGCGGGGCTGCTCGTGAGCCGATCAAGACCTTTGGCAAACACCCTGCGTCTGAGGGTGAGATGAAGCTGCTTGAAGGCCGCTACGGCGCCTATGTCACCGATGGTACGACCAATGCGACGATCCCCAAGGAGATGAAGCCTGAGGATTTGACCGAAGAGAAGGCGATTGAGCTGATCACGGAGCGTGCTGCGAAAGGCCCGGCAAAGAAGAAGCGCAAGAAAGCCGCCCCAAAGAAGAAGCCAGCTGCCAAGAAGAAGGCTCCGGCGAAGAAAAAAGCTGCGGCGAAGTCTGACGACTGATGGCGAAAGACCGCTTTGAGAGGCACAAACAGCCCTGGAATGCCGAAGAAGCTGGCCGGTTAAAGCTGCTCGCCTCTAAGGGGCAGGGCTTGCGACAAATCGCCAAGGCGCTGAACCGCAGCGAGGAATCCACCAAGAGTTTTGCCAAGCAAAACAAGATCAAGATCGCCAAGAAGCACTGATCCTATTGCCTAAATCTCGTTCAAATGATTGCCCGCCTCGGAAATAAATCCCAGACGTTCGCAAATCATCAAGAATTACGCGGTATCCCCTAATTCGAAGACCGGGTGACGCGATAATGATTGAAATCGAAGTTCAGAACGAAACACATCAAAGCCAGGAGCGCGTGCGCTTTGCGGCCGTGCCGCGCATTGGCGAAGGGCTGCGCCTGCGCGAGCCTGACGGCATGTGGGCCAGTTATGATGTGCTGGATGTGTGGTATCAAAAGGCCGAGTTTGGCGATGTGTGGATGCCATATCTGCACGTCCGGATGACAGCAGGCGAAGGCTTGCCGAGCCAACCACCGGTAGAGCAGGTGAAACAGCCAGCGCCAATGGCTTCGCTGAATCCAAATAGCGCGCCCAGCATCCAGAGGGAGCTTGAGCAATTCAAAATCTAATCAAACGCACGACCGGCGCGAAAGCGAACCAGGATCCTGAACTAGAGGGCATGACTCTCGCGCAGAAGCTTGCTGCGACCAAGCAGGATACGCAGGCTGCTGGCGATTCGTCTGAGCAAGCAGTGAATCCGCAGGCGTCAGACCCGGTGGAAGTGGGCGTGCCAGCGAGCTTGGACGACACCGAGCCAGCTGCTCCCGCTGCGCAGACAGATGCGATTGTCGCCTCGGCCAAGGCCATGCGTCAGGTCAACCAAGCGCGTGTGGGCAAGAAGGTCTGCCTGATCGTCGATGATAGCCGCATGATCCGCAAGGTGTCGCGCAAGATCGCAGAGAGCCTTGGCTATTCGGTTGCAGAAGCAGAAAATGGCGAAGAAGCGCTCACACGCTGCAAAAGCGGCATGCCCGATTTGGTGCTGACCGATTGGCAAATGCCGGTGATGAGCGGCCCTGACTTTGTCGCGAACCTGCGCAAATTGCCGACCCAAAAGGCACCGGTGGTGGTGTTCTGCACGTCGAAAGGCGAGGCGACCGATATCCATGAAGGGATCTCAGCGGGCGCGGATGACTATATCGTCAAACCGTTCGATGAGGCAGCTTTGCGCACCAAGCTGGCGAAGCTTGGGGTGGGTTGAGGGCGGCTCTAGGTGTCCGTGGTCACCTCGTCCCAGTCCTGATCTTCATAGCCGATCAGCCAGTTCAACGCATGATGGCGCTCGATAACGACGCTTGATGAGATGCCGTTCAATTCCCTGCCACTCAGGTTAGCTTGTCGTGTTGCCCAGTGATATCTATAAATAAGGTCCGCTTCGTCGAGTATCACTGAAGTTGCTCTAAGTCTTGGGTCGTTTGTTGGGTCGCCAGTGTGGGCGGTTTCAGCAAGGAGGCCGACATCGCATTCTGATACTGGCTCTTCCAACTTCTCCGGACCACTACCCAAGGCCCAATAGAGCGGCCAAGCCGCCTCATATCGCCAAGACAGCTGAAGGTCTTCGTTTGGATCTGTGCTCGCCATCTTCAGATAACGCTGCTCTTGATCTGTGAACCATGACCAACGATCGCGTTTATCGATTTCGCGGTTGCAGCTTTCATGAAGTGCGTCGTGAGGCATGTCCCCGTGCTGTTTCTCCCATGCAACCGATGCGACGAAGGAAACCGCAAAAAAGCGGCGCTGGACTTCTAGAGGGTCGCGTATTGCCGCTTCGGACTCGCTCTCGATACAAGGCAGGTGCGGATTAATCGCGATGCCCTGGTTAAAGAGGCATTCTTCTGAACGCAGTTTGCGACTGATCTGTTCTTCCGACAGCTCGGCATTCTCATGGAAATGTGCTGGGAGCTCGGGAGGAGCAGTTTTTGAAAAGATATTCTTCAACCAGTTCATTGCAGCTCCTAACCTCACCAATCCAGCCCGATTTCCTCGAACACTTCCTTATCCTCGGCCCAGCCTTCGCTGACCTTTACATGCAGGAACAGGTGAACCTTTTGCCCGAGTAGCTCGCTGAGCTCTGCGCGGGCAGCCTCGCCAATCGCCTTGATCATTTGGCCGCCTTTGCCCAGCACGATGGGCTTTTGGCTGTCGCGCGTTACCACTATTTGCTGGCGGATTTCGACTGAGCCATCATCGCGCTGCGTATAGCTTTCCGGGCGTACGGCGGTGTCATACGGCAACTCTTCATGCAGCTGCGCGTAAAGCTGCTCGCGGGTGATCTCCGTCGCAAGCAAGCGCTCCGACGCATCGGAGACTTGATCTTCCGGGTAATGCCACGGCCCCTCTGGCATCATTCCGGCAAGCGCCGTTTTCATCTCCGGCACGCCGTCGCCAGTCAGCGCAGAGACAAAGAAAATCTCCGCAAATTCAACCGTCTCGCCCAGCTCCTGCGCCAGCGCGAGCAGCGGCTCCTTTTTTGCCTTGTCGACCTTGTTCAGCACAAGGATCTTGCGCTCAGGCCGTTTCTCCAGTGCTTCCACCAACGGGAGCAATTCATGCCGTCGCTGCTTAATCGGATCGACCAGCAGCACCACCGCATCCGCCGCAGATGCGCCGTCCCACGCCGCGCTGACCATGGCGCGGTCGAGCTTGCGGCGGGGCGAGAAGATGCCGGGCGTATCGACCAGGATCATCTGCGTTTCATCATGCAGCGCAATGCCAAGCATGCGGGCGCGGGTGGTCTGCGCCTTGGAGCTAGTGATCGCGACCTTCTGGCCAACGAGCTGATTCACCAGCGTCGATTTGCCCGCATTGGGCGCGCCGATGACGGCAACGACGCCGCATTTTTGTGTGGGGTTAGAACTCACCCGAATTTCTCCATAAAGGCCTGCGCCGCTTCTCTTTCGGCCTGTTGTTTGCTGCCCGCCGTCGCCTCTGCACTGCCGACATTGCGAACGCTCACCTCGACCGTAAATTGCGCCGCGTGATCGGGGCCAGAGCGGTCCGTCACCGTGTATTCTGGCGGCTTGCGCTGATTGCCCGCCGCCCATTCTTGCAGCGCGCTCTTGGGATGTTTCGTCTGGCCCGCATCGCCATTGAGGGGACCATGCCACAGCCGGTAAATGACATCACGCGTCGCGGCAAAGCCATGTTCGCGGTAGTGAATACCCAGCAGGGCCTCCATCACATCGCCGAGGATATTGTCGCTATCGCGCCCGCCATCATTATCAGCCTGTTTGGAGATGCGAATATGCGGTCCCAGGCCAATCTCGCGGGCGATCCGCGCGCACATCACTCGGCTGACCAGCGCATTAAGGCGCTGTGACAGCTTACCTTCATCCGCTTTGCTGTCACCGTAAAGCCAATCCGCAATGGCGAGCCCCAGCACGCGGTCACCGAGAAATTCCAGCCGTTCGTAATCGCGTGTTTCGCTCATGCTGCCGTGTGTTAACGCGGCACGCCAGGCGGTCTCATCGCCGACGGTAAAACCGGTCTTCTCCAGCCAATCGCGAGCTTCAGGGTCAAGCGTGTTCACAGCGTGTTTCCTATCCGGTTCCAGCGCACCGAGGTAAACCAAGTCCATGGTTTGCTCCACTGCGCGCTACCATCGGTTGACCACAATATCATGGTTGCGCGCCCGACCAAGAGTTCTGCTGGCACCAACCCGACACCGGCCTGCGCCTCAGCGTCAAAGCGGCTGTCTTGGGAATTGTCGCGGTTATCACCCAACACGAAGAGCTTTCCGTCGGGAACGGTTACGGGGCCGAAATTGTCTTGATACGCCGGGCCAAGGTCAATCACCGGATATGAGCGCTGGCTTGGAAGAACTTCCTGCAATTGCGGATACACGCAGGTTGTCGCGTCATCGTCTTCAGTAAGCTGCGCGAAGGGATGGCATGTGGTGTTCGCGGAAAGTGGCACCATGGCATCGTCAAGCATCTGATATTTCAGCACCTCTCCATTCAAAATGACGCGCCCCTCGCGCAGTTCCACCGTGTCACCGGGCAGGGCGATCACGCGCTTGATATAGTCGATGCCGTCAACCGGATGCTTAAAAATTGCGACATCGCCGCGCTCGGGCGGGCTCGCGAATACCCGCCCCGGTATCAACGGGACCTCATAAGGCAGTGACAGCTTTGAATAGCCATAGGGCCATTTCGCTGCGATCAGATAGTCGCCGTTCATCAAGCGCGGCAGCATGCTTTCACTTGGGATGGTAAAGGGCGAAAACACGAAGGCGCGAAAGGCGAGTACCACCAGAACGAGTTTGACCAGAAACCAGGTAAAGCCGCCCCAGCTCTCGTCTGTTTTTTTGTTGGTTTTGGCGGCGTGCGCAGTGATTACGGGGTTTTCTTCCATCGCCTGCGTCCCTAGTCGCTGATGTGCAAACACGAAAAGGATTTTTACACCGTGCGCACCGTTTCACAGATCTGGGCTGATATTGCGGGATTGCCGCAACCGACACTGGCGGCACTATTCGAGCGTGACGGCGCGGCGCGTGTCGACGTGTTGTCGGGTCGGATTGAGTGGGGCGAGGAAGAGACGGCCGGCGGCATTCTGTTCGATTGGTCGAAAACGCATCTGGACGACGCGGTGCTTGGTGCGTTTGAAAATCTTGCCGAGGTGAGCGATTTCGCGGGCAAGCGGGCGGCATTGCTCAATGGTGAAATTATCAACGTCACCGAAGGGCGCGCGGCAACGCACACTGCACAGCGCGGCACCGGCTCAGAGGCGGATGTCGAAGAAGCGATGGCACTGCACCAGCGGATGAAACTGCTCGTGGAGGCCATTCATGACGGCGCGCTCGGCCCGGTTAAACACCTCATCCATATCGGCATTGGCGGCAGCGCGCTGGGCCCGGCGATGGCGCTGGATGCGCTGACCCGCGATCTCGCGAAGGTCGATGTGCATGTCGTCTCCAACATTGATGGGCTCGCTTTGGAACAGGCCTTTGCCGCCTGCGATCCGGCGACCACCATGGTCGCGGTTGCCAGCAAGACCTTCACCACGATTGAGACGATGACCAATGCGGAAAGCGCGCTGAAATGGCTGGGTGAGAACGGCGTTGCGGACCCGTCCGGGCGCGTGGTTGCCCTAACCGCCAGCCCGGAAAAGGCCGTGGAGTGGGGTGTGGACGAAACCCGCATCCTCCCGTTCCCGGAAAGTGTCGGTGGGCGCTATTCTCTGTGGTCGAGCATCGGCTTTCCAGTCGCACTGGGCGCGGGCTGGGATGAGTTTGAGGCCATGCTGGCGGGCGCGCAGGCGGTTGATTCGCATTTTGCGAGCACGGACGGGCGCGACAATCTGTGTCTGCGCGCAGCCTTTGCAGACCTCTATTACGCGCGCATTCGCGGGTGCCAGACGCGCGCGTGCTTCGCCTATGATGAGCGGTTTGCGCAGCTGCCCGACTATCTTCAGCAGCTGGAGATGGAAAGCAATGGCAAGCGTGTGACCACCGATGGCAAGCCGGTTGACGGCGCCACCGCTGCAATCACTTGGGGCGGGGTGGGCACGGATGCGCAGCATGCCGTGTTCCAGCTCCTGCATCAGGGCACGCATTTGGTGCCGGTGGACTTTATCGCCAGCATCGCGCCCGGCGATATGCTCGACCCCGCACATCACCGCATCCTGCTCACCAATTGCTTTGCGCAAGGGGCCGCGCTGATGGCGGGCGGCAATATGGCAGCTGATGGCAAAGACCCTGCGCGGGCATTCCCCGGCGACCGGCCCAGCGCGACTATGCTCGCCGATGATCTGGACGCCGCCGCGCTAGGCGCGCTGATCGCGTTTCACGAACACCGCGTATTCGCGAATGCCGTGCTGACGGGGATCAACCCGTTCGACCAGTTCGGCGTGGAGCTGGGCAAGAAAATGGCGAAAGATATCGAGGGCGGCGGCGCAGAGTTTGATGCGAGTACGCGGGTGCTATTGGAGAGGGCGGGGTTGGGGTGATGGGTAACGTCCGCTAACGACCCATTTGCGGAAACTGTTGGAATGTTGAATAAGGCGTTGGTGAGTAGCAGTTTCCTCAACCCATACGCTAGCCGGGCTGAAAGCCTGAGATCCAAGCGTCCGGACTTAATCGGCAGCCTGTTACTTTATGTGCGCGACAAGGGAGGGAGGAATTTTCCTGCCTTTCCGGGCTGGGGCTGCCCTTGCGTTGTTGACAGAACTGAGCCGGTCGTCGGTTTTGACGGTTGGCCGTTGCTCGATGATCCGCTTGAACCTGGTAAAGTACGCGAAGGTGTTGGCTTCGTGTTCCTCTCCAAAGAGGGGGCAGTAGCCATGCGAAGCGCGGAGAGGTTCTATCTCTGGGAGGGCAGGTATGTGGGAGAGGTCACAGTCTCCAAATGAGGTCCGCGTTCCCCCCCAATTGCGGGCAAGCGCAGTGACAGCTAATAATGCTGAATGACCAAAGTGGGAACTTCAAGTTTGAATGTGACGGTCGGCGACATCACGAAATGTGAAGTCGATGCAATCGTCAATGCTGCCAACACCTCGCTTTTGGGTGGCGGTGGTGTCGATGGAGCAATCCATCGCGCTGCCGGTCCCGACCTTGTTCATGAATGCAGGCTGCTGGGAGGTTGCAAAATTGGCGCAGCAAAGCTGACAAAGGGTTATCGCCTTGCGGCAGGCCATATCATCCATACGGTCGGCCCCAACTGGCAGGGAGGCCAAAAAGGGGAACCAGACTTGCTTGCGAGTTGCTACTCATCATCTATGGAACTGGCCCGTAAGAACGGATTTAAGAACATAGCCTTTCCGGCTATTTCTACGGGACGATTTGGGTATCCCCTCGAACAGGCCGCCGAGGTCGCAACAGGAACCGTGAAGAGATTCACTGATTCTTGGCCAAGTCAGTTTGAAGCGGTCAACTTTGTGTGTTTCGACCAAAGGACCGCAGATTTCTTCATTGCCGCGCTAGGCAAGCTGAGCTCCGAACAGTGATCAAGAGAACGTCCGCCTCCACCTACCATTTTCTGACAATCCTCTTCCCACAAAATGCTGCATCTGCGAAATAAATTGACTTTGCGCAGTTTCTACCCCATTTGGCCAACCAGCGAAGCGCGCGAGCCAGCGTGAAGCGACGATAGGTTTCCAAACCAATCTGTCCCGGCCGCGCTTCGGTTGATTACTCAACACCAACTTCCCTTTTCACGCGGGCGGTTTTCAAACCACCGCGACCGCATGAGCTATGCTCTGTGCGCCGCATATTTTGCGAGCTTAAACACTTATAATGACTACAACTTTTGACCAATTAGGTCTGTCACAGCCGATCCTTCAGGCGCTCGACATGAAGAATTACACCACGCCAACGCCGATTCAGGCGCAGGCGATTCCCGCCGTTCTTGAGGGGCGCGACCTTCTGGGTATCGCCCAAACCGGCACGGGCAAAACCGCCGCCTTTATGCTGCCCGGAATTGACCGGCTGCGCGATGCGGACAACCAGACCCCATTCAAATCATGCCGCATGCTGGTGCTAGCGCCAACGCGCGAGCTGGCGGGGCAAATCGCTCAATCGGCTAAGGATTATGGCGGCCTTGCGGGCATGAAAGTGCACTCGATCGTCGGCGGCACCTCGGTCAATAAAGACCGTAACAAGCTGCACCGTGGCACCGATATTCTGGTGGCGACACCGGGCCGTCTGCTCGATCTGATCGACCAGAAGGCGTTCAACCTGTCGAAACTGGAAGTTCTGGTGCTCGACGAGGCGGATCAGATGCTCGACCTTGGCTTTGTCCATGCGCTGCGCAAGATCCGCGAGCTAGCTCCTGACGACCGGCAGACGCTGTTTTTCAGCGCAACTATGCCCAAGCAGATCAAGGAGCTTGTGCGCGACTATTGCCGCAACCCAGTGCAGGTCAGCGTGACGCCCGAAAGCACGACAGCCGAGCGGATCGATCAGTACCTCTTCATGGTCCAGAAGGATGAGAAGATCACGCTGCTCGAGATGATCCTGCATGAGCGGCATGAGGTGCCGGGTAAGTTTGAGCGGGTGCTGATCTTTACGCGCACTAAACATGGCGCGGACCGCGTTGTGAAGAAGCTGGGGCAAGCGGGCATTCCGGCCAATGCGATCCATGGTAACAAGTCTCAGCCACAGCGCCAACGCGCGCTGGACGAGTTCCGTAAGGCGAAGGTGCCTGTGCTGGTCGCCACCGATGTGGCCGCACGCGGGATCGACATTCCCGGCGTGAGTCATGTGATCAATTACGAGCTGCCCAATGTGCCAGAGCAATATGTCCACCGCATTGGCCGCACCGCGCGCGCCGGGGCCGATGGGATTGCGATTGCGTTCTGCGGCGAGGATGAGCGCAGCTATCTCAAAGATATTCGCAAGGTCACCGATGCTGAATTTGAGCGTCTGCCGCTGCCGGATAATTTCCGCGCGGTGGTGGATGGGGTCGGCCCGACCAAACCGCCTGCGAAACAGCCGCGACAGCGTGTGAACCCCAAGCCGAAGAATTTCAGCGGTAAGAAGCCTGGTGGCAAGCGAAAGCATCCGAACCGTGCTGGCAGGCCGCAGGGCTCTGGCTCAGGTGGCGGCGGTGAACGCAGCGGCGGTGGCGGCGAGCGCAGAGAAGGCGGGGGCGGTGGTCGTCCGGGCCAAGGCTCTGGCGGTAATCGCGGCGGGAACCGAGGCCGTCCCGGTGGCGGTGGAGGCCGTCCGGGCGGGAATCGCGGTGGACGTCCCGGCGGAAGCCGCGGCGGCAACCGTGGCAGCGGCGGCGGCTCTCGCTGATAACACTAACGCGTAACATACTGCACTCCGCCATCGAACAGGCTCCAGAATAGACACGCGCTTGGCAAGTCAGCAAAGGCTCGCCATAGCGCGCGTGTAAACAGGAGCTTTCTCAATGGCTGACCAGTATGATTTCGACCTTTTCACCATCGGCGCAGGGTCCGGCGGCGTGCGCGCCAGCCGGGTATCTGCTGCGCATGGCGCCCGCGTTGCTGTGGCCGAGGAATACCGCGTTGGCGGCACCTGCGTCATCCGCGGCTGTGTACCCAAGAAGATGCTGGTTTACGGCGCGCATTTCGCTGAGGATCTGGAAGATGCGCAGCAATTTGGCTGGACTATTGAAGGCAAGAGCTTCGATTGGGTCAAACTGCGCGATCATGTGCAAACCGATATTGACCGGCTTGAGGGCCTGTATGGCGAGACACTCGGCAATCATAATGTAGAGGTTTTCCGCGAGCGGGCCGAAATTACCGGCGATCACGAGATCACGCTCGCAAGCGGCAAGGTTGTCACTGCGAAGTACATTCTGGTCGCAACCGGCGCGCAGCCTCAGCGCTTGGAGTTTCCAGGGAGCGAGCACGCGATCACCTCAAACGAGGCGTTTCATCTCGACGAACTGCCGAAGCGCGTGATGATCGCGGGCGGGGGCTATATCGCCAATGAGTTTGCCGGAATCTTCAATGAGTTTGGCAGCAAGGTGTGCATCGTCAATCGCTCTGACCAGCTGCTGCGCGGCTATGATGAGAGCCTGCGCGACCGGCTGCTGCAAATCAGCCTGATGAAAGGGATCAATTTCCACTTCAATACGACCTTCAAATCGATCACGAAAAATGACGATGGCAGCTTACATGTCGAGCTGGACGGTGATGATGACCAAGACGTGGACGTGGTGATGTTTGCAACGGGCCGCAGCCCCAATACTGGCGGCCTTGGTCTGGAGAATGTCGGCGTCGAGCTCGGCGAGAAGGGCGAGATCAAGGTCGACGAATACAGCCAGACCAATGTCGATTACATTTATGCCGTCGGCGATGTGACCGACCGCGTCCAGCTAACTCCTGTCGCAATCCGCGAGGGGCAGGCCTTTGCCGACAGCGTCTTTAGCGACGTCGAGCCATATGGCGTCGATCACTCCTGCATCGCTAGCGCGGTATTCAGCCACCCGCCTATTGCGGCGGTCGGCATGACCGAGGGTGAAGCGCGCAATAAGTTGGGCAACATCAAAGTCTACACGTCCGATTTCCGCGCGATGAAGAACGTCGTGGCCGGCCGCAATGAGCGCAGCCTATATAAGATGATTACCAATGCCGCGACAGATCAGGTGGTCGGCATTCATATGATTGGCCCGGAGAGCGCAGAGATTATGCAAGCCGCTGCGGTCGCAGTGAAAGCAGGTCTGACCAAGGCCGATTTTGATGCGACCACCGCTATCCACCCGACGCTGGCTGAGGAGCTGGTGCTGTTTAAGTAAATTGCACCTTGCAATGTGTCGCGTTACGCTCTTCCGATAACAGCTTGGGAGAGCACAAATGGCAGGCAAAGTTCTAGTCACCGGCGGCACCGGATATATCGCTGGCGAGATAATCAAACAGCTTCTTGCCAAGGGCTGGATCGTGAACGCCACCGTTCGCAACAAAGCCAAAAGCGAAGAGGGGCTGCGCGCTCGCTTCGGCAATCCTCCTGCGGAGAGTTTCAAGGTCTTTCAGGCTGACCTCATGAGCGATGACGGCTGGGCAGAGGCGAATACAGGTTGCACCCATGTGTGCCACGTTGCCTCACCGATCGCGGCCAGCACGCCGAAGGATGAGAACGACATGATCGTTCCTGCGCGCGAGGGCACTTTGCGCGCGCTGCGCTTCGCCAAGGCGGCTGGCGTGACGCGGTTTGTGCAAACCAGCTCCATGGCGGCGGTGGCCTATGGCCGCAGCGAGAAGGAATACACGGTCGACGAGAGCGACTGGACCGACATCACCCATCCCGATGTCTATCCCTACGTAAAGTCCAAGACGATTGCCGAGCGCGCGGCGCGCGATTGGGTAGAGGCAGAAGGCGAGGGCATGGAGTTCGTCTCGGTCAATCCGTCCATGGTGCTCGGCCCGGTCGATAGTGGCGATTATTCGGCCAGCGTAGAAGCGGTCAAGCAATTGCTCGACGGATCGATGCCGATGGCACCGGATCTCGGCTTTGCTGTTGTCGATACGCGTGACGTGGCCGAGCTGCACGTCAAGTGCCTAGAGGAGCCTGGGCTGGCTGGTGAACGCTTTCTTGCAGCGGGCAAATTCATGAAAATGATCGAGGTTGGCGAGGCGCTGAGAGCCGGAATGCCGGCCGTGCAGACACGCAAAGTGCCGACTAAAATCATGCCGAATTGGATGGTCAGCGTGCTGAGCCTGTTCAACGCAGGCGTGCGCTCGATCAAAAGCGAGCTCGGCAAGTCACGCCACGTCGACGGCAGCCATGCTGAAAAGCGACTTGGCTGGACGACGCGGCCGGAAGAGGAGAGCATTGTCGATTGCGGCAAAAGCCTGATCGCGCACGGGGTTGTGAAGGTTTAGCGCTGTCTTCGCGTAGATTTCGGGTCAGATCTGCACCATTTGGGGAAGGAAGCTGCAGCGGTCATTGCGTAGCGCGTCAATGCCCGCTTAGTAAAAGTTAACGAATCACAGTTGGGACCAAACCCATGACCCTGTTGGCATCGCGTAGTCAGCTGCGTGCTAGTTTCATTCGGTGGGCGCTGTTCACAGTGCCGCTTATCGTGCTGCTTGGATTTGTCGCGGGGCAATTGGGCGGGCCCGATACGGCTTGGTTTCAAGGGCTGGTAAAGCCCGCCATCTTCCCGCCACCCATGTGGTTCGGCATCGTCTGGTCGATCCTTTATGTGATGATCGGCATTTCAGTGGCGCTGATTTGCAGTGCGTGGGGCGCGAGGGGGCGTGTCCTTGCGCTCGGTGCCTTTGCAGTTCACTTTGTCCTCAATCTGTCGTGGACGCCCGCGTTCTTCGGCATGCAGAATATGCAGCTCGGCCTGTATGTGATTATCGCAGTGGTGGTTACGCTGTTGGTCGTCATCGCGCTGTTCTGGCGGATCAGGCGGCTCGCGGGGATCCTATTGCTACCCTATCTCGCATGGGTCTCCTTTGCGACTTTGCTCAACTACGAGTTCATTCAGGCGAACCCCGATGGCGGTGTTGCCGCAGCTGATCCGGCGGTCGAGCGGGTCCGGATTGGGGAGTGATTTAGACTGAGGTTTCCGGTCAAGTCGCGGAGCACGGCGAGCGGCTAGCGAGCCGCAAGGGCGGAAGCGAAGTCGAAGACGCAGCTGGCCAAAGGCCACCTGTAGGCCCGGCCGCAGCGACGCGATCTGTGATCGCGAGAGCGAGGATATCGCAGCACGGAGGTGCTGCGGAAAACAAACAATCTAGACAAATAACGCATCTGACCCCATGTGGGTCAGATGCAAAGCCAGAACCCCATGATCGCCGATTTCGTAAAGCTCGCCAACGCTGCGGCGGGCACATTTGCGGGGATGACCCGTGAGGCGAGGGAGACTGCGCGAGAACGTGCTAAAGAAGCCTTCGGCGGTATGGATTTTGTCAGCCGCGAAGAGTTTGACACGGTCAAGGCGATGGCTGCGAAAGCGCGCGAGGAAAACGAGGCGCTGGCTGACCGGATCGCGGCTCTGGAAGCCAAGATCAAATAAGCGCCACGCGCTGTGAATTTGCGCGCTCCAGCTATTCTTGTTGCTGCCCGCGCTCATGGCGAGACGGCAGTAATCGCGCGCATGCTGACCGAGGAAAGCGGGCTGGTCGCGGCCTATGTCGCGGGCGGACGAGGGCGAACCCTGCGCCCCGTGGTCATTCCCGGCAATCTGGTCGAGGCGGAAATTCGCGCAAAATCTGCCAGCCAACTGCCCTTCGCTCGGCTCGAACTGGCGCAAAGCCGCGGGCCTTGGCTGTCCGAACCTTTGCCCGCAGCGGCGATCAGTTGGGTATGCGCGCTCACCGCAACCGCATTGCCCGAACGCAGTCCCTATCCAACACTTTATGGCGCGCTTGGCGCGCTGCTCGATGCGATCTGTTCAGCGCCCTCTGCGCGCGGCTGGGTCGAGGGGCTGGTAGCTTATGAAACGCTGCTGCTGCGCGAAATGGGCTATGGTGGCGGGCCAGCGGCAGATAAACGCCCCGAAATAGCGGGGCTTGGCGAGGCCCTAGACATTCTCGACCATCTGGAGGAGCCAATCGCCACTTACCTGATTGCTGGGCAGCGCGCCGATGTTATGGCTGCGCGTAAATCGCTGCGGCAGCGGCTAGGGAAGATGATAACGTGAAGATGACCTCATGAAGATTGCAGTACTGCCCGGGGACGGGATTGGCCCAGAGGTAACGCGCGAGGCAGTGCGCGTGCTGGAAGCGCTCGATTTGCCGGGCCTTACGCTGTTTTCGGGCGATGTTGGCGGCGTGGCCTATCATGCGCATGGCCACCCTCTGCCTCCTGAGACGCTGGAGATGGCGCGCGCGGCGGACGCGGTTCTGTTCGGCGCGGTAGGTGATCCTGCTTGCGACAATCTGGAACGGCATTTGCGGCCAGAGCAGGCAGTGTTGGGCCTGCGCAAAGAACTGGACCTGTTTGCCAATTTACGTCCGGCGAAGGTTTGGCCCGGCATGGAGAGCTTCTCGCCTTTGCGCGCCGAAGTTGCGGGCGCGATTGATTGCCTGTTCGTGCGCGAACTGACGGGAGACGTCTATTTCGGCGAGAAGGGCCAGCGCGAAACAGCGGCGGGCGATCCGGAGGGGTGGGACTTGATGTCTTACTCCGCGCCCGAAGTACGGCGGATTGCCGAAATCGCGTTCCGTGCGGCCGCGCAGGGTTCTGGCAAGCTTACCAGCGTCGACAAGGCCAATGTGCTCGAAACCAGCCAGCTGTGGCGTGACACCGTGAATGCGGTTGCGGGCGAGCATGCGCAGGTCACACTCGACCACATGTATGTCGACAATGCCGCGATGCAGCTCGCGGCGAACCCCGCGCAGTTCAGCGTCATCCTGACCGGCAATCTGTTCGGCGATATTCTGTCCGACCTCGCGAGCGCTTTGGTGGGCTCAATCGGCCTGATGCCCAGCGCATCGCTGGGTGAGCGGCAGACCGAACGCGGCACGTTCGGCCTGTATGAACCGATCCATGGCAGCGCGCCTGACATTGTGGGGCAGGGCAAGGCCAATCCGATGGCCGCGATCTTGTCGGCTGCAATGCTTCTGCGCCATTCGCTGGGCCGCGAGGACGAGGCCAAGCGGGTTGAACGTGCGGTTGAGAAAGCGCTTACGAGCGGCGTGCTTGGCTTTGATCTGGGCGGCAGTGCCGGAACTGCTGAAATTGGCGACGCGGTGCTGGCAAGGCTGTAACATTGCTGGCAAAGCGCTCGCATGACCGGCGCACCGCTTGACCTGGCAATCATTCTGCCCACGCTCAATGAGCGGGACAATCTCGCGCCTTTGATCGAGCGTATTGAGGGTGCACTTGGGGCTGGAGGCTGGGAAGTCCTAATCATCGATGACAATTCCTCCGATGGAACAGCAGACGAGGCGCGGCGGCTAGCGCTCACTGACGGCCGCATCCGGGTGATCCAGCGGATTGGACGACGCGGCCTTTCTAGCGCCGTGATCGAGGGCTTTTGCGCGACCGCTGCGCCCTATTGCGCAGTGATGGATGCCGATCACCAGCATGACCCAGCAGTGCTTTCAGATTTGCTTCAAGCGGTGAAGGGGGAGCACGCAGACGTTGCCGTCGCGAGCCGTTTTGCGGCAGGGGCGAGCACTGAGGAATGGGGTAATCCTGAGCGCGAAAGGCTGTCCGGCTTTGCTAATATGCTCGCGCGGCGAATGACCGGGGTAGAGCTGAGCGACCCTATGAGTGGGTTTTTCCTGATGCGCTCTGAGACGGCGCGAGACCTTGCGCCCAAGCTCTCCGGTATTGGGTTTAAGATCCTGCTCGACGTGCTCGCAACCTCCGACAAGCCGCTAAAAGTAAAAGAATTTCCTATACGCTTCGCTGCAAGGCGCTCGGGCGAATCCAAGCTTGACCGCGCCATTGTCTTTGACTTTCTTGCTGGCCTTTATGACAAGAGTTTCGGGCGGATCGTTCCTACCCGCTTCGCCATGTTTGGCACCGTCGGCGCGCTTGGCGTGCTGGTCCATATGGCGGTGCTCTATCTGCTACTGATCGCAGCTGGTGCGGCCTTCACGCTGGGACAGGCCATAGCAACCTTCGCTGCGATGAGCTTTAATTTCTGGCTGAACAATTTCCTGACCTATCGCGATCGCCGCCTCAAGAGCGCATGCGAGGTACTGCGCGGTTGGGTGAGCTTCATCGCCGCCTGCTCGGTCGGTGCGTTCGCCAATGTTGCGGTCGCCACCACGCTGCATGATCGCGGAGTTTATGCAGCGGTTGCTGCTCTGGTCGGTATCGGCATCGGCTCAGTGTGGAATTATGCGCTCTCAAGCCGCTTTGTCTGGGGCCGTTTTACGCAAAGCTGAGGTATCAAATCCAGCTATCCAGCCACATCCATTTGGTGAAGGCAGAAGCGTCCTCGAGCGGGGCGGCGCTGAGGATCGGGAAGAAATAGGCGAAGAGCGCGAGGCTCGCCAAAATCGGTACAATCGCAAGCGCTTTGCGGCCAGATCGCCAAATGTCATCCAAAGCTAAGGTCAATGCAGCAAGCAGGGCAATGCTTGGGAAGAAATAGTGGTAGTAGAACTGCACTGGTTTGGCAGCGACAACCCAGAAGCCGACGCCCGCAACGTATAGGGTGACGATGCCAATGGCTGCGGGACAACGGTGACGCACAGCGCGCCAAGCGCACCATAGGAGCGCGGGCAGGCCCAGCAGCATCGTCAGCGGGTTGCCGAGCAGGACGATGCCTCGCTGCACGCCTTCCACTGGCTCGTAAATGAACCAGATCGAGCGGCTATTCATCAGCCATTGCGGCCATGTCGATTGATAGGGGTGCTCTTGCAAAACCTGGGTCTGTAAATCGAGCATAAGCATGTGATGTTCAATCAGACCGCTCATCGGCTGCTGCGCGAAGAAAAAGCCCGGAGCGAAAGTCAGAGCGTATATCAGCAATGGAAGCACGCCTAACCATAGCGCTGCCTCCAGCAATGATACGCCGGGTACTGGGGCGCCGCGTGTGCTCAGGACCAGTCTGCGTCGGCCCGCTCTCAGGCGGTAAGCGAAGAATGCGAGGCCAGGCAGCGGCGCAAAGGGAATTGCGTTCCACTTGCTGGCGAGAGCAAGCCCGATCGCCAAACCTGTGCCGATCAAATGGTGGCGTCCGCGCTCTGGCCGTCTTACGGCGGCAGAAAATTGCCACCCGGCGACTGTTAGGAAGCTGGCGAAGAATATGTCGAGCATGGCAATGCGCGCGTGGACGAAGAGATGAAAACCGCTGACCAGGAGCAGGCCAAATGCGATTGTCGCAAACGCACTGCGGCTGCCATGCCACATGGTGCGCATGGCAGCGAATAAGGTGAGCGCTCCCATAAATGTGGGCAAGATGCGCCAGCCCCAAGGATTGTCTCCGAACAGCCAAATTGCGGCGGCGAGCAGCTCCTTGCCAAGCAGCGGGTGCTCTCTGTTGCTGAAGATACCCATAGCCAGAAAGTCGCGTGCGGCGGGCAGGTAATGTACTTCATCGAAGTAGGGTTCTGCTGGAATTCCCAGACGAATGAGCGTCAACAGCCAGAAAAGTACCGTTATGAGGGCTATCCAGACGATTGGATCGGCATCATCCATGTGGTTTTTCTTGACCATTTTTGCCAATTAGATCGGACCGGTCGCGAACTCAATGCGTCAAAATTGTGCGTTCAAGGTCCGGCCTTTGTGTCATGCATGTTGATGGATTGATGCAAATTCGCCGCAGTTGGGAAACATGTCGTGGATTTTTTCGAAAAGTTCTTTGCTTTTTTAGTATATTGTGGGAACTGAGGCAGTGAACAGGTCGGACCGACAGTAATGAAGGTTTAACTTGTTCCGAACGAGGAGAATTTCGATGCGTTTGAAGACCATTGCAATGGGCACCGCTGCAGCCGCTCTGGCGACTGCTCCTGTCCTTGCTGCTGATGCTCCGCTTTCGCGGAGTGCAGACTCATCAGCTGATGAGTCTGAAATCGGCGGCGTAAGCACAATTGTTCTCGTACTCGCTGCTGCCGCAGTGATCGCGGGCATTATCATCATCGCTGATGATGGTGATGACGATCCAGTTAGCGCCTAATAGCGCTGTCTGAGTAAGACAATTTTGGGGTGAGAGGGCGACTTCTCACCCCTTTTTGTTGTTTGCTGCATTTTTCGAAATCGGTTCTGCTATGTGGGTATGAGCAAGGAGCCCGGCCTGGCGTGCATGCCTCAAGCCACTACCTGCCTTGATGCGCCGCAGCTCGCTCCAGCCATAGTAGTCTCGTCACCATCGCCAATAATCCCACGCCCCCGGTGCAAGCACAAGCGATCACCCATGGGGCGGGTTTCATGCCAGCCGCCCGGGCGCGGGGGACAATAAAGGTCAGGGCTAGCGCGATGGCGATGACCAGATCATACCATACCTGCACACCCCATAAGCTGGTGGTGTGATTGGGCATAAAGCCAAGAACACCTTCTTGTGCGACGGTGAGAGCGGTGAAGCCCAGGAAACCTGCGAAGACAACGGCTGCGATCCAAAAGCTGGCTTGCTCTCGGTAGATGAATGCGAGAAAGAGGAATGCGGGCAGGCCAAAAGCGAGGCCTGCGTAGAAAAGGATTTCGAATGCGGTCATGGCGAATCATCTCAATTTATGTAGCAAGTGCTACAACTAGAGATAGCTTAGTGTAGCGATCGCTACAATAGGGTAATGTTCAGATTATGAATGCACCGCCTAAAAAGCCAAAAATGTCGCGGGAATCGCTTCTTCCTGGTCTCGCCGCGCATGTGCTGGAGCACGGTTTTGAGAATGCGAGCCTGCGTCCGCTTGCAAAGGCTGCGGGAACCAGTGACCGCATGCTGATCTACCATTTTAACAATAAGGAACAGATGGTTAAAGATATTTTGACCTACATAGCCGGTGTCTATTCTGCGTCACTACAAGAAGCCATGGGGCATGAGCGCGCGACATCACGCAAGGAATGTGTGGTGCGCATTTTGGCGGTGGGCCGCGAGCCCGCGATGCAGCCGTTCCTGACATTGTGGTGGGAGATTGTGGCGGGCGCCGCGCGCGGTGTCGCTGGCTATAAAGAGGCTGCCGAGGCGATGATGAGCGAATTGTTGGCCTGGCTTGAGGGGCAAATGCCCGAGGATGATCCTGACCCTGAGGGCGGGGCGCGATATCTCATGACGCTGATCGAGGGCAGTTTGATGCTGAGCGTTGTTGGCCATGCGCGGACCGCACGCGACGGATTGCTTGCGAGTGACCTTTCCACGCCGTAAGCCGCGCCCTAAGCTCCTCGCAAGCCGAGCACCTCGGGCACAGTAAGAGATCTTGAATGAAAAAGACCACCGGAATGGACCGCGCGACCACGCAAAAGTGGCGCCCAGCGACGCAAGCTGTGCGCGGCGGCACCTGGCGCAGCGAGCATGGCGAAACGAGCGAGGCGCTGTTCCTCACCTCCGGCTATACATATGATGATGCGGCGACTGTTGCTGCCCGGTTTGCGGGTGAAGCGGGCGGCATGACCTATTCGCGGCTCCAGAACCCCACCGTTGCGATGCTGGAAGAGCGTATCGCTCTGATGGAGGGGGCTGAGGCCTGCCGTGCACAGTCGAGCGGAATGGCGGCGATGACCGCCGCACTTTTGTGTCAATTATCCGTTGGAGATCATGTGGTTGCTGCGCGCGCAGCCTTTGGCTCATGCCGCTGGCTGGTCGATCAACTCTGCCCTCGTTTCGGCATCGAAACGACCGTTATCGACAGTGCCGACAATGCCGCCTGGGAAGCTGCGATCCAGCCAAACACCGAGGTGTTTTTCTTTGAAACGCCGGCCAATCCCACGCTCGATATTGTCGATATGGAGTATGTCTGCGGGCTTGCGACGGCTAACGGCATCACCACGGTGGTCGACAATGCCTTTGCTACGGCGGCTTTACAGCGGCCATTGGAATTTGGCGCGGATGTTGTCGCCTATAGCGCAACCAAGTTGATGGATGGGCAAGGCCGCGTGCTCGCTGGCGCGGTTTGCGGCAGGGAGGAGTTTATCAACGAGAAGCTGCTCCCGTTTCAGCGCAACACCGGCCCAAATTGCGCCCCGTTTAACGCCTGGGTGGTTCTGAAGGGTCTGGAAACGCTATCGCTACGGGCTCACCAGCAAAGCCGCAATGCGTTGGAGCTGGGCAAATATATCGAAGAGCGCCTTGCCAAATCAGGAGGGCGGATGCTGCATCCCGGCCTCGCAAGCCATCCAGATCATGAACTCGCAGCCAAGCAGATGGATGCCTTCGGGCCGATCTTCGCCTTTGATGTTGGCACGCGGGAAACCGCATTCTCATTGCTCAATTCGCTGGAACTTGTTGATATCTCGAACAATATTGGCGATGCGCGTAGCCTTATGTGTCACCCAGCCAGCTCAACCCATGCCAATATGGGGGACGAGGGGCGCGCAGAAATGGGCGTGACCGAGGGGCTTCTTCGGATCAATGTGGGGCTAGAAGATATCGCGGATTTGACCGAGGATATCGATCAGGCATTGGCGAAGGCAGGCATCTAGCTCCCCTCTATCGCGCAGCTCTCAACGAAGGCTGCACATTTTCGAGTGATTTATTTCCTCGCTCAACATCTGCGCCACTGGCAGTGTGCTACCGCAATCATCATTATCGGTAAGCCCGAGCAGTGATGGCAAGCCGTCGCCACAGATTGCCCCAAGCAACAACCCCTCGTCGAGCGTCATCCCCGGCGTGCAGCAAGGCGCTATCTTTATGGAACGCTTAGAAGCGGCGGCGATCTCGTGAACGAGGCACCTGATTAGTGCTAGCGGCCTGCGGAAACGCGTTTTGAATATGCGGATTGCGAGAAAGCTGGCTTCGGCATCTTGAAGGCCGTGGATCGCTGTACGCCGAGCGATCACCAATACGCCGCGTTCAATCGGGCAATCAGGCAATGGGAGTGGAAGGGAGGGGTAGTGGGTGTGTTTCTGATGCATGCGATTCTCCGACTAGTGGTTGAAGCAGATTACGCTATTGCAAATCATTAGCAACAAAATGTTGGGGTCAGGGTGTGTGTAGATTGCTAGAATTGGCGCTGACATAATTGAGCCCATGACGGGCACTGGAAGATTGTGTAGTCCGGTTGAAACGCATCAAAAGGGGAGGCCTGGAATGCCCAAGACACTGGAATTTCTGTTCGATTTTGTGAGTCCCAATGGGTATCTCGCTTGGTATCCGCTCAAGGAAATCGCCGCTCGAACGGGCGCCACCCTCGAAGTAACGCCGGTCTTTTTAGGTGGCATGCACAAGCTCACCGGCAATGCCCCGCCCATGATCCGAGACAAGGATGTGAAGGGCAAAGTTGAATATGGAATGCTGGAAATTCAGCGTTTTATCGCCAAGCATGGCTTCACCAAATACAAGCTCCACCCGCAGTTTCCGTTCAATTCGGTGATGTTTCAGCGCATGCTGCTCGCCGTGGAAGGCGCTGAGCGAGTAAAGCTGGTCGACACACTGCTGCCTGCTATTTGGGAAGAGAGCACGCCGATTGACGATCCGGCTGCTATTGGCGCGGTGCTTGCGAATGCAGGCTTCGATGCAGAGGCGCTGCTTGCGAAAACTCAGGACCCGGCAATTAAGCAGAAACTGGTCGATAGTACGCAAGGCGCGGTGGATCGCGGCGCATTTGGCATTCCGACCTTCTTTATCGGCCATGAGATGTTCTTCGGCAAAGAGCGCCTTGCGCAGATAGAGGAAGAGCTAGCGGGGTAGAGAAAGTCTATCTGCGCGGACATCTCTAGAAAGCTGGTTGATTTCGTCACAAAGCTAGGCAAGTTTGCCTGAGCATTGGGACGTTAGTGGTGTGCTATTGCAGAATACTGGGGGGTATTGTGGGATTACTTCGTTATATGGCGATGGCTGTGCTGTTTGGCACGGCTATACAAAGCCAATCATTGCTTGCGCAGGGTGGTGGTGCTGCACCCGCCAGCCTTAGTGATGTAACATCGTCTACAGCATCTGAAGAAAAGCCGCCAATAATCCCAACTTCGGCATTTGCGTCGCGCAGCTTTTTTCAGGCCGCGAAACTCTCCCCAGACGGCGCTCAAATGGCGGCAATGGCTAATCTGAAGGATGGAAAATTTCTCGTCGTGCTCGATGCGGCATCCAGACAGCTAAAGGCAAAGTACCCGGTTTCTAAGGAAACCGAACTGGAATGGTATCGTTGGGCAGGAAACTCCAAGCTCGTCCTGTCGCTTTCATCGCAGGGGAAGTTTCAGGGTGAAGATGCACTTTTCACGCGGCTTGCCTTGATCGATCAGGACACAAATTGGATCGGAATTCTCGGCCCCAAGACAGGCGTGATTGATGGCGACAATGTCATCCACGTGGCAAAGGACGGCTCATATCTGCTCGTCTCGACGCAAAAGACGATTTATGATTATCCGTCTGTATTTCGTTATGAATTGGAACAAGACGGCAAGGTCACAGTTGTTCAATCACCCAAGGATGGCGTGTGGGACTGGAGCGCTGATAACGCCGGTGTCGTGCGCCTTGGGACCGGTTGGTATCGCAATAGGATGCGCGTCTTCTATCGGCCCGACGCCAGCAGTAAGTTAGAGCTGGTCGGTAAACTCAGAGAGGGCGATGAAGAGGGGCGTTTCTGGAACGTCGCACAGATCGTTTCTGGATCGGATAAAGGGTACGTACTGCGCGAGAACGACGCGGGGCGTGTAGGCCTTCATTTGTTTGACTATTCGACGCGTGAAGTGGTCGAGACAATCTATGAGAATCCCGATTGGGACTTGGATTCGGCAACCATTCGTGACGGTAAACCGATTGCAGCCTTCTACACTGATGATCGCGAGCGGGTGGTTTGGTTCGATGAGGCGCGTGAGGAGCAGTATGCCGCGCTTTCTCGGGCACTTAAAGGGTATGATTTATGGGTCACGTCGCGGGCGCGCGACAACTCACGGATGATCGTTTGGGCAGGGGGAGAGGCTGACCCCGGCGTACTCTACATGTTTGAGCCTGCAGCCGGACGCCTTGATCAGTTACTTGAGCTGCGCCCGACAGTTAACTTCCAACATTTAGCGCGGCCAAAGCCAATCAGTTACTCCGCCCGCGATGGCACATTGATACATGGCTACTTGACCCTACCGCGCGGACGAGAAGCCGCCAACCTGCCGCTCATAATCTTGCCTCATGGCGGGCCGTACGGGGTGCGTGACAGCTTGCGTTACAATGATGAGGTGCAGCTGTTGGCAAACCGCGGATATGCTGTCCTACAACCAAATTTCAGAGGGTCGGATGGTTATGGAGAAGAGTTCACAAAACTAGGGACCGGAGCCATTGGCCGCGGAATGCAGGACGATTTGGATGACGCAATGGACTGGGCCGTAGCAGAGGGAATTGCTGACCCATCGCGCGTGTGCTTGGTCGGCGGAAGTTACGGCGGTTATGCTGCACTTTGGGGCATCATCCGCAACCCTGAACGCTATCGCTGTGCTGCGAGCTGGGCGGGTGTGACTGACTGGGATATGATGCTCAAATATGACCGGCAGTTCTTCTCGCGCAAAGGCGGCAAGAAGTGGCGAGCGCGGGTTGAAGGGGATGAGGAGTTTGATCTCGACAGCGTTTCCCCATACCGATTGGCTGAGACGCTGCAGCGGCCTGTGCTGCTTGCCCATGGTACAGAAGATAGCAACGTGCCGTTCAGACAGTTTCGCAAGTTTAAGAAAGCCACCAAGAAGGCTGCGATTCAGCCGACTGAATTGGTCATCGAAGACGAAGGACACAGTTTCTCAAAGCCAGAAAATGAGCAGAAATGGTATGATGCGCTTGTGACGTTCCTCGCTGAGCACAATCCACCAGATTGATAACCCGCGCTGCGCCCCTAACTGCTGCATTCGCGCAACGCCGGGGCACACATCTGGGTAAAGTTTGCAAATCCCCCTTGAGGGATGTGATTTTCGGATTAGCTTGAGAGACATGAGCATCAAGGCCCTGTTCCATCACGCCGCCATCACTAACGACATCGCTGTGCGCGTTGTGGTCAATTTCCTGCCTGAGCAATCGCAGCCAGAAATCGGGAAATGGTTCTGGGTCTATCATATCCGCATTGAAAACCTCTCGCGTGAGCAAGTGCAACTGGTCAGCCGCCATTGGCGGATTACGGACGCGCTAGGCAAAGTCAGCCACGTTGATGGCGAGGGTGTTGTTGGCGAACAGCCCGTGCTCGCCCCGGGTGCGGCACATGATTATGTGTCGGGTTGTCCGCTGGAGACGCCTCATGGCTCAATGGAAGGCTTCTATACCTTCCACCGCGAAGATGGCTCACCGATGGAGGTGCGCATCCCGTTCTTCCCGCTGTCTGCGCCTGCCACTGCGGATTGATAGATGCTTGATAGGCTGGTTGGCTACCGGATCAACCGTGCGACTTATTGGACGAACCTGTTGCTCATCATTGCCTTTGTGGTGGCTGTGATTGCGCTTGACTTCACAGCATCATCGCTCGGTATGGTTACCTTGGTTGTGTTCACAATGCTCGCGGCTTTGCGTCTACATGACATCGGGAAAACAGCCAAGATTGCGCTCTTCGGAGCCTTGTTGCTCTCATTCCTCCAGATTGCGGGTCTTGTGATCTACGGCATCGAGCAAGCTTTGATGATTGCCGGTACGATGAATCTTGTGGTGCTACTTCTGTTAGTTTGGCTTGGCGCAATCAAAGGTGATCCGGCCGCCAATGCCTGGGGCGATCCGCCGCCACCAGGCATTTCATGGCAGCGGCCTAAGCCAAGCTAAGCGGGGCGATCAGCTCGTTTGCTCAGCTTTTTCGCAAGGGACTATCAAACCACCCCTCGGGCTCATCCTCCAGATCAAACTTGCCGATCTTGATCTTTGGTTCCAGATCCAGCCAGTCGGCCAGAACCTCGAGATCCTTGGTCACCGGATAATTGGCAAGTGCCTGGCGGCTCTCATCAAGGCGCAGGATAAGCTTGCGTTTGCGGCGGGCGAGGGCGCTGGTCAGCATGGATACACGTGACGCCGCGCCCAACCTGTGCCCCAAGCGAAAGCCAAGACCCCATGTCTGGCCTTCGCGCAGCTCTTCATCACTGGCAAGACGGCGGAGCGACCCCGGCAATTCGGTACGTCCGAGGCTGCCGAAAAGCGCCGCCGCGATCATTGCGCGGCCTTGTGCATCTAGGCCGACCCAACGCTTATCGAGCGCCCATTCCGTCGCATGATTGACCCGCAAATTGGGCTCCACTCGGTGCAGGGCGACTGCTAATTGTGCTGCCGCTAGCCGAATGCGCTCATTAACCGACCCATCCCCTTGCGCGAGCTCAACGCTCCATGCTGCAAGCCGGGCTGCGTCGGTAATCGAGGAATTGAGCGGCGCGGCAAAGGCATCGACGCCTGCAAGCAAGGGGTCTTTGCGCCGATGAAGATCTGTCAGGCGCGCATAAAGTAGCCCCTCTCGGATGCCCCATGATGAAAAGATCAGCCGTGCCGGCTTTACTGTCTCAAGCATGGGCAGGAGCAAGGCGGCCGCATTTGGCAGATAGCTAGCGCGCATCGGGCTGATCCCGCGTAGACCCGCCAGCTGCTCAGGCTTGCTGCGGACTAGCTTGCGCGCCAGCCTCGCGGCCTCGTCCGGCTCCAGCTCAAACCCATGGGGGTCAGTCAGTGGATAGTCGATCGCGTTCATCGCATAGGCGGCAAAGGCCCGCCACGTACCGCCAACCATGAAGAGCGGATGCCTGCCGCGCTTATCCAAGCCTGCGTCCTCAAGTTTCCCTGTCACCTTCTTGGCAAATCGCCCTTGCTTGCGCAGTGCGGGCAGGCGCAGCGTGCCAAACGGCAGGCTGATCGCATCATGCGCTGCGTTTTTGGCGATAGACACCATTTCGAGGCTGCCACCGCCCAGATCGGCGACAACGCCCCGTGCATCGGGAAAAGCGCCAATTGCGCCCATGGCGGAGCTAACCGCTTCTTCCTCGCCGCTCAGCAGGCGCGGAGCAAAGCCAAGCTTCTCTACCTTTTTGAGAAACGCCGCGCCATTGCTGGCATCACGCGCAGCCGCCGTCGCCACGGTCTGAACATCATCGATTTCGAGGTCTTGGATGATCAGAGCATAGCGGGCGAGCGCCCCAAGTGCCTCTTTCTCTGCCGCTCCTGGAATTTTCCCCGTATCCGACAAATCGCGCCCTAGCCGAGCGGCGACCTTCTCATTCCAAATGACAACCGGGGAGCGCTCAGCGCCCGAGTAAATGACCATTCGGACCGTATTCGATCCAATATCAATCACGGCGCGCTTGGTGTCCGTTCTGCGGCCGCGCTTGCCCCGCCTATTTCGGTTCATTCGCTACTCTTATGCAGGGTCAATATAGGGACAGTGTGCTGTTCCAGAGCGGCACCGCGCCCGGAGAGCGAGGGGTTACTCATGAAATGCTGGTGACAGTTGAAGCGCACATCATTGTCGATCACGCGTTCACGCACGCGGACATAGCGGCCGTCTGGCAGCAGCACCCAGCTTTGCTCAGTATCAATGATATTGGCGAGCATCACCTGATCGAGCAATTGATCATGCACCGTGCGGTTCGTGATCGGCACCAACACCTCCACCCGGCGATAGAGATTGCGCGACATTGCATCGGCGCTGGTCAGGAAAACCTTGGCCTTTTTGCTTGGCAGTTCATGTCCATTGCCAAAGGCCCATAGGCGGCCATGTTCCAGAAAGCGGCCAATGACCGATTTGACCTGAATGTTCTCCGAGAGCCCTGGAATGCCAGCACGCAGGCAGCAAATGCCGCGCACGACTAGCGTGATCTTCACGCCAGCCTGACTGGCGGCATAGAGGCGGTCAATTGTCTCACGGTGTGTGATCGAGTTTAGCTTGGCCCAAATACCCGCAGGCTTGCCTTCCTTGGCATTGTCGATCTCAGCATCGATCATCTCATAGAGCTTATCAGCGAGACTCAGCGGGGAAACAGCGAGCTTTTCCAGCTTGCGCGGCTCGATATAACCAGTGACGAAGTTGAACAGCTTGGCGGCATCGCGCCCCAGTGCCTTATCGGCGGTGAAATAGCTGAAATCGGTGTAAATCCGTGCGTTGACCGGGTGATAATTGCCCGTCCCAAAGTGGCAGTAGGTTCGGTAGCCTTCTTCCTCGCGCCGCACGACGAGGCTGACTTTGGCGTGGGTTTTATACTCGGTGAAGCCGTAAATAACCTGCACACCGGCGCGCTCGAGCTCATTGGCCCAGTGTATGTTCCGTTCCTCGTCGAAGCGGGCTTTGATCTCGACCACGGCGGTGACAGCTTTGCCGGCTTCGGCAGCATCAATCAGCGCTGCGATAACAGGGGACTGGTCGCCTGCGCGGTAAAGCGTCTGTTTGATCGAGACGACATTTGGGTCAGAGGCCGCCTGCCTGAGAAAATCGACCACCACCTCGAAGCTTTCGTAAGGGTGGTGAATGATCATGTCTTTTTCGCGGATCGCCGCAAAGCAATCGCCATCATGGGCCAGCACGCGCTCGGGATAGCGCGGGTCGTATGGCGCGAATTTGAGGTCGGGGCGGGGCTCGCTACACACAGAGTCGAGGTCATGCAGGCCTAGCATGCCGCCGGTTTTGACAATCATTGCCGCATCAACGTCAAATTGCTCGCGCAGCATCGTCTCCAGCGCGCCGTCGCATTGATCATCCAGCTCAAGCATGACCGCGCGCCCGCGGCGCCGCCGCTGGATCGCCGAGCGGTAGAAGCGAACTAGATCCTCGGCCTCTTCCTCAATCTCGATATCGCTGTCGCGCAGCACGCGGAAATAGCCATCCCCGGCGATCTTGAAATCGGGGAACAGCAAATGCGCGAATTGCGTGATGACCTTTTCAATCGCGGCGTAAATCGCATTCTCACCGGGGATACGAACAAAGCGCGGCACGCCGCTTGGGATCAGCACCATCTCGACCAGACCAGGCTGACGTTTTCCGCGCTTCAAACGGAACACCAGCCCCATCCCTAGGTTGGAAACGAAGGGGAAGGGGTGCGATGGATCAATCGCCTGCGGCGTGATCAGCGGCAGAATGTCATTGGTGAAATAGGTTTCGAGCCAGCTCAGCTGATCCTTGCTCAGATCGCCCATTTCGGGGATCTGAATGTCCTCTTCCTCGAGCAGCTCAGTGAGCGTCGAAAGAATGGACTGTTGGCGCTCCTCAATCTGCAGAACTTCCGCGCGGATTGCCTCCAGCTGCTGAGCCGGGCTGGTGCCGTCAATGGCGGTGGTTTCAATCCCGCGATTGGCTTGGCCCTCAAGTCCAGCAATACGAATCATTGTGAATTCATCGAGATTACTTGCTGAAATTGAGAGGAAACGTAGTCGCTCGAGCAGCGGGTAGCGCTCATTTTCAGCCTCGGCGAGCACGCGGCGATTAAACGCGAGCCAGCTCAACTCGCGATTGACATAGCGCTCTTCCAACGCCTCAAACCCGCCGAGTGAAGTGCCACCGCCAGAAGAGTTATTTTCGGTAGTGCCCGTTATGTCTGCGTTATGCTGGCTCATAGGTCCCGCCCCTGTGGGCTAGGTTCTCCATTTTATTGTTACGACTTTGTTACATTACCATAGGGCGAGCCGTTATAGAAAAGGATTTGCGATGGCGACTTGTTTCATAGCGTTGTCGCATTTAAGTCGCCTTCCCAGATGAAAAGGCTGAAATGAAAAGAACGCACTTACCTCTAAACGCCCTGCGCGTGTTTGACGCAGCAGCGAGGCACCTGTCCTTCACCCGCGCAGCGGACGAGCTGGCTGTGACCCCGGCCGCTGTTGGTCAACAGATTCGCGCGCTTGAAGATCATCTTGGCACCGTGCTGTTTCGCCGGACCAGCAAGGGGCTGGAGCTGACCGAAGAGGGCTGTGCTGGCCTTGATGCCCTGCGTGAAGGCTTCCTCAAGTTTGAGGAAAGCGTGCAAGCGATGCAGGCGGGGCAGTCGAGCGACCGCTATACCATTGCGGCACCGCGCGAGTTTTACGCGCAATGGCTGGCGCCCAAGCTAGCGGAGTTCGCCAAGGACAACCCTGGCGTCCAGTTCATTTTTGTGGCGGATGAGAATGCTGACTTTACCGAATCGAACCTCGATTTCGCGATCCGGCTGGTTGACGGGCCGGGTGATCTTGAGGGCGTCGAGCTGGCTCCGGCGAGCCGCGTGACTGTAGCTGCGAAGACAGAGGACGGCTCTGTGCCGGAAAATTGGATCAGCTGGGGTCCGGATGTGCCCGAGGATGCGGAGGTGACGATCACTGTCAGCAATGCTGGGCAAGCGTTGTCGAGCGCGATGGCGGGGCTAGGCAAGGCGAGATTGCCAGAGCTGCTGGTGGTGGATCAGATAGCAGCGGATCGGCTGGTTGCGCTGGAAGGGCCGGAACCTGGCCTGCGCGCTTATTGGCTGGTCGCGCCGCTGCCGCAATGGCGGCAGAAGAAGGTGAAGGCGCTGGTCAGCTTTTTGAGCGAGTCTTGACTGATACTCCTGTTCTAAAAACCACCCGTTTCACCATGCGCCCTTTGCAGCGCAGCGATTGCGCTGCGCTATTCCCGACGCTGAATGACGAGGATCAGTGCCGCTATCTGACGCGGCCTGCCTTTGCGAGCGAGGAGGAGCTGTGGGGCTGGCTGGCTGATCCGACGTGGGACGGGCGGACGTGGATCGCTGAGGACGCTGGCGGACAGGTCGCGGGGCGCTTCGTCGCAATGCCCGGGCATGAGGATGGCGTGTCTGAAATCGGCTATATCGTGTGTGCAGACCGGCAGGGGCAGGGCGTTGCGGGCGAATGTACCGCCGCACTGGTCGACTACCTGTTCAATCAGGACGGTCACCGCAAGCTCACCGCAGAGGTTGACATCGACAACACTGCGTCGATTAAGCTACTGGAAAGACTTGGCTTTGCCCGTGAGGCTTACCTGCGCGAGCACGAGGTTACGCATATCGGGCTCCGCGATGTGCTGCTCTATGGGTTGTTGAAGAGTAAGCTAACCTAATTGGCTTTGTCGAGCAGCGCGCGATCGTTCGCTCGATGGATTCGGCTGTTCTTAGCATTTATTTGGTGCAACCGGTCCAAATTTGGGGAACTCAAATAATATTGCTCCGTTAATCAAATGCCGTAGAAGTAAGAGCGACTTTGATCTTGTAAAAACCTCAAGGGACGATCCTAAATCTCTGATTTTAAGTCTCTGTTGGAGTAGTGCAGTTGAAGGTCTATTCTCGCATTTACGATAGCAGAAGTTCGTCGCTTATGACGATCAAATATCCGGGATGGAGGAAGGCCGGATCCGAGCAGGACCAACTTTTTGAAAAAGAGCTCAGCATACTGGAACAGATAAGCGCTAGCATGGGATTGGCGCGTTTAGCGATGATAGTATTTGTAACAGGGCTGCATCGCGCAGTGAGTTACCTGCTCTCTTCTCCAACTAAGACGGTCCTTCATTGAACAAATTGTTCGTATATTTTGAAGGATATAATACATGACTATGGATCAAGAAGTTGCGCGTTTAAGAATTGGCCGCGATCTCCGTGATGCCGAGGCGAAGCTTGATGCTGCTCTGCTTTCGCAATCAGCTCTCCTGACGACTTTGGTTACAGCCCGCAGCGAAACAGAGAGCGAGCCGTTTCTCGGGCATGAGGCTTTGCTGCGTCTTACTAAGTCGCAACAAGCACTGCTTGATGCCGGGGGTGAGCTGGCCAGAGTGCATGGGCAGCTGAAAGGCATTCAGAAGGAACAAGCCGGGTTTGATGATTGTCCGCCGAATGAGCCTATGATCACCGGTGATGGTGAATACAATGACGTGGTAGCTCGGACTGCATAAGCCAAGCCGCCTAAGTCAAGGCCGCCTAAGCCAAGTAGGTGCCGTTAACTTGCTGATTGTTGACGGCTGTTACCAGTAGATCGCTCTGGTTCTCGCCGCGCTGCGGTGGAGAGCCAGGGCGGTTACGCTTGTCGGTTGCAGAAGGCTCGCCGGACTCGTCCAAGCCAGACGGTTCAGGCTTGGTGGCGGAGCACGGTCACCGACTAGGTGACCGCAAGGCCGACCGGCCGCCCGGAGCGACCGAAGGGAGTGAGGATAGCCAAGCAGCGCGGAGGCGCTGCGCCCGGCGCTTGAGGGTCTAAACAAAAAACTTTCTCACCTCTTGGTCGAACCGCAATGGCAGGCACCCGGCGTCTGGGCGCAAGGTCGTGAACTTGGGCCAAGAACACAGAGAGTCTTTGTTTTCCGCACGGCCTCCGCCGTGCGAGATCCTCGCTCATGCGATCAAAGATCGCATCGCTGCGGGCGGGCAGTCGCCCTTGCGGTGCTGCGCACCGGTTCCTCAACTATCTCCTCCCCAGCAGCACCAACTCATTTCGCACATGGCGGGCTAGGATTTTGGGATCGGTCTTTGGTAATCCACTGCCCTCATGTAGCGGAGCGGTAGGGCGCATATGACTCCCGATCTGCCCGGTGGCCACGTGATGCGCCCATCGGTTCATATGCTCGCGAGTTGCGGGGTCACCGACGGGCGAAAGCGCCGTGCCATTGATGCGGGAAAGGGGATATCCGAGCTCTGCGCTCGGAGCGAACTTTACAGTCGGATCATAAGGGGCGGTTTTCATTGGCAAAGGCCTCAGTTACGAGTGGGGCCGAGGTCCAAAGCAAATTAACATCAAGTAGGAAAATGGTTTATTGTAGTACTTGCGTTCCGCTGCACCTCCGTGCTGCGATTTTCTAGCCCATGCGATCAAAGATCGCACTTATGCGGATGGGCTGGTCGGCCTTGCGGGCCTGTGGCCCGTGAAAGCACTGATCTAGTGAAGTGCGCTAAGCATCGACGTCCGCCAAATCAGAGAAAGCTGTCGCTAGAGCCTTTACAAGCTGCGCACCATTTTTGACGCTATCAATGCTCACCGTGCGAGGCTCGCCGTGCGCTAAGTCGTTTCTAAGGTCAATCAGATCGTCTAACTCGCGCTTCATCAGACCGGCGACGGCCGTTGGCGATGCCGAGCCATTGCGCCAATTCAGCGTTGCAGTGTGCGAGCCCAGCTCCTTGCGAAAGGGTTGTTTTAGATCAAACCACTCAAAAATTTCGACGAGCTTTTCTGAGTTGCAATTGCCTATACGAGTAGAAAAAACTTCCGGTTGGAGTTCAATAGGCTTTTCCGACTTTAAAACCGTTGAAAGAGTATTCTCTAGACTTGGAAAGTCGAACTTGGCTCCAAGAAATGTGCCCGTAGGAAGCTGGCCCAAGATCTTCCCTGCCTTCGACAGGTAGGTAAGCCTTAATTTGCTGTTGAGATCGCCACCTTGGTCGTTGATTCGAGTGTGGATGAGCGTGATTTGAGCGTTGCAGAAGTTCCTAACGTATTCTTCAAATGCAGCGACGATCTGAACAATGAGGCCTCGGAAAACCGCTGCGGGTTGTGTGCGCCGAAGTTCTAATGCTCCCTTCAGAGTCTTCGTGAGCGGCCCTCCGTCATCATGCGCAAAAATTAGTTGAGCTGAATCCGCTACGTAGCTCATTGCGCAATCAACGAACTCGGCATTCTGCTCGACTTCATCCACCGTCGCATGAAGTAATTCCGCGGCCCCCGCTAGTTTCATTGAGCGGTGTCACGAACGATATCGGACATCAGCTTAATCCTAGCCTTAATCGAATCGGCGGTGTTGGCTCGACCAACGATTAAAGGGTAGCTATCCGATTCTGGATTAGTGAGTTCCATCATCTTTGTGGCTAGCATGTCACGTCTCTCAATCAGCCGAGCCTCATGGGCAAGGTTCTTGTCAAGAGCAATCATCTGAGCGTCGAATAGCGGTCGTGAGAGTTTGGTTGCTTTTCCATTTTCAAAGATGCGGAAAGCGTTTTCTCCGAAAATGTTTCGTGCTAATTTTATGCTCGAAACAAATCGGTCTCCTAGTGATTCGATCTTAGCATCGTCGGCGTTTCGGTTTTCCTTCATGCACCGATCAAGCATCGAGCGAACAGAGCCTGAAACCTTAGACTCATCTCTAAATGCGAAGAAGCGAAGTACAATTTCGCAGTCAATCATGCGCTTATACAGGTTGTTGTTGGTCAAATTTTCAGATTCTTCACCTGCCGAATTAATGTTGTCGCTATGTGCTGGAATGCCCCAAGCTTCTGTAAATTCGCGGTTGCCAGCAAGATCGCGTATCATCTTGTTGAACGGGCCAGAGTAAAGCGAATTCCGTAACTCCTGATGGTTGAGCTTTTCGCCGCCAGTATTAAGCCTATCGAACACTTGCGCTCTTAAATCGATATTGGGATCGTTATGGGAAACTGGGTCACTTACCAATGTGATGGCTGAGATCTTTGCTCGCTCCAAGCTCCCACGGATCAAGGGAGGCAACTTGCTGAATTGCCTGCCATTGAGGCTATCCCATATTAAAAGCCCCTTGAGTTCAAACTCGTTGCTGAGGAACTCAGAAATAGTGTTTAGACGCTGCTGCCCGTCCATGACCTCATACTTTCCAGGGAGGTTCTCGTACAAGAAGACCGGCGGCACGGGCACGTTCATAATGAAGCTCTCGATCAACCGGGATTTCTTTTTTTGATCCCACCTGAGACGCCTTTGATAGTCCGGCCGGAGATTACCCCACTTTTTCCCCCGTATGAAGTCCATCGCGTGAATTAAGAAAAAGTCGTTCTTTTCTTGTATAACGCGAAGGCGCCCTTCTGAGAATTGTCGTTCGAGAGCTTTGTCAGAGACTTTGGATGATGATGGGATTTCTTCCTCATCACCCTCGTCAGCGAAGTCTGAGAATAGGTCTAAACTGTCCGCCATATTTCACCTTGAATCGTTTGCTTGCCTATGTGGGGCGATCTACGATGCTTTTGCAAGGTGAAGTCTAGTGACTTGCTAACCATCCACCCCCTTGACCAACCCCCGCACCCCAGCTAAGGGCGCGCAGCTTGTTGGGAACATCACGTTTCCTGCCAACAGAATTTTGAGCTGAACATTGGCGGTCACGCTATCCCGGTAAGGGAAGGGCTATCGGCAAAGTAATCCGGCGATTGCAGCTGGGTGGAGCGTTTCAGAACTCGCGGCCTTGGCCTACGCATTGGCATATGCCTTTGCGCCGCCTGCCACGTTTCCTGATACTCCCTTCACACAGATGTCTTCGCCAAAACCTAGGTGAAGAGTAACTCATGCCAACGATTAACCAGCTGGTCCGCAAGGGCCGCGTTCCGCAGAAGACCAAGTCAAAGGTCCCTGCGATGGAGCAGAACCCGCAGAAGCGCGGTGTCTGCACACGCGTCTACACTACGACGCCGAAGAAGCCGAACTCCGCTCTGCGCAAGGTCGCCAAGGTGCGCCTGACGAACAGCCGCGAAGTCATCTCTTACATCCCGGGCGAGGGCCACAATCTGCAAGAGCATAGTGTGGTGCTGATCCGTGGCGGGCGTGTGCGTGACCTTCCTGGTGTGCGCTACCACGTGCTGCGCGGCGTGCTCGACACGCAAGGGGTCAAGGACCGCAAGCAGTCGCGCTCTAAGTATGGCGCTAAGCGGCCGAAATAGTTGGGGTGCGCTTCAGGCCTCCGCCTGAAGCTTATGCCTGGCCAGCCCTCGCCCCCTCCCTTCCGCCCTTGAGGATATACTTCCGGGTGGAAGGGAGGGGGAGAGGGCCGGCACCGAAGAATTAAAACTCCGAAGGAGTAGCAAACAATGTCACGTCGTCGTAGGCCCGAAAAGCGGGTTATCCTTCCTGATCCCAAGTTTGGTGATCAGATCCTTTCAAAGTTCATGAACAACCTCATGCTCGACGGTAAGAAAGCCGTTGCAGAGGGCATCGTCTACTCCGCGCTCGACACGGTCGAAGCCAAGGCGAAGACCAACCCGATTGAGCTGTTCCACACCGCGCTTGAGAACATCAAGCCGCAGGTCGAAGTACGTAGCCGCCGCGTTGGTGGCGCCACTTATCAGGTGCCTGTTGAAGTTCGCCCCGAGCGTGCTCAGGCTCTCGCGATCCGCTGGATGATTTCAGCTGCGCGTGGCCGCGCCGAAACAACCATGTCTGCGCGTCTCTCAGGCGAGCTGATGGATGCAGCGAACAACCGCGGCAATGCAGTGAAGAAGCGCGAAGACACGCACCGGATGGCTGATGCCAACCGCGCGTTCTCGCATTACCGCTGGTAACATTAATTCGAGGGGGCATCCCCCTCATGGAGATTTGAACATGGCACGCGAGTATCCGCTAGAGCGTTACCGCAACATCGGCATCATGGCGCACATTGATGCTGGTAAAACGACCACTACAGAGCGCATTCTGTATTACACGGGTAAATCCTACAAAATCGGCGAAGTGCATGATGGCGCGGCGACGATGGACTGGATGGAGCAAGAGCAGGAGCGTGGGATCACGATCACGTCTGCTGCGACGACCTGTTTCTGGAACCCGGAAGATCCGACGATGGATCCAAAGGGCGACCCGAAAGAGCTGCGCAAGACGCCTGAGCACCGGATCAACATTATTGATACGCCGGGCCACGTTGACTTCACCATCGAGGTTGAGCGTTCTTTGCGGGTGCTTGACGGCGCGGTTGCGTGTTTTGACGGTGTGGCCGGTGTTGAGCCTCAGTCCGAGACCGTATGGCGCCAGGCCGATAAGTACAAAGTTCCACGCATGTGCTTCATCAACAAGCTGGACCGCACGGGCGCAGACTTTAAGTACTGCGTGAATTCGATCATCGAGCGTCTAGGTGCGACACCTGCCGTTCTGTATCTCCCAATCGGTATTGAAGGCAGCCTTTCAGGTCTTGTTGACCTGGTGAATCAGCGTTCGATCAATTGGAAGAACGAAGATCTCGGCGCGGAATACGTCTATGGCGATATTCCTGAGGACATGGCTGACGAAGCTGCGGAATACCGCGAGAAGCTGATCGAGCTTGCTGTTGAGCAAGACGATGACGTTATGGAAGCCTATCTGGAAGGCACAGAGCCTGATGCAGTTACGCTGAAGAAGCTGATCCGTAAGGGCACGCTCAACCAGAGCTTTGTTCCCGTGCTGTGCGGCTCTGCGTTTAAGAACAAGGGCGTTCAGCCTCTGCTTGACGCGGTTGTCGATTACATGCCGAGCCCGCTCGACGTGGACGCGATTAAAGGCGTTAAGCCTGACAGCGATGAAGAAGACGAGCGCGCATCTGACGACGCGGTGCCGTTCGCGGCGCTGGCGTTTAAAGTCATGAACGATCCTTTCGTGGGCTCGCTCACCTTTACCCGCATCTATTCTGGCGAACTGACCAAAGGCACTGTCCTGAACTCTGTGAAGGGCAAGAAGGAAAAGATCGGCCGTATTCTGGAGATGCACTCCAATGACCGTAAGGACATTGAAGAGGCATTCGCTGGCGATATCGTTGCTCTTGCCGGCATGAAAGCGACCACCACTGGTGACACGCTTTGTGATCCTGCGCACCCTATCGTGCTTGAGCGGATGGAATTCCCGGATCCGGTTATCGAGCTGTCCGTGGAGCCTAAGACCAAAGCTGACCAAGAGAAGATGGGCGTTGCGCTTAATCGTCTGGCAGCTGAAGATCCAAGCTTCCGCGTGACGACTGACCACGAAAGCGGTCAGACGATCATCAAAGGCATGGGCGAGCTTCACCTCGACATTCTCGTCGATCGTATGAAGCGCGAGTTCAAGGTCGAAGCAAACGTTGGTGCGCCTCAGGTGGCATATCGCGAATCGCTGGGCCGTGAAATCGACGTTGATTACACCCACAAGAAGCAGTCGGGTGGTACCGGGCAATTTGCCCGCGCCAAGGCGACCTTCACACCGGGTGAGCGCGGTCAGGGCATCGTCTTTGAAGACAGCATTAAGGGCGGTAACATTCCGAAGGAATACATCCCGTCGCTTGAGAAGGGCATCCGCGAGCAAGCCGATAGCGGCTATCTCATCGGCTTCCCGATCATCGATTTCACGATCCACCTGACAGACGGCGCGTTCCACGATGTCGACTCGTCAACCGTGGCTTTTGAAATCTGCGGCAAGGGCGCAATGCGTGAGGCTGCCGAGCGCGGCGGCATCAAGCTGCTTGAGCCTGTGATGAAGGTCGAAGTTGTCACACCTGAGGATTACCTCGGCGATGTGATTGGCGACCTTAACTCACGGCGCGGTCAGATCCAGGGAACGGACAGCCGCGGCAACGCTCAAGCGGTCGATGCATTCGTCCCACTGGCGAACATGTTCGGTTATGTGAACGAGCTACGCTCTTTCACTCAGGGCCGTGCGCAATACACAATGCAGTTCAGTCACTATGAAGAAGTGCCTGCAAGCGTTGCACAGGAAGTCAAAGAGAAGCTTGCGTAAGCGAGCTTCCCGGTCTAGGGGCGGCGCCACATTTGCTGGGGCCGCCGCCCTTACAAACACAATACCATTTCAGACAGAGGTTATTTGAGTAATGGCTAAGGAAAAATTTGAGCGGAACAAGCCGCACTGCAACATCGGCACTATCGGTCACGTTGACCACGGTAAGACGACGTTGACTGCGGCGATCACCAAGGTTCTGGGTTCAGCGGTTGATTTCGCGAACATCGACAAAGCGCCTGAAGAGCGTGAGCGCGGCATCACTATCTCAACGGCGCACGTTGAATATGAAACTGACAACCGTCACTACGCACACGTCGACTGCCCGGGTCACGCTGACTATGTTAAGAACATGATCACTGGCGCGGCGCAAATGGACGGCGCTATTCTGGTTGTGAACGCAGCTGACGGCCCAATGCCACAAACGCGCGAGCACATCCTGCTTGCTCGTCAGGTTGGTGTTCCGGCTCTCGTTGTTTACATGAACAAGGTTGACCAGGTCGACGACGAAGAACTGCTTGAGCTCGTTGAGCTCGAAGTTCGCGAACTGCTTTCAAGCTACGACTTTGACGGCGACAACATCGCCATCGTTAAGGGCTCAGCTCTTGCTGCTCTTGAAGGTCGTGACCCTGAAATCGGTGAAAACTCGATCAAGGAACTCATGGAAGCTGTTGATGCGAACATCCCGCAGCCTGAGCGTCCAGTCGATCAAGACTTCCTGATGCCAATCGAGGACGTGTTCTCGATCTCAGGTCGCGGTACTGTTGTGACAGGCCGTATTGAAACCGGCGTTGTGAACGTTGGCGACGAAGTTGAAATCGTTGGCATCAAGGAAACTGGCAAGACTACGGTCACCGGTGTTGAAATGTTCCGCAAGCTGCTTGATCGCGGTGAAGCAGGCGACAACGTTGGTGCGCTTATTCGCGGTGTTGGCCGTGAAGAAGTTGAGCGTGGTCAGGTTCTCGCAAAGCCCGGTTCGGTTACGCCGCACACCGAGTTCAGTGCAGAAGTTTACGTCCTGTCAAAGGACGAGGGTGGCCGTCACACGCCGTTCTTCGCAAACTACCGTCCTCAGTTCTACTTCCGTACAACTGACGTGACCGGTGAAGTTGTTCTGCCAGAAGGCACCGAGATGGTTATGCCTGGCGACAACGTAACGATCGACGTTAAGCTGATCGCACCGATCGCTATGGACGAAGGTCTGCGCTTCGCGATCCGCGAAGGCGGCCGTACGGTTGGCTCAGGCGTGGTTTCTAAAATCACCAAGTAAGTCTTTGCTCTCGCAAGAGAGCGAATGATCAAATTGAGGCCCGGTTCTCCGAAAGGAGTGCCGGGCCCTTTTTATGAGAGCGTGTGATGTGTTTGCCGCAGCCGATCAATCGTTGGAATGACGAGGGAATTCCCTTCATTTCAGGGGTTGTCAGAATGGCAGTCCGAACGTATACGCGCGGTCCAGAGCAGAGGATTCGTTCTCTGCAACGTAATTTTGTAAGGCCGCCCGTTCCGGTTCACCGGAGAAATAGCGGGGCAGGTCTTTTGTTTTTGAGGGATCGAAAGATCTCTTTGGCTCTTTCGCATTGGTGTAGGTAATGGAAGCTCAGAATATTCGCATTCGCTTGAAAGCGTTCGACCATCGTGTTCTCGACCAGGCAACTGGTGAGATTGCGGAGACGGCGCGCCGGACGGGTGCTCTTATTCGTGGACCCATTCCCATGCCAACGCGCATTGAGAAGTTCACCGTGAACCGCGGCCCGCACATCGACAAGAAGTCGCGCGAGCAGTTTGAGGTGCGCACCTTCAAGCGTCTGCTGGACATTGTTCAGCCAAACGCCCAAACGGTCGACGCGCTGATGAAGCTTGACCTCGCGGCAGGCGTAAACGTCGAAATCAAGCTTGCTTGATCTCGGGTGAGATAGTCCCTCTGGTGGGGCTTTAAGCTGACCAGAGAGTTTGGGGTTCTGTATGGCCCCGCAAGTCGCCAAGTCTGATTTGGCGACGGGCAAGACATAGAGATACCGCCGGAAGGGTTTATCCCGAACCGGGCTGCGTCTCCCGTCTCGCTCAAGCGGCAGCACTTGCCGCGCGAGCACTTCAGCCCGGACGGGGCGATGCATAAAATTTTGGGCTGTTGGGTGCGTCTCGCAAGAGGCGTGTCCGCAAGCACCTCGGATGGGCCGGGGTGCCTCTGTTTAGGAGTTTTACGATGCGCACAGGCGTTATCGCTAAAAAGGTTGGGATGACCCGCCTCTTCCAAGAGGACGGTCGGCACGTGCCGGTTACCGTTCTTGCGCTGGAAGATTGCCAGGTTACCTTGCACCGCACTGCTGATCGCGATGGTTATTTCGCGCTTCAACTGGGTGCCGGTGAAGCCAAGCAAAAGAATGTAAACAAGCCTCAGCGTGAAGCATTTGCGAAAGCAGAAGTTCCGCTGAAGATGAAAGTTGCTGAGTTCCGCGTAGACAGTGAAGAAGGTCTTCTTCCTGTTGGTTCGCGCATTTCTGCTGAGCACTTCCTAGCTGGTCAAAAGGTCGACATCACCGGTCACACGCAGGGTAAAGGCTTTGCCGGCGCTATGAAGCGTTGGGGCTTTGGTGGTTTGCGCGCGACGCACGGCGTTTCGATCTCTCACCGTTCGCATGGTTCGACGGGTAACCGTCAGGATCCGGGCCGCGTGTTTAAGGGCAAGAAGATGGCTGGTCACATGGGTGACCGTCAGCGCACGCAGCAAAACCTCGAGATCGTCCGTACGGATGCTGATCGCGGCCTGCTCTTCGTGAAGGGTTCTGTGCCGGGCTCGAAGAATGGCTGGCTGCTGGTTCGCGACTCGGTGAAGCTGAAACTGCCTGATGATCTGCCGTTCCCTGGCGTGGTTATCGATACCGCTGCTCCGCAGAACGACACCGAGGCACCTGCTGCTCCAGTTGAAGAGACTGCGACACCGGTTGAGGCGGAAGCCGCACCGGCGGAGGCTCCTGCTGAAACGCCAGCTGCTGAGAGTGAGGCACCTGCTGCTGACGCTCCTGCCAGCGACGAAAATAAGGAGGGCTGATCCATGAAGGTGAAGGTCCAAAAAATCGACGGTAAGGCGTCAGGCGACATTACGCTGAACGATGCCGTGTTCGGTGTTGAGCCGCGTGCTGACATCCTGCACCGTGTTGTAACATGGCAGCTTGAAAATCGCCGTGCGACCGCTCGTCCGACGCGTGAGCGTTCCGACGTTGCCCGCACCGGTAAGAAGTTCGGTAATCAGAAGGGTTCTGGCGGCGCACGTCACGGTGCTCGTTCTGCTCCGATCTTTATTGGCGGCGGTAAAGCGCACGGTGCTCGCAAGCGTGATTTTAATCAGTCGCTTAATAAGAAGATCCGCGCACTGGGTCTTAAGATGGCGCTTTCGAGTAAAGCGAAAGAGGGCCTTGTGGTCGTCGATACGCTTGATCTGAAGGACGCCAAAACCAAGGCGCTTAAAGGTCATTTTGATAAGGCTGGTTTTGACGGCAAAGTGCTGTTCATTGATGGCGAGAGCGTAAACGAAGGCTTCAAGAAAGCCGCTGGCAACTTGCCAGGTGTGAACGTGATCCCGGCGATGGGTGCCAATGTCTACGACATCCTGAAGCACGACACGCTGGTCCTTACCAAGGATGCTGTCGAAAAGCTTGAGGCACGTTTTGCCCTCTCGGGAGGAGCTAAATAATGGCTAAAAAGCAGGAAATAGATTCGCGTCACTATGACGTGATCCTCGCGCCCCACATTACTGAGAAGTCGACGCTGGCTTCTGAGTATAATGCGGTGGTGTTCAAGGTTGCAGGTGATGCGACCAAGCCGCAGATCAAGGAAGCTGTAGAAGCAATCTACAGCACTAAGGTCACCGGCGTGAACACGATCAATGTGAAGGGCAAGACCAAGCGCTGGAAGGGTAAACCTTACAAGCGCAACGACGTGAAAAAAGCGATTGTGACCCTTGCAGAAGGCGAGTCAGTCGACATCACGGAAGGTGTGAGCTGATGGCACTCAAGAATTTCAGACCAACAAGCCCGGCGCGCCGCGGCCTTATTCTGGTCGACAAGTCTGGCCTCTATAAAGGCAAGCCGGTCAAGTCGCTGGTTGAAGGCAAGCGCAAGACCGGTGGCCGCAACAATAAAGGCCATGTGACATCACGCGGCATTGGCGGCGGTCACAAGCAGAAGTATCGCTTCGTCGACTTCAAGCGCCGCAAATGGGACGTTGAAGGCACGATTGAGCGGATCGAGTATGACCCGAACCGCACGGCTTTCATCGCGCTGATCAAATATGCTGACGATGAGCTTGCTTACATCCTGTGTCCGCAGCGTGTTAGCGTTGGCGACAAGGTTATCGCCGGTGAGAAGGTCGATACGAAGCCTGGTAATGCTATGCTTCTCGGTCAAATGCCGGTTGGTACGATCTGTCACAATGTTGAAATGAAGCCGGGCAAGGGCGGTCAAATCGCTCGCGCTGCAGGTTCTTATGTTCAACTCGTTGGCCGTGATCGCGGCATGGTGATGGTTCGTTTGAACAGCGGTGAGCAGCGTTACATCCGCTCTGATTGCATGGGCACAGTTGGCGCGGTTTCAAACCCTGACAACCAGAACCAAAACCTGGGTAAGGCTGGCCGTCGCCGCTGGATGGGCGTTAAGCCGCTCACACGCGGTGTTGCAAAGAACCCGGTAGATCACCCTCACGGCGGCGGTGAAGGCCGCACTAGCGGTGGTCGTCATCCAGTGACGCCTTGGGGCAAGCCTACGAAGGGCGCCCGTACTCGTAAGAACAAGCAGACGGACAAAATGATCATCCGTTCGCGTCACGCCAAGAAGAAGAGGTAATCCGACATGGCACGTTCCGTCTGGAAAGGTCCGTTTGTCGAACTCAGCCTTCTTAAGAAGGCAGAGGACGCACAGGAGGCGAGCAGCACTAAGCCGATCAAAACTTGGTCGCGCCGCAGCACAATCCTGCCGCAATTCGTTGGCCTGACGTTCAACGTTTATAACGGCAACAAGTTCATTCCCGTCTCTGTTTCGGAAGAAATGGTCGGTCACAAGCTCGGTGAATTCGCGCCTACGCGTTCGTTCCCCGGCCACGCTGCCGACAAGAAGGGTAAGCGATAATGGGCAAGGCAAAATCACCACGCCGGGTCGCCGATAACGAGGCGCTTGCTGTAGGAACCTCGATCCGGGGTTCTGCGCAAAAGCTTAACCTCGTTGCTGAGCAAATCCGCGGCAAGAAGGCTGAGGAAGCACTGAACATTCTCTCGTTCTCGAAAAAGGCAATGGCCAAGGATGCGACGAAGGTGCTCGCCTCTGCCATCGCCAATGCGGAGAATAACCACAATCTCGACGTCGACGCGCTCGTCGTTGCTGAGGCTTCGGTTGGCAAGTCGATTACTATGAAGCGGTTCCACACACGTGGCCGCGGCAAATCGACCCGCATCCTGAAGCCATTCAGCAAGCTGCGCATCGTGGTTCGCGAAGAAGAAGAGGCGTAAGATGGGTCAGAAGAGTAATCCGATCGGTCTGCGCCTGCAGATCAACCGCACTTGGGATAGCCGCTGGTACGCTGAAGGGCGTGATTATGCGGGCCTGCTCAAGGAAGACATTGAGATCCGCAAGTACATCCTCGAAACCGTGCCACAGGCCGCGATTTCCAAGGTTGTGATTGAGCGTCCGGCGAAACTTTGCCGTATCTCAATCTACGCGGCTCGTCCTGGTGTTATCATCGGTAAGAAGGGCGCAGACATTGAAAAGCTGCGCTCGAAACTTGCTTCGATGACTGACAGCGAAGTGAAGCTGAACATTGTTGAGATCCGCAAGCCGGAAGTCGACGCGAAGCTCGTTGCGCAAGGCATTGCTGATCAGCTGATCCGCCGAGTTGCCTTCCGCCGCGCCATGAAGCGTGCGATGCAGTCGGCTATGCGTCTGGGTGCTGAAGGCATCAAGATCGTATGCGGCGGTCGTTTGGGCGGAGCGGAAATCGCCCGCGTTGAGCAATACCGCGAAGGCCGTGTTCCATTGCATACTCTGCGTGCGAACATCGACTATGCCGAAACTGAGGCACTGACCGCTTACGGCATCATTGGCATCAAGGTTTGGGTCTTCAAAGGTGAGATCCTCGGCCATGATCCAACCGCGCAAGATCGCCTGATGATGGAATCGCAAACATCTGGCGTGCGCCCAGCGCGCTAATTGCAGGATTAGGGAAAAACCATGCTGCAACCGAAAAAAACCAAGTATCGCAAAGCCTTCAAGGGCAAGATCAAGGGCGACGCCAAGGGCGGCACGACTTTGAACTTCGGGTCATATGGTCTGAAAGCTCTTGAGCCTGAGCGTATCACCGCACGTCAAATCGAAGCGGCTCGCCGCGCGATTACACGTCACATGCGCCGTCAGGGCCGTCTTTGGATCCGTGTGTTCCCAGACGTTCCTGTTTCAAAGAAGCCTGCTGAAGTCCGTCAGGGTAAAGGCAAGGGTTCGGTCGAATATTGGGCAGCTCGCGTAAAGCCGGGCCGCATCCTGTTTGAACTCGACGGTGTCCCTGGACCGCTTGCCGCAGAAGCTTTCGAGCGTGCTGCGATGAAGCTGCCGATCAAGACCAAGGTTGTTGCTCGTTTGGGTGACACCTCGCACCTGGGGGGCGAATGATGGCTAAAACTGAAGATCTGCGTCAGAAAACTGACGATCAGCTGTCTGAAGAGATGACTTCGCTGAAGCGCGAGCAGTTTAACCTGCGCTTTCAGGCGGCGACAAACCAGCTTGAAGCGCCAGCTCGCATCCGCGAAGTGCGCCGCACGATCGCTAAGATCAAAACGCTGCAGAATGAGCGCGCGAAAGCGGCTCAAACGGCTAAGGCGTAAGGAGTAGACCATGCCCAAGCGTATTCTGATCGGGACCGTCACTTCTGACAAGACCGACAAGACTGTGACCGTGAAGGTCGAGCGTAAGGTTAAGCACCCGCTTTACGGGAAGATTATCCGCCGCTCGAAGAAGTATCACGCTCACGACGAAAAGAACGAGTTTAACCTCGGTGATACCGTGCGGATTGAGGAGACCAAACCGATCTCTAAGACCAAGACCTGGATTGTAAAAGACCGGGTTGTCGCGGGCGGTACGCAAGCGGTTGAAGCCGACCTTGAAGTTGAGGCGGCAGCAGCCAGCACGAGCTAAGAGTTTTCCCGGCCATTGGTCGGGTTGAGTTAGGAACTGCCAGACTGGTTCTGGCAAGCCAATGAGAAGGAACCGGATCAATGATCCAGATGCAATCCAATCTCGACGTGGCGGACAACAGCGGCGCCAAGCGCGTTCAGTGCATTAAAGTACTGGGCGGCTCGAAACGCCGGACCGCCAGCGTTGGGGACGTGATCGTGGTTTCCGTCAAGGAAGCCCAGCCGCGCGGCAAGGTGAAGAAGGGCGATGTCCATCGCGCTGTCATCGTGCGCACTCGCAAAGAAGTTCGTCGTCAAGACGGCAGCGTCATTCGCTTCGACAGCAATGCTGCTGTTCTGGTGAATAAGAGCGAAGAGCCACTTGGCACTCGTATCTTTGGGCCTGTTGTGCGCGAACTTCGCGGCCGCGGCTTCATGAAGATCATTTCGCTCGCGCCGGAGGTGCTGTGATGTCTGCTGCTAAGATCAAAAAAGGCGACACCGTCGTTGTGCTGTCCGGTAAGGACAAGGGCCGCAGCGGTACTGTTTCCAAGGTCATGCCGAAAGATGGCAAGGTCGTTGTTGAGGGCATCAATGTTGCTGCTCGTCACCGCAAGCCGAGCCAAGAAAACCCGCAAGGCGGCATCGACCGGTTCCCGGCACCGATGCACATGTCAAAGGTTGCTGTGGCAGATCCAAAAGATGGCAAGCCCACCCGCGTCCGCTTTGAAGAAAAAGGCGGCAAGAAGGTGCGTGTAGCTGTAAAGTCAGGGGAGACTATCGATGGCTGATTATACCCCACGCATGAAGACTCGTTATGAAGACGAGATCGTCAAGGCGATGACAGAGAAATTCGGTTATCCGAACCGTTTTGCGGTTCCGAAGATCGAGAAAATCACCCTGAATATGGGTGTAGGCGAAGCAAGTCAGGACAAGAAGAAAGTCGCGACTGCTGCTGAGGAAATGGCACTGATTGCCGGCCAAAAGCCAGTGATCACCAAGGCCAAGAAATCGATCGCTCAGTTCAAGCTGCGCGAAGGCATGCCAATCGGTTGTAAGGTTACCTTGCGCCGTGAGCGGATGTATGAGTTCCTCGATCGTCTTATCACCGTTGCAATGCCACGTATCCGCGATTTCCGCGGCCTGAACCCGAAAAGCTTCGACGGGCGCGGCAATTATTCAATGGGCATGAAAGAACAAATCGTCTTTCCCGAAATCTCGTACGACAAGATCGACGCGGTTCGCGGGCTCGACATCATCGTAACCACCACGGCGCAAACTGACGCTGAAGCAAAAGAATTGCTTCGTCTGTTCGGTTTCCCGTTCCCCGCTGAAGAGCAGGGTGAGGCAAAGGAAGCGGCGTGAAGCCGCTAGTGAAAGGAACTTAAGTCCAATGGCGAAACTGAGTTCGATCAATAAGAATGAGCGTCGCAAGAAGCTCGTCAAGCAGTACGCTGCGAAGTACGAGAAACTGAAAGCGATTGCGAATGACAAGACGCTGGACGAGTCCGAGCGCCTGATCGCACGTCTCAAGATGGCGGAACTGCCACGCAACGCTAACCCGACGCGTGTGCGCAACCGCTGTGCTACAACCGGCCGCCCGCGCGGCTATTACCGTAAGTTCGGCATCAACCGCATTGAACTGCGCAACCTTGGTAACAAGGGCCTGATCCCAGGCCTTACCAAGTCGAGCTGGTGAGGATCTGATAGATGGCTATGACCGATCCACTGGGTGATATGCTCACCCGTATCCGCAACGGACAGCAAGCGAAGAAGGACTCCGTCCTTTCGCCTGCTTCTACGCTGCGCGCAAATGTTCTCGAAGTGCTTCAGCGTGAAGGCTACATCCGTGGCTTTAGCGAAGACGAGAGCGGCAAGCACAAAGCGCTGCGGATTGAACTGAAATATTTCGAAGGCGAACCTGCGATCAAGCATGTTAGCCGCGTCTCCAAGCCTGGCCGCCGTGTCTATTCGGGTTCGAAAGAACTCCCGACCGTGCGCAATGGCCTTGGCATCACCATCGTTTCGACACCGAAGGGTGTGCTTTCCGACGTGGAAGCGCGCACAGAGAACGTCGGCGGTGAAGTGCTGGCGGAGGTATTCTGATGAGCCGTATTGGTAAGAAACCGGTTGCGATCCCAAGCGGGGTTGAAGCCAAGATCGAAGGCAAGACGCTTTCAGTGAAAGGCCCCAAGGGCACGCTGACGCTCGGCCTGTCTGATCTGATCGACTACAAGGTCGAGGGTGACGAGATCCAGGTGAACCCGGCCAACGATACGAAAACCGCACGTTCCTATTGGGGCATGCAGCGGACGCTCGTTTCCAACCTCGTTGAAGGTGTGACCGATGGGTTCTCCAAGACGCTGGAAATCTCAGGTGTTGGTTATCGTGCGCAGGCGCAGGGCAAGAAGCTCAAGCTTCAGCTCGGCTTTAGCCACGACGTTGACATTGATGTGCCGGAAGGGATCGAGGTCAAGTGCCCCGATCAGACAACCGTAATCATCAGCGGTATCGACAAGCAGGCCGTTGGTCAGCTCGCCGCAGAAATCCGCCGCTGGCGCAAGCCTGAGCCTTACAAGGGCAAGGGCATCAAGTACCAAGGCGAATATGTCTTCCGCAAGGAAGGGAAGAAGAAGTAAGATGGCTAAGCTTTCTCTATTTGAACGCCGCCGCCGCCGTGTCCGCACGGCGCTTCGTAAGCGTGCTGGCGATAAGCCTCGTTTGTCTGTGCATCGCACGGGCCGTCACATCTATGCGCAAATCATCAATGATGGTGACGGGCGTACAGTGGCTGCTGCATCTACGCTGGGCGCGAAGAAGTCTGGCGCGAATGTCGATGCTGCTACGCAAGTGGGCAAGGACATTGCGAGCGCAGCCAAGAAGGCTGGCGTGACCACTGTCGTGTTCGATCGCGGCGGGTTCCTGTTTCATGGCCGCGTGAAAGCGCTGGCCGATGCCGCCCGTGAAGGCGGGCTGGAGTTCTGATTATGGCTGACGAAAAGAAAACCCCAGAGGCAGAAGCTACGCCAACCGAAGGTGTACCTGCAGAGGCGGCGAAGGCTGAAGAAACAGCTGCACCTGCTGCTGAGGCGGCGGCTACTCCTGAGGCGGCTCCGGCTGCTACAGAAGAAAAGCCTGCGGAAGCAGCGCCTGCTGCCGACGCGAAGACTGAACAGCCACAGCAAGGCGGTGGTCGTGGTCGTGGCGGAAACAATCGTGGCGGTAACCGCGACGGTGGTGGCCGTGGTCGCGGTCGTGGAGGCCGTGATGGTGGCCGCGGGCGCCGTGAAGAAGAAGATGATGGCATCATCGAGAAGCTCGTTCACATCAACCGCGTCTCCAAGACCGTAAAGGGCGGTAAGCGCTTTGGTTTTGCGGCGCTCGTTGTTGTTGGCGACGGTTCAGGCCGCGTCGGCTTCGGTCACGGTAAAGCGCGCGAAGTTCCAGAGGCGATCAGTAAGGCAACCGCCGCCGCACGCAAGAAGATGGTTCGCGTTCCTTTGAAAGAAGGCCGCACGCTGCACCATGATGCCAAGGGCCGTTTCGGCGCAGGTAAAGTCACCGTGCGCACAGCGCCTCCGGGCACCGGCATCATCGCTGGTGGTCCAATGCGTGCCGTGTTTGAAAGCCTGGGTGTTGCAGACGTTGTGACCAAATCGGTCGGTTCGTCCAATCCGTACAACATGATCCGCGCCACATTTGATGCGTTGACCAATCAGACTTCACCGAAGTCTGTGGCTCAGCGCCGCGGCAAGAAGGTTGCTGACCTGCTTGGCCGTGGTGGTGCTAGCGAAGCTGAGGCTCAGGCCGACGCTGCAGCAGTTGTGGAGTAAGACAAGATGGCTGCTACAAAGACTATCAAAATCAAGCAGATCGGTTCGCCGATCCGTCGTCCCGAGAGCCAGCGGAAGATCCTGATTGGCCTCGGTCTGAACAAGATGCACAAAGTTGTTGAAGTTCAGGATACGCCGGAAACACGCGGTGCGATTGCGAAGCTTCCCCACATGGTGGAAGTTGTAAGCTAACCTAAATTTTTTGAGTGTCTCGGGGACTTTGTTGGTTCGCGAGCATTCAAAGCGCGAAGCAAAGCGAAAGCGAGTGCAATATTATGAAACTGAATGATCTCCGCGATAATGCCGGTGCCCGCAAAACCCGTCTCCGCAAGGGACGCGGTATTGGTTCCGGCAAAGGTAAAACCGCAGCGCGCGGCCAAAAGGGCCAAAAGAGCCGCTCCGGTGTTGCCATCAAGGGCTTTGAAGGCGGCCAGATGCCACTTCACATGCGTCTGCCAAAGCGCGGGTTTAACAACCCGTTCGGTAAGGATTTTGCTGAGGTAAACCTTGGCATGGTGCAAAAGTTCATCGACGCCAAGAAGCTCGACGGCAAAAAGGTCGTTGACCACGAAGCGCTGAAGGCTGCTGGCCTTGCACGCGGCGGCAAAGACGGCGTGCGGCTGCTCGGCAAGGGCGAACTCAAAGCCCAGGTCAAGTTCAAGGTTGCTGGTGCGTCGAAGGGCGCCGTGGAAGCCGTTGAAAAAGCTGGCGGTTCGGTCGAAGTGACTGCGCCCAAGAAAGTACCTGCCAAGGCTGACGCTGAGTAAGCCACGCAGTCAGGGCTGGAAAAATTAGGGCGAGGGGTTCGACATTCGGCCCCTCGCTCCCTATTTAACCCATCCAAGCCGATTTTTCGGCTAAAGATTTGGGATCGATATAGACCATGGCTTCACGCGCCGATTCAATTGCCAGCAATATGAGCCTTGCCAATTTCGGCAAAGCCACTGAGCTCAAACAGCGTATCTGGTTCACGCTCGGGGCGCTTGTCGTGTTCCGCTTCCTCAGCTTCGTTCCGCTGCCGGGAATTAACCCGTTAGCGCTGGAAGTGCTGGCTGCGCAGACCAGCGGCGGCATTATTGACATGTTCAATATGTTCACCGGCGGGAGCCTAGAGCGGATGAGCCTCATCGCGCTCGGTGTGATGCCGTATATTACAGCGTCGATCGTGGTACAGCTTGCCTCGGCGCTGCACCCCACGCTTGCTGCTCTCAAGAAAGAGGGCACAACTGGCCGGCAAAAGCTGAACCAATACACGCGTTACGGCACGGTCTTCCTTTGCGTTATTCAAGGTTGGTTTATTGCCTCAGGACTAGAGAGCTTTGGCGCATCAACAGGTGTTCAAGCCGTTGTTGACCCCGGCGTTGCGTTCCGCATTGGCGCGGTGATCAGCCTCGTCGGCGGCACTATGTTGCTGCTTTGGCTGGGCGAGCAAATCACTGCACGCGGCATTGGTAATGGTATCTCGCTCATCATTATGGCGGGTATTGTTGCGCAGTTCCCCAGCTTTGCCTCAAACCTGTTTGAAGGCGGCCGGACTGGTTCGATCTCTGCCGGTATCATTATCGGCTTTATTGTAATGGTTATTGTGCTGATCCTGCTGATTAGCTGGGTCGAGCGTGCGCAGCGCCGTCTGCTGATCCAATACCCTAAGCGTGCTTCGCAGAACGGGATGATGCAGGCAGATCGTTCGCACCTACCGCTCAAGCTGAACACAGCCGGCGTTATTCCGCCCATTTTCGCCAGCTCATTACTGCTGCTGCCGCTGACGATCACGCAATTTGCTGGTAACTCGGTTGATACGGAAAGCGGCACGGGTTCGATCATTGTGACGCTTAATCAATATCTCGCGCATGGTCAGCCGATCTATATGACGCTTTATGCGATCGGGATCATCTTCTTCGCATTTTTCTACACCGCCGTGGTGTTTAACCCGGAAGAGACCGCTGAGAACCTCAAGAAAAATGGCGGGTTCATTCCCGGCATTCGTCCCGGCAAGCGGACTGAGGAATACCTCGACTATGTCCTCACGCGGATAACGGTTGTTGGCGCGATTTATCTGGCATTGGTTTGCGTCATTCCGGAGTATATGATCGCGCAAACAGGCATCCCGCTCTTCCTTGGCGGTACCAGCCTGCTGATTGTGGTGAACGTCACTGTGGATACTATCAGCCAAGTGCAGTCACACTTGCTTGCGCACCAGTATGATGGTCTGATCAAGAAGGCTAAGCTTAAAGGCCGCTCGCGGACTTAAGCTGCCGCTGCAATCCACGCGTTGATATTGGGGCACGTTACGCCATGGACATAATTCTGCTTGGCCCTCCGGGCGCTGGTAAAGGTACTCAGGCACAGGGGCTGGTAGAGCGCCATGGCATGGTCCAGCTCTCCACCGGAGATATGCTTCGGGCGGCCGTCAAGGCGGGCACCGACGTTGGCAAAATGGCCGACGAAATCATGAAGGCTGGCAAGCTGTTTCCAGACGAGCTTATGGCTGAGATCGTCGGAGAGCAGATGGCGCAGATCCCAGCGGAAACAGGCCTGATCTTTGATGGCTATCCTCGCACCGAGCCTCAGGCCGAATTGCTTGATGGCTTGCTTGAGAAGCAGGGCCGCAAGCTTGACCACGTGATTGAACTCGGGGTTGATGAGGATGCGCTTGTCGCGCGTATCACTGGCCGTTTTTCCTGCGCAAATTGCGGGGCACTCTATCACGATACCGCAAATCCAACGTCTCAAGAGGGCGTTTGCGACAGCTGTGGTGGCACTGAGTTTAAGCGCCGACCAGACGATAACGAGGAAACTGTGCGGCACCGGATGGGTGTGTATCGCTCGGAAACGGCCCCGATACTGCCGGGTTATGAAGCGCGCGGCATTGTGACGCGGGTTGATGGCATGGCCTCTATCGAGGATGTCGCTGCATCTCTGGATGCCATTCTGAGCTAATCTCTTGCATCATTAGCCGTGTGGTTTCACAAGGGCGGCGATGAGAGGGACATTTCGAAATTTAATCTTTGTCGGTGCCGCGATCGCTGGTGCCGCTTTCGCTACGCCGCTCTCGGCCGAGGTGGTCGAGACAAGCGCTACAGGCTTTGTCACGCGCGATACCGCCCGCGTTGCCGCTACGCCGCTTGAAACCTGGCTTGCACTGATCAAGCCCGGCGATTGGTGGAATGATAATCATAGCTGGTCTGGCGATGCCTCTAATATGACGCTGGTGCCGCAAGCTGGAGGATGCTTCTGTGAGCGTATTCCTGGCGACGATGCTGATGGCGGTTTTGCCATGGATGGCAGCTCAACCCATATGACGGTGATCCAGGCGTTTCCTCTTCGCGTTCTCCGCATGCGCGGCGGGCTAGGGCCGTTGCAGGGCGAGCCCGCGACGGGTATCCTGACGATTACGCTCAAAGAGATTGAGGGCGGCACGCGGGTGCTGTGGGAGTATAATGTTGGTGGGCCCATGCGGTTTGAGATCGACCAGATTTCCAAGGCTGTCGATGGGGTTATGAGCGAGCAATTACGCGGACTTCAGTCGCATTTGGGTGCGCTCGATGGAGAAGACGAGCCGGGACCTGCCGAAGGGGCTGGTCCGCCGGAAAGCGGTGAAAGTGCGACTCCGCCCGACGAGGCGTCCGAGCCTTCAGAAGAGGGGGATGCCAGTTTGGAGGAGCAGATCGACGCGCTCGCGAATGATGAGTAACTAACGCCGCGTTTGCTGCGAACATAGGACCGTCAGCAGGCGGCAAATTTTGGAGTGCCCGCTAAATTACTGGGCACCGGTCGCATTGATGTAACAGCCTTCTACATGGTTGCTTCCATGTAGCAGGAAACAGGAGAATGCGACGATGGCTTCAGTGTACGACCGGCATGTTGACCTTAACCAATTCATGGAGGGCGTGAAAAAGCGTAATCCAGGGCAAACCGAATTTATCCAGGCAGTCCAAGAGGTCGCGCAGGATATTTACGAGTTTATCGAGGATAAGGAAGAGTATCACGAAGCGCAGATCCTACGCCGGATTGCTGAGCCTGACCGTGTTGTTTCCTTCCGCGTGTGCTGGGAAGACGACAATCACAATATCCGCGTGCAGCGCGGTTTCCGCATTCAGAACAACAACGCCATCGGCCCTTATAAGGGCGGTATCCGCTTCCATCCCAGCGTCAATGAGAGTGTGCTCAAGTTCCTAGCTTTCGAGCAGACTTTCAAAAACTCGCTAACCGGCCTGCCGATGGGCGGCGGTAAGGGCGGGGCGAACTTCAACCCGCGCGGCAAAAGCGATGCAGAAGTCATGCGCTTCTGCCAGAGCTTCATGACTGAACTCTATCGCCATATCGGCCCGGATACCGACGTGCCCGCTGGCGATATTGGCGTTGGTGGTCGTGAGATTGGCTATATGTTCGGTCAGTACAAGCGTATCACCAACCGCTGGGAAGGGGTGCTGACGGGCAAGGGGCAGGAATATGGTGGCTCGCAAATGCGCCCCGAGGCCACGGGGTATGGTGCGGTCTATTTCCTGCAGAATATGCTTAAGCACAAAGGCGAGGACGTAGAGGGTAAAACCGCTGTTATCTCCGGCTCAGGCAATGTCGCGACCCATGCCGCAGAGATGATCACAAAACTTGGCGGCAAGGTTCTGACGCTGTCGGATAGCGGTGGCTTTATTCACGATCCTGATGGCATCGATCAGGAAAAGATCGACTGGATCAAGCACCTTAAAAATGTGAAGCGCGGCCGGATCAGCGAATATGTTGATGAGTTCAAGAGCGCCGAATATCATGAGGATGCTCGGCCATGGAGCGTGAAATGCGACCTAGCGTTGCCGTGTGCCACGCAAAACGAGCTTAGCGCAGACGAGGCTAAGGCGCTGGTTGATAACGGCGTCCAAGGCGTGTCGGAGGGCGCCAACATGCCGACTACGCTCGAGGGTGTGAAGGTCTTTCACGATGCGAAAATTATGTACGGCCCGGGCAAGGCGGCGAACGCCGGCGGTGTTGCGGTGTCCGGGCTTGAGATGAGCCAAAACTCAGAGCGGATCAGTTGGAATCATGAGCGGCTTGGTGAGATGCTGACTGATCTGATGAAGGGCATCCATGAGAAATGCGTCGAGTATGGCGACAACGGTGACGGCTATGTCGACTACGTGAAGGGAGCGAACATCGCCGGTTTCAAGAAGGTCGCAGATGCCATGCTGGCGTTTGGGGTCGTCTGATCTGAGGCGCTTTGATTAGCGGATGCGTGCGCGCAGCCGTAGCTCAAAGCTGGGCGCTCCGCTCCCGCTGTCAGGTGCCATAAACCCTGTGGGTATTGCTCGCACAAAGCGCACATTCGGGTCTGTGCCATCGCCGCTATCCACTGGTTCATAGCCAAAATTAACGCCGTCGGTTGAAAAATCATAGCAGTCGGTAGTGCTCGCGAATGTCGCAAAAGTACACGTCAGCGCGCTTGCCGGGCTACCCTGTTGGAACTCGACAGGCCCGCTTCCCGGCGCACCGAAGTCGGCAAGCACCAAATCAAGATCATCGGGCAATTGCTCAGTCACCAGCACACTGTTTTGGTTCGGCGGTGAGTTTCCCGTGTTGCTGATAGTGATGAGGTAATCGACTTCAGCCTCAGGCGTTGCAAAGTCTCCGCCGCGCCCGTCATCAATCGCAATTCGCGTCTTGGTGATGTTCAAATCTGCCTCGAGCAGCGCATGAAAGCTCTGTGAGAACGAGATGATCCCGGCTTGCTCCGCATCGCCAGTAGCGACACCTCGCTCATTGTCCTGATCGCGGTCCTCATCCACCCTCAAGGTGATGGTTGTGCCGTTGATGGCGCAATAGCGCAGCCAACCGCCATCAGCATTGTTGCGACTGAGCTTCTTGGCCACCACAATCGGGTTCCCACCCGATTGGCCATGGGAGTTGCTGAAGCATCCGTTGTCCCAACCGCGGATGTTCGCCGATGTCGTGCTCGCCGCCCAATTGATGGTTGTGCCGCCAGTGTCGGGAAATGAGCCGCTTCCTCCGTTCGGGAAGGCGATCCAGCCAATCTGTTCGGTGCTTGGGAAGGGGCCGCTGTTTGCCTGACTGCGATCAATCGCCAGCTGAAAGCCGCTTATCGAGGGGCTTTGCGCGATTGAGGTGATGTGCGGCCTGGAGCTCTGGTTCGCGACACTGCGCGTCTCGCTGTTCGCCGTCTGAAGTTGGTGGATAATCGTCGGCGTAGAACCGAGTGGGGAGGAAAAGCTGATGTTTGCCCAACTGGCTGTTCCGCCCGTAAACCCGCTGCCAAATTGCACATTGCTGATGCTGTTTCTGCCAACTTCAATCACGGTCCCATCGGGCAAGACATGACGGCCGACCTCAATAGCGATGTAGTGTGTCACCATGACGATATGGCGGCCATCCCAATTGTCCGGCTCAAGCGCCAGCTCATCGAAGCCTGTAGTGGTTACGTTGGTGATGCGGATCGAGGCCGAGTTGTTCCCATTTGAGGAGGGGATGGCAATAACGACCGGCGGTGTGTCGAAGGCTTGTTGAAAATTCACCCGCACCGGTGACTGGTTGTCAAAGGTATCATGGGCGGTGAAAGTTCCGGCTTCGATACGGCCCGCATGGGCAGGTGTGATGACTAAAATCAGACATGCGAATAGGCCCGCCAACCAGGCGGCGCTAAGCCTCTGATTATTCGCACCTTGCGTCACAATAGGTGATTTATCGCATTGCATGGTTGATCAAGCGTTAGAATTTCGGCTCCGAGGTGCCCGATTCTCGCCAGTTTCGTGTTTCTGAGGAAAACTCTTGTAAACTGCAGAAGACTGCCCATTTCGCTCGCTGAAACAAACGGCGAGAACGCAGCAGTTGACGCGGGCGGCGAATCGCCCTAAGCGCGCGCTTCATTCGACATTTATGGTTGAGTCCGGCCAGCAGCGCACTTTTGCACGCTATCCGGGCTTTTTGCGTTAAGGCGCTGCGTAGTGTCGGTTGGAACTGAAGCGATGAGATGGGGTGGCCAGCCTAAATTCTGGTTAGACCCTGTGGAGCATGGAGAAGTAAGTGGCTCGTATTGCCGGGGTAAATATCCCCACAAATAAGCGCGTAATTATTGCGCTCACCTATATTCACGGAATCGGCCGTACTGCCGCTGTCCAGATTGCTGAAAAGCTGGGCATTGATCAGTCACGCCGAGTGCAGGACCTTTCTGATGAAGAAGTGCTGCGTATTCGTGAGACGATCGATGCAGATTATACAGTGGAAGGCGATCTTCGCCGTGACACTGCGATGAATATCAAGCGCTTGATGGATCTTAGGACCTATCGCGGCCTTCGTCATCGTAATGGTCTGCCTGTGCGCGGTCAGCGTACGCACACTAACGCCCGCACCCGCAAGGGTAAGGCCAAGCCGATCGCCGGCAAGAAGAAGTAAGCTTTTCGCCTTGGGGGCAACCTGGGGCGCTTAGGCTTTTTCCTTCTTGAACATATTTAAGGAAGACCAGAACAATGGCACGCGAAGCAGGTCGGGTTAAAAAACGCGACAAGAAGAACATCTCAAGCGGCGTTGCGCACATCAACGCTAGCTTTAACAACACAATGATCACCATCACCGATGCTCAGGGCAATGCGATTAGCTGGTCCAGCGCGGGGATGATGGGCTTCAAGGGTAGCCGTAAGTCAACGCCTTATGCTGCTCAGGTTGCTGCAGACGATGCTGGCAAGAAGGCCGCCGAACACGGTGTCCGTACGCTGGAAGTCGAAGTGAAGGGGCCGGGTTCGGGCCGCGAAAGCGCGCTGCGCGGTCTCGCCGCAGTCGGTTTCACCATCACATCAATCCGCGACGTCACGCCGATCCCCCACAATGGGGTGAGGCCGTCAAAACGCCGCCGCGTCTGATCCGTATTTGCCTGGCGAGTGGTTCTGCCGCTCGCTGACACACCAAACGGACCGGACGCGCTATCGCAGCGCTTCCGGCTTGTTTGCATCGATACCCGCCATAGTGCGAATTAGGGGAAATTCATGTCCGTCAACACCAAGAACTGGCAGGAACTCAAGAAACCCAATGGCCTTGAAATCAAGGAAGGCGGCGACAAAGTCCGCAATGCGACATTTGTTGCAGAACCGCTCGAGCGCGGCTTTGGGCTGACGCTTGGCAACGCCCTGCGCCGCGTGCTGCTTAGCTCGCTGCAAGGTGCTGCGATCACTTCGATCAAGATCGAGAACGTGCTTCACGAGTTTTCATCGCTTGCGGGCGTCCGCGAAGATGTGACCGACATCGTGCTGAACGTGAAGCAAATCGCGCTCAAGATGGAAGGTGAGGGCGTCAAGCGTCTGCAACTTTCCGCAACGGGCCCTGCTGAAGTGAAAGCTGGCGATATCGCTGTGTCCGGCGACATCGAAGTGATGAACAAGGATCTGGTGATCTGTCATCTCGACGAAGGCGCCACGCTCAATATGGAGCTGACCGCTGACGTGGGCAAAGGGTATGCGCCCGCTGTTCAAAACCGTCCAGCAGATGCGCCGATTGGCCTGATCCCGGTCGACAGCCTCTATTCGCCTGTCCGTCAGGTGAGCTATAAGGTTGAAAACGCGCGTGTTGGCCAGGAGCTCGATTATGACAAGCTCTCGCTGACTGTTGAAACTGATGGCACGATTTCGCCAGAAGATTCGGTGGCTTACGCTGCGCGCATCCTGCAAGATCAGCTGACGCTGTTCGTCCACTTCGAAGACGGCATTCCGCAGCCTTCGAGCGCAATGATCGGTCAGGCCGCTGAGCCAGCTGAAAGCGACACTAATCAGCTCAACCGCTACCTTCTCAAGAAGGTCGATGAGCTGGAATTGTCAGTTCGCAGCGCAAATTGCCTGAAGAACGACAACATCATCTACATCGGCGATCTGGTCCAGAAGACCGAAGCCGAGATGCTGCGCACGCCAAACTTTGGCCGCAAGTCGCTCAACGAGATCAAGGAAGTGCTTTCGAGCATGGGCCTTCGACTGGGTATGGACATTCCGGGCTGGCCACCTGAAAACATTGAAGAAATGGCCAAGAAGCTCGAACAAGAGCTGCTGGGTTAATCAAGGTTCCGGCGGCGCACCTTAAGCGCCGCCAGCTACGGGCTACCTTATACGGGCCCATAACGAACACGTCCGATCCCTTCACGGGAAAGTGGGAACCGGTTTCCCGCCCGGAAGGGTCGGCAAGGAAGGAAGAATACAATGCGTCACGGAATTTCACAGCGTAAGCTGAGCCGTAAGTCGGGCCACCGCAAGGCTCTGTTCCGCAATATGTCAGCTGCGCTGATCAAGCACGAACAGATCAGCACAACTCAGGCTAAAGCGAAAGAGCTGCGCCCTTATGTTGAGAAGCTGATCACGCTCGCAAAGCGTGGCGGCCTGTCCAACCGTCGTCTGGCCATGGGGCGTTTGCAGGACGAAACGCAGCTGAAGAAGCTGTTTGAAGTTCTGGCTGAGCGCTATTCTGACCGTGAGGGCGGTTACACCCGCATCATCAAAGGCTCAATTCCAGGCAAAGGCAAAGCTGGCGGTGGCTATCGTGGTTCCGATGCTGCCAAGATGGCGATTATCGAGCTCGTTGATCGCGATCCAGATGCCAGGGGTCAAGACAGCGGCCCAGTGATGAACGCGGATGAAGAAGAGTTCGCTGAGGCGTAAGACTTTTCGATTTTGGAGCGGGTGGCTCCGGGACATAACAAAAAATAAGAGGGCTGGCGGAGCGATCTGCTGGCCCTTTTCTTTTGGGCAGGCGGGGCTACCATACGCGGCATGATCCGTTCTTCCCTTGGCGCACTCGCGCTACTCGCCGTCACTACATCTGCATCTGCCCAATCGGCGCAAGAACAACTCGATACGCGTTATGATCGCGCGCTAGCTGCTGGATATAAAGCGCTGTTTCTGTGCAGCGCGCTCGGTAATGCGGAGCGTAATGGCACCACGCGGACGCCCGAAAGCGTCCATGACTGGGAGCTGACCGGCATTCAGGCGCCGCTCGATGATATCATTCGAGACTTGCCGTATACTGTTGTGCGCGGCGAGGACGGCGTGATCGACCATGTCGAGGTGACATGGGACGAGGCGATGCCGCCGCGTTTTGCCGCGCTATATGGGGATGGCGGATGCTCGATACTGCCCATTTCGGCGACTGAATATTGGGCAAATCCTGCGCGGGCGGGTTTTGATTTTACTATGCCAAGTTCGGATGAAAGGACCACGGGTGAGGAGCAACAGCCAGTGCGAACGCGCTACCGGGTCAGCGAAGTAGCCAAGAGTGCTTTCAAAGAACGATATGGAGAGGGAACCCGCTCAACCGCGGTTATTGTCACGAAAAATGGCGATCTCCATTGGGATGAATATGCGGATGGCTTCGACCCGAAAACCCCGCAGCGCACCTGGTCCGTCGCCAAGAGCATTGCTGCGACACTTGTGGGCGCAGCGGTTCATCGCGGCGAAGTGGATGTGAGCGAATCGGCAGGGCTAGGCATTCATATTTATGACCCGCGGTTCAACATTACGGTCGATCATGCTTTGCGGATGGCCTCTGGGCGCTATTCCGATACGGCGGGCAACCGCACTGATCCGCTCTATTGGGGCGGGACGACGGTGACGGAGCGAGCGGAGAATTGGCCGCTGCTGCATACGCCAGGAACAGTTTATCGTTATGCCAACAATGACACATTGGCGGCGGTTCAGGCCATCGAGCATACGTTTGAAGAGAACCCGCCGGCCAAGCTCTTCGCCGAGTTAGGGATGTATAACACTGTCGCTGAGGCCGATTGGGAAGGCAATTATGTGCTCTCCAGCCAAGTGTGGTCCACCGCGCAGGATTTGGCGAAATTGGGCCAACTCTATCTTGATGACGGCGTGCTCCCTAATGGGACACGCATTCTGCCAGAAAACTGGCGCGAATATGTCTCGTCGCCCAGCGGTCCGCAGCCAGCGGGGCGTCCGTTCGGCTATGGAGCGGGGTTCTGGTTGCTCAATAATTCGGAGGGCGTTCCGGCAGATACATTCGCGGCATTTGGCAACCGCGGGCAATATGTCGTGATCGTGCCAAGCCGCAATGTCGTGATCGTGCGTCGGGGTGAAGACCCGGTGGGCAGCCGCTTTGATATCGCTACTTTTACGCGCGACGTGTTGGCTGCGCTTGGGAATTAGCGCTAATTGCTAAGCCAGTTGAAACCGAATGCCGTCCAACTGCGTTGTATATTCAAACATGTCCGTAAACAGAGGATGTCCCCAAAATGCTTCGTAAATCACTGATGACAGGTGCTGCTATCGCAATTCTCGCCACCACCGCACAGGCTGAGAGTATTGCCGTGCCCGAATATCCCGAAACATACAGTCAGGACGTGGTGGAAACGATCTTTGGCGAGGAGGTCGCCGACCCCTTTCGTTGGCTTGAGGATGACGTCCGTAACAATCCAGAAGTCGCCAATTGGGTGGAACGCCAGAATAGCGTCAGCGGCGCATACCTTGAACAAATGCCAGCCAATGCCTGGTTCAAAGGCAAAATGGGCGAACTGTTAAATTTTGAGCGCTTCGGGACCCCAACGCGCGCAGGCGAACACTATTTCTACTCTTACAATTCCGGCCTGATGAACCAGTCGCAATATTTTGTGCGTGACGGCCTTGATGGGGAAGGGCGACTGCTCCTAGACCCCAATGAGTGGTCAGATGATGATGCGACCGCGCTAGCGGGCACCGCTCCATCGAGCAGCGGCAAGTATCTCGCATATGCGATCCAAGATGGTGGGAGCGATTGGCGCACTATACGCTTCCTCGATGTTGCGACTGGAGAGGCGGTTTCGGACGAAATAAACTGGGCCAAGTTTACCGGAATGCAGTGGGTCGGCGATGAGGGGATCCTTTATTCGCGCTTCCCAGAGCCCGAGGAAGGGCAGGATTTTCAGGCCCGCAATTTCAATCAAGCGGTCTATTTCCACCGAATTGGCACAGATCAAAGTGAGGACCAGCTGGTTTATTCTACGCCGGATCGTCCGGCGCTGGGCCATGTTGGACTGACCACGGATGATGGCCGCTTCGCGATTATCCTGAGCCGCGAGGGGACCGAGGCGAAGCAGGAAGTGCACGTTGTCGATCTGGCCAAGCGCGATGAGATGGGATGGAAGCCGCGCACGCTGGTTGGCGGTCTCGATCATGAGTGGAACCCGATCGAATCTGTCGATGGCACACTTTATTTCATGACCAATCAGGGCGCTCCAAAATACCGGATCGTCAGCATCGATATGGACGCGCCGACGCTTGAGTGGAAAACTGTGATTGCCGAGAGCGATATGCCGATTTCCGGTGCATCGATCGTTGGCGGTAATCTGGTTGTGGAATATCTCAAGGATGCCTCTTCGCAGGCGATGATCTTCGACCTTGAAGGCAATATCCGCAGTGAAATCGCCTTGAACGGGTTGGGCAGCGCTGGCGGATTTGGCGGTTCCCCCAGTTCGTCAGAGACGTTCTATAGCTTCACCAGTTTTAACCGGCCTTCAACCGTTTACCGACTTGATCTTGAAACCAATGAAACGGCGATCTTTGCGCAGCCTGAGCTGACCTTTGACCCTGATGATTATGTGGTAGACCAGGTATTCTATCCGTCCAAAGACGGGACCAAGATCCCGATGTTTATCGTGAAACGCAAGGACGTGACAGGGCCTGCCCCGACGCTGCTTTATGGGTACGGCGGTTTTGATATCTCGTTGACACCGGGCTTTTCATCCAGTCGGATGGCTTGGATGGAGGCGGGCGGCGTCTTTGCACTGGCCAATATTCGCGGCGGAGGTGAGTATGGCAAGGCATGGCATGATGCGGGGCGGCGCGCCAACAAACAAAACGTGTTCGATGATTTCATCGCAGCAGGCGAATATCTCAAGACAAACGGTATCACGAGCGAGGAAGGTCTTGCTATTCAGGGCGGCTCCAATGGCGGCTTGCTGGTTGGGGCAGTGGTCAATCAGCGGCCAGATTTGGTGAATGCAGCCAATGCCGCCGTTGGCGTTATGGACATGTTGCGTTTCGATCGATGGACTGCTGGACGGTACTGGGTCGATGATTATGGCTATCCAGATCGCGAAGAGGACTTCAAGATCCTGCGTGCCTATTCGCCTTTGCACAATATCCGTTCTGGGGAGGAATATCCGGCCATGCTGGTGACCACGGCAGATACGGATGACCGCGTGGTCCCCGGGCACAGCTTTAAGTATACCGCTGCCTTGCAGGCTGCTGATGTTGGTGACAAGCCTCAGATCATCAGGATTGAGACTCGGGCAGGGCACGGCTCGGGCAAGCCGATTGACAAAATCATCGAAGAATATGGCGATATCTTGAGCTTTTTGGCCTTCCACACTGGCCTAGAGGTGCCTTCAGAATAAGTTTTTACCGAGGGTGAGATTGCGTATGTTCAGGTAAGTGCGTGTTTTTATGAACATTGTCTGTCGAGGCAATTCAGCGTGATCTCACCACGGCTTGGCTAGTCAGTTTGTGAAGCCGGAGCAATTCAGCCCCGGCCGAACGAAAGGATGAACCAATGAAGACCATTTCCAAAGCTCTTGCCGGGACCGTTGCCGCTGGCGCGATGGCGATGACTTCCACACCTGCATTTGCAGATGACTACCGTGAAAAACGCGGTGTCGATGCAGGGGACATCATCGCTGGTGCTGTAATCCTAGGTGGGATCGCTGCTGTTGCTTCGGCCGTTGGGAAGAAAGACCGCTATCGTGATCGCGGTTACTATGGGAACAATCACTATCGCGGTGACCGCTACAATAGCGGCAATTATCACCGCAGCAATTACAATGCCCGCCGGGGTAATCCGCGCCGCGCCGTTGAGCGTTGTGTCCGCACCGCAGAGCGTCAAGCGCGCCGCTTTGGTGGGTTCCGCTATGCCGATGTCACTGACATTCGCGACGTTGATCGGACCCGCTACGGCTTCCGCGTAAAGGGCCGCATTGTGGTCGAAGGCGGCCGCGGCTATGGCCGAGGCTATTCCGATCGCGGCAAGTTCACCTGCTTCGTGCAGGGCGGCAACCGGCCTCAGGTCAACTTCCGCAAGATCCGCGGTCTGCGTTGATCGCTAGCCGCACTCTCCACTAACCACCACTGGCGGTTCAGGCTCTTGACAGCCTGAGCCGTCTAGGTGTGCAAGCATTCTAATACAAAGTCCGTCAGGGTGGGGCGGGCCAAATGGGGCAAACCCCAGGGGCAAACCTATGAAGAATTCTCTGAAACTCGCGAGCGCGCCCGCACTTCTTGCAGCCGCTGCTATGGTCGCAACGCCCGCTGCAGCGGCAGAATTGCCAGCGCCTGCAATGGGCAATAAGAACTACGCACCAAGTCAGGCATGGACCGTGGAATCTGAAACAGTGAACCGCTACCGGCACTATCGCGGGTGGCGCGGCTATCGCGGTTATCGCGGTTACCGGCATCGCAACCGGATTGGCGTGGGTGATGTGATTGCCGGTGCGGTCATTATTGGCGGGATCGCTGCGATTGTGAATGCGGGCAATAAGAATAAGCGCCGCTACCGCGATCGTGACGAGCGCTACCGTGATCGGGACTATCGTTATGACAATCGGCGCGGCGACTCGCGGCGTAGCTCTGCTGGCAACGGACTGAGCAATGCTGCCTCCATCTGCGTGAACGAAATTGAGCGCGATGTGCGCGTCGAAAATGTGGATTCGGTCAATCGCACCGGCGCGGGCTGGGAGGTGGCCGGCACGCTGTACAATGGCGAGCCTTTCACCTGCCGGATCGACAGCAATGGCCGTCTCGACGGAGTGGACTACGGAGTGCGCGGTGCCAGCTATGCGCCAGCGCAGGACAATCAGCATAGCGATACGCGCTATCAATCCGCTTGGGCTGATGTCGATCGGCAGAGCGCTAATCCGGCGTCTGCAGCGCCAAGTGGTCAGCAGCCGGCCTATCCCGGCGGGCCTATCGACGGCGATCTCGAGCAGTAAGACTGGCTATTCAGATGCAGATTTATTCGCGCTGTCCTTGTAGGAGGGCAGTGCGATTTGCCATCTGATAGCGGCAGCACGCAGCGTGAACCCCGCAGCAGTCGCCACGCTCCAGACCCAAACGCGTGGGAGCTCAGCAAGCTCGCCCGCCACCGCCAGCGTCGCGGAAAGAGCAGCGGCGGTAACATAAAGCTCTGGCCGCATAATGATTGATGGGCGTCCCGCGATCACATCACGAATGATGCCGCCTACCGTTCCCGTCACAATCCCCATAAGCACCGCGGGAATTGGCGGCACGCCGTAACTCAAGGCCTTGGCCGCGCCGATCACGGCATAGGCGGTAAGGCCCAGTCCATCGGCGATATCGAGCAGTCTGCCCTCCCACCAGCGTGTTGGTGTAAACCACGCGATGAGCGCGGTGGCGAGGCAGGCGGCGGCGACCCACGGGTCCGTCATCCAGAAGACTGGCGCATCAATCAGCAAATCGCGCACTGTGCCTCCACCGACGCCGGTCACCAGCGCGAAGAAGGCCATGGTGACGAAGGTCTGCTTTTCACGTGCAGCGACCAACGCGCCGGTCAGCGCGAAGATCGCAATGCCCGCGATATCTAGGGCGTCGAGTAGCGGAGTGAGGACAACCTCATTCATGCGGGGCTGCTTCGGCGTTTCTTACGTTTGCGGAACATCAGGATGACGCCCGCCAGCGATCCTATGACGCCTAGCGCAGTAAAGATAATCAGGATCGGATGGCTGCTGTCTTCGCGGGTCTCCAAATCCATGATGTGCAGACCCCAGGCAAAGTCGAAGATCCGCCACCAGCGCGTGCGCACAGCCTCAATCTCGCCCGTGTCGCGCCCGATATAGATATGTGCGCCATCTTTCAACGCGACTTGCCAGACCGGTTTCGGGCGGCGGAAATCAACCGGCACTTCATCGGCGTCAAAGAAGGTGACCGAACGTATTCTCTCGCCGCCCTTGATGCGCTCTGAAACAATCTGGCTGGCATCAGCGGCGGTTATCGCGGGGATCGCCTCGCCCGTTGTCATATCCACGCGAGATGCCGCGCCATCAAGCCCCGTCAAAAGAGCGACGGCCCGGCCATTCTGCATCACCACGCGCATCTCTTTGAGGTTTGTCTCGGCGGAAGCGATTTCGCTATCCGGCAGCACAAGCGCCTGCTCCGCCTGCTCAATCCGCAAATGATTGCCGCGCACTTCTTCTATCGGGCGGCTGACCATGATTAACCCCGTGACGGTCCACATGAGCACTGGAATGCCAAAAGCCCAGGCAAGCCAGATGTGCCATTTTGCAAGAAGTCGCATTGGGGGATTTCCGAAAGGTTATGAGTGCAGCAGCGCCCCTATTTCGGTTGCCGCCGCGATGCAATCAAGATCCGACCACTTGGGCCCCATCACCTGCATACCGCAGGGCAGGCCGCCGACATCGCCCACCGGTAGCACTGTGGCAGGTAAGTTGGGGAAGGTGGCAAGGCCTGCCCACGCAAGACCATCCGCGGCCCGGTGCACCTTGTCATTGATGGTCACATCGCCCTCGAAAAAGGCTTTGTCGCGGTGCTCAAACGTCACGATTGGCGCCGGCGGTGCGAGTACAAAATCATACTCTTGGAAGAACACTTCCCAAGCGAGCTCATTGCGCGCTTGCTGGTCCAGCAGGTTGAACCAGTCGGTAGCGCTGGCGCTTTTGCCATCGGGGCCGGGTGCGCCGCGCGCCATGGCGACACCGAGCATGCGCATATAGTCTTCGTTTTGCGCTTTGAGATCGGGCAGGGCGCTGGTCGCGTGATCGACCCGCGCACCTGCGCTCTCAATGGCTTTCGCAGCGCCTTCGATTAGGCCGCGCACGTCATTATCGACTTCGCTGATAGGATGCTCGACCAGCAGCAGGAAGCGGCAGTCCTTAAGCGGTTTTGTTCGTTCGCGCAGCGGAACGCTGGCCGTGAGCTGCGTCAAGATCTGCAGATCATCGCCATTCCGGGCCAGCGGCCCAGCAATCGACAACACGCCATCATGCGCGCCTTTGCCTGCCATCATCGGATGGTCATGGCCATGCTTGCTGACGAGCCCCCAAGTGGTCTTGTGCCCCCAAACGCCGTTGAAATGCGCGGGAACGCGCACCGAGCCGCCGATATCTGTGCCAAAGTCACAGGGGACCATGCCGCTCGCGACCGCTGCGGCTGAACCACCCGATGATCCACCCGCGCTGCGGTCATGATCATGCGGATTGTTGGTGCGGCCATAGACCGGGTTCAAGCTTTGCCAATCGGTGAGGTCGACCGGCACGTTGGTTTTGCCGAGGAAGACAGCACCCGCGGCCTTTAATTGGCGGACTACCACCGAATCCTTCGCTGCGATATTGCCCGCAAACTCCTGATGCCCCCAACAGCTGGGAAGACCAGCAATTTCGAAGCTTTCCTTGATTGTCATCGGCACACCAAACACCGGTTGATCAGGGCTGGGTTTCTGACCGTCCATCGCCTTGGCTGTCGCAATGGCTCGTTCAAAGTCGCACACCGCAACCGCGTTCACATGCGCATCGAGCTTCTCGATCCGCGCAATCGCATCCTCAACCGCCTCATGCGGCGACATATCACCTGCGCGGATGGCTGCGGCCGTTTCCAGCGCCCCAGGTTTGTCAGTCAGCCTCGGATACGTCATCGGAGTGTCTCCCTCGCCAGCAAGGTAATAGCGATCAGCTTGGTTAGACAACTCCGATGGCAACTAATCCATAACTAACTTGCTATGTACCAAGCTGACTTGGCCATTATTCGCGGATTGTCTTGAGCAATTCCATGCCCAAGCGCGCTGCCGAGCCGCCATTCAAGTTTGCCAGCACCACGACAGAAGTCTGGGTGTTCTGATCATATCCCAGGAATGCATTGAACCCCTCGATACCGCCGCCGTGCCAGATGACAGGTCCTTCCGGGCTATCGGTTACTAGAAGGCCCATGGCGTAACGGGCTCCTTGCACTGCGTCGTGCTCGCTCGGGGTCGTCAGCTGAGAAAGGCTTTCCTCATTCAATAAAGCGCCGCCGAACAACCCGCGGTGCCACTTCAAAAGATCGCCTGTCGTTGAATACAAAGCCCCGGCGCCGGTGGGAATTGCCATGTTTACGTAGTCTGCGTTCACAATCCCATGCTGTGAAGGAGAGTATCCAGATGCGCGCCTCTGCAAAATTGATGCGCTTCGGTCGATGCCGGTTGATTGCATCTCTAGGGGTTCGAGCAAATTGGCTTCGATGAACTCCGAATAGTTTTGCTGGCTGACGTTTTCGACAATTCGCGAAAGCAGGACAAAATTCGAATTTGAGTACGCCCACTTTGAACCGGGCTCAAATTCCAATGGCAAGTCAGCAAACATCGCGATCAACTCATCTTGCGTGGTCGGCAAAAATTTGCGTGTCCCGAATTCGTCGAGCGATGTCACATTGGAGATGCCAGAGGTGTGCTGAAGCAAATCGCGGACAGTGATCGCATTCCACGCTTCAGGGGTATCGTCTAGGTATTGGGAGATCGGTGCTTTCACAGAGAGCATACCGCGCTCTTGCAACAGAAGGATGGAAACCGCAGTGAACTGTTTTGTGACCGACCCTATGCGAAAGCGCGTCTCGTTCGTATTCGCGATCTCCCACTCTAGATTCGCCGATCCCCAAGCGCGATTGAGCAATACTTCATCGCCCTTAGCGACCAAAACTGCTCCCATATAGGCACCGCTGCTAGCTTCTGGCTCAACAATTTCTGCAAGCTCGTCGGTAGTTTGGGCGTGCGCTGCAAGCGGGAGGAGCGCGAATGCAATGGGAGCCAGCGAGCGAAACAGTGTATTGGAAATCTGCATTTCGGGTATTCCTGTATTAGTGTATGATTCCACTAACACGCATATATCAACTGCGAGCTGGCGCAACCTCTTTCTCGCGAATGTACGGGCTTAGCGCGAGCGCGTAACCCAGAATAGACGCGGCGCCATAACCGATCAAAATGCTGGGGTAATTGTTGAGCACTGCTGCGATTGAGAAGCCCGCCATGGAACCAGCCAAAGCGTAGCGAATGGCGGGCGGCCTTTTGATTGAAAATAGCAGCAGGAAGAAGCTGATGAGCAATGCTGCGAGAAGCGCGAGAGCAATGAGCGGGTTTTGCTCGGCGGCAAAGACAAGCACTCGCTCTACGAATAGTTGGGGCGGGAGCTCGCCATGGATCGCGGCGTAAATGCCGGCAAGAAAGGCGACCAGGGCGATCACGCCCGGCTTCCAATCATACCATGCGAAATAGAGTCCGACTGCGGCCCCCATAATCGCGAAACACGCTGCCGCGTCGGGCTGAAGTGTCGCGATGAAGACGGCGGTTATGAGGATGATGGGCGAATTGTCCCGGTCCGCGCCCGCCAAGGCGACTAGGGTAGGGAGGATGAGCATACCTGCATGCAGCTGGAACGGGCCAAGTGGTAGCCACCTGCTTATGCCGTTGAGCTCTGGTCCCGTGACGAGCGGCAAAGCCATGATGACAAGTAGTGCAGCGAGCAGGATCCATGTTTGCGGCTTAATCAGCGCAGGCACGCTGCGCCCAAACCATATCCATACGCTGCCCAGAGCAAGCGCAGCGGTATTGATCAACAAATAGTTTTGCGGCGCTCCGAAGGCGGCCATGAACATGAGACCGGCAAGGGTGGGGATTGCAAGGCTGAGAATAGCGAACAGCCGGCCAGCCATTTAAAGCTTCTCCAGATAGGCGTCTTCAGCCGCATAATCGAACAGGTCCCAAGGATAAGCGGCCAGTTGCGGGAAGGAGGCGCGCCAATCAGCTGGTGGAAAGTCGCGCAACCATTCCCCAGCCATGAGAACGCCTGATCCGTACGTCGATGGCAAATCATATCCAGCAGCGATCATCTTGGTGTTGGAGACGGTGAAGGGCTTCTCGACTGACCACGGCGTTCGTCCGACCAAGCCTGGTGTGTCTACTGGCACAAGCTCGGGTGGATTATTGAACCCCCAACCCAAGACTTCGCCAATCTCCAAAACGGTGGGGCAGCCTTCGTCGGCGACGTTGTAGATACCGCTAAGCTCCTGCTCGGCCACATCGACCGCTAAATAAGCGATATCATTCACGTCAGTCGTTTGGAATTGAGAGCGCCCCCCATGAATCAGCGGTATGCGCCTGCGCTCATCGAGCATCCGCTTCACGAACCACCATTCGCGCGGATGGCGAGACCATGGCCCGTAGATGGCGCAAGGACGTAGGATGGTTGCGCGGTCCGCAAACAGCTCCAGAGCCTTGTTTTCCATACGCACTTTGCGGGTGGAGTAAGTGTCCGGTCCGGGGGCAACAGTGGCCTGCTCTTCAGTGATTGGCCCACTGAAATCCGGGAAACCGTTCTGCGCGGCTTCATCAAGCGTGCGGCCTTCGTCATCGCGATAAACGCTGGCGGAGGAGATGACGATAAGTCGTCCCACCGTTTCCGGATCATAGCGCTCAATGTCCTCGGCGTCGAAGGCGATAGTATCGAGTACCACATCAGCCGCTGGAGCAGGATCATTTCCCAGCGTGTGCGGTTTGAAACGGAAAAGCAGCCGATCATGCCATTGAGGCTTGGATCGCGCGTAAACGCAAACATCCCAGCCTCTGTCGCGAAAAGCAAATGCCGCAGCAAACCCGATCTGACCCGCTCCGACTATTGCAACTGAACGGGCCATCTCGAGTTCCTACGCTCACATATGGATCGGCTTGCCGGTCACGGCCATCGCCGCTTCCTTCATCGCCTCCGCATGCGTCGGGTGCGCGTGGCAAGTGTAGGCGATATCTTCCGAAGTCGCACCGAATTCCATCGCGATGCCAGCCTCGGCGATCATCGTGCCCGCAACGCTGGCGATGCACCACACGCCCAGCACGCGGTCGGTTTCTGCATCAGAGATGACTTTCACAAAGCCATCAGGCTCGTGATTGGTCTTTGCCCGGCTGTTCGCCATCATGGGGAACTTGCCGACATTAATCGCTTTCTTATCGCCGCCAGCCTGCTCAATCGCTTGTTCCGTTGTCAAACCAACACCCGCGATTTCAGGCAGAGTGTAAACGACGCTCGGGATCACATCGTGATTTACGATGCCGGTTTCACCAGCAATGTTTTCTGCCACCGCAATGCCTTCATCCTCGGCCTTATGCGCGAGCATTGGGCCGGGAATGCAGTCACCAATCGCCCAGACATTGTCGACCTTCGTGCGGAAGTCATGCGCAGTTTCGATCTGGCCGCGCTGGTTGGTTGCAAGCCCAATTGCTTCGAGACCTAAGCCCTCCGTATTGGGACGCCGTCCGATGGACACAAGCACGCAGTCAGCCTGCATCGTTTCTTCTTCACCGCCTGCGGCGGGTTCCAGCGTCAACGTCGCTTTCTTGCCTTTTACAGTAACGCCAGTGACCTTGGTGGAGAGCTTGAACTCGATCCCCTGCTTCTTGAAGATTTTGCGTGCATCCTTGCGAATGTCGCCGTCCATGCCGGGCAGGATCTCGTCGAGAAATTCGACGCAGGTCACTTCAGCGCCGAGCCTGTTCCAGACAGAGCCTAACTCCAGGCCGATTACGCCGCCGCCAATGACGACCATTTTCTTGGGCACTTTGGGCAGTTCGAGCGCACCGGTGGAATCGACCACAACATGCTTGTCATTATCGACTTCGACGCCGGGCAGGGGCGTTACGGACGAGCCGGTGGCGATCACGATATCCTTGGCGGTCACAGTCGCATCACCAACCTTCACCGTGTGCGCATCCTGGAAGGTCGCGAGGCCTTTGACCCACGTTACTTTGTTCTTTTTGAATAGAAACTCGATGCCCTTGGTCAGACCATCAACCGCGTCGATACGCTGAGCGTGCATTTTGTCCATGTTGAGCTTGGGCGCGACGTCGATGCCCATGCTGGCCATAGTGCCATTAGCTGCGGCATCGAAATATTCCGACGCGTGCAGCATCGCCTTGGAGGGAATGCACCCGACGTTGAGGCATGTTCCGCCCAGCGTCTCGCGCGCTTCCGCGCAGGCCACTTTCAGGCCGAGCTGCGCGGCACGGATCGCCGCGACATAGCCGCCCGGGCCAGCGCCAATGACAAGAACGTCGTAATCGTATGAATGGTCAGCCATTTGCTGTTTTTCCTTAGAGATCGATCAGCATCCGGGTAGGATCTTCGATCGCTTCCTTGATTATTTTCAATGCGGTGACCGCCTCGCGGCCATCGATCAGGCGGTGATCATAGCTCAGCGCGATATACATCATCGGCTTGATCACAACTTCGCCATTGACCGCGACCGGGCGGTCTTCAATACGGTGAAGGCCGAGGACGGCGCTTTGCGGTGGGTTGATAATCGGCGTCGACATGAGCGAGCCGAACACACCGCCATTGGAGATGGTGAAGGTGCCGCCTTTCATATCGTCCATCGTCAGGCTGCCGTCGCGGGCGCGGCTGCCGAAATCGGCAATGTCTTTCTCGATTTGGGCAAAGCCCTTGGCTTGGCAGTCGCGAATGACCGGCACAACCAGTCCGTTTGGCGCGCTGACCGCGACCGAGATGTCAACGTAATCGTGATAAACGATCTCTTCGCCTTCAATGTAAGCGTTGACCGAGGGCACATCTTTCAGCGCGAGACACGCAGCCTTCGCGAAGAAGCCCATAAAGCCGAGCTTGATGTCATGCTTCTTGGCGAAAAGGTCTTTGTACTTGCCGCGCGCCTCGATGACGGCGGACATGTCGCAATCATTGAAGGTGGTGAGCAGCGCCGCCTCTTCCTGCGCGCCCTTGAGGCGCTTGGCGATGGTCTGGCGCATACGAGTCATCTTGACGCGCTCTTCGCGGCGTTCCCCGGTGGTGGCGGCTACCGGAGCAGCGGTTTGGGCCGAAGCGGAAGACGCGCTTGCCGAGCCGCCTTTGCCTTTGTTGCGCGCCGCGGCGAGGACATCCTCTTTGGTCAGGCGGCCATCTTTGCCAGTGCCTGTGATTGTTGTCGGGTCGACCCCATGTTCAAGCACCGCGCGGCGCACCGCGGGTGAAAGCGTTTGGGAAGCATCAGAGGCGGCAGTTTCGGCTGTAGGTGCCGCAGCGGGCGGAGGTGCCGCATCGGCTTTTGCAGCAGGCTTGCCCGCAGCAGCAGCGCCTTCTTCGACAATCGCGATGAGCGCGCCGACCTCAACCGTGTCACCCACGGCAACCGAGTGAGAGCTCAGCACGCCAGTAACGGGTGAGGGGACCTCGACAGCGACCTTGTCGGTCTCCAGACTAGCAATTGGTTCATCGACAGCAACCGCGTCGCCTGGCTGTTTCAACCATTCGCCAACGCTTGCTTCGGTTACAGATTCGCCCAAGGTTGGGACTTTGATTTCAGTGGCCATAATTTGGGTTCCTTAGGCCTTCTTCTTAGAAGATTTCGGGGAAGATTTTGATGACGATTTAGGGTCTGATGCTATGCCTAACGCATCTGCCACCAGCTCGTCTTGCTGCTGCGCGTGGCGCTTGGCAAAACCGGTTGCTGGCGATGCGGCATCGTCGCGCCCGGCATAGCTTGGCCGCATGCCGGAATGGCCCGCATTGCTGAGCGCGGCTTCAATTCTCTCATTGACGAAGAACCATGAGCCATTGTTGCGTGGCTCTTCCTGACACCAGACGACCTCTTCCAGATTGGTCATGCGTTTAAGTCGCACGGCCAGCGGATCGCCGGGGAAGGGATAAAGCTGCTCAATCCGCACGATGGAGACATCGTCAATGCCTTCCTCATCGCGTTTCTGGATCAGATCATACGCCACCTTGCCCGAGCACAAGACCAAGCGTTTGATATTTTTGTCAGCAATATCAGTCGTATCCGACTTGATTCGCATAAAGTGATGATCACCAAGGAACTCGTCGCGATCGCTCTTCGCCATTGGATGACGCAGCAAGCTCTTCGGGCTCATGATGACCATCGGCTTGCGGAAGGACCGCAGCATCTGCCGGCGCAATACGTGGAAGTAATTGGCCGGCGTAGTAATGTTGCAGACTTGAATATTGTCATTCGCGCAAAGTTGAAGGAAGCGCTCAAGCCGCGCAGAGCTATGCTCCGGGCCTTGTCCTTCGTAGCCATGCGGCAACAGCATTACGAGGCCGTTGGCCCGCAGCCATTTTGCTTCACCGCTCGCGATGAACTGATCAATCATGATTTGTGCGCCATTGGCAAAATCGCCAAACTGCGCTTCCCACATGACCAGCGTCTTGGGGTCGGCCATCGCGAAGCCATACTCAAAGCCCAGCACGCCATATTCCGATAGAATACTGTCGTAGACCTCAAACTTGCCATGCGGCAGTTCGGCGAGCGGAATGTATTTATGCTCGTCTTTCTGGTCGACCCAAATTGCGTGGCGATGGCTGAATGTGCCGCGCCCGGAATCTTGCCCGGACAAGCGCACACCAAAGCCTTCGGTCACCAGACTACCAAAGGCGAGCGCCTCTGCCGTGGCCCAGTCGAACCCCTCGCCGCTGCTGAACATCTTGGCCTTGGCCGAGAGCACACGGCCCAAAGTCTTGTGGATCGTAATGCCTTCAGGAACGGCGGTGAGCGTCCGGCCAAGGCTTTCAAACAGCTTATCGGGAATAGCCGTTTCGACATTGCGCCGCGCAGTCTCTGGATCGGCAGGTTTGTTGAGGCCCGCCCAGCGCCCGCCAAACCAGTCCGCCTCATTGGGCTTATAGCTCTTCGAAGCTTCAAACTCCTCGTCGAGAAGCGACGTGAACTCGGCGCGCATCTGGTCGACGTCGCCCGCCTTGATGACGCCTTCCCGCTCGAGCCGATCACTGTAAATGACACTGACTTTAGGGTGCTTGCCGATCCGCTCATACATCAGCGGCTGAGTGAATTTGGGTTCGTCGCCCTCATTGTGGCCAAAGCGGCGATAGCACCACATGTCGATCACGATATCACGGCCAAATTTGTGGCGATATTCCACCGCCAGCTTACAGGCGAAGGTCACTGCCTCAGGATCATCGCCATTGACGTGGAGGATCGGTGCCTGAACGCCTTTCGCCACGTCCGATGGATAGGGCGAGTTGCGTGCGAAATTCGGGCTGGTGGTGAAACCGATCTGATTGTTGATGATGAAATGCAAACAGCCGCCCGTATCATAGCCGGGCACGCCAGACAGGCTCAGGCTTTCCCACACTACGCCCTGGCCCGCAAAGGCGGCGTCGCCGTGGATAAGCACAGGCAAAACTTGGTCATGTTTGCTCAGATCATCGCGAACCGCTTGCTGTGCGCGCACTTTGCCCAGCACAACGGGATTCACCGCCTCAAGGTGTGAGGGGTTGGGCACGAGCGACATATGCACTTCGATATCGTCAAAGGCGCGGTCTGTGCTGGTGCCAAGGTGATATTTCACATCGCCAGAGCCGCCCACATCATCAGGGTTGGCGCTGCCACCGGAGAACTCGTGAAAGATGACCTTGTACGGCTTGCCCATAACATTCGCGAGCACGTTCAACCGGCCTCGGTGGGCCATGCCATAAATGATCTCGCGCACGCCCATCTGGCCGCCATATTTGATGACGGCTTCCAGCGCCGGGATCATCGATTCTCCGCCATCAAGGCCAAAGCGCTTGGTCCCGACATATTTTTTGCCGAGATAGCTCTCATATTGCTCGCCGCGCACAACCGCACCGAGAATGGCGCGTTTGCCCTCAGGCGTGAACTGGATTGTCTCGCCCGGACTTTCAAATTTGTCCTGGAGAAAGCGCCGCTCTTCTGTGTCGGCGATGTGCATGTATTCAAGGCCAACATTGCCGCAATAGACCTCCATCAAACGCTGATGAAGTGCGCCAACTGTGGTCCACTCGAGGCCCAGAACCCCGCCCACATAGACATCTTCGGCCTCTTTGCCCGCAAGGCCGTGAAAATCGAGCGTCAAATCCTGCGGAATTTCACGGTTTTGTGACAGTTGCAGCGGGTCAAGGTCAGCAGCCAAATGGCCGCGAACACGGTACAGCCGCACCAGTGTCATTGCCTTGTTCGAGAGATCCGATGCGTATTCGAGCGCGTCCTCATCAACCGGCTTGCCCGCCTTCTTCGCCGCCGCAGCCACCGCCACGCGCATTTGCGTGGGGTCCATCGCTTGCGTCAGGTCAGCATCGCTGTCAGAGACCTGATCGAGCCAGCGCGCATTGCCCCAGCTCGGGCCGGGTTGCGGCCCTTCCTGATCGGACATCGCCGGAATGAAGGTTTGGTTGTCTTTACCCATGAGGTGTCTCCGGGGAGGGGAGGAAAAGCGCGCGGTTTAAGCGAGTTCTTTGAGCATCGCGTCGAGTGTTGTGCCAAGTTCGCTTGGGCTAGGCGATACGCGGATACCCGCATCTTCCATCGCCGCGATCTTATCATCCGCGCCGCCTTTGCCGCCAGACACAATCGCGCCGGCATGGCCCATGCGGCGGCCCGGAGGCGCCGTGCGGCCAGCGATAAAGCCGACGGTCGGCTTGCTACGGCCCTTGGCGGCTTCCTGCTTAAGGAACTCGGCTGCTTCTTCTTCGGCGCTGCCGCCAATTTCGCCGATCATGATGATCGACTTGGTTTCCGGATCGTCAAGGAACAGGTCGAGCACGTCGATAAAGTTGGTGCCATTAACCGGGTCACCGCCAATACCAACCGCCGTGGTTTGGCCAAGGCCGACCATGGTCGTCTGATGCACGGCTTCATATGTCAGTGTGCCGGAGCGGGAGACAACGCCAACGCTGCCCTTTTTGAAGATGCTGCCCGGCATAATGCCGATCTTGCACTCTTCCGGGGTCAGAACGCCCGGGCAGTTCGGGCCAATGAGCCGCGACTTGCTGCCAGTCAGCGCAGCCTTGGCGCGGACCATATCGAGCACGGGAATGCCTTCTGTGATAGCAATGATTAGCTCAATCTCAGCGTCAATCGCTTCGCAAATCGCATCGGCTGCGAATGGCGGCGGCACATAGATGCAGCTCGCGGTTGCGCCAGTTGCTTCCTTGGCCTCGCGCACTGTGTTGAACTGCGGCACGCCGATGTGCTCGGTTCCGCCTTTGCCGGGGGTCACACCTGCCACCATTTGCGAGCCATAGGCAATCGCCTGCTCAGTGTGGAATGTACCGGTATTGCCGGTCATACCCTGCGTAATGACTTTGGTGTCTTTATTGACGAGGATCGACATTAGTCTTCTACTCCTACTGTATCTGCTTTGAAGGCAATGCCATCGAATTTCACCATGGCTTTGAATGGGCTATCGTTGGGAACGAAGAACAGCTGAAAACTGTCATGTTCAGGCGCGAGGCCAGGTTCCCAATCGTGGACTTTGATTACGTTTTCATCGACGGACTTTATCGGCTCAGCGCCGAGCCAATCGGTGACTGTTTGCGCAGGAATTGCTCGGGTTTCGCCGAGATCGAACAGGCGGCATCCGGAAACGCGAGTGCCATCGACCTTAATTTCGGACAGGACGATGAAGACGCGCTCGCCAGCAACGGTTTTCTCGAAGACTTCCATGTCGCTCATTGTGCCGCCCTGCGCGTTGACGGCCTCGCCGCCTGCGTCCTGCGCGAAGGTGAGGAATTGGACGAGTTGGATCGGCGCAAACGCCCCGCCTTCGGTCCACCCTGCTGCGGTCAGTGATGCCGATGCTGCGGCTTGATTGGCGATGCTGCCACACCCATCGCGAAAGGCATTAAGCACTTCGATCGCGGGGTAGGGCGCATCTGTGGCGCCGACATGGTCATCATGCGCGAGCGCGGAAGGAGCCGACGCCACGGCAGCAAAAGCAATCAAGGGGAGGAGGTTGCGCATGATATTAGTTACGTGGCCTTGGTGTCTTTGTTGAAGAGGATGGACATTCTTGTCTTACATTAGCCGAAAAGCTTGTTGAACAATCGACCTAGAAAACCTTGCGGAGCGGACCCTTCAACGACACCGAGATCGGCGTCGTCGGTAAATATGAGGGCCCCATTGAAGTCGTATACGCCGAGGCCGGATCGTTCTGCGAAGTCTATCACAACAGGTCCGGCATCTTCTGCGACCGACCAGCGGAAATCCATGAGGACGTACTCCGGCTGGAATTCGTAGCCGGTCAGCCGCTCATGATCTTCGATACCTTCGCCCGAAGGACCATTCATATCCGGAAATGAACCGGTCATCCCATCGTAGAATGCTTGAAACGCCTCACGGCTAGGCTTCTCGAGAGGATCTCCTGTTTCAGCGGCGGACCTAAGGTCGCCGATCCAATTTTCGAAGCTCGCCAATTCACGTGGTGCATTAGCCTGGTCAAACACCAAAAGATCGTAGCTCATCAGGCAAATTCCTTACCTGAGGCTCTCATCCAGGCCCTTGCACGCTTCAAGCAATTCCTCGACCGCGTCGGTGCTGACCTTGAGGTTGGCTTTCTCTTCGTCCGAAAGCTCAATCTCGACCACTTCCTCCGTGCCGCCTGCGCCAATCACGGTTGGAACCCCAACATAAAGCCCGTCGAGGCCGTATTTGCCTTCGACATAGGACGCGCAGGGCAGGATACGCTTCTGGTCGCCGAGATAGGCTTCCGCCATCGAAATCGCGCTGGTCGCAGGCGCATAATAGGCTGAGCCATTGCCGAGCAGGCCGACAATCTCGCCGCCGCCCTTGCGGGTGCGGTCAACAATTTCGTCAAGGCGTTCTGCGGGCACGCCCTTGATTTTGGCGTAATCGTCTACCGGAATGCCATTGATCGTGGTGTAAGACTTCACAGGAACCATCGTGTCGCCGTGGCCGCCGAGGACGAATGCGTTCACGTCCTTCACCGAGCAATCGAACTCCCATGCCAGGAAGGTCGCGAAGCGCGCTGAGTCGAGCACGCCAGCCATGCCGACAACCTTGTTGTGCGGCAGGCCGGAAAATTCGCGCAGCGCCCAGACCATCGCATCGAGCGGGTTAGTGATGCAGATAACAAACGCATCGGGGCAGTTGTTCTTGATGCCTTCGCCGACGGCTTTCATCACTTTGAGGTTGATGCCAAGCAGATCATCGCGGCTCATGCCGGGCTTGCGCGGCACGCCGGCGGTGACGATCACGACGTCGGCGCCTGCAATATCGGCGTAATCATTCGAGCCGGTGATCTTCGCATCGAAACCCTCAATCGGGCCGCATTGCGACAAGTCGAGCGCCTTGCCCTGAGGCATGCCCTCGGCAATGTCGAACAGGACGATGTCGCCCATTTCCTTCTTCGCGGCGAGGTGAGCGAGCGTGCCGCCGATCATACCGGAGCCGATAAGCGCGATTTTGTTGCGTCCTGCGTTGGCCATAAGTCTGGGACCATCCTTTAAACTGCAAGCGGGACCAGTCGGTTAGCTAGGATGCGCCCCTCGGTCCCGCAGAGGCAGGAGGCGCTCCGAAATACGATGTTGGATTAGGCGCGCGTGAGGGGGATTGCAACAGCAATAACCCCTAGATTAGGCACTATCTTTGCAAGTAGTTCGCAATAGCAATAAGTGGGTGCGCGGGCGTGTTTGCGCCCCGGTCGTTTTGGGCTTTGGCTAGCCGGCTGCCCGCAGCTGGCCAGAAGGGGAGTATCCCTCTTCCTCTTTCGCGAGCAGCATGGATGCGAGGTAATCCGGCACGGCGCGGCTAAAGTGATAACCTTGGCCCAATGTGCATCCTGCCTCGCGGACCGCCTTAACTTGTTCTGGGGTCTCTAGGCCCTCAGCAACGACTTGAAGCCCCAAAGTCTGGCTCATTTGCGACACCGCGCGGATGATTGCCTCGCTCCTTTTGCCCTCCTGCGGGCCAGATACGACGCTGCGGTCGACTTTGACTTTCGACAACGGCCATTCATTGATCTGATTAAGCGAGGCGTGGCCCGTCCCGAAATCATCAAGTGCGAATTTGACGCCTGCCCCCGATAATTCATCAACGAAAGCCCGGAGTTGGCTTGAGCTTTCAAGGATTAGTGCCTCGGTGAGCTCTAATTCCAACCGTGCTGGATCGAGGCCAGCCTCTCTGAGTGCATTCAAAATACCAAGCGCTGCGCCCGGCGCTTTGATCTGCGCGGGCGAGAGATTGACGGCTAGACTGATCTCTTCAGGCCAGCTTGTGGCCGCTTTGGCGGCTTGCGCGGTGATCCAATTGCCCAATGTGACGATTGATCCCGAGGTCTCGGCGATTGGGATAAATTCGTCAGGTTGTAGCTCGCCATGTTCAGGATGGAACCACCGCACGAGCGCCTCGAACGATCGAATTCGCCCAGTTTCAAGATCTATGATTGGTTGGAAAAACACCGCCAGTTCATCACGTTCGATTGCTGTGCGCAGACCGTCGTCGATCTCTTGCTTGCGGACTTGCTCACGGGAAAGTTCGCTGGTGAACTGACAAAACTGGTTCGCGCCTGCAGTTTTCGCTTTGTATAGCGCAAGGTCCGCCGACTTCATGAGCGACCCAGCATCAACCCCATCATCCGGCAATACTGCTCCGCCAATCGAAGCGCCGATTTCTATCTGTTGCCCCTCTACTCGGATTGTGGCTGCAAGCTCTACGATCATTTGCGCCGCAATCTCGCTGCATTGAGCGTGGCTGTCGATCGGGCAGATCACGATGAACTCCGCGCTTTCAAGCCGCGCAATCTTTGCATCGTCGGGCAGAACCTCCTGCAACCGCTTTGCCATCTGCACCAGTGCCTTGGCGCCGATCTGGTGTCCGAAGCGATCATTGACCGTCCCGAAGCGATCAAGTGCAGCCCACAGTAGCGCATATTGCCGATCCGCTTTTGCTGCGAGCAAGGCTTCATCGAGGTGGAAATCGAGACCTTTCCGGTTCGATAGCCCTGTAACGCTGTCGGTGCGTGCAAGCTTTTGCATTTTATGCGCGAGCACTCGGCTATCTTCAACGTTTTCAATGGACTGACGCAATACGCGCGTCAGGTTTGTAACGACGCTCCCGATGCCGGGAAGTAGCAGCAAGACCGTTAGCGCGAGCAGGTTCATGGCCAGTCCGCCAACAATCAAGCAGGCGATTGCGATTGGCAGTGCGACTAGCATCAGATGCCCCATCGCAGCCCGCGGCCGCCCGGCGTTGCGCACGCAAACGCCGATGCCAAATGCGAGGCTATTGGCGATCATGAGTATGTCAGATGGCGCAGGCAGTTGCATGATGAGGACAGCCCCACAAAACAGCCCCAAGATGAGTGAGCAGAGGAATGCGCTTACATCAAATAGGCGTTCAAGAGCCCGTACATCGCTGTTTTTGGACGACTTCGACAGCTTTAGGGCAAGCACAATCCGCAAAATTGAGAGCGCATTGAGCACAGTGCATAGCGCCCAGAGCATTGCCACGCCGCTGAGCCAGGCGACCGCCGCAGTGGCCACCGCGCCATTGAAAGCGCCAATCGCAAGGCTTGTCGGCTGAGTATAGAGCGCTTTGTTGAGCAGATTGCGCGCACGAACGCTCAGCGAATCGCTCTCGGTAAACGAGCGGATTTGCTGCTCGAAAGGTAAATGTCTGCCAAGGCGCGCCATTACCTTAGCGGTCTGTCAGCAACACGTCATTATTCGGTTAATCGTGCCGACAGAATTGCATGGGGGAAATGCGGATATTTCCGCCAGCTTGAGCTGCTTAGCCTGCTTCTGAGGTAATCACCAATGTTTGCGCGAGCCGCCCGTCGAGCTTTGCGCATACCTCCCGCCAATGGGAGTAAGCATCCTCATCATGCGCGCGAATAGCTTTCTGTGCAGCGCTATGTGCCTCTTGCGCGGCGCTCAAACCGTGATCTGCGAGCAATTGAAGGGCGGCGCGAATGAGCTTGGTGTCTTCGGCCTGAACAACCTCGTTATTGTTACCCACTAATGCGGTTAAATCGTTGTCATTAATGGGAAATTTGCAAAGCTCGCGAGCCAGGTCGGAGTGAGAGATTTGATGTCCATTTTTGAAGTGGTCACTAGGGGCCATGCGCATAAAAAGTGTTGCTCCAAGAGAAGTGGTGATCGAGGTGCTGGTGTGAAACCGCGATATACGCAAAATCGCCTAAGACGGGGTTGGGCAGTGTGGTTATAATTGCGTTAAGCAATTGCCACGAGGGCCTCCTCCCACTAGAGGCGCATTTGCGTCATAGGTTGGCTTGCACCGCGAATTTGCGAGGTAAGTCCTAAGAGGGAAGGAGGTGAGATGCCTCCGCTGCCCCCGCAACTGTGACCGGGGAGCGATCCCGTCATATGCCACTGAGCTCGCACGTTTGCGTAGCATGGGAAGGCGGCGGGAGTGCATTGATCCGGGAGCCAGGAGACCTGCCCATGTCCGTCGTTCGGCCGCGGGCGGGGTGTACCGATGGCAAACGGGTGAGTGCATGTTTCGCGTGCTCCCTCCGTCATGAGCGACTTTCGCACATGATAGGAGGTTTAATGTATAAATATCTGTTTTTAATTGGTTCTGCTTTGGCGTGTTCGCCCGCGTTGGCGCAGGAGAGTGATGGAAACGACCAAGGTGACGGGGAGGTCATAACGTTTGCTCATGAGATACCTGACCGTTTAATCACCGTAACTGCAACTGGGTTGACCCAGAGGGCTGCCAACACTGGCCAACCCATCACTATCATCGACCAAGACGAGATCGACAGCATTCAAGGCGCGGATATCGCTCGCGTTTTGAACCGCATTCCCAGCGTCTCGATCAATCGTACCGGCTCCATTGGTGCAGTATCAGGCGTCAGCGTGCGCGGCGCAAATGCCGAGCAATTGCTGGTGCTGATCGACGGCGTGCGGGTCGCGGACCCGTCCTCACCTGCCAATGGCTATGACTTTGGCAATTTGCTGAGCGCGAATATCAGCAAGATTGACTTACTACGCGGCTCCAACAGCACCATCTGGGGCGCAGACGCGGTGGGAGGCGTGCTTAACATCTCGACGCGCGGAGTGACTGGCCTTGCAAGCAGCCTGGAATACGGCGCGCGTGACACGATCACGACCAGCGTTACTGGCGGCCTCGATGGCGATGGCTTCTATGCTGGCCTTAACGCCTCGGCTTTTCGCACAGACGGCTTTTCCTCCGCCGCATCAGGCACGGAGAAAGACGGGTTTGAGCAATTTACCCTTGGCGGCAGCGCCTTTGTCGACGTAACGCCGGAGCTCGAACTGTTCCTCAATGGCCGATATGCGCAAGGCGATCTTGAAATAGACGGCTTTCCAGCGCCGCTCTTTGCCTTGGCTGACACGCTAGACACTCAGGAAACCGAGCAATTCTCTGGCGCTGCGGGCTTTTCCTACTTCGGACAGGATCTGACCTTGCGCGGCACCTTCTCCGCGTCAGACACCCAGCGCGTCAACCTCAATGAAACTGGCGGCGAGACCTTTACCAGCGACGGCTCGCAAGAGCGCATTGAACTGCGCGGCGAATACCGCTTGATTGGCGGCCTTAGTGTGGCCTTTGGCGGTGAGCATCAGTGGAGCCGCTATGAAACGCTGTTTGACAACGGCGAAGAAACCGAAATTACCGGCGTTTATGGCCAAGTCGGCTGGGTGCTGGACAATCTGGCTGTTCACGCTGGGGTTCGTCACGATGATGACCAGCGCTTTGGCGGGGCTACCAGCTTTGGCGGCGATATAAGCTACGGCCTCGGCGGTGAGTGGCGCGTGCGCGCCAGCGTGGGTGAGGGCTTTAAAGCGCCAAGCCTGTTCCAACTGCTCAGCGATTTCGGTAATTCCGCGCTACAACCAGAACAAAGTACCAGTTACGATATTGGCGTGGAGCATGGGTCGCGTGGGCGCGGTGTGCACTTTTCTGCGACACTTTATCGGCGTGATAGCGAAAACCTGATCGCCTTTGTCTCTTGCTTTGGCAGCACGGAACCGTTTTGCACTGATCCGGCGAATCCGCGGCCATTTGGCACCTTCGACAACACTCAGTCTGCCCGTGCGCAAGGTATCGAGCTGGAGGCAGGTTTTGATCTGACCGACAGCTTGCGGCTGTCAGGCGTTTATGCGCTGCTCGATGCGGAAGACCGGACGACTGGCAACGACTTGGCGCGGCGTCCTGGTGATCTTGTTACGATCTTCGCTGATTATGAGGCCCCTTTCGGCCTCAAGCTCGGGGCGGATTTGCGGATCGTTGGCAGCGCCTTCGATGATGCGGCTAACGCGGTCACTCTGGAGGCTTATGAGGTGTTTGATATTCGCGCTGCGATGCCGCTAACCGACGAGGTGGAACTATTCGGACGGGTCGAGAACATCTTTGACGTGGATTATCAAACCGCCTTTGGCTTTGCCTCGGCAGGGCGGGGTGTATTTGTTGGTGTGAGGGCAGGTATGTGACGGGGTACACCCGCGCCTTTCTCAGCCTTTTGGCATTGTGCTTGGCGGGGTGCGGTCAGCCGGCATCGCCGTCAAACACGCCGGAATTAGCGGGAGGCGCGCGCCCGACCATCGTCAGCCTCAATCCGTGCACCGACGCGATTTTGGCTGAGGTTGCTGCGCCGGAGCAATTGCTCGCGATCTCGCATTACAGCCATGATCCACGCGCCAGCTCGATGGATCTCACGCGAGCGGTTCAGTTCAGGGCGACCGGCGGCACGGTCGAAGAGGTATTGGCGCTCGATCCTGACATCCTCTTTGCGGGGAGCTTTATGGCGCCCGCGACGCGTGCGGCGCTCGAAGATTTGGGGCTTCGCGTCGAAACCTTTGGGATTGCGAGCACAATTGAAGAGAGCATCGCGCAAGTGCGGCGTTTGGCGGAGCTGTCCGGCAATCCAGAGGCCGGTGAGAGGCTCGTCGCGCAAATCGAAGCTGCAGCCGAACCGGCTCGTGGCGCGCAGCTTTCCGCCGTCCTTTGGCAGCCAGGCGGCATTGTGCCCGGCGAAACGCAATTGGTCAGCGAATTGCTGCGCCGGGCCGGGTTCAGCAATCACGCGGCGGCGCAGGGGCTGGGGCAGGCGGACTATCTTTCGCTTGAGCAAGTTGTGGCGAACCCGCCGGACGTGCTGCTTGTTGCGGGCGCTACGCGCGGGCAAAGCCATCCGGTTCTCGACGAACTGTACATGATGCACCGCGCCGACTTTGATACTCAGCTGCTTTATTGCGGCGGGCCGACGATCATCCGCGCAATGGAGCGTTTGCGCGGGATCCGCGAGGATGCGGCATGAACCGCGCGGTCGGGATCTTTGCGGTGTTGCTTATTATCGCATTGCCACTTTCCCTACTGGCAGGGCGTGTTTGGATTGATCCTGCGACGACACCCAACTCCACTCTCATTCTCATGGAATTACGTCTCCCGCGCAGCCTGCTGGCCATTGTGATTGGCGCAGGGCTGGGAGCAGCGGGGGCCGCGATGCAGGGGTATCTGCGCAATCCGCTGGCCGATCCTGGCCTGTTCGGCATCGCTCCGGGTGCAGCTTTGGGTGCGGTGGTAGCGCTGTGGTTCGGCTACGCTGCCAGCCCCTATCTTTTGCCACTCTTCGCACTCATCGGCGCGGGCGGGGCGATGGGATTGCTGGCGCTGATCGCCGGCCGCACAGGCGGAATCGCATTGTTTACGTTGGCAGGCTTGATGGTCGCCAGCCTTGCTGGCGCTCTGACGGCACTTGCGATTAGTCTTGCGCCCAACGCCTTCGCGATGAGCGAGATTGTCTTGTGGCTCAACGGTGCATTGACGGATCGCAGCTGGCGCGAGGTATGGGTTGCCACGCCGCTAATTGTCCTGGGGATTGGCGTGCTGGCGGCAAGCAGCAAATCACTCGATGCGCTCACGCTTGGCAATGACGTCGCGCGCTCGCTTGGCGTCAATCCGGCAAAGCTCTTGTGGTTGCTTATCGCCGGCGTCGGCCTAACTGTCGGTGCGAGTGTCGCGGTGGCGGGAATTATCGGATTTGTTGGACTGATAGTGCCGCATCTGGTGCGACCACTGACCGATCGGCGGCCCTCACAATTGCTATTGCCCAGTGCGCTTGCTGGGGCGTTGCTGGTATTGGTTGCGGATAGCGTGGTGCGGGTTTTGCCTTTGGTCACTGAGCTACGCCTCGGCATCGCATTGAGCCTGCTTGGGGCGCCGTTCTTCCTCTGGCTGCTGCTTCGGATGCGGCGGGGCGCGCTATGAATCTTGCTGCACAAAATATCTCGCTCGATGGACGGCTTCAGGACGTCTCAGTGACGTTAGATCGGGGTCAGATCACCGCGATTTGCGGCCCCAATGGAGCGGGTAAATCCACTCTTTTGCAGGTGCTGGCAGGATTGTTGGAGCCAAACTCTGGCTCCATGCTTTTACATGACGGCCCGCTCGACAAATTGTCACCGAGAGAGCGGGCCAAATCCCTCGGATATTTGCCGCAAGCGGCTGAAATTGCGTGGGATGTACCAGTGCGTAGCCTGATTGCGCTTGGCCGAATGCCGCATGGCGACAACCTCGCAGAGCCCGTTGATGCCGCTCTCAAAGCGCTTGATCTGGAAACACTCGCGGATCGCCGCGCACAGTCATTGTCCGGCGGCGAGGCAGCGCGGGTTTTGCTAGCACGGGTTTTGGCGGGCGAGCCTGAGTGGATCCTCGCAGATGAGCCGCTTGCTGCGCTGGACCTCGCGCACCAACTGAATTTGATACGCTATTTGCGCGCAGTGGCTGAAAGCGGTGTCGGCGTGGTGCTCGTCGTCCATGATCTTGCTTTGGCGATGAACCATGCCGATCGTGTGATCGTTTTGGATGAGGGCAGGGTTGCTGCGGAAGGCGCACCGCAACACGCACTCGATGCGCAGGTGATTGAGCGTGCTTGGAAGGTCAATGCGCGTTGGATTGGCGAGGCGGGTGAAAGGGCCTTGGTAACCGCATAGCAGCGACGAAACACTGCGTTAACCATACCTCAAGTCCTGCCATTTAGAGCGCCAAGCACGCAAATATGGGGGCACGCGTGTTGTTCGAACGATTTTCTCGGATTGGCCTGATTGTAAATTGGAAGACGCTGGGGATCGCCATTCTCGCGATTTTTGCGACGTGGTTTTCGCTCAAGCTCAATTTGGTCGCCGACTATCCGCTGACTATCATCTCAACGGCGGTGATTTTCCCGATCGTGTTCTCGATTGGGCATGCTTACAAGCGGCGTGAGGCGTCACTCGACGATTATGGTACGATCAAGGCGCATGGCCGCGCGATTTACTTCGCCGCGCGCGATTGGTTGCCAGAGCAGAACGAAGACCGTCTCCAACATGTCGAGGCGGTGCTGGTGCATCTTCTCAAGAGTTGCCGCGATCTGTTTAAAGCTGATCTGAAAGACATGCCCCGGCACGAGCAGCAAGTCTATGCCTCCTTCTCCGAGCTGTCCGAATTCGTGAAGCGGATGCGCGCTGAGGGGCTCGCCTCGGGTGAGTGCTCACGCTGTAATCAGTATCTTTCAAAGATGATCGTCGCATTTGAAAGCGTGAAGCACGTCTATCAATATCGCACGCCGCGCACTTTGAGCGCGTTCAGTGACTTCTTTATCATCATCCTGCCAATCATTTATGGTCCATATTTCGCGCATCAGGCCATCGAATATGAGGCGCCCGTGCTGACCTATGTGATGCCGGTGCTATTCGCGGTTATCCTGACCGGGCTAGACAATATCCAGAGTCATCTTGAGGACCCATTCGATCAGATTGGCCCTGATGATGTTGCTATTAATGCAGAGAAATTCGTCGAATTGCTGGCCTGCGGTGAGGATGGTGGACCGTGCAGTGCGAGTGTTATCCCCAAAGCACAACGGCCGGAGCTACAAACCCCGGCCGCCGTATGATTTCACCGTTTTGGTGAGTTAGACTTTATTCGCCGCCCATAGTCGCGGGGGCGTCCGATGGCTGCGTGCTCGCTGCAAGGCCGCGGCTCTCGATCATGTAGCGCACGTCAGGCTCTCGGCCTGCGAATGTCTTATACATCTCGAAATAGTCCATCGTTCCGCCGCGGCTGAGCACGGTTTTACGATAATGCTCGCCATTTTCGCGGGTCAGGCCGCCATTGTCGAGGAACCACTGGCGCGAATCCTTGTCGAGCATTTCAGTCCACAAATAGCTGTAATAGCCAGCGGAATAGCCCGCCGGTGAACTGAAGATGTGGTTGAAATAGGTCGTGCGATAGCGCGGCGGAACAAGGCCTATCTCGAGCCCGAGTTCTTCGAGCGATTTGCGCTCAAACTCATCGACTTTTTCAGGCGTGTCGAGTGCAGCGGCTTCTTCTGGTGACAGCGCGCTCCACTTCATATCGAGCAATGCCGCCTCGACCACTTCACCAAAGTCATAACCCTGATTGAACTTCGACGCCGCATCGATCTTCTCGATCATCTCAGCGGGGATCGTCTCTCCGGTCTCGTAATGCTTGGCATAGTTGGCGAGAACTTCTGGATATGTCGCCCACATCTCGTGCACTTGGCTTGGATATTCGACAAAGTCGCGCGCCGTGGCTGTGCCTGAGAGGCTCTCATACTTCTGATCCGCAAAGAAGCCGTGCAGTGCATGGCCAAATTCGTGGAAGGTTGTGTTGACCCAGTCATAGCTGACCAGTTGAACTTCACCCTCAGGTGCCTTGGGGATGTTGAGCACATTGTAGATCACCGGCTTGGTGCCCCACAGATAGCTCTGGTCAACAAAGTTGCTCATCCACGCACCGCCGCGTTTGCTGGGGCGCTGGAACGGGTCGAAATAGAAGAGGCCGAGCTCGCTGCCATCCGCTTCAAACACGGTATAGACCCAAACATCTGGGTGATAGACGGGAATGTCGGTGCGGCGCTCAAAGGTCAGGCCGTATAGCTTCTCAGCCATGTAGAAGACGCCGTCTTCCAGCACCTTATCGAGCTGGAAATACTCCATCATGGCATCTTCATCGAGCTGGTACTGCTCGGCCTTGATCTTGTTGGCGTAGCGATACCAGTCCCAAGGCTTAACGGTGTAATCGCCGCCATTGGCTTTGATCGCGGCATTCAGCATTTCAGCCTCGCGCCGCTGCGTCGCGGCGAGGGCGGGAACCATTTGCTCCATGAATTCGAGAGCTGTGGCGGGCTTTTGCGCCATGCGGTCATACATGGTGTAACTTGCCCAATCCTCCTCGCCAAACAGCGCAGCTTTTTCCGCGCGCAGTTTGGCGATTTTGGCCGAGAGCATGCGCGTGTCATGCTCTGGGTTCGTGCCATCAGCGCGGTTGTGGCTGAGCTTGAACAGGCGCTCGCGCACATCGCGGTTCTCAAGCACCGGGATAAGTGGCTGCTGGGTCGTGTTTTGCAGCGCGATGGCAAACTTGCCTTCATGCCCCTTATCCGCCGCGAGAGCTGCCGCTGCCTCGATATCGGCATCGGACATGCCAGCCAGCTCTTCACGCGTATCTACGATCAGCGGCTGATCATTGGTCGCCGCGCGCACTGCCTGGCTAAACTCGGTGGTTAGGGTGGATAGCTGTGTGTTGATCGCCTTCACCTGCTCACGCTGCTCTTCGGTCAGCAGAGCGCCAGCATGGACCATACCCTTATATGTTTCTTCGAGCAGCTTAGCGTCTTCGCGAGTCATCGTCATGCTTGCGCGCTTGTCATAGACAGCCTTCACCCGCTCAAACAAAGCGGGGTTCAGCGTGATGCTATCCGAATGTGCGGACAGTTTTGGGCCTACTTCGCGATTGATTGCGTCGATGCCATCAGTTGTGTTGGAGCCAGCGAGCGCGAAGAAAACGCGCGCGACGCGGCCGAGCATCCGGCCCGACTTTTCCAGTTCGACAATAGTATTCTCGAATGTCGGCGCAGCTGGATTGTCGATAATCGCCTGCACTTCTGCCTGGTGGATCGCCATGCTCTGCTCAAAGGCTGGCATGTAGTCGGATTCAGCGATCGCGGTAAAATCTGGTGTGAGGAAGGGCAGGGTGCTGTCACTAGCGAAATAGCCGGTGCCCTCGGGGATGTCTGGGGCGTATGCGGCCTCAGCGCGCGCTTCAGCGATGGGATCCACGCTGCCTCCTCCTGAATAGCTGGCACAACCAGCGAGCAACGCGGCTGCGGATACGGTGGTAAGGATTTGGGCCAAATTGCGGGCCATCATGTTTCTCTCCGGTTGATTAGCGACGGGCGAATGCTGGTATAACTACCTAGCGTGCCATTTGTTTCTGCCTGAGGAGAGTTGAACCGGACATTGCCCTGGAACGCAAGAAAATTACGAACGTAACGAAATTACGCACGCAAGAAAATTGCGAGCGCGAGATCAAATCCTCTCGCGCTCGCAGGACGGGTCACGCAGCTAAGGTGACTTGGTTTCGGCCGGCGCTTTTGGAGATATACATAGCGTCGTCTGAGCGGCTCAAGACTTGGTCCAATTCTTCACCTGCATGTTGTTGCGCCACCCCGATCGAAGCGGAGCAGTGAATGTCGGAGCTTCGGCCTTTGAAGGGGTTGAAAGACGCCGGGATCTGCTTGATCCGTGCGCGAACTTTCTCAGCAATCAATTGTGCCTGTGCGCTGCTTAGCTGATCAAGCACCAGCACAAATTCGTCACCACCAAGGCGAACGCAGCTATGGCGTCCGTCTGGCAAATCATCGCGAATATCGGTCATCACACTCGCCACTTTGAGCAGTAATGCGTCGCCCGTTTTGTGGCCCAGCTGGTCATTGACTTCCTTGAAATTGTCGAGGTCGATGGTGACGAAAGACCGCAGGTTACCCTCAGGCAGATTGACATCATATTCGGCGAAAAACGCGCGGCGGTTGGAAAGGCCAGTCAAGGGATCATGATGAGCGAGATAGTGCGCATCTTCTAGAGCGTTCAGAAGGCGCGCGCTCAATTGCCGGTGGTCCAGCTTAAGCTTCGCTTCTGACTTGATGTTTTTTGCCCAACCAAGGCTAAAAATTGCAGGCCCAATAAGCAATGGGATGAGGATAGCAACCATCATCCAAGGCATTGGAGCGCCCATGGCGAGGTTGCCAATGCTGATCGACAGGATGAACGAGCCAATGAATGCGATCATCGCTTCAGCGATCACGCCGAAGGTTATGGTCACGAGTGTCACCCCGATGAGAACCACCCCCGCCACGGCCATACGCGCAGCTCCAGAGTCGCCATAGACGTCCAGGGACAGGAGCAAAGCCGCCCAGCTAGCTCCGGAGAGCAGCATTGCAAGGCACATGAATCTAACACCGCGGTCGGTCGGGACACGCTCTTCAAGCAGTTGCTTTAAGTTGCCCGCTGTTCGGCGGGTTATGGCCAGCGATGCGAATCGAAAGCCAAAGGCGGCCATGAGTGAAGCCTTGTTGGCAACCAAAAAGATCGCAACAACGAGAGTTAGGAGTGCTATCCAATGAGCAGCAGCAACGCGTGCTTCTCGGTCGATCATCGTCCTGAGAACTTCTAACCGCCAAGAAGTATCATAGTCGGAGGCGCCGCTTGTCATCCAGCGCAAGGCAAACAAATCTTTCACGTTTCTAATCACCGAGTTGGCCCCCTCAGACCTATCCTGTGATCAGAAATACGAAAGCTTGATTGGTGAGTGGTTGTCTACGGCTTAGGTAGTTGAGCTTAGTCCAACGATGTGCGCTTAAATTGGGCGTACCACTGGCCGTTCTGCTTTCTATTTTGGTGCGAACATCCAGGAGAGCACACAGCTGCGGCTCTCGAACGCATACCGTGCGTTGTTAGCGCTGATTATCTGTTTCCCTGAAAGCGGACGAACCTTGCCTCAATTTGGGATGTCTAGATTTGGGGGTGAAAGCGGACTGCAAGGATTGTGGTAAATATTAACCGCCCACTTCTTATGACCAGCAACTTGTAAATCGTGATGGTCATCACCATTTCATAAACATCGAGAGCACGGTTTATGCGCCCTTTCGACTGAGAGACAATTGCGCTCCCGCATTAGGGAGAAAGCGACTTGAGCCTCAACAGACTTCTTTATAACCACCAGATCGCTTTGATGAATGCTGCGACGGCAGAATCTCGGCCTGCGCCGAACGGCTGCGTCGATCATCATGCGAACTTGATTCACGAAGCTCGACAAAAACTCGGCGTCGCCCACTACCCTTTCGCAAAGATCAGGGCCGCTGGCTCACTGTCTTATCGCCCAACTTCAGACTGAGGAATCTCACATGATAGCTGCTATCGAAGAACGCACTGCAGATGGTCGCGGTCAAGGCGTCTTTGCCTTAGGATCATTCAGCAAAGGGGACATTCTCTATGTCGGCGTGCTTGATGATAGGCCAATAACCAATCACTCGCATGCTTCGCAAATCAGCGAGACCAGCTTTGGATTTCACACAGGATTGAGTTCCAAGTTCAACCATTCTTGCGATCCGAATTGCGGCATCGTGCTCAACCATTCCGGAGGCCATAATATTGTCGCGATGTGTAATATCGCTGCCGAAGACGAAGCCACATATGACTACGCAATGCGCAACTATCGGATCGAACATTTCGCCGGCCCGTGCGGTTGTGGGCAAGGGAATTGCCGCCGGTCAATCACAGGCTGGAAAGACCTGCCTCAGCAACGCAAGCATGATTACGCCGGATTCGTCGCGCCGTACCTTATCGAGATGGACGCCGAGCTTTCGCACCTCGAAAGGATAGTTACATGATGATCCCTGACAAGTTCCTTCCGCGCTGCCACCCCCACATGCTGTGTGAGGATGGCGGTATAGACACCTCTCAATGTGAGGCGCTGACGCAAGACATGGCTGAGCTTCGGGAAATGGGCATTATTCTCACCTTGGTGGGAAGCTATGCGGTTGGTACCTACCTATACACCAATCTCAGCGATGCGCTTGCACAAGCACGCAATAATCAACCACAACTACAAAAAACCCCCGCCGATTAGCGACAGGGGATAAAGTTGGAGATCAAAAGGCAAGTTGCCCTAAAATCCCTCGGGTCGCATCGTTGCAGATGCACCCTGCATTTCAAGAGCCGAGAGCGGTTAAACCCCCGGCTCTGATTGGTTGGTGTGTAGCCCTGCGATCTGTCCAAGATTTCCGAGCCGTAGCAGGATAGTTTATGCGCGAACATTTGCGGAACAAATTGGTTTGAGCTAGGCTGTGTATTCACCTCTAGACTCATCCCGCATTAGTCCCCAATTGGATCTGCATGGCTCTCACAAAGATAAGCGTCAAAGGCGCCCGCGAACATAATCTCAAAGGCGTTGATATTGATCTGCCGCGTGACGCGCTGATCGTGATCACGGGCCTGTCTGGCTCGGGCAAAAGCTCGCTTGCTTTCGATACAATCTATGCCGAGGGGCAGCGGCGCTATGTCGAGAGCCTTTCTGCCTATGCGCGGCAATTTCTCGAAATGATGCAGAAGCCGGACGTCGAGCATATCGATGGTCTGTCTCCGGCGATTTCGATTGAGCAGAAGACGACGAGCCGCAATCCGCGCTCGACTGTTGCGACCGTAACCGAGATCTATGATTACATGCGTCTTTTGTGGGCGCGGGTTGGCGTGCCGTATAGCCCCGCGACGGGCAAGCCGATCAGTGCGCAGACCGTCAGCCAGATGGTCGACCGGGTGATGGAGCTTGAGGAAGGCAAGCGGCTGTATCTGCTCGCGCCGGTGGTGCGCGGACGCAAGGGTGAATATCGCAAAGAGCTGGCCGAGTGGCAGAAGGCGGGCTTCACCCGTGTGCGGATCGACGGCGAGATCTATCCGATTGAGGAAGCGCCTGCGCTCGACAAGAAATTCAAGCATGACATCGAAGTGGTGGTTGACCGGATCGCCGTCAAAGAGGGCATTCAAACCCGGCTGGCCGACAGTTTTGAGACGGCGCTGAAACTGGCCGAGGGGCTCGCCTATGTCGATTTGGCAGATGGCGTCGTGCCGGGCCGCGAGGATGAGGCCGAAGGTGGTGGCGCGATGAAGGGCGCAGGTATCCCCGCCAACCGCATCGTGTTCTCCGAAAAGTTCGCCTGCCCCGTATCCGGCTTCACGATTGAGGAAATCGAGCCGCGCCTGTTCTCGTTTAACGCGCCGCAAGGGGCCTGCGCGACATGCGACGGGCTTGGCGAGAAGCAGCTCTTCGATGAGCAGCTGGTCGTGCCGAATGAGGCGCTCACGCTCAAGAAAGGGGCGATTGCGCCTTGGGCGAAGTCTAACCCGCCAAGCCCCTATTACATGCAGGTGCTGACCAGTCTTGGCCGCGCCTATGACTTTAGCGTCGACACGCCGTGGAACGAGCTGGAGCCGGATCAGCGGCTGATCATCCTGCACGGCACGGGCGGCATGCCGGTTGAGCTGACGTTTAAGGATGGACGCAAGGAATACACTGTGCGCAAACCGTTTGAGGGTGTGATTGGCAATCTCAATCGCCGCATGCTGCAAACCGACAGCGCGTGGATGCGCGAGGAGCTGGGCAAGTTCCAGACGTCGCAGCCATGCGAGAGTTGCGGCGGCAAACGCCTCAATGAGAAAGCGCTGGCGGTGAAGATCCCGAGCGCCAATGGCCCCACCGATATTGCTGAGCCTGTTAAGATGAGCGTCGCTGATGCTAAGGCGTGGTTCCTCGATTTGGACACTCACCTCAATGAGCAGCAGTCGCAAATCGCCAAAGCGATCCTCAAAGAGATTAACGAGCGGCTTGGCTTCCTCGATAATGTTGGGCTCGATTATCTCAACCTCGACCGCACTTCAGGTACACTGTCGGGAGGCGAGAGCCAGCGCATCCGCCTTGCATCGCAAATCGGCTCTGGCCTCAGCGGAGTGCTCTATGTGCTCGACGAGCCCAGCATCGGCCTGCATCAGCGCGACAATGACCGCCTGCTCGAAACATTGAAGCGGTTGCGCGATCTCGGCAATACCGTGATCGTGGTCGAGCATGATGAGGATGCGATCCGTCAGGCCGATCATGTGGTTGACCTTGGCCCCGGCGCGGGTGTGCGCGGGGGCGAGGTGGTCGCGCAGGGCACGCTCAAACAGATCATGAAGTCCAAGAAGTCCATGACGGCGGACTACCTCACCGGGCGCCGCGAGATCGCCGTCCCGGCCACACGCCGCAAAGGCAATGGCCACAAGCTGACCGTCCACGGTGCGCAGGCGAACAACCTCACCAATGTCACGGCCAGCATCCCGCTCGGCACCTTCACCTGCATCACCGGCGTCTCCGGCTCGGGCAAGTCGAGCTTCACCATCGACACGCTCTACGCCGCCGCCGCCCGCACGCTCAACGGCGCGCGCATCATCGCGGGCAAGCACGAGAAGGTCACGGGCCTCGAATATTGCGACAAGGTGATCGAGATCGACCAATCGCCGATTGGCCGCACCCCGCGCTCAAACCCCGCGACCTATACCGGCGCCTTCACCAATATCCGGGACTGGTTCGCGGGCCTTCCCGAAAGCCAGGCGCGCGGCTACAAACCCGGCCGGTTCAGCTTCAATGTGAAGGGCGGCCGCTGCGAACAATGCAAGGGCGACGGCCTCATCAAGATCGAGATGCACTTCCTCCCCGATGTCTATGTCACCTGCGAGGAATGCGGCGGGCGGCGCTATAATCGAGAGACGCTGGAGGTGAAATTCAAGGGGCTCTCCATCGCCGACGTGCTCGACATGACGATTGAGGATGCGGAGGGCTTCTTCAAGGCTGTCCCGCCGATCCGCGACAAGATGGCGATGCTGAACGAGGTGGGGCTGGGCTATGTCAAGGTCGGGCAGCAGGCGACGACCCTATCGGGCGGCGAGGCGCAGCGGGTGAAGCTCGCGAAGGAACTCAGCAAGCGCAGCACGGGGCAGACGCTCTATATTCTGGATGAGCCGACGACGGGCCTGCATTTTGAGGATGTGCGCAAGCTGTTGGAAGTGTTGCACCGCCTGGTGGATCAGGGGAACAGCGTGGTGGTGATCGAGCATAACCTCGATGTGATTAAGACCGCGGATCATATTCTGGACCTTGGCCCGGAAGGCGGGGTTCGGGGCGGGGAAGTGGTCGCGGAGGGCACGCCGGAGGAAGTGGCGAAAGCTCCGCGCTCTTTTACGGGGCAATATCTCAAGGCGATGCTCGAACGGTAGAAGGAGGCTGCTGAGTGAGGTGTTTTTCAACGCAAGAGCTCGCAAGGGTGGAGTCGAAGACGGCCAAAGGCCACCGCCCGCCCGCAGCGGCGCGGACTTGTCCGCAAGCCGCGAGGAGATCGCAGTACGGAGGTGCTGCGGAACACAAATGATCGGAGCTTTACTGGCGGGTATCTTAAGGAGATGCTGGGAAAGTAGGGGGGAGCCGCACAGCAACGGCAACATGGGGAATACGGGCTGGTCTGGCGACTACTCCACCAGCTCCATCTTCACCCGCGCATGACCGCTGGCGATCATCCCAATCCGCTGCGCGGCGCCGCGCGACAGATCAATCGTCCGCCCTTTGATAAACGGCCCGCGATCATTGATGCGCACCGTAACTGACTTGCCATTTCGCGGGTTGGTTACGCGGACTTTCGTGCCGAAGGGTAGGGTCTTATGCGCGGCGGTCATCGCGTTCATATTGAAACGCTCGCCATTCGCGGTCAGGCGGCCATGAAACCGCCGTCCGTAATACGACGCGACACCATTGCCGAGGGTGCGGATGGTGGGCGATTGCTCGATCTCTCTGGGCGGAGTGATCGTGGTGATGTCGACCGCGCCGGAAGCCACACCATCATCGCCAGGCAGAATCTGAAAAGCGGCAAAGCTGTCGTCAAAAGGAGGCGCATCTGGCGCTCCGTCTTCTTGCAGGGCCTGAGATGCCTGCGCGTTGAGCTGCACCGCCCCCAAGCTCATCACACCTATCCCGATTACGGCGCCTATTTTGATGCGCATGATACCCTCCACCCTCTGACTCAATAGGTAGCGCGAAAAGGTAAAGCGAGTCTGGTGTTTGGGGGAGGTCGCCGCAATCTCGTCACGGCTCAGCGAAATTTACAGCCTGAAAGCAAGGATGCGATCGACCTAATGAAGCGGCGTGAAACTCTGCTACACAATGCAAATGGGGCCGGCATTTCTGCCGACCCCACTCTCACCAATGCGTGGGCATGTCCGAAAACGTGCGCTTGGCATCCGATGTTTTCCCTTCTGGTCCATCCGAAGATTTTCCATCCAGTTCTATCACCGGTGCTCGCACCGGCATCCGAAGTTGCCATCCAGCCTGCTGTTACCGAACATGTCTGGCCGAAACCTTCTTTGCTCTGTTGCAGCGTACCTTCATCTGGCTACTCCGCAGCCTGACCTTCCTTTAATGGTCGGCGCAATTCCGATTTCGCGTTGTACATTCCGAAGAATATTCCCCGCGTTGTCAGTTGCAGCCGACCGGTTGGCCCTGCTCATTTCAAGATACCTTCGCTTGTCCTTCATCGACTGTCTTTGTGCCGGGCCGAAACCCTTTACTCCGTCAGTCTCACGACATGCGTGGACAGATCTTAAAACGTCTTTGCGACTAAAAATCCTCTCTTATTTTCAGACCGTTAGATCTTTAAATTTGAGAGCGTTTCTCTCCGCTCCGATGAATTAAAATTGCGCTTTCAGAATCGATTTTTCAAGGCTGACAAGCCCGACTTATCCACCTTTTGCGGAATCTCTTGTGGAGGAGAGTGGATAACTCAGCATCCCATCGCTGCATTGCGGGACCGCGTAAGAATCTTACAAGATTCAGCGACCGTCACGCTTGGCGAGCAGCTTGAGTCGCAAGGCATTGAGCTTGATAAAGCCCTCCGCGTCCTTCTGATCATACGCGCCGGCATCATCTTCAAACGTAACCACATCCTCGCTGTAGAGATTGAAATTGACGTCCGCGCGCCGTCCAACGACTTGCGCATTGCCCTTATAGAGCTTGAGGCGAACATCGCCTGTTACGCCGCGCTGGCTATGATCGATGGCGGCTTGGAGCATCTCGCGCTCCGGCGCGAACCAGAAACCGTTATAGATGATTTCGGCATAGCGCGGCATCAGCTCATCTTTGAGGTGAGCGGCGCCGCGATCAAGCGTGAGCTGTTCAATCCCGCGATGCGCGCGCGCATAAATCTCGCCGCCAGGTGTCTCATACATGCCGCGCGACTTCATCCCGACAAAGCGGTTCTCAACTAGGTCAAGTCGGCCAATGCCATGCTTGCGGCCATAATCATTGAGAGCGGTAAGCAAAGTCGCAGGGCTCATCGCCTCACCATTGATTGCGACACCGTCGCCGCGCTCAAATGAAATGGTGATGTATTCTGGTGTTTCGGGCGCGTCCTCGGGATTGACCGTGCGAGAGTACACATAGTCCGGCGTTTCCTCCCAAGGGTCCTCCAGCACCTTACCTTCGGAAGACGTATGGAGCAGGTTTGCATCGGTGGAGAAGGGGCTCTCGCCGCGCTTATCTTTAGGCACATCAATCTGATGCGCCTCGGCCCATGCGATCAGCGCTGTGCGGCTTGTCAGATCCCACTCGCGCCATGGTGCGATAACGTGAATGTCTGGGTTGAGGGCATAGGCCGAGAGCTCAAAGCGAACCTGATCGTTGCCTTTGCCAGTCGCCCCATGTGCAATCGCGTCGGCACCGGTTTCCGCGGCAATCTCAATCAGGCGTTTGGAAATAAGTGGACGCGCGATGGACGTTCCCAGCAGATAGTCGCCCTCGTAGCGCGCGTTCGCACGCATCATCGGGAATACGAAATCGCGCACAAACTCCTCGCGCAGATCTTCGATAAAGATATGCTTATCCGGAATACCCATCGCGCGTGCCTTTGTGCGAGCAGGCTCGATCTCTTCACCTTGGCCGAGATCGGCGGTGAAAGTGACGACCTCTAGGTCGCGCTCAACCTCAAGCCATTTGGCGATTACAGAGGTATCGAGGCCGCCCGAATAGGCGAGTACTACACGTTTAATGTCAGACATGACTGCTCCAGCAAGAATTGCTGCGCCCGCTAACAGGCGTTGGGTAGCAGCGCAATTGCGATCAGCTTTGCAGGAGGCAAGTAAGGCTTGAAAGGATTTGGCAAGCCCTCACATATAGGCGAACGCCAGAGGGGGCTTTAGATGGCTGGGATGTGGAAAAAGGCGCGCGATCTCGCATCGCAAGCGCCGCCAGAACGCAATCGCTGGGTCGATTTCCTGCGTGCGCTTTCAATTCTCGCCGTGGTGTTTGGCCATTGGCTGATGGCTGGGCTTTATGTCGATGCGTCAGGCGAATTGCTGCGCGAGGACTTGCTGAGCACCGTGGAATGGACTCAGTGGCTGACTTGGGGTTTTCAGGTGATGCCGGTGTTTTTCCTAGTGGGCGGTTATTCCAACGGGGTGAGTTGGGGTGCGACTTTGCGCAAAGCGGAGGCAGGGCAGACCGGCGTTTATCGCGATTGGCTCGCAGCACGCGTACAACGCCTGATTGCACCGACCTTTCCAGTGTTGCTGTTATGGGCAGTGCTCGCGGTGGCGTTAACTCAGCTCGGCCTTTCACGCGAACAGATCCGTATGGCAACCGAGGCGGCGCTTATTCCAGTCTGGTTCCTCGCGGTGTACCTTCTGGTGACCGCCTGCACGCCGCTTACGCACCGCGCTTGGGAACGGTTTGGTTGGGCCAGTTTTGCGATCTACATTCCGCTTGCAATGACGACTGACTGGCTCACCTTCACGGTGGGTGTGCCGTGGATCAATTTCACCAATTTCCTGTGGGTGTTTCTTGGTATTCACCAGCTGGGATATGCGTGGCGGGCGGGGCGCTTTGACAATCGGATGGTTGCGTTCGGTTGTTTTGCTATTGGACTTGCCGTCTTGATTTCGATCACGGTTTACGGGTTTTATCCTGTGTCGATGGTGTCCGCGCCGGGCGGATTTTCCAATTCTCTTCCCCCAACATTGGCCCTGTTCGCTTTAGGAATTGTGCAAGTGGGATTGGTGCTTTCGCTTGAACCATTGGGGCGCAAAATGCTCGATAACCTCACGATATGGACCGCAACTGTGCTGATGAATGGGATGATTATGACCGTTTATCTGTGGCATCTTACCGCATTCGTGCTGGTCATGACGGTGACATGGCTGGCCTTTGGCGGTGCGGCGCTCGACTCCGTTCCTGGCAGCGGGGAATGGTGGGCATCGCGCCCGCTTTGGCTTGGGATCTACATTCTTGCCCTGTTGCCGATGATCGCGATCTTTGCGCGGAATGAGCGCACGTTTACAGCCATCAGGGGCGGACGCACCGTGCCCAAAGCGCGGGTCGTTGCCGGCGTATTTCTTATCTGCGCAGGCCTAGCAGCAACCGCCGGTGTTACGATCGCTAGCCCTGACAGCCTCTCTGGCATTCGTCTTTGGGTGGTCGCCGCACCGTTCATTGGGGCAGCGCTTCTGGGCTTTGGTCCAGCTTACAAGCCATCTAAGAAGACGCGGGCAGCTAAGTAGTAAGGAGCCTAGTCTCTTCCGCTTCAAGGTAGCCGCGCGTGATGGGCAGTGCATGCCGGCTGCGCGCAAATTGGATCTGATAATTGCCCATGCCGCCGCTTTCAAAAGCGGCCGTCGCACCGGCGAGATAAAACGTCCACATGCGATAGAAACGCTCATCAAACATGGCGATGATCGCATCGCGGTTCGCTTCGCAGCGTGCATACCACTCTCGTAGAGTGCGGGCATAGTGCAGTCGCAGTGTTTCGATATCAGTGTGGATCAAGCGGCTTTTCTCGCTCGCGGCGAGCGTTTCGCTCAGGGCGGGGATATACCCTCCAGGGAAGATGTACTTGGACGTGAAAGCGTCGGTTTTTCCGGGTGAGCCGAACCGCCCAATCGTGTGAAGCAGCATGACACCGTCATCTGTGAGCAGATTTGCGCAAGCACGGAAGAAGGTTTCAAACTGAGGCCTGCCGACATGTTCGAACATGCCAACGGAGACGATACGGTCAAACCGCTCTCCGCGCTTCGCCAAATCGCGATAATCGACGATCTCGAAAGTGACCTTGTCAGAAACGCCGGCTTTGTCGGCTCGGTCAACGGCAAGCGCAATTTGCTCTTCGCTGAGTGTGATGCCGTGAACCTCAACGTTGAAGTGCTTCGCGAGGTAAATTGCCATGCCGCCCCAACCGCATCCGATGTCGAGTACGCGGTCACCGCCGCGCAAGGCCAGTTTTGCCGCGATATGAGCAAGCTTGGCCTCTTGTGCCTGTGACAGTGTCTCGGCACCATCGGGCCAATAGGCGCAGCTATATTGCATGTGCTCCGGGTCGAGCATCAGATGATAGAGTTCATTACCGATGTCATAGTGATGCGCGACATTCCGTTTGGAAGAGCGTGCCTCATTGAAAGAGGTGGCAATGAACTTCGCTCGGTTCTTTAATCCAGTGAGCGGAGAGGGGGCCTTGAGTTTGCCGCCGCGCTCCCATGGCTTGTTTGCGCGCAGCAGCTGAACCAGCTGCATCACATCGCCTTCCTCAATCACAATGCGGCCGTCCATATATGCTTCGCCTGCGCCAAGGCGCGGGTCTAGCAATACGTCGCGCGCGACCTTGCTGTCGGTCAGGCGGATGCTGACTTCGGGGAAGCCCGGGGTGGGGGATCCGATCTGATGAACTGCACCGTTTGCCATGGTGATGGTCAAGCGGCCTTGCTTGACTACCGCGCCTAGAAACTTGTCGATCAGTGAATTGCTCAAAGGGTCACCTATTAATTGGTCTTATTGCCCCTGCTGTTCGCTTGCACCCGTGAAAGCGTTACTCAGTCAGAGCTTCGGATCACTCGGCCGCTTCTTTCAGGCCAGGATCGAATCGCCAACTAGGCACTTTGCCTTTCTCACGAAGGCGGGCCAATTCTTCGAGCATATATTCGCGCGTCATCGGCACAGCAGCCCTGTCTTTGACATATTGGACTTGCCAATTGACCATCGTGCCATTGCGGAAGCTTTGTTCAGCACCCGCCAGATAGAACAGCCACATGCGATAGAATTGTTCGTCATACATGGCCTCAATCTCCGCGCGGTGCATAACCGTGCGATTGTACCATTCTTCCAATGTGTGGGAGTAGTGGAAGCGCATCGCCTCCACATCCATCACCTGCCAGCCATTCTTCTCGCTCTCAGTCACGAGTTCGCTCAGGGCAGGGATGTACCCACCTGGGAATATGTATTTCCGGGTCCAAGCATCAGTATAGCCGGGCGGGCCGGCGCGCCCACAGCAATGGCTGACCATCACGCCATCGGGCTTGAGTAAGCGGTGCGTATGCTCAAAGAACTGCGGATAGTGCATGGTGCCGACATGTTCGAGCAAGCCGACGCTGACGATGCGGTCAAACTCGCCCTCAACATCGCGGTAGTCCATCAGCGCGAATTGAACTTTGTCTTCAACACCCAGCTCTTTGGCGCGCTCTTTACAGCATTCGATTTGGTCCGGTGCCAGCGCGACACCAATCACTTCAACATCATACATCTCGTGCAGGTACAGTGCGAAGCCGCCCCAGCCGCAGCCGATGTCGAGCACTTTCATTCCGGGCTCTATGCGCATCTTTGATGCAATATGCGCCTTCTTATCCATCTGTGCCTGCTCGAGGCTTGTTTTGGACGGATCATCCTCGCGATAATACGCCATTGTGTATTGGCGATCTTCATCGAGGAAGCGCTCATAAAGCTCGCGGGTCAGGTCATAATGGTGTTCGGCGTTCTTGCGAGCACTGCCACGCAGATTGATCCCGTCAAGCGCCGCGATTGCCTTTTGTGCCACCGTGCGAAGAGGCCCCTTGGCTTGCAGAGAGCGTTCACCGAGGCGCTTGGCATTCATCGTCACGAATAGGATCATGTCGCGAATGTCATGTGGTTCTTCAACCACCAGCCATTCCCACATGAAAGCCTCGCCAGCGCCCATTTGAGGGTAGCGCGCGATATGCTTAGCGGCTTTTTTGTTGGTCAATCGAATACGTACTGGTCCAGGCTTCCCACCTTCTTCAGGTGGATAGTCAGTGCCCCCGGGTCCATATGTATATTCTTTGCCATCGTAGTCTGTGATGACGAGCTGTCCCTGAATGATCGCCTTGCGAAGAAACTTGTCTAACAACCACATACTGCTCCGGGCTCCCCAATTTACGTCCCTAAACCTCACATGAATGTGACAGGGGTTTTCGCCAAGTCAATGCACGGCTAAAAGATACTATCAAATGCGGTCGAGGAAGACGGTATGGCAGAGGCGAAGACGCAGACGACGCAGGTTAATCCAGCGGAGTTTATCGAGGATATTGAGTATGCGGGAAAGCGAGAGGATGCGAAAGTTCTTGATGCGTTGTTTCGCAAGGTCACTGGTAAAGAGGCGAAGATGTGGGGGCCAACCATTATCGGATACGGTTCCTACAGCACAACGTATGAGAGTGGGCGCGATGTCCATTCACTGCGCACAGGCTTTAGCCCGCGCAAAGCCAAGCACTCATTCTACCTGATGGGGTGTTATTGCGACGAGGATACTGAAAAGCGCACCGTCGAACAGCTTACGCGGCTTGGCAAACACTCGCGCGGCAAGAGCTGCCTGTACGTAAACAAGCTCGCCGATATCGACTTGGCCGTGCTGGAAGAGATGATTGCCGACAATTGGGAAACGATGAACCGGATCTATCCGGACGATTGAACCTATTTCTCGGTCGCCGCTGCAATCAGATACCCGCGTACCATTGGTAACCGGCCCGATCTTCCCAGTAGCCGCCTTGCCCACCGCCAATATCGTCAAGGCTCGCAACCACCTCAATCGCGGTGAGGTATTTGGGATGCTTATAGCCAAGTTGACGCTCGATCCTCATCCGCAAAGGAGCACCATTTTTCACCGGTAGCGGCTCGCCATTGAGCAAATGCGCAACGATCGTTTGCGGGTGATAAGCGTCAATCATATCGACGCTTTCATAATAGTCTTGACCGTTGAGATTGTCTGCGCAGCGGAAGACGACAAACTGCGCTGTTTCTTGGACGCCCGCTTGGGCAAGCAGAGTTGAAAGTTGCGGGCCGGTCCACTCGCCAATCGCGCTCCATCCCTCGACGCAGTCATGCCTTGTCACCTGAGTGCGCTGGGGCAGGGCACGGAGCTGATCGAGCGTCAGGCTAAGCGGAGTGTCAACGAGGCCGCGCACCTCGAGGTTCCAATCGGCAAAGCCCGCCGCGACATGTTCCTGATAATCCCCGTTTTGCGGATTGACCGAGCCATTGCCTCGGAAATCAGGTGAGATCGCACTGCGCGGATATTCAGGCGCAAGCGCATTGCGATTGGTCAGCAGGCGGTGCGCACCCATGTGCCACTTTTCAGCGGCATTGAGCAGACTGGCACCTGCGTCGGTCTCAGCAACGCGGTTGCACCCCGCGAGAAAAGCCGCGCCGGCTGCTGCGAGAAAGCCGCGTCTTTTCATGCCGCGTTTTGTCTCAATGCTCATTGCTGGCCTCCTGTAATCATATCCCGGATCTGTCGGTATGGTTCCGCGAGCAGCACCAAGACTACATGCAGAACAAAGAAGCCGAAGAGCAGGAATGCAAAAATGAAATGTAGGCTGCGCGCGGATTGGCGTCCGCCAAGAAGGTCAACGAGCCAGCCAAAGGTCGGCTCCATCCCCGGACTAATCGAAATGCCGGTAAATACCATCATCGGCAGGAATACGCCGAGCACGATGCCGTATGTCAGCTTCTGCAGGAAGTTGTATTTCTGGTCGCCATGGTCGAAATTGAGCTTTGCGTGCTCGACAATGTCATGCCAAATCGCGCTTGGTTTCCACTCGGTGCGGCTTGTCACCAAATCTCGTACAAAATGCTTGTTGACCAGCATCGCGACCCACATAAATAGCAGCATCAGGGCAAACGGCCACGCGGCAAGATTATGCCAATCGCGTGCTACCGCGAGGCTGTAATAACCGGGGATTGTCATCCAGTCCGGGAAACGCGGAACGACAAGCCACGCTTGTTCGGCTGCGAAGCCCCAATCACCCCAATATAGGCGCCGGTGCGCGTTGGAAATCGTAAGGCCCGACATAAACAGGATCACCAAAAAGAACAGGTTGATCCAGTGCCACAGGCGGGTCGAAAGCGCGTGTTTCTTCATTAGCTTATCCCTCCATCGCCCTATCCCGAGCAAGGTATATCACATCGCGGTCTTGATCCAAAAGGTGCTGTCCGCTGTCGACAAATACGGTCTGCCCGCTGGCAAGGTTACGCCCTGCCAAAAACAGTGCTGCATCTGCGATTTCATCCGCGCCAGTTTTCCGGCCAAGTAGGTTGAGTTTGTGCGAGATGTCCGTTTCGTCCTCGCTTTGATCGTGGCTAGCCAGGATGGCGCCGGGCGCGAGGCCATAAATGCGGTCCGCTGAATTACTTCGGCCCTTGCTAAGCATGCCAATCGCCGAATGCAGCGCATTTTTGCTCATGGTGTAGCTGAAAAAATCCGGGTTCGTGTTTTCGATCTTCATGTCGGTCACGTTGATCACACAGGCACCGCCAGTCGTCCGGGGCGCGCTTAAATAGGCCTGCGCCATGCGTGCGGGCGTGATCGCATTTACCTGCATCGCGTTGTGGGATAACGCCGGGTCGAGCGCCCGCATGTCGTCATATTCAAACACGCTCGCGCAATTGACGAGGCATTGCCAATTGCCGGTCCGCGCCGATAGATCATGCACCATACGAACGGCGGCGTCCCCATCTGCAAGATCGCATTGGATGATCTCTGATGCTGGCAGGGTGTCTGCGAGATCTTGGGCATCGTCGGAGGACGAGTGGTAATGGATGATGACATGCCAGCCTGCTTCGCCGAATTTTTGTGCGATAGCACCGCCCAGTCGTTTGGCGCCGCCGGTGACAAGAACAGCAGGTCTGGATGTGTCCATGGCTCGTATGGAGCAGATTGCGCCGCTCAGGGGAAGGGCGAATAGCGAGAAATCTCAATCGGGTAGCCTAGCTGCCCAGCGCCTCGCGCACCTTTGTCCTCCAAAGCGCGCAGAGCTTTTCAAGCTCGGCAATCTCGTGCAGTTCATCGAGGCTCGCCTTGTGTTTTGGATCATAGAGCTTGGCAAAGAGCCGTGCGACGCTCCAATCAGTATGACCAGTTTCGATGCGCTCCAGCTCATCGCCAGCCTCCGCCGCACCTTCTTCAATTACCCGGTAATACCACCCGCAAGTGTGGTTTTGGATGATCGCTTTGACCATGCCTTTGCGCTGAAAGCGATGCTCGATCTTCCAGCAGGGCTGGCGCGGTTGGCTGATTTCTAGAAGCGCGCTGCCCAAACGAAAACGATCGCCAATATGCACGTTTTGTTCGGTGATGCCCTGCGCGACGATGTTTTCGCCGAATGCAGGTGCAGCAGTGAGAAGTTCATGCCCGCCAAGCCGGTCATTCCACCAACCATAATGGTCGAGCGGATAATGATGGACGGCCATGTCTGGCCCGCCGTGATGTTTGGTGTCTGCCACCATGTCGCCTTCAAGGCCGATATCGCGAATGGCGACCGGACCTTGCACCGGGTATTTGCCAATCGCGCTTAGCTCTACGCCATTAAATGGTTGGGGTTGCCCTATGCAAAGTGCCGAGATCTCAGCGCGCATTGCTGTCCCCTTTCAAATAGCTCAGTTGCGTGACTCGACGCGGCCGTACACGTCCTCAATATTCTTTTAAGCGGACTGAACGTCCTTTGCCACTTCGCATGAACAAAGAAAGGCGCGGCGTCCGTAGGAGATGTCCGGACGCCGCGCGCGATGAGCCATCAAATCAATAGCGGTAAGGTTTGTGCTTCAGCTTCTTCGCCTTGATGTGATCGCCGTGAGCTATATGCCCGTCGTGGGCATGATGGCCGTCATGGAATTTGTGATCATCATGATATTTGTGATTATGCTTCACATCATGGTGAACGAGACGATCATGGTGATGGAACTTCTTCTTGAAGTGTAGCTTGCTGTTGCGCTGATGAAACCGTGAGCTGCGGAAGTGGTGTTTGCCTTTGTACTTGCCAAAGTGCTTGCCACGGAACGATTTGCCTCGGAACTTCTTACCATACCGCTTGCCATATTCGGCCGTTTCGGCAGCGCCAGCATGTTCAACTCCAATTGAAGTTTGTGCAGTGACTGATGCGATTTGCGTGTCGGCTTGGGCTACCGCCGCATTGGCTGGCGCTACAAAGATGGCCATGGATGCGGCCGCGATAGCGATGAGTGACTTTTTCATTTCTATTCCTTTTCAGTAAAGCGCGGGGTTTGCCGCGAGCTATACTGGGCAGTTCGCCAAGGAATGAAACGTGGTTACCAAAAGGCAATAATAACAAGCCATCAATCAGGGGTTCATCAAAACTTGCTGTGTCAGCGAGAGGCGTCGTGGCGCCAATTTCACGCCTGTAGCGCGCCAATCTTTGGCCAAGACTGACCGTGCTTTTTTGCGGAAAAACCCGGCGATCGGTAAGGGGACGACGTTTTTTGGGGTCGTTAGCAAAGTGCCAGTTCGCGTGACCTTGATCGAGGTCTATTGCGATGATGCTAGAGCTGCTTCCCGGTCCCGTTCCGCGCGGCTTTTCTTCTCCGCTGCTGTTTTTAACTGGCCGCATGCCGCGTCAATATCGCGGCCTCGCGGTGTGCGCACTGGCGCGCTGATGCCGGACGCAAAGACAATCTCGCTGAATGCTGCAATCCGCTCGGGCGTAGAGCACTCATAGGCTGCACCGGGCCATGGGTTGAACGGTATGAGGTTCACTTTTGCCGGCAGGTCGAAATGTTTGATCAGACGCACGAGCTCGCGCGCATCTTCATCGCTATCGTTCTTATCCTTGAGCATCACATACTCAAAGGTGATACGCCGCGCGTTTGATGCGCCGGGATAATCCGCGCAGGCCTGAAGCAGCTCTTCAATGCCGTATTTCCGGTTGATCGGGACGATCTCGTCGCGAACATCCTTCGTCACCGCATGCAGTGACACCGCAAGGTTCACGCCAATTTCCTCGCCGCAGCGCTCCATCATTGGGACAACGCCGCTGGTCGAGAGCGTGATGCGGCGTTTCGACAGGGCGAGGCCTTCGCCATCCATGACCAGCGTCAGCGCGTCGCGAACATTGTCAAAGTTATAAAGCGGCTCACCCATGCCCATCATCACGATATTGGTGAGCAAGCGGCCATCGGCGCGGTATTCGGTTTCGGAGGCGTCCTCGGCGAAATCCATCTTACCTTTCGGCCACTCACCCAGCGCATCGCGTGCGAGCATCACTTGCCCGACAATCTCGCCAGGTGTCAGATTGCGCACCAAACGCATCGTGCCCGTGTGGCAGAAGGTGCAATTGAGCGTGCAGCCGACCTGGCTGGAAACACACAGCGTGCCGCGATCCGCATCGGGGATGAAGACCATCTCATAGTCATGGCCGTCCGCTGTCTGGAGTAGCCATTTGCGTGTACCGTCGTTAGAATGCTGCGCCTCGACAACATGCGGGCGATCAATCACGAAACGTTCAATGAGCCATGGACGCATAGTCTTGGCGATGTCGGTCATCGAGTCAAAATCACCCACACCGCGGTGGTAAATCCAGTGATAGACCTGCTTTGAGCGCAGCTTGGCCTGTTTCGCGTCCAGACCAGCCTCTGCAAACAGATCGCGAATGCGCGCTTTGGGTAGGCCCATCAGATCAATACGGCCATCGGCTCGCGGCGTGATGTCACGTGCGACGGGAACCGGATCGACCTGTCCGGCGATGGGCATAAGATTAGTGTCGGCCATGGGAGAGGCGCATATAGGGGCGGTGACGAACTTTGGCCAGAGGCCTTGAGGCTGGGGAAGTTGGGCTAGCGCAGCTTTGCGCAGGCAATGGTTGCGGCATCCATCGCGGAGGCCGCGCCTGCGAGTTGATATGTATTGGAGAACCTGCGACCCCGAGAGTCGACGGCGCGGATCACAATGCTCTTTGCAGAGCGCATAGCTGCGACAATCGCAGCGTCCATGCTGCGGTCCACCGCCCAAGCGCTCGCACCGCTGCCAGTGAGGCGAAACCGCTCGCGGCCTATGCTTGCGGTGATGGCGGAGCTGCGCGCCATATTGCGCGACAAGCGAAAGTGGACTTGGCCGCGCACTTGCCGCTTGGGCCAGGTTGCGACGGTCGCATAGGGCTGATGATCGCGCTGCAGTTTGCTCGGCGCGGGCATGGCTATGGCGTAGCAATGCGATGCCTGCTGATCGCGAAACGCCGCCCAATCGGAAAAGACGCCGACGCTTTCCTTCGCCGCCAGCGGTGTTGAGAGCGTCGCTCCGATCAGCGCAAAAAAGATCGCAAATCTGCGCACCGCCAAAATCGCACTATCGCAGGAATTCATGCGCCATGCGCGGCTGACCATAGACCGTGCGCTCTGGATAGAGATGCTCGTAAACTGCGGCGTTCTCTACCACCCGCTGGACATAATTCTTGGTCTCGAAGAACGGGATTTTCTCAATCCATTCCACCCACGAAATACTGCCAGTGCGCGGATCGCCATTGCGTCGCAGCCATTTGTTCACATTGCCGGGGCCTGCATTATAGGCTGCAAAAGCAAGGGGATAGCTACCATTATAACGCCGCATTAGCCGGTCGATGTGATTGCTGCCAAGGCGCAGGTTGTATTGTGCATCATTGATCAGATTAGCGGACATGTAACTGATGCCCGCAAATCGCGCTTCTTCGCGCGCAGTGCCCGGCATCAGCTGCATCAAGCCGCGTGCGCCGGCGTGGCTGATCGCATTCTGCGCAAACTGGCTTTCCTGCCGCGCAATGGCATGGGTCAGTGTGAAGTTCGCGCCTTGGGGAAGGGGAAGCTCAGGGAAACCTTGCGCAACAAACAATTGACCCAAACCATCCGCGCCTGCCGCCTCGGAGACATTGACTGCGAGATCGCGGCGTCCCGTAGCGATGGCCAATTCTGCGACCAGTTGATGCTCTTCTGGCGTGTCGGCGGCCTGTGCAATCGCGCGATAAAAGCGGATGCCGGTGCGCCATGGCGCGCCCCTCGCAACATGACGGACTGCATTGGTGAGCGGCTGCTGATTAAAGGCGACACGTTGTTCAGTCGTTGGTTCGCCGGGGGCTTCGGCTGCAATAAGATCGGGCATCGTCCCGCCGAGCTTGTTGATCGCCAACTGCCCGTAAAACCGCTCAGGATACGCCGCGGCCATCTGCCAATAGCGCTCTGCCTCGCCGGTATTGCCAGCGCGCTGGCTAGCAAGGCCCGCCCAGTAAAAGCCCTTGGAGCGGGTTTGCGGAGTCTGTGCGGCAGCGCCGTAGCGGTAAAAGAGCGGCGCGGCGCGGTTACCATTGCCGAGGTTCCATAGCGCCTTTGTCCCGCCGAGCCACATCAGCGAGGTGTAATCATCCCGCAGGCGGAAAGACTTTTTACTGATGTCCTCACCCGGCTCGAACAGGTCATCAATCTTGCTCGCAATCCGCGCAGCCGTATCGGAACCTGCGGATCGCGCAGCGCGCAGCATCTCGCCGACGAGTGCTTCCTCATTATGAGGCAGTCGCGCAAATTCTGGCCGGTTCGCGAGGAGCGAAGCTGCGCGGTTTACCTGACGCGTTGTGCGGTAATGGCGCGCAAGGTTGTAGACATAGCCGGGATCCGCGCTTGCGCCATCGGGCACTGTTAGGCCAGCCGCGCTCGGCGTTTCGCCCTGAATGAGCGCGAGGCGGGCCATCGCCAGATCGCGCTGGGCGGTGGGCACATTAATAATCTGACGCGTCGCGGCCTCCGCATCGCGTTGCCACAGTAGCGCGTCCATCCGCGCAGTGTGATCGTCATCGCTAAAGCGCGAGCCAAACAGGCCGAGCAAATACGCCTCAGCCGGGCTGCTCATGGATCCGCCTCGCCATGCTGCGCGCGCCATCTCAAACGCCTCAGGCCGCCGCGTGTTCGCCAGCGCCAGCGCATAGCGTGCGCGCGCCGAATTGGTGATTGGCGGGTTCGCTTCAAAGAACTGGATCAGACGCTCTTGAGAAACTGGCTCACTATCAAGCGCGCCCTCAGCGCGCCTTTGCAGGCGGCTTTGCTGAGGGAAGCCGGGGTTTTGCATGATAAACCCGGCGTAGCTTTCAAAGCTCAGATTTTCTGTCGCGATCAGCCGTTCCCATTGCTCAACCGCACGGGCAGCCTCCACTGGCTGCACCGCCACCATGCTGCTTTGTGAAAGGGCAGGTGTAGCGACCGTTGAGGCAAGCGAAGTTGAGAGGAGAAGGGCGAAAGCGGAAATAGATTTATGGCTCATGCTGGACATAATGCCTAGCTGCTCCTTATCAGGCGGTGAATGAAAACTAGATGCGCTTGTGAGGTGCGCTTATGGCGCGGCCATCACAAGTAATAAATGCAGGAAATTCACAAATGTTCACAGGTTCGATCCCCGCGCTGGTGACGCCGTTCAGTGGCGGCGTATTTGACGAGGCGGCTTTTCGCAAACTGGTTGATTGGCAGATTGAAAACGGGTCGAAAGCGCTGGTTCCTTGCGGCACGACTGGCGAGGCGTCGACCTTGTCCAATGCCGAGCATCACCGCGTGATTGAGGTATGCATTGAGCAAGCTGCAGGGCGGGTTCCGATCATTGCTGGATGTGGATCGAATGACACGCAAAACGCGCTGCTCCATATGAATTTTTCGCGCAAAGCAGGCGCGGCGGCGGCGCTGTGCGTGGCGCCATATTATAACAAGCCGAGCCAAGCGGGTCTGATCGCGCATTTCAGCTATCTGGCGGAAAACTGTGATCTGCCGATTGTACTTTATAATGTGCCGGGCCGCACGGTGACCGATATCGCGCCCAAAACTACGATTGAGCTTGCGAACAAATTCCCCGAGCAGATTATCGCGATCAAAGATGCGAGCGAGGATCTTTCGCGGGTTGCGGACCATCGGATGGGCATTGGCAAAGCATTCTGCCAGCTATCTGGGAATGATGAACTCGCGCTGCCGTTTAATGCGGCGGGCGGGAAGGGATGTATCTCGGTAACTGCCAATGTCGCACCAGCTTTATGCGCAGAGTTCCAAAAGGCATGTACTGACAACGACCTCGTTGAGGCGCGGCGTCTCAACGATCAGCTTTACCCTTTGCACTATGCAATGTTCGGGGATTCCTCACCGGGCCCGGTTAAATATGCGCTGAGCCGCGTTGTGGAAGGGTTTACCGATGAGGTTCGCCTGCCTCTAACACCGTGCTCAGCTGAGGCGCGCAAGGCGGTTGATGCCGCGCTAGAGCATGCGGGCCTCGTCTAGTTTGGGTTAGTTTAACTTGGCGCATCGCGCCTTGGACCTTAGGTAAAGAGAATGGCGAGACCCAAACCCGTAACCTTCGATAAGCAGAAAACAGTCGCTGACAATCGGCGTGTGCGGTTCGACTATTCTATTGAGGAGACCTTTGAAGCGGGGCTTGCTTTGCAAGGAACCGAGGTAAAGGCGCTGCGTGCGGGACAGGCGACGATCAAGGAAAGCTATGCTGAGGTGCGCGAAGGCCAAGTGTGGCTGGTGAATGCCAACATCCCGGAATACAGCCACGGCAACAGGCAAAATCACGAGGCTAAGCGTCCTCGCAAACTGTTGTTGCATTCGCGCGAGATCAACAAATTGCTGGGCGCGGTTGAGCGTAAGGGGATGACGCTGGTGCCGCTGTCGATCTACTTCAATTCTACCGGGCGGGCGAAAGTTGAGCTGGCGCTGGCCAAGGGCAAGCAAGCGCATGACAAGCGCGCGGCGACGAAAGATCGCGATTGGAAGAGAGACAAGGCGCGGCTAATGCGGGAGCGCGGTTGAGCGGGGCTCTCGCGCCGGTGTTTTGCGGATTGACAGGTAAGATCGCGTAGAAAGCAAGCCATTCGCGCAGTTTGCCTTGAACGAACGCGGTTTCACCCGATATCAATGTAGAGCGAGTTATGTGCTCTTTCACCCGATCACCAAAGGTGTATGGACACCCTTAATGGCACAGACGAGAAAAAGCTGGATTGAGCGGAACATGCCGTCTCGTGAAGAGATGGCCGACAACCGCTTCCTTGCGCCGATCGCGCACCGTTTTCTCTCGCCTGAATTGTGGCGCTTCACGCGCCGGTCTGTACCGCGCGGCGTGGCTCTGGGGTTGTTCGCGGCGTTTATCGTACCGATTGGGCAGATTTTTCTTGCTGCTTTTATGGCTTTGCCTGCACGCGCAAATGTTCCTCTGGCGGCTCTTGTTACTTTCGTCACGAACCCTTTTACCTTCCCATTTTGGGTCGTCGTTGCCAACCGCGTCGGAAAAATCGTCCTAAATATCGACGCAGCAATGGGGGCCGGGACTGCTGGTCAGTTTGCGGATGACCGCGGGGCATTGGCCGTCTTTTTCGAGATGGCTGGCCTGACAGCATTTGGGTTTGTCGTATTGGCGGTCGTCAGCGCAGCAATTGGCTGGCTAGTCTCTGGCGTCATCTGGCGCGTTGTTGTCTCACGCCGCCGGGCTAAACGTCTGCGTGCAATGGAAAAGCGCCTTGATCGCCGGCTGGGATCAACTCGGTAATGCGTAGTGTGCAGGCCGCTCCGAAAGAGGTGAGAAAACGCGGCTTCGACGTTGGTCACTTCATGACGAGCGCGCCGTCTCCAATCTTGCTGATCGCCTTGGCGATTGCAGCCATTCTCTCAGTCGGTGTTATTTGGCTGATCGCTGGCACTGGCTTGACTGCAATGGCCTATGCAGGCGGCATCGTTACGATCAGTATTTTGATCCCTTTGGCCGCGCGTCTCAACGTATCTGACGAAGTGGATGATCCCGGTTTACCCGATTGGAGCGTCACGGTAGCCGCGATAGAGAACCGCGATTACGGCGTTGCGATTACTGATCGAGCCAACCGTCTCACATGCGCCAATGCTACCTATGAGGACTGGTTCGACATGGTGGTCGCACCTTCCGAACTCGCGTTTGATGAGCAATCGCTTGAAGGGATTGTTCAGGCCGCGCGCATGGCTTGGCGAGAGGGTGAGGCGCGGATGGAATTGCTTTTCTGGCCCAAGGGGCAGCGGCGATTTCGAGTGTCGATCGAGCGATGTGGCCGCGCAGATGACTATCTGGTCTGGCGGTTTGCAGAGATTGTTCAGGAGCGCGGCTATGACGGCCTTGATCGGCGTCTCAGCGGCGCACTTGGCTCGCTTCTCAGCAATGCTGGCGTAGAGGTGGCAATGGTGCAAAACGACGGCGTCATTATGGCGCATACGCCTGGGCTGGCTGAGCGTGCTGTTGGTGATGCTGCTGCCGGGCTGGAGGGGCGCGAATATGTTACGCTTCTGCGTTCTGATGAACGTGATCGGATATTCTTCGCCCGCGAGGGTCAGCAAGGCGCGCCGCAAACCCTTGTGCAAGTGCCGTTGGATGAAGTTGACCCAACGCTAGATGGGCGTGCTGACCCCGCGCCATCGCTGATGATGCTTATCGATAGCGGTGTCGGTATTGGCGGGGGCTGGGAAGGCGGTGGGCGTGCAGCCATTCCTCAGCTTGAGGCACTTCTTTCTGCTTTGCCGCTTGGGCTTGCGCTCACTGATCGCGACGGGCGCTTCATGTTCGCCAATAAAGCCTTTTTGCGCGCGGTCGAGCGTGAGGCACCGGGTCTTCCGCAATATCCATCTGATTTGGTCGTGCATGAGGACAAATCGGCCATGTCCGACACGGTGCGGCGGTTTGCCAAAGGGCCTGCGTCAAGCAGCGACATGGCTGTGCGCTTGATGGGCGATAAAGAAGAGCCGGTGAGCATTGGCCTTGCCGGTGTGCGCGGGCTGGGTGAAGCGACCGTACTGCTCTCGATCTCAGACTCAACCGAAGAAAAGCGTCTGCGGCGACAAGTCGCTCAGGCCACGAAAATGCAAGCTGTCGGTCAGCTTGCGGGGGGCGTAGCGCATGACTTTAACAACGTTCTGACTGCCATCATTGGCTATTGCGATCTCATGCTGCTGCGCCACACGCCTGGCGATAGCGACTATGATGATATTCAGCAGATCAAGGCCAATTCCAATCGTGCTGCCAGCCTTACGCGCCAATTGCTTGCGTTCTCGCGTCAGCAGACTTTGCGCCCTGTTGTGCTGCAATTGCCTGATGTTGTGAGCGAGGTGAGCCAACTCCTCCGCCGCCTGATGGGTGAGCGCATTGAATATAATGTACGACATGACCGTGAGCTTGGGCCTGTGCGTGCAGACCCCCAGCAATTGGAGCAGGTCATTGTCAATCTGGCGGTGAATGCGCGCGATGCGATGCAGGCCTATGCGAGCAAAGCGGGGCCTGATTGGAAGGGCAAGCTGACACTCGCCACCCGCCGCGTATCAGCGCGCGATGTGCGCAAGATGGGCGTCGATATTATGCCCGCTGACGATTACACGGTTATGATCGTACAGGATACAGGCGGCGGCATTCCGCAAGATGTCATCACCAAGATCTTTGAGCCGTTCTTTACGACCAAGGAGCAGGGCAAGGGCACTGGGCTCGGTCTCTCTACCGTCTACGGGATCGTCAAACAGTCCAACGGCTTTATCTTTGCGGACAACATTCTCGGCCATGATGGACAGCCTTCTGGCGCGCGCTTCACGGTCTACCTGCCGGTCTACAAAGGCGAGCTGCCGACGGTTCAGCGCCGCGAGGAGGGCGAGGAGCAAATCGCCACAGACTGGAGCGGTGGGGCCAAGGTCTTGCTCGTTGAAGATGAGGATATGGTGCGCGCAGTTGCTGAGCGAGCGCTCACCCGTGCGGGCTATACCGTGACCTCCGCCAGCGATGGTGAGGCAGGGCTGGCGGAGGTCGCCAACGGCGATGATGAGTTCGACATGATTCTCTCCGATGTGGTCATGCCCGTTATGGATGGTCCCGCGATGGCGCGCGCTATCCGTCAAATCAAACCGCACATACCAATCCTCTTCATGTCCGGTTACGCCGAAGAGCAATTGCGTAATGAGATCGATATTGATCACATGCACTTCATTCCGAAGCCGTTTAGTGTTCAGCAGATCAATGCAAAAGTTGCCGAAGTCTTAAGCGCCGAAGTGCCTGACGCTGAGTAAATTTGTGCAATGGGCCACTAAAAGTCCATAATATCACATACTTAAACCCGTTAGAAAAAACTACTGTTCCGCTCTTGTTCTTTTGGAACAAAATGCGTACAAACTCTCCATCGTTGATGAGCTGCTCTCAGCTCTAGGCAATTTATGGAGGCGTGTGTCATGGCGGCAAATCTCAAGCTCGTTGAAGGCAAGGAAAGTAAAGTGGATCGTCAAAAAGCACTTGATGCAGCGCTCGCGCAAATAGACCGTGCGTTCGGCAAAGGCTCAGCAATGAAGCTGGGCTCAAAAGAGGCGATGGAGGTTGAAGCTATTTCAACCGGCTCGCTGGGATTGGATATTGCGCTCGGCATTGGAGGCCTTCCGAAAGGCCGTGTGATCGAGGTGTATGGCCCTGAAAGCTCAGGTAAAACTACTCTGGCGCTTCATGTTATTGCCGAGGCTCAGAAGAACGGCGGCACGGCTGCATTCGTTGATGCAGAGCATGCGCTTGATCCGGTATATGCTCGCAAGCTGGGCGTTGATGTTGACGAGCTTATTGTCTCACAGCCTGACACAGGTGAGCAAGCGCTCGAAATTACCGACACTTTGGTACGCTCCAATGCGATTGATATTCTTGTAGTCGATTCGGTTGCGGCATTGGTCCCGCGCGCTGAGATCGAAGGTGAGATGGGTGATAGCCATGTCGGCCTGCAAGCTCGCTTGATGAGCCAGTCGCTGCGCAAGCTGACAGGCTCGATCAATCGCTCAAAATGCATGGTCATCTTCATCAACCAACTGCGCATGAAAATCGGCGTCATGTATGGTAATCCAGAGACTACAACGGGCGGTAATGCGCTGAAGTTTTATGCCTCTGTGCGCCTTGATATTCGCCGGATTGGTCAGATCAAAGACCGCGATGAAGTCATTGGCAACGCGACCCGTGTTAAAGTCGTCAAGAACAAGGTTGCGCCGCCGTTCAAGCAGGTCGAGTTCGATATCATGTATGGCGAAGGCATCTCTAAGAGAGGTGAGATACTCGATCTTGGTGTGAAAGCTGGTCTGGTTGAGAAGTCAGGCTCATGGTTCAGCTATGACAGCATTCGTATCGGCCAAGGCCGGGAAAATTCGAAAACCTACCTTAAAGAGAACCCTGAAGTTTGCGCCAAATTGGAAGCCGCCATTCGCGGCCGCACCGATGAGGTTGCCGAGGAGATGATGACAGGTCCTGACGCGGAGGACTGACACACTTCTCAAGCGAGGACCGGCAGCATTTACCCCAGCTGCATTTGACGGTTCCCTCGATCACATGGAACGCCGGCGTTCGCTATCCCCTTGCAATCAGGGTTCAGCGTCGCCGGCTTTTCCTTTTTTGGTACCTTCCGCTCACTATCTTCTTGTAGGCCGGACCATTGGTTCGCTTAAACTGACTAGTAAGCGCAGCAGGATCGCTTTAGGCGATGAACTCCAATATCATTTTAGGAGCGCTGCCATGACCATTACAGTCCATCACCTCAATAATAGCCGGTCGCAGCGCATTTTATGGCTACTTGAGGAGCTGGGTGCTGACTATAAGATTGCACATTATCAGCGTGATGCGGAAACCAATTTGGCACCGCCAGAGCTTGCCAAGGCTCACCCGCTTGGAAAATCGCCAGTTATCGAAGATGCTGGACGGGTTATTGCTGAGAGCGGTGCAATTATCCAGTATCTGTGTGAGCGGCATGGCGGCGCGGATTGGCTTCCTGATGTGAGCAGCGCAGAGCACATCGCTCACCTGGAATGGATGCAGTTCGGCGAGAGTTCATTTTTCGTGCCCGTCATGCTCAAAATCATGGCTGACCGATTAGGTGATGCAGCTGCCCCGATGCTGCCGCGGGTTGAGGAGCAGTTCGCCGCTCACGTTGGTTATGCAGAAGACAATATTGGCGACAATCTCCATTTCGTCGGAGATCATTGGTCAGCTTCAGACGTCATGATGAGCTTCCCTGCAGAGATTGCGGTGATGCGCGGTTATGGCGAAAGGGCGCCAAAGCTAGCGAAATTCGTTGAGGCGGTACATGCCCGTCCGGCATGGCAACAAGCTCGCGAAAAGGGCGGCACTCACTTTATCTGGTGAGGGTCCGCGCATTGTCGCGGTTCTGGATTTGTTATTTGGTGGTCCCAGTTTCTTCATCTTGACCGCTGCAAATATCAGTTTCGCGCTTGTCGGCCCCGATGGGATTGCCTACTTGCCATCCCATGACTTCCACCAATGATATCAGACGCAGTTTCCTCGATTACTTCAGTGCTGCTGAGCATGCGGAAATTGCGTCTGCGCCGCTTGTGCCTTTCAGTGATCCGACGCTTATGTTCGTCAATGCTGGCATGGTGCCGTTCAAGAATGCATTCACCGGTCTTGAAGCACCGCAGGCTCTGCGAGCGACCAGCAGTCAAAAATGTGTCCGGGCAGGTGGGAAGCACAATGATCTGGATAATGTCGGGTACACGGCGCGGCATCATACATTCTTTGAGATGCTCGGCAATTTTAGCTTTGGCGACTATTTCAAGGAGCAGGCGATTACACATGCCTGGAGCCTTTTGACCAAAGAGTGGGGCATCGCGCCTGACCGTTTGGTCGTTACAGTCTATCACACAGATAATCAGGCGTTTGATCTGTGGCGCAAGATTAGCGGTCTTCCCGAGGAGCGGATCATTCGGATCGCTACGAATGACAATTTTTGGTCGATGGGTGATACGGGGCCTTGCGGGCCATGTTCGGAGATTTTCTACGATCATGGGGAGCATATTTTCGGAGGCCCTCCGGGTAGCCCGGACGAAGATGGCGACCGTTTCGTTGAGATATGGAATCTCGTCTTCATGCAGTTTGACCAGCAAGCAGGCGGTGAACGGACCGACTTACCCAAGCCATCGATTGATACCGGTATGGGGCTCGAGCGGATCGCTGCGGTCATGCAGGGCGTCCATGACAATTATGATACTGATACCTTCAAGGCGCTCATCGCGGCGTCTGAGAATTTCACAAAGGTAAAGGCAGAGGGTGAGCAATCCGCGAGCCATCGCGTGATTGTCGATCACCTTCGCTCGACCAGCTTCCTGCTCGCTGATGGCGTTCTTCCGTCCAACGAAGGGCGTGGCTATGTGCTGCGCCGGATTATGCGCCGCGCGATGCGACATGCCCATTTGCTGGGCGCGAGCGAGCCGCTGATGCATCGTTTGGTGCCTTCGCTGGTGACTGAAATGGGTGCGGCCTATCCAGAACTGGTGCGCGGTCAGCCTCTTATTTCGGAGGTTCTGGAGCGCGAAGAAACACAATTCCGCAAGACTCTTGAGAAGGGGCTTGGGTTACTCGATCAGGCAACTGTCGGAATGGGTGAGGGCGACGAGCTCGACGGCGAAACCGCATTCAAGCTCTACGACACCTACGGCTTCCCTTATGACCTGACCGAAGATGCGCTGCGCAGCCGAGATATTACGCTCGATAAGGCAGGATTTGATGCTGCAATGACCCGTCAGAAGGAAGCGGCTCGCGCGGCTTGGAAAGGCTCGGGCGAAGCGGCCAGCGACGAAATCTGGTTCGACATTGCCGAGCGCACAGGCGCGACTGAATTTACAGGCTACGCGTCTGACACGAGCGAGGCCGAGGTTGTCGCATTGGTGAAGGATGGTGCAGAAGTTTCGCAAGCAAGCGAAGGCGAGAGTGTTTCCATCCTCGTGAATCAAACGCCATTTTATGGGGAAAGTGGCGGTCAGACGGGCGATAGTGGCCGTATTTGGACTCCTGAAGGCCTTGAAATCGCAGTCTCTGAAACTTCCAAACCACTTGGAAGGTTGCATGCCCATCAAAGCACTGTGAGCAAAGGAGAGATTGCGGTCGGTGACAAAGTGCATCTCGAAATTGATGCCGGACGCCGCGACCGGATTCGTGCCAATCACTCAGCTACTCACCTCGTCCATGCCGCGCTGCGCAGCCAACTTGGTGAGCATGTTACGCAAAAGGGCTCACTGGTTGCGGACGAACGCTTCCGGTTCGATTTCTCGCACCCCAAGCCTCTCGCCGCAGAAGAAATTGCCAATATCGAGGCTGAAGTGAACGCAGAAATTCGCGCCAATGAGGTTGTCGAAACCCGCCTTATGTCACCCGATGACGCGGTGGAGGCTGGCGCTCTTGCTTTGTTTGGCGAGAAGTATGGTGACGAGGTTCGCGTGCTTTCGATGGGCCGGACTGGTGAGGCGGAACGCAAATACTCGGTTGAGCTATGTGGCGGCACTCACGTGAAAGCGACTGGGGATATTGGTCTATTTGTCATCGCCTCAGAAAGCGCGGTTAGTTCCGGTGTTCGGCGTATCGAGGCGCTCACCGGGGAAGCGGCTCGCCAGTGGTTGAGCGCGCGCGACACCGCGTTGAAAGCAATCGCAGCGGCGCTCAAGACCGGGCCGGAAGATGCCGCATCGCGTGTTTCGGCGATGGTTGATGAGCGCAAGCGGCTTGAGAAAGAGCTCGCCGAAGCGAAGCGGGCGTTGGCACTGGCAGGAGGCGGCTCGGGTGGTGACGCCCAAAATGGCGACGTTGATGAGACGGTCAATGGCGTGACATTTTCAGGTCAAGTGATCGACGGGCTAAACCCAAAGGAGCTGCGCCCATTGTTGGATGAGGCCAAAGGGCGCATAGGTTCCGGCATTGCAGCGATTTGCGCCGTGAATGATGGCAAGGCGGCGTTTGCTGTGGCGGTGACTGACGATCTGACCGACAAGTTCGATGCGGTTGCGCTAGTTCGTGCTGGCGTGGAAGCGCTTGGCGGCAAAGGGGGCGGTGGCCGCGCAGATATGGCGCAGGGCGGCGGGCCAGATGGCGACAAGGCATCTGAGGCAATGGCTGCGGTCAAAGGAATCCTAGCGGCGTAGACACTCGATCTGGTGAGCTGTCAATGAATGGGTTGCACATGCCTGAGCGCGCTTACCGATCTGTCAGACTCGAGCGCATCTGTGGCTTGTGATATTTTCCGCCTTCGAGTTCTAGAAGCTCTCTGAACTCGTCGCGCTTTTCGTGGATCGATGCGATCACGGGGCCCATTGCGACGCCGATGTCGACCAGCACCGCTTCGGATAGCTGTAAAGAGCTTTCCAAGTTTTCCGGCACGGCATGGCTTGCGCCTGCGCGGTAAAGCTCTGCCGCGTGGTCAGTGTCACGTGCGCGGGCCACGATTAGCAGTTCGGGGTATTCCTTGCGCAGTTTTGTGACCAAACGCTGGGCAAGGACTGGTTCGTCCATGGTTAGAACCACTGCTGGTGCGGTCTCAATCCCGAGCCGGGATAGAGCCGAGCCGCGAGCAGCATCGCCGAACGTCGCTCGGTAGCCGTCGCGGACAGCCTTGTCGATTAAGTCAGAATCGGAATCGAGCGCGACATAGGCTTGGTCATGTTTGATCAGCATGTCTGCTATCAATCGTCCCACGCGTCCGACACCGACAATGATTGTGCGCGGCTCCTCTTCGTCATCTTCTGGTAGCTCTGGAATTGGTTCCACACGGCGAGCAATAATGCGCCCTAGCCGGGCGAGAACGGGCGTTATCGTCAGCCCGATTGCGGTGACGATTTGCCAGAATTGCGCCGTTTCTGCGTCAACAATGAGAGCAGTTGTCGCGGCCGCCAGTACAATCAAGGTGGTTTCGCTGGGGCTGGCCATGAGCACTCCGGTTTCCGCCGCAGTGCTGCGCCGCGCGCCCATCAGCCTTAGCAAGGTTCCCGTTACAATCGCCTTGAAGACGAGCACGCCGACAACCGCCATCATGATTGGGCCGACATTCGCCGCGATCATCATGAGATCAATGCTCATGCCGATCGTGATCAGGAACACGCCCAGAGCAAGGCCCTTGAACGGCTCCATGATGCTCTCGACTTCGCCGTGATATTCGGTCTCAGCGATGAGTAGTCCGGCGATCAGCGCGCCAACGATAGGGGACAGACCGACGGCGGAAGTGGCGAGGCTCGCTCCGATAACAACGAGCAATGATGCCGCGAGAAAGAGCTCTGGGCTTTTCGTGCGGGCGGCCTGAGAGAATAGGCGGGGTAAGGCGAAACGGCCGACGATCAGCAGTGCTAGGACAACTAACCCGCCTTGCCAGAGCGTGTCGGTAAGGCCGGTCAGGCCTTCTGCCTGCGCGTGCGGCGCGAGCGCGCCGAGAATGAACACGATCGGCACGATCATGATATCCTCAAACAGCAGCATAGAAAGAGCTGCGCGGCCAACGGGGGAGCGCGTTCCTGAGATCGGCAGCACAATCGCAGTGGATGAGAAGGCGAGCGCAAAGCCAAGTGCGAGCGCGCCCGTTAGGTCCATCCCGCTGACATAATAGAGGAATGCAGCGCCAGAGCAGCCAATGATCAGAAGCTCGAGCGATCCCAAGCCAAATACGAATTTTCGCAATTGCCACAAGCGGTTGAAGGAGAGCTCCAGCCCAATTGCGAACAGCAACAGGATTATTCCAAAATCTGCGAAGGGTCCAAGCCCCTCCGGATCGGATATTGTTATGTACCCTAGCCAGGGTTGTCGGTCGACGAGCGCGCCAAGGCCATATGGGCCGACCGCGACTCCGATCAGGATGAAACCGATAATTGGTGTGATGCGGAACCGCGCAAAGACCGGGATGACGATGCCTGCCGCGCCAAGGATTACGAGCGCGTCAGAAAGGATTGGGGAGGGTGCGAGTTCGCCAGCCATGGCTTGTCAGTAAAGTGATGCGCATGAGTTGTCACTGACAAGCCGGAGGCTTTGCGCAACCGCGTTGAGTGCCCAAGGTAAATCCACATGAAAAACGAGCTGAGCAAAGAAAAAGGGGAGCGCGATGGCTCCCCTTGATCCGATTGGTGTTTAGTCTCGTGTGACGAAAATCAGCCAGCCATCTCTTTTTCAAGATTAGTCACGATTGCTTCGAAGAACTGCTCCGTCGTCAGCCAGTTTTGCTGAGGGCCGATCAGGAGCGCGAGATCCTTGGTCATCTGGCCATTCTCGACGGTTTGAATGCAAACCCGCTCAAGCGTCTCAGCGAATTTTACAACCTCAGGGGTGTTATCGAACTTGCCGCGATACATCAGGCCGCGTGTCCACGCGAAGATGCTGGCGATGGGGTTGGTGCTGGTTGCCTTGCCTTCTTGGTGCTGACGATAGTGGCGAGTCACTGTGCCGTGCGCCGCTTCCGCTTCTACGCAGTCGCCTGATGGTGTCATCAGAACCGAAGTCATCAGGCCGAGCGAGCCAAAGCCCTGCGCAACCGTGTCTGACTGAACATCGCCATCATAGTTCTTACAAGCCCAGACGAACTTGCCGTTCCACTTCATGGCTGCTGCGACCATATCGTCGATCAGGCGGTGCTCATAATGGATGCCAGCTTCAGCGAATTTGTCTTTGAATTCAGCTTCGAACACTTCCTCGAACAGATCTTTGAAGCGGCCGTCGTAGGCTTTCATGATCGTGTTCTTAGTTGAGAGGTAGACCGGCCACTTGCGGTCGAGGCCGTAATTCATGGACGCGCGCGCAAAGTCGCGGATCGAATCGTCGAGATTGTACATCGCCATGGCGACGCCGGAGCTTTCAAACTCAAACACTTCCAGATCGATGTTCTTGCCGTCTGCACCTTCAAATACGAGACGGAGCTTACCCGCACCCGGGATCAGCGTGTCAGTCGCGCGGTATTGGTCGCCAAACGCGTGACGACCAACCACAATCGGGTCAGTCCAGCCCGGCACAAGGCGCGGCACGTTGTCGATCACGATTGGCTCACGGAACACAACACCGCCGAGGATGTTGCGGATTGTGCCATTTGGCGAGCGCCACATTTTCTTGAGGTCAAACTCTTCAACGCGCGCTTCGTCAGGAGTGATAGTCGCGCATTTTACGCCAACGCCATGTTCCTTAATCGCATTGGCCGCATCAATCGTGATCTGGTCATCGGTCTCGTCACGCTTCTCAATCGAGAGGTCGTAATACTTCAGGTCAATGTCGAGATAAGGCAGGATCAGCCGCTCGCGGATCCACTGCCAAATGATCTTGGTCATCTCATCGCCATCAAGCTCGACGACCGGGTTTTTTACCTGAATTTTTTGCATGGTTGCCCTGTTTCAATATTATCGGGAGGAAAGGTTTGCGCGCGCTTTAGCAGAGGGGCCGCGCGGCGCAAGGGAAGGGGGGGAGATTGGAGCTCCAGAATCGAAAAAGCCCGCCGGGTAGGCGGGCCTCTCGAAATATGATGGTGGGCACAGGAAGATTTGAACTTCCGACCCCTGCAATGTCAATACAGTGCTCTACCCCTGAGCTATGCGCCCGCACCATCACTATGCCTGTATGTCGGCAGGCGAGCCACCTAGCGCCGGTCTATAACCTGCGCAAGGGCTTTCGCATGTTAAAGTGAGGCAGAAACGCGGCCTTCGAGCACGCGCTCAACTTCAAGGACCAAATCCTTCAGATGGAAGGGCTTGGAAAGAACCTTGGCATTGGGTTGTTCGCGGCTTGCCTTGAGCGTGACGGCCGCAAATCCAGTGATGAACATCACTTTGGTCACAGGGCTCATTTCGTTACAGCGCTGAGCCAGCTCAATCCCATCCATTTCTGGCATGACGATGTCTGACAGCAGAAGGTCATATGTTTCCTTCTCCAGAAGGGGCAGGGCGGCAGTGCCGCGATCTACCGAATCGACGCCATATCCCGCCTGCTCGAGCGCACGCTCGAGGTAGCTGCGCATGGCATTGTCATCTTCTGCGAGGAGTATCTTGGCGCGTACTGTCTGGTTCATGAGACGGCCTATAGCCAAATTCGATTAAGAAATCTTTGGCATCGGAGGGTCTGTCCACTCTTGGGGCAAAAAAACTCGGAGATTGAATCCTTTGACACACGGGCCTCGGGCCTTAATCACATGATTATGGTAAAGGTTAACCCCGTCGAGGCACCAGAGCCCGGTACGCGGCATGGCGGACATATTCCGGGGACGAAAGACCCAGCATTTACACTTAACGTCCCGCAATCACTGGCGATTCCGGTGGTTATTGCTGCGCCGCACGGTGGGCGCGCCTATCCCGATGCAATCATTGCGAAAATGCGGGAACCGCGCTGGTCAATGTTGCGGCTGGAAGACCGGCATGTGGACACGCTCGCCGCGGAAGTGGCCACGGCAACTGGCGCGATATTGCTGAGCGCCCATGCGCCGCGCGCGATGCTGGATCTGAACCGCGCGGCTGACGACGTTGATTGGGCGATGATTGTGGGGGGCAAAAGTGCTGGGCGAGCCGTTTCACGGGCGAATCACCGCGCGAAGGGCGGTCTTGGACTGGTCCCCCGGCGGCTCGCAGGATTGGGCGATATATGGCGCGAGGCTCTCTCTAAAGAGGAGCTTGAAGCGCGTATTGGGGCGATCCACAGCCCCTATCACGCAGTCTTGGGCAAAACACTGGAGCAATTGCGAGAACGCTGGGGCGCGGCGCTGTTGATCGATTTACATTCCATGCCACCGCTCAAGCCGAGCCGCGCGCATCCGAGAGCCGCTGAATTTGTGATTGGCGACAGGTTCGGTGCTTCTTGCCATGGATTTTTGGCGGATGCTGCCTTGCGTCATCTCGCCAATGTCCAACGCATGGTTGCTCATAACCGGCCTTATTCAGGCGGGTATGTGCTCGATCATCATTCTGCGCCCCGCCGCAATATCCATGGCTTACAGTTAGAAGTGTGCCGTTCGATTTATCTTGATGCGCGCATGGAAGAACCTGGGCCGCGCCTGCCTGCTGTCGCCCGGCAAATCGGCGGACTGGTGCGCGATCTGGCCTTTGAAACGATCACACTTGGTGGCGGTGAGCAGGCTCGTCAAGCAGCTGAGTAGATGTCGCGGCTACGGCAAAGCTGCTGTATTCTATAAAAAACCACCCCGTGCAACACGCACGAGGTGGCCGAGGTTCAGGGAGGGAATGCGCAACATGTGCGCATTCATCAAGCGCGCGATGAGGGTGGCGCGACTCGACACATCCGATGTGTGGGTGAAACGTTACGGTTTCAAGGCGGGAGCTTCCCCGAAAAATCAGGACAGCTCTGCTAAAAAACGTCCCGCCGCATTCTGCGCAGCAGGACGTTTTCTAAGTCTGCGAATCAGGCGTTGCCTACAGCTTCAGCAATTGCCTGAGGGCCTTGGCCTTGCTGAGCTTGGCGCGCGAAGATTGTGCGCATCAGATCAAGCGAGAAGATATGCGCGTGGATTAGCATAAGTAGGCCATTTTCATGCCATGCTTTCAGCTGCTCATCGCTGATGTTCTTGAGCTTCTCCTGATCGATCATCTTAAAGCCGCGATAAACGAAGGGCTTGTCAGGGTTTTCCTGAGTAGAGATGCCGATCTCGCCGTCCATCAGAAGCTCGTTCTTGGTCAGCTCTTCGAGGAAAACGCGAGTGCGCTGCCCAGCCTGCTCAAAATGCTCGCAAAATTCGAGGATGCGCTTGGTTGCGTCGGTTGCTTCGCCGTCCGCAAACAGGATTTCACCTTCTTTGAATTCACCGACAACGCCTGCTGACGGGTCAAAGCAAAGGGAGAGTTCGTCAGTGTCTGGCTTGAGCTTGGCTAGCATGAAGGGGTAGCGGCGAATGTAAGCAGGCACATAAACTGCCTCGGAAAACTTGCCGTCTTCGCCGACGAACGTGTTTACGCCTTCATTAAGGCCCATGAGTGCCAGTGGAAGCGGATTGTCTCCCGAAGAGAAAACGATCGGGAAATCACGCTGACATTGGACAAATTCATCAACCGTGATCGGGATAGCGTGCTGACCTTTGAGGAATTCAGCGCCTTCAAGCGATTTGGTCTTCCAAGAACCGTGATCACGGCTGTTGAGCGGCATGAGGTCTTTGTAAAAGAGGGGCAGGGTAGGTTGCGGCGCACTCGCCATGGATTTTCTCCGGATCGAAACAGAAATGTCGGTGTACGATAGCGACCAATTTTAGGAGCGCCTCGCGCGTGAAGCGCGGCTGTTAATGCGTAGTCGCCCAAGGTGCAAGGGGAACAAGCTTACGGTACCTAACTTAGGGTACCAGTTTTCCGGGATTGAGAATGCCTTGCGGGTCGAGCGCCAGCTTGACTGCGCGCATCATTGCATTGGCTACCGGGTCCCCCACGCGGGCGAGTTCTTCGCGCTTCATCTGGCCAATGCCGTGTTCAGCACTGATCGACCCACCCCATTGCGTGACAAGATCATGGACAAAGACGCTTATCGCTTTGCCGTCTTTTTCTTCCCAGTTGCCCGGCACCCCGTCAGCAGGCGCGCGGACATGATAATGGACGTTGCCATCGCCCAAATGACCAAACGCCATACCGCGTGTGCCGGGGAAACGCTTCTCAACTAGCGGGATAGTCTCCGCGACAAAATCCGCCATTTTGGCCACCGGTACAGAAACATCATGCTGCATCGCTGGTCCAAGCGCCTTTTCGGCTGCGGAAATCGAATCGCGGAGTAGCCAAAATGCCTCGGCCTGTGCTTCACTGCTTGCAAGAACGCCATCGGCAACCAATCCAGCGTCAAGCTGATCGGCAATCACGTGTTCAATGCGCTCCCGAAGCTGCGCCATATGCTTTTCAGTATCACTGACAATTTCAACAAGTGCATGCCAATTGTGCTCACCTTCGACTGGTGAACGTGCATCGGGCAAATGATCGAGTACTGCGGTCAGCGCATGGCTTGGGATTATCTCAAAACCCTCGAGCTCTTCTGACATTGCCGTCTCAAAAGCGACAAGAACGGCGCGGGCTGCTTGGACAGACGGCAGACCCAGCCAAATAACTGTCCGCTCTGCGATCTGCGGGACCAGCTTCAAAGTCGCACCCGTCACAATGCCTAATGTCCCTTCAGAGCCGATGAGTGTTTGCTTGAGGTCAAATCCGCGATTGTCTTTCTTTAGCGGCTCCAGCGTGTTGAGGATGCTTCCGTCAGCGAGCACCGCTTCAAGCCCGAGCACTTGCGCGCCCATCGTGCCATGGCGCAGCACCTGTGTGCCGCCAGCATTGGTCGAGATAAGTCCGCCTACGGTCGCAGAGCCTTTTCCTCCTAGCGTCAAAGGAAAGCGTAGCCCCTCGGCTTCGGCTGCCTCATGCAAGTTTTGCAGGATGACGCCGGCATCGCAGCGCACTTGCCGGGTCTCGGTGTCCACCGGGTGGATCGTGTCAAGTCGCCGCAACGACAGGATCACTGCTCGGCCGCTGTTATCGGGGGTTGCGCCGCCTGACATGCCGCTATTGCCGCCTTGCGGGACGATCGGCACGCCGTGGTCGGCGCAAATTTTGACCAGCGCGCTGACTTCCTGCGTGGAAGCGGGTGCTGCCAATCCAATCGCCTTCCCCGTGTACCGACCGCGCCAGTCGGTGAGCCAGGGTGCCAGATCATCTAAGCTTTGCAGAAAGCCTTTTTCGCCAAGCAGGGCGCGGGCCTTTGCGACAAATCCGTCAGCCGATGAGTTATCCATAACTTCCATATCTGCCTTATGGCACAAGTCCGAGCGGGTCTGATAGCTCGACACGCGAAATGTTGCCGATTAAGCCAATATTCAAGAGACTATGGTCAGAGGCTGACAACGTCGGCGTTTTGGGGGCCGCAAATTGAAGCGTTTGCTGGAGACGGTGAAATCATTTTGACCAACAGCCTTGTTGCATTCATTGCGCCATTGGTGATGCTTGGTGCCGATCCGGCAGGCGCCGGAGGCCAATCGGCGGCGCTGACCGACGAGCATGTGACGCAGGCTGAAGGCGACACGCCCAAGACGGTATCAAGCAGCAGAGCGCCGGACTGGCTCGAGCTGGGCGCGCATTACCAAGTACCGATCGTCCAGCAGGTGCGGATTGAGCAACGGGTTATCCTTCGGATTGTACCGCGTAATACCAATCGGCGTAATCTTGTCGCTGAACTCCAAAGCCGCAGAGCATCGCCGCGATACACTCAGCAGAAGATGGGCAAGTGTCTGAAAGCAAATTCAATTGTTGGCGTTCAGGCGAACAACAATAATCGCTTACTGCTCTTTATGCGCGATCAGGGGATGGTGCTCGCTAACCTGGAAAAGACGTGCTCATCGCGCGATTTCTATTCCGGCTTTTACGTAGAGCGTAATGATGATGGGAATTTGTGCATTGAGCGTGATCGTTTGCTTTCACGCAGCGGCGCCAAGTGCCAATTGTCTGAATTCCGCCGCTTAGTCCCAGAGGGCGCAACCCGCTAAGTAGCAAATACGGGCCTGAGCCGACTGCAGTCATCCCCCCAAAGGCATAGCGCGAAACTCTCGTTTTCTTGACTTTTCTGAGGTCTATGGGCACACGACGCCCAGCTTACGCGGTGTTCGCGGCTGATTTTCTGGGCCGGCTCTCCAACCAAGCGCGCTTTCCTTACAATTTTTAGACTACGGAATGACACAACGCACGCATGACTTTTGCTGATCTAGGCCTTTCTCCCGAGCTGCTCAAAGCAGTTGATGACGCTGGCTATACCGAGCCTACCGCCATCCAAGCTGAGGCGATCCCGCCAGTATTGATGATGAAAGACATCATCGGTATCGCTCAAACAGGCACCGGCAAAACCGCCAGCTTTGTTCTTCCGATGATCGATGTGATGGCAAGCGGGCGCAGGCGTGCGCTCATGCCGCGCAGCCTCATTCTGGAACCAACACGCGAACTTGCTGCGCAAGTAGCTGAGAATTTTGAGAAATATGGCAAGAACCATGACCTCAAAATGGCACTGCTCATTGGCGGTGTGCAAATGGGCGATCAGATCAAGGCGCTGAACGAGGGTGTTGACGTTCTCATCGCGACGCCGGGGCGCTTGATGGATCTGTTTGAGCGCGGAAAAATCCTCCTCAATGGCTGCGAATTGCTGGTGATTGATGAAGCAGACCGCATGCTCGATATGGGCTTCATCCCGGATATTGAGTTCATCTGTTCGAAACTGCCCGAAACTCGGCAAACCATGCTGTTCTCCGCGACAATGCCACCGCCGATTGAGAAACTGGCGAAGACTTTTCTCAGCAATCCCAAGCGGATAGAGGTGAGTCGCGCGGCCAGCACTAACAAAGACATCACCGCGTTCAAAGTGAAGGTGCAGAGCCGTCAGAAGCGCGACACATTGCGCTGGCTGCTCCGTAATGATCTGGTCGAAACCGCGATCATTTTTGCGAATCGCAAAACGACTGTTCGTGAGCTCAATAAGAGCCTACAAAGTCACGGCTTTGCGAGCAGCGAGATCCACGGCGATATGGACCAGTCGAGCCGTTTGAAAGAACTCGAACGCTTCAAAGCAGGTGATGTGAACATTCTGGTGGCGAGCGACGTTGCCGCACGCGGGCTCGACATCAAGGGTGTCAGCCACGTGTTCAATTTCGACACGCCATGGCACCCGGACGATTATGTCCACCGCATCGGCCGCACAGGCCGGGCAGGGGCCAAAGGACGCGCTTTCACATTTGTCGCGAAAGAAGACCAAGAAGCGATTGAGAATGTTGAGAAACTCATCGGTAGCGAGGTTCCGATATTTGGACAAAGCGATGTCCGGGTCGAACTGAAGACAGGTGCGGAAAACGACAAGCCCAAACGTTCGCGCAAGCGGGCGGAAGCAAATTTAGATGCAGATCGCAGCGATGATGAGCCGGGTGAAGAGCGTAAGCCTGCTAGGGAACGTAAGCCGCGTAAGTCAGAAGCAGCTGACAAGCGCGAGAGGCCACGCAAGGCCGACAAAGCGGATAAGCCAGAGCGCCGCAGTCGTTCTAAGCGCGACGAGCCTGAAGATCCGGTCCCAGCGGGCGAGTGGAACGGTCCGCAGCCGGGCTTTCTCGATGTTGGTTTCGAATAATCAGTCGGGAAGCAGCCCGGTCCCATGAATATCAGCGCCATAACCTATCCCAGCCCGACCACCGAAGAGCGCTATGTTGACGGCGTAACGCACGTGATTGGGCTTGCCGCAGTTGCTGCTGGATGTACCGCATTCTTCATTTATTCTGATGCTCTCGGTGGGCCAGCGCTCATAGCTTCCGTGGTGATTTACGCAGTTTGCGCGATTCTGTCCGCAGGCGTTTCGGCCGCCTACCATCAGCTGCCGATGCATGATTGGCGAGTGTTCCTCCGGCGCGTCGACCACGCCGCCATCTACGCCGTAATCGCTGGCACTTTTACGCCGCTATTGATCCAAGTTGGCACCACTTGGGCCTATTGGATTTTGACTGCAACATGGGCGTTTGCGGTGCCGGGCATGCTGTTCAAGATGTTTGGCAGAAACCTCGACTCGCGTTGGTCGCTCATATCCTATGTCGGTATGGGCTGGTTCGGTGTGTTGGCACTGCCTGACTTCTGGAGCGACCTGCCAACAGGTGCTTTGGTCGGTATCGCAGGCGGGGCGGTGTTCTACTCCATTGGAACCTTATTTTATCGCAACAAAACCATGCGATACCGCTACGCTATCTGGCATGCCTTTGGCCTGCTGGGTGCGGGCTCTTTCTTTGCGGCAATCTGGATCAGCTTGTTCGCCTGAGGGCCTTCCAAACCAGCTATGCGATCTAGTCGGCCAGGGCAATAAAGCTGTCGAGTACGCGCTTTGTTCCGGCCTTTTCAAACTCGATCTCAAGTTTGTTGCCCTCTTGATCGGTGACAATTCCGTAGCCAAATTTGTCGTGAAACACGCGCGCGCCAATGGCGATGTCACCGCGCGGTTTTGCGGCAAAGCTGGCAGCGCTGCGATGGTTCTCCCTGACCCGCGGCTGTTTAGTTTCATAGCTGCTGGAGAGCGCACGTTGATAGCCGGGACCCCGCGTGTCGGAGCGTTCCTTGGCAACATGTGCGAAGGGATCTTCATTCTCTGACCAATTCGCGCGCCACATCGATGCGCCTCCGGTCATGGTGCTTTCGCGTTCGATTGTGTCCTCGGGCAATTCCTCGACAAAGCGGCTTGGGATTGAGCTGGTCCATTGGCCGAATATACGCCGGTTGGCGGCATGCAGGATGGTGCAGCGCCTTCGCGCGCGGGTAATCGCCACATAAGCGAGGCGTCGCTCTTCTTCGAGACTAGCAAGGCCGCCTTCGTCAAGCGAGCGCTGCGAGGGAAATACGCCTTCCTCCCACCCGGGCAGAAAGACGTGATTGAATTCCAGCCCCTTGGCCGCATGCATAGTCATAATGGTGATTTTCTCGCCATCGCCGCGCGCGTCATTGTCCATCACCAGGCTGACATGCTCTAGGAAGTCGCCAAGCGTCTCATACTCCTCCATCGCTCGGGCGAGCTCAGAAAGATTCTCAAGCTTTCCAGCAGCTTCTGGCGTTTTGTCCTTTTGCAGCATCTCTTCATAGCCACTTTCCGAGAGGACCATACGGAGCAACTCTGCAGGCGTATTTTCCTCCGCCTGCTCGCGCCAATGGACGAACAGTTTGAGCAATCCGGTGATTGTGTTGCGGGCGCGGGCAGCGAGCTCATCAGTGCCCGCCAGATCCAGCGCGGCAGCGGCCAAAGGCGCTTGGAGTGCGCGCGCATGACGCCGCATCGCCTCAAGCGCCTTTGCACCGAGGCCGCGCTTGGGTTGATTATATATTCGCTCAAACGCTAGATCATCCGCTGGCTGCGCTATCACGCGCAAATAGGCCAGTGCGTCGCGGATCTCGGCGCGTTCGTAAAAACGGAAACCGCCAATGATCCTGTAGTTGAGGCCAATCTGAATAAAGCGGTCTTCGAATTCGCGCGTTTGATATTGCGCACGCACGAGGATCGCGATGTCTTCCAGCGGCGCGCCTTCATGCTCAAGCCGCTCGATGTCTTCGCCAACGCGGCGAGCCTCTTCTGGCGCGTCCCACACGCCGATAACGCGCACCTTTTCGCCTTGATCCAGCTCCGTCCACAGCGTCTTGCCAAGCCGTTCGCTATTGGCTGTAATTAGCCCTGATGCGGCGGCAAGGATTTGCGGGGTGGAGCGATAATTCTGCTCCAGCTTGACGACTTTCGCGCCTGGAAAGTCTTTTTCAAACTTGAGAATGTTCGCGACTTCTGCTCCGCGCCATGAATAGATCGACTGGTCATCATCGCCGACCACGCAGATATTCTTGCGTTCTTGCGCAAGCAGCCGCAGCCACAAATACTGGACCTGATTGGTGTCCTGATATTCGTCGACGAGGATATATTTGAAGCGCTGCTGATACTGCTCCAGCACGTCGCGATGTTTGCGGAAGATGTTGAGCACATGCAGCAATAGATCGCCAAAGTCACAGGCATTGAGCGCCTTCAACCGGTCTTGATAAAGCTGATAAAAATGCTGACCGCGCCCATTGGCATAGCTCTCATTATCCACCGCATCGAGATCGGCCGGGTTGAGCCCGCGGTTCTTCCAGCGATCAATCAGCCCGGCAAGCTGGCGCGGGGGCCAACGCTTCTCATCAAGGTCCTGATCGCGGATCAGCTGCTTTAGCAGGCGGAGCTGATCATCAGTGTCGATGATGGTGTAATTGCTTTTCAGGCCAACTAGCTCGGCATGGCGGCGCAGCATCCGCGCACCGATTGAGTGAAACGTGCCAAGCCATGGCATTCCCTCCACCGCATCGCCGATATGTCCGCCGACCCGATGGCGCATTTCACGCGCAGCCTTGTTAGTAAAGGTGACGCATAGAATCTCGCTCGGCCATGCTTTGCGCATAGCAATAAGGTGAGCGAGCCGCGCGGTCAGCGCCGCTGTTTTGCCGGTCCCCGCGCCAGCCAGCATCAGTACAGGGCCCTCTGTGGTTAGAACCGCGTCACGTTGAGGCGCGTTCAGCTGCTCAGCGTAAGCGGGAAGGGGGCCATCCAGGGCGGTGTCTGAAGAGGTGGGCAGGGTGGACATGAAGTGCGCGAACAAGTAGAGAACAAAGGCTCGGCATGCAAGCGCTGCCGGACAAAGCGATGATTACGCGCGAGCTGGGAGAAGGGCAATGTTGAGCGGTGGCTGTCACTGTGGAGCAATCCGATATGAGATCAGGGGTGAGCCGATCAATCACGCTTTGTGTCACTGCGTAGACTGCCGTCGCAGTTCCGGCGCGCCGATGGTCGGGTGGGCGATGATGCCGGATGACATTCTGCACGTTACTGGCGAGGCCAGCGTGTATGCCTCATCGGAAAGCGGGCGGCGACACTTCTGCATCCAATGCGGCACGGGGCTGTTTTACAGCAATGACGAGTTCTTGCCGGGCATGGTGGATGTGCAGACGGGTACTTTGGATGATCCGGAAGAGCTGCCCGCGCAGGCGCATATCCAAACTGCGGAGCGAATCGATTGGATGAAATGTGCGCATAAATTGCCTGAATTTGAGGGCTTCCCGCCTCAGGAATAGGCGCAGCAACAAGCACTGAAAGCGGTTCGGCGGGTTTTTCGCACGGCTCTCGCTCGAGTGGTCTGCGTGCAAGTTTAGCATCGGCGGCGACCATTGCCTTACGGCACAACTAACGCCATCTCCACTCCACTAACTGTGTCGGGGGACGCGCTTCGTCATGCATGGAACTCGATAAGGAGACGCATTCCATGCGTAGAACAATATTGTACCTCGTTGGCGGTTCACTCGCCACAATTTCAATCCCCGCCTTGGCTCAGGACACTGCGCCGATGCCTGATGCGCCCGCCGCATCAAGCGATATGACGCCAGAGCAAATGACTCAATACGGCGGCTGGCCGGAAGATAAGCGCGTTGCCTATGACGGCTGGCCTGGCGACGCTCAGGCATATTTCTGGACACTGTCACCAGAGCGGCAGGACTTGTTTTGGCGCCTCGCTGACAATGACAAGCTGGCGCTGACCGCGATGGCAGAGCCAGACCGGGAGGCAGCTTGGCAAATGGTTGAGCAGCGCGCTGCTGGTGGCGGTGAAGCGCCCACTGACGCAGGTCCGCCGTCACCGCCACCTCCTCCGCCAGAGCCGATGGATGAAGCTGAAGCCGATCCCGACAATCCTATGCTTTGAGCAAACGTGAAGCGAGCGCTTCGGGTCGCCCATTTGAGTGAGAATGGCCGAAGTCGCAATGAGGCTACGCCGTGTTAGGGATTGAAACGCCACAAAGAGATGGCAGCCTTCCCGACGCGGCGTAGCACCTCACATTCGAGCTGCCTGATGTCGAGATCTTCATCGGCAGCCGTTTCCAAAGCAATCCACGTAGTTTCATTGATCCAGTCGAGCCGCTTGAGCCGGTCGAGCGCAACTGCGCCTGCGCCGGTGTGATACGGCGGGTCGAGCAGGATGAGATCGTAGGGTTCACGAGCTGGGCCGAGCTTGGTCACTGAGCCCGGCTGAACCTCCGCACGGTCCTTTGCCCTCAAAGTTTGTATATTGGCTTTGACGGCGTCGAGCGCGGGCTTTTCTTGCTCCACGAACAGGCAATGCGCCGCCCCGCGCGACAAAGCCTCAAGCCCCAGAGCGCCGGAACCAGCAAAGAGATCTGCCACGCGCAGGCCCTCAAATGTGCCGAGGCGGCTCGTGAGCATGGAGAATAGCGTTTCGCGAGTGCGATCAGCCGTGGGGCGGGTGGTATCGCCTTTGGGCGCGACCAGCTTGCGCCCGCGCCATTCACCAGCAATTACTCTCATTGCTTTGGTAGCGTCCGGCGAAAATTAAACAAATCACCGCGGCTGATCTCGCTTGCTTGGCCGCGCGCAAGCTCGCCGAGCTCAAACGGACCATAAGCGGTGCGCAGCAAGCGGCTGACTTGCAGGCCGAGATGCTCCAGCACGCGGCGCACTTCGCGGTTTTTTCCTTCGGTTAGCGTCATTTCAATCCAGCGATTGCGGCCTGAGCCGCGCTCCAGATCCGCCTCAATCGAGCCATACCGCACGCCATCAATAGTGATGCCCTCGATCAACCCGTCGAGTTGTTCCTGTGTGATGTCGCCAAAAGCGCGGGCGCGGTACGTGCGCGGAACTCCGGATGAGGGGAGCTCCATCGCGCGTTTCAGCGCACCGTCATTGGTCAGCAGCAGCAAGCCTTCGGTGTTAAAGTCAAGCCTGCCAATCGGCATCAGACGCCCGGCACTTTGCGGAATTGCGTTACGCAGCGCGGTGTAGATCGTCGGACGGCCCGCCGGATCGCGCTCAGCAGTGATCAACCCGCTGGGTTTGTTAAAACAGAATAGCCGCGTCGCTTCTGCCTTCGCGACGGGCTTTCCGTCTACCGCAACGCCCGCAAGGCTGGTTAGTTTTATTGCAGGCGTATCCAAAACCTTCCCGTCAATCGCCACGCGGCCATCGGCAATCATTCGCTCAACCTCGCGGCGGCTCGCGACACCGGCACGGGCAAGCAGTTTAGCGATCCGGTCGCCTTCTTCGGGAAGCTTATTGTCAGACATGAGCGCGCAACTAAGCTCTCTTATGCGCAGGCGCAATCACTATGGTGTGCTTAGCCTTGCAAGAAAGCGGTGACAGTGAGGCGGCCATTGTCTAGCGGAGCATCGGCAAAGGGCGGCGCAGAAATCACACCGGAATGCAGCACGCGCCCTCGATAAAGGATCAGCCGGTCGGGTTTTGCCTCAATCTCGCCGATCATTTCATACCGCCGGCTATCTCCGTAACAGTACCCCTCGGGTGGCGGGCCGAATGCGCTGTCATCATCGCCAATTGCTGCGCGATATTCTGCTACGCGCGCCGGGTTCACAGATTCAAAACCTGTGCGCTTGTGCCGGTAAAAGGCAGTACCACCAGCATATTGCGAGACGTATTGGACAATCGCGATGAGGTTTGGCTCAGGCCCGTCATAATGCGGAATGCGCTGCGAAGGGGCGAGAGCTTCAGGCGGTGTGGTCACGATGCTGAAGGCGCAGCTTTCGATTCCGATCTGGCAAGATAGATCGAACTCTGCGCTCAAAATTTCAGTCAGTAGTGCTCCCTGCGTACTCAGATAATTTGGGTCGAGCGGGCTGCGTATGCCGGGATATCCCTGTGCTGCTGCATAACGCGCACGCCTCCCAACCGCGACAAGGCGTTCTAGATCGCGCGAAAAATGGTCGATGATGACCACCGGCTCGAGCTCTCGGCCAAAGCGCTCTACGCTGTAGTTGGAGCTCTGGGTCATGGAACTACAATCCGCGAGATGATTAGGCCGCCGCCTCCATAAGCTCGGCGATTGTCGCATGATAATGCGCGATACCGCCTTCGAGCGAACCCAACGTCAGCTCAGGCACTGCGCCAGTCTCCAGCCCTTGCTGTCCCAGCTCAGCCGCGCGGAAATCTTCGCTCGCAAACACGCCGCCATCGAGCAATGCCCAGCTGCGCTCCCAATGATCGCGCGCTTTGTCGGTGGCAGGGGCTTCGGGAATGAGCATGAAATCTTCGACCAGCGTGTGATTATGCGCTTGCGGCATCATCACCATGACATTGATATAGTCAGGGCTGGGGATGATCAGCGCTCCGGGAATAAGCTGATAGGCGAAGGTTACGACCCGCCGCAGCGCAGCCATATCGGTAAGGTCGACGCTGTCCATCTCTTCGAGCCTGCCCACGGCCGAGCGATGATGCGGCCCAACCATATCGCCTGATGTCACGCCGTCTTTGAAGAATGGGCCAATGGTTTTCGCATGAAGGCGCGTCACATGATAGCTTTCGAGGAAGGCATCCATGATGAGCTTCCAGTTGGCCGCTACGCTGTGCGTTTTGCGGCGGAAGAGCACATGATCTCCTGCGCCAAATGCGTCCATTTCGTCGCCAACGGCTTTCGCGCCCTCGAAATCAGCGTGTTTCTCAGGTGCAAACCATATCAAGCCGCCGCTTTCCAAGCTGGGCAATTTGACAAGGGAATGCTCGCTTTTCTCAAGGCTGGGGAATGTGTCGGGCCGGGGTAAAGCGAGCAAACGTCCATCCACCGAGTAAGTCCACGCATGATAGGGACAAACAAGCTTCTTCGCGCATTGCACTTCATCGCCTTCGACCAGTCTGGTTCCGCGGTGCTGACAGACATTGAGGAAAACATGCGCTTTCCCAGCGGTATCGCGGGTGATCAGGAGCGGGCGGCCCGTGCCATCATGCGGCGCTGCCATGGCAGGTTCGGGGAGAAGCGCGCTGGGGCACAGAATTTGCGGCATGCGGCCAAACAAAGCAGCCTTTTCACGCGCAAAATACTCCGGATCGGTATAAAGCGAGGCAGGGACGTTCTGCATCGATGCAGCCGCCTTTGTGCCGCCCTTCGCGATGGCGCGCGCCAAAGCTATCTGTCCGTCTGTCGGTCGCCGTTCAGGCGCGATTGTGGGTGCTTTGCTCATGACGCCTGTTCCTCAGTGAATAGCGGCGCTAGTGTTGCAAATAATTGATGGGAACGGAAGGACGTTCGGGGAATGACGGAATTGACCACGGGTGATGGGTCGCCAGAGCGCAATGTTTGGGACTCGATCAAACCCTATCTTGAGAAGGAATCGCTCGCGGCGTTCTTTCTCGGCGTGTCCTCGGGCTTTCCCTTTGCTCTGCTAGCCGCGACGCTAACAACGCGTCTGGCTCAAGACGGGATCGAAAAGTCCACTGTAACGGCCTTCACGCTTGCCTTTTTAGTCTATAATTTCAAGTGGCTGTGGGCTTGGATCATCGACAGCGTGAAGCTGCCGATTATCGGTCGCTTGGGCATGCGCGTATCATGGATGATTGTGATTGGCCTGGTCGTTATCGCCGCCACCATCAATCTTGCTCTGGCTGACCCTAAGCAGGACATTGTCTGGGTCGCTATTTCAGCAGTCATGCTGGGCGCAGCTGGCGCCACTTTTGACATTATTATCGATGCATACCGGATCGAAACGCTCAAGCCTTACCAGCTTGGTGTCGGCTCAGGGATGAGCCAGTATGGATGGCGAATTGGTGCGGCGAGTGCAGGTGCTCTGGCATTGGTCGTGGCCACGCGCAGCGACTGGACCGTCGCCTATGCCGTGTGCTCGATTTTCGCTTTTCCCGCGATGATAACCGCATTGATCTTGGGAGAGCCGCCGCGCCACAAGGTTCAGGCAGTGCGGACAAGTGTTACCGAGAAAATGCGCGCAATTGCAGACCCATTTGTTGAGTTCTTTAAACGCACCGGGGCGTGGCTCGTCCTGCTCTTTATCCTGGTTCACAAGATTGGCGACACATTGGCCAATCTCACTTTCCGGCTGCTGTTTGATGATTTGGGCTACACCAATGATGAGATCGCGATTTACGATGTGGGTGTGGGCTTCTGGGCGCTGATCATCGGCGTGTTTATCGGCGGAATTATATACGCAAGACTTGGGCTGAAACGGTCGGTTCTAATCGCTCTGATCTTGATGGCAGTTAGCAACATCAGCTTTGCGGGACTGGCGGCGATCGGCCACAGCAATTTGGCCATGGCAGCGGCCATCGGCTTTGAGAACTTCGCAAGCGGCTATGGCGGCGTAGTTGTTGTTGCCTATTTCTCAGCGCTGACAGACCTCCGTTTTACGGCCGCGCAATATGCCTTGATTAGCGCTGGCGCGAGCATTGTCGGGAGATTGCTGACGGGCACTACCGCTGGCAGCTTGATCGAGGCGATGGGCTATGTGAATTTCTATCTGCTTACGACGGTTTTGGCCGTACCGGGCATCATTCTGTTCTGGTGGATGATGCGTACCGGATTGGTCGATTCTTCGATGGGTACAGCAGGTAAGGAAGAGGCCTAGTCAGGTGCTTGCTTAAACAGGCACCTGATTGTTAAGCTGTAAGACCTCGCCCGCAAGATAGAGTGACCCGGCGATAAGCACTGGCAAGCCATCATCGGGAAGCGAGGCGACCGCTGCGATGACGCTTGGTGCGGAGAGGGCATCTGATGCAAAGGCTGATGCAGCATGATGGTCATGGCCAGGTACAGGTACGGCGGTAATACTCTCAATCGAAGCGGAAAGCGGCTCAACCAAAGCCGCCGGGTCTTTTACGTCAAGCATACCGAGAATGAGATGGAGTTCGCGCCCGCGAAAATGCTTCGCCAAGGCTGCACCCGCGCTCGCATTATGCCCGCCATCAAGCCAAACCTCACGCGCGCTGGTGACCGGGCCGGATGCAAGGCGCTGGAGCCTCGCGGGCCAATGCGAGCCATGAATGCCCTGCGCAAGCGCTTCCGCTGAGACCGTAACCGCTGATTGGTGCCGGATCATCGCCACAGCCAGCGCCGAATTCAGCGCCTGATGAGCGCCAGACATAGTCGGAAGCGGAAGATCGAGCGCGCCGAGAGCGTCTGAATAGTGCAGCGCGCTCTGGCTCACACGTACCTGCCAATCCTCGCCCAGGCTTGCGAGGGGCGAGTTACTGCGCGCTGCCGCCCAAAACATCTCCAATTGGAGCGGAGCGTCATATTCGAGTGTTACGAGCGGCACACCGGATTTGGCGATGCCGGCCTTTTCAAAGGCAATCCGCGCCATTGGGTCTTGCGGCACGTTCTTTTCAGGCGCGAGCAGAAACCGCTCATGATCAATGCCAAGCGCGGCAATTCCGCAAGCTGCTGGCTGCTCTAGAACGTTGGTCGCGTCAAATCGTCCGCCAACGCCAACCTCTACGATGCAAGCGTCGGCGGGCACACGCGCAAATTCGGTGAATGCGGCGGCGATTGTGACTTCAAAGAAACTGGGCGCGAGGTCTTCGCCCGCATTCAGAACTTCGTCGAGCAGCTCAGCAAGCCGCTTATCGCTAATCAGCTCACCTGCGACCCTGATCCGCTCATTATAATGCACTAGATGCGGCGAGGTTGTCATGTGGACTTTCTTGCCATCTGCCTCCAGCATCGCCCGCAGGAAAGCGCACACAGAGCCTTTGCCGTTGGTTCCCGCGACATGAAACACCGGTGGTAGCTTCTTGTGCGGATCGCCAAGCCGCTCCAGCAGTTCCCTGATCGTCTCGAGACCCAGACGCCCTTGCGGAACGCTCAGCGCAGCCAGACGGTCCAGCTGCGCTTGAACGCGCGGATCATCCGAGCGCCCGAAATCCTTCATATCGCGTCAGGCCGCTGCTCGCGGGCGCAGATAGTCGAGCACATTGGCTAGCGTGCTCTTCAGATCATGACGGTGCACCACCATATCGACCATCCCGTGCTTGTAGAGATATTCCGCGCGCTGGAAGCCTTCGGGCAATTGCTCGCGAATAGTATCTTGGATCACCCGCTGGCCGGCAAAGCCAATCAGCGCGCCGGGCTCAGCGATGTGAATGTCGCCTAGCATTGCATAGCTGGCGGTGACGCCGCCAGTGGTAGGGTCCGTCAGCACGACAATATAGGGCAGGCCAGCCTCGCGCAGACGGCGGGTCATCACGGTCGCTTTCGGCATTTGCATAAGGCTAAGAATGCCCTCCTGCATGCGAGCGCCGCCCGCCGCAGTCACTACAACATATGCGCATTTGCGCGCCAGCGCCCGCTCTGCGCCCGCGCAAAATGCCGTGCCGACGGCCATTCCCATGCTGCCGCCCATAAAGGTGAAGTCTTGCACGCCGATGACCGCCGCATGGCCCTCAATTGCGCCTGATCCAGCGAGAAATGCGTCGCCATTGGGACGTTCTTCGGGATTGTTCGCGCGCGCCTGCTTTATGCGGTCAGTGTATTTCTTGCTGTCTTTGAACTTGAGCGGGTCTTGGCGGACCTCGGGTTGAGGCAGCAGCTCATAGCCCTCATCAAACAGCTGACGCAGCCGTTCTTCAGCGCCAATCCGTCCATGATGGTCGCAGCGCGGACAAACAAACGCATTGTCCTCATATTCCTGCGCGAAGATCATTTCCTGACACGAGCGGCATTTGATCCAGAGATCTTTCTCGGTGGTGCGCTTGGGCAGCCAGCCAATCGAGTTTCGGACGCGAGTGAACCAGTTCATCGGGGGTATTTCCTGTTGTTCGCGCATCTTATCGCGCAGAATGGACCGCCTCTGCAAGCGCTGCGGTGTATTCTTGCAGCTTCGGCGGGGCGTTGAGCCTGTGTTCGCCAACGATTTCGACCAGAGCCGAGCCGACGACAACGCCATCTGCGACTTTGGCGATTGCGCTGGCCTGTTCTGGGGTGCGCACGCCAAACCCAACTGCGACGGGCAGATCAGTTGCGGCCTTGAGCCTGGCGATAGCCTCTTCGATGCTGGTCTGTGCGGCCTGTTGTTTGCCGGTAATGCCTGCGACGGAAACATAATAGAGGAAGCCGTCCGAGCCTTCGAGAACCTGCGGCAGACGTTTGGCATCGGTCGTCGGCGTGGCGAGACGGATGGGGGCGATGCCCGCTGCGCGCAGGGCAGGGCCGAGCGCCTCGTCTTCCTCTGGCGGGATATCGACACAGATGACGCCATCGACGCCAGCCTGTTTTGCGGCCTGTGCAAACCATTCCGGCCCGCGCCGGACCATCGGGTTCGCATAGCCCATGAGCACCAGCGGCACGTCCGGGTGCCGCGCGCGGAAGTCGGTCGCGATTTGCAGGACGTCAGCGGTAGTCGTGCCCGCGCCGAGGCTGCGTAGATTGGCGCTCTGAATGGCCGGGCCATCGGCCATCGGATCGGTGAACGGCATGCCCAATTCGATCACATCCGCGCCGCCCGCGACCAGCGCGTCGAGATTGGCCGCAGTATCGCCATCACCAGCGGTGATGAACGCGACGAAAGCGGGGTGGGGCTCGGAGAAGGCGGTTTGGAGGCGGGTCATCAAAACCGCTTCCAGATTGCTGCCACAAAAGTAGCGACCGAAGCCGCAAAACAAAAAACTCCACCTCCGACAACGACACGCCCAAAACCTACGATCTGGCAATCGAAGGTGCAGATTGGTACGTTTGGATCGCTTGGTTGCCAACGGAATTGCTCTGAGCTGCCCCACCAAATCAGAAAGATTGCGAGGGCAAAAAGGCTGACTGTGAGCAAAAGGAGCTGATTTTTGGTCACCCTCACATCTCCACTCCCAGCTTCCGATATTCGTCATTGCGAGCGCAGCGAAGCAATCCAGTCTGGTGCGAACTGACTCTGGATTGCCACGGCGACTGCGTCGCCTCGCAATGACGGATGCCGGGATGGTTCTTCACATCTCAACCCCAAGCTTTTCCGCCACTGTGAAGATGTCTTTGTCGCCGCGACCGCATAGGTTCATCAGGATGATCTCGTCCTCGCGCATTTCCTTTGCGCGTCTTGCAACCGCCGCAAGCGCGTGTGACGGCTCAAGCGCAGGAATAATTCCCTCGGTCCGGCAGAGGAGCTGGAACCCGTCAAGCGCCTCGTCATCAGTCACGGCGGTATACTCAACACGCCCGCTCTCTTTGAGCCATGCGTGTTCCGGGCCAATTCCGGGATAATCGAGGCCAGCACTGATCGAGTGGCCTTCAGTGATCTGACCGTCTTCGTCCTGCAGCAGATAGGTCTTGTTCCCGTGAAGCACGCCGGGCGCGCCGCCGAGCAGGCTTGCCGCGTGTTCATCGCCATCAAGGCCATGCCCCGCCGCCTCGACTCCCAGCATCTTTACCTCGGGATCATCCAGGAACGGGTGGAACAGGCCCAGCGCGTTCGACCCGCCGCCAATACACGCGATGAGCAGATCGGGCAGGCGACCGACCCGGTCGAGCATTTGCGCGCGCGCCTCACGTCCGATGACGCTCTGGAAATCGCGCACCAACTCCGGGTAGGGATGCGGACCTGCGGCTGTGCCAATGATGTAGAACGTGTCATGGACATTCGCGACCCAGTCGCGCAGTCCTTCATTCATCGCATCCTTCAAAGTCGCGCCGCCGCTGGTGACGGGGACTACTTCTGCGCCAAGCAGCTTCATGCGGAAGACGTTGGGCGATTGCCGCTTCACGTCCTCTGCGCCCATGTAAATCACGCAGGGCAGGCCGAACCGCGCACATACCGTAGCGGTCGCAACTCCGTGCTGGCCCGCGCCGGTTTCCGCGATAATACGCGTCTTGCCCATGCGGATCGCGAGCAGGATCTGCCCGATGCAATTGTTGATCTTATGCGCACCGGTGTGATTGAGCTCGTCGCGCTTGAACCACACCTGCGCACCGCCGAGGGCCTCGGTCAGCCGCTCTGCAAAATAGAGCGGGGATGGGCGGCCCACATAATGTTCCAGCAGGTCGTCGAACTGCGCTTGAAAGGCGGTATCGGCCTGCGCTGCGCGGTATTCCTTTTCCAGATCGAGGATCAGCGGCATCAGCGTCTCGGCGACATAGCGTCCGCCAAATTCGCCGAAGTGGCCGCGCTCATCGGGTTGATTGCGAAATGAGTTGGGGGTTGCGTCTGTCATACTTGCCGCGCCGCCTCGCAGAAGGCCTTGATCAAGTCCACATCTTTCACGCCTGGGGCGCTTTCGATGCCCGAGGATGCGTCAACCAGCGGCGCGCCCGTTTGTGCAATTGCATCGGCGACATTGTCCGGGGTCAGTCCGCCCGCGAGCGCCCAATCCATATAGGGTTCCCACCCACTCAGCAGGTCCCACTGAAACGATGTGCCATTGCCGCCGGGCAGCGCTTTTGCGGGTGCATCGAAGAGCAGCCGGTCACACACGCCGATGAACTTCTTTGAGCGTTCCAGCGTTGCTTTCTCACGCAGCCCAAGCGCGCGCCATGTCTCGCAGCCGACGGTGTCTTTGACGAGCTTCATCCATTCGACTGTCTCGCCGCCATGGAATTGCAGCACATCAGGGCGGATCACGTCAAAAGCGCGCGCAAGTTCTTCTGGCTGAAGCGCGGAGGTGACCAGCACCAATTTCACAGTTTCGGGCACACGAGCACGCAGCTTCGCCGCATCTTCCAAGGGCAAATGGCGCGGGCTCTTCTCAAAATGGACAAAGCCAACATGAGTCGCGCCGGCGTCTACAGCGGCGTCGATGGTTTCGGGCGTGGAAAGCCCGCAGATTTTGATTTGTGTTGTCATTTGGGGAGTTCTTTAAAGTGTTGCCTCAATCGCGCGGGCGGCCAGCGCCGGATCATCGGCTTTGGAAATCGGGCGGCCGATTACGAGCACGCTTGCACCATCATCGCGGGCTTGACGCGGTGTGACAACGCGCTTTTGGTCGCCTGTAGCACTCCCTGCAGGACGCAGGCCGGGTACGACGAAAAAGCCTTTCTTCCATTGCTTGTGTACCGCGCCAACCTCTTGTCCAGAACACACAATGCCATCGAGGCCAGAGGCTTCCGCGAGTTCAGCAAGCCGCATGACCTGATCATGCGGATTGCCCGTAATGCCGGTGCGTTCAAGGTCGCGTTCATCAAGGCTGGTTAGCATAGTGACAGCGACGACCTTGGTATGTTCGCCCGCTGCGGCTTTGGCATCTTCCATCATGGCGCGCCCACCGCTGGCATGGACCGTGATAATCGCAGGTTCCAGCACATGGATTGCCTGCATCGCGCCGGCGACAGTGTTGGGGATGTCGTGCAGTTTGAGATCAAGAAAGATCGGCAGGCCGAGGTGCGCGATTTCATGCACGCCATGATGGCCGTGCGCGCAAAAGAATTCGAGGCCGAGCTTTACCCCGCCAATATGCGCTTTGACCTTCTTCAGAAGGTCCGCCGCGTCATCCAGCTGAGGCAGATCAAGCGCAAGATAGACCGGGTTGCTCATCAGCTCTTGCTGCTCACCGGATCAACCGGATTGGTAGGCTCAGGCGCGGTTGCATTGGCAGGAGGCGGTGCGGGTGGTGCTGGCCGATTGGCAGCATTGGTGCGCGCAGCATTCTCCAGCGCGCCAATCCGCCGATTAAGGCGCCATTTCGTCCCGCGATGGATCATCCATGCCGGTACAAGCCCAAGCAGAAACGAGATGATCACGAGCGCTGGGATCTTAGTCTCAACGATCATATTCTCCCACAGCTTTACCTCAACCGGGGTCCAATTGAATGCGGTGAAGACCAGCAGAACCACCAGGATGAAAACCCAGAATAATGTGCGAATAATCTGCATGGGAAACGACCTCCCGAAATTCCCAATGAAATCTCAATGTACAGCGTAATGCTAGGCTGATGGGATGATGCCGTCCAGCCACTATCGCCAAAGCGTTTTCGCAAGTTCTATCTGGCTAGCCAAATACGCGGGCAAAAATCGTATCGACCTGTTTGAAGTGATATTCGAGATCGAACTTCTCTTCCAGCTCAGCCTCTGACAGAGCGGCGGTTACCTCTTCATCCTGCTTGAGCAGATCAAGCAAAGTGAGCTTACCATCCGATTCCCATACTTTCATCGCATTACGCTGAACCAGCCGGTACGCATCCTCGCGGCTCACGCCTGCTTGGGTGAGCGCCAGTAGCACCCGCTGAGAATGGATTAGCCCGCCCATACGGTCCATATTGGCCTGCATCCGCTCAGGATAGACGAGCAGCTTCTCTACCACTCCGGTCAGGCGCGCGAGCGCAAAGTCCAGCGTAATTGTAGCATCCGGGCCGATGAAACGCTCAACGGAAGAATGGGAGATATCGCGCTCGTGCCACAGCGCGACATTCTCCAGCGCGGGCAAGGCATAAGAGCGAATCATGCGCGCCTGCCCGGTGAGGTTTTCGGTCAGGATAGGGTTGCGCTTATGCGGCATGGCGGACGAACCCTTTTGCCCCGGCGCGAAATACTCCTCGGCTTCCAAGACTTCGGTCCGCTGCAAGTGACGGATTTCAACCGCAAGCCGTTCAATCGAGCCTGCAATAACGGCCAGTACCGAGAAGAACATGGCATGGCGGTCGCGGGGGATCACTTGGGTGGAAACCGGCTCAACAGCGAGGCCAAGCTTGCCCGCGACATGCTCTTCCACGCTCGGATCGATATTTGCAAAGGTGCCCACCGCGCCCGAGATTGCGCAAGTTGCGATTTCTGCACGTGCCGCCACCAGCCTATCCCGGCAGCGGTCAAACTCGGCATAGGCTTGCGCGAGCTTGAGGCCGAAGGTGACTGGCTCCGCGTGAATGCCGTGGCTGCGCCCGATGGTCGGCGTGAATTTGTGCTCCTCGGCGCGCGTCTTGAGCGCCGCAAGCAGTTTGTCGAGGTCAGCGAGCAAAATATCCGATGCCCTTGCCAGCTGTACCGCGAGCGTTGTGTCGAGCACGTCAGAGCTGGTCATGCCCTGATGCATGAAGCGCGCTTCATCGCCGACATTCTCCGCGACCCAAGTGAGGAAGGCGATCACATCATGCTTGGTGACGGCTTCGATGGCATCAATTGCCTCGACATCAACCTTGGGGTCAGTTGCCCACCAATCCCACAGCGCTTTCGCGGCGCTTTCCGGCACAACGCCCAATTCGCCCAGCTTTTCGGTCGCATGCGCCTCAATCTCGAACCAGATGCGATATTTCGCCTCAGGTTCCCAAATGGCTGTCATTTCAGGACGGGCGTAACGAGGGACCATTTTCGAACTCCGTTGAGTATTTGTGCGAGCGGCGGCTATGCTGCAGAGCGCGGCTTGGCAAGGGCGAGGCAGGCATGCTGTCCCCGGATTTGCAAAAGCGGGGCATGTAACCTGCGGCTCTACCAAACGAATAGAGGGCCAAGGAGGAGCTTGTCGATGACGGATCCCACGCACCAACTTCAGGAAGAACGTTTGCCGCCGTTCGTGCGGGTGACGCTACGCAGCTGGGCAAAGCTATATTCTGGTGGTGCGGAGGTTTTCTGGCCGTTCACGGATATCATCGTGCGCTTCTTTGTGGCTCTGCCTTTCTTGCGCTCTGGCATTGTAAAGGTGGCCGATTGGGAAACCGCGGTATTTCTCGCAGCGAACGAGTATCCGGTCAGCTGGATGGCGCCAGAAACTGCGGCCGCAACGGGATTGGCAATTGAGCTGATCGGCCCGCTGCTTTTGCTGGCAGGGTTTTTCACCAGACCTGCTGCGCTTGCAATGGCTGTACTGACGATTGTGGCGCAGGCTGTGTACGTTCCCACGACCACCAACCTGATGCTCATTGCAATGCTGCTTTGGTATGTCGCGCAGGGCCCTGCGAGTTTCTCTCTCGACAGGCTGCTTGCTCCAGGTTTGAAGCAGAGCGCGCTGCCGTTTGCGCGTCAGAGCGTGAAGTTCGGCGAGTTTTTGCGACAGCGCGTCACCCCGCTTGTTATGGCCATCATTCGTGTTTGGTTTGCCCTCGCACTCTTCGCCTATAGCGATCTCTTTGAACCCTCGATCACCCTGGCGACTTGGCTGCCAACGACCGTTTTGACCGGCATGCCGAACTGGCTTGCAATCACCTTTGGCATTCTCATGTTGGTCGGGTTTGCTGCTAGCGTTGTTTCCTACGCTCTGGGGATCCTGATAGGTATCTTCATGATCGTCGGCGTTCATCCCGACGTGACGCTTTACCCAATCTTGCTGCTGGCGATTTATGAATCTCGCGGCGCCGGGCTCATGTCCGTGGACTCCCTTATCGCGCGATGGATGGAGAAGAACATTTTGTTCGACCGCGACTATGCCGATATCCCTGATCATTGGCCGCATATTGTGGTGGTGGGCGCGGGCTTTGGCGGGCTGGCTGCGGCAAATCGGTTGAAGCGCCTCCCCGTCCGCATAACCGTGATCGACAAGCGCAATTATCACCTGTTTCAACCACTCTTGTATCAAATCGCGACAGCAACACTAAACCCGGCGGACATTGCGACACCGATCCGCAGCCTTTTCAAGTCCGATGGTAATGTTCGCGTTATCAAAGGCGAGGTGAGCGCAATTGATACAGAAACCAAGACCGTGACCTTTGGCGGTGCTGATCTGGGCGATCAAAGTGTTGTTTATGACAAGCTCGTGATCGCGACGGGAGCCACTCATAGCTATTTCGGCAAGGATGAATGGGGTGCTTTCGCACCAGGCCTGAAAACGGTCGAAAACGGCGTGGCGGTTCGCGCATCAATTTTGGAGGCCTTTGAGCAAGCAGAAGCGATCAATGATGAAGAGCGAATCAAGCGTCTGCTCACATTCGTCATTGTTGGTGCCGGGCCAACCGGTGTTGAGCTGGCTGGCGCCATTGCTGAGCTTTCAAAATTCAGTGTGGATCGAGAATTTCGCACTGTCGACCCGTCCGAAGCCAAAGTTATTCTCGTTCAGTCGGGTGACCGAATTTTGCCTGCTTTCCCTTCTGAACTTTCAGAAAAAGCTGCCCAATCCCTCGATCAATTGGGAGTTGAAATTCGCACTGGTGGCAGGGTGACTAAAATTGCGCGGGATCATGTGATGATCGGCGATGAAACGCGAATCGAAACCGAAACCGTACTTTGGGCGGCTGGTGTTGCGGCATCTCCTGCTGCCAAATGGCTGAAGGTCGAGTCTGATCGATCAGGTCGAGTTGTCGTGGACGATCATCTTCGCGTGGCGGACCATGAGGATATCTTCGTTATTGGCGATACGGCGGGCAGCAATGCTTGGGACGGCAATCCAGTCCCGGGACTTGCGCCCGCTGCGAAGCAGGCAGGTGTCTATGTTGGCGCATTTGTAGAGGCTGAGTTGCTCGGCAAACCCGAATTGGCCCCTTTTGCTTACAATCATCAAGGCAGTCTCGCGACAATCGGGCGCAAGTCAGCGGTTGCCGACTTCGGGCGCTTCAAATTGTCTGGTGCAATAGCATGGTGGCTCTGGGGCGTGGTTCATGTCGGCTTCCTCACTGGGGCGAGGAACCGCGCAACAGTGATCATCAATTGGATTTGGAGCTTCTTTGCCAATCATTCCGGAATTCGGCTGATCACCAATCGCGGAGATACTGTTTAGAACAATTCTCCGATTAGATTAGGCCCTTGGCGCGTAGCGAGACATGTTGTCCACCCTTACCGATAATCACGTGGTCATGCACGGTCACGCCCAAATGTTGGCCAGCATCGGCAATACGATTGGTGATGGTGATGTCGGCGCGGCTCGGATCAGGATTGCCGCTCGGGTGATTGTGCACGAGGATCAGCGCGGTAGCTCCAATATCGAGCGCCTTGCGAATGACTTCACGCGGGTGGATTGCCGCCTCATCAATCGAGCCCTCGCTGGCGATGTGATCGAGGATCAGGGTGTTGCGCGTGTTAAGGTAAAGCACGCGGACCCGTTCATGATTAAGCTCGCCCATATCGAGAGTGAGGTAGTCGATCAGCGATTGCCAGCTTGACAGCACAGGCTTGTCCTGAACCGCGCCCTTCGCCATGCGCCGCGCGGCGAGGCTCACGCTTTTGAGCGCAGCGGCTCCGGCATCTCCCATGCCCTTGACCTGCGCGAGAGAAGCGGGATCTGCATTGAGCACAGCCGCAAAAGAGCCAAACCGCTTGATCAAGGCTTTGGCGATAGGCTTAGTGTCACCGCGCCTTATGCCCGCAAACAGCAGAAATTCGAGCAGCTCGTAATCTGCAAGAGCATCAGGCCCGCCGTTGAGCAGCCTTTCCCGCAGCCGTGAACGGTGGCCGGCGCCAGCTTGTTTCTTGGCCTGCGCTTTTTGCGACCTACCACTTTCAGAGCCCGTCTCGAACAGATTATCTTCAGCTTCAGGCAAGCAAGCCCCCCGCAGCAAACACATTTCACGAGTAGCCGCATTGCCTTTCGCGAGGCTTGGGCGCAAGTGTTGGGTGGGATGAACGGGTCGAGCGATCACACAGAGGACGATGCGCCAGAGGTGCTTGGCGGTGCCGGCTGGAAGCGTAAGCGCGTCATCTTTTCTGGCGTGGCTATTGCGTTGATCGCGCTGATGTTCCTGACCGCATGGATGTCTCGGGAACAATTTGCCAAGGATTTCATCTCCGAGCAGCTCGCGCAATATGATCTTCCGGCAACCTACGAGATCGAGAGTATTGGCAGCCGCGAACAGATTTTCACCGATGTTGTGGTGGGTGATCCTGCCGCACCCGATTTCACCGCGGACAGGATCAAGGCGGAGATCGAATATCGCTTTGGCGCACCCACGATTGGTACAATCGAAATAAGCGGCGCCCGGCTTTATGGGAGCTACAAAGATCAGGTCTTGAGCTTTGGGGCGCTTGATGCGGTTTTGTTTGAGGGCGAGACTACCGAGCTTGCGCTTCCTGAGCTCGATTTGAACATCGTTGATGGCCGGGCCTTGCTGGAAACTGAGTACGGACCTGTTGGTCTAAAGATCGACGGAAATGGTGATCTCGCAGATGGTTTCTCTGGGACATTTGCTGCGACCGCGCCCAAGCTCGCGGTACAAGGCTGTGAGGCCGAGGATACGACCCTTTTTGGCGAGATTACCACCAGCAACGGCGCGCCGAAATTGATTGGCCCGCTCAGAGCGGCGTCTATATCCTGCGCTGAGCAAGGTGTCCGCGTTGGCGATTTGGCCGCGCAAATAGAGGCTTCTTCTGACGCTACATTCGCGCAGTTTGCTCTTGAGACTGATTTCACAACGAGCCGGTTAAATGGCCGATCGGCTGGGTTTGCGGCAAGTGCTGAGGGCGCAGAAGGCGTTGTGCGCGGTGCCTTCGCAAGCGATCGGCTGACGATTGATCATGATGTGCGCTTGCTTGGCTTTGCGCACGATTACGTCAATGCAGACGAAATGCGTTTCGACGGTGCCTTTCGTTCCAGCACGGACCTCCGCAATTTTGATGTCCGCGGCGACTTGAGCGCGGAAGGAGCCAATCTCTCGGCGAGTGCGATGCCTGCGGTTGGCTCTGCGAATTCGGGCAGCTCTGATGCCTTCATCGCCCCGCTGATGCGCAAGTTCACTAGAGCCGTGAAGGCACAACTCCGCGACGCCTCGTTTGAAGCCCCAGTCATTGCGCGCATGGCCGATGGAGCACTGACGCTGGCGATTCCTTCGGCGCGGGTTAGGAATGCACGCGGGCAGCCCCTCATTTCCGCGTCCCAAATCGAATATCAGTCCAGCGCTGATGGCCTGCCGCGCTTCGCGGGCAATATTGTTACCAATGGCGATGAGCTCCCGCGCATTTCGGGGCGAATGGAGACGAGCAGTGCAGGGCTGCCAGTCTTCCGAATGCGCATGGCGCCTTATTCGGCTGGAAACTCGACTGCGGCGCTGCCTGAAATGCAAATCACACAGCAACGCGGTGGCGCAATGACTATCGACGGGGCAGTCCGTGTATCCGGCACTATGTATGATGTCGCGTTCACTGATGCTCAGCTTCCCGTGACGGGACTATTGGAGCGCAGCGGCGCGCTCAGCCTCGGCAACTCTTGTGCGCGCGTTAAAGCTGGGCAGGTCAGCGGATATGGGGCGAGCTTCGCGCAGCCAGCGGTGACCCTATGCCCCGGCGCGGGCGGCGCGATTGCACGGATGAGCGACGGCGATGTGCAAATCTCTGCGGTTATTCCTGAATTTGCATTGCTTGGCGCTTATGAGGACGCGCCTCTCCGCATTGCCAGTGCTGGCGGACGCTTCAACTCCGCTAGCGGGGGTACTCTGGAAGGGGTTTCGCTTTCATATGGCGGTGCCGAAGATGAAAACCAGGTTTCGCTGGAACGGTTGGAGCTTGGTGGCGGGGCAAATGACAATGGCTCATTTACAGGATTAGCGCTGATTTCTGGCGATTTGCCGATCAGCATTTCGGAAGGCAGCGGCACATGGGGCCTCACCGAGGACGGGGCGCAGATCACCAGCGCTGTCGCGACGATCGCCGATAAACAGGACTTCGCGCGCTTTAATCCGATCTTCGTCAATGTCGCCAGTGTCGATTGGGCGAGGCAGCAGATCACGGGCATCGGTTCAGTACACAGCGCCAAGAACGGAGCACGTTTGGCCGAGTTTGATATGCTTCATAGGCTGGATAGCGCTGCTGGGTCCGCGCGCATTACAGTTCCGGGCCTGACCTTTAACGAAGGGCTGCAGCCGGTCGATTTGAGCGAGCTTGCAAGGGGCGTGATCGCGCTTGCTGATGGCACGGTGACGGGGCAGGGGCGCATCGAGTGGAACGAGCAAGGCGTTGCTTCTTCAGGCCAACTTTCCACACAAGGCTTTGACTTTGCAGCCGCCTTTGGGCCGGTCCAAGGCGTGAGCGGCACGATCAACTTCACCGATCTGATCAACCTCACCACCGCGCCGTCGCAATCGCTCAGCATTGCCGCGATCAATCCCGGAGTGGAAGTGATGGATGGCGAGATGACGTTCTCGCTCACAAATGGCCAATTGGTTCAAGTCGAGGGCGGGCGCTGGCCCTTTATGGGTGGCGAATTGATCCTGCGCCCCACGCGCCTCGATTTCGCGGTGGAAGAGGATCGCAGCTACGTCTTCGAGATTGTCGGGCTCGATGCGGCAAGCTTTGTCCAGACGCTGGAGCTGAGCAATCTCAGCGCAACCGGCACTTTCGATGGCACTTTGCCGATTGTGTTCGATACCGATGGCAACGGACAAATCATTCAAGGCTTGCTGATATCGCGTCAGCCAGGCGGCAACGTCTCCTATGTCGGCGACCTGACCTATACCGACGTTGGTGCGATGGCGAATTTCGCGTTCAATGCACTGCGGAGCCTGAATTACACGCAAATGACCGTGGGTATGGAGGGGCCCCTGACCGGCGAAATCGTTACGCGAGTCCGCTTTGACGGCGTGAGCCAAGGTGATGATGCGAGCCGCAATCTGGTGACACGTCAGCTCGCCAAGCTGCCCCTGCAATTCCGAGTGAACGTGCGCGCGCAGTTTTATCAACTGCTGACCTCCATGAAATCGCTCTACGACCCGGCCTCGGTGCGCGACCCGCGTGAGCTGGGCTTGTTGGGGAGCGATGGTGTCCGCTTCAGGCGGCTTGAGGATATTGAGCGGGAAAACCAGTCCCAAGAAACGCAGTCACAAGAATTAGGGCCGGAAGATGAACAACCGGCTACATCTGTTATTCAGGACCAGGAAAGCGAGAATAGGCCATGAAGGCGATGAGATTAGCAGGAGTGGCCTGCGCCACGGTCGCATTGGGCGGGTGCATAACGGTAAATGCCCCGGAAGAGGCGATTGTGATCGAGCTGAATGTAAACATACGTCAGGAAGTGATTTATCGGCTTGCCGAAGATGCCAATGACGCGATTGAAGATAATGCAGATATCTTCTGAGAGGGTAGGGTTATGAAATTTCTCACTAAAACAGTGATGACCGGTGCGGTTTTCGCCGCTGCGATTGTTGGCGTGACTGCGCCAGCCTCCGCGCAGCGTGATCCAGCCTATGCCGCAGCGCGCTCATCTGGGCAGGTTGGCGAGAAGATGGACGGCTATCTGGGCGTTGTCGGCTCGGCGAGCGCCGCGGTTCAGCGGATTGTCGATGATATCAACATCAAACGCCGCGCAGTCTATGCGCAGCGCGCGCAGTCAAATGGTGCGACGCTAGAAGAATACGCCTTCACATCGGGCTGCCTGGCTATTGCAAAAACTGCACAGGGTGAGAAATATCAAGCACCAGATGGCACTTGGCAAACGCGCGGATCGGGCGCGCCCCTGAGGGACAGCCGCTGTCCATAAGCCTGCGCAGCATTTGAGCGGGGAATTCTCCCCTCTGAACGCGTTGTCACATGTTGACTCGAATTGGGCCTCCTTCTAAGGGGTGCGCGCCCTCGGCGGGCAAGTCTGTGCCCGTGTCGTGCGTCCCCTTATAAAGGATCACAACATGAGCGACGATAAGCCCGCACGGGAACCCATCGCTGAGGATGCGCGCATCGACGCGCTCGAAGAACGGCTTAAGGCTGCTCAAGAGCGCGAAGAAGAACGCAACCAGCCGCAAATGACCGGGTCTGATGCGAATTATCGCAGCGGAAACCGGGTATTGGCGGATCTGCTTGGTGGGATCTTAGGTGGTACGGTAATTGGCTGGACCGTTGATTGGTTCGCTGGCACCACGCCATGGGGTCTGTTGATCGGCCTATTCCTCGGAATAGTGGTCGCCTTCAGGAACATTATTCGTGCGGCGAACGTGCAACCCGACGAATAACTCGCTATAAGAGCGGGTTAGGGGCGCAAGTTCAAATCGATTAGGGACTTTCTGTGACAGCCGAACCGGCCAAAGTCGACCCGATGAAGCAATTCGCAATCGAGCCAGTAATTGGCGCGAATTGGGAAGTTGCTGGGTTCAACATCGCGTTTACAAACTCTGCGATGTGGATGCTCATCACCACGGTGGTGCTCTTTGTGTTCGTCCTTGGCGGGATGAAACGCCAAGTCGTGCCCGGTCGCTGGCAGATGATGGTGGAAACCTTCACCGGCTTCATCGACGATATGCTTGAGGCGAACATCGGCAAGGGCGGGCGCAAGTACCTGCCTTACGTATTCAGCCTGTTTATGTTCATCCTGATCGCAAACTTGCTCGGCCTGCTGCCGCTTGGCCTCGTCGGCGTGCATCCGTTTACCTTCACCAGCCACTTTACCGTCACCGGCGTGCTCGCGATTATCAGCTTCTCGATCGTTCTCATCGTTGGCTTCTGGAAGCATGGGTTGAAGTTTTTCACCCTGTTCGTGCCACATGGAACGCCGCTGCCCATGATCCCGGTTATCTTCCCGATCGAACTCATCTCATTCCTGGTTCGCCCGTTCAGCCTCGCATTGCGGCTATTCGTTGCCATGATGGCGGGCCACGTTCTGCTCAAAGTGCTGTCGAGCTTTGTAATCGACGGCACTAACGCGGGCCTCGGTTTTGGCCTCTTGGTCGGTCTCCCTAGCTTCATCCTGATGATCGGCATTAGCGCGCTGGAGATTTTGGTCGCCGGCATTCAGGCCTATGTTTTCGCTCTTCTGACGTCGCTGTACATCAACGACGCTGAACATCTTCACTGATCTTTTTTCACGATTTTCAAGTTTTTAAAGGAGTTTTCAAATGGAAGTAGAAGCTGCAAAGCTCGTCGGTGCAGGTCTCGCCGCTATCGGTGCTGGCATGGCCGCAATTGGCGTGGGTAACGTCTTTGGTTCGTTCCTTGAGAGCGCGCTGCGCAATCCAGGGGCTGCAGACGGTCAGCAAGGCCGCCTGTTCATCGGCTTCGCTGCTGCTGAGCTTCTCGGCCTGCTGGCGTTCGTCGTTGCGATGATCCTGATCTTCGTCGCCTAATGATTGCTTGACAGGGTCGGGATGAGGTTTTCTCGCTCTGACCCTGACAAGCTGGTTTCTTTTGCGATGCGTAAAGAGCTCTAAACAATGCCTCAGATAGCCCAGCTAGCAGAGACATATTCCAGTCAGGTTTTCTGGCTGCTTGTGTTCTTTGGCTTCACCTTTTTCGTTATTGGCCGCGGTATGGTGCCCAAAGTGATGGACACCGTAAATCTGCGCGACAAGCAGATCGCTGATGATCTTGCTGCTGCGCAGGCTGCCCGTGATGCTGCTGATGAACAGGAAGAGGCGTGGCGCGTTCGCGAGAATGAAAACCGCGCCAAGGCTCAGGAGATCGTAGCGAAGGCGAAAGCTGACGCAGCTGCGAAGTCTGAGAAGAAGTTGGCAGCGGCTCAAAAGCGTCTCGACAAAAAGCTCGATGAGGCTGAGGCACGCATTGAAACCGCTCGCGGTGAAGCGCTGGCTGAGGTGGAAACTGTTGCGGCGGATGCTGCGCAGGACATCGTCTCGCGTCTCACCGGTGTCAAGATCACCAAACCAGCAGCCGCGAAGGCTGTGAAGGCGGCGATGCATGGCTGATATGATGTTTATCCTAGCCGCAGGGGCAGAAGGCGCTGCTGTAGCCGCTGAACCAAGTTTGTGGGGCCTCAAGCCCTACCAGTGGGTGTCGATCTCGATGGCTGTGTTGATCGCGATCTTCGTTTGGAAGAAAGTGCCCAGTTTGATCACGGGCGGGCTCGACAATAAGATTGCCGAAATCAAGCAGCAGCTTGATGAAGCAAAGAACTTGCGAGCCGAAGCAGAGGCTCTGCGCAAGGAATATGCTGACAAGATCGCTGGTGCTGAAAAAGATGCTGAGGCGATGATCGAAGGTGCTCAAAGCGAGGCGGATGCGATTGTCGAGAAAGCGGAAGCTGACAGCAAGGCGATGGTCGAGCGCCGCAAGCGCATGGCCGAGGACAAGATTGCCGCTGCAGAGCGCGATGCGATCGAAGATGTTCGCAACCGCGCGGCTCTCGCTGCGACAACGGCGAGCAAGGTGCTGATCGCGGATAAGCATGATGCAAAGGCTGATGGCAAGCTCGCTGATGAGGTTATTGCTGGGCTGTGAGGTCTGCGAAAGGCTGATGGCGATTGATAGAGGCGGCCCCAGGGTCGCCTTTTTCGTGTGGGAAACCTAGCGAAGGTTTGGCTCGCCAATACCATTCTAAGGTTCGAAGATGACCTTTCCGACGATCTCACCGCGCTGCATTGCCTCAAATCCCTCGCGCCATGCGCTGAGCGGCAGTTTGCGGTCAATGTGCGGGGTAATGCGCCCTTCGACTGCCATTTGATCAAGCGTCTCCATGATCCGTTGCCCTTGGTCCGGGAAACGGCGGCTATATTCGCCAGCGCGCACACCGACCACGGAGAAGCCCTTGATCAGCGGGATATTGACTGCAATCTCGGGAATGCGGCCCGCGACAAAGCCCACCACCAGCAGTTTACCGCCAAAGGTGACACAGCGCGTACTTTCATCGAAGATCTCGCCGCCGACCGGATCGAACACGAGATCGCAAAGCCGTCCATCGGTGAGCTCGGCCACTTGCTCGCGAAACCGTCCGCGATTGACGATTGCGGCCTCGGGCGCAGCGATTTGGCGCAAGGGTCCGAGTTTTTCCTCGCGGTGTGACGCTGCAATCACCTTCGCGCCATGTGCTTTCGCAAGATCGCAGGCAGCAAGACCTACGCCGCCGCTTGCACCGTGGACGAGGACGGTTTGTCCGGCCTCCAGCTGCCCAAGCTCGACCAGCGCGACATAGGCGGTCTGATAGGCGGCGCCCATGGCCGCTGCGGTTACGAGATCGAGCTGCTCGGGGACTTTGCGGACATTTCGTGAGGGTAGGACGACCAGTTCGGCCATCCCCCCGGTCTTCGCGCCGCCAACCACGCGGTCTCCCTGCGCGAAACCGCTTTCAGGATCCGCTGCGACAACTTCGCCCGCAAGCTCCATCCCAGCCACAAAAGGTGGTTCAGGTTTGAACTGATATGAGCCGCGCGTCATCAATAGGTCAGGGTAATTGAGTGAGGCCGCGCGCACTCTCACCAGCACTTCGCCTTCGCCTGGAACTGGATCAGGCAGCTCCATCAGCTCGACGCCAGACATGTCGCCGCTCAACTGGCTGACCTGCAATGCTATCATGCGGGGCTAGAAATTGTCTTTGCCCGCACGCAGGGCCGCAAAAGTCTGGGCAGGCGTGTGACCGCCCCATTTCGCGGCGAGCACTGGATCGTCAGCGCGCAAGAACGGGTTCGTCGCAAGTTCGCGCGAGAGCACGGTCGGCACAGTTGGCTCATCCTTCGCGCGCTTTGCATCAATCTCAGCGACATAGCTCTGCAAGGCTGTGTTCTCCGGGTCTGCGTGGATCGCGAATTTCGCGTTGGCCTGCGTATACTCATGAGCGCAATAGAGCGTAGTGTTGGCGGGCAAAGCCTTGATGCGAGAGAGGCTATCCCAGAACTGATCGGGCTGGCCTTCAAACATCCGTCCGCAGCCCAGCGCAAACACGCTGTCTCCCACAAAGGCCACGCCAGCTTCCGGCATATGGAAGGCGATATGGCCATTTGTGTGGCCTGATACGTCAATGACATGCGCAGTGAAGCCGCCCAGCGACACAGTGTCACCATGTGTGAGGACGCGGTCGATCTTGGAAATCCGCTCGACCTCAGCCGGGGCCACAATAGTCGCGCCGCTTGCCGTGACGATATCCGCATTCCCGCCCGCGTGGTCCGGGTGCCAATGGGTGTTCCATATCTGCGTTATGGTCCAGCCTTTGGCCTCGGCCTGTTTCAGATACTCGGCCGCATCGGGCGTATCGATTGCTGCGGTCTCTCCGCTAGCGGGATCGTGGACTAGAAATCCGTAATTATCGGACAGGCACGGGAACTGGTGAATCTCAATCATGCGTCCACTCTATGCTTCTTGCCCGCTCGATGGAAGACAAAGAAAAGGCCCGCCTGCATCGCTGCAAACGGGCCTTCCTAATTTGTGCGGTGAAAGCGGGCTTAGTCGCCTTTCTTCAGCGCTTCGCCGAGGATGTCGCCGAGTGATGCACCCGAATCGGATGAACCGAACTGCTCCACAGCTTCCTTCTCTTCGGCGATCTGACGCGCCTTGATCGAGAAGTTTGGCTTCTTCGAACGGTCGAAGCCAGCAACCATTGCGTCGATCTTTGCGCCGGCTTGGAAGCGATCAGGACGTTGCTCGTCGCGGTCGCGGCCAAGATCGGTCCGCTTGATGAAGCCGGTTGCGCCGTCTTCGCCAACTTGCACTTCGAGGCCGCCATCGCGAACTTCGAGAACAGTGACAGTAACAACCTGACCTTTGCGCAGCGCGCTTGTGTCGCCGCCATCCGCGCTTGGAGCACCTTTTTCGAGCTGCTTCATGCCGAGGCTGATGCGCTCCTTATCGGCGTCCACGTCGAGAACGATCGCTTCGACTTCTTCACCCTTGCGGTGCAGGGCGAGGGCGTCTTCACCCGAAATGCCCCATGCGATGTCTGACATGTGGACCATGCCGTCCACGTCGCCATCGAGGCCAATGAACAGGCCGAACTCGGTAGCGTTCTTGACTTCGCCATTGACCTTGCTGCCCACTGGGTGCTTCTCGGCAAATTCTTCCCAAGGATTGCCTTGAGCTTGCTTTAGGCCGAGCGAGATTCGGCGCTTATCCGAATCCACTTCGAGAACCAGAACATCGACTTCCTGGCTTGTCGAAACGATCTTGCCAGGGTGAACGTTCTTCTTGGTCCAGCTCATTTCAGAGACGTGGACAAGGCCTTCAATGCCAGCTTCAATCTCAACAAATGCACCATATTCGGTGATGTTGGTGACTGTACCGGTGAGCTTCATGCCGAGCGGATATTTCGCTGCGACACCGTCCCACGGATCGCTTTCCAGCTGCTTCATGCCGAGGCTGATGCGCTGCGTCTCTTCGTTGATACGGACGATTTGGACAGTCACAGACTGGCCGATTTCGATCATTTCGCTCGGGTGATTAACGCGCTTATAGCTCATGTCAGTGACGTGGAGCAGGCCGTCAATGCCGCCCAGATCAACGAACGCACCATAATCGGTGATGTTCTTGACTACGCCCTCGATAACCTGACCTTCGGCAAGCTTGTCGATCAGCTCGCTGCGCTGCTCTGCGCGGGTCTCTTCCAGAACAGCGCGGCGTGAGACAACGATGTTGCCGCGGCGACGGTCCATTTTGAGAATTTGGAATGGCTGCGGCATATCCATCAGAGGAGCGACATCGCGCACGGGACGGATATCGACTTGTGAGCCGGGCAGGAACGCTACAGCGCCGTCGAGGTCGACAGTGAAGCCACCTTTGACACGGCCAAAGATGCGGCCTTCGACGCGGGCGTTCTCGCCAAACTCGTTTTCAAGCTTGTCCCAAGCAGCTTCGCGGCGGGCGCGGTCGCGGCTGAGCATGGCTTCGCCATCAGCGTTTTCAACGCGGTCAACGAAAACCTCGACTTCATCGCCAACATTGGGCGCGGTCTCATTTTCGGAGCGTTGGAATTCTTTAAGATCAATGCGGCCTTCGCTTTTGAGGCCCACATCGATCATCGCGATGCCATTTTCGATTGTCGTAACAGTGCCTTTTACAACGCGGCCTTCAAAGCCGCCGTCGTCTGCACCGCCAAGTTGTTCGTTAAGTAGCGCTTCGAAATCGTCGCGCGTAGGATTGGCAGAAGTAGCCATATGGTTGGTAGTCCTAAATCATGTTTGCTACCGGCCACCGGTTCATCCGGGGTCTTAAACTGTCTCCGCCGCACTATTACGGTGGCTAACAGGGCAAGAGGGCCGTGTTCCGCATGGGGCCGGATGCCATCATGCAGGTTCGTGAAATCCGATAGATTGCAAGAACGGACGCGCGCTTAGGCCGGAAGACGCGAAATAGCAAGGTATTTAGGGCGTGGCGGTTTCTTGTTTGCGCACTCGCCTCCGCGAGCGCGATATCCTCGCTCATGCGACCTGAGGGCCGCGTCGCTGCGGGCGGGCAGTCGCCCTTGCGGATCATCGGGAATGACCCGTTCAGTGCTAGCCGGATAGTCGTGCGTTAACTGCCTCGATCGCGGCTGCAATCGCTTCGTCCTTGTCGAAATGTGTGGTGTCAAAGATCATCGCATCTTTCGCAGGCACCAGCGGCGCATCCATGCGGTTCATATCGCGGGCGTCGCGGCGAGCGAGATCTGCCTCGATTTCTTCAAGCGTTGCGCTTTCGCCGCGTCCGACCATCTCGGCATGACGGCGAACTGCCCGCGATTGGACAGATGCGGTGACGAATAATTTCGCATCAGCCTCGGGCACGATCACAGTGCCAATATCGCGTCCATCGAGCACAGCGCCACCTGCTTGCTGTGCGAAGGCGCGCTGGCGCTCGAACAGGGCTTGCCGCACTTGTGGGTGGACAGAGGCGCGGCTCGCAAGACTGCCCGAGCCTTCCGAGCGTAATACATCATCGGCGAGCAAGCTTTCGGGGAAGTCGCATGCTGCGAGCGCGTCCGCAGCATTATCCGCATCTCCGCCGTTTAGCGCGACCTGCCGGCCAACCGCGCGGTAGAGCAGGCCAGTGTCGAGGTGTGGGAGGCCAAAATGCCCCGCAAGTGCTTTGGAAATGGTGCCTTTGCCCGAGGCGGTAGGGCCATCGACGGCGATAATCATGTGGAGGCCTCAGCTCGTTTCGTGCGGAACGCCTTCCACAGACCAAAGATCGCGATTGCGGCCCAAAAACCTTCTAGCACAAGGCTGGGCCAATTGGTGTGTACCAATAGCGAGACCGTCAGGAGCGCCGCGCCAGTCAAATTGGTGCCATGTAGGACAAATGGGTTGGGCTCGTCTTTGAGCGTTAGATAGGCGTAGGCGGCGATGATGCAGGCCGTGCCGACAAAGCCAATGATTGAATAGATATCGAGCGGGGTGCTCATGCCGATGCTCCGCTCAGCAGGTCCATGAAATTCGGAAAGCTGGTAGCGATGGGATCAGTGCTGTCTACCTCCACGCCGCCGCTGCTCGCAAGCCCCGCAATCGCCATGCTCATCGCGATCCGGTGGTCGAGATGTGTTGTCACTGGCGCATCGCTGGTGCCGTGCAGAGGTTCACCGCCGCTGCCGGCAATTTCCAGCCCATCATCATGCTCTTCCACCTGAGCGCCTGCGAGCCGCAGCGCATCGGCCATCGCGGTTAGCCGGTCGCTTTCCTTGACGCGCAATTCTTCGAGGCCGGTAGTGGTGGTAGTGCCATTAGCCAAAGCTGCTGCGACAAACAGCACGGGAAATTCGTCAATCATCGCAGGTGCAATCGCTGGACCAACAGCAATGCCCGTGAGCTGTGAATGGCGCACACGAAGATCAGCGACAGGCTCGCCGCCGACTTCGCGCGCGTTCAGCTCTTCGATTGAACCGCCCATTTGGCGTAGAACTGTGATGAGGCCTGCACGTGTGGGGTTGAGGCCGACATTTTCGATCACCAGATCGCTGCTAGGTACAAGTAGCGCCGCAACTATGAAAAACGCAGCGGATGAGGGGTCTCCTGGGACTTCGATGTTGCACGGGGTCAGATCACATGGACCGCTCATAGCTATATGTCGCTCTCCGTCCGCTTCCTCGACGGTAATCTCTGCACCAAACCCTTTCAGCATACGCTCAGAGTGGTCGCGGGTAGGCACCGGCTCAATCACCTTCGTAATCCCTGGCGTATTCAATGCAGCGAGCAGCACCGCGCTTTTCACTTGCGCACTGGCCACGGGCAGGCGGTAGGTGATCGGAACGGCAGGTTCGCAACCATCCATCATTAGCGGGAGCGTACCGCCAGGCGAGGGCGTGAACTGCGCACCCATTTGCGAGAGAGGTTCAATCACGCGGCCCATCGGGCGGCCAGAAAGGCTCGCATCTCCCGTAAACGCAGCTGTGATGCCGTGGCTTGCGAGCAGACCCATCAGAAGCCGCGTGGAGGTCCCGCTGTTACCCATATCAAGCGCGCCCTTGGGCTGCAGCAATCCGCCGACGCCGACGCCGTTGACGCGGTAAGTTCCGTCATCCTCGCGCACAATGCTGGCGCCCATTTGCCGCATCGCCTCAGCTGTAGCGAGGACATCTTCGCCCTCCAGCAAGCCAGTGACCCGCGTCTCGCCAATCGCCAGTGCGCCTAGCATCAGGGAGCGATGACTGATCGATTTGTCTCCGGGCACGCGGATGCGGCCTGTGAGCGGGCCATTTGAAGAGAAGCGGTGAGCGGTCAAGAGAAGCGAAATCCTGCGTAAGAGAGATGTTAAAGCGAGCGCGTCTTTGACAGTGCCTCTGCGTTCTGGCAAGGCGCCGCGCCAATGATGTGCTTGTGATTCCACGCCCTTGAATGCGAGGATGCCAGCACCCATCAAGAGACACAAAATTTTGCGCGCCTTAGATGGCGCAGGACAATCAAGGATTACACATGGTCAAACCAGAATGGGGCACGAAGCGGACTTGCCCGAAATGCGGTACACGCTTTTATGATTTGACGAAGGAAGAGCCTGTCACCTGCATCGAATGCGGTGAAGAGTGGTTCCCTGAGCCAGTTCTGAAGTCCAAGCAGCCAATTCCTTTTGAGGAAACTGGCAAGAAGAAAGAAGGCGAGGCGGATAGCGACCTGGCCGATGATGATCTGGAAAACATCGACGAGGAAGAGGATTCACCGGATAATGAGGTGGATCTAGGCGGCGATGATGACCTTGGCGTCTCCAAAGGCAAAGGCGATGATGAGGCCGATGAGACCTAATTAGCGCTTGCGTTGCGTGGGTGCCGTGTATATCGGCTCGCAACCTAATATTGGAGTGCTTTGCGGCGCTTCGAACATGAATGATTGGGGCCTTAGCTCAGCTGGGAGAGCGCAACACTGGCAGTGTTGAGGTCAGCGGTTCGATCCCGCTAGGCTCCACCATTCGAACCAAACAAGTCGGTTTAACGACCGCACGCTGGCCAACGAGGTTTCGTTCGCCGGCGTTTTTCGCGTTTAGTCCGCCTCGTTGCGGGAATTGAGAAGGGAGTTTTCCAGAAAAAGTGGCAGCCACTTTTTCGGTTCGGAAAGCGACCAGATAGAATCGAGCGAGGGCGTAAGCCTGAGTGAGGAGTTTGAAGACGATGTTTGACAATCTGTCCGACCGTTTAGGCGGCGTCTTTGACAAGCTCAAAGGGCGCGGGGCGCTGTCCGAACAGGATGTGCGCGATGCGATGCGCGAAGTGCGTGTGGCTTTGCTCGAAGCAGACGTTGCTCTGCCTGTTGTTCGCCGTTTTATCGACTCGGTGACTGAGAAGGCGATTGGTTCAGAAGTTCTGAAATCGGTCACGCCAGGTCAGCAAGTCGTCAAAATCGTCAATGACGAACTGGTTGATATGCTGGGCGGGAAAGAGGTCGAAGGGCTGATCCTCGAAGCCAAGCCGCCTGTGGTTATCATGATGGTTGGCTTGCAAGGGTCCGGTAAAACCACGACCACGGCAAAGCTCGGCAAGCTGCTGCGCGAGAAGCACGGCAAGAAGTCGCTGATGGCTTCGCTCGACGTTAACCGTCCGGCGGCGCAGGAACAGCTGGCGGTGCTGGGCGAGCAGGTCGAGGTGGCAACACTCCCGATCGTCGATGGCCAGCAACCCGTTGATATTGCGCGCCGCGCTATGGATTCGGCGAAGCTACAGGCGTGCGATGTGCTGCTGCTCGATACGGCAGGCCGCCTGCATGTCGATGAAGCGCTGATGGCGGAGATGAAGGCTGTTTCCGGAGTTTCTTCGCCAACCGAAGTGCTACTGGTAGTCGACAGCCTGACGGGTCAGGACGCGGTCAATGTCGCGAAGAGCTTTACTGATGAGGTCCCGCTAACCGGCGTTGTCCTGACACGTATGGATGGCGATGCACGCGGCGGTGCGGCGCTGTCGATGCGGCATGTCACCGGCAAGCCAATCAAATTCGCCGGTACTGGCGAGAAGCTCGACGAAATTGAAGCGTTTGATCCAAAGCGGGTGGCAGGCCGCATTCTGGGCATGGGCGACATTGTCAGCCTGGTTGAGAAGGCCGCAACGACGATCAAGGAAGAGGACGCCGAGGCGCTCGCCAAGAAGATGGCGAAGGGTCAGTTCGACCTCAATGACCTTGCCATGCAGCTCAAGCAAATGCGCAATATGGGCGGCCTTGGCATGCTGGCGAACATGATGCCGGGCATGAAGAAGGCCAAGGCGGCGATGGCGGCCTCTGACATGGATGACAAGGTTCTGGTGCATATGGAGGCGATTATCGGCTCTATGACACCCAAAGAGCGCGCCAATCCCAAGCTGATGAATGCCAAGCGCAAGCGGCGCATAGCAGCGGGTAGTGGGACGGATGTTCCGCAGATCAACAAGGTGCTAAAAATGCATCAGGAAATGGCCCGCGCGATGAAGCAGATCAAGAAGATGGGCGGGCTCAAAGGCCTCGCATCCATGTTTGGCGGCGGCGGTGGAGGCCTCGGCGGCGCAATGGGCGGCGGTATGCCAGGTATGGGAGGCGGCGGAATGCCTGGTCTGCCCGGAATGGGAGGCGGCGCAGGTGGTAAGGGGCCTAGTGTCGACCCTGATACGCTCCCCGACGACCTCAAAGATTTATTGAATAAGAAGTAATTTTACAGATATTTGGACTGGAAAGGTAATACAAGATGGCAATTGCACTTAGGCTCTCGCGCGGTGGCGCGAAAAAGCGTCCTTACTACCGGATCGTGGCTGCTGACAGCCGCAAACCGCGTGATGGTCGCTATCTCGAGCAAATCGGCGTGTACAATCCGCTGCTCGCGAAGGATGACGAGAAGCGCGTCCAGCTGGTCGAAGACCGCGTGCGCTACTGGCTCGGCGTTGGCGCACAGCCTTCTGACCGTGTTGCTCGTTTCCTCGATGCAGCTGGCATTCGTGAGCGCGCCGCGCGTAACAACCCGAACAAGGCCAAGCCGGGCGAGAAAGCGACTGAGCGCGCTGAAGAGAAGGCTGAGAAGGCCGCAGCCGCCAAGGAAGCCGAAGAAGAAGCGAAGAACGCTCCTGCTGAGGAAGATGCCAAGGTAGAAGAAGCTGCAGCTGAAGAAGCACCAGCAGAAGCAGCTGCCGAGGAAGCGCCTGCTGAAGAAGCAGCTGCTGAAGAAGCACCGGCCGAGGAAGCAGCTGCTGAAGAAGCACCTGCAGAAGACGCAGCCGAAGAAAAGTCTGAGTAATTTCAGATATGACTGACACGCCCGTTACGCTGGCCGCCATTACCGGCGCGCATGGCGTGACGGGCGAAGTTCGTCTCAAGCTCTTTGGCGAGGGCTGGGAAGCTCTCAAAGCTTATAGGAGCATCAATGTGGGCAAAGAGGGCGCGCAGGATCAACGCGCGCTCACTCTTAAGAAAGTCCGCAGCGACAACAGGGGCGGGGCAGTCGCCCGCTTTGTCGAGGTCACGGGTCGCGGCGATGCGGAAAAGCTGCGCGGCTCTGTGCTGTCTATATCGCGCAAAGACTTGCCCGAGCTTGAAGAGGGCGAATTCTATTATTCCGACCTGATGAACCTTGCCGTGGTGACAGACACTGGCGAGCCCGTTGGGCGCGTGCTTGCTGTGGCGAATTACGGCGCGAGTGAAGTGGTCGAGATCGAAAAACCAGATGGCAAGAAGTTTATGGTTCCGCTCAGCAAAGACGCGGTGCCAAGCTGGGATGAGGCGCAATTAGTGATTGCGGAGGAATTTTGGGATAGGTGAACCTTATGGACGCCGCACCATCCCATTTTCCTGATACCCCGCTGGGAAGGCGGCTCGCGCCTTACGAAATTGGCCCGCCTGACGCGGAATTCTCATTTGCTTATCGGTTGTCTCGCGAAAACCGCTGGGACGACGAATACACAGGCCGCGTAATCGTTGAATATAAACGCTTTTGCTATCTGGCCATGGCTGCGCAGGAGGCGCTGGGGCATGACGTCACGCCATCCGATGCCGTCGATCAGGCGTGGCATCTCCACCTCACCTATTCGCGTGATTACTGGCAGCGATTTTGCCCCGATATACTGGGCGCTGAGTTTCACCACGGTCCCACCGCTGGCGGCACGGCGGAACGCATGCGCTACTACGAGCAATATGCCGCCACACTGAAATTCTACGAGGAGACGTTCGGCGCTCCGCCGCCGGACGATATCTGGGCGCCCGCTGCGCGCCGCTTCGGCGTCGATCCTATGGGTTTTCGCATTAACCCCGCTGATGTTATCGTCCTGCCTCGCAAACACGCGTGGCCAGCTTTCGTAATTACATTTACAGTAATCGTGTTCGCGCTTTGGGCAGGAGGAGTACACTAATGGAGTTCTTCACAAGCTATACTGGCAGTGACTTTTTGGTGTTTTATGGAGGCTTGCTGGCCGCGGCGGTGGTAGCGGGTTTTTGGATCCCCACTTTCTTGCGTGAAGAGGGCCGCTCTGGCGTACTCACTGACGCAGAAGAGCTTGCCTTCCTTGCTGGCGGTAAAACGCGATTTGTCGACGGAGTGCTGGCTGGCTTGCTGGGGCGCGGCGCGTTGAGCATTGAGAGCAAGGATAGGTTGACGGTTGCGCAGACGCAGGCGGGCGAAACCGCTGCCGAACGCGCGGTGCTTGGCTCGGTTGGCTCAGTGAAATGGTCGGATGCCAAGCGCGTACTCGATGGCTATGAAGAGCGGATCGAACAATCGCTGGTTGCGAAAGGCCTGATGATCGCGCCCGGTGATCGTCTTTCATTCCGACTTATTCCTGCGCTGCCTTACATTTTCATTCTTGTGCTGGGCTATTACCGTATGCAGGCCGGTACCGAATTGGGTGAGCCGACCGGCTTCCTCGTCGCGCTAATGATCTTGACAGCAGGGTGCATGCTCATTCGTATGGCTGCTCTCAATCCGCGGACCCAAGCTGGCAATAGAGCGCTCAAAGACGCGCAAGAGCAACACAAGCGGCTGAAAAGTGCTCCGACACAGAATGAGTATGGCCAAGCGGTCGGCCTTTACGGAACGGGCGTTTTGGTGGGGACGCCTCTCTTCGCCTATCACAGCATGCGTCAGAGCAGCGGCGGAGATAGCGGGTCGGGCGGTGACAGCGATGGAGGCGACGGCGGCTGCGGCGGCGGCTGTGGAGGTTGCGGTGGCTGAGATGCGCGCCTAAGCGGCCCTCATGAACACACTCAACGTAGCAATCGTACAAGCCGCACCGATCCCATTGGCATTCGGCCCGGGTATAGAAAAAGCCACAAAGCTTGCGCGCGAGGCTATTGATGGCGGTGCTCAGCTCGTCGCATTTGGTGAGACATTTCTGGGCGGGTATCCGCTGTGGCTGGATGAAGCACCGGGTGCGGCGCTGTGGGATCATCCGGGCAGCAAAGCATTACACCGGATCATGCTGGATCAGGCTATTGTTCCGGGCGATGAGCGGCTGCTGCCCTTGCAAGAACTCTGCGATGAAACTGGCGCAGTAATTAGCATTGGCGCGCACGAACGGGTGCGGCAGAGCCTCTATAACAATCAGATGACCTTCCGCCCCGGCCTGCCTGTGCTTGATCACCGCAAGCTGGTGCCGACGCATGGCGAGCGGCTGATCTGGATGCGCGGCGATGGCTCGACGATTGGAGCGCATCAGGCGGAGTGGGGCCGGGTGGGCTCGCTGATCTGCTGGGAGCATTGGATGCCGCTGGCCCGCGCGGCGATGCATAATCTGGGCGAGAATGTGCATGTGGCCGCATGGCCTACGGTGCGCGAGGAATATGGCATTGCAAGCCGCCATTATGCCATGGAGGGGCGCTGTTTTGTGCTTGCCGCAGGGCTGGTGCAGTCAAAGGCGGATTTGTTTGAAGGATTGGATCTGGCCGGTGGCTCAGATGAGGCGCGCGAGCTAATCGAAACGATAGACAGCGATGTGCTCAATCGCGGCGGCTCGATGATTATCGCTCCCGATGCGAGCATTGTCGCGCAGGCAGGCGAGGGCGAAGAAATCCTGCATGCAGAGCTTGATCTGAGCATGATCGGCGAGGGCCTCGCCAGCCTCGATACCGATGGTCACTACTCGCGGCCTGATGTGTTTAAATTGAGTGTTGATACAAGGGCGAAGGATGGGGTGACGTGGGGATGAGCGCCACCAAACTAATCGCCGCAGCGGTTGGTGATGCTCCGGTGAACCAATTCTCGACCAGCGATTCATCTCAACATTGGGTTGATTTGTTGGCATCAGCGCTTGACGGAATGATCTTGCTTCCGTTTGCGTTACTTTTCGTATGGGGCGTTCATCGACTTACTCTAAACCGCTGGTTTCCTGTTACCGCAGCATTAGCCACGGTCTTCGCTATAGTTGCGTCGGTAATGATACACGACCACATCGCTCCGATTTTCGGCTACAGCGATAAGATCCTTGAGATGTTTGGGCTGGGGCGGTTCTGGTACTTGCTTATGCCCGCCATTCTCATTTCCTTTGGGGGTGCGTTAGCGCTTGCATGGTGGTGTAAGCGTCACCAGCAGAGTGTGGCCTCCAAATGACCTTCGCTGCGACCATTCTGACCCTCTACCCTGAGATGTTCCCTGGACCGCTGGGTGCAAGCCTAGCGGGAAAAGCGCTTGAGCGCGGGGATTGGTCGCTGGACACGGTTCAAATCCGCGATTTCGCGACTGACAAGCACAAGAATGTCGATGACACACCCGCTGGTGGCGGGGCGGGCATGGTGCTGAGGGCGGATGTGCTCGGCGCGGCGTTGGATTCTGTCTTGGGTTCCCAAGCTCCCATTCTCGCCATGACGCCGCGCGGGAAACCGATCACGCAGACCCGTATTCGCGAGATCGCCGCCGGTCCCGGCGTCACCATTTTATGCGGCCGGTTTGAGGGCTATGATGAGCGTCTGTTCGAGGCACGCCCGCAAATTGAGCAGGTCAGCCTTGCCGACATCGTGCTGTCGGGCGGAGAGCCCGCTGCGCTAGCCATAGTTGATGCTTGCATTCGCCTGCTTCCCGGAGTAATGGGCGCGCCTTCTAGCGGGACTGAAGAGTCGTTCGAGGACGGCCTCTTGGAGTATCCGCAATATACCCGACCTCAGGAATGGGAAGGGCGCACGATCCCTGAAGTGTTGCGATCGGGGGATCATGCGAAAATCGCGGCGTGGCGAAAGCAGCGAAGCGAAGACGATACACGGTTACGCAGGCCGGACCTTTGGGAACGTTATACGGACGTTCGGGACTGATCTGCCTCTGGCGCGCAACGGACATATAAGGAACCGGACCAGTGAACCTGATCCAGCAAATCGAAGCCGAAGAAATCGGCAAGGTAGAAAAAGAGATTCCCGATTTTCGCGCAGGCGACACAGTACGTGTTGGCGTGAAAGTCATCGAAGGCAGCCGCGAGCGTATTCAGAACTTTGAAGGCGTTTGTATTGCCCGGACAAACCGCGGCATGGGCAGCAACTTCACTGTGCGCAAAATGAGCTTTGGTGAGGGCGTGGAGCGCGTCTTCCCACTCTATGCGCCAATCGTGGACAGCATCACCGTGGTCCGCCGCGGCGTGGTGCGCCGCGCGAAGCTGTACTATCTGCGTGGCCGCACCGGTAAGCGCGCGCGTATTGCGGAACGCCGCGAGAACTCGCCTAAGGCGTAAGCTACCGTCCACATATGGATTTGACGAAAGGGCGTTCCGGGTTAAACCGGGGCGCCTTTTCTTTTGTGCCTACCAAACAGGATGATGACATTGCCATGCGCCATTTGCTTGCCGGACTTTCGATACTCGTCGCCTCACCAGCCTTGGCGGAGGAGCCTACGATGAGCGGAACTAAAGCCGGCGATCTAACCTTTGAACGCGTGTTCGCGAGCCCCGACCTTAACGGGCCGACACCGCGTCAGGCGAAGCTGTCGCCCGATGGCCGCTATCTCACCCTGCTGCGCAACCGCGACGATGACCGCCAGCGATATGACCTTTGGGGCTACGACCGTGAGACTAAACAATGGTCGATGCTGGTCGATAGCGAGAAGCTGGGCACAGGACGCGAATTGTCCGAGGATGAGAAGATGCAGCGCGAGCGCGCGCGGGTCGGCAATCTGAAGGGTATTATCTCATATCAGTGGGATAAAACGGGTGAGGGGATATTGGTTCCGCTGGATGGGGATTTGTATCTGGCCCGTATTGGCGGTGAAGTCACGCGTTTGACCGATACTGAGGAAAGCGAGCTCAATCCGTCGCTTAGTGCTACCGGAGAATATGTGTCTTTCGTGCGGGATCGGCAGCTATGGGTTGGCGAGACAGGCAGCGCAGCCAGCCCCATAACGCCCAAGGAAGAGGGCGAGGCCATCCGCTGGGGTGAGGCTGAGTTCGTCGCCCAGGAAGAAATGGCGCGCCTCACCGGCTATTGGTGGAGCCCTGATGACAGCCGCATCGCTGTCCAGCGCACTGACGAAGAACGTGTGGGCATCGTGACCCGCGCTGCTATCGGCGCGACCGGAACGCGGGTTTTTGATCAACGCTATCCTGTGGCGGGCAGCGACAATGCGATCGTTGAGTTGTTTGTGATGGACCCTAGCGGAGAGAACCGGGTTCAAGTCGACCTGACGAGCAATCAGGATCCGGCACATTATAACACCGATGATCCGACCGATTTCTATCTTGCTCGCGTCGATTGGGCTCCCGATGGCAGCGCGCTTTATGTGCAGCGTCAGAACCGCGAGCAGACGGTGATGGATGTCCTCAAGGTCGATCCGCTGACTGGTAAAGCCGAAGTGCTCTTCACAGAGCACGCTGCAATGGAGGATTATTGGATAAACCTCTCAGACGATTACAAGTTTTTGAAGGACGGAAGCCTGCTGTGGTGGTCAGAGAGAGACGGCTACGGTCACTTTTACCACTATCTGCAAAACGAAGAGGGAAGTCTGTTTCCCTTCCAGCAACTCACAAACGGCAAGTGGGTTGTCACTGATCTCGTTGGCGTAGATCAGCATGCGAGGAAGGTGTTCTTCCTAGCGACACGGGACGACGTTCTGGAGCAGCATGTTTATGCGCTCGATCTGGATTGGGTAACAGGCGGCCCTCCGGGGTATGAGAATATTACACGCCTCACGGAGCGCGGCTTTACCCATTCGGCCAGCATGGACGGCGAAGGCAAGACTCTACTGATCTCGCGGTCTGGCCCAGATCAGCCTACGCAAAGTTATATCGCGGATAGCAGCGGCAAGCGTCTCGCTTGGCTGGAAGAGAACGCCCTCGACGCAGGCCACCCTTACGCGGCCAATTTGGCCAGTCACCGGGCACCTCAATTTGGCACCATCAAAGCGGCAGACGGCGAGACCGATCTCTTTTACAAAATGATCACTCCAGAGATGGAGCCGGGCAAGCGCTATCCGGTGTATTATTATCATTACAGTGGACCTGGTCCCCAGATCGTGAATCGCGCTTGGGGCGGGGCGCTGGAGCAGGCGATTGTTGATAAAGGCTACATCTATTTCGAGCTCGATAATCGCGGCACAGCCAATCGCGGCGTGGCATTTGAACAGCCACTATACCGCGCGATGGGCGGCGTTGAAGTTCGCGACCAGAAGAAGGGAGCTGAATTCCTCAAAACTCTGGACTTCGTCGACCCTGACAAGATCGCCATCGATGGCTGGTCATATGGCGGGTATATGACGCTCAAGCAGCTACAGGCTGATCCTGGGCTCTATGCAGCAGGTATTTCGGGCGCACCCGTCACAAAGTGGGAGCTGTATGACACCCATTATACCGAACGTTATATGGGCACGCCCCAGAATGACATGGAGGCCTATGAAACCGCCTCAGCAATCCCTGACGCGACGAAGGTGACTGATCCCCTATTGATCATTCACGGCATGGCGGATGACAATGTGGTGTTCGAGAATGCGACTGAGATCATCGCGGCGATGCAAGAAGGCAATGTGCCCTTTGAGATGATGCTGTACCCCGGTTACACGCACCGCGTGGCGGGGGAAAAGATCTCACCGCATCGCTACAATAGTGTGTTCCGTTTTCTTGAGGCGCATGGGGTTACGCCGCCGGAGTAACTCCTCGCGCGAGCCATTCCAGCACCTTGCTACCGACTTCTGCGGGTGCTTCGACTTGCGGATAATGCCCAACAGTAGCGATCAAATGGTGACGCGCTGCAGGCAAAACCTCGCGCCAGCGGTCGTAGGCGTGCTTGCCTGACACCGGGTCAAGCGCACCATTGATCAGGCCAATCTTCTCCTGCGCGTTTACCAGCGCCGCTTCCCAGCGGGTTTTATGCGTCACCCGGTCGCCAATATAATGCAGCAGCTTATGCGTGATGCGGTTTCCGCGGTTATGCGCGATAAATTCCCAGAAAATATCGAGCTCTGCCTCACTTGGCTGTGTATAAGGCCCGAAGACTTCTGAAAAACTGGTCCCAAAACTCTTGCGGCTCATCAGCAAGCCGACAAGAAAGCCGAGCGGCGAAATACCCAGCTTCTGGATCGGGCGAGGGCGGTGCTGGTCGGGGAAAATCCCGCCGTTGAGGAAGATGCATTGATTGAGGCCCGCAGCACTTTCACCCCCAAGCTGCCGTGCGAGCAATTCCTGGCCGACAGACACACCATAATCATGCACCAGAGCGTCAAATTCTTTGATGCCCAGATGTCCGAGCAAGGCCTCTTGCAAATCGGCCTGACGATGGATCGAATAGCCAGAGCGCGGCTTGCTCGACAGACCAAAGCCCAGCATGTCACATGCGATAAGCCGGTGCCCTGCCTCTAGCTGGCGCCAGATCGGGGTCCAATCCCAAGCGCACGTTGGGAAGCCATGGACCAGCAGCAACGGTTTGCCTGATCCGCCGACCCAATAGGCAATTTGGTGGCCCTGAAAGTCGAAATGTCTAGCATCTTCGCGCCATGCCAGCATATCGCGGATCATCGACTTCCCCCTTGCCAAGCGACGTTAAGCGCGGCAGCGGGGAGTGCAAGCCTTGTTTGAGGCGATTTTTGGAGAATTTAAGTGGGTTATCGGGTGGCCGTTGTGGGCGCGACCGGCAATGTCGGACGCGAATTGATGCAAGTCCTGGCGGAGCGTGAGTTTCCTTGTGACGAGATCACGGCGGTCGCGAGCAGCCGTTCGCAAGGCAGCGAAGTTGAATTTGGCGACACGGGCAAAATGCTCAAATGCCAGAATATCGAATATTTCGACTGGACAGGCTGGGATATTGCTTTGTTTGCTGCGGGCTCTGGCCCAGCCAAGGAATATGCGCCCAAGGCCGCCGCTGCTGGCTGTGTGGTGATCGACAATTCATCGCTTTACCGCATGGAGCCGGACGTTCCTCTGATTGTGCCTGAGGTAAACCCTGAGGCGATCCACGACTATTCCAAGCGCAACATCATCGCGAACCCCAATTGCTCTACCGCGCAGATGGTGGTGGCGCTGAAGCCGCTCCATGATGTGGCGACAATCAAACGCGTGGTCGTCTCGACATACCAATCGGTTTCGGGAGCCGGTAAGTCGGGCATGGACGAGCTATTCAACCAAAGCCGCGCAATCTTTGTCGGTGATCCAGTGGAGCCAGTGACATTCACCAAACAGATCGCCTTTAACGTCATTCCGCATATTGATGTCTTCCTCGACGATGGGTCGACCAAGGAAGAGTGGAAGATGGTGGTCGAGACGAAGAAGATCATGGACCCCAAGATCAAGCTGACTGCAACGTGCGTTCGTGTGCCCGTTTTCGTCGGTCATTCTGAAGCTATCAACATCGAATTTGAGCACGAGATTTCTGCGGAGCAGGCACAGGAAATTCTGCGTGAAGCGCCGGGCTGCATGCTCATCGATAAGCGTGAGGACGAGGGCTATATAACACCTGTGGAGAGCGCTGGCGACAGCGCGACCTATATCAGCCGCGTGCGTGAAGACCCTACGGTCGATAATGCGCTCAACTTGTGGTGCGTCTCAGATAATCTGCGCAAGGGCGCAGCGCTCAATGCGGTGCAGATTGCGGAGCTGCTTGGGCGCGAATGCCTCAAAAAGGGGTGACGCGGCGAGGGGAGTGCGGCAGTAAGGCTGAATGACACTTACCGCCGATCTCTATTTCAGCTTTCGTTCGCCCTATTCCTATCTTGCGGTCGGGCGATATCGCGCGATGGCCGAGGAATATGATCTCGACATTGCCCTGCGCACAGTGTGGCCGATCGCGATCCGCGATCCCGACTTGCTGTTTACCGGCAATCCGGCGGCGCCGATGTATATTCTAAGAGACTCGATGCGGGCCGGCGAGTTTCTGGGCATTCCCATCCGTTGGCCGCGTCCTGACCCGGTGGTGCAGGATCTTGCGACCCGTGAGATAGCCGAGGATCAACCGCTTATTCGCCGCATCTGCCGGATGGGTCAGGCCGCGTCACGGCATGGCCATGGATTAGCTTTTGCCGATGAAGTCTCGCGCATCATCTTTTCAGGCGAAGTGGATGACTGGCATGAGGGCGATCACCTCGCGGGCGCAGCTGCGCGTGCTGGACTAGATATTGCGGAGCTGGAGGCGGAAGCGAAGCGCGATGCGGCGGCTCTTGATGCCGAAATCGCCGCAAACCAGGATGCGCTCGAGGCGGCCGGTCACTGGGGCGTGCCGACTTTGGTTTTCAATGGCGAGCCATTCTTTGGCCAAGATCGCATCGACATGGCCAAATGGCGGATGGAGCAGGCGGGGCTGGCAAAGCGGTGAAGACTGAACATTTTGAAAGCTTCGATGGAACGCAGCTCGCGATCCACCGAATGGGCGCAGGTAGACCTCTGATCCTGCTTCATGGGCTGTTTTCAAGCGCGCAGATGAACTGGACCAAATGGGGTCATGACGTCACGATTGCGGAGACTGGCCGCGAGGTCATCATGCTCGACTTCCGCGTGCATGGTGAGAGCGAGGCTCCGCAAGATCCGGCGAAGTACCCGCAAAATGTGCTGGTGCGTGATGTCGCGGCGCTCGTCGATCACATCGGGCTGGCAGATTACGATCTCGGCGGATTCTCTCTCGGTGCGCGAACATCGCTGCATGCGGTCGCGCAGGGCATTCTGGAACCTGCGAGGCTTATCGTAGGCGGAATGGGTACAGCAGGGCTTGGCGAGTGGCAGAAGCGCGCGAATTTCTTCAAACGCGTGATTGACGAGTTCGATAGCATCGGGCGCGATGATCCGGCCTATTTCTCCATGCAATTCCTCAAATCGCAAGGCGTGGACCGGGTTGCAGCGCGGCTCTTGCTTGATGCGATGCCGGACATGGACCTCGCGGAGCTTGCAAATGTCACGATGCCCACGCTGGTCGTTTGCGGAGACGAGGACCGCGACAATGGCAGCGCAGAGGAGCTTACGGCGATGTTGCCTAGCGCGACCTTCACCGAGGTCCCCGGCGCGCATATGTCGAGTGTCACCAAGCCTGATCTCGGCCGCGCGATGGCGGATTGGCTCGGCGGATCATTATGACAGTCTCCAAGCGTACTGCGATTATTTGGTGGGTCGGCGGGTTGGTCGCTTTTGCGGTTACGCTTTACCTCCACATGCCTCTTGTTACCGAGGGTGTGCCTGAGGGCATCATGGAGCATCAGCGCGCGCCAGATGCGATCACTGTTGATGCTATCCAGAACTCATGGGCCATGGATGGATTGTCGCGAACTGCGATGATAGCGATGATTTCCGACCTTATCTTCATCGGGATTTACGGCGTCGGCTGCGTGCTTGCGGGGCTGCATTATCGAGCGCATGCGTCACAGCTGTTGCGCGTTCTAGGTTGGGGCGCGCTCATTTCTGGCGTAGTCTTTCTGCTGACGGACTACGGCGAAACGATTAGCCAGCTTATCCAACTTATGCGATCTTCCGGAGATGATCAGCTTGCTCACTTCGCCTCAACTGTAAGGCCGATCAAAATGTTGACTTGGATAAGCGGCTTTCTGACCGTTTTGGCGGCGTTGCTGATTGATCATTTTTCAGCGAACACCGCTTGATCCGCGCGATTAACGAGTTCAATTATTGGGCTCACCGCATCGACGAATCTGAGAGGATCGCGTCCCATGAAATTTAGCCGTTCACTGATCAAAGGATCGCTTCCCTCGATTGCTGCTGCGTTGCTTGTCAGCTGCAATAGCATTGCCGATGTCGCTCCCCCGCCAGAGCCGTACGTAAACCCCGCTTTTAACGTCCTCTATGTAACGAATAAATTTGGCAACAGCCTGTCGGTGGTCGACCTTGTCAGCGGCAAGGAAGTGCGCCGGATCGACACCTGTACCAATCCGCATGAGTTGGCATTATCGCCGGGCGGTGAGTACCTCGCGGTGGCGTGTTACGGCGGGACGACGGTCGACATATTTGCTACTGCTCGGCTTGCGCGTATCGCCAGCATTGATCTGGGTGAGAATGCCCGTCCGCATGGCATCATCTGGCATGAGAATGGCTCAATTTATGCGACTGCAGAAGGACGCAAATCGGTGTTCTGGATCCGCAATCCCGCGGGGAATGCCGAAAAATTCGAATATGGCACCGGCAAAGAGGGTAGTCACATGCTGGCCGTCTCCCCGGATGGGAACACTGCTTGGACCACCGATTTAGGATCTAAAACGGTGACACGGGTCGATCTGAAGACTCGGCGCGCGCCGCTGTCGGTGACTGTAGGCGAGGAACCGGAGGGCATCGCGCTCTCGCCGGATGGCGGGATGCTGTGGGTTTCAGCGCGTGGATCGGACAAAGCCTTCGCGCTTGACCCACAATCAATGGAAGTACGCGCAGAACTTGATACTGGCGACTTTCCACTACGCCTTGCAATCCGCCCGCAAGGCGATTTTGCGGTTACCTCTGATCTTGCAGACGGCGGCCTGACAGTAATCGATCTGGGCGAGGGGGAGGTTATCCGCCAGATCCCCGTAAGCAGCCGCGAGGAGGCGCAAACTCGTTTCCAAGTCACGATCCTTTGGTCGGATGATGGCGAGCGGATTTATGTCGCGGAAACCGGCACTGACACGATCGCCGAGGTGGACTTTGCTAGCGGTACGGTTTTGCGGCGTTTGGAAGTGGGCGATGGCGGCGATGGCTTGGCGATCAAATAGTGAATAGGGCGAAAATTTTACCCGTCGTCGGATGGCGCGAGCTGGTTCAGCTGCCGGATCTCGGCCTGTCTAACATTCCTGCAAAAATCGACACGGGCGCGCGCACATCCTCCCTTCATGGCGAGGTCGTTGAAGAGTTTGAGCGCGAGGGCAAACGCTACGTGCGCTTCCTAGTCGACTACGATGGGGAACCGCATGAGTGCGAGGCCGTTCATGTCGATATCCGCGGGATTACCAGCTCAAACGGCGAGACACAGCGGCGCTACGTAATCAAGACACCGCTGATTATTGGCGATGTACGGTTTCGTGCGGAGATCACTCTGGCGGATCGCTCCAGTATGAAGTTCCCAATGCTGATCGGGCGTTCCTCTCTACGCCGCCGTTTCCAAGTTGATAGCGGATATTCCTGGCTGCAAACGCCTGGAATGGACGTCAAGAAAGGGCACAAGCCCTAAGGAATTCTCCATGAAAATTGCGATGCTTGCCCGAAACCCTAACCTCTATTCGCATAGACGATTGGTGGAGGCGGCTGAGGAGCGCGGGCATACGCTCGATATTCTCAACACCACCCGCTGTATCGTGAACATCGCTAGCCACCGGCCGACTGTTACATATGAAGGCAAGACTCTGACGGGTTACGAGGCCGTGATCCCGCGGATTGGCGCCTCGATCACCAATTATGGCCTTGCTGTGCTGCGCCAGTTTGAGGTGCAGGGCGTCTGGCCGCTCAATGAGAGCGTGGCGATTGGTCGTAGCCGCGACAAGCTGCGCTCAATGCAGATCCTTGCGAAGCACGGGCTTGGGCTGCCTCTGACCGCCTATGCCAATGACCCCAAGGCTGCAGAAGAGATCATAAAGGCGGTGAACGGCCCGCCCGTGGTGATTAAACTGCTTGAGGGCACGCAGGGCATTGGCGTGGTTCTGGCCGAGACGATGAGCAGCGCGAAGTCTGTGATTGAGGCATTTCGCGGGGCCAATGTGAATATTCTGGTGCAGGAGTTCATTAAAGAGGCGGGCGGCACGGATATCCGTGCGCTTGTGGTTGGCGGCAAAGTAGTCGCAGCGATGAAGCGCACCGGCGCGGCGGATGATTTCCGTTCTAACCTACATCGCGGTGGCAGCGCAGAAGTGATCAAGATCACCCCTGCCGAGCGTTCAACGGCGGTGAGCGCTGCTCGCCGGATGGGCCTGAATGTATGCGGCGTTGATATGCTGCGTAGCAATCATGGCCCGGTAATTATGGAGGTGAACTCCTCACCCGGGCTGGAGGGTATTGAGAAAGCAACGGGCAAAGACGTTGCAGGCCAGATTATCGACTTTGTGACCACCAATGCGAAGGCATGGCGAACTAAGACCAAGGGGCAGGGGTAGTGCGCCGCTTACGCGTTTCTTGCCATTAGCCCACCATCAACGGGAATGATCGCGCCAGTGATATAGCTTGCTGCCGGCAGGACCAGCGACAAGGTTATATGCGCGACCTCTTCCGGATCGCCATAGCGGCGCAGAGCGGTGCGACGTTTGGCATAGATTTCCTTGTGCTCATCAGGCACGGCATCGGTCATCGCTGTACGGATGGGGCCAGGGCAGATGCAATTGACGGTGATCCCTTCCTTGCCCAGATCGACCGCTAGGCCTCGCGTTAGACCCGTTACGCCGGTTTTGGCTGCGACATACGGCGTATCCCCAGGTGTTGCGCCAAGCCCCTCAGTCGAGGCGATGTTGACGATCCTCGCTGCATCGCTTTGGCGCAAATGGGGAAGGGCGGCGCGCACCATGCGCTGTTGGCCAGTTAGCATAATGGTAAGCGCGCGTGCCCAGACGTCTTCATATGCGTCACCAGCGTCCAGAGGCGCGAAGCTTGAGACTCCGGCATTGTTTGCGAGGATGTCGATCCCGCCGAAATGCTCGGCAATTTGGCCTACTACGCGGGCGATTGCTTCTGGGTCTGCCACATCGAGAGCGAAACCCTTTGCCCCGTTGCCACATGTTTCGGCTACTTTGTCGCAGGCGGCTTGATCAAGGTCTGTAACGGCAACTTTCGCTCCTTCAGAAGCGAACAGTTCGGCCGTTGCACGGCCCATACCGCTCGCTGCGCCGGTTATGATCGCGACGCGGCCCGCGATTGAGCGTGAGAGCTTCGGACTGCTCACCTAAACGGAGGCTCGTTAAACGCGCGCAGTTTCCGGCTGTGCAACCGGTCGCCTTCGTCGCGCAGGCGTTTGCACGCCTCCAGGCCGATTTGAAGGTGGGCCGCGATAGCTTGCTCGTAGAACTGATTGGCCTGACCGGGCAGTTTGATCTCCCCATGCAGCGGCTTGTCAGAGACGCACAGCAGCGTCCCATATGGCACGCGGAAGCGATAGCCCTGCGCGGCGATGGTCGCGCTTTCCATCTCGACCGCAATTGCGCGGCTTTGCGAGAAGCGCAGCGCTGTCGTCGAGTAGAGAAGTTCCCAATTGCGATCATCCGTAGTCACAACTGTGCCTGTGCGCATTCTCTGCTTGAGGTTTGCACCCTGAACGCCGGAAACTTCCTCGGTTGCGCCGGCAAGTGCTTGCTGTACCTCGGCAATCGGAGGGATCGGGATTTCTGGCGGTAGAACTCCATCCAGCACATGATCATCGCGCAAATAGGCGTGAGCGAGCACAAAATCGCCGATCTTTTGACTGGAGCGGACCCCGCCGCAGTGGCCAATCATCATCCATGCATGGGGGCGCAAAACGGCCAAGTGATCGCAGATTGTTTTAGCGTTGGACGGGCCGACGCCGATGTTGACCAAGGTGATCCCTCGGCCATCCTCACGAATGAGGTGATAGGCGGGCATTTGGTGCCTGCGCCACGCCGTATCGGAGAGTTGGCTGTGCGCGGAGGCTGTGTTTGACTGGATATTCAGCCCGCCAGCGCCCGTAAGCGCGACATAGCCATCTTTGCCAATCTGCTGCGCGCCCCAGTCAACAAATTCATCGACATATCGGTGGTAATTGGTGAACAGTATGAAGTCCTGAAAGTCCTCAACACGCGTGCCTGTATAATGCGCAAGCCGGGCTAGCGAATAGTCCGTACGCAGCCCATCAAACAACGAGAGCGGCATGTCTTCGCCTGGCTCCACTTCGAGCGCGTCGGCAATCTCATCGCCAATCAGCGCGAGGTCGGTTGAGGGGAAGTGCTGCGCGATATCTTGCGGTGCGATGCCAACCATGGCCGCGCCCGCTTCGCCGTCAAGCACATAGGGAAAGGGTATCTCCTGCCGCGAGCGCCCAACGGTAACATCGACCTCATACTCCTTAGAGATGAGGCCCAATTGCTCGGTCAAATAGGACGCGAAGAGATCAGGACGGGTGATCGTGGTCTTGTACGTCCCCGGCTCTTCCAACCGGCCAAAAGCGCGGCTACGGTCCTTTGGCTCACCAACACCGGAGTAGCGCAATATCAGTTCGGGGTAGGCGTAACTGCCGTCTGTGCGCTTGCGCGCGGGGGGAACGGTGCCATCGCGGCCAAAGGTCATCACGTCTTCGCGAAGCGAGGTGACTGCTGCGTCGTAAGTCTGCTGGATTTGCTCCAGAATTATTTCAATTGATTTCATACTTGGGGAGTTAGACCTCTCTTGCGGAATTTCAAAGACATCTGACGCGAGAAATTGTGTGACAGTGCGGCGGTCCGGCGCGCGGCATAGACTTCGAACACAAAAAAGGCGCGACCCCCGAGAGGCCGCGCCCTTTAAAGAGGTCATAGATCGGAGGCTTAGCCTTCGTTCTTTTCCTCATCTGCTTCAGGAGCGTCAGCTGCGAGAGTTTCATCAGCAGCAGCTTCTTCGCCACCTTCTTCGGTTTCCTCAGCCTCAGGCACGCCTGCTTCTTCAAACATGTCCTCTGGGATTTCACCGGGCTCGAGCGTAGGATCGATGCGGTTTTCGCCAGCAGCTTCCTCGATTTCACGCTGTTCATCAGCGAACATCTGCGCAAGAACGTCAACGCCTTGGCTTTGCAGCTCAGCTTCATCGTCAGAGCGGGCGACATTGGCTTTTACCGTCACGCGCACTTCCGGGTGAAGCGCGACCGTCACATCGTGCATGCCGATTGTCTTAATCGGTGCGCCGAGAATGACTTGCTTCTTGTCGACTTCATGGCCCTGTTCTGTGAGGCCCGCAACGATGTCGCGAACACTAACCGAGCCGTAAAGCTGGCCAGCGTTTGACGATGCGCGGATCAGAACGATCTCTGCCCCGTCGACCTTCGCGCCAGCCGTCTCGGCAACGCCGCGACGCTCTTCGTTCTCTTTTTCGAGACGCTCGCGGTTTGCCTCGAAGACTTTCTTGTTAGCGTCGTTCGCGCGCAATGCCTTCTTCTGTGGGAGCAGGAAGTTGCGGGCATAGCCGTCTTTAACGCTGACCACGTCACCAATGGTGCCGAGCTTTTCAATCCGTTCAAGGAGAATGATATCCATGTCTCTTCTCCCCTACTTCACGATGTACGGCAGCAAGCCGATGTGACGCGACCGTTTGATCGCCTTGGCCAGCTCGCGCTGTTTCTTGGCACTGACGGCGGTGATGCGCGATGGCACAATCTTGCCGCGCTCAGACAGAAAGCCCTGAAGCAGGCGAACGTCCTTGTAATCGATTTTCGGCGCGCCTTCACCCGAAAACGGGCAGGATTTGCGGCGGCGGAAGAATGGTTTTGACATTAGTCGTCTCCTCGCTCTGCGCGGCGTTTCTTATCACGATCGCTCTTGCGCATCATGACGCTTGGGCCGTCTTCGTGCTCTTCAACACGGATCGTCATATAGCGAATGACATCTTCGTTGATGCGAGTCTGACGCTCAAGTTCCTCAACGACGGCGCCGGGGCCATCGATGTTGAGCATGACGAAGTGCGCCTTGCGGTTGCGGTCAATCTTGTAAGCGAGTGATTTCAGGCCCCAGGTCTCCGTCTTGGTGACCTTGCCCTCGTTCTTCTCAACAATTTCAGTTGCAGTGGCGGCCAGTTGGTCGACTTGAGCTTGGCTAAGGTCTTGGCGCGCCAGAAAAATATGCTCGTAAAGAGCCATCTCTCTGTCCTTTCAGTTCCTACCGATCGTTGGCTGATCCGCCCGAATAGCGGGGCCCCTCCGGCTTTCTTGTGTCCCCGGTTATCAACAGGGGATGCGCGCACATAACGAAAGCGGGGTAGAATGCAAGCAATCGTTTGCCTGTTTTCACCTCGGTTGCCGCAGGCTATGGCCGACCAATCATGATAGAACCAATCCTCTACACATGCGCCCGGTCACGGGGAACGCGGTGCACATGGGCGGCGCAAGAGGCCGGTGTTGATCTCACTCTCAAGATGTTGCCATTCCCGCCGCGTGTCAAAGCGCCTGAATATCTTGAGGAAAACTCGCTCGGCACTATACCCATGCTGGTGCATGGCGAGGACAAGATGACCGAGAGCTGCGCGATTGCGGTTTATCTTGCTGGGCTGGCTGGGCCGACCGAATTGTTGATCGCGCCAGGCGAACCGGACTACGCGGCCTTCCTGGATTTCACCTATCACGCTGATGCGACGATAACGTTTCCGCAAACTGTGTTCATGCGGTTTGCTATGTTTGAGAAGCAGCGCGGGTTGGAGGAAGCGGGCCATGCCTATGCCCGCTGGTTTTCCAAGCGGTTGGTAAAGCTGGAAGAAAGGCTTGAGACCCGCGAATTCCTCTGCGCAGACCGCTTTACGGTGGCTGATATTTGCTGCGGTTTTGCGCTTACCTTGGCTCAGGCAGTTGGCTTGGACGACCATGTTCCGGATGCTTTGAAAGCATATCGTAAGCGTCTAACGAGTAGGCCGAGATATCAGGCGGCGATTGCGCAGGAGGAAGCGGCTCCGATGGCGCAGTTCTAACGTAAAGTTGGGCATTGATTAGGGAAAATTTACGAAGCTGCGCTTGCAATGTGCGTCAGGGCTGCGCAGGCCCGCATAAGACACAAAGATTAAGTGAGGGACCTCCATGCCATCAGGATTGGTCGCATTGTTAGATGATGTTGCGGTGATTGCGCGCACAGCAGCAGCTTCGGTCGATGATATCGCGGTTGCCGCTGGTCGTGCAGGTTCGAAAGCTGCCGGCGTGGTGATTGATGATGCGGCGGTGACGCCCTCTTATGTGACGGGTCTTAGTCCCGCACGTGAATTGCCGATAATTTGGAAGATCACCAAAGGCAGTTTGAAGAACAAGCTCTTGATCCTGTTGCCTGGCGCGCTGCTTCTCAGCGAGTTTCTGCCCTCCGCGATCATCTGGCTGCTCATGTTGGGCGGCGGATTTCTGGCCTATGAGGGCGCTGAAAAAGTGATCGAGAAGCTGGGCGGAAAGAAGCATGGCGCAACGCTGGAAGACACAATCACTGACCCAGTCGAGTTTGAGAAACAGCGCACTTCTGGCGCAATTCGGACTGATTTGATCCTCTCCGGAGAGATTATGGCGATTACGCTAAACGAGGTTGCCGCTGAGGACTTTCTAACGCGTGCAGGAGTGCTTGCGCTGGTCGGTTTTGTCATCACCGTAGTGGTTTATGGCGCGGTCGCGCTGATCGTGAAGATGGACGATGTTGGATTGGCGATGACCAAGCGGGATTCAAGCATCGCTCAGCGAATCGGTCACGGGCTTGTCGCTGCTATGCCTGGATTGCTCACTGCCTTGTCGATCATTGGCACAGTTGCGATGCTCTGGGTTGGCGGCGGAATTCTGCTGCACGGCACACATGAGCTTGGTTGGCATTTGCTCTATGACATTGCTCATGGGGCACAATATGCGGTCGAGGGGGCCCTTGGCTCACTCGGCGGCTTTATGGGCTGGCTGACATATGCTGCGCTCTCAGCGCTGGTTGCGCTCATTGTTGGCGGGATCATCGCCTTCGTGCTTCATAATATCCTCCGCTTTGGGGAAGAGAAGGGCGCTGAAGTCACACACTAAGGGCCCCTCAATCCGTCTCAATTAGAGAACAATCTACCACCACCCGATTTAACAAATCGCCCCCGCGAGTCCCACTTCGATACGGGGGCTCCCCGGGTGCTGGCGCCGCTACGCACAATTACCCAAACCGATGAAGAAAAGTGGCTTTTAGCCATGGTTAACGGGGAGCAATTGTGCGTCGTATCGCGCTTCTTGCGTGGATTTCAATGGTTAATGTGTTCGCTTTTGCGGGCCCGGCACATGCGCGATTCGCCGGGCCTGCAGAAGCGATTTCAGGACCATCTGCGGCGGTTGATGCGGCCGCTGGCGCATCTTTATTGTCCAGCGCACTTGCTGCGATGCTGGTTTGCGGCCTGCTCATCATCCCGCTGATCTACGATGCGATTTTCTATCGGATCCTTCGTGAGCGCTTCATTTTGCTGCATGCGGCTATGGTTGCCGCCATGCTTGGCTTCGCACTGACCAGCTCGTCGCTAGCGCCGATTCTCTTTGCAGGCTTCCCCAGCGACATTATCGGCCGGTTCAACATCATGGCCTTTGCGACCAGCACCATTTTTGCATTGCTGTTTGCCGCTTGGTTCATTGAGCGCCGTTATCGCTCGGAGAAGATGCAGATCTGGTATGCGGGCCTAGCGATCGTCATCTTGATTCTGACCGGGCTTGCGGTGATTTCGGGCCTTGCGCCGCGCCTGGCCGACAACACAGGATATCTGCTCGCTTTCTTCATTCCAGCTTTTGCGCTTCTGATAACGGTGGCTTTGGCGATCGGCAAAGGTAGCAAGGTTGCGCATTGGGTGGCGTTTGGGCTCTGCGGAACTTTGGCTGCGGGCGGGGTCGTGCTGCTTCAGTATTTCGGAATGATCGAGCCGCATATTGGCCCCAACGGGCTGGTTCTTCTGTCCGTGGTGACGCTTGCTGTAGCGACATCAATGGGAGCCGGCGATCGTTTCCTCGATATTCGCCGCGACCGCGATCAGGCGCTTCTGCGCGCAACGCGCATGGGCAAGATGGCGAAGACTGACGGTCTCACCGGGCTGCTTAATCGGCGTGCATTTGAAAAGCTTGAGTATCTCGGTGTTGGTCAGGGGCTGCTCGTTGCTGATATTGACCGCTTTAAGCCGATCAATGACACCTATGGCCACCAAACGGGAGATGCGGTGCTGCGGCACACAGCCAACGTCCTGCGAGAGGCGATGGTCTTGCATGAGGATGCGGAGATTTACCGTCTCGGCGGTGAAGAGTTCGCGATCCTTTGCAAGAGCGAGCGCGCCTCTCAGTTGATGACGACAGCTGAAGAAGTGCGCGAGATGATCGCCAGCGAGATCCTCGAGTTGGGTGACGAAACCATGCCGCCTTACACCATCAGTATCGGCGCGGTGATCGGGCGCGGACAGGAAATGGATCAGGCCTTCGCAGAGGCTGATTCGGCGCTTTACGGGGCCAAAGCCATGGGCCGCGATCGCTCGGTGCTGTTCCGCTATAATGCGCCAAAAGATGACGGGTTGCGCAATGACGGTCCAAAGCGTCCGGGCGCTGAGGACGTTGACCGCGGAGAGCGGAGCGGAATTCCCGGTCGCATGTCAGACCTCGATGATCCAAAGGCGGTTTAGCCTAGCTTTTTGAGTACCTGTTTCGCGAATGCCGAGAGCGTGTCGTCGCGCGCGCCCATAATGACAATGCGGTCGTCGGCCTGCGCAATCTCGACGAGGTGTGTGCCCACGTCCTCGCGTGATTCGATATGCTCCGCGGTGCCGCCTGCCTTCTCGATCAGTGTAATGATCCGTTCGCTGCCCTCACTGCGGTCGACTGTTCCGCCAAAATAGACCGGATCGCACAGGATAGTAATGTCATCCTCGTCAAGCTCCTGCGCGAAGGTTTCGGCCAACTCCGCGCCCATTTGCCGCAAGGGGCCATATCCATGAGGCTGGAAGAAGGCGATTACGCGGCCTGGGTGGGCCTTGAGTGTGCGCAGGGTCGCTGCGCACTTCTCTGGATTATGACCGAAATCATCGATCACCGTGACGCCGTTTGAGCTGGTGCCGACGATATCGAAACGGCGCGCGAGGCCCGCAAAACTGCCGAGAGCCTCCACAGCCGCGCCGACTGGAATGCCGGACGCAACTGCGCCAGCGATTGCGGCGAGCGCGTTTGAGAGATTGTGCTTTCCTGGTAGGGCAAGTCTGAGTGGGTGCTCGCTGCCATCGTGGCGATCAATCACAAGAGCGGCCTGCCGCGTTGGCCCTTCTGCGATGCTGCCCGGAACGATTCCGATCTGCGCCTTTTCCTGCTCAACGCCAAAGGTGATTGCCTCCTTAGCGCTGGGTAGCAGGGCAATCGCCTCTGCATTATCGGCATTGATCACTGAAATGCGGCTGCGGTCGAGGAAATCTCCAAACAAAACCCGTAGTTCTTCCATGCTCTTGTGATCGAGGCTGACGTTGAGGAGGATGCCAACTGCGGGACGATACAGCGCGATCGAGCCATCGCTTTCATCCACTTCGCTGACATAGAGGCTTTGTCCGCCCACAACCGAGCTTGCGAAGGGGCGCTCGTCCGAGACGAAGTTCTTCATCACCGCGCCGTTCATCACGGTCGGTTCGCGTCCCACGGCCTCCATGATCCACCCGAGCATGCCGGTGACGGTTGATTTGCCGCTGGTGCCGGCCACGGCGAGGCCAGCGCCGCTCGTGTTGAACAGGATTGAGTTCAGCTCTGCGCGGGTCAGGCGCAGGCATTCCAGCTCGCTCGCGCGGGCAATTTCCGGCACGGTGTCTTCAATCGCGGCCGATGCCACCACGATTTGCTCGCCTGAGGTAATTCCGCTCCCGTCTTGCGGGTGCAGACCGAAACCTTGGGCTTTGAGCGCCGCGAATTTCTCCGGCGTGCGGCCTTGGTCATAACTGCGGTCTGAACCGTCTACGCGCGCGCCGCGCCCTTTCAGGATTTGCGCAAGTGGCAGCATGCCTGACCCGCCAATGCCCACAAAAAAGAATGGACGCGACAGCAATTCATCGGGTGTGGGAAACTCAGCCATGAAAAGGCGCGCTATTGCGTTGCGCGGCGGATGACAAGCGCGCTAGGGCAGTTTAATGCAACGTATTGCAATCTGCGCTCCAGCCACACCTCTCAGCCGCGAGTATGCGGAACAGGTGACCGCCTTGGCGTCTGCCGAGTTTCCAAGCCTCGAGCTGGTGTTCCATCCCCAATGCTATGAACAAGACGGCCATTTTGCGGGCTCAGATGCGGTCCGGGCGGCGGCGCTGCTCGAATGCGCGAACGATCCCAGCTTTGACGCCGTATGGTTTGCAAAAGGCGGATATGGCTCGAACCGGATTATCGACGCCTTTCTGGAGGGCGCTAAGCCGCCCGCCCATGAGAAAACCTATCTAGGTTATTCGGACTGCGGTTTCTTGCTTGGGCCATTTCATCGGTTAGGGATTGGAAAGGCTGTTCACGGCCCAATGCCAGTCGATATTGGCCGGGACGGTGGCGAGGCGGCTGTGCGGCGTAGCCTCCGGTGGTTCACCGGCGATAAGTCCGGTCTTGAGCAATCGCTCGACGATCGCCCGACACTGGCATTTAACCTCACCACGCTCGTGGCATTGCTTGGCCACACCCACTGCCCCGATTTTTATCAGCATGTGATTATTATCGAGGAGGTAGCCGAGTACCTTTATGCGCTTGACCGCATGATGTTTGCAGTCACGCACGATCTGCATCACTGCGCGGGCATTCGCTTGGGCGAAGTGACAGCCATACCAGAGAATGACCGACCATTCGGCGCAAGTGCAGAAGAAATCGTGGAGGACTGGTGCACGCGGCGGGGAATCCCCTATTTGGGCCGCGCGCAAATCGGTCACACGGCAGACAATCATATTGTACCTTTCACAAGCCTCTCAGATTAGTGGCTGAAACAGGAGCATTATTCAGTGAACGCATTCATTTTCCCCGGGCAAGGAAGCCAAAAGGTCGGCATGGGCGTGGAGCTAGCCGAAGCCAGTAGCGCGGCCCGTGAGGTTTTCGAGGAAGTTGACGAGGCATTGTCTCAGAAACTCTCGGATATCATGCGGGATGGCTCCGAAGATCAGTTGACTCTAACCGAGAATGCTCAGCCTGCGATTATGGCGAATGCGATTGCTACTTTACGAGTGCTCGAGAAGGATTTTGGCGTTTCACTGCCCGATACGGCTGGCTGCGTCGCGGGGCATTCCCTTGGCGAATATACTGCCCTTTGCGCGATCGGCGCATTCACTCTCTCCGACACCGCGCGGCTGCTGAAACTGCGCGGGCAGGCCATGCAAGCTGCAGTACCAGTGGGTGAGGGCGCAATGGCGGCTCTTCTTGGCGCTGATATCGAAAAGGCGTCGGCCCTCGTTGCGGCGGCGGCAGATGGAGAGGTGTGTGATATCGCCAATGACAATGATCCAACGCAGGTCGTGATCTCAGGCCATGCAGGTGCGATTGAGCGCGCGATTGGTCTCGCGAAAGAGCACGGCATCAAGCGCGGTATCAAACTGCCTGTATCCGCGCCTTTCCACTGCTCGCTTATGCAACCCGCGGCTGACCGCATGGCAGAGGCCCTGACGCAAACCCCGCCGCAAGGCGTTGCCGTACCGCTTTATGCCAATGTTACCGCAAGCAAGGTGAGCGATCCGGCTACCGAGCAAGCCTTATTGGTCGAGCAAGTAACGGGCCGCGTGCGCTGGCGCGAAAGTGTGCTCGCGATGCGCGAAGGCGGCACCCAGCAGTTTACTGAATTTGGCGGTAAGGTGCTCGGGCCGATGGTGGGCCGGATTGACAAGGAAGCGCAGGTCGCCAGCCTTATCACCATGAGCGATATCGAAGAGTTCGCCAAAGGGTTGTAGCCATTGAACGATCGCAGCTGGAGCATTCTATGGATCGACCAGAGCAACAAGGATGTGCTCGATAAGGTTGCGCCCGGCGTCTTTGATGAAGCGATCAAGCCTAAGCGCCTAGAGCGCTACCTAGACAACCCTTTCAATTGGATGGCTCTGGCGGTTGAAGATGGTCTGGTGATTGGCCAGTGCATGTGCGTGGTTCATCATCATCCTGACAAAGAAACCGAGCTCTATCTTGATGAAATTGGTACCGGAGATGAACACAGACGTCGCGGCGTCGCGCAATCTCTGATGGACGCCGTGTTTGCTCGGGCCGACGAAGCAGGGATCGAGGAGATCTGGCTAGGCACTGAACCCGATAACGTTCCGGCGAGAGGCCTGTACGAGAAGACTGGCGCAAAGGCTGAACCTGCCATGATCTACTACCTTGAATGGTAGTGTGCTGCACGATGCGTCCATCGCCCGTTAAGCTCGGTTCAGCGTAAGTCTTGGCAGAGTCTATGGGGAGATGGTTTATGCGTGCCGGTTTGATTTTGGCGGGATCGTTGGTGGTTGCAGGCTGCACAGCAGTCGAGGCGCAATCTTCCAGTAAGAGCCTGAGCACGTCTGTACCGAAGTTCGAATCTGTGGAGGCGATTGAGGCGTTTGCAGAAGAAGTAGCAAAATCACAACGCGCTCAGCGTCGCGAGATGGAAAACACGATCACCGTCACCGGCGCGCGGCTCGAGTCGGCAGTGCCCCTTGAAGACGGCGCGACGGACATTACCAACAATCAAGAGGCCGGGGTCGATGAAGGCGGTCTGGTTAAAGCGACTAAGGATTTTCTAGTCGTTTTGCGGCGCGGCCGCATCTTCACCATTCGGCACGGCGATAACGCGCTTTCTCCTACCGACCAGATTAACGCTTTTGCGCCGGGAGACGATAACCCCGGTGACACATGGTATGACGAGATGCTGGTTGACGGTAATACGATCATCACGATCGGCTATTCCTACGGTAATTCTGGCACGGAAATCAGCCGGTTCAAGCTCGCTTCTGATGGCAGTTTGAGCTACCAGGACACACACTATCTGACTTCGGCTGACTATTATTCATCGCGCAATTACGCCTCGCGCCTGATAGATGGGCAGCTTGTGATGTATGCACCGATCCCAATGAATTGGGGCGATTGGCGCACCTCGCTCCCATCAGTGCGCAAACGCTTGGATCCAGCCACAGTCGGTGAACCGCGCAAGACTGTCACAGCGACGCAGCTGCATATTCCCGATCATCTACGCGAAAACCCGAGCTGGCAAACCAACATACTCCACTCGGTAACTGCCTGCGATATGCGTTCGGAGGATTTTGATTGCGAAAGCACGGCAGTCGTCGGCAGTTGGTCGCGTAATTTCTATATCACTGGGGACGCGGTCTATGTTTGGACCTCTGGAGCTGGGGTCGGCGGGGAAACGGAGGCGAGGGATCTGCTCTATCGCATTCCGCTCGACCTCGATAACGTGCAAGCCGTCTCGGTGAGCGGTTATCCAGTCGATCAATTCTCTTTCAAACAAGACGCCGAGACTGACAATTTGTTTGTTGTCGTTCGCGGTCAAGGATTGGGCGGCGCTATGTGGGGCGGGGAATTCTCTGGCGGAAATACGGCGCTGCTTCGGCTGCCGATGGATAGTTTTGCCGATGGCTCGCGCGCCGCTCCGATGGGCCGCTATCAACAATTGGCCTCGCCGGAAGGTTACCGGTTCCAGAACCGCTTTGTCGGGCGTCACTTGCTTTATGCGGCTGGGGACTGGCGTGATGAGAGTAAGTCTAATGCTGTCTATGTTGCGCCGCTTGATGCGCGCTGGGTTGAACGCATCTCCCTTCCGCACGGCGTAACACGGCTGGATGCGATCGGACCTGATGCGATCGCGATTGGTCCAAATGGCGAGGGCGAGCTTGGGTTTTCCTCTGTACTATTGGCGCAAGGGACAGGCGCATCGCGCCTTGGTTCGACTGAAATGATGGGCGCTGCGCGAGAGGGCGAAAACCGCAGCCATGCGTTCTTCTTCCGTCCCGATCGATCTGGATCACCCGGCGACGGGATGATGGCTCTACCGGTTCAACTGGAGCTCGACGATGAGCGCTATGAGTTTCTTGGGTCCGCTTCTGCGATGACCTTTGTCGGGCGAAAGAACCAGAAACTCTCGCAAATGGGTATGGTCAACGCATCGTATGACACAGCGCGGCCCGATGGGTGCCAGGCGTCCTGCGTGGATTGGTATGGCAATGCCCGGCCAATCTTTCTGGGTAACCGCATTCTAGCTCTCATGGGTTACGAATTGATCGAGGGAACGGTCGATGACGGCGCGATCACTGAAATGCGGCGGGTGGATTTTGCCCCGCAAGAATAGCAGTGTGAATTGACCTATCGCTTCTGTCTGCTCAAGGAGAGCGCGACAGATTTGCATAGGAGATACGCATGTTCAGCCTCGAAGGAATGACCGCTCTGGTAACTGGTGCCAGCGGGGGCATTGGTTCCTCAATTGCTCGTAGCCTCGCGGCTCAGGGCGCGCGGCTGGCTTTATCGGGCTCCAATGGCGACAAATTACGTGCATTCCGTGAGGAGCTGAACAACGAATTTGGTCACGATCACGTCGAGATCACGTGCAATTTGTCCGATACCAAGCAAGTCGAAGAACTGGTGCCCGCGACCATTGATACGCTTGGGCAGATCGATATTCTGGTCAATAATGCGGGCGTCACGCGCGACAACCTCGCGATGCGGATGAAGGATGAAGAGTGGGATCAGGTCATTTCCATTAATCTCGAGGCGGCGATGCGGCTGATGCGGGCCAGCGCCCGTCCGATGATGAAGGCCCGGTTTGGGCGGATGATCAATATCACCAGTGTTGTCGGTGCCACCGGTAATCCGGGCCAAATGAACTATGCGGCGGCTAAGGCCGGCCTTACCGGGATGTCGAAAAGCCTTGCGCAGGAGCTCGCAAGTCGCGGAATTACCGTGAATTGTGTTGCGCCGGGCTTTATCCGCACGGCCATGACTGACGAGCTGCCAGATGCGCAGAAAGATGCGCTGAATGCTCGCATTCCCATGGGGCGGATGGGCGAGGGCGACGACATCGGTAGCGCGGTAGCGTATCTTGCGAGCCGCGAGGCTGGTTATGTCACGGGCCAGACGTTGCATGTAAACGGCGGGATGGCGATGATGAACTGATGGCCTCACAAAGCCGCATTAAGAGGCTGTGGGGCCGTATTTCGGCCTTCTAAGGCGCTTTATCCCCAAGGAATCGGGTTCCCCATGGGCTGAACCTTTGCCCGCTCTGCACCGCGCGCTAAGGTTCTCATCGAATTAGCTGCACTGGGGGCGATTCCATTGAGCACCTGCGCAGCGTCTGTTGAAAGCCATTAGGGACGAAAGAGGCACCCATGAAGGCCACCATTGAACGCGCTACATTGCTGCGCTGCCTTTCCCACGTTCAATCAGTAGTTGAGCGGCGGAACACCATTCCGATCCTCTCGAACGTGCTGATCGAAGCCGGTGGGGATGGGGCTCTGAAAGTCACCGCAACCGATCTCGACTTGCAAGTGGTTGAAAACATGGCTGCGGCGGGCGTTGATGATCCCGGCGCAATTACCGTTTCGGCGCATTTGCTGTTCGATATTGCCCGTAAGCTGCCCGAGGGTAGCCAGGTGAGCCTTGAGACGGCGGAAAACCGGATGGACATTAAGGCGGGCCGGAGCCGGTTTAAGCTGCCTACCCTCCCGCGTGATGACTTCCCCGTGATTGTTGAGGGTGATCTTCCCACCAGCTTTGAGCTACCAGCTAAGACGCTCGCTGAGATGATTGATCGCACGCGCTTTGCGATCTCGACCGAGGAAACCCGGTATTATCTAAACGGTATTTTCCTCCACGTCTCTGAAGATGACAAGCCAGTGCTTAAGGCTGCGGCGACTGACGGGCACCGCCTTGCGCGCTTCACACTTGATCGTCCTGACGGCGCCGAGGGCATGCCCGACGTGATCGTGCCGCGCAAAGCGGTAGCCGAGCTGCGCAAACTACTTGAAGAATCGCTCGACGGTAATGTCCAAATTGATCTGTCAGCCAGCAAGGTTCGCTTCACGCTTGGCGGGGAGGGCGGCGTTGTCCTGACCAGCAAGCTGATCGACGGTACTTTCCCAGATTATTCACGCGTTATTCCAACGGGTAATGACAAGCTCTTGAAAGTTGATCCGAAGAGCTTTTTCCAAGGTGTTGATCGTGTTGCGACCATCGCGACTGAGAAGACACGCGCGGTCAAGATGGGCCTTGATAAAGATAAGGTTACGCTCACCGTGACCAGCCCTGACAATGGCAATGCGTCGGAAGAACTCGCGGCGGAGTACAGTTCGGATGGCCTCGAAATTGGCTTTAATGCTGGTTATCTCAAGGATATCCTGAGCCAGATCGACGCCGACATGGTCGAGCTGCATCTGGCCGATGCTGGTGCACCAACGCTGATCCGCAAGAGCGAGGATAGCCCAGCACTTTACGTGCTCATGCCGATGCGTGTCTAACGAGATGGCGCAGGTCCGCATTTTCGGGCCGATTATTTCGACTTATGTGCGGATCCTCGAGATCGTCTGCGAAGAGGCGGACCTAACGCATGAAGTGATCCCTACTGCTGCGCAAGCTCCGCAAAACCGGCACCCCTTCGGCAAAGTTCCGGTTGTTGAGATAGACGAGCTCGAGCTGACCGAAACAGCACCGATTGCGCGCTATATCGACACGCGGCACAATGGCGTCTCTTTGCAACCGGCCGATCCGTCAAAGCGCTACGCTATGGATCGTTGGATTGCGACCAATGACAACTACCTCTTCCCACTGTTCGAGCATGGTCTTGTTATGCCTTACATCATGCACCGCCATGCTGGCGCACCTCTCGATAAGGAGCGGATCGGCCGGGCATTGCCCAATATCGCCAGATCGCTCGAATTTCTTGAGCTAGAGCTGGCTAAAGATGGTGCTTGGACCCGAGCAGGTTTTACGCTCGCAGACATCTTTCTATACGTAACACTGCTCGGCGTTCGCGGCACTCCTGAGGGGGCGCAAGGTATCGCCCAATGCGACGCGCTGTCGGCGTGGATGGCCGTGTGCGATGCACGGCCCAGCATCACCGCAACAAGGTGGGAAATTGAGCGCGGCTGAGCTAGGCTTGGCAGCAAAGGAGAGATTTACGATGATTCAGCAGGTACACGTCACCAAGGATGCGCTTGATCAGGCTGCGCTTGTCGAGGTCGACAATGGTGAATTGGCCAATGGCGCGGCGCGGCTCGCAATCGAGAGCTTTTCGGTCACAGCCAACAACATCACCTATGCAGTCGTGGGCGATGGTTTTGGCTATTGGAACTTCTTCCCCGCAGCAGAGGGCAAGGGCATTGTGCCGATGTGGGGTCATGCCAAGGTGACTGAGAGCAAATGCGCTGATATTTCGGTCGGTGAGCGGGTCTATGGCTATTTGCCAATGGCCAGCCATCTCGACGTGATCCCCGGCAAGGTATCGGAGGGTAGTTTTGTTGATACAGCCGAGCATCGCCAGCCGATGAGCCCAGTTTATAATCAATACACCCGCCTTGCTGCCGATCCGGAGCATGACCCTGCCAGAGAAGCCGAGCGGATGATCTTTGGGCCGCTGTTTAAAACCGGTTTCCTGATCGAGTATTTTATGCGCGGCGAGGACTGGTTCGGTGCGGAACAGGTGATCCTGACCAGCGCATCCTCCAAAACCGCTATGGGCCTTGCGAGTGTTGCGCAGCAAAATTCGCCGGGCGTGAAGCGCATAGGCCTCACCTCATCGGGCAATGTCGATTTTGTCAAAGAGACCGGCCTCTATGACGCGGTCCATTCCTATGAAGAAGTTGGTCTGCTGAGCATCCGTGATAGCGTGGTCGTCGATTTTGCTGGAAATGCTGGGCTTCTGGCCAAAGTCCACGAACATTACGGCGATATGCTCAAATATTCGTGCCTCGTCGGCGCCACCCATATCGAGGAGCGAGGCAGCGGCGGAATGAATGACGATCGGGGGCTGCCGGGACCCAAGCCGACCTTGTTTTTCGCACCCGATCACATGGTTGCGATGTTTAGGGAAGTTGGCGCGGAAGGCGCAGCAAAACTCGCGGCGACCGCTTGGCACAGCTTCCTTGAGACTGTCGCGGGCACTGTGGCAATAGAACGGCACCAAGGCTTGGAAGCAGCACGTACGACCTATCTGGAAATGATCGGCGGCAGTGTTGATCCCGCTAAGGGCATCGTGATTGAGCCTTAGACTGGTTGCGCTAGAGGCGGCGCTATTCCGCCGCCTCAGCCAACTCAGCACGCTGCGGCCCGCGAATTAGGCCGCCCGGCGCTTCGCCTGTCCATGTGCCGTCACGGAAGGTGACCTGACCGTTCTTGATCGTGCAGACGTAGCCATCGGCCTTTTGCAGCAGACGTCGACCGCCAGCGGGCAGATCAAATGCCAGCCATGGTTTACCTAGCTTAAGCGCGTCCATGTCGATCACGTTGACGTCGGCGAGATAGCCAGGGGAAAGCACACCGCGATCCTCCAGCCCATATAACCGCGCAGTGTCATTGCATTGCCGTTTGATCGCGTTCTCGAGCGTGATGCGGCCCCCGCGCTTGCGGTCGCGCACCCAATGCTGGAGCATAAATGTGGGCGAAGCGGCGTCACAAATCGTGCCGCAATGCGCACCGCCATCAGACAGTGAATTGACCGTATCATCGCTGTGTTGAAGCGGGTGGAGGAAGTCCAAATTTTTGTCCGCATAGTTTAGGATCGGCAGGTAGATAAAGCCGGTCGCGTCCTCGCGGCAGAGCATGTCATATGCGTATTCTTGGCCGTCGACACCAGCTGAACTCGCGCGCGTCTGAACCGATTCCTCATCGGTTGGTTCATAGTCGAAATCCGGGTCCATCTCATATTGCATCGCCCAGCCTTGGGTGATCACCGCAACCACTGGCAGGATGTCTGGCGGCGCATCGGAATAATCATTTGCCTCGGAAAGTAGCTGAGCCTTGAAAGCCGGATCGAGTAGCTTGGCCTTTTGTTCTGCCCATGGAAGCTCTGCAATCGCCTGCCAGCTTGGGCGATAAACGAAGGGATGCACCGTCCCCTGCCACGCCATAATGATGCCGTTTCCGCGCAGGGCGATTTGCGCGATAATGTTGGCGCCATTGTCATTCTCGGCGCGCATCGTTTCAATTTGCTCGTCGAGCGGCAATTCCTTGGCGATGGATTGCAGCGCGGCGAAGGTGACGGGCAGGCCGGTCTCGCGGCTGAGATTGCCCATCCATTCGAACTCGTTCCAGTCCCGCTGCAGGTCGCTGGCCATTTCGAACACACCGTGGCCGGCGCGGCCCATAGCGCGGCCAAGCTCGACAAGCTCTTCGGCTGTGGCGGTGGTACCGGGCACTAGCACGCCCTCAACGTCTTTGTGCAGTACGGTGCGCGAGGTGGAGAAGCCGAGCGCTCCCGCCCTCACGCCATCCTCAACAATGTCTGCCATGGCGGCGACGTCTTCATCTGTCGGCACAGCGCCGGGACCTTCGCGGTCGCCGAGCACATAGGCGCGCACCGCGCCATGCGGCACATGAGTTCCCACATCGACGGTGCGCGGGAGCTTTTCGAGAGCGTCGAGATATTCAGGGAAAGTCTCCCAATCCCATGTGATCCCTTCAGCCAGAGCAGTGCCGGGAATATCTTCCACCCCCTCCATCAGGCCAATCAACCAATCATGTTGATCTTTGCGGGCAGGCGCAAAGCCAACCCCGCAATTTCCCATCACAACGGTTGTCACGCCGTGCCAGCTGCTAGGCGCCATTTCCTGATCCCAAGTCGCCTGACCATCGTAATGCGTGTGAATGTCGACAAAACCGGGAGTGACAATCTTGCCGGTCGCGTCGATCTCTTGCGCACCGTCGCCGGTGACGGTGCCGATCTGCGCAATCAGGCCATCCTTAATCGCCACATCACCGGCAAAGCGTTCCTCGCCCGTCCCATCAACAATTGTGCCACCGCGAATGACCAGATCGAAGGTCGCCATTTTTCTCTCCTCAGTTTCTCTCAAAAACCTATTTAGCATAGCGACGGGCATGCTGCTATGGTTTCGATCATGGATAGGAAAGCAAGCTGGGAGCCCGCGCCAGAAACGGGCATTTCGATTGATTGGGTCGAGGCCAATGGGCTGACGTTTGAGGTTGCCCAGTGCGGCGAAGGCGATCATCTCGCGCTATGCCTGCATGGCTTTCCTGAGCTGCATTATAGCTGGCGGCATCAAATACCTTTGCTGGCTGAGATGGGATACCGTGTCTGGGCACCCAATTTGCGCGGATACGGCGGAACGTCGCGGCCCGAGGGTGTTCGGAATTATGCACTTGACCATCTGACGCACGATCTTGCCGCGCTGATTGATGCGAGCGGCGCGAAAAAGGTGACCCTCATCGCTCATGATTGGGGCGCGATCATCGCGTGGCAATTCGCGATCCTCAAGCTTCGCCCGCTGGAACGGCTCGTTATCATGAATGTCCCGCACCCCGAAGTGCTTCGGCGCGAGCTCAAGACTTGGGAACAGCGCAAGAAGAGCTGGTATGTGTTCTTCTTCCAACTGCCGTGGCTGCCCGAGTGGAGGCTCGGTTCGAATGAGGGGCGTGTGATCGGCAGTTTGTTTGCAAAAACCAGCTCTAATCCGGAGCGGTTCGGGCCAGATGTGCAAGCGGTCTATGCGGCTGCAGCTAACCGGCCCGGTGCGCCCGCTGCGATGGTCAATTACTATCGCGCGGCGATGCGCCACCGCGACACAGTTAATCTCGGCGACTTCCGCATCGAGACACCGACCCTGATGGTATGGGGCGAAGAAGATGTTGCGCTAAACATCAATTGCACAGTTGGGACCGAAGAATGGGTCCCAAGCCTCACGCTTGAGCGTCTGGCAGGCGTTTCGCATTGGGTCCAGCAGGATGCACCGGATGAGGTGAATACTATCCTGAAGAACTGGCTGCCCAGCCCCGTTTGAGGAAAGGCGGCGATGTCTTATGAGCGCCATATACAGATCCTAACGACGCATGATCCCACGGAGCACAACTAGATGACCACAAAGCCATTTCTTGCCGCGCTTGCCGCTTGCTCACTCGCCTCAGGCGCCGGAGCGCAGGATGACGGGCAAGATCCCGGCCAATGGCGGCTTGAGCCTGCTGGCGATTTGTCAGCTTTTCTCGATTGCTTTGAAGCCGAGGAGAAGGCGCTCATCTCGGCGCATCGAGGCGGGCCGACGCCGGGGCTGCCGGAGAACGGTATCGAGACGATGGACGCAGTGCTCACCGCTATCCCTGCGATTATGGAGATTGATGTCGCCCAAAGCACTGACGGTGTACTCTATCTTATGCATGACCGGACCCTTGACCGGACAACGACCGGAACGGGCCGCGTAAGTGATAGGGATTGGGCTTATGTCGAGCAGTTAAAGCTGGTCGATGAGGCCGGGTGGCAGACGACCTATAGTGTGCCGACACTGCTTGCGGCGTTGGAATGGGCGAAGGATCGCACGGTCCTGCAGATTGATTTTAAGCGCACGGCAGACTTTGCGGACGTGATCAATCTGATCCGTGCGCAAGACATGGCAGACCAAGTCATCCTGATCGCTTACACACTTGAGCAGGCCCAGCGCCTCCATGAACTCGCGCCTGAAATGCTCCTGTCCTACTCGATTGCCAGTGTCGGCGACCTTGCCGAAGTTGAACAAGCTGGCATTCCGGCGGACCGGATTGTTGCATTCACAGGCACTCGGTTGCCAAAACCAGACCTCTACCGCGCTCTCGATGCTCAGGATGTTGAAGTTATCTTCGGGACGCTCGGTCGTTCCCCCAATTCTATCGACAATGTGATTGACCGGTTCGGCACAGATGAGCGCTATGTCGAGATATCTGGGGGCGGGGTAGACGTTATCGCAACAGACCGTCCGCGCGAGGCAGCAGCGGCTTTGGCAGAGGCGGAGCGTCTGCCGACCGAAGGTGTGTGCGGGGTTTCTCGCGGAGAATCCTGAAGGTCACGCTAAGCTGTGCGAGGTACTTTCACCAACAACAGCACGGCAAGGCCGCTGGCAAATAGCAAACAGATTGATGCCATGCCGATGCGTTGATCGTTAAACGCGGTAGTGAACAGCTGGACCAGTAGCGGTCCCATCCAAACCGTAATCGTTCCGGCGATGGCATATAGTCCGAAGAACTCGCCGCTACGCCCTGGAGGGGACAATGTCACCAGCATCGCTCGACTCGATGAAATACTCGCTGTTGCGGTGACTGCTACGACACTGACCAAACCGAGATAGGCGAGGTCGGATAGGGACTTAAACACCAGGCCATCCCACACCTGATAATTGTCGATCATCCCGAAAAATAATGTGGCTTGCGTGAGGGACAGCTGCGCGGAGAAAGCCAGCACCATTCCGACAATTTCGATCACTAACGCGTTTTTTACCCCTATCTTGCCATCCATCCAGCCACCGAAAAGTCCGCCGAGAAAAGCAAATATAGAACCAAATATGGCGTAGCAGAGCATCTCGAGGAAGCCCCAACCGAGGAAAAGTGAGACATAAACGGCGCTTAGCGCAAGCAGTGCGGCCATGCCATCCGCGTAGAGCATGCGAGCGATCAGGAACTTGGCGAGTTCGCGGTATTTCGTCACTTCGCGGAGCGTCTTGAGGACGGCTTGGGATCCGCTGATTATCGCCGTGCGCCAACTCGTACCGGGAACGCCTGGATCCTTTGCGTTAAGGAAAAAGGGAATTGAGAAAGCAAGAAGCCACACCGCGCATATCGGTCCGGCAATTCGGGCATGATCGAAGGTTGAAAGGTCAAGGCCGAACTGGGGTTCTCGGAAGGGCCATTGGATTGCCCCGGGTAAAATGAAGAGCACGGCAAGCGACATAAAGATCAGCACTGCTGCCAAATTGCCAAGCCCCAGGCCAAGCCCGGAAATCATCGAGAGCCGTTTTGGCTCACCTGATACCGCAAGCATCGCGTTATGCGTCACTTCGGAATAGGTATAGCTAACGTAAGCAATGATCAGCAGCGACATAATCGCCCAAATTGGCAGACCCGCTCCGCCGGGCTGGGCGAACCAGAGCAGCGCAGAACAGATTGTGATCGTGCCTAGAAACACCGCTAACAATGGCTTCAAGCGGCCGCCGCGATCCAGCGCCGCGCCCAAGAATGGCGCAGTTAGGGCCGCAATCAGGCCAGCCCATTTCGTTACTGAGGCGATAGTCGCTTGACCTTGTGCGTTGGCGGTTTTCAACGCTTCGTCCGGAGCAAGATCGTCCAATTCACCGCTAGCCAGCAGATCTGCCCCGATGATGTCGCGCGCGAAATAGGGCGCGAAGATGTAGATTACGATGAGGATGTAATACGGATTCCGCGCCCATTCGAAGACAGCCCATGCGAAACCGGTTTTGTCCAACGCGCCGCCCACGCCGCTATGGGCCCGGACCGGGACGGAATGCATTTGCGGCGTCGCTATCGCTATCGCATCTCTCCCTGCGTGTGCGCCTCACCCAGGCACATCACTTATGAAACTCAGGCTGCTTCCGCGGTCTCGCCTTCTTGCGCGTCCAAGAAGCCGCGCATTTCGGCCAGGCATTCGTCCTTGTGGCTCAGCAGGAACAAGTGTCCGCCGCCCTCCATGACCACAAGTTCACTATTCGGAATGAGTGTGTTGAGAAACTTACCGTTTGCGAGCGGTACAATCGCGTCATCATCACCCATCAGGATGAGCGTCGGCTGCTTCAATAGGAACGGCAGCGCAGGTGCGCTCGTCCAACCCAGCATGCAAATTAATTGATACATATATCCGCGCGGGGAGGGCGGTTTCAGACGCGACATATGCCCGCCTTTGCCAGCGCTCTGGCCGAGGCCTTCGCCGTAAAGCGTTTCAAAGTTCTTCAGCATGAAATCCGGGTCGATATAGCGGCGCGGATTAGCCATTTTGGTCAGCGCCTTGGGGCTGCCCGGCACCATCAACATGCCCGCACTTGTCGCGATCAACACCACGCGCCGCGAACGCGCTGGATATTGCATGGCGAAATGCTGAGCGATACCGCCGCCCCAGCTGATCCCCATCACATCGACTTCGCCGACGCCGAGCTGGTCGAGCAGTTTTGCCGCTGTCCAGCTGATGGTGAAGGGGTTGTACGGTAATGTCGGATCGGGGGATTCGCCTACACCGGGCATATCGAACATGATAAAGCCGCGATCATCGAGTTCTTCGGCAAGCGGTGCCACCGCCTCGATATTCGCGCCAATGCCATTAAAAAACAGCACAGGTGGATGGTCGCTTTTCTCGCCTAGGCGCCAGCGCGCCACGCGAAGTGTGCGTCCGCCAACTTCCTCCATCGAGATTTCGGCGGTCATGTCGCCGGCTGCTTTGCCCGTCTTTTTCTTAGCCACGTTGGTAGTGCTCCCGTCCGTGCTGCGATCCGTTCTTATGCTTATGTGGACTGCAGGTGATAATGCTGACTTAACGTTTACGCTGGATCAGCACTCATCCAATACGTAGAGGCCGGGCGCGGGGTCTAGCGGAGTGTACGCTTTGTTCCCCAGCTGTTTTGGCGCTTTCTTTTTCTTGCCGCCACGCTTTTGTAGCCATTCCATCCAATATGGCCACCAGCTCCCGGCGACTTCCTCCGTCGTTTCCAGCCACTTGTCAGCAGTATCTGGGAGTTTTCCAGCTTTTTTGGGCAAATAGTATTTTGCCTTTGGGTTACCGGGAGGATTGAGGATCGCCTGCATGTGGCCCGAATGCGAAAGCACATAGGTGACGTCTTTCGAGCCAAACAGCTGCGTTGAACGATAGGTCGCTTTCCACGGCGTGATATGGTCCGTAACGCCGCCAAGAATGAACAGATCGCTTTTGACTTTGGACAAGTCGACCTTGTGATCAATCATCTCGACCTCACCTTTCTTGGTGAAGGCAAGTGTCTCAAAAACAGTCAAAAAGTCGCCCATCAGGCTTGCGGAGAGGTTGGTCGCATCAGCATTCCAGAAAAGAACATCGAATGCCGGTGGATCCTGCCCCAACAGGTAATTATTGATGACGTAATTCCAGATAAGGTCGTTTGGCCGCAGCCATGCAAAACCCCGCGCGAGATCATCACCTTTGATGATGCTCTTCTTGTCGGCGCGGCGCCGAGCCAGCTGGAGGCCATTGTCTGAGATCAGACTGCCCGCCTCAATGTCGTTTTGCTTGGGGTGCAGCACGCAAACCATCAGGGTTAGCGCGCCTAGCAGATCGTCCTTGTCCGACGCCATTTTGCTAGCCAGCATCGCCGCAGTTTGCCCGCCAGAGCAGCCAGCTGACACATTCACCTTCTTCGACTTGGTAATCTTGGCAACCGCCTCCATCGCTTCGCGGCATGACCGCACATAGTCGGCCATGTCCCAATGCCCTTCGTCTTTCGTGGGATTTTTCCAAGAAATAACAAAGGTCTGGATGCCATTGTCGACCTGGTACTTCACTACGGATTTCTCCGGGCTGAGGTCGTTGATGTACATCTTGTTGATTTGCGGCGGGATAGTCAGCTGCGGTATCTCATACACTTCGTCGGTAGTCGGCGCGTAGTGGACCAGTTCCATCATCTCCGTGCGCAGGACTACCGATCCTTTGCTGATCGCGATATTCTCACCCAGCTTGAACGGCTTCTTATCGACCTGACTGACCATGCCCTTGTTATGGACCATGTCGTCATAGGCGTTCTTGAGACCTTTGATCAGGCTCAGGCCGCCGCTGTCGATGGCCATTTTCTGCGCTGTGGGGTTGCCAATCAGCGTATTGGTCGGTGCGACGCTATCAATGATAATGTTCGAGATAAATCGTGCGCGGTCTCGCTCGAGCTCATCCAGCTCCAACTCTTCCAGCCAATTGGCCATGCCTTTTTGTACCGCCAGATAATACTGCATCCCAGCACGCATGAAGGGGTTATATTGCCATGCGTGGTCTTTGAACCGGCGATCTTTTGGCTCCGGCGCAAGCTCGCTCTTGCCGGTCATGATCTTGATCATGTCATCGCCCATCGCTTTGCTATGGCGCATCAGGCGTTGGGGATCAGACGCCGTCTCACGGAGCAACACCGCGACCGCGCCAAAAATGTCTTCACGAGTGAGGCCAACGAGGGGGCCGAGCGCGCTAGTCGACTGGGCGGCTTCGTCTTCGAGATGCGGCATGACTGGATATTCTCCCCTAGGTGCGGCTCTTGATGCGCCGCTTGTTCTGATATTGCGTGTGAAAATGCGCGATTGCAAGGAGTTGTGAAGACAAGCGCGGCGCGAGTGGGCTAATCTTTAGTGGCCGCGATCATGCGCTCGATGTCGACAAATTTCTCACGAGGCGCCCCGTCGCGAGCAGCAGCAAGTTCTGCATCTTCAATTTTCTTCCAATCGCTGAAGCGGACGACTTCGAGGCTGCGTTCCGCCGCGAGCGTATCAAATCCGGCTCCGCCTTGTTTGCGAGACGCGCTACCAATGTCTTCGACTACACGGTCGATAACATCATATCCGTCGGGTCTGTTCGTTCCGATTGTGCCAGAGGGGCCGCGGCGCGCCCAGCCGACGCAATAGAGCCCGGGAAGAATGCGCCCATCGCTATTGGCAAATTTTCCGGCGCGTGCGTCATAGGGAACGCCGTCGATGGGGGAGGTGCGATAACCGATGCAGCTGAGTACTAGATCAGCAGGGATGGTATAGGTTTCTCCTGTCCCGATTGCGCGGCCCGCTTCGATTCTTGTGCGTTCTACCTCGACAGCAGTTGCGACACCGTCACTACCGACAATCGCTTTGGGACTGGCGAAGAAATCAAACTCGATTGCGCGCGGCTTTTCTCCATGAATGCTCTCTGGAATCGCCGCGAAGCTACGTAAATGATTGACTGATTTGCGTAGTCCAGGTTCGAGAATGGCGTCGTCGTCTTCCGGCGGCAGGTCCCTTTTGTCGACTCTCGGAATTGCCTGCTCTAGATGCATTAGTTCACCCAATTCCTTAGGCGTCATCATAATCTGATGCGGGCCTCTTCGTCCCAAAATTGTCACAGTTTCAATTGAGCTATCGGCGAGAGCAGTCAAGGCGTGGGCAACAATATCAGACCCTTCGAACTCGGTCGGCGCCTTTGACAAAATCCGTGCTACGTCGAGCGCCACATTGCCCATTCCGATCACAACGGCGTTCCGGCCGCTCAAATCTGGATCAAGCTCGGCAAATTCTGGATGGCCATTGTACCAGCCAACCATGGCGGCGCTGCCGATGACATTGGCACAGTCCCCGCCCGGCAGGTCTAGCGGACGGTCATTGGGTGCGCCTGTTGCAAGGATTACGGCGTCATAGAATTCTTGTAATTCACCAATGGAAACGTCGGTCCCAACCGAGATGTTACCGATGAAGCGGACGGTATCGGTAAGAGCGGTTTTCTCATAGCGGCGGGAGACTGCCTTGATCGATTGATGGTCGGGCGCGACACCTGCCCGGATAAGGCCGTAAGGCACAGGAAGCCGGTCAAAAACATCGATGTGCGCGTCTTCGCCCCACTTTTTCTGAGCAGCCTCAGCGGTATAATATCCCGCTGGTCCCGAACCGATGATGGCAATGTGCGGAATAGCTTTGTTCCTCCGAAACACCTTTTGGGGCAATGCAGTGTCCGGCTCACAGTTGCAAGTTCCGCAATCTCTCCCCGCCAATATGCGCAAAGATGGCTTGGTTATCAAATCTCAATGATTACCAACTATGCATCTGCCTTCAGTCGAATATGCTTTTGAATTTTGGGGTAGAATTACGTGGCGCTGAGAGATATTTTCTCCAGAAATGACAGTTCGTCGATGCGCCCAGAGGACGTGCCTTTTACGCCTGTGAAATCGGGCGATACCGGCAAACGGGTGGCGCTGCTTGACAGTTTTGAGGCCGCTGGTCTGGGAATATTCTGGTCCACTGATGCTGCCGGCCGAATCACATATCTAACGTCGCAAGCGCTCGATGCGCTGGATGTTGCCGCCGATGATGTGCTGGGCAAAAAACTCACCGATATCGTGTCGCTCGACAAGTCGATCGATGAACAGCGCAGCGAACGGCCTCTCAAATTTCTGCTCACATCCCAAAGCACGATCTCGAACACTACAGTTCGTGTCGATGCTTCTGACAAAGAAGTATGGTGGGAGATCTCTGGTAAGCCAGAACTTGATGCGAACGGCAACTTCAGAGGCTACCGCGGCAGTGCCAAGGACATTTCGGACACACGCGAGAAGCAAATCAATGCCGAGAGAATGGCACGTTTTGACGCGCTGACGGGTTTGTCAAACCGCTATCGCATGGAAGAGCAACTTGCGAAGCGCCTGAAGGCCTATCGTGCGCTGAAGCGCTCCTGCGCAATTTTGATGCTCGACCTTGACCGCTTCAAGCACGTCAACGACACGCTCGGGCATCCCGCAGGCGATGCTTTGCTAAAACAAGTAGCGGCTCGGATTACACAGATTGTGGGTGATAAAGGCGAGATCGGACGCCTTGGCGGTGACGAGTTCCTGATCATTTTGCCCGATATGGATGATCGCGGAGATCTGGGCGATTTGGGCCAGCGCCTCATCCAGATGATATCGCAGCCCTATTCGATTGATGGCGCGCGCGCGATTATCGGCACCTCAATCGGTATTGCGATTGCACCCTATGATGGTGTTGAGACCGAGGGCATAATGAAAGCGGTCGACCTCGCACTTTACGCCGCGAAGGGCGGGGGCAGGGGGCGTTATCGCTTCTACGCAACCGAACTCGAAGACGGTGCGAAAATGCGCCACGCGCTTGAGGAAGATTTGCGCGACGCTCTCGTAAAAGACGAGCTGGAAATGCACTATCAGCCGCTCGTCAGCGCGAAAACGCACAAAGTGACGGGGTTTGAGGCGCTCATCCGCTGGACTCATCCAGAGCGAGGCAGCGTATCTCCTGGACTGTTCATCCCCGTGGCCGAAGAGATCGATATTATTAAGCCTATGGGCGAATGGGCCCTAAAGCGGGTTTGCAAGGAGGCGGTCGAATGGCCTGTGCCTCTAAAGGTCGCAGTGAATGTCTCCGCAATTCAGTTTGCGCATGATGACTTTCCGCAGATCGTTGAGCAGGCTCTTGTTGCCTCGGGCCTTGATCCACAGAGACTGGTTTTGGAGATTACCGAATCGGTATTTGTCGGTGATACCGAACGGGCCGGACGCATGTTCAAAGAACTCAAAAAGCTCAACGTACAATTGGCTCTCGATGACTTCGGTACAGGGTACAGCTCGCTGAGCTATTTGCGCAACGCGCCCTTTGACAAGATCAAGATTGACCAAAGTTTTGTACGCGGATCAACCGAGAAGAATAACAACAACGCTGCGATCATGAGCGCGATCGTCGGGCTTGCAGGTGCGCTCGATATGGAAACGGTCGCTGAAGGTGTTGAGACCAAGGACGAGCTCAAGCTCGTGAAAGCGCGCGGCGCTGACATTATTCAGGGGTATATATTCTCAGCCGCCTTACCGCAGGAAACGGTGATGGAGCGATTGCACGAGGGCGATCTTGAGTACGAGGCGAAAGGCCCCGACAAATACCGCGCTGATCGCATGACCGTTTATCGCAAGATTGGCGTTATTCATGAGGATGCGCGCTACAAGGCCGTGCTTCGAAACCTGTCTAAAACTGGCGCGATGATCGAGGGGCTTGCTGATGTTCCTTTGGGCACACAATTCGTGCTCGATCTTGGTGATGGACAGCTAGCCGTATGCACAGTGCGCCGCTCCAATGGCTCCAAGCAGGGTGTTGAGTTTGAAACGCCGCTGATCAGCGACGGCGCAGATGGCTTGTGTACCCGCCACCGTGTGTCTCCATATGAAATTGAAGCGGCCGGCCGTCCACTTGAAGCACTTGGTCAGGACGCTTTTGCTGTCTTGATGCAGGAGCGCATGGGCGCCGGAGGAAATAAAAAGTTCCTCGAGGTTGAAGTCGCTCCACCGCGCTTAAGCTACGGAATTGCTGCGTAAAATCACTTTCCGTTAAATTTGCGGAAAGGATATGCGTTAGGACGATACTAACCATTTCGGTTTAACTCTCATTGTCATAGTAATTTTCGTGTGACGAGGCTGCCGCAATGGGCGCACTGCCCTTTTCAGATCTGTTCAAAACCAAGGGTGCTGGCGGGCGTGGGTCTAAAGGTGGCCATCGGACATCCGTGGGAAATTCAGAGAAGCTCGCAATCGTCGAGGGTCTCGAAGAAGCGGGTGTAAGCTGGTTCTGGGCAACCGATCCTTCTGGGAAAATAACCTATCTCAGTCCCACCATTGTTGAGCGTTTTGAGACCGACATCGATGATCTGATCGGCGAACCTCTCCAATCGCTGTTCGTGCCTTCAGGCGGCGAAACTGATGGACGGTCGCTTGGACTGAAGCTGGGATCGCGCAAGAGCTTTTCCAATCTTACTGTCGAGGCGATCAACAAGAACGTAGATCTGGTTTTGCGTTTGTCAGGTCAGCCACTCAATAAATCTGGTGGGTCTTTCGACGGTTTTCGCGGTGTCGCGATCGATGTGACGGCTGAAGTCCGCATGGAAGAAGAAGCCGAGCGCCTCGCACAATTCGATACGCTGACCGGGCTTGCCAATCGGCATCGCATGGAAATGCGGATTAGCTCCACTTTGCAGGCATTCCGTAATGCAGAACGCGCGTGCGCGTTGCTAATGCTGGATCTTGACCGGTTTAAGCAAGTGAATGACACTCTCGGGCATGCGGCAGGCGATCAGATGCTTCAGCAAGTGGCCGAACGCCTCAAGAGCGCGGTTCAAGGACAGGGTGAGATTGGCCGACTTGGCGGCGATGAATTTCAGGTGCTTATCCCGGATGTTGATGATCGCGGTGAGCTTGGCGAGGTCGCCAAAAGGATCATCGCAATGTTGTCTCAGCCTTATTCGCTGACTGACGGACGTGCGACGATTGGTTGCTCGGTTGGGATTGCGATTGCGCCGTATGATGGCCTTGAGCGGGACGAATTGACGAGGGCTGCTGATCTTGCGCTTTACGCGTCGAAGAATGGTGGGCGCGGACAATTCCGCTTCTACGCTTCCGATCTTGAGCATGAGGCCAATCTGCGCAAGCGGATGGAAGAGGACCTTGCTCAAGCAATTGATGATGAGCATTTCATTCTCGAATATCAGCCGATTGTTTCATTGGAGGGCAACCGCGTTGTTGGGCTGGAGGCGAGATATTGCTGGGACGATCCAGAGCGTGGTCGTGTTGCACCCGAGACTTTCCTGCCAGTCGCAGAAGGCAGTCGCCTGATTGTACCGATTGGCGAGTGGGGCCTGATCAAGGCCTGCAAGACTGCGCAGACGTGGCCAGACCCAATGCGTTTATCGATCAAGATTACGCCTGTTCAATTTGCAGCAACCGGCTTTGCTGACTTGGTAGAGAATACTCTGAAAAGCAGTGGGCTTCCATCGGCGCGCCTGGAATTGCTGCTCAATGAGACAATTCTGCAAGGTGACAGCGCAACTGTCGATAAGACACTCGCGGCTTTGTTCAAGCTTGGCGTACGGTTGACGCTCGACGAGTTTGGTAGCGGCTTGTCATCGCTCAACTACTTGCGCCGCGCACCCTTTAGCGCGCTCAATGTAGGCAGTGCCTATTTTGAGCCCACCGTAGGCGATGAATTTGGCGACATGAAAATGATCGGCGCCATCACCACTTTGGCAGGCGCCATGGGGATGGAAACGGGCGCGTCGGGTATCCATGCGATTGAGCTGCTTGATAAGCTCCGCGCGCACGGCATCACCACGATCCAGGGCTTTGTTTTCTCAGATGCGATCTCGCAGCAAGAAGTTGCTGAGGCATTGGAGCGTGGCGACTGGACACTGATGCCGACCAATGACGGTTCGCAGAGGGCGAGCCGCCGCACGGTATTCCGCAAAATTGGCATCATTCACGAGGATCACTATTACGACGTTACCTTGCGCAATCTCTCCCGCTCAGGCGCGATGATCCAAGGCCTTGAAAATGTTCCGGTAGGCACGGCATTCGTGCTCGACTTTGGCGGCGGACAATTGGCAGTCGCTTCGGTGAAGCGCACGATGGACGATACGCAAGGCGTCGAATTCGAGCAGGAATTGGTCGATGATGGCGCAGGTGGGCTGTGTACGCGCAACCGCGTCAGCCCTTATGAACTAGCCGCTGCTGGCGCGCCGCTAGAGGCTCTGTCGCCGGGCAAATACAATATGGAAACGCAGGCTCCGCGCCCCTCAAGCTACGCTCAATTCAAACTTTCTGGCAACGCTCCTGAACAAACCGGTCGGCAAGCCGCATAAGTCTGCTTGGCGTTGCTCTTTTGCGCGGCTAAGACGCCAGACGAAATGACTGACCTTTCCAAAATCCGTAACTTCTCGATCATTGCTCACATTGATCACGGGAAATCGACGCTGGCTGACCGTTTGATCCAACATACGGGCGGCCTGACCGAACGCGAAATGTCCGAGCAAGTGCTCGACAATATGGACATTGAGAAAGAGCGCGGGATTACCATTAAAGCGCAGACCGTGCGTCTCGATTACACAGCGAAAGACGGCGAGACTTATCAACTAAACCTGATGGACACACCGGGTCACGTCGATTTCGCTTACGAGGTCAGCCGCAGCCTCGCCGCGTGCGAGGGCGCGTTGCTGGTGGTGGACGCCGCGCAAGGCGTGGAAGCGCAAACGCTGGCCAATGTGTACCAATCTATAGAACATGACCACGAAATCGTGCCGGTCATCAATAAGGTCGACTTGCCTGCTGCGGAGCCCGAACAAGTTCGCGCAGAGATTGAAGATGTGATCGGCCTAGATGCGTCAGAAGCCGTGCTCGCATCGGCCAAAGCGGGCATCGGTATCGAGGACATCCTCGAACAGATTGTCGCGAAAATCCCAGCCCCAAAGGGGGAACGCGATGCGCCTCTGAAAGCGAGCTTGGTTGACAGCTGGTATGACCCCTATTTGGGCGTCGTTATTCTGGTTCGCGTCATTCAGGGTGTGATCAAGAAGGGCCTCAACGTCAAATTCATGATCGGCGAGACTGAGCATTTGATCGACCGCGTCGGGTGCATGCGGCCAAAGATCGAGCAATTGCCCGAACTTGGCCCCGGCGAGATCGGCTTTATCACCGCCCAAATCAAAGAGGTGGAGCAAGCCCGCGTCGGTGACACTATCACCACTGTAAAGAACGGCGCTGATGAGCCGCTGCCGGGATATAAAGACGTGCAGTCCGTCGTGTTTTGCGGCATGTTTCCCGTTGATGCGGCGGATTTCGAAAAGCTGCGTGAGAGCATCGCAAAGTTGCGGCTCAATGATGCAAGCTTCACTTTCGAAACAGAAAGCAGCGCGGCGCTTGGTTTTGGTTTCCGCTGCGGCTTTCTCGGCCTATTGCACCTCGAGATCATTCAGGAGCGTTTGACGCGCGAATATGATCTCGATCTGATTACGACCGCGCCATCCGTGGTTTATCGCATTCAGCTCAACAAATCGAAGAGCGAGCCTGCGGGCGAGTTAATGCTGCATAACCCGGCCGATTACCCTGATCCGAGCCGGATCGAGACAATTGAAGAGCCTTGGATCAAGGCAGTCATCTACACACCCGACGATTACCTCGGAAGTATTTTGAAACTGTGTCAGGATCGCCGCGGCATTCAGCTCGACCTCACTTATGTTGGCGGCCGTGCGCAGGTGACTTATGAATTGCCGCTCAACGAAGTGGTATTCGATTTTTACGACCGCCTGAAGAGCATCAGCCGCGGCTATGCGAGCTTTGATTATGAGCAAATTGGCCTGCGCGAGGGCGACCTCGTGAAAATGGGTATCCTGGTGAACAACGAACCGGTCGATGCGCTCAGCATGATTGTGCACCGCGATGTTGCCGAGGCGAGGGGGCGCGGCATGTGTGAGCGCCTGAAAGACCTTATTCCGCGCCACTTGTTCAAGATTCCGGTTCAGGCGGCGATTGGCGGCAAAGTGATTGCGCGTGAAACGATCAGCGCGATGCGTAAGGATGTGACCGCCAAGTGTTATGGTGGCGATATTAGCCGGAAGAAGAAACTGCTTGAGAAGCAGAAAAAAGGTAAGGCGAAGATGCGCGAATATGGCAACGTCTCGATCCCGCAGGCGGCGTTTATCGCGGCCTTGCGCATGGGCGATGAGTGAGGCCCTTCGCTACTCATTTTGAGGAGGAGAATATGCGCCAGAGACTTTCAGGTAATGCGGCCTCGGTCCTTGTAGGCTTAGCTTTGGTGACGGTTGGTGGTGCCCTCGCGGCGCAAGAGGCGAGCGAGGGAAGTTCGTCTGTCGAGGAACAGATCGACGCACTTGCCGCGCCGCCAGATGCGGCTGCGTGCCGTGCTGCTTCCCTCCGTCTCGCCGAAACCGATGGCAGGGATGAAGAGGCTAGTGCGATTGCGCTGAGCGAGGAATGCACTCAACTGCGCGAAGCCAATGCATTTGATGTGCGCGGCAGAATGGCCGAAATCAGCGCTCTTTTACGCGAGGAGGGGATCGATTTCGACAGCCGGATTAGTCAACGCATGGCAGCATGTCAGGGGCAGGTTGATGCGCGGCTCGCGGCGGTGCAGGAAGCAGAAGAGCAGGAACAAGCACCTGTTCGTCCGCAAATGGCGGAAAATCGCAACGGCGCTGCTTGGGTCCCAAGCCTAGAACGCGCGCCCATTACAAGTGCGGATCCAGAGGAAGAAACTCCCCCAGATCCTGCATTTTTAGAGAAACGCGCGGAGATGATTTCGGTGTGCGAGGCCAACGCCGAGGTTGCGCTTTACGCCGAGGGTATAACCACTCTCAACCAGTCACGCGCCGAGCGGGCAGAGATTGAGCAGGCCGAATACAAGGCGCAACTTGAACGGATCGCTGAAGAGGCCGCAGAGGCTCAGGCGATCTATCAGCGGAAAGTTGAGGCGGATCGCGCGGCGCATGAGGCGGCCATGGCCGATTGGCGTCGCCGCGTTGCATTGTGTGAAAAGGGCAAGCGCGAATATTGCGCCAAGGATGAGTAGGCGGCGGGTTTCGCAAGCATGCCCATCAACATCTTCGCAGCGAACTTCACTTGGCGTTCAGTAAGTGGCTGGGTATAGGGTTGCCTTATGATTAATTCACGCAAATCGATTGTCGCTGCCGCGCTTGCCGGCACAACCGTTTTTCTGGCTGGCTGCGCTGGCGGCAATAACAACCCGACTGACACGGCCTATGTCGCGCGCGATGTCGAAACGCTCTATCAATCAGCCAAAGATCGGCTTGATAGCGGGCAGGCAACTGTCGCTGCTGCGTTGTTTGACGAGGTGGAGCGCCAGCATCCTTATTCGCCTTGGGCTCGGCGCGCGCAGCTAATGAGTGCTTTCAGCTATTACGTAGGCCGCGATTACAACAAGGCGATCCAAAGCTCCCAGCGCTTCCTGTCGATTCACCCGGGCAACAAAGACGCGCCTTACGCTTACTATCTCATTGCGCTGTCTTATTATGAGCAGATCAGCGATGTTCAGCGCGACCAGAAGGTGACCGAGCAAGCGCAGACCGCGCTGCAAGAGGTAAACCGGCGGTTTCCGCAAAGCGAATATGCGACCGACGCGCGCCTCAAGCTCGATCTGGTCCAGGATCACCTCGCTGGTAAGGAAATGGAGATCGGCCGGTTCTATCAGAAAAGTGGCCGCTGGATTGCCGCGCAGGTCCGTTTCCAGAATGTCGTCGATAAGTTTCAGACTACTAGCCACGCGCCAGAAGCGCTGTACCGATTGACCGAAAGCAGCCTAGCGCTGGGCGTTCCTCAGGAAGCGGTGAAATATGCAGCCGTACTTGGCGCAAATCACCCTACGACCAAATGGTATGAGCGCGCCTTTGAATTGATCGAAGATCACGCGCCGGGCGTAACCGCGAGCTAATTTCACGTGGGTTGACGGCAGAGGCCTGCAAACAAGCTGTTTGTTGTCTTCTTTGCCTAGGTGACGGGCGCGGGGCGATTGGTTACAGCTTGCGGTGATGCTCACACGTCTGTCCATCCGCAATATCGTTTTGATCGAAGCGCTCGATCTCGATTTTACGCGCGGGCTCGGTGTCCTCACAGGCGAGACGGGTGCAGGTAAGTCGATCTTGCTGGATGCCCTTGGCCTCGTGCTGGGCAACCGCGCGGATAGCGGCCTCGTTCGCGGCAATGAGGACAAGGCCAGCGTTACCGCGAGTTTTGGGTTTGCCTCGCTGCCCACTGCGGTGGCCGAAGCGCTTGATGATGCTGGGGTTGAGCTGGAGAAAGGTGAGCCCCTCTTGTTGCGCCGCCAGCTCAAAGCAGATGGCGGCTCGAAAGCTTGGATCAATGATCAGCCGGTAGGCGTGGCATTGCTGCGCGAGCTTAGTGGGCACCTTGTTGAGTTGCACGGACAACATGACGATCGCGGGCTCGTTAACCCGCGCGGCCACCGGATCTTGCTCGATAGATTTGCAGGCGCGGATACTGGCGACGTTGCGAACGCTTGGGAGAGCCTGCAGACCGCTCAAGCGCGCCTCGTCGATGCACGCGACGCGCTCGAGCAGTCCAAGCTCGATCAGGATTTGCTCCTCGCGCATTTGGCTGAGCTGACCTCGCTGGAGCCGCAAGCGGGTGAGGAAGCACGTCTCGCTGGTGCGCGCTCTGATATGCAGAAAGGCGAGAAGCTTGCTGGCGATCTTGAGGAGCTGCGCACAATTTGGGAAGGCTCCGATTCGCCGCTTGCCTCTTTAAGGGTCGCTGCGCGCCGTCTTGACCGAATTGCTGAACAGCACCCCTTGCTTGCTGAGGCATTGGCCTCGCTTGACCGCGCGGTGATTGAGGCGGGCGATGCAGAGGACAAGCTGGAAGAGGCCGCCAGAACACTGATCCACGATCCCAAAGCGCTGGACGAGGCGGAAACGCGCCTGTTTGAGCTACGCGCTCTGGCTCGCAAGCATCGCTGCGAAGTGGATGAACTGCCCGAAAAAGCACGCGAGATGCGGGCGACACTTGATTCTATTGAAGGCGGTGAGGCGGAGTTGGACGCGCTGGAGCTCGCTGCGAAAAACGCGCGCGAGACCTATGAGAAAGAGGCGGGCGCGCTGCACAAAACGCGAATTGCGGCGGCCAAGAAACTTGACAAAGCGGTTGCGGCTGAGCTGGCTCCTCTAAAATTGGATGCGGCGAGCTTTCTCACTGCGATTGGCGCTTTGCCAGAGGAGCGTTGGGGCCCGCACGGCTCGGACAGCGTTGAGTTTCTCATCTCCACCAATCCGGGGGCGGATCATGCGCCGCTCGGCAAGATCGCTAGCGGCGGTGAGCTGTCGCGCTTTATCCTAGCGCTCAAAGTCGCTTTGGCGGAGCAGGGCGGCGCGGCGACAGTGATCTTTGACGAAATTGACCGGGGTGTGGGCGGCGCAGTAGCAAGCGCAATTGGCGAACGGCTCGCAAGGCTCGCCGATGGCGGGCAGCTGCTCGCGGTAACGCACAGCCCCCAAGTCGCAGCGCGCGGCGGTACGCATTATTTAATCGCCAAGGCGTCCTCGGGCACAGTCACCAAGACCAGCGTGAACCGCTTGGATGAGGCGGGCCGACAGGAGGAAATCGCGCGGATGCTGTCCGGTGCGGAGGTTACGCCAGAAGCCCGCGCGCAGGCTGATCGCTTACTGGAGGGTGTGTGATGGAGATCATTGGCGGAATACTTGCCTCAATTTTGGCGCTAGTCTTGCTCGCAGGCGTTGGTCTGATGACGGTTGTGGCCCTGGCCACGATGTTGCTGCTCGGACTTGTTACCGAAATGAGCTTCAAGCGCGTTTTCGTCGTGTCGTTCGTTGTGGGACTCCTGGCACCCATACTATTGGGCGCAGGTCTTTCGAGCGCTATTGCAGACGGATCCTTGCAAGAAGAGATACGCTCTGAATTCGGCGAAGTTGTCCAATTGCCCGAAGGCATTGGTAACAAGTGGGTGGAGGTGTTGCCGCAGTTGCAGGAAATCTCGCGCGAGCGCGAGGCAGGCAACATGACCGATGAGGAGGCCGAGCAGCGGATCGAGGCAATATTCCGGGAATTTGAGGGCTTGCAGATAAGCATCAACGGCGATGATGGCCCGGCCGGAGTTCCGCTTGAACTGCCCGAGACTGTAGAGGAGGGCGCGGTGCCGAGCGATCAGACGGAATGAGCGAGCCTAACCTCTCCGACGCAGACGCCGCCAATGAATTGATGCGGCTTGCGCGGCAAATCGCGCGGCATGACGAGCTGTATCATGCCAAGGATGCGCCGGAGATCACCGATCAGGAGTATGACGCGCTGGTGCGGCGCAATGGTGAGCTGGAGGAGGCGTTTCCGCATCTGGTTCGACCAGACAGCCCATCCAAAAAAGTCGGCCATGCGATTGCCGCATCGCCGCTAAGCAAAGTCACTCATGAGGTTCGCATGATGAGCCTCGACAATGGCTTTTCTGATGAGGAAATCGCGGAATGGGTCGCGCGGGTGCGGCGGTTTCTCTCGCTTGGCGACGATGCGCCGCTGGCCTTCACTGCCGAGGACAAGATTGACGGCCTATCGTGCTCGCTGCGGTACGAGCAGGGCAAATTGGTGCGCGCGGCGACCCGCGGTGATGGGCAGGTGGGCGAGGATGTTACGCCTAACGTTGCGCATATTGCCGATATCCCGCAGGAGCTTCCCGGCGATGTGCCAGACGTGTTCGAGGTGCGCGGTGAGGTCTACATGGGCCGCGCGGATTTTGAGGCACTAAACACGCGCCTCATGGATGAAGCGCGCGAGACGGCATTGGAAAAAGGCGAGGAGCTGGACGAGAGCAAGGTCCGCCAATTCGCCAATCCTCGCAATGCCGCCGCTGGTTCTCTGCGCCAAAAGGATGCGAGCGTTACCGCGAAACGCCCGCTCAAGTTCTGGGCGCATGGCTGGGGTGCGGCGTCGGCTGTTCCGGGCGAAACGCAGGAAGCGGTGGTCCGTCAATTCGCCAAATGGGGCATTCCAGTGTCGCCGTTATTCACGCGCGTTGAAAGCACCGAATGCTTGCTCGCCCATTACGCAAAAATCTCCGAGGCACGGCCTAATCTGGCGTATGAGATTGACGGTGTGGTCTACAAAGTGGACCGGCTAGATTATCAGCAGCGCCTTGGATCTGTTGGCAAGGCTCCGCGCTGGGCGCTGGCGCATAAATTTCCGGCGGAACGCGCGCAAACGACTCTGGAAAGCATCGATATTCAGGTCGGGCGCACAGGCAAGCTGACCCCCGTTGGGCGGCTTGCGCCGGTGCTAGTGGGCGGAGTGACAGTTACCAATGTGACGCTCCACAATCGCGACGAGATTACGCGGCTTGGCGTGCGCCCAGGCGACCGCGTAGTGGTCCAGCGCGCAGGCGACGTTATTCCACAGCTTGTGGAAAACCTGACTTGGGACGCGGACCGACCAGCTTTTTTGTTCCCTGACAAATGCCCCGAATGCGGCAGCGAGGCTTTGGCCGAGGAGGGTGAAGTTGATGTGCGGTGCACAGGCGGTCTCATCTGCCCGGCTCAACGCATTGAACGATTGAAGCATTTTGTCTCTCGCGGCGCGCTGGATATCGACGGTTTGGGTGAGAAAACCATTGACCAGTTCTTCGCATTGGGATGGCTGGAAAGCCCCGCCGATATCTTCCGCCTGAAAGACCGTGAGGAGGACATTCTCGCGCTTGAAGGCTGGAAAGAGCGGTCTGTGGATAACCTGTTGGCAAGTATCGAGGCGAAGCGCCAGCCCGATGCCGCGCGGCTGCTGTTCGGCCTCGGTATCCGCCATGTTGGCGCGGTGACAGCGCGGGATTTGATGAAGCATGTGCATGAGCTGCCAGCGCTGCGAGCAATCGCTCAGCAAGCTCATGCGGGCGACGAGGACTTGGCTCAAGAGATCATTGCGATTGACGGTATCGGGCCATCTGTGGTCGACGCGCTCGGAGATTTCTTCCACGAATCGCACAATGTCACTGTTTGGGAAGACTTGCTCAGCGAAGTCACTCCACCGCGCTATGAAGTCGAAACACTGGATAGCCCCGTGGCGGGCAAAACCGTCGTTTTCACCGGCAAACTCGAAACCATGAGCCGCGATGAAGCCAAGGCCCAGGCCGAGCGATTGGGCGCAAAGGCGAGTGGTTCCGTCAGCGCGAAAACCGATTTGCTCGTGGCCGGGCCGGGCGCGGGAAGTAAGCTGAAGAAGGCCGCCGAACTGGGCATCGAAACCATTGATGAGGCCGGTTGGGCCGAGATTGTGAAGGCTGCGGGATGATCCTGCGCGAATTGCATCCCTTTGCGCTTCGCATTGCCGAACAGCTGCGCGAGCGCGGCGAAAAAATTTCGGTGGCGGACGGCGCGACCGGCGGGCTGATTGCCGGGAGCTTGCTGACAGTGCCGGGTGCGCTCGATTTCTATGTTGGCGGTGGCATTGTTTATTCATTCCGCGCCCGCGATGTCCTGTTCGACCTGCCCGGCGAGGCCTACAGGGGCATGCGCTCGGCAACCGAGGAATATGCGGTGCTGCAAGCCCGCGCCATTCGCGACAATTTCGGGTCTGAATGGGGCATTGCAGAAAGCGGCTCGGCGGGGTCAAGCAAGCATCCGCTTGGTGTGGCGTCTGGACGGAGCGTCGCCGCTGTGGTCGGCCCGAATGGTGAATGGACCCGCCTGACCGAAACCGACAGCGATGACCGGATTGCCAATATGGAAGCCTTCACGCGAGGCGCATTGAACTTGCTCCAGACCGCTCTTTCTGAATAATTTTCGCAGCTTTGTAGAATCGCCTGAGTCTCGTGCGTCTTCTGGGCAGAGCTTCGTCAAAGCGGCGGGGCCACAACAACGGAGAGATAACGATGCAATACATGCTGCTGATCAATGAAAGCGAAGACGCCTATACCGGCGAGAATGCGGCGCAGGTGATGGAAGAAACCCTGGCTGGTCATATGAAGCTGATCGAGAAACTGACCGAAACTGGCGTTGATTGGTCGGGCAACCGGCTGCGCGAGGCCCACACGGCGACCACGCTGCGGTATACCGGTGAAGATGCCGGGGTCCTTCACGACGGCCCGTTCGCTGAAACACATGAAGAGCTTGGCGGATATTACATTGTCGACGTGCCTGATCTCGATGCGGCGGTCGAGTGGGCCAGACAAATCCCGATCCCCGGCGAAGGTGCCATTGAAATCCGCCCGATCTGGCCAGAGGACGAGTGACACTGGCAGCGCCGATAGCTGATGCGCGGCCACAGGTGATTGCTGCCCTGGCCGCGCATTTTCGTGATCTTGATCTGGCCGAAGATGCCTTTAGCGATGCAGTTGAGGCATTGCTGAAGCTGGATGAGATGCCGGACCGCGTGAATGCGTGGCTCTATGTGAGCGCAAAACGCAAAGCGCTTGATCGCATCCGCAGGCAACAGACCGAGACGCGGGCTCTCGCTGCTGAAACACCCGATAGCGATATGGCCGATATACTCGAGTTTCCCGATCCGATACCGGACGAACGGCTGCGGCTGCTGTTTATCTGCTGCCACCCGGCACTGGCAGTAGAAACGCGGGCAGCGCTCGCGCTGCGGATCGTTTGCGGCGTTCCGGTAGAGGATATTGCGCGCACGTTTCTGGTCAAGGAAGCGTCGATGTTCCAACGGATCACGCGGGCCAAGGCAAAGATCCACAGGTCAGGGGTGCCGTTCGAAACGCCTCCGCGCAAGGACTGGCCGGAGCGGATTGAGGCCATTCTGCTGGCTCTCGAACTGGCGTATACGCTGGCTTATCAGGATAGCGCTGGAGAAACCGAGCATGCCGAGCTGGGCGAAGAGGTGGAGCGGCTTGGTGCTATGTTGGCCGAGCTTTGTCCTGAGAATGGCGAAGTGCTGGGCTTTGCTGCGCTGGTCACGCTTGCCACTTCTCGTGTCAATGCGCGCGTGGATGCAGATGGAGTGATGGTTCCATTGTCGCGTCAGGACCCGCAGAAGTGGGATGGCACACGGATAGAGCGAGCGCGTCGCTGGCTTGAGAAAGCAAGCGCGCTAGGAGCCACCGGACCCTATCAGGCGATGGCTGCAATACAGCTGACTCATGCGCGACGATATTTTGGATCGCCAGTCGATTGGCCTGCGATTGCCACTCTATATCAGGCGCTTCTGAAGATGCGGAAGAGTCGCATCGTTGCGATCAATTGTGCGGTCGCGCTGGGGCATGTAGAGGGGGCGGAGGTCGGGCTGAGTTACCTCCGCTCGTTACCATCCGACGGTCTTGAAGCGTACCGCCCATATTATGCGGCTATGGCGCATCTCTATGCCGAGCAGGGCGATACGGATGATGCGCGCTCAGCATTCGACAAAGCATTGGCTTGCGGCCCGGCAGAGGCTGAGCGGCGGTATCTTGAACAGCAGCGCGCTGCGCTTGGCTAGCTGCCAGGTTGTTCCGGCACCCACTTCATCACACCGCCAGCAAGCGGCGTCCAAAGGCCTGTTTTGATGCCTGCCTCGGCCAGCATGTCACTGGTCCACTGATTGCAGGTGTTGCCAATGTGGTATGATCCCGGCGCTTCGTAGAATACGTCATACCAGCTGTAGCCAGGATAGGATTGGCGGGTTTCTTGTGAGGCAGTGCTGCGTTCGATTGCCGTAATAAGTCGCGCATATTCGGCGGGTGTGATCCTGAGTTCACGGTGATTCGGTGACGGCGCGGGATTCGCATAGTGCGCGACATGCAGTAGAGCATCGCCACCAATAATCGCGCCCAGCGCAGTGGAGGGCGTGAGGTCGGTCCATTGCGGCGTGTTGAGGAACACCTCCCGCTCGCCCCAGCTGACCGAGACATGGGTATATGGCCAATCCGGGCGCTCCAAATCGCTTGCTGGAAATTCCTCACGCCAGTCCTTTTGCGGCGAGATTAGCGGCATGACGATGGCAGTATGAACGCCATTGGTTTCGATCATGATCGTGATGCCGTTATCGGGTTCCTGCCAATCGCCATTGCGCGCGATGCTGCTGCCAATCCAGCTGCTTAGAAGGAAGACAACAATGAGCGCGAGCGCTGCGGCGAGGGCCATCCCAAGCCATAGCGCCGCTCGTCGGACAGGCGTCATATGACGCGGCGTTTGCGAAGCCACAATATTGACCAATCACCAAGAACCAGCCTTTGCGCAAGCCGGAAACCCTTGCGGGAATAGGCCGCGCGCACTGCGCTTTCTTGTGTCTCGAGTAAGCCAGCAAGGAGCAGCTGACCGCCCGGCGCGACCGCCCTAGCAAAGTCAGGCGCGAGTTCGATAAGTGGGCCAGCCAAGATGTTAGCAATCAGCAGATCGTATGGCGCGCGCGCTTCCAGTTGCGGATCGTCCATCCCGGGCGCGACAACCATTGAAAGCTCGCCGGATTTCGGTCCCAAGGTTACACCATTCAGCGCAGCATTCTCGCGCACCACAGCATCGCAAACGGGATCAATATCGGATGCAATCGCGTCGGCTTTTGGCCAAAGCCGCATCGCAGCAAACGCCAGCAATCCCGTTCCAGTGCCGATGTCAGCATGATTTCGGATCACGACACCCTGGCGCTTCATTGCGTCCAATTGCGCCAGGCAACCGGCCGTCGTTTCATGCTGCCCAGTGCCAAAGGCGAGGCCCGCCGGGATCGCGAGATTAACCGCGCCATGGGCGGGTGGATGATCAAGCGTATGCACACAAAAGCGGCCCGAGTGGATTGGCTCGACGCCCTTCTGGCTTTCCACCACCCAGTCAGTTTCCGGGAGCTTTTCGATCGCGAACTTCGGCGCGGGCTCTCCAAAAAGCGCTACAAGCGCTTGTTTATCCGCCGCGCCCGGTTTGCGCGGCAACCACGCCTCGAATGCCCAGATATCTGGTTCTGCCTGATCGACTTCGCAAGCCGACACGACGAATTCCGCATCCCATTCCAGCGCCATTTCCTGTGCGGCAAGAGCCGACTTGGCAGCCTCTTGTGATACGACTGTACTGATCTTCCAGCTAGTCACTGGCGGTCTCAGTTGTCTCGTCCAAGAGCCGCTTTTCCATCGCCCGCCAACGATCCATAGCGTAGTAGGCGCATGCAGCGCTCTCGATAACTTTCCCTGTCCGCATTCGCTTGAGCATTCTGCTGGAGGAAGGGTGCGGCGTCAGCAGGATTTGGCAGTCGATCTTTGCAAGCTCCTCAAGCCCTTTCTCATGACGCGCTAAGAGCAACGGATCATCGGTAAATCGGAAGCCTTCGCGGCTAATTGGCGAAAGACTGTCCGCATAGGCCAGCGTCAGGCAATTCTCGCCTTCGCATGATTGCCAGTGCCAGCTGAGCGCACCGGGTGAGTGGCCTGGTGTTTCAATGGCGGTAACGCTGAGCCCGCCAGCAATAACGGTGCCGAGTTGCTCAAGAACTCGCACGTTATCAACCGGCGCCATCGCGTCATGCATACCATGCTGCGGATCATTTGATGGGGAGAGCCCAGTTTTAAAGACGGGGCCTGAAACTCTATTGCCCAAAACCGTCGCGCCGGTAGCTTTTTGAACGACGGCGTGGCCGCCGACATGATCGAAGTGCTCATGGCTGTATAACAGGTAGGTTATGTCTTTTGGGTCGAAGCCAAGAGTTTTGATATTGCGCAAGACGATCTCCGCGCCGGCTTCGGTGCCGCTGTCGATAAGAACGTGCTCGTCATTTCCGACCAGTAGCAATGCTGAGATCCCGCATGTCCCAACGTAATAGGTGTTGCCGTAAACCTTAAAAGGCGGCGCGGGCTTATCCCAATCATCCCATGGGTCGCACGCCGCGACGAAGGGATGGAAATCATCGGGCGTATTCTTGAGGAACTCCGCGTCTTTGCTCGCTACAGGATAGGGATTCCATTTGGAGAGGCTGCTTGTTTCCGGCGAGACGGGAGCGGCGTTTGTCTGCGTGTTAGCGGCTGTACAGGCAGTCAATACAAGTGCTGAGGCCAAAGTCAGAACTCTACCGAACATAGCTTGCTCCATTAGCGTCCAGCGTTGCGCCAGTCATGCTGGGCGGTGCATCGAGCGCGCACCATGCAATCATCTTGGCGATCTCTTCCGGTTCAGCCACCCGGCCAAGTGGAATATCAGCGAGCAATCCCGCTCCGCCGCGACTCTCAAGATAGTCATCTGCCATGGCGGTATCTGTAAAACCGGGAGTTATCGCAAAGCTGAATATGCCGTCTTTTGCATAGGCCCGCGCGATCGTTTTATGCATAGCCAACATGCCGCCCTTGCTCGCAGCGTAATGCCAGTGATCCGGGCTGTCGCCCCGGTGCCCCGCGCGGCTTGCCACATGCACAATGCGGCCGCTAACCCTGCGCTCCAGCCAATGCTTCACCGCAAAGCGCGAGAGCTGAGCCGATGCGGTAAGGTTGATTCGCATCGTATCCTCCCACCCATCGAGCCAGGCAATGTCCGATCCACTCAGCGGGTTCGCTTGAAAAAGCCCGGCGTTATTCACCAGCACATCTACCTCGCCGCCGTACTGCGCTAGGGCATCTTCCCACAATTGCTGCGGTGCGGGTGGTTCGGCAAAGTCTGCGGCAACCATGTCATCGGCGGCGCTGTGGGTCGCTTGGCCGATCACTTTTGCACCGCGCTCTGCCAAAGCTGTTTTGGCGGCGGCGCCAATGCCGCGGCTCGCTCCAGTAAGTAAAATGCGTGTCATGCAAGTGGGTATTCGCAAATTTGCGACGCTTGTCGAGGCCGCATCTCTTGTCAGACCCAACTGGTGCGCTAAGGGGGGGCGACTGAATTGAGACTAACCGGACGATTTTTATGGCTAACCGCCCACTTTCACCGCATTTGCAGATTTGGAAATGGGGCCCGCATATGCTGGTCTCGATCCTTCACCGGGTTACCGGCGATGGCTTGGCTTTGGTAGGGCTTGGCGTTTTGCTGTGGTGGCTTGGGGCAATGGCGAGCGGTCCTGCGGCTTATGCAACCTTCCAAGATCACGCGATGAGCTGGTACGGCATGGTCGTTCTGATCGGCCTGACCTGGGCGTTCTTCACACACATGATGAGCGGTCTGCGCCACTTCGTGCTGGATATGGGCGCTGGCTATGAACTCGATACAAATCGGCTGTGGTCGACATTGTCGCCGCTTATCGCCCTTCTTCTGACTGCGGGCTTCTGGGCCTTCATCTTTACCAAGTGAGCAAAGACTAATGGGTAACGGAACCTCAATCGGACGGGTGCGCGGGCTGGGCTCAGCGCATCATGGCGCACATCACTGGCTAGTGCAGCGCTTCACAGCCATCGGCAATTTGGTGCTGATGGTGTTTTTGCTGGCCAGCCTCGCGCTGCTCCCAGCATATGATCACGCGTCGATGACCAAGTGGATTGCGCAGCCGCTGGTAGCGACTGCCATGGCGCTCTTGGTTATCAGTGTATTTTGGCATGCGCGTCTGGGTCTGCAGGTTTTGATCGAAGATTACATCCATACTTCAGGAAACAAATTTGCAATGATCGCTTTGCTTAACCTCGCCGTGATTGGCGGCGCTAGCTTTGGGCTGTTCAGCATCGCCCGTCTCGCACTCGGAGGGGCGTTCTAATGACCACCGAAGCAAAATACGCCGATTATAAGATCATTGATCACACCTATGACGTTGTCGTTGTTGGCGCGGGCGGTTCTGGCCTACGCGCGACTATGGGCGCAGCTGAAGCTGGCCTGAAAACAGCCAACATTACCAAGGTTTTCCCGACCCGTTCGCACACGGTTGCGGCTCAGGGCGGCATTGCTGCTAGCCTCGGCAACAATACGCCGGATCATTGGTCATGGCATATGTATGACACGGTAAAGGGTTCGGATTGGCTCGGCGATCAGGACGCGATTGAGTATCTGGTTCGCGAAGCACCGGCTGCGGTCTATGAGCTAGAGCATGCCGGTGTGCCGTTTAGTCGTAACGAAGACGGCACGATTTATCAGCGCCCCTTTGGCGGGCACATGCAGAATATGGGCGAGGGACCTCCGGTGCAGCGCACTTGCGCCGCAGCCGACCGTACAGGCCATGCGATGCTCCATGCGCTTTATCAGCAGAGCCTAAAGTACGATGCGGATTTCTTCATTGAGTATTTCGCGCTCGATCTGATCATGAAAGATACGCCCGACGGTAAGGTTTGCGTCGGCGTGATCGCAATGTGCATGGACGATGGCACGATCCACCGCTTCCGCTCGCATTCAGTTGTACTGGCAACAGGCGGTTATGGCCGCAGCTATTTCACTGCGACTTCGGCGCATACGTGCACTGGCGATGGCGGCGGCATGGTGCTGCGCGCTGGATTGCCATTGCAGGATATGGAGTTCGTCCAGTTCCACCCGACCGGCATTTACGGCGCTGGCGTTCTCATTACCGAGGGCGCACGGGGCGAGGGCGGCTACCTCACCAACTCCGAAGGGGAGCGCTTTATGGAGCGTTATGCTCCATCGGCGAAAGACCTCGCATCACGCGACGTCGTTTCCCGCTCAATGGCGCTGGAAATGCGCGAAGGGCGCGGCGTAGGTAAGGATGGCGATCACATCTTCCTACACCTCGATCATATCGATCCCAAGGTGCTGGGCGAACGCCTCCCTGGCATCACCGAGAGCGGCAAAATCTTTGCCGGTGTCGACCTGACGCGTGAGCCTCTGCCAGTTACGCCGACCGTGCACTACAATATGGGCGGCATTCCCTGTAATTATCACGGCGAAGTATGCGCCGGTGACCCGAAAGATCCTGAAAAGACTGTGCCCGGCTTGTTTGCCGTCGGCGAAGCAGCCTGCGTGTCAGTCCACGGCGCAAACCGCCTTGGCTCCAACTCGTTGATCGACTTGGTCGTGTTTGGCCGCGCAACGGGCCACCGCCTGCGCGACACAGTCAAAGCTGGCACCAGCCATGACGAGCTTCCTGCTGGCAGTGCCGATCTGGCGCTCGCTCGCCTTGATCATTTCCGCCATGCCAAAGGCGGCACGCCGACAGCGGCAATCCGTTCGGAGATGCAGAAGGGTATGCAGAAGCACGCTGCTGTTTTCCGTGACAGCAAGCTCCTCGCTGAAGGCGTTGAGCTGCTCAAGAATGTCAACAAGCAGATGGAAGATGTGTCCGTTGCTGACCGTTCGCTCATCTGGAACAGTGACCTTATCGAAACGCTAGAACTCGACAATCTGATGGCGCAGTCTTGCGTGACGATTGCCAGCGCTGAAAATCGCAAGGAAAGCCGCGGCGCTCATGCGCATGAGGACTTCCCTGATCGCGACGACGCGAATTGGATGAAGCACACGATTGCCTGGTTCGAGGGCTGGGGCGGCAATGGTGGTGACGTCAAAATCGACTATCGGCCGGTGCACGAGTTCACGCTGACCGATGATGCGAAATACATCGAGCCCAAAGCGCGCGTTTATTAAGCCACTGGCTTAGTAGCGGCGGCTGACATAAGCGAGGGCTCATGAGCTGGAGCCAATATCTCTTTCCTCGTTTTGAGGATCCAGATGTCGAACGGGCATATGTTGAGCAGGAGCGTTCCGAGCGTATCCCCGCGACGCGGTTTCTCGCCGCCTTGGCGGTCGTTACGCTGATTACATATATTGGGTTCAACCCCATGCACTTCCCCACTCAGGGGGTAATCGATTATAATATCGCTGCTGGCACATTCATCGCGTTATTGCTGGGGCTTTTTGCTCTCACGCATACTGAAATTTATGTGAAATATCCTTCCGTCGATCTGATCGTCTTTACGCTCATGATCGGCGCGATGATCATGCTGGTGGAGGCGCTTGCGGGGCAAGCCGCGATTACGGGCATTTCCCGCTTCGGCATGGCAGTCATCAATCTTGGCATTTTGGTAGTTTTTGCAAGTATTGGCTTTGTGGCAAACACGCGCCGCTTTCTTGCTTGGGCGCTGTTGTTAGTCGTCTCTTATCTCGTGTTTTTGCTGCAAGCTGATCGGACAATCGTGAACAAGGTTTATACCTTCACCAATTTCACGACGTTTTTCACCTTCGCATGCTATGTAAATTGGGACATTGATCGGCGCGCTCGCAAGTCCTTCTCGGCCCATCTGGCGCTTGAAGATGAGCAGATGAAAACCAAGGAAATGCTACACAATGTGCTGCCGCAAGATGTGGCGCAGCGGCTCCGCGATGGTGAGGCGGTTGCGGATTCTTTCTCCGATGTGTCGGTGATCTTTGTGGATATGGTGGGCTTTTCAAACCTCGCCAAGACGCTTTCGCCGGGTCATCTGGTGCGCTTGCTCAACGACATCTTCCAGCGGATCGACACTTGCGCTGACGAGGCTGGTGTAGAGAAGGTGAAGACCATCGGGGACGCCTATCTTGCGGTCTCAGGCGGAAATGCTTCCACCGGCATGGATGCGCAAACGGCGATTGCATTCGGCCAGTTGGTGATCGCTTCGGTCAAGGAATATGCGGACGAAACGGGGATCAATGTTCGCGTGCGTGTCGGCATCCATACCGGGCCTGTTGTCGGCGGTGTGATCGGCAAACAACGGCTCGCCTACGACTATTGGGGCGACACCATGAACATTGCCAGCCGCATCGAAGGGGCGGCGCAGCCTAATGGTATCGCAGTTTCAGAAGCGACCTTCTACGGCGTCGAGGGGGCTGTACTGTTCGGTCAGCCGGAATTGATGCCTTTGAAAGGCGTGGGCGAGCTCAAAGTATATCCAGTGGTGATGGATGAGGGCGGGCAGGCTTAGTTCGCACGCTTGACTTGCGTGCTCAGTTGCCGCCATCTCAAGTAATGATCAGACGCTCACGTTTCATCACTGCTTGCCTCGTTGCGCTAAGCGCGGGAGCGGCGGCGCAAGGTGTCGAGCACTCGGCGCTCCAGCCGCCACCACACACACAGCCTTGGCCTTCAATTGGATCGGGAGAGGGTAAGTCGGCACAAGCAGCCAGTCTCCAGCTCGGGCCAGAGATGCAGCGCGGGATCTCGCCGCAAGAAGTGCTTCGTGAGAGGCGTCTGCTTGATGCAGAGCTTGATGGGATTGCCGCCCAGCGCCCTGGCACAGTTGATGCGTATGTTGTCACGGTAGCGCTCGATAGCGATCCGGTATTTGCCCGCGAAGCGCGCGAGGCACGCCGGGTCTTATCCCGTCGTTACGGCGCGAACGGGCGCGCGATCACGCTTGCCGGTCCAGATGGTGTGACTGGAGATATCCGACCCAAGGGTTCAATCAGCGCGCTTATGTATACGCTTGCGCGCCTGTCGGAAGTAATGGACCCGCAAGAGGATGTGCTGGTGCTATATTCGACCAGCCACGGCATTCCGCAAGGGCTGACCTATCACTACGGGGACAGTGGTTATGGCATTTTGTCGCCGCAATATTTCCGTGATGCGCTGACCGAATTGGGTTTGCAAAAACGCCTCCTCATTTTGAGCGCCTGCTTCTCCGGAACGTTTGTGCCTTATCTCGCAGGGCCGGACACTGCGATATTGACGGCGGCGGCTTTTAACCGGACTTCATTTGGCTGCGAGGCGGAGAATGACTGGACCTATTTTGGTGATGCTATGATCAACCGGGCGCTGCGTAAACCGCATGGTTTGGTGCTGGCTGCCCGTGAAGCAAGCAGCGACATTGCCAAATGGGAAGGGAATAAGAACCTCACACCTTCGCTTCCCCAAACTCTAATCGGAGCATCAGCGAAAGAATGGCTCGCGGTGCTGGAGGCGCAAATCCCGCAAGATACGACCCGGCCAGTGGGACGACCTGCGGTCGGGGAATAGTTACGCCGGTTCGAGCGCAGCCTGCTCTTCGGCTGTGAGCGCTTGCTCCTCAGTATCACGCGCAATTGGAGCGCGCCGCATCGAGATAATTTCGACCGTGTCTGCCAACATTTGTCCTTTGAGAAATCCCTCACCTTCGTCAGGATCGACTGGGTCCAGATGGATGGAGCGCACCACATCCATGCCTGCAACAACATAGCCGAACACTGCAAATCCGGGGTGCAATTCAGGATCCTCTGCGGTCGGATTGGCATCAAGGCCTCGTTGATCGCCGATCATAATGGAGAAGTCGCCCTTCGCAGTTCCGGGTGCAAACCGCGCCATGGAGAGAGCGCCATTGGTGTGGCTCAATCCAGTCTCATTGGTGGGTTCGTGCGCTATTGGGTCCAGTACGCGTTTAGGGTCATTTTGCGTGCCTCCTTGTAAGAAGCCGGCTTGCTCATCCGTCCAATTTGAGCGGACCGCGCGGTAAAAGCGGGTGCCGTTATAGCGCCCTTCCTCCACATAACGCAGGAAGTTGGCAGCGGTGATCGGGGCGCGCTCTGTTTCAAGATCGATAGTGATTGAGCCCCTAGGCGTATCCATAATCACGCGTGCGGTCTGATAGACCGGTTCCGGTGTTCCGGGCGCTTGGGCAGCATTCTGATTGACTAGAAATTTGAGCAAAAGCGTTCGCTGGCATTCGGGGTTCTGTGGCTCGCGGCATTTGCTGAAGTTGTTGTCGGACACGATGTAGAGATATGTCTGAGTTCCCTCCTCGCGCACAGCCAAGCCTTCAAAATTGTCGATCGTGAGCTCATTGGTCCAACTCGCAAGCACTTCGCTTTGCCCATCCGCGCTCATCGCAAGGATCGCTGCTGCATTGCCGAGTTCGCGTGAGTAGCTGCGAAAGAGAATGTAGCACACGCCATTGCTTGCGCAGTCAGCCCCGGTTGGCACTCCACCGAGTTCATTGAGCGGCGAGGGTGTCTCAAGTGATAAACTGGTGAGAGCTTGATCGCTTTGGCGCAGGCAATTCGGCCTCGCCGTGCTGGGCCATTCACCACATGCAAGCCAGCCATCGGGCGTGATTGCCAAGGTTTCCAAGCCGCCATTGTCATCGGCATCAGTGGTGAGTGAACTGACGTCGAGCGTCGCCGTTTGCGCAGCTTCACCCAGCGCTGAGTAGCGCAGAACCCTGTGTTCGCGCTCGAACCCCACCAGCCATTCGCCAGCCTCGTCAATCGCTAGCGACTCGGCATCAGCGCGGGTTTTGCCGCTCAGGCGTTTGCCATTAGCGCCACGCAATGACCCGGTTTCAATCTCGACGACATCGCGCAGTTCGTCACGCGATTCGTCAAGTTCCATGCCGAACCACCGGCCATCATCGCTTACAGCATGGAGGCGGCCATCGGCCCATTCGAGTCCTGACAAGCCTCCTATCTTGTTCTTTCCTTTACCAGGCTCAATTTCAACACCGCCGCGATAGGACAGCTTGCCGAGTTTCTCCTCTTTGGGGTCTTTCGGGTTGAGTTCGACCGTCGTGGTCTGCGGAAGTACCATATCTTGCGCATGGGCTGCTCCGGCAAGGGCCAGGGCGGAAAAGCATGCTGCACCGATCAGGGTTCTGAGTGAGGTCATTGTCGCAGTCTGACCTCCGTTAGGCTGAGGATCAACCCACATATAATCACATTCATTCAAGCTTCATGTTTACATTCGTAATCGAAACATCTACAGACGTAGTCGTTAGTCCATGGAGAGCTGTCATGCCGCGAGGAAAAACAACAAATGTCGAGCGTATCTCAGAAGCTGAGCACGCCGTGATGGAGACGCTGTGGGATGAGAGCCCGCTTAGCGCGAGCGATGTTTGTGACCGCGTGTGCGAACGGCGGGACTGGTCAATTGCGACGGTGAAGACGCTGCTTTCGCGCCTTGTGGCGAAGGGCGCGCTTACTACGGAGCCTGATGGTCGGAAATTTCTTTATCACCCGCTGATCGAGCGGGCTGACTATGTCGATGGCGAATCGCGCCGCCTTGTGGACCGATTGTTTGGAGGGAAGGCCGCCTCACTATTCGCGCATCTGGCCGAGAGCGAATCGCTAACCGACAAGGATCTCAATGAGATTGAGGATTTGCTGAAGGAGCTGCGCAAATGACTCAGTTCTTGCTCGAAACCTTACTTTGGACCGGCGCGCTTATCGCTTTGGTCTTAGTGCTTCGCCGCCCGGTTACTCGCTGGCTCGGGGCTCAAGCTGCTTATGCGCTGTGGCTGCTGCCCGTTGCCCGACTATTCATGCCGCCGATTGTTTTGCCTGCTTGGCTAAAGCCGGAAGCACCGCTCTCAACCGGTTCTGGATCCGAGACTATCGCTTTTGGCGGGGAACTGGATGCAGTAAACGGCTCTGCGGTGGCAACGCCACTCGAAAGCGCTGTGCTCCCCGATGAGACTTATCAATTAGCAGCGGCGGCAGAGTCCTCGTTCCTGCCGTCGCCTGCTGACTTAGTCGCGGCTTTGCTGGTGATCTGGATCATTGGTGCAGCTGTCTTTCTCGCGAGGCGTTTCGTGCAGTATCATGCAATGCGTGCTGAATTGCTCGAAGGTTCATATTCAGTCGGTCAATCGGGCAACGTTCGTCTGGTCGAGACATCAGCTGTAGATGGGCCGGTTGCGTTTGGCGTGCTCGACAAAGTGGTGGCACTGCCGCTCGACTTTATGATCAGCCGCGATCGCACCGCACGCGATCTGGCGATTGAGCATGAACTTGCTCATCATCACGGCCACGATCTTCTCGCTAACATTTGCGTCCAACCGCTCTTTGCCTTGCATTGGTTTAACCCGCTGGGCTGGGTGGGGTGGCGCGCTTTGCGGCGTGACCAAGAGGCGGCTTGTGATGCCCGCGTTCTTGCGTCGCGGCCTAAAGATGACCGTGCAAAGTATGCCGGTGTGATCGCTGAGTTGGCCACCGCGGCCAACGGCAACACCCGTCTCGCGCTCGCCGCACCAATGGCTTGTCCAGTTTTGGGGGACAAATCCATAATCCATCGACTGAGGAGTATCTCGATGTCAGACATTTCCCATAGGCGTAAGCTCACTGGCCGCGCCTTGCTGGTTGGGGGCGCACTCACGCTGCCGCTGACTGCATCAATTAGTTATGCGACCGCGCCAGCGCCAGCTGCCCCCACTGCGCCGCTCGCTATGATTGCACCTGTTCCGCCAGCGCCACCCATAGCCCCAGTGCCACCTGCTCCGATTTCGTTGCAGGCGGCGACGCAGGGAAATTTTTCGGTTGATGCTGAGACGCTTGCTGATGTCGAGCGAGAGCTTGACGAGCTGGACGCAGAACTTGAGCGTGCTGAGGAGGAGATTGAGCGGGAACTGGAGCGCGCAGAAGAGCGTGCGGAACGCGAAATTGAGCGCGAAGAGCGCAGCCTCGAGAGAAGCGAGCGTAGCGAGGAGCGAGAGCGTGAGATCCGCATCATCCGGAGCAACTCTCGTAATATTAGTGCAGAAGCGGCGCGTCAGGCTCGCATTTCCATCCAGAAAGTCCGCAAAGACTTTGCCGAGAATGGCAAGATGAGAACTGAGCTGCGGCTCGCCCTAGCAGAGGCGCATTCACGCAAGCCGAAGGTCGTGGTCGATTGCAAAGGCGATTCGAGCGAAATTGCCGTGCATGAGACAGATGACAACGGTCAGACGACAATCTTCTTATGCCGGACGGCAATTGAGAAAACGGCGCGAGACTCGATCGGTTATGCCCGCGAGGCGATTGAGCGTGATCGCAGTATGTCAGCCGGCCACAAAGCCGAGGCCCTGCGCTCGATTGATGAGGCCCTGCGTGAACTAGATGTCAGCATTAGCGAGCTTAACGTCACCACGTGATCCTGATCATGCCGTAGAGCTTGACAGAATCCCCAACGACGGGCGGTTGATCGGCAAGGATCAGCCGCCCACTTTTTTGCGCTTTTCGCCCGAATTGAGTAGCGGAAGTTAAGTTCACAAAGCGTTCAGTTCATCGCTCACAAAGAACGGTTTATCGTATCGATAGGAGGTTGACCGATGCGGAAAGAACGTTCCCCAGGTTTCAAATTATTTATGGCTGCGGCAATCGGACTTGCTCTGATTATCCCGCTTTCTATTGTCTATCTGCTGGTCAGCGACCGGCAGCATCAATCGCGTGTAGCGCAGGACAATATCACGCAAGGGTGGGGCGGCGCACAGGTCGTCACCGGTCCAGTTCTGGTGGTTCCCTACGATCAAGAGCGGCAAATAAGTGAGCAGCAAGGTGATCGCACTGTTACTAGGACGGTTACTGAGCGACGCGAGCTTTATCTCTCGGCTGAGCAGCAGACTATTAACGCTGGTCTGGAGCCGGAAACGCGCAGCTATTCGATTTACCAAACAGTGACATATCTCGCCTCGCTTGATGGCACTTCGCGATTTGCCTTGCCCGCCGATTTTGAACGGCTTGGCGTTGACCGCGAGGACCTGCTTTTTGATGAGGCCGAGCTGCGGTTTGGTGCATCTGATGCGCGCGGACTTCAAAGCGGTGCGGAGGTCACGGCCAATGGTACGCCTGTCGAACTCAAGCCAGGCCGCGGTCCCAACGCAAGCGGCAACTCAGGTTTCCATGGCTTTTTTGATTGGTCAGAGAGCGAGCCTCTGGAGCTGACGTGGTCTTATTCTGTACGCGGTAGCCGCTCCATCGCCATTGTGCCGCGGGGTGGGGAGTCGACGATTATCGTAACGTCTCCGTGGCCGCACCCGAGCTTTGGCGGCGACTTCATCCCGGACACGAAAGAGGTTGCGGAAGAAGGCTTTACTGCCAGCTGGTCGGTCACCAATCTTGCTTTGAACGAGGCATTGGTGCGGCTTGAGGATCCCGGTCCGCCGACCATTCGCGAAGCGGAAGATGCCAGGTTCTATTCCTCTGCCGACACCAATAGTGGGCAAAGTCGGGCCGCTTCCATCAGGCTGATCGAACCGGTGGATGTTTACAATCAGGTAGACCGCAGCGTGAAATATGGCTTCTTGTTCATTGGCTTCACATTCTTGGCCTTCTTGATGTTTGATCTGATTGCTGGCGCCCGGGTTGCGGCGGCGGAGTATTTACTCACGGGTGTAGGGCTGGTGCTATTCTTCGTGTTGCTGCTCGCATTCTCCGAGGTCATCGGATTTGCCTTGGCATATGTTGTAGCCAGCGCGGCCGTGATTGGCTTGCTTACTGCTTATAGTGCAGCAGTGCTTTCAAGCTGGAAACGGTCAGGTGTCATCGGCGCATTGCTCGTTGGGCTCTATGCGCTGCTTTACATCCTGCTCAGCCTTGAAGCGTATTCGCTGATCATTGGCTCGCTGCTGCTCTTCGTAGCACTAGCGGCGGTGATGTACGCAACCCGCAGCATCGACTGGTCAAGTGTTGCCGTTCGTGAGGACAAGCCGAAAGGTGAGGGAGAGCAGACACCGCAGGTCACCGCAAGTTGACCTGAAAGGCTAAGGCTTACAAAATGACGGGTCCGGAGCGGTGCTTCGGACCCGTTTTCGTTATTCTAGGCGGTCATCTGTCAGATTGTTCAAACGAATGAGTTAGCGGCGAGCTGGGCGCCCGGGAAAGGCACAGCCGCGTTGCTGACCAATACCCTTTAGGAACCCGCGACGAACTGCGCCCGCCAGGATTGCTTGCTCAAACCGGCGCTTGCGGTCCGCCGCGCCAGTGGCTTCACGCAAAAGTCCGCGAAATGGGATCAACCCGCCAACAACAGATTGTGCGACTTTGCCCGCTGTGATGTTTTTCTCTTCATCAGTGGCGACATCGAGGTCCGGACCGAGCACGGCATCCAAACGCCTCACCTCGTCAATCAGCGCTCGGCAACGGCCAAGGCCCTGCGTTGAGTAAGGTGCACTTGCTGCGTCAATCAAAACCGGCGGAATTTCGTCTTTGGCGAGATTGAGATCTTTCAGGGGTGTTCTGGCTACGTCGACAGCATCGGGATCACGATCGGTCACGCGTTGATCAGACACCTGCGCAATCGAAGGTGTTGCCAAGCCAACAAGCAACCCAGCAAAGAGTGATTTAGCGCAGAGCTGTAATTTCATCGCATTGCCTATCATTGCCTTGGATACCCAGGCGCAGCGCCTGCATTCGTTGTTCACTGGTTCCATGAGTGAACCCCTCTGGATTGACGCGCTGGCCAGCACGGCGCTGCAACGTGTCATCGCCGATGGAACTCGCCGCTCGCATGCCTTCCTCAACATCGCCTGCCTCGATCAGATTGCGGTTCTTGCCCGCCCACACTCCGGCATAGCAGTCTGCTTGCAGCTCCATCAGGACTTGCAGTTGATTGGACGCGCGGGGATTCTGCTGTTGGGCACTGCGGATTTGTTGCGCAATCCCGGTTATCGTCTGGATGTGATGACCGTATTCGTGTGCAACGACATAAAGCCGCGCGAAGTCTCCTCGATCTCCCGCCATTTGCGCGAGCTGATCGTAAAAGCCTACATCGATGTAAATCGTCTGGTCACCCGGACAGTAGAATGGTCCCATATTAACCGAGCCCGGACCACATGCGGTATTGAAACGCTGGCTCGTCGCAAACTTGAGCGTGGGTTGCTGGAACTGAACGCCTTGCTCAGCGAACACCTGAGCCCAAGTTTGGTTCAGTGAATCGAGCGCGCTGCACGTCTCAGCCGCATATGCGTTGGAGTCGCAAATCGCTTGCTCATTCTCATTCGAGCCAGCGGTCTGCTGTTGCGGCGCGCTGCCATCCTGCATCCCGCCAATCGTTGCAGCGGTTTGGAAAGGATCAGCGCCAAATACGAAATACGCAATTGCTGCGATCACAATAGTGCCGCAGCCAATGCCGCCGCCGCGCCCACCGGGCATACGGCGCCCTCCACCGGTTGTTCCAACTTGAATATTGTCGGTGTTAAATGGATTTAAGCGCATTTCTCTCCCCCGCTATGCTATGCGCTGGACAGTAAGCACAAAGCACGCGAAAGCGAAGGGGATATATCGAATTCTTGCGGAGGTTTACGTGTTTCTGGACGGCAAAAAGGCACTGATTACCGGTTCAACTTCGGGCATAGGGTTGGCGGTTGCGCGCTCTTTGCGTGCGGAAGGCGCGGAGGTTGTCCTCAACGGATTTGGCGACGCAGGCGAGATTGCAAAACTCTGTGCGGAGCTTGGCGCGAGCTATTCTGGCGCTGATCTAACCGATGTCGCTCAAGTCGAGGAAATGATGGCGGAGGCTGGCGGCGTCGACATCCTCGTCAACAATGCCGGCACGCAGCATGTCAGTCCGGTTGAAGACTTTCCGATCGACAAATGGAACCTGATTATCGCGCTTAATCTGACCGCCGCCTTCCACACCACGAGGCTTGCCGTACCTGCGATGAAGGAGAAGGGCTGGGGACGGATCATTAACACTGCGAGCGCGCATTCGCTCACTGCATCGCCATTCAAAAGCGCATACAACGCCAGCAAACATGGGATTGCGGGCTTCACCAAGACGATCGCGCTGGAGCTGGCGCAGACGGGGGTCACCGCGAACTGCATCAGCCCGGGTTATGTGTGGACGCCGCTGATTGAAGGACAGATTCCTGATACGATGAAAGCGCGCGGGCTAAGCCGTGAGGAGGTCATCAATGACGTGCTGCTCGCCAAGCAGCCGACCAAGAAATTCGTCCAACCTGAAGAGGTCGGCGCGCTCGCTGTGTTCCTCTGCCGCGAGGAGGCTGGGAATGTGACCGGTGCGAATTGGAGCATTGATGGAGGCTGGACGGCGGAGTAGGGGCGCTTTCCACCCGTTTTCGCTCTTTACCCCACTAGCGTTCGCGGCAAACCCGCGTTAGAGGCACCCGTCACGATTCTTCACGCGCAAAGACAGAAAGTGACGCATATGGACATCCCTTTAGGCCTGACATTTGACGACGTTCTGCTGCGTCCGGCCGAGAGCGATATTCTTCCTTCAATGGCGAACACGGCGACGCGGCTGACGCGTGATATCGCGCTCAATATCCCGGTGGTTTCTAGCGCGATGGACACCGTGACTGAGGCGGATATGGCCATCGCCATGGCCCAACTCGGCGGTATTGGTGTGCTTCACCGCAATCTGACTGTGGAGCAGCAAAGCGCCGCCGTTCGCGCGGTCAAGAGGTATGAGAGCGGGATGGTGGTCAATCCGATCACGATTGGCCCAGATGCGACGCTGGGCGATGCCCAGATGATCATGGATCAGAACAAGATCAGCGGTATTCCAGTGACCGACCCCAGCGGGAAATTGTTTGGCATTCTCACTAACCGCGATGTGCGTTTTGCGGAGAACCCAGCGCAACCTATCCGAGAGCTCATGACCACAGAGAATCTTGCGACTGTGCCTTTGGGCACGGGGCAAGAGGCTGCGCGCCGGATGCTCCATCAACGCCGCATTGAGAAGCTGCTGGTGGTCGATGATGACGGGAAGTGTGTCGGCCTGATCACGGTTAAAGATATTGAGAAAGCGGTTGCTCACCCCAGCGCCACCAAAGATCCGAGTGGACGGCTGCGCGTGGCGGCTGCTACGACGGTGGGCGACAAGGGCTTTGAGCGGACAGAGGCGCTAATCGACGCCGAGGTTGACGTAGTGGTGATCGACACCGCGCATGGGCATAATAAAGAGGTTGCGGCCTCGGTTGAGCGTGTGAAGAAACTATCGAATGCCGTCCAAGTGATCGCAGGCAATGTCGCGACGGGTGAAGCGACTAAGTCTTTGATTGGCGCAGGCGCAGACGGGGTAAAAGTCGGCATCGGGCCGGGCTCTATCTGCACAACGCGCGTGGTCGCGGGCGTTGGTGTCCCGCAGCTTACAGCGATCATGGAATGCGCAGAGGCGGCTGCTTGTGAGGGCGTTCCAGTGATCGGTGACGGCGGCCTGCGCACGAGCGGCGATGCGGCCAAAGCTCTCGCAGCGGGTGCTTCCTCGGTGATGATCGGCTCAATGCTCGCAGGAACAGAAGAAGCTCCGGGCGAAACCTTCATTTACCAGGGCCGCAGCTACAAGAGTTATCGCGGCATGGGCAGCGTTGGCGCAATGGCGCGGGGCAGTGCGGATCGCTATTTCCAGCAGGACATTTCCGAGCAAAAGCTCGTACCTGAAGGCATTGAGGGCCAAGTGCCTTACAAGGGCGGTGCGAGCGGGGTGGTACATCAATTGGTCGGCGGGATTAAGGCGGCCATGGGTTATACGGGCAGCGCAACGATCGATGATTTGCGCACCCGCGCTGAGTTCGTGCGGATCACCAATGCGGGCCTTACAGAAAGCCATGTGCATGATGTGTCGATCACCCGCGAGGCACCAAACTATCCGACGCGCTGATCTATTGGCGCTCAGATCATGAGACCGGCTGCACGCGTTCAGACCGCTATTGAATTGCTTGATCAGATAATTGTCGCTGCGGGCAGCCAAGGCGCTCCTGCTGACCGTATTCTTGCTCAGTGGTTTAAGGAAAACCGCTTTGCCGGCAGCAAAGATCGCCGCGCTATTCGTGAGCTTGTTTATGCGGCGATCCGGGCCTGCGGACCCGTTCCCAAGAATGGCCGCGCAGCCATGTTGCGCTTGGCCCAGATGGACGAGAGCATCGCGGCGCTGTTCGATGGCTCACAATATGGGCCGCGCGTGCTTAATCCTAACGAGGCGGCGGCGGAAGGCGGTGTTGCGCCCCCTTGGCTCGTCGAAAAGCTCACAAAATCTGAGATCCTTGGTGATGATGCGGCCGCTTTACTGGACCGGGCGCCGCTTGATGTGCGGGTCAACACGCTGAAGGCGGATCGCGCAATTCTCACCTTAGAGGTCGAATCCGAACCAACCGCTGCGCCGCAAGGCCTGCGTCTGCTCACAGGCACGCAGATTGAACAATCGCCTGAGTTTCGCGAGGGTAAGATTGAGGTGCAAGATACTGGCTCGCAATTAGCTTGCTTAGCCGTAGGCGCGAAACCGGGCGAAACTGTGGTTGATCTGTGCGCAGGGGCAGGGGGCAAGACCCTCGCGCTGGCCGCGGCGATGGATAACATCGGCAAACTCATTGCTTGCGATACCAATCGCGGCAGGTTGTCACGCCTTCCTGCGCGGGCCGAAAGAGCAGGGGCTTCCAATATCGAGGCACGCTTGCTCAATCCCGGACGTGAGATGGAAGCGATCGAGGATATTGTCGGACAGGCTGATGCTGTTCTGGTTGACGCACCTTGCTCAGGCACGGGCACATGGCGCCGCAATCCAGAAGCGCGCTGGCGTCTCACTGAAGCCGAGCTTGCAAAGACTATCGACTTACAGGCCTATATCGTTGATCTAGCTGTACAGTTACTGAGACCGGGCGGACGGTTGATCTATGTGACGTGTTCATTGCTTGATGAAGAGGGCACGGATCAAATGCGCGCGGCATGCGGACGGCATCACACGTTAAAGCCCATGCGGCTAGTTCTTCCTGCTGGTCGCGAGAGGACGGGAGGTGTTCGTCTCACGCCGCACCATGACGGAACAGATGGATTTTATATCGCTTGTGCGGAAAAGCCGTGATACCCCTCTAAAATATGTCTGGGACACAGTCCTCTTCTAATCACTCCCTTACGGAGAAAATTATGCGTTTCGCTCCTGCCGCCGCTGCTCTTTCGCTGGCTTTTGCAGTTACGACCAGCACAGGCTTTGCAAGCGAAAGGGACCCCGCACCCCGCGCCGCGATTTTGATTGCAGAAGGTGAGGCGGCACTGACGGCAGGCGACACACAGGGCGCGATCGACGCTTTTGAGGCGGCTTTGGTCGTTGATCCCGCTTATACACCGCTGTTTTTGAGTCTTGCCCGAGCAGCCCGTGCAGATGGACTGCAGGGAAAAGCACTCCGCTATTACCGCGAGATGTTGACGCGTGATCCTGGAAATTTTGCAGCGATTTCAGGCGAGGGCGAGGCGTTGCTCGAAAAAGGCGCGCTCGAGAAGGCACGCCTTAACTTGTCCAAGCTTGAGTCATTATGCGGTGAAACCTGTGTTGAAACGCGAATTTTGGCGGCAGCAATTGATGCTGGCCCGCCAGAGGAAGTCCTCACGGCTGAGGCAGTTATTCCTGAAACAGAAGTCGTTCAGTCGAACTGAGCCGCCGCTCCCGCCTAACAAAGTCAGTCGACAAAAGCCGCGACAACTTGCTCGTAGACTTCCCGTTTGAAGGGGACGATCAGTGCAGGCACCTCTTGCGGGCTCAACCATTGCCATTCGCAAAATTCGGGCGGATCGTGCGCCTCTAAGTCAATGTCGACATCTTCACCGTCAAAGCGCGCAAGAAACCAGGTTTGCTCCTGCCCGCGGTATTTGCCGCCCCATAATTTGCCGACCAATTCCTCGGGCAAATCATATCGCACGGTTTCGTCCATGCATGCGACCAATGTGCATAGTTCTGCCCTGACCCCAGTTTCCTCGGCCAGCTCGCGCAACGCCGCATCGGCAGGTTCTTCGCCTGGATCAATCCCGCCCTGGGGCATCTGCCATGCGCCGCTATCCTTATTGTCGATACGCTTGCCGACAAACACTTGACCAGCCTGGTTGATGAGCATGACGCCGACACAAGGGCGATAAGGGAGGTCTGCAGTCACGATGCGCTCTCCAGCATGAATTTCATCTGCGCGAATATGCGCTCCAGATCGCACTGTGCACCAGGCACAGCTTTGCGCAGATTGGTGAAGCTATGCGTCACGCCCTTTACCTCGATAAATGTGTGATCAACGCCTGCAGCCGCAATCGCCGCCGCGTAGTCGCGCCCGGAATCGCGAATTGGGTCGAGGCTCGCTGTGACGACCAATGTGGGCGGGGTGTTTTGATGGATGGCTAGCGTAGGGATCGCTCGAGGATCGCTCTTGTCAGGCTGGTAGTGCAATTCGAAAAACTCGATGGACGCCTTGGTCAGGACAAATCCATCTGAAAACTCTTCCATGCTGGCTGAACCGATCGCGTCGCTCGCGAGCGGGAAGATCGGGACTTGCAGGGCAACGGGGACTGCCGCTGGCTTCGCAGCCAGTGCCTGCGACACGACAATTGAAGCATTGCCGCCGGCGCTATCTCCTATGAGGACAAGACTGCTAACCTCTCGGCCTAGTTCAGCTGGACCCGATGCGATCCAACGCGTTGCCGCCTCGCAATCTTCAATGGCGGCGGGGAATGGCGCTTCCGGTGCGAGGCGGTAGTCGACCGCAACCACTGGCAAATCCATCTGCGCTGCAATTTCGGTGCAGAGGTTATGGTGCGTGTTGAGATCGCCAATCACGAAGCCGCCCCCGTGATAGAAGGTTATGATCGGCCCGGCCTCGCGGGTGTCTCGAGCATCATAGAGGCGCAGGGGGATATCACCTGCCGGGCCAGGGCATGTCAGGTCCTTTATGATGGCTAGCTCTCGTGCAGGCGCGTCAGCCATGGCGTGGAGCGCGAGATAGGCACCTCGCGCTTCTTCCAAGGTCACATCTGCAAGCGGTGGCCCGTCCATCGCAGCCAACATATCGAGGAAGGCCTGCATATCTGCTCTGACAAACGGCTCGTTTGCGCTCATTGTCTCTCTCCAACTATGTCTCAAACCGTGCTTAGCGTCACCAGCACGCTTTTCCACTCGCGAATTAACAGGTGGCAGAGAAAAACTTGATTGCGGGCTTTGCGGCGGACACCTAGTTCCGTAGCTAACATTGAATTAGTGCCGCAATTGCGGTGCACGATAAGGAATTACACACCGATGGCGACAACAGCCACCGAGGCTACCGAACCATCGGCAGCCGAAGGAAATACCGAAGCCGTCGTAGTGCGTTTTGCTGGCGATAGCGGCGATGGAATGCAGCTGACCGGTGGGCAATTTACATTGTCGACTGCGCTTGCTGGCAATGACCTTGCAACATTCCCAGACTTCCCAGCGGAAATCCGGGCGCCTCAAGGCACGCTGTTTGGCGTGTCAGCGTTTCAGATTAACTTTGGCAGCCGCGAGATTAACACTGCGGGCGACGCGCCCGATGTGCTGGTCGCGATGAACCCAGCGGCCCTAAAAGTGAACCTCGCCTCACTGAAGCCCGGCGGGTTGATCATCGCCGACACCGGCGAGTTCTCCAAACGGAACCTCGACAAGGCTAAATATGAGGTCAATCCGCTGGAGGATGGCTCACTGGCGAAATATGACCTTCTGGCATTCGACATCAGCGAACTGACGATTGAAGCGGTCAAGGAGTTTGGCCTCGGCAAGAAAGACGCGCTGCGCTCCAAGAATATGTGGACGCTGGGCCTTGCGCTGTGGATGTTTGACCGGGACCGAGAGCCGATCCGCGATTGGCTCAAAAGTAAGTTCAAGAGCAAACCAGAGATCGCAGATGCCAATATCGCGGCGCTGAATGCTGGCCACGCTTACGGCGAGACTGCTGAGCTGGCTGGTCCGCTCAAGCAGCTCAGCGTGCCGCCCGTGCCCAGCGATCCGGGCCTATATCGTACAATCACCGGCGCTGAGGCCGTCTCGCTTGGGCTGGTTGCCGGTGCGCAATTGGCGAGCCTGCCGATGTTCTTTGGTGGTTATCCGATTACACCCGCCAGCGCGATTTTGCACCATCTGGCGCGGCTTAAAGAGTTCGGCGTCACGACTTTCCAAGCGGAAGACGAGATTGCTGCGATTTGCGCTGCTATTGGCGCGAGCTATGCGGGCCAATTAGGCGTCACCAGCTCTTCTGGGCCGGGTATCGCGCTCAAGGGCGAGGCGATGGGCCTTGCTATTATGACTGAACTGCCATTGGTGATTGTCAACTCTCAGCGCGGCGGACCGTCCACTGGCCTTCCCACCAAGACCGAGCAAAGCGATCTGTACCAAGCCGTGTTTGGCCGTAACGGGGATGCGCCGATGCCGGTCGTTTCCGCAAGCAGCCCCGGCGATGCGTTTGAATGCGCGATCGAGGCGTGCCGGATCGCGGTGACTTATATGACGCCGGTGATGCTGCTTACAGATGGCTATATCGCCAATGCGGCTGAGCCATGGAAGGTGCCCGATCCCGACTCTTATGAGCCGTTTCCGGTAAGCTTTCTCGAAGAAAAGAACGGCGACGATGAGCTGCTACCCTACAAGCGCGACGGCAAGGGAGCGCGCCCTTGGGTGAAGCCGGGTACGCCTGAACTTATGCACCGTATTGGCGGGATCGAGAAGGCGCAGGATACCGGCCACATCGACTATTCGCCGGAAAACCATCAGGCGATGACCGATGCCCGCGTGAACAAGGTTCTGGGCGTAAAGGTGCCCGACCAGGAGGTTTCGCTGGGCGAGACATCCGGTAAGCTAGCAGTTGTGGGTTGGGGCAGCACTTATGGCCCGATCCGCCGAGCAGTCGATAACGTCCGCAATAAAGGGCACAATGTAAGTCACGTTCATGTGCGCAACATTTGGCCGTTGCCAGGCAATCTTGGCGATTTGCTAAAGAGTTTTGACAAGGTGTTAGTGCCAGAAATGAACACTGGTCAGTTCAAGACAATCTTGCGCGATCAATATCTTGTCGACGCGCAGCCTCTGACCAAAACGAGCGGGCAGCCGTTCACTATTGCCGAACTTGAGGCCGCGATTGAAGGAGCGCTGTCATGAACGCACCTGTAAAGATCGAAACCACATTGAAGGACTGGGTCACGGACCAAGAGGTTCGCTGGTGCCCAGGCTGCGGCGACTACGCGATCCTCAAAGCGGTTCAGCGCACTTTGCCGCAGCTGGGCGCTGATCCCGCAAACACCTGCTTTATTTCAGGCATCGGCTGCTCAAGCCGCTTTCCATATTACATGGAGAGCTATGGTTTTCACACGATCCACGGCCGCGCACCGGCAATCGCCACGGGTGTGAAGCTTGCCAATCCAGATCTTGATATCTGGCTAGTGACGGGCGACGGCGATGGCCTCTCGATCGGCGGCAACCATTTGATGCATGTGCTTCGGCGCAATGTGAATATGCAGATCATGCTGTTTAATAATGAGATTTATGGTCTGACTAAGGGCCAGTACTCACCGACAAGCCGCGAAGGTACTAAGAGCCCCTCAACCCCGATTGGCTCTTACGATCATCCGGCAAAGCCGGCGGCTTTCGCTCTGGGTGCGGGCGCGCGTTTTGTTGCACGAGGCTTTGACGTATCGAAGAAGCTGCCCGAGGTTCTTGTTGCGGCGCATGCTCATCAGGGCGCGGCATTTATCGAGATTTTCCAGAACTGCATTGTCTATAACAAAGACGTGTTTGAAGATTTTGCAGCGCCAAAAGGTGCCGAAGATCGTCAGCTCTGGCTCGAAGATGGTCAGCCCATGCTGTTCGCGGGTGCCGCAAAAGGCCTTACGCTCAATCGCGACACCCTCGCTTTAGAGGTCGTCGACGTGGTTGATGGCGACCATGAGGCAGCGGGTGTGCTTGTACATGACGTGACAAGCCGGACAATCGCCCACATGCTTGTCGAAATGCCATTCGGCCCGTTCCCGATGGCGCTCGGTGTGCTGTATGACGACCCGATGCCTACATTTGAAACGGCGGTTGTCGAAGAACGCGCGCGGGCGAGTGAAGGCAAGGACGATAATCTGGCAAAACTGCTCGCTAAGGGCCAAACTTGGACAGTTGATGCAAATGAGGGCCATCCTACGGACTAAGTTTGGTCGGTGGCGCAGGTCCTCAAACAGCGAAATGGTAGGGCGAACGAGAACACTTGGATAACCTCACCCATTCTTTAGTTGGCGCTTTGCTCGGGCAAACCGGGCTGAAGAAAAAGACGGGCCTCGCTATGCCTGCGTTGATAATCGGCGCGAATTTGCCCGATGTCGATGCGGCCTGCTTCTTCTGGTTGGAGGGTGAGGAGCATTTAGGCTTCCGGCGCGGGATTACGCATGGCCCGCCCGCCATCGTGTTCTTGCCACTCGTTCTCGCGGCGCTGTTGTGGGGATGGGATCGGTGGCAAGCCAGCCGGGGAAAACGCCCGGAAAGTCGCCGTCCAGTGAGTTTTAAATGGCTCTATATTTTGAGCTTTGTCGGATGCCTTTCACACCCTGCACTCGATTGGTTGAATGTCTATGGGATCAGGCTGCTTGAGCCGTTCTCTTCTCAGTGGTTCTATGGCGACACGCTTTTCATTATCGATATTTGGCTGTGGCTCCTGTTCGGTTTTGCGACCTGGCTTTCATTAAGGCGAGAGAAACGAGGCGGTGATTGGCAGCGGCCCGCCACTATGGCGCTGGCCCTTGGCCTCGCTTATATCGGTATGAATGCAGGGATATCGAGCCATGCGGCGCATAATCACGGCGAGGCGCCCACCGGCACGGACACTGTCATAGCGAGTCCGCCACCTGTGCAATTTTGGAAGCGCGATGTGATAGCGGGCGGTAATGGCCTTTACGCGATTAACGGACCTACTTTGCCCGGCGTGCCGTTGGACCGATGTGATCTAGCGAGCGCTCGCGAGGCGAGTGACGAGATCGAGGCCTTTCTGTCCTGGTCACGCACTCCTTATGTAGAACCTCGAGAAGATGGCACTCTGTGGCTTGGTGATGCACGCTTTCCGTCCTCGGAGACCGGCGGAAGGTTCACCGTTCAATTGCCGACTAGCACTTGTCCGGATGTGCGGACGGAACCCTAAGGCTCTCGTTTCGTTAAGGGGCTGAAGGGGATTTCATGACCAATCCACAAATAGTCTGGCTGCGACGCGATCTGCGCATTGCGGACAATCCGGCACTATATGAGGCGGCGAAGCTCGGCCCGGTGATCGCGGTCTATGTGCTCGACGATGAGCGGCCCAAATCGCACGCCTATGGCGGCGCGTCGCGGTGGTGGTTGCATCATTCGCTGGAGAGCCTTGCGCGAAGTTTAGAGGCGCAAGGCTCGCAGCTGATCCTGCGCCGCGGAGATGCGGTGGAGCAATTGGTGAAGCTAGCACAAGAAACCGGCGCAGACACCGTTCACGCCAACCGGCATTATGAACCGTGGTGGCGCAAATCGCAGGGAGAGCTCGATAAACAGCTCGACCTGAAACTGTATGATGGCAATTTTCTGCTTCCTCCCGGCGTGGTGACGACCGGTTCGGGCACTCAATACAAGATTTACACGCCGTTCTCGAAAGCGACACTGGCGATGCTGCCGCCGCGCGATGCGCTGCCGGTACCGGAGGAGCTCTCTTCGCCAAACAACTGGCCAGCCTCAGACACTCTGGACGATTGGGACCTACTTCCCACGCGTCCCGACTGGGCAGGGGGCATGCGCGCGTTTTGGCAAGTGGGCGAGGCGGCCGCGCAAGGGCGTCTTAATTGGTGGGCGGATCATGTGGCCGAGTATGACGACGCTCGAAATCTGCCATCGGTTGATAAGACATCACAAATGTCGCCGCATCTTCATTTCGGCGAGATCAGTCCAGTTCAAATCTGGCATACATTTCAAAAGAAGGGCGTTGCCACAGGCGCAGGTTGGGCAACTTACGAAAAAGAGCTGATCTGGCGTGATTACGCGCAGAATGCGATTTGCCAATTCCCGACATACGCCACTCAGTCTTACCGTGAAGAGTTCGATAAGCTCGAATGGCGCGATCCACAAACCGACGACGCCCCTGCACGCGACCTGAAAGCGTGGCAAACCGGGCAAACTGGCTACCCAATCGTCGACGCAGGCATGCGCCAACTCTGGCGGACAGGGTGGATGCACAACCGTGTGCGGATGATCGCCGCGAGCTTCCTGATCAAACACTTGCTGATTGACTGGCGAGAAGGAGAGCGTTGGTTTTGGGATACGCTGGTCGACGCCGATCTCGCCAGCAATGGCGCCAACTGGCAGTGGGTCGCGGGATCAGGCGTCGATTCCAACATGTTCGTGCGGATTATGGCCCCGCTCACACAAAGTGAGAAATTCGACGCTGCGGGCTACATACGCGAATATGTGCCCGAATTGGCGCATCTTGACGCGCCGCATATCCATGATCCGGAAGAATATGGCATGCTCCCCAAGGACTATCCGGCGAAAATCATCGGCCACCGCGATGCCCGTGAACGGGCGCTTGCCGCGTACAAACGGGCCAAGGAGTAAGCCGGGCGCTTGCTTAGTCCAGCTTCCCCGGCCATATCCCTGGGCATGCACGGGAGAGCAGCTAAAAGGGGTGTTCAGCTGATCGATGCCGGTCAGCGATTTGCCCGCAAGCCTGGGTGGTTTGCGCGGCTGATCGCGCCGCGTTTCGAGAAGATGCTCGACACAATGGATGCAGCGCTCGTTGACGGCGCAATCCACATCAGCCTACCAACTGGCGAAAGGCGAGTGCTTGGCGGCCGTGCGCCAGGCTTTGAATGCACCGTCGATCTTATCAGCTGGAATGCATTTATCCGTCTTGCAAGCAATGGCTCGGTTGGCTGGTATCAGGCTTGGGAAGCAGGTGAGTGGCGCAGTGATGATATCGTCTCGCTCTTTGCTTTGTTTAACCGGCACGCCGCGCGTCTGGGCAATACTGCGAGGGCCAAGGGCCCATTTCGCCATGCGCTGAAGCTTGCACATCTGTTTAATCGAAACACGCAAGATCAGGCGCAGAAGAATATCTCCGCTCATTATGATCTCGGCAATGATTTCTACCAAGCCTGGCTCGATCCCACCATGAGCTACTCCTCGGGCTTCGGCACAGATGGTCAAACTTTGGAAGCTGCGCAGATCAAAAAATGGGACGAGCTCACGCGGCGTCTGGGTGACCCAGAGGATGTGCTTGAGATCGGCTGCGGGTGGGGCGGCCTAGCCGACCATTTGGCACGAGAAGGCGTGCATGTGACGGCCATCAGCCTTTCGAGCGAGCAGCTTGAATGGGCCCGCACCAGTCACGCCCCCGAGATCGATTTTCGTAAGCAAGATTACCGCGATGCGCGCGGTAGCTATGACGCGATCGTCAGTGTCGAAATGGTGGAGGCTTTGGGCCGCGAATATTGGCCTGACTTTATGAATTGCTTGGCCCGCAACCTAAAGCCGGGTGGCCGCGCGGCGATCCAATATATCTCGATGCGTGATGATCTGTTTGAGGCATATGCAGCCAGCGCAGACTTTATTCAGGCCTATATCTTTCCCGGCGGTTTGCTGATCAAGACGAGCGAGTTTCGCGAGCTTGCCGAGGCGCATGGACTCGAATGGCAAGACCAAAGCGACTTTGGTGCAGATTATGCCGAGACCTTGAGAATATGGCGTGAACAGTTCGACGCGGCGGAGCGGGAAGGGCGCCTCCCGCAAGGCTTTGACGAACGCTTTTGCGATTTGTGGCGCTATTACCTTATGTATTGCGAAGGCGGCTTTCGCGGCGGCGGCATAGATGTGCATCAGGTGACACTCGTGAAAAGCAATCAATCAGAAGAGGATGGCTCATGAAAAAAGGTCTTATCGCGCTTGCACTCGTGCTGCTGGTTGCAGGCGGTGCCTGGTGGAGCTCCCTCGACAAAGATACCCGCGCGGTGATCGCGCAGATGCCAACCGATAGCAATGTCCTGTTCTGGTCAGTTGAGCAGCGCGATGCGGCCTTCAGAGCGCTCGATTCGATCCCAGTTTTGGCTGAGGCGAGAGTGATTGAGGCGGGCGACGCGGTCTACCCGTTGCCGGCCGGTGAGCCATTGGAAATCGCAATGGACCCCGCACAATTTATGGAAGACCAGCGCAGCGCTGCGCTGGTGATTGTTCATGACGGCGAGGTCGTTTTCGAAGAGTACGGCCTCGATTTCTCTGCGGAGGGAAAGTGGACCAGCTTTTCCGTCGCCAAGAGCCTTACCTCCACTATGGTCGGTGCGGCGATCAAGGACGGCGCAATCGCCTCACTTGATGATCCGGTAACGAAATACATCTCCGGCCTTGAAGGCTCGGCCTATGATGACGTCTCGGTTGAGCAGCTGCTGACTATGACCTCGGGCGTCCAGTGGAACGAAGATTATACTGATCCCAATTCCGACGTTGCGTTGTTTAATCAGCATGAGGCAGAAGACGGGCTTGATGTCACGGTCAGTTATATGCGCAACCTACCACGGGAAGCGCCTGCGGGCGAGAAATGGGTCTACAAAACCGGCGAGACGAACCTGATCGGTGTGCTGGTGAGCGAGGCCACTGGTGAACCGCTGGCTGAGTACTTGAGCGAGAAGGTTTGGGGGCCGTTTGGCATGGAGCAGGATGCGACGTGGCTGCTTGGCTCGACTAATCACGAGATTGGCGGTTGCTGCATTCAAGCTTCGACCCGAGATATGGCGCGCTTTGGTTTGTTTATCCTTGGTGGCGGTATTGCTGGCGATGCAGAGGTGCTGCCTGAGGGCTGGTTGGATGTCGCCACGACCAAACAGGCAGAGATCGGCTCACCGGGCAGCGGCTATGGCTATCAGTGGTGGACCAATGATGACGGAACATTCGCCGCGCAGGGTATTTTCGGCCAAGGCATATTCATTGATCCCGAGCGCAACTTGGTGATCGCTTCAAACAGCAATTGGCCAGCCGCGACTGACCCCGAAACTGTCGGGCTCCAGCGCGCGCGGTTTTATCAAGCAGTGCAGGAGGCAGTCGACGCTAAGGCTGCCGTGAGAGCTGCGCCAGCCGAGTGAACCACTTAGTGTGTTGAGGATTGCGCAGGGGTTAGAGAGCACCCGCTGAAGAGCCTCACGAGGCCCGCTTAGTTCCCGTACACGCCAGTGCCGCTATACCGTGCAATGATGTTATCGTGCACGATTGGGCTCAAGAGTTCGGTGAAAGCACAACCGACTTGGCAGTTTTCCCACCAGACAACCTGCGCTTGCAGCAATTCTAGACCGGGCAGCGTAAGCCAGCAGACCTGGCCTTCATGCATGCGGTTGATGGCTGCGGCTGAAAAACCCGATAGCGACAGATCATGGACGACTGTTTGGAAAGCGCGCCCGCCCGAGGCGCGCAGCTGACCTGGAATGGTGAGTTTTGTACGCGGGGCGCAGCGATCTTCTTGAGCTGCGATATCGTAACGGTCCTGTGTAACAAAGGACATGGTGGTATTGCTCCTAGCACGTGTTCCGAAATCACTTGCCCCATGTGATCCGGAAGGGGGTAAAACACGTTTGCGGTTTAGAAACTGTCTAGGAAAAAGGTTAACAATTCCTTTCCACGCGCTCGCGATAGCGGGTGGGGAAGTCCTCAATCAGCAATTCAGTTATGCGGTCAGCGACGTCACTTGCTGGTTTTACGGATGCAGGGTCTTCGCCGGGATAGGCTTTTGCCCTCATTTCCGTCCGGGTCGCGCCTGGATCAATAATGGCGACACGAATATCGCCTAGCTTTTCAACTTCTTGCGCATAGCTATCGAGTAAGTTGTCGAAAGCGGCTTTCGTTGAGCCATATGCGCTCCAATAGGGGCGAGGGTCCGCTCCTACGCTACTGGTGAGACCAATGATTCGCGCAGCGTCAGCGCGTTTCAGCATGGGGTCAAAGGCGGCCAGCAGGGCCTGCGTCGCCAGCACATTGATGGTGATAGCTTGGCTGAATTGCTTACCATCAATCTGAGTAATCGGTGTCAGGCTTGGCAGGTAAGCTCCAGAAATAACGAGAATATCGAGCGCATCCCAGCGTCCCGCAATTGCGGTCGCGAGGCGCGCAATGCCGTCCGTCTCAGTGAGATCAACCGGGGCAATGGTTGAAGCTCCGCCCGCTGCATGAATGACGTCTTCGACGTCTTCCAGCGCGCTGACGTCGCGTGCCGTCAAAATCACATGGGCGCCAGCCTTGGCCAAACCTATGGCCGTGGCCGCACCAATCCCCTTGCTAGCACCGGTGACAAGCGCGGTTTTACCTGCAAGTGGTTTCGCAGTTTCAGGCATCAATCGACCTCTTCGACGGGAAATGTCAGTTGACTGTCTTCCGTTTTCCGCTGCGCCAAGTCCGTCAGAGTAGTAGGATACTCGCCAGTAAAGCATGCATCGCAGAATTGTGGGCTCGATGTGTCACGCTTGTCTGAACCCACCGCCCGATAAAGCCCGTCGATAGAAACAAACGCGAGGCTGTCAGCGCCGATAAACTCGCGCATCGGTTTCAAATCCATGCGCGCGGCAAGGAGTTTTTCCCGTTCTGGAGTGTCGACCCCATAAAAACAGCTATGGGCGAATGGCGGGCTGGCGACGCGGAAATGGACCTCGGTTGCGCCTGCATCGCGCATCATCTGGACAATCTTAATGCTTGTTGTGCCGCGCACCAAAGAATCGTCGATCAAAACAATCCTTTTGCCTTTGACCAATGCGCTATTGGCGTTGTGCTTGAGAGACACGCTTGATGTGCGTGCGCCCTGTGTTGGCTGGATAAAGGTGCGCCCAACATAATGTGAGCGGATGATCCCAAGCTCGAACGGGACGCCCGCTTGCTGGGCATAGCCTATGGCCGCCGGAACGCCGCTATCAGGCACAGGTACGACCAAATCGACCTCCGCTGGACTTTCGATGGCAAGCTGCTCGCCGATTGCTTTACGCGAGGAGTAAACCGATTGGCCAGCAAACACCGAATCGGGGCGGCTAAAATAGACATGCTCAAAAATACATGGGCGCGGTTTGATGTTGCCGAAGGGGCGGAGCGATTCCACCGAGCCATCCAGGCCGATTTGAATGAGCTCGCCGGGTTCAACTTCGCGCTCAAATTCGGCGCCAATGACATCGAAGGCCACGCTCTCGCTGGCAAAAACGCGCGCATCGCCGAGCTTGCCCATCACAAGCGGACGAATGCCGTACGGATCGCGGCAAACCATCATGCCCTCTGGCGTCATAACGATCAGCGAATACGCGCCCTCAACCATACGCAATGCATCGACCAGACGATCAACCAATGTCGGATAGCGACTGGTGGCGACGAGGTGGATGATTACTTCCGTGTCTGAGGTTGATTGGAAGATCGCCCCGCGGCTAACGAGATCATCACGCAGCGTCCGCGCATTGGAGATATTGCCGTTATGCGCCACAGCAAAGCCGCCGCTTGCGAGGTCTGCGTAGAGCGGCTGCACATTGCGCAGGCCTGATCCACCAGTGGTTGAATAGCGGACATGGCCCGCCGATACATGACCAGGTAGCTCAGCAAGCGCTTCCTCAGTGGAGAAATTCTCGGCGACATGGCCCGTTCCGCGTACGGAGTAAAAGCGATCGCCATTGTAGCTGGTGATGCCTGCTGCCTCTTGCCCGCGATGCTGGAGCGCGTGCAGTCCTAATGCGGTAACAGCGGCTGCATCGGCCGCATTGATAACACCGAACACTCCGCATTCCTCACGGAGTTTGTCGCCATTTTCATCACGCCATGGGTGTGTAAAATTCATGCCGTTTGCGCCCGTCCTGCTCACCGCCACTGCATGGATGAGCGCAATGGCCATGTTACGACTGGATTACAAGGGGGCGTGAGGGCCAGTCACACGATTATCGAGAGAATGTTGGGATAATGTGCGCGAATGGCACATGAGTGGGGACTGGGCAGCGCCTCTTCATTGCAGCGAAAGCCAAGAGTGACTACCGACGTTAGACCGAATTCAATCAAGGTCCTCTCGTTGTTCCTTTCATCTTTTGAACGAACCATCGCCAAGCGATATTTGCTTCCGGGTAAGGGGGAGGCGTTTATCGCCCTTGTCGCGGGAATATCCATCGGCGTGGTCATGCTATCTGTTGCCATGCTGGTGATTGTAATGAGCGTGATGAATGGTTTTCGTGCGGAATTGCTCGATAAAATTGTTGGATTGAACGGCCATGCGATTGTTCAGGCCTATGGCGGACGCCTAGATGATTGGGAGCGTGTGCTTGAGGATGTTCGCGCTACGCCCGATGTGGTCGAAGCATCGCCCCTGATAGAACAGCCGCTGATGACCACCTTTAACGGCCGCGTTGAGGGCATTCTGCTGCGCGGTAACACGCAGGCGGATATTGATGAATTGAGTGATAAGCTGGTTGCCGGCAATCTGTCTGAGCTTCAGGCCGGCGCGAGCAATGTCGCTATCGGCGTACGGCTTGCGCAGAATATTGGAGCGCAGGTCGGTGACACCATCACTATTATCAACCCGCAAGGGCGCAGCACGCCGTTTGGCACTGTGCCGCGCCAGGTAGGATATCGTATCGCGGCGATCTTTGAGGTGGGCATTTACGACTATGATCAGGCATTTGTAGTCATGCCGATGGCCGATGCGCAGACCTTGCTGCTGATTGGTGAAACCATTGGTATGATTGAGGTGAAGGTGACCGACCCTGATCAAGTCGGCGAGATTTTGCAGCCAGTGGCTCAGAACCTATCGGGCCGCGCGATTGTCAACGACTGGAAGACCATCAACGCGTCCTTGTTCGAGGCTTTACAGGTGGAGCGTGTAGCGATGGCTTTTGCACTCAGTTTCATGGTTTTGGTCGCGGCATTTAACATACTTTCAAGCCTCGTTATGCTGGTCCGAGCGAAGACCCGCGACATCGCGATCATGCGAACCATGGGCGCGACAAGGCAAAGCCTACTCAAGATTTTCGTGACGACCGGATTTACCGTGGGGGCGCTCGGCACGATCGCAGGCCTGATCCTTGGCTTCATCGTCCTCTACTTCCGCGAGCCCATCGTGAGCGTCATCGCCGCTGTGACGGGCCAGGAACTTTGGGACCCGGAAGTACGGTTCTTATCGGCGCTGCCCTCACGCACTGATCCGGTCGAGATCGCGATGATCGTGGGGCTCGCATTGCTCCTAAGCTTCCTTGCGACGCTCTATCCTGCTTGGAAGGCTTCGAGCACAGATCCAGTGCAGGTACTGCGTTATGAGTAGCGCGACACCCATTGTGGAGCTGCGCGGTCTGACTCGCAGTTTTGAGCAAGGCGGAACGCGCATTGATGTGCTGCGCGGCGTCAATATGGTGATCCAGCCCGGAGAGATCGTTGCTTTGCTTGGCCCGTCGGGCTCGGGCAAATCGACTATGCTTCAGGCGGTTGGTCTGCTGGAAGGCGGCTTTGGCGGCGAGATTGTCATCGCAGGGCAAGCGGCAGAACGCAGCAATGCGCGCGCGCGCACCATGCTGCGGCGCGAGCATTTGGGATTCGTCTATCAATTCCACCACTTGCTGCCCGATTTTGACGCGCGCGAAAATGTGATCCTACCGCAACTCATTGCAGATGTGCCGCGCGACAAGGCAAGTCACCGCGCCGAGCGCCTGCTCACCTCGCTTGGTCTAGGGCACCGACTTGACCACCGGCCCAGCCAGCTCTCGGGCGGCGAGCAGCAACGAGTTGCGGTGGCGCGAGGCCTTGCGAACCGGCCCAAGCTGGTGCTGGCGGATGAGCCAACGGGCAATCTTGACGAAGCGACTTCTGACCGGGTGCTTGGCCAATTCTTGGAACTGGTGCGAGGTGAAGGCAGTGCCGCGCTTATCGCCACTCACAATGAGAGACTTGCAGCGAAGATGGATCGTACCGTTCGCCTGCATGAAGGGCTCTTGGAATAGGCCTTCGGTAGATGCGCTGAAGCCGTTCGCGGAACTGCGCTTGGCGCTCCAAGCCCTGTCCGATACCCGACAGATTTATTTCAGGGGGAACGTGATGCTGACGACTACTGCTGCCATTCTGCTCCTACAGAGCACCGCCGCTCAGGGGTCAACTCCGGTGCCTGCGCCCGCACCGCCGCGTTGCGACACCGAGGAATATGCAGCATTCGACTTTTGGGTTGGTGAGTGGGATGTCTATTCCACCGGAGGCGAGAATCAGGTTAGCGAAAGCCGGATTGAGCGGCTGTACAATGGGTGTGCAATCCGTGAAAACTGGAAGCCGCGAAGCGGGGCGACGGGCGGCAGCTTGAGCGGCTATGACCCGGCGACGGGGCGTTGGCACCAAACGTGGATTGGCTCAGCCCCCGGCATCGTGCGTTTCGACGGTGGACCTGCCGATGGCAAAATGGTTCTAACCGGTTTCTGGCGCGGTGTTGGCGGGCCAGGTGTCGATGGCTTGATTCGTATGACATACACGCCCAATGAGGATGGCAGCGTTCGCCAGCATGGCGAGATTTCTACCGACCATGGTCTCAATTGGGCCAATGCGTTCGATTTCACATACCGCCCCAAAGAGGACAGCGAATGACCACGATTTCCGATTTTACCGTTACCTCAAATCGGGGTGAGGAAGTCGATCTGTCCGAGAAAAAGGGCAAGGTTCTGCTCGTCGTGAACACCGCTAGCAAATGCGGCTTTACGCCTCAGTATGACGGGCTGGAGGCGCTCTATCAGAAATTCAAAGACAAGGATTTTGAAGTGCTCGGCTTTCCCTGCAATCAATTTGGCGGTCAAGAACCGGGCGATGCCGATGAAATTGCGGAGTTCTGCAAGCTCAACTTTGGCGTAACATTTCCGCTCATGGAAAAGGTCGACGTTAATGGTTCAGAAGCGTCGCCTCTGTTCGACTGGATGAAAGGCGAAGCCAAGGGCTTGATGGGCACCACGGCGATCAAGTGGAACTTCACGAAGTTCCTGATCGACCGTGAAGGCAATGTCGTAAAACGCTTCGGTTCGAACGATAAGCCCGCGGCCATCGCGAAGCATATCGAGAAACTGCTGTAACCAATCGGGCCGCGGCGGCGAAGGAGCCAGCATGCTACAAGACATCAATCAATGGTTCCTCGCGCTTGGCGCAGAATATGGCGTAAACCCCTATATCTTCGGCGGTATATACGTTGGCGCGATCCCGTTTTTCATCCTTTCAATAGGGTGGCTTGTGCGTAATGCACGAGCTGGCAAATCGACGGTGCTGCCGACTATGCTGGCCGGGTTCTTCTTCGTTTCAGCGTATATCTACCTGGCCATTGCGGGCCGGAACATTCCGATCTGGGTGTGGGTCTTCCTGGCTGCGCTGATCGTCTACGGCGCGTGGTCGTCCATTCGTGACACGCGAAAGAAAATTGCCGAAGCCAAAGCGGAAGACGCGGCGCCGGACTAGAATTTAGTCAGTGAGGTGCCAGCGTAACGGCTTGCAATCTTCGCGCACCATTGTGCCTTTCGCCTCGAGATCAAGCTGAACGGTTTTTGCCCACCAGCCGCAGGTTTTTCCGCCTGGGAACAGTTTTCTGCACAAAATTGGTTTCACCAGCTCGCGGATATCGTCCTGTGTCGCACCCGGAGCTGAGCGGGGTAGTGACGCATCGAACGCGCGTTTCATCTCCGCATATTTGGCGGCGTTGACCCGGCTCGTCCGACCAGGATGATTGACGTTCTCGACCTGCAGCAATTCTGGCACGGCATCCTCCTTCGTCCCAAGGCGCGCAGCGTAGCACTACTTTTTCCCCAAGGCGACCGAGCTCCGGTCTTGAACCCGCGCGTCCGGCGTATACGCTGCACAGCATGCCTTTCGCGCCCTTTGTCCCGCTTCGTGTCCTGTCGTCATATTCTCTGCTGGAAGGGGCGATTGAGCCCAAGGCAATGGCCAAGCTCGCCAAGGAGCGCGGTTTTCCCGCAATCGCGCTCGCTGATCGCAACGGGCTGTATGGCGCGGTGATGTTCGCCAAGGCGTGTTTTGATGAGGGCATTCAGCCTATCATAGGTACGCTGCTGGGCGTTGCGCGTGATGAAGAAGGGCGCAAAGTCGATTATCTGCCTCTCTATGCGCAGGATGAGCCCGGCTATGACAATCTCTGCCACCTCGTCAGCAAGGCGCATCTTGATCGTCCACTAGAGTTTGAGCCCCATGTGCAAATGGCAGATTTACAAGGTCGCACGGATGGCCTGATCGCGCTGACTGGCGCGGGCGAGGGGGCCGTCACGCGGCTCTTTGCTGAGGGACAAACGAGCCATGCCGGGGCGGAACTGGACCAGCTGCAAAGGCTCTTCCCTGAGCGGCTGTATGTCGAGCTTTCCCGGCGCGGTGACGCGGTAGAACAGGCTGCGGAAGAGGCTCTTATTGAGGCGGCCTATGCGCGCGATTTGCCGCTGGTTGCAAGCAATCCGGCGAACTTCGGCGATCCCCATATGCACAAGGCGCATGATGCGATGCTGTGTATCGCTGGCTCCACCCATATTGAGGCGGAAGACCGGGCGCGTTCCAATGCGGAGGGGTTTGTCAAATCGGCCCGCATGATGGACGAGGCCTTCGCCGATCTTCCCGAAGCGATTGCCAACACAGTAACGCTTGCGCGTCGATGCGCCTATGCGCCGCCCTATCGCGATCCGATCCTGCCCAGTCTTGCTGGCGATATTGAGGGTGAAGCGAAAATGCTCGCCGAGGATGCGCGCAAGGGCCTCGAAGAGCGGCTCGCGCCTCATGGTGAGATGAGCGAGGAGCAGCGTAAGCCCTATTTCGACCGACTGGATTTCGAGGTCGACGTTATCGTGAAGATGGGCTTCCCCGGCTATTTCCTGATCGTTGCGGATTTCATCAAATGGGCCAAGGATCAGGGGATTCCAGTGGGGCCAGGGCGTGGTTCGGGGGCGGGGTCCGTCGTCGCATGGGCGCTAACCATTACCGATCTTGATCCGCTGCAATTGGGCCTGCTGTTTGAGCGTTTCCTTAATCCTGAGCGTGTTTCGATGCCGGATTTCGACATCGATTTCTGCGAAACGCGCCGCGGCGAAGTCATCCGCTATGTGCAGGACAAATACGGGCATGATCACGTCGCGCAGATCATCACCTTTGGTAAGCTCAAGGCGCGGGCCGTGCTCCGCGATACGGGGCGCATTTTGCAAATGAGCTATGGCCATGTGGACCGGCTCTGCAAAATGGTCCCCAATCATCCGACTGACCCGTGGAGCCTGCCGCGTGCGCTGAATGGCTCGGCGGAGTTCAAGCGTGAATACGACAACGATAATGAGGTTAAGCGGCTCGTCGATCTGGCGATGCAGCTAGAGGGCTTCCCGCGTAATTCCTCGACGCACGCCGCCGGAGTTGTGATTGGTGACAGGCCGCTGGCACAATTGGTGCCGCTATATCGCGACCCGCGTTCCGATATGCCGGTGACGCAGTTTGACATGAAGCATGTCGAGTCGAGCGGGCTTGTGAAGTTCGACTTCTTGGGCCTGAAAACGCTGTCGGTGCTTCGTAAGGCAGTCGACTTGCTTGAGAAGCGCGATATCGCGATTGAGCTGTCCGCGCTCGAGCTAGACGATCCGGCGGTTTATGACCTTATGCAGGCCGGCAATACTGTGGGTGTGTTCCAGCTGGAGTCGGAGGGCATGCGGCGCACGCTGACCGCAGTGAAACCCAGCAACTTCGGCGATATCATCGCACTTGTATCGCTCTATCGCCCCGGGCCAATGGACAACATTCCGCTATTTGGAAAGCGTAAAGCAGGCGTCGAGCCAATCGAATACCCGCATCCGAAGCTCGAAGGTATTCTCGCCGAGACTTACGGCATCTTCGTCTATCAGGAACAGGTGATGCAGGCCGCGCAGATCCTCGCCGGATATTCACTGGGTGACGCTGACTTGCTCCGCCGCGCGATGGGTAAGAAGGTTCAGGCCGAGATGGATGCGCAGCGCCAGCGCTTTGTCGATGGATGCAAGGAAAACTCCGACATCGAGGCGAAGCAGGCCAATGAACTGTTTGACTTGATCGATAAGTTTGCAGGCTATGGTTTTAACAAGTCGCACGCAGCAGCTTATGCTCTGCTGGCCTATCAGACCGGGTGGATGAAGGCGCATTACCCAGAAGAATTCTACGCTGCATCCATGTGTTTCGATATGCACCAGTCGGAAAAGCTTGCCATCTTTGTCGATGATGCGCGGCGTCATGGCATCACTGTCTTGCCGCCGAGCATCAACCATTCTGAAGCAGAGTTTACTGTCGAGCCGACTGACGAAGGCTTCGGTGTGCGTTATGCGCTCGCGGGTATTCGCAATGTCGGTGAGAAGGCGATGGATGCGATTGTCGACGAGCGTGAAGGTAGTGGGCCGTTCACTAGTCTCAAGGACCTGTTCGAACGTCTGCCAAAAGGTGCAATGAACTCGCGCGGGCTTGAGGCTTTGGCCAGTGCCGGCGCTCTTGATGAACTCGAACCAGACCGCGCCAAAGTCCATGGCAATGCAGACATGCTGCTGGCCATTGCAGATGCAGCAGTGCGCGAGCGCGAGAGCGGGCAGGGCGGCCTATTTGGCGGCGAAGGGGAGGCGGAAGAAGAGCTGCGCTTGAAAGAGGTAGAGAGCTGGACGCGGCCTGAGCAGATGGCAGCGGAACGCGAGAATTTCGGTTTCTATTTCTCTGCGCATCCAGTTGAGACGTATCGCCAAGTAGCCTCGGCTAATGGGGCACGGTCATATTCGTCATTGATGGAAGGCGGGGCGCCTCCCGGCGGCCGCGCTCCTGCGGTAATGGCCGCGATGGTCGAGAAGGTGAACCGCGGTAAGACGCGCCGGGGCAAGGATTTTGTCCGCGCAGATTTCTCCGACAGCTCGGGGCAGTTTAGTGCTGCGTGTTTTGAAGAGGCGATGGTCGAGAACTTTGAGAAATGGGCAGCCGACGGCTCCTGCGTATTGCTGCAAGTGGAGCTCGACTCGCCAAACCCTGATGAGCCTCCACGGATTACTGTGCGCGGAGGCACGCCCCTGGATCAGGTGAGCGCCAACGCTCGCATGCGCATGACGTTGGAGGTACTAAGCGAAGAAGCACTTAACGAGTTAAAGATGGAGCTAGGCGGGGGAGAAGGTACAGGCGAAGTTTTTGCGACGCTGAGGGTCGGCGGTGAGGTCGAGCCGACTTTGCGGCTTGGCGGCGCATTTCAACTCGATGGGGAATTGGCTGAGCGTTTGGCCGCTGTCGAGGGTCTCGATAAGGTCCAGCTCACCACGCGGCGCGTGGGCTCCAATCTTAGGCTGGTTGCTTAATCGACCTCGGGTTTCGGCTCTGGTTTAGGCTTTTCAAAAATGCTCGTGAAGCGTGCCACAATGACCAATATTGTCGGCACGAGCATGGTGTTCCACAAATCAGTCCAATGATAGTCCATTATGACTGGCAACTCACGGGCCAAATTATGTCTCCAATCAAGATACTCGCCCGTCACTGCGACGGCAAGCACAACGCACCACGGCTTCCAGCTTGAGGCTGGCCAGCGGAACAATTTGCAGCTCAACAAAAACACGATCAGCGCCACATAAATATGCAGCGAGTCCTTATCCAGGCCGACCTGATCGACAATAACGCCTTTGATCTCTTGGAAAATTGCTTTGGTCCTGATGTCAATCGGAGCTGAAACGGAACGAGATTGCCAAGCCCTTAGTCTGCAGGCATGAATGGCGCCATAACCAAACGTAAAGAGAGGCAAATATGCTGGGAGCAATGCAAGAATGGACGATGCGCCTGACGCATGTGATTGACCACGCCGCACGCGAGGCCGGCACTCGCGAAATTGTGACGCGCTGGGCTGATGGGAGCGAGACGCGCACCGATTGGGCAGGCGTTCGCAGCGATGCGCTGAAGATGGCGCAGGCGTTGCAGGCGCTAGGGCTCAAGAAAGGCGATAAGGTTGCAAGCCTCGCCATGAACCACTCGCGCCATCTCGTCAGTTGGTATGGGGTCGCGGGCATGGGCGGGGTTCTCCACACGGTGAACCCGCGCCTTTTCGATGATCAGCTCGAATATATCGTCAATCACGCCGAGGATAAGGTGCTGTGTTACGACGCAGCATTCCAACCCATTGTCGACAAGATGAAGTCGAAATGGACGAGCGTTGAGCACTATATTTGCTACGATTCTGGCGAACATAGCCCGGCGTTCGAGGATTGGATTGGCGAACAGGATGGCGATTTCGAATGGGTGACGGGGCCCGAAACCGATCCCTGCATGATCTGCTACACATCAGGTACGACAGGCAATCCGAAAGGCGTGCAGTACGAGCATCGCTCCACCGTGCTGCATGCGCTGGCGGGATTGCAGCCGTCCACGTTTAACTTCAGCGCATCGTCCGTGATGTTGCCTGTGGTGCCGATGTTCCACGCAGCAAGCTGGGGGCTGCCCTATGCGGGGGCGATGGCGGGGATCAAATTCGTTTTCAGCGCAGTGAATGATCCGGCGGTTCTGCATGAGCTGATGCTCCGCGAAGGGGTGACCGACAGCGCTGGCGTTCCGACCGTCTGGCTCGCGCATTTCCAATATTGCGACAAGGAAGGCATCGATCTGCCGCCGCTCAAAGCCGCGACAATCGGCGGTTCAGCCTGTCCGCGTTTCATGATTGAGCGGCTCATGAAGAACGGCACGCGCGTTCAGCATGCCTGGGGTATGACTGAGACCAGCCCCATCGGCACCGTTGGCGGGCCAACCTGGGATTGGGACCAGCTCAGCTTTGAGGAGAAGGTCGACAAAACTGCGATGCAGGGGCGCCCGATCTTTGGCGTCGAGCTACGCACGGTCGACCTTGATGACATGGCGAGCGAGCTGCCGCGCGATGGCAAGACGTCCGGCGCGCTGCAAATTCGTGGGCCGTGGATTATCAAGCGCTATCTCAAGGCCGAAGAAGATGCGGCGAATAATGAGGGTTGGTTTGACACGGGTGACGTTGGCATCATTCACCCGGACGGCACATTGCAACTTACCGACCGCACTAAGGATGTTATCAAGTCTGGCGGCGAGTGGATCAGCTCGGTTGAGCTGGAGAACGCGGCTGTGGGCCACCCTGATGTGGCCGAGGCAGCATGCGTCGGTATGTATCACCCCAAATGGGATGAACGCCCGGTGCTGTTCGTGGTCAGGAACGAAGGCTCGGATGTGTCGGCCGATGATATCATCGAACATCTTAAGCCTCTGATTGCGAAATGGTGGCTACCCGATGCGGTCGAGTTTGTGGATGATATCCCGCACACCGCAACCGGCAAGATCAGCAAGAAGGATCTGCGCGATCGCTTTTCCGACTACAAGTTGGAGGCATAGGCCCGATGGAAATCACCCCGCATATCGACCCAAGCGCCAACAATTGGCAGGCCTTCAAGGATCTCCCACGCTATGAGCCGATCCACATGCTCAATCTGCTGCTCTATCGTGACGAGGCGGAGTACCCTGACGGTCATGAGCATGCGGGGAAGGGCTGGTCGGGCCGCCGCGCTTATGAAGAATATGGCAAAACCAGCGGCCCGATCTTCCGCCGCGTGGGCGGCGAGATAGTCTGGCGCGGCGCGTTCCAGACCATGGTGACCGGGCCGGAAGGCCGCCCGTGGCATGACGGCTTCGTCGCGCAATATCCTAATGCCGGCGCGTTTTTCGAGATGGTGAGCGATGCGGATTATCAGCTTGCTGTGGTCAATCGCACCGCTGCGCTGGTGGATAGCCGCCTGATCCGGTTCAAACCGGGCGAGGTTGGAGCTGGGTTTGGCTAGTCCTTTCCCTTTTTTGGCTTTGCTTTGCCTTGATGCCAACCCCCGCAGCTGCGTGTCATTCCAAATATGTCAGAGCCGGTCCCGAAACGTGCCTCAGAGTAGTTTGCAGCGGTTGGCTCCACCGTTGATCGCGGCATATTCTCATTTGCAAAGTTTACAGCTTTGTTCATCTGCTCTTCGGTGATTGCAGATATTGCTGGTGGCTCGATGTTATCGAAGAAATGGACGAGTTGATTGTTCACCGATATTGTTCTGAGGCTGTCGTTAGCCTTAATTTGCACATCCCAAACATGACGTGCCGCATTAAAGTTGCCAAGGAATACGATTTGACCCGGTTTGACCTCGAATGTCCGACTACTTTCATGAAAGCAGACCGCCCAAAAGTCCTGTACTGACACTTCGCGGAATGCGTAAATGCCAGGCTCGATATCAGCAACCAGATAGTCATCCCCATAAAACAATTTTGGTTTTGCCTTTAAGGTAATTCCAGGCCCACCAACTCGCTGCTCTTCTGGATGATATTGTTGCAACTCTATGCGATATGCAGTCTGTTTTCCTGGCGCCGGCTTGAGCTGAGGCGCGCGGATTATCACCGCAGCTTTTTTTGATCCCGCTTCGATTTTTATCTTCTCGGCTTTCTGTCCAGCCCAAGCTGGGCCTCCGCTCAGTGTCAACACTGAAACGGCTAAAAAACTTACAATTCGCACAAGTCTACACCCCCGTATTGTCGCTTTGAAGCTCTAGGTCGAAAGTACTACCCAAATGTAAAGTTGACGGGCTACACTCCTACTGTTCCTCCTCCGTATCCGGCGGGCCAAACGGTTCGATCCGAGGGTTTGAGAAGCTCCCTTCCTCGCCGCCCTCCGCCAGTTGCGGGTCAATCTTCGCCGCCACTGACATAGGGACCAGCACGGTGCAGAGCTGCTCTTCATAGTCGGTAACAATCACGCCAAAATCGGCGTCAATCAGCGCTTCATCAATTCCAAAGCGGGCAGCTACGGCAGCCACAGTTGGAGCTTTTCCATCATAGTGGAACTGCACCATAACCGTGTTGTCGTCTGCCATAACTACCCGCCTTAGGTCATTTGCTCACGTTATGAGCGGTTTAGCCGCAACCGCAGCCTCTGCCGCCTGAACCGGAGCCTTCGCTCTTGGCCTTGCGGGGCGGAGCGCCAGCACCCTCACTGCCTTCAGCCGCGTGATACTGTCCTATGTAGTAGAACAGATCGGCCAGCTCATCCATATCGAGCTCTTCAAGCGCGTCTGGATCGCTCAGATCGAGCATGCCTACGCCGCCGCCAGTTGCGTCATGATCGGCATTATAGGCGTAGTTGCCTTCATAATCTTCCGCCGCATAGGTTTCGCCATCCGACTGACCCGGAAGTGGGAGCGGAGGAATGGGAATAGGCCGAGGCGGGAAAGGTGGACGCGGGATCGGGCGCGCATTGCAAAGGCGCGGGAACCGTCGGCAGAAATCTGGCGGAAGCGGGATTGGGCGACAAAATTGCGGTCTAATCCGGCAGATGTCGACCATAATGGGGCGCAACCTGCGCGCAATTGCGCATCCATTCACCACGCCGTGACCATGCGAGAAGTCATAGCCATTGGTGCCAAGATCCTGCGCTGTTGACGTCACCAGATTGCGGATCGCAGCGGGTGTTCTTGTGGGATTGCGGGGTGCATAGGGCCGCTTGGTTCGTATCGCTGCAACCACGCCAGCAACGACAGGACAAGCCGCCGATGTACCACCATCTGCAGGATAGACACCCGAGCCACGGAAATGCGTATAGCCGGAGATATCGGGTTTTGCCCGGCGCAAACGGCCCGGTCCCTTGCTGGAATAACCAACGCGGGTTTTGCCCGTATCAACACCGGCAACGCACATCACCTGCGGATGGCTATTCGCGCCATAGATCGCGCGCGATGTCACGCCGCGACAACGCCCATCGGGGCAATCGCTTCCGCAGTTTCCGGCTGCAAACAGGATGTCTGCCCCATGCGCCGCGAGTGTGCCGACAATACGGTTGAAAGGGTGGCGAGGGTTGTCCGAATAGTTGCTTGGATGGCCAACCGGGAAATCCCACGAAGGGTGGAACATGCCCCAGCTATTGTTGACCACTAGCGAGCGCGTTTCACCGGGTCGGCGCGGTGCCCGCATCACACGGATCAGGTGCTGATAGGCGCGTACGGCATCCGACAGTAGGCCCGACATGCGCGAGCCACCGCCAGAACGGCGTGATTGCAGCAATGCGATGTCGAGCAGGGTGCATTTCGGTGCCGCGATGGTCACATCATAAGCGCACATTGTGCCATGGCCGACAGGTAGATTGCCCGGTGTTAGGCCAGCGCGGGGGACCCAGCTGCGGGTCGCATCAAAACCAGGGCGCTTACCTCGGCTGCGCATATGCGCCATGTTGATGCCGGTATCGACAATCGCCACCAGCACACCGTCGCCATCTGCGCCAACACGCTTCAGGCTATTAGTGCACAGCAGGCGCTCAACCGTTTGGTCTGTGCCAAGCGGGGGTGAACCAGGGCAGATCATGCTGGGCTGGATTTCAACATCAGCATAGACGCCGCGCACACCTGATTTCTTCATCAAATTGCCGGCAATTTTCTCTGCGTCCTTTTCCTCAACGGAGGCACGCACCACGTAGCACGTCTCCACATCGGGTTGAGCTTCGAACATCGCACTTTCACTCAGTGAAGCATCGGCATCCTCGGAGATGTCCATGCTTTCGTCGAAAGCAGCAAAGTCAGGCTCCTCTGCGCCGCCTGCTAGATCGGTGAGCGCGGTCACGCCGAACTCCATATCAAGCGTGACGCCATCCATATCGGCAGCGGCCGACACGGATTTCGATTTCTTCATCGTCTTTTCGACATCTTCACCAGCGGTGACGTCCATGGACGCGGCGGATTCGACATTGCGATCCTCCTCCAGCTCTATCAGTATGTTTACAGTACTCATTATTCTTCCTCTCAATGGTCTCTTTCAGCAAGGCAGCCGCCAGCGCTCCGCAAATCGCGGAGTTTGTTTGCGGGCGAGTTTGCCCATGCTGAGAATTCACTCAGTCAAAAAAGTAGGTTTTATTGACGACCGACTCGATCAATAGATCTTGGCATGCGGCCTTTGCATGTAAGTTTTCGACATTTGCGATGAGTTGAGTCGCTTTTATGTTAATAGTTTCGTTATCGAACTTATTCTTTACTTTAAAAACAAGAGAGTCCGCGAAACACAAGCTCAACCGAAATTTGCCCAAATGCGCGAAAAACGTTTCGTCGAGATTTTCAGAGTACATGGCTGTCGCTTGTGAGCGAGCCCAGCACGCGATATTGCAACGCGGATGAGCTATCCATTTACTGTCACATATACCTTTGAAGAAAAGGATTTGATTGATGCCGGACGCACGCACTCCTTCGCGATGCTGCGACGCTGGCCATTCTTAGTCTATATCGCTGTGATTGTGTTCGGCGCGTTGGCTTTCATCATCGCGATCGAGGGAGTGGAGAACGTCTTGGACGGTATCATCCCGTTTCTGATCGGAATTGTTGGAGCGCTCGTGGCACTCATTCTGATCGGTCGTTTTGTAGTGCTCCCGATCTTCGAGCGGCGCCAGTTCAAGCAGAATGTTGCGATGCAGGATGAGCAGACCGCCACGATCGAGGAAGAACGGTTCACGCTGGAGAGTCCGCGCGGAACATCAGTCTACCGGTGGGAGGAATTCCATCGCTGGAACGAGAACAAAGTGCAATTCATGCTCTATCTGACATCGCGCATGTATTTCATGGTTCCGAAGCGTGTTTTAAGCGCGGAGCAGGAGGGAGCTATCCGGAATGCGATCGAACGCTCTGGCCTAAAGCGGTTTTAGTGCTCTCTTAGACGCGGCATCAGCTCAACAAAATTACAGGGGCGGTTGCGGCTGTCGAGTTGCTCATCGAGAATCCCGTCCCAGCCATCTTTCACTGCACCGTTTGAACCGGGAAGGGCAAAGATGTATGTGCCGCGAGCTACCACAGCGCAAGCGCGGCTTTGCACTGTGCTCGTGCCGATGGTTTTCAGGCTCAGGTGGCGGAATACTTCTCCAAAGCCCGGAATATCCTTGCTTTTGACCCTGTCTAGCGCCTCGGGCGTAACGTCGCGGCCAGTCAGACCAGTGCCCCCAGTAGTGACCACCGTGTCAATCGCCTCATCATCAATCCAGCGGTGCAAATGTGCCGCGATTTCTTCGGCGCTATCCTTGCTGATTTCGCGCGAGGCAAGCTCATGCCCTTTACTGGTAATTCGCTCAGCGAGAATATCGCCAGAGGTGTCGTCCGCCAAGCTCCGCGTATCGGACACGGTCAAAAGCGCAATGCGGATCGGCTTGAACTCGCGGGTTTCGTCAATCGCCACTTATCTTTCCCTTGGAAACTCAGGCCATTTGTTCTGCGCGAGTGCTTCGCGGCTCTCCGCTTCGGCATTGGCCTGACGCAAATACATCCAGTAGTTACGCATCACGATATTCACATAGCCGCGTGTCTCCCAATAGGGAATCGACTCCATATATGTGAGCGGGTCGTTCTGGTCGCGCACTTCGCTATTCCAGCGTGTGACGGGGGTCAGACCCGCGTTATAGGCCGCCATGATCTTCGGCAGATGCCCGCGCGTCGCAGAAGATTGGCTGAGCGCCTCCAATGCGCGCTGTCCAAAGGCGAGGTTGGTGCGCGGTTCCTTCAGGTCGGCATAGCGCGCATCAAGATTGAGAGATGCAGCATATTCGCGGCGGGTAATCGGCATGATCTGCATCAGACCAATCGCACCTGCTGGGCTTACCACGCGCTCACGGAAATTCGATTCTTGCAACGCATGGGCAAAGGCGAGAGCGGGGTCCACACGCCAGCCGCCAGTGGGTTGTTGATAAGTAACGGGCCAGCGCCAGCTTGGCTCCGCAGCGGCTCCGCGCGGTGCGTTATAGGCCATAAACCTCTGTGTCGCTGTCAGGCCCAGTGCGCGAGCTAGACGCCCGAGTGCACGATACTCTGTGTTGTCGCTAATCCGCGCTTGATAGCGCAGGGCCTCATCAGCCTCGCTACTTCGGCCAAGCTCTGCCAGCATAACTGCCTGGCGGACCGCCGGTTTGCCGGACAGGTTTTGCCAATCATCAGATGTCAGATCAGGGCGCGCGTGATCACTCGGCAACTCCCTGCCAAGAGCCTCCAGCGCAAGCATGCCGTAAAGCGTCTCGTCAGACTGCGCCGCGGCGTTGAACGACTGTGTCGCGAGCACTGGTTCGCGGCATCGCATAAGCGAGCGGCCAGCCCAGTAATGCGCAGCAGCAGTCAGTTCGACATCGCTGGTCGCAGCGGCCGCATTGCGGAAAGCATTGCTGGCAATATGGCAATCACCAATGCGCCATGCCGCAAGGCCAGAAACCCATTCGCCCTCGGCAACCCATGCCCCGCTGCCTTGCGAAACGGTGCTGGCAATGGCCAAAGCCTCGCGGTCACGGTTCTCGATATAATAGCTCCACGCGACGCGCTGACGCCATTCAGCCCGCGCAGCTGAAGAAAGCGAGGCATCGATCCCATCGAGGAGCACGCGCGCACCATCAGGGTCATCATCGCGAATGTGGCTGAGTATCGCGGAGCGGACCGAGGCAGGCATTGTCCCATCATTGACTGCGCGAGGGCGTGTGCGGCGCGTGATACCCCGTTGGCGTTGTAGGCTGCGCGCTTGGGGGAGCCTTGGCGGATTGGTGAGCCCGCGTTTTTCAGCAAGCCGAACAATGCCGGCGGCCTGAGGTAAATCGCGGTAAGAACCGAGCCATGCGGTCAACCGATCAAGCGGTATTGTGGGACTTTCTGGATGAAGAAAATAGGTGGCCTGCGCTGAGCCGTGCAACGGGCCATCGCTTCGCTCAGAAAGCAGCTCCTCAACCCGTAACCAATTTTGCGTTCCAATCGCCTCATAGAGCGAGCCGTAATAAGCGCGATCTTCGCTACTCAGCAGGGCCGGTAGCGCCCGCGCCTTATCCTCTGTGAAGTAGGCGATGCTCTGTTCATTTGCCTGAGTCGGTGCGGCGGCGAGGCAAGCAAGCGCGGCGCAGGCAGTAATCGAATATTTCATGCTGTCCAATCGAGCCATTGGTTCCAAAAGCGTTGTCGCCGCCCGGCAGACCGAGCGAGGTTCTCTAGCGAGGGTACGACCATCATCGGTACATCGCCAATATTTCCGGTGCCTGAACCATCATCAAGGAGTTCGGCCAGATTGCGTCCGAAGACAATAAGGCGTTTCGGCGCTGCGAGTGTCACATGATGCTGTGTCAGCGCGCTAATTCCTTGTTTGCTCAATCCGTCCCAATCGGGCATCGCCATCCGCTGCGGCAGGGCGCTTGCGACGTAAATCTGATCCTCGCTCAGCTGCATGGCTCGCAAGATCGAACTCAGCACCGTGCCCTGAGATCCAGCGAGAAGGCGGTCATGATCGCTGTCATCAGGCTGTGCCACCAAAATCATCAGCTCAGCGTCTGTTCCTCCGCGAGGAGCGATGCGGCAGCCCGAACCAATTCTCGCAAGGCTAGCGTCTTCCATCCAAAACTTGTGGAACCCGGCCAGATCTTGTGGCCAGCTATTGGGCGCGCCGCCAATTTGCGGCGTTTCACCGCCGCTCAGCGCGCGCTCCAGCGCATTGGCAGGTTCCTGCAGGCGCCTCTCGACCTTCGCTTGCTTTATCTGTTCCTGTTTTCGCGCCTTCTGCTCAGCTTCGGGCGGAGCGAGCCAAGGTGCCGGCTTTTCCGCAAAATCCAGATCCACGCCCGCCTCGCGCCACCAGGCGTAAACACCGGCAATTGCTTGCTCAGGGTCAAATTTCCGCAAGGTTTGGTGAGAAGATTCGGTCATAGCTTACGTAGCGTAGGTCTTGACCTCTTGCGCCCGCGCAATCAAGGCATGACACAACGTATTGCGACGAAAAGAGAGAGTTATGAGCGAACGCGAATCCATGCCATGCGATGTGGTGATTGTCGGCGGCGGGCCAGCAGGGCTCAGCGCGGCGATCAAACTAAAGCAGATAAACGAAGAGCTGGAAGTCGTTGTGCTCGAAAAGGGTTCCGAAATCGGGGCGCATATTCTCTCAGGCGCCGTGGTTGACCCCAAGGGTCTCGACGAGCTGTTCCCCGAGTGGCGCGACATGGATTGCCCTATGGCGGAGACGCCCGTCACGGACAATTGGCATTGGGCGCTGACCAAAACGGGCAAGTGGGACATGCCGCACTTGATGATGCCGCCGCTTATGTCGAATAATGGCTGCTACACCGGTTCACTGGGTAATCTTACTCGTTGGCTTGGCGAGCAGGCCGAGGGGCTGGGCGTTATGGTGTTCCCGGGCTTCCCAGCCTCTGAAGTCATGTTTGACGATAGCGGCGCAGTCTCAGGCGTGATTACGCAAGACATGGGCATTGCCGAGGATGGCTCCCAGAAGGGCGATTTCCAGCCCGGCATGGAAATTCACGCGAAATATACCGTCTTTGCCGAGGGCGCGCGGGGCAGCCTCACCAAAGTCATGAAAGAAAAGTTTGACCTTGAGGCAGATTGTCAGCCGCAGGTTTACGGCCTTGGCATTAAAGAGCTTTGGGACATCGCGCCGGACAAGCATGAGCCCGGCCGAGTAATTCACACCCAAGGTTGGCCTTTGTCGGAAAGCGATAGCTGGGGCGGCGGCTTCCTTTATCATCAGGCAAACGGCCAAGTCGCGCTCGGCTTCGTCACCGCGCTCGATTACAAAAACCCTTACGTTTCGCCCTATCAGGAATTTCAGCGGTGGAAGGCACACCCAGCGATCCGCGAATATCTCGAAGGCGGCAAGCGTGTCGCTTATGGCGCGCGGGCTATTAATGAGGGCGGGTGGCAGTCTGTGCCCAAGCTGGCCTTCCCGGGCGGCGCTCTGGTTGGCTGTGCTGCTGGTTTTGTGAATGTTCCGCGCATCAAGGGCAGCCACACCGCGATGAAGAGCGGCATGTTAGCGGCTGAGAGTATCGCGGCGGCAATTGCGGGCGGCGCGGAAAAGACCGAGCTGGCCGACTATGACAGCGCGGTACGCAGCAGCTGGATCGCGGATGAGCTGAAGCTGGTTCAGAACGCACAGCCAGCGGTGGCGAAATATGGCGGCGATATCGGCACCGTTCTGGCGGGCGCGGATATGTGGATGCGCACTTTGAAGATCGGTTTGCCGATTTCGATGAAGCACAAGCCGGATTACACCTATACGGGCCGCATCGATCTGTTCCGGCCTATCGATTATCCCAAGCCGGATAATGAGATCACTTTCGATCGCCTGACCAATGTGGCGTATAGCTACACCAACCATGCAGAGGATCAGCCGGTCCATTTGCAGGTGAAAGACCTAGAGCTGCAAAGGACGAGCGAACTGGCGACGTTCGGTGGCCCGTCATCGCGCTATTGCCCCGCAGGCGTATATGAGTGGATCGAAGAGGAGGGCAAAGAACCCAAGTTCCAGATCAACTCGCAAAACTGCGTTCACTGCAAAACCTGCGATATCAAGGACCCCAACCAGAACATCAATTGGGTCACGCCAGAGGGTGGCGGCGGCCCGAATTATCCGAATATGTGAGATGGTGGATAGCACGGCCTATAATCGACTCCTGAACGATGTCTGTGTAGGTTTCGGATTCTGTGGAGGTGTTCGTGAAGACAAACCTTGCCATGTCGATGACTTCATTCCGAACGATGGCGAGGTCACGGTCGACCAATTCATCCAATGGCTCTTTAGAGGCGAAGGCGACGGCTATCCAACCGACTATGACGTAAGGTGTTCGCCACATTACGACGGCCTCAAACGGCTCTTTGTGAAGCATATGGGTTCAGATAAGGTCGATGCATCGAAACTGAAGTGGGATCTGTGATTGGTGTGACCATCGCCGAAACCGCCTACGCCAAGATCAATCTCGCACTGCATGTCCGCGGGCTGCGAGAAGATGGCTATCACGAGTTGGAGACGCTGTTTGCGTTTGTTGATGCGGGTGACACGCTGACTGCGCGAATGGCTGAGCAGGACAGCGTCGAGACAATTGGCGAGTTTGCCACCGGCCTTACGAATCCTTTCGACAATCTCGTTGCAAAGGCGCTCAATTCGCTGCCACATCCCAACGGAATAGCGATTACACTAGAAAAGAATTTACCCGTCGCGGCGGGCCTTGGCGGCGGTTCAGCCGATGCAGGCGCGGTGTTTCGGATTGTGCGCGAAATGCATGGTCTGCCCGAGGATTGGCAGGCCCGCGCAGCAAAACTCGGCGCTGATGTGCCAGCCTGCGTCGAAAGCAGGACCTGCATCGGGCGCGGTACGGGCACTGAGCTTGAACCCATCGACAATGACCTAGCGGGCACGCCAGTTCTGCTGGTGAATCCGCGTGTTGCACTGGCAACTGGTCCGGTTTTTGAGGCGTGGTACAAAAACTGGCGCATCGATGCGGGGCCGTTGCCCGAAGGGACCGCCAAAGACATTGCGTACTACGGTAAGAACTCGCTTGAATTACCAGCAGGCGAGTTGGTGCCAGAAATCGACGCAGTTCTTGAACGATTGCGAGTAACTGATGCGATTTTGGCGCGCATGTCTGGCTCTGGCGCGACTTGTTTTGCCCTTTATGCTAACGCAGCAGACCGAGACTACGCCGCCAATCAGGTTAAGCAAAGGCACCCAGAGTGGTGGCTGATGAAAGGGGCTTTGCGATGATCGAAGAAAGCCCGTTCAAGCAGATTGGCGAGGTTGGCCATAACACCTTGCTCTGCGTTGCTGATCATGCCTCCAACTTCGTTCCTGAGGATATTGAGCTCGGCATCGATTCCAAGCTGCTCGATACGCATATTGGCGTTGATATCGGGACTGAGGGTTTGGTTGGGCGACTTGCGCGGAGGCATCACATTCCCGCGCATATCGCGACCGTCAGCCGCCTAGTCTGCGACCTTCACCGCACCGAAGACGCGCCTGCCGTTGTACCTACCAGTAGCGATGGTCATCTGATCACGGGCAATATTGGTGCGAATGTCGAAAGCCGCCTCAATCGATTTCATCGCCCCTATCACACCGCGCTCGAAGGCATGATCCAGCGGGTCAAGCCACGCATGCTGCTTGCCATCCACAGTTTTACACCCAAGCTCGCGACCAGTGATGAAGACCGCCCTTGGGAAGTCGCGCTGCTTTACAACCAAGATGATAGCGCCGCGCGCCATGCCATCCGTTTGTTCGGCGAGCAGGGGCTTACCGTCGGCGATAACGAGCCATATTCGGGTAAAGAACTGAACGCCACGATGGATCGCCACGCCGAGGCGCATGGCATCCCATATCTCACAATCGAGGTGCGGCAGGACCAAATCACCAATGAGGCTGGGCAGGCCCGCTGGGCGATGATGATAGCGGATATTGCCGGGCGAGTGCTGCTCGCGCTTGAGACGGGATAAGCAATCCTATTGCGATAGCCTCTTGCGCTAAGCGCGCCGCGCGGCGATTGCTTATGCGTAAGAGGTGATCCATGACTTTCGATAAATCCAAGCTTCCTAGCCGGCATGTTTCAGTCGGGCCTGAGCGCGCGCCGCACCGGTCCTATTATTACGCGATGGGCCTCACGGAAGAAGAGATTGCGCGACCTTTTGTTGCAGTCGCTTCTGCGGGCAATGACAGCGCGCCGTGCAACACCACGCTTGATGCTCAGGCGAATATCTGCCGCGAGGGCGTGGAGCAAGGCGGCGGAATGCCGCGACGCTTCAACACAATCACCGTGACCGATGGCATTGCGATGGGCCATCAGGGGATGAAAAGCTCGCTCATCAGCCGCGAGGTCATAGCGGACTCGGTTGAGCTGTCCGTTCGCGGGCATTGCTATGATGCGCTGGTTGGATTTGCCGGATGCGACAAGAGCCTGCCCGGCATGATGATGGCGATGTTGCGCCTCAATGTGCCGTCGATCTTCGTCTATGGCGGCTCAATTCTGCCAGGTACGCACCGCGGCGAAGACGTAACTGTTGTTGATGTGTTCGAGGCGGTGGGACAACACGCGGCGGGCAATTGCCCGCTTCAGGAACTGATCGAACTCGAAAAAGTCGCATGCCCAGGACATGGCGCATGTGGAGGGCAGTTTACCGCCAATACGATGGCCTGTGTCGGGGAGGCGATCGGGCTTTCGCTACCTAATAGCAATATGGCGCCTGCACCGCTCAAATCACGCGAGGAGGTCGCGATTGCAGCGGGCAAGCAAGTCATGACCCTGCTAGAGAAGAATCTGCGTCCGCGCGATATCTGCACGCGCGAAGCGTTCGAGAATGCGGCGCGCGTTGTTGCGGCCACGGGCGGCTCAACCAATGCCGCTTTGCATTTGCCAGCGATGGCGCATGAGGCAGGAATCGAGTTCACACTGTTCGATGTCGCGGAAATCTTCAAATCAACGCCCTACATCGCTGATCTGAAGCCCGGCGGAAAATATGTTGCGAAAGACATGCATGAGGCGGGCGGTGTCTACATGGGCATGCGAACGCTGCTTGATGGCGGCTTCCTCGATCCAAATCCGATGACGGTAACCGGCAAGACGCTCGGCGAGAACATCGAAGAGATCACTTGGAACCCCGATCAGAAGGTATTTTACGACGTCAAAAACCCGATCACACCCACAGGCGGTGTAGTGGGCCTCAAAGGCTCGCTTGCTCCGGAGGGCGCGATTGTGAAGGTCGCCGGGATGGAGCGACTTGAATTCACTGGCCCCGCGCGGGTGTTTGATTGCGAAGAAGACACCTTCGCCGCTGTTGAAGCGCGCGATATTGCCGAAGGCAGCGTCATCGTGATCCGCTATGAAGGCCCCAAAGGCGGCCCCGGTATGCGAGAAATGCTCTCCACCACCGCCGCGCTTTATGGGCAGGGAATGGGCGAGAAGGTCGCGCTGATCACCGACGGGCGTTTCTCGGGCGCGACACGTGGTTTCTGCATTGGTCATGTTGGTCCAGAGGCGGCGGATTGCGGCCCCATTGCGCTGGTCGAGGACGGCGACACGATCAGCATCGACGCGGTGAACGGGACAATTGATCTCCTCGTTGACGACGCAGTGCTTGCCGAGCGGCGCAAGGCGTGGCAGCCGCGCACTAATGACTATCAGTCCGGTGCCCTCTATCGCTATTCGCAAAATGTTGGCTCAGCGCTGGGCGGAGCGGTTACACATCCGGGCGGCGCAAAGGAAACGCACGTTTACGCCGATATTTGATAGTCGCGCTGGGACTGATCGATGACCTCAGCAGTCCTCACTGTCGATGCCATGCGCAAAGCTGAGCAGGCTGCGATGGATGCGGGCGTCAGCGAGTGGGAGCTCATGAAACGCGCTGGTGAAGGCGCGGCGCAATGGATCTGGCGCGTCGCTGCTGGACGCGCGGTCACCGTTTTGTGCGGCCCCGGAAATAATGGCGGCGATGGCTATGTGATTGCCGAGTGGCTTCGTGCGCGCGGACTTGAGGTACAATTGATTGCACCCGCTGAGCCAAAGACTGAGACGGCGTCTAAGGCTCGCGATACTTACGATGGGCCGATCGCGAGCAGCGCAGATGGTATCGGCGCTGAAGTCTTGGTCGACGCCATGTTTGGTTATGGTCTTTCCCGCAGGGTCGAGGGGGTTTTCGCGAAGGCCCTTTCGGTGGCTGCCGAGAATCACCCCCATCGCATCGCCCTTGATGTGCCGAGCGGGATAGAATGCGACCTCGGTGGCTATTGGGGCGATGTTCCGAAATTCGACCTAACACTGGCTCTGGGCGCATGGAAACGCGCGCATTTTCTAATGCCAGCACGGGCAAAGATGGGCGTAGTCCGGCTTGTCCCTATTGGTTTGAAGCTTGGGGATAAACCGGTTCAATTATCAGCTCGCCCCGGGATCAACGCTCCAAAAGCCAGCGATCACAAATACACGCGCGGACTTGTTGCTATTGTTGCGGGCGCAATGCCGGGAGCATCACAGCTTGCTGCGCAGGCGGCGATGCGAGCGGGCGCTGGCTATGTGAAGCTGCTGAGCGGTACTCCGCACGCCAACCCGTCCGCCGATCTTGTTGCCGATAGTCAACCTTTAGACAGCTCCCTTTCCGACAACCGTATTGGTGCAATTTTGGTGGGGCCTGGGCTGGGCCGTGATGATGCAGCGCGCGATAAACTCACACGCGTGCTGGAGACCAGAAAACCAGCAGTCCTCGATGCAGATGCGCTTCACCTTCTCAATTGGGATATGCTTGAAGGTGCGGACGCCTCGCAGCTTATACTGACGCCTCATGAGGGTGAGCTGGCCGCTCTATGCAGAAACTTTGACATAGAGGCAGCGACGAAGTTGGAGCGCGCAGCGATGCTGCGGGATCTGACCGGACTGACGGTGCTCGCGAAGGGGCCTGACACGATCCTCGCGTTGGGCGAGGGCGGCGTCCGCTTCTTCCCTGGCGGATCAAGCTGGTTATCGGTTGCAGGAAGCGGCGATGTCTTAGCAGGGATCACGGCGTCAAGGCTCGCGGGCGGGCTTGCCCCATACGCTGCCGCGGAGCAGGCCGTCTGGCTCCATAACGAGGCTGCGCGTTTCGCAGGTCCGGCATTCACGGCCAGCGATCTTGCACATGGCGTCAAACCAGCATTGGCGCATCTCCTATGACTGACACCATTATCCGTGTTGCCGCCAAGGGCGATGGCGTCACGGCGGACGGTCGTCACTTCTCCGGGGCAGTGACAGGCGACGCTGTGGCTGCCGATGGGAGCGTTTCGCGTGGGCCGCATCACGTCGATCCGCCCTGCCGTCACTTCACGAAATGTGGCGGCTGCCAACTTCAGCATGCCGACGAGGAAGTGCTGCGAGGCTTTGTTAAGAGCCGAGTGGTCAATGCGGCCGAGGGGCAAGAGCTTGACGTTGGGGAGCTACTGCCGACGCATCTCTCTCCGCCGCGCTCGCGTCGCCGCGCGACCTTGCATGCGATGAAAACGCAGAAGGGAGTGCTGCTGGGCTACCGCGAGGGACGTTCGCACAAGATCATTGATTTGCAAGAGTGCCCGGTATTGCGACCGGAACTGCTGGCCATGCTTACGCCTTTGAGGACGTTTTTGAGCATTGCGGCCGGCAAAAGGCCGGTTGATATCGCACTGACAGTGACGGATCAGGGAGTGGATTGCGCGGTCAAAGGCGTTGACCTTGATGGCCTCGCACCGACCGAAGCCGCGCTTGATTTCGCACGCGAACAAGACCTTGCGCGGCTTTGCCTTGATCAGGGCTATGGCCCTGAACCGGTGTGGGAGCCGGAGCCGCTCACCGTGACGCTTGCTAATGTGCCAGTTAGCTTTCCGCCGGGCGCATTCCTGCAACCCACCGATGATGGTGAGGCAGTATTGCTCGCTGACGCGCGGGGGCATCTGAGAGATGCAAACACGATCGCAGACCTGTTTTCTGGCTTGGGAACATTCGCGTTTGGGCTCGCTGATCCAGCTAAGGTGCTCGCGGTAGAGGCGGCACGTGATGCTTATCTAGCCTGCAAAACCGCCGCAGGCATGTCACGCAAACCCGTCCATGCATTGCACCGCGATTTGTTTCGCGCGCCGCTTCAGGCAGATGAGCTAGGCCGCTTTGGCGCATTGCTTCTTGACCCTCCGCGTGCAGGCGCTCGGGAGCAAATTTCCTGCATTGCCGAGAGTAAGGTCGAGCGTGTCGCTTATATAAGCTGCAACCCTTCAAGCTGGGCGCGTGATGTGAAGGTGCTCAGTGATGCGGGCTTCAAACTCAAGAAGCTGCGCCCCGTTGGCCAATTTCGCTGGTCAACGCATGTTGAGTTAACGAGCTATCTCGAGCGCTAGGTCAAGCGCTAGCTGCCGACGACTTTCATCTCGGCAAAAGCGAGCAATCCGCCAAAATCTTCCAGCATCTCGGCATCAACGTCTTCATCATCAATAATGATGTCCAGGCGATCTTCAAGTTCGGTCAGCAGGCCGGCAACCGCCATCGAATCCAGCTCTGGCAAATGCCCAAAAAGCCCAGTGTCGCCGTCAAACTGCTCCACATCATCAGCATCAAGGCCCAGGACATCACACAGTATCGCTCGCAAAACCGTGTCAATTTCATTGCGGCTCATGGGCAAGCCGCTCTTTGCTGGCTCCGCCTCATTCGCTGGCATTGCTGCTTCGCCTTCGTTTTCTACTGCATGACCCGTCATGATTATGTGCTTGTTCCTCTTTCCGCACAGAGCGCGGCCATTAGCGCTCGTAAGGGGTTGGTGCAAGAAGCCTGCACAAGCCACGCAAATGCTTGCAGTTTGGCGCAGGGGTGGTGATAGCAACACGCAATGCTTGATCCGACGCCATTTCCACTCGATCACCTTGCCGCGCGCGGTGAGCCAGATGATCCAGCGCTTATCCTGAAAGATAAAACACTGAGCTTTGCTGATCTGCAGGAGCGGATAGCGTTGCTAGCCGGATGGCTTGCGCGAAAGGTTGGCAAGGGGGAGCGGGTTGCCAGCTGGGCAGTGAAAGGCGAGCTTACCTGTATGATGCCTCTGGCCGCAGCCCGAGCAGGCGTTGTCCATGTTCCCATCAACCCACTACTTAAGCGCGCGCAAGTGGCCCATATTGTCGCCGATAGCGGCGCGGCGATGTTGGTCGGTACAAAGGCCCGGCTAAAAACGCTCGAACCGGATGACTATGGCGAGAATTGCGAGGTAGTTGAGGAAAGCGCTGCTTGGGATCAGGCTGCGACGGGAGATGGCATAACGGCCTCATCAACTCACGACCCGGAAGATTTAGTGGCGATCTTGTACACCAGCGGTTCCACCGGCCAGCCAAAGGGCGTTATGCTTAGCCATGCAAACCTGTGGCTCGGCGCTGTTAGCGTGGCGCATTATCTGCGCATGGCCGCAGATGATGTGACGCTGGCTGTCTTGCCGCTATCCTTCGACTATGGCCAAAATCAGCTACTCAGCACATGGTATGCTGGCGGATGCGTTACTCCGCTTGATTATCTATTCCCGCGCGATGTCGCGAAGGCATGCGCCAAGCATAGTGTCACAACCCTTGCGGCTGTACCTCCGTTGTGGGTTCAATTGACTGAGATGGATTGGCCCGAAGATGCCGTTAGCTCGCTGCGCCGTTTCACCAATAGCGGTGGCGCTTTGACAACCCATATGGTTCGCGATTTGCGGGCACTGGCACCGCATGCTGATGTCTACCCAATGTACGGCCTCACTGAAGCGTTTCGTTCGACCTATCTTGATCCGAGTTTAGTCGATACCCATCCAACTTCGATGGGCACTGCCATTCCCTTTGCAGAGATTCTGGTAATCAATGATGCTGGCGAAGTCGCCGCTCCCGGTGAGCAAGGCGAGTTGGTGCATTGTGGACCGTTAGTGGCGCAAGGGTATTGGCAGGATCCGGCGCGCACATCCGAGCGTTTCAAACCGGCACCCGAGCAGAGTAAATATGGCGGGACCGCAGTATGGTCGGGCGACCGCGTGAAGCGCGACAATGAGGGGCTACTCTATTTTGTCGGTCGGCGTGATGCGATGATCAAAAGTTCTGGCAACCGGATTAGCCCGCAAGAGCTTGAGGATGCCGCAGTTTCCACTGGCTTAGTTTCCGAAGCCGTTGCGCTTGGCGTGGCAGACGATCGCCTCGGTCACGCGATACATCTGGTGGTGCGCGGTGATCCCGGTGCAGGCGATGCCGCTGCAGATCGCATGCGCAAGGAGCTTGCAAAGGCATTGCCCAATTTTATGCAGCCTCACGTAGTGCATTGGCGCGATACGCTTCCAACAAATGCGAATGGTAAGCTAGATCGCAGTGCACTTGGTAAGGAGATTAGAGGCATAGCAGCGCGGGGTGATGACCAATGAGTGTCAAGCCAAAACCCTTAGGACCGATCCCGCAAGGATTTAGCGTGATTGACGGCGAGCTCGCGATTGGTGGGCGCACCGCCAGCGAGCTGATTGCCTCTTCTCAGCACACACCGCTTTTCGTCTATTCGCAAGACTTGCTGCGAGCCCGCATGGATAATTTGCGTGCGGCAATGCCGGAACGGATCAGGGTGAATTATGCGATCAAAGCGAACAGTTTTGAACCTGTTCTAAGCTTGATGAATGAACTTTCAGATGGGCTTGATATTGCCTCGGGCGGTGAGCTCGATATGGTCAAAGCTATTGGCGCGGACATGGCCAATGTCAGCTTTGCTGGCCCGGGCAAGCGCGATAGCGAACTTGAGACGGCAATCGCGGTGGGTGCTACGCTCAATCTCGAAAGCGAAGGTGAAGCACGGCGCGCACTGGATACTGCGGATAAGCTCGGCAAGGTGCCGCGTCTGGCAATTCGCGTAAATCCCGAATTTGAACTGCGCGGTTCAGGTATGAAAATGGGAGGCGGAGCAAAACCTTTCGGCATAGACGCGGAGCGTGTCCCGGCATTGGCAAAAGAGATTATTGCGGCCGGATGCGAATGGCGCGGATTGCATATCTTCACCGGCAGTCAGGCGCTTAGCGCTGAAGCCATTGCAGAGGCGCAGTGCAATGTGCTGTCGCTCGCCGCCTCGCTCACTGAGAAAATGGGCGCACCCTTGCCAAAGCTAAACATGGGTGGAGGTTTCGGTATTCCATACTTCCATGGGGATGAGCCGGTTGATATTCGCCACATGGGTAAGCAGCTTGATGAGCATTTTTCCGCTTTGCCTGATGAGCTCTCGGGAACCGAGTTTTTTCTAGAATTGGGCCGCTATCTTGTCGGCGAAGCGGGCGTCTATCTTACTCGCATTCTCGACAAGAAGGTCAGCCATGGTGAGACCTATCTTGTGACTGATGGCGGGCTCCATCATCAGCTTGCTGCCTCGGGCAATTTCGGCACTGTTATCCGCCGTAACTACCCCGCCGCAATCGCCAATCGATTTGACGCAGAACCTAGCGCTATCGCGACAATTGTTGGATGCTTATGTACGCCGCTTGATCGACTGGCAGATAGAGCGATGCTTCCAGAGGCGGATGTAGGCGATCTCGTCGCGATATTCTGCGCGGGCGCTTATGGGGCAAGTGCGTCACCCAGCGCCTTTCTAGGCCAAGGTCCTGCGGCAGAAATGCTCGTTTAGCCTACTATGACAGGCCGTGGCCAAGGGCCATGTAATCCGCACTCTGCATTTCTTTGAGGCGGCTAACGGTGCGGTCAAATTCAAAGCTCCCATCACCGCTGCTATAAAGGCCCTCAGGCTCGGTTTGCGCGGTTGCGAACAGCTTTACGCGCATCTCATAAAGTGCATCAATCAGCTTGGTAAAGCGGATAGCCTCATTGCGCATCTCTGGATTCATCGCAGGTATGCCCACGAGGATCACGGTGTGATAAGCCTGCGCAATCGCCAGATAGTCTGCCGCGCCGCGATTTTCGCCGCAAAGTCGCTTGAAGCTAAACACACCAACACCCTTGAGACTTTTAGGAACGTGAAGTTCTCGCCCACCGCCAAGCTCAAGCTCGCCGCTTGGAACATGCTCGGCATCTTCCGGCGCAAAATCAGTGAGGCGGAAGAAGGCTTCGCGCACCTGCGCCGTCGCCGCGTCACCCAAGGGGAAATGCCAGCTGTCGATATCGCCGAGCCGATCGAGACGATAATCGACCGGACCGTCGAGCGGGAGCACATCGAGTTCTTCTAAAACAAGGTCGATAAAGGGCAGGAACAGTGAGCGGTTGAGCCCGTCTTTGTAGAGATCTTGCGGTGGACGATTGCTCGTTGTCACGACACTCACATTTTGTTCGCGGACTAAGGCGGTGAAAAGCCTGCTCATGATTGCGGCATCAGCGGTGTTGGTAACAACCATCTCGTCAAACGCGAGGCATCGGACATCCTTGGCAATATCTGCTGCGACCTTAGGCACAGGATCGCCAGGGTCGCTTTCGCGGTGAGCCTTCATCCGTTTATCGACTTCGAGCATGAATTGATGAAAGTGGACGCGGCGTTTCTCTGATATGCTGAGCGTCTCGACGAACAAATCCATAAGCATGGACTTGCCTCGTCCGACGCCGCCCCACAGATAGACACCTTGAGGTCGCACGGTCTTAGGACCGAAAAGCTGGGCGAGCAGTCCGCCGGAGGTCTCGGCTTCCAGTTCTTTCTGAAGGTTATTGAGCCGTTCAGCAGCTCTGCGTTGGTCGGGATCAGCTCTTAGTTCTCCGGTGGAGACCAATTGTTCATAACGGGCGAGAACGCCGCTCATCGCGGTGTAAATTTGCGAACGATGCCAGAGAATGCTGCGACCTGATCATCGTCCTGCTCAACGACCCCGCGTAGAAAGGCCAGCTTGCCCGTTTCGCGCATAATCTCGGCGACCGCATCAAGTGGGCGTTTAGGGTCTCCGCCGCCGATGAACTGAGTTGAGATTTCAAGCGTGACCGAAGGGCCTGCATTGCCGGTGCCCACGGTGTGCATGGTGGTGAATAACGCGATATCGATGAGGGATTGGGTAACTGCCCCGTGAATGATGCCCTGCAAGTTCTCATGTTTGCGCTCTGGAAACATGCGTAGCCGGCAGAACTCGCTTTCACGGCGCGTAATGAGCTTGCCCATTACCGCGCCATTGAAGAGCGTATCGTCTTTCAGGTTCCAATGGTTCCAACCCGGATTATCCGAATCGGGCAGATGGTCGAAAACGTCGTCGGTGAGCGCCATGGGTCTGGCCTATCGCAATGCAATCAGCGCGTGATCAGATATGCCGTTCCGCCATCATCTTTTTGGTCTCGGCAATTGCCTTGGCGGGCGAGAGGCCCTTGGGGCACACATTCGCGCAGTTCATGATTGTATGGCAGCGATAAAGCCGGAAGGGATCTTCTAGCTGATCGAGCCGCTCACCGGTCATTTCATCACGGCTATCCGCGAGCCAGCGATAGGCCTGGAGCAAGATGGCTGGGCCGAGGAATTTGTCCTGGTTCCACCAATATGACGGGCATGCGGTTGAACAGCATGCGCACAGAATACACTCGTAGAGGCCATCGAGCTGCTCACGCTGTTCTGGCGTCTGAAGCCGCTCTTTGCCGCTAGGTGTTGGCGTGACAGTTTGCAGCCAAGGGCGGATTGATGCGTATTGCGCGTAGAAATGAGTGAAGTCTGGAACAAGATCTTTGATCACGTCCATATGCGGTAGCGGAGTGATTTGGACCTCACCTTTGAGGTCTTCAATCGCAGTGGTGCAGGCAAGTGCGTTCTTGCCGTTCACATTCATTGAGCAAGATCCGCAAATACCCTCGCGGCATGAGCGGCGGAAGGTGAGTGTTGGATCGACCTCATTCTTAATCTTGAAAAGTGCATCAAGGACCATTGGCCCGCAATCATCAAGATCGATTTCAAACCGATCATAACGCGGGTTCTCGCCCGTATCGGGATCGTACCGATAGATCTTGAACTTCTTCACCCGGCTCGCATTCTCAGCCTTATGCACTTGGCCTTTGCCGCGGATCTTGGAATTTTTCGGAAGAGTGAAGGTAGCCATGACCGATCCTATAATCGAATTTCTGCGAATAAGCATTAACGCCGCTGTCCGTGGGCACAAGGGGGAGGGTATCAGAAAAGTGCGCGGGCAGAATGGCGCTACATTAGACCTAATCAAATAAGATCAATATGTTGCAAGAGCACGCGCAGTTGATCCACAGCGCCTTTGGCAAAATTCTCAACGAGTTTTGCGATTTTGTGAGCTTCGCGAGCGGCGCGAACGTATAGAACGGCGTAATGAGCACACCATACAAGCTAGTTGCCGCAGTTTTTGGAGCCTCGGGCGGGATTGGCTTAGCGCTTACCGATGCGCTGGCAGAGCGCGGCGCGCACGTCTTTGCCGGGTCGCGCAGTGGCGCGGGTTTCGACTCAGACGCTGTCACGTCATTCTCCTTTGATCTTACCGATGAAGCCTCGATTGCAAATGCTGCGAGCATCATGCGCGAGACGCCGCCCGAGGTGGTTTTGGTGACCACAGGTGTGTTGACCTTAGTCGATGGGTCAGGACCTGAGCGCACTTATCGCAAGCTTAACCCGAATGTGATGGAGGAGGTCTTTCGCCTCAACACCATTGGTCCCGCCTTGATAGCCAAACACATGCTCCCGCTGCTGCCGCGCGACAAGCGTTGTTTGTTCGCGGCCCTATCAGCAAGGGTTGGCTCAATTTCAGACAACAGTCTCGGCGGTTGGCACAGCTACCGTGCGAGCAAAGCGGCGCTCAACATGCTGATCAGGAACTTCGCTATTGAGCTTTCACGGACGCACAAGCATGCAGTTGTGGCAGGGCTTCACCCTGGCACGGTAGATAGCAACTTATCGAAGCCATTTCAGACTGGCCTGGCTGATGGACAACTCACCGAGCCCGCGCAGGCCGCTACAAATCTTCTATCAGTGCTGGATAGCCTAACGGCGAGTGACACTGGTAAAGTGTTTGATTGGAAAGGTGACGTAATACCTGCCTGAGCAGCAGGCCTCACTCAGGAAATAAGAGCGTTACGTCGAAACGCCTCCGCTAGAAGTGTCTCGAGCAGATCCGTATGGCTGAGCCCAGCCTCAGCAGCTGATTTCGCAACCACCTTTTCTGACCACAGATTGCAGTTCAGATTGATTTCGATGAAGTTGATATCGCCGGTTTTGAAATCGAGCCGGAATTCGATGCGGCCATAGTCGAATGGCAGAAACTCGAGAGCGACCTTCTCGGCCATCGCCTGAATCTTTGGCGCTAGTTCAGCATCCTCAAACCGCTTCAGCGCAGCCTTCTCAGTGTTTTGAACCAGGTCGCGCTTTTCGTAATATGTCCAAAGGCGCTGCGTGTCCTCGCGCTCATACCAAAGCATGGGCAGGGCAGTCGGCACATCATTAATGGTCACGAAAGCGCATTGGATATCGTAGCCATCGAGATATGGCTCGACGATCGCGTCATGTCCCTGACCGTGAATATTTGCGATCGCATTGGCAACGCCGGTGAAATCATGCGCGTCAGAAATGCCCCAACTAGCCGACGATGCATTGGGCTTGATAACCCAGCGACCTTCGGAGGATGGCGGCAGATCTTGCTCGAGCACGGGCGCGCCGCGCCTATAGCAATTCCAAGGGGCGGTGGGGACGCCCGCATGATCGCAGACTAGCTTCGAAACTGATTTGTCATCGCCCAAACCGCGTAAGAACGGCATCGCGCCCAGATAAGGGATGCGGTGCATATTGCACAGCAATGGGATCATCATCTCTGAGTTGACGAAGCCGCCTCGGTTCAGCAGCGGGAAGACGAAATCCGTGTCTGGATTATTGAATAAGACATCGTAGCTATCAGCAAAGTCGAGATTGAGACCAAGCTTTTCCAAACTTGTGCGGACCTCGTGATGATAAATGGCATGGTTGCCATCTTCAGGATGCATACCGCCGCCCCACATCGCATGTTTCGCCATGAACAACACTCGAATTCGGTCTTTCGCCTCTTGTGGAATCCGCAAGGGAGAGACGGATTGTGCCATGACGTGATCCTTTAGTTGCACGGGTTGACGGCCTTTAATCACAAACCGAGCTGGCGACCAGCGGCTTTTGGCTTAGCCGCCGCGCAGAAATTTTTCTTGCTCTTTCGGAGTGTTAAGTTAGCTTTTGAAGCATTCGAGCCACTTGGGAGAGGGTATGGGGCTCCGTTCGTTATACGACGCGCACATTATGCCGCGCCTTGTCACCTGCGCTTGTAGCCAGGGCGCCATCCTAAAGCGGCGCTCGCAAATCGTCCCTTTGGCGAGCGGCAAAGTGTTCGAACTTGGCTGCGGCGGGGGCCTAAATCAGCAGTTTTATGATAAGGCAAACATCTCGCAGTTTTCTGGGATAGACCCCCATGAGAAGCTGCTTGATGGTGCGCGAGAGGCCGCACAAGTCAATGGCTGGGATGTCGATATCAAATCAGGTGTGGGGGAGGATATCCCGTTCGCCGATGGTACATTTGATAGTGTTGTGTGCACCTACACATTGTGCTCGGTTGATGATCCAGCACAAGTCATGCGTGAGATGCGGCGAATATTGAAGCCAGGCGGGCAGCTGCTATTTTTGGAACATGGCAGAGCCCCGGATCACTCTGTAGCGAAGTGGCAAGATCGGATTGAGCCGATCTGGCGTCCGCTGGCCGGCGGGTGTCATTTGACCCGACCCATCAGTAGCGCCTTGCGCGGCGCGGGGTTTGACGTTGAGCCACTCGGTCAAAGCTACCTTGCGAAGACACCCAAGCCAATGGGTTGGATGGAGTGGGGAATCGCTCGCAAAGCTGGTTTCTAGTGCTTCAGTTGCCTCGCAGATTGGTGTCGGCGTCGCTGCGCCAGATGAAAAAAGGGCCAGCGCCGTATGACGGTGCCAGCCCCCTTTTATGATTTAGCCGAGACTACTCACCAAATGTGCGTTGCCACCAACCACGGCGTGGTTTGCCTTCTGGCGCGGGATCAGCAGTCGGAGCATCGGCCGATTCAGTTTCAGCGGCAGGCTTCTTAGCTCTGCTTTTTGCTTTGGTGGGTTTTTCCTCAACAAGTGCTTCGTCATCCACCTTCTTCTTACGAGTACGAGGTGCGGCTTTTGTGGCCTTGGCTGGCGTGCTCTCCTTGCCATCATCAGCAGGTTTCTTCGCTGCAGCCCGCTTGCGCTTCGGTTTCTCGGGTGCCGCTTCCTCGGTAGAAACAGCGTCTGCTGCGCTGTCAGCTTCAGGCGCATCCTCTACCTTTTTCTTGCGACGAGGAGCACGTGCCTTCTTCGGCTTGGTTGCTTCTTCGGCGTCAGTTTCCGAAGAGGCTTCTGGGGCTGGGCTTTCTGACGCTTCGGGAGCTGCCTCAGCAACCTCGCCAGCATCCGTGCCATCAGCAGATACTTCTACGCCTCTGTCCTCGTTGCGGCCTCTGCCACCACGACGGCCACGCCCACCGCGCCTACGGCGCTTCTTGGGCTTTTCCTCGTCATTACTTTCGTCATTCTCTGAACGATCGCCGTTTTCATCGCGGTCACCATCGTCATTGGACGCATCATCACCGGGGTTCTCATCGCGATTCTTGTTGCGACCACGACCGCCGCGGCGGCGCCTGCGACGCTTCTTCTGCGAGCCGTCCTCATCGTCCTCATCCGCGATTGGCAGATCTTCTTCGTCTTCCTCATCGTCGACGATCGGATCGAACTTAGGTGCATTCGTTGGGCGCGGACCAGTGCTGGACACGGTCATCTTGGCGCCTTCATCTTCGCCTTCCGGAACCACTTCGACCGTCACTGAGTAACGGTCTTCAATCTCTTGCAGGTCCGCACGCTTGCTGTTCAGCATGTAGATGCTGGCTTCAGTGCTTGCAGACAGGCGAATGACGGAACCTTTGCCCTTTGCCGCCTCCTCCTCGATCAGACGAAGCGCGGATAGGCCAGCGCTGGATGCGGTGCGCACAAGGCCAGTGCCGTCGCAATGCGGGCACTCACGAGTGCTCGCTTCGAGCACACCCGTACGGAGCCGCTGGCGGCTCATTTCCATGAGGCCAAAGCTTGAAATACGTCCAACCTGAATGCGCGCGCGGTCATTCTTCAGCGCGTCTTTCATAGCGCGCTCGACTTTTCGAATATTGCCGTGACGCTCCATGTCGATGAAGTCGATCACAACGAGGCCAGCCATATCGCGCAGGCGCAATTGCCGCGCGATCTCTTTGGCCGCTTCGAGGTTTGTGCTGAGAGCGGTTTGCTCAATCCCGTGGCCCTTGGTGGAGCGGCCCGAGTTGATATCAATTGAGACAAGTGCCTCAGTCGGGTTGATTACCAGATAGCCGCCAGATTTCAGCTGAACCATCGGGTCATATAGGGCCTTGAGCTGATCCTCTGCGCCATATCGCTGGAACAGCGGAACCGGGTCTGAATAAGCCTTCACGCGGCGCGCATGGCTGGGCATCAGTAGCTTCATGAAAGCCTTGGCTGATTTATATCCATTTTCGCCCTCGACCACGACTTCCTCAATCTCACGATTGTAAATGTCGCGGATCGCCCGCTTGATCAGATCGGAATCGGAATGAATGAGGTTGGGAGCACTAGAGCTAAGCGTCTTTTCGCGAATCTCGTCCCAGAGACGCGCGAGATAATCAAAGTCGCGCTTGATCTCGGTCTTTGTGCGCGAAAGACCAGCGGTGCGCACAATAAGACCCATTGTCTTAGGTAGCTTAAGGTCAGAAATAACCTGCTTAAGACGCTTGCGATCCGTCACGGAATTGATCTTGCGGCTAATGCCGCCGCCATGGCTACTGTTGGGCATCAAGACGGTGTAGCGGCCAGCTAGGCTCAGATAGGAGGTGAGGGCAGCGCCCTTATTACCGCGCTCTTCCTTGACCACTTGAACAAGCAGAACCTGACGGCGCTGAATAACGTCCTGAATTTTGTAACGCCGACGGAGCGCCATCCGCTTGGCACGGGCTTCGTCTACTTCCTTGGCGCGCGAGCGGCCCTTGCCTTGCTTGCGGCGGCCACGCCCACGACGACGCTTGGGCTTACCGCCATCTGCGTCGCTATCTTCACTGTCATTGTCTTCATCTTCGTTGTCGGCTTCATCATCGTCAGCATCATCATCGGAAGCGTCATCGCCGTCTTCATCGCCCTCAACGTGGCCTTCCTCAATGGTCGCGACGTTGTCTTTCTCAGAGGTATCGATCTCTTCGAGTCCGTCTTCCGCGATCTCTTCTGCAAGACCTTCAGAGCTTTCATCGTCGGCGTCATATTCCTCGCCGGGCAATTCGCCCCGGTCTTCTTCTTCAGCGCGCAAACGCGCTTCTTCCTCAGCCGCCTCGGCCTCTGCTTCGAGCAGGGCATCGCGGTCATCCTTGGGTATTTGGTAATAATCAGGATGGATTTCGCTAAAGGCGAGGAAGCCGTGGCGATTGCCGCCGAAGTCGACAAAAGCGGCCTGCAAACTCGGCTCGACCCGTGTGACTTTCGCTAGGTAGATGTTGCCTTTGATCTGCTTGTGTTCAGCAGATTCGAAATCTAATTCCTCAATCCGGTTGTTCTTTACTACCGCCACCCGGGTTTCTTCCGAGTGACGCGCATCGATTAGCATGCGCGTTGCCATGTATAATTCTCCAAGCGCTCAGAGGAGGGCCATTGGCCCCAAACTGAATGCGCATATTTGTGTGAGTAACGCAGCGTGTGGTGTTGCTGCGCGTTCTAGTGTGCCGGGCAAAAGCAAGCCTATGGCCGCGTGCCCGGAATTCTGTGACTGCAGAGCAAACCTTGCGTCCATTTGACGCATCGCCACCGCGCGATCCAAAATCACAAGCAGCTGCTTGTGAGGAACCGCGCGGGGAAATGGGGTTTGTTGTCTGCATCAACCTCTCGACGACCGCATTCTTCAAAATAAAGCGATCTGAATACTATAAGGAAGTGTCCGCTTAGGATCGTTAACGACCGCGTCCTTCCGATTTTTAAGGAGCTAGCACCGTGGGTATCATTCAGCAACCTTATTGCGCATCTGCCACCGATCCTTTTAACCAGTAATCTGATGTTGATGCGTTTCGGGCCTTTCTTGCCGTCTGCGGTGATCGCGCTTTTCCTAGGCGCGCTTAGCCTTGGTGGCCTTAAAATACCGATACCAGGCTGGTCCGGTGTATATGCTTCGCGGATTTCTCTACCCCTCACTGGGACCGTCGCTTTGCCCGAGATTGCTGGAGCAGGCGAAGGCGCGCTTCCGCTCATTGTGATCGACCCAGGGCATGGCGGCAAAGATCCCGGCGCAAGTGGGCAGGGTGTTCAGGAAAAAACTCTTGTGCTGGACTTAGCCAAGGCTCTGCGCGACCGGCTTGTTGAGACGCAAACCGCCCGCGTTGCCTTAACGCGTTCGGATGATCGTTACCTTCTGCATCAGGAGCGCTATGACATTGCGCGCAGGCTTGATGCAGATCTGTTTCTGTCGATTCACGCCGATTCTGCTGGCGAGCGCGAGCAGATTGCGGGCGCTAGCATTTACGTTCTGTCAGATGAGGCATCGAGCGAAGCAGCTCAGCGCTTCGCCACGCGCGTCAACAATGCGGACCGTGTGAACGGCCGGCTCATTACGCAGGAAGACGACAATGTCAGCGCAATTTTGGTCGAGCTGTCGCAGCGGCGCACACAGGAGCAATCAAGTGAGTTTGCTCGGCTAATTGAGCGGGAAGGGCGCGGCACAATCCGCTTCCACCCGGAAGCACAACGCTCTGCCGCGCTCAAGGTGCTGCGCGCGCCGGATGTGCCCTCAGTGCTTTATGAGAGCGGCTTTATCACCAATGAGGCGGAGGCTCGCTCGCTCACATCGGCGAGGGGGCAGCAACAATTTGCAGAAGCAATGGCGCAAGCAATCCGTGTTTATTTTGCGCGCAACCCGCGCGAGAGTGATCCTGCAAGCGCTGGTTCATGAGCGATGGCCACAGCTAACACAGTTTTGCATGTGGCGAATGCACAATCCCTCGTGCTAGAGATGCCAAAAGTATCGATTCAAGGCAGGTAATGACTGAGCAATCCACCATCGAACGGTTTCGTTATCGTATCCGCCGTGATGCAAGCGGAGCGTGGGGCTGGCTGCGCGATCGGATGGATAGCCGCCCTCGGTTTCGTTTGCTTGTAATAGGGCTGGCAATCATACTAGCGGTTCTGGTGCTCGCCTGGGCCGCTTTGGCGCGCGGATTGCCCGATGCCTCAGGCTTGGTTGATTACGAAACGCCTCTGCCCACGGTGGTCCGCGGAACGGATGGCGAGATCGTCCATTCCTATGCGCGTGAGCGGCGCGTCCAATTGCAGTTTACCGATTTTCCGCAGCCGCTTATCAACGCCTATCTTTCGGCAGAGGATAAGACCTTCTTCAGCCACGGCGGCGTCGACCTGACAGGCACAGCCAATGCGGTGTTTGATTATGTCACAAAGCTTGGCTCGGGCGAGCGTGCGGTTGGCGGGTCTACTATTACGCAGCAAGTCGCCAAGAACTTGCTTTTGGGTGACGAATATTCGGTCACGCGCAAGTTAAAGGAGATGATCCTTGCGCGGCGGATTGAGAGTGTTCTGGAGAAGGAACAGATCCTCGAACTTTATCTCAACGAAATTCCGTTGGGCCGGCGCAGCTTTGGCGTTCAGGCCGCATCGCGAGCGTATTTTGACCGAGACGTTGGCGAACTTGAATTGCACCAGATTGCATTTCTGGCGATCCTGCCCAAAGCGCCGGAACGCTATGGCCGATCGCAGAATGAAGAACTCGCGCTAACGCGCCGCAATTTCGTGCTCGATCAAATGGTCGCAAACGATTTTGTGAGCGAGCAAGAAGCATCCGCAGCTAAAGCGATGTCTCTGGGCCTTGTTACTCAGCGTAGTACACGTTCGGCCGATGCGGGATATTTCCTCGAAGAGGTTCGGCGGCAATTGATTGATTTATATGGAGAGACGGCCGAGGACGGCCCTAATAGCGTCTATGCTGGCGGACTGTGGATTCGCACCTCTCTGGATATGGAGCTTCAGGAAGCCGCGCGTGATGCTTTGCGTAAAGGCTTGTCACGCTATCATGGCACTCGCGGCTTCGCTGGAGCCTTGGCGACGGTTAATCCAGACAATGGCGATCTCATCAGCCAATTGCGTTCGTCCAACCTCAGCATCAATTACGAAGATCTGGTGATCGCAGTTGTGACCGAGAAAAGCGGATCAAGCGCAACGGTCGGACTTACTAATGGTGAAACCCATCGTCTTGGCAGAGTGCCCGATATTCTCGACGTTGGAGATGTGATTGCAGTGCGCAAGTCCGCGTCTGGCTACAGTATTGGCGTTGTCCCGGAAGTGTCAGGAGGGTTTCTCGCTCAGAACCCCCAAACCGGACGTATCCTTGCAATGCAGGGCGGCTTTGACAGCAGGCTTGGTGCATTCAACCGCGCCACTCAGGCGCAGCGTCAGCCGGGTTCGACGATCAAGCCTTTCGTCTATTCAACCGGTCTCGATCACGGCCTAACCCCGGCCAGCGAAGTGCCCGACGAACAGTTCTGCTACTATCAGGGTTCGCGGCTCGGGGAGAAGTGTTTTACCAACTTCGGCGGCGGACGCGGCGGAGGCACGCACACTATGCGCTGGGGGCTGGAACAATCCCGCAACCTGATGACGGTTCACATCGCGATGGATTCGGGCATGGAGAACGTAATCGATACGTTCGAGCGTGTTGGTATTGGCAGCTATGAGCCATTCCCGGCCTTCGCACTTGGCGCTGGCGACACCACGGTTGAGAAGATGGTCAGCGCATACTCGGCTCTGGTCAATCACGGCAAGAAGATCGAACCAAGTGTAATTGATTACATTCAAGATCGGCGCGGCAAGGTGATTTGGCGCTCAGACAATCGTAATTGTGACCGCTGCAATATGGATGAGTGGGACGGGCAGCCAATGCCGCGTTTCGGGGCCCGCGGCGAGCAAGTTATGGACGCTCGTACTGCGTTCCAGACCGTTCATATGATGCAAGGCGTTATCACGCGCGGCACCGCAACGCGTCTTCGTGCTCTGGACATTCCGCTGTTCGGCAAGACCGGTACTACCTCTGGCCCGACCAATGCGTGGTTCGTGGGCGGTTCGCCGCAAATTGTTGCTGGCATGTATTTGGGCCACGACACGCCGCGTAATCTGGGCGGATGGGTGCAGGGCGGGAATACAGCTGCACCGATGTTCCTCGATTTTGTCCGCGCCTCAAAAGGACGCTGGGATGGCGATCAATTTGTTGCGCCATCGGGTGTACGAATGGTCAAAGTTGATCGGCGAACGGGTAAACGCGTGTTTGATGGCACGCCGTCTGATGGGCCGGATGCTTCGGTGATTTGGGAGGCGTTTAAGCCAGATACGGTGCCGCCGCGCTCGACGCGAGCAGATGAGATCAAAGCAATGCGCGAGCAGATCATTGAACAAATTCGTGCAGGTCGCGCGCTTCAGGAAGGTGCTGGATTGGGTCAGGGGCGAAGCGATGAGCCGTCCGACTTTGTTGAGGATCAAGGCGGCATTTATTGACGCTGCGCGCGCCTGCGGCTTTACATTCCTTGCCTTCTCATTAGTGCGAACAGCGAGACGCGGCGCAGGATTTGCGCGATTGTAGCGTAACGAAGGAATTGGGCTATGCGTGCCGAGGGGCAGGCTAACATTGATCGTATCGAGGCAGCTTTGGAACTAGTCCGGCAATCGCTGGATTGGGAGCAAGCCTTGCGCCGTCTCGATGAGCTGAATGCGCGTGTGCAAGACCCGACGCTTTGGGATAATCCGAAGGAAGCGCAGGCCATTAGCCGTGAGCAGAAGCAATTGGAAAGCGCAGTCAACACTGTCAATGAGATATCATCTGAAATGAGCGATGCGGTGGAATTCATCGAAATGGGTGATGCCGAGGGCGATGATGATATTGTGGTGGACGGGCTCGCAAGTCTGGAAAAACTCGCGGATCGGGCGGATGCCGACAAGGTTCAAGCGCTGCTGTCGGGCGAAGCCGATGGCAATGACACATACCTTGAAATCCACGCAGGTGCTGGCGGCACCGAAAGTCAAGATTGGGCTGAAATGCTCTTCCGGATGTACGGGCGCTGGGCTGAGCGCCGGGGCTTCAAAGTCGAGACTGTTGAATATCAGGCGGGTGATCAGGCCGGTATCAAAAGCGCCACACTGCTTTTGAAAGGTGAAAACGCTTACGGTTATGCCAAGACCGAGAGCGGTGTTCACCGGCTTGTCCGGATAAGCCCTTATGACAGCTCCGCGCGGCGGCACACGTCATTTAGTTCGGTCTGGGTCTATCCAGTAATCGAGGATGATATCGACATTGATATCAATCCAGCGGACCTCAAGATTGATACTTACCGTGCTAGCGGGGCTGGCGGACAGCACGTCAACACGACCGATAGCGCTGTGCGAATTACCCACCAGCCCAGCGGTATTGTGGTTGCGAGCCAAAATGATCGTAGCCAACACAAGAACCGCGCAACCGCGATGAACATGCTCAAGGCGCGGCTGTTTGAGCGTGAGATGGCGGAGCGTGAAGCGGCGGCCTCTGGTGAGTATCAGGAAAAGAGCGAGATTGGCTGGGGGCACCAAATCCGGTCCTACGTTTTGCAGCCTTATCAAATGGTCAAAGATCTGCGCACCGGGGTGACCTCATCCTCTCCAGACGATGTCCTCGACGGAGCGCTCGACCCCTACATCTCGGCCGCGCTCGCGCAGCGTGTGACTGGCGAAACAGTCGATGTGGAAGACGTCGAATGATGCGCTTCGCGATCCCTTTTGCGCTCGCATGTGCTACCCTAACGGGCTGCAAAGAGGTCTCGTCCGATCGCCCTGAGACCGCACTGGAGTTTCCGCTGCCTGACCGGCCGGTTTCAAACGTAACGTCCAACCAATTCTCGACCGAGACCGAGCGCGATAATCGCGGCGAAGCACAGGCCGTTATGGATCTCGCCGAGATTACTCCGGGCATGACTGTTGCAGATATTGGTGCCGGCAACGGCTATTACACGGTGCGTCTCGCTGAGCGCGTCGGCGAAGAGGGCAAGGTGCTTGCGCAAGACATTGATGAGGATGCACTCAGCCGCCTCGGTGACCGTGTTCTGCGCGAACGGTTCGAGAATGTTTCGATTAAGCTCGGCGCGCCTGATGATCCGCGTCTGCCGGAGGATAGCTTTGACCGCATATTCCTAGTTCATATGTATCACGAAGTTCAGGAACCCTATGCGTTCCTGTGGCGGCTATGGTCGGCCATGCGCGAAGGCGGGCAGGTTATTGTGGTCGATGTTGATCGTCCCACTGACCAGCACGGCATAGATCCATTGCTACTCTCATGCGAATTTGAACAGGTCGGATACACACTGGATAAATTCAAGAATGCACCTGAGCTTGCGGGTTACTATGCCCAATTTACCCGAGCTGAAACAAGGCCGCAGCCGAGCGAAATCAAACCATGCCGCGAGGCTGTTGTGAATGGCGAAGGAGCGGGCTGAGCAATTTGGCCTCCTAGCTAAAAAACCTATGCATCAGTGCTCAATTATGAGCAGATGTTCATGCGCCCTTTTCCTCACAAAGGCAGGGTGCTAGGCGCAGTCAAGTATAGACGAAAACAGGGCGGGGACGACCGACTGAAATGACAGATTTCCCAACCAGCTTTGACCGTGATGAGCTGTTGAAATGTGCGCGGGGTGAATTATTTGGCCCTGGCAACGCGCAGCTGCCCGAACCCCCGATGCTGATGATGGATAGGATCACCGAGATCTCCAGCGATGGCGGCGAACATGGCAAGGGCCATGTCGTTGCGGAGTTCGACATCAAGCCCGAGCTCTGGTTTTTCGACTGCCACTTTCCGGGTAACCCGATTATGCCCGGCTGCCTCGGTCTGGACGGTCTGTGGCAGCTTACCGGGTTTAACCTGGGCTGGCGTGGTTGGCAGGGGCGCGGCTATGCTCTGGGCGTCGGAGAGGTCAAGCTGACCGGCATGGTCAGGCCAGACCGCAAGATGCTCAAATATTATGTGGATTTCACCAAGGCGGTGCAGAGCCGACGTTTGACCATGGGCGTGGCAGATGGCCGCGTCGAGGCCGACGGAGAGGTCATTTACCAAGTGAAGGACATGAAAGTTGCCCTCTCAGAGGCGTAACCAAGTCAGAGGTACAAGTAATGCGTCGCGTCGTCATAACAGGGTTGGGGATCGTCTCCTCAATTGGCAATAATTCCTCAGAAGTGCTTGCCTCGCTAAAAGCGGGCAGATCCGGCATCACTTTCAATGAAGACATGGCCGAACATGGGTTCCGCTCGCAAATTGCGGGTGCGGTGGATCTCGACCTATCGGAACACGTGGACAAGCGCACGCTGCGTTTCATGGGGCCCGGCGCAGCCTATGCGCATATCGCAATGGGGCAGGCTATTGCCGATGCAGGCCTGGAAGAGAAGGACGTCATCAATCCGATGACCGGGGTTATCGCCGGTTCGGGTGGTCCTTCTACCTCGGCAATGCTTGCCGCACACCAGACCGTACTGAAAACTGGCGCGACCAAGCGCATTGGGCCTTTCGCTGTCCCCAAGACCATGTCCTCAACGGTAAGCGCGAACCTCGCCACGGCTTACCAGATCAAGGGAATGAACTTCTCGATCACCTCGGCCTGTTCTACGTCGCTTCATTGCATCGGCATGGCGGCACAGCAAATCGCCCTGGGTCAGCAGGACGTGATGTTTGGCGGTGGCGGCGAAGAGCTCGACTGGACGCTGTCGTGCCTTTTCGATGCGATGGGGGCCATGTCGAGCAAATATAATGATACGCCGGAGCGTGCCTCTCGCGCATTCGACGCTGATCGCGACGGCTTTGTTATCGGCGGCGGCGGGGGCATTGTGGTGCTTGAGGCGCTCGAACACGCACAGGCGCGCGGCGCGAAAATCTATGCGGAAGTCACTGGCTTCTGTGCCACATCCGACGGTGCTGACATGGTCGCGCCTTCGGGCGAGGGCGGAGAGCGCTCTATGCGCGGGGCGCTCAAGTCGCTCGGCAATGATCGCACAATCAGTTATATCAATGCTCACGGCACCTCGACACCGGTCGGTGATGTTGGTGAGATTGCGGCAGTTCGCCGGGTGTTTGGCGATGGCACGACTCCGCCGGTCAGTTCTACAAAGTCAATGACGGGTCACAGCCAGGGGGCCACCGGCGCGCAGGAAGCAATCTATTGCCTGCTAGCGCTAGAGCATGATTTCATCATCCCTTCGATCAATGTTGAAACTCTGGATCCCGCGCTGAAGCCGGACGAGATTGCCACCGAGCTCGTGGAGAATGCCGGTCTTGATACAGTTATGACCAACTCGTTTGGCTTTGGCGGAACGAATGGCACGATGTTGATGTCGAAATTCAACGGATAAGTGTTCACACATTAGGTAAGGGATCAGCAGCATGGGCGTATTGTCGGGAAAACGCGGCCTCGTGATGGGTGTCGCCAACGATCGCTCAATAGCTTGGGGTATTGCCAAAGCATGCGCTGAGGCTGGCGCCGAATTGGCATTCACCTATCAAGGCGATGCTTTCGGTAAACGGTTGAAGCCGCTTGCGGAGGGCGTTGGTTCGGACTTCATGCTGGATGTCGACGTAACTGACGACGCTTCGCTGGACGCCGCTTTCGATGCGCTACAGGAACGATGGAGCAGGCTTGACTTCGTCATTCACGCGGTGGCTTTTTCCGACAAGTCTGAGCTCACTGGCCGCATTCTCAACACCTCGCGTCAGAACTTCAAAAACTCGATGGATATCTCCGCTTACAGCTTCATCGAAGTTGCCCGGCGCGCGCATCCGATGATGGTGGAGCATGGCGGCACGCTACTCACCCTAAGCTATATGGGGTCCAATCGCGTTACCCCGAATTACAACGTAATGGGCGTGGCCAAGGCTGCGCTCGAGGCCGCTGTCCGCTACCTCGCCAATGATCTTGGCCCCGAGGGTATCCGGGTCAATGCTGTCAGCCCTGGCCCGATGAAAACGCTGGCCGGCTCAGCCATTGGCGGCGCGCGCAAGACGTGGAAGCACACAGAGACCAATGCGCCGCTCCGCGCGAATGCCACGCTGGAAGCAGTGGGCGGCACCGCGGTATATCTTTGCTCTGATGCAGGAGCATGCACAACTGGTGAGATCATTCGCGTCGATGGTGGTTTCCACGTTCTGGGTATGCCACAGCACGATAATCTTTAGGGATGTAGCCAATGCGTTTTGCGCAAGCGAGTCTTGATGATCCAGCGGTAGTCAGCCTGCTAGAATATCACCACCGCGACATGTTCGAAGTGTCACCTCCGGGCACGGCCTATGCGTTTGATCTGGAGCGCTTGAGAGAGCCGGATATTTGTATCTTTGGCGCGTGGGATGGCGAGCAACTGCAAGCTGTCGGCGCGCTTCGTTCACATGATGACTATGCTGAAATTAAGAGCATGCGCACTCTCCCTGAATATGCCGGAAAAGGGCTTGGTAAAGGTTTGCTCACACATTTGCTTAACGCGGCACGCGAGGCCGGGTTTCAAACGGTAAGACTGGAGACTGGAATCAGCGCGCCATTTACGCCTGCTAACAGGCTCTATCAGGCATTCGGCTTTACCGAAATTGGCCCGTTTGCAGGCTACCAAGACAATGGAGACAATCGGTTTTATGAAAAGCGCCTATAGCGCTTAGGCGAGACCAGTTAGAACCTGATCCGGCGGGCGGTGGCCGTCTGCCCACATGCGAATATTGGCGATAACTTTTAGGCCAGAATCCTCGCGCCCTTCCTGGGTCGCGCTGCCAATATGAGGCAGGGTCATCACATTGGGGCTCTTGAGGAGGCGCGGGTCGACACTAGGTTCGTCAGGATAAACATCCAGCCCAGCGCCCCCCAAATGACCACTTTCCAGAGCCTCAATCAGCGCTTCATAATCGACCAGATCACCGCGCGCCGTGTTAATCAAACAGCTCCCAGGTTTCATCAGGCTAATGCGCCGTGCGTCTAGTATTCCGCGGGTCTGTTCACTCGCCGGGCAATGCAAACTGACAATGTCCGCCTCAGCAAGCAAATCATCCAGCTCCGCGACATAGCGCGCGGCCAGCATCCGCTCAGCTGCCTCAGGCAGCGGTTTGCGGTTATGATATGCGATCTCAAGGCCGAATGCGCGGGCGCGGTGCGCTACAGCCTGTCCGATCCGGCCCATGCCTACAACCCCCAGGACTTTGCCCGCGAGCTTGCGCCCAAGCAGCGCGGTGGGCGTCCAACCACTCCATTGCCCTGTGCGGATCAACTCCACGCCCTCGCGAATTCGGCGCGGAACTCCGATAATACCAGCCATCGCCAGATCAGCCGTGTCGTCAGTAAAAACGCCAGGCGTATTCGTCACCATCAGCCCGCGCTTCGAAGCCGCTTCCAGATCAATATGATCGGTGCCTGCACCAAAGCTTGCAATCAAACCCAAGCGCTCGCCGGCCTGCTCCAGCAACTCAGCATCTATACGATCCGTTACGGTAGGGACCAACACATCGCAATCACGCATCGCGGCCGCCAATTCATCACGCGACAGCGGCGTATCCCGAGTATTGAGCACAGTATCATACAGCTCGCTCATTCGCTGCTCTACCTCCGGCAAGAGGTGACGCGTCACAACTACGCGCGGCGTGTGTTCGATACGTTTGGTCGGTGCTTGCGAGGCGTCAGTCATCACTTGCGGGCTAGGCTGAGAATGCCGCAGCGGTCAAGCATGGCAGAGCAATTAACGTGGCGAATCGGCATTAGTGTTTGTGCGCTGTTGCTCTGGCTCAGGCGATTGGGATAGTGCTTTCCATCATGAGATTCTTGATCTGTCTTGCTGCTCTTGTTTCTGGCGCCTTAGCATCGCCCGCCGCTGCGCAGACGCGGGAGACGCCATATTGGGCAACGATCCGCGACAGCGCGACTGTCCTCAATATGCGGGTAGGCCCAAGCAAGGATTATAAGATCGCATGGGTGTATCGCCGTCCCGGTCTACCAGTAAAAGTTGTGCGTGTGCTCGAGGGGTGGCGGTTGATCGAAGACCCCCATGGTGATCAGGGTTGGGTGTCGGCCCCTCTGCTCAGCCCGGCACGTGGCATCATTGTGACAGGAGAAGAGCCGGCCGCAATTAGAGCATCGGGCGCGAACGATGCAGACATTAGATGGCGCGCGGCACCTGGTGTTGTCGCAAAACTAGAGCGCTGCGAAGAAGGCTGGTGCCAGATTGATGTAGATGGCCGCCGAGGTTGGGTTCGGCAGGGTCAGCTTTGGGGAAGCGGCGAGCCGTAAACTCGCCGCGTCCACATGCCGCCTAGGCGATTTCAACAGCTACAGCTGTCGCCTCACCGCCGCCAATGCAGAGACTGGCAACACCCTTGGTCTTGCCCTGCTTTTTCAGTGCGTTAAGCAGTGTCACGATGATCCGCGTACCGCTCGCGCCGATAGGGTGGCCAAGCGCAGTGCCGCCGCCATTGACGTTGATCTTGTCATGCGGGATGCCGATGTCGCGCATCGCAAACATGGCGACGCAGGCGAAGGCTTCGTTGACTTCCCAAAGCTCGACCTCGTCAACGCTCCAGCCCGCGTTTTTCAGGACCTTCTCAATCGCGCCGACCGGAGCAATTGTGAAATCTTTCGGTTCGCGGGCGTGGGCTGCCATCGCGACTATCTTCGCAACTGGCTCTTGCCCGTTTTTTTTCGCGACGCTTTCGCGTGTCAGCACCACTGCCGCCGCTCCATCTGAGATCGAGCTAGATGTCGCAGCCGTAATCGTGCCGTCCTTGGCAAAGGCCGCGCGCAGTTGTGGGATCTTGTCCGGACGTCCTTTGCCGGGTGCCTCGTCAGTATCGACAGTCACATCGCCCTTGCGGGTCGCGAAAGTCACTGGAACCACTTCATCGGCAAATGCTCCACTTTCAATCGCGGCATTGGCGCGGCGCAGGCTTTCGATGGAATAATCGTCCATCTCCTCGCGCGTCATCTGATAATCATTTGCCGTATCCTGAGCGAAAGTGCCCATCGCGCGTCCTTCCTCATAGGCGTCTTCAAGACCGTCGAGGAACATGTGATCATAGGTCGTATCGTGGCCAAGCCGCGCGCCAGAGCGATGCTTCTTGAGCAGGTATGGCGCGTTTGTCATGCTCTCCATGCCGCCTGCGACGACATAATCAATAGTGCCGCTCGCCAGCGCCTCTGCGCCCATGATGACCGTCTGCATGCCAGAGCCGCAGACCTTATTCACTGTCGTTGCTTGCACTGATTTTGGCAGCCCAGCTTTGACCATCGCCTGGCGGGCAGGGGCCTGACCCAAGCCAGCGGGCAGGACGCAGCCCATATAAGCGCGGTCAAGTTTATCACCCGAGACTCCGGAACGCTCTACCGCCGCCTTCACGGCGGTCGCACCAAGGTCCGTTGCGGAGACATCTGAAAGGGCACCTTGCATGCCGCCCATCGGGGTACGCGCATAAGATAGAATGACGACAGGATCGGCTGAAGAGAACTGGGTCACTTGTGTATATCCTCTGGTTCTGGAATATCGGTTGCGAAACGCGACTTAGTGTTGCGGTGCAACAATAGCAAATGGGCCGTGGATTGAAATGGCTCAAATTCCGCTGGGAGAGAGACGATGGCTGATAATCAATTGAACGCGATGGAAGACATCCTCCGCAAACAGCGCGCCGCGCACACACAAATGCGCCCTGAGCCAATTGCTATGCGTCGCAACCGCATTGAGCGCGCGATGAAGCTGCTCAAGGAGCATGGCGAGGATCTGTGCAAAACCATGGCTGCGGATTTTGGCAATCGTTCACCCCATCAGTCGATGATCACAGACATTGCCGGCACGGTGGGATTCGGCAAATATTGCATCAAACATCTCGACAAATGGTCACGCACGCAAAGGCGCAGCGTTCAGTTTCCACTCGGCCTGCTCGGCGCCAAAGCCGAAGTGCGGTATGAGCCTAAGGGTGTCATTGGTATTCTCAGCCCGTGGAATTTCCCGGTGAACTTGAGCTTTGGTCCGCTGATGCAAGTTTTCGCGGCGGGCAATCGCGCAATGATCAAGCCGAGCGAATTTACCGAAAAGACAAGCATGCTCACCAAAGAGCTGATCGAGGAATATTTCACGCCTGACGAATGCGCGGTGTTCACTGGAGGTCCTGATGTCGCGCAGGCATTCTCCAGCCTGCCGTTCGATCACCTCGTCTTTACTGGCTCCACCGCAACCGGAGCCAAGGTAATGGAGGCGGCCGCCAAGAACCTCGTTCCGGTCACGTTAGAGCTAGGCGGCAAGTCGCCAGTCTTCATGGGCGAAAGCGCTGACTTTGCCGCCGCTGGTGAACGCGTCGCGCTGGGCAAGATGCTCAATGCCGGTCAGATCTGTCTTGCGCCTGACTATATGTATGTGCCCGAAAGCAAGCAGGACGAAGCAATCAGCGGCGTCACGCAAGGTGCGGAGGCAATGTATCCGACCGTGCTGGCCAATGAGGACTACGCCAGCGTGGTGACGGATCGCCACTTCGACCGGCTACAATCCATGGTTGCAGACGCGAAGGGCAAGGGCGCGGAAGTGATTGAGGTCAATCCCGGTAATGAGGACTTCTCAAACACCAATGCTCGCAAGATGCCGCTCACTATCCTCAAGAATGTGACGGAAGATATGCAGGCGATGCAGGAAGAGATCTTTGGCCCGGTCCTGCCTGTAAAAACTTATCGCAGCATGGATGAGGCGATTGACTATGTGAACGAAAATGACCGTCCGCTTGGCCTCTATTATTTCGGCGCTGACAAAGCAGAGCAGGAGCACGTACTGACACGTACTATATCCGGCGGCGTGACCGTGAATGATGTCATTTTCCACGTCTCGATGGAAGATTTGCCGTTCGGCGGTGTCGGTCCATCGGGCATGGGCAGCTATCACGGAATTGAGGGCTTTCGCGAGTTTAGCCACGCGCGCAGTGTCTATACGCAGCCCAAGATCGATGTGGCCAAATTGGGCGGGTTCAAACCGCCTTATGGAGCGGCAACTGTGAAGGCTGTAAAAGGCTTGATGAAGTAGGCTGCATCGCGAGTGGCGCGGATTGCACGATTCGCGCCCTTGCACCTTGCCGGAGAGGGGCCTAGAGGCGCAGAAAATCTGCGTGAGCTCTAGGATGTGTTTGTGGTTGATCTGAGCCAATATTTACCGATTTTCATCTTTCTGATCATTGCGGCCGGATTGTCTGCCGCATTTGTGTTTTTGCCGATGGGCGTGTCACGCCTCACTGGTGCGCACAATCCCGATGCTGAAAAGCTGAGCGAGTATGAATGCGGATTTCCCGCCTTTGACGATGCGCGTAGTCAGTTTGACGTGCGTTTTTACCTCGTTGCGATATCGTTCATCCTGTTCGATCTTGAGGCGTCGTTCCTGTTTCCATGGGCAGTCAGCCTAGAGTACACCGGATGGACGGGCTGGTTCGGAATGGTAATCTTCCTGGGAATCCTCGCCATCGGCCTTGCCTATGAGTGGAAGATGGGAGCCCTTGATTGGGATTGATATGAGCCAGCAAAACACCATCATCACGCCAAGTCAGGTTCCTGCTGATCAATTGTCAGCAGCGCAGATGCCCACCGCTCAAGGCGGCGAAGTGCGTCAGCCAGATGCCGATTACTTCAACGCGCTGCAGACCGAGATTGATGACAAGGGCTTCCTTGTCACTTCGACTGAGGATCTGTTTCAATGGGCCCGCACAGGCTCACTGTGGTGGATGACTTTTGGCCTCGCATGCTGCGCGGTGGAGATGATCCATGTAAACATGCCGCGTTATGATATGGAGCGCTTCGGCGCCGCACCACGCGCGTCCCCGCGTCAGTCTGATGTAATGATTGTGGCGGGCACGCTGTGCAACAAGATGGCGCCAGCGCTGCGCAAGGTTTATGACCAGATGTCTGATCCCAAATATGTGATCAGCATGGGCAGCTGCGCCAATGGCGGCGGCTATTATCACTATAGCTATTCGGTGGTACGCGGCTGCGACCGCATTGTGCCGGTTGATATCTATGTGCCAGGATGCCCGCCAACAGCGGAAGCGCTGCTATACGGCGTAATGCAATTGCAGCGGAAGATCCGCCGTATCGGCACGATTGAACGTTGATATGACCGTCCTTCATTCCGCACCAAAATTCACTCAGATTGACGGGCTTGCAAGCACGCTTGGCAAGGCGCTTGGCGAGCATCTCGTCGCGACCGAAGAGGCGCATGGCGAGCTAATCTTCACCGTGAAGCGCGAAGCTATTGAAGACGTGCTGCGCACTCTGCGAGACGACCACGAATACCAGCAATTGATGGAAATTGCCGGCGTTGACTTTCCGGAGCGCGCTGAGCGTTTTGAGGTGGTTTACATGCTGCTGAGCGTGACCAAGAACAACCGCATCATGGTCAAGGTGAGTGCGGCAGAGGATACACCTGTGCCGACTGTCACCACACTTTGGCCCAACGCTGGCTGGCTCGAGCGCGAAGTGTTCGACTTGTATGGTGTGCTGTTCGACGGAAATACCGATCTGCGCCGCATTCTTACCGACTACGGTTTCGAAGGGCATCCATTCCGTAAGGACTTCCCGCTGACGGGCTATACCGAACTGCGCTATTCCGAAGAGGAAAAGCGGGTTGTTTATGAACCGGTCGAACTCGCACAAGACCTACGACAATTCGACTTCCTTAGCCCGTGGGAAGGCAGCGACTATGTCCTTCCCGGTGATGAGAAGGCGGCTGAAAAAGGTGAGGGTGAAGAGAAGTGAGCTGGCGCGCAATTATACTGATGCCAGCAATAGGCCTCGCCGCGTGCAATGACGCACCGGCAGAACCGGAGACGGTCGACGAATTTGCCGCGCGTGTGGGTACCGCTACGAGTGCTGCTCCTGCTGAACAGGCCGCTACGCCGGGGCAGGCGGTCGTCACAAGCGCAGTGGAAGGAGCGCCGGCGCCGCAAACCAATGTTCTGGCACCTGAAAAGCTCGGTAATATCGCTGATGTCGATTTGGGACCGCGGGCAGGGGGCTGTACCTTTGCTACGGGCAGCACAGAAATGCTAATCGCTGCCGCGCCGGAAGATCGCTCAATACCGGGTAAGGCGGTCGTGCGACTAGGCGGACAATTGCTGGTCCTTGATGCCCCTCCCGGCGGCTATAATCTGATCAAGAGCGGAACAGGGTTTCAAGGCGAAGGATTTGCCGTGTCGGTTGCGCGCAATGATAGTGGCGCTGATAGCGATGCCGCAAGAATGACGGTGACTGACGATAACGGCCAGCAGAACATCTTCGATGGCCGATGGGTGTGCTCATGAACAATGGATTGCAAATCGAAGAATCGCCGACAACTGGCGATGAAACGATCACCAATTATACGATTAACTTCGGGCCTCAGCACCCTGCGGCGCACGGCGTGTTGCGCATGGTGATGGAGCTTGATGGCGAGATCATCGAGCGGATCGACCCGCATGTCGGTTTGCTCCATCGCGGCACTGAAAAACTGATTGAAAACAAGACTTACCTACAGGCGCTGCCGTATTTCGACCGGCTCGATTACTGCTCTCCGCTGTGTCAGGAACACAGCTATGTGTTGGCGATTGAAAAGCTGCTCAATCTCGAGGTGCCGGAGCGCGGACAGTATCTGCGTGTGCTCTTCGCCGAACTTACCCGCATCTGCAATCACATGCTCAATATGGGCGCGCATGTTTTGGACGTAGGGGCCTTCACGCCGAACCTGTGGATCATGGATTTGCGCGAAGATTGCCTCAATTTCTTCGAGCGAGCTTCTGGCGCACGCATGCATATGGCATGGTTCCGCCCGGGCGGTGTGCATCAAGATGTGCCGGAAAAGCTGCTGGTCGATATTGGCGAGTGGCTCGACAATCGCTTCTTCCAATTGTTTGAAGACGCGATGAGCCTGGTGATCGACAATCGCATCTTTAAGCAGCGCAATGTCGATATCGCTGTGGTGAGCAAGGAAGACGCGCTCAGCTGGGGCTTTAGCGGGCCAATGATCCGCGCGGCGGGCATCCCGTGGGATCTGCGCAAATCGCAGCCTTATGACGTCTATGACCGCATGGAATTTGACATTCCGGTGGGCACAAATTCGGATTGCTATGACCGCTTTATGGTCCGCGTCAAAGAGATCTACGAGAGCGCCAAGATCATCCGTCAGTGCCTCAAAGAAATGCCTGAAGGCGAGGTTTGCTCGGATGATCGCAAAGTCTCCCCGCCCAAGCGCGGCGAGATGAAGCAGTCGATGGAAGCTCTGATCCATCACTTTAAGCTCTACACCGAGGGCTTTCACGTACCTGCTGGCGAAGTTTACGTCGCGACTGAAAGCCCCAAGGGCGAATTTGGCGTATATTTGGTGAGCGACGGGACGAACAAACCCTATCGCTGCAAGATCCGCCCAACCGCATTTAGCCACCTGCAAGCCATGGACTTTATGTGCAAAGGCCACATGCTGCCCGACGCAACCGCCATACTGGGAGCGATTGATGTGGTGTTTGGGGAGTGTGACCGGTGATCCTCCGTGAGCTCTTCATACTCTTTGCCAGCTTCGGCGTCTTTGCAGCTGCAATTGCGGCATATCTTGTGCTTTTCCATGGCGAAGCGCCGCGCAAGGAGGTCTTCTCGACCGCCGGCGCAGCTGTCATTGGCCTTTACGCAGGTCGTTTTCTACAGAACAGGTTGAGCAGAAATGGCTGACCGTACACCCGCACCCGACACACCGGAACTCCGCGAGCGCTGGGGCTCTTTTGCGTGGACAAAAGAGAACAAGAAGACCGCCGATTGGCATATCGCCAAATATCCGGAGGGCCGCCAGAAATCGGCTGTGATGCCGCTGCTCGATCTGGCGCAGCGTCAGGTTGGGGCGGAGACCGACACGCAAGGCTGGCTCCCGCTGCCGGTGATCGAATATGTTGCGGCCTACATCGACGTCCCGGTCATTCGTGTGCTCGAGGTCGCGACCTTCTATTTCATGTACAACATGAAGCCCGTTGGGAAATATCATGTGCAGGTCTGCGGGACGACCCCCTGCATGCTGCGCGGGTCGGACGATATTATTTCGGCCTGCAAGAAGCGTGGTATGGCGAAGGGCGAAGTGTCCGAGGATGGCCTTTGGACCCTCACTGAGGTCGAGTGCATGGGCAATTGCGCGACCGCACCCATGGTTCAGATCAATGATGACAATTACGAAGATCTGACGGTTGAGCGGCTTGACGCGGTGCTAGATGCGCTGGCCAAAGGTGAGCAGCCCAAGCCTGGCACGCAAGAGCCCGGTCGTCACACTTCAGAGCCAGCGAATGCTCTTAGCAATCTTAAAGAGATGGCCGACACCAATCACGATTATCGGAGTGATTGGTGATGGGCAATAAGGCTAATCTTGGCGGCGGCATAATCGGCCTGGTCTTTCTCGCACTCGGAGTATTCAAATTCATCAGCGGGGATGGCTGGATGGTCTGGATCCTATTGGGCTTCCTCTTCGGCGGCTTCGGCGCTTTACGCCAGCTTCTGGGGAGCGACAAACCATGAATGTCGCAGTCTGGATCGCCCTTGGCTCCGTCGTGATTGCGCTCGGCGTGGTCTTTCTTGCGCTCTCGAACAGAGAGGGTGATGAAAAGTAATGGAATATTCGTGGGCAACAATTGCTGTCGCGGTGATCGCTGTGGTCATCGCTTGGAAAGTGCTTAAGGGCATTGTCAAAACGTTGGCGTTGCTTGCAATTTTGGGCGGTGTCGCGCTCCTGGTGTTTGGTGGTTACGTATGAGCCTTCAGGATAAAGATCGCATTTTCACGAACGTCTACGGCTTCCAGGATTGGGGGCTGAAGGCGGCGCAAGCGCGCGGCGATTGGGACAATACCAAGGCGCTGATCGAGCGCGGCAATGATGCGATAATCGACGAGATAAAGGCGTCCGGCCTGCGCGGACGGGGCGGGGCGGGTTTTCCGACCGGCCTGAAATGGTCATTCATGCCTAAGGAAAGTAAGAATGGTCGTCCTAGTTTTCTCGTTATCAATGCCGACGAGTCAGAGCCCGGTTCTTGTAAAGACCGCGAGATTATTCGCCATGACCCGCACAAACTGATCGAAGGAGCACTGGTTGCCGGTTTCGCGATGCGCGCGCGGGCGGCCTATATCTACATTCGCGGCGAGTATATCCGCGAGGCTGAAACGCTTCAGAAGGCGATTGATGAGGCCAATGCAGCCGGTCTGATCGGCAAAAACGCTAGCGGTTCAGGCTATGATTTCGATGTATTCATGCATCGCGGTGCTGGGGCTTACATTTGCGGTGAAGAAACCGCGATGATCGAAAGCCTTGAGGGCAAAAAGGGCCAGCCACGCCTCAAGCCACCGTTTCCGGCCGGCGCTGGCCTCTATGGCTGCCCGACCACCGTTAACAATGTTGAGAGCATCGCAGTTGTGCCAACGATCCTGCGGCGCGGCGCGAGCTGGTTCAACAGCTTTGGCCGTGAGGGTAACCACGGGACAAAACTTTTCCAGATCAGCGGCCATGTTGAAAAGCCATGTGTGGTGGAAGAGCAAATGAGCATTCCTTTCCGCGAGCTGATTGAGAAGCATTGTGGCGGGATCACAGGCGGTTGGGATAACCTTCTCGCAGTGATTCCAGGTGGTTCGTCGGTTCCGCTTGTGCCTGCCGAGCAGATTATGGACGCGCCGATGGACTTTGACGGGTTGAAAGAACTCGGCTCGGGCCTCGGCACGGCGGCTGTGATCGTGATGGACAAGTCCACCGATATCGTCCGCGCGATTTCGCGGCTTAGTTACTTCTACAAACACGAAAGCTGCGGCCAGTGCACACCTTGCCGCGAGGGCACCGGGTGGATGTGGCGTATGATGGAACGACTCCGCACCGGCGATGCCGCGATTGAAGAGATCGATATGCTGCAACAGGTCACCAAGCAGGTGGAAGGCCATACGATCTGTGCGCTTGGCGATGCAGCGGCCTGGCCAATTCAGGGCTTGATCCGACACTTTCGCCCCGAGCTGGAGCGCCGCATACATGAGCACAATGCGCAATTCGCGGAGGCGGCGGAGTGAGGACTTTGCTTGCTACATTCTTGCCCGCTGCGCTGATGTGCGGATTCGTATCAGCTTCTCCCGCGCTGGCCGATCCACCAACCGGTTCGTTGATTGATCGCTCAGACAGGGGTCTAAGCAAGAGATTTGACCCGCGTCACTCAAAGTCTGTTCGTCCAGCGCTTAGCGCTTATTTCCGCTGCGTGGCGTCGCTAAATAGGTTGCGTGCATCTGAGCTGTTGGAACTTCCGTTTAGGAGTGACGAGCAGTTGCAGGCTGTCGGGAAAGTGCTGCCCGAGTACTCTTATGGCGATTCCCGGACGCAAGACTGCTTCTCGAACTTCGGCAACATGAAAATGTCATATGATCCTGTGACCGCAGTCAGTGGATTCTCAGAGTTTTTCATTCAAGATCGGATTGACGAGAACGACATCGTACGGATTTCAGACCTGACTCACGACGATTGGCAGTCGCCGCAACTATCGCCACGTAATGGAAGCGAGATGATCGGCCTTTGTGTTGCACAAGCCGGTGGCATGCTGGTTTATGACCTTATCGAAGCGGAGCCAGAGAGCGATAGAGAGACGGCTGCAATACGAAGTATTGTGCCTCTACTTGGCCCCTGTCTAACGGACGGCGTCGAGGTCAGTTTCGACAAGACATCTCTGCGCGCACTGCTTGCACATGGTCTGTACCGCACGCTGAGCCAAATCGATGCGCTTAAGAAAGATCAATCATGAAATTCTCGCCGCTTTCTCTAAGGGACATATTCGATGCCTAAAGTCACCGTAGACGGCGAAGAGATCGAAGTCCCAGCAGGCGCGACTGTGCTGCAGGCGTGCGAGCTTGCGGGCAAGGAAATCCCGCGTTTCTGCTATCACGAACGCCTGAGCATTGCGGGCAATTGCCGCATGTGTCTGGTTGAAGTCGCACCGGGTCCGCCCAAGCCTCAGGCAAGCTGTGCACTGCCTGCCGCCGATGGTCAGGAAATCCGCACCGACAGTGAGATGGTAAAGACTGCGCGCGAAGGCGTGATGGAATTTCTGCTGATTAATCATCCGCTTGATTGCCCAATTTGCGATCAGGGCGGCGAGTGCGACCTGCAAGATCAGTCCATGACCTATGGTCGCGGCGCGACGCGTTATGACGAGAACAAGCGCGCCGTGAGCGAAAAGTACATGGGGCCGCTGATCAAGACGGTCATGACCCGCTGCATTCATTGCACACGCTGCGTGCGTTTCTCTGAAGAGGTCGCGGGAGTGGACGAGATTGGCGCGCTTTACCGCGGCGAGGACATGCAGATCACGACATATCTCGAGCAGGCTGCGGCGCATGAGATGAGCGCCAATGTGATCGATCTATGCCCCGTTGGCGCGCTGACATCACGCCCTTATGCTTTTGAGGCGCGTCCGTGGGAGCTCAAGAAAACGCTCAGCATCGATGTTTCTGATGCGGTGGGAGCGAATATCCGCCTCGATAGCCGAGGCCGCGAAATCATGCGTGCGCTTCCGCGCGTCAATGATGACGTCAATGAAGAGTGGATTTCGGACAAGGCGCGCTATCAGGTCGATGGCCTGACCAAGCGGCGCCTCGACAAGGTTTATCTGCGTAAGCGGGGCAAGCTGACTGAAGGCAGTTGGGACGAGGCCTTTAAGGCGGTCGCCAAGCAGCTGAAGGGCAACACTTCCAGCATAGCGGCGGTTGCTGGCGATATGGTCGATTGCGAGACGATGTTTGCGGCCAAGGCGCTCCTGAAAGCAAGCGGCTCGAGCCTGATCGAGGGCCGTCAGACCGGCATGGATTATGACGTATCGAACCTTGCAGCGGTCAATTTCAACTCGACTCTCGCGGGTATTGAGTCCGCTGATGCTATTCTCATCGTGGGCAGTCATGTCCGCTGGGAAGCGCCGCTGGTGAACACCCGCCTACGCAAAGCGGTGAAGCACGGTGCTAAGGTCTTTGTGGTCGGGCCGGAATGGGACACGACGTATCCTGCGACCTTCCTGGGTAATGATCTGGCGGTTCTTTCGAAGCTTCCAAGCGAAGTGACCGACGTGTTCAAGGCGGCTGAGCGCCCAGCGATGATCCTGGGCGGCGCGGCGCTTGCGAAAGGTGCGCTTCACGGTGCGCTGGCTGCGGCGGACAAGCTCGGCGTCGTTAAAGACGGCTGGAACGGGTTCAACGTGCTGCATTTCTCGGCCGCACGGATGGGCGGTTTGATGCTCGGCTTTGCGCAGGCTGGGGGCATGGCCGATATCCACGCCGCCAAACCGAAAGTTGTTGTGTCACTCGGTGCGGATGAGATGGATTTCGAGCCGTTCGCCGACAGTCTCAAGGTCTATATCGGGCATCACGGCGACAAGGGCGCACATGCGGCGGATATCATTCTGCCCGCCGCGTCTTATGCCGAGAAGGACGGCACTTACGTCAACACAGAAGGTCGCGTTCAGTTCGCCGAGAAGGCCGTGTTTGCACCAGGTGACGCGCGTGAGGATTGGACGATCCTGCGCGCGCTTGCGGATGCTCTGAAAGTGGATGTGGGCTTCAATAGTTTTGCCGAATTGCAAAGCGCTATGATCGCGGAAGTTCCTGCGCTGGGTGAAGAGGGTCTGGCCGATTACGGCGCGCTTCCGAAGGCTGACAGCAAAGCGAAAGCGGAGGGCGTGATTGCGGGTTATCCCATCAAGGATTTCTATCTCACCAATCCCATCGCCCGCGCCAGTACTGTGATGCAGCAATGTTCGGCTGAATTGCTTCACGGTGACGAGCTGAAGGAGGCGGCAGAGTGAGTGTTCTAGTACTCTTTGGAGGCGCAGGCGTACTTCTGATTATTCTGCTTTGTCTCGCAAAATTCGCTCCGTTTTTCTTGGAGCGAATTGGAGGGAGACCAGACGCCGGTTCTTCTAGCGCGTCAGGTGGTTCTTACGGCGAAGGCAGCTGCGGAGGAGACGGAGACTAATGACCGAATTCTTCCAATCTCTCGGCATGACCTATGAATGGGCGTGGTTTGTCGCGACTGTCTCGGGCATTTTGTTGATCGCATTCCCGGTGATGTTAGCAGTCGCCATGGTGATTTACGTCGACCGCAAAGTGCTCGGCGCGGTGATGCTGCGGCGCGGGCCCAATGTCGTTGGCCCATTCGGCCTGCTGCAAAGCTTCGCCGATGGCCTCAAAGTCTTCTTGCAAGAGACAATCATTCCAAGCGCCGCGAACAAGGGTATCTTCCTGCTCGCACCGATTGTGACCTTTACGGTTGCACTGCTCGCTTGGGCGGTGATCCCGTTTGATGCGGGCGTCGTCCTGTCGGACATCAATGTCGGGCTGCTTTATGTCCTCGCGATCAGCTCTTTGGGTGTCTACGGCATCGTCATGGCGGGCTGGGCGTCGAACTCGAAATACCCATTCTTCTCCGCGATGCGTGCCGCCGCGCAGATGATCTCTTATGAGGTCTCAATCGGTTTTATTCTGGTGTGCGTGGTGCTGTGGGCGGGAACGTTCAACCTGACCGAGATTGTGAACGCGCAAGAGGGCCACGGTCTGGGCATCGTGAACGGATATTTCTTTAATCCGCTACTGTTCCCGATGTGGGTGATGTTCTTCATCTCCTGTCTGGCAGAGACGCAGCGCGCGCCGTTTGATTTGACCGAGGCCGAGTCCGAGCTCGTCGCGGGGTATCAGACCGAATATAGCTCGATGAGCTTCGCGCTCTTCTGGCTGGGTGAGTATGCTAACATCCTGCTGATGTGCTCGCTGAATACTATCCTGTTCTTTGGTGGGTGGCTGCCACCGCTCAACGTTGATTGGATCCCGTGGTTCGACATCCCGGGCATCGTCTGGTTCCTGCTCAAGACGTTCGTCTTCTTCTTCCTGTTCAGCTGGATCTGGGCGACGGTCCCTCGTTATCGCTATGACCAGCTGATGCGTTTGGGCTGGAAAGTGTTCCTGCCGCTTAGCCTGCTTTTCGTCCTCTTGATCTCAGGATACCTCATGCTGACGAGGTATGCACCGCTATGACCTCCATTTCCCAACTCATCAAATCCTTCACCTTGTGGGAATTCCTCAAGGCGCATGCGTTGACTTTCAAATACCTTTGGAAGCCCAAAGTCACGATCAACTATCCGTTCGAGAAGAACCCGCTGTCCCCGCGTTTTCGCGGTGAGCATGCTTTGCGCCGCTATCCCAATGGCGAGGAGCGTTGCATTGCATGTAAGCTCTGCGAAGCGGTGTGCCCGGCGCAGGCGATCACTATTGAGAGCGAGCCGCGCGATGATGGTTCGCGCCGCACTACGCGCTATGACATAGACATGACCAAGTGCATCTATTGCGGGTTCTGCCAAGAGGCGTGCCCGGTTGATGCCGTGGTTGAGGGGCCGAACTTCGAATATTCTACCGAAACGCGCGAGGAGCTGCTCTACGACAAGGCGAAATTGCTGGCGAACGGGGACAAGTGGGAGCGGGCGATCGCCGCAAACCTTGAAGCCGACGCGCCCTATCGCTAGTCGGCGCGCAATCCTGGACGGGGCATTATGATTCAGACCTTAGCCTTTTACCTGTTTGCGGCATTGCTCATCGCGTCGGCGGTGATGGTGATTACCGCGCGCAACCCGGTGCATTCCGTGCTGTGGCTGATACTCGCATTCTTCAATGCGGCGGGTCTGATGGTGCTCGTGGGCGCAGAATTTATCGCGATGTTGCTAGTGATTGTTTACGTTGGTGCGGTGGCCGTGTTGTTCCTGTTCGTGGTGATGATGCTCGACATTGATACCGCCGCGATGCGCGCTGGATTTGTGCGCAACTTCCCGCTCGGGCTGGTCGTGGCGCTGATCCTGTTGGCAGAATTAATCCTGGGCATTGGCGCGTATCAGGCCGGAGCATTGGACCTCGGCACAGCTTCGGCAAGTACGGCGCCACTTGAGGGCGCGGGCAATATCGAGGCGCTCGGCGCATTGCTCTACACCGATTATATATTCCTGTTTGAGATCGCGGGCATCATCCTGCTGGTGGCGATGATCGGCGCGATTGTGCTGACACACCGGCCTAGCAAGAGCACGCGCGGCCATCAGGATATCGCCAAGCAAAATGCACGCCGTCCGGGTGATGCGACCGTCTTGAAGCAGCCCACCGTGGGCGAGGGGGTCGACCTATGATCGGCGTTGAGCATTACGTCATCGTCAGCGCGATCCTGTTCGTGCTGGGTGTGCTGGGCATTTTCATCAATCGCAAGAATGTGATCGTCATTCTGATGTCGGTTGAGCTGATCCTGCTCGCGGTGAACATCAACCTCGTCGGCTTCAGCGCATTCCTGAACGACCTCGTGGGGCAGGTGTTTGCGATGTTCGTGCTGACCGTTGCCGCGGCGGAGGCTGCTATCGGCCTCGCCATCCTCGTCATTTACTTCCGCGGACGCGGTACGATTGCCGTCGATGACGTCAATCAGATGAAGGGATAAGCCGCCCGTGCAGACTTCTATTCTTCTTATAGTTTTCCTGCCTTTGCTCGCGGCGATTGTCGCAGGGTTTGGCAATCGCGCACTGGGTAACACGGTATCCAAGTCGATCACAACGGGCGCGCTGTTCATCGCATGCGCGCTGAGCTGGCCGATCTTTTACGGCTTCCTCAGCGGCAGCGCAGAGGCAACTGTCGTCCCCGTGCTCAAATGGGTCGAAAGCGGCTCGCTGACCTTCGATTGGGCGCTGCGCGTCGACACACTCACGGCGGTAATGCTGGTGGTCATCACAAGTGTCTCGGCGCTCGTCCACCTCTACAGCTGGGGCTATATGGAGGAAGATCCGGATCAGCCGCGCTTCTTCGCATATCTCAGCCTTTTCACTTTCGCGATGCTGATGCTGGTGACAGCAAACAACCTCGTCCAGATGTTTTTTGGCTGGGAAGGGGTCGGCCTCGCATCCTACCTTCTGATTGGGTTCTGGTTCAAAAAGCCAAGCGCCAACAAAGCCGCGATCAAAGCCTTTGTGGTCAACCGCGTCGGCGACCTTGGCTTTATGCTCGGTATCTTTGGAACGTTCCTGGTGTTTGGCACGACCTCCATTCCGGAGATCCTTGACGCTGCGCCTGCGATGAGCGGCGCGACCATCGGCTTCTTCGGATACCGCCTCTACACGATGGATTTGCTGTGCATCCTGTTGTTCATCGGCGCGATGGGCAAGTCGGCTCAGCTCGGCCTGCACACATGGCTGCCCGACGCGATGGAAGGCCCGACACCAGTGTCTGCGCTGATCCACGCCGCGACCATGGTGACCGCTGGCGTATTTATGGTCTGCCGCCTGTCGCCCATGTTCGAGACAGCTCCAACGGCTCTCGCCGTGGTGACATTCATTGGCGCAGCAACGTGTATCTTCGCCGCGACGATCGGCACAACGCAGTGGGATATCAAGCGCGTCATCGCCTATTCGACCTGTTCTCAGTTGGGGTACATGTTCTTCGCGGCGGGCGTTGGCGCATATGGCGCGGCGATGTTCCACCTGTTCACGCACGCATTCTTCAAGGCGCTGCTGTTCCTCGGTGCAGGCAGTGTGATCCACGCAATGCATCACGAACAAGACATGCGCTATTACGGCGGCCTTCGGAAGAAGATTCCGCTCACATTCTGGGCGATGATGGCAGGCACGCTCGCGATCACCGGTGTGGGTGTACTCGGCTTCTTCGGTTTCGCGGGCTTCTATTCAAAGGACGCCATCCTGGAGGCGGCGTTTGCCCGCGGCACCGAACTATCCATGTTCGCATTCTGGATGGGCGCGTTCGCGGCGCTGCTGACCAGCTTCTACAGCTGGCGGCTGATGTTCCTCACATTCTGGGGTAAGCCGCGCTGGATTGAGAGTGAGCACATCCAGCACAGCGTCCACAAAACGCCTGAGGAAGCTGGCGGAGACACAACAGGCGGGTATCATCCGCATGAGAGCCCGTTGACGATGCTCATCCCGCTTGGCGTGCTGACCGTAGGCGCGATTTTCGCGGGCTTTGTCTTCAAATATCCATTTATCGACGGCTCAAGCGAAGCAGTGAATGGTGCGTTTTGGGGTGATTCGATCTATTTCAATGAGAATCTGATCCATGCTTTGCACGCTGTACCACTTTGGGTGAAGTTGACCGCAACAGTCGTGATGCTCGCCGGCCTGTTCTTCGCATGGCTCGCTTACATCAAAGACACATCGCTGCCTGCTAAGACAGTCGAGCAGCTCGGGCCGATACACAAGTTCGTCTATAATAAGTGGTACTTTGACGAGCTCTACAATTGGCTATTCATCAAACCGGGTTTCTGGTTCGGGCGGCAATTCTGGAAAATTGGCGACGTTGGGATCATTGACCGCTTTGGGCCAAACGGGGCCGCATGGGTCGTCTCGCAGGGCAGCGCGCTCGCGAAGCGGGTCCAGACCGGATATGTTTATAGCTATGCGCTGGTGATGCTGCTTGGCCTCGTCGCAGCCGTTACGTGGGTTCTGTTCTGATGGGGTTTCCGATCCTTAGCGCAATGCTGCTGGTGCCGTTTGTGGCCGCAGCTGCTTGTCTATTCCTCGAAGCCAAGGCCGCGCGCAGCACTGCTCTGATCGCGACCCTGGTTAATTTGGCGCTCGGCATTGTCCTGTGGCTGAATTACGATGTCGGCGGGGCGCAGTGGCAATTCACTGAGCGCGCAGAGATATTCGCAGGCTTCAGCTACGCACTCGGCATCGACGGCATCGCGCTGATGCTCATCATGCTCAGCGTCTTCCTGATGCCGATCTGCATCCTCGCAAGCTGGGAGAGCATCACCAAGCGCGTCGGCGAATACATGGGCGCATTCCTTCTGATGGAAGTGCTGATGATCGGCGTGTTCGCCGCGCAGGATCTGTTCCTGTTCTACATCTTCTTCGAGGCGGGCCTCATCCCGATGTACCTCATCATCGGCGTGTGGGGCGGCGATAACCGGATCTACGCGAGCTATAAATTCTTCCTCTACACGCTGCTTGGTTCGGTCCTTATGCTGATCGCGATGCTGTGGATGGTGAATGAGGCTGGCACGACCGACATTCCGACGCTGATGCAGTTCGACTTCGCGCCCGAGGCGCAGACGTGGTTATGGCTCGCCTTCTTCGCCAGCTTCGCGGTGAAAATGCCAATGTGGCCGGTGCACACGTGGCTGCCCGATGCACACGTTCAGGCACCGACCGCAGGCTCGGTTATTCTCGCAGGCGTTTTACTGAAACTCGGCGGATATGGCTTTATCCGTTTCAGTCTGCCGATGTTCCCCGAGGCCAGCCATCAATTTATCTGGCTGATCTTCGGCCTGTCGATGGTTGCAGTAATTTATACCTCGCTCGTCGCGCTGGTTCAGCACGATATGAAGAAGCTTATCGCCTATTCCTCAGTCGCGCACATGGCGATTGTGACCGCCGGTCTATTCGCCTTCAATGTGCAGGGCCTCGAGGGCGCGATGATCGTCATGCTCAGCCACGGCCTCGTATCTGGTGCGCTCTTCCTGTGTGTCGGCGTCATCTACGACCGGCTGCATACCCGCGAGATCAGCCGCTATGGCGGGCTGAGTATCAACATGCCCAAATATGCGATCTTCTTCCTGCTGTTCACCATGGCCAGCATTGGCCTGCCGGGCACTAGCGGGTTCGTCGCGGAGTTCCTGAGCCTTGCGGGCGTTTATCAGGTGTCGAGCACCGTGACGCTGTTCCTGACAACCGGTATTATATTGGGCGCGGGATACATGCTTTACCTGTATTGGCGTATTGCTTTCGGTGAGCAGAAAAATGCTGATGCCGCTGCAATGACCGATATGACACCGCGCGAGTGGGTTATGCTGGCGCCAATCGCAGCAGTGGTGCTGTGGATGGGCGTGTATCCGGAAAGCTTCCTCGCGCCTATGCGTCAGGACATCGCTGCGCTTGATGCGCGCCTTGCGCGTGCCGCGCCAGAGGGTGATGCGAAGCTCAAGGTCAATGCACCAAAAGAAAGTTCAGCGAACTTCATGCCTGAAACTGCGCATGCGGAGGGAGAGCACTAATGGTTACTCTCTCGTCACTCTATTTCGTCGCTGTCGAAATCGGCCTGTCAGTTGCAGGTCTGATTTTGCTGCTGGTCACAGCATTTGGCGGCAAGAAGGCTTCGCGCGGCGTCACTATCGCTGCCGTGGTTATGCTGTTTGCAGGGGTATTCTTCACCTTCGATCTGCTGACCAACCCGGCCTATGAACTGGGCGGCGACGCCTTTGGCGGGCTTTACCGGATGGATGCCTTTGGGTCTTTCGCGAAGATTCTGATCTATCTCGCGACTATCGCCTGTCTGATCGTGGCGCCGCACTACTTCAAGAAGAACGACGCCTACCGCGGCGAATATGCGGTCCTGATGCTCTTTGGTGCGGTCGGCATGGGGATGATGGTCTCGGCCGTTGATCTCATCACGCTATATATCGGCATCGAGCTATCAAGCCTTGCCTCTTATGTTCTCGCAAGTTTCGCCCGCAATGACGAGAAATCAAGCGAGGCGGGCCTTAAATACTTCATCCTCGGCGCGCTCGCATCGGGTATCATTCTCTACGGCATGAGTCTGGTTTACGGTTTTGCTGGAACCACAAACTACTTTGAAATCCGCGGCGCGTTTGGCGAGCAGTTCTCAACCGGAGCATTGTTCGGCGTCGTGTTTGTGCTCGCTGGACTAGCGTTCAAAGTGGCAGCGGTGCCGTTTCATATGTGGACACCGGATGTCTACGAAGGCGCACCGACGCCTGTCACTGCGTTCTTTGCGAGCGCACCCAAGGTGGCAGCGGTTGCTATGCTGGTGCGGATCGCTCTTGATCCCTTCGGTGACAATCCCGAAGTGTGGCAGCAGATCGTAATCTTTGCCGCTCTTGCCTCGATAGTAGTGGGCGCACTGGGCGCTATCGGACAAACAAGCCTAAAACGCTTGCTCGCCTATAGCTCGATTAACAATGTTGGCTTTATCCTGATCGGCCTTGGCGCAGCGACTGAAGCCGGTGCGAGCGCAGTTCTTGTCTATCTCGACATTTACGTCGCGATGACAATTGGCGCATTCGTTGCGCTGCTTATGCTGCGCGATCGGGACGGCAAACAACTCGATACCTTCGACGATATCTCTGGCCTCGCGACTAAAAAGCCTGCGCTTGCATGGTGTCTGCTCGCAATCATGTTCAGCCTTGCAGGCATTCCGCCACTGTTCGGCTTCTGGGGCAAGTTCGTGGTGTTCCAAGCGGCGGTTGAGGCCGATATGATTGCTCTCGCAGCCATCGGTATCGCTGCGAGTGTCATCGGTGCATTCTACTACCTCAAATTCATCAAGGTGATGTTCTTTGACGAAGCCAGTGAGGCAGAAATCGCAGATAGCCCTGCGAGTCATTGGGCCGTACTTGGTCTGTGCACGCTCTTTATCTCGCCGCTGGGATATCTGGCAACGATCTGGCTCGGCACCTTGGCAGATAAGGGCGCATCAGCGTTGTTCTATATCATTTGATTGAGTGCGTTTCAGAGACCGGTTCAACAAACGCAGACCTGCTCGCACGGCTTGAGGCTGGGGAGCAGATTTCGGAAGGCACTTGGCTTGTCGCTGAACGACAAAATGCTGGGCGGGGTAGGCAAGGGCGCGCTTGGTTTGACGGCTACGGCAATTTCATGGGTTCGACCGTAGTTCACTTGGCCAAGGGCGAAACTGCGCCGCAATCACTCGCACTTGTCGCCAGCCTGGCCTTGTACGATGCGGTTCTCTCACTCTTGCCAGAGCCTCAATCACTCCAACTCAAATGGCCCAATGATGTTCTGCTGAAAGGCGCGAAACTCTCAGGCATTTTGATGGAACGCGTGCGCGATACCATTGTACTCGGTATCGGCGTCAACCTTGCGCAAGCGCCTGAGCTACCGGACCGAGCTACAATCGCAATTGCGGCCGCCGCGCCACCGCCGACCCCGCAAGCCTTCGCAAAGACGCTCGCCCACCATCTCACCGAAGAGCTTCAGCGATGGCGCAGCTACGGCGCAGAGCCCATTACCCGCCGCTGGCTTGCCGCTGCGCATCCCGAAGGCACTCCGCTCAAGGTTCATGATGGCGACGGATTTGGCCTCAGCGGCACATTTGCGGGGCTAACTGAAGATGCTTCGCTGCGCTTGCGCTTGGCGGATGGCACAACACGTGTCATTCACGCAGGCGATGTAATGCTGAGTGAATAGGAAGAACGCGATGCTGCTTGCTGCTGATGTCGGGAACACCAATGTTGTCTTCGCGGTCTTTGACGGCCGCGAGATCAAAGCGCGTTGGCGTATCGCCACCGATCCGCGCCGCACCGGCGATGAGTACGCTGTGTGGCTCCTCCAATTGCTGACAATTGAAGGAATTGCGCGCGAAGATATCACGCAGATTATCTTCGCCAGCGTCGTGCCGCGGGCGGATCATAACCTCACCGTCCTCGCTCAGAAGTATTTCGGGATTACCCCGCTAGCAGCGGGCAAAGGCGATGCCGCGTGGCCTTTTGCTATCGATGTTGATCAGCCCAGCTCGCTAGGGGCCGACCGGGCGCTCAATATCCTCGCAGCGCATGACAAATATGGCGGCGATCTGGTGGTTGTCGATTTTGGAACCGCGACAAAGTTCGAGGCGATTGATTTCAATGGCACTTATAAGGGCGGGATCATCGCGCCGGGCATCAATCTCTCGCTTGATGCGCTGGTTGGCAAGACCGCGAAACTACCTCGCATCGCGATCCGCGCACCCGACAGCAAAAGCGTGATCGGGCGCAATACTGAGGATCAGATGTTAATCGGAATATTCTGGGCGCATGTCGCCATGATGGAAGGTTTGATTGAACGTATGCGCACAGAAATCGGGCGGCCGGCCAAGGTCGTTGCTACCGGCGGGCTTGCCATTCTCTTCGATGATCAGACTGACATTTTCGACCATGTTGATGCGGATCTCACCATCGAAGGCCTGGCCATTCTTGCGGAGCATGCATCACAGTGAAGAAGGATTTCACCCCAGAAAAAGAGCTCCTTTTTCTTGCGCTTGGCGGTTCGGCCGAAATTGGCATGAATGTCAATTTATATGGCTGTAACGGGCGCTGGCTAATGGTCGATTTGGGCATGACCTTTTCGGGTGAACAATATCCCGGTGTCGATCTGGTCTTTGCCGATCTGGAATTCATTGAGGAGCGTGCCGAGCAGCTCGACGGAATTGTGCTGACGCATGCGCATGAGGACCACATCGGCGCAGTGCCATACTTTGCCGGCGAGCTGGGCGTTCCGCTCTATGCGACACCTTTCACCGCCGACCTGATCCGGCGCAAGTTACAAGAGGCAGGTCTTGCAGACCAGGTCGAGCTGCACGTGATTGAGGATGATCACGGCGCATTCGAAGTTGGTCCGTTCTCGATTGAGTATATTCCGCTGGCGCACTCCATTGCTGAGGGCAACGCACTGGTCATCGACACGCCGTATGGCCGCGTGTTTCACACTGGTGATTGGAAACTTGATGCAGAACCCATCATTGGAGAGCCAACCACCGAGGAAGAGCTGCGCGCGATTGGCGACGACGGCGTTCTGGCGATGGTTTGCGACAGCACCAATGTATTCAATCCTGAGCCGAGCGGCTCGGAGGGCGCGGTTTACAAGGGCCTGCTGGAAGAAGTAGGCAAACACGCGGGCAAGCGTGTTCTGGTCACGACCTTTGCGAGTAATGTGGCGCGCCTCCATACGCTTGGCGAAGTCGCGCAGGAGACAGGCCGGCAATTGTGCGTGGCAGGGCGCTCGCTCGACCGGATCATCGAAGTTGCTCAGGACAATGGCTATCTTGAAAACTTCCCCAAGACGGTTGATTTCGACACCGCTATGGGGCTCCCACGCGGTGAAGTACTCATCATGGCGACTGGCGGGCAGGGCGAGCCACGCGCGGCACTGTCACGCATTGCCGAGGACAATCACCCGCTGTCGCTGACGTCGGGGGATGTTGTATTATTCTCGAGCCGCAATATTCCCGGCAATGAAATCTCCATTGGAGCAGTGCAAAACCGCCTGTCAGAACGCGGGATCGTAATGGTCACTGACCGGCAGAGCATGATCCATGTTTCTGGCCACCCGGGGCGTCCAGAGCTGGAAGCGCTTTACGATTGGTTGCGCCCCGAAGTGCTGGTGCCAGTCCATGGCGAAATGCGGCATATGCAGGAGCAGGGCAGGTTGGCGCTGGCTAACAACATCCCGAGCGCTGTTGTTCAAAAGAACGGCGATATTGTTCGGCTCGCGCCAGATGCGCCGGGCAAGATTGGTGAGATTGAGTCAGGTCGCCTTGTATTGGATGGCGACATTATCGTACCTGCCGATGGAGAGGCGATCACTATGCGCCGACGCCTCGCGCGCGAAGGCCTCGTAATTGCGGTGCTCGACAAAGATCTCAACCCGCAAGTGGAAGGTATCGGACTACCTCTCGATGAGGACTATCCCGAATTCATCGAGGAAGCCGAAGACGATATTCGCAACGCCATCGGACGACTCAAAGGAAAAGCAGCAGGCGACCCTGCCGAAATTCATGAGGCGGCGAGGCTTGCAGTCCGGCGCGCAGCCACCAGATGGTCTGGCAAGCGCCCACAAACCAAGATCATTTTACCCAAAGGCTAACCAAGCCCATGCATTGGACCTCAATCCTAGCGATCTACATCTTGTTCTGGGTGATGTGTGCCTTTGTCCTGCTTCCATTTGGTGTGAAGACGCCTGATGAGGTGGGTGTCGAGAAGGTGCCAGGGCAAGCCGAAAGCGCGCCAGTCAATTTCCGGCCTAAGCGGGTGGCGACGCGCGCCACCGTGCTCGCTGCGGCGTGCACAGCGCTCTATGTAGCGAACTACATCAATGGCTGGATTACCGCCGAAGACCTCAATCTTTTCGGCAAACCGCCCACGATTGCTGAGCAAGTCGAGGCCGCAAACCAGTCTTCTTAGAGAGGCTTATTGACGTAGGCGTTCGAGCGACTGCGCGAGGGCAACGTAGAGCTTGCCCATGTCTGAGCCCAATAGTGTAACGCTCACCGCATTGCCGTCCCGGGTTGACAGCAGCGTGCGCAGCATTGCCTCGAAATCATGGATATAGCGGCTCACATGCTCACGGAATTCGCTATCCGCGTCATAAAGTTCCGCGATCTCACGCGCTTCCGTGCTGTCGATCAGATGGACTGCGCGGCGGGTAAATATCCCGCGATCTCCGCGCAGATATGACGCCCATGCGGTGTCTGTTACTTCGGTCGACAAGGCCTTGCCAATATCAATCGCATTGGAATTGAGGCTCTCAGTGATCAAAGCAACGCGGCGCGAGAAGTCATTGTCGACCTGCTCCTCCGCGCGTTCACGAGCATGAGCAACACGCGATTCAATGTTGGTGACCAGATCATTCACCTTGGTTAGTTGATTGCGGAGCTCCAGCGCTGCTTCACGGGATGCGGTCGTTGCGCGCTCCGATGAGGCGTCAAGATCGGTCATCGCGATAGTAGCTGAAGTGACCACAGCATCTCGGATCGCGCTTTCGGTTTTCTCAGAGATTTCCGCGGCGATCTTACGGACGCTTTCTGCCTGCTCGGTCTCAAGGGCTGCAATGGCGGACTTGCTGCTCTCTTCGAGTTCTCTGATGGCGTGGCGCAGCTCACCTTGGGTCCGAGCAGCTGTGGCGTCGGCATCACTGCCAAATTCGCCTAGCTTTGCGTGAAGGGTGTCGACTGCTTCGGCCTGTTCACCGAGAGTGCCTTTGATCCCTTCGATTAATTCCTCAATGCCTGCAACAGAGATCGCGCCAGCATCTGTCGCATCTTCAACCGTCTTGCTGAGGGCATCGCCTGCCTCGCGCGCCTGCTCTATCTGCTGGCGCAGTGTATCGGTGCGACCTGCTGCATTCTCGAGACTTGCCTCAAATCCATGGATCGCGCTGGGCAAGTCATCTTTGCTGTACTTCGCGCTTGCTTGGATTAGTTCGAGCATACGCACGCTCGCATCGGTCAGCTCTTCGATGGCCTCTTTTGCGCTGCTTAGCGTTGCTTCGCTTTGATCGAACGTCTGCGCGAACGCAGTCGCGCTTGCAGAAAGCGATGCCTCCGCCTCAGCGGTCTTGCTCACGATAGCATCAATTTTCTCAGCGGTGTCAGCGACTTTGCGCTCAATCGCATCGCTATTTTCAGACAGCAGTCTAAGCACTTCTTGCTGGGCGCTTTGGCGTTCCTGTTGCTTGCTATCGAAGGCCTCCAGCAATGCTTCGATTCGGGCCAAAGCTTCCTGCTGCTCGGTCTCAGCGTCCGCACGCCGCTTGGCTATTTGTGCGAAGAATACGCCGCTTCGTTCCGCAATCCTAGTATCGAGGGTCTCAGCCTCAGAAGCAATTCCGCGCAGTTTCGCGCGCGATGCGTCGAGTGCTTTGGCATCAATCTCAGAGACTTTGGCGATCACTGACAGGAGCCGCTCTTGCATCTCGCTTAGCTGACCAGTCCAAGCCTCAGTCGCCGCTTTCTCACCTTCGCGGACATGCGCGCTCGTCTTTTCCGCCTCCTCCCGCAGCATAAATACGCTTTGTCTCAAGGTTTCAGCAGTCTCTTCGCGCGCCTTCTCCTGAGCATCGTCCACCTCAGCGAGCTCTTTGCGCAGCGCCTCTGCGCGTCCTCGCATGGCGGCCAAGGCCAGCACCTCACGACCGTCTAGCTCAGTACGGAATTCCTCACTCTCATCACGCATTTTTGTGAAGCGTTCTTCTGATGCAGCCTCGACTTGGCTTAAGCGCTCTTCGAGATCAGCAAGTGTTGCGCTGACCTTTTCCGACAATGTCTCAACCTGACGCTCACTTGCCTGACCAAATTCATTCAGCCGTTCAAAACCAGTTGCGAGGTCCTTCAGCTGTGTCTTTGCAGTACGTCCCGCATTTCCAATCTGGTTGGATACATCGCGCGCAGAATTGGCAATCACTGGCAAATCGTCGCGCAGCTTGGTCATGTTCTCAGTCGCAACGGTGCTGGCACCCGATATCGCCTCGATTTGAGTGCCATTGACGGTGATGAGGGATTGTAATTGCTCTGCGTGCTCGGAAATACGCTCGCTGGCGGAGCGCCCCAAGAACTCCAGATCACGCGATTGTGAACCCAGAAACTCACGGGCAAGGCTCAATTCGCGATTTACAGTGGTCAACCGCTGCTCAAGCAGGGCCGATTCCTGTGACAGTGACCTTGCTGCATCACCGAAACGAGCGGCCTCTCGCGATGAACTGCGCATCACCAAAAGCCAAACAACCATGACCAAAAGCACAGGAAGAGACCAATCTTTGATCCAGATCAGCCATTGCTGGGGCGAACCCCCTGCGAGCACTTGCGGGCCTTTGACCCAGGCAAAAAAACCGGTCCAAACCAAGACGGTCAAGATGCCAAGGGACGGAATTATCCAGCTAAAACTGCGCTCTAGAGGCTCGTCCTCTTCCCAATACTCAGTACTACGGTCGACAATTTCATCCGTCAGCAACAAGTCCTGTGCGGAGACTTCCTCTGCATCAGTGTGGCTCTCAAGTTGATCAGATGACAATGCTTCGTCATCGCCAACCGCGCGAATATGTGTGCCCGTGCTCATGCCGGCGATTCTATCAGGAAAAGCCCTAGGTTAAAGGCATTTTAACGCTCACGATTTAGCGCGCTGAATATGGCCTTAGAAAATGCACAATTTGACGCAGCACTCTCAGCTGCGGCGGGTAATGATGCCTCTCTGCAGCTTGAGCTGCGCAACGCATTCGTCGAAAGCGCCGAATTGCAGCTCGATTTGCTTAAGCGGTCACGCTGCGATGCGAATTGGGAACTCGCGGCAATGCGGCTTAAAGGCCTCGCGGCAAGCTTTCACGCAGGCCAATTGCAAGATTTGGCGCAGGAAGCGCTTGTATCTGCACCTGGCGAACCGACTGTAATTCGCGAAATCTCGACCCACCTCGCCGAAATCAGTGGACAGCAGTAACCGCTGAGGGATCAATCCATTTGGCATAAGCCGCGCGAGCCATTACCTCTGTCATCACGTTAGGCGTGATCGAGGAGGGATATTTGCGCATTGCACTGCTCTCTGCATCGGCTGAGCACCCGGATTTCCCCGGAGAGCGGCTCGCTTTTCGCCGTTTTGTCGGGAAAATAGTGCTTGCGCACCAGATCGAGCTGGCTGTGGCGCTGGATTGTGAACAGATTATCTGTTTTGCTAGCGGCGTCTCGCAGGACATGATCGCTTGTCAGAAATTGGCTGAACGTGCGGGCGCAAGGTTTTCCCTAATCGAGAGCAACAGGCAGCTGGCCGGCCTCGTCACGGCTGCAGATCAACTCATTATCTTGGCCGACGGGTTGTTATGCGACAATGTGGTCGCGCTTGATCACCTCGGCAAGCAGACTGCTATTCTGGCATTTCCAGCAGAAGATGCGGTGCCATTAGGATATGAGCGGATTGATCAGAACACCGCTTGGGCAGGCGTGATGCATGTGCATGGCAGTCTTGCCGAAAAGCTCAATCAGCTCCCCGAAGATAGCGATCCGATTTCGTCGCTCCTGCGCATTGCGCTGCAGACAGGAACTAAGACGATTCTGATGGACGACACATTGCTCAAAGAAGGGCATTGGTCGCTAAACGAGGCACCAGAAGTCCGCACGTCGCGAGAGAAGGCTTGGTTTGCGCGGCTAGTGACACCAGCGCCCTATCATGCGCCTGGCCTTGCAATTGCTGAGCGAGTGGGCTTGCGTCTAGCGAGAGACCTGATGGGCGGCGCGTTGGAGCGGCTTCCGTGGCTTATCGCAGTGGCCTCCGGCATTGGTGCCGCCGGCGCGGTTGCGCTTGAGCGACCACTCGTCGGGCTGGGTTGCGCCTTGGCGATGACCACGGCAACCGCAATCGGCAACGTATTTGAGCGGCTTTCTTGCGGTGGAAAACCGTCGAGCGCGAAATGGCGTATTGGCACGGGTTTCAAGCTTGCTGGCGATGTGCTGATCGCCGGGCTCTTGAGCGCGACCATCACGGCACCGATAGGCTGGCTGAAGCTGTTCATTCCGCTTGTTCTACTGGCCCTATTATGGATGGGCGAGCGCCGCGGCGCGTCCCCATGGCGCATTAGCTATGCGGACAGGATCATCTTGTTGTCAGTGCTTTATCCCGCCGCCATTATGGGTTTCACTCTTGAGGCGGCTTGTGCGCTTATCGCGATAGTCATCGCCGCGCTATACCTGGTGCCTAACGGCACCAAAGATGAGCTGGATGTCGAAGAACCTTCCAAGAGACTAACGGCTGATTAACCATGCTTTGCTATGCGTTTTTCTATGAGTAGTGCGCCATCTATGGCTGAAACAGACTGGCCTGCGGGCGAGGAGCTGAGCGAGGCGCTGGCGCGTAACAATACGCTTCAGCCCAAGCTTGGGCCAATGCTCGAGTTGTTACTATCAAGCCAAGATCAAACGCTGTTTAGCGATGCGATCATCACACGTATTCGCGGTATGTTACTCTCGATTGCACGCCATGTCTTGCGTCATCAGGCCGAGGCTATGGGTGAACGCGCGGCTGACGCTTTTGTCTTTGCCCGTAGCGAAGATCTAGCTGTGCAATTGTCAACGCACCAACCGCTGATCCTTCATTGCCATGCGCTGGCGCTTGAAACCCAATGCATGGATCGGATGCAAAGCCTTTATGGGCTTGATCCTGTCCTTACGCCGCTGATCCAAGACATGATAAGTTCCGAAGATGCAGGGCTCGCCAGCGCGGCGATGGCGCTCCTCGCCTCACAAACGCGTTTCACACAATTTCAAAAGAGGCTTGAACTTCCTCTGACTGAGCTATCCGCAGATCTCTTTCACTCAGTGCTCACCACTTGGCATGGCGCAAGTGACGAGACGGATGTTGATAGCCTTGCCCGTGCAGAGACCAAATTGCGGAGCGAATTTGACGAGGGAAAAAGCCGCATTTCTCTGCTCGACAGGGTCATAAGTACGCTTGGCGGAGCGGGTGACCAAACACTGGAAATAGATCAGGCAGGCGTCTCTCTATTTCTCAGTGCCATCGCATCTTCAGTCGGAATGCGCCGCGATCAAGCAGCGCTTGCTACGCACGAGACACAAATTGCCCGTCTTCTGCTCGCGCTCCGAAGCACGGGGCGCAAGCCGCAGGATTGCGAGGCCGCAGTTCTGCGTATTCACCCGGAAGCCGAGGTGCCCTATGGTCTTGACCAGATTGGCACACGTGAGGCCAAGGCGATGATGTCAGTTATCTCCAGCAAGACGATTGGGTGAGCGGGTGGCGACAGTGGGAACCCATTATATTGCCCGTGCACAAGTCGACGCCGAAGGGCACCTTATCAGTGCAGATACCCCGTTGAGCGACCTTCAGGAGCAATGTGGTGGCACCATCGGCGGGCCTCTTGCCATCCCCGAACTGCGCTCTCTTACGCGGAAGGCCCAGAAGATGGGGTTGCGCCTCGCGCGCGGCTTCGAGGCACTAGGGCATCAGGAGCGAATATCTGCATGGGTTGAGATTGAGCCTTTGCTTGATGCAGACCGCCATCCGGCCGGATGCGAGCTGGGCATTGTAAATTGGAATAGCGAGCCTCTGAGCGCAGAAGAAAGCGCGGAGGCTCTGGAGCTTCAGCGCGAGATCAGCCGCAATCTGGCTGAGGCGATCATCCGGCTCGATCCGAAGCAAAACGTCCTGTCCGCGCAGTGCACCGCGCCTGATCTTGCGAAATTGCAGGCTAAGCTGGCGGGTGGGGTAGGTAAACCTTGGACTGATCACGTGGAATTAGAAGGTAATTCGCATCAGCAACCGATGCATTGGCGCTTGCTAGACGGCGCGCAGCTCACGGTTGAAGGGTCCGATCGGGTATGGTCTACGCATATCGAGCCGCTTGGTCACCCTGATCCGGGCAGCACTGGTTTTGCGCTGCATCTGCTTTCTGACACTGCGCCTGCGCTGCACGACCATGCGGCTGGCACCGCTGCCTCAGATAGCGCGCCAGCGCTGGGTAAGGATCTCTCACCGGCCCTGCGCGACCCGATTAACCGGATTATAGCCAACGCGGAAACCATTCGAACAAAACTTGCTGGCCCACTCGCAAAGGAATACACCGACTACGCTGCTGACATCGCGAGCGCCGGACAGCATTTGCTCGCGCTAATTGATGATTTGTCAGATTTGGACGCCGTTGAAGCGGAAGATTTTGACATCGCACGCGAGGTTATCGATTTGGCCGAGGTCGCGCGGCAATCTTGCAATATTCTGAATGGTAGAGCCAAAGAAAAAGGCATCACATTGGTGCCGCCTGCGAAAGGCGAGGCGGAGTACGGAATCGGCGAATTTCGCCGCGTGCTTCAAATCCTGATCAATCTCGTCAACAATGCCATCCGCTATTCACCTGAAGGCAGTCAGGTCTGGGTCCGCCTTGATGATTTGGGCGAGCAAGCGATGATAACGGTCGCCGATCAAGGGCATGGGCTCGACTCCGAACAGCAGGCCAAGGTGTTTGAGAAGTTTGAGCGTCTGGGCCGCAGCGGAGACGGCGGTTCTGGCCTCGGACTCTACATCTCGCGAAAGATTGCGAGGGCGATGGACGGTGACCTCACCATCGAAAGCGCGAAGGGGCAGGGTGCTCGATTTACGCTCAGCGTGCCCGCGTCAGCGGGCCCGAAGCCTGATCCAGCGTCGACTGACAGAAGCTCGCCTTAAGTTACCCCACGCACGAAAAAGGGGCACCGAAGCGCCCCTTTAATGTTCAATTTGAACGCGCTGATTAACGCTTGACCATTGGCACGTAATCGCGCTCCGTCGGGCCCGTGTATAGCTGGCGAGGGCGGCCAATGACCTGACCTGGATCAGAGATCATTTCGTTCCATTGCGCGACCCAGCCCACAGTGCGAGCGAGAGCAAACAATGCTGTGAACATGGTGGTCGGGAAGCCGATCGACGACAGGATGATGCCGGAATAGAAGTCAACGTTCGGGAAGAGCTTCTTTTCCTTAAAGTAATCATCGTTCAGCGCGAGTTCTTCGAGCCTCAGAGCTGTCGCGAACACCGGATCATCAACCTTAAGCGCTTCAAACACTTCTTTCAGCGTTTGCTGCATCACGGTCGCGCGCGGATCGTAGTTCTTATAAACGCGGTGGCCAAAGCCCATCAGGCGGAACGGATCGTTCTTGTCCTTTGCCCGGTCAATGTAATGCGGGATTTTGTCGGGCGACCCAATTTCTTGCAGCATGTTGAGCGCCGCTTCGTTCGCACCGCCATGCGCAGGGCCCCATAGACACGCGATACCTGCTGAAATACAGGCAAACGGGTTTGCCCCAGACGAGCCAGCAAGCCGGACGGTAGACGTCGAGGCGTTCTGCTCATGATCGGCGTGCAGGATGAATATCCGGTCCATCGCCTTTTCGATTGCGGGGTGCACTTCATAAGGCTCCGCTGGGACGCCAAAGGTCATGCGCAGGAAATTACCTGTATAACTCAGCGAGTTATCTGGCTGCATGAAAGGCTGACCGATGGAGTATTTGTAGGCCATCGCCGCAATGGTCGGCATTTTCGCGATCAAGCGGTGCGAGCTGATCTTGCGGTGCTCGGGATCAGAAATGTCTGTGCTATCGTGATAAAACGCAGAAAGCGCGCCGACCACACCGCACATGATCGCCATAGGGTGCGCATCGCGGCGAAACCCGCGGAACAGGCTGGTAAGCTGCTCATGCACCATAGTGTGCCGTGTGATCGTATAAGTGAACTCGTCCAGCTCTTCCTGGCTAGGCAATTCGCCGTTCAGTAGAAGGTAGGATACCTCCATAAAGCTAGAATGCTCGGCCAATTGGCCAATCGGATAGCCGCGGTGCAACAACACGCCTTCATTGCCATCAATATACGTCAGTGCACTCTCACATGAGGCGGTCGATTTATAACCCGGATCGAAAGTGAACGCGCCGGTCTGGCCGTAGAGCTTCCGGATATCGATAACATCAGGTCCAGTGCTGCCCTTGAGCACAGGAAAATCGTGGGTTCCACCGTGAGTGTTGAGTGTCGCCTGCGTATCGGCCATTGCCGTCTCCTTATTATTATTCGCCCGCCTGAGCTGGAGCGGCCTGCGCGTCAATTCGCGCCAGCGCTTCTTCCTTACCCAAGAGGACGAGCACATCGAAAATTCCAGGGGATGTTGTAGTCCCCGTCAAAGCTGCACGCAGTGGCTGCGCCAGCTTGCCAAATCCCAGATCAAGTTCTTCGGCAAGTGCTTTGGTAGTGGCTTCCAGCGCCTCGATTGTCCAGTTATTTTCAGCACGAAAACGCGCGGAAACCTGAACTAATCTTGCGCGTGCATCATCATCCAACATTTTTGCCGCTTTTTCGGTCATGGAAAGAGGGCGCTTTGCAAACAGAAATCCTGCGCCCTCAGCAAGTTCATGCACCGTCTTCGCACGTTCTTTCAAGACTGGCATAGCCCTGGTGAGCAACGGCAAATCCGCATCATCACCTAGCGATGGCGCGATGAGTGCCGCGAGCCGCCCGTCCTCAGCTTCGCGAATGTAATTCCCATTCATGTTTTGCAGCTTTTTTATGTCAAAACGCGAGGCGCTCTTGCCGACCCCATCAAGATCGAAGAGCTCTATCGCCTCGGCCTTGGTGAACTCTTCTCTGTCGCCGTGCCCCCAGCCAAGCCGCAGCAGATAGTTGAACAAAGCCTCGGGTAGTACGCCTTCATCATCGCGGTATGCCTCAACCCCGACCGCACCGTGACGTTTGGAGAGTTTTGCACCGTCAGAACCGTGGATGAGCGGAATGTGTGCGTATATGGGCTCAGGCCAACCACCTTCGATCTCGTCCATCGCATGAATGATCGGAAGCTGGCGAAACGCATTATTGAGATGGTCATCGCCGCGGATAATATGCGTGCAGCCCATATCATGATCGTCGACTACTACTGCGAGCATGTAGGTCGGAGTGCCGTCGGCTCGCAGCAGGATATAGTCGTCGATTTCCTCGTTCTTGACCGTGACCCGGCCTTGAACGGCATCATCAATTGAGGTTTCGCCAGACAGCGGAGTTTTAAGGCGTACGACAAAAGGCGCGCCTTCTGGAGCCTCCTCTGCCAAACGATCTCGCCAGCGCCCATCATAACGCAAGGGGAGCTTATTCGCGCGTTGCTCCGCGCGCATCGCCTCAAGCTCTTCTGGCGTCGCAAAACACTTATAGGCGTATCCGGCCTCAAGCAGCTTAAGAGCGACTTCGCGGTGGCGATCAGCCTGTTTTGATTGGAACACTGGCTCCGCGTCATACTCCAGTCCAAGCCAACCAAGTCCTTCTAGGATCTTGTCGATTGCCTCTTGGGTCGAGCGCTTTTGGTCTGTGTCCTCAATCCGCAGTAAGGCCTTGCCGCCGTGATGCTTCGCAAATAACCAGTTAAACAGCGCCGTCCGCGCGCCCCCAATATGAAGAAAACCGGTGGGCGACGGGGCAAAACGGGTGACGACTTGACCCGTTTTTACTGCAGTATCGCTTGCCATTACTCTCAGCTTCCTTTCAAAAGGCTGCGGTGGCGACGCACGGAACACCCATTGTTCCGCTCGACGAGACGGAGGAGCCCGCAAATTCTGCGGCCACGCGCCCTTGGCTGAAGCCAAGTCTCTTGTCCAGTATCACTGATCGAGCCGACGCGTTTCTCGATAATTCTGGTTTTGATCGCGGGCCTTGGCTCGTGGTGTGTTTTGCTGTGGGCATCGCAAGCTGGTTTGGCCTTGCTGCGCCATGGCAATGGGCGAGCTTTATCGTGGCCGCGTTGCTGGTGGCTTTTGGCTTTGCCCAGGTCTGGCGCGCCAATGCAAAGCGCAATGCGCTTATATTGGGCGCAATAAGCATGGCGCTCGCCACGGCTGCGGGCATGGCAACTGTTTGGACCCGCTCGGCGCTCGTAGGCCAAGAAGCAATCGAATACCCGCGATCAAGCATGCTCTCGGGACGTGTCCTCACCCGGCAGGAACAGCCTGCGCAGGAACGTGTGCGGATCACTCTGGCGACGCGCGATTCGGAAAGCGGGCGGGCAATCAAAGTGCGCGTCAATGTGCCCAGCGATAAGGACATTGTGGGATTGGAGGAGGGCAGTGTAGTCCGCCTCCGAGCGCGGTTGATGCCGCCTGCTGCACCGATCTTGCCCGGCGCCTATAACTTCGCACGCCGCGCTTGGTTTGATGGGTTGGCGGCCACAGGATCGCTTATTGGTGAGATTGAGCTGATCGAAATCGCCCGCGATGACAGCGTCATCGCGCAGGCGCAGCGCAGTCTATCCCTGCACGTCCGCGAGCAATTGGGTGGTGCCTCGGGTACCATAGCGGCGACTTTGGCGAGCGGTGATCGCGGTTCAATCGCCAAGCGTGATGAGGAAGCAATGCGCGATGCCGGCCTCACGCACTTGCTTGCGATTAGCGGGCTTCATGTAAGCGCAGTGATTGCCGCTGCGTATTTCGTAGCAATCAAATTGCTGGCCTTATGGCCATGGCTCACTTTGAGAGTTCGATTGCCGGTTCTCGCAGCCGGTTTGGCTGCGCTGGCGGGCATTAGTTACACGCTTTTGACCGGTGCCCAGGTACCGACCGTGCGCAGCTGCGTCGGCGCGATGTTAGTTCTGCTCGCATTGGCATTGGGGCGAGAACCGCTCTCCATGCGAATGGTCGCCGCTGCAGCGATGGTGGTCTTACTGCTATGGCCAGAGAGCCTCGTCGGACCAAGCTTCCAGATGAGCTTTGCGGCGGTCATTGCGATTATCGCGCTGCACAGTTCAGGGCCGATTCGCGCATTTCTGGCACCTCGTGAGGAGAGCATTGCGCGGCGCTGGAGCAGGGGAGTCGCGATGCTTTTCCTCACAGGATTGGTGATTGAACTCTCGCTCATGCCCATCGTCTTGTTCCACTTCCACCGCGCCGGCATTTACGGCGCATTAGCCAATGTTATCGCCATTCCGCTCGTCACATTTATCTCGATGCCGTTGGTTGCGATCGCCTTGCTGCTTGACCAAATCGGGCTGGGCGCACCTGTGTGGTGGCTAGTGGGCCTTTCACTGGATGGTTTGTTGGGTCTTGCGCACTTCACGTCTTCGCAACCAGGTGCAGTCAAGCTTTTGCCGGAACTCAGCATTGCTACATTGCTGCTCTTTATCGCTGGAGGGCTCTGGCTGGCCTTGTGGAACGGAAAGGTGCGTCTCTTTGCATTGGCACCAATATCAATCGCGATGCTGCTTGTTTTCCTGACGCCCACACCTGATGTGCTTATCACGCGCGATGGACGCCATGTTGCGATAACCGGAGAAGGAGACAAGCTCCTCGTCCTGCGCGACAGCGAGAGCTCTTATGCCCGCGATAACTTACTCGAATTGGCGGGAGTTGACGGTGATGTCATACCGCTAGATCAATGGCCTGGCGCGCAATGCAGCCGCGAATTCTGCGTCCTAACCCTGACCCGCGCGGGGCGAGATTGGACTTTGCTCTTGGCGAGAAATCAAGACCTTGTTCCTGAAAGGCGGCTTGCCGCGGCCTGTGATCAAAGTGATATAGTCATTGCAGATCGCTGGTTACCGCGATCCTGTCAGCCACGCTGGCTCAAAGCGGACAAACGCTTCCTTGAGCGAGAAGGAGGTCTTTCACTCTTTCTCTCAGAGCCGCGCTACCGCTCAGTCGGTACAAGCCAAGGAGAGCATGGGTGGTGGTGGGGCGGCACTCGCTAAGCCGCTTTCCACCACCAACCAAACATTCAAACAACGACAGCGCAGTATCAATGGTAGCGCCGCAACAACCCTGCGAGCTTACCCTGAACTTGCACTTGCCCAGGTGAATAAACCTGAGGCTCGTAAGAGGCGTTAGCCGGGTCAAGGCAGATATTGCCGTCCTGCTTACGCAGATATTTCAGAGTCGCTTCTTCATTTTCAACCAATGCGACTACAATCTCGCCATCGCGTGCGGAATCTGTCCGGCGGATCAGTGCAAAATCGCCATCAAAAATACCTGCCTCGACCATGGAATCGCCGGAAACTTCAAGCGCATAATGCTCTCCAGGACCAAGCAGCGCGGCAGGCACTGGCAAGCTCGACTGACCCTCAATAGCCTCAATCGGCGCGCCAGCTGCGATGCGCCCATGCAGAGGTATCTCCATTATATCATTGGCAGGTTCTGGCACTGTAGCTTTCGCCATTAATGCAGCAGGCGAAGTATCGTTAGCGGCGGTCGGCGAAGGCGCAGTTGCTGTTCCGCGCTCACCGAGCACCGCATCTTCTGGCACTTTGATAATCTCAAGTGCCCGCGCGCGGTTGGGCAAGCGGCGAATGAAGCCGCGCTCTTCAAGAGCCGAGATCAGGCGGTGAACACCTGATTTACTCTTAAGATCAAGCGCTTCTTTCATCTCTTCAAAAGATGGAGAAATGCCCGTCTCTTCCAGACGGACCTGAATAAATCGGATCAATTCGTGCTGCTTTGCAGTCAGCATGGCTATGCTCTCCGTTGCGACCAGAAGGCCTTTTCAACAATCGCTCCGCTGGAATCAGCGGTGAACGAATGTGGAACAATTAAGCAACAAAAGCGTACAGGTCAAGCACCGAGCGCATTTGGAAGGCAATAGCACGCAACAGTTTCCCCAGCCTTCACCGCAGGTGCGTCTATTGGCCGGTCAATCAACAACTCTGCCTGCGACAATGCTAGCAGTGCGCTGCTGTCTGTTTCGGCCAAAGAATGCGCACACCCATCGACTATGGTCGCTCGGAGAAATTCCTGCCGCGCACCACCGGGTCCAAGATCGGTTGCACTCGGCAAGAGCAGAGGAGAGGGAAGCAACGTGCCGCAGCCTTGCAAAGCGCGGATCGTGGGAAGGGCAAACAAGAACCCTGTCACAAAGCTTGAGACAGGATTTCCGGGAAGGCCAAGGATCAGCTGTTTCTCGCGTTGGGCGACAAGCATAGGTTTGCCCGGTTTGATCGCGACCTTCCAAAAGCCAATCTTGGCTCCAAGTTGCTCCAGAACGGGTTTGACCAAATCATGCGGCCCAACAGACGCACCGCCGCTGGTCACAACAAGATCCGCATGGGCGGCATCAGCAAATGCCTGCGCGAGCGCCGCTTGTGTATCTGCAACTGGTCCAATTTGAACCACCTCAGCGCCGCAACCACGCGCCATGGCCGCGAGCATGGCGCCGTTTGATGCAGGCAATTGATTTGCGCGGCAGTTTAGCGGATCAACTGCCAACTCATCACCGCATTCAATCACTGCAACCAGAGGCCGTTTGCCGACCTCCACCTCGGCATTACCGGAGGATCGTGCGAGAGCGATCCGCGCTGCATTTAGCGTTGTGCCTTTGGCAATCACGACATCGCCATGCGCAAAGTCGAAACCGGCGCGGCGAGTGTGCTTACCTAGAGGCGGCGTGTCGGCATGAACGAGAGCTCCATCAACGCGGGCGTTCTCAACGATGAGCACGCTTTCGCTACCTTGGGGCATATGCGCGCCAGTGGAGATATGAACGGCTTCTCCAGCCTCAAGCGATCCCTCAAATGGGTGGCCTGCGCGCGATTCCCCAATGAGGTTCCAAGGGCCGCCGCCGCGAACCGCGAAACCGTCCATTGCCGACAAGTCATGCGAAGGCTGAGTGCGCTGAGCAATGACGTCGCGAACCAATGTGCGTCCAGCGGCTCTGTCAATATGCGCGGCCTCTGAAGCGAGCGGCGTGATGCGATCGAGCAACTGCTCCCACGCGGCCTCAAGAGGCAACAGTGAGCTCACACCTGTTTCATGAAGAACTAGCGGCGTTCCATTCGCCGGATTTCCCGCCGCTTTTGTGAAGCAGGCGTACGCCCTCAATCACCATTGCGCGGTCGAGCGCCTTACCCATGTCATAAAGCGTGAGGAGCGCCACAGAGACCGCTGTCATTGCCTCCATTTCAACGCCAGTTTTGCCATTGAGAGAGGCCGTCGCAGTGGCCCGAAGCGCGCCGTCTTCCGCGTTAATATCAAGCGCAACTGCATCGAGCCCCAAAGGGTGACAAAGCGGGATGAGCTCACCCGTTTTCTTCGCTGCCATAATCCCGGCGATGCGCGCCGCAGCGATCGCATCGCCCTTCGCGCTGTCCGATCCAGTGAGAGCCGACAAAGCCTCCGCTGACATAATAATCCGCCCGGTAGCAATCGCTTTGCGGTCAGTCGCGGTTTTGCCACCAACATCGACCATGCGCGCCGCGCCGGTCTCGTCAAGATGCGTCAGCTTAGCCACCCAGCAAAACCCGCGTTGCTGCCTCTACATCGGAATGGCGCATGAGACTTTCTCCAACGAGAAAGCTGCGCGCGCCAGCCTCTGCAAGCCGGACACAATCAGCATTGCCCGCAATTCCGCTTTCTGAGATGATAAGGGCGCCATCTGGTGCAAGTGGGATCAGACGCTCCGTGGTCTCGAGCGAGGTTGTAAACGTCTTTAGGTCGCGGTTGTTTACCCCGATCAGGCGCGAGGTAAGCGTGTGGGCACGTTCCATCTCAACCTCATTATGGACCTCAACCAAAACATCCATACCGTGCTCTATCGCGGCGCGCTCAATTTCGAGCATCGGTGCATCATCAAGCGCTGCAACGATAATCAGTATGGCATCTGCACCCATCGCGCGCGCTTCCACCACTTGCCAAGGATCAACCATGAAATCTTTGCGCAAGACGGGCAGGGTGCACGCTGCGCGGGCGGCAACAAGGTAATCCTCATGGCCTTGAAAATAGGGCGCGTCGGTCAAAATGGAGAGACACGCGGCACCGCCTGCCTCATAAGCGCGCGCGTGGGCGACGGGATCGAAGTCTGCTCGGATAACACCTTTTGAGGGACTCGCCTTTTTGATCTCTGCGATGAGGCCGAAACCGTCCGCTTGCTTGGCTACAAGCGCATTTTGAAAGCCGCGCGGCGCGCTTTGTTCGGCTGCGAGCTGCTCTAAGTCGCTCAGCGTCCGCGCAGCTTTGCGCGACTCGACTTCGCCGCGCTTGGTTTCGCAAATCTCATCGAGCTTGTTGGCGCTCATGCAACCATCTCAATCCAACGTTTAAGCAGTTGCTTAGCCTTGCCTGATGCCAGCGCTTCTGAAGCAAGATCCGCACCCTCTAACCAGTCATTTGCTCGGCCCGCCACCATCAAAGTCGCCGCTGCATTAAACACCACCGCATCATGATATGGCCCCGGCATACCGTCCAGTAGTCCGCGCAGGGCCGATGCGTTGAATTGCGCATCACCGCCTCGAATTGCCTTCACAGGTGCTGGCTGTAATCCCGCCTCTGGAGCCGCGGCGCGCTGCATATCGACTGCATCGCCGGCAATATTGGCGATTTCATTTCCGCCCGCGAGGCTAAGCTCATCAAGCCCTTCATCCCCTGAAACGATCATAGCGCGCTCAGTGCCCAGCTGCGCCAAGGCCTGCGCGTAAATCGGCACATAGGCGGGCCGCGCTATCCCGATTAGTTGGCGCTCGACACGCGCAGGGTTCGAAAGCGGTCCCATGAGGTTAAAGATCGTTCGCTTGCCGATGCGCAGGCGAATGGGCTGAATGCGGGCCATCGCAGGGTGATGGTTCTTGGCAAAGAGGAAGCAAATACCAAGCTCAGAAAGGGTCTTTTCCGCCGTTGCGCCCGCTGCTTCCATATCAAGCCCAAGCGCTTCCAGCGTATCCGCCGCGCCCGATTTGCTGCTGGCGGCGCGGTTGCCGTGTTTCGCCACGGGAACACCGCATGCCGCGACTACTAGACTGACGGCAGTCGACACGTTGAGCGTATGATGCCCATCGCCGCCGGTCCCGCAGCAGTCGACCGCGCCTTCTGGCGCCTCAATTGGGATGAGCCTTGCGCGGAGAGCCTTGGCAGCGCCTGCGATTTCATCGGCAGTTTCGCTGCGTTCAGTCATAAGAGTGAGAAACCGCTCGATTTCATCCTCGCTGGTCTCGCCATCGAGGATCCAACCAAAGATCTCTTCCGCTTCTGCTTGGCTCAGATGAGCAGTGGTATCAGGGAGTGTTTTCATGAGCTTGTGTCTTCCGCGACCGAAATTCCGCAAATCCTAAGGAAGTTTGCGAGCAGCGCATGTCCGTGTTCGGTGGCGATGCTTTCAGGGTGGAATTGAACGCCGTGGATCGGCAGATCGCGATGACGAAAGCCCATCACGCTTTTGCCCTCTGCGCCCGGTGTGGTGCTGGTTGCGTTGACCACCAGAACCTCGGAAATATCTTCAACGATTAGCGAGTGGTACCGAGTTGCCTGATAGGGGGAGGGGAGACCTGCAAAAACGCCGGAGCCATCGTGCTCAACCGCGCTCGTTTTGCCGTGCATAAGCCCGCCGCGAACGACAGATCCGCCAAAGTGCTGACCAATCGACTGATGACCCAAGCAAACGCCCAGCAGCGGAAGAACCTTATCAGCGCAAGCTGCGACGATGTCGAGGCTCGCTCCGGCTTCATTTGGCGTGCAAGGACCTGGTGAAATCAAGACGCCTTTTGGATTACGGTCTAGGGCTTCCCGCGCGGTAATCTCATCATTGCGGACCACTTCGACCTGCGCGCCAAGTTCCATCACATAGTGGACGAGGTTGAAGGTGAAGCTGTCGTAATTGTCGATGACGAGCAGGTCTGGCGCTTTCCGCATCAATTCGCCTCCGCCAGCTTTTCAACAACAACCATAGGTCCAATTGGCGCACCTTCATCAAGCCGGCCGCTGGCTGGATCCCACAATGCAGCATGGTCTCCATCCAGATAGAGCGCATTGCGGACTTGAAGCTCATCTCTGAAATAGCGCGCAAGGCGCCCAAACGAGACAGGCTCATTGGAGATCACGAAATGAGCCCGGTTCTCGCGGTCCATTCCAACTCCATTGCGGATGACGCGTTCAGGCCCGTCAGGCAAAATATCGGGGTGCAGATCTCCGGCAATCACGAGCATCGGCCCTGATTGTGTGCCAAAGCCCGGTCGGCGGCGCACATTCTCAAGGAAGTCGGGCGTAGTGCGCACCTGCCACTCATCGTCTGTGCCATAAAATATGCCGTTCGGCTTGGAGTAGAAATCGCCTTGTCCGTTTCCGGTGTTCACCTCTTCAAGCCTAGCAGAACGCTCCACAAAATACCCGAGTGGGCTGCCGTCTTCGTGGAACATTCCCGCGTTCATGGCGAAAGCGACATTGGCCGCTTGCCGGTCGTTAGACATCGCTTTGAGACTACGATATCTTGTACCGCTATCCGCGGCGAGATCAGTCACCACGCGGTGAACACCGGGCACTGCCATGCAGTGGGTGAGGGAACTCCCTTCAAATCGCACTATGCGGCAAGCCGAGATCTCCTCGTCAGATTGCGCTATGCCGAAGCCGGGGACTGCATTGGGGTTGGCAGGTTCGGCCACGCCGTCGCCGATCTGCGCGCGGGCAACAGGCTCACCGCCTTGGTTCTGATCGCAGGCAGCCAGAACTGGCGCCAACAGGAGCGCCAAGACCGCGATCGATTTCCCCGAAAACCTCACTGACCGTAACCTACATCTCGTGCCAATCGCACAGCCTCTAGAGCAGCAGCGCGAAGCGCGCCAGCCTTCGCTTCGCACTCGCGTTGTTCATAAGCGGGGTCGCTATCAGCAACGATGCCTGCACCGGCCTGAACATGCATAGTGCCATCTTTGACCACCGCCGTGCGCAAAACAATACAGCTGTCGACCGAGCCGTCCGGCGCGAAATAGCCCACTGCGCCTGCATATGCGCCGCGCGTCTCCGGCTCCAGCTCAGCGATAATCTCGCACGCTCGGATTTTGGGCGCGCCGCTGACTGTGCCCGCGGGGAACCCAGCGAAAATTGCATCCAACGCTTGATGTTTGGGGTCGAGCATGCCGATCACATTGCTAACGATATGCATCACATGGCTATAACGTTCGACGGTGAAGCTGTCGGTGACAGTAACGCTTCCCTTGGCCGAGACCCGCCCCACATCATTACGCCCGAGATCAAGCAGCATCAGATGCTCTGCTAGCTCTTTGGGATCTGCCAGAAGTGACTGTTCTGCTGCGCGATCTTCCTGACTGGTTGCACCGCGCGGCCTTGTGCCCGCAATTGGGCGAATAGTGACTTCGCCGTCGCGCACACGCACCAATATCTCTGGGCTGGAACCGACGACCGCAAAGCCGGGAAAATCGAGGAAATAAAGGAAGGGCGAGGGGTTTATCCGGCGCAGAGCGCGGTAGAGATCAAATGGCGGCAAAGTAAACGGCGTCGAAAACCGCTGCGCCAAGACGACCTGAAAGATGTCCCCGGCCGCGATATACTCCTGCGCGGTCTCGACCATCTGATGATAATGCGCGGGCTCAATAATATGCGAGAACTCAATGTCAGCGATGTCAGCCACGGGATCACTGGCGGCATGCTGACCAGGCATCTCCAGCGCCCGCAGAGCCTCATCAATCCGTTCCACCGCAGCATTGATTGCATTCTCGACGTTATCCGCCTGCCAAATCGGGGCAATGCAGAACACCTCATCGCTTAGATTGTCGAACACCAGCAGCAGTTGAGGCCGAGCAAACAGCATGTCGGGCAACTCTAGTTCGCTTTCTGGCGCTCGCGGAATATCTTCGACCAGTCCGACCGTCTCATAGCCGAAATAGCCGACTAGAAAGGCGAGGGCGGATGGTAGGCCTTCCGGTACATCGATCTGGCATGCCTCACCTAAGGCGCGCAATGCGGCAAGGCTATCATCCTCGCACAGCACAAAGTCATCGCGATCATGGGCCCAGTTGCGGTTAATTGCTGCGCTGCGTCCTTCCGCGCGGAAAACCAAATCTGGATCACAACCAAGAAGGCTATGGCGGCCGCGAGTCTCGCCGCCTTCCACTGATTCGAGCAGAAAGTCGCCGCGCTCTGGCTCAAACAGCGTCAGCGCAGCACCGACCGGCGTTACTGTATCAGCAACGACCCGCCGCCATACCAAGGCTGCCTTGTTGTCTTTCAGCGCTGCTCTAGCGAGCGATGCGCCTTCTAGCTGTGCCAGTGTCGCCTCCCGAAACTATCCTCAGCGCTCACCGACCAGCTGCTTGCGGACAGCCTCGATCGCCGCCGGGTTTGTCTCAACGCCCATGGTTTCACGCATGGCGACAAGCAATTGGCGGGTGTATTCTTCGCCAACAGCAGGGCCCAATTGCTGGCGCGCTTGCGCGATCAATGGATCGTCAGCGTCAATTTCGCCTACTTCAATTGCGTCCAGTGAAACGACAAACCAGCCAAGTTCATTCGCAGCAGCCAGGCGCTTGTTGGTGCCTTGCGCCATGCTGAAGAGCAAAGCGAGTGGAGGCGGAATGCGTTGCTGTGCTTGCTGAGCCAGTTCTTCGCGCGTCAAACTGATTTGATCGACTGGCGGAAGACGTTTCTCCTCCGAGGCAACAGCTGCATTCATCGCTGTGCCACTACTAACCGCTGCCATGATGCGGTCCGCTGCCTCGCGGGCTGCTTTCGAGCCTTCAGAGAGCTTCCATCGATTGACAACGACCTGTCGAATGTCCGCCAGCGGCGCTGCGGCAAATTCGGTGATTTCTGAAGCTTCGTAAATCAGATATGTTTCGGCCTGCCCAACATCGGCGACTTGCGGCTCGCTCTCTTCCATCTGGAAAATGGTCGCGAGGGCAGGGGCAAGAATCTGTGGAGCGGTCGCACCGCCTCCTTCATACACCAAGCCATCGGCCGTGATTGCCCGGGTTGTGGTCACCTCAAGCTCAAGGCTCTCGGCGACCGAAGTAAGCGTTTCGCCGTCATCAAGCTGCTCCTCAACTTGGGCGGCCAGATCGGCCAATGCGCGAACCCTTTTCTCGTCTCGGATCACCTCGGTAATTTCGCTGCGAACCTGTTCGAGCGCGCGCCCTGCGCGGCTTTCCACTGAGTTCACCTGTCCGATATGCCAGCCAAGTGGGCTCCGGGCTGGTTCCGCCAAACTTCCTTGCGCAGCAGCAAAATACGCCTCAGCCACCTCTGGTGAGGCTGTGTCTGCTAGGCCAGCGCGGTCAACCGGGCCGATATCGCTCGCTCGAAGGCCTGCGTTCTGCGCGACTTGGGAGAAAGACGCTCCAGCCTGAACTTGATCACGCAGCGCCGTCGCTGCCTCCTGCGTCGGCACGATCAGCTGGGTAAAACTGCGGTCTTCGCGCTCAGCATAAAGAGCTGCGTCATCTTCATAGCGCTGTGAAATTTCTGCTTCTGTAGGTTCGATCGAGTCGTTGACAGCTTCCTCATTGAAGCTTGCAAAGCGCACAATGCGGCGCTCTGGGCGGATGAATGCGTCGCGATTGTCTGCGTAATAGGCCGCTAACGTTTCTTCATCCGGATCGCCTTCTGGAGCATAAAGCTCAGATGGAAGAAGCGCGATCGCGCCAGTGCGTCGTTCTTTGAACAATTGCGCATAACGCCGTGCCATCTTCTCAGGCATTGATGCGCCAAACGATCCGGGAATTACAACTTGCTGAGCGAGCAGGCCTGAGCGAATGTCGTCGCGCACGGAAGTTTCGGTCAAACCTTGTTGCGCAAGCGCCTGACGAAAGGTCTCTGCGCTAAAATTGCCATCAGCACCGCGAAAGGCGCCGATCTTACGAATTTCACTATTCACCAGATTATCGCCCGCGCGCAGACCATGTTCTTGTGCATAAGTCGCGATGGCATAGCGATCGAGCAGCTGCTCAACCACCGTATCAATGCCGCCTTGCGCGACAAAACCCTGCATCGACAAAGTCGGGTTTTGCTGACGAACTCGGTCTAACGCTGCCGTCACGCTTTGGCTAAGCTCCGCTGTGCCGATTTTTTCATCGCCAACAACCGCAACTCTGTCACCGCCCGCGACACCGCCGAAAGTACCCGTATTTGCAACATCGCTACTCGCGAAAGCGAAGGCGATGAGGGCCAAAAAGCCAAGGGTTAAACCGAGGCCGAGCTTGGAACTGAAAAACTTGCGGAAATAACTGATCATAACGTGCTTGAGCCTGGTGACTTGATATTGAGGCGTAGAGATTCTTCACGAGGGCTTTATCCGGCATGCAACAAGGTCGCAACAGGTGGCGAACCGTTTTGACCTTAGGTGAAAGCTCCGCTAGCGGGCCACGTCCAATCACCCTATATGACGTGACGAACGACGTATTCGCTTAGAACAGGTACAGGTATTTCTATGGCCGAGCGGCCCTATATTGTTGGCAATTGGAAAATGAACGGCACCCGCGCCATGCTTTCTGAAGCTCGTGCGATTGACCGGGCTGCCCAGCGAGTCATGAAGGTGGAAGTAGCCTTGGCCCCACCGTCAACACTGATTCACGCAGCCCATCGCGAGGCGGAGCAGATCGCTATTGGCGCGCAAGATTGCCATGCTGAGCCCGAAGGAGCGCACACTGGCGATATCTCGGCAGCCATGGTGGCCGATTCTGGCGCGAAGTTCGTAATCCTGGGACATAGCGAGCGGCGACAAAATCATGGCGAGAGCGATTCGCTGGTTGCGGCCAAGGTCAATGCGGCCCTGGATGCGGGCCTCCGGGTAATCCTGTGCTGCGGTGAAAGTCTGGAGACACGCGACGCTGGCCAGGCAGAAGAATTCGTCCTCGCGCAACTCAAGGCCGCCCTTCCAGACATTGAGGACGCAGACGAGCGCCTGACCATTGCGTATGAACCGATCTGGGCCATTGGCACGGGCCGCGTTGCCGGCGCAGCCGATATTGCTTCTATGCACGCAGCGATCCGCGGCTTGCTGCAAACGACATATGGCGAGGCGAAAGCTGCGGAGGTACGCGTTTTGTACGGCGGCTCGGTTAAGCCTGATAATGCTCGTGAGATCTTTGCAGTGCCAAATGTCGATGGTGCATTGGTGGGCGGAGCCAGCCTGACGGCAGACAGTTTCCTTGGGATTGCGATGGCTTCGGTCGAGCCAGAGGGCGAATAAAAACTGATAGAGTGTGAGGCTTTGTTTTAGGGGTTGCCGCCGATTTACGCGATCCCTAAATGCCACAGCGCAGTAATTTTATGAGCGCACGATCCGGCGCGTTATAGGCAATATAATATGTTTCTCTTTCTGACAGTTGTTCAAGCAATCGTGGCTGCGGCCTTGGTTGGCGTTATTTTGATGCAAAAGTCGGAAGGCGGGGGCCTCGGCATCGGCGGAAGCCCGACAGGTATGCTCAGTGCACGCGGAGCGGCTGATTTTCTAAGCCGGACAACCAAATGGCTGGCAGTCGCCTTCGTTACTCTGTCGATCATCCTCGCAGCTGTCGCGGTTGAAAACACGACTGGTAGCGATATCGAATCGACGCTTGATCGCAATGTAACCACTGAAACACCCAGTGATCCGCTGGGTGGAACAGGCTCATCCGTGCTTGGCGGCACCACGGAAGCTGCTCCGGCAGAAGATACAGCGCCAAGCGAGAGCGACGATCCACTCGCAAACTAAACTCTGGTCGTATTAAGACGAGCAATTCAAAGCACCTGTGGATTGCGGCCTCGCAAACCAACAAAGTTCTGACATAGTCCTTGCGCCGAATCCCTCTACGCGCTTAAGGCTCCACTCCCATGGCGCGGTATATTTTCATCACCGGCGGCGTGGTTTCCTCGCTCGGCAAAGGCCTCATGGCCGCTTCTCTCGCAGCACTTTTGCAGGCTCGCGGATACAAGGTTCGTATCCGCAAGTTCGACCCCTATCTGAATGTCGATCCCGGCACGATGAGCCCATATCAGCACGGCGAAGTCTATGTAACGGATGACGGGGCAGAGACGGACCTTGATCTAGGGCACTATGAGCGCTTTACCGGAGTTTCCGCGCATCAGGGCGACAACATCACCTCTGGGCGCGTCTACCGCGACATAATCGCGAGGGAACGGCGCGGCGATTATCTTGGCGCGACGGTCCAAGTTATCCCTCATGTGACAGACGCGATTAAAGAGTTCGCACTGGCAGATCAGGATGATCACGATTTCATCCTGTGCGAAATTGGCGGTACGGTGGGCGATATTGAGGGCCTGCCATTTATGGAGGCCATCCGTCAGCTGCGAAACGAGCTGGAGCCGATGCAAACACTAAGCGTGCATGTTACCTTGGTGCCGTTCATTGCAGCCGCGGGCGAACTTAAGACCAAGCCGACGCAGCACTCCGTGCGAGAACTCGCATCGCTTGGCATCAAGCCAGACCTTCTGCTGTGCCGCGCTGAGCATGAAATTCCTGAGGGCGAGCGACGCAAAATTGCGCAATTCTGTAACGTGCGCCCTGAGGCGGTCATCCCTGCGCTAGATGCGCCGTCGATCTATTCGGTACCGCTTCAATATCATGCGGAAGGTCTGGATCGTGAGGTTCTGCGCGCCTTCGGCATGAATGATGCGCCTGAGCCTGATTTGTCGCGCTGGTACGATGTGGTTGATCGGCATGCGAACCCAGAAGGCGAAGTGACGATCGGCGTAGTAGGGAAATATGTTGGCCTGCAAGACGCCTATAAATCGTTAAATGAAGCCCTCATCCACGGAGGAATGGCGCACCGCGTCAAAGTCAATGTCAAATGGATCGATGCGGAGGTCTTCGAGCAAGACGAAAATGATATCATTGCGCAGCTTGAGCCAATGCACGGGATTCTGGTGCCTGGCGGGTTTGGTGAGCGCGGCTCTGAAGGCAAGATCGCGAGTGTCCGTTTTGCACGCGAACGCGATGTTCCGTTCTTTGGCATATGCTTGGGTATGCAAATGGCCTGTATCGAAGGGGCCAGAACATCAGGCTTTCCTAATGCTTCATCAAGTGAGTTTGGCGAGACTGAAGAACCAATCGTTGGCATCATCAGCGAATGGATGACCGAAGAAGGCTTGCAAAAGCGCGAGGCTGGCGGCGATTTGGGTGGAACAATGCGCCTAGGCGCATATGAGGCGAAACTGGCGGGCAATAGCCATGTTTCCTCAGTTTATGACGGCGCGACAAGCATCTCGGAACGCCACCGCCACCGCTATGAAGTCAATAGCGGTTATATCGACGCGCTCGAAAAGGACGGCTTGGTATTCTCAGGAATGTCGCCCGATGGCTTGCTCCCGGAGATTGTCGAGCGTCCCGACCATCCATGGTTCGTCGGTGTCCAATTCCATCCAGAGCTTAAGTCAAGGCCATTTGAGCCGCATCCGCTCTTTGCCGGTTTCATCAGAGCAGCGCTTGATCAGGCGCGCTTAGTTTAATTCCGGCTTCTATTTCGCAGCAACGCTTGTTTGCTGGCGATGTCAGCCTCTTGGGACGCGTGATTTCTTTCGAAACTATTCGGTTATGTCCGATTTGACCTATCAGCGCCCGGCGGTTTGGCTAGATCTACTCACGTAATCGAAGTGGGGGCTTTGAAAACAGACAGAGCGTATGGGCGAAGAACCCATGACGCATGTCTGCTTCCAATAGTTCAAAATTTAACTTGGCTCGGGATTGATCGTCGTCTGCGACCCAGACGGTCAATTCTGAGACTGGGCGGTGCCACGGCACCGCAGGTGGTCAGCGCTTAGGCACTGACCACCCACCTTCGGTCAAATTTCAATAAAGTTGGTCGGTTACGCAACAGCGCTATCGTCATCCGATTCTTCGTCTGACGATACGATTTCTAACGTGTTACCGCCGATGGCGATTTTCTTAGGCTTCATAGCATCAGGAACCTCGCGCACGAGATCGATATATAGCAGCCCGTCAGCAAGGTCTGCATTTTCAACGCGAACATAGTCGGCCAGCTCAAACCTCCGCTCAAACCCGCGATTGGCAATGCCCAGATGGAGCATTTCGCCTTTAACTTCTTCAGCGCGCTTATTGCCAGCGACGGTCAGCAGGTTTTGCTGTGCGGTAATATCGAGATCAGCAGCGCCAAAGCCCGCCACCGCGAGCGTAATCCGGTAGCTGTCTTCATCCCGGCGCTCGACATTGAAGGGTGGGTAATTGTCGCCAGAACTCGCACGAGCTTGGTTTTCGAGAAGGTCAAACAGACGATCGAAACCAACGGTCGAACGGCGATAAGGTGTAAGGTCAATTCTTTGCATCATTCAAATCCTCTTAATTGAGCAATCTGTAGGCGGAACCTGAACGATCAGCGGTCCGCCGGATTCAACTGTCAAAAACGCCGTTTTGGCCGCTTCTGACACGATCTAGATGGGGAACGCCCATTGAATTTCAAGCGAACAAGCTACACGTTATAACGACAAATTTTGGGGACACCGCATGAGCACACCACCAGTCACAATCTACACCAAGTTCACCTGCGGTTTCTGCATGCGGGCAAAGCAATTACTCGATCAGAAAGGCGTCGACTACACCGAGCACGACATCTCGATGGGCGGGGCAAAGAAGGCGGAAATGTTGGAGCGCGCGCCCGAGGCACGCACTGTGCCGCAAATTTTCATCGGTGACACACATGTCGGCGGTTCGGACGAATTGGCCGCGCTAGAACGCGATGGCAAACTTGATGCGCTTTTGGCTGGATAACAGCTTTTCATGACCAAGATTGCTGTCCTTCAAATGACGTCTGGCATTGACCCAGAGGTCAATTTTGAGCGCATCCGCGCGGCGGCAAACGATGCGGCTGAGGGAGGAGCTGAGGTGCTTTTCACTCCCGAAATGTCGGTCCTGCTTGATCGGAACCGCAAGCGAGCGGCACCTTGGATCGAGAGCGTAAGCGCGGATGACATGATCGCGCGGCTTCAAGCATTAGCGGCTGAGAATCAGATCGACATCGCGCTTGGCTCCATGCCGATCACTTATGACGCCGCGCATTGGGCCAACCGTTCATTCTATTTTTCGGGGTCTGGCGATGGGGACGGGAAGGGCCCAATCAGCTACGACAAAATCCATATGTTCGATGTGGCCCTAAGCTCAGGAGAGAGCTGGCGGGAAAGCGCAGCGTATCATCCGGGGGATCGCATCGTTGTGGCGCGCGACACCCCGCTTGGCGATATGGGTCTCACCATCTGTTATGATCTACGGTTCCCGGCTTTGTTCGATGCCTTGGGGCAGGAGCGCTGCGACGTAATCGCGGTGCCTGCAGCCTTTACCGTTCCAACCGGCAAGGCGCATTGGCATGTCATGTTGAGGGCACGAGCAATTGAGGCTAGCGCCTATATTGTCGCCGCCGCGCAAGTCGGAACGCATGAGGACGGGCGCAGCACATATGGTCATTCTCTGGTGATTGATCCTTGGGGCGAGATATTGCTCGATATGGGCGGCGAAGAAGCCGGCCTTGGCTTTTGCGACGTCGATTTGAGCCGCATCGCAGAAGTGCGCGCGCAATTGCCAAGCCTGTACAATCGCAGAAAAATCACCAATTAGGCGATACCATGATTGTTTTTGATCTCTCCTGCGATGAAGGCCACACGTTTGAAGGGTGGTTTAGCTCTTCGGCGGATTACGCCGACCAGATCGCCCAGGGCCTTGTCACCTGCCCAATTTGCGGGAGTGAGGATGTGGTGAAGGCACCCATGGCTCCGGCTGTTCCGACTAAGGGCAATAGTCGCTCAGATGTTGTGGAAGGGCGCGTGGTAGAACACACGGCAAGCAGTTCAGCACAGCCAATTGCCAATACGCCAATGCCCAAAGAAGTGACGGAGGCGTTCGCTGCCTTGGCCAAAGCTCAAGCCAAAGCTCTGGAAAAGAGCGAGTGGGTGGGTGACAAGTTCGCCGACAAGGCTCGCTCAATGCACTATGGTGAGAGCGACGCTGCTCCGATACACGGACAGGCCACACGCGAGGAAGCAGAAGATCTGCTGGACGAGGGTGTCTCGGTTGCGCCTTTGATCGTGGCTGTTGCTCCGCCAGATGAACTCAATTGATTGCGCGCTTCTTCTGAGCTGCTAAACGCGCGAATTCGTCTTGCGATGACGGCGCGCCCGTAGCTCAGTCGGATAGAGCATCAGATTCCTAATCTGGGGGCCACAGGTTCGAATCCTGTCGGGCGCACCATACAAGGCCATCACCTCTGGAATGGTCTTTTATGGTTTGCCTTTGGCAGGGTTTGAAATCGGAATCGAGGCGTGGCCGAGATGAACGAGCGCCCGAGGCGCGAGGACAATCCTGTCGGGCGCACCAATTTTATCGATCAGGCAATGTGTCCCGTAGCTTTCGCCATATCGATCACGCCTTGCGCGAGCTCGGTAGGGCGATCTTCTTGAGAAAAATGCCCGCAATCGCTCAGCATATCGTGCGGCTGTCCGTCTGCGCCCTTAATGCGTGAGGCAAGGGCAGGGCCTGCAGCGCCAAGCACAGGATCATCTTTGCCGAACAGGGTCAGGAACGGCTTGTCGAAGGCCGAGAGCCCCACCCAAGCTGCCTTGTTCTCGGCGACACCTGGCGTGTCGTCCTCCACGGGGACCAATTGCGGGAACGCACGCGCGCCAGCCTTATACTCCTCGCTCGGGTAGGGCGCGTTATAGGCGGCGATCTCCTCTACGCTCCGGACGCTCTGAGTCGCGCGATCAATGATCGCGCCAATGTCAAACTCTGGCGAGCTTTTTGCAAATTCACGCCACGCAAGAAAAGCGGGCGTCGCGCCGCCACCGACGGGCAGAAAGGTGTTACTAGTAACAACGCAGGTGAAGAGATCAGGCTCTTCGCCAACCATGCGCAGCCCCAGCAAGCCGCCCCAATCCTGACAAAACAGAGCAGCGGGCCGCGGCTCGACTGCAGTGCGCCATTGTTTCAGCCAATCGACATGCCGCGCATATGTATAGAAGTTTTGGTCGTCCGGCTTATCGCTCTTACCAAAACCGATGAGGTCAGGCGCCAGCACGCGAAAGCCTCCATCGGCCAAAATCGGGATCATCTTGCGATAGAGAAATGACCAGCTTGGCTCGCCATGAAAGAGCAGGACAGGCGGGGCGGCTTTATCGCCCTCGTCCACATAGTGCATCCGGCCCGAATGCCCATCACCCAGATCGATATCGAGCCAGTTCTCCGCAAACGGATAGTCAGGAAGCGCAGCAAAACGTTCTGCCGGTGTGCGAAGTACTTTCATGTTCGTATTCTCCCGTTACGAGATGAGCTTCGCGCAGCCTTACAGACTTGTTACGAAAGAAGCACAAAAACCTGCGAGGTCGCTATTTCTGCGCGTGCTCCTCACGTGCCAGCTCATGTAGCCAATCTGCGTGGCGCGGCGCTTTCTTCGTCTCACTCCACTCATCCAGCATCAACGGCGCTACTCGCTTTAGTTCTGCATATTGCTCATCAGTGCCTATGTCGGCCGCCAGTTCGACGCGGTGACCATTGGGATCAAAGAAGTAGATCGACTTGAAAATGCCGTGATGCGTGGGGCCAAGCACATCAATGCCCTGCGCTTCAACATGGGCTTTCGCAGCGAGCAATTCATCCTCGCTGCCAACCCTGAACGCGAGATGCTGAACCCATTGCGGAGTGTTTTCGTCCCGGCCCATATCGGGCTGATTAGGAAGCTCAAAGAACGCCAGAATATTATCATTCCCGGCATCAAGGAAGACGTGCATATAGGGGTCATATTCACCCGTGGACGGCACGTGATCCTCAGCAAAGGCTGTGGTGTATTCCATTCCCATGACGCGTCCATACCACTCGACCGTCTCTTTCGCGTCTTTGCAGCGATAGGCCGCGTGGTGAACGCCGCCCAACTTTGGTGCGTTGGTCATTCTGCAGGCTCCGTCTTTTTCGTGTCGAGCACACCGCGCGCGACCTGATCACGCTCGATGCTTTCAAACAGAGCTTTGAAATTACCCTCGCCAAAGCCGTCATCACCTTTGCGTTGAATGAACTCGAAGAAGACCGGGCCAACTTGCGCCTCGGCAAAAATCTGAAGCAGCAAGCGCGGCTCGCCGCCTTCGGTTGTACCATCAAGCAGAATACCACGAGCCTTCAGCTCATTCTCGTCTTCACCGTGACCGGGCAGACGCTCGCTCAGCATATCATAATATGTCTCGGGCGGAGCGGTCATAAAGGGCACGCCGAAGTTCTTGAGCCGGTCCCAGCAGCCAACCAGATCATCGCAGATCAGCGCGATGTGCTGAATGCCTTCGCCGTTGAACTCGCGCAGGAACTCTTCGATCTGCCCTTTGCCTCCTTCACCTTCTTCATTGAGCGGGATCTTAATCTTGCCGTCGGGCGCGGTGAGCGCTTTGGAAGTGAGGCCAGTGTACTCCCCCTTGATGTCGAAGAAGCGGATTTCCTGAAAGTTGAAGAGCGTCTCGTAATAATCCGCCCAGTACTTCATCCGGCCAGTATAGACGTTGTGCGTAAGGTGATCGATCAGTTTGAAACCCGCACCCTCGGGGTGGCGTTCGACCCCAGGCAAATACTCAAAGTCGATGTCGTAAACCGATAGGCCATCGTCGCCCTCGTCAGCGTAGCGATCTACCAGATAAAGGATCGCGCCGCCAATCCCGCGAATAGCCGGAATGCGAAGCTCCATTGGGCCGGGATCATTTGCTACTGGCTCCGCGCCTTGAGCGATTAGATGGTCATAGGCTTTGACTGCATCACGAACACGGAAAGCCATGCCGCAAGCAGAAGGGCCGTGCTCGCGGGCGAAGTACCAAGCTGCTGAGCGGGGCTCATAATTGGCAATCAGATTGATGTCGCCCTGGCGCCAAAGTTGGACATCTTTAGACCGGTGGGTTGCGATGTGAGTGAAACCCATAGCCATGAATACAGGTTCGAGCTGACCTTTTTCAGGCGCGCAAAATTCCACAAATTCAAAGCCGTCGAGGCCTGCGGGATTATCAAACAGATCAGCCATGGAATCACTCTTTCAACAAACTGGTTACATTAGAAACTAAATAGCTCTTCGTGGCAAGTTGGTCAACCGAACGTTTGAGACTTTCCGCTGGTGTCAATTCTAAAGAAATAGCTTGCCTTGCGACCTTAACCATGATTCTGTCTAAATGATGTTTGCCGCTAACCTCTCAACCACTGACAAGCGCAAAGTTCGTTTCACAAACGGACTTGCGTTAGCGTTTTTATTGGTCATTGGCGGCATGGCTATTGCCGGCCCCGCGGGCTTGCTCGCTTGGAGCGAGAACTTGCGCCTACTAGATCAACGGGAGCAGCACTTGGCAGTTCTGCTCGAGGAGCGCGACGCGCTGAAGAACAAGGTTGACTTGCTTGATCCAGATAGCGCGGATCCTGATTTGGTGGACGAACTCTTGCGCAGCCAGCTTAACGTCCTTCATGCAGATGAAGTGGTCGTAAAGCTTAAGGACTAGGTCCTGCCTTGCGCCATTTTTTATTCGCAATTTCATTCTATTTCCACATCAAGCTAAGCTAGCATTGCCGCTAGGGAACCTTGCTTCTATAGCGAGCTTAATTTCTCTCCCCGGAAGATATAAGGACGCCTCTCTTGGCTAAATCCCCACGGACAAAGAAAAGCTCTTCAAAAGCGAACACGGCGGACAAATTCGCGCTGCACAGCCTGCAGGAGCGACATGAGAACTCGCCGCGCTTTGATGCCAGTGAAGAGCAATTGCTCGACTTCTACAAACAGATGCTGCTCATTCGCCGGTTCGAGGAAAAGGCGGGGCAGCTCTACGGCCTCGGCCTGATCGGCGGCTTTTGCCATTTGTACATCGGACAAGAAGCAGTCGCGATCGGCCTTCAGTCTGCACTCGATAATGATCGTGACAGCGTGATCACCGGTTACCGCGATCATGGCCATATGCTCGCCTATGGCATTGATCCCAAGGTGATCATGGCGGAGCTGACCGGGCGTCAGGCAGGAATTTCCAAGGGCAAGGGCGGCTCGATGCATATGTTCAGCACTGAGCATAAGTTTTACGGCGGCCACGGAATTGTCGGCGCCCAGGTGGCACTCGGTGGCGGGCTCGCGCTTGCGCATCAATATAATGAAGACGGCGGACTATGCCTTGCCTATTTTGGCGATGGCGCGGCCAACCAGGGCCAAGTCTATGAGACGTTTAACATGGCTGCCCTGTGGAATTTGCCGATCGTTTTCGTAGTTGAGAACAACCAATATGCCATGGGTACAGCCGTTACCCGCTCAAGCGCAGAAACCGAATTTCATCGCCGCGGCACTGCATTCCGAATCCCAGGCATGGATGTTGACGGCATGGATGTTCTGGCTGTCCGTCAGGCAGCCGAGATCGCATTCGCGCATGTTCGCGGCGGCAATGGTCCGGTTTTGATGGAATGCAACACTTATCGCTATCGCGGCCACTCGATGTCCGACCCGGCGAAATATCGCACACGCGAAGAAGTGCAGGATATGCGTCAGGAGAAAGACCCTATTGAGGGTTTGAAGAAAACTCTCATGGATGCTGGACAGACTGAGGATGCGCTAAAAGCTATTGATAAAGATATCCGTAAGCTCGTGAATGAGGCGGCTGACTTTGCTGAAAGCTCTCCAGAGCCGGAGCCGTCCGAACTCTACACCGACGTTCTGGTGGAGAACTACTGATGGCGATCGAACTGAAAATGCCTGCGCTGTCACCGACGATGGAGGAGGGCACTCTCGCTAAGTGGCTCAAGCAAGAAGGCGACACGGTCGAAGCCGGCGATATCATCGCAGAGATCGAGACCGACAAAGCGACGATGGAGTTTGAAGCCATCGATGATGGCACTTTAGAGAAGATCCTGATCGCTGAGGGTACTGAGAATGTCGCAGTCGGGACGGTAATTGCGACCATGGCGGGGGATGGGGAAGAAAGCGCGCCCGAGCCCGCGCCTAGCGCCCCTCCCGAACCGGTAGAGGCTGCTCCGGCTGTCGCATCCGCGCCTGAAAAGCCCAAATCCGAACCCAAAGCCGACCCGGCCATTCCCGCTGGCACCAATATGGCCACAGTAACCGTGCGCGAAGCATTACGCGATGCGATGGCAGAGGAAATGCGCCGGGACGAGCGTGTATTCGTGATGGGCGAAGAAGTTGCCGAATACCAAGGCGCTTATAAGGTAACGCAGGGACTGCTCGATGAGTTCGGCCCCAAGCGCGTGATTGACACACCGATTACAGAGTACGGTTTTGCTGGCATCGGTGCTGGCGCAGCGATGGGCGGACTGCGTCCGATTGTTGAGTTCATGACGTTCAACTTCGCGATGCAGGCGATTGACCACATCATCAACTCTGCCGCCAAGACCAATTACATGTCAGGTGGCCAGATGCGCTGCCCAATCGTGTTCCGCGGGCCAAACGGAGCCGCGAGCCGTGTGGGCGCGCAGCACAGCCAGAATTACGGCCCATGGTATGCCAGCGTGCCTGGCCTGATCGTGATTGCTCCTTATGACAGCGCAGATGCCAAGGGCTTGATGAAGGCCGCGATCCGCTGCGAGGACCCGGTTGTGTTCCTTGAGAACGAGCTGGTTTACGGGCGCAGCTTTGAACTTCCAGAACTCGACGATCACGTGCTGCCGATCGGCAAGGCGCGAATCATGCGCGAAGGTCAAGATGTGACGATTGTCTCCTACTCGATCGGCGTCGGACTGGCTTTGGAAGCGGCTGAAACATTAGTTAACAACGGCATTGATGCAGAGGTTATCGACCTTCGCACTTTGCGGCCGCTCGACACCGAAACCGTATTAAGATCGCTCGCCAAGACAAATCGTTTGGTCATCGCAGAGGAAGGCTGGCCCACCTGTTCCATCGCTTCTGAGGTGATTGCAGTGTGCATGGAACAAGGCTTTGATCACCTGGATGCACCGGTCATGCGCGTGTGCAATGAAGACGTACCGCTGCCTTATGCAGCCAATCTTGAAAAACTCGCGCTGATTGATGCGGACGCCATTGTCGAAGCAGCTAAGGCCGTTTGCTACAAGTCCTAGGTAACACTTCTTTAACTCTGTCGCTTAGGGGGGACTTAAACCCTTAGGCCATAAGACCCTGCGTAATTGTAGAAATCTACGCAGGACTTATTGATATGGTTAATTCTAGAGGCTTCCTCACGGAGCTTAGAAAATCGAAAGAGGCAAATGTGTTTCCGCTTACCGCGGCAGCAGTGTTTGTCCTTGCCGGCCTTGTTGGCGGCGGCGTCGATATGTCCCGAGCATACATGGTTCAAAACCGGTTGCAGAACGCCTGCGACTCAGCAGTCTTGGCTGGCCGCCGTGAGGTTGACACGAACGGGTTCGACACCGCTGCTCAGCAGGCAACAAACAACTATTTCAACGTCAATTTCCAAAACGAATCGGGCACGTCGGGCACCACATTCACGCCCACGACGCCAAACAATGGGCAAACGGTAAACGGCGCCGCTTCAACTAATCTCAATACTACGATCATGAACTTGTTCGGGTTTGAAGAGCTTCCACTTTCTGTCACCTGCACAGCGACCATGTCTGTCGGCAACAGCGATGTCATTATGGTACTAGATACCACAGGTTCAATGGATTGGGACATTGCGGGCAACACTACAACTAACGATGCTGATCGGCGTATCACTGCTCTACGTGGGGCAATGCAATCGTTTTACACGACGCTAGACAACGCTACCGCTGGCACAGCTGCGCGAATCCGTTATGGATTTGTACCATATTCTCAAACGGTCAATGTTGGTCATCTGCTTCAACCGACCTGGCTTGCAGATGAAGTGACCATTCAATCTCGGGAGCCAGACTTTAACGAGACAGAAGTCACTACTGGTGAGGTCGCGTCCTACCTTCCGCCGGTGACAACGACAGACACAACGAGCGAAAACTTCGAAAGCGGGGACTGGTATATTGTCAGTGGTTCTTACCGAAATAAGAACCAGTGTAGAGCTCAGCAACCTGCCGATACCAGTTGGCAGAATAATGGCGGCGTTACCAACAGTTCGGACACGTTCATTGATGCCGGCCAAAATCGGATTACTCTGGAAACTCGTGTGCGGCCTCAGAGACGAACCGATTTCACATGTGAAAGGCGAGGAAGACAGGATTGGAACGTTGTCGGGCGGACACAAACTCGTGATCGCGTTGAAACGACTACGACAACGGAAGCACCGGTATTCGTAACTACTACTATCCAGACGTTCGATCATTGGGATTATCGGGAGCGCGAGGACATCGATGTGTCCGCTTACAAAACCGGTAGCGCGATTACTTTTCAGAATGCCGATGAGGACGCTTCTCTCGGCATCGAAAATGGCGACCCAGAGTCCTACACATGGGCTGGGTGTATCGAAGAGCGCAGCTCTGTCGTTACGGACACTATTAGCTATAATACACTGATTGGCCTTCAGCCGTCTGGCTTGAACGATGTCGCGATTGACCTTGTGCCAACCACTGAAGAGACACGTTGGAAGCCACTTCTCGAAGAGATGTCATACTTCCGTGTTACCAGTGATGGGCGATTCATCACTAGGGCAGACGAAACGGAGCGTGGTCAAAAATCATTCGCGACGTGCCCGGCGCAAAGCCAATTGCTCAGCACGATGACTCAGGCTCAATTCGACAATGTGGTCAACTCTCTCGATCCACGAGGTGGCACCTATCACTCGATTGGGATGATCTGGGGAACTCGCCTGGCATCTCCGCAAGGCTTGTTCGCATCAAACGTAAACCAAACTCCGCCCAACGGAGGTAATGTCGCACGGCACATTATCTTCATGACGGATGGTGTGATGGACACGAGTATTGTCAGTCACTCGGCATGGGGTGTTGAGCTATATGACCAGCGCATCACGGATGACGGCATCAACGATCGTAACGAGAGGCACTTCGAACGTTTCCAAGCGGCATGCCAAATCGCGCGCTCCAAAGGCATTCGTGTTTGGGTGGTTGCATTTGCTACTACTCTGACAACGGAGCTCGAACAGTGCGCCTCGACCGACAGCTCATTTACCGCTGCCACTTCGGCGCAGCTTGAGACAGCATTTCAAGAAATCGCCAGAAACGTTGGAGAACTGCGGGTGACACAATGATGACTTTGTTCGAGCGTCAAAGCGAGCGGGCTAGCGCCTTTGCTAAGAGGTTAGTCAAAGACGAAGGCGGGGCTACCATTATGGAGTTCGGACTCGTTTCGGTCGTGTTCATCACCATGATGATGGGCATGTTCGACATCGGGCAGATGACCTACACACAGGCTGTTCTAAACGGTGCAGTTCAAGAGGCCGCGCGTACTTCGACTTTGGAGACTGGCGATGCGGCGGCAGCTGACGCGCGCCTGTTGGAGTTGGTCAGCAGAGTTGCTCCCGGGGCGACGATCAGCACCGAGCGTAAGAGCTATTTTGACTTTCCCAACGTTGAGCGTGCGGAGCCATATGGTGACACAGACGGAGATGGTCTGTGCAACAATGGAGAGCTTTACACCGATGAAAACAACAATGGCTCGTGGGACGAAGATGTGGGCGTGCAGGGCAATGGTCAGGCCAGCGACGTTGTGATCTACCGTGTTGAGATGGAGTATGAACCGCTTTTCCCGATCCCGTTCAGTTCCGAGGCTAGTTCGACGCGAAAACTGTCTTCCGTCGCAGTGAAGAGGAACCAGCCCTTTGCTCAACAAGTTGGGCCGGGGAACAGCACAGGAGTTTGCACATGATCAATCGGCTCAAGCGGTTTTCATCGGCGCTCCTGCGCGATGAAGGCGGAGTTTCGCTTACCGAATTTGCGGTGGTTGCGCCCGTTTTCATCACGATGGGCCTGTTCGGTCTCGAAGTGTCACATATTGCTACAACAAAGATGAAGGTCAGCCAGATCGCACTTTCGTTAGCAGATAATGCCTCTCGTCTCGGACAGAATGATAACTCAGCAATTATTCCAACTATCTCGGAGGACGACGTTGACGCCGTGCTCGAAGGTGCGCTCATTCAGGGGCGAAGTGTAAACCTTGAGACTAATGCGCGGGTAATCTTGAGCAGCCTCGAGGTTGACCCTCCGACTGGCAGGCAGTTTATCCATTGGCAAAGATGTATTGGTGAGCTCGACAGAGACAGCGCTTACGGCGACGACGACACCAATAACGGCCTGAGCGGATCGACGATTGCTGGAATGGGCAACGGTGCAAACTTGGTAACTGCACCGGCTGGTTCGGCTGTCATGTACGTCGAAATACACTATGAGTACGATAGTATCATCCCGAACCCATACGTCGAAGATATGGGATTTCGCGAGGAAGCCGCGTTCTTGGTACGCGACGACCGGACCCTGCAGGACTCGACTGACCCTGGCCTTGTCGGGACACCGCAGAATGATTGCTCCACTTAGGACGAATATTCGAGCGCAACACATCGGACCAGATCGTATTGTGGATTGACGCGAGCATTGCTGCTTGTGAAACCGCGAGACGATGGGCACTACCGTAACTGAGATTCCTGAGGCGCAAAGACTATCGCTAGCTCATGCGCCCGCTGGTCACCGGGGCCAGTGGCTAGCATTCTTCAGCCTTGACCACGCACTCGGACGCATTGTCGCGGGGACCAGCGAGGCGATCCTCGGGCAAATGCGTCTAGCATGGTGGCGCGACCAATTGGGCGCGCCGATTGAGACACGCCCAAAAGGCAATCCGATTCTCTCCAACATTTCTGAATTTTGGGCGGGTTATGAAAAACCCCTCATCGAACTCGTCGACAGTTGGGAGTTGTTGCTCGTCACCGATGTGATGGACGACGGCGCTCTAGAGAGCTTTGCACAAGGACGAGTTGCGCCATTTAAGGCGCTTGCCAAGCGCGCAAACTCGGCTTGTCACAAAAGCCTAATCGCGAATGCTGCAAGGTGCTGGGCGCTCACTGACCTCTCGCTACATTTGAGCGACACTGACGGGCGCAAAAACGTCCAGCGACTGGTCAAGGAGCATACGCAAGTTAACGGGGCGCTTGATCGCTCAATGCGTCCGCTAACTATACTAGAAGGTCTCTCAGTACGCGCACTTAAACAGGGGCGTACAAGTCTTGTTGGTGATCGTTTATCCCCGTTATTTGCGCTAAGACTTGGAATATTTGGGCGATAGCCTATTCTATCGTCCTACTGCCTAAAGGGGGGCTGATCATGAGCCGAATTGCGTTGGGCGCCTTTGGCACAATTACATTGCTGAGCGTCGGTTTGTTCTGGTGGCAGGGCAGGGCCGAAGTAGAGCGAGGAGCACCTCCTCCAGAGCCTCTACCGGTCCAAGTGGCTGCTGAAGATGGAGAGCCCAGCCTGCCTATTGCGGAAACAGTGGACTTGCGCGGACCTGCGCCGCCTGAAGCAAGCGAGCTGTCGAAAGAGCAACGCCGCTTCTTCCGCTATGATCGCAATCGCAATTGGAAAATTAGCCGAGCTGAAATGCTCTCAAGCCGGACAGACGCTTTCAGGAAGCTCGATACCGACGGCAACAATCTGCTGACGTTTGAAGAATGGGCAGTCGCCACCGCAAACCGCTTTGACGGCGCAGATGCTAATGGCGACCGCGAGTTAACCCCAAGCGAATTTGCCACCACCCGGCCAAAACCGCGTAAAAAACCGGCCTGCCGCTGCTAAGCAGGTTCGAGTTCAAGCTGTGAAAGCCAATCAGCAAGATCACTTTTGGCACGCTGTGTATAGGCTTCTTTGCGCTGCTTCTTGTGGACGTCATGTAGCGGGGGAAAAAGCCCGAAATTGACGTTCATGGGCTGATAATTCTCTGCATCTGCGTCGCCGGTAATGTGCGAAAGAAGCGCGCCAAACGCCGATGTTGCAGGCGGCGAGGTCCAATCTCTTCCAGCAAATTCAGCTGCGGCCATTGTGCCTGCCATCAGGCCAATCGCCGCGCTCTCCACATAGCCTTCGCAGCCTGTAATCTGCCCAGCGAAGCGGATGTGCTCACCGCCTTTGAGCCGCAGCTGGCGGTCTAACACCAGAGGTGAGTTGATGAAGGTGTTACGATGCAGGCCTCCTAGCCTCGCAAATTCGGCATTCTCAAGCCCCGGAATTGTCCGGAATAGCTCAACCTGCGCGCCATATTTCATCTTGGTCTGAAATCCGACCATGTTCCAAAGCGTGCCAAGTTTGTTGTCCTGGCGCAGCTGCACCACGGCGTAAGGCCATCGCCCCTGAGGAAATTCAGGCGTAGTGTCGCGCGGATTGTCGAGCCCCACCGGCTTCATCGGGCCGAACCGCAAGGTATCAACCCCTCGAGAGGCCATCACTTCAACCGGCATGCACCCATCAAAATATGGAGTGTCGGCTTCCCACTCTTTGAACTCGGTCTTCTCACCATCTATCAACCCTTGATGGAACGCGAGATATTGCTCCTTCGTCATAGGGCAATTGATGTAATCGCCCTCTTCATTGGAGGCTTCGGTTCGCTTGTTCCAGCGCGATTGAATCCAGCAGATGTCCATATCAATGCTGTCGCGGTGGACGATTGGCGCGATAGCATCGAAGAAGGCAAGGCGGTCTTGGCCCGTCGCCTGCACAATGCTCTGGGCGAGCGATTGGGCGGTTAATGGGCCTGTGGCGACAATCGTCAGGCCAGCTTCTGGTAGAGTATCAACACGCTCGCGGACGACCTCAACATTGGGATGCTCAGCTAGCGCTTTTTCCACCTCGGCTGAGAACACATCGCGGTCAACAGCCATTGCGCTACCAGCGGGCACACGGGCCATTTCGCCTGCGCGCATAACGATGGAGTCCATTTCACGCATCTCGTAATGCAACAGGCCAACCGCGTTTTTGGTGTCATCGTCAGATCGAAAACTGTTAGAGCAGACCAGCTCAGCCAAGCCATCCGTCTGGTGCGCGGGCGTTTGTTCGCCGCCTCTATCCGCAGGTGCGCCGCGCATCTCGGAAAGGCGCACTGAAACGCCACGACGCGCCAGCTGCCAAGCCGCTTCGCTTCCGGCGAGACCGCCGCCGATGATATGTACGTCATGAGCCATGCGCGCCCGATTAGTCGGCTTTGCTCGCGCGGGCAATGGTGGCTATAACACCAGACAAGGGGAAAACATCATTCCAAAACGCGCACTTGTTAATCACCGCCCATGGCTGTTTGGCGCAATGGTCGCCGCACTTGCATTCTATCTGCTGCAAGATAGCGCAGTGGGCGGCTTATGGTTGATCCTGCTCAAAGGCTCAGCCGTTTCAATGCTTGCCCTTTATGCGCTACGCAGGGGGCCTGGGCCCGATGCGAAACTACTGGCCGGGGCTCTAGCCCTTGCAGCCGTCGGCGATATGGCGATCGAGATTGCCTTTGAGGCTGGCGGCATCGCATTCTTCTTCGCGCATTTGGTGGCAATCACTTTGTTTCTCAAATTCCCGCGCGCGCATCCCTCCGCAAGCCAGAAGTTGCTGGCAGTGATCGTCCTCATTTTGACGCCAATATTAGGCTGGCTGCTTTCGAGCAGCTGGCAAGCCGCCCTTTACGGCGTTTCGCTAGGCGGAATGGCAGCAGCTGCCTGGATGAGCCGCTTCCCCCGCTACAGGGTTGGGGCGGGGGCTATGCTGTTCTTGGCCTCTGACATGCTCATATTCGTGCAAGTTGGCACAGATGGACTAGCCGCTAATGCTCTGGGCGGGATGGCCGAACTTGCGATCTGGCCGCTCTATTTCCTCGGCCAGTTCTTGATCGCAACCGGCGTTGTGCAAACGCTTCGACATGAACTCGCGGAAGAAGACGACTAAGCTGCTTCGTCTTGCCATGCCTTGATCGTGGTGCGGTGCAGCTCTCGCCGATGTCCTTCATATCCTCCGGTCGCCTTGTGCAGCACAGATCGATTATCCCAGATCACGAGCATGTCCGGCTCCCAGACATGGCGATAGACGAACTCGTCTCGCGTCTGCCATTGGGTCAGCTCTGACAGCAGAGCAATCGCTTCGGGTTGCTCCATTCCCTCGATGCCAATGATGTAACCGAGCGTGGAGAACAGCGCCTCCTCACCAGTCTCGGGATGTGGCTGAACAAGGGCATGGGCCTCGACCTTGTTTGCGCTTTCGTCAGGCCTGATCGCCATCGAACGTCCGGCGTCATCATCGCCATATGCCCCATCAGGAGCATAGGCGAGCTTTGCGCTGTGCAAAGCAGTCAGGGTTCGCAGATACGCTTTCCGTTCGTCAGGGAGGGCAGCAAAGGCCGCGATTTGATTGGCGAACAGCGTGTCACCACCACTTGGCGGGACATCGATCGCCAACAAGCACGTCCCGGCTGGTGGACGTTCCAAGAAGGTCCAGTCGCTATGCCAGTTTTCAGCGAACAGCGGCGAAGTTTCGTCCGCTTCACGCAGGATCGCCGCAATATTTTGACGCCCGTCGATAGGATCAAAGAATGGGTCTTCGCCAAATCCGCCCATCGCCAAGGTGAAGCGTTCCAGCGCGTCATCATCCATCGAAGACTGCTCAGAAAAAGCGAGGACACGGTGCTTTAACCATGCGGTGCGTATTTCCGCGACGAACGCGGGATCAAGCGTTGCGGACAGATCAATGCCGCGAACTCTAGCGCCGCATGCCTGACCGCTGGGCTCAACCCTCAGCGTCATCCACCAGGCTCGTCTTCGATGTTCTTGTCGGAATGGGCGGTCGTGTCAGGAGTGGTTTCGTCTCCGCCACCTTTGCGTTCAACCATCTCTTCAACAACGGCCTCTTCAGCCTCATTTTCCGGCTCTTCGGTTTCATCAATCCGAACGGCACTGACGATCTTCTCGTTCTTGGCGACATCAAACAGGCGCACGCCCGAGCTAGCACGCCCAATCACGCGCAGACTTTCTAGCCCGATACGGATAAGCTTGGCTTGATCTGTCACCAGCATCAATTGATCGCTTTGGGTGGCAGTGAAGCTCGCAACAACGCGGCCATTACGCTTGATGTTGTCGATATTGGTGATGCCCATGCCGCCGCGTCCAGCGCGCCTGTATTCATAGGCTGATGACAGCTTACCATAGCCATTCTCGCAGACGGTCAGAATGAACTGCTCTGCCTCGGCCATTTCCGCATGTTCGCTCGAAAGCTCTGGCGCATCGTCTTCCGCCTTCCACGGGGCAAGCTTGAGGTAAGCGTCGCGCTCATCCGGCGTTGCAGTGCCACCATGAAGGATCGAAAGGGAAACAACCTCGTCGCCAGCTTCCTTAAACTTCATACCCCGCACACCGGTGGAGGTTCGCGACACAAACTCACGAACATCCTCGCCTGAGAAACGGATCGCTTTGCCCATCCGCGTAGCAAGCAGCACGTCATCCCCACTTTCAAGCAGCGCAACACCGATTAACTTGTCATCGCTCTCCTCGGCAAACTTCATCGCGAATTTGCCATTGCTTGGAATGTTGGTGAAGGCATCCATGCTGTTGCGGCGCACATTGCCCTCAGCCGTGGCGAACACAACGGTCAGAGCGCCCCACGCATCTTCATCCTCCGGCAGCGGCAGAACCGTGCGGATTGTTTCTCCGTCATCCAATGACGGCAGCAAATTGATGATCGGACGTCCGCGCGTTTGCGGGCCGCCCTCAGGCAATTTCCACACTTTCATGCGGTAGACCTTGCCATTGGTGGTGAAGAACAAGACAGGGTTGTGCGTCGATGTGACAAACATCTCCCGCACGGCATCCTCATCTTTTGTCGCCATACCCGCACGGCCTTTACCGCCGCGATTCTGCGCACGGAAGGTCGAGAGCGGGGTACGCTTAATGTAGCCGTCATGGGTAACCGTGACGACCATCTCATCACGCTCGATCAAATCTTCGTCTTCGAGACCATCCCAAGCTGGCGCAATTTCGGTCACACGCGGAGTTGCGTATGTCGAGCGGATCTCGGTCAGCTCATCACGCATTACGCCGTAGAGTTTCAAACGATCTGACAGAATTGAGAGATATTCTTCAATTGCAACCGCAAGCTCTTTAAGTTCGTCGCCAATTTCATCGCGGCCAAGACCGGTGAGACGATGGAGACGCAGATCGAGGATCGCCTTAACTTGCCGCTCGGAGAGGCGGTAAGTTCCGCCTTCCTGCTCAGCGTTGGGTTCGATCGCTTCGATCAATTGAATGTACTTAGCGATGTCGCCAATGGACCATTCCCGCGCGAGCAGTTTCGCCCGCGCTTCGGCCGGGTTGGCAGCGCCCCGAATAATCGCGACAACTTCATCCAGGTTAGAGACGGCAACCACCAGACCGAGCAAAACGTGCGCGCGCTCGCGCACTTTGTTGAGCTCAAACTTGGTACGCCGGGTGATAACCTCTTCGCGAAACGCGATGAAACTCTGAATGATATCGCGCAGAGTAAGCGTCTCTGGCCTTCCGCCGCGAATGGCGAGCATATTGGCAGGGAAGCTTGATTGCGCAGGGGTGTGACGCCAAATCTGGTTCAGCACCACCTCTGCGGTCGCATCGCGCTTGAGATCAATAACAACCCGCACGCCCGCGCGCGAACTTTCGTCGCGAATGTCGGAAATCCCCTCAATGCGCTTTTCCTTGGCCGCATCGGCGATCTTCTCGACCAGCCCTGCTTTACCAACTTGGAAAGGAATTGAGGTGAGAACAATGCTCTCACGGTCGCCGCGCTTGGTCTCGATCTCATGCCGAGCGCGCATCATGATCGATCCGCGTCCTGTCGTGTAAGCCGCCTTCGCGCCCGACTGACCAAGGATCAGCGGGGCAGTGGGGAAATCTGGCCCAGGGATGATCTCGAAGAGCTCTTCACTAGTGATCCCAGGGTTGTCCATATAGGCGAAACAGCCGTCGATTACCTCGCCAAGGTTGTGCGGCGGAATATTGGTCGCCATGCCGACCGCGATGCCGCCAGCTCCATTGACCAACAGATTTGGGAAGCGCGCCGGCAGAACCGACGGTTCCTGAATCCGGCCATCATAATTGTCGACGAAATCGACCGTGTTCTTGTCGAGATCATCCAGCAGTGTGTTGGCAACTCTGGCCAGCTTAGCCTCGGTATAGCGCATGGAGGCGGGTGGATCGGGATCCATCGAGCCGAAGTTGCCCTGACCATCGACCAAGGGCACGCGTAGCGACCAATCCTGCGTCATTCGAGCAAGCGCGTCGTAAATCGCGCTGTCGCCATGCGGGTGATAGTCGCCCATCACATCGCCCACGATCTTCGCGCTTTTCACGTAAGGACGCCCGGCTACGAAATTGCCTTGCTTACTGGCGAACAAAATGCGGCGATGAACCGGTTTCAGGCCGTCGCGCACGTCGGGGAGGGCACGGCTCACGATCACGCTCATCGCGTAATCGAGATAGCTCGTTTTCATCTCATCGACGATGTCGATGCGGGTGAATTCATCGCCGCGAGGTGTCGGGGTTTCGATCAGGTCAGTATCGTCGCTCAAAATTTTACAACTTTTTAATTGAGGCTCGCGCCCATCCGTCATTCAACGTTACGGAAAAATCGCTCGTGACGCCATGCAAAGAGCGAAATAGCAGGGCAAATCGGGTGCGTTTTCCACACATGGTTTGCGCGATGTGGAACGTATCAGACTGAAACACGTTCCATCGATATTCAAAGCCCGTTCAGCCCGTATAATGTAGGAATATTTGCAATATTGAGCTGTCGAGGCCATTTGCGCAGTCACAGCATCATTCACAAGGGTGTGAGAGGCATCCTTGGACTCACAATAACTCCTAGGAGCCTACCACATGATCTTCAGCCGATTTGCATCGACTAAAACCCGTTCAAGCGCATTTGCTCTCGCTTTGGCGCTTGCGACAGGGACAGCCATGACAGCAGTCGCGATTGAAGCGCCAGCTGAGGCGCAGCGCAAAAAGAAGAAGAAGGAAGAAGCTCCAAAAGCCGATTACTCGAAGGCATTTGTTGAGACATACCAGCCATTGAACACGCAAGTGGCAGAGGGCGGCGACCCAGCCACCCTCAAGGCCGGCATACCAGCAGTTATCGCAGCAATTGAAACTGCCGATGACCGAATGGCAGCGGGCAGTCTCATTTTCTCAATTGGCCAGAAAGCAAACGATCCAGCGACGCAGTCACAAGGCGTTGAAATGATGCTTGCAAGCGGTAAAGTCCCCGCAGCTAACTTGGCTCAGTACAATTTTCTAGCGGGCCAGCTCGCCTATAACCAAAACGTATTCGGTAAGGCACGTGAGTTTGTGCAGGCAGCCTTTGATCTTGGATATACTCAAAACGATCCGCAAGCGATCATTGCTGAGACTTATTTTGCGGAAGACAAGCATGCCGAAGGGCTCAGCTACCTCGATGCCGCCATCAAAGCGCGTCAGGCCGCAGGACAAGAAGTCAGTCAAGCTTGGGTGCAGCGCGGCGTCGCGATCGCTTACAACAACCAACTTGTTGAGCAAGCGCGGGCGTTCTCGGTTCTCTATGCGAGTGATTTCCCAAGCAATTCATCGTGGGGCGATGCCATTGCAATCGCGCTCAATACGAGCCAGTTTGAATATCCGGAGATCCTAGACCTGCTGCGCCTTGCTCGTCGTACCGGCACGATGCGTGACGCTAATATGTACATGGAGTACATTGAGGCCGCAGATGCGCGTCGCAATCCATCAGAAGTAACCAATGTTATTGATGAAGGCTATGCGGCCGGGTTGCTTGATCGTGACGATAGCTTCGTCAGCGACTCACGTGCTCAAGCAGCTGGCCGGATCGCGGCAGACAAGGCTGATCTTCCTGCCCTTGGACGCGATGCACGCGCGGCGAGCGCAACGCTTCGCACAGTTATGGCCGCAGGCGATGCATATTTGAGCTATGACCGCGGCGCAGAAGCAGAGGAATTCTTCGCCAAGGCCCTCGGTATGCCGGGCGTAAACATGCCACTGGCGCTAACCCGTCTTGGCATCGCTCAACTCGATCAGGGCAAATTTGCGGAAGCCGCAGCAACTTTCGGCAAGGTCGAGGGTGAGCGCGAGACGATCACTAACCTTTATGCGGCATGGGCTGACCAACAAGGTGCGGCGCAGGCTGCACCAGCAACAGCGACGCCTGCAGCACCAGCCACGGAACAAGTCGGCGGTTAAGCGGCCACTGGCGATTACAAGAGCTGACAGAAAATGGGGAGGGCGCGCGGAGAAATTCTCGCGCCTTTTCTTTTGCCCTAGGCCACCCGCCCTAGCTACTTTTGGGTTAGATCGTTCTAACAACTAAAGCCTTATTTCTAGCGCAGTCGTCTCACGTAGACCTGATTGCCTTCTCGGGTTTCCAATTTGAAATTTTCAAGCGATTCAAACAGCTCTTTGAGGCTCTTAAATCCATAGTTGCGAACATCGAAGCTAGAACGATTGCCAGCAATTTGGCCAAGTTGAGATAGACGCGCAAATCCCTTTTCATCGCGCTTGGCTTGGCCGTAAGCGGCATGAACCAGCGCGTCTAAATCCTGCAATTCCGCCTTGGAGCTGCGTTTCTTTGGCACAGTATCTTCTGAGGTGCTGGCAATAAGATCATCTATGTAAAGAAACCGAGTGCAAACCGCCTGAAAAGCCTGCGGAGTCTTCTTCTCACCAAACCCATAAACAAGAATTCCATCTTGCCGCAGCCGGGTCACGAGCGGCGTAAAATCACTGTCCGAAGTCATGATACCAAAACCATCAACCTTGCCCTGATTGAGCAGATCAATCGCATCTATGGTCATAGCCATGTCGGTCGCGTTCTTGCCCTTAGTCACATCAAATTGTTGCTGGGGCCGAATGCCAAATTTGTTCGTGATCTTTTCCCAATTGGCGAGATTGCTCTTGGCAAAATTGCCATAGGCCCGGCGAATATTGACCTGCCCCAGCTTAGCCATAACGGTCAAAACGGGATCGATGCCCTTGGGCGTGGTATTATCAGCATCAATCAGCAGGGCGATGTTTTTGAGTTCTGTATCAGACATGACGCATTAGATGGCCGCGCAGTGCCGAACGTACAAGCGCTTATTCTGCGGGGAGGAATTCGCCAGTTTCCTGATTGAGAACGTGCAGCATACCGTCATGAATCGTGAAATGTGTGCCGCGCAGCACAAGCGATCCCTCAACTTCGCGTGCAGCAACCTGAGAATAGGTTCGCAGGTTCGCAATGCTAGCACGGACTGCCGCGTGTTCCATCGCGCGCTTTGCTGCCGCGCCTTCATTTCCCACTTCTTGCGAGATGGCTTTGCGCTGCTCCGAGAGTAAATTAACCCACCGCGCGACATATCCGCCTTCGCCAGGTTCACGCCCAGCCATCGCATTGGTGAGCGCCGCTTGACAACCCCCGCACAGGCTGTGTCCCATCACCACAATTTGCCGGACCTTGAGCACCCCGACTGCAAACTCTACCGCAGCGGCAACGCCGTCCAAATCATCGCCGTCATGTTCGGGCGGAACGAGCGCAGCGACATTGCGAACCACGAAAATATCACCGGGGTCGACATCGAATATCTGCGCTGGATCAACTCGGCTATCAGAGCATGAGATAATCATCAGCTCCGGATGTTGGCCGTGCTCAGCAAGTTTGGAATATTGGCCCTCGTGATGTTTGTAGAATTCGCCCCGGAAGCGCTCATAGCCTTCGAGAAGCTTTGCAAATTCAGGCATTAGAACCGCTCTCCTCGGATCACCTCGACATCCCACATCGTTAAGAGCAGTCCGTGCGAGGATAGGATAGGTGCTAAATCCTCGGCGAGCGCCATTGCCTTGTCCTGTGGGGCCACCGTCAAGACAAAAACCTTGTCTGTGCCCATCACCCGCTCTTCACGCCAATGGCCATCGCGCCCCTTGCCTGATGTAACAGGCGTGATTGTCCAACCGGTAATACCGACCTTATCGATCGCATCGGTCACTCGCTTAACAAGCGCAGAGTCGGTGAGAATCTCGATCCGCTTACGAACGACAGTTTCGATCATGGCACGGCTCCTGGTGTACCGGCCAGCACGGCAGCTAGCGCGCTGATCAGGCCAATGTTGATAAGGATGTTGAAGGGGAAGGTGATACTGAGCGACATGGTGAGGTAAATGCCGGGATCAGCCTCGGGCAGAGCAAGACGCATGGCCGCTGGCACCGCAATATAGCTCGCGCTGGCTGTCAATACGCCAAGTGCAGCGGCAGAGCCAACATCGAGACCAACGAGCGTTCCTGCAACCGTACCTATGGCTCCATTGAAGATTGGCAAAGCTATAGCGATCACCACCAAGCGCCAGGTGAGGGAGCGCGAATCTATCATTCGACGGGCAGCAATCAGGCCCATATCTAGGAGGAAGAGGCACAGCACACCCTTAAATCCTGCCTCAAAAAATGGACTGATTTCGGAGAACCCATCAGGACCGGCGACCATACCAATTGCAAATGCACCGAGCAGCAGGACAACCGAGGCGTTGAAGAACACTTCGTGTAACATTTCACCGGTCGATTGGCCATTCCCGTTCGACCCCATGCCGCGCGCAAGCAGCAATCCCGAGAGAATTGCCGGGGTCTCCATCGCCGCCATTACAGCGACCATGAAGCCGCCTGCGGGCCGGGATTGAAATTCTAGGATCTCAATGGCTGTTACAAAGGTAACGACACTGACCGAGCCATAGTGCGCGGCAACTGCGCCAGCATTAACTTGGTCGAGCTTGCCAAAACCTTTGAGCACGGGGAAGGCAAGGAAGGGAAGGGCAAACCCCAGCGCCACACCTACTGCGAGCGCCGCCAACACCGTTCCATCAATGCCTGAGCTGGAGACCGCGACGCCACCCTTTAAGCCAATAGCCGCCATCAAATAGAGAGACATTCCCTTGGCGATCGCTTCAGGGATTGCAAGATCACTCCGGGCAAAAGCCGCCAGCACCCCAAGCACGAAAAACAGGACGACTGGCGAAGTAAATGTTTGAAGCGCTGATGCATCCATAGGGTGCGACGTAATCGACCCTGTCGAAAGGAGCAAGATAACCTGCAAACATCTGCACAAAGCTGGCATTGCGCGAGGCCTCTTGCGCGCTTACATGCGAGTTATGAACGATCTTTCCAGCGCCCCTACGCCCGAAGAGAACCGGGCTCCGCGTCAACGCAAGCCTGATTGGATTCGCGTTAAAGCCCCGGTCAGCAAAGGATATCAGGAAACGCGTAAGCTGATGCGCGACCTTAACCTGAACACCGTGTGTGAAGAAGCAGCGTGCCCTAATATTGGCGAATGCTGGGACAAGAAACACGCGACAGTGATGATCCTCGGTGATGTTTGCACACGGGCTTGCGCATTCTGTAATGTAAAGACTGGCATGCCGCGCACGGTCGACCCGCTTGAGCCAGAACATGTCGCGATTGCGGCTGGCAAGATGGGCCTCGAGCATATCGTGATCACTAGCGTTGACCGCGATGACCTGCCCGATGGCGGGGCAGGGCAATTCGTGAAGGTCATCCAAGCTCTGCGGCGAGAGACGCCAAACACCACAATCGAGATCCTTACACCGGACTTTCGCGGTAAGATGCGCCCGGCAGTTGAGGCGATTTGTGAAGCGGGTCCAGATGTTTACAATCATAACCTCGAAACAGTTCCGCGGCTTTACCCGACTATCCGGCCAGGCGCGCGCTATTACGCCTCCTTGCGATTGCTCGAAGAAGTCAAAGCGCATGACCCGATGATATTCACCAAGTCGGGCATTATGCTCGGCCTGAGCGAACAGCGGCTCGAAGTGCACCAGGTGATGGACGATATGCGCAGCGCCGATGTCGACTTCATTACGATGGGACAATATCTTCAACCAACGCCAAAACACGCCAAGGTTGAGGACTTCGTGACGCCAAAAGCCTTCGCTGCCTTTGGCTCAATTGCCCGGGCGAAAGGCTTTTTGCAGGTCGCCTCTAGCCCGCTCACCCGCTCCAGCTATCACGCAGGTGATGATTTTGCCGAAATGCGTGCAGCGCGGGAGGCCAAGCTCGCGAAAGCAAGCGTCTGATGCCGGGAATTAACGAAACCAGACAGCTTCCGTATAGCTGCGAACAGATGTTCGATCTGGTCGCGGACGTCGGTCGCTATGAAGAGTTTCTGCCGTGGGTCGTTGCAACCCGCATTCGCTCCGATAGTGATACAAAAATGGTCGCTGACATGCTGGTCGGCTTCAAATCAATCCGCGAGAAGTTCACATCTCAAGTGAACAAAATACGTCCAAACGAAATTGATGTTCATTACATGGACGGCCCATTGCGCGACCTCGATAACAAATGGACTTTCAAGCCACTCGAGAACGGCGGATGCGAGATCCACTTTTGCGTTGATTTCACATTCAAGAACAGAGTGTTTGAGGCGCTTGCCGGTCAGTATTTTGACCGGGCCTTTCGCAAGATGGTGGGCGCTTTTGAGGCGCGCGCCAATGATCTTTATGGATCGCCCCAATCACTAGGACGGGGCGCAATCGCCTAAGTCGGCTTGCAAAGCGCTTAGCTTATTCCCGGCCAGCGCATTCGGAAACGTTCCCGTCCGGCATCAGCATTTTTAGAGCGCATTTGGTGGCTTCCATACGGATGGCAGAGCGGCCATCGTTATCGAATCGCATGAGTTCGCCTTGGGGCTCTCCCGTTTCGCCGCGCTCAACCCGGGCGAACACCACTGTCCCAACCGGCTTCAGATCAGTGCCGCCGCCGGGTCCCGCCACACCGCTAACCGCAACGGCAATATCAGCATCGCTATTGGCAAGAGCCCCGTTAGCCATCGCCCAAACACATGCGATGGATACTGCGCCGAACGTTTCGATGATGTCGCTCGCCACGCCGAGGCTCTCCATCTTCGCCTCGTTGGAATAGGTCACAAACCCGCGGTCAAGCACTGCAGACGAGCCGGCTATTTCCGTAAGCGCTGCGGCTACCAGGCCGCCGGTACAGCTCTCAGCGAGAGCAACAGTTCGGCCAGCTGCGGCATTGGCTTCAATCACCTGGCTCGCAAGAGCAGTGATGTCTGAGGGGAGAAGGCTCGTCATTATTGTATGTCAGTCAATGTCAGGGGAACAGATTGATGGGTTTTTGACGCCCGCCAATTGAAACAACAGCGCCGCTAGCCCGCCCCAGTTTTTTGGTGGCAACGGTTCCATAAGCTCAAGCCCGCGCTCAATATTAGCGCATTCTTTATGGGGGATCACCTTGGTAATCTCTTGGGTAACCAAGGCATCAACAAACGGCCGAACCGCATCCTCAGGCAGGGTCTCTAGCGACTCGACGAAGTTGTTGCTCTTCTTGCCGCCGGGCGCGCGGCCTCGTTCCGCGAATTGGCCGATAACTCGAAATGTGCCGGGCCAAGCATCGTCCTGAAGTGTCACAAATCGCTCTTTCAACACTGCGCCTTTTTGTGCCGCAAACCCATCAGACGAAAGCTGTTCGCTGCACTTCGCCTCAAAACCATCGAGGAGCATTGGCATCGCGTAGACGACGCCGTCGCTGACATCCTCCTGCGCCACGCACCCTTGCGCCGCAGCGATCGAAGGGGTTGCCAACGTCGCCAAACACGCCGCCGTCATAGTGGCTTTGCGAAATATGCCTGCGTTCATTGCCCAAATCCTGTTTGCATAAGTGTCGCCACAGCTTGCGCCGCGATCCCTTCACCGCGGCCCGTCAGGCCAAGCCGTTCGGTAGTGGTCGCCTTCACGCTCACCTTGCCTATGTCAATACTCAGGATCTCCGCAATCCGTTCCCGCATAGCTGGGCGGTGCAGGCCAATTTTGGGCGCTTCACAAATAATGGTGAGGTCGAGATTGCTGATAGCAAAGCCTGCGCGCGTCACGAGCTCTCCTGCATGCGCCAGGAATTGATCCGAGGATGCGCCTTTCCATTGCGGATCATTTGGCGGAAAATGCGTGCCGATATCCCCCTCGGCAATAGCGCCGAGCAGCGCATCGACGATCGCATGAAGGGCGACATCTGCATCACTATGTCCAGCAAGGCCATGAGTATGCTCGATCTGGATCCCGCCCAGCCAAAGCTCTTCGCTTGGCGCGAGGCGATGGACGTCAAAGCCCATTCCTGTGCGGACCATCGGGATGTCAGACATAAAATCCTCTGCAAAAGTCAGCTTCTTGAGCGCCTCATCACCTAGAACGAGAGAGACATTGTGTCCGGCCGCATGCAAGACTTGCGCATCATCGCCAGCGTCAGCTTCTCCAGCCCAAGCACGATGCGCGGCAAGAATAGCGTCGGAGTGAAAAGCTTGCGGGGTTTGGACACGGCGCAATTGCTCGCGGGGTGCGGCCCCGCTCATGAGGTCACCCTCAGCTACCGCAAGGCTATCCACCACTGGCAGAACAGGGATTGCGCCCTTATTGCGAGCGAGCGCATTTCTCAGGCGGTCTATCACAGTCAGCGGCAAATCTGCTCGCGCTGCGTCATGGATCAGCACATGCGGGGAAGGGCGGTCCGCCAAGCGCTCAAGCGCTGCCCTCACCGAAAGCTGCCGCGTCGCGCCTCCGGTCACCCATTCAGCCGCATCGATCCCGTGGGCGATCTCGGCAACAATCTCCTCTGTGCCATCGGGGATCGCGATCACAATCCGCTGCGCCCCAGCTTCTGCAAAGGCCTCGAGCGAATGCTGCAGGACCGGCTTCCCGCGCCACAGTGCAAACTGCTTCGGCAGCTCTTGCCCCGCGCGCAGCCCCTTACCTGCTGCAACGATAATGGCATCAAATGCGGGGAGGGCAGTGGGAGCGCTCATCATCAGCGGCGCTAGCGGCTTGCCCCCAATGCTGCAATGCACTAGATGCCTGCCTAAATTTTAAGCAATCAGAGATACCGCTCCGTTCCTAACGTCATGACTACACCGCCGCCATTCTCGCCAAAGCCCATTCAAGTCGGGCCTGTTAGCATCGATACGCCCGTCGTATTGGCGCCTATGACGGGCGTCACTGATATGCCGTTTCGCTCGCTTGTACGCCGCTATGGCTCGGGCCTCAATGTGACCGAGATGATTGCCAGCCAGGCAGCCATTCGCGAGACACGCCAATCGATCCAGAAGGCTGCTTGGGCACCAATTGAAGATCCTGTGTCCATGCAGCTGGTTGGATGTGATCCAGAAAGCATGGGCGAGGCGGCAAAACTCAGCGAAGACCAGGGCGCAGCGATCATCGATATCAACTTCGGCTGTCCCGTGCGCAAGGTGGTCAACGGTCTCGCTGGCAGCGCCCTGATGCGCGAAGTGCCGCTTGCGACGAAGCTCATGGAGGCGACCGTTAAGGCGGTCGATGTTCCGGTTACGGTCAAGATGCGAATGGGCTGGGACCATGCGTCCCTTAATGCCCCCGAGCTCGCACATATTGCCGAGGATCTGGGCGTCAAAATGATCACTGTCCATGGGCGTACACGCTGCCAAATGTACAAGGGCGATGCAGATTGGTCCTTCATCCGCAAGGTTAAGGATGCGGTCTCCATTCCAGTCATCGCTAATGGTGATATTTGCTCCGTTGATGACGCGGCAAAAGCGCTGGAGCAATCCGGTGCGGATGGTATTATGATTGGGCGCGGCGCTTATGGAAAACCGTGGTTGCTTGGCCAAGTCATGCATTGGTGGCAAACGGGCGAAACACTCGCCAGCCCTAGTTTTGATGAGCAATATGAAGTGCTTGTAGAGCATTATAACGCCATGCTTGAGCATTACGGCAAGGAAGTCGGCACGAAGATCGCCCGCAAACATCTGGGCTGGTACACCAAGGGCATGCATGGGTCAGCGGAATTTCGCAATCATGTGAACTTCATTGACGATTCTGACCAAGTACTGGGTGAAATTGAACGCTTTTACACGCCATTCCTGAGGCGCAGGGCGGCGTGAACGGACAGGTCGCTGCGCCAGATGCAGACGCTCAGCTTGCTGGTCTGATCTTCGCGATGGTGCTAGTGGATGAGAAAGGCAATCTCGCTGAGGTCAATCACGCAGCAGAAGACCTATTGGGCAGTAGCGCGCATAGATTGATTGGCCGAAAACTCGGCGATGTCATTGAAATTCCTGATCCGCGTGTGCGTGAAAATTTGACGAAGAGCGATGCCCGACTGATCGCAAGGAGCATCGACATAAGGGCAGGGGGGCAGGACGCTGTCGTCAATCTAACCAGCTCGCCGATTTCAACGCATGAGGGCTGGCGCGTCGTTACATTTTCAGACGTGGGTCAGGATAGTGACCCGAATGAGGACGAAACTCAGTTGCGGGCGCCCGCTGTGCTGGCCCATGAAATAAAGAACCCACTCTCAGCTATCCGCGGGGCCAGCCAATTGCTCGCGCGCCGTGTGAACGAGAAAGACAAGGCGCTTACCGATATGATAACCGGTGAGACGGACCGGATCGCTGAGCTCATTGATCGAATGCAGCAATTGGGTAGCAAGCCTGTCGCCAAAACCGGGCCTTGCAATCTCCACCAGTCGATCCGCAACGCGATGTCAACGGTTCGCGCCGCGCGCCCCGAGAGCGTGCCCTTGGTTGAGGAATTTGATCCGTCGCTGCCACCGGTTGAAGCCGATCAGGGCGGGCTTGAGCAAGTGCTCATCAACCTCATAACCAATGCAAGCGATGCATGTGCCGAGGTTGAAGAACCGCAGGTTACGGTCAAGACTCGCTACGTTAGCGGCATGCGATTCAGCGCGCTGCGCTTAGGCAAATCAACCCATTTGCCGATCGAAATCGCGGTTTCGGACAATGGGCCCGGCGTTCCAGCAGACCTACGCGACCATCTTTTCGAGCCATTTGTGAGCGGCAAAACCAATGGTCAGGGCTTGGGGCTTGCGCTGGTTCGCAAGCTTGTGCGTGATATGGGGGGCCGGATCAGCCATGACCGAGATGCGCGAGCTGGCACCACCAATTTCCGGGTAAACCTGCCCGTGGCAGAGAAGCAATAGCAGATGGCACATAGCGTTCTACTGGTCGAAGATGATGCCGGGATTGCCACCGTCATCAGAGCTGCGCTGGAAGAGGAAGGCTTCCTTGTCACGGGGTGCACCAGCATCGCTGAGCGCGACCGGCTGCTAAGCGCGGAACAGTTTGATGTCATGCTTACTGACGTGATGTTGGATGATGGCGATGGCCTAGAGACAATGGAGAATGTTCAGGCGGCCGCGCCTGACATGCCTGTGATCGTCCTCTCGGCGCAGAACACCCTCGATACCGCCGTTAGGGCCAGTGACACCAACGCCTTTGAGTACTTCCCAAAACCGTTTGACCTTGATGAACTGACCGGTGCGGTCCAGCAAGCTGTCGCTCAGCGAGCAGGCCCCTCTCTTGGCAGCGAAGACACTCCAAGCGACTTGCCTTTTGTTGGGCGCAGCCAGGCGATGCAGGGGGTTTACCGGATGATCACACGGGTCATGCGCAACGACCTCACCGTGCTCGTAACTGGCGAATCCGGCACCGGCAAAGAGCTGGTCGCTGAGGCCATTCACGAGCTCGGACAACGCAAAACGGGTCCATTTGTCGCGGTCAACACGGCCGCTATCCCGCATGATCTAATCGAAAGCGAGTTGTTCGGCCATGAGAAGGGCGCCTTCACCGGGGCGGTGAGCCAGCAGCTCGGCAAGTTTGAGCAAGCCCATGGCGGCACGCTGTTCCTTGACGAAATTGGCGACATGCCGGCAGAAGCGCAAACACGGCTATTGAGAGCGCTCCAGTCTGGCCGGATCAGACGCGTCGGCGGTAGGCAGGAGATTGCGGTTGATGTACGTATTGTTGCCGCGACTAACCGCGCGCTAGAGCCGATGATTGCGGCGGGGTCATTCCGCGAGGATCTGTATTATCGTCTCAATGTTGTCCCAATTCATATCCCGCCATTACGTGAGCGCCGCGATGATGTGGGCGCGCTGACGCGGCATTTCCTTCTTCAAGCGGAGAGTGAAGGGTTGCCTACACGGCAAATCGACAAAGATGCAATCGCCGAACTTGAAACACGGCCTTGGCGTGGCAATGTCCGCGAGCTGCGCAATGTTATCTTTCGCCTGGCACTGTTGGCCCGCGATGACATCATTAGCCTCGCGACAGTCAATGACGTGCTGCCCGATGTTGTCTCGCAAACTTCGGGGACAGAACAAGATGGCTATGCAAGCGCCCTATCACAGTGGCTTGAAGGCCAACCGACAGTGCCGGGCACGCTTTACCACAATGCGCTTGCAGCATTCGAGAAGCCGCTGTTTGAGCATGCCTTGCGCGAGACAGGCGGCAATCAGGTAAGAGCAGCCGGGTTGCTGGGTATCAATCGCAACACGTTGCGTAAACGCCTCAGTGAGCTGCAGATTTACCCAGAAACATTCGTTCAACGACACTGATAAACAGCTCGTCTGGTTTCATCTTGCAGAAATGCCACAGTGATGTTGTTACTCTGCAACGATGGCATCACAGGCGCATACCGATTCAGCTCCGGCAACATCCGGTCGAAATACGCGCCAGAATCACGGCCAGACGCCGCGCTGGATCAGGCAATTTGTAGTCACATCGCGCCGCTCAAACCTGTTCTTGTGGCTTGAAATAGGCTGTGCTCTGGCGTTTCTGGTCATGGTGGCGAGCACCTACCTCGCCTTTACGAATGCGCCGCCCGACGGCCAATTGCTTCCATCAAGGCAAGTTTCCTTCCTTCTTATCGGCACCCTTCTGCCTGCAATGGGAATGTTGGTCCTACTGGGTCGCAGAATGGCCTTGCGTCGGGCAGCAGGCAGCACGGCGAGATTACATGTGCGGCTGGTTTTCTTTTTCTCACTCATCGCCGCAGTGCCGACGTTGCTCGTCGCCGGTTTCGCTGCCTTCCTGTTCCAATCCGGCGTTGATTTCTGGTTTTCGGACAATTCTCGCGGACTCATGGAGAACGCCAATCAGCTTGCTGAGAGTTATTATGAGGAAAATCAGCTCGACGTCGCTCAGCATACAATCGCGATGGCAGGCGATTTTCGCTTTTATCTCGAGCGCGAAACACTCACGAGTGAGGCTTGGCCGCAGCTTTATCGTTATCAGGCAGAACCACGTGATGTGACCGAAAGCGCCATTCTTCAGGCGCAACCTGATGGTACTCTGCGCACAGCGTTTGCTTACGGTCTGAGCGAAGGCAATGAACCAACACAGTTTGCGCAAGCTTCTCTGGCGACGCTGGCGCAAGGCGAAAGCGTTGCAATCCGAGGAGGGCCAGCGCGCATTGAAGCGGTTGCGCCGATTGACCGTGACAGCGGAATTTATCTCTACAACGCGCGTAGCGCAGAAGCCGCGTCATTCCAGAGTTGGGAAAGCGCGAAACAGATCTCGAGCGCCTACTCCGTACTGACCCAGCGCGCGCGTGCATTGCAACTACGGTTTAATCTCGCTCTGTTCTTCGTCAGCCTTGGGCTTGTTGGCTTGGCCGTGTGGTTCGCACTTAGGCTCGCAGACCGTCAGATTGAACCACTAACAGACCTTGTGAGCGCCGCGCGCAGTGTTGGACAGGGTAATTTTGCAGCCCGCGTGTCCGGACGGACAGGCGGTGATGAGATTGGCCTCCTCAACCGTGCTTTCAACCGGATGACCGCGCAGATCGAGAAACAAACCGACGCACTGGTCACCGCCAACCACCAAATTGAAGAGCGTCGCGGCTTTATCGAGGCGGTGCTCGAGTCCGTCAGCGCAGGCGTTATCTCGACGGATGGGAACCGCAACATTCTGCTGATGAATGGTCCAGCTCAAGCAATGCTCCAAGATCAAGCTGACAGCGGTGATGGTAATCCACGCACTCTGGCTGATCTCGCGCCGCAAATCGACGTAATGATCGAGGCTGAGTTGCCGCAAGGCATCATCAGTCTGTCCAAAGGAGGTGAGCTGCTGACGCTAGCCGTCAAGATTGCCAAAGAACGCGACGGCTATGTGGTAACATTTGAGGATATTACGCGGCAATTGCTCGATCAGCGTCAGGCTGCATGGTCAGATGTTGCGCGCCGGGTTGCGCATGAAATCAAAAACCCGCTGACCCCCATTCAGCTTGCGACTGAACGCCTAAACCGCCGTTATCGCAAGCAAATCAATGAGGATGGCGAACTATTTGATGAACTCACCAGCACAATCGTTCGGCAAGTCGGCGAACTGCGCAAAATGGTCAATGAGTTCTCCTCATTTGCACGTCTGCCCAAACCCGTTTTCCGCGCCGAAGATGGTTTGGATCTCGTGCGGCAATCCCTATTCCTGCAAGAGGTCGGCCACCCAAATGTCAACTTCAAGCTCAACAATGCAGTCAAAGGACCGATCAGCCTCCAATGCGATCGCCATCAACTGGGGCAAGCCGTCACCAATGTGCTCAAAAATGCAGTCGAAGCAGTGGAGGCGAAAGCCGCGAATGCCGAACCTGACTATCGCGGCGAAATCGCTGTCGGCTTAAAAACAAACGCGACACATTTCGAGGTCACCATATCCGACAATGGCATCGGGCTTCCGAAAGACCGCGAGCGGATAGTCGAGCCTTACGTCACCAAGCGAGAGAAGGGCACCGGGCTCGGCCTCGCTATTGTTACCAAGATCGTCGAGGAACATGGCGGTGATATCACCTTCAACTCGATTGATGAGAGCGCTCCGCAAGAAGGCACGCAGGTGACCTTACGTTTCGCGCTTGCGCCGATTGAAATCCAAGACATTCCCCAACCAGGCAATGAATAGAAAGATCTGATTGCATGGCCGCACTTGATATACTGATCGTTGATGATGAGCGCGATATTCGCGAGCTTGTATCCGGCGTATTGAGCGATGAAGGATATGAATGCCGCACCGCGGCCAACAGCACGGAAGCGCTAGGTGCGATTGATGAAAAGCGACCTAGCGTGGTCTTGCTAGACGTCTGGCTGCATGGGAGCGAGATGGACGGGCTTGAGGTTCTCGATGAGATCAAAGAGCGCGAGCCGCAATTGCCCGTGATCATCTTTTCCGGTCACGGCAATGTAGACACCGCCGTTTCCGCTGTGAGCCGCGGCGCGCTCGATTTTATCGAGAAGCCGTTTGAGGCTGAGCGCCTACTGCATTTGGTGGCGCGGGCAACGGAAACCGAGCGGCTACGGCGCGAGAACACTGGTCTGAAAATTGATGTCACAAATGGTATCGAATTTACTGGTAATTCCGCCGCGATTACGCAGGTGAGGGCGACACTTAAGCGCGTGGCAAATACGGGCAGCCGGGTGCTGATTACCGGACCCGCAGGCGCGGGCAAAGAAATCGCCGCGCGCATTCTCCACTCATGGAGCCCGCGAACGAATGATGCCTTCGTCACGGTCAATTCGGCCAGGATCACGCCCGACCGTTTTGAGCATGAGCTGTTTGGCGAAGAGAATGAGGGCAAGCTGGTGCGCCCCGGCCTGCTGGAACTGGCCGACGGCGGCACGCTTTACCTCGATGAAGTGGCTGACATGCCGCTCTCCACACAGGCCCGCATCCTGCGCGTACTGACCGAGCAGAGCTTTGTGAGGGTTGGGGGCTCGCGCCAGATCGGGGTGGACGTGCGTGTCGTCTCCTCAACATCTCGCGACCTGCAACAAGAGATGGAGGAGAAGCGCTTTCGCGAAGACCTCTATTACCGGCTCAACGTTGTCCCGCTGACTATCCCCTCGCTAGCCGAGCGGCGCGATGACATTCCTGACTTGGCCGACCATTTCTTCACGCGTTATGCGGCAGAACAGGGTATTCCCGCGCCTAGAATCAGCAAAGATGCTATGGCTGCGATGCAGGCCTATGATTGGCCTGGCAACGTTCGCCAACTGCGCAATGTGGTTGAGCGGACCATTATCCTGACCCCGCGCGAGCAATTGGAGACAATCGAGACAGAAATGCTGTCTGACGAGATTTCCGGTGGCAGCCTCGGCGCCAACAACGGTGTTGCAGCGCTGATGGGAGCGCCTTTGCGGGAAGCGAGGGAGAACTTTGAGCGTGAATATCTCACCGTCCAGATCCGTCGTTTTTCTGGCAACATCTCGAAAACCGCCACTTTTATCGGGATGGAACGATCTGCACTCCATCGGAAGCTAAAACTCTTGGGAATGGCCGATCGTAAAGCAATTGATCGGAAAAATTGACCTCATCACTTCTACCGCAGATCTTTAGAAAAGCAGTTTTGCTTTACCTTCGCCGAACTTCTTCATAAACCTAAGGTCCGATTTGTTCGGAAGATAATACGGGGCAACTCATTGTAGATTTGTCCCAGATTGCGTGCCGCCCCCGTTTGGTGCGCCAACAATAGGAGAATAACAATGGCTAGTGAAAATACGCTATCGGCACGTCCAAAAACCGCTCCAACTCCAGAAACCGTTGAAAACAAAGCGAAACCTGGAAAGCAGCAAAGTTTGCAAGACGCGTTTCTCAATTTTCTTCGCAAGAATAAAACCCCTGTCACCATGTTCCTCGTCAAGGGCGTTAAGCTTCAAGGCATCGTCACCTGGTTCGACAATTTCTCGATTCTGCTGCGCCGCGATGGGCAGTCACAGCTGGTATATAAGCATGCAATTTCAACGATCATGCCAGGTGCGCCAGTCGAAGTGAGCCAATTCAACAGCCAGGGCGCGGGGTCCAAACACAGGCTGCTTCAGGACGTGTTCCTTAGCCGTGTCAGCGAGGCAGGAGCGGAAGTCACAATGTTCCTCGTCAATGGCGTCATGCTGCAAGGGCAGATCGCAGCTTACGATCTCTTCTGCATGCTGCTCGAACGAGATGGCTATGTGCAGTTGGCATATAAGCACGCTGTTTCCACCGTTCAGCCTGCTACCTCAGTCGATCTAAGTGAAGATTGGGACGGCTAAGCCGACTTTAGAGCAGAACAAAATTGAGTTTCGATGACAATCTGATGGGTGAGGTCTCGCGCGGCGCGCGGGCCCTCGTCATTTGCCCTGACATCAAGAGTCTTTCCTATGACCTCGATGCAGACGGCCGCTTGGCTGAAGCGGTTGGTCTAGCTCTGGCAATTGGAATTGTCGTTACGCAGCAAACAATTGTTCCAGTCCGCACTGTCAGGCCAAATACACTCTTTGGATCTGGCCAAGTCGAAAACATCAAAATCGCTTGCGAGCAAGGCGAGATCGAGCTGGTTATCGTAGATGGCGCGCTGAGCCCGATCCAACAGCGTAATCTTGAAGAGACCCTAAAACGCAAAGTTATCGACCGAACGGGGCTAATCCTTGAGATATTTGGGGAGCGTGCAGCGACAGCTGAAGGACGCTTACAAGTCGAGCTTGCGCATCTTGATTATCAGCAGAGCCGTCTAGTCCGCAGCTGGACACACTTGGAACGTCAGCGAGGCGGCTTTGGCTTCCTTGGTGGCCCCGGCGAAACTCAGATTGAAGCTGATCGCCGCATGATCCGCCAGCGCATGGGGCGTTTGCGCCGAGAGCTGGAGCAGGTGCGAAAAACCCGCAGCCTTCACCGGGCAAGGCGGGGAAGGGCGCCGTGGCCAATCATAGCTTTGGTTGGCTATACAAACGCCGGTAAATCGACGCTTTTCAACCACATGACTGGCGCTGAAGTGATGGCTGAAGATTTGCTTTTTGCGACGCTTGACCCAACCATGCGGGCATTATCGCTCCCCGGAATTGAGAAGGCGATCATCTCCGATACGGTCGGCTTCATCTCCGACCTCCCGACTGAATTGGTCGCAGCCTTCCGCGCCACTCTGGAAGAAGTGACCAGCGCCGATATCATCTGTCATGTGCGTGATATGTCGAATGAGGCCGCAGCTGCGCAAAAACATCAGGTTATGCAGATTTTGCAGGATTTGGGGGTCACTGACCCCGAAGAAAATCAAGTAGAGGAGGGGGCTAACGCGGGACAGCCAGGTACCGAGATTCCGATCTTGGAAGTATGGAACAAGTGGGATGCCGTCCCTGCTCAGAAGCGCGAAGAGCTAAGCGTAGTCGCTGGGAATGATCCAATGATTGTCCCGCTTTCCGCAATCACTGGCGACGGCGTAGCAGCTTTAGAAGAACGTTTAAGCGCGCTGCTTACAGGGAAGGCAACAACGCATGAATTTGCTCTACCGGCCAGTGACGGGCGTAAGATCGCATGGCTTCATGCGCATGGCGAGGTGCTCAGCGATGTGGATGCGGGCATTGAAGGCCAAGAGCCACAACGCAGATTGACCGTTCGCCTGAACCCCAAGGAGCTCGGGCAGTTCGAGACACTATGATTTTTCGGCTCTTTTGACCTGTCGCCAGAGCTCTTCTTGCGCATCGAGATCGAGTGCAGAGAATTTGCCCGCAGCTCGCTCTTCCATCCCGCGATAACGCCGCTCAAACTTCGCATTAGCAGCTTTCAGCGCGGTTTCCGCGTCAACCCCATGAGCTCGGACAAAATTGACTGCTGCAAAGAGAAGGTCACCGGCTTCCTCCTCTAAAGTATCTTGCGAAGCGCCTTTAACTTCTTCGATTTCTTCTGCAATCTTGGCCTCCGAACCAGAACTATCTGGCCAGTCAAAGCCGTCGCGTGCGGCGCGCTTTTGCAGCTTTTGAGCCCGAAGCAGAGCAGGGAGCGCTAGCGCAACCCCGTCCATCTCGCTTCTCGCGCCCTTAGCCTCTCGCTCAACAGCCTTAAGACTTTCCCAGCGCGTGTCGTCCATCGTCCCAGCAGCGCCAGCAAAGATATGGGGATGCCGCGCCTCCATCTTGTCGGAAATGGCCGCGGCAACGTCATCAAACGTGAAATACCCCATTTCCTCGGCCATACGCGCGTGGAACACCACCTGGAGCAGGAGATCGCCCAATTCGTCACGCAACTCGACCATATCGTTTCGTTCGATCGCGTCAGCGACCTCATAGGCTTCTTCGATTGTGTATGGCGCGATAGAGGCAAAGTTTTGCGCCAAATCCCATTCGCATCCACCATCGGGATCACGCAAAGTGGCCATGACCTTGAGAAGACGTTCAACGTTGTCAGACATGGCCGGGACACTTTCGAAAATTTGCGCTCTACAATTACCAGCAAGCTCATGGTGCCACGTCAAGCGGGGCTGTCAATTCACATCTGACGGTGCTTGATATAACAGAGAGGGGGCGATTGGGTGTGGCGCAAACACTTCAAGTTTAGAACGATAATATATATTATGTTAAATTAAAACCCCGACCCATCCCGGTGGCGCCAACGCTCTACTCGACCAAACTGATGAACAGGACCACAATCGCGAAGATCGCCATCCACCCTAGCGCCATTGTCACGCCCTTCTTCATGGACAGTTGATGCGAACCAAGCGCGCTCACTGCCAGGATCAAAAACCCGACCATCGAGATTACCGATACGATGCTATATTCGCTCATGCTGTCACCTCCAAGCTATCATAGCCGACTGTCACACCTTTGGGAACTTCTGCGCATAAGGTACGATAATCCATACTCTTATCGAGATGCGTCAAAACCAGCTTCTTTGCTTTAGTCCTGCGCTTCAATTCGATCGCCATCTCAAGATGGGCATGCGTCGGATGTGGATCGCGGCGCAAGCAATCACACACGAGCACATCAACGCCAGAGAAACATCTGACCATCGCGTTTGTTATTGCGCTGAAATCAGTTGCATAGACAATACTCTTATCATCGGCTTCCAAGCGAAATCCGGTGCTTGTGGTAGGCCCATGCGGCATTTCGACCCATTCGAGTGAAAAGCCCGCAACAAGCCGAACATCCTCGATGGACCGCAGCTCAATCAGCGTCGGGTAACCGTGCTGACCCTCAAAAACATAGTCAAACCGCCGCTTAAGGTTCGCCACAGTCTGACGGCTCGCGAAGCCCGGTAGTGCATTGCTCCTCCCGTAGCGCATTACGCGCAAGTCATCGATACCGTGACAATGATCCGCGTGATCATGCGTCCACAACACCGCATCAACGCTGCCAATATCATTGTCGAGTAACTGCCGCCGCAAGTCAGTCGATGTGTCGATCAACACGCGCTGACCCGCATTGTTCTCAATACAAGCAGACACGCGGCTGCGGCGATTGCGCGGTTCGCTGGGGTCACAATCGCCCCAGTCATTGCCAACACGAGGAACGCCGGTCGACGTGCCTGAGCCAAGCATAATCACCTTCATGCAGCGGCCTTGCTGAACAATTGGTAGAAGTTGTGCGTGGTTGTCTCCGCCAGCTCTTCAACGCTCTCACCGCGTAACTCTGCGATAAATTCAGCGGTGTTGCGGACAAAGCCTGGCTCGCAGACTTTTCCGCGATGCGGGACTGGCGCGAGGAATGGACTGTCCGTTTCGACAAGCAAACGATCCGCTGGAACAGTCTTGGCAACCTCTTGCAAAGCCTTAGCGTTCTTGAAGGTGACAATGCCTGACAGCGAAATACTTAAGCCTAATTCGAGCACCTTCTCGCCAAACTCCGCCGATGCGGTAAAGCAATGGATCAGCGCTGGAAACACGCCCTTCTCCATCTCGTCAGCGAGGATTGCAATCGTATCATCCTCGGCATCGCGCGTGTGAATAATGAGCGGTAATTGTTCACTGCGCGCGACCGCAATATGTCTGCGAAACAGGCGCTTCTGCGCATCTCTGTCTGAATGTTCGTAGAAGTAGTCGAGCCCGGTTTCACCAATCGCAATAACCCGATCAGGCTGCGTTGCTGCGCGGAGCGTAGCCTCGCTCAAATCCTGATGATCATCGGCATGATGCGGATGGATGCCCACGCTGGCGAAAACATCTGGCTCGCGAGCAGCGGTGCCCACCACCTGATCCCACTCGGCTTGCTTCGTGGAAATGTTGAGAAAGGCCTGCACGCCGGCCTCGCGTGCGCGGCTCAAGACGTTTGGTTGATCCTCGACCAATCCATCATATTCGAGGTGACAGTGGCTATCCACCAGCATTATGCGCCCTCCACTTCGGGCAGTTCGAGCCTAGGAAACACCGGGTTTGGCTTGTCGATCACATGTCCTGCCGCGACCAACGCATCAAACCAAGTGTCATCGCTCAATACGGCGTAGTCGCGAGCGTCCTCAGCCACGCCCAGCATATCCAGCACCGCCCCAGCCTTTTCAGGCACAACCGGTTGTATCGCAAGAGCAAGATCGCGAACCGCCATAAAGATCGTCTGAAGCACCGCCTTCATCCGCTCCGGATCGGTCTTCTTCAGTGCCCAAGGGGCCTGCTCATCGACATATTGATTGCACGCCCAAACAGCCTGCATCCACGCCTCAATACCCTGCGAGAAGGCAAGCGCCTCAAATTCGCGCGGCAAATGTTCGCGGCATGCGGCGCGCACCTTGCTCAGCAGTGCCTCATCGTCCGAATGCGGAGTAAACGCCTCAAGCCTGCCGTCCATGTTCTTGTAGATCATGGATAAACTGCGCTGCGCAAGGTTGCCAAAGCTGTTCGCCAGCTCTGCGTTACAGCGCGTGACAATTGCCTCTGCGGAATAGCTACCGTCCTGCCCGAAGGCGACTTCCCGCATCAGGAAATAGCGTAGATTATCGACACCAAAGGTCTCGGCAAGCTCGAGTGGATCGGTGACGTTGCCGAGCGACTTAGATTCCTTCTGCCCTCGGTTCAGGATAAAGCCGTGACCAAACACCTTCTTAGGCAATGGCAGGTCTGCGCTCATCAAAAACGCTGGCCAGTAAATCGTGTGGAAACGCACAATGTCTTTGCCGATCAGATGCAGGCTGGCAGGCCAGAACTCACGCATTTCGGCAGTATCATCGGGGTACCCCAGCCCGGTGAGATAGTTCGTCAGCGCGTCAACCCAGACATACATGACGTGCTTCTCGCTGCCCGGAACTTTCACACCCCAGTCAAAGCTGGTCCGACTGACTGACAAATCGCGAAGACCGCCCTCGAGGAATGCGAGCATCTCATTTCGGCGGCTTTCCGGTTCCAGAAAACCGGGCGTATTGATCAAGTCGGTAAGCTGATCCTGATACTTCGACAGGCGGAAAAACCAACTCTCTTCGATCGTCCACTCAACCGGCGTGCCTTGCGGGGACAGTTTTTCGTCCCCCTCGCCCTGGGTCAACTCGCTTTCGTCGTAATAGGCCTCGTCGCGAACGGAGTACCAACCTTCGTATCGGTCGAGGTAGAGATCGCCTTTGGCCTCCATCGCTTGCCAAATGGCTTGACTGGCCTTGTGATGATCCTCTTCGACCGTGCGGATAAACCGGTCAAAGCTGATATTCAAAGCGTCATCCATCTGCCTGAAATAGCCGGACATTTCATCCGCCAAATCGCGCGGTGTGCGCCCCTGCTCCTCGGCTTTACGGGCCATTTTAAGCCCGTGCTCATCCGTGCCGGTTTGAAAGCGGACCGTTCGCCCAGATAGGCGTTGGAACCGCGCAATAACGTCAGCGGCAATCGCCTCATAGGCATGGCCGATATGCGGCCGTCCATTGGGATAATTAATCGCGGTGGTGATATAAAAAGGTTCAGACATTGGCGCGCTCGCTAGCTTGGCCGACGCGCGCAAGCAAGGTGCCGATTTCCATGATCAGCAGCCCGGGATCGTAATTATAGGTCGCCATTTCACCGGTTAGCCTCACCAATTCTTCATGTGCTGCAATCCGCGCCAACTGCGCCGCAGGTTCCGCCTGAGTTATGTTGCCTGCGACGATTGAGCGCGCCAAATCAAGGACAGCGCGTAAATGCTCGCGCGATGGACGCCCTCCGACACGCGCCGCCAGCTGCCCGCGAAGTACAAAACCTGCGTCACCTTCTTCGGCTATGTCATTCATAAGCCTTGCAATTTCATCAAGGCCAAACTCTAGAAAGCGAAGCGCCGCCCCAGGCGAACCAGCCCCTGCGAGAATTGCGGCGTCTAACTCATCACCGTTCGCCTCAGGCGCAAGCGTTGACAGTACGGTCTGCATTTCAACGGTGCTCAAATCGGGAAAACGCAGCGTCCGGCACCGCGAACGGATGGTCGGCAACAGCTTAGCTGGACTGTGGCTCACCAACACAAAATATGTGCCAATCGGCGGCTCCTCCAAGCTTTTGAGCAGAGCATTCGAGGCGCTGCGTTCCATATCATCAGCCGGATCGACAATAATCACACGCTTGTCGCCCATGGTCGGCCGCGTGGTCAAAACCCGCTGCATTGAGCGAATTTGATCGACCTTGATATTGCGCGCAGTCTCGAATGGCTTACCAGCCTCTTTCTTGTCGGCCTCCTTCTTATCCTTGGGAGCGCGGGCCAAATGCACGATGTCTGGGTGCGGCGAGCCCACCTCGCCCCGCACCAGTTCATGCGCGGCGGCAAAAGCGAATTGCGCCTTTCCAATCCCGCTTTGTCCCGCCAGAAGCCAAGCGTGATGCATGCGCCCGCCTTGTGCAGCGCTACGCCAGGCTTGCCATGCGTGATCATGACCGATCAGGCTCATAGCGGCGCCCCGCCGAGTCCGGTTACAGCGTCCCAGACCCGGGCATGCACAGCGTCCGGGTCCGCATTGCCATCGATCACGCTGAAGCGCTCCGGCTCCTGCTCAGCGAATTTAAGGAAAGCGCGGTTCACCGCAGCATGATATGCCGCATCGCGGCCCCCAATCGCGTCCGATTCGTCGCCATCGCGCTCGGCCAGCCTCGCGCTGCGCACATTGTTCGAAACCTCAAACACCATCGTAAGGTCAGGGAGCAGCCCCTCGCTCCCCGCATCGTGAAGCGAGCAAACCAAGGCGTCATCAATCCCGCCAGCGCCGCCCTGATACGCGCGGCTTGAATCAAGAAAGCGATCGCAAATAACCCATCCACCACGCTCAATCGTCGGCCTGATAAGCCGCGCAACATGGTCGGCGCGGGCCGCAGCAAACAGCAACGCTTCCGCTCTTGCGCCCCAACCTTCCCCCGGCGGATCAAGTAGCAAAGCCCGGATCGCCTCAGCGCCGGGCGTACCGCCGGGCTCGCGAGTCAGCACGGTCTCAATGCCGGATGCATTCAAACGCTCGGCGAGCAAGCGGGCCTGGGTCGATTTACCAGCCCCCTCCCCGCCTTCCAGGGTGATGAAGCGCCCTACCCTTTGCGTCATGCGAACCACCCCATCACGGCGTTAACAATACGTTCGAAAACATTGGCTTCGCGCACATCTGACTGGGCGACAAGCGGCACCGTACTCACCTGCTCACCATCAAGCATAACCACTAGGTCAGCAAGCTCATCACCGCTGGCGATCGGCGCTCTTACCGGGCCCTCATAGCGGATCTTAAGAGATATTTCTGGAGTGTTTTCGGACTCTGCCGGGAGAGCAAGCGTAACCGCCTGATTGGCGACCAGCGCGACACGGCCCTGCGCCCCGCCCTGCACACGAGCTGTGCCAATTTGCTCGCCAACTGAGAAAATCGGCCTACTGGCAAATTGCGCGAAACCCCATTCGATGAACTCTCGTGCCACATCGGCCCGGCTCCTCGTTGAGGGACTACCTCCAACAACCATGATCAGCCGTCTACCATCACGTATCGCGCTACCAAGAAAGCCATTGCCTGCCTGATCGGTATACCCAGTCTTTATGCCGTCTGCGCCCGGAATAAAGCCGGTGATTGGGTCATAATTCCGCTGAGCTATCCCGTTATATCGGAAAGTTCTTTGCCCAAAAAACTGCTCATACTTCGCGGGGTGGCGCGTTATCAGTGCAGTCGCAAGTTTGGACAGATCATTCGCCGTCGTGAATGTCTTGCCGCCATCCATCCAGCCATTGGGCGTCCCGAACCAGCTGTTCTCCATACCGAGCTCAGTCGCCTTTTTGTTCATTTGAGCAACCCACGCTTCCACGGAGCCTGCCCCATGCTCAGCAAGCACGATTGCCCCATCATTGGCCGAGATTGTGGTCACTCCCAATAGAAGTTCGGCGACCGTCGGCGCTCCATCAGCCGGCAAGAACATGGTTGAACCGACACGCGACCACTGTTCAAACGCCTCCGGAGAAACGCTCGCCTGATCGGTGAGGTTCAGTGATTGATCTTCAAGTTTCTCAAAAGCGAGAAAAGCGGTCATCACCTTTGTCATGGAGGCCGGGATAAAACGCCGATCTGCCTCACGTGAAAAAAGCACCTGACCCGTGTTCATTTCGACCATAAGAGCAATGGGCGCCACGTCCTCTTCTGGTACGTCAAATTGCGGCGCTTCGCGCGCACTTGCAGCGGGCAGGACCGCGCTTGCATATGCAGCGCTGAAAACCAACACAATCAGTCTTAAGAACTTGGCAGGCAATTGCACCCCCGGGACCGGGAGCGACCGACCCACCTTATTGCACGGTATAAATCTGAGCGTCTCTATAACCCGCGCCGCGAACCTTGGCGAGCGTAGCTTCAGCCTGTCCACCGTTTGCAAGAGGACCGCTCACCACGCGCCAATTGCGGCCATATGCTCTGACCTCAGCGCCAAGATCTCGTGCGACTTTTTCGGCGGTCACTTTCGATGAGAACGCTCCCGTTCTCACAATCGCCGTCGCTTGCTCAGCGTTGTCGCCGGCATAGCCTGTATTCGATGATGCGCGACCATTATTGATACGTGGATGCCTATGTGCCAGTCTCGATGCAGCGGTGACACTGATATCGTCAGCATGCGCACTCTCGACCCGCTTGAGCGCCTGAGCCACTCTGGGGTTCTCTTCGTTCCGTAGCGAGGAAGAACCGACTGCGGGTAGGCTGCGCCTTAAGATATCCAGCACAGCAGGCCGCACCGCCATATCGTCCCTGGTAGCATCGGCTGCAACGCGCTCTACGCGCACTGCACCGCCCTCTGAAATATTCAACTGGGACATGGTTTCCGATGAGACCGCAATTAACCTGGAATTGACCATCGGCCCGCGCGCCTGAACGCGAGCATGCAGACGCAAGCCGCTATCCAATGCCGTAATCTTGACGGTGGTCCCAATGGGAAGTGTCCGGTGAGCAATCTTTGCTACATCACCTACAGCACCCTCGCCTTCCCCCGCGAGCGTAGCATACCCCACCTCATCATAATCAGCGATGTCTTGGGTAGAATAGGTAATGCCATCAATTGTGAAACGCTCATCATTCGCCGCTATTGCAGAGGCATCAAGAGGCGCCGCCGCATCGCGCGCTTTGCTCAAATTGAACCCGCGCTCGACCGGAGCACATGCGGCCACGGCAAAGCTCAGCCCCAGGGCTATAACTGTCGTTCCGGCTTCACCGAGCAACCTCATCTGCAAGCAATCCCACACTCATCGCGTAATAGTTCGAGCAGTTATATTCGAGGATAACCCGATAATTTGTAGTTAACATCCAGCTACGAGTGCCCGGACCGTCGGGCTGAAACAGCGAAACGAGCGTGTCATCGGCGATAACTCTTTGAGCACGAACGCCCAATTCGCGCCACTCGGCAACGGTCTTATATTGGCTATGACGCTCATGAACGCGCGCGCATGTGGGTGCGCGCAATTTCGTTTTATATTGTGCAACATCAAAGCCTTGTGGGAGCGAAGCCCTGACGCCCCATGGCTGCCCTTTGCGCCAGCCCGAATCGCGAAAATAGGCCGCAATGGAGGCCAGCGTGTCCGCGCGGTTATTCATAATATCCGCGCGACCATCGCCATCGCCATCCGTTGCCAAACGCAAATAAACGCTCGGCAAAAATTGCGGATTCCCGAACGCTCCAGCCCAACTGCCCTTCAATTGCGAGCGAGAATAGCCGCGATCTGCCACTTTCATGAGCGCTATAAACTCACCTTCGAAGAGCTCGCGGCGGCGGCCCTCCCAGGCCAAAGTTGCAAGCGCTTGAGATAAGTCGAAGCTACCTTTGACCCGGCCATAGGCAGTCTCATGACCCCAAATTGCGACAAGAATTTCACCGGGAACACCATATTCCGCCTCGACCGCGCGAATTATGCTTCTCGCATTTTGATATTCGCGCCGGCCGCCATTGATCCGCGCGCTATCAACATGACGCGCGATATAGGGAGCAAGCGGCGGATAGCCTGTGCGTGTCGGTCTGCCGGGTTGCGCCCGGTCAAGCCTGATCACTCGGTCGTTCGGCTCAAGGCCAATGGTCATACGCGCGACGGTAGAGGGGCTAACCCCCTCAGCGAGTGCGCGTGATTTCAGATGCTCGACATAATCAGCAAAGGGCTGATCTTGCGCAGCGGCGGGAACTGCCACAACGGCAAGAGCGGCGGCCAGCAAAGGCTTGAGATGTGTTAGTAAACGCATTGCCCATGTGTCGCAGGGCGCGCCTGAACTGCAAGTGACAATCGACAAATTGCCCACAAAAGAGTGTCCTTATGCGATGAGGGCGTGACAAGCCGCTAATGATTGGCTAGCGGGCTTTCCCAGCGGACAGTTGGCAGAGTGGTCGAATGCACCGGTCTTGAAAACCGGCAAGGGTGCAAGCCCTTCCAGGGTTCGAATCCCTGACTGTCCGCCACTTCCTTTTTATGCCTGCCGCTACGCTACTTGAGGCGACCGCTGTCTGCAGCTCGCCTCTAGCGCCCTCGCTCAAGGATATCCTTCATCTGCTCGCGCAGGATCGGATCCCACTTGCCGCGGAGCTCTTTTATTTTTGCAATCAGCGGCTCGTTTTCATGGAACGGCACGCCCACTTCGTAAAGTTCTGCGACTTCCGGCATATAGGCACGATCATTCGCCTCAAACGCATCACTGGCTGCCTGTGCTTGCTGACGATCCATACCGAGCGCCTCGAACGCAGACCTGCCAATCCGCAGACTGCTATCATATGTTTCTCGAATGATGTCACGGCAGCCATAAGACCAAAGGTCATAGACGTGATTGCGGTCAATCGCCCTTGCGGTCACATGTAGGTTCGGGAAGTTAGCCGCCGCATATTTCACCAGCTTGTCGATCTGCTCGCGCTCATCCAGCGCGACCACGAGCAGTTTCGCATTCTCAATGCCCGCTGCGTGCAGCAAATCTGGTCGCGTCGCGTCACCAAAATACGTGCGGAAGCCGAATTTGCGAACAATCTCCAACTGACTCGAATCGTAATCAATGACCGTGGTCTGATACCCCGCGATCTGAAGCATGCGATCGACGATGCCTCCAACGCGCCCTCTCCCGGCAATGATGACCGGATTGTCCTCATCGATCTTATCCGCCTCAAGCGCTTGCTCGCCGCCTTTGCCTGCAAACACCTTGTCATAGAGAATGAACAGCAACGGTGTGATGAGCATCGTCAGCGCGACGACCAAGAGTAGTAAATCTGCCAGCGGCTCATCGAAGACGGCATTCGCCACCGCAAAAGCGATGAGTACGAAGCCGAACTCACCCGCTTGCGCGAGTGACAGCGAAAACAACCACTTTGCGGGAGGCCCGATTTTCGCGAGCCGCGCAATGAGTAGCAACACTGCAATCTTGGTTATTATCACAACTGAAGCCCAGAAGATAACCTCGCCCGCCTGTTCGTAAGCAAGCGCGAAGTCGATCCCAGCGCCGACCGTGATAAAAAACAGGCCAAGCAGCAGTCCTTTGAACGGATCAATCGTCGACTCCAGCTCGTGTCGATACTCACTATTGGCGAGCACGACACCAGCAAGGAAGGTCCCCAAAGCAGGTGACAAGCCTACCAACGACATGAGGATCGCAATACCAATCACGAACGCCAGCGCAGTGGCCGTGAACAGTTCGCGTAAGTTCGCGGCCGCGATGAAGCGGAAAATCGGCCGGGTGAGGTAGTTGCCGATTACAAAGACTGCGCCAACTGCGCCAACCGTAACAAGGCCAGCAAGCCAAGCGGGCATGCCTTCGGTGATGGTGAAACCACCGTGGCCATGAGCTCCATCTGCTTTGGCTCCCAAGCCGACAAGCTCCGGCATCGCGAGCAATGGCAACACAGCTAGAATCGGGATCACCGCGACATCTTGAAACAGCAGCACAGAGAAGCTCGATTGCCCTCCTTCACTCTTGAGCAGGCCCTTCTCGGACAAGCTCTGTATGATGATCGCCGTGGATGACAGCGCGAGCACCAGCCCGATTGCCAGCGATGTTTGCCAAGGATTACCTGCGAGCATCGCGATTCCCGCCAAACCGAGCGTGGTGAGCAGAACTTGTCCGCCGCCAAGACCAAGCAGATTACCGCGCATCTCCCACAGTTTCTTGGGTTCTATCTCCAAGCCGATCACAAAAAGCATCATGACGACGCCGAATTCGGCAAAGACCTGAAGCGCTTCGATATCGACCCCGAGGGCATTGAGCGCGGGACTTAGCGCCATCCCCGCAAGCAAATATCCGAGAACTGAGCCGAGGCCGAGCCGTGAGGCAAGTGGAACCGCGACAACCCCGGCCACCAGTATAACAAACGCAATCAAAAGGAAGTCAGTCATTAACGCGCTTTCTTTGAACTGCCGCGCGCGCCTCCACCCGGAGGATTTTACGCGATGCTATGCTCTTGCATCGCGTGGTAATCGGCCATGCAGCTTTCTGCAATCGCAGCGTAGGCGTCATCCAGTTCCGGCATTTCACTGGGCGGCGAGCCAAAGCCAGTCGACGCGTTCACCCGGTCGTACCAATGCGATCCCCAGACCCCGTCCTGCGGATGCGCTCCCGCCTGCCATGAGAGCATCGCGGGATCCCACGGTATATCCAAGGCCGCACATAATTTCCCCAGCATGCCTGCAGGATCGGCAAGCACATCTGCGCTATCAATCACAGGAGGCACGGCCCCAGTCTGCTCACGGATGCTGTCAAAATACGCGCGCTGGCGGGCTGTGCCGAGATGTTCGGCCCTGATCACCGCGCGTTTCGCCGCATAGCTCGCAGCAACTCGGCGTGGATCGCGGATAAGAAACGCGTGTCGCATATCGGGGAAGTCGGCGATTGAGATCGGCCCTTCCATATGATGGCACATATGCTTCTGGTACCAGACCGCCTTGCCCCCCGGCGCGGGCCCGCCAAGCGCTTTCGCCACTGATTGCCAGTCGCAATCCATGCTTGCAATCACCTCCTCCGCCATCGGTTGATCATCGCCAGTCTGCGCGAGATAGGCACCGTAAAATGGTTCATCGCTGACGTAGCAATCTGCGCGGCTTGAGAAACTGCGCATCATTGCCGTCGAGAGGTTTCGGGGGCCCGACCACATCGCAATGTGAATAGTCACGGCCGGGTTTGCCTCTGGGTCTCAAAGGCCAGTTTCTTCAAATAGAGCTCTTGCAGCCGTGCAACCATGGGCCCGCGTTGTGTGCCAAGCACGCGCCCATCAATGTCACCCACCGGCGCGACGCCAGCAAAAGTGCCGGTGGTGAATGCCTCATCAGCGCCATAGACATGCGTGAGTGAAAAGTTTCGTTCGAACACAGGAATGCCTGCCTCTCGCGCAATTTCGATCACCACGCCGCGCGTAATGCCATCGAGGCAATAATCGCCGCTCGACGTCCAGATTTCGCCATCGCGCACTATGAAAAAGTGGGTCGAATTACAGGTCGCCACAAACCCATGCGGGTCGAGCATTAGTCCTTCATCCGCACCCGCCTGAGTCGCTTGGATGCACGCCGTGATACAGTTCAGCTTTGAATGGCTGTTGAGCATCGGGTCCTGCACATCGGGATAGCCCCGCCGCACATGGACCGTGAATAGCTTAAGCATCCGCTCCGCCGTTTCCGGCGCCGCTGTTTTCCACTCGGGAATGATCACAATAGTTGCAGGCGAAATGACAACGCGCGGATCTTGATAGGGGGTCGAGCGAATGCCGCGTGTCACCATCAAACGGACATGAACTCCGTCGCCGTGCATGCCGTTCGCATCGAGCACTGCATAGAGACGCTGCTCAAGCTCTTCACGCGCTATGCCAATATCCATCGCAATAGCCTTTGCGCCGCGATAGAGGCGATCAAGGTGACGATCCAGAAAAGCCAGCCTGCCAGCGTGGAGTCTTAGCCCTTCCCACACGCCATCACCCAACATGAAGCCGCTATCGAAAACCGAAATCTTGGCCTCGTCGCGCTGTAAATGCTCGCCATTTATGTCGATCAGGATCGACGCGTTGCGGCCATCCTGAACGTAAGAATGTGTGCCCCTCCCCTCCATCAGATCAAATATGGAGGGCCTGGCCATACGCTCCGAGCACGCTCTCATGCATCATCTCGGAGAGTGTCGGGTGCGGGAAGACGGTTTGCATCAGCTCAGCCTCGGTGGTCTCCAACTGCTTGCCCACTGTGTAACCCTGAATCAGCTCAGTAACCTCCGCACCGACCATATGCGCGCCGAGCAGTTCGCCGGTCTTTGCGTCGAACACCGTCTTGATGAAGCCTTCCGCTTCGCCCAGTGCGATTGCTTTGCCATTGCCGATGAAGGGGAAATTGCCAACCTTGAGATCGTAGCCCGCTTCTTTCGCGGCGGCCTCCGTCATCCCAACGCTGGCAACTTGCGGATGGCAATAGGTACAGCCAGGGATATTGTTGCGATCCAGCGCATGCGGATGGACGTCCTTATTGCCCAATTCCTGCGCGATAGCCTCGGCGGCGGTCACGCCCTCATGAGACGCCTTGTGCGCGAGCCATGGACCCGGTGTGCAATCGCCAATCGCCCAAAGTCCCTTGGACTTGGTGCGGCCATAGGGGTCAATCTGAATGAACCCGCGATCCATGTCCGCCAGCTTCTCCAGCCCAATATTCTCGGTGTTAGGCTGAATGCCAATCGCAACGATCGCATGGGTAAAATCGTGTTCAGCAACCTTGCCGGACTTGTCCTTGATCTTCGCTTTGACACCAGAACGCGCGGCTTTGAGGTCTTCAACCCCGGCGCCCGTCATGATGGTCATGCCCTGCTTGGTCAGTGACTTTTCAAGGAATGCCGACACCTCGTGATCTTCCACTGGAACAACCCGGTCGAGCATTTCGACGACCGTCACATCGGCGCCCATATCGTTATAGAAGCTCGCAAACTCGATGCCGATTGCACCCGAGCCAATGACCAGCAATTTCTCCGGCATTTCAGTGGGCGTCATTGCCTTGCGATATGTCCAGATGCGCTCTCCATCTGCTGGCGCAAAGGGCAAGTCGCGGGCCCGCGCGCCAGTCGCGACGATCACGTGCTTAGCAGAGAGCTTCTCTTCGCCCTTCTCACCTTTCACCGTCAGCGCAGTTGGCCCAGTCAGCGTGCCCTCGCCCAAATGGACGGTAATCTTGTTTTTCTTCATCAGATGCGTCACGCCCTGATTAAGCTGCTTGGCAATCCCGCGGCTACGCTTGACCACAGCCTCCAGATCAGCCTCGATTTCGCCCGCAACCTTCAGGCCATAATCCTTGGCGTTCTGCATATAGTGCAGCACTTCGCCCGAGCGCAGCAGCGCTTTGGTTGGGATGCAGCCCCAATTTAGGCAGATGCCGCCTAAATTCTCCCGCTCGACTATCGCCGTTTTCAGCCCCAACTGCGCGCAGCGGATCGCCGCGACATAGCCACCGGGTCCGGAGCCGAGTACGATTACGTCGTAAGAGGTGCTCATACCACCAACCCCATTGGATTCTCGATCAGGCTGCGGAACTGATCCAGCAGTTTCGCGCCGTCCACGCCGTCAATCGCGCGGTGATCGAAGCTGCCGGTGACGCTCATCACCGTGGCGACTTGTAGCGCACCATCAACCACTGCTGGGCGCTGTTCGCCCGCACCAACCGCCAGGATCATTGCCTGCGGCGGATTGATCACAGCATCGAATTGCTTCGTGCCGAACATGCCAAGGTTGGACAATGAAGCGGTTCCACCCTGATATTCATGCGGTTGCAGCTTGCCATCGCGCGCTTTGCCCGCAAGCTCTTTCATCTCTGTGCTGATTTGTGCCAGCCCCTTGCGCCCGGCGTCTGTGATGATCGGTGTAATCAGACCAGAAGGCGCCGCCACCGCCACCGATATATCCTCGCGCGCATATTGGTGCATCACGTCGCCTTGGAAGCTCACGTTACATTGCGGCTCGCGCTGCAACGCCCTGGCCAGCGCCTTGATGATCAGATCGTTCACCGAAAGCTTGACGCCATCTGCCTCTAGCGATGCGTTCAATTCCTTGCGCAGTTTGAGCAAGGCATCGAGCTGAACATCCACCGTCAGATAGATATGCGGTATAGTTTGCTTCGCCTCGGTCAGGCGGCGCGCAATGACCTTACGCACATTATTGAGCTTGACCTCTTCATACGGCGCACCCCCGTCAGCAGCCGTGATCGCAGGCATTGCAGCGGGCGCTGGTGCCGCGGCAGCCTTCGCCGCTGGTGCACCTGCTTGCGCTCCTTCGACATCTGCCTTCACGATACGGCCATTCGGCCCTGAACCGGTTACACCCGACAGATCGAGGCCCTTTTGCTCTGCAATACGCTTTGCAAGTGGTGAGGCGACGACTCGATCTCCGGCGGTTGGTGCGGGCGCGGCTGCTGGCGCACTCACAGGAACCGGCGCTGCCTCAGCTGGTGTCTCATCTGGCGAAGGAGCAGCCTTTGGGGCAGGCGCGGATGCAGCAGCCTCATTCCCCGCTCCAGCAGCTGCGGCCTTCGCCTCTTCCGCGTCCTCACCGTCTTCGGCAAGCGTTGCGATCACAGTGCCAACCGCGACATTTTCGGCACCTTCCGGAACAGCGATATCGACAATTGTGCCTTCATCAACTGCCTCAAATTCCATCGTCGCCTTATCGGTTTCAATCTCGGCCATAATATCGCCGGCGCTTACTTCGTCACCGACATTCACCAGCCATTTGGCCAGTGTTCCTTCCTCCATCGTGGGCGATAAGGCGGGCATCTTGATTGATATGGGCATGGTCTGTTTTGATTTCCCTTAGGGAATGCGCTGATTTGAAGAGCGGTCTCTGGCGAATTTGCGCAGCTGGGGCAAGCTTCTTGCGCGACAAGGAAAAGTACAGGATACTTAAGCAGGGATAAATGGGGATGAGATGCGCATATATCTGGTGGTAATGGACGAAACTGCGGAGGCAAAGAAAGCCCTGCGCTTCGCGTCTGCACGGGCAATGTTGACCGGAGGACATGTGCATATTCTAGCGCTTGTCCCACAACAAAACTTCAGTGCCTTTGGCGGAGTTCAAGCCACAATAGAGCAAGAGGCACAGGAACGCGCTGAGGTCTTGGCCAATAGTGAGGCTGGGAACATCCTTGCCAAAAGCGGAAAAATGCCAGTGATCACGGTGCGCGCTGGCAAGGCGCAAGATATCATCGCAGAGTATCTCAGCGAACATCAAAATGTTGCCGCACTAGTCCTTGGCGCCTCGAAGGAAGCGGGGCCTGGACCGTTAGTCAGCCATTTCGCGGCAAACTCAGCAAATCTGTCTTGCCCGCTGTACATCATCCCCGGTGCGCTAGAGGCCAAAGACATCGACACGCTGGCTGGCGAAGTACAACCGGACGAATAGACTATTTCTTACGTCTGCGCCCCTGATGGCGAATATTGCCTGGACGGCCACGGCGCGGCTTCACAAATTTACCGCGCCCCTTACTTCCCCGATCATCGCGACTGCCGCGCTGCTCGATTGAAGAACCTTCACTATCTGGCACTTCAAATTTGAGTGATCCGGTCAGCGGGTTCGACTCGGCTAGTTTTAATTCCAGCTTGTCGCCGACCGCATAGCGCGTCTCGCTACTCTCACTCACGAGAGCCTTAGCTGCCTCATCGAAGCGGAAGTACTCACGGCCAAGCGTCGAGACCGGCACCAGACCATCACCGCCCAGCCCCTCAATAGTTGCGAAAAAACCGAAACCCTGAACACCCGTAATCCGTGTCGGGAACGTCTCACCAACACGGTTTGACAGCCACGCAGCCACGTAGCGATCAACAGTGTCACGTTCTGCCTCCATTGCGCGGCGCTCCGTCTGGCTAATCGCATCGGTAATTTGGCCGAGGTTTGTGCGATCGCGATCCGCGAGCCCGCTTGCCTTTGGCAATTTGTCAGTGCCCGGCGCAGGCTGCTCAAGCTTATACGCATCGACCAAGGCGCGGTGGACGAGCAAATCCGCATAACGCCGAATGGGTGAGGTGAAATGCGCATAAGACCCAAGCGACAGACCAAAGTGACCGGTGTTAGTAGGGCCATAGTAGGCTTGCATTTGGCTGCGCAACACAGCCTCCATGATCAGCGCCTTCTCATCCTCGTCTGCGACATCTTTGAGCATACGGTTGAAGAGGCTTGGCGTGATCACTTGACCAAGAGCGAGCTTCAAGCCCTGTGTCTCAAGATACTCACGCAGCGAAATCAGCTTCTCGCGGCTAGGCTGCTCATGATTGCGATAGACGGTTGGTGCAGTTTTCGCCTCAAGCGCTTTGGCCGCCGCAACATTGGCCGCAATCATAAAGTCCTCAACAACGCGGTGCGCATCAAGGCGCTCTTTCACCAAAATCTCTTCGATTTGACCTGCCTCGTTCAAACGCACTTGCCGCTCCGGCAATTCGAGGTTGAGCGGCTCACGAGCCTCACGCGCTGCATTCAATAGCGTCCAGGCGCCCCACAAGTGTTGGAGATAATTCGGCGCACTGCCATCATCGATCTGAGCCTGCGCATCCTCATAAGCAATGTTGCGCGTCAAGCGAACCAGCGCGCGAGTGAAGCGCCATTTCGCGATCTTGCCATCCGGTCCAATGTGCAAATGACAGGCCATGGCCGCGCGGTCCTGATCCTGTTTCAGGGAACAGACGTCCGCGCTCAAGATTTCCGGCAACATTGGTACAACACGGTCTGGAAAATAGACTGAGTTACCCCGCTTACGCGCTTCTTTATCGAGCGCGCCGCCGGGCCTTACGTAATAGCTAACATCAGCAATCGCGACGATCGCATTATACCCACCCTCGTCATCTGGTTCGGCCCAGATGGCATCGTCATGATCGCGCGCATCGGCGGGATCAATCGCGACAATGGGCACACTGCGCAGATCCTCGCGGTGCTCATCGGACAGCGTCAGCTCCGCCGCGAGCTTCGCATCATCGAGCGCGGCCTCTGGGAAGACATGCGGGATGCCGTGTTTGGCAATCGCAATGAGGCTAAAGCTTTTGGGCGCGAGGGGGTCCCCCACTACCTCAACCACTTTCACTCCAGCACGCGGGCTGCGTCCAGTGCGCTCAGCAATGACAAGTTCACCTTCTTCCGCCTCGCCAAGATCGGAAATCGGCGAAGAATTACGCACGCGTTTGTCGACGGGCGCGAGCCAGGCTTTGCCCGCCGTATTGATTTCCACGACACCCATGAGCCCGTCAGTGCGAGCAGGCAATTTCTTCATCGGATAGGCTAACCAGCCCGGACCGGTTTCCTCTGTGCGAGCAAGAACGCGGTCGCCGCGTTTGAGCGCGGCGCGGTTTTTCTTCTCGACCAACGTCAGCCGCGGTGGTTTCTCTGGGCTGTCGGGAGACCAGTTTTCGGGCTCAGCAATCGCCTCGCCATCCTCAATCTCAACCACGCGCAGCACTGTGACTTTCGGCACGCCGCCCATCCGGTGATAGGCCGTTTTCTTGCCGTCAATCATCCCCTCCTCGGCCATATCCTTGAGGATACGCTTGAGGGTGATCTTCTCTTGGCTCTTCAGGCCAAATGCCTTGGCGATCTCGCGTTTGCCGACCAGCCGATCAGAGCCTTGGATAAACTCCAAGATCTGATCTTTGCTCGGCATACCCGGCTTATGTTTGGGACGTTTGCCTTTTGGCTTTCCACCGCGCGATTGTCCGCCAGCTGGTTTGCCGCGATTGGGAGGTCGCTTGCCTGCCAACTCAATAAGCCTTAGCGAGCAGAATGCGTTCGGCCGCAGGTTGGCCAGTAAAGATGCACGCGCCGTCCGGTGCGGCTGAGCCAACCGGCACATTGCGAATGGTCAGCTTGAGCGCCTTCAAACGCTCGACAACTTGCTCCAGAGCTTCACCCGTTGGTTTCGACCACTGGACCTCAACCCAGCCCGGATATTTTTCATCCGTGCTGTAGAATGCCTCAACCTCCTCAACGGAGGCGACACCGCGCGTGATGTTCGCCTCGCGCCGTTCCTTGGCCTCGGCATGCAAAACGGTCTGCATCTCTTCAAGCATCGCGGGGATCGTTTCAGCGGCTTCTTCGCGCGTAGGCGTCGCAAAAGCAGGCTTGCCATTCTCCACATTCCAAAGCGCATCACGCCGGAGCAGCGAGATGACGCCATTCTCCATGTCGCGCCCACCAACTTCGATGACAACCGGTGCGCCCTTGCGCACCCAGTCCCAACGCTTTGCCGCGGCCTTGCCCGGGCGTGTATCAAGCAGCACGCGAACGCGCTCGTTCAGCGCACATTTCTCCGCGAGCGCTGCGCGTAGGACTTCGCAATAGTCGATCAGCGCCTGATCTTCCGGCTTGTCGCGCAGCATCGGCAGAATCACCACTTGATGCGGCGCAATCGCGGGCGGAACACGCAAACCATCATCATCACCGTGAGTCATGATGACCCCGCCAACCATGCGGGTCGAAACACCCCAACTTGTCGTGTGGCAATAGGTCTGCTTGCCCTCGCGGTCCTGATATTGAATGCCAGATGCGCGCGCGAAGTTCTCCCCGAGATAATGGCTGGTACCGGCTTGCAGGGCCTTGCCGTCCTGCATCATCGCCTCGATTGACCAGGTTTCAACGGCGCCCGGAAACCGCTCATTCTCAGGCTTCTCGCCAGCGACAACTGGAAGCGACAAATCTTCTTCCGCAAAGGCGCGGTACACCTCGAGCATCCGCAAGGTATGCTCTCGTGCCTCGGCCTCATCACCATGGGCAGTATGCCCTTCCTGCCAGAGAAATTCGCTTGTTCTTAGGAACATCCGCGTGCGCATTTCCCAGCGCACAACATTGGCCCATTGGTTCAGCTTCAGCGGTAAATCGCGCCAGCTCTGAACCCAGCGCGCCATGGCATCGCCGATAATGGTTTCCGATGTAGGCCGAACGACCAATGGCTCTTCCAGCTTTGCCTCGGGATCAGGCACTAAGCCGCCATCTTTGCCGGCAATTAAGCGGTGATGCGTGACAACCGCCATTTCCTTGGCAAAGCCTTCAACATGCTCCGCTTCACGCTCAAAATTGGAAAGCGGAATGAAAATCGGGAAATATGCATTGTCGTGTCCGGTTGCTTTAATCCTGTCATCCAGCAAACGCTGCATGCGCTCCCAAATGCCGTAGCCCCAAGGCTTGATAACCATGCAGCCGCGCACGCCCGATTCCTCGGCCATGTCGGCGGCGGTTATGACCTCTTGGTACCAGGCGGCGAAATCATCTTCGCGTTTCATGGTAAGCGCATGGCGGATTTCAGCCACAATATTTCCTAAGCGTTAAGGGTTAGATCAGGCGCTGCGGATGGCGCTATTTATCGAGCGCGTCCAGCTTCTTTTGCATTTCGGCCATTTGAGTACGCAGGGCGGCGAGCTCATCTTCACCAGTGTCTTCTTGCGCATCGTCTTTCGAGGGTATGAATGCTTCCGTTGCTGCCCGCATCATCGCCATATTTGTCTCATGGATCTTGGCAAGTGGATTGTTGGATATGCCGCTCTTGAACGCCTTAGTCAGCTCTTCGCGGTTCTGACGGAAATTCGCCATACTCGCCTCAAGATAGCTAGGCATCATATTCTGCATGGAATTGCCATACATTGAGATGAGATCGCGCAGGAAACTGACCGGTAGCATCTGCTTGCCCGATGCCTCTTGTTCGACAATGATCTGCGTCAGAATGGAATGCGTGATATCATCGCCGCTCTTTGCATCGAACACTTCAAAATCCGTGTTGCTGCGCACCATTTCCGCCAGATCATCAAGCGTAATGTAGCTCGACGTATCGGTATTATAGAGCCGCCGATTGGCGTACTTCTTTACGATGATCGGATCGCCTTCTTTGCGGTTTTTCGCCATTCTTCTCGCCCCATTATGCTGCGCAATATGGTGCGCAATGACTTTCGATGAGCGTACCTAGCACTTGCACAATGTGCAGTGCAACATAGACTGGCATATCAACCGAAACGGTGCCCCAAAATGGTGAGCAATTCATATTGCGAAAGCCCGCTTTTCTGCGCGGCATTTGGCAGGTGATAAGGCAATTCGACCCAGTCCCCTTCTGTAAGTGGAGGTGCATTGGATAAGTCAACAACGATCATATCCATTGAGATTTTCCCAAGGATCGCAAGCGCCTGTCCTTCATGCTCGAAAGCCGCGTTTCCTTCACCCCAACCGCGCAAAATTCCGTCAGCATAACCTAGCGAAACGACGCCGACTTTCATATCGCGTTTGGCGACGAACTTGGCATTATAACCCACGCTCTCCCCCGGCTCGATCATACGGGTTTGAATGATCGCAGCGCTTACAGAAGCCACCTGCCGAATGTCCTGAGCAAGCTCTTCGCGCGGCACCCCGCCGTAGAGCGAAAGCCCCGGTCGCGTGAGACCAAACCCATATTCCGGCCCCAAAGCAATGCCCGCACTGTTAGCAAGGCTCGAATCTTTATGCGCCACCGCCCCAAGGCATTCCTGAAACAATGAGAGTTGACGCGCGTTCATCGTTGATTGCTCATCTGCACATGCTAGGTGCGACATCAAAGTGTGAACATCGAGCGATTGAATTTCAGAGGCCGCGAGCTCCTCAGCAGCAACCCCTAGACGATTAATGCCCGTATCAATCATCAAGTCACATGCACCGCCTCCGCTCTCAGACCACAGCTTTGCTTGCGTCACCGAATTGATAACTGGCCGCACACCTATGGAGCGCGCACAAGCAGCCTCTTGGGTACTGAGAACGCCGTGCAATACGCTGACCTGTTCTGGCGCGACATGCGTGAGGAGCGGTGGAACCTCCTGCCAATGCGCGACGTAGAAATCGCGAGCGCCCGCCTCGACAAGCGTGGGCATGCATCGATCAACGCCTAACCCATAGCAATTGGCTTTTACTGCAGCCCCCGCGCGCGCAGAGCCGGATAGTCGATCAAGCGTCCGCCAGTTATGCGCTAGTGCGGAACGCCCAACGTTTAGTTTCAGCGTTGGCGGACTAGTTTCAGGCGGCATCGTCGCTGAAATCTTGCGGCGGGCCGCTCGGCAAACCCCACCAGGCAACGATCACACCAAATGCAACCACCACGATTGTGTACCAAAGTCCCGCATAAATATCGCCAGTGCTCGCCACGATGACGCCCGCGATCAAAGGCAGGAAGCCGCCAAGATAACCCGCGCCTATATGGTAGGGAATCGACATGGAACTGTAGCGGATTTTGGGAGGGAACATTTCCGCGAGCAAAGCCGCCACGGAGCCGTAGGTCAGCGCTGACAATGCGCCCAGCGCAAGCAGCACACCTATGATGCCAAGGATATTAACGAACTCAGGCTGTTGCTTGGAAAAGTCATAGCCTCGGAGGCCAAGCTCGCCTTGAATGTTGCCGCGCAAATCCACCTGCGGTTCAAACCAGATTGGATCAAGAAGGATTTCGTCTCCGCCTGCCGCGACGGTCAACTTATCCGCTGGTGTCACGTCATAACGAACCCCCGACGAGGTCAGCACTTCAAGAACGCGGCCACACTGCGTTTGCTCGCGCTTGAAAAGTTCTGCAAACGGGTCAGTTACGCATTCCGGACCCTCTACCGTGACCGGCGAAATCTGCGCCGCTCGCTCGAGGCCCGGATTGGCCAAACTGCCCATCGCCCAGAACAATGGAAATAAGAGCACAAGCGAGGCCAGCGCGCCGATGATGATCGGTTTTTTGCGCCCAACCCGGTCTGACCATTTGCCCACCACGAGATAAAACGACATCGCGATAAGACCCGCGGCAAACAGGATCAGTTCAACAGTAAGGGGCTCGACATGCATGGGCCCGCGCAGGAAGCTCATTCCAGAGAAGAACGCCGTATACCAGATAGTCGTCAGGATCCCCGTAACGCCGAATAAGGCCACGAAGATCCGCTTCTTATTGCCGGGATAAGTAAAGCTCTCAACGAACGGGTTTTCTGCTGTTTCGCCAGCTGCTTTCATGGCCTGGAAAACCGGGCTTTCGGAAAGCATGAGGCGCATCCACAGCGAGATACCGAGCAGAATGATCGACAGCAGGAATGGCACGCGCCAGCCCCATTCCACAAAATCAGCTTCCGGAATTAGGAAGCGGCACGCCAAGACAACAGCGATAGAAAGAACGAAGCCGCCAGCAACGCTGGCCTGAATAAAGCTGGTGTAGAAACCGCGCTTCTCAGGCGGAGCATGCTCAGCCACATAGATCGCCGCGCCGCCATATTCTCCGCCCAAAGCCAGACCTTGCAGCACACGAAGCAGGATAACGATAATCGGCGCAGCAATACCGATAGTCTCAATTGTCGGGATTAGCCCCACGCCAGCGGTTGCGATCCCCATCAAAGTGACGGTTACAAGAAACGTGTATTTACGCCCTAGCCGGTCGCCCAAAAAGCCAAACAGGATTGCGCCAATCGGACGGAAAGCAAAGCCCACCGCGAAGGTAGACCAGACCAAAAGCAAACCGAGCGTCTCATTATCAACGTCGTAAAACGCGTCTTTCAAAATGTATGCGAGCGTACCGTAAATGAAAAAATCGTACCATTCGAATACCGTGCCCGCAGAGCTGGCGCCGATAACGAGCTTAATTTCTTTTTCGGTTGGTTCGCGCGGTGTAACCGAAGTTTCGCTGGCTGCAGTCCCCATACGGACATTCCCTAATCTGTGATTTGCACCTGCTACTAACGCGCTGTTTCGTCGTTGCAAAGCGCGGCAATCGCCGCTCTCCACGGCAGGCGAATGGCTTCGTGCCTTCCTGAATGCGGCAATGCCGCAGCAAGATCACCGATCTGAGGCCAGTCTGGCAGCGGCCCGTCGCCTGCCAACCAGGCATCAATTTCGCGCAATGAGGCGGTAACATCATCGCTGGTTTTACTGCGCGCTCCAGCGGCAAAAATCGCCGCAGAAGCCTGCCCGATTGCGCAAGCCTTAGCCCGCATGCCCAACCCAGCGATCGCTTGGTGCTCAGCTACCTCGAGACCGAGTTCGAGCGCGCTTCCGCAAACACGTGACGTCACATATGCGCGCTTAGTATGCGCATCATCGAGAGGATAATTAGCGAGCGAGACAGCATGATTTAGGATGCTGGGCGAATAGAGCGCTTCGCTTGGCGACCCGCTCATGGATCAGCCGTGGCCTCTGCATCGCCTTGCAGCTCTGCGCGGCGCTGCGCCACCATTTCCACCAGACTGCGCGAACCAGCGTCAACAATGTCATAGGTGCGTGCGTTCGCAATCCACGTTGGGCGCCCTTTATAGCCCCACACACTGTCAAAACCCAAGGTCAACAGAGAGAAACCGATCACGACAACCACCACGCCCTTCACTGCGCCGAAGCCGAAGCCGAGAATACGGTCAATCGGGCCCAGAACAGAATCGCGGGTCGCCTGGCCCAGCCTGCCCGCGATGAGTTTCATCGCAGCATATGGAATGAGCAGTAGCAGAGCAAAAGCGAGGATCGCCGTAGAAATACCGTCACCGATATGCTCCGAAAGCGCTTCTGTTAAAGGCGTGTGCATTGCCCGGATCGCAAACACCGCAAGCACCCATGCGGCAAGCGACAACATTTCTTGCACAAATCCGCGCAGAAAGCCGCCAATGGCCGCCACACCAAGGATTCCCAGAACTATGTAATCAAAACCAGTCATAATCCCATCCGTCACGGGCTGGTTATGAGGTTCCCATGATCCGGTCAACGAGATTAGCGAGCTGGTTGAGCCGTGTGTAGCGCAGCCCCTTGGCTGCCTTTCCTTTTTCCTCCGGGCCAAAACCCATCTCAAACCCCAGCTTAGCAGCTTCTCCCAGCCGCTGAGACGTGTGAGCGACCGGACGCACTTCACCGGCGAGCGAAACCTCACCTAGCCACACGCTCTTGGCGGGCAGCGGCTTGTCCGCGATGGCGCTGATCAGAGCCGCGGCAATTGCGCAATCCGCGGCGGGGTCCGACAAGCGATATCCTCCAGCGATATTAAGATAGACTTCAGCCGAACTGAAATTGAGCCCGCAGCGCGATTCAAGCACCGCTAGCAGCATTGCTAAGCGGCCATTGTCCCATCCAACAACCGCGCGGCGCGGCGTCGCGCCAGATTGCAACCTGACGATCAGAGCCTGTACCTCAACCAGAACGGGCCGAGTGCCTTCCAATGCGGGAAACACTGCGCTCCCCGGCAGTGGCTGATCGCGCCCAGACAGGAACAGCATGGAAGGGTTTTCAACTTCTTCCAGCCCGTCGGCGGCCATCGAGAACACACCGATCTCGTCGACCGCGCCGAAGCGGTTTTTGAGCGCGCGCAATATCCGATATTGATGGCTGCGTTCTCCCTCAAAACTCATCACCACATCGACCATGTGTTCAAGAACACGTGGACCAGCAATATTACCGTCCTTGGTCACATGACCAACGAGCACGAGCGCGACGTCATTCTGCTTCGCATAACGGATCAGCTCAAACGCGCAGCCGCGCACTTGGCTTACGGTGCCAGGCGCGCCTTCGATCGTGTCGGAGTACATCGTCTGGATCGAATCGATGATCACCAAGCGCGGGTTCTCGAGACTTCCCAGCGTGGTCAGAATATCACGAACTGAAGTGGCCGCGGCAAGCTTCACCGGAGCATCAGCAAGCCCTAAACGCGAGGCGCGCATCCGCACTTGGCCAGAAGCCTCCTCCCCGCTCACATAAACGACCTCATGTCCCTCTCGAGCGACCTTGGCGGCCGTCTGCAAAAGCAAGGTTGATTTACCGATGCCGGGATCACCGCCCATCAAAATCGCCGAGCCCGGCACAAGTCCCCCTCCTAGTGCGCGGTCAAATTCAGCTAGGCCGGTTGGTTGTCGTTTGGGCAGTTCGCCCGCCTGATCGAGCAGTGTAAGCTCCACCGCCTTGCCACCGCTCGACAAATCATGCTTCTGCGAAAATACCGTAGCCGGCGCCTCTTCGGTCAGCGTATTCCATTCACCACAATCAGGACACTGCCCCTGCCACCGAGCAGATACGCTCCCGCAGGACTGACAGACATAACGCTTTTTCGGCTTAGCCATCTCTGCCATTTAACAGAACATTGCAAGAACGCAATTGCCAAAGCCGACGGAGCACGCCACAATCCCCACATGCGTCAAAAAGAGCTCCGGATCGCGCTGGTTTGTTATGGAGGCGTTAGCCTCGCTGTCTATATGCACGGCGTCACCAAGGAGCTGTGGCACCTGTCTCGAGCGAGCCGTGATTTTCATGCTGGGATCGGTGATTTGCCCCCGTCAGTCGTGGACGATCCTGACGCCTGTGTGTCGTACGTATATCGCCGATTAATGGAAGAGATCGAGCAGCAACGCGGGCTCCGCTTGCGCGTCTTGCCTGACATTCTAACAGGCGCCAGCGCGGGCGGCATTAATGCGGTGTTCCTCGCCCAAGCGGTCCATTCCGGCCAATCGCTCGATCCGTTGACAAACCTCTGGCTTGACGTTGCTGATGTTGACGAGTTGACCGACCCTGACGCGCGGCCCATCTGGAAGTTCGCCAAATTCTGGGCACAGCCAATTGCGAACTGGATATTGAAACGTCCGGGCAATGCCGTGACTGAGAGCGTTGCACCTGAAACGCAAAAAGAGGTCCGCCGCAAGGTCTCGCATCTGGTGAGAGGACGTTGGTTTCAACCGCCCTTTAGCGGGCTTGGCTTTTCCAGCCTGCTGGAACGAGCATTTTCCGCAATGGAACAAACGCCGAGCGGCAATCCATTGTTACCACAGGGTCACCCACTTGATCTGTTTGTGACTGCGACCGATTTTCGCGGTTCTCTGTCGCACCTAAACTTGAACAGCCCACCGGTCGTTGAAGAAAGCGAACACCGGTTACCTATCGCCTTCCGCGCCTTTGCGCCGTCTATGCCCGGAGCAGGCCTCGCCAATACGCTTGAGCTCGTGCTTGCCGCACGCGCCACAGCGAGCTTTCCCGGGGCGTTCCCGCCGCTACAATTGTCTGAGATCGATAAACTCGCAGAGAAAACTGAAAGGACTTGGCCAGAGCGTGAGGCATTCTTGCGCCGCGTGATGCCCGCCCAACATCGCCAGGGCATGATCGAAGGACTGTCACTGATTGATGGTTCTGTATTAGTCAACAAACCGTTCGAAGGGGCTATTGATGCTCTGCAAGGGCGCCCAGCGCAGCGCGAAATTGACAGGCGGTTTGTTTATGTCGATCCACGGCCTGATAGGTTTGGGGAGCTTAAGGAAAAGAACACGCAGCCAGTTGGCTTTTTCGCGGCAATATTTGGCTCGCTTTCCACCCTGCCACGCGAGCAGCCCATTCGCGACAACCTCGAAACACTTGAGGAGCAGAGCGCCGCGGCCATTCGCTTGAGGCGCATTTTGCTAAGGCTGCGGCCCGAAATAGAAGCGGCGGTTGAGAAACTGTTTGGCCGGACACTCTTTTTGGATCGACCAACGCCCAAGCGCCTGAACAATTGGCGCCAGAAAGCACAGCAGGCCGCAGCTGAACGTTCCGGCTACGCTTTTCAGGCTTACGCACAGGCCAAGCTTGCGGGCATCCTCTCCCGGCTTGCCACCATCACACACAAGGCGGCGCCCGAGCTATCTTCGCCCGGGCTTGAGGTGATCGAAAATGCCCTGCGCGGCGAGTTGTCCCGGCGGGGGCTCGACGGTCTATCAGCAAATGGCGTTGGCGCGCATGAGCAAGCGATCCATTTCTTTCGTACGCATGACGTTGGCTTTCGCATTCGGCGCCTGCGGTTAATTGCGCGGCGAATTTCGCGAGACTGGGAAGCTGATCCTAGCATACCTGACGAAGCGCTCGATCAAGCTCGCGAGGAAATTTACGCCTGCCTCTCGCTTTACCTTGAGGCCAACGAAAGCGCACAAGCGGATGAAGCATTCGCCAAGGCAGCGCAAAACGTGCTGAGTGATCCGGCGCAGGTGCTCGACATGTTGGAGCGCAAACGGCTGCTTCCCGAAATTGATACTCTGGTGGAAGAAAAGCTCGCAGCAGCCCTTCATGCCATGCCGAAGGATTTGAAGCGCAAGATACTGCTGACATATCTTGGTTTTCCCTTCTTCGATGTCGCGACCTTAACTTTGCTGCCAGATGAGGGACGCACAGAGTTTGACCCGATCAAAGTGGACCGGATCTCGCCTGAAGACGCGCGTTCGATTCGCGATGGAGGTACGAAGGCGACGCTGCGCGGGACAGAGTTCTACAATTTCGGCGCATTCTTCTCACGCGCTTACCGGGAGAATGACTATCTGTGGGGCCGCCTGCACGGCGCAGAACGGATGATCGACCTGCTCTGCTCCACGCTGGACACACCGCTCGAAGATGACGTTTGCAACACCCACAAGCGCGATGCCTTCCTCGCGATCTTAGCTGAAGAAGACAAAGCAGAACGGTGTTCGCCGAAATTGATCGAGCGCTTGCGTCAAGAAGTGTTGGAGCGCTTGTCCTCTGAGAGTTGACGCTCTCGAAGAACCTTAACCGCCTGATGCGACCAGACTGTCATAGACTGCGCCGACAAAGGCGTCAGGTCCGATAAAGCCTTCGCCCCGGTTGAAGTCCGCAAGCGGTTTGGCCGCGATGGCCTCTTCCTTGCTCATACCCTGTTCGCGCAGCGCCTTCACCAGATCAACCACTTGGCCAATCATCGCACGATACGCGACCAGTTCGGCCTTGTTTGACATTGGACCATGTCCGGGAATGACTTTCGTCTCATCGTCAATCATGCGGATGACACTATCGAGCGTGTTCATCGCGTTGATGGCATTACCGCCTGAATTTGTATCAATGAATGGGTATCCCGGGATCTTGAAGTACAGATCACCCATATGGACGACATTGCCATCCACCCAATGCACTACGCTATCGCCATCAGTGTGACCGCCACCGGTCGAGATGACGTTTAACGTGTCGCCATTAACGTGCAACGTAACGCCTTGCTCGAACGTGACGACCGGTAGCGCAACTTTGGGCGCCGGAGGCGTTGGGTTACCTGCCGCAGTTCCGCCCGCCGCCATACGCACACGCACGTTGTTATGCGCAAAAATTGTCGCGCCCGCTTTGCCGAAATTCTCATTCCCGCCCGTATGGTCAAAGTGCCAATGCGTATTGATCAGATATTGAACTGGCGTCGCGCCGAGCTCGGCAATTGCAGCCTGTATCTTGCCAGTTAGCGGGGCAAACTGATCATCAATCAACACTGTGCCATCTTCGCCATGGCTCACACCGATGTTTCCGCCCGCACCAAACAGGACCGCAATACCCGGAGCAATCTCTTGCGTAGTGATCTGCACATCATCGAAATTTCTCTGAGCGGCAGCTGGTGCCGAGAGGCTCATCGCAAGAGTAGTTGCGGCGAAAAATAGGGTGCGGTTCATGAGTGATCCTCTCAAGTTTTGGGTATCGTCCTGAGAGTTACGCCTCCTAACCCATTGTGTCGAGGGCCATTTCAAAGAACAAAAGCATGACAAGCCGGCCATCTTCGTCGGTCTGGCCAAAGCCGGGTGCCGCATTGTGAAAATGCCAAGGTGAGAAGAGCAGCAAGCGATTGAAACGCGCGGGCACTCGCATCACCCGCTCCCATTTGGCAGGCTTGGTCGTATCCTGATTTACCACACCATCAATCAAGGCATTTGGATCAAGATAGCCAGCCGCCTGCGCGCCCGGCAGATCGGTTGGTGCACGCTCTAATCCTGTTCGCTTATGGCGGAAGAAATCAGTGCCGCCAGCGTTCGGCTTCGCGCAATCTTCTGGCCGCGAAAGATAGAGAATTCCGGAATAGGCCGCCGGGTCAATATGCACACCGCTCTTGCCCTTGTCAGCGCGCAATGTGATGCGGCAATGCCCGTGATTGGTCCCTGCCGCCCCGCGCACTTGCTGACTGATCAAACGCGAGACTGCGCCGTCAATATGTTCAGTCGGCAGTGCTGTGGTTGAATTGCGACCGGGAAAATTGCCAAATTGCTGCGCCGGGTCAAAATCAAGTGCGAGCGCCTGCGCACGAGCCGACCATGGGTCAGCAAGAAAATCATCAACAATCAGCAGTGACGGCAACATGGCACGAGCTTTTGCCCGGTCCTGATCTATCCATCAACCCCGAAGGCTTCGCAGATCAAACGCCGAAAGTGTCTTTCAGCTTGTCAAAAAAACCGCGGCTTTCAGGGCATTCATCGCCCGTTTCGGTTTCGCGGAATTGCTCAAGAATGGCTTTCTGTTCCTTGGAGAGCTTAGTGGGCGTTTCCACTGCAATCTCAACCACCAGATCACCGCGTCCGCGCCCTTGCAAGACGGGCATACCCGCACCGCGTTGGCGCAATTGCCGCCCTGACTGGATACCCGCCGGGATGGAGAGCGTCACCGTCTCACCATCTAAGTCTGGAATACAAATCTCGCCGCCAAGCGCAGCTTTGGTAAAGCTGATCGGCGCGCGCGTGAGCAAGGTCGTGCCTTCGCGCTCAAATATGTCATGCGGTTTGATATGAACAAAGATGTAAAGATCGCCGGGAGGCGCGCCGTGCGGCCCGGCTTCGCCCTTGCCTGATAGCCTTATCCGCGTGCCAGTATCGACGCCAGGTGGTATATCGACCGCGAGCGCTTGCGGCACATCTCTACGTCCTTCACCGCCGCAATCGCGGCATGGCGTGGTGATCACTTCACCGCGTCCATGGCAATTGGGACATGGTCGTTCTACCACAAAGAACCCCTGCTTGGCCCTGACGTTTCCATAGCCATTGCACAGATTGCAGGTGCGCTTGCCCGTGCCGGGGGTTGCGCCGCTACCGCCGCAAGTATCGCAAGATTGGCTGACTTCGATTTCGATCTCGGTTGATTTGCCATGGAACGCCTCATCGAGGGTGATTTCCATGTCATAGCGCAAATCAGCCCCACGCCGCGCACGTTGACGTCCGCCGCCTCCACCGCCGCCAAAGGCTTGGCCAAAAATGGTCTCAAAGATGTCGCCAATATCGCCGAAGTCTTGGCCACCAGCGCCGCCAGGACCACCTTGCTGGAACGCGGCATGGCCATATTGGTCGTAAGCTGCACGTTTTTGCGGGTCCTTTAGGACCTCATAAGCGGCACCTACCGCCTTAAATTGCGTTTCCGCATCGGTGTCTCCCGGATTGCGGTCCGGGTGATACTTCATGGCAAGTTTACGGTAAGCCGACTTGAGCGTCGCTCCATCAGCATCCCGCGCCACCCCCAGCAGCTCGTAGAAATCCACTTCAGTGGCAGACATGCGCGTCCTCGCAGATCAACACGATGGTGCCCCGACCAATGCACAACGCATTAGCCAAGGCACACAATCATGTTGGGCAATCAGCCCTTGTTGTCTTCATCGACTTCCGAGAATTCGGCGTCGACAACATCTTCATCGGCAGAACTATCGTCCGCTGACGCTTCATCAGAACCGCCATCAGCCGGAGCATTTGCCTGCTCTTGCTCATAAATCTGCTGACCCATCTTCATAGCGACTTCGGTAAGCTCCTGCGCCTTGGCAGAAATTGCGTCCGCATCATCGCCCTCAAGGGCGGTTTTTAGCTCAGCGATTTTCGCCTCGACATCGGACTTGAGCGTGTCGTCAATCTTGTCGCCGTGCTCTTCAATCTGCTTTTCAGTCGCATGAACCAGGCTGTCCGCCTGGTTGCGAGCTTCGGCCGACTCTTTGCGCTTTTTATCTTCCTCGGCAAACTTCTCTGCGTCCTGAACCATCTGATCGATGTCGGAATCGGACAAACCACCCGATGCCTGAATGCGGATTTGCTGTTCTTTGCCCGTGCCCTTGTCTTTCGCAGACACGTTCACAATGCCGTTCGCATCAATGTCAAAGGTCACTTCAACTTGCGGAACGCCGCGCGGCGCAGGCGGAATGCCGACAAGATCAAACTGGCCGAGCATCTTATTGTCGCCCGCCATCTCACGTTCGCCTTGGAACACGCGGATCGTCACGGCCTGCTGATTGTCTTCAGCAGTCGAGTAGGTTTGCGTCTTCTTGGTCGGGATCGTCGTGTTACGGTCGATCATCTTGGTCATGATGCCGCCGAGCGTCTCAATACCCAGCGAAAGCGGGGTCACATCGAGCAGCAGCACGTCTTTAACGTCGCCCTGCAGAACGCCTGCTTGAATGGCGGCACCCATTGCGACCACTTCGTCCGGGTTCACACCAGTGTGCGGCTTGGCTTCGAAGAACTTCTCAACGACTTCGTTGACCTTGGGCATGCGGGTCATGCCGCCGACCAGGATCACTTCATCAATTTCGTCTTTTGTGACGCCAGCGTCTTTCAGAGCCTTCTTACAAGGATCGAGCGTGCGGTTGATGAGGTCACCAACCAGCTTCTCAAGATCAGCGCGCGTGATCGTTTCAACCAGGTGCAAAGGCGTTGAGCTGCCGTCTTCCATACGTGCAGTAATGAAAGGCAGGTTCACTTCGGTTGAGGCCGAGCTGGACAGCTCAATCTTCGCCTTTTCCGCCGCCTCTTTGAGACGTTGCAGCGCAAGCTTGTCCTTGCGCAGATCCATGTTTTCCTTCTTTTTGAAGGCGTCAGCGAGATGCTCGACAATCGCGATGTCAAAATCTTCACCGCCGAGGAACGTGTCGCCATTGGTCGACTTCACTTCGAATACGCCGTCACCGATCTCTAGGATCGAGATATCGAAAGTACCGCCACCAAGGTCATAAACCGCGATGGTTTTGCCGTCATTCTTCTCAAGCCCGTAGGCGAGCGCAGCAGCAGTTGGCTCGTTGATAATACGTAGAACCTCAAGGCCGGCGATTTGCCCGGCGTCTTTTGTCGCCTGACGCTGAGCGTCGTTAAAGTATGCTGGAACAGTGATAACCGCCTGCGTCACATCTTCGCCGAGATAGCTCTCAGCGGTTTCTTTCATCTTTTGCAGGATGAATGCAGAGACTTGTGAAGGCGAATAATTTTCGCCGCCAGCTTCCACCCATGCATCGCCGTTCTTACCCTTGACGATGTCATAGGGGACCAGCTCCATATCTTTCTTGGTCAGCGGATCATCAAAGCGGCGACCGATAAGGCGCTTAATCGCGAACAGAGTATTGTCGGGGTTAGTGACAGCCTGACGCTTCGCCGGCTGACCGATCAGGCGCTCGCCTTCTTTGGTAAAGGCCACAATCGAAGGCGTCGTGCGCGCGCCTTCTGAATTTTCGATAACTTTGGGCTTGCCCCCATCCATCACCGAGACACAGCTGTTTGTGGTGCCAAGGTCGATACCGATAACTTTGCTCATTCTTACCCCATCCATTCAGGTCAGTTGTTTCAACGCCGCGCTGTTGGCTCTCCTGTAAGGCAGAACACCTCGACGGCTCGGTTTGCATGGGGGATATAGGTGCGGTTTTTCTTGGCACAAGGGACGCACGCCGCTAGTTTTTTGCACAGTTCCAAGAGAGGAAAGACGTTATGAAAGCACCGATTTACATTGGCGTGCTGATGATCGCGACCGCATTTGGCCTCGGCGCATGCTCGCAAGAGACAGCCGAACCGGCGGATGCAGAAGCGCCAGCTGGGATCGCAGGATTGGAAATTGCCAATGGCCGTCTGGTACTACCTCCGGTGAAGGGCAACCCGGCCGCTGTCTATTTCGACGTGACATATACTGGCGATAGGAATTTGGCGATACGGCGGGCCGATGTCGCAGGTGCAGGAAGTTCTGAAATGCATGATACGGTTGAGATGGATGGCAAAATGACCATGCAGCCCAGCCTGCCGGTAGTGCTAAACACTGGCGATACGGTGGAGTTTGCACCGGGCGGCAAACACGTGATGGCCATGGATGTGTCGGAAGATCTAATCGCTGGTGGCACGACTGAGGTCACACTGACCGTGGCGGGAGGCGACAAGCATAGCTTTGACGTGCCAATCAAGGCCGCTGGAGAAGAGCGCTGAATGATAAGGATGCCTCATTACCGGTCTCGAAAGAGATGAGCCGGGATGAGACACCTGAGGAACAGGCATTAGCCCCCTGCCCAGCTGGCGGCGAACGCCAGCTTACTCGGGGTGAGATCGCCTTTGCACGGAGCATTTTCGGCACCGCGATTGACTATGACAAAGTCACGATCCGACGCCGCAAGTGGTTCCCATTCCAGCCCCGCAAAGTCACCATGGCACCTTGGGGGCATGTCCACTTTCATCCCAAAGGTGACGCCTATTGCGATGACTTCGCGAGAGAGAGCACAATCCGCCAAGGCCTGCTGATCCATGAGCTAGTCCATGTCTGGCAAACACAAAAAATGGGCTGGTGGTATCTGCCGCTTATCCGCCCGTTTTCGCACCGGTACGACTACAGCCTCAAACCCGGCTGGCCGCTGTATCGCTATGGGATTGAGCAGCAGGCAATGATCGTGCAGCACGCATTTTGGCTGAGAAACGGCGTCAAAGTTGCAGGCGTTGCCGATGAAGCGGCCTATGATCTGCTCGTCCGCTTTCCTGGTGCGAACAAAGCCGATGCGACTTAGTCCGGCTTCTTGGCGACCCCAACCATAGCCGGACGCAGCAAGCGATCTTTGATCATGTACCCTGCCTGCATTTCCTGCACGATTGTGCCGGGCTCATGTTCGTCCGTGGGCACTTCCATCATCGCCTGATGCTGGTTCGGATCAAGCGGCAAGCCTGTTGAGGCAATGCGCGTAATCCCATGCTGGCCGAAGACTTTTTCCAGCTCGCGCTGAGTCGCTTCAATGCCCTCGATAAAGCGTTTTGCTTGCTCACTATCCTTTAGTTCAGCGGGTACATGATCAATCGCACGGGCGAGATTGTCCGCCACGCTCAGGATATCGCGTGAGAAACCAGTAGCTGCGTAGTTGCGGGCATCCTGGACGTCTTTCTCGAGACGGCGGCGCACATTCTGTGTCTCCGCGCGCGCATAGAGCACCTCTTGCTTGGCGTTGTCGAGGTCGCCCTTGAGGGCCTCGAGCGCCTCTCCGAGGCCGCTCTCCGCATCCTCTTCTCCGTCATCACCGCTATCCAGCAGCTCTTCTGGCACGCCCTTTAGTTCTTTGTCGACCGCCTCGTCGCGCGGCTCACCGTTCGTTTCGCTGTTCACTGAGAAATCCAAATTATCCGATACGTTTGCCCAAAGATCGGGCCGTGAAATCAACCATGGGGACGACCCGCGCGTAATTCAACCGCGTGGGACCGATGACCCCCAGAACACCAACCACCCTGCCCTCGGCATCTTTATACGGCGAGGCGATGACCGATGACCCCGATAAAGAGAAAAGGCGGTTCTCGCTACCAATGAAAATGCGGGTAGCGTCGGCTTTGCGCGCGCGTTCCAGCAGCGCTGCAAGCGATTGCTTGCTCTCGAGGTCATCAAGCAGCGAGCGCACGCGTTCGATATCGCCCAACGCCGAATCATCGAGCAGCTTGGATTGGCCGCGCACAATCAGCACTGGCCGGTTCGCCGCATCCTCGCTCCACACGGCCAGCCCGCGCTGGACCAGATCTGCACTCGCAGTGTCGAGCGCGCTTCTCTCAGTAGCAATCTCGCTGGCGACATCCCGGAGGACTTCCGCGAGCGTTTTGCCCTGCGCCATGTGGGTGAGATAATTGCTCGCCTGCTCAAAACTTGCGGCACTATCTTCACCGCCCAGCTCAATCACTCGGTTTTCGACATGGCCATCCTCGCCGACCAGCACGACCATTGCGCGGCCCGGCGCAAGCGGAACAATGCTCAGCTGGTTGAGCTTGCCTTCCCGCTGAGGCACCATCACCATGCCCGCCGCGCCCGATAGATCAGAAAGCAGCGCGCTAGTCTGCTCCAAAGCATGCTCAATAGGTCCCGGATCTTTGAGGCGTTCTTCAATCGCTGCGCGTTCTGCTGGCGAAGGCTCCCCCACCTGCATCATCGCGTCAATAAACAGCCGCAAGCCAACTTCGGTCGGCATTCGGCCCGCACTTGTATGCGGAGCTGCGAGCAGCCCCGCCTGCTCCAGATCGGACAGCACTGAGCGCACAGATGCAGGCGAGAGATTGACCCCGCGATCCTGCGCGAGCGCTTTGGACCCAACCGGTTGCCCGCTTTCCAGATATTCCTCCACCACCAGGCGGAAGATATCGCGGGCACGGGTCGTTAATTCTGTGAGTGGAAGTGGTCCCATAGAGACTATCTAGCCACTCCCCTTGCTCTCACAACCCTTTACCGCCTAACGCGCCATCCAAGATAAATTTTCACCGGAGAACTTCATGCGCCCTTCAGGACGCGCGCCAGACGAAATGCGCGCCATAACCATCGAAACTGGCTACACCAAACATGCTGAGGGCTCGTGCCTTATCTCTTTTGGCGAAACCAAAGTGCTGTGCACCGCGAGCGTTGAGGAACGCATCCCGCCGTGGCTGCGCGGCAAGGGCGAAGGCTGGGTCACCGGCGAATATTCCATGCTTCCTCGCGCCACCCATACACGCGGCAGCCGTGAGGCAGCTCGCGGCAAGCAAAGCGGGCGGACACAGGAAATTCAGCGGCTTATTGGGCGCTCTTTGCGTGCAGTGGTCGATCTGAAGAAGCTTGGCGAGCGTCAGATTACGCTCGATTGCGATGTAATTCAGGCCGATGGCGGAACGCGTACCGCATCGATTTCTGGCGCTTGGGTTGCGCTGCGTCTCGCGGTCAACGGGTTGATGGCGGAGGGCGCTATCAAGGACGATCCAATCACGTCAAAGATTGCGGCAATCTCCTGCGGCATCTTTGAAGGCACTCCAGTGCTCGATCTCGACTATCCTGAAGACTCAAACGCGGAAGCGGATGCGAATTTCGTGCTGCTTGAGGGTGGGAAGATCGCCGAAGCTCAGGCCACAGCAGAGGGCGCGGCCTATGATGAGGAAGAGCTTCTGCGTTTGCTACGCCTTGCGCGGATCGGCTGTGATCGTATTTTTGCGGCACAGGAAGACGCAGTACAATGAGCAGCAATTCTGCCCGCAGGTTGGGATCAGGATCACTCGTGATTGCGACTCACAATGCAGGCAAATTGAAGGAAATCGGAGCGCTGCTCGATCCATACGGGATGAAATGCATCTCTGCAGGTTCTCTGGGCCTGCCAGAGCCGCCCGAGACCGGCACCACCTTTGTTGAGAATGCCCTCATAAAGGCCCGCGCTGCGGCGGAAGCCTCTGGCATTGTTGCGCTGGCGGACGATAGCGGCCTGTCTGTTGACGCGCTTGATGGTCGTCCTGGCGTCTATACGGCGGATTGGGCCGAGAGGCAGTGGTTTGAGGGCGAGCCGGGCCGCGATTGGTATATGGCGATGGGCAAGGTTGAGGGGCTGCTGCAAGCGATGGGCCCCGATACTGACCGGTCCGCCGCGTTCCACTGCGTCCTGGCGATCGCCTGGCCGGATGGGGAGCATGCGGTGTATGAGGGTCGCGCGCCCGGAGCGCTAACCTGGCCACCGCGCGGAACGCTTGGCTTTGGCTACGATCCGGTGTTTGTGCCCGAAGGACGCGGACAAACCTTCGCTGAGATTGAGCCATCAGAAAAGCACGGGATAAGCCACCGCGCAGATGCCTTCGCAAAGCTTACTGCCGAGCAGTTCGGTTAGGCCTTATTAGTAAGCGAATTGGCCGGAGACATTGCCGGGCGGGCCATAGCGGCAGACGAGCCAATCACGTCCCCGCCCGTTCGCAATACCGCAGCCAAGCCGTGTCGAATCTTCCCAAATGATCTGGGTGTAGTGGCCCACATCCTGCCAACGGCCGGTGTTACTCACATAGGGAAAGCGATCATGGATGTAATATTGCTTCTCATCAATCCAAGCGCCTGACATCCGCTCATAAGCAAATGCGTTCTCAGTGCCGGCCCACAGGTTCTCACCTTGATTTGGCCTTTGAGAGCTTGAGCTATGCGCAAAATTGCCGGTGCGGGCCATTTCTTCGGCATATTCGAGCGCCTGACGGCTTAGTTCTGGATCTAGCGTCGCCGCAGCCACGCCCACTTCTGCGCGCGCCTCGTTATGCGTGCGCAGCATAACCGCGTTCATCGCATCTTGAGTGGTCTGCGCTGGACCGCCTGATTCTGTCGGAGAAGGCGTTGGGGTGGGTGTCGGTGTAGGAGTTGGAGTGGCTGTTGCCGTAGGCGTCGGCGTCGGATTGGTTCCACCAGCAACAGCACCACCTGAGCCGCTCGTGCTTGATGAATCGCCACCGCCACAGCTCGCCAATGCGCCAGCGAGCGCCACAGTGAGAACCAGTTTTGCGCTGTCAATCATCATGGCGAAGGCCCTCTCGCGGCTCAGTATGCCTTGGAACCGAGCACGTTGCCGGCAGGCCAATAGCGGCAGACAAGCACGTCATTGCCATTGCCAGTAACCACTGCACAGCCGACTTCGCGGGTGTCGCGCCAAACAATCTGCGTGTAGTGGCCAACATCTTTCCAATCACCTGTGCGAGAGACATTGGGAAACGTCTTGTGCCGGTAATCTTTCCGCTCATCGATGAACATTTTGAACATGCCATCCACGTCCCAATATCCGGCGGTTCCCATCCACAGGTTCTCACCAGCGCCAGAACGCGCCGATTGGTCGGCATGCTGCAGGTAACCCTTGCCTGCTAAAGTTTCACCCCAACGGGCTGCTTCTGCCTCGAGTTGCGCGTTCCAGCGCAGCGGTTGCAGGCCAAGCTTCGTACGCTCAGAGTTGTGATTTTCGAGCAGGCGCTTTGAAACGCTCTTGCGCGGCCCTTGGGCCGTGTAGAGGCGAGCCGCCGCAATTGCGGAGCTAGCTTGAGCTTGCCCATCGTCAGCCTTTGCAGGCGCATTCACACCAAGCGCGAAAGCTGCCATAGCCCCGCCAAGTGCACATATCGCGCGAAAATTCCCTAACCGCATCTTCATGACTGCGGTTTTCACGCAACCCGAGTTAAGATTCTCTAAAGATCCGATGATGCGAGCCCTTTATATTCACTGGCCTTTTTGTGCGTCGAAGTGCCCTTATTGCGACTTCAACAGCCATGTGCGTGACACAATTGCTATGGAAGATTGGCAAGGCGCGCTACTCTCTGACATGCAATTCGAGGCAAACCGTGCATCCGGCGGGCCACTCCGCAGCATTTTCTTTGGTGGCGGCACTCCGAGCCTGATGCCGCCCTCATTGGTCGATGATCTCTTGGCACAATCGGAGCGTTTATGGGGATTTACGAAGGATATCGAGATCACGCTTGAAGCTAATCCCTCCTCTGTCGAGGCAGCAAATTTCGCCAGCCTTGCGGATGCTGGGATCAACCGTGTCTCACTTGGGGTGCAATCGCTTGATGATGGCGCTTTGCAATTTCTCGGCCGCCTTCACGGCGCACAGGAAGCGCTTTCTGCGCTGGATGTCGCGCAAAAGCACTTTGAGCGCGTGTCGATTGATTTAATTTATGCACGGCCCGATCAAACGGCAAAAGAGTGGCAAGGGGAGCTAGATCAAGCACTCACGCTCGGGACTGACCACCTCTCGCTTTATCAATTGACCATTGAGCCGCAGACTCGCTTTGCGACCGACGTCAGGCGCAACATCTTTTTACCGCTTGATGATGATCATGCGGCGGATTTGTTTGCAATGACGCGCGAAATGACCGCCGCTGCTGGATTGCCAGCCTATGAGATCAGCAATCATGCGAAAGCCGGACAGGAAAGCCGCCACAACCTGACTTATTGGCGATATCAGGACTATGTTGGGATTGGCCCTGGCGCACATGGAAGGCGTGGAGGCTTTGCGACGCTGCGTCACAAGAAGCCCGAGAACTACTTAAGCGCGGTGGCTAAGAATGGGCATGGCATGTCGGCCGAGACTACGCTTGCCCCCCGCGAACAGGCAAGTGAGGCGCTTCTGATGGGGCTACGCCTCGCTGAGGGTGTGAATCTCAAGGAGCTTGAAGACCGCTTCGATATCGAGACTGGCCATCTGATAAACCAGCGGAAACTGACGCTTCACAGCGATCTTGGACTGGCCCAGCAAAGAGGCGAGCACCTCTGTATCACAGATAGGGGAATGCCCCTTCTTGATGCGCTGCTAACAGACCTTGTGCATGACGATCTGGTGTCTGCATGAACGACCCTGCCACCCTGCACGATATGCTGGAGACGTGGCAGCGACACCTTCGCGACAATCGACGCTCTTCGGCCCATACTGTGCGCGCTTATCTTGCTGCGGCGAAACACTTGTTGACGGATCGCAATCTCAAGAGTTGGCCTCAAGTTGCCGAAATCACTTCGAAAGACTTGCGAGCACAGCTTGCCGCGAGGAGGTCAGAAGGGCTCTCCAACGCATCCGCAGCGCGTGAATTGTCCGCGCTCAAAGGCTTTGTTGGCTTCGCCCGCGAGCAGGCAGGTATGGGCGTAACTGAGGCGCCCCGGATGCGGGGTCCGCGCCTGAAGAAGGGCCTGCCCCGCCCCATCACGCCCGATGATGCGCTGGGCCTTGCTGACGAAGTCGCCGCAATGTCGGGCGAAGATTGGACAGGCGCGCGCGACCGCGCAGTACTGTTGCTGCTCTATGGCGCAGGCCTGCGAATAGCCGAGGCACTGTCGCTCAATGGTTCGGATGTCCCGCTCGGCAATCAACTGGTGGTGACAGGCAAAGGCGGCAAGCAAAGGGTCACACCAATCCTACCCATCGTCTCTGAGGCCGTGGCGGAATATTGCGACAAGAACCCCTGGCCGCTCGGCCCGGGTGATCCGTTGTTTCGAGGGGTGAAAGGCGCGCGGCTTAATCAGGGCATGGTGCAAAAGGCTACCGCGCGCGCAAGACAAGCGCTCGGTCTACCCGATACCGCGACACCGCATGCGCTGCGCCACAGCTTTGCGACGCATTTGCTTGGTGCGGGCACAGATCTGCGCAGCCTGCAAGAGTTACTCGGCCATGCCAGCCTTGGCTCAACGCAGATTTACACCAAAGTCGACGCGGCGAGCCTGCTAGATACTTATCGCAACGCCCACCCAAGAGAGACGAGCAAAAGCGAGAAGGATTAGCCTACATCCCGTCGTGACGACGATCGAGGGCATCCCAAATTGCGCCAGCGGTATCCGTGCCGTTGAATTTATCAATCGCAACAATGCCCGTCGGCGAAGTAACATTGATCTCTGTCAGCCATTTGCCGCCGATCACATCAATCCCGACGAACACAAGCCCGCGCTTTTTTAGCTCTGGACCCATCGCAGCGCAAATCTCTTCCTCGCGAGGTGTCAGGCTAGCCGCCTCTGCGTAACCGCCTTGCGCCAAGTTAGAACGGAACTCACCTTCACCCGGCACGCGGTTGATTGCACCTGCAAATTCACCATCGACCAGCACAATCCGTTTATCACCTTCTGACACTTCGGGAAGGAACGGCTGCACCATATGCGGCTCAGGCCAAGTCTGATTGAACACTTCAAACAAAGCCGACAAATTCGTGCCATCCGCATCAATTTTGAAGATCGCTTTGCCACCATTACCGTGCAGCGGTTTTACGACCACCGCGCCATGCTTTGCCTGAAACGCTCTGACCTCGTCCAAAGTCCGTGCGATCAGCGTCGGCGGCATGAATTGGGCATAGTCGAGCACAAACATCTTCTCGGGAGCATTGACCACTTCGCGCGGGTCATTGCTGACCAGGGTCTGGCCTTTCAGCCGGTCGAGCAACAACGCGCCGCTAATGTATCCGAGATCAAACGGTGGGTCCTGCCGCATCAATACGACATCAATGTCATGCGCCAGATCGAGCGAGCGTGTCTCGCCAGCGGTGTAGTGATCGCCCTCGATCCGCCGGACCGTTACCGGTGTGCCATGCGCGGTGATTTTGCCAATAGGCGAACCATCCGCCTCCCACGCCAAAGTGCCAACGTCATAGTGAAACACCGAGTGCCCACGTGCCTGAGCCGCCTCCATCAAAGCAAAGGAGGAGTCCCCGGCGATGTTGATCGAATCCATCGAATCCATTTGCACTGCAACGCGTAAGCTCATGTGTATCCTTTTGCAGCGGCCTCTTATGGCTGCCACGCGTTAGCGATGTGGCGAGGGAATGCGCCGGGCGCAAGCAAGATCACATCAATCCGTAAATCTTCGCCATTTTTCGCATATTCATGCGCGACTGCGTCGGTGGCCGCCGCGACCCGTGATAAGCGATGCTCGTCAATCGCATGATCAAGCTGTGTTTTTTCGCGTCGCCACTTTACCTCGACAAAGGCAATTATCCCGCCGCGCTTCGCGACCAAATCAATCTCACCAACCGGGGTTTTGACGCGCCGATCAAGAATGCTCCAACCCTTTGCGCGGAGCCAAAGTTCAGCCTTCTTTTCAGCACTTCGCCCGCTTTTTTCAGCAAGTTGGCGTTTCACTGACTGCGCAGCTCCATCGCGCGGGCGTAAAGCGCCTTGCGATCGCGGCCCGTCGCGCGCGCCACCTCAGCAGCGGCCTGCGAGGTCTTGTTAGTCATCAGCGCCTCCAGCAAAAGACTATCGATCTGATGATCGCTAACCTCCGCTTCCCCTGGCGGGGCTATCAGCAAAACAATCTCACCCTTGGGCGGATGTGCATCAAACCAAGCCATCAACCCAGATGGCAAGCCGCGCTGCACTTCTTCGTGCAGTTTCGTTAGCTCGCGCGCAACCGCCACTTCGCGGTCAGGCAACAATGCTTCAATCGCAGCCAGTGTTTTCCCCAAACGCGGCCCAGTCTCATAGAACACCAGCGTCGCATCAAGTGCAGCAAATTCGCACAAGGCGTCACGCCGCGCCTTGTCCTTAGACGGCATAAACCCCGCAAACAGAAAGCGATCATTAGGCAGTCCAGCTAAGGTCACCCCTGCAATCACCGCGCTAACACCGGGTGCGGTAGTCACCGGAATGCCCTCTGCCCGCATGTCCTTTACGAGGCGATATCCCGGGTCACTGATCAAAGGCGTGCCGGCATCACTAACCAAAGCAACCACGCTGCCTCGCGCCAGCTCAACGATCTGCTCTCTGTGGCGAGCATCGGCATGATCATCGTAGCGAATCAATCGCTTGGACAGCCCCAGGTGCTTGAGCAGTTTGCCAGTGACGCGTGTATCCTCGCAAGCCACTGCGTCACACCGACGCAGAACATCGACAGCCCGCAACGTTATATCGCCAAGATTGCCAATAGGTGTCGCGACGATGTAGAGGCCTGCGTCAAGAAGCTGGTCAGAAGGGCTGTTAGGGGGCGGAATTATGTCGCTCACCTAGGCCTCATGGACCAAATATCGGGGAAGCAGCAAGAATCATGGGCTTAGCAATCGACGGAAAACTTTCACTCGGGGCGATTTTCAACCGCCGCAATTTCGCCGTGAGCGCTTTGGCGGTACTATTGGCGGGTTGTGCTGTTGTACCAAAAGGGGCCGATGTACCTACAACCACGGTTGATCCCAATCCGGAGCCGAGTGCGACTGCCCTGCCTACGGATCAAACGCGGCATCGCATCGCACTGCTCGTGCCGACCTCCGGCAATAATGGCGCAGTTGGCCAATCTATCGCCAATGCCACAACGATGGCTCTGCTAGACACCAACGCGTCGAATCTGCGAATTACCACTTATGACACGGGAACGAGTGCCCGCGACGCGGCTCGCCGAGCAATTGCGGATGGTAACAAGCTTATCCTTGGCCCCCTTATGGGCAATAATGTTGCCAATGTCGCTTCGATTGCGCGACCGGCAAATGTGCCGCTCATCGCCTTTTCCAATGATACGCGTGTGGCAGCCGCAGACGTCTTTGTGATGGGTCACATCCCCGAGCAATCAATTGCGCGCTCGGTTGAATATGCACGCGGGCAAGGCGCACGAAACTTCGCCATTCTCGCTCCCAATGGCGAATATGGCAGGCGCGCTGAGGCCGCCATGCAATCTTCTGTTGCGCGCTATGGCGGACAGGTCAGCGAAGTGGAGCGCTATGCTCGCGGCAACACCTCCATCGTCAGCGCAGCGCAACGTTTGCAAGAGCGCGGCGGCTTTGACAGTGTATTGATCCCAGAAGGCGCTCAGCTGGCGACGCGGGCAGCGGGACAAATTCGCCCCGGCGGAAGCGGCAATACACGCATTATCGGAACCGAGCTATGGAGCGGTGAGAACGCGGTGACCCGCGCCTCGGCTCTGCGCGGAGCTGTCTTCTCGGCTGTCTCCGACAATCGCTACCGCAGGTTCGTAACTAGCTATGAAGGCCGTTTTGGCGGGCAGCCCTATCGTCTCGCGACACTTGGATACGACTCGGTGCTGCTAGCACTAAGAGTTGCGCAGGATTGGCGGATCGGTAGCGATTTCCCGGTGAGCAGACTGCGCGATGATGGCGGGTTCCTTGGACTAGACGGGGCATTCCGCTTCCAGCGCAATGGCGTTGTCGAGCGCGCGATGGAAGTGCGCCAGATCAGGCAGGGTGAGGTATCCATCGTTGACGCTGCCCCGCGCCGGTTTGGGAATTAACGCCCAAGCCGCAAACGTAGGCTGGCGATAAGATCGCGCGATAGCTTGTGACGAGGCGAAAGCGCTGCATATAGTCGCTGTATGTCAGACGATCTGTTCAAAGATGCGCCGAGCACCAGCAGCGGCGATTACAATTCCTCCTCGATCGAGGTACTTGAGGGGCTAGAGCCCGTACGCCGCCGCCCTGGCATGTATATTGGCGGGACCGATGACCGCGCCCTGCATCACCTGGTTGCCGAAGTCCTCGACAATGCGATGGATGAGGCCGTCGCGGGCCATGCTAACCGTATCGAAATGCGCCTCGATGAAAATAACCGCGTCACGATCTCGGACAATGGCCGCGGCATTCCGGTCGATGAGCACCCAAAATACCCCGGCAAATCCACGCTCGAGGTAATCCTCACCACCCTGCACTCGGGCGGCAAATTTTCTGGCAAAGCCTATGCGACGAGTGGGGGCCTACACGGTGTCGGCGTCAGCGTAGTCAATGCGCTGTCGGTGGACACCCGCGTTGAGGTGGCGCGCGACAAGAAGCTCTTCGCGCAGGAGTTTGCCAAGGGACACGCCAAGGGCGCTATCGAAGAAATCGGCGCTGCACCCAATCGCCGCGGCACGACCGTGGCATTCACACCTGACACAGAAATATTTGGCGACCGCGCGTTCAAGCCGCACCGGTTGTTCAAACTCGCGCGCTCCAAGGCATATCTGTTCGCAGGCGTCGAAATCCGCTGGAAATGTGCAGAAAGCCTTGCTTCCGAAGACGTGCCTGCAGAGGCAACCTTCAAATTCCCGGGCGGCCTTGCCGATCACCTTTCCGAGCAACTTGGCTCACGCGAATGCGTGACTGCGGAACCGTTTACCGGCAATCAAGACTTCCCCGAAAATGATGACGGCGACACTCAAGGACGCGTCGAATGGGCCATCGCCTGGCCGCTTTATTCCGAGGGTTCGACCAGCTGGTATTGCAACACCGTGCCCACACCCGATGGCGGTACACACGAACAAGGGTTGCGCGCGGCTCTCACCAAGGGATTACGCGCATTTGGCGAGCTGACGAGCACCAAAAAGGCCAAGGACATCACAGCGGACGATGTAATGAACGGCGCGGAGATTATGCTCTCCGTCTTCATTCGCGACCCGCAATTCCAAAGTCAGACCAAGGACCGGCTAACCTCACCCGAAGCCGCGCGTCTTGTTGAGAATGCTGTGCGCGACCATTTTGACTTGTTCCTCTCGGGCAATATGGATCGGGGCAAAGCCCTTCTCGGCCAAGTGATAGAGCGCATGGAAGAGCGTCTGCGCCGCAAGCAGGAACGCGAGATCAAGCGCAAGAGCGCGACCAATGCCAAGAAACTGCGCTTGCCAGGCAAGCTTACCGATTGCTCGGGCGACGGCGACGGCGAGACGGAATTGTTTATCGTGGAAGGCGACTCTGCTGGCGGGAGCGCCAAACAGGCACGCAACCGCAAAACACAGGCGATCCTGCCCATTCGCGGCAAGATCCTAAACGTAGCGAGTGCTACGGAAGACAAAATTCGCGCTAATTCAGAAATTGCTGATCTGACGCTGGCGCTAGGGTGCGGGACTCGCAAAGACTGTGACGCGGAAAATCTGCGCTATGACCGCGTCATCATCATGACCGATGCTGATGTGGACGGTGCGCATATCGCGACGCTGCTGATGACCTTCTTCTTCCAGGAAATGCCGGATCTGGTGCGCAAGGGGCATTTGTTCCTCGCGCAGCCGCCGCTCTATCGGCTGACTGCGGGCAAAGAGAGCCGCTACGCCGCCGATGATGCCCACCGCGCAGAGCTGGAAGAGACGGTGTTCAAAGGCAAAAAGGTTGAGGTTGGCCGCTTTAAGGGCCTAGGTGAAATGAACCCTCAACAGCTGCGCGAGACCACCATGAACCCCGACACGCGCAGCCTGATCCGCATTACTTTGCCGCAGGAATTTGAGCAGCGTGCGGTGGTGAAGGAGCTGGTAGATCATCTGATGGGCCGCAACCCAGAACACCGGTTCAACTTCATCCAAAACCGTGCGGGCGAAGTGGACCGCGATCTTATTGATGCCTGAGGACGAGCCGCGGGCCCCGCGAACCAGCCCTCGCCCCAATCCCAAGGAGGAGGACATCATGGCCGGCGACAGGCGTCTGTCGCGACCGGACAGTTCACTGCCAGACTGGGAAGTGCCGGACACTACTTATCGCCCCATCCCTATTGTCTGGTTCACCGGCGCATTGCTGGCCCAGATGGTCACTTTGACCGCAATATTCCTGCTCTTTTCCCGGCTTGACGCCGCTTACACATCAGCGATTGCCGGGGTCGCCACAGGAGTGATTGGCGCCTGGACCTGGCGCCGCGGGATGAGCAAAGCAGCGACGGGTTGGAAAATCGCCACCATCGCCATGCTGGTCGCGGTCTTGGCGCTAGTTCTGCTCTCTGTCAGCGGTCGCCTTTAGCGCCTACTCTGCCGCTTCGGTGTGAATATGAAGATGCCCCTCTAACGTTTTATGAACCGGGCATTTGTCTGCGATTTCGACGATTTTCGCGCGTTGCTCGTCAGACAGATCATCACCCAGAATTTCGATACGCCGATGCAAAGCTTGCGTCTCCATACCTTCCTCAACCGCATGACCCAGATCCTCAGCGTGATTGCGTTCGTGCGTCACATGAATGCGCGTACCCTCAAACGGCCACTCCTTACGATCGGCATACATCTTCATCGTCATCGCCGTGCATGTGCCAAGAGCACCAAGCAGTAAATCATACGGGGTCGGACCGGTGTCATCGCCGCCATAGCTCAGCGGCTCGTCTGCCACGAAACGGTGTGTTGCGGTGTGTACCTCAGTTCCAAATTTGCCGTGCCCAGTTTGCACAACCACACCTTCTGCAGGCATCGGCCAATCGGACTTCATTGGCAGGTAGCGCTTAGCCCAACTCGCTATAACGCCCGCGACGAAGTCCGCATCTGTCTCTTCGGTGAGCAAATGATCCGCCCCGGCCAGACTGATGAAGTTCTTCGGGTGCTTGGCCGCGCCGAATAAAGTGCTGGCATGCTCCACACCAACAATCTGATCGGTGGGCGAATGCGCGATGAGCACAGGCACTCGCAACTGCGCGACCTCATCAATCAAGTCGATCTGCCGCGTCTTGTCGAGGAATTCCTTCGATAGGCGGAAGCTACGCCCCCCAATACTGACTTCGCCCTCTCCATCGCGCTCAACCGCATCCAGATCGCCGCGAATATTGCCCAGCACATGCGGCACATCGGACGGTGCGCCGATAGTCGCAATCGCCGCGACCTTATCGAAACCAAGGTCATCGGCTGCAGCCAGCACCGCTGCCCCGCCCAGGCTATGGCCAACCAGCAGAATACCGTCGCCGAAGCGGTCACTCAGATAGCGCGCTGCACTCAGCAGATCCTCAATGTCACTGGCGAAACCTGCACGGCCAAAATCGCCGCCACTGCCGCCAAGCCCGGTGAAGTCAAAACGCAATGTTGCAATGCCATTTTTCGCCAGCTGCCGCGCCATCGCGACGGCTGCCTTCGATTGTTTGGTGCAAGTGAAGCAATGCGCAAACAGCGCGGCCCCACGCACCAAGCCCGTGGGCAGCTCAAGAGCGCCGGAAAGGTCGTGTCCAAAGGATGTTGGGATGGTCAGGCGCTCGGTGGGCATTGCGTTATCCTCGGTTGGTCATGCTCGCTTATTCGCGCGGCGAGGCAAGAGAGTTACCGTTGCTTAGGTTGGGGCGCAGCGATACGATAGTGTCCATGCAGAAGATCATGCTCACGCTAGCCGCCCTTTGCCTCACGCCGGCAAGCCTTATGGCTCAAGAGCAACCGATGGATACGAGCCAAGCAGAAGCAACACCGCTCGGCGAACGCGCGCAAGATGTTGTCGCACTGCTCGAAGGAGAGAAAGCGCCAGAAGACGTATTTGGACCGACCTTCCTCGCTGCGGTCTCTCCGGCTCAATTCAATGCTATCAGCTCGCAGCTCACCACCCAATTTGGACCCGTGATTGGCGTGGAGAGCCTCGAGGCGACTGGCGAATATAGCGCAAACATTGCACTGCGTTTCGAAAGGGCCATTGGGCGCGGCACAATCGCACTGGAATCACAAGCGCCCTACCGTGTCGAAGGGCTATTGCTAAGCAGCTTCGAGTCGCTTGATGACACACCAGACAAGATCAGCGCCGAACTGAACGCTATGCCAGGCAATGCGAGTGCATATTTCGGGCCGCTTGATGGCAGCGATCCGATGTTCGCAAGTAACCCAGATGAGCACATGGCTATTGGTTCGACCTTCAAGCTTTATGTATTGTCCGCCCTCGCCCGCTCAATTGAAGCGGGTGAACGCAATTGGGCCGACACAGTGGCGATTAATCGGCGCTCATTCCCTAGCGGCCAAATGCAAGATTGGCCGGAGGGTGCGCCGGTTACGTTGCAAACACTCGCAACAATGATGATCTCTATCAGTGACAACACCGCGACCGACATCCTCATTCATGAACTTGGCCGCGAAGTGGTAGAGGCCGAGCTGATTGCAAGCGGCCACTCCAACCCCGCCAGAACACTACCGCTACTCACCACGATTGAGATGTTTGGGCTTAAGGGTAGCCCATATAATTTGGAAAAATACATCAATGGCGATGAGGCGGCAAAGCGCTTCATGTTGCTCGACTTTGTGGATGATATCGGCGGCGATACCGACAAACTGGAGGGACCTATTCCAACGGTACCCACCGCGATCGATACGGTGGAGTGGTTTGCCAACGCAGGAGATTTGGCAGGTATCTTAAATCGCCTAAGCATGCTGGAAGACGGCACCGCGCTCAGCGTTATGGCGGTCAACCCAGCACTGGACAAATCCCAACGCGAGAAATGGAAGTATGTGGGTTTTAAGGGCGGCTCAGAGCCAGGCGTTCTCAATTTGACCTGGCTGCTACAAGACCAGGCAAATGCTTGGCACATACTGACAGTGAGCGCGAACAACCAAGAAGGCCCGATCAACAAGGGCAAACTTCAGCTGATGGCTCAGCGCATTCTGGCACTTGCTCCGTAAAATTTGAGTCGCAGCCGCGCTTCCTCTTGCGCCGCGCGCATTCGCCGCTTAACGCCTACGTAAAGGTAAGTTGCAAGGGACAACCCATGGCCGATACGCGTTTTGAAGGCACTTCTGACTACATTGCCACTGAAGACCTCAAGGTCGCGGTGAACGCGGCGGCTATGCTGCGCCGCCCTCTGCTGGTTAAAGGCGAACCGGGCACCGGCAAAACCGTTCTCGCGCATGAAGTGGCCAAGGCGATGGGCGCGCCGCTGATCGAGTGGAACATCAAGTCGACCACCAAAGCGCAGCAAGGCCTTTATGAATATGACGCCGTCGCGCGGCTGCGTGATGGACAGCTCGGTGATGAGCGGGTTCACGACATTTCGAACTACATTAAGAAAGGCAAGCTTTGGGAAGCTTTCACGTCGGATGAGCTGCCCGTCCTGCTGATTGACGAGATCGACAAGGCTGACATCGAATTCCCTAATGACCTCTTGCAAGAGCTCGACCGGATGAGCTTCGATGTTTACGAAACACATGAGACAATTACCGCGGCAGAGCGCCCGATTGTGGTCATTACGTCGAATAATGAAAAAGAACTGCCAGACGCGTTCTTGCGCCGCTGCTTCTTCCACTACATCAAGTTCCCAGACCGCGACACGATGCGCGAAATCGTCTCGGTTCACTTCCCCGATATCCAGAAGAACCTCGTCACCAAGGCGATGGATATCTTCTATGAGCTGCGCGAAGTTCCGGGCCTCAAGAAGAAGCCTTCAACCAGCGAATTGCTCGATTGGCTTAAGCTGCTGCTTAACGAGGATATGCCGCTGGAGGTGCTGCAAGACAGCAACCCGAACAGCGCTATCCCGCCGCTTCACGGCGCACTGCTGAAGAACGAGCAGGATGTGATGATGTTCGAACGGTTAGCCTTTATGGCGCGGCGCAACCCGACTTAATCGCACACACCTCTTCCGCCTCAGTCGAGGATGTAAGCGAGCTCGAAGTCTCCCCAGCGGCGTCCGTTAATGATGAGCGGCACGTATACGTTTCGAACCACTTGGTAGTTCTGTCCGTCGCCTTCTTGGCGATAAACCGCCATCATGTATGGCGCTTCACTCTTCTTCGCTTTGACGTCCAACTCATCGAAGATGATCCGTCCGTTGCGACAATTCTTGGTGTCATGGAGAAGGTCTCCGGTCGGAGCCTTCGAGTGCTCGGTCAGATGAGTAGGAAGATAACCGTTCATGTCGGTACAGGCTGCCGCGCGAATCCTCGCGTCTGATGCAGCAACTTCATCCAATTTGAGGCGCCAGTTTTCATGAGCCCAATCCATTAAGCTAGTGCGAAAACGCGGAGGGTTTGATCCCGAAATAGGGGAATAATTAGTATCAAAAAGTTGTTCGATCGTGACGTCACCGCTCGCAATCGCTTCCTCAGCGAGCATCACAAAGTCCTTGGCATGATCCATTGCAGCATCAACAAACAGGCTATCTTGCGGTGACAGGCCCGCTTGCACGAGGCCATCGAACATTTCGCTAGCCACGCTTTCCAGCTTCATGACTGTGCCATGCGCCTCGGTTAGTTTTTCCTCATTCTCGGTCGCGACTTTCATCGAACGATCAATAACCTTTTGAACACGCGTCACGTGATCCGTCATCATGCCAGTAGCGCGAGCAATCTGATCGTTTTGCTCATCCACTTCGTGCACAAGCTGCGTCACACCAGACATAGTCCCCTCAATGCTCGCAACAGAGCTCTTGGCTTCACTGCTCACTTTCGCCCCAGCCTCGATCCGTTCGATAACGGTGTTCGCCTCATCACCAAGCGTTTCGATAACGCTTGAGATTTCCTCGGTCGCCTTGCGGGTTTCTCCTGCAAGACCTTTTACTTCGTTGGCGACCACCGCAAAGGTCCGCCCGGCCTCGCCTGCGCGCATCGCCTCAATCGTGGCGTTGAGCGCGAGAATGTTGGTCGTTTCGGCAATCTCTTCAATGTCTTTGGAGCATCGTTTCACCTGATCCATAGCGGCGGCAAAACCAGTGACGTGGGTCGCCAAAGCACCAACTAGATCCAACAAGCCCGAAATCTGCGACAACGACGACTGGATCTGATCCGTTCCTTTGTTCAGCCGCTCTATTGCTCTGGCTGACAGTAAGCGGGCCTCATCACTGGCTTCGGTTACCTTTAGTTGGTCCTGCTCCAGCTCGTGAACCGTCCCCTGCAAATCAACATGTTCCGCACGCAAGGCGCCCGACGTATCGATCACCGCCTGGACAAGCCCGGCAACATTTGAACAGCCAACCGTCACCGCGCCGCAGGCCTTTGGAATTCGATCAATCGCAGCAGCTTCGGCGATGTTGATCTGTTCGTTTTTCATCTCAGTGCGTATCCCTAGAACTTCGTCTGAGGCTGAGTTACTGGCAAAGCGTTAGCACCGCGTTAAGCATCCTTGGAAATTCGATGACTGCTGAACTGCTGGTTTTCGCGGCGAAATTCATCGCCTTTGCGGACTGGCGCGCCATCAAATCAGTTGCTAGACGCAATCTATGTTTTTCAATTTCGTCGACGAACTCCGCGCCGCGGGCATTTCCGCCAGCTTCAAAGAGCACCTTACCCTGCTGGAGGCGCTTGATCGTGAAGTTATCGAGCAAACCCCGGAGGCATTCTACTATTTGTCCCGGGCGACCTTCGTTAAAGACGAAGGGCTAATCGACCGCTTCGATCAGGTCTTTCAGAAGGTCTTCAAGGGCATTCTATCAGATTACGGCCAGAACCCGGTTGAAATCCCGGAAGATTGGCTAAAGGCTGTTGCCGAAAAATTCCTGACGCCGGAAGAAATGGAGAAGATCGAGAGCCTGGGCGACTGGGACGAGATCATGGACACGCTCAAGAAGCGGATCGAAGAACAGGAAAAGCGCCACGAGGGCGGCAATAAGTGGATCGGTACCGGCGGCACATCACCGTTTGGCCACAATGGCTACAATCCCGAGGGCGTGCGCATTGGCGGCGAAAGCAAGCACAAGCGCGCCATCAAGGTCTGGGAAAAGCGCGAGTTTAAGAACCTCGACAGCACGAAAGAACTAGGCACCCGCAACATCAAAATGGCGCTGCGCCGGCTGCGGCGGTTCGCGCGTGAGGGTAATCCGGATCAGCTTGATCTGGACGCAACAATTGATGGAACTGCCAAGCAAGGCTGGCTCGACATCCATATGCGCCCGGAGCGCCGCAATGCGGTGAAGCTACTGCTGTTTCTCGATATTGGCGGGTCAATGGACCCGTTTATCAAGCTCTGCGAAGAGCTCTTCAGCGCTGCGACCACGGAATTCAAAAATCTGGAGTTCTTCTACTTCCACAACTGCCTCTATGAGGGGGTGTGGAAGGACAACAAGCGCCGCTGGCAAGAGCGCGACAAGACGTGGGACGTGCTTCACAAATATGGCCATGATTACAAGGTCATCTTCGTTGGCGATGCCGCGATGAGCCCATACGAGATCACGCATCCCGGCGGCAGCGTGGAGCATATGAATGAAGAGGCGGGCGCCGTTTGGATGGACCGCGTGACCAACACTTATCCTGCAACCGTATGGCTCAATCCGGTGCCAGAAAAGCAGTGGAGCTATTCACAAAGCACCAAGATCATGAAGCAACTGGTCGACGACCGGATGTATCCGCTGACGCTCGATGGGCTGGATGATGCTATGCGGGAGTTAAGCCGGAAACAGGGGCATTGAGCTAAGGTCAGCTAACGATCCAGTTGCAGACACCCAAACTCACGCTATCAGGCGCGGATGAGGTCAGTTGCTCTTATTGGTGCTTCACTGTTGTTTGGCTGCGGGCAAGCAAGCAAAGATACGATTGATTGCGACGCCCTACTTCAGGATGAAGCAATTGTTGATCGGTGCTTTGGTGGCGATGTAACTGGCCAGTATATCGGGATTGAGGAATGCTATCCATTTTCCGACGTGCGCCAATATCAGGGGGTTTTAGTTACGGGATTTGAGTCGTCGATCCTTTATCCTGATGCCCAGAGCTATTCGGAGACCGACCGGCAGAACCCAACTTACTGGTTTCGTCCTGCCCCTGATACTTTCACAGATAATCATGTTGACCGATCGAAATGCACATATGATTGCGCCTTTGCCGTGAGTTTCATGGGACGCGAAACGGTCTGTGAATATCAATATGGCCACTTAAATGCCTATCCCAAGATGATAATTGGCGAAAGTAGCGGGTCGATAAGACAGCTCAACGTAACATCAGATGACTAGCCGCCCCATCCGATAGTCTGACATAGTGCGGTTCAATATAGCAAGTGCTCCCGCACATCCTCGCGCCACTGTGCCTCATCTGCACTCGCCAGTGCATCCAGATCGCCAGGCTCCGCCGCCGGATCATCCACCCACTCACGAAGCGACGGTCCGCCATTGATCACATCAATCGCCAGCACGTCCTCAGTATATTCATACTTGAAGTCGGTTCCGCGCCAGATCGGATAGTCCGGATAAAGCCGCCGGATCGCTTTGAAGGCCAGCGCCTGCAAACGCCACGGGCGGAACGCGGCATGGTCGTAATGCGGACCTTCCGCATGAATCATCAAAGCGTTACAAAGCTCTCCTGCATGCTTGTGGAAGGTCGGCTCAAACCAGCATGGACGCAAGATGCAGCCAGCCAGCCACTCTGGCGCGAGACGTTCCATCTCGGCCAGCGCTGCCTCTGCATCCACATCGGGAGCGCCGAACAGCACCTCTAAAGGCCGCGTGGTCCCCCTGCCCTCGCTCAGGGTTGCGCCTTCGATCATCACCGTGCCCGCATAGGCCCTCGCCATATTGACGCTCGCGGCATTGGGCGATGGGTTGATCCAGATGCGATCTTCTGGCCAGCCATGTCCGGGGCCATTAGGATCCCAGCCCTCCATCGCGATCACGCGATACTCAACATCCAGCTCGAAGTGCTTGATAAACCAATGGCCCATTTCGCCCAGCGTCAGCCCATGCCGCATCGGCATCGGCGCTGCGCCCACAAAGCTCTCATGCCCCGGCACCAACAGAGTGCCCTCAACCGGCCGCCCCGCAGGATTGGGCCGGTCCAGCACCCACACCTCTTTGCCCGCCTTTTCCGCCTCTTCGAGCAAATAAAGCAGAGTTGTGACGAAGGTGTAGATGCGGCAACCAAGGTCCTGAAGATCGAACAGAAACACATCCGCGCTCGACATCATTTGTCCGGTGGGCCGGCGCACCTCGCCGTAGAGACTGAACACGGGAATACCGTATTTCGGGTCAGTCTCGTCCGCCGTTTCGACCATATTGTCTTGCTTGTCACCCTTAAGGCCATGCTGCGGGCCAAAAGCGCTGGTGACGTTCACTCCGGCCGCAATCAGTGCATCAAGTGAATGCGTTAAGTCGGCAGTGACGCTGGCCGGATGCGCCACCAATGCGACACGGCGACCGTTAAGCTCGTCAATCAAAGCTGGGTCAGCCAGCAGGCGGTCGATGCCGAATTTCACAGTTACAGTCATGAGCGCTGGGTTGGAACAGTGCGGCGGCAAAGGCAATTGCTTTTACGCGGACACGCACTAACTCTCAGTCATGACAGATATTGCGTGGACCCCAGCCTTGATCGCTGCTGCATGGGCCATTGTGCTCGGCGGAGCCGGCGGATTTCTAACAGAACTTGGCCGGTGGTATCACGATCTAAAGAAGCCAAGCTGGCAACCTCCCGGTTGGGCGTTTGGGCCGGCGTGGACCATTATCTTGAGCCTATCGGGCTGGAGCTTATACCTTGCGTGGACGTCAGCGCCATCGCCAGGTGACCGAACCTTCATCGGTATTCTCTTTGCGATCAACTTCGCGCTTCACTTTGCCTGGTCGCCATTGTTCTTCAAACTCAAGCGCCCTGATTGGGCCTTGTTTGAAAACGCGTTTCTTTGGTTGTCGGTCTTGTCGCTCTTCGTATTTTTGCGCGATTACTCCTCACTGGCGGGATGGCTCAACGCGCCATACCTCGCTTGGGTCACATTCGCAGCTTGCCTGAATTGGAAGATCGTAGAGCTGAACGGACCTTTTGGACGCCGCGCAGACGCTTAGCCCCTATCAACAATCATTTGGCGGCACGCCTCACTATGAAAGTCGGGCTTTCCAGGCCCGAAAGCGAGCGCCCAATATTGAATAGCGCCATCTGTGTGCTCCACGATCGCATTGAGCGCCACCTGCGCCGGATCAGGCAGTTCCGCCGCGATCTGTGCCTTGAGCACCAGCTCATTTTCACCTTTCGAGCACGACACCGCAATCGCATCAACCGGGGCATCGCGCATCCCCTCGCGAAAGCTGTCAAACTCGTACGCCGCCCAGCATGACGACGGCGACAAGTTAAACTCGCTGTAGAGCGTCCCGCCCAAAGGCTGCCAGAAAATCTCGAAGCAGGTCGTTTTCCACAAATCATTCATGCGCACGGAAGGTGCACGCTCAGGAATTTCTACCCCGCCGACCCGCCCATCAAGGCGAAACTCAGCCTCACAACCCGTCGTTGTTGCCGCGATCTGCGCAGTAACGGCGCGTACCGGGCCAAGGTCACATTCATGGTGAAGCATTAACGGTGTCATCGCGCTGAGACCTATGACGCGCGCCGCGCGCGAGCAAGAGGCTTACGCATCACAAAAAGCGCTGCTAAGTCCTCGCCCGATATGACCGTCTACTCATCTGATCTTCTGCGCTTGCTCGAAAGCCGCGGCTACATCCATCAAGTCACCAATCCGCAAGGGCTCGATGCACTTGCGAACAAGCAAATCGTACCCGGCTATATTGGCTTTGATGCGACCGCGCCGAGCCTGCATGTCGGCAGTCTCGTTCAGATTATGATGCTGCGCCGATTGCAGCAGGCCGGACATAAGCCGATTGTAGTGATGGGCGGTGGTACGACCAAAGTCGGCGACCCGAGCGGCAAAGATGAGAGCCGCAAGATGCTCACCGCCGAGGATATCAGCAATAACATCGCCTCGATCCGCACCGTGTTTGAGCGGTTGCTGACCTTTGGTGATGGACCAACGGACGCGATACTAGTCGACAATGACGAATGGCTAAGCGCACTTAGCTATGTCGAATTGCTGCGTGATGTTGGCCCGCATTTCACGATCAACCGGATGCTGACGTTCGATTCGGTGAAGCTGCGACTTGACCGCGAACAACCGCTGACCTTCCTTGAATTCAACTATATGATCTTGCAGGCCTATGACTTTCTAGAGCTTGCCCGCCGCTATGATTGCGCGCTTCAAATGGGCGGCAGTGACCAATGGGGCAATATCGTCAGCGGCATGGAACTGGGTCGGCGTATGGAGGGCCGCGAGCTCTATGGCCTGACCACGCCGCTGCTCACCACTGCCGACGGCGCGAAGATGGGCAAGACCGCAGCTGGCGCTGTGTGGCTTAACCCAGAGCAACTGCCCGATTACGATTTCTGGCAGTACTGGCGCAATGTCGATGACCGCGACGTTGGGCGGTTCTTGCGGCTCTTCACTGACCTTCCGCTTGATGAAATCGGACGGCTCGAATCACTTGAGGGCGCAGAGATCAATGCGGCGAAGGCGGCGCTCGCCAATGAAGTGACGTCGCTGGTGCGCGGCAAGGACGCAGCAAGCAAAGCGGAAGCGACCGCTGCGGAAACTTTTGCAGGCGCTGGGCTTGGCGAGGATCTCCCCACCTTGTCGCTTGGTGCCGAAGGCATGCGGATCGGCGCGGCGCTCACCGCGCTCGGGTTTACTGCGTCAAATGGCGAGGCGAAGCGCAAGCTGGCCGAGGGCGCGGTGAAGCTTGACGACAAACCAATCAGCGACCCTGGCGAAGTACTTCAGCTTGCACCTGGAGAAGAGGCTCGACTTAGTCTTGGTAAGAAAAAGCACGCAGTTCTGCGCGTCTAAACACTTAACAAACTCGTAAGCCTGTCTCGAATCGAGACATATTATTTTACGAATTGTCAGCCTTTCGCAGTCATTATTCAATCCACTCGATAACACGAAGGGAAGTGGGTCATGGCAGCTGGAGCACAGCTCAGCGTAACAGATCAGCGTCGCATGACGCGCCATCCGGTTGATCATCCGGTGATTGCAGAGCATTTCCGCGATGGAGATGTGCACATGCATATCGCCAACCTCTCAGCCAATGGCTTCATGATTGACGACGCGGACGGGCTTTCGCGCGGCGACCGGGTTGTTCTGCGCTTGCCGAACCTTGGGCGGATTGAAGCCTATTGCATCTGGGCGCGCGATAACCGCGCAGGATTCCAATTTGAGCGCCTCATCCGCATGGACGAGTTTGACGATCTGATTGATACGCTTCAGCCTAATCCGCGCCTGCGCCGCAGCCGCTAAGCATTTACTAGGACTACACCCCTGCCAAGCAGGCCCCGCTTCACAAGCGGTCGGCCTGCTGTCATGGCACTTGGGTGAATACGCTTACAGACACCCCTTCGCACCCGTTTCGGGTTCATAACTTCCGCGCATATTGGTTCTCCCGACTCACGATGACGCTGGGACAGTATGCGATGATGCTGGTCATTGGCTGGCAGACTTATGATCTAGCTCGCACTAGCGGCATGTCGATCGAGGGGGCGTCAGGGCAATTGGCCCTGATCGGCCTTTTGCAATTTGCCCCGCTGTTTGTGCTTACGCCGTTTTCCGGCCTTGCCGCCGACAGATTTGACCGGCGCAAACTCGCGCAATTGACGGTTTCCTTGCAGTTTCTGTGCGCGGCCGCACTGTGTGCGCTCACATGGTCCGGCGAAATATCCATTCCTTGGTTGTTTGGCATCGCGGTGGTGCTAGGCATCGTGCGCGCCTTCAACGGCCCTGCCCTGTCCTCCCTCTCCCCTAACCTTGTGCCCAAGGCGATCTTGCCAACAGCAATCGCGCTCAGCTCTATTTCGTGGCAGGTCGGGATGATCGCTGGGCCTGCTATCGGCGGCTATCTTCATGCGCTTGTGCCCGCTCTGCCTTACGGCGTCGCAGCCGGATTGTTTGCGGTTGCGTTCATCGGTCTCGGCACGATCGGCAAGGTGCCACAAACGAACATCGCAGGCGTCGCGAAGCCGATCACTCAGATGATCGAGGGGATGCGCTATGTCCGCCAGAACAAGATGGTGCTGGGGTCGATCACACTCGATCTGCTCGCAGTCTTTCTGGCCGGCGCAACCGCACTCTTTCCCGTCTATGCACGCGATATCTTGCAAGTGGGCGAAGAGGGCCTTGCTCAGCTCGCAATGGCCCCAGCGATCGGGGCAGTTCTGACGGGCATATTCTTCTCGTACAGGCCGCTCGCGAAGAATGTCGGACCGGCCATGCTGATTGCAGTGGCCGTGTTCGGCATCGCAACAATCATCTTCGGCCTATCTACCTCTATGCCGCTAAGCCTTGCGGCGTTGTTCGTAGTCGGAGCAGCCGACATGTTCAGCGTCTACATCCGCCAATCACTCATTCAGCTCCACACACCGGATGAGAAGCGCGGGCGGGTTTCTTCGGTTAGCCATCTCACCATCAGCGCATCCAACGAGGGAGGCGATTTCTTCTCTGGCAGCCTCGCCTATTTGATCGGCCCGATCCCTGCTGTTGTTGCTGGCGGCGTAGGCGCGATTGTAACCGTGACTGCGTGGTCGCGAATATTCCCCGTGTTACGAACCACCAAGACCTTTGACCCGCCGGATGAATTATCCGACAAGGCCCCCAACACTGACTCGCAGGAGCATGCATCATGAAAGCCGATAACGTCCTCGCAACCATTGGCGGCACACCGCACATCCGTCTTGCGCGCTTGTTTCCCGACCACAATGTCTGGGTGAAGAACGAAAGAGCTAACCCCGGCGGATCGATCAAGGACCGCATCGGACTAGCGATGATCGAAGATGCCGAGGCGTCAGGCGCGCTCAAACCCGGCGGCACAATCATCGAGCCAACCAGCGGTAATACTGGCATTGGGTTGGCGATGGTAGCCGCAGTAAAGGGATATAAGCTTGTGCTGGTCATGCCGGAAAGCATGAGCCTTGAGCGGCGGCGCTTGATGCTGGCCTATGGCGCGACCTTCGACCTCACACCCAAAGAAAAGGGCATGAAGGGCGCAATTGAACGCGCGACTGAGCTGACTGAGCAAACCGACAACGCCTGGATGCCAAGCCAGTTTGACAACGAATCCAATTGGAAAGTGCACACCCGCACAACCGCCAAAGAGATTCTCGCAGATTTTGCGGACACACCAATCGACGTGATGATCACGGGTGTTGGCACTGGCGGACACCTCACCGGCTGCGCTGAAGTGCTCAAAGAGTCATGGCCGACTATGAAAGCCTACGCAGTCGAGCCGGAGCTCTCACCAGTCATTGGCGGAGGCCAGCCCGGCCCTCACCCAATTCAAGGCATCGGTGCCGGCTTCATTCCCGGCAACCTCCATACGCAAGCGATTGATGGCGCAATTGCGGTGGGTGCAGATGATGCAAAAGAGATGGCCCGCCGGTGTGCTCGCGAAGAAGGCTTGTTGGTTGGCATTTCGAGCGGAGCGACCTTGGCTGCAATCGCCAAGAAGCTGCCGGATCTTGATGCTGGCGCCCAAGTGCTCGGCTTTAATTACGATACGGGCGAACGCTATCTGTCTGTTCCGGATTTCCTTCCGGCGGAGTAAGCTGAAACTGACACATCGAAGGAGCGCGTAATGTTGGTTTGAGACGATTCACAATCGAGACTTTTGGCTGCTGGGGTTTCCCGGTGGTCGTGACTCTATGAGGTATCGGAAAATGAACAAACCAACATTTGATATTCGCTCTGCCAAATCGGCAGACCTTCCAGCCATGCACGATGTCCGCGAAGAAGCTTTTGCGCCAATCTTCGCTTCATTTCGTGCAATGATCGATCCTTCGTCCGCACAAGCGATCTATGAGGGGGCGGAAAACGCTCAGGGCGACTATCTCGATAGCATTTGGCCGCCAACAGCAGCACGTCCTATATTGTTTGCGACTGTCGCAAATGATGTCATCGGTTTTTGCGCCTACGCCATGGATATGGCCAAAAAACTTGGCACTATCGACCTCAATGCGGTTCACCCTTCTCATGCTGGACAGGGTATAGGGACCGCGCTCTACCAGCGGGCGCTTGATGACATGACAGCGCAGGGCATGCAGGCTGCGCAGGTCGGAACGGGAGGTGACCCAAGCCACGCACCCGCAAGACGCGCCTATGCCAAAGTCGGATTGAAGAACTCGATTCCTTCAATTCTGCTTTGCAAGGCTCTCTAACTAGCAAACCAAGAAGACGCCGGAGCAGAGGGAAGCTATCTCTCTGCTCCGGGTTTCCTGCCTGAAGAATAAGAAATGTAAAATAGCGCGTTGGTTAATCTGATCTTGATATGCTGGGTGCATTGTCAGCGGATCAGGAGGCAGACCTATGAAATTCGTTTTGTTAGAATCGCGGGGCGGCAATTACATGGTCGTCGCACAGAATATTGCTTGGCTCAGAACCGCCGAAAATGGCCAGACCAATGTCGGAATGGTCGGCGGGCAACCCTTGCTTGTGACCGGCAGCATTGAAGAAGTGGCCGAGAAAATCGGGGCGGATTAATTCTCGCACTTCCATAATCGGTACGCCGACGAAAAAGGCCCGAGCATCGCTGCCCGGGCCTTTTCTTTTCGTTTCATCTGGGGATTAGGCCGCAGTCGCGAACGCCTCTTCGCCCAGCGCCATGAGGCTGTCACTGCCAGCCTCCAACTTCCGGCGCAGCGCGCCCGCATCTGGCAGGAAACGGTCCATATAGTAGGCCGCCGTTGCGAGCTTGTTCTCATAGAAGCTTGCATCATCAGGCGAGCCAGCCAGCGCATCTTGCGCAGTCTTCGCCATGCGCAGCCACATAAAGCCGAGCGTCACTATGCCCATAATGTGCATGTAGTGATGTGCGCCCGCGCCAAGGTGGTTCGGGTTCTGCATCGCGTTTTGCATGAACCACATGGTCGCCGCTTGCTGTTGCTCCAGGGCCTTTTCAAGCTTCTCAGCCATGTCACCGCGGCCATCTTCTTTCGCAGCAGCAATTTCATCACCAACCATCTTGAAGAAGGCCTGGATCGCGGCGCCGCCATTGCTGGCAAGCTTACGGCCGCACAGATCCATCGCCTGCACACCGTTGGTGCCTTCATAGATCATGGCGATGCGCGAATCGCGCACGAATTGCTCCATACCCCATTCCTTGACGTAGCCGTGCCCGCCAAAGACCTGCTGCATATTGTTGGCAATGTCATACCCTTTGTCCGTGCCGTAACCCTTGATGACAGGTGTCAGCAGGCCAATCATTTGGTCGGCTTCCTTGCGCTCTTCCTCAGTCTGAGCCTTGTGGCTCAGGTCAACCTGAAGCGCGCCCCACAGACAAAGTGCCCGCATGCCTTCATTAAAGGCTTTGCCGTCCATCAGCATCCGGCGAACATCGGGGTGTACGAAGATCGGATCGGCCTGCGCTTCCGGCTCAGCTGGACCAGTCAGAGCGCGGCCCTGACGGCGATCAAGCGCGTAAGCAACCGCATTTTGATACGCGACCTCAGCTTGTGAAAGGCCCTGAATACCGACGCCGAGACGCGCGGCGTTCATCATCACGAACATCGCTGCGAGACCCTTATTCTCTTCGCCTACCATCCAGCCTGTCGCGCCGTCATAATTCAGCAGGCAGGTTGAGTTGCCGTGGATGCCCATCTTCTTCTCGATGGAGCCGCAAACAACACCGTTGCGCTCGCCCGGGTTCTGATCTTCATCCAGAACGAACTTAGGCACGATAAATAGCGAAATGCCTTTCGAGCTGTCAGGCGCGCCCGGCGTTTTCGCCAGTACGAGGTGAATGATGTTTTGCGACATGTCATGCTCACCGGCAGAGATAAAAATCTTTGTGCCAGTAATCGCGTAAGAACCGTCAGCATTGGGCTCTGCTTTAGTGCGGATCATGCCCAGATCGGTGCCGCAATGTGGCTCTGTCAGGTTCATAGTGCCCGACCACTCACCCGTGATCATTTTGGGCACATAGGTTTCTTTTTGCTCTTGGCTGCCTGCAGCGAGAATAGCGGCGACCGCACCGCCGGTAAGTCCAGGGTACATCGCAAACGCCTGGTTTGCCGTGCCGATATACTCTTCAAAAGCAAATGCCACGACATGCGGAAGACCCTGCCCGCCAAACTCTTCTGGCTGCGCGAGAGTGCCCCATCCCGCCTCGCAGAATTGCTCATAGGCTTCCTTGAAGCCATCTGGCGTAGTTACCGAACCGTCATCATGACGGGTACATCCCTGCTCATCGCCAACCTGGTTGAGCGGCGCGAGCACTTCAGAACAGAATTTACCCGCCTCATTGATAACCGCCTCAACCATATCAGGTGTCGCATTTTCAAAGCCTGGCAAATTGCCATAACTTGCAAGATCAAGCAGCTCGTTGATGACAAAACGCGTGTCGCGCGTTGGGGCTGTATATGTAGGCATGGTTTAGTCCTTGGTCGAAGGTTTTGGGTTCAAAAGGGTTCAATTCTGAAGGTTAAGCGTCTCGATATGCGCGATAAATTCCGTCAACTCCTTGATAGAACTATCGATATCAGCGCGCTGGCGCTTCAACTTCGCGACGTGATCGCGGCATTTCTCGACGGTGACGCGGCGTTGCTCCACGCGGCCATCGTCCAGATCGTAGAGATCGATCATTTCGCGGATTTCGCCAAGCGAAAATCCGACATTTTTGGCCCGCATGATCCAGGCAAGACGCGCCCGGTCACGTTTTGAGTAAATTCGGGTCATGCCAACGCGCGATGGCGCGATCAGCCCTTCATCCTCATAAAATCGGAGCGCACGCGCTGTACAATCAAACTCCGAAGTCAGATCGGAGATGGAAAATTGCTCGCGCTCAAGCTTATCAGGACGATCAAGGAGAGCGCCTGACGTACCACCAGAATGCGAGCCATTCGATTTATCAACTGTTCCCGTCATGACTGACGGAATAGCCGATGCTTACGTTAACGTCAAGTCTTGACGGGAACGAGAGCACCATTCTTGAGCTCTCGGTAGAAGCATGAGCGCACGCCAGTATGGCATGTCGGTCCCTCCGCGCGCGCCTTAATGACCACAGCATCCTGATCACAATCGATTAAGATGCGCTCTACCGCCAGACGATTCCCAGATGTTTCGCCCTTCATCCACTGCGCCTTGCGTGAGCGCGAATAGAAGTGCGCAAAGCCGGTTTCTTGTGTCGCGGCGAGTGCCTCAGCATTCATAAATGCGACCATTAAAACCTCTCCATCTTCCGAATCGGTGACGACTGCACTCAGCAGCCCCTTCTCATCAAACTTTGGCAAAAGGCGTGATCCGGTTTCGCGCTCAGAATCTTGCAAGCTCATGGCTTCCTTCAAAATCTCAATGTTATCAGCGTCCCAATGTTGCAAGATAACAACAAATACGCCGCAAAATTGCACCTTAGCGAATATGTTTGTTTGATGAACCGTTTGTTTTTGAGAGTGTAGTAGCAGCAGGCCTGATTAGCCTGTCCACTGAATCACCAAACTGTGCAAACGGCTAGGTTCAGAGGGGGATCGGATCCGCTGCCTTTCCACAAAGAGAGGCGCATCCGGTATAACGATGAGGGATAGGATCCCTGATGACGCTTGATGGTGACTACTGGGGGGTATCGCCAACTTGCAGAAGCGGATCCAGATTAATTCGTCACGTGGCGCCCGGGGCTGTTTTAGCTCCGGGCGTTTCGCTTTTTAGGCATTAAGGACGATTACCTGGCTCCGCTTCCGACAACACTCTTGCGAAGCAGGCAATGGTGACCGACCGTGCGCCAGCCTGCTTGAGCGCCGCGACACAGGCGTTGCTCGTCGCGCCGCTGGTGAGCACATCATCGACCAGAATGACGCGCCGATCCTTCACTGCATTACGGCGGCGCGCGTTGATTGCAATCGCACCCGACAGAATACTGCGGCGCCGCTTACTGCCAAAGCCAGCCAGCGGCGGCGTTGACTTACGCCGAACCAATCCATCGACAAGCAAATCGCCGCTGCCTTGCTTGGCAAGCTCCCTCGCCAACAGAGCCGCCTGATTAAATCCGCGTCGCCATAAGCGCAGTCTGTGCAGCGGAACCGGGATGAGCAGCGGTGCATCATCCTCGACTGGGGGCAACCGCGCCGAAATCAGTTTAGCGAGCATCGTCGCCAAAGCGATGCGACCGCCATATTTGAACGCCAGGATAAGCTGCCGCGACGCATCATTGTAAACTGTCGCTGCTGCAATTCCGTTATGGGTCGGGGGTTCAGCCAAGCATGGCGCACATATCGCGCCTTCCTTCGGGCCCGTCTCACCAAATGGGCGCTGACAAGATGCGCAAGAAGGCTCAGAGGGGATAATAAGGCTGCTCCAGCACTCGGCGCACAAGCCATTTTGCGCAGCAACACTCCCTCCGCATGACGGGCAGCGCGGCGGATAAATCAGATCCACCAACGGCGCGAGAGGCTCTCCAATCATGCGCTTGAAATCCATGATAATCTATGTGGACGGCTTGCACATCGCTGGCAAGGACGCCAATTGCTGACAATGGCCACTCGAACTCCACCGACAATTTTTTGCCGGGTCCGGCGCGCTGCCAAATGGGCGCGCATGATCACTCGCTCAAAGAAGCCCGACGCTGCGAGCTACTTGCTACGCGATGCTCAAGATGATGTCGTTGAGCGAATGGACTTTATGCGGCTTACACCTCGGCGCGCCCTGATTGTGGGCGATTGGACGGGGCTCTTGCCATCAGTCTTGAAAGATCGCGGAGCGCAGGTTGATTGCTTCCCAATTGGCGTGTTCGAGGAAGAGCATCCGATTGAGGGGGCGCCTTATGACCTCATCATTCATCTGCTTGGTCTTGCGACCGTCAACGATCTACCGGGAGCGCTGATCCACAGCCGCAATGCGCTGAGCGAGGACGGGCTGATGATCGCCTCTTTTCCTGGCGCGGGCAGCCTACCGAGGTTACGTCAGGCAATGCTCGCAGCGGATGGCGAGAAGCCTGCCGCGCGGATACACCCAATGGTCGACAGCGGGTCGGGCGCTGGGCTGGCGAAACGTGCGGGCTTCACCAAGCAAGTTGTCGACAGCCATACGCTTTCAGTGCGGTTTTCATCTCTTGAGCGCCTCATCAGCGACTTGCGCGATCAGGGCATGAACAATGCGCTGATGAACTCTGCGCCACATATCTGCCGCGAAGGGTTCGCCCGCGCGAAGGATGCGTTTCAAACGCTCGCCGAGCCCGATGGCAAGGTTAGCGAGACATTCGAGATGGTAACCATAACGGGCTGGAAGTAAGCGTTAATCCGCGCGCCTGAGCGACGCCTGCGCCGCCGCTAGCCGCGCAATCGGCACGCGATAGGGCGAGGCGCTGACGTAATCGAGGCCTACCTTTTCACAGAACTCGATGCTGGCTGGATCACCGCCGTGCTCTCCGCAAATGCCGAGCTTGATTGCCTCACGTGTTTTGCGACCACGCTCCGCCGCCAGCTCAACCAACTGACCAACACCCTCAATATCAAGGCTGACAAACGGGTCGCGCGGGAAGATGCCCTTGTCGACATAAGGCGCAAGGAATTTGGCCGAATCGTCGCGGCTCACACCCAGCGTGGTTTGCGTGAGATCATTCGTGCCGAAGCTAAAGAACTCCGCTTCATGCGCGATCTCATGCGCCATCAGCGCGGCACGCGGCAGTTCAATCATCGTACCGACCAGGTACTCAACGCGCGTGCCTGTCTCAGCGAACACCGCCTCAGCCGTGGTGTCGATCACCGCTTTTAACAGCTCCAACTCGCGCTTGGCGGCAACCAGCGGAACCATGACCTCAGGAACCGGCGCAGTACCGCCCTCGCCTGCAACCTGACATGCGGCCTCAAAGATCGCGCGCGCCTGCATCTCGTAAATCTCGGGGAAGGTCACACCCAAACGGCAGCCGCGATGGCCGAGCATCGGGTTGAACTCATGCAGTTCATCCGCGCGGCGACGCAGATGGTCAACGCCAAGGCCCGTCGCTTCGGATAGCTCGGCAAACTCCGCATCACCGGTTGGCAGGAATTCGTGCAGCGGCGGATCTAGCAGACGGATCGTGCAAGGAAGACCCTCCATAACCTGGAAAATCGAGACAAAATCTGCGCGCTGTTCTGGCAGCAGTGTCTCGAGCGCTTTGCGCCGTCCCTTCTCATCCTCCGCCAGAATCATCTGACGCACCGCGCTAATCCGTGCAGCGTCGAAGAACATATGCTCCGTGCGGCATAGCCCAATGCCCTCGGCGCCAAATTGCCGCGCCATTTTGCAGTCGGCTTCGGTCTCGGCATTGGTGCGCACACGCATCCGGCGGTGTTCATCCGCCCATTCCATCAACACGCCAAAATCGCCCGCAAGCTCAGGCTCAATCGTGGCGACTTCGCCGGCCATCACCTCGCCAGTGCCGCCATCAATTGTAATGATGTCGCCCTCGGTCAGCTCGCGATTACCGATCCGCAGAGCCTTGCTATCGCGGGTAATCGAAACAGCGCCCGCACCGGAAACACAAGGCCGCCCCATCCCGCGCGCAACCACCGCCGCGTGACTGGTCATCCCGCCGCGCGCAGTCAGAATACCGGCGGCGGCGTGCATGCCGTGAATGTCCTCGGGGCTAGTTTCAACGCGCACCAGAATGACCTTCTCGCCGCGCTCTGAGAGCGTCTCAGCGGTATCCGCATCCAGCACGATTTTGCCTGAAGCTGCACCGGGGGATGCAGGCAAACCCGCGGTCAAGACATCACGGTGAGCCTCCGGGTCAAGCGTCGGGTGAAGCAGTTGGTCAAGCGCCATCGGATCAACGCGCAGGATCGCTTCTTTCTTATCGATCAGCCCTTCACCAACCATGTCCACCGCCAGCTTGAGCGCTGCCTTGGCCGTGCGCTTACCGCTACGTGTTTGCAGCATCCACAGCTTGCCGCGCTCCACGGTAAACTCGATGTCCTGCATGTCGCGGTAATGCCGCTCAAGCAGGTCAAACACGCGCGCCAGCTCGCCATAGGCATCGGGCATTGCCTCTTCCATGCTCGGCTTGTCTGCACCCGCCGCCTCACGCGCAGTCTTGGTCAGATATTGGGGTGTGCGAATGCCCGCGACGACATCCTCGCCCTGCGCATTGACGAGCCACTCGCCGTAATAGGCCTTCTCACCGGTTGAGGGATCGCGCGTAAACGCAACGCCTGTGGCCGAGCTCTCGCCCATATTGCCAAACACCATCGCCTGAACATTGACGGCCGTGCCAAGGTCATGCGGAATGTCATTGAGGCGGCGGTAAATCTTCGCGCGCTCGCTATCCCAGCTGTCAAAAACCGCGCGGATTGCGCCCCACAGCTGCTCTTGCGGATCTTGCGGAAAGGCATGGCCCAATTCCGCCTCGGCAATGCGCTTATACTCATCGACCAGCGACCGCCAATCGTCCGCGCTGAGCTCGGTATCGCTGTAGAAGCCATTGTCTTCCTTGGCGATCTCGAGTGCTTCCTCGAACAGGCCGTGGTCAAGGCCCAGCACCACATCGGCATACATTTGGATGAACCGGCGATAGCTATCCCAGGCAAAGCGCTCGTCCCCGCTGGTGGCCGCGAGGCCCTGAACCGTTTCATCATTCAGGCCGAGATTGAGAACCGTGTCCATCATGCCCGGCATGGAAATTGCCGCGCCGGAGCGGACAGACACCAGCAAGGGGTCCGCCGCATCGCCGAAGTTCTTACCAACCGACGCTTCGATATGTTTGAGCGAAGCCGCAACGTCGCTGCGCAGCTTTTCGCTAAAGTCTCCGCCCTCGGCCAAATAGCTCAGGCATTCTTCGGTCGCGATAGTGAAACCGGGGGGCACTGGCAGGCCAATCGCCGCCATTTCGGCAAGGTTTGCACCTTTGCCGCCCGCGATGCCCTTGTCTTTCTGACGCGGGTCGGAGTGGTCTGCGCTACCACCGAATGGGAAAACCGTATTGGTCATCAGCCCTAAATCCTAACCTTCAATCTTGGAAAAATCAGCGACCCTGTGCACTGCATCGCGGAACCGCGCGAGCAGGTCGAGCCGCGCGGCGCGCTTGTCTTTATCCGGATCATTCACGGTCACTTCGTTAAAAAACGTATCAATGGGCGCGCGCAGGCTCGCAAGCGCTGCCATCGCGTCTTCGAATGCCTCGGCATCGATTGCGCTAGCGGCCTTGGGCTCTGCGCTGTCGAGCGCGGTTATGAGAGCAGCCTCGGCAGGTTCTGGCGACGGGTTAGTCGCGCCAGGCTCCCACTCCTCTTTTTTGAGGATATTGGCCGCGCGCTTATAACCCGCGAGCAGGTTCGTGCCGCTGTCGGTTTCGACGAAGGATTGGAGTGCTTTGACGCGAGCGAGGAGGCGAACGAGATCATCTTCACCACCCAGCGCAAACACTGCGTCGATCAGGTCGTGACGGACACCCGCCTCGCGCTGCTGGACCTTGAGGCGGTCGGCGAAGAAGTCGAGGAGTGAAGTTACGAGGTAGTTGAACGAGGAAAACCAATAATTCCCATCATACAGCTCGTAATCTTCGGCAACTTCGCCATTTGCAGGACGGCTCTTACTGAAGCTCAAACCGAGCGTGCGCCAATCAATCTGATTGTCGAAACCCAACCAAACACGCACGGGTTCTTCGAACGATTTTCCAGATTCTAGCTCTGAAAGCGCTTCGTCTGAAACTTTTTGGTAGAAGTAAGGGCGAACCAATCCATCAATGAGATCGGGGCGGCCATCATCTAAAAGTTCTTGAGCGCCTGAGCGATCGCCAAGTTCAGTTGAAGCAAATCTGACATACCAAGACTCCAATGCATCCTCGAGGCAAAGACGCACCGCGTTTTTATTTAGCAGGCGCACTACGCCAATGGCTGCTCGCCGGAGCGCAAATGGGTCTTTGGAACCAGTTGGATGCAGTTCTGGATCACCGAAAAAGCCAAAGAGCGTATCCAGCTTATCCGCCAGAGACACCGCCACCGTCACCGGCGCAGTTGGCACATCATCGCCCTGCCCCACCGGCTTGTAGTGATCGCGGATCGCATCCGAGACTTCCTGCTGCAGGCCTTCCTTCTCGGCGTAATATCCGCCCATCAGGCCTTGCAACTCAGGGAACTCGCCGACCATTTCGGTGACGAGGTCGGCTTTGCAGAGCCGCGCAGCCTGCTCGGCCATATCAGCCAAATCCGAAGCCGTTCGTGCTGAGCTTGTCGAAGTACGAGCGGCATCTTCCCCCACCCCTTCGACAGGCTCAGGGCGAACGGGGGAAGGTTTTACAACCCCCTCTTCGCACAGCCAGCGAGCAAGCTTCGCCACGCGTTCAACCTTATCGGCAACTGTGCCCAGCTTCTCGTGGAAGGTGATCCGCGCCAAACCCTTGGCGTGTTCTTCGAGCGTTTTCTTCTGGTCAAGCTCCCAGAAGAAGCGCGCATCAGCCAGCCGCGCAGCGAGCACTTTGCGATTGCCATCGACCACTACGGCGGGGTCTTCCGCCTCAATATTGGCAGTGCAGATAAAGGCGTTTGCGAGCGTGCCAGAAGCATCCTGGCAGACGAAATACTTCTGGTTCACTCGCGCAGTGAGCTGGATCGTCTCGGGCGGCACATCGAGGAAATCATCCTCAAACCACCCAAGCAGAGGCACGGGCCATTCGGTCAGACCCGCGTTTTCCGCGACCAGACCTTCGTCCTCAACAAGTGTCAGGCCTGTGTCCTGCGCGGCCTTGCGCGCGCCATCGCGCACCAACGCCTCGCGCTCGGTATGATCGACGATCACGTGTGCTGAACGAAGTTTATCGGCATAGTCCTCGACGCCGGTGATTTTGATTTCGCCATCGGAGTGGAACCGGTGACCACGCGTAACATTGCCGCTCGCAATCCCACTGATCTCACACGGCACAATCTCGCCACCAAACAGCGCAATGATACCCGACAATGGCCGCACCCATTTAAGGCTCTCGGTCGAGATGGAGGCTGCGCCCCAGCGCTGTGATTTGGGCCAGCTAAAGTCGCGAATGATCGCCGGAATAGCATCAGCCAGCAAATCAGCGGTCGCCTGCCCCGGCTTCTCGATCACCGCAAAGTAGGTGCCCCGGCCCTTTACATCGCGCACTTCCAGCTGGTCGCGTGTCACGCCATTCTTGCGGCAGAACCCATCCACCGCCTGATCAGGAGCGCCCTCGGGGGGGCCCTTAGCTTCCTCGCGGACAGCCTCGGTTGCTTGTGGCAGGTCGCGGGCGATCAGCGTCAGACGACGCGGCGTAGACCATACAGCAATATCGCCCACTGCAACGCCAGCCGCATCCAGCTCCCGGCGAAACAGCTTTTCAAGCTCAGCCCGCGCGCCCTTTTGCATGCGCGCAGGAATTTCTTCGGAGCGAAGTTCTAAGAGGAAGTCGCGCGTTCCTGTTGACGCGCCAGAGGCAAGCTGGTCGCTCATTGGCTCCACTCCGGATATTTCTCAGCCCAAGTAGGCGCTTCTTTCGCCATATGCGCCTCGCAAGATCCGCGCGCCAGATCGCGCACGCGCGCCATATAGCTCGCGCGTTCCTGCACACTGATCACACCGCGGGCCTGGAGCAAGTTGAAGATGTGGCTCGCCTCAACCGCCTGCTCATAGGCGGCAATTGGAACCTCAGCCTTTAAAGCGTTCTGGCACTCCGCCTCAGCCTTGTTGAACAGATCAAACAGCGCGTCTGTGTCGGCGACCTCGAAATTCCATTTCGACATCTGCTTTTCGTTCTCCAGGAAGACATCTCCATAAGAAACGCCCTCCTTGTTAAACGCCAGATCGTAAACACTATCCACGCCCTGAATATACATTGCGAGGCGTTCGAGACCGTAAGTGAGTTCACCCGCCACGGGTTTGCAGTCGAACCCGCCCATCTGCTGAAAATAGGTGAACTGGGTGACTTCCATTCCGTCGCACCAGACTTCCCAGCCTAGCCCCCAGGCGCCAAGTGTCGGCGATTCCCAATCATCCTCGACGAAGCGGATATCGTGCTTGACCGGGTCGATCCCGATCACTTCGAGGCTTTTGAGATAAAGCTCCTGAATATCGGACGGGCTCGGCTTCAGAATCACCTGATATTGGTAGTAATGCTGGAGGCGGTTGGGGTTCTCGCCATAGCGGCCATCGGTAGGCCGGCGACATGGTTGAACAAAGGCGGCATTCCACGGCTCTGGCCCCAGCGCGCGCAGCGTGGTGGCGGTATGAAACGTGCCCGCGCCCATGCGCATGTCGTAGGGTTGCAGGATGACGCAGCCCTGTGCACTCCAGAAATCATGAAGCGCCAGGATCATATCCTGGAACGAGGCTTTTGGATTGCGTTTTGGCGTCTCGAAACTCATGGCCAGCGGCCATGGCGCAAGCCCTCACCAGCGTCAATGCCGCAGCGCAGCATATTCACGTTGCGGTTGCGGTGGACAGAGTTACTCGGCCGCCACGGTTTCGCGGGCCCGCTCGACCGTTACCGGCGTACCATTGAGCACTGCATTGCCTGTGAGCCGGTCGTATCGCTCCGGATCAGTGAGGTCATTGAGCGAGACCCCCGCATGTTCCGCCGCCGTTTTCCAGCTTAGTCCTTCGCGATTGTGCCCCCAGCCATGCGGGAGCGAGACAACGCCTGGCATCATGTCTTCGGTGACCTCGGCAGACGTCTCAACCGCACCGACGCGGCTTGCGATGGTGATCGCGTCGCCATCTTCAATGCCGCGCTTAACCGCATCCTCTGGGTGGATCATCAGCGTACAGCGATCCGGACCTTTCACGAGCCGATGCGAATTGTGCAGCCAGCTATTGTTGGAGCGCACATGGCGACGCCCAATCAGACTGAGCGATTGCGGGTCACGCCGAGACATGCTGCTGGCAAAACGCCCGCATTCCTCGACAAGCTCATCAGGCGCAGCGTGGATAAGCTTGTCATCCGTCATTACGCGGGCTTCGATGTTGGGGCGCAGTGGGCCAAGATCGACACCGTGCTTGTGCTCTTCCACTTCGGCAAGCGACATTCCGGCGGGCGATGCTTTTAGCATTCCGTCCAAAACCTCGCGCGGGGTCGGCAGGTTCGGCACTGGCTCGCCCTTTGCGCTCAGGATTGCACGGGTCAGTCCGGCTGCAATCTCCCAATCGGCAAGAGCGCCCTCTTCCATTTCAAGGGTCGCAGGCGAGTAATTCCCGAAATTGCGCACAGAAAGGGGGCCAAAGAAGAAGGTGAAGTGATCCTTCTCCAGCGGACCGCAAGGCGGCAGGATGTAATGCGCATGACGGCTGGTCTCGGTGATGTGCATATCCATGCTGACCATCAGCTCGAGACCTTCCAGCGCGCGCTCCGTCCGGCGGCCATCAGGCGCAGACAGCACCGGATTGCCTGCGATTACAAATAGCGACCGGATGCGTTGCTCATCATCGCGCGTCAGCTCATCCGCGAAAGCAATGGTCGGGATCTCGCTCATAACCGACGGCAAAGTCCCGCGCGAAGTCTCGACCGTGCGAATGCCGCCCTTGCCGACATGGGCAACCAGATCGAGGAGCGGCTCCGGGAACATCACCCCACCCTCACGGTCCAGATTCCCGGTGGCTATATTGATGAGCTGGATCAGCCATTGATTGAGCGTACCAAATTCGCAGACTGACACACCCATACGGCCATATATCGCGGCGGGCCTCCCATCGGAAAGCTCGCTGGCGAAGCGGCGAATGGTGCTTACGTCGACTCCGCAATATGCGGCCAATTCGGCTAAGTCGAATGCGTCGACCATCGGCTTAACGCCGGCCCAGCTTTCATCGACCAGTTGCGCCAAGCCATCGCGCAGCGCGTCGCCACCCTCCAGCACGCATTGCAAAATGCCGACAAGCAATGCGGTATCTGTACCCGGTTTCACTGCATGCCATTCATCCGCGATCTTTGCTGTCTCGGTCTTGCGCGGATCCACCACCACGAGTTTGCCGCCGCGCGCCTGCATCTCTTTCACACGCTTGCGGAAATCGGGGACAGTCCAAAGGCTGCCATTGGACGCAACCGGATTACCGCCAAGAATGACGATCAGCTGGCTGCGATCGATATCTGGCACGGCGGCAAGGCTGACATGACCATACATCTGGAACTGCGCATAATGATGCGGGATCTGGTCAAGCGTTGAGGCGGAGAATGTTCCGCGAGCGCCCACAGCTCGCTGCAAATACCCCGACTGGGTGGAGAGCGCATAATCATGCGCGCCGGGATTGCCGCGATAAAAGGCAGAGCGCGCTCCATCCTTAGTCAGCGCCGCGAGGCGCTCAGCAATCTCGCCAAAAGCCTCCTCCCATTCCAGCTCCTGCCAACCGTCATCCGTGCGCTTTACCGGCCTGCGCAAACGGTCTGGATCGCTTTGCAAATCCGCAATTGCGGTGGCTTTGGGGCAGATGTGGCCACGGCTCAACGCATTGTCAGGGTCGCCTTTGATAGAAACAACCTCGCGCCCTTCCAGCTCTACTAGAACGCCGCAATTGGCTTCACAAATATGGCAGGTCCGGTGGTGAATTGTTGTCATAGTCGCCTCTCTCTCGCGGGCATGACTACCCGCAATAGTAGCGCGCGCCAAGCTCTTCGCAAACACGCAAACTGTCGTGTTATCATTGCAGAATGTCAGGTAGTCTTGACTTGGTCAGTGAATCACGACATATAGTCAGCTATACCTGACACATGGACGTCACCTACCCAATGAACAACCGCCTCAAAGTCCTTCGCGCCGAGCGCAATTGGAGCCAAGCTGAACTTGGTGGCTACCTCGAAGTGTCGCGCCAAGCAGTCAATGCGATCGAAACCGGCAAGCACGACCCATCACTAGGCTTGGCTTTCAAGATCGCACGCCTTTTCGAGATGCCCGTCGAGGAGATATTCAATGACGAAGCATGACTTTTCTGAAAGCGGCGAAGCACGTCACAATCGCCGCCGCAACGCATTCTGGCGCTATCTTGCCCTAACCTTTTCCGCCTCAATATTGATCGGATTCCTTAGTGGCATGGCCAGCGGGATGTACGCCTCTGGCGATTTACCGTTGTGGGTACCTCTGCTTGCCGGAGCGTTAGCAATCGCGGGCATCACTTGGTTCAGTTTCGACTATTTCAAACGCATCGATGAACTCGACTTGATGGACAATCTTTGGGCGCACCTAGCCGGTATGTATGGTGGTATCATCACCATCGGGGGTTGGTATCTGCTTGCCGAGCTAGCGCTGATCAGATTTCCAACTGCGGCAGACACCATCATCGCACTGCTGGGTTTCACCTTCCTTTTCTACGGCATTCGCAAATTGGGTTTGCGATAGCCACCTTCACTCCCCACTTCTTATCCCGAAACGAAAGGCTCTCTCCATGACTATGTCCAAGAACTTCCTTACCACCTCGCTTTCAAGCGCGGCCTTGCTGATCTCGCTACAAGGCTGCACGTCGGCATATGAAAGCAATGAGGTAGCATCAACACAAACGAGCCCTGTGACTGAAGAGGCTCAAGCTGTTGCGGCACTTCCAAGCGGCCCGGCCATGTGGAAAGTCTCCGATGATGACACCACAATCTATCTATTTGGCACAGTGCATGCCCTACCGCCCGAGGTTGAGTGGATGTCGCCAGCTATTGAAAGTGCCTTGGACTCGTCCGACACGCTTGTGACCGAAATTGATGCCGCATCTATGTCGGCCCCTGAAACGCAGCAAATTGTTGGAGCCAAAGCGCTCGATACAACGGGCGTGACCTTGCGCTCTCAGTTGAGCGCAGAGCAGGTCACCACCTATGAAGCGGCGATGACCAGCGTTGGTGTTCCGGTAAATGCTTTTGACGGATTTAAACCTTGGTTCGCTGGAATGACCTTGTCAGTCTTGCCTCTGATGAAGGCTGGATATTCACCGGAAAGCGGCGTTGAAATGGTGATCGAAAGCCGAGCAGGCGAAGAAATGACCCGCGAGGCGCTTGAGACAGTGGAATTTCAGATCGGCGTGTTTGACGGCTTGCCGCGCGATTCTCAGGTTGAGTTTCTGATGGCGACAGCCGAAGCGGTTGATGAAATCCCTACGATGGTTGATGCGATGGTGACCGAATGGGTCGAGGGTGATGCCGATGGACTTGCAGCGATCATGAATGAAGGTCTGACCGATCCACAACTGGCCGAAGCGCTGCTCTACAGTCGCAACCGAAATTGGGCCGACTGGGTCGAAGCACGCATGGACACGCCGGGAACTGTGTTTATCGCGGTTGGCGCAGGTCACCTTGCGGGTGAAAACAGTCTGCAAGATTATCTGGCAGAGCGCGGAATTGTGTCGGACCGCATCCAGTAAGCGCGGCGTAAGCAACTCTCTCAATTGATGCGCTTAAGATCATTCCTTGCATCAGCTTTACTAGTGCTGGCGGGTTGCAGTGATGACCCGCCAGATCCTTTCATTGAGGAGGATGCTGGAGGGCCACCGATATGGGAGATAACTAGCGAAGCTGGCGAGGTAGAGGGCTGGCTGTTCGGCACGGTCCATGCCCTTCCCGCTGGCACAGCTTGGCGATCCGCAAAGCTCGAAGAGACATTGCAGAATGCTGAGCTTTTGGTGGTCGAGGTCGCGTCGCTAGAAGATCAAGCAGAGCTTTCGCGCATCTTCACTCGCTTAGCGCTTGATGAGGGTGGTTCATCTCCGCTTGCGGCACGGATCGATCCCGCGCTGAGAGTGATGTATCGCGAAGTGCTGATCAAGTCAGGCACCTCCGCTGACCAACTCGATCCTCTCGAGACTTGGGCGGCAGCGCTGACACTCGCGCAATTAGCGCAAACCGCTGAAACCGAAGCTGGCGTGGACAAAGCGCTATTGCGGCAATTTGGCGCACAAGACGTAACCGAACTTGAAGGCGCGCGTGCGCAGCTATCGATCTTCGATGGACTACCAGAAAGTGAGCAGCGCGACTTGCTGAATGCCGTTCTTAGAGATGCAAACAATCCTGACGACACTTTGAAGGAGCTTGTCGCAGCATGGCAAGCAGGCGACTTGGACCTTCTTTCAGATTTAGCAACTGCCGGCCTGCTAGAGGATCCCGAGCTTTACGAAGCGCTTCTCGCAAAGCGAAACCGTGACTGGGCAGCTCGCATAGAACCTCTGCTAGCACGGCAGGATCAGCCCTTTATCGCCGTCGGTGCTGCCCACATGCTTGGCGATGATGGTCTACCCACCCTGCTGCGCGAGCGCGGCTTCACCATTTCACGCATCCAATAGCCCCAAGCCATCCAGCCTCACCGGTGCATTTCGCTTGCGTTTTGCCGCGCGGCTGCTATCCGCGCGCCTTCCGGCGTTATGGTCATCCCTGGAGGCGTGACGACTGGAGAAAAGTTACACAACGCACACTTGAAAGGTAAGTGACATGAGCGACGCTCTCACTCTACCGGCTGAGACGCGCGAACGGGCAGGCAAGGGAGCCTCCCGTGCACTGCGTCGCGAAGGCCGGATCCCCGCCGTGATTTATGGCGGTAAGGAAGAACCAACAACAATCCACATCGAAGAGAAAGAACTGGTCCGCCAAATGGGCACTGGGCAGTTCATGAACTCAATTGTTGAGATTGAAGTCGGCAGCGACAGAGTTCGCACCCTGCCAAAAGACGTCGCTCTGCACCCTGTGACAGACCGCCCTACCCACGTCGATTTCCTGCGCCTCGCAAAGGGCGGCAAGATCGAAGTGTCGGTTCCGGTTGTCTTCATCAACGAAGAAGAGTCGCCTGGCCTTAAGAAAGGCGGCGTTCTCAACGTGGTCCGTCACGATCTTGAGCTGGTTTGCGAAAACGACAAGATCCCTGGTGAGATCCAAATCGATGTCACCGGCAAAGAAGTCGGCGACTCGCTGCACATCAGCGAAGTCACTCTGCCAGAAGGCAGCGAGAGCGCGATTACAGACCGCGACTTCACCATCGCAACACTCGTTGCTCCATCAGCGCTTAAGAAGAGCGAAGACGAAGCAGCTGCAGAAGATGGCGAAGAAGTCGAGGGCGAAGAAGGCGAAGCAACCGAAGATGGTGGCGACGCTTCTGGCGAAGAGGGCGGCGAAGGCTAAGCTCTTCCGCTTCTTCCACCCAAGTTACAAAGGCGCCGGGTCTCGTAAAGAGGCTCGGCGTTTTGTATTCTGAAGACAGTGCGTTAGGTGAACTCATGCAAATCTGGACCGGCCTCGGAAATCCTGGACAGCAATATGCCATGCACCGCCACAATGTCGGTTTTATGGTGTTGGATGTGATCGCAGACATTTATGGCTTCGGACCGGAGCAAAAGAAGTTCTCTGGATGGCTCCGAGAGGGGCGCATCGGCTCAGAGAAAATCATGCTGCTTAAGCCAGCCACTTTCATGAATGAAAGCGGGCGCAGCGTTGGCGAGGCTATGCGCTTTTACAAGTTGGAGATGGACGCGCTAACCGTGTTCCATGATGAGCTCGATCTTGCCCCCTTCAAAGTCAAGGTGAAGCAAGGCGGCGGTACTGCCGGTCACAATGGCCTGCGAAGCATCGATAAGCACCTAGGCAAGGAGTTTCGCCGTGTCAGGCTGGGCATTGGTCACCCTGGCCATAAAGATCGCGTCTCAGGCTATGTGCTGGGCAACTTCGCGAAGGCTGAGCAGGATGATTTGATTGCAATGCTTGGCGCAGTCGCAGCGGAAGCTGGCTGGCTTGCTGAAGGCAATGCCCCGCGCTTTATGAGCGAGATTGCCATGAGGATGGCATGAGGATGCAGTGAGCGATAAGAACGACAAACCAGACTTAACGACTAGGCAATTGCTCACCATAACAACGTTGCAAACGGTTGTTATGGTCGCGATCGGGGCGGGAATATGGCAGTTCTCACAGCGGCCATTGGGTCAGTTCGTGTCGCTCGATATCCCGCAAACCGCATATGGCGTGCTGCTCGGGGTAGTGCTCTCGGTAATCGGCTGGGCCTGCTTCACCAATATGCGCGACCTCACCGACAAACTCGTTCGGATGCAGGGAGACACCTATTTCTTCCTCAAGGAAAAGCTTTCACCCAATGCCATTATCTGGATATCGATTTGCGCCGGCGTCGGTGAAGAAGCACTATTTCGCGCAGGCTTACAAACGATCCTGACTGATTACCTCGGGCCAGTCGCTGCCATCGCCATCGCCTCGCTTCTCTTCACGCTAGTGCACATGGCCAAGCCGGTCATCTCGCTGATCCTGTTCGCCATAGGAACCTTGTTCGGGATCATCTATTGGTACACTGACAGCCTACTCATCGTGATCATCGGTCACGCCGTTTATGACATATTCGCGCTTAGCTACTTGCAAAAGCGTTTGCATGAACTGAAATTTTTCGACGAAGTTCCACCAAACGACCCTCACACGGAGTGATCTCATGCCCAACATTAATCGCCGCACATTGCTAGCCGGAGCAGCCGCTACTGGCGCCCTCGCCGCCACCGCTTCGATCGCTCAGGATGATGCAGTAAAAGCCGCCCCCAACCTTGAGGGAAAGTCGATACTGATCACGGGCTGCTCCACTGGGTTCGGCCGCCTGATGGCAGAAAATTTCGCCCGTAAAGGCGCCAAAGTTTTTGCGACGATGCGCAACCTTCCGAGGACAGAAGCCGATGAGCTGACCGAGCTTGCACGCACCGAAAAGCTCGACCTGACCGTTCTCGAAATCGACGTTTTGGACGATGCCCAAGTTACAGACGGCGTAGCTGAGGCCGAAAAACTTGCGGGTGGCGCGATCGACGTTTTGGTCAACAATGCTGGCATCTCTTTCGGCGGACCGGTCGAAATTCAGGATATGGAAGCGACTAAGCTGACGTTCGACACCAATGTCTTCGGTCCGCAGCGCTTGGCCCGCGCCGTACTCCCCGGCATGCGTGCAGCCAAATCAGGACAGATCTTCAATGTTTCGTCACAATTAGGCCGCGTGATCGCGCCGTCTTTTGGCCAATATTCGCCGACAAAATTTGCCCTCGAAGCGATGAGCGAGGCGATGGCCTATGAACTCGTGCCTCACGGGATCGACGTCACCATTATTCAGCCCGGCGGCTACCCCACCAATATCTGGCGCAATGCCAATGAAAACAGCCTTGCCTTGCTGGGCCGCGCAGAAGCAAAACACACTGACGGCTATCGCGCGCTGATCGCGCAACTTGGCCAGCGCACTGGCGGCGGCACGACTGATCCGATGGATGTGCCAAGCGCAATCGCTGAGATCATCGCCATGCCTGCGGGTACCCGCCCACTGCGCCGCGCTGTGCACCCCGGCGCGAAACCGCAGCTCGCGATCAATGATCTCTCAGCCAAGGTTCAGACCGAATGGCTAGGCGCATCGCCATTTGGCACCTGGATTAAAGCGGTTCACAACATTTGACCTAGCGGCGCCGCGAAGCTGGCGTTTGCCGTCCTTCGCCGCTAAGGCGCGGCTCAAACACACTATCCGGAGTTTTTGATGGGTTTCCGTTGCGGGATCGTGGGTCTGCCGAATGTCGGCAAGTCCACGCTATTTAATGCATTGACTGAGACGCAGGCCGCGCAGGCTGCGAATTATCCGTTCTGCACGATTGAGCCGAATGTCGGCCAAGTCGCGGTGCCTGACGCACGCCTCGACAAGATTGCGGCGATTGCCGAGAGCGCCAACGTTATCCCGACGCAATTGGCGTTTGTCGACATTGCAGGTCTCGTCAAAGGCGCCAGCCAGGGCGAAGGTCTGGGCAATCAATTCCTCGGCAACATCCGCGAGGTTGATGCGATTGTGCATGTGCTGCGCTGTTTTGAAGATGGCGATATTCAACATGTCTCCAACAAGGTCGACCCTATTGCCGATGCCGATGTGGTTGAAACCGAGCTGGCCTTGTCAGACATGGAAAGCCTCGAAAAGCGCGTTGAGAATGCCAAGCGCCGCGCGACCAGTGGCGATAAAGAGGCCAAGGCGCTTGCGAGCGTGCTGGGTCAAGCGCTCGAATTGCTCCAAGCGGGCAAGCCTGCCCGCCTGACTGAGCCCAAAGACGATGAAGAAGCACGGCTGTTTGAACAGGCTCAGCTGCTCACCGCCAAGCCAGTGCTGTATGTCTGCAATGTCGCAGAAGAAGATGCGGCAAATGGCAATGAACTGACCGCAAAAGTCTTCGCCAAAGCCGAAGCAGAGGGTGCCCAAGCGGTGGTGGTCTCGGCAGCCATTGAAGCGGAGCTGGTGACAATGCCGGTGGAAGATCGGGCTGAGTTTCTTGAGGAATTGGGCCTCGATGAAAGCGGCCTCTCCCGCGTGATCCGCGCGGGCTACACCCTACTCGGTTTGCAGACATTCTTCACTGCAGGCCCCAAGGAATCGCGGGCCTGGACCTTCCCCATGGGCGCGAAAGCCCCGCAGGCCGCTGGCGAGATCCACACAGATTTTGAGAAGGGCTTTATCCGCGCCGAGACCATCGCCTATGATGACTATATCGCGCTGAACGGCGAAAGCGGCGCCCGCGAAGCAGGCAAGCTGCGCCAAGAGGGCAAGGATTACGAAGTTCAAGATGGCGATGTGATGTTGTTTAAGTTCAATGTCTGACTTCACGCCCGACATGCTCCATTTTGAGGATATCGAAGTGGGCAAACGCATCGCTTACGGCAGTTATGAGGTAACGCGCGAGGAGGTGATCGAGTTTGCGTCCAAATACGACCCGCAAGCCTTTCATCTCGATGACGAGGCGGCGGCCAAGACTCATTTCGGGCGGCTTTCCGCCAGCGGATGGCATACCGCCGCGATGACCATGGCGATGATGGTCGAGAATATGAAGAATGTCCGCCAAGCTGGGCTTGGTTCGCCCGGAATTGATCAATTGCGCTGGAGAAAGCCAGTCTATCCCGGCGATACTCTGCGCGTTGAGAGCGAAGTCATCGAGAAACGCCGCAGCAAGTCACGCCGCGAGATGGGCATTTTCAAATCCAAGGCTGAGATCTTTAATCAGGATGAGGTGATTGTAATGGACTTCATTACCAATGGCCTGATCGCAGTGCGTTATCCCGACGCGCCAATTGAGGATTGAGTGTCCGGTATTGGGGGTGGAAGCAGACGTTATTGAGTACCTACATTAGGATGGCTAAACAGCATTCTGAATGCGTCGTGACGCGATGTCACCGTGAAAGTTCGCAGATCCTTATTTACCGCCAGATATGGGCGGCCCTCAGGGTTGTAAGAGCGCTCATAGTATCCTCCATCGGGACCGGGCTCATAAACCGAGCAGTAGATGCGACTGTCGTCTCTTGATGCGCGAAAGCCAACAAACGCAACTAATGTCGTATCATCAGACCATTCTTCCCAAGGAGTGGATGCTATTACTTCCATCCCGCCTTGATCATTGCATCGTGGATCGGCACCGGATTGCTTCGAGCCGAAGAAATGCAGGATGATCACCTCGGGCACATTGGTCATCCGATAATAGTAGTGGTAATCGATTGGACCGTCATGGGTGCGAACCGAGTACCGAGCAAACCCTTCAGGTGGGTCAAATGGGACATCACCGGCTATCTTAGCGCTGTGGCCTCCGACTTCCCATTCTCCTAAGACATGAGTCGAGACTTCGCCGCCTCCATCAGAAATGCTTTGAGCTACTGAAAGACCGCTGTCACTCCAAGATGGATTAGGTGGTCCGAGCCTTGACAGCTCTTTTTCAGTTTCTTCTTGATATTGCTTAATCTCTGGAATCAACTCTTCATACATGCTGGCCATGTCGTCGATTGGGAGATTTGCGGCGCATGTGCTGCCTAATAGGATTGCAATCAGTGACAACGTTTTCATGCCAGGTAGAATAACGACCACAATAGCGTCCGTAAATGGGTCGCAAGCAAGCAAACCGACCGCATTTGACACCAACGCCCCTCAATGCCGCCCAAACAGCTTCTCAACATCATCCATGCTGAGCTTCACCCACGTCGGACGGCCATGATTGCATTGCCCCGAGCGGGGCGTTCGCTCCATTTCGCGCAGCAGCGCATTCATCTCATCGACGCGAAGCACGCGCCCTGCCCGCACCGATCCGTGACAGGCCATTGTCGCGAGGACCAGCTCCAGCTTCTCGCTAAGCAGCAACCCGCCCTTCTCCGCGTCGTGGCCGTGCTTAACAATATCGTCGTCGATATCCTGGAGCAGTTTTGCAGGGTCAGCAGCCCCCAATGCATGCGGCATAGCGCGCACCAGCATGGCTGATGGACCAAAGCGTTCCATCTCAAGACCGAGCTGAGCCATTTCTGGCGCCGCCTGTTCGAGCCGGTCGCACGCCGTCTCTTCAAGCTCGACAACGTCAGGCATCAGTAGCGCCTGGCTCCGCGTTGTCGCCTCCCCCGCCCCAGCAGCCTTGAGCCGCTCCAAGACAAGCCGTTCATGCGCGGCGTGCTGATCGACTAGCACCAGCCCGTCTGCCGCCTCCGCTACGATATAGGTGTTTGCGACTTGTCCGCGCGCTATGCCCAGCGGATAGTCCTGCTGCGGAGTCTCAGACTCTGCCTCGACCGCCCTACCCTGCGGCGCATTTTGATCGGCTTGCGTTGGCGCCATAATATCTTGCTCAACACCGCGCCACCGCGCGCCTGCTTCGCTGACCCGGGATGTTGGAGCGGACCAATCGCGATTTTCAAAGATCGAGCGCAACGCGGGTGCAGGCTCTTCCCGCACTGGCTCCGCCTGCCACCGCCCCATCGCCGCAGCATCGGGCGATTGGGCAGAACGCTGATCGCCCGTCGAGAGCGCTTGCCGCAGACCAGAGACCAAAAACCCGCGCACTCTTGCAGCATCGCGAAAGCGAACCTCGGTTTTCGCCGGGTGGACATTCACGTCCACCTCCTCCGGCGGCAGGGTCAGGAACAGCGCGAGCACAGCATGCCGATCCCGCGCGAGCATATCGGAATAGGCGCCGCGTACCGCGCCGGTAAGCAGTCGGTCTTTCACAGGACGTCCATTCACAAACAGATATTGGTGATCCGCAACGCCGCGATTGTATGTCGGCAGGCCAGCGATACCGCTAAGACGCATGGTGCCGCTCTCAAGCTCACGCTCGATATCAACGGCAACGCCATTATCCTTGAGTTCGCGCGCAACGATTTGCGCAACACGGTCAGCCAAAGGTTGATCGCCCTGCAGTGCGAGAACGCGGCGGTCCCCATGATCAAGCGTTATCGCAATGTCAGGCCGCGCCATCGCAAGTCGCCGCACAACATCCATCGCCGCACCATATTCGCTGCGGGCTGTGCGCAGGAATTTACGGCGTGCCGGGATTTGCGCAAATACTTGCTCAACGCGGATGCGCGTGCCCGGTGGCAGAGCCGCTGGCCCCTCTTCGACCAAAGCTCCATGGTCGATCACACGGCGCCAGCCCTGCTCAGCGCCAGTCGGGCGGCTTTCCAAGGTGAAGCGAGAAACGCTGGCGATTGAGGGCAATGCCTCCCCGCGAAAGCCCAGCGTTGCGACTTCTTCAATTGCGTCATCGGGCAATTTCGACGTTGCATGCCGTTCGAGCGCCAAAGCCATCTCATCTGGACTCATTCCGCAACCATCATCGGTGACTTCGAGCGAGGTTAGCCCGCCATCAACCAGCTTGATCGCAATGCGCGTGGAGCCAGCGTCAATAGCGTTTTCAACCAGCTCCTTGAGCGCGGCGGCAGGGCGTTCGACAACCTCGCCCGCGGCGATCCGGTTGATCAAGCTATCAGGGAGGCGGCGAATTGTGGGCATAGCAATGTACGCAAGCTAGCGATGAGCAGCCCACAAGACGAGACTGGGGGCGGAAATTTCCCCATGGAAATGTGGTTTATTTTTGGCTTTTGTCCGCGCCATTGGCTAAGGCTCAGGTTCTTCAAGCGATGCGGTCAAAGACTCGTCACCAATTTGACGATGAGAGCCCGCATATAAAGACGGAAAACGACGTTAGAATGGGCTTCTGGAGCAATCTCTTCAAATTCGGTTCGCCGAATATGGCAATCGATCTGGGTACAGCGAACACGCTGGTCTATGTGCAGGATCAGGGCATCGTTTTGGACGAGCCATCAGTGGTCGCGATTGAAACGATCAACGGTGTAAAGCGGGTAAAGGCGGTCGGCGACGACGCCAAGATGATGATGGGCAAGACCCCTGACAGCATCGAGGCAATCCGTCCTCTGCGCGACGGGGTTATCGCAGACATCGAAATCGCCGAAGAAATGATCAAGCATTTCATCCGGAAGGTTCAGGGTCGCAAGAGCATGTTGAGTTACCCCGAAATCACCATTTGTGTGCCCTCGGGATCAACTTCGGTTGAAAAGCGCGCGATCCGCGATGCGGCCAGCAATGCCGGCGCGAAAGAAGTGTATCTGATCCTCGAGCCTATGGCAGCGGCGATTGGCGCGGACATGCCCGTGACAGAGCCGGTTGGTTCAATGGTCGTCGACATTGGCGGCGGCACTACTGAGGTCGCAGTGCTCTCACTGCGCGGACTTGCATACACCACATCAGTGCGCACCGGCGGCGATAAGATGGACGAGGCGATCGTCTCTTACGTGAGGCGACACCACAATCTACTGATCGGCGACTCCACGGCTGAACGGATCAAGAAGGACTATGGCATCGCAGTTGTGCCTGAAGATGGCGTTGGCGAGGCAATCACCATTAAAGGCCGCGATCTAGTCAATGGTGTGCCGAAAGAAATTACGATAAATCAGGCTCATATTGCCGAGGCTTTGTCAGAGCCGATTGGTGCGATCATTGAAGGCGTTCGGATTGCGTTGGAAAATACAGCGCCAGAGCTAGCCGCAGACATCGTGGATCAGGGGATCGTGCTGACCGGTGGCGGCGCGCTTATTCAGGGTCTTGATGATTATCTTCGCGAAGAAACAGGACTGCCAGTGACGATAGCGGAAGACCCGCTTTCTTGTGTGGCACTAGGTACAGGGCGCGCCATGGAGGATGAGATTTATCGCGGCGTCCTGATGACCGCTTAGTCGGTGTAGGGGGCTCGGATGGCTCCACCCAACAAACGCGCGTCCCCTTACTCGCGCAAAGTCCAGTACAATCTGTTCACCGGCTATTTTCTGGCGGGTATGGGCGCGCTTATTGGGGCGGTTCTGATTGCCATATCGCTTTGGCAACCATCCTTCTTTTCTGGTGTACGGGGCGCAGCTCAGGATGCAGTCGCACCTGCGACTGAAACGGTCGCCTCTGCCAGAACAGAGAGCAAAGGGCTTTTCGAGACCGTTCGTGGATATCTGGACGCAGGCGCGCAAAACGCCGAACTCAGGCGTGAGGTCGAGTTAGCGCGCATTAGACTGAAAGAGACTGCGGCCATCGAGCAGGAGAACGCGCGGCTAAAATCACTGCTCGACTTACGCACAGAAGATCCTTCTCCAGTCGCAACCGTCCGTATGATCGGGTCCAGCGCATCAAGCACGCGCCGCTTCGGCTATATCGCGGCGGGCCGTTCAGACGGCGTCGCCGTGGGCATGCCGGTGCGTTCTGATAAGGGCATTGTCGGCCGCATCCTTGAAGTCTCCTCAAACACTGCGCGCGTGCTGCTTCTGACGGACAGCGAAAGCGTTTTGCCCGTGAGAAAAGCCGGTAGCAGCGTCGCCGCCTTTGCGCAGGGCCGCGGCGACGGGATTGTGCGTGTTCGTCTTATCAATCTGGGCATCAATCCGCTTGAGCCGGGCGATGTGATGGTGACCAGCGGATCAGGTGGATATTATCAGCCGGGCATCGCAGTGGCGATCGTCACTGAAGTGACGGATGATGGCGCGCTGGCCCGCGTTGTGAGCGACCCGGCGGCGACCGACTACATCTCTGTGATGCCGATTTTCGAGCCCTTAGCGCTGTCGAGCGCACAAACGCCAGTGGAGCAGCCATTATCCGATCAGGACGAGGCGCCGGGCTCGCAATAATGGAAGCACTTAACCCCCGCTCGCGCAAAGACGCTTACGGCAATCGGATAAACCGGCGTCACTCTACTTTGCTCGCCGTTTGCGTGCCGTGGATCACGATATTGCTGGGATCTCTCCTACCGCAATTTTTCCTGACCAGCGCTCTGCCACTCATCCCCCCACTTGGCTTCATCATGCTCATAGCATGGCGGCTCGTGCGCCCGGGATTAATGCCAATCTGGGCTGGCTTTCCGCTGGGCGCATTTGACGATTTGTTCAGCGGGCAGCCCTTTGGCAGCGCGATCCTGCTGTGGTCACTGGCTCTCATCGCAATTGAAGTGATGGATCAACGCCTGCCATGGCGAAACTTCCCGCAGGATTGGTTCAGCGCCAGTATCACATTTAGCGTTTATGCAGCTGGCGGATTTCTCATCTCAGGTGCGCTAATAACGCTCCCTGCATTCATTGGTTTGGGGCCGCAATTGCTGCTGTCAATTCTGCTATTTCCAGTCGCTGCGCGCATCGTTGCTTGGCTCGACCGGCTGCGGCTAACCCGTTGGCGCGCGGTATCATGAAAAAGGGTTCGTCCAAGAAAGAGTTCACCAGCGCCTCCAAACTTGAAGAAGCATTTTCAAGGCGTAGCTTCGTTATCAGTGCCGGTATGGGCGGCCTGGGCACAATCTTGGCCGCGCGCATGGGCTACATCGCGATCGCTGAAAACGAGCGGTATACGCTGGAATCTGAGAGCAATCGAGTCAATCTCTCGCTCATTCCGCCGCGCCGAGGCTGGTTGCTTGATCGCAATGGCGCGCCATTGGCGTCCAATCGTGCTGACTTTCGCGTTGATGTCATCCCAGACCGCATGAACGACCCGGAAGGCACTATTGCCAAATTGGGCGAGATACTTGGTCTCAATGAGGCAGCCATCGCAGACATCAGCGAGCGCGTGACGGATTCGCCAAGCTTTCAACCCATCGAAGTCGCAACGGGCCTCGAGTTTGAGAAGTTCGCGGCAATCAGCGTGCGCCTGCCAGATATGCAAGGTGTTATCCCTCAGCGCGGCTACTCTCGCTACTATCCGACAGGGGCCTCTGTCGGGCATTTGATTGGGTATGTCGGCCCAGCCAATGCAGAAGAATACGAAAAAGAGCCTGATCCGCTCTTGGTCACGCCAGGCTACAAGATCGGCAAAGACGGTCTTGAGAAGCAATTCGAGCAGGAGCTGCGCGGCAAGCCTGGCGCGCGCCGAGTAGAAGTCACTGCGTCCGGCCGGATTGTCCAAGAACTCGACACGCGCGACGACACACCCGGCGAACCTGTGCGCCTGACAATTGACGGTCCGCTACAGGATTATGCAGCGCGCCGAATTGGCCTGGAAAGCGGGTCAGTGGTCGTGATGGATTGCGAGACAGGCGATTTGCTTTGCATGGCATCCATGCCCAGCTTCGATCCTAACAGCTTTTCCGCCGGAATTGGCCGCATCGAATATGCCATGCTCCGTGATGATGAGCGAGTGCCTCTGCGTAACAAAGTTCTGAAAGGGCTTTACCCGCCCGGCTCTACTGTGAAGCCGATGCACTGCCTCGCTTTTCTGGAGGCCGGGATCAAGCCGGAGGAAACCATCGTTTGCGGCGGCGGCCGGAGGATTGGTAACCGCTTCTTCAATTGCCACAGCAATCACGGCGTGGTTGATATGAAGAAGGCCATTGCCCAAAGCTGCGACAGCTATTTCTATCATTTCGCGCAGCAAATTGGCTTTGATAAGGTCGCAGAAATGGCCACAAAGCTGGGGCTTGGCCAAGAATACCCATTGCCAGTCACCAGCCAATTCTACGGCACCGTTCCCACTCCCGCATGGAAGGAGCAAAAGTTCGATCGCGCTTGGCAGGCATTTGACACCGTTAACGCTTCGATCGGGCAAGGCTACTATCTGACTAGCCCGCTGCAACTGGCCGTCTCGACGGCTCGCTTGGCTAGCGGCAAAGAGATCAACCCGCGCCTAATCCTTGAGGGCTCCACGCCGGAGCCCGCCAGCTATAATTTCAAGCCGGAAGACATCGATTATATTCGCGACTCAATGCGCGAGGTCGTCAACGGAGCCGGCACCGCTCGGCGCGCCCGCCTGCCCCTGCCTGATGTCGAAATAGCCGGCAAAACAGGCACCGCGCAGGTCGTATCCTTGTCTGTTTCGAATGGCCGGACCGGCCCTTGGAAATGGCGGGATCACGGGCTTTTCACGTTCTTCGCACCGACCGACAAGCCGCGTTATGCAGGCGTAGTGGTGGTCGAGCATGGGGGAGGATCGGGCTCCGCATACCCCATCGCGCGCGATGTCATGACCTTTATGTTCGATCCAGAAAAAGGTCTGGAAAAGCTGGCTGCGCTTGAAAAGAGCTGGGGCGGCAATGCGCGTGAAAGACTCGCTCGTCGCTATGCCGCCTTCGCAGAAGCCGCAGGCGAGACGGTTGAACCTGCCCCAACCCGCAGCGAAGACATCTTTGCCACAGTTGAGGCAGAGGCCCGGCTAGCAGCGCGCCAAAGCGAAACAATCGCGAATGACGTTATCCGTCCCCGCGCAGACCCCGCAGCCTCCGGTAGCACGCCACCAGAGGCCGCATCTCTAGAGACTGGCGGCGATCCGACCGGATGAGCGTCATTCCAGCCCCCATAGCGTCCCAACCATGGCGCATGCTCATTCCGCTCATTGTGCTGGTTGGATTTGGCGCGCTTATTCTGTTTTCCGCCGCTGGGGGCAGCTGGTCCCCATATGCCTCATCACATCTCGTGCGCTTCAGCGTCTTTCTGGTCATGGCCTTTGTGCTGTCGCGCTTCTCAAAAAAGATTGTCTCGTTTTTCGCATTCCCCGGCTACTTAGCGGTGCTTGCCCTTTTGTTGCTGGTCGAGATCATGGGACAAATTCAAGGAGGCAGTCAACGTTGGCTCAACCTTGGCTTCATGCAATTGCAGCCCTCTGAACTGATGAAGCCTGCCGTGGTACTGGCTCTTGCCAAATTCTACAGCGGTCTGCCTGTGGGGATGATCCCGACCTGGCGCTCGCTTGTTCCTGCTGGCGTGTTAATCGCGGCACCTATGGCCCTTGTTCTGATGCAGCCAGACCTCGGCACCTCGCTCGCGATAGCATTCGGCGGCGGTATCGTGATGTTCTTGGCAGGCCTGCCCCTGCGCTGGTTCGTGATGGCTGGCTCAGGCGTTGCGGTGATGGTCCCGCTCGCCTTCTTCTTCGCACTGCAACCGTATCAGCAGCGCCGTGTGACCACCTTCCTAGACCCGGAATCCGATCCACTGGGCGCCGGATATCACATCACTCAGTCAAAAATTGCGATTGGCTCGGGCGGTTTGACCGGGAAAGGGTTCAACGAGGGCTCGCAGAGCCATCTGCAATACCTGCCAGAGCCGCACACTGACTTTGTCTTTGCGACAATGGCCGAAGAATGGGGTTTTATTGGCGGGATCGTGATCCTAGGAATTTTCGCCATCATCCTCAATTGGGGCCTCCAGGTCGCGCGGCGCTCGCATGACCGCTTTGCCAAGCTGCTGGCTGCTGGCATGACCGCGACAATATTCTTCTACGTAGCGATCAATCTAATGATGGTGATGGGACTTGCGCCTGTTGTTGGTATCCCCTTACCCTTTGTCAGCCATGGCGGTTCATCAATGATGACTAACATGATCTGCATTGGCGCCCTTATGATGGTCAACCGGTGGAACCAGGACGCGCCTCAGCGGGGTTTGCGCGGCTGACTATCGGCCGAGCTTTCCCTAATCTCCAAAAACGCCGCCAAAATAATACAACGCTTTGCTCTTCCCATCTGCGCGGCGGGCACTATATCACGCGCTTCATTTGCGGCGAATCGACGCGAGTGCTCAGCGCCTTTGGCGCTGTTTGGACGCATAGCTCAGTTGGTAGAGCAGCTGACTCTTAATCAGCGGGTCCTAGGTTCGAACCCTAGTGCGTCCACCATATATTTCAGCTATATTTCTCGGACTATCAAACTCTTGGCGCTGGCCAGCAGCCCGTGAGCAAGCATCGCTGTGCTTTAATCAAAGCGATAGCGCCCAATTGATGCGGCACAGAGGGGCTAAGAGTGATCCGTTGCATTTGCAGGTAGTGTCGCGCCAGTTTAGCGCTAAACCTGGGGTGATTGCCCCTTCGCGGGTATCGGCCGATTGGACGGGCAGTTTTGAGGTGGGAACGTGACGATGATGAACGCAGCGCCAATGTTGGAAGGCATCAAAGTAGTCGATCTGACCAGCGTTGTATTTGGGCCTTACACCACGCAAGTCCTATCAGATTTTGGCGCTGATGTGATCAAGGTTGAGCCCGCATCAGGCGATGCCTATCGCTATTCGGGCAAACCGGCAAAATCCAAGGCAATGAGCCCAGGACACATCGCGCTTAACCGGGGCAAGAAGTCTGTCACCTTGGATTTGAAAGATAAGGCAGATCACGGGGTAATGCTAAACATGCTAGCGGACGCCGACATCTTCATTCACAATGTCCGAGAGGAAGCAATTAAGCGCCTGGGCCTCGATTACGCGTCGATCATCACAGTCAATCCAGACATCATATATATGCATTGCGTCGGCTTTGGCAGTGACGGCCCCTACGCTGGTCTCCAAGCCTATGACGATGTCATTCAAGCCGCGACGGGCACCACGTCCCTGCTCAGCCGCGTCGACGGGGATGACCGGCCACGGTTCTTGCCCTCTCTCATCGCAGACAAAGTCGCAGGCATGAATGGGGCTTACGCGGCGCTTGCTGCGGTCATTCACAAGCTGCGAACTGGGCGCGGGCAATTCGTTGAAGTTCCCATGTTTGAAGCTTTTGCAAACTTCATGCTGAAGGAGCATTTAGCTGGAAAGACGTTTGTTCCACCGAACGGAACAGCTTGCTATGACCGGCAGGTCGACCCGTTGCGCCAGCCCTTCCCGACCAAAGACGGACACATCGTAATTGTGCCTTACACCCTCGACTCTTGGGGCATAATTTTTGATGCGATAGGCATGCCAGAATTCATGGCCGATGAGCGATTTGCGACACCTGCCGGTCTGATCAAGAACCAAGGCGCGCTTTACGAAGGGTTGGCGGCTCAAACACCCCTTAAGACAAATGATGAGTGGCTAGCGATTATGCGCCACGTCAACATCCCATGCATGGCCGTGCGCGATATTGAGGATATTCTTGAAGATCCGCACCTTCTCGAGACGGGTTTTCTTAACAAACGAGAGCACCCGACCGAGGGCACTTACTTTGAACTTCGAGAAGCGAGCAGTTTTTCTGATTGGGAGGCAGGCCAATCCGACCATGCGCCTCTTGTCGGCGAACACAATGCCGAAATCAGAGGCAAGTACGCTTAGAATAAATAGCTTCTGGCCATGCAAACGGAATGCTGACGCGTAGGAGCAAGAGGCATATGAAAATATTGGGCGCTATCCTTGCGGGCGGTCGGGCACATCGGTTTGGCAGCGACAAGGCCCATGCGCTATACGAGGGAAAGCGCCTGATAGACCGCGTCGATGCAGCTTTGTCTGCGCAATGTGACGCAGTAGTAGTCTGCGGTAGGGAAGAGCCAGGCTCCGTTTGCATACCCGACAGCCCGGCGGCTGATCTTGGACCATTGGGCGGGCTTTACGCAGCGCTTGCATTCGCCAGCAATAACGCATTCACACATGTATTGAGCGCGCCTTGCGACGTGCCATTCCTACCCGACGATCTCGCAAAGCAATTACGCTGCGACGGCGCTGCTATTGTTGAAAACCACCCCGTTGTCGGGTTGTGGCCAGTCGATTCAAGCGAACACTTGGCGCAGTTTCTGAGCGATGACGGCCGTGCACTTTATGGCTTTGCAGACGCGGTCAAGGCTCACAAAATTACCGTCCACCCTCCGCTTCTGAATATCAACTACCCCGACGACTTACCGCCAGAAACTCATGGCTAAACCCTTGAAGCGTGGTTAGCCTGTCCCAGAAAAGCCAATCCATCACAAAAACAGATGAGGAAACCCAATGGACGTCTCAAAACTTATGTTTCGTGAAGGCCTTATGGACGGTGAACGCATCCTAGTAACTGGTGGCGGGACAGGCTTGGGCCGCGAAATGGCGGAAGGCTTTTTGAAGCTCGGCGCGACGGTCTATATTTGCGGTCGCCGCCAGAACAAACTTGATGAAACTGCCCGAGAATTGATGGACGCGCACGGCGGCAAGATGGTCGCCCATGCCTGCGACATTCGCGATGCCGATGCAATCCACACCATGATCGACGCAATCTGGGCGGATGGAGGGGCTCTCACCGGGGTTGTGAACAATGCCGCTGGAAACTTCGTAAGCCGCACAGAAGATTTGTCTGTGAACGCCTTCAACGCGATTTCCGACATCGTCTTTCGGGGAACCTTCTATGTCACCTTGGACATCGGAAAGCGCCTGATCGCGGAAGGCAAGAAAGCCAGTTTCCTATCAATCCTTACGACCTGGGTCTGGTCCGGCAGCGCATTTGTGGTGCCAAGCGCCATGTCGAAAACCGCGATCAATGCAATGACGCAGAGCCTTGCAGCCGAGTGGGGCCGCTATGGACTGCGCTTCAATGCCATTGCGCCGGGCCTGTTCCCGACCAAGGGAATGAGCGCGCGCCTCTCACCGGGCGGACAGGGAGACAATTCAAACTCTGATCTCAACCCAATGGGACGCGCGGGCAAGATGCACGAGATTGCTAACTTAGCCGTCTTCCTGATGGGACCCGGCGCGGAATATGTAAACGGGCAAACCATCGCGATTGATGGTGCTGGATATCAAGCGAATGGCGGTACATTCTACTCGAAGTTCCAAGCGTTGGGCGATGAAGAGTGGGATGGACTACGCGCTATGATCAAAGGTACAAATGCCAAAGACAAAGCAGATCGCTCGACTTAATGAAGGTTGATATGCGGCGAGAAAGACGGAATTCCTAGCAGTTAAAACGCGGCTGCAGGCAATTTCAATCGGTGGGCAAACTTAGGCGATCATCCTTGCTCTTCCAGCGAAACAGTTCAGCCTCTGACACCGGCTTGCCAGTGAGATAGCCTTGCACCACATCGGCGCCGGAGCGCTTGGCCATCAACAAGCCGATTTCGTCTTCGACACCTTCCAAAACACATTGGACACCCAGTGTCTTCGCCATCCCTACCAAAGATCTTAGGACTTTCTCAGTCATGGGGTCGCCAAGATCTTTAAGGAAGGAGCGATCAATCTTGAGCTTGTCGATCGGCAGCGAACGCAGATAGCCAAAATTCGAATAGCCAGTACCGAAATCGTCAATCGCTACTGAGCAGCCCAGCTCTGACAAGCGTACCATATGGTCTGCCGCTCGCTGGTGGTCAGTCAGCATGGCTGTCTCTGTCACTTCAAATTCAAGCAACTCTGTGGGAACTTTAGCGCTCTCTAGGATCGCAATGATGGCATCCATCGTCTGCGTCGATGCAAGGTCATTTCCGGAGAGGTTGATCGCCAGCGGTACTGCGGCGTCTCTTTCTTTCAGCGCCTCTATCGCTTTCGTCAGCACGGTAATCGAGATGTCCGCGATCAGCCCGCATTCCTCGGCCACTTTGATAAAGCGGTCGGGACTGACCATGCCCAACACGGGGCTGTTCCACCGTGCCAGAACTTCAGCGCGAACCATTTGCTGCGTATTCACGTCTACCTGAGGCTGAAATACCAGCTCGATTTCCTGTTCAAGATGAGCTGTGCGCAAAGCATGTTCGACCCGGTGCCGCTCTGCCTCCGCCTCAGCATGCTCAGCGCCAAACATGACAACGCGGTTTTTGCCCATCTTCTTGGCATGTAGCAGTGCAAAATCGGCCTTGCGGATAGGCGTATTGTCATGTTCGGCCTCAGACACGCGGTAGCATCCAATCGAGCCTGAGATATTGATCAAGCGACCGTCAATAACATAGACCTTAGAGATACACTCAAGCAGATCTTCGCACCATTCTTCAGGGCCAAGATCGACGGCAGCACCTTCGAACACCACACTAAATTCATCGCCGCCCATTCGGCTGACATGCGCACGTCCTGCGCAGAATATGCGTAGTCGCTCGGCGACCGATTTGAGCAATTCGTCACCTGCCAAATGACCGAACGTGTCATTGATCGTCTTAAAACCATCGAGGTCAAGCAAGGCGAGCCACAAATCGCCATGTTGAGCGCGGTCGGCACGCGCATGCTTTAAAGCACCGTAGAAACCGCGCCGATTTGAGAGGCCAGTGAGGCTGTCGGAGAGCGAACGCTTGCGCAGTGTCTCGCCAAGCGTCTTCTCACCCTCAAGGTTCTCTTCGGCATCTGCGCGTGCCGCATCTGCTCGAATCCGCGCATCAATCGCCTTTTCGATAACCTTGCGCAGCAAATGCGCGATCGTCAGCCCGCTCATCGCCGCTGCAAAACCGACGAAACCAAAGGTTATTTGCGACTCATCACCGACTTTATGGAGCTGCGATGCGAGAGCGGCAAAGGCGACAAGTATGGAAACCGTGGCCTGGCGCAGGCTGATTGCAGTGAGTGCAAATATCATCACTGCCATAATGAAATAAGACAGCTTTGTTTCGCTAAACTCGGCGCTGAGCGCAACCACCACATTGACGATCATGATGGTATTCGCAAGCAGAGTGAGCAATTCAAGCTCTTGCACCGAGCGCCGATCCATCAAGCGGAAATAGAAGCTACCGAGAACCGCCACTGCAACACCAGATGCACCGACAAGTGCCGTCATGTTTTCTGGCTCCACAAACCAGAAATGGCTGATAAGCATCACGGCATAATAGGCCATGGCAAGGCCAAAGTAGCCGCGCAGGATCGGTTGGTAGGCTAACGCCAAACCACTCTGAATTCCTGACTTACTCATCTCTAACATTTATGAGTTCCCAATGCGCTCGCGCGCGCGGAATTAATACGATCCGCTCTTATGAACTTGGCCGATGTCACTCAGTCACTTACAAGAGGTTAATCCTTGAAAAAATTTAACATTTACGCCGGTTGTAGGCCGCCATCTCCACGCAGTGGTGGATACTCAATTTCTTAACCATACTCAGCTGGAACGCGCGCAAAAAAGGGGCCGCCGACAAACGCCAACGGCCCCAATTTTATTGCCTTAGAGGTGTGCTTTAGAAGCGCACACTCACATTAGCAGTTGCACGGTCTGTCTGCAGGTCAGAGCGGCCCATGTCCGCCTCAACCGCAATGCCGAACGATACCTGACCCTTGGTCAGCTCAAGGCCGCCCTTAAGCTCGGTATAGTTTTGGTCGCCCAGCGCCAGTGGAAGAGCGATCGGAAGATCACGCGCCGCAGCAAAACGGACGGTCAGACCATTGTCAGAGCCATCAAGCATCTGGACGTAATCAGCCGAAAGGGCCGGTGTGAATGTCCAACCATTGCCAACCGATGTGCTGCCCGCAAAGCGTGCACCAAACTTGGCTTCAAGACGGCTGATGTTCAGCTCATCAATTGCCAAAGCAGCGTCACCGCCACGCTCTTCAATGCCGGAGAAGGCATCACGCGTGTAGCCGACCTGTACCCGCGGGGTCAGCATCATGCCGTCCATTACGTCCAGATTAACGCCAGCTTCCGCAACCGCCTGAGCACGGGTTACGTCCTGAACGCCGTACAGTGTGGTTGCAAAGCTACCACGCTGCGTATCAGTTTCGGTCTGCTCGAAGTTACCAGCAAAGCCAAGATACGCACCAGAACCAAGCTGGTAAGCGCCGTAAGCCGCAACATGCGTCATCTGCATATCAGCTTGATCGAAGCCGAAATTGCTCAGACCATCAGCATAACCCATCGCAACACCCATGGTGAAGTTAGATGAGACAGCGTGCTCAACGCCCATGCCGAAGTAGCTGCTACGACCGCCATCAGTCAGATTGACCGTACCGACGCCGCTAGAGGCGAGCGAGCCGCCGCTAACATAGCCGGTGAAGCCTTCTGGCAGTGCGAGCACACGGGTTTCGCTCTGACCAAGACCGGAAAGACCAGCAGCAAACGCTTGCTGCTGAGTTCCGCCGGCGCTTGCGATGAACGTCGATGGTGCACCAACAACCTGAACAGACTGATCAGATGCAGTACCCATCAGCGACAGACGATCCGTCACCGCGCCGAAAAGCGCCTGGCTTTGCTGCTCACGCAGCTGCATGCCGAAGGTGTTGGTGTTTGGCGCAAGCCCCGAAAGCGTCTGCGACAGTGTCAGCGGATCCATCAGATCGATTTGCCCGTACAAATTGTAGAGCGAATCATAGTGCGTTGCCCGCAGCGTATCGAGAGCACCGGCGAAAGCCGAAACTGTCGGGCTGCTACCAAAGCCGAGGAAGCCGAACAATGAGCCTGCTTCAAGACCGACAATCACTTCAGTATCGGTATACGTTACATTGGCATTCAGTACGCCGAGCGATGCAACAACATTGCCGAATTCGCCTTCTACCGATGCTGCTGAAGCAACCACGAACTCATCTCCCGCCCGGATACTTGGCCCGAAGAAAGAGAACGTACGTGCCAGCGAAAGCGTACCGCCCGTGCTGCCCTCTTCCGAGAGCGACAGAGTGCCGGTCACATCAAGGAGGTCAGAGCCGGAGGCGGCCAGATCAATCGCAAGATTAGAAGCAGATGACAGAATGACATCGCCATCAACAGTCAGCGTGCCGGTGCTAAAGAAACCGCTCGGCGCGACAGTCGCTCCAAGAGCCGTCAAGAACGGTGTACGGAAAGTACCTGTTCCCTCAACTACGCCGCTGAGGATGAATGCCTCACGCGCCGCAAGCTCGCCATTGATCTCGATCTGACCGCGGAATTGGTTGTAATCACCAAGGCTTGTCAGTGACGCGCCTTCCGCAATCCGGAACTTACCGCCATCGAGCGAGAGTTTGTCAATCTCAATATCAGCGCCCGACAGGTTGGTAATACCGCCAGCCAGTGTCACATCGAAATAACGTGGGCGCTGCCCAATGCTTGGATCGCCTACGATATTGTTTGGCACAAAGTTCTCTGAGCCAGGTCCGCCTTCGATCTGAACTGCCGGTCCCGCAGAACCAACAATCGCGTCTTGGACGGTGTCAACGCAATCTGCCAAGAAGCAAACGTCACCAAACTTCGCGCCTTCGCCAGTTAGGTTGCCACCAAGCGCATCGGGCAGGCCATTGATCAGCTCGCCGTTGACGTCGATGTAGTAGTTGGGATCAAGCGCTTGGACCCAGTGGCCTGGATCTGTCCACTCACCAAAACGCCCCTCATTCGTCGCGTAAACATAAGGGTTGTTCGCAACGATCACGTCCCAATAGGCATGAAGCGGCTGGTAGAAGGATTGCGTGCCGTATGCATCAAAGTCCTGTGCGCCAAAGAAGCGCGAACCACCTGACAGAACACCGATGACTACATCAATGTCGTATTTCTCATCGACGATGAGTGGACCACCAGAGTCGCCGCCTGCAGTGGTGCCTTCATTCGGCAAAGGAACGTCGTTCTCACCAAAGATCCCAAAGTCAAAGAACCCGTTCGCAGGGTCAAATGCCTCAACTCCAGCCGGGTCATTGAACGCGGTGAAATAGAGGTTCTGCTCTGGTGCCCCGGAAGGATCACCGAACAAGAATGCGTTCCGGTCAGCGAGTGAGCTGAGCGACGAAACGAAGTTCTCGGCAATACGCCGACGGAAATCAATGCCCTGGTTGCCAGAAGCGTTGGTACCATTGCCGCCATAGCCTGTGATGGTCACATGCTCTTGGCCGGTGAGCGGCGTCAGCAACAGCGCCCACGTCGGAATATCAAACGCAGGCGTATCAAGCGTCGCAATCGCAACGTCAGCTTCAAGGAAGCCGGTCGGGATTGAGCGCTCATCGTACCAAAGATGCTCAACGTTGTAGAGTGCCTGATCTTGTTGCGTCACAAAACCAGCACCGATCCAAGCGCGAGCAGCATCAAGAGTGTCGTCTTGGAAGCCAAATGCGAGACCCAAGCCACCGCTGTTTGATCCATAAGCTTCTTGCGGTGCGCCATTGACACAGTGCGCCGCAAACAAAACCATGCGCGGATTGATCAGCGAGCCGGTGCAGAGCCCGAAGCCGCCAGTTGGGCTTTGAGCAAACATCTGGCCGATGCCGTTAATGCCAAAGTCGAGCGAACCTTCCGGTGCAGGCACGTTCGGGTCAATATCATCACGCGTGATGATCCCGGGCGATTCAATGGCACCATAAAAAGGTGCCTCAGTGGCCCCTGTTGGCCCAGCGATTGGCGGCGCATCTTGCGCCATTGCCGGCGCTGCTAGCGAAACCGCAGCTACCGATGTGGCAGCCATAAGGCCGCGGCGAATTCCCACAAGTTTTGACATAGATCCCCTTTCGATCGTTACAATCGGCACCCGACGAGCGAGAGACTCGGGGGCCCCTGAGCACGGAGATTAACGCCAGCTTACCAAAGCGCTAGGGTAATTTTAACCAATTCACCAATTCATCACTCTTCTTCCCATTTTGAGACAACGCAATCCCATTTTGGGACAAATAGTGAAGAGAATGCGGCCGCCGCCTCATTTCTACTGCAGTTGCGAAGTAAACGCTGACAAGCGCCCCGCCACCACACGCCCTACTAGCGCACATCAAAATCACATACCAGCTCTTTACATCACATCACAATGTGATACACGACGTTTATGAGCACATTACAAAAAGTTCGCGAGCTGGTTTCCGATGGCCAAATGACCAAAGCTGGTTTGGCCCGCGCTGCTGGGCTTCATGCCAACACTCTGCGCGATTGCGACGAGGATAGTTGGAACCCTACTGCTGATACACTTGGCAAGTTGGAGCGCTTCCTAGAGGCGAATGATGACCGCCCCGCTCTCGTTCCAATCGAGGAGATCATTAACGAAGCCCGCAACGGCCGCATGTATATCCTGGTGGATGATGAGGACAGGGAGAATGAGGGTGATCTGATTATCCCGGCCCAGATGGTCACACCCGATGCCATCAACTTCATGGCAACGCATGGCCGCGGTCTGATCTGCCTCTCACTTGACCGCGAGCGGATCGACACTCTCGGCCTCCAGCCCATGACACGCGATAATCGCGAGAGCATGCAGACCGCCTTCACCATTTCAATTGAGGCGAAAGAAGGCGTGACCACCGGCATCAGCGCCGCTGACCGGGCGCGCACTGTGTCAGTCGCGATTGATGCCACCAAAGGGCCCGCCGATATCGTCACGCCGGGCCATGTCTTCCCGCTGACCGCCCGCGATGGCGGCGTGCTGGTCCGCGCGGGCCATACAGAAGCCGCCGTTGATATCTCGCGCCTCGCTGGCCTTAACCCCTCGGGCGTGATTTGTGAGATCATGAATGAGGATGGCACCATGGCGCGGCTCGATGACCTCATCAGCTTTGCCCGCAAGCATGACCTCAAGATCGGCACAATCCGTGATTTGATCGAGTATCGCATGCGGAATGACCATCTGGTCGAACGCGTTGAAGAGCGTTCATTCGAATCCGATTACGGCGGCCAATGGCGCCTCATCACCTACAAAAACAAGGTCGATGGCAGCGAGAGCTATGTGCTGCAAAAAGGGCATGTGGTGCCCGGCGAAGCTACCCTCACCCGCGTTCACCCAATCTCGATATTCGACGATCTGCTTGGCCAGCCCGGCCCGCGCAAACGCACTTTGCAGCGCGCCATGCAAGTAGTGGGCGAGCATGGCTCGGGCGTGATCGTCCTGATCACCGGGCGCCCCGCCGCGCCTGAAAACTACAGCGATGAGGATGAGCTGCGCAATGTCGGTATCGGCTCGCAAATCCTCGCGGACCTCGGCGTCGAAGACATGATCCTGCTCAGCAATTCTCAGCCGCAATTGGTGGCGATTGGCGGATATGGCCTCAATATCGTCGACCACAAGCCAATTCCCGCTTAGGGCTGGCCCCGCATAAGCATTATAGGACTCACCACATGGCCAAATTTCTGATCGTCGAAGCGCGGTTTTACGACCATTTGAACGACATGCTGATCGCGGGCGCGCGCGCCGCATTAGAGGCGGCAGGACACGAGGCAGAAGTGCTCACCGTGCCCGGCGCGCTCGAGATACCCGGCGCGATCTCACTGGCAGTGGAAGCGCAAGAGTATGACGGCTTTGTCGCGATTGGCGTGGTGATCCGCGGCGAGACCTATCACTTCGAGATTGTTGCAGGCGAAAGCGCGCGCGCCGTCATGGCGCTGACCATGGATGGGATCGCCATCGGCAATGGCATCATCACGGTTGAGAATGAGGAACAGGCGCTGGTCCGCGCCGATGCAGCGCAGAAAGACAAGGGCGGCGAGGCGGCAAAGGCGGCGCTGGCACTGTTTGAGCTGCAAGGGCGTTTTGGGGGTTAGGTGAAGATCTGCTGATCTTTCTGGCCAAGACCGCGATTGTAAGCGTCCATTGCCAAGATAGCGAGCGACAAATCACGGCTCATTTTGATGTACCCCTTACAAAGTCAGTATAGCCCAACATCTGTGCCAGCGTTGGATTGGTCGTCATGTCGAAATCGTTGTCCAGACTACTGTTAGGTTTGATCCCGGTCTCTCGCAGCCGTTCCCCAATTCCGGTTGTCACTTCTTGATCGGTGATAGTGATGGTAATCGCCTGAATGGTATAACCTTCGCCAAGGCTATCGGCTGCATCGTGATAATCGATCTCAAACACTGATGTTGGATCACCCGCATCTGCAAAGCTTACCAGCATCATGCAGTCGTACTTGAAGGCATACCCGCCTTTTTCAGGTTTCGGCACGCAGGGGAGTTGTCTCGTGCTGCCGGTATTGGCAGCGATATCGAGAATATCGGCAACTCGGTCTTCCCTCTCACGTTGAGGGAGAAGATCACGAAACTGCCGCTCAGGGATCATTTCTTGCCCCTTCACCAGTGCAAACAGTGTCTTGCCATTCGGCAGATCGACAGCCACCGCTTCACCGCGAAACTCGCCATCATAGGCGCTGGCTAGCGCAACCGTTGGCCGCGACAGGCTCCAACTCCACACGCTTGACCCCGTCCGCATACCCTCCGGTGTTGCGACCTCAACCGTGACGCGCCAACGCACCTCTGCGCTGTTGGGGTTGCTCCCGCAAGCGGACAGCGCAAGCGCCCCAAACAGCAAAACGAAACTTCGCGCAAACCAAGACGAGATCAATCTCATATCCACGCCAATACACCGCCAATCTTGCCAAGTGTTTAGCGGCGCGCCCTACCCCGCCCCATCAATAAACTCGCTCAGCCCCAGTGGCGCGAAGGGGCCGATGATTAGCTGCTCAAACACGCCGATGCCTTCCTCGCCATCACTGGTCACCGCAACGGGAATTTGCACATGGATATTGTCCAGCGCGAGCGGGCCGAGGCCATCCAGCACAATGTCCTCACGCTCTACTTTCAGCGCGCCGTGATACATCCCGTGCCGCCAGTCGGGATGAGTATAGCCCAGCCCCTTCATTTGAAAGCGACCCAACGGTTCAAAGGTGATCTCCTCCGGCCCGCCGGGCAGCGCCAATGACACCGTAGAACCGCCGCTTGGCCAGCGGGTTCCGCTGCTCAGACGCGTGCGCATGCTACCCGCGCCTTCGCTCAGTACATCGGCGCTCGCCCCCTCCAGCGCCCAGGCCGCGCGGGTGTTCCATGTGTTGCCCAGCGTGTCGTTATTCACATGGAAGAACAGACTGCCACTCGGGAAGTTGATCGGCGTCCACTGCCAGAAGAAGCTCGGCATCGCCTGCCCCGGAATAGGCTGCGCATCGGGCGCGCCAATCGGACGAACACCCCAGCTGCGGTCGCGCGTGCCCATAGTGCCCGTGGCAAGCTCTTGACGTTCCCCATCGACCTCAATCCAGCCGGTCCAGCGACCATTCTGAGTCATCCGCGTGCAATCGAGCAGAACGCGCGGACCGGTCCGGTGCGTGAAGCGTGGCTCCTCGATGGGAAAATGACGCCCGGTAAAGGTCAGCTCCGCCGAAATCCCCTCATGATCGCCTACTGACACTTTCAGCACATTCAGCGGTTCGACAATCTCAATCGTGATCGGGCCGCAGGACAGGTCCATCCGCTCCATGCCCGCCTCCCGGCTCGCATGGACACAATGTTGAACCCCATCGCGAATCACATTGAAATGTGCATCCACCACATCGAGATGCGGATAGACACCAAAGGCTATCGCGAAAAAGCCGCCGCCATCGGGCGCATAGCCATTAAAGAAATAGCGGTCGTAGAAATTGCGATCCGTGCCCGCATAGGCCACCGGCTCGGCGGTCTGGTGGATGGGGAAGTCGTCGCCCTTGGACAAAGCCATATCAGATTAGCTCCCTTAATGCACCGATACTGTCATGCTCCAGCGCCAATGCGCAAGCGCCGCGCGCCATCGACAGGAAGTTGGCATCGCCCCGCTCCGTCCGCTCAACAAAAGCGGCGCTGAAGACGGCGGTTGAGACACCGTGGAGCGCGCCGATGCGGTAGTCATGCCAGATGTTTTCACGCGTCAGGGTGACGCCGCGTCGGTCCATCTCGGTGAGATAGTCGTGCAGCAAACCTTCCTCGTGAACGCGGCGCATCTCGTCGCCAATCCCGCAGCCGAGGAAATAGCCAATGTCCGTCATCGCTTTGCCTGCGGTGACGGTCTGCCAATCGAGGATGGCGATAGGCTCTGCACCGCCCTTGATATCGAACAGCATGTTGTCGAGCCGGAAATCGCCATGGACGAGGCATTGCGGCGGTTCTTCTGTGCGGGTCCAAAGCTCGCGGATTTCGGCGAGCTCTCCGCAGACTGCCATAAATTTCGGCTCAAGCTGGCCTGCATAGCGTTCGGCAAATACCTTCTGCGCTTGCGGATACATGGTGCCAAGCTGCGCGCGCAAACCCTCAGGCGGGGTGAGCCATGATGAGCCGAGAATCCCTGCATTATGCCAGCTAGAGGCGTGAAGCGCGGCGGCCTGCTTTATCGCGGCGCGTGCGTCATTCAGCGAGCATCCCTCAATCTGATTGCCACCGCGAGCCGCGCCGAGATCCTCGAAGATGATCACGAACTCTGTGCCGCCGGGATCAGCCTTGGCGAAATGGGTCGCGGGCGTTCTGACGGCGAGTTTTGCAGCGGCCTCGCGGTAAAAGCTCACCTCTTTGGCGTAGAGCCCCATCATTGCCGCCGTGCCGCGGCTGGTTTGGTCCTCAGCGGGGAACTTGCCCGCTAGCGTTGCCGGAGCGCCCTCGCCCCTCTCGTGCAAATGGAAGCGGACGCTATCGCCGACCTGCCCCGTGCCGATTGGCTCCCAAGACACGCCGCCAACATGCGTGCCAAGCAGCTGCGACAGCCACTCAGGCGTCACATCATCTGGATGGGCTGGAAACTGTGTGATCGCCCGGCTCTCCCTAGTAACGCTCTAACGGGACGATAGGGTGAGCAGCGGGCAAACACAAACTATCGGCGGATTATCCGAAACAAGCAGCTCCGGCGTAATGCGCGCTCGCGCCCAGCTCTTCCTCAATACGGATCAGCTGGTTGTATTTTGCGAGCCGGTCAGAACGGGCCAGCGAGCCGGTTTTGATCTGGCCGCAATTGGTCGCGACTGCGAGGTCGGCGATGGTGGCATCCTCGGTTTCGCCTGAACGGTGGCTCATCACCGAAGTGTAGCCTGCACGGTGCGCGATATCGACGGCGTCCAGTGTTTCTGACAGCGTGCCGATCTGATTGACCTTCACCAAGAGCGAATTGGCAAGACCGTCTGTGATGCCTTGGGTCAGGCGCTCCGGATTGGTGACGAAGAGATCATCGCCGACCAATTGCACGCGGTCGCCAATGAGATCGGTCAGCGCTCTCCAGCCTGCAAAGTCATCCTCATCCATGCCGTCTTCGATGGAACGGATCGGGTAATCATCGCATAGTTTTGCGAGGTAAGCGGCCATTTCGTCGCCACCCAGCGAGAGCTTCTCGCCCGAAATCTCGTATTTGCCGTTCTTGAAGAACTCGCTCGCCGCGCAATCCAGCGCGAGCACCACGTCCTCGCCCGGCTTGAAGCCAGCCTCTTCAACCGATGCCATGATGAAATCGAGCGCATCGCGCGTGCTGGCCAGATCAGGCGCAAAACCGCCTTCGTCGCCGACTGCCGTCGCGAGGCCCTTGGCGTGCAGCTTTTTCTTCAGCGTGTGGAATATCTCTGCGCCCCAACGCACAGCCTCGGCAAGGTTGTCCGCGCCCACAGGCATCACCATGAATTCCTGAATATCAATCGGGTTATCAGCATGCTCACCGCCATTGATGATGTTCATCATCGGCACGGGCAGGACATGGCCGGACACACCGCCGACATAGGAATAGAGCGGCAAACCGCGCGCATTCGCCGCAGCCTTTGCGACCGCCAGGCTCACCCCTAAAATCGAATTTGCACCAAGCCGCGCCTTGTTCGGCGTGCCGTCCAGATCAATCATCGCCTGATCGATATCGCGCTGATCCTCGGCATCGAGGCCAAGCAGCATTTCGCTAATCTCATTATTCACCGCATCGACGGCCTGCAGCACCCCCTTGCCGAGATAGCGATCCTTGTCGCCATCGCGCAGCTCAACCGCTTCATACGCACCAGTTGACGCGCCCGAAGGCACCGCCGCGCGGCCAAAACTGCCATCTTCAAGGAGGACGTCCACCTCAACCGTCGGGTTACCCCGGCTATCGAGAATTTCGCGGCCATGCAGGTCAATAATCGCAGTCATCGGGAACCAAAACTCCAGTGAAGTGTTGTAATTGTGTAAGACACCTCTACATTGCAGGTGCGAAGAGCGCTCTATGCGCGCGGCATGCTCGGCGCAAGATACGTTGCAGTAGGGCACGCCAAAGTTTATTCATATGCCTGACAAAGGCAGTTTGACAGTTCTGGAGGATCATCATGGCCGACGCCAAGAGCACAGCGAAGAAATCAACGGCGAAAAAGCCGCACAAAACCGCAGCTAAAAAGACTACTGCCAAGAAGGCAGCCACACCCAAAAAAGCAAAGGAGACAGCCCCCGTGTCAGATAAAACAAGCGAAGCAAAATCACGTTTCAACGCCGCATTGGAAGAAGCCAAAGCGGGCGCCGCTGCCCTTAAGGAAGAGGGCAAAGGTCGCGCCGTCGCTTATCGCGAGCAGGCCAAGGGCAAAGGCGAAGATTGGGTTGGCGATGCCAAGGCTTACGGCGAAGAAGCGAAGGTCAAGGGCAAGGAGCTTGCCGTGGAAGGCAAAGCCAAGGCTAGCGATGGCCTGCGGGGCTTAAGCGAAGTTGTCGCCGACAATGCGCATTACGTTGATGAGCGGCTTGGCGCGCAATATGGCGATTATGCCCGCAGCGCATCTAAATCGCTCGCCAACACCGCAGAAGCGCTCGACAACAAGTCTGTTGACGAAATTGGCGAAGACGCCCGCGAGTTTGTGCGCAAGAGCCCCGGCCTCGCGGTTGGTATCGCAGCAGTTGCAGGATTCATGCTTTCGCGCCTATTCCGCCGGTAACGGAAAACGATTTAAGGGGCTGAACATGCGGGAAGAGGACAACGTACCGGAGCGAGGTGAACCTGCTCCGGGCGATATGCCCGAGCATGAGCAGGGCGCTACGGACGCGGTTGACCCCGCAGATGCGCCTGTCCCCCCTTCACTGGCTGACGATCTGAAGGCGCTTACCGAGGACGGCAAGGTCTATGCCGAAGCAGAACTTGCTTTTCAGAAAAGCCGCGCGGTTTTTGCCGGTAACCGCGCAAAACACATCGCAATCTATGCGATTTTTGCTTTGGGGTTTTTGCACCTGGCCTTGGTCGCGCTGGTCGTAGGCTCAGTCTTCGCATTAGCCCAAGTGATCAACCCATGGCTCGCGACCGGCGCGGTAACGCTGGTGCTGATCCTCGGAATTGTCATTCTGGGCCTGATGATCCGATCGAAAGCGAAAGATATTGGCTTCGCGTTCGGCAAGAGTTCAGATGAGGCTGGCAATACATCAAGCGATACAAACGCATGAACGATTTACGCGCCCAAATGGTTGAAGACCGCGCCTTGCGTGACGCGGCAAAGGCTCTGCTTGATGCCGATGTTGAGAATGTGCGCGAGGATTTCTCTAGTAAGAGCCTTGCCCTGCGCGCAAAAGACCGCGTTACCGAGGGTGCGAGCGAAGTTTATGAAGAAGCCGTCGGCGTAGCTGGCGATAATAAGGGCGCATTGATTGCTATAATCGCGGCGCTTGTCATGTGGTTTGCACGCAACCCGATTACAGACCTCTTTGCGAGTGATGAGACCGCGCCAGCTGCGGATGACCACACAGAGGCCGATATAGAAGATTTAACCTCACATGATGAGAATAGCGCTACAGCAGCAGATATCTGAGACAGCGCAAAGCGGAAGTGAAGAAACGGAAAGTACGATGAGCCAGAATGCCAATGACAACACGCAGCCCACAACCTCGGTTGACGAGCTGAATTCTGATCCTGATTTCGTCGATACTGAGCTTGCGGATACTTCGCTCTACGCCAATGCACCCAAGGACCCGCGCGATTTGCTGCGCCAGAAAATCGAGGCGGGCAAACAACGCCTTGCAGAACGTGATCTAGCGAGCGCCGCAAGAGAGGCCGCTGAAAATGCCGCTGAATTCACGAAGAAACACCCGGTTGCCGTGGTCGCGGGTGCGATTGGTGTTGGCCTGCTGATCGGAGCGATGACCCGTCCGGGCCGCACGGTCGTAAAAACCGGCGCCAAGCGTAGCAGCGCTTTTGCAGCACTGGCCACGCAAGCAGCGCTCTCTTTTGGGCTCGACCTGCTTGAACGCGCCGAGGAAAGCGCGGCCAAAGCCAAGCAAAAAGGCGGCGACATGGCGGAGGATATTGGGGAATCGATTGGCACAACCGCACGCGGGATCAAGCGCGATGCCGCTTACCACGCCGATGCGGCAAGCGATGCTGTCAAAACTGCCTCACGCAAAGCCAAGCGGACGACAAGCCGCACGGTCCGCGATCTGCGCTCGCGCCTGAACGGCTAAATTCCCCTTCACATAGATTGCAGTTAACGCAGCGGGTTTGCCTGCCGCGCCGCTTGCTCTATGTGCGCGACAAACAATCCTCCCCGGAACAGCACAAAGGCACTACTCACCATGGAAGAAACCGAAATCAAACAAGCGCTCTACCTCGTCATGGGTGGCCGCGTGAAGGACCCGCGCAATATCGAGTTTCAGGACCCAGAGAGCATTCACGTAGCGGGCGTCTATTCCGATTATGAAGCGGCGGAAGACGCGTGGCGCGGCAATGCCCAGCGCACGGTTGATGATGCCGAGATGAAGTATGTGATCGTCCACCTGCACAAGCTGCTTGAGCCAAGCACTTAAGCAAGCGCTGCTAATCACGCCATGGAATACACATTGCGGCGCTATCGCGATGGCGACGAGCATGCGTTAAGCACGCTCTGCCGTGAAGCGATCACACAAATCGGGCCGCGCGCATATTCCGAAGAGCAGATTGCCGCATGGGTCGCGCGACATCCCGGGCCAGAACGTTACCGCGAGCGGGTGGCCAGTGGCGCTATCATCTTTGTCGTGGCCGACGACATCGGCACGCCGGTGGCGTATTCACTGCTTGAGCCAGACGGTCATCTCGACCACCTCTACGCTCACCCCCAGCACACACGCCGCGGCCTCGCTGAGCAAGCCCTTGAGGCGGCGGAAAATCACGCCGTAGAGCTAGGGATTGCACGCCTTTACACCGAGGCAAGTGAACTTGCTCGGCCCGCGTTTGAACGCGCGGGCTATTCCGCTACGCATCGTCGCGACTTCACAATCCCCTCTGACGGGCGCGAAATCGCCATCCATAATTACGCCATGGAGAAGGCGCTTAACGGACTACGATCCTAGATATATTCAACCTTATCAATGAGGTAGAACTTATCGCCAGAAGGGACCGTCACTTCGATCTCTTCCTGTACTTGCTTACCAATCAGCGCACGACCAATGGGCGAATTATAGGAGATCTTTCCCTGGTTCGCATCAGCCTCGGTCTGACCGACGATCTGATATTTGATCGGCTTGTCGTCTTCGTCGAGCAACGTCACCGTCGCCCCAAAGACCACTTTGTCACCAGAGAGAGTTTTGGGATCAATGATTTGCGCACGGCTAACCTTGTCCTCAATATCAGAAATCTGCGCCTCGACCTGTCCCTGCCGCTCTTTTGCGGCGTGGTACTCTGCGTTCTCCGAAAGATCGCCATGAGCGCGTGCTTCCTCGATCGCGTCAACGATTTTTGGACGCTCATCGCGCAGTTCTTTCAGTTCCGCAATCAGCGTTTCGTAGCCCTCAGCGAGCATTGGTACCTTTTCCATGAGACTCCTTTATCCTTCTGTCTCAAGCCCTTATGGGACAATTCGAGAGTATGCCGCGATGACCGCCGCACCTTCTGAACGATTTGTCCGAGGGGAAGTTCTAGAAAATCTTAGCCGCTATAATAGTCTTGGAGCGAGCGTACTTCAAGGTCAGCTGGCGAAACTTCTGCGATCGCGCGCGCTGACGCTAGGGAAGCGGCGGCTGTGGTGTAATAGGGGACCTTCTTTTCCAGCGACGATGCACGGATCGATTTGGAATCGATCAACGATTGCCATCCCTCCGTGGTGTTGAACACGAGATCGACTTCGCCATCGATAATCGCATCGACAATATGCGGCCGGCCTTCGGCGACCTTGTTAACGCGGGTCACATCGAGGCCCTGCTCAGCAAGATAGCTTTGCGTGCCGCCGGTCGCGATCACCTTGAAACCCTGCGCAAGCAGCGTTTTGACAGCCGGAACGATGACCGCTTTGTCGCTATTCTTGACCGACACGAACAGCGTGCCCTCACGCGGCAGAACCATGCCCGCCCCCATTTGCGACTTCAGGAATGCTGCGGGAAAATCTGCATCAATTCCCATGACTTCGCCGGTACTTTTCATCTCCGGTGTCAGAACGGGGTCGGCGCCGGGGAAGCGAGCAAAAGGGAACACTGCCTCTTTGACCGCCATATGCTCGGGCCGGATGTCGAAGGGCTCAAATTCGCTCAGGGGCTCGCCCGCCATCACCCGGCTGGCTATTTTGGCAATCGGGCGGCCAATGGCCTTCGCGACGAAGGGCACTGTACGGCTGGCTCGCGGGTTCACCTCGATCAGATAGACTTCGCCATCTTTCACGGCGAATTGTACATTCATGAGGCCGCGCACTTTCAGCGCGAGCGCCAATTCGCGCGCCTGCCGCTCCATCTCGGAAACTATGTCATCGGGCAGACTGTAAGGCGGGATAGTGCAGGCGCTGTCGCCCGAATGCACGCCGGCTTCTTCGATGTGCTGCATGACGCCCGCAATGCGCACTTCCTCGCCATCGCTCACCACATCCACGTCGCATTCGATGGCATCGCGCAGATATTGATCCACCAGCACCGGGCTATCGCCGGACACATTCACCGCCGTGGCAATGTAATCATCGAGCTGGGCTTCGCTATCGACAATCTCCATGGCACGGCCGCCCAGCACATAGGATGGCCGTAGCAATACGGGGTAGCCGATGTGTGCGGCCACAGCAGCCGCCTCATCGCGGCTTTTCGCAATGCCATTGTCCGGCTGCTTCAGCTTCAGCTGATTCACCAGCTTGGCAAAACGCTCGCGGTCTTCGGCAAGGTCAATCGCATCAGGCGATGTGCCGAGGATGGGTATGCCTTCGCGCTCCAAAGCAGCGGCGAGTTTGAGCGGGGTTTGTCCGCCGAACTGCACGATCACACCAACCACTTCGCCTTTGGACATTTCAATGCGCAGGATTTCGAGCACATCTTCCTCGGTCAGCGGCTCAAAATAGAGTCGGTCCGAGGTGTCATAATCAGTCGAAACCGTCTCAGGATTGCAATTGACCATAATTGTCTCAAAGCCCGCATCGCGCAGCGCATAGCAGGCATGGACGCAGCAATAATCGAACTCGATGCCTTGCCCGATCCGGTTGGGGCCACCGCCCAGAATGACGATCTTTTTGCGATCAGACGGCTCAGCTTCATCCTCGGCTTCGCCAAAGCTTGGCGTTTCATAAGTCGAGTACATATAGGGCGTGATCGCCTCAAACTCCGCCGCGCAGCTATCAATCCGCTTGAATACAGGGCGCACGCCCAGTTTCGTCCGCAGATCGCGCACTTCGGCCTCGCTGGTCGCCCCGGCCATCGCTTGCATTGCGTCATGCAAAAGGCCGGAACTGCGCGCCTGCGTCTCTCCCATGCCGCCCGCAACGCCAACGGAGCGCACGGCGAGTGTCGCTAGCCGTTGGTCGGAAAAGCCCATCGCCTTGAGCTTACGCAATTCCTGCGCATCATTTGGCAGACCATCGGCGCTCACATGCTTCTCAGCAGCGACAATCGCCTCTATCTGGCGCAGGAACCAGGGATCAAAGCCGGTGATCGGCTGCAAGTCATCCACGCTCATCCCCTCGCGAAAACCCTGCGCAATCTTGAGGATACGGTCCGGTGTTCGCTGCGAAAGCTCCGCAGTCAGCTTGTCTCGGCTCGCCCCTTCCAGCGGGAGAAAGCGGTTAAATCCGTCGAGCCCAGTTTCGAGCCCCCGCAGCGCCTTTTGCATCGACTCTGCAAAGGAACGGCCAATCGCCATCACTTCGCCGACCGACTTCATCGCAGTGGAAAGCTGCGCCTCAGCGCCCTTGAATTTCTCAAAGGCAAAGCGCGGGATTTTGGTCACGACATAGTCAATCGTCGGCTCAAAACTCGCCGGGGTCGCGCCCGTTATCTCGTTCTGGATCTCGTCGAGCGTGTACCCCACGGCCAATTTCGCCGCGACGCGCGCAATCGGAAAGCCGGTCGCTTTTGAGGCAAGCGCCGAGGAGCGCGAAACACGCGGGTTCATCTCGATCACGATCAACCGGCCATCCTTGGGATTGACCGCAAATTGGACATTCGAGCCGCCGGTTTCCACGCCAATCTCGCGCAGCACATTGAGGCTGGCGGTCCGCATGATCTGATACTCTTTATCCGTCAGCGTCAGCGCCGGTGCCACCGTAATGCTGTCACCCGTATGGACGCCCATTGGATCGACATTCTCAATCGAGCAGATGATGATGCAATTGTCCTTTTTGTCGCGGACAACCTCCATCTCATACTCTTTCCAACCTAGTAGCGATTCCTCAATCAGCACTTCAGTGGTCGGGCTCGCATCCAGCCCTTCGCGCACAATCCGCTCAAACTCCGCCTTGTTATAAGCGATCCCGCCGCCGGTCCCGCCAAGGGTGAAGCTGGGGCGGATAATGCTGGGCAGACCCGTTCGCTCAAGAATTTCCTGAGCCTCTTCCACCGTATTCGCCACGCCGCTGCGCGCGCTTTCTAGCCCGATGGAGTCCATCGCATCGCGGAACTTCTGGCGATCTTCGGCCTTATCAATCGCCTCCGCATCCGCGCCAATCATCTGGACGCCATATTCCTCCAGCACACCCATCTTTTGCAGGCTTAGCGCACAATTCAGTGCGGTCTGCCCGCCCATCGTCGGCAGCAGCGCATCAGGCCGCTCTTTCGCAATGACCTTGGCCACGATCTCCGGCGTAATCGGCTCGACATAGGTCGCATCCGCCGTTTCCGGATCGGTCATGATGGTTGCCGGGTTGGAGTTGACCAGAATGACCCGATACCCCTCCTCTTTCAGTGCCTTAATCGCCTGAGTGCCCGAGTAATCGAACTCGCACGCCTGACCGATGATGATCGGGCCTGCGCCAATGACGAGGATGGAGGAGATGTCGTTGCGTTTGGGCATTTTGGACGGAAATCCTATCGGATGGGTGCGAGGTTAGAAGAAATGCGGGCGCGGCAAGTCGGCGTCAGCGTTGAAGTTGGCATTGATCTTGGCGTCGAGGTCGGGCTCGAAGGCGAAGCGGAATTTGGTGTAGCGATTGACGTAGGCGAGCCAGTCAGGCTTGCCCGCGTCTTGGCGGAAAACGAAGGTGCAATTGCGGCGGATATCGATCAGTCGCTCGCCATCGCGCACCGCAATATAGGATAGCACGAAATGCTCGCGCTCCCCCTTGCGGCGGCCAATGATGTGGAGATCGCGGCGGGTGTCAGAGTAATCACGCTGGCGGTCATTTTCGCGAAAGCCGGAGCGCTTGCGGGTCTTTTCAACTTGCTCGTGACGTTCGTCGAGGTCGAAAGCTTCTTCGCTGAACTCGGCCGCCACGGCCGCGACGGAGCAGTCCATGCGGCCCGCAACGGGCGCGTCGGTATCTTCGCGAAACAGGACAGGCCGCCAGAATTTCACGACCGGCACACCTGCCTCGGAACCTTCGAGCGTGACCCCGCCATCGCCCTGAAATGCGACGCCCTCGACCAGCTCAACACCGGGCCAATTGGCGTATGGGTCGGTGGGTTGGGCGAGGGCTGACGTCGCGGCAAATAGCGCACCGCAAGCAAAGCCAAAAGTGATGTCAGAATACCTGCGCATTTTGGTCCGTGATCAGCTGAATATATAGAGGAAAACCTTCCAGTCTTGCGCGCTCGAACACGCAGTAAATCGCCAGATCGTTTTCCTGATTGATCTTAATCAAGCTGTAGGGAACCCCATCAGGTCCATTTGCTTGTTTCATGAAAAACTGCTTTGCGCCACATTCCCGCAGAAGTTGACCGCTGGTTTGCGCGAACTTTTCAAATTGGTCCAATTCTTCGACCGTAAGCGCTCGCTCAGAGACACTTAAATATGGATGTAGTTCGGCCGGTGCTTGAACAAATAAATTTGTAGCAAGCATTGCAACCGCAGATGTTGCAACGCCCAACGCAAACCAAATTAGCTTGGTTCGCCTCACCCCAACATCCCCACAAACTTCTTAAACGGGGAGAACCCATTGCGGTTATCGAGGAAAGCGGTCGGGAATGTGAAACGCACTTTTGTATTCCGCTCAACCAGCGCCAAGAAATCGACCTCGCCGAGCGCACGCGGTACATGCTGGACAGTGCAGTTGCGCGTCACGCTGACGACAGTATCGCCCCTCACCGCGGTAATCAGCGATATGACAAAATGCTCATGCGGATCGGGGCGCTGGCCAATAGCATGAAGAATGCGAACACCGCCTTTGTCCGCGCGCACGATCTTATCAGTGGTAAAGCCGCGCTCTTTGCGCCTCTCTGCAAACTGTTCGTATCGCAGGTCCAAATCCAGCTCAGAGGGGCTCAACTGGGCTTTGTGAACTCCGGCATAGCACACCATGCGTGCGGACACTGGCGGGCTGTCTTCTCGAACCGCGGGCAGCTTTAGCGGAAGGACGAAAACATCATCCTTGCTGGGCGTGTCACTGCTGGTTCTGCTGCGACGCTCCCCTCTGACTTCGAACATCGCATCACGGTCAATGAGAACCGAATGCCATGCGGGCTTCGGCGCGTCCTGCGCAGCGGCAGGCGCTGCGGTTAGCGCCAGTGCCGCAATGAGTGTCCGAGCGAGCACACTCACGTGAGCATCCCCACAAACTTCTCAAATAGGTAGAAGCTGTCTTGCGGGCCGGGTGAGGCCTCGGGGTGGTATTGCACGCCGAAGGCTTTCTTACCGGTAATCGCGATCCCGCAATTGGAGCCATCGAATAGGGACACATGCGTTTGCTCAACGCCATCGGGCAGGCTGTCGCCATCCACCGCGAAGCCGTGGTTCATGCTGGTGATCTCAACCAGTTCCGCCGTCTCGCCCCAGCCGGAGCCAACGCGTTGAACCGGGTGGTTCGCGCCGCGATGCCCCTGATGCATCTTTACCGTCCTTGCGCCCGCCGCCAGCGCCAGCATCTGGTGCCCAAGGCATATGCCGAACAGCGGCACATCGCGCTCCAGCAGGCCCTTAATCACCGGCACCGCATATGCGCCCGTCGCCGCCGGATCGCCCGGCCCGTTGGAGAGGAACACGCCGTCCGGCTTTAGCGCCAGCACATCTTCCAGCGCAGTCTTGCCGGGCACAACGGTGACCTTCGCCCCAGCCTGAACCAGATTGCGGAAGATATTGTCCTTCGCGCCGAAATCCAGCGCGACGACATGCGGCTTATTGGCCCAGTCAGCCCGTGCATAACCCTTGCCCAGCGTCCACTCGCCGCCGCCCCAATCTTCGCGCGCCTCGCGCGTCACGGAAGGCACCAGATCCAGCCCCTCAAGCCCCGGCCAGCTTTGCGCCTTGGTCAGCAGCGCATCGAGATCAAACTTGCCGCTCGCATTATGCGCGATCACCGCATTAGGCGCGCCGGACATGCGTATGCGCCGGGTCAGTGCGCGGGTATCCACCCCAGCAAGGCCGATTTTGCCAGCCGCGCGCATCCATTCGTCAAATTCGTGCTCGCTACGAAAATTGCTCTGCGGCGTCACATCTTCGCGGACAATGCAGCCCACCGCGCCGTGATCTTTGCTCTCAACATCCTCTGCATTCGCGCCGACATTGCCGATATGCGGGAATGTGAAGGTGACGATCTGGCTATCGTAAGAGGGGTCGGTCATAACCTCTTGATAGCCAGTCATAGCGGTGTTGAAGCAGACCTCGCCCACGGCATTGCCTTGCGCACCGAAGCCGCGCCCCCACACCACTGTGCCATCGGCCAGAACAAGACAACCCGTCGCACCAGAAGGCTGCGCAGGAAAAGAGGCGGAAGAAGCCATTTGGGCGCTCCGTTAGAGAGGGTTTCCAGCAATGTCGCTAAGCGATGTTTGCTAAGGAGCGCGGCCCCTCCCGTCAACCGCTGGGCTTGGCTTTCCGGCAAGCAGTTCTATGTGAGAGACAACAATTCCACAGATAAATGCAAGAGAGCGCCATGAGCATCCGAGAAACAGTCCAAAAAGAAACTATCACTGCCATGAAGGCTGGCGATAAAGAGCGCACCGCGACGCTCCGCCTGATCGGGGCGAAGATCAAAGACCGCGATATTGAGCTGCGTACCTCGGACAAGAAGCCTGAGGATGATGAGCTGGTCACGAGCGTGCTGCAAAAGATGGCCAAGCAGCGCCGCGAATCGATCACCATGTACCGCGATGGCGGACGCGATGAGCTGGCGGACAAGGAAGAGGCTGAGCTGGCGGTTATCGAGGAATTCCTCCCGCAAATGATGAGCGAGGAAGACACTGCCGCGGCGATTGCCGCGATCAAGGAAGAGCTTGGCGCGGACAGCATGAAGGACATGGGACGCGTGATGGGCGAGCTAAAGAAACGCCACGGCGCGGTGCTCGATGGGTCGCTGGCGAGCGGGATGGTGAAAGCGGCGCTTAGCTGACTTGTGCTCACGCTCTCGAACCGGAAAACCTGTTCCCACTTTTCCTGATCGCGCTCCGGGTGTGTTTGCACACAGCCTCATGCACAGGATGCGCTCGACAGGGCATCTCTAAGTAGGCAAAGTCGCCCCATGGCTCTCTCACCACAATGGCTGGATGAATTGCGGGCGCGCACGACGCTCTCGACTTTGATCGGGCGAACGGTGCGCGTGCAAAAGGCGGGGCGGGAGTTCAAGGCCTGCTGCCCCTTCCATGATGAGAAGACGCCGAGCTTTACCATCAATGACGCCAAAGGGTTCTACCATTGCTTTGGCTGCGGCGCGCATGGCGATGCGATCCGCTGGATGACCGACCATCAGGGCATGGGCTTTATGGATGCGGTCAAAGATCTGGCCGTGGAGGCCGGGATGGAAGTCCCCGCGCCTGACCCGGTGGCGGCGCAAAAGGCAGAGAAGCGCGCGAGCCTGATTGATGTAACAGATGCCGCACAAAGCTGGTTCTATGGCAATTTACGCGGGAGCGGCGGGGTTGCCGCGCGCAGCTATCTCGACCGGCGCGGTTTCTCGCAACAAGTCATCGAGGAGTTCGGCTTTGGCTATGCACCGGGTGACCGTCAGGGATTGAAGAGCGCGCTCGCCAAATTCGATGAAGAGATGCGGATTGAGGCAGGTATGCGCATCGTGGTCGATGGCAAAGAACCGTATGACCGGTTTCGCAACCGGCTGATGCTGCCGATCCAGGACGCGCGGGGCCGCGTTATTGGCTTCGGGGGTCGTATCCTCGATGCTGACGCCAATCCCAACGCGCCGAAATATCTGAACTCGCCGGAAACTCCCCTCTTCGACAAGGGCCGCACGCTTTACAATCTCCACCGGGCTGCGCCCGCCGCGCGCCAGTCTGGCCGGATCGTCGTGGTTGAGGGCTATATGGACGTGATTGCGCTGGCAAATGCGGGGATTGGCGAAGCGGTTGCGCCGCTGGGCACTGCGCTCACCGAGCAGCAGATCGAGCTACTCTGGCGCCATGTTGAGCGACCCATTCTATGCTTTGACGGCGATAAAGCCGGTCAACGTGCGGCGATGCGTGCCGTGACCCGCGCCCTGCCCTTGCTTCGACCGGCCCATTCGCTGGGCATTGTCCGCATGCCCGAGGGCGTCGACCCGGATGATCTACTGAAAGAGAAAGGCCGCGACGCGCTAGAGGAATTGCTGGGCAATGCGAACAGCCTGCTCGACACGCTCTGGATTGTGGAGCGCGATGCGGCTCCGCTCAACTCACCCGAAGACAAGGCTGGCCTCAAAGCCCGCCTGATGGCTCACGTGGAAACTATTCAAGAACCCGACATCCGTGCGCTCTATCGCCGCGAATTGCTTGAGCGTTTTTCCAACTTCGCCTTCCCACCGCGCGAGCAGCGCCAATGGACACCGCGCCAGCAAGGCGGAGGCGGCAAATGGCAAAAGGGCGGCTTCAAACCCGCCGCGCCGCGCCTCTCGCCTGAGGCCGCTGCAAACCTGCGCCGCATCACCTCTGGCGGGTCGCGCGATTCGCTCGCCGCGGCGGTAATCAGCGGCCTTGCGCGCTTCCCAGATCAGATCATCCGCCATGAAGATGCACTATTAGACTTTGCTGCGCGTGATAAAAATGTCGGTAAAGCAATTGATTCGTTGATTGAGGCCGCTGAAACGCTTGATTCGCACGACCAATCCCCCATATCAGCAGAGTTAGGCCTTCCAGCCCCACCGGATTTATCCCGATACACCTTCCTTGATGAAGGCACCGACCCGGTAGATGCGCGCGAGGAATTGGCCGAAGCCGTGTCTCTGCTGGTCGAAAGGCCTGCGCTAGAGGCTGCCCTGACGGCAGCCACTTCGCGTTTCGAGCAAGATCCGGAAGGCTCAATGGAAGAACAGGCGCAGCTGCGAAAGCGGCTCTTGCTACTGGACGAGAGATTGAAGCAATTCGGACGCAAGAAAGCAATCGCGGACCAAGATAACAATTCAACGCTTACAGTAGAGAACCTTTCTGCTGATGAGCGCAAAGATGGACTGACGCAAATAGATGGCCACTAAGTCAAAATCTGCCGATAGCGAAGACGCTCCGCTGATCGATCTGAACGAAGCTTCAATCAAGAAGCTTATGACCAAAGGTAAGCGCAAGGGCTACATCACATATGATGAGCTTAACGAAGCGCTGCCTTCGGATCAGATGAGCCCCGACCAGATCGAGGACATTCAAACCTCCTTGTCCGAAATGGGCGTCCAGATCGTTGAGAACGATGAGGAAGCTGAGGCGGAGGCTGAAAAGGAAGCCGAAGTCGAAGAAATCTCCGTAGGCGCAGATGGCACCAAGAAAGGCGCCGCCAAAGCCGCGGCTACTCCGACCAAAAAGCTCGCGGCAGGTGAGCGGACTGATGACCCTGTTCGCATGTATCTGCGCGAAATGGGCGCGGTGGAACTGCTCAGCCGTGAGGGCGAGATTGCCATCGCCAAGCGTATCGAGGCTGGCCGTGACACAATGATCATTGGCCTATGTCAGAGCCCGATTACCTTCCACGCTATCATGCAATGGTCACAAGCTCTCAATGATGAGGAAATGCAGCTGCGCGAGATCCTCGATCTTGATGCGATGCTTTCTAAAGAGCCGCCGCCAGAAAAGATGGCGGAAGAAGAAGACGCCGATGATGACGGTGAAATCTCAGAAGAGACCGCTGGCCCCTCTATTCGCGACGATGACGAGGAAGAGGATCACGAAGAAGAAAGCGACGACGAAGACGGCGAAGAAGGCTCCTCAAAGAAAGACGATGAGGAAGAAGAGGACAACACCATGTCCCTCGCGCAGATGGAAGCCGCGCTAAAGCCCGACGCGCTGGAACGCTTTGAACGGATCACCAAACTCTTTAAAACGTTTGAGAAGCTCCAGCAAGAACGTGTTGAAGTCATGGGGCAAGGTGGCGCCTTCACTGCCGCCAAAGAGAAGAAGTATGAGTCACTTTCCGATCAGCTGACAGCTGAGGTCGAGAGCGTTCAGTTCCACGCGACCAAAATCGAATTCCTGGTCGACAACCTTTATGCATTCAACCGCCGTTTGACTGCATTGGGAGGCCAAATGCTGCGCCTTGCAGAGCGTCACAAGGTCAAGCGCAAGGACTTTCTTGAGGCCTATATCGGCCATGAGCTTGACGATGCATGGCTGGGTGATCGGACCAAGAAAGATAAGAAATGGGCGGCCTTTGCTGAAAAAGAAGCCGATGCCATCGACCGCATTCGAACCGAAATTGGCGATATTGCTAGCGCAACAGGCATGTCCCTGCCTGAGTTCCGCCGCATCGTAAATATGGTGCAGAAGGGCGAGCGTGAAGCACGTATCGCCAAGAAGGAAATGGTGGAGGCGAATTTGCGTCTCGTGATTTCTATCGCAAAGAAATACACCAATCGCGGTTTGCAATTCCTCGACCTCATCCAAGAAGGCAATATCGGCCTGATGAAGGCGGTTGATAAGTTTGAATATCGCCGCGGCTATAAATTCAGCACCTATGCGACTTGGTGGATCAGGCAGGCCATTACCCGCTCAATCGCGGATCAGGCTCGCACCATCCGTATTCCAGTCCATATGATCGAGACGATCAACAAGCTGGTGCGTACAAGCCGCCAATTCCTGCACGAGGAAGGCCGCGAGCCGACACCGGAGGAGATGGCCGCACGCCTTTCCATGCCGCTGGAGAAGGTTCGCAAGGTCATGAAAATCGCCAAGGAACCGATCTCTCTTGAAACGCCGATTGGTGATGAAGAAGATTCGCACCTTGGTGACTTCATCGAGGATAAGAATGCGATTATCCCCGTGGATGCCGCGATTCAAGCGAACCTTAAAGAGACGGTCACCCGCGTTCTTGCGAGCCTCACGCCGCGTGAGGAACGCGTGCTGCGTATGCGCTTCGGCATCGGGATGAACACCGACCACACTTTGGAAGAAGTTGGCCAACAGTTCAGCGTGACACGCGAACGTATTCGTCAGATCGAGGCGAAGGCGCTGCGTAAGTTGAAGCATCCAAGCCGCAGCCGCAAAATGCGCAGCTTCCTGGATCAGTAATGCGCCGGTTTCGTACAGGCATCGCTGCCATTGGATTGATCGCGGCACCGTTGGCGGCGACGCCAGTTGCTGCTCAAGAAACTGATGTAGCGGAAGCTCTACCCGCTGATGAGCTTGCCGAAGCGCAGGCCATCATCAACGCGATTTATCCGCCCGGCGAACGGGATGCGATCTTCACGAAGATGGTCAACGATATTGGCGGCCAATTTGGCGCCGCCGCAATGCAAGGTCCTATCTTTCAAGAACCAGGCATTCGGGCGATTATGGACGATTTTCTGAGCAATCTTGGTGAGCGATTGATGCCGACAATACAGAAGCATTTGCCACAGATCATCGACGCCACAGCGGTTGCATATGTAAACAAGTTCTCGCTCGAAGAACTGCAACAGATCCGCGCCTTTTCCCAGACCCCAGCCGGTTCGCGTTACTTCCGCGAGTCTCCTGAACTGCTCAGCGATCCAGCGGTCGCTGCTGCTAATCAGCGATATTTCGCGGATATCACTAAACTGCAGGGTGAAGCGGGGAGCGAAATACGCGTCAAAGTTCAGCAATATCTGGCTGAAAACCCTGACGCATTAAAGCGCATCGAAGAAGCGATGGCAGAGGCAAACTGAAACTCTCCGTCAACACAGGATAACCCCACATAAAGGGTCGCACGAATCGCCTCACCACACTATGTGGCCACTCATGCGTATTGCACTTGCTTCCGACCATGCCGCCATCGAGCTCAAGGCTGCCTTGCGCGATTGGCTGATTGAACAAGGCCATGAGGTCGCCGACCTTGGCCCGAACACCGCCGACAGTGTCGATTATCCCGACTATGGATATAAGCTGGCCAGCGTCGTCGCTGATGGCACGGCCGAACGCGGGATCGCCATTTGCGGCAGCGGCATTGGCATTTCCATCGCTGTGAACCGTCACCCTGCGCTGCGCTGCGCGCTCGTTTCAGAGCCGCTGTCCGCGGCCCTCGCCCGCGAGCATAATGATGCAAATGCTATTGCCCTTGGCGCGCGGCTAACTGGCATTGAAATGGCCAAGGCTTGCGTCGAGGCGTTTCTGAACACCGAATTTGGCGGAGACCGTCATGCGCGCCGCGTTGGCAAGCTTGGCAATCCGCCCATCACACCTGATACGATTGAGACCCTGCAATGAACGCTCCTTCCGCTAACGACCCCGTCAATGACCCGGCAATGGACGCGTTTTGGAACGCGCCGCTGGCCGAGAGCGATCCCGAAATCGCAGAGGCAATTGGCAAAGAGCTCAAGCGGCAGCAGGACAAGATCGAACTGATTGCGAGCGAGAATATTGCGAGCCGTGCGGTGCTGGAAGCTACCGGCAGCGTGTTCACCAATAAATATGCAGAAGGATATCCGGGCAAGCGCTATTACGGGGGCTGCGACTATGCCGACGTAGTCGAAACGCTGGCAATTGAGCGAGCCAAGCTGCTGTTCGGATGCGAATTTGCCAATGTTCAGCCGAACAGCGGCAGCCAGATGAATCAGGCCGTGTTCCTTGCTCTGCTTGAGCCAGGCGACACCTTTATGGGGCTCGATCTGAACTCGGGCGGGCACCTGACACATGGCTCACCCGTCAACATGTCGGGCAAATGGTTCAACCCGGTCAGCTACGGCGTGCGCAAAGAAGACGAGCTGATTGATATGGATGCAGTCGCGGCGACTGCACGCGAGCACAAGCCAAAGCTCATCATCTGCGGCGGCACTGCCTATTCGCGGACATGGGATTTTGCCGCCTTCCGCGCAATCGCCGATGAAGTGGGCGCTTATCTGCTGTGCGACATGAGCCACATCTCCGGCCTTGTCGCTGGCGGCGCGCATCCCTCGCCGTTCCCGCTTTGCGACATTGTGACCACGACCACGCATAAATCTTTGCGAGGGCCACGCTCTGGCGTGATCCTGTGGAACAATGAAGAGCTGACCAAGCCGCTTAACATGGCGGTCTTCCCCGGCCTGCAAGGCGGCCCGCTAATGCATGTCGTCGCCGCTAAAGCCGTCGCGTTCAAAGAAGCGCTGACCCCTGAGTTCAAAAGCTATGCGCACCGCGTGGTCGAAAACGCCCGCGCGCTCGCCGCCAGTGTTGAAGAGCATGGACTGCGCGTCGTCTCTGGCGGCACGGACAATCACTCAATGCTGGTCGATCTGACAGCCAAAGACGTGACCGGCAAGGCAGCAGAGGCCGGCCTCGACCGGGCTTGGCTCACCTGCAACAAGAACGGCATTCCATACGACACGCGCAGCCCATTTGTGACCAGCGGCATCCGCCTTGGCACACCGGCAGGCACAACGCGCGGCTTTGGCCCCACCGAGTTCCGGCTCATTGGACAGCTCATTGTCGAAGTGGTTGATGGCCTGGCAAAGAATGGACCCGAGGGCGACGCGCAAGTCGAGGAAAGCGTGCGCGGCCGCGTTGCTGAGCTATGCGCGCAATTCCCAGTCTATCCTGGTCAGTAGGCACCGCATATGCGCTGCCCCTATTGCGCCTCGGACGATACGCAGGTCAAAGACTCCCGCCCAACCGAAGACAACACCTCCATCCGCCGCCGGCGGCAATGCTCTCAATGCGGCGCGCGTTTTACCACTTTTGAACGCGTGCAATTGCGCGATGTGACCGTGGTAAAATCAGGCGGAGAGGGACAAGAGCCCCGCCGCGAGAGCTTCGACCGCAGCAAGCTGGAAAAGTCAGTCGCGCTGGCTTGCCGCAAACGCGGCGTGACACAGGAACGCATTGACCAACTCGTTAGTGGCATTCAGCGCCAGGTCGAGACCGCTGGCGAGCCCGAAATTCCCTCCAGCAGCATCGGTGCAATGGTGATGGACGGCCTGCGCCAGATTGACAGCGTGGCCTATATCCGCTTCGCAAGTGTCTATCGCGACTTCAGCGAAGCCAAGGACTTCGAGGAATTCGCCAGCACTGTGCAGGAAGCCGCCAAAGGCGACTGAGCGGGCGATGCCGGATACGCCCAATAAATCTGAAAAGCCGATCATTGTTCTAGTGCGTCCACAGCTCGGCGAGAACATTGGCAAGGCGGCCCGCGCGATGCTCAATTTCGGGCTTACCGAAATGCGCTTAGTGGCGCCGCGCGATGGCTGGCCGAACCCAGACGCAGGGCCATCGGCAGCGGGCGCAGATGTGGTGATAGAAGGCGCGCAGGTCTTCGAAGCAACAGCTGAGGCTGTGGCCGATTGCGCCAATATCTATGCCACCACCGTGCGCAAGCGCGGGGTCACCAAACCAGTCGTCACACCAGAGGAAGCTGCGCAGCAATGGCATAGCGAACCAGGCAAAAGCGCGATCCTGTTTGGCCGCGAAGCTTCAGGCCTAGCGACAGAAGATGTCGCACTCGCCCGCGCGATCCTAACCGTGCCGATCAATCCGGAATTTGGTTCACTAAACCTCGCGCAGGCGGTCATTCTGTGCGCTTATGAATGGTCGAAAACTCAGGCTAGCGCGCAAAACCTTGCTCAGCCCACTTTGGAAGAGACGCTGCCGCCAGCGCCTCAGGCAGAGCTGGATGGTTTAGTCGAGCATCTTGAAACTATGCTGGAGCCGAATGGCTATTTCTATCCGAAAAACCGTGAGGAAGCGACGCGGCGCACGCTTCGCGGCGTCCTAACCAAGCCAGCATGGAACGAGTTAGAGATACGCACCTTGCGCGGTGTACTTTCCCATCTGCAGCGCGGGCCAAGACCGAAATAGTCACCCCAAGCGCTAGCCAGACGCCTTACTTGCCCCGCAAACGGTCCCACTCGACCAATTCATAAGCGATCGAGCTTTCGACCAATTGCTCCCATATCCGCGCCAGATCCTCTGCTGGGAGATCACGCTGAGCCGCGTCATCGCGTGCATTTTCAATGACTTGTGCTTTGCGACCCTCATCGCGCACTGTCCCGCGGTCCTGCTTTATCCGTGCCGCTGCGCGCATATAACCATAGCGCTGCGCGAGCAGCGCCATAAGCTCGCGATCTGTGGCATCGACACCCACGCGCACATCGCGCATATCCGCGCAGTCCTCAGGTTGCTTGAATTCGTCACTCATGCCCGCGCCTCTGCCGCGTTAGCCTCAGTTTGTCGAGCGTGATTTGACTAAACTTGACGCGCTGCACAATCCTGCTAATGCGCGCGCTCGCAATTGGTCCCGCACCCCGGTGAAGCGGAGACCGCGCTTGAGTGTTTCTCTTGCGGAGCGATGCCGGGTTGAACGGTCGCCAGATGGGCGGCCCAGCAAATTTGAGAGATTTTATGACGAAGCGTACTAGCTCGAAGCACAAACTTGACCGCCGGATGGGTGAAAACATCTGGGGTCGTCCAAACTCCCCGGTAAACAAGCGCTCTTATGGCCCCGGCCAACATGGTCAGCGTCGCAAGAGCAAGATGAGCGATTTCGGTCTGCAGCTGCGCGCCAAGCAAAAGCTCAAGGGCTATTACGGCGACGTCACTGAGAAGCAGTTCCGCAGCACCTATAAGGATGCCACGCGGATGAAGGGCGATGCTGGTCAGAACCTGATCGGCCTTCTTGAGCGCCGTCTGGACATGATCGTGTACCGCGCGAAATTTGCGCCAACGATCTTTGCTGCACGTCAAATCGTCTCGCACGGTCACATCCGCGTGAACGGCGTAAAGTGTAACATCGCGAGCCGCCGCTGCGATGTCGGCGATATCATCAGCCTAGGCGACAAGGCCAAGGAAATGGCGCTGGTTATCGAGGCACAGAGCCTGCCAGAGCGTGAAATTCCAGACTATGTCGCTCCTGATGGCAATGACAAGGTGACCTTCACCCGCGTGCCAAAACTCGACGAAGTGCCCTATCCGGTGACGATGGAACCGAACCTCGTGGTCGAGTTCTACTCACGCTAAGGCTTTTGGCCCTTAGTCAGAACAAAGAGGGCGGTCCCGCGGGACCGCCTTTTTTTGTTTGTGTTCTAGGCGTCAATCTTGCTGGAATAGTTCAGCGACCACCATACCAAAGCGATAACGCCGATAGAAATCGCACCACCCCAAAACCAATGTGGCAACAACAGAACGTCTGCGATCTTACCGGTGTCCGACCCGGCGTGTGCTGCACTGTCACTGAACATGTAGTCTAGATCTTGCCATACGCTAATCGCGCCCTGCACGCCCAGAAACTCAACGGCAAAGCGCTGGAGTTTGCGGCGCCGGGAAAAAGCAATCCAGATTGCGGCTATTCCGAAAGCTGGCAAAATAATCCAACCGGTCAGCGACCTCACCCAAATCAACGTTGTGATCAAAAGAGCCGCCCCCAATCCCGCCAGGGCCAATTGTGTCGCAAGTTTTCGGCGGGACGCGATGATCAACGCGCAGCCTGCGGCTGTTGAGCCAAAAAATCCTGCTGCCGCAACCAGCGCACGCTCCAAGCCCCACAAATTATCAGCGCCGGAAAACTGCGCATAGCCCGATCCGTCGGCATTTATGACAAGCTGTTCAAAGTGTGCGCCAAGAAAGATCGCAGCAAGCCCATGACCCATCTCGTGATACCAGGTCGCCAGCATCGTAAAAGGCATCAAGGCAAGCGTGCCGATATCGGTTTGCCAAGCCAAGATCGTAACAACGGCAATCGCGATGATATAACTCTGTTCAGGCTGAGTCGGTTCCTCAGCATAGGGCAAACCCCACTTCGCCGGGACTACTATAGGCTTTGGCTCTACTACTGGCTTGCTCTTACTATTCATGCACAGAGCTTACCGAGCTTCAGCTTTGACGCAAGTAACCCCGGCGAAAATCTCTCGCAAAATCCGCAAACTCACCTTTTCGGATGGCGGCGCGCATTGCCTGCATCAGTTGCTGATAAAAGGCGATATTGTGTTCGGTCATCAGCATCGCGCCGAGGATTTCGCCCGACTTCACTAGATGATGCAGATAGGCGCGTGTGTATGTGCCGCAGGTCTTGCAAGTACAGCGGTTATCCAGCGGATCGGTATCCTCAGCAAAGCGCGCATTGCGCAGGTTCAGCGGACCATTCCACGTAAACGCCTGACCGTTGCGGCCAGAGCGGCTGGGGAGCACGCAATCAAACATGTCGATCCCGCGTTCGACCGCGCCGACCAGATCATCCGGCTTGCCCACGCCCATCAGATAACGCGGCTTATCCTCTGGCAATTGCCCTGGCGCGAAATCGAGCGTGGCAAACATCGCCTCTTGCCCCTCCCCCACAGCAAGACCGCCCACCGCATAACCATCAAAGCCAATGTCGATCAGCTTCTCTGCGCTAATCTTGCGCAGTTCTTCGTCGAGAGCACCCTGCTGAATGCCAAAGAGCGCCGCACGCTCAGCATGTTCGCCGCCCGCATCGAAGCCTTCGCGGCTGCGCTTCGCCCAGCGCATTGAAAGCTCCATGCTCTCAGCAATCTTGTCACGCGGTTGATCGGCGCGAGGGCATTCGTCAAAGGCCATTACAATGTCGGAGCCAAGCAAACGCTGGATCTCCATGGAACGCTCCGGGGTGAGCATATGTTTCGAGCCATCCAGATGGCTACGAAACTCCACGCCTTCCTCAGTCAGCTTGTTGAGGTCAGACAGGCTCATCACCTGATATCCGCCAGAATCGGTCAGGATCGGCTTTTGCCAATTCATGAAATTATGCAGCCCGCCAAGCCGCGCAACCCGCTCTGCGCCGGGGCGCAGCATCAGGTGATAGGTATTGCCGAGAATGATGTCCGCCCCGGTTTCCCACACGCTCTCAGGCTTCATCGCTTTGACAGTTGCGGCGGTGCCCACCGGCATGAATGCTGGTGTCTGTATCGTGCCGCGCAGCATGGTGATCTGCCCAGCCCGCGCAGCTCCATCGGTTGCGTCGAGCTTGAATGTGAAACGATCCCTCATGCGCGTCTCGCTAGCGGGTCACGGCGCGCAATACTACTCCCTAAGCCGCCAGCCCGTTTTGAAGATGTATGCGATGATCGCCACGCACAGCGCCAAGAACCCAAGCGTCAGACCGAGTGATATGCGAATATCTACGTCTGAGGTGCCGTAAAAGGTCCAGCGCAGGCCGCTCACCAAGAACGCTATCGGATTGAGCAAGGCGATAGTGTTCCACGGCTCTGGAAGGTCATTGATGGAATAGAATGTGCCGCCCAGAAATGTCAGCGGGGTCAGGATCAATACAGGGATAATCCCAAGCTTTTCGAAGCTGTCCGCCCACACACCAAGGATAAAGCCGAATAACGAGAAACTGGCTGCAACCAGCATGATATAGAGCACCGCCAGCACCGGATAAGCGATGGTGTAATCCACGAACAGCCGCGCAGTGACGAGGATGATGGCGGCGAGGATCAGGCTCTTGGTCGCCGCCGCACCGACAAATCCGATAAGCGTTTCGGCCACACCTACGGGCGCGGACAGCAGCTCATAAATCGTGCCGGTAAAGCGCGGCATATAGATACCGAAACTCGAGTTGCTGGTGGTCTCACCCAGCAAGGTCAGCATGAGCAGGCCGGGGATGATGAAAGCGCCATAGGTCACTCCATCAACCGGCTCCATCCGCGCGCCGATCACCGTGCCGAAGACCACGAAATAGAGCGAGGTGGTCAGCACTGGCGCCAGCAAAGACTGAAACGCAGTACGCAGGAAACGCCACAGCTCGCGGGTATAAATCGACCAGGTAGAGCGCCAGTTCATGCAGCCTCCCCTTCTTGCTCTCCGACAAGTTGGACGAAGATATCCTCAAGGCTGCTCTCGTGCTGATCTATGCCGGTGTAATCAACCCCCGCCGAGATAAGCGCTTTGGTCAATTCTGCGACCTCGGCTTTGCCTTTGCCAGCGCCATCTCCGCCGCGATAAACTAGGCCTAATCCGCCCTCCTCCAGCTCAATTGGGAAAGGCGTAAGCGCGTGCGGGATAGCGGCAAGCGGCTGTGACAAAGTAATATGCGCCTCTGTCCGCCCAAGCCGCGCCATCATCGCTGCCTTATCGTCCACCATAAGGATCTTTCCGCCGCGAATGATGCCCACGCGGTCCGCCATCTCCTCGGCTTCTTCGATGTAGTGCGTCGTCAGGATGATGGTGACACCGCGCGTCTGCATCTCTCCGATCAGCCCCCACATGTCTTTACGCAGTTCGACATCAACGCCGGCTGTTGGTTCATCGAGGAACAGCAAATCGGGCTCATGGGCCAGCGCCTTGGCTATCAGCACGCGGCGCTTCATCCCGCCGGACAGCTCCATAATCTTGCTATCGCGCTTGTCCCAGAGCGATAGCGAGCGCAGAATTTCTTCGATCCGCGCAGCATCAGGCGAAAGCCCAAACAGACCGCGTGAATAGGCGACCGAGCGGATTACCGGCTCGAACATATCGGTGCTCAGCTCTTGCGGGACGAGGCCGATCCGAGCGCGCGCCTTGCGCCAATCGGTCGCCATATCGTGTCCGAATGCGCGGATAGTACCGCCGCTGGTTCGCACCAGCCCGCATACTGCGCCAATAAGGGTTGTCTTGCCCGCACCATTCGGCCCAAGCAGGGCAAAAATCTCGCCGCGTTTTATGATGAGATCAACGTCATCGAGCGCTTTTACGCCGCCAGAATAGACTTTGCTGAGGCCGCTAAGCTCGAGAATGGGTTCGCTCATATGCTCCGACTACGGCAGCAACAGCGAGGAGTCACCATAAGAGTAAAACCGATATTCCTGCGCAATCGCATGTGCATAGGCCGCCTGCATCCGCTCGCGGCCCATGAGAGCGCTGACCAGCATGAACAGCGTGGATTTGGGCAGGTGAAAATTGGTCATCAGGCCATCGATCGCACGGAATGTGTAACCAGGCGTGATGAAAATGTCGGTATCGGCAGCGAAGGGATGGATCACGCCGTCTTCATCAGCCGCGCTTTCCAATGTACGCAGGCTAGTGGTGCCGACCGCGATGATCCGCCCTCCCGCAGCCCGCGCGGCGTTTAGCCGCTCGGCCACATCGGCGGTGATGCGCCCCCATTCAGAGTGCATCTGATGATCCTCAGTATCATCCGCCTTAACCGGCAGGAACGTCCCCGCCCCGACATGCAGCGTGATGATCTCGCGTTTGACGCCTGCCTCATCGAGAGCCGCGACAAGTTCATCAGTAAAATGCAGCGAGGCGGTAGGGGCCGCGACCGCACCATCCTCGCTGGCAAACATGGTTTGATAATCCTCGCGGTCCTGCTCATCCGTGGCGCGCTTGCCCGCTATATACGGCGGCAAAGGCATGGTTCCCGCACGGTCCAGCAGCCCTTCAACTGGTTCCTCGCCCTCAAAGGCTAAGATCAGGCTGCCATCCTGGAGACGTTCTTCGACCAAAGCAGTGACACCGCCGCCAAAAACGACCTGATCGCCCATGCGCAGCCGCTTGGCATTGCGCACGAACGCCTGCCAGCGGCGCAGGTCGATCCGCTTGTGCAGAGTCGCACCGATCTTAGCTTCACCACCCGCTTTGCGCCCCTCAAGCTGAGCCGGAATGACGCGCGTGTCGTTGAAAACCAGCACATCGCCGCGTCGCAGGATCTGCGGCAAGTCGCGTACACCCCGATCTTCTAATGGCGCGGCACCTTGAACCAGCAGCATACGCGCTGCATCTCGCGGGCGCACCGGACGCAGCGCAATCCGTTCTTGCGGCAGCTCAAAATCGAAGAGATCTACTTTCATGCGCGGCCGCCTACCAGAAGGCAGCGCACTATGGGAGAGGTTTAGCTCTCGAGCGGTGCGTTGAGATCGTCTACTGTAATTGTTTCCTCAGGCACTGGCTGCACCGAAGTCACCTGAGCCTTGTTATCGCTCGCTAAAGAGGCCTGCAAAACGCGGGTGGGGTTCGTCGGCGGTTCGCCCCGAGTGATTGCGTCAACCGCGGCGATGTTATAGATCACCCGGCCAAAATTGGTGTAGCGTTTATCGAGGCTAAACCGCGGATAGAAGACGATGAAGAACTGGCTGTTCGCGCTATTTTCATCGGCTGCACGCGCCATCGATACCGTGCCGCGCAAATGCGGTTGAGGGTTAAACTCTTCCTCTAGATCAGGGAGTTCAGACCCGCCCGTGCCCGTGCCTGTTGGATCGCCAGTTTGCGCCATGAAACCGTCAATCACGCGGTGAAAAATCACCCCATCATAAAAGCCCTGACGGGTCAGCGTTTTGACGCGCTCGACATGCGCCGGTGCCCATTCTGGCATCAGCCTGATCGCCACGCGCTCGCCGTTAGAGAGGTCGAGCAGAAGGACATTTTCCGGCTCTTCCTCAGCATTGAAATTGACGGGAGTGTATACCTGACGCGTATCCTCAACCTCAGCCGCGGATGCCGCTTCCGCATCCTGCGCCTGCGCGGAGATGGGAAACATTGTCAGTGCGGTGACCAATGCCACCAAGCGTGAAGTCTTAAGCATCAAGATTCCATTTAATAATGAAGATCGGGCGTTGTTGTGGGCGATTTAGCCCGCAGTGGCTGTCACTTCAATGAATAGCTTTGAGGTGTCCACCGTGCTCTGCGCGTGGTCAATAGTCCCCGAGCTGACCCTTTTCCGCCACGCGGGCGACCACATCTTTGCGCACAGTATCGCTTACAAAGGGCGTAATATCCCCGCCGAACAGAGCAATCTCTTTCACGAGCTTGGAGGCAATCGGTTGAAGTGACACATCTGCCATCAGGAAAACCGTTTCGATATCAGGATCAAGCTGCTGGTTCATACCGGCCATCTGGTACTCATACTCAAAGTCAGCCACCGCGCGCAGGCCGCGCACCAGCACGCTAGCCTTTTGTTTGCGCGCAAACTTCACCAGCAATGCGTTAAAGCCAACCACATCGACGTTGTTGAGGCCCAGCCCCGCTACCTCACGTTCAACCATGGCGAGACGTTCTTCGGTTGAGAACATCGGATTTTTCGATGGATTGGTCGTTACCCCGATAATAAGCCGGTCGACGAGCTTGCTGCCGCGGCGGATGATATCCGCATGGCCCAGCGTTATGGGATCAAATGTGCCGGGGTAAATGCCGACACGCTCGGGCTTGGAACCGCTCATTATCTGTCTCTCTCAACGATGAAGCGCGCCAGCTCGTTTAGCAATTGCGCATCCTTCCCATAGCTTGCCAAATGCCCAGCCGCTTGCTCGACCAACATGCGAGCCTGAGCGCGGGCCTTATCAACGCCCATGAGTGTCACAAAGGTCGCCTTGCCCTGCTCCTCGTCCTTGCGCAGCGCCTTGCCAGCCTTTGCCTCATCGCCCTCTACATCGAGCAGATCATCGGCGATCTGAAAGGCAAGACCAATGTCGCGGGCATAAGCGCGCAAATGCGCCCTTCCCTCAGGCGGTACTTTGCCAAGGATCGCTCCCATCTCGACACTGGCTGCGAGTAACGCGCCCGTTTTGAGCTGCTGGAGCCTGGTTACCGCATGCAGATCATAGTGCTCATCATCAGCGGCCATATCCATCACTTGACCCGCCGCCATCCCCTCATGACCGCTCGCTTTGGCCAAAGTCGAGATCAGCTCTGAGCGAACGAATGGGTCAGGGCTGGTGGCAGAACGCGATAGAATATCGAACGCCAGAGCATGGAGGGAGTCGCCCGCCAAAACCGCTGTCGCTTCATCGAAAGCCTTGTGCACCGTCGGCTTGCCATGGCGCAGCTCATCATCATCCATGCAGGGCAGATCATCATGGATCAGCGAATAGGCATGGATTGCCTCTACCGCGCAGGCCGCATTGATCGCTGCGCTGCGATCAACACCGTGCAGTTTCGCGACCGAAACGAGCAAGAGCGGGCGAACGCGCTTGCCCCCACCAATCACCGCATAGCGCATCGCGTCGATCAGGCGCTTGCGGCTGTCAGTCGGAACAGTCAGAAACGCATCGAACGCGCTATCCACCTCCTCCTGCACCTGCGCAAAGGCGGGTGCGAGCAGTGCATTTGATACGGCTTCGGCGCTCACTGGGCTCAGCTCTCCGTCTCAAACGGAGCGGTGCCGGTGGGTTTCCCCTCACCGTCTGCGACTATCTTCTCAATTCTAGCCTGGGCTGCATCGAGCCGAGACTGGCAATGCGCGCGCAGCTTCTCGCCTTGCTCGTAAAGGTCAATGCTCTCATCCAGCGGAACTTCGCCGCTTTCCAGCCGGCGCACCACGCTTTCGAGCGCGCGCAAAGCGTCTTCAAAATTCATCTCGGCGATGTTTGATGCCTCGCTGCGTTGTTGTCCCTCGTCCATGCTTAGAAGCATTGACCGTGCCGCGTCTCGCGGTCAAGACGGCTCGCACAAAGACACCCAAATTCGCTCAGGCTTACACTGGTGAAACCGCAATGAATCAAATGGAGAGTTAGCTGCATGTTTATCGGCCACTTCGCGCCAGCCTTTGCCGCAGCTGCCGTCAGCCCCAAAGCGCCCAAGCTGGGCGCGCTCTTTATCGCTGCGCAATTGGTCGACTGGGCGTTCTTCGCCTTTGCTGCTGTGGGCATAGAAAAGATGCGGATTGACCCCAATGCCACCGTGATGGTCCCGCTCGACCTCTACCACATGCCATATACACACAGCCTGTTGGGGACTGCGGTTTGGGCGGTGGGCTTCGCGGTGTTTATGTGGTTCAGATATCGTGAGCTAGCCGCAGGCGTGCTGGCAGGCCTGGTCGTTGCCTCGCATTGGGTGCTCGATTATCTAACGCACCGGCCGGATCTGACGATTGCAGGTAGCGAGCCGTTTCTTGGCCTCGGCCTGTGGAATTATCCCTTTATTGCTATGCCGCTGGAGCTGGGGATCACCATCGGCGCATTCATTTGGTATGTGCGCCGCACGCGCGGACCAGTTTTGCCGCCATATATATTGCTGGGCGTCTTACTGATCTTCCAAGCGGTCAATTGGTTTGGCCCTGTGCCGCAGCAAGTCAGCCTTGGCCTTTACTTCCAAGCTCTCCTTGCATTCGGCATTGCAACCGCATTCGCCTTTTGGGTGGGGAATAACCGCAAGCATAGGCGCGAGCGGGACTGGTGAAGCGGCCCCGCGCTCGCTACACGCGCGAGTTATGAGCAGCACTGATTCCGCACCCGCATCTGAGATCACGCCCGAAGTCGTCACACAGCACGGCTTCTCACCTGAAGAATATGAGCAAGTTCTCAAGTCTTTGGGCCGCGAACCCAATATGGTTGAGCTTGGCATCTTCTCGGTCATGTGGTCGGAGCATTGCAGCTATAAATCATCGCGCCTGCATCTAAAGAAGCTGCCCACAGAGGCGCCTTGGGTGATTTGCGGGCCTGGCGAAAATGCGGGTGTGATCGACATTGGCCCCGGTCCGGACGGGAAACCGCAAGCGGCGATCTTCAAGATGGAGAGCCACAACCACCCATCCTATATCGAGCCGTACCAAGGCGCGGCAACAGGTGTCGGCGGCATATTGCGCGACGTGTTTACGATGGGCGCGCGGCCCGTGGCGAATGCCAATGCGCTGCGCTTTGGCCGGCCCGATCATCCCAAGATGCAGCATCTGGTCAAAGGCGTGGTTGCAGGTATCGGCGGATATGGGAATTGCGTGGGCGTGCCGACCGTATGCGGTGAGACCAATTTCCACCCGGCCTATGACGGCAATATTCTGGTCAATGCGATGACCGTTGGCGTCGCGGATGCGGACAAAATATTTTATTCCGCCGCGACCGGCGTGGGCAACCCCATCGTCTATGTCGGGTCAAAAACCGGGCGCGACGGCATTCACGGCGCGACCATGGCCAGCGCGGATTTTGAAGAAGATGCGGACGCGAAACGCCCTACCGTTCAAGTGGGCGACCCCTTTACAGAAAAGCTGCTGATCGAGGCATGTCTGGAGCTGATGGCGACCGACGCCATCGTCGCGATTCAGGATATGGGCGCGGCGGGCCTTACCTCCTCCAGCGTGGAAATGGCGACCAATGGCAAGGCGGGCATCCGGCTCAATATGGATATGGTGCCCTGCCGCGAAGAGGGCATGACGCCGTATGAAATGATGCTCTCTGAGAGTCAGGAGCGGATGCTTATGGTGCTGAAGCCCGGCAAAGAAGCGATGGCGCAGGCGATCTTCGAGAAGTGGGAGCTGGATTTCGCAGTCATTGGCGAAGTCACCGATACGCAGCATATGGTGCTGGAATTCGATGGCGAAGTGGTGTGCGACATTCCATTGGGACCACTCGCTGCCGATGCGCCGGAATATGACCGGCCATATCTATCGAAAGAGGAATACAAGGCGTGGGCGCAGGTCAAACCGCTAGAAGATGTGCCCGAGAGCACCGATATCGGCGCGGACCTGCTCAAGCTAATGGCATCACCCAATCTCGCCAGCCGTCGCTGGATTTCCGAACAATATGATAGTCAGGTGGGCGCGGACACGCTGCAGACTGGCGGCGATGCAGGCGTTGTGCGCGTGCATGGCACCAACAAAGCGCTGGCGATTACCACTGATTGCACGCCGCGCTATGTCTATGCCGACCCGTACGAAGGCGGGAAGCAAGCGATTGCCGAAGCCTATCGGAATCTTTGCGCGGTTGGCGCGCGCCCGCTGGCGGTGACCAATTGCTTAAACTTCGCGAACCCTCAGCGGCCCGAAATCATGAGCCAGTTTGTCCACGCTCTGGAGGGAATGGGCGATGCGTGCCGCGCGCTCGACTTCCCCATCGTGAGCGGGAATGTGTCGCTGTATAATGAGAGCAAAGCGACCGGCGGTGGCAGCGCAATCCTCCCCACCCCCGCAATTGGCGGCGTTGGCATTATCGATGATTATTCGAAGATGATGACGATGGGTTCAGAAGGAAATCAGAACATATGGGTTCTGGGCGGCTATGGAACCGATCTCGGGCAATCCCTCTATGCAAGAGAGATTTTCGGCAAAGAAGCTGGAAGCCCGCCATCCATCGATTTGGCCAAAGAAAGAGCAACTGGCGAAACAATAAGACATGCAATCAGCCAGGGATGGCTCTCAGCGGTCCACGACTGCTCGGACGGCGGCGTTCTTGTCGCTCTTGCCGAAATGGCGCTCACATCAAATCTTGGCGCCCAGCTAAATTATTGTGGCGCTTTCACGGACCAAAAACCCTTGCCAACCATGCTATTTGGCGAAGATCAAGGGCGATACTTGGTGGCGCTGCCAGAAGAGAACGAAGAGCTCTTGAAGGAATATGTTTCATCGCAAGGTCTCCAAATGACTTGGTGCGGTTATCTCTATGAGGACGATGATACCTTCCAGGTCGGCGACGGGCCGGGTGCAGTGAATTTTGTTGATATCACACTCGCCGACCTTCGCGAGGCGCATCAGAGTTTCTTCCGCGACTGGATGGAGGCTTAAGAGATTCCGCTCGTGCTAAGCCTGTCGAAGCACGCTTGGCATTTACAAAGTCCGTTCATCCTTCGACAAGCTCAGGACGAACGGTTGTGGTGATCGACCTCCTCCAACCCATTCTGCACTACTCCGGGCATTGGCTTGCCCCATTCTTTATAGCTGCAATCATCTGGCGCGAACGCTGGAAAGTCGCCGGGCTCGTCATCGCAAGCGCTAATCTGATCGACCTTGACCATCTGCTGGCGGACCCAATTTTCGACCCAAATCGCTGCTCCATCGGGTTCCACCTCCTGCATGGCTGGGAAGCGGCCCTCGCCTATATCCTCATGCTGGCAATACCACGCTGGTGGACCCGCGCCTTCGCCATTGGCGCTTTGTGGCACCTCGCCGTCGACTATGGTGACTGCCACATGATGGCGCTATGATGACGCGATGACCGCAGGATATTCCGGAACGCCACTCGCTAAGAAGCTCAACCTGCGCGATGGCCAGACCTGCTGGTTCGACGGCATGCCAGAAAATATCATCGACGAGATCGATGAATATGCTCTTGAATTGCGCTTTGTCGCCACGCCTAGAGAAGGTCTCAACGCCGCGCATATCTTTGTCACCGAAGAACGCGATCTCACGACCAAGCTAACTGAGCTGCGACCGCTCCTCGCCAAAGACGGACAAGTCTGGGTCAGTTGGCCCAAGAAAGGCTCAGGCCATGAAACCTCGCTTGATCAGGCCGCCGTTCAGCGCATCGGCCTCGCCGCTGGCTTCGTCGACACGAAGAAATGCGCTGTCGACGAAGTGTGGTCCGGCCTAAAGTTCGTCATCCCGAAAGCGGATAGGTAGAGCGCTATCCACCCGGAACTGGCTCTAACCCCTGCTCACGCCAGCCGCTGAACTGAGTCTCTGCCTTAGTCGCCATCCGGCCGATGGCGCCCTCCATAAACGGTTTCATATCGTTATCGAGAAATCCCTGAACGAACGGGCGCTTGATGATACCGTTAGGGCGCAGGCGATACGTCCATGTAAACTCGGAACGCCCGTCTTCGAGAACACGCCAATCCTGTTGCCCTTGCGCGTAAGTGATGTGCGCGCTCGCGCTGCTGGTCAGGCCCCAAACTTGATAGCGAAAGTGAACGGGCAAGCGGTTCTCCAACACTCGTTCATATGTGTAGTGCCCATCGCTGAAACGCAGCCAACGGACTGAGCCAGTTTCGGGCCACGTGCCGGAGACGACTTTGACCTCTACCGGTTTTTTGATGGCATCGGTTTCTTCCATCGCAGCGACCAACTCGTTGGAACGGCCAATCCATTGTTGAAGCGGCACGAGAGGCGCATCAATCACCTGAGTCGTAACAAACTCGGCATGCCACCCCTCTTCGAGTGGCGGCGCTTCGGTGAGCGCAGGCGGGCCGATCGGCGGCGTGGGGTTGCCAGCACAGGCGGCAATCGACAAAGACAGAAGAATGATGAGAGCGGGTGCAGATTTTGTAGTCATGGGGGATCTCCAAAAGTATATGTACGAATCACGTATATACATATATACGAGCTTCGTAAATGACTAACCTCACAGCTGATCCCATTGATCCAAAAGATGCTGAGCGACTCCTCGCCAGTATTGGGGCGTTGTTGGATCGGCTTTTGCTGCAAGAACCCAGCGAAGGGGGGCGTCCGTTCCGGTACAATCCGCTCGACTACGCGGTGCTCAGATTGATTGAAAAGACTGATGGCTGCAGTGGTTAAGACATCGCGCGATTGCTCGGAATTGCTCGAACATCAGTACAATCTGCACTGGAGCGTATTGATAAAGCGGGGCTGCTCGAAAAACGCCCAGATCCCGCTGGCGGCCGCATAAAGACATTGCACCTGACCGATAAAGGCGCCGAGATGCGGGCCAAAATCCATGCGCACGACATTGTGAATATGCAAGCGCTGCTCTCGCCACTGTCCGCTGAGGAACGCGAGTTGATGCTGCCGCTGCTAGAGCGCGTTGTGAGCGCCCTGTCCGAATCTTAATTGGCTACGCAGCCTGCGGAGCGAGCAAATCGCAGCAGCCGTGCCCCTCAGCCTCGAGAATTGCTAGACACTCGCGGTAGATCACCGGCTCGCCGATATTCAGCCTCGCGCGCGCCTCATCAATGTCTTCGCGCATCACCGCTTCAACATCCATATGTGCCAGTTTGTCAGCTGCGCGGCCAAGCTCGCGGCCTTCCTTCACAGCAGCATAGAGCGGGGCTTTGGTGCCAATCGCTTTCTTGATTTCCCGCGCGCCGGCATAGGCAATGAACAAAACACCCGGATTATGATTTTGCTCATAGCTAAAGCCGAGCAGCGCCTGCTCACCCAGCGCGTCCCGGCCATAACTGGTCAGCACATGAAAAAGATCATGCGTGTCGCGCAGCCGCTCAAAATACCACTCGGTGAGGTCCGGCAAGCGCTTTTCTGGCGGCATCCAGCGATGCGATTCCGCCACTAGGCCCGCAGCAGACAGCCCTTCGCGCTTCATGAAACGGATATAGTGCTGCGCAACCGAATTGGGTCCGCAATCAGCCCAGCGGTCGTGATCGTCAAGGATGGTGGGAATATCGACGTCCTCGCGCAGTAGCCGTTGCCCTAGCTCGCTCCCCATGAAGTCCCAGCCTTGCTGATGGCTCTTTCGGCTCTTTGTCGCCTCGATAATGTGGAACACCTGTGCGGTGTCTTCCTTGTCAGCGACGAGCTTGCGGAAATGACCCCACGTCTTGAGGGGACGAAAACCGACTGTCTTGCGTTCAGGGTGCACAAGTGGAAGATCAATAAGGGCCATCGGTCATACTCCTTTTAAAACGCAACTTACACAGATGTTAGTAGCGTGTCCAGATGACCAGTTCGCTAAGAACCATTCCCCAAAAAACCATTCCCATCCCCCCAATGCACAGTTAGATGCAGGACATGCGTGACCACGAAACCATTCCCTACACCCTCGAAGCTATTCCGGATGCGGACGCCATTGCGCGCGCACAGGCCTTGCGCGATCGGCTGAAAGAGCGCCGCACTTGCCGATACTTCTCCGATGAACCCGTCCCGCGCGAAGTCATCGAGGCGGCGATCGAGGCTGCGGGTACCGCACCCAATGGTGCCAATCACCAGCCGTGGCATTTCTCGGTGGTCTCTTCGCCGGAGAAGAAGCGCGCAATCCGCGAAGCCGCCGAGGCGGAGGAGAAGCGTTTCTACGGTGAGGATGGCGACAAAGCCAAGGCGAGCGAGGAATGGCTCGATGCTCTAGCCGATCTTGGCACGGACGCGGACAAGCCGTTTCTGGAAACCGCGCCCTATCTGATTGTTGTCTTTGCGCAGCGCAAAGGCGGAATCGAAGAAGATGGCAAAACGCAGAATTACTACGTGAATGAAAGCGTCGGAATCGCCTGCGGCATGCTGATCGCAACGCTGCATGAAGCGGGTTGCTCCACGCTGACTCACACGCCCTCACCCATGGGTTTCCTGCGCAATATCTGTGAACGCCCAGAGTGGGAAAAACCGCTCATGGTTGTCGTTGTCGGCAAGCCCACCGAGGATGCGACCGTACCCGTCCATGCGCTAAAAAAGAAGCCCCTCAGTCAGATTTCAAGCTGGCTCTAGAGCTGACAACTGAGGGGATCAGACAATGCATCGTTGGCCAATGTGGCTCGGATTGCTCTTGGGGCTCGCGGCCACAGCGGTCGGCTTCTCCTTTTTTGAAACCTTAGAAGACCAATGGTCCGCCGCAACACGCTATACCGCTCGGGTCGGTTTCCCTTTGTTGATCCTGGCTTACGTCGCGCGCCCGCTAAACGATCTGCTGCAAAGCGATTGGACAAGAAAGCTACTCAAGCAACGCAAATGGCTCGGTCTTGGGTTTGCGATGAGCCACACGGTCCATCTCTTGGCCATTGTCATGCTATATCGCACGCTAGGCCTGGTCCCTGACGCCATTACGCTCATTGGTGGTGGCGGCGCCTACCTCACCATGTACGCGATGGCGTTCACTTCGAACCGCACGGCAATAAAGGCGCTTGGCGAGCGCTGGAGGTACTTACACTGGGTCGGCATCCATTATCTTTGGGTAGTCTTCTTCCAAAGCTATTTTGGCCGTATCTTCGAACAGGGCTACCAGGCCGAAGGCATCATTTTCAGCGTGATCGCGATTGCCGCCGCCGGAGTTCGGTTTGTCGCTTGGCGCGGGAAACGCAAGACCGCTTAAAATTAAAGCCGACTTTAGGTCATGCTTCAACCCAATCGCTTTGTGAGATATCCAGCAGAGTTAGAATTGCGGTAAGGTCAGGTGTATCCACTCGGCCATTTGCGGCGGCGCGCGCCGCTGGCTTAGCGCGGTAAGCAAAGCCGTAATGCGCGGCCTCAATCATCGGAATATCGTTCGCGCCGTCTCCGGTTGCGAGAGATATCGCGCCGTTCCCCGCTTTGGTCATTTCCTCGCGCAACACGCGCGCTTTTGTGTCCGCATCGGTAATGGCGCCAGCAAGCTCACCAGTCAGCGCGCCATCGGCGACCTCAAGCACATTGCCGACCACGCGTTCAAAGCCCAGCTGCTCAGCCACCGCATCGGCAAAATGGTGGAAGCCGCCGGTGACCAAAACGGTCCTGCAATCATGATCGCGCAAGGTCGCGACCAAAGTCGCCGCACCGTGCGTTGGTGAAATGCGCTCATCAAGGCATTGCTGGATAGCGTTTTCAGACAGGCCCTTGAGCAGCCCCACGCGCTCGCGCAACGCCTCCTCGAAATCCAGCTCCCCGTGCATCGCCAGCTCAGTGATATGCGCGATCTTGTCTTTGAGGCCCGCGTAATCCGCCAGTTCGTCAATGCACTCCTGCCCGATCATGGTGGAATCCATATCCGAAACGAACACATCAGGCAGTTCAAAGCCGCAATCGCTGATCAAGGCTGCCTCAGGTTTCAGCACTTCATCCAGCACGCGGGTCAGCAAAGTCGGATCATTTTCCGCGCCCCAATGCAGCTCGTGCAAGCGTTCATCCAACTGCTCGATCTCGAACGCGGCGTCTGCCTCAATCAGCCACTCCGGCGCGTTTGCGAGCTGCGCATCAAGACCCATATCACTTTGGTCACTGTCTGCTATCAGACGGGCAATGAGCACTGAGACTTCTCCAGAAACTTCGGGCTGCGGGACCACCCCTAAACCGCCAGTGGCGCTCATCGCAGGACCGACCGCGAGCGGCAAGAGCGATTGTGCGGTGCGGTTGGCGCAGGCGATAGAGACGCGTGGGAAGCGTGCAGTCATCATCAATGCCGACAGCCAGCAGGTCTATGCCGATTTGCGCATACTCTCGGCGCGGCCCAGCGAAGACGAAATGGCCGGGATTGAGCACCGCCTGTTCGGCACGTGGGATGGCGCGCAGGCATGCTCGACGGCGGATTGGTCGGGGGCTGCCAAGCGCGAGATCGCAGAGTGCCACGAGGATGGCGCGGTGCCGATATTGGTCGGCGGAACAGGGCTGTACTTTAGAACATTGCTCGATGGTATTGCGCCAGTCCCGGAAATTGACCCAGACATTCGCGCTGAAGTTCGCAGGCTCTACACTGGTGAAGTGCGCGAATATCTGGAGCAAGAAGATCCTGAGGCCGCCGCTCGTTTGAATAAGCACGACACACAGCGAATGGCACGAGCGCTGGAGGTTGTGAGATCCACAGGCAAGACACTTTCAGAATGGCAAAAGCGCAAGACCGGCGGGATCAAAAATGACATCGACCTGCATCCGCTGATTATCCTGCCCGATCGCGAGTGGCTCTATACAAGGTGTGACCAGCGGTTTGAGTGGATGCTTGAGAATGGCGCCGTGCAAGAAGTAGATGCCCTGCTTAAACGGAAACTTGATCCCACTTTGCCGGTGATGCGTGCTATCGGCGTGCCAGAAATAAAGGCCTGTATAGAAGGAGGCTCCACCAAGGACATTACAAGCGCAGAGGGCCAGACAGCAACGCGGCAATATGCCAAACGGCAATATACGTGGTTCCGCAATCAACCTCCCGCTACATGGCCTCGCATGGAAGATATAAATTTCGATATTGAGGGCATATTTGTATCATTATTACGTAAATTAGATTGACAAAGCACATTTATAATCGCATTGAGAGCCTAGTCGGTTCGATGCGCGATTCCCTGCATCGAACCGATTTGTTGTTTCAAGAAGGACTAAAAACGTGACGAGCCAACGCAGCGGCGCACAGATATTGATGGATAGCCTTGCCCGCCAGAACGTCGAATTCGTCTTCGGCTACCCCGGCGGTGCCGTGCTGCCCATTTACGATGAACTGTTTGAAAACAAACAGGTACGTCATATCCTTGTCCGGCACGAAGCAGGTGCAGCGCATGCCGCAGAAGGCTATGCCCGTTCGACCGGCAAGCCCGGCGTGGTCCTTGTCACATCGGGCCCCGGCGCGACGAATGCGGTCACCGGCATTGCTGATGCTTATATGGACTCGATCCCGATGGTTGTCATCACGGGGCAGGTCCCAACGGCGCTCATCGGCACGGACGCTTTCCAGGAGGCGGATACTGTAGGCATTACGCGCCACTGCACCAAGCATAATTATCTGGTTAAAGACCCCAGCGAACTCGAAGCGACTATCGAAGAGGCGTTTCGTATCGCGACGACAGGCCGACCTGGCCCCGTGCTGATCGACATCCCTAAAGACGTACAGATTGCGATGGGCGGCGAAACAGAGTGCGCCGCAAGCCCCTCTTCAAAGCGCTACCAGCCGCGTACTGAAGGCAAGCCTGAGAAAATCGCGCAGGCCATCGCTATGATGGAAGCGTCGGAACGCCCGATCCTCTATACCGGCGGCGGTGTTATCAATTCCGGCCCGCGCGCAGCGGAACTGCTCGGCAAGCTCCAACGCACGCTTGATGCACCGCTCACCAGCACGCTGATGGGGCTCGGCGCATTTCCGCATACGCACCCCGATTGGCTGGGCATGCTCGGCATGCACGGCACGTATGAAGCCAATATGGCGATGAACAAGGCGGATCTCATTATCGCAGTTGGCTCGCGCTTTGATGACCGGGTTACCGGGCGTCTCGATGCCTTCGCGCCGCATTCCAAGAAGATCCACATCGATATTGACCGCGCGAGCATCAACAAGACGGTACCGGTGGATTGCGGCATTGTCGGCGATTGTGCGACCGTGATGGAGCAATTGCTGGACGCATGGGGCGACAAGAAAGCGCGCGACACGAGCGAATGGAAAGCGCGAATTATGGGCTGGAAGGCACGCGATTGCCTCGCCTATCCTGAGAAGTCCGATATGCTGATGCCGCAAAAGGCGGTGGAACGGCTGTTCGCGCTCACACAAGATCGCGACCCGATAATCACCACCGAAGTTGGTCAGCACCAGATGTGGGCCGCGCAATATTTCGGATTTGCCAAACCGAACAAATGGCTCACCAGCGGCGGGCTTGGCACGATGGGTTATGGCCTGCCCGCGGCCATTGGTGCGCAGCTGGGCAATCCAAACGACCTTGTGATTGATATTGCCGGTGAAGCCAGCATTCAGATGAATATTCAGGAGCTTGGCACCGCGACGCAATATCGCCTGCCAGTCAAGATATTCATCCTCAACAATGAATATATGGGCATGGTTCGTCAGTGGCAGGAGCTGACTTATGAGAGCCGCTATTCCAACTCATACTCCGACAGCCTGCCCGATTTCGTGAGGCTCGCGGAAAGCTATGGCTGGAAGGGCATTCGTATTCAAGACGAAGCGGGCCTTGATGCAGGCATTGAAGCGATGCTCGCGCATGATGGCCCAGTCATCGTCGATTGCCTCGTGTCGAAAGATGCTAATTGCTTCCCTATGATCCCATCAGGGGCTGCACACACTGAAATGCTGCTCTATGGCGACCAGGTGGACGGCACGATGGATGATGAAGCGAAGGCGCTTGTTTAAGCCGCCACCCAAGGGACACTGACACACCATGAAAATCGCTGAACAAGCTGCTGAGCGCCATGTGCTCAACGTCGTCGTTGATAACGAGCCAGGTATTCTCGCGAAGATCACCGGCATGTTCACCGCGCGCGGCTACAATATCGACAGCCTGACCGTGGCCGATATCTCCGATGACCACGCGATCAGCCGGATCACCATCGTCACAAGCGGTCCGCCCGAGGTGATTGACCAGATCGAGGCGCAGCTAGAGCGGCTAGTGCCGGTGCATACCGTCACGGACCTCACCACCGCTGGCCCGCATGTCGAGCGCGAGCTGGCGCTCGTCAAAGTCGCAGGCAAAGGCGATGCGCGGGTCGAGGCCTTGCGCATTGCCGAGCTCTTCCGCGCCAATGTGGTCGACACGACCACCTCCAGCTTTGTGTTTGAGCTGACCGGTGCGCCGGACAAAATTGACAGCTTTCTTGCCCTTATGCGCGAGCTCGGTCTCGTCGAAGTAGGGCGCTCAGGAATTGTAGGAATGATGCGCGGCGCTGACAATGTCTAATTGGACAAAATCTAAGCGTCACGCGACCAAAACTTAAGGACAGAAAATGCAAGTATATTACGACAAGGATTGCGACCAGGACCTGATCAAAGGCAAGAAAGTCGCGGTTGTAGGCTATGGCAGCCAAGGCCACGCCCATGCGCAGAACCTGCGCGATAGCGGGGTTAAAGATATCGCGATTGCCCTGCGCGAAGGCTCGGCCACTCGCAAAAAGGCCGAAGAGGCTGGCTTTACCGTCAAAAGCAATTCCGAAGCGGCGGAATGGGCCGACGTCATCATGGTGCTCGCGCCGGATGAACATCAGGCGGCGATCTATGCCAACGATATTGCGGGCAAAATGAAGCCGGGCAGCGCGCTCGCCTTTGCCCACGGCCTCAACATTCACTTCGGCCTGATCGAAGCACCGAAAGATATCGACGTCATTATGATCGCCCCCAAAGGCCCCGGTCACACGGTGCGCAGCGAATATCAACGCGGCGGCGGCGTCCCCTGCCTGATCGCGGTCGATCAGGAATGCGAGCAAAGCGCAGGCAATGGCTTCGCCAAGGCGCTCGCACTGTCTTATGCCAGCGCTGTGGGTGGTGGACGTTCCGGCATCATCGAAACCAATTTCAAGGAAGAGTGCGAAACCGACCTCTTCGGCGAGCAAGCTGTCCTGTGCGGCGGGATCACGCACCTGATTCAGGCTGGCTTCGAAACACTCACCGAAGCAGGATACGCGCCCGAAATGGCCTATTTCGAGTGTCTGCACGAAACCAAGCTGATCGTCGATCTGCTCTATGAAGGCGGCATTGCCAATATGCGCTATTCAATCAGCAACACGGCCGAATATGGCGACATCAAAACCGGTCCGCGCGTCATCACCGACGAAACCAAGGCCGAGATGAAGCGCGTATTGGCCGACATTCAATCGGGCCGCTTCGTAAAGGACTTCGTGCTCGATAATCAGGCCGGTCAGCCAGAGCTGAAGGCAAGCCGCAAGGCCGCCGAAGCCCATCCGATTGAGAAAACTGGAGCTGAGCTGCGCGCAATGATGCCATGGATCGGCGCGAACAAGCTGGTCGATAAATCAAAGAACTAGGCCGAAGATTCTAGGCTCTTTCATATTCTGGTACTATCGGAGGCATCATGCTGCGTGATGTCTCCACCAATCAGCTTCTCTACGGCCTATGCGCAATCGCGGCGTTGGTGGCGGTGGTCCGCGTGTTTATGAATGTGAAGGGGCCGGAGGATTTCGAGATCACCGTTTCCGCCGAGCAAGTGCAGGGTTTCGCCCGGGCGCAGCTGAGCGAGTTACAAGCGCAATCCTTTGCGCAGGACATGGAGTTCTGCGGAATTATCTTCGAAGATAGCGAAGGGCGACTTGGCACCACGCCAATAGTCTCCGGTGAGCAAGCCAGCTGCGATATCGCCTATTTCGATGAGCCCGGCATGGCCCCTGTTGCCAGCTATCACACGCATGGCGGATATAGTGACGAATATGACAGCGAAGTCCCTTCCATGCAGGATTTTGATAGCGATGTTGCAACCGGCCTTGACGGCTTTATTGCAACGCCCGGCGGACGTTTCTGGCGGATAGATGCGACTGAGGAAGTCGCGATCCAATTGTGCGGCGCGGGATGTTTGCAGCAGGATACTCGCTACAAACCTTGCGATGCCGAGGCCCCGCGCGAGCGATATACTCGCGAAGAGCTCGTACAGCGCAGAACCAATGCCAATGGCGAGTGTTAATGCAGCTTACCGATTGCCACAATATCGATGATTTTCGCAGGCTGGCGAAGACGCGTCTGCCATGGCCGGTGTTTGATTATATTGATGGCGCGGCGGACGATGAGCTTACCAAGGCGCGCAATACCAGCGCTTATGACAGCTGTGATTTAGTGCCCGATGTGCTCGCCGGAGTTGCAGAGATCGACACGAGCTGCACAATTATGGGCCGGGAAAGCGCCCTGCCCTTACTGCTCAGCCCAACGGCCGTTCAACGCGCCTTCCATTGGCAGGGCGAAACAGCAGTCGCCAGAGCGGCGGAGAAGTTTGGCCTCTGGTTTGGCATCTCGAGCCTCGCAACGCGTAGCATTGAAGAAATCGCCGCGCTCACCAGCGGCCCCAAACTGTTCCAGCTCTATGTGCATAAGGACCAGGGGCTGAACGCGTCGATGATTGAGCGGTGCCAAGCCTCAGGCTTCGACGCTCTCGCTCTAACGGTAGACACGATTGTATCGGGCAAACGCGAGCGGTGCCTAAGGTCGGGCTTCACCACCCCGCCCCGCTTCACGCCGAGCGCGGTATGGAGCTATGCCACGCGGCCGCGCTGGACATTGGACTATCTCTTACGCGAGAAATTCCGGCTACCCAATCTCGATACGCATGTGACGGAAGGATCGAGTGAGGCGGTCAGTATTGCCGATTATTTCAACACCATGCTCGACACGTCGATGGATTGGGACACCGCCGCCAAGATCCGCGCAGATTGGGGCGGCACCTTCTGCCTCAAAGGGGTGATGAGCGCTGGCGACGCGCGCCGCGCAGTCGAAATCGGCGCCGATGCGATCATGATTTCCAACCATGGAGGGCGGCAATTGGACGGCAGCCGCGCGCCCTTCGATCAACTGCGTGAGATTGTCGATGCGGTTGGCGGAGAGATTGAGATTATCTGCGACGGCGGCGTGCGGCGCGGCACCCATGCCTTGAAGGCCATGTGCGCGGGCGCGACCGCCGCCTCAGGCGGGCGTTTATATCTCTATGCTCTCGCCGCAGCGGGGCAGGACGGCGTCGAGCGCGCCATCGGTATTTTGAAAGATGAGATCGAGCGCGGCATGCGGCTTATGGGTGTGACGTCGGTCGATCAGCTTGCCGAGGAGCGGCTTCGCTGGCGCTAAACCCCTTTAGCTTAGCAGCGCCTCAAAATCGACAACGCGCACTCCGGTTACTTCGACATCGCGATTTTCGCCAGTCATGTCTTGCGTCTTTAGCACGGCATCGCGCTCATGAAGCAAATCAGCGATCTCTTCGCGCGCAAGATGCACCATTGCTGTCAGCCAGTCGTTCACCAAAGGATCACCTGAAGGTCCGCGCATATCGAATTGGCCAAGCCGCTCGATCACGTCGTCAGCCGGATACAGCCACTCGTCGGTGACCCAGCGATTGGTGCCGAACCAGCGTAGCGGCAGTCCATCATAACCAATTGAGAGTGCTGCAAAATGCACGACATCGGCGCGCCTTTGTCCATCGGGCAATGGTGGTGGTGGGATTAGAGCACTTGGTGTGTCAGAGATCGCATCGAGCGCAGCATCGAAAACATGCTTACCGAGAAAAAGATGGAAATGCCCATGCTCGTCAGAATCGCGCTCTTCAGGCGGATGGGCGTGGTAGAAATATCGGCTCGAGGCGGCGCCATTGACCACATCATCAGGCGGATAATGCGCCCAAGTTTCCGCTGTGCTGCCATCTTCGAACAAGCGGCTCATCAGCGGTTTGCCCGATTGGAACATCTGCGTGGTGCTTGTGATCAAGAGGTCGGCAAAAGACATGGCGCCACCCTTACACTAAAAACAAATCGAGGGAGCGGTGGGTTGCACCGCCCCCTCGACTGCCCGTTTGCGACCCTTAAGCTTTTGGTGCGCAAGGGTTAGCAGCACATGGGTTTGCTGCACACGGGTTCGCTGCGCATGGATTAGCCGCACATGGGTTAGCCGCACATGGGTTCGCGGCACACGGGTTCGCGGCACACGGGTTCGCTGCACACGGGTTCGCTGCACATGGATTTGCCGCACAAGGATTTGCTGCGCACGGGTTAGCCGCACATTTTTTGGCCTTACAGGGGTTAGTTGCGCATGGGTTCGCCGCACATGCGGAGGCGAGCTTTGCGCTACTCGGGCCACAAGGAATGCCGGCTGCGGCTGGGACTGCGGTGCCTGCGACAGCGAGGCCACCAGCGACGACGAGCATTTTTGCGAGAGTGCTTGCATTTGACATGATTAAATACCTTTCAGGAGTGAATTTGGGGAGTATTTCAGAGTTGAGGCGTGCGTGCTGCCTTTAGCCACCGAAGCGGGCGTCTTCGGGGAGTTCACTCCAAGCGATATTCGCTTTGGAGATGAAACCTGGAATGTCTTTCAGCCACGTTTCCTGAACTTGCTTGTTGAAGTTCAGATAAAGCTTGCCGTCGACTACTTTGTAGACCGTTGGATCACCCGGTGCGAGCGAACCGCGTGCCATGGCCCAGGCGCAGTGGCCGCCATATTGCGGGGCATATGCGTCAGGATCTTCCTTAAACTTGTCGGCGTTTTCCTGGCTCGAGAAGTGCCATTCTGCACCGTCATATTCGACGGTGAAACGCGCATCGCCTTTCACTGGGGCACCGTTTCCTTGAAAATAGCTAAGCGTGTCATAGCCGCCGACTGCGATGTTTTCGCCTTCGACACCGACATAGATTGGGGCGGCAGTGGTAACCCCAGCCGTTGCGATTGCGAGAGGAGCCGCGAGGGCCGCTGCTGCAAAGAAAAGAACTTGTTTCATCGTAAAACCTCCAATTGAACTGACCCAGATCGGAAGCCTTAAATGGCTAATCTGGGGCAGCAGATGCCCCCCCTGGTTGGGTTTAGGGGGGAGGGTCGCCAGGAAGAGCATCCGCTGATGCCATGGGGTTCGCACGCTGAGACGCAGCGGTTACAGCGGGCACAATATTTTCCCGAGAAATACGATGAGCCGAGGGAAAGAAGCGCTTGCCATCTGCGCAACAATCAGCAATGCCACGCTCATGACACGTAACGAACTAAGCCTACGACTTATCCGCCCTTGGGCGTGAACCGGGCGTGCCATGTGAGCGCGTTCAGCCGCTCCCAGGGGTCAATCAACGCCTAATCGTTTCATTCGTTACTGAGAATTTCCATGTCCATGCTGAAAACCCCTAGCGCCAAATACTCCGCTTTCCCGCAAATCGACTTGCCGGATCGGCAATGGCCGACCCGCACGATCACCGCACCGCCCCGCTGGCTTTCAACGGATCTACGCGATGGCAATCAGTCGATCATTGATCCGATGGACGCGCATAAGAAGAACCGCTTCTTTGATCTTTTGCTCGAAGTGGGCGTGAAGGAGATCGAGGTTGGTTTCCCAAGCGCTGGCGAGACCGAGTTCGATTTTATCTCCAGCCTTGTGAAGTCTGATCGCGTGCCAGACGATGTCATGGTTCAGGTTCTCACGCAGTCTCGCGAAGACCTGATCCGCACCAGCTTTGCTAGCCTTGAGGGCGCGGGCGCAGCCATCGTCCATTTGTATAATGCAGTGAGCCCTGCATGGCGCGATATCGTCTTTGGCATGAGCCGCGATGAGGTGCGCGAGATTGCGGTGGCCGGTGCGAAAGTGATGCGCGACGAGGCGGGCAAACAGCCGAATACAGATTGGCATTTCCAATACTCGCCAGAGACATTCTCAACCGCTGAGATTGATTTCAGCATTGAGGTGTGCGCTGCCGTGATGGAGGTGCTCGCGCCCACGCCCGATCATCCGATAATTCTCAACTTGCCCGCCACGGTCGAGGCGGCAACGCCCAATATCTACGCTGATCAGATCGAGTATTTCATTCGCAATCTGCCGGGTCGCGAAAGCGCGGTGATCAGCCTGCATACTCACAATGACCGGGGCACAGGCGTAGCTGCGGCAGAGCTAGCATTAATGGCGGGCGCGGACCGTGTCGAGGGCTGCCTCTTCGGCAATGGCGAACGCACGGGCAATTGCTGCCTCGTGACCATGGCCCTCAATATGTACACGCAAGGCGTCAATCCGGGCCTGGATTTCTCCGATATCGACCGTGTGATTGAAACGGTGGAATATTGCAACGAGCTGCCCGTGCATCAGCGCCACCCCTATGGCGGTGAGCTGGTCTACACCGCCTTCTCTGGCAGCCATCAGGACGCGATCAAGAAAGGCTTTTCTGCGCATCAAACGCAAAATGACGAGCAATGGCGCGTACCTTATCTGCCAATTGACCCGGCCGATCTGGGGCGCAATTACGAGGCGGTCATCCGCGTCAATTCACAAAGCGGAAAAGGCGGCTTTGCATGGGTCCTCGAACAGGATCAGGGCCTTAAATTGCCCAAACGGATGCAGGCCGATTTCGCGCCTCATGTACAGGCTATGGCGGACGAACTGGGCCGCGAGCTTGAGGCACCCGATATCTGGAATGCGTTCCGCGCCGCCTACCACGTCCAGACTGACGAGAAGCACTTCCAACTGGTCGATTATCAAGAGCGCCGCGCGTCCGACGGCACGCGGCTATTCACCGGCACCATCGCGGTTCAGGGCAAAGAGCAAAACGTCAGCGGGCGCGGCAATGGCCTTATCTCCTCCGTGCTGACCACAATAGAGGAAGCATTTGGCCTGAACCTGCAAGTCGCCGACTATAGCGAGCATGCGCTGGGCACAGGCCGCGATGCGCGCGCCGCCGCCTACCTTGAATGCAAGACACCTGATGGCGGCACGATCTGGGGTGTCGGCATTGACGAAGACGTTGCGACCGCTAGCGTGCGCTCGGTTCTAAGCGCGGCGAATAGTGCGGTGAGGCAATGATGCTACGACGACCAGCCAAAATAATGGCGGCATTCGGTGCAATTGCTCTATCGTTAGGTTGCTCGTCGGATCCTCTCGTCAGCCCTGATTTTCAGGCAAAACTGGAAACTGCTCCGCAAGATTCTCTCGCCACTCTCATCGACGATGAAGCCACACAATTAGGTGTCACCGCGCTAAGCGTGACAATCCATGAAGCAGGTGGGGAATCGCAGACCCTCTATTTCGGCCGGGCCAAGGCAGGCGGCCTGATGCAAGTTGCCAGCCTTTCGAAGACCGTCGCCGCCGCTGTCATCCTGACACTCGCAAGGCAGGAAGAGGTTGGTCTTGATGACGACATCCGCTCGCAAATAACCTCGTTGGATGTTGCGGGTTTGGAAGGCGGCGACAGGCCCGTGACACTGCGGCAACTTCTCTCTCACACAACCGGAGCATCGCAATCCGGCTATCCCGGCTATGCTCGGGGTGGCGACCTTCCCACAGCAGTGCAGGTAGTCGCAAACCCGCCACGTGTATTTGAGAGCACGCTAGTATTTGACGGCGAGCCTGGCCAATTTCGTTACTCTGGTGGTGGCTACATTATTGCCCAAGTATGGGCTGAGGACGTCTCCGGGAAGACTTTTGCAGACCTTGCGCGGGAGACATTGTTCGACCCGCTCGGCATGGAGGATAGCACTTTCCTGCAACCTATCGAAGATGCAGAAATCGCCCCCCTTACAATTGTAGGAGCGGATGCCAGTTTTGATCTATTTGATGGGGTGTTCGCTTCAATTGAAGACAGCTGGCACGATTACCCAGAACAGGCTGCGGCGGGGCTATGGACCACGTCAAACGACTATGCCCGCTTTGTTATAGCGCTGATGGACGCAGCCAGCGGCGTCGAAAACGTTATCCCTAGCGACCTAGCCAAAGCGATGATCACGCCGCAGGTGGCTCTGGAAGAAGGCAAGCACTATGGCCTTGGTACACAGTTGGTGCTGCATGATGATGGGAGCCTTCGCTTTGTGTCGCATAGCGGTGCAAACACTGGGTACCGCGCGTTTTTCTCAGCAAGGCCGGCAACACAGGAGGAGCCGCGCAGGGTGGTCGTCTCGATAGCCAATACAGTATCGGGAGCTAAGTTGAACGAAGCCATCGTGTTTGCCCTCACAGACCAATAAGCATAGCGCCGGCGCTGGCAAAATCACTTTGACCGCCTACCGGCATAGGCGTACGCTGCCCTTATGCTGAAGTTCATCCGTGAACGATATCTCGATCTTCTTGCGTCGATTTATATCTATAACGAGCATCGTGGGTACACTGCGATTGACCGGGTGCTTGAGGCTATTGTCGCGCGCTCGCCCGACGACACAGCGCTAATCGAAGCAGTCGAGCAACATCGCGCCGATGAGCGCAAGCATTATGTCATGTTTCGCAGGTGGTTTGAGCTGCGCGGGACCATGCCCTTATCGGTTGATCGCACATGCGGGCATATTGATCGTTTCGTGGAGATCATGTTCGCCAAACGGATTGACGAACTCGATACGCAAATGGTGATCGACAGTGATACGTCATTTGAGAAACTATGCCGGGTCATCTCGCTGACTGAGAAGCGAGGCTTTAAACAGGTCGAAATATTGCTCGATCATCCGCTGGTTCGCGATGATAAGGTCTTGATGAAGATCTTCACTATTATTCATGCCGATGAGCCGAGCCACTGGGCACCATACGACGCGTGGCTGAAGCAGAATGGCAAGCGCGAGCCTAAATGGTGGGAATATGCGATTGACCGCTTCATCCATTCCGAACTGCTGTTCCTTAAATTGCCGCTGCTGTTCGTGAACCCGTGGCTCAAGCGGCGCGCCGATTGGCCCGATGCATCTGATCCTGCTGAAGCAGGCGCATCCTCTTTCGATCTTTCTGTACCCGCCGAATAGGACGGATTAAAGCCAAACTATGACCGAAGAAATTCTTGAGCCAGAACTGGCGATCATCGACCCGCATCATCACTTGTGGGATTTGCGCCCGCTCTTACCAATGTTTCCGGAGCCGCGGCATCGCTTTATCGAGACCATTGTTCCCGTTGCTCATTACACGTTCGATCAGTTTCTGGCCGATGTGCAGACCGGCCATAACATTATCGGCACTGTCTTTATGGAATGCGGCGCGTTTTATCGCGCGGGCGCCAGCGAGGCGATGAAGGTTGTTGGCGAAGTTGAATATGTGAACGGTGTCGCCGCCCAAGCTGGGAGCGGTTTATATGGCAACGCTCAGCTCTGCGCAGGGATTATCGGCCATGCAGATCTGATGCTCGGCGATGGCGTAGCCCCGGTTCTGGAGGCGCTCAAGGCCGCCGCACCGGAGCGGTTCAAAGGTATCCGTCATCAGGGCGCTTGGGATGCTGATCCAGAAGTGCTTGGCCCGCCCTTCCATGCGCCCGAGGGCCTTTACCGCGATAGCACTTTCCGCGAAGGCTTCGCACACCTCGCCAAGCAAGGTCTTAGTTTTGACGCGTGGATTCTTGAGCCCCAAATTCCCGATGTGATCGATCTCGCCAAGGCATTCCCGGACATGCCGATCTGCCTCGATCACTGCGGCACCCCGCTTGGCAATGCGAGCTATGAAGGCAAGCTTCACGAGCGCTTCGATATCTGGCGGGAGAATATTCAAGCGCTGGCTAAATGCGAGAATGTGAGCGTGAAACTGGGCGGGCTGGCCATGCATAATTGCGCTCTACCTGAGGAAGGCCCCGCCGCCGGTGTGGGATCGGAAACATTGGCCGCGCTTTGGCGCCCCTATATCCAAACGTGCATTGAGGCGTTTGGTCCAGAACGAGCGATGTTCGAAAGTAATTATCCGGTGGACCGCTGGGGCGCTACATACCCTGTGCTCTGGAATGCCTTTAAGCGGCTGACGCAAGGCGCGAGCGACGATGAGAAGCATGCGCTTTATGCCCGGACCGCCGCCCGCTTCTACGGGATTGAGCACTTGCTACCCCAAGCCTAACCGCGTGACCCTATTCCTGCCTAACGTGCCTTACGTTACGTCACTCTCGACACAGTGTGCCGCGTCGGCTTAGGCGTGCGGGCAACATATTTTTCCCAAGCCTTGCGGAGACGCTCATGACCCTGCCTGCCCCATTCGATAATCTTCGCCTACCCGTAATTGGCTCACCGCTCTTTATCGTCTCGGGGCCTGAGCTCGTGATTGCGCAGTGCAAGGCGGGTATTATCGGTTCATTCCCAGCGCTTAACGCGCGCCCGCAAACGCTACTCGATGAGTGGTTGCATCAGATCACTGAAGAGCTGGCGAAGCATAACCGGGAAAACCCAGAACGACCGGCAGCTCCATTTGCCGTCAATCAGATCGTCCATAAATCGAATGACCGGGTCATGGCCGACATGGCAACATGTGAGAAATGGCAAGTGCCGATGGTGATCACCTCGCTTGGCGCACGCACGGAGATTTTCGATGCCGTGCGCAATTGGGGTGGGGTTACAATGCATGATGTGATCAACAATCGCTTTGCCAAGAAAGCGATCGAAAAAGGCGCAGACGGCCTCATCCCAGTAGCGGCTGGCGCTGGCGGGCATGCGGGCACACTTTCGCCTTTTGCCCTAATGCAGGAAATCCGCGAGTGGTTTGACGGTCTAGTGGCTCTCTCGGGTTCAATCGCGAATGGTAATGCCGTGCTTGCCGCTCAAGCGATGGGCGCAGACTTTGGCTACATCGGTAGCGCCTTTATTGCGACCGAGGAAGCAAACGCTGACCAAGGCTATAAACAAGGCATCGTGGATGGCAGCGCGGAAGGCATCGTCTACACCAACCTATTTACCGGCGTGCATGGCAATTACTTGCGCTCGTCCATCGAAAACGCTGGTATGGACCCTGATAACCTGCCCGTGAGTGACCCTTCCAAGATGAATTTCGGTAGCGGCGGCAATACTAAAGCCAAAGCTTGGAAAGACATCTGGGGTTCTGGCCAGGGGGTTGGCGCGGTCAAATCCGTCGGAACAGTCGAAGACATGGTCGCGCGGATCGAGAGCGAATATCACGCCGCCAAGGCCGCGCTGGACGCAAAGTCCGCATATAGCGCCTGGGCAAACTAAGCGGCAGGCAGGCTGCCTCCTGAACCTGCTCACTAATGCGTTGCGCTCCATAGCTGCTCGGCCATTGCGTCGAGTAAAGTGAAGTCCTGACCTCGTCCGAGTGGATCTTTACGGTTAAGCATCATCGGCTGACGCGCATCAAGCAGCCGCCGCTGAAGCGCGCGTTGCAGCAGACTTATCTGCATAAGCGCACCCTGATTTGCGCGCTCGTCATTGACAGCGCGCTGACGCGACCATGATTGCTCAATCATACCCAGTCGCTCAATGACCATCTCATTATAGGCCCGGTGCGGTCCACGATGAAGTGGCAGCCCCATACGCTGCGCCTTGGGCTCTTTTGAGGGTAGCAACATGCCATTGCGGCGAAAGTCATCAAAGCCGATCTGTCGCTTGCCAAGACTGCTCAGCATATACGAAAGACTGCTCGTTCTTAACGCCTGAGACGGAATAAGGTGATGGCGCTGCAAGTCGGGATCATACCCAAGGCAGCCGCACCGGTTCACTGCCCTAAACGACAGCCGGTCAATCGGAAATGTCACATATTAAACGCGCCCTCTGCCCTTAGCGCGTCCCCCTATTTCAGCCGCACGCTCACGGTCTTGCCATCAACCGAAGGTGTCAGAAGCAGAGGCCCCCCGTCACCACCTGCAACCTCTGAGGTTTCCTGAACTCGCCCCCACATAACGAGCCTATCTATGAGGCGGACCATAAGCTGGCTCGCACTAACCCGGTCAGCAGAAAGTTGTTCGGACAACTCCAGCTCCTGACCAGTAAAGAAGGCCAAGCCATCGCTTCTGAGCAGCCCATTCTCGGCTACCGCAATTCCGCTCAGACCAAGCGCTGGGAAAGGTCCCCCCTCAAGCCAGCGCTCTGACACTTCTTTGAAGTAGTTATTACCGATGAAACAGGCAGATGGTTCCCATTGAACGGCGATTGCGTCTTCAAGATGCTCACACAGCTGGGATGCGAGGCTAACAATGGTGCGGACCACTGGTACGGTGTTTTCTGCGCCAGCAAGGTGCGGCCCCGGCGTGAGCGCTATCGCTTCGCAAGCGGCAAAATTTCGGTTCCCAATTTGGAAAACATGACGCGGCTCCGCCCGCTGCATGGGCGGCCCCGGTTGCAAGCCCATACAATCGAATGTCAAGCCATCCATGAGCAGTTCAAGCCACGCACCTGTATTGCCGTCTCGCTCCATCGGCTCACCCGGATCGTGACTAACCAGGAATTGTTCGGAGCGTGCGACAGCATCGAAAATGGCTCTCCGGTCCGGGCGTCTCGTCTCGGGGAATACGATCAAGAGACGCGCGGCAATATTAGGCCGCAGCTCTTCTCCGTAAATGTGTCCCTCCATGGAAATGGGTCAGCCCTTCCCCCTTATTCGCTACCTATCTCTTGGCTCGAAAGCAGCGCCGCGTCGAGTCCATTGACTGTAAATAGTTCTTTATCAGAACATTATCTTGCCCAATCACTCAAAAAACCCCCAATGCGACTCCCTCGGAGAGGCCCGCGCCAATTGCTCTGCAATCAGACAAGACCTCCCTATCAACGGTTTTGAGTGCCCATATCTGCTCCGCTGTCTGTGCATGAAAGTTCACAATTTTCGCCTCCGCGACGCGGCGCAATCGCCACCCGGTCGCAATTCTATCTATCTGGCGCAATGCCCCCTCACCGTCAGATCCGGCAGCAATAATGGTCGAATATGGGCGCCCCTCAATCCGCCCCAAGGCGTCGTAGTATGTTCGATCAAACATCTCTTTCATCGCGCCTGTCATTGAGCCAAGGTTTTCCGGGCAGACAAACAGATACCCCCCAGCCTCAAGGATCTGCTCTGAGGTCACCGCGTCGGCGGCAACACATTGATCACCAGCGCGGCAGCCTTGCATGGCAGCTTGCGCCATTTGCTCGCTTGCGCCTGTGCGAGAGTGCCAGATGATCAACAAAGACATGCGAGACTTTGATCGCAAGAGCCTGTCGATTGTCAATGGCCATGAGGTTTGCACTCGCCTGCATGCAGACTAGTGTACTTACCATGACCTCTGCGCAAACCCCAAATCCCGTGAAAAGCCCTGCCGTTTTCGGCGTAACCCAGTCCTTGTCAGGAAAGCGCTGGCGTTGGCGAGGCGGCAATATGGAAATTGGAGGCGGCGCGTCGCTGGACCATGATATCGTCACCCAAATCTTGCGCGCACGCGGCGTTGAGGATAGCGATTTGGAGCGCAATCTCAATCCGACGCTGCGCGGGTTTTTGCCAGACCCGGCTGAGTTTCGCGATATGGGCAGTGCGGCGGGCCGCATTGCACAGGCGATCATCGCGGAAGAGAAGATCACCATTTACGGTGACTATGACGTCGATGGCGCAACCAGCTCTGCTTTGCTCATTTTGCTGCTGCGCGATCTTGGCATTGAGGCGGAGTATTACATTCCTGACCGCCTTCTCGAAGGATATGGCCCTTCCGGCGAGGCTCTAGTCAAAATCAGCGAAGGTGGCAGCAGCCTGATCGTCACGGTTGATTGCGGCGCGATGGCTTTTGACGCGCTTGAGCAAGCAAATGATGCGGGTGTCGACGTGATCGTGGTTGATCATCATAAATGCGCAGCAGAGCTTCCCAAAGCGCTCGCTATGGTCAACCCAAACCGCCTCGATGAGAATGACGAGGCGGCATCACACGGCCATCTGGCTGCTGTCGGTGTTGCATTCCTACTGGCGATTGAGCTGGTGCGCACGCTGCGCGCGCAAAGCTTTTTTGAGACGCGCGACGAGCCGAACCTCCTTAGGCTGCTCGATCTGGTTGCTTTGGGCACTGTGGCCGATGTGGCGGCGCTCCATGGGCTCAACCGCGCCTTTGTTGCGCAGGGCCTGAAGGTCATGGCCAAGCGTGAGAATGTCGGTATGTCGGCGCTGATCGACGCCAGCAGGCTTAAGCGCGCGCCGCAGTGCAGCGATCTTGGCTTTGCCTTGGGTCCGCGCATTAACGCCGGTGGCCGCGTCGGGGAATCGACGCTGGGTGTTCGGCTGCTGACGACGCAGGATGCCGAGGAAGCGCGCGAAATCGCGCAGCAGCTTTCCGCGCTTAATGAAGAACGGCGCTTGATCGAGGCAAGCGTGCAGGAAGAGGCCGAGGCCCAGCTTACAAAGCAGCATAACCGCGCCATCCCCGTGCTGGCTGGCAAAGGTTGGCACCCCGGCGTGATCGGCATCGTGGCCGGGCGCATCAAAGAGAAAATCGGCAAGCCTGCTATTGTTATCGCGCTTGATGAAGAAAATGGAGACGGCAAAGGCTCTGGCCGGTCAATCTCTGGCGTTGATCTGGGCGCGGCGATTATTGCTGCGCGCGAGGAAGGTTTACTCGTCGCAGGCGGCGGACACGCTATGGCCGCAGGGCTAACCATAGAGGCGGCTAGGCTCGATCAGTTTGCTGAGTGGTTGGACAACCGCCTTGCCGCGCAAGTCACCAAGGCGTCAGCAAATCAAGAAACGACCCTCGATCTGGCGGTTGCTCCCGGCGGCCTCACCCCTGATCTCGTGCATCAGCTTGACGCGGGCGGACCATATGGGGTCGGCTGGCCCGGCCCGCGCGTTGCCGTTGGCCCAGTGCGCCTGGTAAAATGCGATATTGTTGGCACGGATCATGTCCGCCTCATCGCCAGCGGAGATGATGGCCGCAGCTTCAAAGGCATTGCCTTTCGCGCGGCTGAAAGCGCTATGGGCCAAGCTTTGCTCCACGGCAGCAGGGGGCGAAAGCTATGGCTGGTGGGCCGCACAAAAATCGACGATTGGGGTAGCCGCTTGCAAGCCGAATTGCATGTTGAAGACGCGGCTTGGGCCGACTGAGTAGGCGCGGCGCACCTACGTTCATCAAACTCTCTTCATTCCGCCCCTTGACGGGCGCTCACCACCTCACTAGATGGCCGCCCACGCCACCGACGCCGCATTGCGGCTCTGGCCCCTTCGTCTAGCGGTTAGGACGCGGCCCTTTCACGGCTGAAACACGGGTTCGATTCCCGTAGGGGTCACCATCGGTGGCGTTTTGATTCCTCAGACACAAAATCACCATTGATCACGCTTGCGATGGCTGGCGTTCATTTTGCCACTGGCGGGCGTTCTATCACATCGCTATCAGCGCTTTTGCCTATGCGCTTCAACTCATCACTATTGCCCGCTTTGGCATTGGCGTTTGTAGCTGCCTTTCTTATGGCTGTGGGCGGGATCCAACTAACCATTGTCTTGGCGGTGCTACTGGTCTGGATCGGTTCCATCCTGTTAATTGGAACGACGGCACTAGAACCGGCGGCTGGCAACAAACTAAGCGAATTTTCAGCCGACCGGATGAGCGGTTTGGTCGAGCATTCTGAAACGCCAGTTGTTGTCACTAGACGCCAGAGGATCCTCATTGCTAACTCCTCTGCCCGCAAGCTTCTGGGCGGTCACATAATCGATCAGGATGTGCGGATTGCTTTGCGTCACCCCAAAGCGGTGCAACTAATCGAGAGCGAAGACGGCGGCAGCGCGCTTATTCGCGGGTTGGTCAGGCGGCAGGATATTTGGCAAATCAACCGCAAGCTCCTCGATGGGGGGCTTGGCGTCTTTGAGTTCATCAATCGCACTGCGGAGGCAGATATCAGCCGCGCGCACACCGATTTTGTCGCCAATGCCAGTCACGAGCTGCGCACCCCCCTCGCCTCGATCATTGGCTATGTCGAGACGCTTCAGGAGGATGTCGAGGATCTCGACCCCAAGATGGCGGCGAGCTTTCTAAATACGATCGAGACGGAAGCTAAACGGCTGCAAAGCTTGGTGAGCGATCTTATGTCACTGTCGCGGGTGGAGGCTGAGAAGCATGATCAACCCTCTGATATTGTTGACCTCAGCAAGCTGACCGAGCGCGCCGCGCTCGATGCTGCGGGGCCGCGCAATAAAGACCGGGTGGATTTCGAATCTCACGGCGATTTTAAAGTCAGCGGTGATCAACAACAACTTGAACAGCTTATTCGTAATCTCGTTGACAATGCCTTCAATTATGGCGCGGCCGACAAACCCGTGACCGTGCGCCTTCAGCCGCAAGGCGAGAAGCGGGTCCGCTTGTCAGTTAAAGATCGCGGCGAGGGAATTCCGCCTGAGCACATTCCGCATCTCACCCGCCGTTTTTATCGCACAGATCCGGGCCGCAGCCGTGCCTCGGGCGGCACGGGGCTTGGCCTTGCGATCGTTAAGCACATTGTGGAGCGACATGGCGGGCGGATGATGATCGACAGCAAGCTTGGGCAAGGCACGCAGGTGAAAGTGACTCTACCGCTTGCCTGCTCCAAAAAATGAGCGGCCTGATCTGATATGGCGTGTGTTCAAGATGATTGCCTTGGCCAAATCCCCTCCATGCTACCCCCTTGGGGATAACGGCCATGGCAATTTTGTCTAACTATGGTTATCGCTCGCGGCGAATCCACACTTGTCGAATATTTGTCGCAATGCTGTAACAATCCCGCGCTCAAGCGCGGCTATCTCAGTGAATAAGGGTAACCAATCGTGAGACTCGGACTAATCACATTTGTCACCTGTCGTGGTTCTGAGTTCAAGTAAGGGACAGTAGCGGGGCATGTCGCCAATTATTCTGCTTCTTTTGGTGCTTGGCTTAGGGCTGGCTGGCTGGCTTGCGGCGCGCGCGCGTGCTTGGAGCTTCCGCCGCGACCAAAATGCGCGCTTGGTGAGCCTGCCAAATTATCATGGCTGGTACGTCGCGCTATGGATCGTGCTCCCGGTGATCCTGTTCATCGCTGTGTGGAGCACGATTTCGCCGCCACTCGTGACACAATCCGTTCTAGCGAGCGAGGCTGCGGCTGACCTACCCGAGTTCGATTTTCAACGTCAGACCTTGTTGAAAGAGGCGCGCGCAGTCGCCACCGGAGCCGCGCCAGCAGTGTTTAATCAGCAGGCCGCTGGCCTGGTTGAACCATTCCGCGAAGCGATCGGCCGCTATAACATGATCGGGCTTGTGGTTACGCTGCTGATCGCATTCCTCGGCGGCGTTTGGTCATTCTTGCGCCTCAAACCAGACTTCACCGCGCGCAACCGGGTCGAGCGGACGGTAATGACCATTCTGCTGCTCGCCTCGCTCGTCGCAATCCTTACGACGCTCGGCATCCTGGTCAGCCTCGTGTTTGAGACGATCCGCTTTTTCGGCATGGTCTCGCCCATCGACTTCCTGTTTGGAACGTTCTGGTCTCCGGACCCGATGAGCAATCCGGAAAACCCTGATGGCACCCGTTTTGGTGCGATCCCGCTATTCTGGGGCACGATTTTTATCGGGGCGATCATTGCGATGATTGTTGCCATTCCGCTGGGCTTGATGAGCGCGATTTACCTTACTCAATACGCGCACCCTCGCCTGCGCGCTTGGGTCAAGCCGGCGCTTGAAGTGCTCGCGGGCGTACCGACTGTAGTCTATGGGTATTTTGCGGCACTGACGGTCGCCCCCGCAATTCGCGACATGGCTATCTCGCTCGGCTTCTCCAACCCTTCCAGCGAAAGCGCGCTGGCCGCTGGTCTTGTCATGGGCGTCATGATCATTCCATTCGTGTCTTCCATGGCGGATGACAGCATCGCCGCCGTCCCTCAGGCGATGCGCGATGGCAGCCTCGCCATGGGCGCCACAACATCGGAAACCATCCGCCAGGTGCTTGTGCCCGCTGCTTTGCCGGGCATTGTGGCGGGCGTTATGCTCGCAATCAGCCGCGCGATTGGCGAAACCATGATCGTGGTAATGGCGGCATCCACCGCTGCGAACTTGTCAGCCAATCCACTCGATTCCATGACCACGGTCACGGTGCAAATCGTGGCCATGCTCACCGGCGAAGGCAGTTTTGATCACCCCGCAACGCTCAGCGCATTTGCGCTGGGCTTCGTGCTCTTCCTCGTCACCCTTGGTCTCAACTTCATCGCCTTACGCGTCGTAAAAAGGTTCCGCGAAGCGTATGAGTGATAACACCGCATCTATTCTCCGCACGGAGGCTTTCGAGAAGCGCCTGAAGCAGCGCTACGCTGCTGAGAAGCGATTCCGCTTGATTGGCCTGAGCGCAATTCTGTTCTCGGTCGCTGTGCTTATCTTCCTGCTTGGGTCTATGACCTTAAACGGCATTGGCGGCTTCCAGCGCGTTGAGATGAACATACCGATTGATTTTTCCGAAGCCGGTCTGTCAGGCGATGCGAACTCGCTTGCTGGGCCTGCTGGTGCACAATCACTTGAGGCACAGGGTCTGCCCGCTGTGATAGATTTCTATGCCGAGCAAGCGCTGGGCGAAGAAGCCGCCGAAGAGCTTGATAGCGACGCTTGGCGCGATGCAGCGGCGATCATTGCCGCTGACCCGTCGATTTTGGGCAAGGAAGTCACCTTGTCTCTGCCAGCGAGCGCAGACCTTGCCTCGGGATATTCCGGTGAGGGGTCGGCAGAGATGCAGGCAATGGCGGCAGAACTTGTCAACCAAGGCCATTTGGAAAAGAAATTCGACGTCGGCTTCCTAACCCGCTCCGACGCGACAAACCCGCAGCAAGTGGGCATTTGGGGCGCGCTTAAAGGCTCCATGCTGACCATGTTCATCACTCTGCTGCTGGCCTTCCCGATCGGGGTGCTCGCGGCGCTTTATCTTGAGGAATATGCGCCCAAGAACAAATGGACCGACTTCCTTGAGGTTTCGATCAACAACCTTGCCGCTGTCCCTTCGATCATTTTTGGCCTGCTCGGCCTCGCAGTCTTTTTGACCATATTCCCCAACTTGCGTTCTGCTCCGCTAATCGGCGGTATGACGCTGGCGTTGATGACCATGCCCGTTATCGTGATTTCCGGCCGCAATGCTATCAAAGCCGTGCCGCCGAGCATTCGCGATGGCGCGCTGGCGGTCGGCGCATCACCCGTACAAGTGGTGTTCCATCACGTACTGCCGCTTGCCCTGCCCGGCATCCTGACTGGCACCATCATCGGCATGGCCCGAGCGCTAGGCGAAACGGCACCGCTCTTGATGATCGGCATGCGCGCTTTCATCGCCTCGCCGCCTGACGGGCTCACCTCGCCAGCCACAGTGTTGCCCGTGCAGATCTTCCTGTGGTCCGACGAGATTGACCGCGGCTTTGTCGAGCGGACGTCCGCTGCGATTATCGTCCTTTTGCTGTTCCTTCTGCTAATGAACGGCCTCGCCATTTATTTGCGCAACAAATTTGAGAAAACCTGGTGACTGTAGTTCATACGAACCTCGAAGAAAGCGACGCCAAAATGAGCGCGCAAGGTGTCTCTGTATATTACAGCGACAAGATGGCGATTGATGATGTGTCGATCGAAATCCCGACAAAATATGTGACAGCATTTATTGGCCCGTCTGGCTGCGGCAAGTCGACTTTCTTGCGCACGCTCAACCGGATGAATGACACAATCCCAACGGCGCGCGTCGAAGGCAAGATCACGCTTGATGGCGAGGATATTTACAGCCCGCAGCTCGACGTTGTGCATCTGCGCGCGCGGGTTGGCATGGTCTTCCAAAAGCCCAACCCGTTTCCCAAGAGCATTTACGATAACATCGCCTATGGGCCCAAGATCCACGGACTTGCCGAGGGTAAGACTGAGCTTGATGAGGTTGTCGAAAAGTCTTTGAGGCGCGCGGGCCTTTGGGATGAGGTGAAAGACCGCTTGCAGGATAGCGGCACAGCTCTTTCCGGCGGCCAACAGCAGCGCCTATGCATCGCGCGTGCGATTGCCGTGGACCCAGAAGTTATCCTCATGGACGAGCCATGTTCTGCGCTTGATCCGATCGCGACCGCAAAGATTGAGGAGCTCATCGACGATCTCAATGGGCGCTATGCTATCGTGATTGTCACACACTCGATGCAACAAGCCGCCAGAGTTTCTCAGCGCACGGCCTTTTTCCATCTCGGAAAGATGGTAGAGTATGGTCGTACAACGGACATATTTACTAATCCGCACGAGCAACGAACGCAGGATTACATCACCGGCCGATACGGTTGAGGAGAGAAGACTGATGAACGAACATACAGTCAAAGCCTTTGATGAAGACATCACGCGCCTGCGCGGTCTGATCGCGGAAATGGGCGGCCTCGCAGAAGTCGCTGTGCAAGATTCGATGGACGCTCTGGTGCGCGGCGATGAAAAGCTCGCTAAGAAGGTTGTCAAAGGCGACAGTAAGATCGACGCGCTTGAGACCGAGATTGACAAGCTTGCTGTGCGAGTAATCGCATTGCGTGCGCCAATGGCTGATGACCTTCGCGAAGTGATTGCGGCGCTCAAGATTGCCGGCGTCGTTGAGCGGATCGGCGATTATGCCAAAAATATCGCAAAACGCGTTTCCAAAGTAACCGAACGTGAGCGGTTTGAACCACTGACCTTGCTGCCCGCTATGGCTGACGTGGCCGCAGAAATGGTACATGATGTGCTGACCGCATATGCCGCCCGCGATGCGCAATTGGCCCGCGAAGTGATTGAAACCGATGAAAAGGTTGATGCCTTTTACGATTCCATCTTCCGTAACTTGGTGAGCCACATGGTTGAAAACCCCAAGACAATCAGCAGCGCGGCTCACTTCCTGTTTGTTGCCCGCAATCTGGAACGGATTGGTGACCACGCAACCAATGTTGCCGAGATGGTGCATTATGCCGCCACTGGTGATTATCCGCTCGACAGCGATAATTGACATAAAAATGTAGCTGAAAGGTCATAAGCCAATGTCCAGGAGATCAGCACCAGCTGAATTTGGGGTGACATTGTGAGCGCGGCAAAACTACTTTTGGTAGAAGATGATCCGGCCTTGTCGGAACTTCTCGAATACCGTTTCAGCAAAGAGGGCTATCAAGTTCGCAGCACCGCAGATGGTGATGAAGCGATTCTGTTGGCGCGCGAAGAGGCGCCCGACTTGGTCATTCTCGATTGGATGATTGAGGGGACCAGCGGCATTGAAGTTTGTCGCCGCCTGCGCCGCGATAAAGACACTGCGCATGTGCCAATCATTATGCTCACAGCGCGCGAGACGGAGGATGACCGGGTGCGCGGGCTGGAAACCGGCGCGGACGATTATCTGACAAAGCCGTTTTCGCCGCGCGAATTGCTGGCTCGCATTGGCGCCGTTATGCGGCGTATTCGCCCAGCGCTGGCGGGTGAAACGATTGGTGTGGGTGATCTAGTGCTCGACCCGGTGGCGCACAAAGTTCAGCGCGGCGGCGAGACGCTGCATCTGGGCCCGACCGAGTACCGGCTGCTGAAGTTTTTCATGGAAAGCCCGGGCCGCGTTTTCAGCCGTAATCAGCTGCTCGATGGCGTCTGGGGAACCGGCAGCGATATCGAATTGCGCACGGTTGACGTTCATATCCGGCGACTGCGCAAAGCGATTACTATCGGTGACATGAGCGACCCAATCCGAACCGTTCGCTCTGCCGGGTACTCGCTCGAGGCCTGACTACCCCAGTGGTTTAGCGGCACACTCCGGCCCAGCGGTCGCTCATATCAAAGTGGAAATGATCAGCATGTGCAGCGTTGTAATCAGGCGAAAGCACAGTTGAGAAACTGTTGCAGGCCCCGTCGCGCACGCGGCGCAGGAAAGCCTGCTTTGCCCCGCCCTCATTCCAGTCATTTAACACGCTGATGCGAGTCCCATCGGCCAGTACAAACCCTGCAATATCAATCGCATTACCGGTCGCATGCTCGCTCCACGGGCCGCTGTCACTGCCGTACATGCGGCGGCAGGAGTAGACGCCAAGATGCTGAACTTGTGCAACTTCGCTATTAAACAGCTCGCGCGCAATGGGAGCTAGAGCGTTGCGCCGCCACAGCTCTAGCGCGAGCGCCGCTGGGCATGTGGTTGCCGGGTGGTTCGGCGCGAGCGGCAGCGTATCGAGCCGAGTTCGATCGGGCCTTGCGCACTGCCCATCACCCTGCGGCTCCAACGCAGTAATGGCCACATCAGAGCGTTCGAACACCGCGCGGCACGACGGCACATCCTCGCGAAGGGCGAGCAATTTACGATCCGTAGCCCAGCCCGCGGGATGGTTCAGATCAAGCGGTGCCCACGGGTCATGCTGCGGGTGATCTTTCAGCCAGAACCATCCTGACATGCCAAGCGCAGCGAACAGTATCAGCGCGAGAAAAGGAAACTTCGCGATCAAGCGCCCAAGCTTGCGATCATAGCGGGGCGCAGAAGAGGAGCGTGCCATGCAGTACCTCTAATGAAAGTCGCGCGATTTGGGAATGATACGGACATTACGCGGATGGCCGCCGGAACCAGGCGTATGATGCCACCCAGCTGAGCGATTGTTAGGCGACGGCTCCTCCCACGGCTCGACCGGTTGATAGGCTTCGTCCCGCACTGAAGGCGGCTTGCGGCCATGTGCAGGCAGCGGCGTATTGACGTGATCCGCCCGCGCAAGCGGTGCATCGAGCATATCATCGGAAAGCCCATAGAGCTGATCCGTCGCGTCGGTCATATGCTGGGCAATCACATGGATAACCTCATCATCATATTCCACCCTGCCCCGCACCTCCATCAAGCGTGAGCCCATGACAACGCGGCGCTGCTTCTCCTTAAGGTCAGGCCAAACAACAACATTCACCACGCCGGTTTCATCCTCTAGCGTAATAAAGCACACACCCTTGGCGCTGCCGGGCCGCTGCCGGATCAGCACCACGCCTGACACTTGCACCATGGAGCGATATTTGCGTTCTCTGAGATCGCAAGCCCGGACAAACCCGCGCTCTGCCAGCGAAGCTCGCAGGAAACTCAATGGATGCGCTTTTAGACTGAGCCGCGTGGTCTGATAATCCGTCACGACCTCTTCGCTCATCGGCATCATCGGCAATTGCGTGCGCTTGGCCTCTGCCCCTTCATCACGTGTTGCCGCATGGGCGAACAGGGGCAAATCAGGCCCGCTAATCAGGCTGCGCGCATCCCACAGCGCCTGCCGACGCGACAAGCCAATCGAACCAAAGCAATCGGCACTAGCGAGCCGCTCAATATGCGATGGCGCGATACGGCTTCGATCTCTTAGATCAGTGACATCAGTGTAAAGCCCACCCGCATCACGTTCCGCGATCAGCTGAGCCGCCACTGCTTCGGAAAAACCATCAACTTGGCGCAGGCCAAGGCGTAGCGCGATGTGTGTGTCGAGATGGGGGCCTTCTTTTGCTCGCTCACGCTCGGGTGCCGGGCCGCCCGCATCCGGAAAAGACTCCTCCAACGTACAATCCCATTGCGAGTGATTGACGTCAGCAGGCAGCACGGTGACCCCATGCTCGCGGGCATCGCGCACAATCTGTGCCGGGGCATAGAAACCCATCGGCTGAGAATTGAGCAGCGCAGCGGCAAAGGCAGCAGGAAAATGGCATTTGAGCCAGCTCGACACATAGACCAGATGCGCAAAGCTCGCCGCGTGACTTTCAGGAAAGCCATACTCTCCAAAGCCCTTGATCTGATTGAAACAACGCTGCGCAAATTCGGCATCATAGCCGCGCTCAACCATGCGCCCGACCATCATATCTTCCAGCTCGTGCACCATGCCGCGACTGCGGAATGTCGCCATCGCCTTGCGCAAACGATTCGCCTCGATTGAAGTGAATTTCGCAGCATCCAGCGCGATTTTCATCGCCTGTTCCTGAAAAATCGGCACGCCCAGAGTGCGCCCCAGAATGCTCGACAGCTCGTCAGGCGGTCCATGTTTTGCGCCAGGCGCTGGAATGCGTACCGGTTCGGCCCCGCGCCGCCGCTTGAGATAGGGATGCACCATATCACCCTGAATCGGGCCGGGCCGGACAATCGCCACCTGAATCACCAGATCGTAAAACTCACGCGGGCGCAGCCGCGGCAGCATGTTCATTTGCGCGCGGCTTTCCACCTGAAACACGCCAAGCGAGTCGCCCTTGCGAAGCATCGCATAAGTTTCTTCATCCTCGCGCGGCACCGTCGCCAGTGTCAGCGCCCGGCCATGATGCGCTTCCAGCAGATCAAGGCATTTCTTGATGCAGGTGAGCATGCCCAGCGCCAACACATCGACCTTGAGAATGCCGAGCGCTTCAATATCGTCCTTGTCCCACTCGACAAAGCTGCGGTCGGCCATCGCGCCATTACCAATCGGCACAGTCTGCGTCAGCGCACTTTCGGTTAGGATAAAGCCTCCGACATGCTGGCTGAGATGGCGCGGCATACCGATCATCTGCTCGGTCAGCGCTAGCACGCGGCGCAAATGCGGGTCGCTGAGATCCATGCCAGTTTCCGCCGCATGCCGGTCACTCAGCTCGCTCGCCATCGAACCCCAGACGGTTTTTGCAAGTGCCGAGGTGACATCCTCGCTCAGCCCCATCGCCTTGCCAACTTCACGAATGGCCATGCGCGGGCGATAATGAATAACCGTCGCAGTTAGCCCAGCCCGATGCCGGCCATATTTTTCGTAGATATGCTGGATCACTTCCTCGCGCCGCTCATGCTCAAAATCGACGTCAATATCTGGCGGCTCGCGGCGTTCCTCTGATATGAAACGGTCGAAGAGTAGCTGGTGCTTAGCCGGGTCAACGCTGGTGATTTCGAGGCAGTAACAAACGGCAGAATTGGCTGCACTGCCCCGCCCTTGGCACAGGATTGGCGGGTCAACACTCCGCGCAAAATCGACGATTTCCTTGATCGTCAGAAAGTATCGCGCGAGCTCAAGCTTCGCGATCAGTGCCAGCTCTCGCTCCAATGTTTCGACAACATCATCGGGCACACCATGCGGATACAAATCGAGTGGATAGCGCCGCTCCGCCCCCAGCCATGTCGCAACCTCCAGATATTCCTGCGGGCTCATCCGATCGGGATATTGCTCTTCTGGATATTCATAGCGCAGCTCATCAAGGCTGAAGCGGCACGCATCTGCGACTTCGCGCGCCGCCGAAATCGCATGGGGCCAGCGCTCAAACAGCGTCACCATTTTGTCAGGCGGCTTGAGATGCCGCTCCGCATTGGGGACGAGCAAATGTCCTGCTTTGGCGACCGTCGTCTTGTGACGAATTGCGGTCATCACGTCATTCAAAGGGCGGCGCTCAGGCGCATGATAGCGCACATCATTACTGGCGAGGATCGAGAGATCATGCGCTTTCGCCAGCATATCAAGCCGCGTGATACGGGCGACATCATCGCCGCGATAGAGATAGCTTGCGGCGATGTGGCGCAGTGTCGGAAGGCCAGCAACAAGATGCGGTAGAAGCTCGTGAAACGGGCCGCTGACATCACTGTCCAGCTCGCTGCCATCAAGCGCCACGACATTGTTGCCCCATGCGGGAATTGTGAGCTTCGCCGCTAAATCATCCGGCGGCAGCAAGATGAGCTGCACATCCTCTGCATGCGCGGCAAGCATGGGGAGGATGATCTCACACACGCCCTTCTCCTGCCATTCGCCGCTGAGTGTCTGCATCCGCCCGGCACTGATGAGCTGGCACAGCCGCCCGTAAGCAGCGCGATTCCGTGGGTAAGCGAGGAAGTTCAGCCCCTCGACCGTCTCAATTCGCGTGCCGATTATGGGCCGCAATTTAAGTGTTTTCGCTTCGGTATGAATGCGCACCACGCCTGCCATGCTGTTCGCATCGGCAATTCCAATCGCGTCATAGCCTAGCTCGCGAGCGGCCATTACAAGATCAACCGCATCGGATGATCCGCGTAGAAAACTGAAGCAGCTAACCAGTCCCAGCTCGACAAAAGGCGCGCACTGCGGCGGTTCAATCAGATCGGGATCAAGCTCCAGCGTGCGTTTATCAGGGGTGAACGGTGCGTCAGGCATTTCATCACGCCACTTCCGCAAGGCGTGATTTCACCGCCGCAAGGTCCGCCGCGAACAACGCCTCTTGCTCTGCGCGCGCATCACCGTCGAGGCGCAGCAGGTAAGAGGGGTGAACCGTCACCCACAATTCGGAACCGTCCTGCAGCGTAATGGGTGCGCCGCGCACCTGCTTCACGCTCACCGTTTTGCCGAGTAGACTGCGCGCCGCACTTGAACCTAAAGCTAACACAAGCTTTGGTTTAACTATCGCACGCTCCGCCTCCACCCACCAGCGGCAGGTGTCGATCTCTTTTGCAGTCGGGTTTTGATGAAGACGCCGCTTGCCCCGCTGCACAAACTTAAAATGCTTCACTGCGTTGGTGACATAAGCCGCTTTGCGATCAATTCCGGCGCGCTGCAATTGCGCATCCAACACTTGCCCTGCAGGCCCGACAAACACCCGTCCTGCCAGATCCTCCTGATCACCGGGCTGCTCGCCAATAATCATCAGCGTTGCACCACTTGGCCCCTCACCCATAACCGTGCGCGTACCGCATTTAGCGATCGGGCAATCGCGACACGTATCGACACCGCGTTCTATATCTACAAGGCTCGTCGGGCGCTCCCGCACCTCCCGCTCGCCAGCGCTCACCATCTGCGCCTCGCGCGATTGCGCGCTTGCGATCAGTTCAGGGATCAGCGCCGCCTCGGGCATATTCTTCCAATATTTCTTGGGCATTTCCGACAGCATGGCGGAGACTTTCAGCCGCGCCGGATTGAAGATTGAGGCATAATAGGTGCGCCACAAATCTTCGGTTGGATCACCCTCAGGCGCGTCAGAGCGCTGCGCAGGTGGGCCTTCGCGGATGGTCTCAGTGTCCCAATGCAGGCTGCCGCGCGGAGTCAAAATCGACCAGCGCATATTGGCAAAACGGCGCTTAAAGAACCCAGCATTGGCGCGCAAAATGTGATGGTCAGGCTCAAACCAGGCGACGTAATGCGGCTCGACATTGGAACCGTTTTCGGCCGTCTCGCGCACCTCACGAAAGCGCACAAAGGCATGCATCTTATGGCTATCGCGCCGGACATTTTTATCGAGCTCTTCCAGCCGCCGGACATCAGGGTCGGCCTTGTCCTGCATGATCCCCGGTCTTTCTTGAAGCCGCCACAGCAGGCCGTAGAGCAAAGCAAAGCGTTGAGGGTTGGAATGCAGCGCGGCATTACGTGCGAGGGCAAGGAACCGCTTGGGCGCGCGGACCAATTTCCCTGCATCAGCTGGCTCAGGTAAAACCCCGCCTGTATCAGTAAACAGATCCTGCGTGCCGCCCGGCTCCGTCCAGCTCACATGATCTGGCGGGATATCGCATTGCACCAGAACCCGCGCTTGCTCGCGCCAATAGTCGAAATCATCGGAGCGCGGCATAGCAACAGTGAAGCGCGCCGCGCCTTTAAGCTGTGCAACCATATTCATACCGCAAACAGCTCAAGCTGCTCTTGCTTCGGGGCCAGCAGGCTGCGCAAATCCGCGCGGTCCGTCAGCGTTACTGGTCGCCAATCCAATGCGCAGATAAAGGGGCGCACTTTGGTGATCGATTGCGTCAGCCGGCCCACATCATCCAGCCGCAAAGTCCGGTATCGGCGACTTGTCAAAATGCGCCGCACCGCTGTCACGCCCAGCCCCGGCACGCGCAGAAGCTCTTCTTTATTCGCGCGGTTCACATCGACCGGAAAACGCTCACGAAATTTCAATGCCCAGGCGAGCTTGGGATCAATATCGAGCGGCAGATTGCCATCCGTGTCGGTCGCCTGCACCACTTCATCCGGTGCATAGCCATAAAACCGCATCAGCCAGTCGGACTGATAGAGGCGGTGTTCGCGGATCAGTGGCGGACGTTTCAGCGGCAGTACAGCACTCGCATCGGGGATCGGGCTGAAGGCGGAATAATAGACCCGCCGCAAACGGTAGCTCGAATAGAGGTGGCTCGCCTTGCCGACGATGTCCGCATCGCTGGCCTTATCCGCGCCAACAATCATCTGGGTCGATTGGCCCGCCGGGGCAAAGCGCGGCGCATGGCGAAAGCGCTTCTTCGCATCCTTCGCCTCGACAATGTCAGTGGTTGTCTTGGCCAGCGCCCCCTCGATCTGCTTCGCGTCCTTATCAGGCGCTAGCCGGGTTAGCCCGCTGGTGGTCGGCAGCTCCACATTAATCGATACACGGTCCGCATAAAGCCCCGCCTGATGCACCAGCTCCGGATCCGCTTCTGGAATGGTCTTGAGGTGGATATAGCCGCGAAAGTCACACTCCTCGCGCAGGATCCGCGCCGCTTCGACAATCTGTTCCATCGTATAGTTCGAGCTTTTCACAATGCCCGATGAGAGGAACAGTCCCTCGATATAGTTACGTCGGTAAAAGCTGATCGTCAGGTCCGCCACCTCCTGCGGCGTGAAGCGCGCGCGGCGCACATTGCTGCTCTTGCGGTTGATGCAATAATGACAGTCAAACACGCAGTGATTGGTCAGCAATATCTTGAGCAGCGAGATGCACCGGCCATCAGGCGCATAAGCGTGGCAAATGCCCATCCCCTCGGTTGAGCCCAAGCCTTTCCCACCCAGCGAGTTCTTCTTTGCCGTGCCCGATGATGCGCAAGACGCATCATATTTCGCCGCATCGGCCAGGATTTCGAGCTTCTCTAATGTACTGTGCTGTCTGTTGCGCTCCGCCATATGTTCTTATTATGTTCTTATACTGAATTAGCCAATCGCAAAAGATGCAACAAACTTTCATGTGCACGGGAACCCAAACTGGCCGCATGCGTATTATCGGCACGGACCGGGCCCCTCTGGCGAGTAATCCTACTCGTGATGTCGGACGTGACCAGCGGCGCTCAGCCGCACTGTTTTTTCAGGAGAGCGAGCAAACGCTCTTCTCAAGGGAGTATGTAATGAAGAAGTTGATCCTAGTTCCAGTTCTTGGCGCAAGCGCACTGACACTTGCTGCATGCGGCGAAACCGCAACAGCTGACACAGCTGAAGGCACTGCCAACCCTATCACTGCCGCTGAAGTAGAAGCAGCTCAGCAAGCTTGGGGCGAAGGCATTGTTGCGATTGGCCAGGTTTTCACTGACGAAGGCGATTTCAGCACCCGTGCAGCAGAGCATATCGCAGCGCACTATGCATATGGCGACGACGCAACTGTGCTGTTCAAGCCAACTCTGGCTGCCGAAGATCAATTCCGCGAAACCACTGAAGAAGCACTCAGCTACTTCGTGGGCACCGAAGGCACCGAAGATGGCGGCTTTGCGATCGCGCCTTACACAGCAGTTCGCTGGGAAAATAACGGCACTGTGATCGACGAAGACGGCGACATGGCAGTGGCCATGGGCAATTACTACTTCACTGGCACAGACGGCAATGAGACCAAGGTTGAGTACTCATTCGCTTACGAGCGCGGTGAAGATGGCGAACTGGACATCGTCCTGCATCACAGCTCACTGCCTTTCAGCGCAAGCTAATAATACCATAAGGTCGCACCCTAAAGGGCTCGGTGGCGGAAACGCCTCCGGGCCCTTTTTATTTTCCCAATTATTCATCCACGTATTCATACAGATGGCGCGGTAACCATATTTTCAAAGCCAATCTTAACCATTGCGGCGCCACAAACTGGCCATTCCTGGGGGCATACAGGAGGTAAATGAAATGGGTCGTTTTGGTATGGCAAACGCTACAACAGCGGTGCCAGCGGAGAGGCGTGCGCATGAACGTTCAAGCGTAAATTGCACCGCGTCACTCACAACAGTTACTGGTCGCCGCGAGGGGCGCTTGGTAGACCTCTCTACCATGGGCGCACGGTTCGATGTCGAAAGCCTGCCAGCCGAAGGCGCGTCAGGTATGCTCCGATGGGGCAATCACGAGTTTTATTGTAGTGTTATATGGGCTCGAGACGGTGCATGCGGTCTCAGCTTCGAGCAAGCCCTGCCGAAATGGGTTTTGGATGAAACCGTGACAGTAGAAACCATCACAAGCGGCCCGGTCGCAAAATTCGGAAACATACCGATTGCACAGAAGCGTTCACGGCGCGCTGGGCTTGTGGCTAGGGGCTAAGTCGGGATTAGAAGCAATTTTGGTGTGCGGTGCGGACAGCAATACGCCGCCCGCACCGCCAACATTGTTTACGCAGCTGCGATATTCACAGCTGACGTCTTACCTTTTTGATCTGGCTCAAGATCATAAGACACGCGTTGGTCTTTTTCGAGCGTGGTCATACCAGCGCGCTGAACAGCCGAGATGTGAACGAACGCGTCGTCCCCGCCGTCTTCAGGTGCGATAAAGCCGTAACCTTTGTCAGTGTTGAAGAATTTTACAGTTCCGATAGTCATATATGTAACCTTGATTCAAAATTTCGGGCAACGCCAAAATCGGCGCCACACAGCTGTCAGCGGCTAGAAAGGGATATGGGGAGCAATGCTCCCGAAATCCGTCGCATGCGACGTAAGCTCGGCCCATATAGGGCACTTCTTGTTCAATTGCATCAACTGCGTAGAAAAAGGCGTGTTTGTTGACTTTAAAAGAGGCCACCTACAGCCCTTGCGGGAGGCTATCGGGCCCGTACCCTCTCCAGTTGAAGCGGTTCTTCCGCCGTACTACGCGGTTTTGGCAGTGGCCCTTTGCTGACTCTCAGCTTTTGCCTTACGAAGTTCACATTCAAAGTCAGCCCATGGCACAGGCTTGCCGATATGCCAGCCCTGAATGTAGTCACATCCAGCGGCGCGCAAGATCTCCAGCGTCTCAGCGTCCTCAACACCCTCAGCCACTACCTGGAATGACAACGCATGAGCCAGCTCAATCGTCGAGCGCACCATGAGGAGGTCTGACTGAACGGTGCTCAAATTTCGCACAAAGCTCTGATCGAGTTTGACCTCGTTTGCGGGAAATTCCTTCAGATAATTGAGCGTCGCGTTCCCAGTGCCATAATCATCGATCGAAATTCTGACACCTGCCTGACGAAGACGCGACAAAACAGCCTTTGCGATTTCTGGGTCGTCATTAGGCGCGCTCTCGGTCACTTCGATTGTCAGCAGCGTTTTTGGCGACTGTGGCAACTGCCCAATCAAAGCGATAGCCTCATCAATGAACGGGGCATCCGCCAGCAATTGAACCGACAGATTGACCGCTAGATTTACCGGCATGCCCGCCTCATACATGGCTGAGGCTTTGGCAATCGCATCTTTCAGCACAAACAGCGTCAGACGGCCTGTCTCTCCGCGCTCTTCCAAAATCGGGATGAAATCGGCAGGCGAAATAAAGCCTTGGCTGGCGCTGTTCCAGCGCACCAGACATTCCGCACCAGAGATCGTATCGGAGGCCAAGGCGAGTTTGGGCTGGTAATGAACGCTGATTGACCCGTCTTCCAAAGCGGCATCAAGCTCAGCGATAATATATTGCTTATATTGGGCTTCTTTGCCCATTTCGTCATGTGCTGCAGACCATTGCTGCCCTTTGCGCTGAGCGAATTCAGATGCAGCGACAGCGTCCGCCAACGAGCTCTGGGAAAAACCAAAAACTGGCTTCAGCTTAAGCTTTTGGCCAGCATGCTCGATCGGCAAGTTCAGAAGATTGGCAGCTGAGCTAAAATGTGGATCCAGTTCGCCCGCTGCCTGCTCGTTTACGAACCAGGCAAACAGACCTCGCTCAATCCGGTAAACCTGCAGATCACTTGTCAGCACGCTCAGTCGGTGAGCAATCGCGCGGTCAATATCCGCCAAAGCATCACCGCTGGCGAGTGCTTCGATCTGATCAGTGTCCGTAATCCGCGCAACCGCAAAAGCTGGCATCTCTGCCTCCTCGGCCGCATTTTCCATAGACCAGCGATTGGAAAGACCAGAGGCGGGATCAGTGAGGCGCGCGGCCTGCAAATTGTGCAAGAGCCTGATGACGCGGCTAACCGCTGCGAAAGCCCCCAAAAGCACAAAGGCCGTTGCCACTTGGACATAAGCGAGGGACAGCTGATCCAAAGTGAGTGCCGCCACCAAAACTGTCCCTGCCAGACCAACACTAATCAGGAGCGCATGCGACCGCCAACGTTTGGACAGGCAAGCCCATAACAGAAGGGCGAAACACGCCAACGCTGGGGCGTGCTGACCTACATCAGCCCGAATTCTTCCCTTGCTCAATGTTTCGGCAGCCTGCGCCTGGATAACTACGCCGGGCTGAACACCAAACAGCGATGTTGGATAGCGGTCCCCGAGCTCAACAGCGGTCGCGCCAATCAATATCTGCTTGCCGGCAATCTTCTCTCTGGCGACATCGCCATTGATCAAATCGACAAATGCAATCCGATCAAAGGATGCTGGCGCAATCGCTTGATCGATGGGGAATGCTTCGCCCATTTTTCCTGCGTCTCCTGCTAGCATGGTTGCGAGCGAGGGACGCGGCAGGTTGTCTGTTACTGTTCCATAGGGATATTGGAGAATGCGGCCATCAGCTTCCGGGATCACGTTTACCGATGCTAGAAAAGCGTGCTCGCGCAGGATCTCTATCGGCAGTGCTTCTGAAACGACGGGGCCATCAGCACTCTGATTGACCTGGCGAAAGGTCGGCAGAATGACCTTTTTGTCCAGATCCTCGAGAGCCCGTGCAAATTGCAAATCCTGATCCGGATCGGAATGCGCTGAAAACTCGAGATCAAATGCGATTTGATCAGCGCCCAATCGATTAAGTTCAGTCACTGCATCAGCATAAAGACCGCGCGGCCAAGGCCACCGCGGCAATTGCTGCAAGGATCGGCCGTCAACTTCGACTATAACGATATCACTTGGGGCGGAAGTTTCTCTCAGGCCATCGCGGGCATCTCGCAGGCCACTTTCCCAGCTTGTGGCAAATCCGCTCATGAGCGCGATGAGTGCAAAAAGTGCCGAAACCGCGAGGGCCACTAGCGGCCCAGCAGATTCGTCTTTGAATATGTTCCCGCGCAATACCGACACAGCCATTCAGCCCCAACTGCTCAAGCGCGCTCACAATGGGCACGCCAGAAACTACGCTATATCCACCAATGGTTTAGACAGAGTTTCTAAAGTGTTTGAGCAGGCCGGAGCGGATAAAACGACGCTTGCTGATTAACGGTCAAGCGTATCTAGTTGAACGCAAGCTCGGTCATACCCCCAGCTCCGCAGTCAAGTCACCTCAGTCGTTCAACCTGCGCGTTTCAGACAGTTACGGCGTCTTTTTCTCTTTGCCAAAGCCCTTGGTTACAGCAGCATTCATTGGCCCCTGCAGGCTCTTCTGCGATTGAGTGTTTTTGTTATCAAACAACATGCCGCCCAATGTGTCGATAAGCTGCGCCACAACTCCGCTTTCTTGCGCTTTGGTTATGCGCGCTTGCTCCAGAGGCGATACGATCAAATACTCATCTTCACGGACCAGCACCGCACGGGCACCTTTGGCAGTGCGAACGACATCCCCTATTTGGAGGCGCGTTCCCGCTGCCCCATAAAGAGGCTTGTCACCGCGCATGACAGAGACTTGGCCGTCCGCCTCAGAAATGCTCCAGCCTGAATCGGCTGCAAGCGCACTACTGCTCGCAAAAAGCGCGGCGATTACACAAACTCGCTTTGACAGCTTTATCATCATGCATTCCTTCTCAAAAAGTCGGCGATGTAAATTTGTGTTATCAGATCCATTGGTAATCCACCTTAAAGCGGGTGGATAAAGGCGCTTTAAATCATCTGGTTAACAGGGGGTTAGCGATCTAGCTCGCGCGAAAGATCGCGGCTGTCATTGTCGCAGCGATTGCCATTTCGGCCCATGCGAGAGGCGTCGCGACCCAAAAGAACTGGAACGATGCTAACCCCATATTGGCGATACCAATCCAAATCAGGCCAAAGATTGTCACTGCGTAGGACGTCGCCGCCAACATAGCCTGCTGCAAGCCAGCCCCGCGAAGAGAAAACCACATCCAGAAGAATGCCGTGCATGAGACAATAAGCAGAGTATCCCACACACCCCAGATCGCGAAGGTTGTCAGATCAAAAGGCGCAATCCCGGACAAGCCAGCTTTTTCTTCGAGCAACATTGGTCGGACGACATAGAGATATCGCCAGACTTCCGAGATATTGATCCAGACAAAATTTGCGGCCAACGCCAGCCAGAAGCCTCGGCTAATGGTGGGACGATGTTCGGTGATCTCAGACATGTTGAACGCGCTCCCTAACGATATTCACAAACCGGACTGCATGCTCGCGTAATTCTGAAGCAGAATTTGTGATACGCGACATGGCCCATATGCCCTGGGCAGCCACCAGTAGAATGTTGGCGAGATCGTGCTGATCTTCGCGCGTCAGGTTCAAGCCGGGACTCGCGAGTGCGGCAGCAAATGCATCTTTCAGCAAGGTGTTGTGGCTCTCGACCCGGATCCTCACCTGGGGATCATGCGGTGCTGTCTCAGTCATTGCATTTCCGACAAAACAGCCAGGCCCCGGCAAACCATAACTCTCCGCTAGAGATATCTGTGCTTCGAAATAGGCAGTGATTGCCGAGAGACCGTCTTGTGCAGCGAATAAACGATCAATCGCGGGTCGAACCACTGTTTCGCGGTAAGCTTCAAAGCATTCGAGATAAAGTGCATGCTTGTTGCCGAATTGAGAATAGATCGCCTGCCTGCTTGCACATGTCGCACGAGTGAGCTGGTCGATCGAGAGAGCATGGAAACCCTTATCCCAAATCGCGTTTAGAGCTTTTATGAGAATTTGATCGCGTGTCTGGGCGGCTTGTCTAGGCATGACCGCATCAATAACAGAACGAACGTTCTTTTACAATCCTATGCGCACATCCCATGCAGATACCAATCAGGCAATCCGCCGCGCCCATCGCCAACGATGCCCTGCCGATAAATCCAATAACGGCGGCCGCGATCATCCTCGATCCGGTAATAATCGCGTAGCCGCGCCGTGCTGCGCTCACGCCACCATTCTGGCGCGATGCGCTCCGGCCCCTCGACGCGCGACACCTCATGCACGATGCCGCGCCAGCGAAACCGCTTGGGATAGCCATCAGGCGTTGCATAGAGCACTGCGATCCTCTCTGCGTGGTCGAGCAGCTTGAGCGGGCGTTTGTGAAAGGCCAGTTCACCTTGAGAAGCAGGCTGCGGATCAAGCGGTTTTTGCCAGCGCTGTGCGCGTTCTGGAATGTGGCTGGCGAAGGGCACTGGGCGGGTCACAGCGCCCTCCCCCAGCCGTACAGTCAACCGGTCAATGCAGGCCGATAGCGAAGTGCCATGCTGTTTTGCTGCTGCCTCAAAATCGCGCTGATCTAGCTCCACCGGCTCGGCCCAGCTGACGCGCAGACGCACAATCTCTATCCCAAAGCCGGCCTCTACATCATCAAGCTTGGCCGCAAACAGCCAGCATATATGCGCCGGATCACGCGTGGCAGAGGCAAGCTCCAGCCTGCGAATTATCACTTCACCATCAACCCGCCATAGGCCCAGCTCCAGCTGCCGCGCTCCCTGCGCCTTACCGTCCAGCTCGCGCGCCATATCTGTAGCCAGATCGGCCAACACCTGATCCAGCAAACTGCGATGCCGGATCGGCTCCATCAGACGCCGCTGCACTAGCGGCATGCGCTGCGGAATGACCGGCAAAAGAGGCTCGGGCACTTTGCCAAGGATCTGGTCCAGCCGGATCAATGGATTGGAAGCGGGCGATTTGCGATTGCGAAAACGCCGCTGCAAGGCATCGCGGCCGACCTCTTTGCGGTTCTCCTCATCCGCTTCGATCACGGTCAATTGCCCGAGCCGCTTGAGGCCTAATCGCCGCAAAGTGGTGAGCACAGCATCGTCAAGGCGCAGGGCCGCGACGGGCAGATCAGACAGGCGCGAGGCCAGATCATCTTGCGGGCCAATGATCGCACTCCTTGGCCCAGCAAAATGATAGCCAAAATGCGATACTGCCCAAGCTGCACCCGCCGTAGGAGCAATCGCGGCGCGAACCGTAAGGCCGCGATGTGCGAAGCTGGTTTGAACATCCTCCAGCAAACCCGCCTCTCCGCCAAACAAATGCGCGACTGCGGTGACATCGACCAGCAAACCATCGGGCGCATCAAGCGCAGTCCAAGGCCCCCAGCGCAGCGCCCACACGGCGAGCTTTTCAAGGAAGGCACGATCACCGGCGGGATCAGCCGGAGCAGTCACGATATGAGGACACAGCGTGCGCGCATCGGCCAGCATTGTGCCGACACATGCGCCCTCTTCCGCTGCGGCGCGATTAACCGCGGTAATCCGGGGGCCATGCGCCGTGTCGGCAATCAAAACGAGCGGCTGCGCATCCGCACCTTCACCGCGCTTAAGACCCTGCGCCAACCTCCAGCGGTCCAGCGCCAGATCGCACAGCCAGAGCGAGAGGATGCGGCGATGTGGTTGTGCCTCTATTACATGCCCCGCCCCGCCATCACCCGTCACCAGACCGCTGAACGCGGCGCAGCGCGTCCCATGCCAGTGGCCAAACCAGCCGCCCAATGCGCGTTCTTGATCTCACCCTGAGTGTCATTATCCGCCAGCATAGGTTTACAGGCAGACAAACGAGCCGCCCGTTCACTAAGCAACCAAGTGCCCGGTGGGTGACCACGCGCGCGGAACAGCTCAGCATGCCAAACCGGCTCTCCCGGTGCCTGCGCGTTCCATTTCGAAGACTGCGAGGGCGCAGAAATAACATCCCACCGCATACGCGCCGATGATAGATCATGCTGTGCATCCAAACGCACCAGATACAGCGGCACACCATGGCGTTCAGCGGTCAGGGTCAGGCGGCGCGAAACGGTGAAGTCCAGCGCGCGCGGATTGCCCGCAAACTCTCCGACAACAAAAGCGATCTCACGGCATCGCACCCCTTCCTCAAGGGCAAACAAAGCATCCGCGCAGCTTTCTGCGCGAACATGGATCACGCGGGCTCGCAGCGGCTCTGGCAAACCTGCTCGAAAGGGGCGTCCACCCAGCCGGATCGCCTCCTTTGTCTGAACCCATAGGACGCTACGCAAATCCTCTTGCGCCTGAACCGCTTCCGTGTGCGGAGTATGCCGCCAATTATCCAGCGCCAATGCCAATGCAGCCGCAGCGCCGCTCGCCTCCCCGCCCGGTGCAAAAACCTCGCTATGACAAGGCGCATCCTGCACAGCGGCCAGCCCTGGACGCCAACACGCACTGCGCCGGTCAGCCAGAGGAGCAGCATCAGATCGGCCAAAAAAAGGCGCAGAAAGAACAGCGGAACGACTCATTTGTTCCGCTTATGTTCTAATTTCGCATGATTCGCAATCGCCTGCGAAAAGTTACCTCAGCCAAACAGACCAAAAGCCAAAATGACGGTCAGCACAATCGGGCAGACGAACCGCACCAGAGCGCGCCAAATCTGATGCAGCGCACCATCAAGGCCGTTCTCATCATCAATCAACCGCGCATCCGCAATCCAGCCCACAAAAACACAGGTCAGGATCGCGCCAATGGGCATAAACAGCTTGGCCGTGATACCGTCCAGCGTGTCGAAGAAGTTGGTCTCTGCGAACAGCGGAATAAAGCCGAGCGGATAAAACTCTGCCATGTCATTGAATGAGAGTGACGACAGAATGCCCAGCACCGCCGCACCAACCCCGACAATCGCGGTTGCGACCGGGCGAGGCAATTTGAACTTCTCAAGCGTGTATGCCGTTGGGGCCTCCATCAAGGAAACCGAACTGGTAAGTGCTGCAAAGAAGATCATGATGAAGAACAACAGCCCGATCAGCGAACCGAACGGCATCTGCTGAAACGCCACTGGCAGTGAGGCAAACATCAGGCCCGGCCCTGCACTGGCCGAAAGACCAGCCGCAAACACGATCGGAAAAATTGCAAGACCCGCGAGCAGCGCAACACCCGTGTCCGCGCTGGCGATAATGCCTGAGGTTTTGCCCAGATTAGTCTCGCGGCTGGCATAAGCTCCATAGGTCATCATTCCGGCCACACCCAGCGACAGCGAGAAGAACGCTTGCCCAACTGCGGCGAGCATAACCTCGCCCGTCAATTTGGAGAAATCAAAGGTGAAAAGATACGAAACCGCTTCGCCAAAATTGCCCGTGAATGCACCGTAAATCGTGATCGCTAAGAACAGCACGAAGAATAGCGGCATCAGATACACTGCAACCCACTCGATCCCGCTCGAGATACCACGCGCCACGAAGAAGAAGGTGAGCGCAAGGAAACCCAAATTGAGCCCGACCATCAGGCCGCCATTGCCAAAAAGCCCGGGCAGCAACCCTTCAATGTCGCTCGCAGCGCGCCCTTCAAAAGCGCCCCCGGTTAACCCGGTCTGGAACAAATCGCCTGCGAAGACGCCGATATAATAAAGCACCCATCCACCCACGACGCAGTAGAAGCTGAGGATCAGGAAGGCGGCAAAGACGCCCATAGACCCGATAATGCCCCACCCCTTCGAAGCCCCGGAGTCCGCCGCAACACGCCGCACACTCTCCGGCGCAGAGGCCTGGCCGTGACGGCCAACCAAAACCTCGGACAAGAGCACTGGCAGACCGATCAGCAGCACACAGAATATATAGAACAGCACAAATGCGCCGCCGCCATTTTCGCCAGCCTCAGCTGGGAAGCGCCACATATTGCCCAGACCCACGGCAGAGCCCACTGCGGCCAGAATAAACGCTGTGCGCGAGGACCAACCCTCCCGCGAGCCCGATGTGGTAGCAACCATCCTGTCATCCCTCAATTTCTGCGCTCGTGCAGCGCTTTATGTCATATTCCCTGTCTTCTGCCCGTAAAACCGCGCGAGGCCAAGCGCTTGCTACCGGTTTTTGCTCTTTTACATATTACCACTTTTGCCTATCGGGCTGGCCTTGGCTAAAGGAGCCCGCATGTCGACAACCTTTCAGCTTGATACAAGCACCAGCCGCGCCACTCCCACGCCTAAACCGCGCAAGCGGCTGACCGTGCCGCGCATTCGCGACCACAAGAAAGACGGCGTGACCAAAGAGCCGCTCGTTATGCTCACCGCCTATACCGCGCGGCAGGCGCAATTGCTCGATGCGCATTGCGACATGCTGCTCGTCGGAGATTCGTTGGGCCAGGTGATTTACGGGCTCGATTCCACCCTGCCAGTAACGCCAGAAATGATGATTGCGCATGGCGCAGCGGTGGTCCGGGGCAGCTATCACAGCGTTGTGGTGGTCGATATGCCGTTCGGTTCCTACGAGGCATCGAAAGAGCAGGCGTTCGATACCGCCGCACGGATCATGGCGGAGACCGGATGCGCTGCGGTCAAGCTGGAAGGCGGCGTCGCCATGGCGGAGACGATCGACTTCCTCACCAATCGCGGCATTCCGGTGATGGCTCACGTTGGCCTCACCCCGCAGGCGGTGAATGTGCTGGGCGGATATGCGGCGCGCGGGCGCTCTCAGCAGGAGCATGAGAAGATTATTGGCGATGGTCAGGCTGTACAGGAGGCCGGCGCATTTGCTGTGGTGATTGAGGGCGTGGTGGAGCCGATTGCTGTCGCGCTCACCAAAGAGCTGGAAATCCCAACGATTGGCATTGGCGCATCTGCGCAGTGCGATGGGCAAGTGCTGGTGACGGAAGATATGCTCGGCATGTTTGAGCGGGTTCCGCGCTTCGTAAAGCGGTACGAAGATATCGCAGGCATGATCGACAAGACGGTTGAGAAATATGCAGAGGAGGTGCGCGCGCGCACCTTCCCGACCAAAGATCAAACCTATCAGCCAAAAGACTGAGCCCGGCACCGCTCGATGCAAACCCTGCTTCGCTATTACAGCTTCTCGCTGATCTTTACCGCGATCTGTTTCGCGCTGGCCGTTTGGTATGGCTGGGCCAGCACAGGCTCGGTCACCGCGACGCTCGGGATTCTGTGGATCGTGATTGTGCTCTCGATCCTGGAGGTCTCGCTAAGCTTCGATAACGCCGTCGTCAATGCAACCGTGCTGCGCGACATGGACCCAGTGTGGCAGCAGCGTTTCCTGACCATCGGCATCCTGATTGCGGTGTTCGGCATGCGGATTGTCTTTCCCATCGCGATCGTCGCAATTGCTGCGGACCTCGGCCCGCTGGAGGCGATCAATCTCTCGCTAAACGACCCTGTGCGCTATGAGGAAATCGTATCCGGCGCGCATATCTCTATTGCCGGTTTTGGCGGGGCCTTCCTGGCGATGGTCGGCCTCACATTCTTCTTCGACAGCGACAAAGACGTGCATTGGATCGGCGTGTTAGAACGCAGTATCAACCGTTTTAGCAGCGTGCCTGCGGTGGAGATCGGGCTGGTTTTGCTGCTAGTCTATGGCGTCTCGACTTTGCTCTCGCCCGGCGACGCGCTGACCTTTCTCACCGCTGCTCTTCTCGGCCTACTGACCTTTATCGCAGTGCATGCGCTGGGCGCGCTGATTGAACAACGCGAAGCACGCAAAAAAGCTGCTGGCGAGATAGTCAAATCCGGCCTTGGCGGCTTTCTCTATCTCGAAGTGCTGGATGCAAGTTTCAGCTTCGACGGGGTGATCGGAGCCTTCGCGCTGTCGAACAATATGGTCATCATTGCGCTGGGCCTTTCCGTCGGGGCGATGTTTGTGCGCAGCATGACGATCCACCTCGTGCGCACCGGCACGCTCGCGCAATATCGCTACCTCGAACACGGGGCATTCTGGGCGATCATCGCATTGGGCGTCATCATGCTCGTATCGGCAAAATATCACATTCCCGAGACGATTACGGGTCTACTGGGCGCGGTTCTGATCGGGTTGTCGCTGTGGTGGTCGGTCCGGCATAACCGCCGCAATCCGGAAGATGCCGAGGTAACAGCTTAGGTTTTTTGCTGTTTGAAATGTGCTGCCAAAGGTGCCGCCAACAGCAGCTGCAACAAATGGTACAGCAGCAGCGGCGCGATCACGAAACCGGCCACTTCGGGCGCGAACATAATCGCAGCGAGCGGCGCGCCAATCGCCACGCTCTTTTGAGCCGCCGCGAATAGAAAAGCGATACGGTCTGCGCGCGGGTATCCCAGAACACCGCTGGCCGCCCAAGCGCCGACATTCGCGAGCAGCATAAAGGCGGTCGTCAGCACCGCGAAGAACAGCCACCCGCTGCCGTCTGTCATATTGCGCAGCCCCTGCTCAATCGCACCTGAGAACGCGACGTAAACCAAAATGCCAATCACGATCCGATCAAGCCAGACCACAGTGTCTTTGCGCTCCGTCACCCAATCGCGGAAATAGCCTTGGATCGCCTGCCCAATCACAAATGGCAGGATCAGGATCAGCCCGATGCGGATGATGACCTCATTGCCCAATTGCGCGGCCTCTCCGCCTGCCAGAAGCGCAAAGATCGGCGCCGTCACAAACACGCCGAGAATATTGATGAGCGCCGCCCCAACCACGGACAGCGCCGCATTGCCTTCTGCCAGCGTCGTGTAACTGGTGGCCGACTGAATGGTAGAAGGCAGGCACCCAAGAAAAAGGAAACCGAGTGCCAGGCGCGGCTCCAAATAAAGGCCCGCAATATGCGACACGCCTAGACCCGCGGCCGCCATCACGCCGAATACGAACAAAGAGAGCGGCAGGAAGAAACGCCAATTGGCGAAACCGCGCAAAATCTCCCCGCGCGCGATGCGAATGCCATTGACGAGAAACAGCACGAAGATCGACACGTTCGCAATGTGCTGAGCAATGACACGCGCCTCGCCAACTGCAGGCACAATATTCGCCAGCAATGTTGCCAGCAACAATACCGCGATCATCGGATCAGCGAATTTTGAAAGGATGGAACGCATGGAGCGTTCGCCCTAGCCACATCGGCCCACAACTCGCAATATCGGAGGCAATTTAAGCGTACTTACCCCTGCATGTCATATTGCTTGAGCAGATCATACAGCGTGGGACGACTGATCCCGAGCAGCTTTGCCGTGTTCGAGATGTTACCCTCGCTGCGGGCCAAAGCCTGACGGATCATTTTGCGGTCCGCCTGCTCACGCGCGGCCTTGAGGTTGAGCGCCGCCGCGGCATCTTCTTCCTCGAGATCGCCAAGGTCGAGATCTTCCGCCGAGACCAGCTTAGCATCCGCCATAATCACCGCGCGCTTCACCCGGTTTTCAAGCTCGCGAACATTGCCTGGCCAATTCCAGCTATCAATCGCCGTCAGCGCGTCCGGGGCGAAGCCCTTCACCTTGGGATTCATCTCATCTGCAAAGCGCGCAAGGAATGCTTTTGCCAGCAAGACCGCGTCTCCTGCCCGCTCTGAGAGCGGCGGGATCTTCACCACAATCTCGGCCAGCCGGTAAAACAGATCTTCGCGGAAAGAGCCCTCACCAATCATCGCCTCAAGGTTCTGATGCGTTGCGCAGACAATGCGCGTGTCGACTTCGATGGGTTTGCGACCGCCAATCCGCTCAATCACACGCTCCTGCAAGAAGCGCAGCAGCTTGACCTGAAGCGGAAGCGGAATGTCGCCCACCTCATCGAGGAAGAGCGTGCCGCCATTGGCCATTTCGATCTTGCCTTCGGTGGTTTTTACAGCCCCGGTGAACGCGCCCTTCTCATGCCCGAACAGCTCGCTTTCCAGCAGGTTTTCCGGGATCGCCGCGCAATTGATCGCCACAAAAGCCTTGTCGCGGCGCTCGCTTTCATCATGCACGCCGCGTGCGAGCAATTCCTTACCCGTGCCGCTCGCGCCGAGCAGCATGACCGAGACATTGGTGTTCGCCACGCGCTCAATCGTGCGGGCTACCTTGGTCATTTCCGGTGCAGCCGTGATCATGCTGCCCAGAACCGTCTTATCTTCGCCAGCCTTTTCGGCGAGCTGACGGTTCTCATTCTCGATTGTGTGGAGCCGATACGCCCGCTCAACAATCAGGCCCAGCGCCTCAATATCCACCGGCTTCTGGTAGAAATCATACGCGCCCTGCTCAATCGCTTGGAGAGCGCTTTCTCGCGCACCATGACCCGACGCAACAATCACCTTGGTATCCGGCTTTAATTCCATGATCGCATTAAGGATGGCAAAGCCCTCGCTCGTGCCATCGGGATCTGGCGGCAGGCCAAGGTCCAACGTCACCACCGGCGGCATCTCAGCGCGCAACGCGGCCAGCGCCGCATCCCGGTCGCCAGCAATAACAACGTTGAAGTCCTCATAGGCCCATTTCAGCTGCGCTTGCAGGCCCTCATCATCCTCGATGATCAGGAGCGTGGGCTTAGTATCCGCCATTATGCAGCCTCACTGGTTTCATGTTTTTGTGCATTCACATTCGCTTCCATAAAGCTGGAGGCTGCCTTCAAAGGCAGACATATCTCGAACCGGCTACCTAGACCCTCTTGGGATTCGACATTGATGCGCCCGCCCATCGCGCGGATCATGGTGCGCGCTTCATATGCGCCGATGCCAAAGCCCCCTTCTTTGGAGGACATGAACGGTTTGAACAGTTCCTTACGCACGTAGGATGGCGCCATTCCGCAGCCGTGGTCGAGTATTGTGACTTTCCCGCGTATACCATCAAGCGACACTTCCACTTCGACCGGTTGTTCACCGCCGGTGGCATCAATCGCATTCTGAACGATGTGCGCGAGTGCCTGACTGAGTGCCTCCGGCTCGCCAAGGACAATGCAGGCACCATTGGTGCGTAGCTTAATCGGATGCGCATTATCGAAACGCTTCTTCAGATCACGCCCAACCTCGGCCAGATCAAAGGCCACTTGGTCAGCCCCAGTGCCGCTGCCCGAAGGTGCATTATAGCGGCCCAGACGCGCAAGCATGCTGTTGAGCTTGTCCGTGCTGTTACGCAGCGTCACCAGCATATCTTTGCGAAACTCCGGATTATCAGCATGCTTTTCAGCATTGCGCAGCAGTAGTGACATCTGGCTAGACAGGTTCTTAATGTCATGCATGACAAAGGCCATGCGCCGGTTAAATTCGTCAAACTGGCTGGCTTGGTTGAGCGCAATTTGCCCGGCTTGTTCCGCCAGATAGCTTGCGACCTGCTGGCCTGCGACACTCAGCAAATCAAAGTCCTCCCAATCCAGTGGCCGCACCACATCGGGCCGTGCCAAAGCCACCAGGCCAACCAACCGGTCATGATGAAGCAGCGGGATTGCAGCCCACAGGCTCGATCGCTCTGTTAGCCAATCGGGAAGCATTGCAAGCTCGCCGTGATGGTCCACCCCGCGGCGCACTTCGCCAAAGTCGATGATCAGCTGTTCACGCTCAAACAGGCGGATCAGCTCGTCCGGCAGAGCATCGCCCGGCACGGCAATATCCGGCCAGCGCCAACGCGCGCCCAGCACCATCCGTCCATCCTCATCGCGCACCAGCAGGAGGCCTGCCTGACACCCAGCAATGTCCGCAAGTGACTGGACCGCGCGCTCCTGAAGGCCCCTTTCGCCCTCATCCTTGCGCCCAATTGTATGCGTGAAGCGGATCCATTCATTGCGATAATCATAGCGGTGTTTGAACAGATGTTTGAGCGCTTCCACCCGTGCCCAGCGCCGCACTTGCTTCGAGGGAAGCCAAACAATCGTAAGTAGCGCGCCGGTGAGCAGAAAGCCGATCTGAACCATCCGTCCAAAGTCACCGGAGAAACGCCCTGCGAGCTCTGCCAGAAAGACCATGCCCACCAGATAAATTGCAATGAGGCCAAGCGAGATTGATTGAAATGCCACAGCTCGAGAGGGGCGGAACTTAAGATCAGCCGAAGCATGGTTTGCCCCGAGGCAAAGGCACAGCATGACCACACTCGTCACCAACGCCCGAACAATTTCGAGTTCCGGCGAGGTGGTATCGGTAATGTAGATGATCAGATGATGATTAAGGCTCCACGCCCACATCAGCGCAAGCGCAAAAGACGTCCAACCTAGCAGCTTGCGCGAGCTGCTCGCTGCGCCGCCATAGAGGTTGTGGAGCAGCGCCAAAGCGCCAACCGCAACAAGCATCCGCAAAATCGCTGAAGTCTCAATGATTGCCGCACGTGACCCCGCTTGCTCTGGCAAATACGCTAGTAGCAGAACAAGCGGTATCTGGAGCAGCTCCACAAAGCCAAGCGAAAAGGCAACAGGCCGGATAGGCCGCAAACTTTCATCACGCCCGTCATTGCTGAAGAGCTTAAACAGCACATAGAGCCAAGCGAGGCTGCTAGCGACTGCAGTCAGGCTGACCAGCACATGCACAAAGCCTAGCGAAGCAACACATAAGCACCACACGCCAGTAAGGCAGATCGCAATGACCATGGCCTTACGATCAGTCCGCTCACGCGCGCCCTTTTGAAACACCCAAACACCGGCGAGCGCGCAAGCAATAGCCGCGGCGCCGAAGACTAAGAAGGATAGCATCCCGTCTAACACGGCTACAGCGCTCCCTTTGACGGGTAGCGCGTTGAATGCCGCGAGGAGCGCTTTGGCAACATCGTACGAAGCAAAATCAGGCAGTCGAGAAATACGGAGCGATGCTTGATATAATATAGATCATACTCAAGCTCGGCTCGTGAAGGCGCACTATTGGAAGCATCTCGCGCGGCATCTGACATGTGGATTTGCGCCCAGCCGGTTAGCCCGGGTTTGACGGAATGGCGTTCGTCCCGGTGCAATTGGATATCATCACCAATCTCGCCATGTTCGCTCGCAATCGGGCGCGGGCCCACAATGCTCATGTCACCTTTGAGCACATGCCAAAACTGCGCGGTGAAGCTATCGCGCCTCGCAAGACGATCAAATGGCTTACCATTCAGTCCTAAATGCTCCTGCCGATTGAACAATTGGCCCTCGTTTTGCGACTTGTTTATCACAGCGAAGACCACAATCAGCGGCCATGCGAAAAGCAATGTGGTGGCGCTGACCGCAACATCAAACGTGCGCTTGCATGCCCCGCGAACCATCCGGTCAATGGAAAACCCATTGGTGAGCAACTCAGAGCCCGCCTCATATTCGGCTAGATCAACTCTACCTGTCTCGCGTTCTAGAAAGCTGGTAAGCGTGCATACAGCCAAGCCTCTGCCTTTGATCGTCAGAATATCCGTGATTGGCAGCGGGCCAGAATGCTCTCGCATCGCCAACACCACCTCCTGAGCACCGCGGCGCGCAACATACCCGCCTAGCTCAGCAATCGAGCCGCGCAGCATCGCGCCATCAACATGGCTGGGGCCATCGCCCATCTTGACGAAAGCGGTGGTTGTAAAGCTGCTTTGCCTCTCAAGGGACAATTCATAGAGAGCTTGCGCCTTCTGACCCGATCCGAGCACAACGATCTTGCGGCGGAATTCAGTTGTTTTGAAAAGCGGCCCGAGCACCAATCGACTCAGCACGAGCAAAGGCAGAGCAAGTAGCAGCGCGAGCGCTAAAACCGTGAATGCGAGGATCTCACCTGGTAACAGCAGATTGACTATCGCCAGAAAGACCACGCTCAGGCCCAAGCCCGCGATGATCCTCGCACTGGCATAGGTGACTGATCGGAGGCTCTCGGTGCGATAACCACCCGTCATGAAGATGGCGGCCTCTACAGCGACTGCAAAAAAGCCAAGCACGCATATCCGTTCGAGGAAATGTCCGAGGCTTATGGTCAGCTGTCCGGAAGCGATATGCCACGCGAGCTCGCCTGCAAACAGCAGGATCAGTAAATCCGCATAGGCAAGCACAACCACAACATGCGGTATTTGATGCTTGAAAAGACGAATCATGAATAGGATCCCGGCGAGGTGTTTTGACCGCCATGGAATATGTTCAGAGGTATGAATTGTCGGTAAATTTTACACTAATTTTTCCGCTTACCTATTGAACTTGAACGCTTTCATAATTTTGCGATATCAAATTCGGAGGCAACTCGTCGCGCATTTCGCGCGCTTGGGCTCCGCTACTCTCAAAGTTCGGCCGAAGATTGCAACGAATCACACTTCTTGTGACACGCCTCCAAAATCGAATGGTGTCGTGCTCCGGATGATCTTGTCGAACTGCAATTTGCGCCCTTGCGGCGGCAAAGAACGCTGGCGGCAGGCGGCGATATAGCAATTGGCACATCCGCTTCCAATGGTGGCCATGGGCTCAGTCATCGCCGAAATTCCCCTTGCTTGGGCGAGGTCGCTAGACAGGGTCGCATCAACCCCCAGCACGACCGCAAAACGCGCGCTACTCGCCGTGCCGCCCGCATTGACCGTGGAGGCCATAGTAAACCAAGTGCTGGGCCCGCTGCCCGCCCCCTCAAACTCAACCGTTTGCGTAATTAACTCGCCGGGACGAACGAAAGCCCTGGTCGCGACCCATAATGGGCAGGCGTGTTCGCTATTTATGAAGCTTACTTGGCTTGCGCCGGAGAAGCGCTTTGAAAACTGTCCCGCCCGGTCGAGCCGCGCCATAAAGAACGGCAGGCCGCGCTGCCCAACGCGCTGCAAAGTGGTAAGGCGGTGCGCTACTTGCTCAAAGCTCACGCCAAAACGCCGCTGCAGGACCGGGACATCATAGCCGGTTGAGCGGCAGGCCCGCAGGAACCGGCCATACGGCATTATCAATGCAGCAGCGAAATAGCCGCTCAAATGCCGTTCAAACAGATGGCGCGATGCCTCATCCTTAAAGCTCGCGCCGCCAGCCAGATTAGACAGCTCAATGCTCTGCTCGATCTCGGCAATCTGCAACGCCAGCTGGAACGCGCGCGATTCTGGGCGCAGCATCTCGGACAACTGCACTTGGCGCGCATGCAAATCGAGACGCCGGATCGCATCGGGCATCACATCACTCGGCAGAATTCGCACAGACAGCTGATGCTTTTCGCGCAGCCGCTCAGCTAGAGCAGTCGCCATATCTCCGCGCGATAAACGCAGTTCATCAGCCAGTTCCTCTGCCGCATGGTCAAGATCGGCAAAGTGGTTCTGCCATTTCTCAATTTCGCGGCGAGATTCCGTAAGAACATCGTCCTTCGGCGCCCGCTCAGGCCCCGATTGATCGTACAATCTGGCAAATGCAGCGGCGACTTGCGGCGAGGCGGAAAGGAATTCATCAATCTCTTCGCGGTCAATCGCCAAGTCTGCAAAGCGTTCGTCAGCCAAACGGCGCGTCAATCCATCAAGACCGCCAATCGATGCATCTTGCTGCAGGGAGCGCGGATCAAATTCAAACTCTCCAACGAGCTGCATAATCACACGTGCGGTTAAAGGTCGCTGGTTGCGCTCAATGAGATTAAGATAACTTGGCGATATGCTCAGCCGCGATGCCATAGCCGCCTGTGTCAGACGCTCTCGCTTGCGAAGACGCCGGATCGAAGGCCCGGCAAAGATAGGATCATCACTCATAACTTGTCAATATCTTTACTGATTTACAGAGTGATTAACGGTTTGTGAGCGTATAACACAAGTTATTTTGTGCTTTTTGTGGCGAATCCTACTGCAATCCTGCATTTCAAGATCAACAGAAACACAAACGGACTTTTGGTTTCACGCCGGATGCGCCGCGCAGGAGATACACAGTGACCTATCAAACAAAGATCGACACATTTGGCGAGACGATCAAGCAAAACGGCGCGCCTTGGGATGCAATTGATGCCGAGGCAGCGACACGGATGCAGATCCAAAATCGTTTCCCAACCGGCCTCGACATCGCGAAATACACGGCGAAGATCATGCGCCAGGACATGGATGCGTACGATGCTGACCCGGCCTCCTACACTCAGTCGCTGGGCTGCTGGCACGGGTTTATCGCGCAGCAGAAGATGATTTCGATCAAGAAGCATTTTGGCAGTACAAAGCAGCGTTACCTCTACCTCTCTGGCTGGATGGTTGCTGCTCTGCGTAGCGAATTTGGCCCTCTGCCTGATCAGTCGATGCACGAAAAGACCAGCGTTCCGGCGCTGATTGAAGAACTCTACACCTTCCTCAAGCAAGCGGACGCCCGCGAGCTAGGCGGTCTGTTCCGTGATCTTGATGCTGCCCGCGAAAGCGGCGACGCGGTTGAAGCGAAGCGCATCGAGAACGCTATCGAAAACCACGAAACGCACGTTGTCCCGATCATTGCGGACATCGATGCAGGCTTCGGCAATGCCGAGGCGACTTATCTGCTCGCCAAGAAGATGATTGAAGCGGGGGCCTGTGCACTGCAAATCGAAAATCAGGTTTCGGATGAGAAGCAATGCGGCCACCAGGACGGCAAAGTTACCGTCCCTCACGAGGACTTCCTGCAGAAGATCCGCGCGATCCGCTACGCCTTCCTCGAAATGGGCGTTGAAGACGGCATCATTGTTGCGCGCACCGACTCGCTCGGCGCTGGCCTGACCAAGCAAATCGCGTTCTCGAAAGAGCCTGGCGATCTGGGCGATCAGTACAACGCTTTCCTCGATTGCGAAGAGGTTGATCCGGCCAATGTAAACAACGGCCAGGTCTTTATCAGCCGCGACGGCAAATTGATGGCGCCCAAGCGTCTGCCATCCAATCTGTTTCAGTTCCGCGCTGGCACGGGCGAAGACCGCTGCGTCCTGGACTGCATCACTGCGCTGCAAAATGGCGCTGATCTGCTGTGGATCGAAACCGAGAAGCCGCATGTTGAGCAAATCGCTGGCATGGTAGACCGGGTTCGTGAAGTCGTGCCGAATGCCAAGCTGGTGTACAACAACAGCCCGAGCTTCAACTGGACGCTGAACTTCCGCCAGCAAGTGTTTGATGCATGGGAAGAAACAGGCAAGGATGTATCGGCATTCGACCGCGATCGTCTCATGAGCGAAGACTATGACGCAACCGAGTTGGCAATTGAAGCGGACGAGAAGATCCGCACATTCCAGGCCGATGCTGCGAAACGCGCTGGCATCTTCCACCACCTGATCACGCTGCCAACGTATCACACGGCTGCGCTGAGCACGGACAATCTCGCTAAGCGTTACTTCGGTGAAGAAGGAATGCTGGGCTACGTCAAGAACGTCCAACGTGAGGAAATCCGCCAAGGTATCGCCTGCGTTAAGCACCAGAACATGGCCGGCAGCGATATCGGCGATGACCACAAGGAAGCCTTTGCCGGTGAAGCCGCTCTAAAGGCCGGCGGCAAAGACAACACAATGAGCCAATTCGAAGCGGCCTGATGGCCCTTCGGTGGAGCCAATTCGAAGCGGCCTGATGGCCCTTCGGAGGAGCCAATTCGAAGCTGCATAATAAAACGGAGAAAGAGGATGACTACCATGACCAAAGAACCTGGCCGGGCACGCGCACTGCTTTCAACGGCTGACATGCGGCTGCTGCGCCGCGCACTCGAGAGCCACGCCAAAGCGACAGAAGACCGCGAAGAGCAAGCCAAGATTAACGCGCTGCATCACCGCCTGGGCACATACGCCCCGCAAGGCGAGTAAGCCGCAACTAACAAGCTCCTGGGGAGGAGAAAAAACGGTCGTCAGGGCACCCCAATGCTCTGGCGGCCGTTATTTTGTAGTGGGTGGATTATCGTTGTTAACTTGACCACCCGCAGTGAGACCTAGCCGCCGGAACGCGGCATCAAATCAAGCGCGGCCGAAGCGAGCCCCTCCGCGCCAGTCGCGATAACTTTCTCCGCATCAGGCGCCCAGAAAGGCGAATGGAGCGATGGCAAACTGCCCTCCCCACGTTGCGCTGCATCGAATTCTTCCTGCGGAACACCGCCAACCCAAAAGATCAGCGACTTCACATCATCAGGCGCAGCGCGTTTGAACTGTCCAAAATCCTCGCCGCCCATCACACTGGGAACTTGCACAACACGGCTTTCGCCAAACCGCGCGCGAAAACCCGTCATCACATTTTCAGTGAAGTCAGGATCGTTGAAAGTGGACGGCGTGTAAGGCTCAATCACCGTAACCGTCGGCATCTTTTCATCTGGCATACCCGCCGCAATCGCCTCGCCTCGAACAATCCGTTCAATGCCATCCAGCAACAGCTTGCGCGATTCGTCAGTGTAGCTACGCACCGTCAGTTGCAGCCGCGCTTCGTCTGAGATGATGTTATGCTTGTGACCCGCATGGAAACTGCCGACGGTAACCACAGCGGGATCTAGCGGCGAACTTTCCCGGCTGACCAATGTTTGCAGCTTCATCACAATGGCGCTGGCGAGCACGACCGGATCTTTGGTCGTATGCGGATAGGCGCCATGCCCACCAACGCCGGGGATGGTGATATCGACACTGTCAACATTGGCCAGCGCATAGCCAGGTGAATAGCCGATCATTCCGGCAGGGAATTGCGCCGCATCGTGGAAGGCCACGACATAATCTGGTTTCGGGAAACGCTCGTAGAGACCATCTTCGAGCATTGCGACCGCGCCCAGCCCCAACTCTTCGGCCGGCTGGAGTATCATCACGAGCGTGCCTTGCCACTCATCTTTGCGCTCTGAGAGAAGCTGAGCCGCGCCGATAAACCCAGCCATATGCGTGTCATGGCCGCACGCATGCATCACCCCGGTTTCGACACCGCTAGCAGGCGTCGCGACTTGCGTCGAAGCATAAGGCAAGCCAGTTTTCTCAACGAGCGGCAGGCCGTCCATATCTGCGCGTAGCATCACCGTCGGGCCATCGCCATTGCGCATGACAGACACAACGCCCGTCTGACCGACCCCCTCGGTCACTTCAAAACCAAGCTCGCGCATCATGCCTGCAAGCTTTGCCGCGGTGCGATGCTCTTCAAAGCTGAGTTCAGGATGCTGATGAAGGTCGCGATAAAGCTCCATCAGGCCAGGCATATCCGCCATCAAATCGTCGCGCAGATCATTTGCCTGCGCGGGCGCGGCAATCGCCAGAAGGCTTGCAGTCGCGATCAATTTGTGTCCAATATGCATTATCAGTCCCCTCAAAACCCGCTCTCGCTATAAGTCGTATGTCACCACCAGCGCGATAGAGAGCGTCGTCACCATCAGCAAAACCAGCGGCACGCCGGTGCGGATATAGTCCTTAAACTCGTAACTTCCCTCAGCCATAATCAGCATATTGGTCTGATAGGCGATGGGCGTCGCATAGCACAAATTGCACCCGAAGAGCACGGCAAGGATCAACGGTTCTGGCGGCAAACCCAATTGCTGCGCAATGGCAAAGGCGATTGGTGTGCCAACCGTGGCAGCGGTGGCATTAGACGCAAAGTTAGTCAGCAAGGTCACAAATAGCATGATCGCGGCGAGCACCGCAGCCGGGCTCAAATATTGCAGGCCTATAGACAAGACATCGCCGAGCCACGCTGCAGCCCCGCTTTCGAGGACAATTCGGCCAATCGCAATGCTGGCCGCGACCAGCACAATGACCTTGCCCGACAAGGCCCTGCCCACGCGGTCAAACTTAACACAGCCAGTTACAAACATCAGGATTGCACCAGCCAAGGCCGAGATAGCGATTGGCAGAAAACCGACCGAGGCCAGACCGACAGAGCCCAGCATGATCGCTGCGGCCATGACCGCTTTGGAACGCCGCGGAAGCTCGCGCATACCTTCTAGCGTTAGCAAGCTGTCTGCGCGGGCGAATTCGCGCAGATCATCTGGCACGCCCATGACGAGCAGCACATCGCCCTCTGCCATGCGCAAATCGCCGCCGAGACTGAACTGGTCTTTCTCGCCAATGAGCCGGTCGGGGCGATGAATGCCGATCACCGCGACACCATAAAGGTCCGCGATGCCCGAGGTCGGCAAAGTGCGGTTGATCAGGCGCGAATCCGCCGTCACGGTCATTTCTACAACCGCGATATCTTGCTTCTTTTCCGAAGAATGACGCTGGATTCGATCGATGACCCAGCTCGGCGCGGCGTCGCTTTTGAGCACGCGGATCGCTTCTTCGATTGCCTCATGCGTGCCCGAAACCTTCAATCGCTGCTGCGGATGCATAAGGCCGGGCGGGACGTCATGGAACTCGATGCCGTTTGGCAAACGCGGCATAATCTCAGACAATTCGCGCCCGTTGAGCATGCTGTCTTCACTCACGCGAAGGCGCGTTACAAACCGCCGCACAACGCCTTCAGTAGCAACGCGATTATCGCCCAAAAGTCGCGGCATTACGAGCCACAGATAAGGTAGCGCAACCAGCGCTGCGACGAGCACAATTGGCGTATAATGAAACACGCTCATTTGCGGCATACCCAGATCGACCGCGATGGAAACAACCAGAATATTGGTCGAGGTCCCGATGGTCGTCGCCATACCGCCGATAAGAACGGCGGCATTGAGTGGGATCAGCGTCTTGGAAGCAGGCATCGCGCCTTTCGCGGCGAGCCCAACAAAGATCGGCAGAAGCAGCACAAGCACCGGCGTGTCGTTGATGCCCATCGACAGGAACAGCGCAATGAGCAGCGAAACCAGCAGCCCCAATTGCAAATTGATCTTAAAGACCCGCTCAAGCACTCTCGCCGCAGGCTCCAACGCCCCTGTCACCACGAGGCCGCGGCCCATGATCATCAGCGCGCAAATGGTGATCAGCGCGTAATGGCCAAACCCGGAAAATGCGAGCTGAAGACCGTCGGTTGGCTGCGTACCCTCGAGCGGAAAAAAGTACAGACCGACCGCAATCACCGCGATGGTCATCAGTGATATGATCTCTACCGACAACCGACCGCGAGCGAAAGCGACGAACATGGCGACAGTCACCGCCATGGCGGCCATCGCGTGATAGGAGGGTAATTCGAACATCTTAGGGTTTTGGGAATCCCAGACGATGCTCCGAATTACAAGCGCTTTTTATATTTACGCTCAGCTCTCCGGCTTTGCAGGGACGAGCAACAGAAGACCTAGGAATAATGTCGCTGCTGTTCCCGCCGCGCCCGCTGGCTGCACATTGGCATTCTCTGCGCCCATGCCCGTTGCCATTGCATAGACGTTGATCAGCACGCTTGCCGCGCCTGTCAGCACCGCAATCGCCCCAAGACCTTTGACCAGGCCGCCTTGTTTGGCGAACGCAGCAAGACCGAGAATGATCGCCGCGAGGCCAAACAGCGCCTTGCCGTGGAAATAGAGGAAGAATGCCCCGGCGATGACCGTGCCGAACACAGCGGAATCTTCTGATCCGCGTGCTGGGCCAAATTCAGCCAGGCCCATGCCGACTTGAATAACGTTTGTGATCGAGCCAATTGCGATCGCTGCAAAAGCCGCGGCAGCAACAGGTGAGCGCCCCGCAAGGACCAACCCGCCAACGGTAGCTAGCGAGAAGGCAATCGCCTCCCAAGTCCATACGATCATGCGGAGTGTATCGGCATTGTCCGCGCCGGAAACGACGGCGATGTAGAAGATTTGGGTCGCCACTGTGCTCAGCAGCATCAGTGCAACTATGATCCCGTGTGATTGTAGGCTCGATTGAATGTTTGATTGTTCCATGCTGTCCCCTTTGGGCTGCCCCCTTTGGACTTTCGCCTCTAGCTCGGCAAATTTGCGAGCTCTGCTCGCAATGTTCGCTGCATCTGCCCGGGCGGTTACACCTGCTGGGAAGCATGAGCGAATCTCATCCCTCAAAATCTGCGGAGAAAGTGGTGCCCCTGGCCGGACTCGAACCGGCACTTCCGTAGAAAAGCGATTTTGAATCGCTCGCGTCTACCAATTCCGCCACAGGGGCACGCGCACATGTTTTTGTCGCATCGAACTAAACCGAAAACCGGTATCCACTTTTCGGCTCGATGCTTCCGTGCGGGAGCGCGGCTGTTAGCGATGTCTTTGTTCACTGGCAAGCCACCCAGCTGTATCTTGGAAAGATCGAATGACGCCGCCTGCGTGCGAGCCCCATTTTTTGCTTAAACAGTGCCCGCCAAAGCAAGAGCAAACACGAGGCATATCCCGCCTTGTACCAACCACTTCTGCATCGCACATCTCCACCCCATGATGGATTTGAATGTGTCGGTGCAATCTTAGCACCGCGTCAATCAGCGCGGTTACCTGAAATTAACCATGTCGAATTCGTGGGCGACCTAGCCACCCGCTCCCTCCACCCTTCCACCCGGAACCTACCGGAACACTATCCGGGTGGAAGGGTGGAGGGAGCGAGTGGCCAAGGCCGAAAGGTCACTTAAGCGAGTTGGCCAGCAGCTTATGCAATTTAGGGTGCAGTGAATTATTTGCCGCGAGGATCTGTTTGGAATGGATCGGCTGCGAGCGACCACGGAAATCGCTGATAAAGCCGCCGGCCTCGCGTACGATCAGGCAGCCCGCAGCTGTGTCCCAATCATTGAGCCCGCTTTCCCAGAAGCCATCAAAGCGCCCTTGCGCGAGATAAGCGAGATCAAGCGAAGCCGCGCCAAAGCGGCGAATGCCCGCGACTTCTGGCCCAATCGCGCCAAAAATCCGGGTCCACTCGGCGAAATCACCATGCCCTTGAAACGGAATGCCCGTTGCTATCAAAGCATCGGACAATTGCGAGCGCGCGGACACACGCAGACGGGCATCCATCAGCCATGCACCGCGTGTTTTCTCCGCCCAATAGGTCTGGTCATTGACTGGGTGATAAATCACCGCAGCGGACACATCGTCCCAGCCGCCACCACCAAGCTTTGGTTCTTGCACGGCAATCGACACCGCAAAATGCGGGATCCCGTGCAGGAAATTGCTCGTCCCATCGAGAGGGTCGACGATCCAGCGCGGCATGTCTGGCGAGCCTTCAATGATACCCGCTTCTTCCATAACAAAGCCCCAGTCGGGCCGCGCATGCAGCAGCTCATCATAAATGATCCGCTCGGCGCGCATATCGGCTTTGCTGACGAAATCCGCAGGGCCTTTGCGGCTCACCTGCAAATGCTCAACCTCGCCAAAGTCGCGGCGCAGGCGGTTACCCGCCTTGCGCGCAGCGCGCTCCATCACGCGGACCAGACCTGAAAACATCGACATGGGCTTTTAGCTCGCTTTGCCGACGTAAGTTTGCTCATACACATCGACGACAATGCGCGTACCGCTACTGATATGCGGCGGGACCATGATCCGCACGCCATTGTCGAGCACCGCAGGCTTGTAGCTTGAAGAGGCAGTCTGTCCCTTCACCACGGCGTCAGCCTCGACGATCTCGGCCTCAATGTGGTTGGGCAATTGCACGCTGATCGGCTTTTCTTCCCATAGCTCCAGCTGGACCTGCATCCCGTCCTGCAAAAACGGACGCGCATCGCCGAGCAAATCGGACGGCAGATTGATCTGCTCATAGGTGTTCTGATCCATGAAGACGAGCATGTCTCCATCCTCATAGAGGAACTGATAATCCGATGTATCGAGGCGCACTTTCTCGACCGTATCGGCGCTGCGGAAGCGCACATTGGTCTTGCGGCCATCCTGCAGGTTTTTCATCTCGACCTGCATATAGGCGCCGCCCTTACCAGGCTGGGTATGCTGGATCTTGGCAACTTTCCAGATGCCGTTTTCATATTCGATGATATTGCCAGGACGAATGTCCACGCCGCTCATTTTCATGGAAGGTAACCTTGTTAGAATGTGTGCTGCGCCGGATTATCGACGCTGATCCGCCAGCCGCTTAGCCGAGCGGCCTTGCTTGGGCAAGGAGAAGCACGGATGCGCTCATGCGGCAGTCAGGAATCTGGCGTTACGGACGCGGTCAGACTATGAACTCCGGTATGACTTCTACGACACAATTATTATGGGGCACCTGTGCCGCGCTTTGCTTGTTGTCTCCAGTGGGCGCAAATGCCCAGACGAATGAGCGACTGACGACACTGGAACAGGGCATTTACGAATGCAGCCTGCCCGGTGATGCGGGCGGCAAAGCCTTGCTAGTACAGGAAGAGCGCAATTTCGTGATTATCAGCGCCTCGCGCTATCGCAGCGATTATGGCCGCGGCACATATTTCGTAAAAGGCGATGATGTGGTCTTCTCGCGCGGGCCGATGAAAGACATGCGCTTTAAGCGGCGCGCCTCTGGCTTGCTTCAGGAGATGGACCGGGATGGCGAGCTTGGCCGCCTGCGTTGCAACCGTGTTGCGCGTTACAAGCCTTAAGAGCGCTGCCCTAGGACTTCGGGTTTAGTTTTTGCGCGAAGGCTTTCACCGCCTCCGCCTCATCATGGTTCCAAACCGCGCCGGACACAGCTAGAAAGTCAGCGCCCGCATCAATGAGCGGTTGGCAATTCTTTGGAGTTACTCCGCCAATCGCGACGCTGGGTATCTCGAACAGCTTGCTCCACCATTCGAGCACTTCGAGTTCCGCGTAATGCTTGGCTTCCTTGGTCTGCGAGGCAAAAAAAGCGCCAAACGCCACATAATCAGCGCCAGCCTCGCCCGCTTCCATCGCGAGATGCTTTGACCCATGGCAGGTCACGCCGATCTGGACCTCGCGGCCCAGCTCCTCGCGTGCGTCCTTGGGGCTGCCATCGCTTTGTCCCAAATGCACGCCGTCCGCGCCCAAGCGCTTTGCCAATGCCACGCTGTCATTCACAACAAACGCAACATTATGGGCTTTGCATATCTCTTGCAGCGGCGCCGCAAGCCGAGCCGCCTCATGCTGCTCAATATCTTTCACGCGGAATTGAAATGCGGCGACTGGACCAGCGCTAATTGCGCGCTCCAGCCGCTCTGGAAAAGTGCCGGAGACATCCAAAGGTGAGATCAGGTAAAGCTGAGTCGCGGGGATTTCGTTGCTCATAGGGAGCGCCTTTAGCCCGCAAAGCGGATCACGCCAATTGTTTGGCGAAAGACGGATTGCGCCAAAGCAGGACAGTCGCTCTGAAGAGGTGCGCACCTTATGCTATGGTAACCACACTCAAGGAGAATCACGCATGGCCACCCGATCACCGCTTATCGCTGCACTTGCACTTGCCATGTCTTTCGCAGCGCCGGCAATTGCCCAATCCACTAATGCTGAGACAGAAGTCGTGCGCGGCGTCGCGTTTTACGAAACCTTCCGCATCGGCGACATGCAACTGATCCCAGCCGCGATCTCGCGTGACACGCGTTGCGGTGACCCACGGGTGAGCTTCTGCCTTAATGATGGGCGCTTCGATGTATCTTTCGTAGCGCTGAGTGAACCGCGCGGGCGCAGCCCCGGTTTTCGCCGGGAAGTGGTCTTGTCGCTGGGTAAACCTACCCGAGTACAAGGCGGGACGTTGACGCTTATAGACGTTGGCGCAGAGCCGGCTTTGCGTGGCGCTAGGCCGTTACAGGACTATGCGCTCGCGGTCCTTTTCGAGCCTGATGAGCGCCGCTGAAACGCTTAAGCCACCGACGCGGTGCAAATTTGATCAATTGCTTTGCCAAGCGTTCCATCAAACTCGTCATCTGATTGGCCCTTGCGCAGATCTTGCAACAGGCCTCGGCTAAAGCTCGCGATCATGCCGGGGTTTTTCGCAAGATGCTCGCATGCATCATCTGTCGAATACCCGCCCGAGAGCGCCACAACGCGCAGTACATTGGGGTGAGCAACTGCGGGCGCATACAGGCCAGCCTCAACCGGGATGGATAGCTTAAGCATAACCTGGCGACCTTCCGGTAGGGCATCAAGGCCCTTCATGATTTCCGCCAGCAGAATTTGCTCGCCCTCCGCGCGGTCAGCAGCGGTTATGTCATACTCCGGCTCCAGCATTGGCACGAGGCCCGCATCAGCGATCTGATTGCCGACCGCAAATTGCTGTTCAACGATTGCCGCAATCCCTGACGGGTTAGCCGATTTGATGACCGAACGCATCTTCGTGCCGAACATGCCCTTGGCGACTGATTTTTCGAGCAGCGCAGGCAGTTTATCAAGCGGCTTCATTAGCTGCACACCGTCCACCTCGTCCGCAAGGCCCTGATCAACCTTGATAAATGGCACAACGCCCCGCGCCTTCAGCGCATCGGGAGTTGGCTTGCCATCAACCTCGCCGTCCATGGTCTTTTCAAACAGGATGGCACCGATCACTTTGCCGCTGCCGAAGCTTGGCGTGGTAATAACCCGGCTGCGCATTTCGTGTATTTTGGCGAACATTTCCTCATCGCCTGACCACTCTCCATCTTCAACACCATAACCGCGAAGCGCCTTGGGCGTTGACCCGCCGCTTTGATCAAGCGCTGCGATAAAGCCGAGCCCGGTGGCAATCTGCTGTTTCATTTCATCGAAGGTCATGGGGATTGTTCCTGCTGCTAGTCTGTTTGGATGCACGCCTTCCTCGGGCGTTTTTGCATCGTTGCGGGGGCCTTAGCCATGCAAATTCAGACCGGCAATCTGACAACGTTGCCATAAGCCTGCCAATCTGACGGGTACTCAAATTGAGACAATCTTGTGCAGGAAATTACCGCATTCGGCGCGTCGTCGAGCTAAGTCCCGTGATCAAATTGATAGCTGTAGGAATGCGCCGGCCAAGCCGTAAAACGGCCCTTTACTACGAAGGTCCGGCAGGTCTCAGCCATTATTCGCTCGCAAAATCCCCTAGGAAGCGTGCCGCGATCGGATTTGCCGCCACGTCGACTTTCACCACCGATGCCCCATCTTTCCAAATCGATTCGGTGTTCGCCAGAACGATCAAGGTCAGCTGCTCCTCAGGCACCTTAAGATAAAGGGCCGAATAGCGCGTATCATCCTTGCCGGAATGCCACATCAGCCGCTTGCCCCGCCAATCCTCGAGAAACCAACCAGCGCGGTAATCGCCCAAGGGACCAACTTCGATATCTTCCAATATGCGTTTGCGCATGGCGGGAGGGAACAAGAGTCCCCTGTCGTAGGCAATATCGAAAGCGGCGACGGCCCGCGGACTTGCCTTGATCCCCGCAGCAGCGCGAAAATCATCGTCGGCAAAGGCCTGCTTAACGATCCGGCCCTCCACCACATGATGCGGCTCGGCGATATGGCGCAAAGCGTCTCCCGCCTCTGGGTCACGCCAACCAAGCGCGACATTGCGCATCCCAGCTGGGTCCGCCACCCTGTCTCGCACAATCGCGCGTAAATCACGGCCACCGGCGCCCAAGATCACGCGATCGATCCGCGCGAAAGCTATCGGGTTATAGACATACGCATCGCCATTTGCCCGCATGTCGAGCATCTGCCCGAGCGTCGTCGGCTTGTCGCAATCGACCGGCGCGATCACATTGCCGTGGCGATCTTCGCCTCCGCCCATAAACGGGATTGGAGTGGTTTTGAAATACGCGCAAAACTCAGCCCAATCGGCATCGGCGGTCATCGGCGTATCGAGGTCAACAAGGCCAGCGAGCGATTCTGCCAAAATCGCGGTTGCCGCGATCGGCTTTGTCACTGAGGCGATCGAGTATGTCGTTTCGTGAAGCGTCGGGAAGTCGCCCTCATCGTCATATGTGCCGAAATAGCCTTCCCAGACTATCTGCTGATCCTTCACGATCACCGCACTCATTGCCGGGGTGTTGTTTTCGCTTCGGTAGGTGTCGAGAAACTTGCCAAACGCATCATATTTGGACTGCAAATCGTCCTGCGCCTGGACCGACGGAGTGACGAGTATGGCGCCGATCAAAAATAAAAAAGAACAAAGTCTTCTGATCGGTGATGTCATAGCAGCTATCTCAATTCCACAATTGAAGCTTGCGGATCGCTTGGGACACCTCGGTATTCCGGTCGATGCCTGAAATGCTCCGCTCCTGCAGTTTCCAGGACCGCTTTATCCCGGCCTTCTGCCATAAATCGGTGAGCCAGAACTCACCTGACCATTCATGGCCGCCAACCCGCATTTCCAAATCAACGCCAGCGGTAAACCACACGCTCTTGCCATGTTTGTGCACGAAGACCTCACGGAAACGATAGCCAGTACAGCTGAACCGATCTTCGCAGGCCTCAATAAAGCTCGGCCGGTCAAGTAATTGCGGGCGATCAACGGCGATAATCATCATGAAATCACGCGCGAGCATTGCGCGCAACTCACGCGATTCCCCGCGTGTCCATGCACGCATCAGCATGTGCTCACGCGCTTCAATAAGGGCTGCGATAGTACTCATTATCAGGCCGAGAGAGCCGCCACACCAGGCAGCTCTTTACCCTCCATCCATTCTAGGAAAGCACCGCCAGCTGTTGAGATATAGGTAAAATCACCCGCCACCTTAGCATGGTTGAGCGCCGCGACTGTGTCGCCGCCGCCCGCCACCGAAGTGAGCGAGCCGTCTTGCGTCAGCGCCGCAGCGGTCTTCGCCAGAGCAACTGTTGCCTCATCGAAGGGCGTGGTTTCAAACGCACCGAGCGGACCGTTCAGCACCAAAGTACGGCACGTCTTAAGCACATCAGCGAGCGCCTCAACCGCTTGCGGGCCAATGTCCAAGATCATCTCATCCGAGGCAACCTCGTGCACATTGCACGTCCGCAAGCTGGCCGGGGTTGCGGCAAATTCCTTTGCTACTACAACATCATAGGGCAAATGCACTGTGCATCCGGCATGATCCGCCTCGTCCATGATCTGGTTGGCAGTGTCAGTCAGGTCATGCTCGCATAGCGATTTGCCGACATCAACACCGCGCGCGGCAAGGAAAGTGTTGGCCATCCCTCCGCCGATAATCAAATGCTGTACCTTGCCCACGAGGTTTTTGAGTACGGCAAGCTTCGTGGAGACTTTCGCCCCGCCGACGACAGCTGCGACCGGAGCCTCTGGATTGCCAAGTGCCGCATCAAGGGCAGACAATTCCCGTTCCATTGCGCGCCCCGCATAAGCAGGCAAGATACGCGCAATGCCTTCGGTGGTCGCATGCGCGCGGTGTGCAGCGGAGAAGGCGTCATTCACATAGATATCGCCATGCGCGGCAATGCTGGCGGCGAAATCGGCATCATTGGCCTCTTCACCGGGCCAAAACCGGACGTTGTCGAGCAAGCCGATGTCGCCATCACGCAGGATGCCAAGCGATTGTTCAACCACCGGGCCAGCGACCTCAGGAACGAACATGATCTCCTTACCGAGAACCTCCTCCACATCGCCCTGAACCATGCTGGTTGAAAGCACAGAGGAACGCGCACCGCCCGGACGCCCGAAATGCGCGAGCAATAGCACTTTTGCGCCTTTTTCGGCGAGTTCAAGGATGGTCGGCTTCGATGCTTCAACTCGGGTTACATCGCTCGCAGACCCGCCATTCATCGGCAGGTTGAGATCAACGCGGACCAGCGCGACCTTGCCGCTCAGATCAGCGGGAAGATCATCGAGTGTTTTGAAATTAGGCATTAGAACGAGATCTCCAGCTTGGCCCTAAACCACATCGAGAATAAGGGGGATAGCAGCAAGCAATGCGACAGAAGTGGTGACATAGCCAAGCACTTTCGACCGGGACCAACCGCTTGCCCCAATCGCCCCCAAAAGCGCAAAAGTGCCAATTGCGAAGGTTAGGACCATGACTGCCTGTACTGACCGGCCACCATCCTCAATAACCACTTCAGGGGCATGGGGATGACTCTGAGCAATCACTCCAACGCTCATATAGGCCGTCACGATGAAAGCAGCGGCGGCTACAGCTGCCAAGCCGATACTCCACCTCACCACCACAGATGGCTTGGCGAGCGTCAACAGCGTGACAAACAGCGTGGCCGACACGCCGCCCAGGAACGCACCTAGAAAGCCAAATTGCTGCGCAAGCGCAGCAAGGTATTCAGGGTGCAGTTCCATTGTGTTCATGGGCCGGACTTGTGCTTACAGCAAGCCCGCCATCACACCGGCGGTGTCGATCATACGGTTGGAAAAGCCCCATTCATTGTCGTACCAGCTGACCACGCGGGCAAGCTTGCCTTCCATGACAGAGGTTTCGAGACTGTCGATGGTTGAGCTGGCCGGATAGTGATTGAAATCGCTGCTGACGAGCGGTTGTTCGGTATAGTCGAGAACACCCTTCATTGGGCCTGTCGCGGCGGCCTTAAGCGCAGCGTTAAGTTCCTCAACGCTGGTATCACGGCCAGGCGTAAACACCAGGTCGACCAGGCTGACATTCGGCGTTGGGACACGAACCGAGGATCCGTCCAGCTTACCCGCGAGTTCCGGCAGAACGAGGCCAACCGCCCGCGCTGCGCCCGTGGTGGTCGGGATCATGTTCTGCGCGCCGCCGCGAGCTCGGCGCATATCACCATGCATTTGATCGAGCATACGCTGATCATTGGTGTAGCTGTGGATGGTGGTCATGAAGCCGCGCTCAATCCCGACCGTCTCATTCAGCACTTTCGCCATTGGAGAAAGGCAATTGGTGGTGCAGCTGGCATTGGAAACAATCACATCATCAGCTGTCAGCGTTTCGTGGTTTACGCCATAAACGATTGTTGCAGAGACGTTTTTCGCAGGCGCTGATATCAGCACGCGCTTTGCGCCAGCCTTCAGATGCGGTTCCGCGGCCTCATGACTTTGGAAGAAGCCGGTGCATTCCAGCACAATATCCACGCCCTGCGCGCTGTGTGGGAGGTTGCCGGGATCACGCTCGCTCGTCACAGCAATCGACTTGCCATTGACGATTATCGCGCCATCACCAACCTCGACCGTGCCGGGGAAACGGCCATGGGTGCTGTCATATTGGAATAGCAATGCGTTCGACTTGGTATCAGCCAGGTCATTGATTGAAACCAGTTCAAGGTCGTGATCGCTACGTTCCAAAATGGCGCGGGCAACAAGCCGTCCGATGCGTCCAAAACCGTTAATGGCAACCTTAGTGCTCATGCGAGAAACTCCTGCTTATGCGTCTAATTTGTCTGTGATTTGCGGCACAATCGCGTCCGCAGTGAAACCGAATTTGGCAAACAGATCGCCTGCCGGGGCCGATGCGCCGAAGCGGTCGAGCCCGATGTTGAGACCGTTCCTGCCCGTGTAGCGTTCCCAGCCCAGCGTGCTGCCAGCCTCAATCGAGACTGTAAGCACATCATTTGGGAGGATATCTGCGCGGTAAGCGGCGTCCTGTGCATCGAATAGCTCAGCGCAAGGCATGGAGACGACGTCGCAGCCCACGCCCTTAGCCTCGAGCTCATCGGCGCAAGCCATCGCCAGCGCAACTTCAGAGCCGGTCGCGACGATCACCACTTTGCGCACACCACTGGCGGCCCGCAGACGGTAGGCGCCCTTGGCGCAGCGGTTTGTCGCCGCAGTCCAGTTCTCATCGCCCTCGCCCCGCAATTGAGGCAACCCTTGACGCGTGAGCGCAAGGATCGAGGGGGTGGTCGGCGTTTGCAGCGCCAGCGCCCAGCATTCCGCCGTCTCAATGGTGTCGCATGGCCGATACACATTGAGATTGGGCACCAGACGCAGGCTCATCACCTGCTCGACCGGTTGGTGCGTTGGACCATCTTCGCCGAGACCAATGCTGTCATGTGTCATCACATAGACCGCGCGCGTCTGCTGCAAAGCAGATAGCCGGATCGCATTGCGGCAATAATCGCTGAAAATCAGGAACGTGCCGCCATAAGGCACCACCCCGCCATGCAGCGCCATGCCATTCATCGCGGCGGCCATGCCAAATTCGCGAATGCCGTAATAGACATAGCGCCCACTGTAATCATCCGCCGTCATTGGCAGAGTGCTAGGCGTTTTGGTGTTGTTTGAGCCGGTGAGATCAGCCGAGCCGCCCACTAAATGCGGGATCTTCTCAGTCAACGGACCAAGGGCCATTTCCGAGGCTTTGCGGGTCGCGACCTTTTGCGGCTCTGCGGCGAGCCCGCGAATATGCGCTTCAATAGCCGGGCCAACGTGGTCCGCAATATCCACGATCCGCGCCTCAAACGCCGCTTTATGCGCGCTTTGCGCCAGACGCGCTTCCCAATCTGACCGAGCAGCAGCACCGCGAGCGCCCGCCTCGCGCCAGTCACTTGTGATGTTTTTCGGCACAACAAACGGCGCATGTTCCCAGCCCAGCTCTGCGCGCGCACCGGCAATTTCATCATCACCCAGCGGCGCACCATGCGTGGCGCTGGTGCCTTGCTTGGTCGGCGCGCCTTTGCCGATCACGGTTTTGCACGCGATCAGCGACGGCAACTCAGAGGCCTGCGCCTCATCCAAAGCGCGGCGAATGTCGTCAAAGTCGTGCCCATCACAGCTGACGACGTGCCAGCCGGTTGCTACGTAACGCGCCTTGATATCCTCGCTGGAGGACAAATCGGTACCGCCATCAATGGTGATATTGTTATCGTCCCACAACACGTTGAGATAGCCCAGCTTCAGATGTCCTGCCAGGCCAATCGCTTCGTGATTGATCCCTTCCATGAGACAACCATCGCCGGCCACAACCCAGGTTTTGTGATCAACCAGCTCATCGCCAAACTCGGCGTTCAAATGCCGCTCCGCCATGGCCATGCCCACGGCCATTGCGAGCCCCTGCCCCAGCGGACCAGTGGTGCATTCCACACCGTCGATCAGGAAGTTTTCCGGGTGCCCCGCGCAGGGAGAACCCAATTGCCGGAAGTTGCTGATGTCTTCCATAGTCGGGCGCGCATAGCCGCTGAGGTTGAGCAGGCTGTAGATAAGCATTGAGCCATGGCCAGCAGACAGAACAAAGCGGTCACGATCCGCCCAATCAGGCGCGCTCGCATCGTATTTGAGATACTCGCTCCAAAGCACCGTCGCGACATCGGCCATGCCCATTGGCATGCCCGGGTGGCCGGAGTTGGCGGCTTGAACCGCATCCATAGAAAGCGCCCGGATGGCATTGGCCATGGGCACGAGGCGCGCAGTATCAAAACTCATTCAGTGTGGCTCCGGAAAAATCGGTCGATTCGGTGCGCGAAAAGCCTTCGCCGACCAGCTATCTCACGTCAAGCGAGCCACATGCGCTGCCCCCATCCAAGCCAGCCTCACCTGACTTATCAACAGGAGGTGCCAAACTTTTGCCTGCGCTCGAAAATTTGGCTAAACCATGCACAATTATGCAAGATGATCGTATCACCGCTGCAAGGAAACGTATCGACGCTGCTTTGGCGCGGATCGAACAAAATGCCTCGCAGGCGCACACCGAAACTGAAACGCTTCGCAAGAGCCACAATGCCTTGCGCGCTAGCGTAACAACAACGCTGTCTAATCTTGATCAATTAATCGAGAAGCTAGAGGAATGAGCGAAGTCACACTTCTGGTCGGCGGCCGCAATTATACACTGGCCTGTCAGGACGGTGAAGAAGATCACATCCGAAAACTCGCCGGTATGATTGATGAGCGGATGCGGGCGCTAGGCGACAATCTGTCCAAAATTGAAAACAAGGATCTGCTGTTTGCAGCCCTATTCCTTGCTGACGAACTGGACGCTGCGAAGCAGCTCTCAACGCCTCCCACGGGAAGCGCGGCAAGCACTGGCGCGATCGCTGATGAGCTGGAAGCGCTTGCAACAAGAATCGAAAAGATAGCCGACAGCCTTGAGAGCGCGCGCAACAACGCCTAGATGGATCACGGCGGGACTGCTCGGCACGAGCCGACTGAATATCCCTGAGGCTATAAGCTATCCAAAGGGAGCTGTCCCTGTCTTAGATTATGGGCCACTGCGTTCTTCGGAATGGAACCTGGGATCTAGGGTATACGGCGCCCACCTGACGTTTTCGCGTCAGAGGATTTCCCCGGAGAACGACCCATAGTGGTTCCGCCACCCTCCTTGTCTGGTGCGCTTTCGATCTCCATCGAAAACAGGCCATGCCACCCGCTCCCTCCACCCTTCCACCCGGATTGTGTCCCGGTAGGCTCCGGGTGGAAGGGTGGAGGGAGCGGGTGGCCCGGCATATCGTTGAGAAGACAAGCGCGCAGTCGCCCTTGCGGGCTTTCAGCCCGAGCCCTACGTCTCGGGCCAATGTCTGAGAAACTCTCCAAAACCGACCTTCGCAAAAGCTTGCGCTCGGCGCGCAAGGCCCATGTCGCAGCGTTGCCAGAATCCGCGCGAGCGCTGATCCTGCATCGCCCACCCGCGCCGCTCCTGATGCTCATCCCCGAAGATGCGGTCATCGGGCTGTATCATGCGACCGCAAATGAAGCGCCCGCTTCAGGATACGCAAAGTTCTTCCAAGAGGCAGGGCACGCCATCGCCCTGCCCTGGTTCGAGAGCGAAGCCGCGCCCATGGAATTCGCAGCCCACACCGATCCGTTTGACGCGGGCGATTGCGAGCGCGGTCCGTTCGGCATCATCCAACCCCTGGCCACCGCACCAGCCATCACGCCCAATATTCTGTTTGTCCCGCTGGTCGGCTTCACCACAACTGGCGACCGACTTGGTCAAGGCATGGGCCATTATGACCGCTGGCTCGCCGCTCACCCCGGTACTGTCGCAATCGGGCTAGCATGGGATTGCCAGCTTCACGAAAATTTGCCGATTGAGGAACATGATCAGCCACTGAGCGCTGTTGTCACACCAACCCGATTTTACGGACCGTTTTGATGCGCGAAGAACCCACAATCCGAATTCCCTTGGGCATCTTGGGCTTGCTCTTCGCATTGATGATGTATGGCATCGCCGTTGCCATGATCGTGCCGGACTACATTGGCCATTGGCACACGCTGGTGCAGACCATCATTTACCTCATCCTCGGCCTTATTTGGCTTTTGCCGCTGCGCCGCTTTCTGATCTGGATGGAAACCGGCAGCTGGTCTGCGCCCGAGGAAGACGAGTAATTTCCTCTATCGCCTAAGTGGATCTGGCGATACTCTTGCGGGATGATGAAATCCGCAAAAGCTCTGCTTGCCCTTGTTTCCGCCGCGCTTGTGACCACCGGCTGCGCTGCACAACAGGCCGCTCCTGAGTTCAATCACGAGACACAGCCTCCGGAAATCAATGAGTTCATGGCGCAACCAGCAGTTCTGGTATTTTCAAAAACCCGCAGCTGGCGCCATAATGAAGGGATTGCCGGCGCAGACCGCTTCTTTGCCGAATTCACAACTGATAACGAGATGGGCCTGTTCACCACGGTCAATAGCGCGGTTTTCAACGCGGATCAGCTCGCCCGCTTCGATTTGGTAGTGTTCAACAATATGACGGGCGACGCGCTATCTCCAGAGCAGGAACGCGCATTTCAAACATGGCTGGAGAATGGCGGCGCGTTGCTGGCACTTCATGGGTCTGGCGATGCTTCTCATACAGATTGGGATTGGTATGACGATCAGGTCATCGGCCCGGAGTTCGTTGGTCACCCCGCTGGCCCGCAGTTTCAGGATGCGCGCGTGGTAAACCTCGCTAGCGAACATCCGATTATGCAAGGCATCCCCGCCGAGTGGGTCCACAATGACGAATGGTACAGCTTCGACAGCGCCGATGTGGGCGATGCCGTGCCGCTGCTGGGCCTTGATGAAAGCACATACAGTCCCGAAAACCTGCTTTACGGCGACCGCGAAGATTTGCGCATGGGCGGCGGGCCATCGGGGCATCCGATTGCTTGGGTGCGGTGCCTTCGCGAAGGACGCACGTTCTATTCAGCCATTGGTCACAAGCATACGAGCTATGACGACCCGGTCTATCGCCGGGTGCTGACCAATGCGGTTAAATGGGTGCGCTCGCGCGATGCGGCGAAACGGGGCTGTCAGCCCACGAAGTGATAGGTGTGGCCTTCCACATCTCTTGTCAAAATATTGGATCCCGGCCATCCTCGAGGGGGTACTGACAGGGGATGATAATGCGCCGACTACCCACTTGGACGCTAGCTCTTTCATTGGCTTTGGGGCTGCCTGCTACTGCGGCGGCGCAAACCGGCTGGTCGCGCGAAGTCACTGATTACGGCGCTTTTTACGAAAGCGAACGCTCTGACAGCACGGTTCTGGTCCTGCTCTTGTGGGAAATTGACCGGAAAACCGGCTCAAACTTGCTGGGCATGCCCGAGAGCGCATCAGGCGACGTGTTGGAAAAAGCGCTTGCGGGAATGCCGTTCAAGATCGAGCAGATAGTCTCCGAAGACGTCTCGAACCAACGCATGCCCAAGATGACCGGCTATGCCAATACGCCTCAGGGACGGAAGGCTTTTGCTGCGACCATTAGCAACCGCGGAGTGTCCCGGCGGCTCGTGGTGCTGCTGGATGAGCCCGCCAATATCAGCAAGTTGCTGCGCCGTATTGGTAGTGTTTCCAATTTCCGCTCGACTATTGCAGCGGCTGACAGGCCCGGCTGGGTTCCCGGCCAGGGTGCATCGCAGACACGCAGTTCCTCGAGCGCATCCGCACCCTCAAGGGCTAGCAATCGGCCAATCCGGACCACCTCGACACGGCAACGCACTGCTCGCCCACGCAGCAATTACCGACTGCCGACCGACCAATCGGATTTCAACAAATGGCCAATGACCAAGCCGATTACCTTCTCGCCCAATATCAGTGATCCGCTGGCCCCGCGCGGTTACCGCGGTGTTACGGGCCCCGATCGCGGCGTGACCACATTTAACGGCGCGTTGCAGGATATGCTGGGATCGACAGATATCAAATTGGCAGGAAAGCCGATTTTTCGAAAGTTGCAAGCATGGGCTGATTATGATGGCCGTCAGGCGCGCCTCGTGATGGTTCCAACCAATCGCGGCGGCCACAAAGGCGTGCTGATGGTCTATTTGGTCTCCCCTAAAGGTAGCCCGCGCTTTTCAGCGCTTGGCTATGAAGTGCCGGAACAAACATTCCTAGATGGCGGCGGCATCATTCGCATGATGATGATCCGCGGCATTGTGCCCAACGCCAATGTGTTTCCCGCCAACCAGCAAAGCCGCATTGCCCGTGCACCGTTCAAGCAACAGATGGATTTCTATGACGCTGCGCTTACCAAATTGTATGAGCGCCGGAAGCGGCAATTTATTGCTTCGCAAAGCGCAGTGACCAAGCGGATGATGGAGCTGAATTACGATCTCCTGCTTGGCGGCGATATCAGCTCACCCTTTATCGCAGACTAGTTGCTCGCAATCGCGCGATCAGCACACAGACCTGTCAAATCAGCGATTTCCGATTGGGTCCCAAGTGGCGCGAGTGACGAGACTTGAACTCGCGACCTCCGGCGTGACAGGCCGGCGCTCTAACCAACTGAGCTACACCCGCATAATATGGGTTTGCACCGCTTGGGAGCAGCGCCACTAGGGCAGCACGGCAGGCCTGTCAATAACTCCCATCGCGGTTTTTGCGGCAGACTCAAAAAAGCCCAGCTGATGGCGCGATTCAACGCAATTTAACGCGGGCATATGGCCAATTTAACTGAATCTTGAGGATAGACCGTGAGACTTCCGCAAGCACGAACATAAGTTCGCGCCTGGGGGAGTTCGCTATGCGCGCTGGATTGCTACTTGCCTGCATCGCCATGGTCGCCACTGCTGCGGCCGCGACAGATTCTGCCCTGTCCATCAAGCGTTCCATATATGTCGAACGCGAAAGCGACGGCGGCGTGTCACTTGAGCCCGCCGAGACCCTCAAAGCTGGCGACCGGATTGTCACAGTGATGCAATGGGACGCTGATGATGCACCGCGCAAATTTACGCTCGCGAGCGAGATCCCGCCGACTATTGCTTACCAGCGCAGCAGCCGCGAAGCGCTGGAAGTATCCGTCGACGGCGGCCGCACATGGGGGCAGCTCGAAATGATGCGCGTTGGCGAGCGGCAGGCATGGCCGGAAGACGTCACCAATCTGCGCTGGCAAGTCGCTGCGCGCGATACTGATACCGCAGTCAGTTACAGCGCGGTCGTGCGCTAGGGCATCAATTTGAGACGATCAGGACAGGCGTCTCTATCAGCTGCTTGAGCGCTTGGATGAAGCTCGCGGCATCATAGCCATCGACTACCCGGTGATCGCAGCTGATCGAAATATTCATCAGCTTGCGTTTCTCGATGCGTTCGCCGCCCTGACCATCAGGCACAAACATCGGCCGTTCAATGATCCGGTTCGGGCCAATGATCGCGACCTCAGGCCGATTAATGACCGGCGTCGTTGCAACACCGCCGAGCGGCCCCAATGAAGTCACTGTCAGCGTGCCACCGGACAGCTCATCAGATTTAGCTTTGCCATTCCGCGCGGCCTCTGCGAGGCGGCCGATCTCATTGGCGAGCTGCCAAAGGTTTTTGCCCTGCGCATCGCGAATAACCGGCACCATCAGGCCTGCATCCGTCTGAGTCGCCATGCCTAGGTGCACTGCGCCGTGACGCGTCACCAGCCCAGCCTCATCATCATAACGTGCATTGATCATCGGGAAATCGGGCAGCGTCTTGCAAATCGCAGTGATCAGCAGCGGCAGGATCGTCAGCTTAGGCTTGCTACCACGACTGGCGTTAAGCTGCGCACGCATGACCTCAAGATCAGTGACATCCACTTCCTCAACATAGGAGAAATGCGGGATGTTGCGCTTTGAAGCGGCCATATTCTCCGCAATGCGCCGGCGCATCCCGATGACTTTCTGCTCTTCATCGGAACGGGTCGGTGTCGCAGGCGAAAAACCGCCTGAGTATGACAGAAACGCGTCTAGATCAGCATGACGTACGCGGCCGTCAGCAGCTGGTTTGACTTCGCCTAGGTCAATGCCGAGCTCAGCCGCGCGCTTGCGCACCGCTGGTGTAGCGAGGACTTTGGCGTGTGATGGTGTGGATGTGAGCGCGGGTTCGGGAGCTGGTTCTAGTTCAACCACTGGCTCAGGCGCAGCGACCACTTCCGGCTTCGGTTCCTCAACTTCCGGCTTTTCTGCTGGCGAAGGCTCGGTGTTGGATTCCGTCCTAGGCGCGGCCTCTTTGCCAGCCTCACCCGCAACCTCAATCACCAGCAGCATCGAACCCACCGCAACCGTATCGCCCGGCTCACCAGCCAGCTCAGTCACCATGCCATCGACCGGGCTTTCGATATCAATTGTTGCCTTGTCCGTCATGACGTCGACCAGATGTTGATCCTCGGTCACGGTATCGCCGACTTTGACATGCCATTCGACGACTTCCGCCTCGGCAACGCCTTCGCCAACATCGGGCATATTGAACGTGAATTTCGCCATAGCTGTCAGTCCTTGAGGATCTTGTCGATTGCTTCGCCAATACGAACCGGGCCGGGGAAATAGGCCCATTCGAGGCTGTGCGGATAGGGTGTGTCAAAGCCGGTGACGCGCTCAACCGGCGCTTCCAGATGATAGAAACAGCGTTCGGTCACAAGCGCGGAAAGCTCCGCGCCAAAGCCCGATGTGCGGGTCGCCTCATGCACGATTAAGCAGCGTCCCGTGCGCTCAACCGAGGCTTCGATGGCTTCGATATCCAATGGGACGAGCGTGCGCAGATCGAGGATTTCCGCCTCAACGCCTTTGTCCGCGCAGACCGCCTCAGCGACGTGAACCATCGTACCATAGGTCAGCACGGTGAGCTGCTCGCCCTCAGTGACCTTGCGCGCCTTGCCGAGCGGAACCTTGTAATGCCCTTCCGGTACAACGCTGTCCGCGTGCTTCTTCCACGGCTCGACCGGCTTGTCGTAAAAGCCCGAGAACGGCCCGTTATAAATCCGCTTCGGCTCGAAGAAGATCACCGGATCATTGTCTTCAATCGCGCTGATGAGCAGGCCCTTGGCATCGTAGGGCGTCGCTGGAATGACGGTTTTCAGCCCGGCGACATGCGTGAAGATCGCCTCGGGAGATTGGCTGTGCGTTTGACCGCCAAAAATGCCCCCGCCAAATGGCGATCGTACAGTGATCGGAGCGATATATTCAGTCGCTGAGCGATAGCGCAAACGCGCTGCTTCGCTGATGAGCTGGTCAAGGCCGGGATAAATGTAATCGGCAAACTGGATTTCCGGGACCGGACGTAGGCCATATGCCCCCATCCCCACCGCGACACCGATGATGCCGCATTCCGAGATTGGCGTGTCGAATACGCGCGTCTTGCCGTATTTTTCTTGCAAACCAGCGGTACAACGGAACACGCCGCCGAAATAACCAACATCCTCGCCCATGACGATCACATCGTCGTCGCGCCCCATGGTTACGTCGAGCGCGTCATTAATCGCCTCGATCATATTGAGGCGGCGTTCGGTCACAGCCTCAGGCGCGCCCGTGTTGCTTGCGTCTTTCACTTTCGTGTCGCTCATGACCAAGGCTCCTCTCCCGGCCACTTGATCTCTCGCTCTTTCTTCGCCTGTGCAGCCTGCTCTTCAAGATGCCAGGGCAGATCTTCGTAAACGTCCTGGAACATTGTGCGGAATGGATGATGCAGGCCGTGCCCGAGAATTCCGTTAGCTTCCGCTTCCTTGGTGGTCTTCTTGACCAGCTCCGCCGCGTCGAGATCCATTGCCGCCTGACGCTCTTCATCCCACTCGCCAAGGGCAATAAGGTGATCTTTCAGCCTCGTTACCGGATCGCCCAGCGGCCATTCCTTCTGCTCTTGAGCGCTGCGATAGCCGCTCGGATCATCCGAAGTCGAATGCCCCTCCGCGCGGTATGTGAAGAACTCGATCAGCGTTGGCCCAGCATTGGCACGGGCGCGGTTCGCGGCCCATTGTTCCGCCGCATAGCACGCCAGCGGATCATTGCCGTCCACGCGCAGGCCCGCAAGGCCATAGCCCAAAGCGCGCGCTGCAAAGGTCGTCCGCTCAGCGCCCGCAAACCCGCTAAAGCTCGAAATCGCCCATTGGTTGTTGATCACATTGAGGATCACCGGTGCGTTATAAACGGTCGCGAAAGTGCATGCAGAGTGGAAGTCACCTTCCGCCGTGCTGCCCTCGCCCACCCACGTGGCCGCGATCCGCGTGTCACCTTTGATCGCGCTGGCCATCGCCCAGCCGACCGCTTGCGGTGTCTGAGTCGCGAGGTTGCCGCTGATCGTGAAGAAGCTGTGCTCCCGGCTCGAATACATAATCGGGAGCTGACGACCTTTCAGCTTGTCGCCCTTGTTCGAGTAAATCTGATTGATCATCTCGATCATCGGATAACCGCGCGCAATCAGAATGCCCTGCTGGCGGTAGCTGGGGAAAATCATGTCATCGCTGGCAAGCGCCATGGAGGTCGCAATGCTAGTCGCCTCCTCACCCGTACACTTCATATAGAAGCTGGTTTTGCCCTGCCGCTGGCCGCGAAACATCCGCTCGTCAAAGGCGCGGGTCGTTGAGAAATGGTGCAGCATTGTGCGCAAAGTGTCTGGCGAGAGTTTGGGATCCCAGGGGCCATGCGCCTTATTGTCGTCACCCAGAACGCGGACCAGACCATACGCCAGATCATGCATATCCGCCGGTGCACATGCCTCGTCCGGGCGCGGCATATCGCCTGGCTGACCAATATCGATATGCGAGAAGTCGGCAGTGTCACCGGGCCGATATTTCGGTTCGGGAACGTGCAGTTCTAGGGCAGGTTTGTTGCTGCCCGCTGTCTCGCGTGTGGCCTTTTCGGCCATAAGCATACTCTCCCAGCAAAAGCGTTTGGGCGTGGCCTATGGCAGCGATTTATAGCGGTCAAGCGCTCAGGATCACACCGCAACAGGGGCCTTTATCGGGGGGTGCGGCGCGTAATTATGCACTAGGAAATCATCGATTTTGTATTCGAAAATACTTTCAGGGCGTCTGACTATTTCAAGGGTTGGCTTCCCTTGCGGCTCGCGACTCAGTTGCTGGGTGATGAGATGCTCATGATTGAGGTAGAGATGCGTGTCCCCACCCATCCACACCAGCTCGCCCGGCTGCATATTGGTCTGCTGCGCCATCATCCGAGTCAGTAAAGCCGCAGACCAGAGGTTAAACGGCAGGCCGAGCGCAACATCGCAGCTACGCTGATACAGCACGCAGTTGAGCTGGGCCTCATCGCCTTCGCCCTCAACATGAAACTGATACGTTTTATGGCATGGGGGCAGCGCCATCTGTTCAAGCTGTGCGACATTCCATCCTTCGATAATGTGGCGGCGGCTACCGGGGTTATTGCGCAGGCTATCGACCACCTGCTCGACCTGATTGATGCCCTCGCCCGGCTCATACAGGCCGTCCTTACGGTAGCGGAACGTCGGCCAATCGACCCACTGCTTGCCATATACCGGACCAAGATCGCCCCACCGCTCGGCAAAGGTTTCGTCATCCGCAATCCGCTGCACAAAATCGTCCAGCTCAATGTCGTCGCCACTCTCTTTGACATAGCGCGCATGCGGCCATTCGTTCCAGATTTTCACGCCTTGCAGCACTAGCGGGCGAATATTGGTGTCGCCCGTCAGGAACCACAGAAGTTCGCGTGTCGCCGTCTTCCAATAAACGCGCTTGGTCGTGATCAGAGGCATGGCCCCGCCCGCCAAATCGAACCGCAGCATTGTTCCCATGATCGAACGTGTGCCGATGCCGGTCCGGTCGCTGCGCTCATTGCCCTCGGCCCAGATGCGCTGCATCAGATCGAGATATTGCTGTTCGTAATGCTGAGCCATGGACCGTTTGCTAGCGGTCAATTGGCGCGCTTGCCACCCCGCCTGGCTGGTCCTAATGCGCTGTCCTCACGATCTTCCACAGGAACGTCGCAGCCGTTCGTTCATTATCCGGTGAGACAGGAGCCTGAGCCGATCATGACAGACAGTGAAGATAACGACCGGCCAGAAACGTACCGCCCAGAGACTTACCGGGCTGTCCCCTCCAGCAGAGTTGGCAGGCTGAGCGGCTTTGGTCGCATGGCGGGCGGGCTCGCCGGAGGGATGATGGCCGAAGGCGCGCGGCGACTGGCGGCGGGTGAACGGCCAAGCATGGACCAGCTGATCCTGACACCCGGCAATGTTAAGCGCGTTACCGATCGGCTCAGCCATTTGCGCGGCGCCGCGATGAAACTGGGTCAGATGATCAGCATGGATGCAGGCGATGTCCTGCCACCAGAGCTCACCGAAATTCTCGCAGGGCTACGCGACCGAGCGAATTTCATGCCGCCCAAGCAGCTTGATAAGGTCCTGCGCGAGCAATGGGGGCCGGATTGGCGCAAGCAATTCCGCCGGTTTGAACCGCGCCCCATCGCGGCAGCCTCTATTGGCCAGGTGCATCGTGCGGTGACCCGCGACAATCGCACGCTCGCCATCAAAGTCCAATATCCCGGCATCGCGCAGAGCATTGATAGCGACGTCGATAATGTCGCGACTTTGCTGAGCGTATCAGGGCTCTTGCCCAAACACCTCAATCTTGACCCATTGCTCGCAGCAGCGAAAGAGCAACTGCACGAAGAGGCCGACTATGAGCGCGAAGGCGCAATGATGCAGGCTTATGCCAAGCTGCTGAAAGATGAGCCCGATTTCGTGATCCCCGAGCTGGATGAGAGCCTAACGCGAGAACGCATTCTTGCGATGAGTTTTGAGCCTGGATCGGCAATTGAATCGCTCACCGAAGAACCGCAAGAAGCACGCAATCAGCTATTCGCAAAAATGATGCGTCTGGTGGCGCGCGAACTGTTCGAGTTTGGGTTTATGCAGACCGATCCGAACTTCGCCAACTTCCGCTATAATCGCGAGACGGGCCGCATTATCCTGCTCGATTTTGGGGCAACCCGCCAGATAGAACCCGCGGTCATAAGCGCCTATCGCAACCTTCTGGAGGCGGGCCTCGCGCGCGATCCAGAGCGGGTTCTACAGGCGTCATTCGAAGCGGATTTCGTCTCACCGCAGACGGTCGAAAAACACCGCGCAAGCATCGACCGTATGATCGATATCATCGTGGATGAGATGGCCAGCGAAGAAGATTTCGACTTTGGCGACCGCGCATTTGTGCCGATCCTGCGCGACGAAGGCATGGCCATCGCACAGGACAAAGAGGCCTGGCATGTGCCGCCGCCCGAAACGCTGTTTGTTCAGCGCAAGGTAAGCGGGACGGCGCTGCTCGGGGCGCGGCTTGGCGCGGTGGTGAATATCCGCAATATTGTTGAACGAGTTCTGGCGGATAATCCGGCTTAGAAGCCTAGCTCTATTCTACCGAAGCATCAGCAGCTTCGGCGACCCCGATGTCATGACTTGCGATCCAGCGGTCGATATGCGCCTCCAGAACGTCCAAGGGAACAGAGCCGTTCTCCAGCACCGCATCGTGGAACTTTCGCAAATCAAACTGCGCACCTAGCGTCGCCTCAGCACGTGCGCGCAATTCGCGAATTTTTAGCTCGCCAACTTTATACGCCAGCGCTTGCCCCGGCCAAGTGATGTAGCGGTTCACTTCCGCGTCGATATTTGCAGGCGAAAGCGCGGTATTATCAAGCATATAGTCAACCGCCCGTTGCTTACTCCAACCCTTTGAATGAATGCCGGTATCGACCACCAGACGGGTCGCGCGCCACATCTCATAGCTCAGCCGCCCCATCTGTTTGGCTGGTGTATCGTACAGCCCCATCTCAATACCGAGCCGCTCGGAATAGAGCCCCCAGCCTTCCACAAAGGCCGTGAAATAGGTGCCATTCGCGCGCAGCGGATGGATATCCAGTTCCTGCTGAAGCGAGATTTGCAGGTGATGGCCCGGCACCGCCTCATGCACGCCAAGCGCAGGCAATTCCCAGAGCGGGCGCTGGTCGAGCTCGGTCGTGTTCAGCCGGTAGATCCCAGCTTGCCCGGTTTCCAACGATCCGGGCTCGTAATAGGCGGTGGTGTTGCCCGGTGCTTGCGCCGCAGGGATTGGCGACACTGTGTAAGGATTGCGCGGCAGCGTTCCGAACAGCTTGGGCATAAAGCCATCAATGTGTTTCGCCAGCGCCTGAGTATAGGCAAGATATTCTTCCGCATCGGTCATGTAATATTGCGGGTCCGTGCGCAGATGCTCGATAAAAGCCTCGCGGGTCTCGTATCCTGCTGAGGCCGCCACCTCGACCATCTCCGCACGGATACGGGCGACTTCGGAAAGGCCCAGATCATGGACCTCATCGGCCGTCATATCTGTCGTGGTGAAGCTTTTTACGAGATGGTCGTAGTAAGATTTGCCATTTTGGGTGGCGAGAATTCCCGGTGTTCCGGTGCGGCAATTGGGGGCATATTCCTCGGTATAGAAGGTAAGGAATTCGCGGTACGCTGGCAGCACAACCTGCTCAATTGCCTCGCGCCCGCGCGATTTCAAATCCTGCCATTGTGCGTCTGTGACGGAAGCCGGCCGATCACCAGAGAATGGCCTCCAGAATGGAGAGGATGTGTAATCATCGACAATCTGGCTAGCAATCCGACTTTCTAAACCCTCCATCGGTTCGCAAGGCTGGACCAGTGGGCGCACCCAATCCAGAGCCACCCTACTGCGCTCAATGCCATCAGCATTGACTTGCGCATACCCGCGCAACCGCCCGATATAGCTTTCGTAATCGGCCATGCTGAAGAATGGAGAACGGTTTGGGAGCGAGGCAAAATTGGTAAACCAGCCGCCTCGATTTGTGAAGATCATGTAGCGAGCTTGGGAAAATCCAAGCCTGGTGACCGCATTTTCCATACTGCGCTTCAAAACGGCGTAATCAACTTGCAGGTCGACTGGCAGCTGATCCGCATCAATCACATTCAATCGCTTTAGAAACTCATTGCTGCGAGTTTGACTACGGCTAACTTCAACGATCGAAAGGTCGCCTAGCTTGCCGTCACCGCGGCGGTCGCCAATGCTCGTGGCCAAAAGCGGATCCGCATCAAGGGTCGCCTGCCACACTTCCTCGCGCAGCTCTTTATAGTCCTCGACAGGCCCGGCCAAAGCAGGCGAGGTAGCCAACAGGGTTGTGGCGGCAAGAGCAGCAAAGACAGCGCGCATGGATGTATCTCCCAAGAATTTCTGCTGGTGTACTATTGCGGCTTAGCCTCGCGGTCCAGTAGGTAACCTGGATGACCAAACCCGCTATCCTGTTCGTATGTCTCGGCAATATCTGCCGCTCTCCTTTGGCCGAAGCGGCGTTCCGCAAAGCAGCCGAGGATGCAGGTCTTGACGTGGATGTCGATAGCGCAGGCACAGCGGCCTATCACATCGGGTCACCGCCAGATCCGCGTTCCGTCGCGACGGCATTGGATCACGGGATCGACATTTCAGGTCTGAAAGGTCGCCAATTGGCGGCTGAGGACTTCACCCGCTTCACACATATCTTCGCGATGGATGCTGAGAATCTGCGCAACATCAGACGGGCCGCGCCCAGCGATGCGACGGCGGAAATCAGCCTATTACTTGATCTAATTCCCGGCCAAGAGGGACGCGAAGTCGATGACCCATATTACGGCGGTGATGATGGTTTTGCGCGCACTTGGGATGAAGTGAGCGCAGCGGCAGAGGCTTTGGTAGAGCGGTTGCGCGGCTAACCCCGCGCTTTAGCCCCCTAGGCCTAGCCTCCGCGTAGCGTTCGTACGCCCCAATCGCGGTCGAACAGGTAAAGCAGCATCCGCGCCGCCTCCCCCCGCGCGCCATCCAGACCGCCGTGGTGCTCCATCAGCATTTGCGCGTCCGCATAGGCCACCGGCAACAGCTTGGTGATCTGATCAAGGCTCGCGACGCTAAACGGTGTGTCGCCCGATTGCCTTGTGCCGAGCAGCTCACCGCCGCCGCGCAGCCGCAAATCTTCCTCCGCCAGCCGGAACCCGTCCTGCGTCTCGCGCATCAATGCGAGCCGCTCGCGCGCTGTCTCTGACAGAGTATCTCCGCGCAGGAGCAAGCATACCGATTTCTCCGCACCGCGCCCAACACGGCCGCGCAGCTGGTGCAATTGCGCAAGACCGAAACGCTCGGCCTGCTCGATCACCATCAGCGTGGCATTAGGCACGTCGACGCCAACCTCGATCACGGTCGTCGCGACCAAAACCTTAGCATCGCCGCTGGCAAATCGCTCCATCGCGGCGTCTTTCAGCTCGCTCGTAAGCTGACCGTGGACCAGCACAACATCCTTGCCAAACCGCTCCGCCAGATGGGCATAACGCGCCTCAGCAGCCGCAATATCCTCGGTCGCAAACTCACTTTCGCGGACCATCGGACACACCCAATAGGCCTGCTGACCGGTGGTAATATGCCGCTCGACTCCGGCCGCAACCTCGTCCAGCCGCGCTTGTCCGACCACACGCGTTTCAATCGCCTGCCTGCCCGGTGGCAGCTCATCGAGCTTGCTCACATCGAGCTCACCATATTGCGCAAGCGTGAGCGTGCGCGGGATTGGCGTCGCGGTCATTGCCAGCACATGTGGCGCAGATTTGCCTTTGTTGGCCAGCATCAGCCGCTGCCCCACGCCAAAGCGGTGCTGCTCATCAATCACCACCATGGTGAGGTTCTTATACGCGACCTTGTCCTGAAAAATTGCATGCGTGCCGACGACAATATCAATGCTGCCATCGAGCAGCCCCATCAACGTAGCCTCGCGAACCTTGCCCTTATCGCGGCCCGTTAGCAGAGCAACCCGCGCGCCGGTTGGTTCAGCCAGCTTGCGCATAGTCTCATAATGTTGCCGCGCGAGAATCTCTGTCGGGGCGAGCAGAGCAGCCTGCGTGCCTGCCTCTACCGCAATCAGCATGCCCGCAAGCGCTACCACCGTTTTACCTGCGCCAACATCACCTTGCAGCAGGCGAAGCATGGGGGCCTCTTGCGCAAGATCTCCCTCGATCTCAGCGATGGATCGCTTCTGCGCGCCCGTCATTTCAAATGGCAGATCAAGCCGGTCGCGCAGGTTTCCATCCCCCACCAAAGGCTGACCGCGCCGCTTGCGATTGTCCGCTCGTACTAGCATCAGGGCAAGCGAGTTTGCCAGCAGCTCGTCATAGGCGAGCCGGTCACGCGCTTTGCCATGCTCACCTGTGTGCGACAGCTTGATCGCGTCAGACCACGCAGGCCAATCTTCTTTGCCCAGCTGATGCGCCTCAATCCATTCGGGCAGGTCTGGCAGCTTGGCGAGCGATTGCTCCACCAGCCCTGAAACACGCGGCTGCGTCAGCCCCTCAGACAAGCGGTAAACCGGCTCACACAAATGCCCCAGAGTCTCACCACCCTCCTCCAGCACATGATCGGGATGCACAATCTGGAGCATGTCTCCATAGCGATCGAGCTTACCCGCGACCCAGCGTTTCGCGTCCATCGGGAGCTGCTTTTTCGCAGTATATGACGCGCGACCAAAGAAGGTCAGGACGAGCACATTGCCCGCGCTATCCTGAGCAAAAACACGGTAAGGAGCACGGCGATTGCCCGAGGCGCGGTGTTCGGTCACCGTCACCGCAATAACGATCTGCTCGCCTTCGCCCGCCTCATCGAGCGTCTCCACCGCGCGGCGCGTCACAAACCGCTCTGGCAGATGATACGCCACATCGCGCAGCCGGGTCAGCCCCAGCTTCTCAAGCGGCTTTTTCAGCTTCGGCCCCACGCCTTCCAGCGTGTCTGTTTCCGCAAACAGGGGGTTGAGAATGTCCGGCCTCATATCAGCGCATATAGCCGCTTGCGCGCGCAATGCGAGTGCCCTACCCGCCTCGCCATGCCTACTATCGACAATTCTGATGCGCTGAATGAGCGCATGGCCCGCGCGAAATTCCGCGCATGGCACCGCGGCACCCGCGAGGCCGATTATATGATCGGCGGTTTCTTCGATCGCTTCGCCGCAAATTGGAGCGAAAAAGACCTCGCCTGGTTTGAGCGGTTGCTGGAAGAAGATGATGTGGATGTGATGGCCTGGGCAATGAAAACCGCGCCGGTGCCCGAGCTTTTCGCAGGCAAGCTTATGGAAGCGATGCAACGCCTCGATTACGTCGATATCCCGCGATGATAGGAACTGAGCCAGCTGCGCTGCTTTGAGCATCCACCATGCCTGATTTTACCCGCATAATAGACGCGAACCAATCGCTCACGCTCGCCGCCGTTGCGCGCGGCGCACAGCCATTGGTCTTGGCCGATCTGGCGCGCGCCGCAAAAGGCCGCGCAGTGTTTGTCGCGCCGGATGATGCCGCAATGCACTCGGTCGCCGAAGCCGCGCATTATTTCGCGCCTGAGCTGGAGGTGATTGAGTTTCCCGCGTGGGATTCGCTGCCTTATGACCGCGCGAGCCCAGCCCTCTCAATCAGTGCGAAACGGCTCGCGGCATTGCACAGATTGCAGGACAAGCCCGAGACCAGTCAACTTGTCGTCACCACGGTCAATGCGCTGCTGCAGCGTGTGCTGTCCCCGTTCCGCGTGCGCGAGAATGTCCGCGCGTTTAAGCCGGCCAGCGAAATCGGGATGGAGAGCCTCGCTGCACTGCTCACCCGCCAAGGCTACTCGCGCACGGACACGGTGGTTGATGCGGGCGAGTTCGCTATTCGCGGGTCAATTGTCGATATCTTCCCAAGCGGTCTCGACCAAGGATTGCGGCTCGATTTTTTTGGCGACGAGCTGGAAAGCTTGCGCCTGTTTGACCCGAGCACGCAGCGCAGCACTGGCACGCTCGACAGCCATGTCCTGCTCCCGGCGAGCGAAGCATTGCTCGATGAGGACAGCATCAAACGCTTTCGCGGTAAGTACCGCGAATTATTCGGCGCTGAGGCCACGCAAGACCCGCTCTATGAGGCGGTTAGCGAAGGGCGGCGTCTCGCTGGGATGGAGCATTGGCTGCCGTTGTTTGAGGAACGGCTAACCACGCTGTTCGATCATCTTGGCGATGGCGATGTGATGGTGCTGGATGCCGCCGCGCTGCAATCGGGCGAAGAGCGATTGTCCGATATTGCGGACTATTATGAGCAGCGGCGCGCTGTGGGCGGCCAAGCCAAGGGCGGGTATCGCCCGCTTGACCCCAGCGAGCTGTACCTGACCAAAGACCAATTGGCAGATGGCGTGGCGAGCATGCCCGGCCACCGAACCACCGCTTTTGCCGAACCTGCCAGCGACACCGTGCTAGATTTCGGCTTCAAATCAGGCCGCGATTTCGCGCCAGACCGCGCTCGCGGAGAGAACGTGTACGAAGCGCTCGGGGCGCATTTCAAAGCGATTGGCAAGGCTGGCAAGCGGCCCCTGCTTGCGACCTATTCCAAGGGCAGCCGCGCGCGGATCACCTCCATTCTGGCAGAAGCCGGCTGCGAACTGCAACCGGCGGAAAGCTGGCAAGATGCGCTCGGAACATCCACAAAAGGCCAGCCCGTTGCCCTGATCCTGCCGCTGGAGGCCAGCTTTGCCAATGATGAGCTGGAGCTAATTACCGAGCAGGACTTGCTGGGTGACCGCTTGGTGCGTCGCAAGACCAAGCGTAAAGGTGCCGACGCGTTTCTGGCCGAGCTATCCGCGCTCACACCGGGCGATCTTGTAGTCCATACCGAGCATGGGATCGGAAAATATCTCGGGCTTGAACCCATCGCGGTCGGCAAGTCGAAACATGACTGCGTGATGCTGAGCTATGCGGGCGGTGACAAGCTTTACATACCGGTTGAGAATATCGACGTCCTTTCACGCTATGGCAGTAGTGAAGAGGCAGTGCAGCTTGACCGGCTGGGCGGTGAAGCCTGGCAGCGCAGGCGCGCAAAAATGCGCGAACGGATCCGCGAGATTGCAGGCGAGTTGATGAAAACCGCTGCGGCACGCGCGCTCAAAAAAGCGCCAGCCTTTGTGGTCGAAGAAGGTCCGTACAATCAGTTTCTTGACCGCTTTCCTTGGGAGGAAACCGAGGATCAGGATCGCGCTATTACCGATGTTTTGCGTGACCTTGAAAGCGGCCGTCCGATGGACAGGCTCGTCTGCGGTGATGTGGGTTTTGGCAAGACCGAAGTCGCTTTGCGCGCAGCCTTTGTGGCGGCGATGAATGGACAGCAAGTGGCTCTCGTTGCGCCTACCACTCTGCTCGCGCGGCAACATTTTCAGAACTTCTCGAAGCGATTTGCGGGCTTCCCGCTCAAGGTCGGGCGACTGTCTCGCCTTGTCTCCGCCAAGGAAACCAAGGAAACGCGCGACGCGCTCGCCGATGGCACAATGGATGTGGTCATTGGCACGCATGCCCTCCTCTCCAAGAACACGCAATTCAAGGATCTGGGCCTTGTGATCGTGGACGAGGAACAGCGCTTTGGCGTGACCCACAAGGAGAAGCTCAAAACACTGCGCGCCGACGTGCATATGCTCACGCTGACAGCGACGCCGATCCCGCGCACGCTGCAAATGGCGATGACCGGACTGCGGGAGCTTTCGACCATTCAAACCCCGCCTGTCGACCGGCTCGCGGTGCGCACTTATGTTATGGAGTGGGACGAGGTGGTGATGCGCGAGGCCTTGCTGCGCGAGCATCATCGCGGCGGGCAAAGCTTCATCGTCGTTCCGCGCATTGCCGACATGGCGGATGTCGAAGAATGGCTGCGCGAGACTGTGCCCGAGGTGAAAGCCATATCCGCGCATGGCCAGATGGGCGCTGGTGAAATCGAAGAGCGGATGAGCGCATTTTATGAGGGCAAATATAACGTCCTGCTCTCCACCACGATTGTCGAGAGCGGGCTCGATCTGCCGAGCGCGAACACCATCATCATTCACCGCGCAGACCGCTTTGGTCTGGCGCAATTGTATCAGCTGCGTGGGCGCGTGGGCCGGTCAAAACTGCGCGCCTATGCATATCTGACGACGCCTGCCGATACCCAACTATCCGAGGTCGCAGAAAAGCGCCTCAAAGTGCTCGGTGATCTCGACAGCCTCGGTGCCGGGTTCCAGCTCGCCAGCCACGATCTCGACATTCGCGGCGCGGGCAATCTGCTGGGCGATGAGCAATCGGGCCACATCCGCGAGGTCGGCTTTGAGCTGTACCAATCCATGCTGGAAGACGCGATCCTAGCTCTGAAAGCTGGCGAGGCAGGACTTGAAGCAAAGCCCGAGAAAATCAGCCCGCAAATCACGGTTGATGCGCCGATCATGATCCCTGAAGATTATGTGCCTGATCTAGCCGTACGCATGGCGCTCTATCGCCGCCTAAACGATGCGCTGGATAATGCTGAGGTAGATGCACTGGCCGCAGAAATGATCGACCGTTTTGGTGATCTGCCCGCCGCGACATCCAATCTCATCCGCCTCATCCAAATCAAGCGGCAAGCGATTGAGGCCAATATCGCCAAGATCGAGGTTGGCAATGCGGGCACACTTGTGACCTTCCATGAGAACGACTTCCCCGATCCTGTGGGCCTGCTCGCTTATGTTGATCGGCTCAACCAGAGTAGAGAAGGCACGGCCAAGCTGCGCCCCGATATGAAGCTGGTGATTAGCCGCGCGTGGGGCAGCCCGGAAAGCCGCCTCAACGGCCTGTTCCAGCTGACTAAGGGGCTAAGCGGTGTGGTGCGCAAGGCGGGCAAGAAAGCCGCCTGATGAAGGTCGCAAACTATTGCTTGGTTAGAGCGAGAAAGTCTGCAGCCGCCATTGGCTTCGCCTTCAAAAACCCCTGATAACTCTCGCATCCTTCGGACCGGACCAGCGCAAGCTGTTCCTCAGTCTCTACGCCCTCAGCGGTCACCGTCATCTCAAGCGCCTGCGCAAGTTGCGTAATCGCCCTGAAAATCGATAGGTCGCGCTGATCCTTGTGAATGTTCTCCACTAGCGAATAGTCGATCTTCAGTTGGTCGATCGGTAGCATCTTGAGATAGTGGAAATTGCAGAAGCCCGCGCCAAAATCGTCGAGCGCGATCGCGACGCCCTTATAGCGTAGATCATCGAGAACCGCCCCCACCCGGTCGAGATCAGACAGCAAGACCTGCTCAGTGATCTCCAACGTAATTCGCCCAGGCGAAATGCCCGCTTCCTCAATCAGCACAACCAGCTCGCGCGCGAAACCACCCGTCGCCAAATCTTCCGGGGTAATATTAATCGAAAGTCGCAGATTTTTGGGCCACGCCTTCGCTGCCTCAAGTGCGCGGCGCGAAATATGCCGCGACAAGTGCGTCACATGATCAATCCGCTCGGCAATTCCGAAAAGAACCCCAGCGCCAATCAACCCGAGTTGTGGATGCCGCCAGCGCGCCAAAGCCTCAGCACCGTAAAGCCGGTCACCATCAATGTGGAACTGCGGCTGATACAAAATCTCAATTTCGTCGCGATCAATCGCCCCTAAAAGATCCGCTTCCAATTGCTGATTGGTGCGCCCACCCTTGGTGTGTTCACCTGTTTCCCAGATGATTCTCTGACCAGCCATTGTGCGCAGACGCCTTGCACCCTCCGCCATGGAATCGAGCATCGTCTCAGGCGTCGTCGTGCCCAAAGCGCGCATCAAGACCAAGCGCGGCGACAGGCGCAGCGCGCTATCTCCGCCCGGATTGCTAATTGGCATGGCGAGCGCATCCGCCAGCGCCTCTGCCAGCCACTGCCAACGCTCCCGGCTACATTCCTCGCGCGCAACCAGCAGGAATGTTCCGCCCGATACGCGCGCGGCCAGCCACACGCTGCTCTCCAGCTCGTCATCGGCAAAATGGCGAATGCGCTGCGCAACTTCCACCAGAGCGCCATCGCCGCTCGTCTCGCCAAAGGCGACGTTCACGGTGTCGATCCGGCCCAAATCCACCAGCATGGCATGCAATGGGCAGCGGGTGGAAACGTCCGGCCACTCGCGCTGCCACTTAGCGATTGTCTCACGCGCCTGCGCAACGTCCGCGAGGCCCGTTAAAGAATCGGGCACCCCAGCATTCAGATTATGTGCGCGACTGGCCATTATGACCCCCTAGTGCGGGCGATTGAGAACAGTATGCAACATTTGCTGTGCGTTGCCAAATGGGACGACCACCAATAGGGGGGACTACGCAAGTGGCAGGGATGGCCGCTGGACCTGGCCTGTGAGGGGAAATTATGCCCGAATTTGCAAAACTGGCATTGCTGGTTTCCGATAGCGACAAGGCGCAAGCCTCAAAGGCTGAGTTTGAGGCGATTCACGATTGGTGCTCACTCGCCGAGGCGGAAGCGGTGGTTGTGCTGGGCGGCGATGGTTTCATGCTGCAAACGCTTCATAGCATGCTCGACAGCGGCGATGTCCTCCCCGTTTACGGTGTGAATTTGGGCACAGTCGGCTTTCTGATGAATAAGAATCGCGGCGCAGAAAAACTACTGCGCAAAATTGTCCGTGCGCGTGCCGTGAAAATCGCACCGCTGCGCATGGATGCCGTAACGCAAGACGGCGAGCATCACATCTATAACGCGATTAACGAGGTCTCGCTGCTGCGTGAGACGCGCCAAGCCGCCAAGATCGAGATCACAGTGGATGACAAGGTACGCATTAAAGAGGTGGTGTGTGACGGTGTTCTGGTGGCGACACCAGCTGGCTCGACCGCGTACAACCTGTCTGCAAATGGGCCGATACTGCCGCTCGATTCCAGCCTGCTTGCCCTCACACCGATTAGTGCTTTTCGCCCAAGGCGCTGGCGCGGCGCCATATTGCCAGACCGTAGCCGTATTACACTTCGGGTGAATGAGCCGGATAAGCGCCCCATTTCAGCGGTGGCTGACCAGAAGGAGCTGCGCAACGTCGCTGAGGTTAGTCTCGAAATTGACCGCGAGCATGAGTTGGAATTGTTGTTCGACCCCGGCCAGGCACTTGATGAGCGGATCGTCGCAGAGCAATTTCAGGTTTGATTGGGGTTTTTTGCGGGCGCCTGCGAAAATATCGCATTGCCCGCTTGCCAAATCTTTACCGTCTCCATATAGGCGCACCTCTCTTGTGAAGCTGTTCCCCGATAGCTCAGCGGTAGAGTAGGTGACTGTTAATCACTTGGTCGTTGGTTCGAATCCAACTCGGGGAGCCATTTTTTCTCTTACAATCCGAATAAGAGCCGCGCGCCGACCCAAATGGTCAGCATTGCTGTGGCCCAACGGATCCAGTTTACAGGCAGAATGCGAGTTGCGAGAAGGCTCCCAATCCATCCTCCCAGTGCGACTGCAATCATCAGTGGTAAGCCGAAAGTCACCGCGGCGGCGAAGCGATCTGGCCCGCCTTTGAGGATTTGCCCCGCAAGCCCGAACAGTGAATTGACTAGAATGAACAGGCTGGCTGTCGCCGCAATGGCCCGCGCATTGTTCCACCGCGTCAAATGCAGCAGTGGGGCGAGGAAGATCCCGCCACCAATGCCCACCAATCCGGCCAGATAACCAAGGGGCATCGCCGCAAATGGCATGAGCTTGGAGGCGTAGGCAGAGGTCTTCGCTTCACCGACGCCGCCGCTCCTATTTGGAATGAGCAGAGTCGCTCCCGTTAGCAGCAGACTTGCGCCCAAAATTAGCAGGAATGGCTCGCGGTCAATTGGTGTAAGTCCGCCAAGGAACGCCGCAGGTGCCGCAAGCCCCGTGAGAACCAACGCGCCTTTCCAAGGCGTGATTTTTGCGCGGGCAAAGCGCACTGTACCGCCCGCCACCACGACAATGTTGCAAGCGAGCGAGAGCAGCGGGAGAATGCGATAATCCACATCGCTGAGCGCCAAAAGGGCGCTGTAGGTTGAGCCCCCGCCGAAACCGACGGAAGCATAGAGCAATGCGGTGACGAGAAAGGCGATGGCGAGCCAGATCATGACTAGCCCTTAGTTGCCGCCCGTCACCACCTCACTCAAACCTTCGAGGAAATCGCACCGTGGCAATGCTTGTACTTATTACCCGAGCCACACGGACATAGCGCGTTACGGCTAATGTTCATATCAGCATAAGGATCTTCCAAGAACGCACCACCCGGCCCGGCCGCCGCACGCGGGCTGCCCGCAAGTGAACCAAACAGCTCAGGACGTTCAGCCGAACCGTCGCCATCATTCGAGTTATCAAGCCCGGTCAGCGGATCGATATGTCCGGTCAGGAAGTCTGGTAGGCCAGCGAGAACTTCTTCAGGCACCGCCTGCGGTTCTGGCGCTTGGCCGATCTGCATGCGCAGCAACTCGCCCGTCACATCCTCACGCAAAGTGTCGAGCATGCGTTCGAACAGGCCAAACGCCTCTTGCTTATATTCATTGATCGGCTGCTTCTGAGCGTGCGCACGCAGCCACACGACCTGACGCAGAGCATCCAGCGTTGCGAGGTGCTCTTTCCAATGGAAATCAAGCTTTTGTAGCAGCAGGCTCTTCTCAAAGAGACGCCAGCGTTGCGGGTCAGCATCGGCAAGTTTTGCTTCCATCGCCGCGTCCGCTTCAGCTTGAATGCGCTCCTCGATCACCTCCGGCTCAAGTGCGTCCTCTTTCATCCACTCTTCAAGTGGCGGGGTGAGGCCAAGCACTTCCTCAACCTTGGTTTTAAGGCCATCAATGTCCCATTGTTCAGGATATGAGCCGGGAGGACACGCATCACCCACCATCGCGTTGATCGCGTCGTGGCGCATGTCGACGACCACATCATCGACCGTCTCACTATCCATGATTTCGGCGCGCTGCTCATAAATGACTTTGCGCTGATCGTTCATCACATCATCATATTGGACAACCTGCTTACGCATCTCATAATTGCGCGCCTCAACTTTTTTCTGAGCTGTTTCAATGGCCTTCGACAGCCATTTTGACCCAATCGCCTCGCCATCTTCTAGGTTCGAATTCATCATCTTAGAAAACAGCGTGTCTGGGCCAAAAATGCGCAGCAAATCATCTTCTAAACACAGGTAAAAACGCGAAAGACCCGGGTCACCCTGACGGCCCGAACGCCCGCGCAGCTGGTTGTCAATCCGGCGGCTTTCATGGCGCTCTGTGCCAAGCACGAACAAGCCGCCTGCGTCTTTCACCCGCTGCTTTTCTTCTTCGATCTCAGCCGCCAGGCGCGCAATAGCAGCGTCCTTTTCAGGGCCATCTTCCATCTCGCCAAGTTCGTCACCTGTGCGGAATTCAAGATTACCGCCAAGCTGAATATCGGTACCGCGGCCCGCCATATTTGTGGCGATAGTCACGGCGCCGATGCGCCCAGCCTGCGCAACAATATGCGCCTCGCGCTCATGCTGGCGCGCGTTCAAAACCTCGTGTTTGACACCTTCTTTGTCCAGGAACTGGCTCAGCAATTCGGATTTCTCGATGGACACTGTGCCAACGAGAACCGGCTGACCAATCTCGTTTTTCTCTTTGATGGCTTTCGCGATCGCGGCGAACTTATCCATTGTATTCTTGTAAAACTGATCGTCTTCATCGATCCGCGCAACTGGCTTGTTGGTGGGAATTTCCGCAACGTTGAGCTTGTAGATATCCCAGAACTCCGACGCTTCAGTCGCCGCCGTACCGGTCATGCCAGCAAGCTTGGGATACATGCGGAAATAGTTCTGGAAGGTGATCGAGGCCATCGTCTGGTTTTCAGGCTCGATCTTGGCCTTTTCCTTGGCTTCCACCGCTTGGTGAAGGCCATTGGACCAACGCCGTCCATCCATCATCCGGCCAGTGAACTCGTCAATGATCACGACCTTATCGTCTTTGACGATGTAATCAATGTCGCGCTTGAACATGATGTTCGCTTTGAGCGCCTGGTCGAGGTGGTGGACGACCTGCGTGTTCTCTACGTCATAGAGGTTCTCGGTTTCGAGCAGCCCAGCTTCGCGCAGCTTGGCTTCAATCGCATCCGTGCCTTCCTCAGTCCACGTGATGTTCTTGGTCTTCTCGTCCGCTTCATACCACTCTGGGTCAAGGTCATTCACGATCTCGTCGACTGCGACGTAAAGGTCAGATTTGTCCTCAGTCGGGCCAGAAATGATCAGCGGCGTCCGCGCCTCATCAATCAAGATCGAATCCACCTCATCGACAATCGCGTAATTGAACGGGCGCTGCACCATTTGCTCGCGCTCATGCTTCATATTGTCGCGCAGATAATCAAAGCCGAACTCATTGTTCGTGCCGTAGGTAATGTCTGCATTATACGCGTCGCGGCGCGAGAACTCGTCGAGATTGGGGATAATCACGCCAACGGTCAGACCGAGGAAGCGGTAGATCTGCCCCATCCATTCCGCATCGCGGCTGGCGAGGTAATCGTTAACTGTAACAACGTGAACGCCCTTGCCCTCAATCGCATTGAGATAAGTCGCGAGCGTCGCCACCAGCGTCTTACCCTCGCCCGTGCGCATCTCGGAAATCTCGCCGCGATGGAGCACAATGCCGCCCACCATTTGCGTGTCGAAATGGCGCATGCCGAGCACGCGCATTGATGCTTCGCGAACGGTCGCAAAGGCCTCCGGCAGGATATCATCAAGCGTTTTGCCATCGGCTAGCAGACCGCGAAATTTGCCGGTTTGCGCCGACAGCTCTTCATCAGAGAGAGCTTTGATCTGATCTTCGAGCGCGTTGATCTGGCCGACGATCTTATTCATTGAGCGCACGTAACGGTCGTTTGATGAACCGAAGAAGGTTTTCATGAGGGATTCGAACATGGGTAGCCCTTTAGGCAAATGTGTTTTGAAATAATCGGAGAGATAGGCTCGCGACGAGCCTAGAACGCAGCAAAGCCACGTTGAAACAGTGCTTTAGAAAGCTCTATTCGAGAGCGAGATCAATCCGCAGCTGGACCGTCGGCAGGAAGATCCGGATCGGATCAGCATCTACACAAGGGCGCGTTGGCGCGCCAAGCTCGCGCTTCTTGCGCTTGTCATGCTTACATTCGCCGCGGCGCTGCTTCTTCGCATGTTCTTGCTTTTGACTTGACTCAACTTGTGTGCCGAAAGCAGCAGTCAAATTCGCCTGCGCAGGAGCAGACACAGCCGCAAGGCCGGTCATCAAAGCAAAACACGCAAGAAGACGTTTCAGCATCATCGCAAGTCGACATAACCACTAAATGCTAAAGAATCCACCTGCCTGCGCCGTTTCACAGATTTATTCCTCGGGATCTGTGACAGTAGTATCAATTACGATGGAAACTTGCCGCTCGATCGGAACTCTATTTTCGTCGCGATATGGCACGCCTTGCCGCCCTTTTAGCGCCGGGCATCGACCACGCTCCTTGTCGCGCTCAATCTGGCGTTTGAGAGCATCCGGCATTTCACCGCGCAGAACTTCTATCTCACATTGCGTCGAAATTCCCTCGACTGTGTGCAGATATGAGAAACGAACGGAGAAGTCTGGAAGGTCAGATACTCGCTTGCGCCACTTGTAATCATCTCGATATTTGCTCTCAACCGGTTCACCTAGTTCATTGAGCCCCGGCTCAAACCGTGCGCGCTGAGTGATTAATTCACATGTTGCCTGATCCAATGAACTGGAACCCGAACTGCGCGTTATCAGGCACCTAGAAACGCGGCCCTCACTGTCGATGTGGAGCTGATAGTTGACGCTTCCCTCCAGGTCATTCTGCCACGCGTCGATGGGGTAATCGGCCACGGTGATCAGTCGTCTGAGGCTCGACGTTGGGCGGGGATCTCGATTGGACGGGACCACAGCTACTGCGGGAGGTACGGACATGCTATCACGTGCGGCCTCGACCGCAGCGGCATTAGCAACTGTTTCGGCGGCTTCATCGGCAGATTGCGCCAATGCAGGCGGCGCGCCAAAAGTTCCTGCGATCAATGCGATTGTGAAAAATCTCGTCATGAATGTCCCCGTTCGGATCAAATACGGCCAACTGCATGAATGCAATTGCCGCTTTGCGGCGTGCGCATTAGAGCGTCGTTCATGGACTTACCACCCTCACCGCTCGCCCGCCCTTTTCCTGAGTTGCCCGCAATAGCCGGAGTAACTGCACGCACGGTGAATGCGGGCTATCGCGATTGGACGCGCAGCGATTTGACGCTCGTCGAATTGGCCGAAGGAACAACGGTTGCAGGCGTCTTCACGCAAAGCGCCTGCGCATCCAGCGAGGTGGAGCTTGGCCGCGAGCAAGTTCGCGCGGGAACAGCCCGCGCGCTGGTTGTGAACGCTGGCAATTCCAACGCCTTTACCGGCTATCGCGGTCGCGAGGCGGTCGAACAAATCATGGCGCAGGTCGCCGTTGGCCTGGGCTGCGAGCCATCCCAGGTCCTGGTCTCCTCAACCGGCGTCATCGGCGTCCCGCTACCAAAGGATGTTGCGCGCGCCGGAGTAGAAGCCGCCCTCGCAGCTGAGCCTGTCGACTGGGAAGCGGCAGCGCATGCCATCGGCACGACTGACACATTCGCAAAGGGCGCAAAAGCCTCTGCCATGATTGGCGGCACACGCGTTGAACTCGCCGGAATCATCAAGGGTAGCGGCATGATCGCGCCGGATATGGCGACCATGTTGGGCTATGTCTTCACCGACGCGAAAGTCGCTCCTGCACTGCTCCAGGAAATGCTGAGCAAGGCCAATACGGAGACCTATTCTTGCATCACAGTCGATGGCGACACTTCTACCAGCGACACGGTTTTGGTGCTTGCCACAGGACAGTCGGAGGCTCCAGCAATCACAAGCTGGGACGATTCCGGCGCGGACGCATTCTATGCCGCACTTTTGTCCGTTTGCCGCGAACTTGCGCAATTGGTGGTGCGCGACGGGGAAGGCGCGAGCAAATTTATCTCCGTGGCGGTGAGCGGCGCAGCAAGCGATGAGAGCGCCCGCCGCATTGGCCTCTCAGTCGCCAACTCATCTCTGGTCAAAACCGCCATTGCCGGCGGCGATGCAAATTGGGGCCGCGTGGTTATGGCCGTGGGCAAAGCGGGTGAACCGGCAGACCGCGACACGCTCTCCATCGGTTTTGGCGGCATATGGGCCGCGCGTGATGGTCAGCCTTTGCCTGACTATGACGAGGCGCCGGTTGCAAAACATCTCGAAGGCGAGGAGATCACAGTAGAAGTCGACATGGGAATAGGCGAAGGCCGCGCGACTGTTTGGACCTGCGATCTCACGCATGGCTATATCGACATCAACGCCGATTACCGCTCATGAGCGAAACGCTCGATACAGAAATTCTTGTGCTCATGCGGCGGGTGAGCGAGCAGATCATTTTGCCGCGTTATCAGAACCTTGCGAGCGAGGAGATCATCGAGAAAGCCGCCGATGATCTGGTCACCATCGCTGATCGCGAGGCCGAAGAAGCCTTGCAAGTAGGCCTCGCCGCGTACGATCCCAATGTCGTCATTGTCGGCGAAGAAGCCGCGCATGCAGACCCGAGCGTGTTGAATGCCTTGTCAGGCGATTGCTGGATTATCGACCCGATTGATGGAACGCATAATTTCGCACACGGCCATGCGCCTTTCGGCATCTTACTGGCGCGCGCATCAGGCGGTTTGTGTCAGTCGGGTTGGATTTACGACTGCTTGTCGGGCCGCTTTTGCGCGGCGCATTGCGGCGCTGGCGCAAGCGTCAATGGCGAGAAATTTCTTGCACGCACGACCGGCGAAAATCCGCCGGTTGCGGCAATCTCTGCGCTGTTCCTTGATGATGAAGAGCGCGCGATGGTCCATACGCATATCACGCCCCATTACCGCCTAGTCGACATCCCCCGCTGCGCTGCGGAACAATATCCGCGCCTTGGATTGGGCGAGAATGACATTTCGACTTTTAAGCGCACCCTGCCCTGGGACCATGCCGCAGGAGTACTTTGGCTTAATGAAGCAGGCGGCTGCGCACAGCGTTTGGATGGCAGCGCATACCGTGTTGAGGATAACAGCGATGGATGCAAAAAACCCGGGCTTGTCGGCGCATCCTCCCCAAAAATCTGGGAAGAATACGCAGCCCGAGCTCTCGCAAATCCAGTGTAGTTAGAAGCGCTTAAAGGGCAGCTTCAATCCATTCTTTGAGCTGGCTCTTCGGCCGAGCGCCAGTCATCTCAGCAATCTTCTCACCGCCTTTATAAAGCGCCAGATAGGGGATGCCTTGGATGCCAAGCGAGCTCGGCGTGTCCGTGTTATCGACAATATCCATCTTTGCGATGGTGACCTGATCGGCCAGCTCATCGCTGATTTCTTCCAGCGCCGGCGCGATCATTTTGCACGGACCGCACCAATCCGCCCAGAAATCGACGAGAACGGGTTTTTCAGAACCAAGCACGTCGGCCTGCCAGCTTGCATCAGTAACATTCACGGTTGCCAAGGAATTTCTCCAGTTGTTTCGTTGATCTTAGAAGTGGGATCTTGCGGTGATTTACTCAAGAGGCGGCAGAGCAAAGCTTTCCTGCTTATCTGCGAAGCGCGACTTGTATGGGCGAAGCATGCTAGGCGGCAAACGGAAAAGCTGCGGCGTCTGTGTATACAGCACCGCCGCCTCGATCCTGCGCCCCGGATAAATCACCTCCAGAGCAGCGACATAGGCCGCCATTTGCTTCAGCGTGGTTTGAGGGATCGCTTCAAGGTCATGCGGCGGGCGTCGCGCGGTTTTGAAGTCCACGACCGTAATCGCTTCGTCGGTCACCAATAGCCGGTCGACAATGCCAGTGACGACTTGCCCCTCGACGATAGCTGACAAGGGCACTTCGGCCAGCGCTTGTGACGTGAAGACCGGGGCAAGCGCAGGCTCAGCCAGAACCTTCAGTGCGCTTGCGACTATCTCGCCCTGCTGCGCATAGCTCAATTCGGGCGCTTGGCGCTTGATCCAAAGGCTTGCGCTGCTTTCACGATTTTCCTCAGTAACTTCTGGCAAACGCTCCAGCAGTGCGTGGATCAAGATACCGCGGCGCGCCGCCTCGCCCGAATGCGCGCCAAGATCATCGGGCGCGAGTGGCGGGTCGCTGCCCTCCACCTCACCCAGCCCCGATGGCGCAAGCGGCTTGGGAGGGCGCGGTTCTTCCGGTGCGGGGCGATTGACCCATGCCGGCAGTTGCTCTTTCGCATCTTCTTTCTTGCCGAGCTTCTGAGGCTCTTGAGCGCTCAATGCGCCCCATGTCCGCCGCGCGCCCCACAGCGAATCTTCTAAAGCGTCACGCTCGAACAGAGGTAGCAGCCGCGCATACCAGCTATCCTCATGCGCGACCCCGCGCCTGGCATCGCGCGGCCCCAGCGATCCGGCAATAAACAGCGCTTCTTCCGCCCGGGTCATCGCCACATAGAGCAAACGCCAGTGCTCCTGAAAATCGGCGGCTTGTGCCTTGTTATAGGCCGTTTCAATCACGCCAACATGCTGATCCTTGGAAAGCGCGGGCAGCGGAATTTTCCTGCGCTTTGTGCCGTCAATTGGTTGTTCTTCCAGAGTAAGCTCACCCGGCGAATCTGGCCCAAGCGCAGCATCCGCCAGAATGACAATCGGTGCCTGCAAGCCTTTTGACCCATGCACCGTCATCACGCGCACTTGATCCAGCGCCTCGCCTGCCTCACGTTTCAGCTCACCATCGCCCGCATCGAACCAGCGGATAAATCCTTGCAGGCTGGCGGTTTGGCCCGATGCAAAGGCATTGGCCGCATTGAGCAGTTCATCGATCGGGTCATTCGCTTCCGAACCAAGCCGCTGCACCAGCCGCCGCCGACCATCAATCGGTCCGGTGAGGATCCAATGCAGTAGCGCCTGCGGGCTCTCAAAGTCGGCTCTGCGCAATATCTCGCGCAAGTCGGCGAGCGTTTGTATAACGCGCGGACTATCGCAGCTACGCAAATGCTCCCACAGCCGCATTTTTGAAGGCCTATACCCGTGTTCGAGCAAGTCCTCTTGGCTCCATCCACACAGCGGCGAAACCAGCAAATTGGCTAGCGTCAGATCGTCCAGCGGCTGAGCGGCGAAGCGTAAGGCGGCCATCAAATCCTTGACTGCCAAGGGCGCGCCTAGCCGCAGCCGGTCGACCCCGGCCACCGGCACACCATGCGAATACAGCCGCGCAACGATAAGCGAGGCAAGTTCGCGGCGTTTGCGCACCAGCACCATGATATCCCCCGGCCCAGCACGGCGCGGGGGCTCATCAGCCCGCCCTTTGACAAGCGGAAAGCCGGTTTGCATCCAATCCCTTATCTGCAGAGCAATCTTATCAGCGAGCTTGCGATCATGACGCGATAGCCAGCTTTCCTCGCCCTCGTCATCCGTGCCTTCGCCGTCAATCACCAGGTTCCACATGGTCACCAAACCGGGACGATCCTCGCCCACATGCTCAGGCGGCTTTGCCGCAAGCCCAAAAGCATCATGACCGATTGTAGCAATGGCTCTGTCGACAAATTCAAGCACTGGCGCTGCTGTCCGGAATGATCGATCAAGATCAAGATCCTGCAGGCCTCTTAAGTCCGGCCCTCCGGGCAGCTCGCGTGCAGCCGCGGCTAGGCTGTGCATATCGCCCGCAACCTTGCGCTGAGCCTCGGCAAAGTTCTCAGGACTGGTGCCTTGAAAGCCAAAGATCGCCTGCTTGTAGTCACCGACGGTGAAGATGGTGCGGTTGGTGCCTGCGCGTGCGCCCTCGCCGCTAAAGAAGTCGTCGGTCAGCGCAAAAATGATGGACCATTGCGCTTCATTGGTGTCCTGCGCCTCGTCGATAAGAATATGGTCAAAGCTGCGATCAAGCTTGTACCGGATCCAGTCCGAAAGCGAGTTATTAGTGAGCAGCTCCGCAGCGCGGCGGATCTGATCGTCGAAATCAACCAGCCCTTCCCGCTGCTTCGCCTCATCCCACAGAAGCGCAAACTTGCGCCCGATTGAAAGCTGTTCCACGAGAAAGTCGGCGAGGTTCAGTAAAACACTGCGCTCCTGCGCTGCTTTAACACCGGCAAGCACTGCCTCGATCTGGACAGGATATGTGGCGTCTATCTTCTCTAGATTGGAAAGCCTGCTCGGAAGTCCTGCTTTGGTCAGAATAGAACCGAAGAAACCATCAAGCCCGGCTAGCCGTTCGCTGGCGTTCAGCGTCAGCCAAGTCGCGCATACATCCGCATTGGCGAGTCCAGTTTTGCTGCCCCACTCAGCGTTTATCGCCGCCACTGAACGGAGCGCGGCAATCGGAAACTCCTCGTCTGAACAGGCCTCCGCCGCCCATGCTTCATCCGCACCGGAAGGAATACCCAGCAAGCGGCAAATCCGCTCCCGCATCGGCGGCTGAAGCGCACCCGTGCCGCTCCAAAGCTCCGCCGCATTAGCGCAGCGCACCAGCCAGCCTCGTACGCTGTCCGGCCCCTTGCTTCGGCTCATTTCCGCAATCGCGCCAAGCGTTTCCTTGTCCCCTGCCCGCTCCGCCTCGCTGAGCAAATCGCCCAGCACTTCCCGGCTCAGCAAGTCACGCTCGCGGTCCTCCATCGCCCGCGCGCCAGGCGTGATATTCGCCTCTTGCGGGAAAGCGGCGAGCAGGAACTGGGCAAAAGCGTGGATCGTGTCGATGCGCAGGCCGCCGCCGGGGCAATCGAGCACATTGGCGAACAGTGACCGCGCCCGCGCCTGTGTTTCCGGGTCAATCGGAGCGCCGAGATGGTCAAGCTCGCGGGCCAATTGGGGCGCAGGCAAACGCACCCAGCGCGCCAGCACTTCATTGACGCGAACCGCCATTTCCGCCGCGCCTGCTTTTGTAAATGTGAGACACAAAATGTCCGAGGGTTGCACCGATTTCTCGAGCAACAATCGAAGCACGCGCGCTGATAGAACCTGCGTCTTGCCCGTCCCCGCCGAGGCCGACAGCCACACGCTATCACGCGGATTAACCGCATCGCGCTGCGCCCCGGCGAGTGGATAGACTTGGCCGCTCATGCCTCATCCTCTTCTGCGAGACGCGGCAACCATTCTTCAAGCCGCATTAGCTGATCATAATCGGCATAGCCCCCGAAATCTGGATTGAGCTTGGCTGTGAAAGGCTCATCACCCTTGATCCAGCGAGTGATCGCATCGCGCAAATGCTCTTCGGTTTTCGGCAGGAATTCTTCTGGTGGCAAGCCCGACCGCTTGCTCCCCGTTTTCAGCGGGGTTTCGACATAACCAAACTCCGGGCCGTCGCCACTACTTTTAGCCTTCGCGAGTGACCAATATTCAAACACGCTGGGTTCGCCAGAGGCATCGCCAAAACCACTCGTCCGCGCGATCATGCCAAGCAGGCCGAGCTGCAGCGCAAAACCCTGTTCCACCATGGCTGATGAAGGCGGCTTGCCAGTCTTGTAATCGACAATTGCCAGAGTGCCGTCGGCCAACCGGTCAATCCGGTCCGCACGGCCATGAACCCGCACACCATCGACGTGCATGTGACCCTTTTTTTCCCATGCGATGACCTGGCGTCCGTCGTCTTCAGAAACGCGTTCCTCAACCCACTCAAGCGCCGCGAGCAGCCGTGGCTCCCAAAGGCCGCGCATCAGCGGATGGGCGTTCTTTTCCTCCATCACCGCATGCATAATCGGCGCGAGGCGAGCTTTGGGATCATCGCGCCGCGCCTCGTGCCAACGCTCCAGAATAAGGTGAGCAACCTCCCCCTGCCACGCGGCAGAAGGGTCCGCATCAAGCCCATCAAGTACCCGCAAACCGAGGATTGACTGCGCGTAAAATTGGTACGGATCACCCCGCAGTCGATCGAGCGCTGTCACCGCCAGCGGCACATCACGCTGATCCGACTTGGGACGCATTGCGGGCCGCTCATAACGCTCGGAGGCATCCACCGGCTCAGCCAAAGCGCGAGCCAATTCAACAGCGCGCTTCTCGGTGTGACGATCCAACTGCTCCCCGATTAATGCCTGCACCCGCAGGAGAAAGCGCGAAGGGATAGTCGGCCCAGCCTCATCCCGTGCGGCGCGGCTCAGTACCACATCCGGCGCGCCCAAAGCTCCGGCTAGGTCATGCGCGGAAAGGCCAATGCGGAAGTCCGACCCCGGCACACCCAGCGCGCGCAAAACCGGCGGCGCAAGCAAAGCATCCACGCCGCCGCGCGGAGTCCAAATGCCCTCGTTTAGCCCAGCACAAATCACCATATCTGCGCGGCTCAGACGCGATTCCAGCAGGCCATAAATCGCGACGCGTGCATGCCCGCCATAGGGAGGGCGCACAGCGATTTGCTCCATCGCATCACGCAAAACAATCTCGCTGTCAGCCAACTCGATCTGTGTGCCCGCATCCGCGGCGTGATAGCGCAAATCTTCGATGAAACGCGCCAGCGCGCGCCCGTCTTCGCGGGCCCAGAGCCGCTCTCCGCACAGTGCCTCACCGCACCGGGCCAAGGCGCCAAGCAACGCATCGAGACTGGTCATTTCACTGAGCGCAAAAAGCGGCTCAAGCGCCCCGGAAAACTGCGCCCACCAATCGGTCAGACGCGGCGTCTTCTTAGCCAACTCGGCAACCAGCTCGCTCACTGGCTCAAGCCCCGCCTTTGGACGCGGGCCGCGCAGCTCGCGCTCAACCAACCTCGCACAGCTTAGCCATTCGCCGCGCTTCATCTCAGCACTCACGAGCGGATGCATAGCAAGCGCCATAAGGGGTACTGGTGCCGCGCCTTGCGCCAAAAGCTCTGCGCAAAGGAGCATGACCCGCCCCGTCGCGCTCTGCGACAAGGGGCGCCCCGCTGAATCGTCCGCCTCAATGTCCCAGCGGCGCAAATGTTGAACCACGCGCCGCGCAAGGCCTCGATCCGGCGTGACCACTGCAACCCGCCGCTCCGGCTCTTCCAGAGCTTCGCGCACCAACACCGCAATGGCCTGCGCTTCTTCCTCCGGCGCTGCGCTTTGCATGATCCGCACACCGCTCATCCGCCGCTTCTCAGCGGGTAACTCAACCCAGGCCCGGCTCGCCTTCGGCGGCAGAAAAAGCGCCGAAATCGCATGACTGCGCTCTGGCGGAGCCGCGCTCATGCCCTTGCGATGCCACGGCTGCACCTCTGCCCGCGCCACTCCCATACGGTTTAGCAGCAACTTCAAATGATATTGTGGATGCGTCACCGCGTCAGCGCGCGAAATCGGGTCACTCTCCGGCTCTGACGGTGCGCCAGCCGGTCCAAGCTCCTGCCACACCGCGTCAGACATACTAAGGTCGAGATCCGGCAAGATCACCGCGCCTTGCGGCAGCTCGCTAATGACGCGCAACAAGGAAGCCAGCGCGGGCGCTGCGCTTGTCACACCAGCGGCAATGATTGGAGTTCTGGGCGGGTTTTTGCGCCATTCCCGCCCAGCATGCCGGAACAGAGCATTTCGCCGCGTCACGGCATCGACCGCTTGCCATTCTTCCAACTGAGCCTGCCAGCGAACCTGCACCCCTGCAAAATCGCGCAGGGCCAATCGCCAATGCTCCGAAACTTCATTGACCAGCGCAAGAACACGCTCGCCCATCAATTCCTCAGGTCCGATTTCCTCGACCAGCAGCCTGTCCATGGTCGCTGCCAGCTCCCGCGCGAGCCGCAAAGCAGTTGCTCCTTTGGGCGCGCGCTCACCCATTTCCTCCGTCAGAATGCGGGCCAGCGCGAGCCAGCGCCGCGTTGGATCAACCGCGCGCGGAATATCTGGCGCACCTAAGGGATCGAGCAGCGTGCCGAGCGCTTCATCGAGGTCTAAGTCCCCAATTACTGCCATGCGCGGCATCAACATCCCGCTGCGCCCCTCAGCGCCAGAATGGCGGATGAAAGCCTCGCTCACCAGCCTCTGTGCACGCGTGCTGGGGAGCAATAAAGTAAGCCGCGCCAGCCCGAATTCATCGTCTCGGTAACGCGGCACAAGACCCGCGACGAGCGCATCAACGAAGCCGCGATGGGCGGCGATGGAATAAACCTGAGGGGTGCTAGCCTTAACGTCGGCCTTTGAGGTATTCGCGATGTCGCCGCGATCAGCCACGCCGCAGCGCTGCCTCAGTTGGCGCTATAGCTTGCGGCGTCCCAACCTCGAACCAGAGGCCGGTAAAAGCAGCGCCGAACAGACGCCCTTCCTCAATCGCGCGGTTCCACAGGATATTGGTCGAGAAGGCGCCCTCAGGTGCATCGCGCAGTAAACGGTGCGAGACGAGTTGAATGCCGGAATAGATAAAGGGGGCGATCCGGCCAGACACTCGCCGTTTCAACTTGCCTTGCGGGTCCATGTAAAAATCGCCCTTGCCGGTAAAATTCACTGCCTGATCATGCGGAACGAGCAGCAAAAGCGCATCCATTTGGTCCGGGTCCCAGCGGGCCGACAAGTCGGCGAAAGCATCGCGCGGCCCGTCCAGCCAGATGTTATCGGCATTGCAGCAGAAGAACGGATCCGGCAGCATGTCCTGCGCGTTTGCCTTGACCATTCCGCCGCCCGTTTCAAGCAATCCCGATCTCTCATCAGAGATCACGACTTTGGGCGAGACACGCTCTTTCGCATGCGCTTCTAAAATGTCCGCAAGATAATGGACATTGACCACCGCATTGGCGACGCCAGCATCATGCAGCCGGTCGAGAGCATGATCAATAAGCGGCTTGCCCGCGACGCGCACCATCGGCTTGGGCTGAGAAGCGGTAAGCGGACGCATCCTCTTGCCCATGCCAGCGGCCATGATCATGGCAGTGTCTGAAACGAGATTGCTCACTTTAGACCTGCTCCATTTGCCGCGCGAATTTCTTGCGGGATATTGGCATCAAACCACGTCGCAACGGGTGCCAGTGATGGATGCACAAGGTCGCGCTCCATAGCGGCCCACACGCGCGGAATCATCTCCAAATAGCGGGCCTTGCCGTCACGCTTGGCAAGCCGGGTAAAAATGCCGACAATCTTTGCGTTCCGTTGAGCACCGAGCAGCGCATAGTCCGCCAAGAAATGCTCGCCTGCATCCACCCTATCCATGTAGCGGGCGAGCATTGCGCGCTCCAAATCCTCAGACACATCGCGCCGCGCATCTTGCAGCAGCGACACCAGATCATAGGCAGGATGGCCCACAAGTGCGTCTTGGAAGTCAATGAGGCCTTGGCCGCCATCCGGCGGAAGCATAATGTTTTCAGCGTGATAGTCGCGCAAAACGGTAACACCAGTTTGCTGGCGCGCGACAAGCGGCTCAAGCGCCTGCTCCCAGGCTTGCGCGTAACCCGCAGAGTCGACCGCCAATTCCATCGCTGGGCAATACCACTCCGTTAACAGAGCCGCCTCGCGCTGGTATACCGCCATGTCATAGGGATCGAAGGGGCCGGCGGGCTTTCCATGCAAAGCAATCAGCGCATCAATCGCGCCTGCATAAATCGCTTCTTCGTCCGCGGGATGCGCGTCAATCCACTCACGCACACGCTCATCACCGAAATCCTCTGTCAGCACCCAGCCTTGTTCAGCATTCTCAGCCAAGATTTCTGGCGCGCGCATGCCTTGTTCGCTGAGGTAGCGGGCAACCTTCAAAAATGGCGCAGGATCTTCCTCAGGCGGAGGCGCATACATCAACATCGCGCTCTGCCCCTCTCGCATCAAGCGGAAGTAGCGCCGGAAGGAGGCATCGCCCGGCAATGCAGCGATTACCGCATCGGCCCAGCCCGCCGACTGCATAAACTCTTCAAGCCCATTTGGAAGGTCGCTCATGGCAAACGGCTTTGCCAAGCTGGCCCCGCTTCGACAATGGCTATGCGCCCCTCACCCACCGTTTCGAGCTTGATTGAGAGGCAGGCAGCCTCATGCGCGAACCCTCCTGCATTGGCAGGCCACTCGGCCAATAGCGCAGCATCGGCACGGTAATCATCAAGCCCGATTTCTTCGACTTCCGAGGGGTCACTCAAGCGGTAGAAGTCGGCATGGACAATGGGCGGAGCCAAGTCCGGATAGCTTTCGATAATGGTGAAGGTCGGCGATGGCACATCTCCAATGTGTCCTGCGCCTTTCAAAATGCCGCGAGCGAGCGTAGTTTTGCCTGCGCCCAAGTCGCCGTTCAATGCAACGACATCGCCTGGCCTCAACACTGCGGCAATCCGAGCGCCAAACGCGCCCATCGCCGCAAGATCTGGTAAATCAACCCTCATTGCAATGACATGTCGAGGTCATGGAAGCGTAATCGTTGCCGCAGTGCCTGCGCCCTTGCGCGAGGTGATTTCCAGCGTGCCATCATGCGCTTCGATCAATTGCCGCGCGAGAGGTATGCCGAGCCCTTGGCGACGCTCGATCCGCTTGCCGTCCGGCGACATGCGAAGCCCTTCCAGTGCTCGCGCCATCTCGTGGGGGCTCATACCCTTGCCGTTGTCCGTTATAACAATGCGAGTACCGCCTTTACGCTTCTTGAGATCAATCTGGATCTTGCCATCACGCCCAGTGGCCGCGATCGCATTGTCGAGCAAATGGGCCAAGGCGCGCCGCAATTGCTGCGGATCGGCGTTGATCTTCTTTTCCGGATCACCGTTCAAATCAAGCGTTAGCCCAGCGTCTGTAATCGCACTCTCACGCTTGCGAACCATCTCGGTTACAAACGGCAACAGCTCAAACTTCTCTTTGCTCAGCGGCATCAGACCCGCCTCGCTCTGCGACAGATCTAGCACGTTCTCGACCTGCTCTGTCAGCTTTGCGACAGACAAAGATATCGCCTCAGCATATTCCTTGGCTTGCGATGGCAACTCACCAATCGCTCCGCTAGTGAGCAGCTCTGCAAACCCGCCGATTGAGGTGAGCGGTGTCCGGAATTCATAACTCATATTCGCGAGGAAACGCGTCATCACCGCATCGGCCTCTTCCAATGCGCGGTTGCGCTCACGCAAGGCTTCCTCCGCCTCGCGCGAGGCAGTCACGTCAAGCACGGTAAGCAAGCCATTGCCATCAGGCAAAGGAACGCCCGCATATTCAAGGCTACGGCCATCGGTCAGTTCAGCTGAGCCCTGGCTTTTTTTGCGATCAAGAGTTGCCGCGCGAATAACCGTGTTCACTTGAGCGATTGCTTTGGGGTCCGCTAGATTCTTCTCAATAGCTGCAAGCAACTCTTCTGCCTGCGGATGGCCGCTTAGCACGTCGTCATCGAGCCCCCAGACGCTCGAAAAGCTGCGATTCCAAAGCTCAAGACTGCCATCAGGCGCGAACACCGCGAGCGCCTCAAACAAATTGTCGAACGTCGCCGTCCGCGTCCGCAGTAGCGTGTCACGCGTTGCCGAGAGCGCCAGCTGCTCAGTCAGATCTTCTGCAATCATCACAAGCCCGCCGTCAGGCATAGGCTGTGCAACAATGCGCAAGTGCGTGCTATCTGTCAGTGACCAAGTCTGTTCCTGTGTTTTGTCAGTAGTGAACCAATCGCCCAGCTCGCGCCGCCAGGCCGGAAAGTCACGAACTTCAGGAATGCGTCCTTGATCGCGCGCAACCACCAGCATTTGCTCAAAACCGGTTCGCTCATTGGCAATACCGGGCGGGAGGGCGAACACGCGCTGGAAGGGTTGGTTCGCAAAGGTCATGCGGCGATCTGCGTTGAACAAAGCGACGCCAATCGACAACTGATCGAGCATGGAGCGCTGCGCCTCGCGGAACGCTCTGAACTCACGCGCCTGCTCCTCCATTTCCTCAATATCCACCGCATATCCAGCGATGCCTTCTGGACCGAGCGGCAAGTCCGTAACACGCAGGCTGCGCCGTGCCCCTTTTACGGTGGCTGTTACAATACGCTCAATCGTTTCGTTGTTTTCGCTGGCTCTTTGCGCGACTTGAGCGCCGCTGACCCCGTTGATCTCTTCCACAAGCTCGATTTGGTCAAGCACTACGGAGTCGGGCGATTCTGCGCCCACTGCATCGACATAAGCGCTGTTGACGAGACGCAGACGCCAGTCATCACCGCGAAACCACATTGGCATGGGCGCCGCCTCGATCAGGCCTACCAGCGCGCGAAAATCCTGCTTCGCCCGCGCTGTCTCATCGCGCAACGCCGCAAGCTCTTCTTCGCTCTCAGTGAAATCGAAAACCCAGATTAGCGCCGCCCCAATCGGCGACACAGTCGGGTCTGCGAGCATTCCTCTAAAACGGAGCGCTTTGTTTGAACCCGGCGGTGTGATTGCAATGGTGAAAGGCGCGGCGGTACGCTGGGTATGGCGCACTCGGACTTTGAGCAATTCAAGCTGCTCATCCGACAGACCGCTGTCGCCGCCTTGAGCGAGCTCGCTCAAATATTCCGGCATTGTATCGAGGCCCAACCAACTCGCCAGCCGATCAGGAGCCTCAAGCCGTCCATCAGCCCGCACCAGCAGCGGCACTGCTGGCGAGTCTTCAATCATTCGTGATAACCGCCGCGCGTTGCGCCGCGTCGCCTCGGCATTGGCAACGCGCGCGCTGGAACGAACCATCATCCAACCAGCGCCGACCGTCCACACGGCCAGCAACAGGCCAATCAAAGCAAGAAAAGCGGACGAAACTTCCATCGTCTACTAGCTATGCCTCTACCTGTGATGATTGCAATGGCCAGCGCGGCGAAACCCACGCCAGACCAGTGCAACTGCGTATAGTTAGTACCGATAATGCTCAGGCTTGAACGGACCCTCTGCTGGCACACCGATGTAATCGGCCTGCTGCTGGGAGAGCTTGGTGAGCTTCACACCGAGCTTATCAAGATGCAATGCCGCAACTTTTTCATCGAGGTGCTTGGGAAGGACATAAACGTCATTCTCATACTTGTCCTCATTCTGCCAAAGCTCGATCTGCGCAAGCACTTGGTTCGTGAAAGAGCAGCTCATGACGAAGCTAGGGTGACCAGTCGCACAGGCGAGGTTCACGAGGCGCCCTTTGGCGAGCACGATGATCTCTTTCCCATCCGGGAATTTGACCAGATCTGTGCCTTCTTTGAGCTCAGTCCACTCATAATTGTCGAGCGCGGAAATTTGGATCTCGCTGTCGAAGTGACCAATATTGCACACGATGCTCATCGGCTTCATCGCCTTCATATGCTCAGCGGTGATCACGTCTTCATTGCCAGTCGTCGTCACGAAGATATCAGCGCGGGTCACGGCCTCTTCCATGGTAACAACTTCATAGCCTTCCATGGCCGCCTGAAGCGCACAGATGGGGTCAATCTCGGTGACCATCACGCGCGCGCCGCCATCGCGCAGCGATTGCGCAGAGCCCTTACCAACGTCGCCATAACCAGCGACACAGGCAACTTTGCCTGACAGCATCACGTCGGTTGCGCGGCGGATTGCGTCGACCAGCGATTCGCGGCAGCCATATAGATTGTCGAACTTCGACTTCGTCACACTGTCATTCACGTTGATCGCGGGGAATGGCAGCTTGCCTTCTTTCGCGATGTGATAAAGCCGGTGAACGCCGGTCGTAGTCTCCTCAGAAACGCCTTTAATATTCTTCACAGACTTGGTGAGATAGCCAGGCTTCGCTTTCACGAATGCTTTCAGCGCGCGCTGGAATTCAATTTCTTCAGCGTTCGCAGGCTCAGGCATTTCTTCGCCAGCCTCAATGCGTGCGCCCCACAGCGCAAACATGGTTGCATCGCCGCCATCATCGAGGATGAGGTTGGTGGTGAGATCAGGATCATCCTGCGTCGACCAATCAAAGATCTTGCCAACATAGTCCCAATATTCAGCCAGGCTCTCGCCCTTGATCGCAAACACCGGAATGTTGTTTGCAGCCATCGCAGCGGCAGCGTGATCCTGCGTCGAGAAGATATTACAGGTCGCCCAGCGGACTTCCGCGCCCAGAGCTGTCAGTGTCTCAATCAGAACCGCGGTTTGGATCGTCATATGCAGCGAACCGGTGATGCGCGTGCCCTTGAGCGGCTGCGACGCGCCCAATTCTTCGCGGGTTGCCATCAGGCCAGGCATTTCCGTTTCGGCGATGCGGATTTCTTCACGGCCATAATCAGCCAGGGCGATGTCTTTAATCACGTAGTCAGTGAATTCGGTCACGGATTGGTCCTTTGAAAAACTGGTGCGGCCAAGAAAAAAGCGCGGGCCACAATCGTGCCCGCGCCTTAGCGCTCACCTATCCGAAGTGCAAATATAAAGATGTCTTTATATTAAGCGCCATTAGTTTTGAAGACCGACCGGATTTCAGCCCGGTAGTGGATACGTTTACCTAGCGCGCAGCCCAGCGCCCCAAAGGCTGATTGGAAAGCAATTGTGTGGCTGCTGCAGAAAGCTCAGTCTTATCACGCTCAGCCGTCAGATCACGCGTTACCTGCTTCAGCTCAGCACATTCAAGCCATGGGTGCCCCTGACCATACTCATTGGCCATACCGACACTAATCTTGTCGAGCGCGCGCTTGGCCCCGCGGCTACCATGACGATGGGTCAAGTTTGATTGCAGATGCCGCCCAGCGCGGTTCAACGTAGCGATGTGCGTAGCGGAAAACTTACGATAGTCCGCTTGAAAATTGTCTGCCCCGTTTCGGCACCGCAGCGATGTAACCATCAGCATAATATCCAGCTTGCGGATATTCTCAGCATTCCCGATCACCGGATCAGCCGCCGCAGCGCTTGGCATTGCAACAGTTGCACAAGCAGCGATTGCCAGCATCGCGCTTTTCATAGTCTTCATTTCACAGTCTCCCCGACAAAGCGAGGAACCCAACCCCGCGTCAATTCCCACCTTGACGGTGACAATTTACCGGGAGTTAAACAGCCAAAGTAAAGAGATAGTAACCATGCTCGCGAGGTGTTGCTAAGGGGTGGTGCGGCGATGGTGGGCGCCATATCGCGGGCAGAGCGCACTATTCACGCCTTGAACGCAGAGCGATCGCCACTAAGTGCAACGAGCGTAAGATCACAGACACGACCACTATGAAAGGTTCCACGATATGACTATTTCCGTAGGCGACAAGCTACCCGAGGTAACATTGGTCAAAGCGACCGCTGAAGGGCCTGAACAAGTGCAGTCCGCTGAGTATTTTGCGGGCAAAAAAGTGGCGCTGTTTTCTGTGCCGGGTGCATTCACACCGACCTGTTCAGCCAAGCACCTGCCCGGCTTTGTTGAAAAAGCAAGCGAGCTGAAGGCCAAGGGCGTTGACGAGATCGTCGGCACGGCCGTGAACGATGCCTTTGTTATGGGCGCGTGGAATCAGGCCGCGGGCAGCGCGGACATTACCATGCTCGCAGACGGCAATGCAGACTTTGCGCAGGCTGTGGGCCTGACAATGGACGGCAGCGGCTTTGGCATGGGCCAACGCGGACAGCGCTTTTCTATGGTCGTCAATGACGGCGTCGTTGAGCAGCTGAATGTCGAGGCGCCGGGCGACTTCTCCGTTTCCAGCGCGGAGCATATGCTGGAACAGCTTTGATCAACCGAAGGCTTTGCTGATTGAAGAGGGCGCCCGATCGAGGCGCCCTTTTTTATGGCACGTGAGTGGTCAGCAGCCTCGTTCCAACTCACCCATCGCATCAGCAAATGCTTGGCCAAGCACCAGATAGTCCTGCGATCGGTAGTGCCAACCGTCGATGAAACCAAATCCGTCGGTTGCGGTCACCAATGAAGCGCAACGATCAGTTTTCACGAAGCGGGCTTGAGCGGCGCGCACTTCCCGAGAGTAACGCATCACCCGCGTTTCGGCAGTATCCCCGGAGTCCTTGATCTGGCCAATAACGATTGGCAGGTCATCCTTGTGGAGCGCCGCTCTCAACAGTCCCATCAATCGCGCCAAATTCGAGTCATAACTCCGAGCCGCTGACCAATCATCAAAGGCATCCGCCTCGCCCTGCATCCAAACAATACCGGCAGGAACAAGCCTATCCGCCTTGCCATCGCCATCGATATCCCGCGCGGCCATCGCCTGCGAGATCGTCGTCAGCGCCATGTCATACTGATTGCGCCGATTTGCTTGGTCATAGTCAGGGTCCCACGAGCCATAGCCGGACACACCATGTACAAGCGCCGTTCCGCCGCGTGAGAACTTGATGATGGCAATACCGTCTTCCGGATGAAGCGCGGACATCTTCGCTCCGAAGGTCAGCTCGGGTCCAAAGCGATCTGACATTTCATTGGCGCCGTCTTTGACACCAAAGCCCGCTCCAAAACCCGGAGACAAAGCCTCCCAAACACCCTCACCTCCGCCGTCTGTGCCATCTTCAATGCTTTGTCCGGTGAAAATGCGAATATCGTCTCGCGTCTCAGACTGCTTGGCTGACAGGTCCTTGGTAAAGCCGTAGCCATCCATATTCGACTGGCCGCCAAGGAAATAGACTCTGTAGGTTTTTCCCTCCGGATCGTCTTGAGCAAGTGCTGGAGTCGCAAGCATGCCCAACACAGCTGACAATCCTATGAAAAGACTTCGCATCGCGCTTTCCCCTTTCGGTCAATGAGGTCTCAGCCATAGCCCATTAGTGACATCACTTCATTGCAGCTGCGAGGATTATCCAGAAAACATCCGTGAAGGCGCGAAGTAATCATGCCGGCACCGGGTGTGCACACACCGCGCCCTCCTCTATAACCGCCCAGTCATACAGCCATGCTGCGCCTCTATCACCATGCCCCGCATTGACCCATTAGTAACCCTATTTCCCTAACGGGCAAGTATGAGCGCCGAGCTTACCTTTCCCGATCAGGTTGTTTCAGCAGCCAGCAACACCAAACGCCAACCGGCGCTGGTGCGCGTCACCGCGTTGATGTGCACCTTGCTGGCCGTATCGGGAGCAACGTTGCTGACGATATTGGTCAAAACCGGCCTAGAGCCGCGGGTCGATGAATTCGGCCGCTTCGTGCTGCTGGCGGTGCTCATGCTATTCCTGGCCGGATGGTGCCAGAAACGGTTTACGGATCAGCGTTTGACGCATGCTGCACTGGCCTTCGCTGCGGCGACACTGTTCCTGATGCTCGCTGGCCTCATCGCCAACACTGGCCTGCGGTTGCAAATGCCAATCGCCGACGCGGGCCTTGCGGCAGCTGACGCGGCATTGGGTCTGGATATGGCCGCTGTCGTGCGCCTTACTGCGGAAACGTCATGGCTTACAGGCCCGCTGAAATTTGCCTATAATTGGTCGACGCTCGCTGTGGCGCTGCTGATTTTGGGGTGGCTCGCATTGGGCCAACATGCCCGTGCCTGGGAGCTAATCCTAACGGCATTTTTCTGTTTGCAGGCCGCCGCAATCATATCTGTGTTCTTCCCCGCGAAAGGCACGGCCTTTTTCTTCGACTTGGGACATCTGCAAGGGAACGGGATCCCGGAAGGCGCGGCTGTCTATGCCGGCGCAACTTTCGATTGGTTCTACTTCGGAACGCAAACCGTGGTCGGGCTCGATACGCTGAACGGTGTCGTCACCTTCCCATCATTCCACACAGTTCTGGCCTTGCTCGCGACACAGGCGCTATGGCCAACCAAGCTAAAATGGCCAGCGATCATCTGGACGGCGGCGGTCATAGTCTCGACCATTCCTATGGGCGGACACTATGCCGTCGATCTGGCAGGCGGCGTTTTGCTATGGGTTGCAGGCTGCGCTCTTGCCCAGTGGGCAGTTGGAAGCGGCCAGTTGGAAGCGGCAACCCGCAGCTCAGCGATCACCCATAACCCATAAGGGACATGACTTCCTTGCGGCTACGCGGGTCATCGAGAAAGCATCCATGCAGCCGCGAGGTGATCATGCCCACACCCGGAGTGCGAACGCCGCGCCCCGTCATGCAGCCATGCTGCGCCTCAATCACAACCGCAACGCCGTGCGGCTCCAGATGATCCCAGACACACTGCGCGACCTCAGCGGTCAACCGCTCCTGAATTTGCAGGCGACGCGCATAGCCATGCAGCACGCGGGCAAGCTTTGAGATGCCAACTACTTTCTGGTCTGGAAGATACGCAATCGCGGCCTTGCCAGTGATCGGTGCCATGTGGTGCTCGCAGTGGCTCTGGAACGGGATATCTTTCAGCAGAACGACCTCATCATAGCCGCCCACCTCATGGAACACGCGGCTCATATGAATGGCCGGGTCCTCCTCATTGCCGCTGCAATATTCTTTCCACGCGCGCGCGACCCGCTTTGGTGTGTCGCGCAGGCCTTCTCTATCAGGATCATCGCCAGACCATTTTAACAGAGTGCGAATCGCGTCCTGAATTTCCTCAGGAACCGAAATCTTGCCATCTTCTTGGTCGTCGTGATCGTGTCCACAGCCCATATTGCAATTCTCCGTTATGTGCACTCGCGTGCATATACGGGTTCACTCGCGGAAAAGCTTCGCCTTGGCAATGACTTGTGATGTGCGACCAAGCGCTGACGCACAAAAGGCCACCCCACAAAACGAGATGGCCTTTTATGACCGCTCAAGCAGCGTCCTGTGCGTTAGCGGAAAAAATGGCGCACCCGGAAGGATTCGAACCTCCGGCCCCCTGATTCGTAGTCAGGTACTCTATCCAGCTGAGCTACGGGTGCGCGTGGAGGGGCGCTATTAGGCAGGGGCTGGCCCCTTGGCAATCCCTTATCGCAGCATTGACGCACAATTTTGCTGGCTTCGCTGCGCCTCGGGCGACTCCTTATATATAGGCGAAGAGTTTTTCAGCCAATTCAACGTCAAGAGGCGGCCTTGGCAGCTTATGTATCTGCTCGGGCGTAAACCAACCGACCTCTCCGCCCTCAAGTGCCGCCGGCTCGCCCACCCAATTAGCGCAAGTGTAAAGCGAGATGACAATCGCGGGCATATCAGCGTTAGCAAGCGATCGCGCGCTTGCAACCAAGGTCAGAGAATCGACACTCACCACTACGCCGAGCTCCTCACAAACCTCACGAATCAGTGCATTTTCAGATACTTCACCCGGTTCAACCTTGCCGCCTGGGAACTCCCATAGGCCGCCATGAGCCTTATCAAGCGGACGCTTATGCATCAGCCAAAGCCCCTCTTTTCGGCGCATTGCGATAGCGACGACATCGAGAATTGTCGGAATATCTTCCACGTTAACTTTTGGCTTCAACACTTCTTTAACAGGCCCTCAGCTAATTCGATGATCGTCAATTCAGAAATCGACATTTGGGGCCAACAACGATGTTCAAATTTTTAAAAGATCTTGGACGAGACAGCGAGGGGGCAACAGCTGTTGAGTATGGATTGATACTCGCCCTCATCTTCTTGGCAATGCTTGGAGCACTCCAATCATTTGGCTCAACCTCGATCGAAATGTGGAACACCATTTCGGAAAAAATCGTGGACGCGTCATCCGGAAGCTAGGGGGCAGATAAAGAGTTTGAAGCTGATTAGCAATTTATCAACTTCTAGCTCCGATAACGAAAACACTTGCTCCTCTTAGGGGGAGCAGGACGGGTAATGAAGACTGAATCAGGAGACTAACAATGACATTTTTCAACAAACTGGTACGTGACGAAGACGGCGCAACTGCAATTGAGTACGGTCTGATCGCTGCTCTTATCGCTGTTGCAGCTATCACTGCAATGCAGGGCCTCGGCACTCAGCTGAGCTCAACGTTCACGACAGTATCTGACTCGATGAACACTGCAAGTTCGTAATCGAACTTCTCTAGCAATAGAGATAAAGAAAGCGGCGGGGGGAAACCTCCGCCGCTTTTCTTTTGTGTGCTGTACCTGCGAGCGCCCCGAGCTCTGGAGCGAGCGTAAGAAAGTCGCACGCGCCTTATCGTCCGCGCACCACCAGTTTTACTTTCTGGCCAGCACGCAGTTGATCACTGCTGTTCAAACCATTTAACACTCTAAAGCGCGCTTCCTGACCTGTGGAATATGCCATCCGCCGCGACAATGAGGAAACCGTGTCGCCGCGCCCGACCGTCACCACATCGACCACGCGCGGTACAACGCCCGCCGCTTCGCTTTGAGTGATTCGCCGCATGGATTGAAACATACCGTTAAATGCCTCAGCTCCGCCAGCGGGCGTGATCACTTGGAAATGATACGCGCGGTCATTGGCAAATTCATACGCAAAAACCACCACGTCGACTTGGCTTTGGCCCGTGTTCACGCGGGCTGTTCCGTAAGCCGCCGATAACCCATTCACCTGCGTTCGCTGAATATTCTGTGGTCGAATCTGCTGTTGCTCGCTGCCTAGAGCTGCAAAAACGCTCGATACATACGCATTGAGATCGCCATTATAGGGCGCCAGCGTCATCTGCGCCCTGCCACTCTGACCATTAATCGTTACAGCTCGCGTCCCATTGACCATGTAAAAGCCCTGAGGCGCTGTAAACGCCAGGCGCAATTCTGGGTGAATGAAGGTACTTCCCTCGATCACGCCTTGTGCCGGATCATCACCATAGACCATGCCATCAATCCGCGAGAGAAACGTGTCGCGATTGGTTATGCCAGTGCCAAGGCCCTGCGCCTTACCTGCAGCAGTCCTTACTCGGCTCGCCGGATCGGGGTGCGTGCTCGCCCATTCGGGAACTCGCGCATTGCCGCGCCCTTGCAACTGTGCATCAAGCGAGTTTTGCGCCGCGAGGCTAGCCAGAACCGTCGACATAGCGCGCGGATCATACCCTGCTCGTGTAAGGTATTGCACGCCAAGCTCATCAGCCTCAAGCTCCTGACTGCGTGAGAATCTTAGTGTCAGCATCTGCGAGCCCTGCAAAAAGCCTCGACTCAGGGTGTTTCCAAGCTGGCTGTTTCCAAGAAGAACACCGGACAACACAGCACCCAAGACACCGCCAATCTGATTGCGCTGTGCCGCCGCCTGACGGCGCTGAGAATGGCGCGCCGCGACGTGGCCAACTTCATGGCCCAAAACCGCCGCGAGTTCCGCCTCATTATTCATCAAGCTGACCAATTGCCGGGTTGAATAGACATAGCCGCCGGGAACCGCGAACGCGTTGTTCACCGAGCTATTGAGCAGCGTAACTGTAAAACTCTGTCGCGCATTTCCGAGCCCTGAGTGAACTGCAACGTTCTTGCCTATTTGCTCGACATATTGCGCCTGAGGGCCCGTCATCGCGCCGCCAAATTCAGCGACGAGCTGTGGGTGAAACTGCGCGCCCTGCTGCGCTTCGCTTTGTGTAATAGGCGAAGATGCGCTGGGGATCGAACCGCCACCCATACAGCCGGTGAGCGCAAGTGCGCCCACTGTACTAAGAGCGAGTGAGCGTGACAGGCGATGCGACATAATTTCCTCCCATGGGCAAATCCCATTCCTCGCGTATAGACTAAAGCGCCCGCGCGCGCAGGGGAAGGTAAGAATTGGTAAACTATGTTTACGCGTGCAGGATTTGCGGGCGTCGAACATGCGCACGGGCATGTTAATGACGTGCTTAGACCCTAGGAAAGCACCGAGAAACTAGCTCGCTATCTGCAAAAAACGGTCTTCCCGCATGCGTCGTAGCTCGGCCCCCGGCACATCGGCCAGCCCGCTCAATTCCTTGGATATTGCCTTGCCCAGCGCCGTCGCGGCGGCCTGCGGATCGCGATGCGCGCCGCCAACGGGCTCCTTCACAATCCGGTCAATTACGCCCAGCTTCTTGAGATCTTGCGCTGTCACTTTTAGCGCTTCTGCCGCTTCCGACGCCTTCTCCGCGGTGCGCCACAGAATTGATGCGCAGCCTTCTGGCGAAATCACAGAATAAATCGCATGCTCCAGCATCAACACGCGTTCCGCGCTAGCCAAAGCCACCGCGCCGCCCGAGCCGCCCTCACCCACAATCGCCGCGACCATCGGAACGGGAAGGCCGAGACACGCCTCTGTTGCGCGGGCAATCGCTTCTGCCTGACCGCGTTCTTCGGCCTCAATTCCGGGGAATGCGCCCGAGGTATCAACCAGTGTCACCACCGGCAGACCGTGGCGACCCGCAAGCTCCATCAGGCGGATCGCTTTGCGATAGCCCTCCGGCTTACCCATGCCGAAATTATGCTTAAGCCGGCTTTCCGTATCATGGCCCTTCTCATGGCCAATCAGCATGACCCGCTGGCCATTCAGCTTTGCAAAACCGCCCAAGATCGCCTGATCATCACCATAAGCCCGGTCTCCGCCCAGCGGCATAAAGTCTTCAAAAGCATGCGCCACAAAGTCGCGGAAGTGCGGGCGGGCGGGATGCCGGGCAACCTGCGTCTTCTGCCACGGCGTCAGCGCACCATAGGTTTTGGCCAACAAGTCAGCGCTTTTCGCCTCAAGCTTTTCCAGTTCCGCAGCAATATCCACGGTGTCGCCATCAGCTGACGCCCGCAGTTCGGCGATCCGCTCATCCAGCTTGGCCACCGGTTTTTCAAATTCGAGGTATGTGGTCATTGCCGCTCAGCTAGTCCTTCAATCGCGCCTGCGCAAGCGGGTGGCGCGTGTTTACTAGCTCCACAAGGCGCGCGCTGTCGACATGTGTGTAAATCTGCGTCGTCGCAATGTCGGCATGGCCAAGCAGGGTTTGCAAAGCGCGCAGGTCCGCGCCGCCCTCCAGCAAATGGGTCGCAAAGGCATGGCGTAGCACGTGGGGGCTGAGCTTTTGCGGCGGCAAATCAGCTCGCACTGCCAGTTCTTTCAGCATTTGATACAGGCGGATGCGCGTGATGTGCCCCGCGCCAGATTTCACACGTGATGGAAAGAGAAACAGCGAGCCTTGCGGGCGCACGGTGAGCCAATTGGCGAGCGCTTGCTTAGCCCGCGCGCTGACCGGCACCATGCGCGCCTGACCGCCCTTCCCCATCACGGTGAGAAATGGCGCATCGCGCGGCACCGCTGACAATGGCAAAGAAACAAGCTCAGTTGCGCGCAGGCCCGAGCCATAGAGCAGCTCAAGCAAGGTCAACAATCGGAGCGCTGCAGGCCGCTCGCTTTGCGCCTCCGCTTCGGCCTGTTCAAACAATTGCGAGACTTGTTCATGCGATAGGATCTTGGGCAAAGGACGGCGGGGCGCTGGCTTTGGCAAAGCGCCGCTAGGGTCGTCTTCGCGCAGCCCTTCATCCTGCAGGAAGCCGTAAAACTGCCGCAAAGCAGAGGCCTTGCGCGCCAGCGTTGAGGGCGCAAGATCAGACCAGAAAGCACCCAGCTTCTCGAGCTTCGACTTGTCAGCGCGCACAAGGTTGCCGGCCATTTCCTCGGCCTGCTCAAGATCGCGGCGGTATGCGAGCAAAGTGTTCTTAGCAGCGCCTCGCTCGGCGGCGAGCATAGCCAAAAACTCGTCAATCGCGCTCACTGGTTCAAGCGCGCGCGACTGCTTCTGCCGCGATCATCCGCGCCTCTGCATCCAGCCCGACCTCATTCAGCGCGCGAACGATGTGGTAAAGATGCAGAGCGGTCATCTTGTCCCAGCTAGAGCCCTGCATACCAAGTCCGGCGAGCAGGCTGACAAGCGCCGGGTTGTCCGCGCGCGCTGCATCATCAATCGCACGTGTCCAGCGCGAACCACGGGCCAGATCAACGCCAAGCTCCTGCGAATATTCGGAAATCTCCGCCTGGTTTAAGCGTCCCATAGCCGACAGGCCTGCGAACAACATCTTTGATTTGTGCTGGCCGTCGGACTCGTCCTGATCCAGAAAGTCCGCCAACTGCCCATCGGTCACCGCGGTGCCCTGATTAGGCCGCGCCAGCGCCAAAAGGCCCCACGCTTCGCTGCCATCCGGCACTGCATTGCTCCACCGCATGGCGTCGCGGTCCAAACCAGCGGTTAGCATTGATGCAATCAACTCCGCTGCGTCGCTTGCCAATTCCTCGCTCGCGGGCAAACGCGCCGCGGCAAATGCGGTAAGCACATGGCGGCCATAGAGCGTTGCATCATCGCCTTCCCAGACATCGCGGATCGCCTCGACGCGCTGCGCCGGTGCCCCCTGAACATAGGCCGCCCGTAGACGCGACGCGGTGATCGCAGCATTACTATTGCCGCGTCCATTGGCGTAAATCTGGCTATAGAGATCGACCATTGCGCTCGAAGAAAAGACCCCGCGCGCCGCGGCCATCTGCGCCGCCTCCGCCCGCTGCGCTAGCGGCATCATTTGCGCCGATGCCAATGCGATCGAATATGAAGCTGGCGCGTCTTCCAGCAATCCCTCAGGCAAATCCTCGCGCACAGCATTCGCCAGTGCAAATCGCATGGGGGTGATCTCTTCGACATCCTCCCACTCTATATTGACTGCGCGCCGGCCAGCGCCCGCTGCTCCAGCAAATCTTTGTGCCAAAAGGCCGTCAATCGGCTCCACCTGCTCGCGCGATATCAGCCGCTGAAGATCGCGCGCGCCGCGCGTCGCCTCTCCGCCAAATGATGTGCAAATACCCTCCAGAAGCAGCCAATCGCTATCGTCACGCTCGCTATCGGAAAACCGCACAGCAGGGCACGCCCCGACCAGATCAGCAGTGCCGATATAAGACGCAACCGCCGCGCCCAGCAAAGCCTCGTCATAATTACCGGTATCGATATCCTGAACGAGCGCGCGCGCAACACCGTGTTCGCCAAGACGATTAAGCAGGTCAGCGCGCAAGGCGGCAAACTCAACGCCCGTCATGCCCTCAGGCGCAGCCATCCGGCTCGCCAAAGCACGGCGCAGCAAGATATGCCCCCAGCGCGATACAAGCGGCCTTTGTGTTCCTTCAAGCGCAGCTCTCACCAAAGCGGCAGGCTGACGCGCGAGCGATTGTTCAGGCAAGCCGCCCTCGGCTGCATCAATCACGCCGACCATCTCAAGTGAGCGCCGCTGGGCCGGTGAAATGTCATAACTGGGTTTCAGGCCAAGCAGTTCGTCGAGGTCATCCTCGGACATTGCCTCCAGCTCTTCGACTGACGGCAGCTGGCTTAGATCAAGTGATGGATCAGCAGACACTGTTGGGACGCCAGAAAAACCCGGTAGGGGCTGAACAGTGGTTACGCCCGATCCACCTGCGGGCGCGCCCGGTGCGGCAGGAGCAGTGGGCGCGTTCCCTGCTGGATCGCCGGAAGGCGGCAATGGCGAAGCCGTAGGCTCAGGCTCCGGATCATCGAAACCCGGAGGCAGTAAATCGGTCGGCTGGCCCTGGGCCATCACCAGAGAGGAGCCGAGAGCCAAGGCTGCGACGCCGCCCATTAACGCCAAACGCTTCATTCATTCCGCTCCGGAACCGTAATTGTCTGCTCAATCTGGTGGAGCGGTTCCTCCCCACCATCAAACCATGCCATAGTCAGCACGAGGAGAATGACTAGGGTCATTGCCAAAGCCACTTTTCTCAACGTCATTGCTAGCTATTCGCTCTCGTTATGCCCTGCGCGTGTTTGCGCGGGTGCTTGCCTAGCCACTAGCCCATCTATAGGCGCTGCTTCAATGTCTGGAATAGAAGAACTTGATGAAGACCGTCTCGGCGCGCTTGCCCGCAAGCTTGACCGCCCGCTTGTCCTGATCGGATTGATGGGAACGGGCAAGTCGACCATTGGTCGGCGTATTGCGGGGATGCTCGGCCTCGATTTCGTTGATGCCGATGATGAAATTGTCCACGCTTCGCAGCGCTCAATCAGCGAGATTTTCGACGAATTTGGCGAGGATTATTTTCGCGAGGGGGAACGCCGCGTGATCGCGCGACTGATGACAGAGAATAAGGGTGTAATCGCCACCGGCGGCGGCGCATTTGTAAATGATGAAACGCGCGCCCTGATCCTTGAACAAGGCATCGCTATCTGGCTCGATTGCGACATTGATACACTGGTCGAGCGTACCTCGCGCCGCAACACGCGCCCCTTGTTGAAACAGGGCGACCCGCGCGAAATTCTTACCCGGCTGAAAGAAGAGCGTAGCGGCGCTTACTCCAAAGCGCAGGTACATGTTGTGACTGGCGATTTGCCGCATCACGAGACCGCAATGCAAGTTCTGGAGGCGCTCGAGAAATGGCTGTAATTCCTGTCGGGCTGGCTGGCCGCAGCTATGATGTGCATGTCGCCAAGGGTTTGCTTGGTCAGATGGCTGAGCTCGCCGGGCCGTTTTTGCGCAAGACCCGCGTCGCGATTGTCGCCGACGCCAATGCCAAGGCCCATTGGGGCGAGACGGTCGCTGCCTCGCTTGAAGCAGCCGGCAAAGAGCCACGTTGGTATGAGGTCGCGCCGGGTGAAACATCCAAAAGCTGGGAAAGCCTCGCGCGGCTCACGGACTGGCTGCTCGCCGAAGGTGTCGAACGCGGCGATCATGTAATCGCTCTGGGCGGCGGCGTTGTTGGCGACCTTACCGGGTTTGCATGTGCGATCCTAAAGCGCGGCTGCGGCTTCGTGCAGATCCCGACAACATTGCTTGCGCAGGTCGACAGCTCAGTCGGTGGTAAAACCGCAATCAACACCAGCGCGGGGAAGAACCTTATCGGCGCTTTCCATCAGCCTGCGCTTGTTCTGGCTGATCTCGAGACACTGGCTACCTTGCCCCCGCGCGAAGTGGGCGCAGGCTATGCCGAAGTGCTGAAGTACGGCGTACTGGGTGACGCCGCGTTTTTCGATTGGCTGAGCGAACATGGCAAAGCTGTTATGGCGTTGGAAACGGAGCCTCTCGAACACGCGGTTGCAACCAGCGTCGCGGCCAAAGCACGCATTGTCGCCGAGGACGAGCGCGAGCTCAGCGGGACGCGCGCCTTGCTCAATCTGGGTCATACATTTGGCCATGCCCTGGAAGCGGAAACCGGCTTTTCAGAAGCGCTCTTGCACGGCGAGGCAGTTGCCTTGGGCATGGTTCTCGCGGCGCGCTATTCCGCGCGGCGCGGGCATTTGACTGCGGACGATGCAGAACGAATCGCACAGGCAGTCGCAGACGTAGGCCTGCGCGCAGAAATTACTGATCTGGGTTTAGAATGCGACGGCGCGAAACTGGTGGACCACATGCGTCATGACAAGAAAATGGATGCAGGCACGCTGCCGTTCTTGCTGCTGAACGCGATTGGCGATGCGTATTTGGCGAAGGACGTCGCGTTAGATGACGTTGCCGCATTTCTGGATGAGCAACTTGTGAAATACAGGTGACTCATTGGTTCGCATTACACTATACTATCACCTCAATTTTCAAGGCTGTTATCCAAAGGTATTAAATGACAAAATTTGCGCTCGGCCTTGTGGCCTTTTCAACCCTTTTGGCCTCGCCAGCATTGGGAGCGAACGCTGAAGAACTTTCGGTCCCTACACCCGTCGATTTCAGAGATGTCAGGACCAAGACTGATGCAATCATTGAACGTCTAAAAACTGGCGCAATCGAAGAAACGATCACGGATGTAGCAAAAGAAAATCCGCTACTTCTTGAACGTAGGAGCGACTTGCAGTCGCTAATCAACCAATTCGAAAGTGTGACACAAACATATGGCGCTATCGAAGACTGTTCACCATGGGAGCAAAGCTACAAATCACGTCTGCGTATAACGACAACATATATCTGCCAACATCGCGACAGCCTCATCATGTGGGAGTTTCAAACCGACCGGCTTTCGCGCGGATGGATCGTGTCCAACCTTCGTTTTGACGGAACTTTTTGAAGCCTTATCTCAGCTTGCTTTAACCTCGCGCGTTGGCAGCTTCGCAACATTACCCGCGGCGATTAGCGATTCTTCATGAGATTGCGCAGCTTCCCGAACCATAGCGTCGTGCTCGGCAAACAGCCGTTCGATCTCCGCACGCTTCTCCAGAAGAGTATGTGCGATACCGGGCGCCAGGCTCTCGCCATCGCCTATTTTACCAAGCAAAGCAGCCAGGTCGCTACGAGTAGCCTGTTCGGGGTTCTTAAAGAACTGCCCCTTGCTATCGAAAAATCCAACGCCTTTGCGTGCCATGATACATCTCCTGTTCGCGTTCATATGCGACTCAATGAAGTTGTATTGTCGGCCCGTTCGGTAATTATTACCAGTCAGTTTACCTTAACTGTTGACGAATTGAATAAATCACGCAGGATTTTACAATCGAGCGACATTCGGCAGCCAAACCGTGTCTTATAATTGCACAGAACGGAGTTATCAGGAGCGCAAAACTATCAATATGTTACGCGCATTCAAAATAAATCGTTATTCGAGCTCCATGATAACTGCATCAACGGCCAGGCTTTCACCTTCATCGGCGTTAATCTTGGCGATAGTTCCCTGCTTTTCCGCGCGGAGGATGTTCTCCATTTTCATTGCTTCGACAGTCGCAAGCGGTTGTCCAGGCTGAACCTCTTCCCCCTCGCCCACATGTAGTTTCACAAGCAGTCCGGGCATTGGGCAGATCAGCATTTTTGAGAGATCCGGCGGGATCTTCTCAATCATGTGGCTCGCCAAATGCGCAATACGGGTTTGCAGAACCCGCAGGTCATGCGTCGCACCCCGCGTGGTGATCGCATAACCTGAGCGCGTCGGCGCAAGCTGAACAGTCATCGCTTCGCCCGGCTCTTCCTCTGTGCCCCCCAGATCGACATCAACCATCACCTCGCCAGGCGTGTAGATCATATCGAGCATTACGGGGTCACCATCTACGGTCACCGCGTCCTCTTCGAGCACAACCTGATAGTCCTGCCCGTCCAGCGTTATGGTCCAGTCACCGGGCGGGTAAAGATCGCCGCTCAGCTGCCCGTCAATCCGGCGCGCCCGGTCGGCATCGGCGGTTGCAATCACCCCAGCAATTGCCACAAGCCCACTTTTCAGATTGTCAGATGCAGGCGCACCGGTGAAGCCATCAGGATATTCCTCAGCAATAAAGCCCGTGGTCAGCTCGCCCGAGCGGAAGCGGTCATGCTGCATAATCGCGCTGAGAAAATCGACATTGTGTCCCAGCCCCTTAATCCGAAAAGCATCAAGCGCTTCGATCTGCATGTCAGCGGCCTTTTCCCGCGTCTGGCCCCAAGTGATTAGCTTGGCGATCATCGGATCGTAAAACATGGACACTTCGCCGCCCTCATAGACGCCGTCATCCACGCGAACGCCGTCCACGCCGCGTCGGCCGTTCGCACTACCGTCGTCGCTCCAGCCTTCTAGCGGCGGCTGATACTCTATCAATCGCCCGGTTGATGGCAGGAACCCGCGATAAGGATCCTCGGCATAGACACGGTTCTCAATTGCCCATCCGTCAATGCAGATATCTTCCTGTGTCATTTCCAGTTTTTCGCCAGCCGCCACACGGATCATCTGCTCGACGAGATCGACGCCCGTGATCGCTTCCGTCACGGGATGCTCCACCTGAAGCCGCGTGTTCATTTCGAGGAAGTAGAAGCTCTCGCCGGTCTTATCCGCTCCGCTGACAATAAGCTCCACAGTACCTGCTGAGTGATAATCCACCGCCGCTGACAGAGCGACGCATTGCTCGCCCATTGCCTTGCGCATTTTGGGAGTAACGAATGGCGATGGCGCTTCCTCCACGACCTTTTGGTGTCGCCGCTGAATGCTGCATTCGCGCTCATTCAGATAGAGGATATTGCCATGCTTATCGCCGAGGATCTGAATCTCGATATGGCGCGGATCAAGGATGAACTTCTCAATGAAAACGCGGTCATCGCCAAACGAATTTAGCCCTTCGCGCTTGGTTGCCTCAAAGCCTTCCTCAACATCTTTGTCCGAATAGGCGAGCCGCATGCCCTTGCCCCCGCCGCCAGCAGAGGCCTTCATCATCACCGGATAGCCGATGTCATTCGATATCTCGATTGCGTGCGCCGTGTCGCGGATTTCGCCGACGAAGCCGGGCACCACATTGACGCCAGCCTTTTTGGCGAGCTTCTTGGACTCGATCTTGTCGCCCATGGCCGCAATCGCGCCAGCAGGCGGCCCGATAAAGGCAATGCCTTCCGCCTCCAACTGCTCAACAAAGCTGGCGCGTTCGGAGAGAAAACCATAGCCAGGATGCACCGCCTCAGCCCCGGTTTCCTTACACGCCGCAATGATCTTGTCTGCAATCAGATAGCTTTCCGCAGCGGGCGGCGGACCAATATGCACTGCCTCATCGGCCATGCGAACAAACGGCGCTCGCGCATCGGCATCGGAGTAAACCGCGACCGTAGCGATCCCCATCCGGCGCGCAGTCTTAATAACACGGCAGGCAATTTCGCCGCGATTAGCAATCAGTATCTTTTTGAACATGCTAGTCTGCATCCCCTTTGTGCTGTTTCGCATAGCCGATTAATGCGTCCGCGTAAGCCCCCGCGCCGCGTCGTTCACCCTCGCCTTCGACAAGGTTTCGCACAGCGGATGAAAGTGCCACAATGTTGGGCGGGCTGAGCTTGCCGAGCGGGTCGACATAAATGCCGATGGTGAAAAGGATTGCGCCTGTTTCTGGCAACCGTCTTAGCGTCTGGCGTTCTGAACGGACGAAAAGGGTATCGCCAACATTATCCGGCGAAACATGAGCAAAGTCGTCTTCTGGGTTTGCTCCCGCGATCCAACGCATTGCTCCGGTGGGCGCGATAAACCAATTGCAGCGGCCATAAATCTGGCCCGGCTGGAGCTTCGCCATGAAATGATCGACACCGCTCGCCAGCAGCTCTTCATAGCCAGCAATCGGCGCATGCAGCGCGCGCAAAGGCAGCCCCATTTTATCCGCTGGACGCCAATCGCTCGGCCAGGCGACTGCCGCTCCGATCAGGCGATACACATCCTCATCCACCGTGCGGGTAAGCAAGCACATATCCTCATGTGCGGCGAGCGCAGCATCCGGCAGTGCGCCCTCCACGCCGAGCATAGTTGCGAGTTCGCGCCCCGGCGCGTCCGCCCCTTGCGTCAGTTGGATACCTTGGGGGAAATCATCAAAGCCCGCTGTCCGCGCCGCTAAATCAGGGTCAGGCTGTAGCCATTCCTGCTCGCCTAGCTTGACCAGCCCCATCTTTAGCTGCCCGCCGCCACGCGCCTTGGGCAGCAACGCATCGACTGAAAAGCCGAGAGGCACGTTACTCCGCAGGCTCGCTCGCTCTGCACGCGCGCTCATTGATCCTCAAAGGCTCCTCTTGCTTGAGCGCAGTTAAACCCAGTTTTGCGAACAACGCTCCATCGCTATCGTCGCCTGCATTGGGCGCGGTGAGCAATTTGTCGCCGGTGAAGATCGAATTCGCGCCCGCAAGGAAACACAGCGCCTGCGTCGCCTCAGACATAGATTCGCGGCCAGCAGACAGACGCACCATGCTCATTGGCATAGTGATCCGCGCCACGGCAACGGTGCGCACAAACTCAATGTCGTCGATCTTCGCTAGCGGCGTGTCGGCCAGCATATCGCCCAGCACAGTGCCCTTAACCGGCACCAACGCATTGACCGGCACGCTTTCCGGATGCGCTTCCAAAGTCGCCAGAGCATGCACAAAACCAACCCGGTCTTCCCGCGTTTCGCCCATGCCGACAATGCCGCCAGAGCACACATTAATGCCCGCACCGCGCACGTGATCGAGCGTCTCAATCCGCTCATCAAAGCCGCGCGTGCTGATCACCCGCTCGTAATATTCCGGGCTGCTGTCGATATTGTGATTGTAATAGTCGAGCCCCGCTTCGGCCAGCATATCGGCCTGTTTCGGGGTGAGCATGCCCAGCGTCATGCAGGTCTCCAGTCCCATCTCGCGCACGCCTTCGACGATCTTGATGATTGCGGGCATGTCGCGATCTTTCGGGTTGCGCCACGCCGCGCCCATGCAGAACCGCTGGCTGCCAGCGTCCTTGGCCTGCGCCGCACGTTGGAGCACTTCCTGCACATCCATCAGCTTGGTCGCCTTAACCCCGCTGTCTGCATGCACAGATTGGCTGCAATAGCCGCAATCCTCCGGGCAACCGCCGGTCTTGATCGACAGCAAAGTGCACAGCTGAACCTGCTCTGGCGGATGGTTTTCGCGGTGGGTGCTCGCGGCCTGAAACAACAGCTCGGTAAAGGGCAGGTCGAACAGCGCCGCAATCTCTTCGCGGGTCCAGTCGGTGCGAATGTCGGTCACGCCTCAGTATTCTCCAGTGCTTGCGCCAAATCGGCCTTGATGTCGTCAATATGCTCAATCCCGACCGATACACGGATCACGTCTGGCCCCGCGCCTGCGTCGATCAATTCTTGCCCCTCAAGCTGGCTATGCGTGGTGGAGGCCGGGTGAATGACTAGCGAACGTGTGTCACCAATATTCGCCAGATGGCTGAACAGTTTGACGCCGCTGACCAGCTTGACCCCGGCGTCATATCCGCCCTTGAGACCAAAGGTGAACACCGCGCCGCCATGCCCGCCGAGATATTTCTGCGCATGGGGGTGGTAAGGATTATCGGGCAGGCCGGCATAGCTGACCCACTCCACTTGCGGATGCTCAGTCAGCCACTCAGCGAGCGCCTTTGCGTTGGAGCAGTGCCGCTCCATGCGCAGCTGCAGCGTCTCCATTCCGGTCAGCGCGAGGAAGGCGTTCATTGGTGCCATAGCTGGCCCCAAATCGCGCAGACCCAGCACGCGGCAGGCGATGATAAACGCAATCGGGCCAATCGGTTCCAGCGCATCGGTAAGCACCGCGCCGTGATACGAGCCATTGGGCTGGGTCAGCGAGGGGTATTTGCCTCCCTGCGCCTTCCAATCAAACTTGCCGCTATCGACGATCACTCCGCCAATCGCATTGCCATGTCCGTTGAGGAATTTGGTGGTCGAATGCACCACAATGTCCGCGCCGTGCTCAAACGGGCGGCACAGCGCCGGGGTGGCCATGGTGTTGTCGACCATCAGCGGCACACCCCCCGCATGCGCGATGTTCGCGATGGCTTCAATATCGCTCACCACACCGCCGGGATTGGCAAGACTTTCGATGAAGACAACGCGCGTCTTGTCATCCATCGCCGCGCGGATATTTTCCGGATCATCGGCATCAACAAAGCGGGTTTCCCAGCCGAATTTCTTGAACGCTTCGCCCAGTTGGTTAAGCGATCCGCCATAAAGCTTTTTCGCCGCGACGATGTTGCACCCCGGCTCCATCAGCGTGTGAAACGCGATCAGCTGCGCCGCGTGCCCTGATGCCACTCCCAATGCGCCGACGCCCCCTTCAAGCGCGGTGATCTTCTTCTCCAGCGCGTCATTGGTCGGGTTCATTATCCGCGAGTAGATGTTCCCAAACTCGCTCAGGTTGAACAGGTTCGCCGCATGCTCTGGGCTGTCAAAAACATAACTCGCAGTCTGATAAATCGGGGTGATCCGCGCATTGGTGGTCGGATCAGGTTCGCAGCCTGCGTGAACTGCGAGGGTTTCGGGACGGGTTTCAGGAGGTAAGTCGGTCATTCTTCGATCTCTTCTGGATTGGGTGCTTCAGTCGATCTGAGCTAGTTCAGTCACGATCGCACCGATATCAGTAAGGTAATTCTGCTCAATCGCCTCTCTGTCCTTGGCAAACAACGCCACGGTTCTAGGTAAGTTCAGCGTCTGTGCCACCCTGGCAGCCTGGTTCAGACAATCTTCGCAAAGCTCTTCAAGGTTGGCGAGATCGCCAGCATTGCGCATGCAGTAATCGACGTACCAGAGGTGAAGAACCATCCGTTCATAGGGAGTTAGCGCTTCTGATCCTGCCTCTGACTGCTTCGTGAGAACGTCGTGTCCTCGATCAACAATCCAATCCTCGGCCTCAATCTCGGTCACTCCGCTGCCTCATCTAAATCCTCGCCCGCAGGCGGCATATTGTGGCCCAGCAGCGTCAGCATATCCGCGCCGCATTCCACCACATTGGAGCCGGGGCCATAAATGCCCGCAACGCCTTTATCGCGCAGGAAGTCATAATCCTGTGGCGGGATAACGCCGCCCGCCGTCACCTTGATGTCGGCCCGTCCAGCCTCTTTCAGCAAGCCGATCAGTTCCGGGATCAGCGTCTTATGCCCCGCCGCGAGCGATGAGCAACCGATGATGTCCACGCCATTCTCCAGCGCCATATCGCGCGCCTCTTGCGGGGTTTGGAACAGCGGTCCGGAGACGACCTCAAACCCCATATCGGCAAAGGCGCTCGCGATAACATTCGCGCCGCGATCGTGGCCATCTTGCCCCATTTTCGCGACCATAATCTTGGGCTTGCGACCAAAGCGGCGCTCAACCGCTGCAACACCGTCGGTCACCTGCGCCCAGCGCTGGTCAAATTCATAGGCGGTTTTGTAGACCCCCGTGACCGGCTTTGGCGTCGCATCATGGCGGCCAAACACCTCTTCCATCGCGGAGGAAATCTCGCCCAAAGTCGCGTCATGCCGCGCAGCTTCCACCGCCAGCGCGAGCACATTGCCATCGCCCGCAGCGCCCTCAGTCAAAGCCTTGAGTGCGGTCTGACATGCGGCCTCATCGCGGCCCTTACGGACCTCGGCAAGACGCGCGATCTGACCGGTACGCACCGCGTGATTGTCGACTTCAAGGGTTTCGATCTGCTCTTCTTCGGCGAGGCGATATTTGTTCACCCCGACGATCACCGTCTCGCCCTTATCAATGCCGGTCTGTTTCTCCGCCGCCGCACGCTCAATCGCGGCCTTTGGCTTGCCGGTCGCGACGTAAGCGGTCATTCCGCCCGCCGCCTCTACATCGGCCATAATCGCTTCCGATTCCTCGACCAATTTTGCGGTCAGCGCCTCTATGTAATAGCTACCGCCTAGCGGATCGACGACATCGGTTATGCCGCTTTCCTCTTGCAGCACCAGCTGCGTATTCCGCGCAATCCGCGCGCTGAAATCGGTCGGCAAGGCGATCGCTTCATCAAGCGCATTGGTGTGCAAGCTTTGCGTGCCGCCCAGCGTTGCGGCCATCGCCTCCACCGTCGTGCGGATCACATTGTTGTAAGGGTCCTGCTCTTGCAGCGACACGCCAGACGTCTGGCAATGCGTGCGCAGCATTTTGGAGCGTTCGGATTTCGCGCCAAGTCCATCCATGACCCTGTACCAAAGCGTGCGCGCCGCCCGCAGTTTGGCGATCTCCATGAAGAAGTTCATGCCAATACCGAAGAAGAACGACAGCCGTCCGGCAAAGGCATCAATATCGAGGCCCGTCGCCATCGCGCGGGTGGCATATTCCTTGCCATCGGCGATGGTGAAAGCGAGCTCTTGCACTGCAGTCGCGCCAGCCTCATGCATGTGATAGCCGCTGATAGAAATGCTGTTGAATTTCGGCATGTTGGCAGAGGTATATGCAATGATATCTGAGACGATCCGCATGCTCGGCTCAGGCGGATAGATATAGGTATTGCGGACCATGAACTCTTTGAGAATATCGTTCTGAATGGTCCCGGAAAGCTGCTCCGCCGACACACCCTGACGCTCGCCCGCGACGATGTAAAACGCCATCACCGGGATCACCGCGCCGTTCATCGTCATGCTGACCGACATGGTGTCGAGCGGGATTTGGTCGAACAGAATTTCCATATCTGCGACGGTATCAATCGCAACGCCTGCCTTGCCGACATCGCCAACCACGCGCGGGTGATCGCTGTCATAACCGCGGTGCGTGGCGAGATCGAAAGCGACCGACAGCCCCTTCTGCCCAGCCGCTAAATTGCGGCGGTAAAAAGCGTTGGATTCCTCAGCCGTGGAAAAGCCCGCATATTGCCGGATCGTCCAAGGGCGCCCAGCATACATGCTGGCCTTCACCCCGCGTGTGAATGGGGCAAAGCCGGGAAGACCAGGATCGAGATCGGCGGTGTCTTCGCCCGTGTAGAGCGGTTTGATCGTAAAGCCTTCAGGCATGGCACGCGTCAGATCACGCCCACGTGATTCCTTATTCGCAAGCGCTTCCCAGTCGGATACAGTCGGTTTTTCACTCATGGCGCGGCTCTTAACACACTTGCCGTGCGGGAAAAGATGCTGGGGCTACTTTCCCTTAAATTCCGCCTGCCGCTTTTGCAGGAAGGCCATTCCGCCCTCCATTGCATCAGCGCTGGCGCCAGCAAGGCGCTGCCCCTCGGCTTCCGACACGAGGACTTGCTGCACAGTGCCGTCGAGCGCGACGGCAATATTCTGCTTCATGGTCTTAAGCGCCAGCGTCGGCCCATTGGCCAGCTTTTCCGCCAAAACGCGCGCTTCGCTAATCAGCGCATCATCCTCAACGCATTTGTAAATGAGGCCCCATTCCTCGGCCTGCTCTCCGCCGATTTTCTCGCCCAGCATCATCATCCGTGTTGCACGCGCGCGGCCAATTGCGCGGGTCAGGAGCCATGTCGAGCCGCCATCGGGCACAAGGCCGATATTGACGAAGGCTTGCAGGAAATAGGCCCGCTTCGCCGCAATCGTGAAGTCCGCCGCAAGCGCCAGCGAACAGCCAACGCCAGCCGCCGGGCCATTGACTGCGCAGATCACCGGAACGGGCGCGCGCAGCACTTGGTTGATCGCGGGGTTATAGTGGTTTTGCAGCGCCTGATGGCTACCGCCTTTTGAGCCGAGCGCACTGCCGTCGCCGCGTGCCGACAAATCCGCACCGGAGCAAAATCCCTTGCCCTCACCTGTGATCAGCACGGCCCGCGCATCGCCCAGATCATAAAACGCCTCGCCAATTTCATCGGCCATCTGCGGCGCCATCGCATTCAGGCGATCAGGCTTGTTCAGCGTGATCGTTTTGAGCGGACCGTCATTTTCGACGACAATGGTTTCGTAGGACAAGTGGCTCTCCCCTCGGGCAATCTCGTAGAGTTTCGTTTCGCCACTGACACTGGCGCGGATTGCCGATGCTGGCAAGTCCGCTACGGCGCGCGGCGTCGACAGCGGTCAGCCTTAGTGCGCGTCTTTTGGCGTCTCCAGTATTTCTGTCAGTATGCCGCCCATATCCTTGGGGTGGACGAAGAAGATCGGTGTGCCATGCGCGCCAATGCGGGTCGGGCCGAGCACGCGTTTGCCCTGCGCTTCGAATTCTGCGCGGGCGACCTCGATATCAGGCACTTCAAAACAGACATGATGCTGTCCGCCCGATGGGTTTTTGGCGAGGAATGCGCTCACCGCAGTCTCGTCATTGAGCGGTTGGATCAGCTCCATTTGCGTGCCGTCCATACCACTATGGGTTGGCGTATCGACAAAGATGATCTTGAGGCCATCCTGCGGAACATCCGCATCGTGAAAGCTCGTCGCGCCCATAACATCGCGCCAAAACGCGGTCGCCGCGTCCATATCCGGCACAACAACGCCAATGTGATTCAATCTACCGAGTTTCATTTCGTTTCCTCGAAAATTCTAACTGCTTTATCAGCTATACTTCCGTGTATATCTGTCGAGCCTAAGCCCATGTGCTCTGTTTCAACCCAAGCAAGGTAATTGACGATCTCATCACGTGTCGCACCAGAATTTAGCATGGTAAGAAGCCGGAACGCATAACTGTCATATTCGTCGTTCGGGCAATCTGTAGTGTTCACACCGATTGGATCCCACTCCTCCCACAAGAGGGCCTTAAGCTCTTCAAGTACTTGAATCACAACGGAATATTGTCATGCTTCTTCCACGGGTTTTCGAGCTGCTTATTGCGCAGCTTGCGAAGCCCAAGAGTGATGCGCTTGCGGGTTGAGTGCGGGTAAATCACCTCGTCAATATAGCCGCGCTGCGCCGCCACAAAGGGGTTGGCAAAGCGGTCTTCATATTCTGCCGTTTTCTCGGCGATCTTGTCGGGATCATCGCGGTCCTGGCGGAAAATAATCTCCACCGCCCCCTTCGCGCCCATCACCGCGATCTCCGCCGTCGGCCATGCGTAGTTAAGGTCGCCGCGTAAGTGCTTACTCGCCATCACATCATACGCCCCGCCATAGGCCTTGCGGGTGATCACGGTGATCTTCGGCACCGTCGCCTCGGCATAGGCGAACAGCAGCTTCGCGCCGTGTTTGATGATGCCATTATGCTCCTGATCGGTCCCGGGCAGGAAGCCGGGCACATCGACAAAGGTCAGGATCGGGATCTCAAACGCATCGCAGAAGCGCACGAAACGCGCGGCTTTTTTCGATGAGTTGATGTCGAGCACGCCCGCCAGCACCATTGGCTGGTTCGCGACCACGCCCACTGTGCGTCCTTCAACCCGGCCAAAGCCGCAAATGATGTTGCCCGCATGTGCTGGCTGAACCTCGAAAAAGTCGCCTTCGTCGAGCGTTTTGCGGATCACCTCATGCATATCATAGGGCTGATTGGCATTGTCGGGGATCAGCGTGTCGAGGCTGTCCTCCTGCCGGTCCCACGGGTCGGATGTCGGTCGCTCTGGTACTTCCTCGCGGTTGGACAGCGGCAGGAAGTCATAGAAATCACGCACCGCCAGCAGAGTCTCGATGTCGTTCTCGAACGCGACATCGGCAACGCTGGTCTTGGTGGTGTGCGTGACCGCCCCGCCCAGCTCTTCCTGCGTGACGACTTCGTTGGTCACGGTCTTCACTACGTCTGGGCCGGTGACGAACATATAGCTCGAATCCTTCACCATAAAGATGAAGTCGGTCATTGCGGGCGAGTACACCGCGCCGCCAGCGCATGGCCCCATAATGACGCTAATCTGCGGCACCACGCCGCTTGCCAGCACATTGCGCTGGAACACATCGGCATAGCCGCCGAGGCTCGCCACACCCTCCTGAATGCGCGCGCCGCCGCTGTCATTCAGACCGATAACCGGGGCGCCCACCTTCATCGCGGTTTCCATCACCTTGCAGATTTTTTCCGCATGCCGTTTGGAAAGAGAGCCGCCGAACACCGTGAAATCCTGAGAGAAAACATAGACCAGCCGGCCATTGATCGTGCCGCTGCCTGTGACCACGCCGTCGCCGGGGATCTTCTGTTTTTCCATGCCGAAATCGGTGCAGTCATGCTCGACATAAGTGTCCAGCTCTTCAAAGCTATCTTCATCGAGCAATACGTCGAGCCGTTCGCGCGCGGTCAGCTTGCCCTTGGCATGTTGCGCATCGATCCGCTTTTGTCCGCCGCCCATATGAGCGGCTTCTCGGCGGCGTTCCATTTCAGCGATATTGGCGGACATTGATTTCCCCTAGAGAACTGTTTGAAAGCGGTTAGCGAGCGAGAGCCGCCAGCGTCAACATTGGTGGTTAAGTCCGGCATGCGGAGATCAGAAATTCGACATTGCCTTCTGGACCGGTGATCGGGCTTTGTACGATGCCTTGTACGGTGAAGCCTTGGGTTTCGACCCAGCTGCGAACCTCATCGCAAACACGGGTGTGCAGCGCAGGATCGCTGACGACGCCCTTCTTCCCGACTTCTTCGCGTGCGACCTCAAATTGCGGCTTAATCAGTGCGACCAATTGGCATTTGCGCGCGGCGAGTTCCAGTGGGCGCTCAAGCACTTTGGCAAGGCCGATAAAGCTCGCATCGCACACCACCCAGTTGCAGTCGCGATTGATGTGATCGGTCGTGAGAATACGCGCGCTGGTCTGCTCCAGAACGGTAACGCGCTCATCCTGACGCAGCTTCCACGCAAGCTGATTGGTCCCGCTATCGACCGCGAAGACGTGCTCCGCGCCGCCTTGTAGCAGCACGTCTGTAAAGCCGCCCGTTGAGCTGCCAATATCCATCGCAGTGACGCCCGCCGGATCAAGGGCAAAATGCTCAATCGCATGGGCCAGTTTAATCCCGCCCCGGCTGACCCACGGATGGTCGCGCCCGCGCACCTCCAACGGAGCATCCTCGGGCAATTGCTGACCCGGCTTCTCAAGCTTTCGCTCGCCAGAAAAGACCAGCCCCGCCATCACCAGCGCCTGCGCACGCGTGCGGCTTTCGACCAATCCGCGGTCAACAAGCATCTGATCAAGGCGTTTTTTCGGCATTACGGCAAAAGCCATTGGACGAATCAATAGCAGCGGGCAATGGAGAGCGAATGAAATCGACTTATCTCTATGCATCTGCTGCACTTGCTGCCACTTTCGGCCTCGCGGCGTGTATTCCTAGTGCTGCGCCGCCCCCTGCGGCCACATCAGCATCCGTTGCGGCTCCGGCACCTGAGCCTACAAGACCAGTTGTCGAAATTCCCAGTCCACCCGCTGTTCCTGCCATACCGGGCAATTGGCTCGACCAAGCACAAACAGCCGGAGACTGGGAATACGAGCGCGAGAGGTCAGAAAGCTTTGCCATTTTTAGTACGTCCCGCGAGGCACCAGCGGCAATCATTCGCTGCGATCTGGGCACTCGAATGGTTGGCATCGGCCAATTCACCGCAGGCACTACGCCGCAAATTCAGATGAAAATTCAGGCCGAAACCAATGATCGTATGCTGATTGCTTCGACCCGAGCAAGCAGCCAACCGCTCTATGCCGCAGAATTATCGGCGCAGGACCCGCTGCTCGATGCAATTGCTTTGACGCGCGGCCGGTTCGCCATAGCGGTGTCTGGCAAGCCCGTGCTCTACCTCCCCGCATGGGGCGAGGTGACGCGGGTTATCGAGGATTGCCGGTAAAAAGGGCACTGCGATTTAGCGCTGCCCAGACCTCACATTCTGACGCGGGAAAACTTTTTTACAAGGCTTGTTTTTCACGTCCAAACGAATCAGATTGCAAAACAAGATCAGCGGCGAACGCGGGTCTTGGGCCCCGGTGAAACGCGGCTCTAGCTCAATAGCGCGAAAGGAGGTGATCCAATGTCTCATGGTTCAGTAGAGAGGTTGGCAAGTTTCCACACGAGGCATTATCGGTGACCTTACTTCACCGATAAAGGCTTTGTGAGCGGCACTTCCAGCCGCTGACCATGTTTAGGGCGGTTCCTTACTTCGGTGAGGACCGCCCTTCTCATTATTTGATAGCTTCAAGCGCCAGCGCTCACGTCCGTCCGCTTGGCTATCCTCGCATAAGCTCGGGCGCGCAGTCGCGCTTGCGGTCCGTCCGATGGCGGACCGTACAGGTTCGAGCCCGCAGGGCTCGCAAGGCCAAGGGCCGTCCGCGGCGGCGCGGACTTGTCCGCAAGCCGCGAGGATACCGCAGCACGGAGGTGCTGCGTAAACAAAAGACTCCCGCGCCTGAGGCCAAACAAACAAAAAACCATATTGCCCCGGCGCGCGGCACACATTACCCGCACACGCATGGAATTCACTCGCATCCCTCACCCCGCGCCAACTGATGCACAGACCCGCGATGGGCTCATCGCAGACCCCGGTTTTGGCAAGGTCTTCACTGATCACATGGCCGTTATCGATTATGACGAAGCAAAGGGCGGCTGGCATGCGGCCTCACTGGGCCCGCGCGAACCAATAGCGCTCGATCCCGCGGCGAGCGTGCTGCATTATGCGCAGGAGATCTTCGAGGGGATGAAAGCTTACCGTCAAGCTGATGGCGGCATGGCATTGTTCCGACCTCAAGAGAATGTACGGCGCTTCAATGCCAGCGCACGCCGCATGGCGATGCCTGAATTACCTGAAGACCTGTTCCTTGAGGCAATCCAATATGTGGTCGCGGCGGACAAAGACTGGTTCCCAGCCGTTGAGGGCGGCTCGCTCTACATCCGCCCATTCATGTTCGCGACCGAGGCATTTTTGGGGGTTCGTCCCGCCACGCAATACAAGTTCGTTGTGATCCTCAGCCCAGCGGGCAATTACTTCAAATCAGGTGTGCCGGCTGTGAGCATCTGGCAGTCCGAATACACCCGCGCGGCGCCCGGAGGCACTGGGGCGGCGAAAACCGGCGGGAATTATGCGGCCAGCCTTGTGCCTACTGGAGAGGCGTTCGAACGCGGCCATGACCAAGTGCTGTTCCTCGATGCGGTCGAGAAAAAGTGGGTCGAGGAACTGGGCGGCATGAACCTGTTCTTCGTCATGCGCGATGGACGAGTCATCACGCCGCCGCTGACCGGAACGATCCTGCCCGGCATTACGCGCGAAAGCCTGATGAAACTGCTCGGCGAAGAGGGCCGCGATGTGCGCGAGGAACCCTATTCGATTGACCAATGGCGCGAGGATGCGGCGAGCGGCGATCTGGTCGAAGTCATGGCATGCGGCACAGCAGCCGTCGTTACGCCAGTTGGCAAAGTCGACAGCAAGGACGGTGAATTTGTCATCGGCAATGGCGGCCCCGGCGAGCTCACCAGCAAAATCCGTGAACGGCTGGTTGGCATTCAACGCGGAAGCATCGAAGACACCCATGGATGGGTGATGAGGCTCGGGTGAGTAAAGACCCGCTAAAGTCTTCGTTTTGGAGAAGCCCAAAAACGTTCTTGCTGGGCACTTTCTTGTCAATTGCAGCATTGATTTGGTACTTTAACGGTCCCGATCAGCCAGCAAGGTTCAATGGGGCCGAAACAATCTTCGCAGAAGTCACACAAGCAGGAACATATATCCGAGGGCGCTCTCATTCGCCCAGGGTTTCTGTTAGGTTTGATGATGGCACAACCATGACCCTGAACATAAAAGACTACCACTCGGGGGCATGTAAGGCGGGTAAGCGCATCGCGTTACTTAAGCACAATCAATCCATTACTGTTGCCCCAGAGGGCTGCGGTCTCCCGAAAAAGACGAAGCCATGAACACGCCCCCCATCACCGTTGCTGCGCTGTACCACTTCACGCGATTTGATGAGCCGCTAGCGCTGAAAGAACCGCTGCTCGCAGTGTGCGAGGAGGCTGGGATCAAAGGGACAATTCTGCTCGCTAACGAAGGTATAAACGGCACCATAGCGGGCGGCGAGAATGCCATTGCGAGCGTCCTCGATTACATTCGGAAAATCCCCGGCTGCGCCGATCTGGAGGTTAAGTTCTCTCACGCGGACGAAATGCCGTTCAACCGCATGAAAGTACGGCCAAAGCGCGAAATCGTCACTATGGGCGAGCCGGACATCGACCCCACGCACAGCGTCGGGCGCTATGTAGATCCGCAAGATTGGAACGCGCTCATCAGCGATCCAGACACCATCGTGATCGACACCCGCAATGATTATGAGGTCGCGGTCGGGACATTTGAAGGCGCGACCAACCCGCAGACCAAGAGCTTTCGCGATTTCCCGGTATGGTTTCGCGAGAACCGCGAAGAGCTGCTCGCAGGCAAGAAGAAAGTCGCGATGTTTTGCACCGGCGGGATACGCTGCGAAAAATCGACCAGCTTCCTACGCAAAGAGGGCGTCGAGGACGTGTTCCACCTTAAGGGCGGCATCCTGAAATATCTTGAAAATGTGCCGGAAGAAGACAGCAAATGGGAGGGCGAGTGTTTCGTCTTCGACCAACGGGTTTCCGTCAAACACGGGCTAGAACTTGGCAGCTATGGACAGTGTTTCGCTTGCCGTATGCCGCTGACCGAAGAAGAAATGGCCTCCGACGCATACGCTCCGGGGGTCAGCTGCCCGCACTGTATTGACAAGCGCGATGATGCGCAGCGCGCCCGCTATATGGAGCGGCAGCGCCAGCAACAGCTCGCAAAAGAACGCGGCGAAGCGCATGTTGGCGCGACGGTGGAGCGCGCGCCGAAGGACGGATTTGAGGATGGCGAAAGCTGGGAGGTAAACTTTCCGAGCGGCGGTCTCTCGCTGGACACCCCAAAGGACCGCAAGTGACGCAGCACCCGCCAATCCTCTATTCCTTCCGCCGTTGTCCCTATGCAATGCGGGCAAGAATGGCGCTGTGGACGGCGGGCATAAAAGTGATCCTGCGAGAGGTGAAGCTGGCGGACAAGCCCCCTGCCTTGTTCGAAGCTTCAGAAAAGGGAACCGTTCCAGTTCTGGTATCTTTCGATAGCCCGGTGCTGGAGGAAAGCATCGACATCATGCGCTGGGCACTCGCGCAGAACGATCCGGAAGGCTGGCTGGCTGGCGATGATGCCGAGCTGATCGAGCGCAATGATGGGCCGTTCAAGCATCATTTGGACCGCTACAAATATCCCAGCCGTTATGCTGATGAAGCGGATGGCACAGATCACCGCGCGGAAGGCCTAGTCATTCTCAGCGACCTCGACGCGCGTCTCTCCGGCCAAGCGCAACTCTGCGGCGAGACCCGTAGCCTCGCGGACATCGCTCTATTCCCATTCATCCGGCAATTTGCAAATACGGATCGCGCTTGGTTTGACGCGCAGCCTCTGCCGCATTTGCAAAGCTGGCTGGAAAGCCATCTCGCCTCTGACCTTTTCAAGAGCGTCATGCCTAAATATGTTCCGTGGAAAGCGGGTGATCAGCCAACTATATTTGGGCCCTAGCGTGGGGTCACAGAGAGCTTTCACCCCGAATTTACCTTTTCTCACTACGCTCGTAGCATGGAAAATCTAGATCCCATCTATAAAGTCTCGCTCCTGAAGCAGCAGTGCGAAACGCATTCCATGCTCAGCGGCTTTTGGAACGTTGAGACAATCCAGGCATATTTTGATGAGGTCAACGAGGTCTCAATGCCCTTCGTCAAAGATCGCTCTCCGATCTATGCTCTCGTCGATTTTACCGATTTCGTTGCACAAGATCGGGACACAACGGCAGCGATCCGCGACCATTTGCTAACGGCGCAAAAGTTCGGACTGAAACGGGTCGCGATTTTTGGTGCGTCGACTCTCGTGCGCACGCAATATAGACGCTTGAGCCAAGGTGTTAACGTTGAGTTTTTCGAAACCAAAGCAGAGGCTCTGAATTGGCTTCGTGAAAACAGAGAACCGCACGCATCAGCCGCTTAGCTGCTCTCTTAGCGCATCAATCAACCAACTTGTCGCTGGGCCGGGCCGTGCATCGCGCCGCCACAGAGCACTCAACGTGTACATGTCGCCCGGCTTTTCGGGCAAGTCTAGCTCCACCAAACGCTCGCTCAACAGATCCTCAGCCACCATGTGTCGCGGCATATTGCCCCAGCCGATACCCTCTTTCAGCAAAGCATGCTTCGCGCCAAGATCACCCAGCCGCCAGGTCAGCGGGCTGAGGACCGAGAACGAGCGTCCCTCGGTGAGCGGCGAGCGATCCGACAGGATCAGCTGCAGCTGCTCGCGGCTTTCACCAGGTTTCACCTTGGGCTTGGCAAGCGGGTGATCCGGCCCGGCGACCGGGATCAGCTCCACCGATCCCACAACCTGCCTTTCCAAAGCCGGGTGATCTCCAATAACCGGCCCGCCAATGGCGAGGCCAGCACCCTCATCGAGCAGACAAGCCGCCACCGCGCCCAGCCCCTCGACCCGCAGATTGAGCGCAATCGTTGGGAAATGATCGCGAAATGCGCGCAAGACCTGTGCTGTCACCTCACCCGGCACCATGACATCAACCACTAGCGAAACGTCACTCTCGAGGCCTGCGTGCAGGCTTTGCGTCTTGGCCAGCAAAGCATCCACCCCGTCCGCGACCTTTCGGGTTTCCGCCAAGAGCCCTTGCCCCGCTTCGGTTAGCTGTGGCTTGCGGGAACCCTCCCGCGCAAACAGTGTGACGTCCAGCTGCGCTTCCATCTGCGCTATGCCATAGCTGATCGCAGAGATAGCCCGCCCCATGCGGCGTGCAGCCGCGCCAAAGCTGCCTTCCTCCACCACGGCGAGAAAAATCCGCAATTGATCGAGAGTGGGGTCACCGAGCTTCATCGACAGTTATGTTCGGATATTCTGAACATTTTGGCAAGTTTTATCGCAGTTATACACGCAGGCCGCTGCGCCTATCTCTCTTGGCACACACTCACTCCAATAGGAGAAATGCCATGATCGAACGTCGTCCATTTAACAGCCTCGGTTCTGCCAATCACGGTTGGCTTGATGCTCATCATCACTTTGCATTCGCCAGCTATCACGATGCCGCCCGCGTCAATTGGGGCGCTCTGCGCGTCTGGAATGATGACACAATCGCTGCAGGCACGGGCTTCCCTACCCACCCGCACAGCGACATGGAAATCATCACCTATGTCCGCAAAGGCGCGATCACGCATCGCGACAGCATGGGCAATGAAGGCCGCACTGAAGCCGGGGATGTCCAAGTCATGAGCGCGGGCGCAGGAATACAACATTCTGAGTATAATCTGGAAGACAGCGATACGCAGATCTTCCAGATTTGGATCATTCCAGATGAACGCGGCGGCGAGCCAAGCTGGGGCGCGCGCCCATTTCCGAAGAGTGACCGTGCAGACAAATTTGTAACACTAGCCAGCGGGAATATCGGTGCGTCCAAAAATGACAGTGATGCGCTTCCGATCCGAACGGACGCAAGCGTGCTAGGTGCAACGATCAAGGAAGGCGAAATCGTGACATACACACCCCGCGATGCAAGCCGTCACCTCTATCTGGTGCCTGCAACGGGCAAAGTGAAAATCGGCGAAATTGCAGCCGAAGCCCGCGATGGCGTTGCGATCACCGATGAGGATAGCATCACCATCACTGCGCTGGAAGACAGCGAACTCGTGCTGGTCGACGCAGCCTGATTTCACCCCCCTTGCCCCCTCTCAACTCCCTAAAGGTAGGGGGCAACTTTTCTACAAAACCGGAGTATTTCCCATGACAAAGATCCTTCACATCACCGCTAGCATTCACGGCGAGGCATCAACCTCGCGCACGCTCTCCTCAATCATCGCAAACGGCCTCAGTGAAAAGACGGGCGCCGCGATTGTCGAACGGGATTTGAGCGCGAACGACCTACCCTTCGTCAGCGCTGAGCGGTTCGCAGCAAACGGCACAGACCCAGCCGAGCGCACGCCGGAACAACAGGACTTGGCCGCCATTTCCGATACGCTGATCGCCGAACTTCAGGACGCTGACACCGTCGTTCTGGGTGTGCCGATCTACAACTTTGGCGTCCCTGCATCGGTCAAAGCATGGGCTGATCTGGTTGCGCGCGCAGGCACCACTTTCAAATATACCGAAAACGGCCCGGTCGGCCTACTCGAGGGTAAAAAGGCCTATATCGCATTGGCTTCGGGCGGAACACCTGTCGACAGCGAGATCGATTTTATGACGCCGTGGCTGCGCCACTTCCTTGGGTTTCTTGGCATCGCTGACGTCGAGGTGATCGCCGCCGACGGAATCATGGGCGCGAATGGCGAGGATAAAGTCGCCATCGCCACACAGACCGCGCACGCTATCGCAGCCTGACCTTACAGAATCTGAAACGCGTGCCGGAGAGCTCAGCTTTCCGGCACGTTTTCTCGCAATTCGTCCAGCCAAACATCCGCCACCGCATCGCTCGGTGCGCGCCAGTCGCCGCGCGGCGAGAGCGCTCCACCCGCGCTTACCTTAGGGCCATTAGGCAGCGCGCTCCGCTTGAACTGGCTGAAGCCGAAGAAGCGTTTGAGGAATTTCTCCAGCCACTCCGCGATGGTCGCCAGATCATAGGTGTTCTTGGCGTCCTCTGGGAAATCAACCGGCCACAAACCCGCCTGCGCATCGCGCCAGGCGTGCCAAGCCAGAAACGTGACATGGCTCGGTTTTTGGCCCCAGCGCATAATGTGATGGAGAAAGAAATCGTTGAGCTCGTAAGGCCCGATAATCGATTCCGTGCTCTGAATGCTGCCATCAGCATCCGCCGGAACAAGCTCCGGCGAAATCTCAGTGTCGAGCACAGACAGTAGGACTTTACCGGTCTTGGCATCAAACTGACCCGTCTGTGTCGTCCAGCGAATAAGATATTGGATCAGCGTTTTCGGCACGCCTGCATTGACGTTGTAATGGCTCATCTGGTCGCCCACACCATATGTGCACCATCCCAGCGCAAGCTCGCTCAAATCGCCCGTCCCAACCACAAAGCCGCTATGCTGACCCGCAAGCCGGAAAAGATAGTCGGTGCGCAGCCCAGCCTGCACATTTTCAAAGGTCGTATCGTACACCGGTTTGCCATCCGAGAAAGCATGGCCGATGTTTTCCAGCATCAGTTGAGCGGTCGGCTTGATATCGATTTCTTCGGCGGTGATCTCCATCGCCTTCATCAGCTTCCACGCGTTGGATTTCGTGCCGTCAGAAGTCGCAAAGCCGGGCATGGTGTAACCGCGAATTGTGCTGCGCGGCAGACCGAGCGCATCGCAAGCCTTCGCCGCAACAATCAGCGCATGGGTACTGTCCAGCCCGCCGGATATTCCGATCACAAGCGACTTTGGGCGTGTCGCCTCGATCCGGCGGATCAGGCCGTGGACCTGAATGTTGAACGCTTCGTAGCAATCCTCATCGAGCTTGTTCTGCCGATTGGGCACAAATGGAAAACGCCGAATTGGCCGCTCCAGCCCGATATCACCGCCATCTGGCTCGTGGTCGAAAGTGACCGTGCGGAACCAATCCTCAGGCCGCCCAGCAGCTTCCGCCGCGTCGTTAAACGTGCCCATGCGCATGCGCTCATTGAGGATACGCTGCGTATCGACATCGCTCACGCATAGCTCAGGCTCGCGGTCGAACCGGCTGCTTTCCACAAGCAGATCGCCCAGCTCATAAATCATGCCCTGCCCATCCCAAGCCAGATCGGTGGTACTCTCGCCGTAGCCGCTAGCCGAGTACGCATATGCGCAAACGCCGCGGCTCGAACTGGCACGGGTAAGCATATGCCGCTCATCAGATTTACCAATGGTGATGTTGGAGGCAGACGGATTGAGCAGCACGGTCGCACCGGCCAGCGCCGCCAGCGTTCCAGGCGGGTTCGGGCTCCAATAATCCTCGCAAATCTCGATCCCGAATGTAAAGCCGGGAATGCTCTTATGCTGGAACAGGATATCAGTGCCGAACGGCACGTCCTGCCCCGCAATATCCAGCATCAGCCCCATGCAATCGCGGCCATGCGCGAAATAGCGCTTCTCATAATATTCGCGGTAGTTAGGTAGGTAGCTTTTCGGGACGATGCCGAGGATTTTACCGCGCGCAATCGCAATCGCACAGTTGTAAATCCGCCCACCCCGGCGCAGCGGCGCGCCGATCACCAGCACGCTAGGGAGTTTGCGGCTCGCTTTGGTTATGCCCGCCAGCTCGGTCTCGACCGCATCGAGCAAGGCAGCCTGCATATGCAAATCATCAATAGCGTAGGACGACAGGCACAGCTCTGGATAGAGCAGCAAATCGACCCCGTGCTTCGCGGCCTCCACAGCTTGCTCAATTATGCCCTGCGCATTGTACGCCACATCTGCCGTGCGGACCTTCGGAGTGCTCGTCGCCACCCGCACGAAGCCATGCGTATGCAAATCATAAAAGACATGGCCTACTCTCATGGGCGATTTCCCTGGTTGCTTTGTTTTGGATGTTTCCGCCGGCTCAAGCCAATCCTGCGGCTCGCAAATGCCAAGTTCAGCGAGCCGTTTTTGCACAGCCGCGCGGGCAATCTTGCCCTTGGCCTCCCAGCCATAAACGGTCCGGCTCGGCCACGGTTTCGGCTCACCAAACTGCGCGCCGAATTCATCGGCGGACAAAGGTGGGTTTTGCCCTTCCCGCCACTCTCGAATTTTTTGTCCTGCGAGGTGCATATCGATGCTGTATCCCAAAAGGATACCAAGCATCAAGGCCAAATGCGAAGCTTCCTTGCATGCCCAGCTCTTGCACTCGGGTAACCTATCACCCATCTGCCTCGAATACTGCGCAACCCCTCAATGGAGATGACACTTGGCCGACCCAACTTACACACCGCCCGAAGTCTGGACGCATGATGCTGAAAATGGCGGCCGGTTTGCCAGCATTAACCGGCCGACAGCTGGTGCACGAGAGGCCAAAGAGCTACCCGTTGGTGACCATGATTTTCAGCTTTACTCGCTCGCTACGCCGAATGGTGTGAAGGCGACCGTTATGTTCGAAGAGCTATTGGAAGCAGGCCATTCCGGCGCAGAATATGACGCTTGGACCATAAATATCGGAGACGGTACGCAGTTCACATCAGGCTTTGTCGACATCAATCCCAATTCCAAGATCCCGGCCCTACTCGACCGTAGCGGCGACACGCCTGTCCGCATCTTTGAAAGCGGCGCAATCCTGATGCATCTCGCGGAGAAATTTGGTGCATTCTTGCCGACCGATCACACTCGCGCGGAAGTCCTCAGCTGGCTTTTCTGGCAAGTCGGCAGCGCCCCCTTCATCGGTGGCGGCTTCGGTCATTTTTATGCTTATGCGCCAGAGAAATACGAATATCCGATCAATCGCTATGCAATGGAGACCAAGCGATTGTTTGACGTTGCCGACCAGCGCCTCTCACAGAATGAATATCTTGGCGGCGCCGATTACACGATTGCCGACATTGCAACCTTCCCATGGTTTGCCCCTTTCGTGACCGGCAACATTTATGGCGAGGCGCGCAAATTCCTCTCGATCCATGAATACACGCATGTTGAGCGCTGGGCGAAGCATATCCTTGATCGTCCCGCGGTCAAACGCGGCCGCATCGTCAACAAGGCATGGGGCGAAGAAGACGAGCAATTGCTCGAGCGTCACTCCGCCGCCGACTTTGAAGGCAAAAAGCTCTAAATTATCGTTCCGGGCCACCCGCTCCCTCCGCCCTTCCACCCGGATTGCATCCCGGTAGTCTCCGGGTGGAAGGGCGGAGGGCGCGGGTGGCTAGGCTTGTGGCGCTGTCACCGTCAGGAAAGTTCCTCTGCGAGACGGGCCATAAACCGCGTGCCCGCCTCCAACTGGTCCAGCGCAATCCACTCATCTGGCTGGTGCGCCTGTTCGATTGAGCCAGGTCCGCAAATCAGCGTGGGAAAGCCAGCCTGCTGAAACTGCCCGCCTTCGGTCGCATAAGCGACATTGGAGGGCGGGGAATTCTCACCTGTCAGCCGCCGCACGAATGCAACCGCATCCTCGCTACCCGCATCTGTCATTGGGGGCGCACTAGCAAGCTGCTCAACCTGCACGCCGGCTTCCGGGAATTTGCCTTTCAGCGCGGCGTCCTGCGCAGCACACGCCTCGTAAAACGGCGCAAGGATTTCGGCCGCATCATAGCCGGGCGGACAGCGCAAATCGAACTCAAAGCGCGCGTGGCCAGCCAGAATATTGGCCGCCTGCCCGCCTTCCATCACGCCGACAGTAAGGGTTGGATATGGCGGGTCAAAGCCATTGTCCGGATCGGCATTCTCGCGCAGATCCCGCGCAATCTCCATCAAGTGATGCATAAGCTCAATCGCGACCGCGTTGGCCGACACACCGTGGTTCACCAGCGAGCTATGCGCCTCATGCCCGCGTACTTGCACCTCGTGAACGGTAATGCCCTTATGGCCTGTCACAATCCGCATGGATGTGGGCTCGCCAACAATCGCAACACGCGGAAGCGGGATAGTCTTACGCAGCCGCTCAATCATCGCTGGCGCACCTTTGCAGCCGACCTCCTCATCATAGCTGATCGCAAGATGCACCGGTTTTGATCCGCGCACAAAGGCAGGAACCCAGGCCAGCGCCAGTGCGATGAAGCTCTTCATATCAGAGGTGCCGCGCCCGTAGAGTTTGCCGTTTTCCTCTCGCGCCGTCCACGGATCACTCGACCACTCCTGCCCCTCAACTGGCACGACATCGCTATGGCCGGACAGGATCACTCCGCCCTTTACCATCGGACCACAAGTCGCGAAAAGATTGGCTTTATCGCCGCTTTCATCGGCCACGCGCGCAGCTTTGACGCCATGCTCCGCGAGATAGCTCTCGACCCATTCAATCAGGGCCAGATTGCTCTTGTGCGAAGTGGTGTCGAAAGCGATCAACCGATCCAAAATCGCGCGGGCGCTAGCAAGAGAAGGAGCAGAATGTGTCATTGGCGCAAGTCTTATACCCGCACTCATGAAGCGCCAGCTTGAAATTACACCAATGTCATTAAATTGAGCTAGCTGGCTGGGGTGGCAGGGATCGAACCTGCGAATGCCGATACCAAAAACCGGTGCCTTACCACTTGGCCACACCCCAGCAGCTATGCCGCAATCACGTCTACGCCCCTTTAGAATCAAGCTGCGCTGTGATTGAAGAACGCTCCCGTTATTCCCCGCGCCAGCAAAACTCAAGCCCTTGCTGACGACTTCTCAGAAAAAACGCGTAATCGTTGTGCTTTCGTAGGTTTGGAACGCGGCGAAAGCACGGCCCTTCGCGACTAGCGCTTGCTCACCTTTGCAGCTAACCTCACTACGAATTTGCGGGGATGGCGTAGAATGAGGGCCAAGATGCACGACTCAGATGTCGATGGCGCTGCCACTGGCCGCATATTCCTGAGCTATTCTCGCGATGAACGCTCGCAAGCAATGAAGGTTATTGCCTTGCTTGAGAGCGCGGGCCTCGACGTGTGGTGGGACGGACTTCTCGAAGGCGGAGAAAACTACCTTCCCACTACCGAAGCGGCGCTGGAGGGCGCAGATTGTGTCGTTGTTTTATGGTCCAAAATCTCAATCGACTCACATTGGGTACGAGACGAAGCCCAGAGCGGGCGTGAGCGTAAATGCCTAATACCCGTTTCAATCGACGGCTCTCAGCCTCCGCTCGGGTTTCGACAGTTTCAAACGATTGATGCAAGTGGCTGGTCAGGTAAGCCAAACACAGCCGAGTCAGATCGGATCTTGGCGGCTGTGTTGGCGCAATGCGGTAAGCGTAACGAGCATAGCACCATCGCGAGTGAAACCGCTCCGAAGTTTGCGCTAAGCAGGCGCCAACTTGCCACTGGCGGAGCTGCGCTAGTCGGCGTCGCATCTCTGGCTGCTATAGGCCTGAACATCGGCGAAAACTCAGATCAGGGTTCGACGTCGCTGGCCGTTATCCCCTTTGCGAACCTCTCAGGCGATCCCGAGCAGGTTTGGTTTTCGGGCGGGCTGTCCAACGAACTGCGCGCAGCGCTAGCCCGCAATCCGCGACTACGCGTGTCCGCCCCCACCTCATCCTCTGCTAGTGATGAACAAACTGGTGACGAATTTGCGCTGGGTCGCCGGCTCGGTGTGGCGAACTTGTTGCGTGGAAGCGTGCAAATGGCAAATGGGGTGGTCCGCATCTCAGCGGAATTAGTACAAGTTGAGGACGGGCTGGTTCGCTGGGCAGATAGCTTTGACCGGCAATTCGAAGACGTGCTGGCCGTTCAATCTGAAATTGCCTCGACAGTTGCAGTGTCACTCATCGCAGAAATAGCCGGCAAGACAGAGCTCGATAAATCTCTGGCTGAGCAAGCCGAGGTTGGCGGCACTGAAAGCGTCACAGCATATGAGGCATATTTGCGCGGGCAAGCATTCTATGACCTGTCAACCGGAGAGGATAGTGACCGGGCAGCCCTAGCGCAGTTTGATGCGGGGATCGCAGCTGATCCAGATTTCGCACGGGCTCATGCCATGCGTGCCACAGTGCTATCTGCCCTCGCAAATGGCACATCGCAGGCGAGCGAAGTACGAAGTCTCTACAATGATGCAATTGCCTCAGCGCAGCAGGCAATTGACCTCACGCCCGATCTGGCCAGAGCGCATTTGGCGAAGGGCTTTGCCCTAAACAATGGCCGCTTGGATCGGTCAGCGGCGAAGCCACACTACGACCGCGCACGCGAACTCGCTCCAGGTGATGCCGATGTTCAACGGTCAGTCGCAATCTTCATGGCTTATGGCGAGCAAGGAGAAGAAGCACAGGAAATTGCTGCAAACGTACTGGCGCTAGATCCGCTAAATGCGCGGGCGTTCAGTTCGGCGGGATATATCGCCCTGCTGTCGCGCAACTATCCAGATACAATTGCTCATATGCAGCAAGCACTGAAGCTCAACCCGAATATAGCCAGCGCGTATTATGGCCTAGGAAGCGCGCAATATCTGCAGGGATCGGCCGGTGAGGCACTGAAGAGCTTCGAGAAAGAGCCTATCCCGGTGTTTGCTCTGACCGGCAAGGCCATCGCCCATCACAAGCTGGGCGATGAGCAAGCCGCCCGCGCGTCTTACGACGAGCTAATCGCGACTTACGGCGATGCTAGTCCCTATCAGCAGGCACAAATTCAGGCGCAATGGGGCGACACTGACAAAGCAATTACTCTGCTGGATCGCGCAGTTGCGATTCAAGACCCAGGGCTGTTATTTCTGACTAATGATCCCATGCTTGAACCGGTTCGTGATGCGCCCGGATTTTCGCGTTTGCAAACAATACTCACCGCATGATAGCCTCATCCTCGGGTCTTATTTGGGGCGGGTTCAAATTTGGACCGTTCCAGCTTTGGAAATAGGGGAATGAATATGAAGAAGACTGTGACACTTTTCGCCACCGCCAGCGTATTGACGCTGTCTGCTTGTGCAGGCGCTGAAGCCGACGTCGAGGCCGAAGAAGTGGAAGTTGCCGCACCTGAAACCGAAGAGGCAATGGAAAGCATGGAGGGTGAAGGTACCGCAGATGCTGACGCTTCAGAAGGCGATGCTGCAGAAACGAACGAAGACGATAACAACGACCCAACCAACAATCCAATAAGGCCAAGTGAGTAGGAACGCCGACTTAACTAGCAAGTAAAAACTGCGCCCGTCAGGCTTAAGCATAGCGGCTTAGGCTTGGCGGGCGTTTCGTTTTACCGAATGCCTCTGACGTAACTCGCAATCCAGCTTTTCGCTTTCGCCACGCGCGTGTATTGACTGGGAAGCCCGGTCGATCCGCATTTTTTGCCCGAGCTGACCACTCCGATCAAAGTCGGTCGCCTGCCCGCGTCGCCATAGTAGACCAGCGGTCCGCCGCTATCGCCATAGCACGTTTGCTGAAAGTTTCGCCCGCCTGCACATAGCGCGGCGTGGCGCAGATTGCCGCGAAACTTCGTGAAGCGTGTGCAAGCACCCTCACTACGCAGCTGCATCTTCACGCCTTGCAGGTACTCCGTCGATTGGCTGTTGGCCGCCTGCGTCCAGCCCCATCCATAAGAATATGCATTCATACCCTTGGCAATGCGTCGTTTGCCAACCTGCAGCGGGTCAAGCTTGATTGAGGCAATCTTGTTCGTGCGCGCACCCGCCGAACCGGCACGGTAATCATATTGAACCAGCGCGATGTCGAACACGTATTTGTTCCGCGGATTATACTGCGGATGGGCGATAGTGCGGATTATTGGATAAGTGATCCCTTCAGGTTTTCGCGGATTATAGACCCCTAGCCGGACCCGATGACCAGCGGTTCTGATCCGTGTGCCATTATCAATGAGACAATGCGCCGCGGTTAGCACCCAACCCTTAGCGATCAGCGAGCCGCCGCACAGAACCCTGTCTGCCTCGCGCAGAGTTTGCCCGACCAGGCGCTTGGGCCTCCAGAGCAAAGCCTGCCAAGGTGCTTGCCCGCGTTTCAAAGCATAACTGTTGATTGCCGCGGCATGCGCAGGGCAATTTGTCTGCGTGTAGACTTGCCCGCGAAAGCGCTCCCGCGACGTCACACATTCGCTCAGCTCGGGCGGCGGCGCTTCGACAACCAAACGCTCTTGCGGCACTTGCGTGGGTTCATCTGCATCCTCCGGCGGCATGTACTCTGCGTCTGCCACTGCAATGCGCGCCTCGGGCACGATGCCCGAAAACTGCACTTCCTTAACGCATGCTTCGTCCATCCCCTTTGTGCACAGCTCGTTAAACAGGCGCCCTGCCTGGGCCACGTCTGCGACGGCCCAGCTTCCTTCTTTGTATATCTCAGCAAGCTCAAAACACTTGCTCAAGTCCTCCGCAGAGCAGGCTCTTTCAAGCATTGCGATCAATCTCTGAGCGCCCTCCGCATTGTCACTGCTAAAGTGGGCTCTCATCTGCTCGGAAGCATCTGCACAGGCATCTGTCACACCGTTGACGCAACTCGATTCCAGATATCCGATAGCTGTGTCCCGATCGGTTTCCGGGGAGCCGGGAAGAGCTAGTGCGCGCCCGAGATCAGCGCAGCTCTGAAAGTTGCCATCCGCGCACGCTGTATAAAGCGATGGCGTGACCCGGAGAGCTTTTGAGATTTCGCAATGCGTTTCATAGAGATTGCACAGCTGATCATAATAGCTAATCGAGCGGCTGCGATCCGGGGCGACACCAATTCCGCGATACACGCGCTCCCCCATCTCGAAGCATGCCGCCACATCGTTGAAATAACATGCGATGTGCAGAAATTCGCCGATCTGCCATTCATCGCGATAAGAGCGGGCTTTGAGTTCTTCAACGGCGCGGTAACACGCGTTCACTAGGCCCTCTCGGCATTGAGCATCAAGGATCCTCTCCGCTCTTACGCGTTCCTCCGTCCATTGCTCTTGGCGCAAAATCGCATTGGCAATGTCAAAACAGGCGTCATTTGAACCCGCCTCACAGGCCGCCTCAATGACCAAATCAGCACGTGCAGGATCGGGCGCGCCCAGGACATCCCTTCGTAATAAGTCTGCAAAATCTCTGCATCCCGTTAGGTCACCCAGATCGCACGCCCTCTCGAACGCCGTCGCAGCTTTGGGATAGTTCTTCGGATCACCGCCTTCGCCTGCGTGAAATTTGCCCAGCGCATTACAGCCCGCCACCAGACCCGCATCGCACGCCTCGCCAAACAGGATATCAGCGATATCACCAATCTGCCCCACGCCCTCCCCGCGAAGATAGGCGTAGCCCGCTGCAACACACGCCTCAGCGTCGCCGCGCAGGCAGGCCTTGCGGTTTTTACGCGCAGCCCGCTTGGCCTCTCTCGATTCCTCATCGCTGAAGTTGTTATAGACAATAGTGCTGCTGCGTTCATCGCTTTGTACATCTGCTTCAGGCACATTGGCCCTTGCCATTTGCGGAGCACTTAACGCGATGAGCAGGAGGAGCACTCTAAGGACGCAATCCATCGCCCAGTTCACACGCAGCATCGCTCATCCCCCGAGGTGGTTTTCCAGACGCAGCGACCCTTTTTTGATTTCCTGAAATGCAGCAGAGTTCGCCGATCACGTCAATAGTAGTCGCCAATTTGCCGGAGAGGCGAAGACACACCGCAGATTGCGCGGTGACAAGACCATGCTAGAGAACGGTGATGGATGCCGACAAGCCACTCGATCTTGGGTTCGCCGCGCCGACGCGCATTCTCTCGATTGGTGTTACCGGTCACCGAGAAGGCAACGCGACATTCGGCAAAAATCGCGCCGCGATTGAGCAAGCAATTTCAACCCTGCTATCCTCAATAAACCAGAAAATTGTTTCCTCGTCTTCAACTGCAAAAGTGCGGTTAGTCACCAACCTCGCCAATGGCTGCGACCTTATGGCGGCGCAGACCGCCGCGAAATTAGACTTTGATCTCGTAGCCCCGTTGCCATTCGGCTCGGATGTAAATCTGGCGCTAAATATGCTCAGCACAGATTGGCCCTCAACAGCTTCAATCGCTGATGGGAACGAACCAAAGGACACCAAAGAGCTTGCCAATTGGAGCGCACTGAAATGTGCCTATGACAACGCAATTTGTTTTGAGCTGTGCGATCAAGATACGGCGCTAAAGCACTATCTTAAAAAGCTGACCGCCAATGGCGACGATCGCAAACTACGGCTCGAGTTTGAAAGCCTTGTCGGTAAGCGCACTAAGCTCGCCAGCCGGATAACCGTCGAACAATCGGATATACTTCTGGCAATCTGGGATGGCGCCTCCCCAACCGCAATGGGCGGAACGCGGGACACAATGGCTGAGGCATTATCCGCGGACGTGCCGGTCATATGGTTAGACGCTCGCAAGCCCGATCAGCTAACATGGCTTGACGATCTGGGCGATCTTGCCATTGCAGTTGAGCGGGAAGTTTCCGTCGATGCGGTCCAAATGACCGAGTTGATTAGCGCGAACATCCATAGGACTTGGCAGGAGGCCGAGCTCGCGAAGGACCAGCTGAACTCCGCAGCGTGGCACCCTCACTCGAAGCGTCGATTTCATGCCTACCGCAGGATCGAGAGGATGTTCTCCGGTAGCGGCTCCCCATTCGCGGCAGTTAAGCAAAGCTATGAGACGCCGCAAGCCGCCGCGAGCGATCAGGGACAGACGATGATCGGTAAGATCACGGCCCTTCTGCATTCCGACTCTGAATGTTCAGAGGCGCTCGCAAAAAAGGTGGTCTCGAGGTTTGCGGCATCCGATGGAATTTCCACCTATCTATCTGACGCATATCGCGGCGGCATGGTCGCGAATTTTCTCTTGTCAGCAGCGGCGATTATCGCGGGCGTCGCATATCTCCCGCTCGTCGGTCCTGAAGGCAAGTGGCCTTTTGCTCTGCTAGAACTGACACTGCTACTCGCCATCGTTGCGATCACGGTCGCCGGTGTGCGCGGGAATTGGCATAGGCGATGGTTTCAGACACGCCGAGCCGCGGAATACCTGCGGCATGCGCCGATTATGGTAGCGATCGGGTGCGGCCGTCCGCGCGGCCATTGGCCATCATCACCGGATACTCCTTGGCCCGAGCTGTACGCTCGCGAGGTCATAAAAAGTGTGGGCATGCCGCAGCTTAAAGTCACTCAAACCTATCTGAGAGAGCATCTGCGTGATGTGCTCTACCCATTCTTTATCGCGCAGAGAGAGTATCATCGCGAGAAAGCGCATAGGCTAGGGCGCGTGCATCATAATCTCGACAAAATGTCTGAGACCCTCTTCATTCTCGCGATTGTGTCAGTGAGTGCCTACTTAATGCTCAAGCTGAGCGCGACATTGGGGATGCTGGGCGCCAGCGTGCCAGATATTGTGAGCAAGCCAACAACTTTCCTAGGAGTTGCGTTTCCAACCTTAGGGGCGGCAATTGCCGGCATTCGTTACTTCGGTGATTTTGAGAGATTTGCTGCAATCTCCGACGTCACAGCAGCGAAGCTTGATCGTCTTGTTCGCTGGTCTGATCTCTTGCTGGAAAGCCAAGAGAAGGACGCAAGCTATGAGGATTTCGTCGACCTCACGCGAAAGATGGACGACGTGGTTGTCGATGAAATTGCCAGTTGGCAGTCAATCTTTGGCACCAAGAAAATATCGGTCCCCGTTTAGCGCGGTATGCCACGCATAATCGGGTCAGCTATTCAAACCAGAAGTCCCGCCAGTGCCCCCAAGGGCTTTCACGAGCTCATCCATTAACGTCGAGCCGTTTGGCAAGATCGGCTGCTGAGAAGCAATGCGGAAAATTTGTTCCGCCTTTTCCTGATTGCCTTGAGATTGCTCGAACAACATAGCGGCAAGCGCGGTAGAGAAGGCGTCGCGGTCAAGCCGTTTTGCGACCTCAATCCGGCGCTCAGCGGAGTCCGCTTCTCCTTGAAGAAGCTCAATCACCGCGAGCGAGCCATGCGCCTCTCCAAAGGTGTCATCATGCGATAACGCGGTTTCAAATCGGGCCCGCGCCGCATCTAGATCTCCACCAATGAAATGTGCCCATCCAGCCGCGATCCATGTGCCCAAATGATCGCCGAATTGATCCGCTCCTTTGTCGAGCCGCTTGGCTGCCTCAAGTGTGTTGCCTTCGGCCAAATCAACGAGCCCCAACCCGATTTCTGCTCTCGGGTTCATCGGACGGGTAGCAAGAGCCTGCGCATATTGCTCACGTGCCTCACCCAACTTTCGATCGCCAAGATCAAGGGTTGCAAGGGTCGTTAGCGCGTCAGGATGAGAGCCGCCTTTAAGAGCCGCTTCGCGCGCGAGATCAAGCCGTTCCATATCCATGGCGAGCACCGATACGGCCGCTTGAAGAGGCGCATAGTCAGGGAACTTTTCTAGGTAAGTATCCATCTTCGCCGCCGCCGCATCGAACCGGCCAAGCTCATGATCAATCTGTAAATCAAGCATGGCGGCTTGCGGAAGTGCGTCTATCACATCCGCTTCTAAGGTCTCTAAAGCTGCATCAAAATCCTTACCTAGCGCTTTGCTCCACGCGATATTGAAGCGAATGCCGGTATCGTCAGGATTGTCCTCTAAAGCCCTCGCAAACCACTGCTGTGCAGCAGGTTGATCACCGCCGCGCATTGCAGCAATGCCTGCCGTGTTTGCCGCAATGGCCTCCAGCGGCTCCAGCGCATCGATTTTCGCAAAGAACACAGCAGCATCAGCCGGTTTGTCCGCCTCTAGCGCCGCTTGCGCGCAGTCGGCGAGAAGGCTCAAATTGCCGGGATCAGAGTCAAGAAATTGGCTGAGCTGCTCGAGCTTCGACAGCGCTTCATCAGATACCATGTCTATGCTCCCGCTCACCCGACTGCCTCCGGTGACTTTTCATCCTGTAGTTTGACAATATCAAAGCTACTCAGCGCTACCCGCATGGGCACCTCATCCACCGAAATCACGGAAAGTTGAGGGATTGTCCGCTGCGCAAGCCGGACCATACCACGGCGAATTGGGGCAGCACACAGTAAGACTGGGTTACGCCCCTGACGAATCATCTTGTCGACCAGAGGCGCAAGTGACTTAAGCAATTGCTCCGCCAAACGTGGGTCAGACGCGATCAGGTTTTCGGCCGAGCCTTCTACCAATTGCGACACGATGCGGTTCTCGACTCGTGGATCAAGGCTTAGCACCGCAAGTTCAGGATGGTGACCACGTAGCGCCGAACAAATGCTGACCGACAAGCTTTGCCTAATCTTTTCGCTTAGCAAGACAGGATCTCTCTCTTGCCGTCCAATATCGACCAAGGTCTCAAGAATAATGTCTATGTTCGCGATCGATACCCGTTCTTGCAGCAAGTTTTGCAGCACGCGCTGAACGTCTGATGCAGTCATCACATTCGGCACCAGTTCCTCGATCAATCCGGGTTGCCTTGAACGAACCTGATCCAACAGTTCGACCGTTGCAGCACGCGTTAGCAGAGCCGGGATTTCTGCTTTGATCACTTCGTTAAGGTGCGTTGTGATCACAGTTTCGGGATCGACCACGCTATAGGATGCCTCGCGCGCTTCCTCAGCTCGCCCGGGCTCTATCCACACTCCTTCGAGGCCAAATGCCGGGTCACGTCCCGGTATCCCCTCAAGCTTTTGAGAATGCTCCCCCTGCTTCAGCGCAAGAACACGTTCTGACTGGATTTGGCCGGTTCCATAGACATCATTATGAATCGCGATCTGATAGTCATTCCCGCCAAGGTCATTGTCTTCGACGATGCTGACCTTGGGATGAGACAGGCCAAAGCTCCGTTCAATTGTCTTGCGCTGAGTCCCGATCCGATCAAGCAAGAGTGTCTGCCGATCTTTCCACTCCGCCATCAGCTCGCCACCCATTTTCAGCTCAATGACACGCCCTTCGGCGACCGAGCTCGTTTCTTCAGCTTGGTCCTCCTGAGCTTTGTCGCTTTCTTCAGCTCTTTGGACATTTCGAATTCGGATCCACGCCGCGAATGCCGCAACACCAACAATGGCGATGGGCCATTTCGGCATGCCCGGCAGCAGCATCATGACCATCAGGATGATCGCGACAATCAAGGGAATACGCGGCACGCTGGAAAGCTGGCTGAAAATCTCTGTGCTTAGCTGCCGATCCGCAGATGAACGGGTGACGATAATACCGGTTGCAACCGCGATAATCAGCGCCGGAAGCTGAGTTGCGATACCGTCGCCAATGGTCAGCAGAGTGAAGCGTTGTAGCGCTTCGCCCCAGCTCATACCCATTTGTGCAACACCGACAATCAGCCCAGCGATAATATCAATCAGCAGGATGATGATGCCAGCAATGGCGTCGCCTTTAACAAATTTAGATGCGCCATCCATCGAGCCGTAAAAGGAAGCTTCCTTCTCAAGCTCTTCACGGCGCGCCTGCGCCTCCTCCTGGTCGATCAGGCCCAGGTTGAGGTCAGCATCGATGCTCATTTGCTGACCCGGCATGGAATCCAACGTAAAGCGTGCCGCGACTTCTGACACACGCTGCGCTCCGCTAGTCACCACAACATATTGCACGACAACCAAAATCGCAAAAACGACCAAACCAATCACGAAATTGCCCTGCACCGCATAAGAGCCGATAGAATCGATCACTTCACCGGCATCAGCACCAGTCAAAATGAGCCGCGTTGCCGCCACATTGAGCGATAATCGGAACAGGGTCGCAACCAGCAAAATGGATGGAAAAGTGGAGAACTCAACAGGCTTCGCGACGTAGAATGTCAGAAGCAGGATCGTGAAACCCAGGCCGAAGTTCACAATGATCGCAAAATCCAGCATCGCAGGCGGGATCGGCGAGAACAGAATAGCGAGAATCAAAATTGTGCCGAACACCAGCACGAGATCCTTATTCCCATCAAACATCTTCTGGAACATCTCTGCCTATCCTTCGGTCACTGTTTGCGGACCCGCAGGCGGATTCGCGAGGCTGCGGTAAAGCATCGCCACATCATGGAAATGCTGGGGCCCAATCGCGCTGCCTTTGACGCAGTCGGCATAGAGTTTCCGGGCCAAGGGAGGGCTGGAGATCACCGGAACAGCATGAAATCTAGCCTTGCGCTTAATGAGTTGCGCAAAGTGATTGCGGCCCTTCGCGCGGACCTGCGGAGCATCCATATTCTTGGCATCATAGCGCAGAGCAACCGCGTAATGCTCGGGGTTTACTACGACCAGATCAGAGCCTGGCACCTGTCCCAAACCCTCGCTCTGCTCGCGCATTTTCTCATGTATCTCTTTGCGCTTTTGCTTGAAGCGCGGCTCACCTTCACGATCTTTCGTCTCGCGGGTCAACTCACGCCGGCTCATCCGCATTTGCTTGTGAAACTCGCGCCGGACAATGATCTGATCAATCACCATGAACACGAAAGCGAGGGCGATGAACACGAACAGCAGGCGCGCAGCGCTTTGCTCCATCGCACGCACAAGCCAACCCGCATCGACGAGGCGCACACCCCACGTCTCTATCGCCGCGACACCAATAAACCAGGCCGCAGTGCAGTAGGCGAAGAATTTGACGATATTCTTGAGCGTTTCCTTCAGCATCTTCATGCTGAAAAGACGCTTCAAACCTTTAGCAGGATTAAGTTTCTTAAAGTCAGGCTTGAGTGGATGGGTTGTGAAGATGAAGCCCCTCAATTGCAGCATCTCAAGCGTGACCAGCACGACTACAATTGTCGCGCCCAGAATGATCAGAGGCTGGAACGCGCCCCAATAGGTTGCGGCGACCACTCCCAACGCCTCAATAGGGTCACCGCGCCCGGTTATCCCGGCTGAAAAGCTGTACCGCATCATATCGGCGAGCCGGCCAAAGAACATCTCGCCAGCGAACATTGCGACAGCGGCCAATGCGATCAGGCTACCAACAAAACCCAGATCCATACCGCGCGCGACCTGCCCCTTTTCGCGCGCCTTCTTGAGCTTGAACGGAGTTGGCTCCTCGCTCTTATTCTGCTCCTGGCCTTCTTCACTCATGCTGGGAGCCCCCAGAACTTGGTCGGTTCGGTCACCGCCATCCGCATCAATCGCAGGAATAGCGCGCCCGCAAAACCCATCGCAATCGGTAGAGTAATCACCATCACCATCGCCTTCGCCTGAAAGCCCAGCAGGAGGACATTCATTTGCGGCAAAGTGCGGCTGAGGAAGGCTACCACAATGTCGGTCAGGAAGATTGCCAGCATCGCCGCGCCGACAAGTCCAATGGCCAGAAAAAACACACTGGCCAAGTACCGCCCGACAGCCACCATATCCGGCTGGATAATCCCATATCCCACCGGCAAGGTCTCTACCGAAACAAGCCACAAGGCCAGCAGATCATATTGCGCGCCAGTCGCGAAAAAGATCATCGCCGCAGCATAAGCTAGGATCGTACCAGCAAGGGGTATCTGCGCGTTTGTCGTCGGATCGGCCAGCATTGCGAGGCCAAAGCCGGCTTGAATGTCGAGCGCCCTGCCCGCCCACATTATCGCGGCAAAGACGAGTTGCAGGCCCAACGCAATCGAAACGCCCAGAACGAGTTCCCCCAGCACCAAGCCGGGTAGGCTTTCGCCAGCCACGCGTGCGCTGGTCACTTCGGGACGAGCCGCCACCAACCAGAAGGACAAGCCAATCGCCAGCAAAACCCGGATGGTTGGCGGCACCCGCAACAAGGTGAATGGCGGCGCGAAGGCTAACGCGGGCACAATCCGCAAGGCCACCAGCAGGCTCGCAATCCAGATGTCGACGAAGCTCACCCCTGCCCGCCTCCTATTGCGCGAGCGATGGGATTGTGAGGTAAAGGTCGCGGGCGAAGCTGGTGAGTTTCGACACCATCCACGGCCCGAGGATCACCAGCATCACGCCAGCGGTCACGATTTTGGGCACGTATGACAGCGTGATTTCTTGGATCTGCGTTGCGACCTGAAAAATGGACACAGTCAATCCGACTAGTAGCGTCGCCAGCATAACCGGGCCGCCGATCACTGCGGCGGACCACAGCATATCATTCATGAAATCAAGCGCCCTATCCGGCGTCATGGTCGCGACCCCCCAGTCCAACACAACGTGTCTAAGTGTATGCTTGTCTCGTCACCGATTCTTCAAGTGACGTGAGGGGGTGGCCAGTGGGTAGCTCTGTGGATAAACTGTTGTTACAGTGAGTTTAGAGCCACGATTTCTTACATATCAATTGTACCACAGCGACTTTTACGGATGAGTAGTTCCTTTATCTGCCATTGCGTTGCTATTTTTTTCGTACAATCGCGCCTGCAAGTGAAATTTGTAGGAATTTTACTGACCATGCGAACTTCTACTGAAGATATGTAAGGCGTTACTGCATTTCCCTACGCAGGGTGACAAAAGTGACAGTTCAGCTTTTTGTGTCATCCGCCGCGAGGCCAGCATTTGCGCGGGTTTGGGCGTCCTACAGGCACTCACGCCGGACAGGGGACCGCGCAAGATTATTTCCTACATTTGTTGTTTCTGCATTCCAGGTAACTGGCAGCACAGAGGATGGCTTGGACTGGTTCGAAGCCGTTAGGCTTCGCAAGCCCGACAGGGCGCCCGCAGCGATGCGCCTGAAAGGCGCGTGAGCGAGGATAGCCAAGGCTGCGGAGGCAGCCGCTGGCGCTTGAGGCTAAACAAACAGCCAACAAGCAAAACACGCTGCGCCTTAATTCAGGCAAAGGGACGGGCGATGGAAAAGAGCCTCCGATACGCTAGCTCGGGATAGGCGTGTAGGAAAACAGAACTGCAACTACGTATACTGTCCCCAGAACTTGCCGAAACTTTCTGCTGAAGCGGCTAAATTGGCTCATGACGTTCTAAGATCGGTGAGATATCACGCCAGAGAATTTCAGACGGAAAATCTGTGTTTTTTAAGAAGGCTAAGAAAACTGGCGCAACGTCTCGAATCTGTAGCCACTCGTCTGCCTTCAACGGAACCTGCCCTCCCGAAAACGTGAGTATATCTCCATCACCAAAGACTTTGCTCTTTTCACTCTTATAACCTCGGTAATGTCGGCCCGACCGTTGGTCCTTCCACTCAAGCACGCAGGTTACACCTCCGCCGCCGACTTGAACGAAGCTGGAGTCTTGGCTTGTCAAGCTAAGGTAAGAAGAAGGCCCATGACTTCGCAAATTCCGAAGAGCGGAAGCAAGTTGCTTCTCGCTCGGCTCATTTATTGATTCCATATTTTCGATCTCTAGTAACACAAAGCAGCCCGCCTAATTCCAGTCTTCAGTCAGATATACTGTCGACGCCCCAGTTACTCTCTCTCCAGCAGCACGTCCACGGCCTTCTGCTCCAAATCGGTTTACATGGAGGTCGGTGAACCTTTGATATGGATTGGGGCGGGCGCTACCTGTTTTGATTTCTAAGCCATGCAAAGAACCATCTGGGTTCCGTGTCACAATATCGTAACGACGCACCCCCAATGGACCATTGAACTCCAATTCTCTACCGACGACTTGAACGCCGTTGCTTTTCAGGAAACCAGCGAAGTTAGCCGGAGCTCGGCTTCCTGGCGCAGGAGCGCCAGAAATGCTCGCAAATTTTCCATCAAGAGTTCGGACACTCCCGTCGGGGTGCTTCACTAATGCACTAGCGTTGCCCGAACCTCCAATACCGGAAGCCTTAAGTGCTGCCGAACCTCTCGCTGAGAAACCGATTTCGCGATTACCTATGACTGGAACTGTTCCTATAATGTCAGCTTGGCCAGAAATTCCGCTTGACGATGTCAATATGGTTCCAGTCACCGCCGAGGTCAGATCTCCGCGCTCGGCCAAAGCTCTTATGCTCACAGCATCCGAGCCGCCGTTGTTGGCCGATGCAATGGCCCCGACAACACGGAAGTCCTCACCAAAAGCGTTGCCCTGTGCGGACACCGCTACGCTGTTTGCGTTAGTACGCAAAGCGCCGCCAACCACAAATGATCCATCAGCGTCTCTGGCAGTCAACCCACCTTGGAAGCGAGTGCCTGAGGGTCCAGAGGACCCACGACCGACGACAGCGAAACCGCGCTCACCCAAAGCGACAGAGAGACCTGCCTGCCCATTTCGATGGTTACTCGAGGCAGACGTTGCAAATTGAGCATTCAATGCAAAGTTGGGCGCACGTATATTAAGATCGACAGCAAACCCATCTGAGGGTGCTCTGATCTCTAGATTGAAATCAAAGTTGTCCGTCAAGTAGTTCGTGACCGGATTGTCGACGAGAGCGTCACCTAGTTGATCAAAGAATCCATCATCTTCTTTGATGCGCGTACCCGTTACGACAATTGTTGGGCCATACGCTCCGTCTGCCCCATGATAGTTGATCCTTCTCAGTCCACCAAAGTCGTGAGCAGGATCGTTAATATAGTAACGCGATTGTGCAGGCTCTTTTGATGGGTTTGAGTCGACCTTCGCAGCAATAGCGACTGCGCCGACAACAACGTTGCCAATGGCAGCTCCGATTGCATCAGGAATGGCACTGATAACTGAGTCGCCGAAGCTCTGGCCAGTCCACGCAGATCGTGTCGCCGCGTTGGCAATCGCGCCCGCCGAATTGGCAGCCAGATTTTGGCCGAACGCAGCGAACCCATTAGCTGGCTTGCCAAATCGTCCACCTGTGAAGTTGCCTGCCGCAGCTCCGACACCGGCAGCGGCGACTCCAGCGAAATTAAACTTGCTTTGCAATCCGGTAGCTGTCGCCGCACCCTGTGTGAGTGCACCACTAACAGCACCTCTCACTGCAGCATCGAGAATTCCACTTTTGATACCAATCGCGCCAGCTTTGAATGATCCGCCGGTGACCTTGCCAAAGACACCGCTCGCACCGAGTCCCCCGCTGATACCGCCGGCGATCGCGGCAAGAGCCACTCCCTTAAAGCTAAATTTGTCCTGAATACCAGTCGCGATGCCGACGCCTTGAGAAGCGATAGAGCCAACCGCACCACCTACGGCACTGGCGGCAGCGATCCCGCCTGCAGTAGCGCCGCCTATGGCCGTCCCAGAACCGATACCGATTGTAGCAAGTCCAGCTGAGAGCGATTTCCCAGCGGCTAAAGCCAAAGCACCACCGGTTACAACTGCAGCAACAGCAATCGCCACAACCGCCAAGAGGATCGCGCCGAAGACGCCGCATTTCTTTTTCTTGGGCTGTGCGGCGGTGGTGGGCGAGGTGTCGCCGATAGCCTCCGCCGGATCGTATGGTTTGATCGTGCCAGAATTGTTGTGAACGCGGGTCACGCCGGTTGGGATTGTCAGGCGTTGCCCCTCGATCAGTGTCTCACTGCCCCTTAGGCCGTTGGCCTCGGCGATCTTGTACCACAGCGCGCTATCGCCCCAGAGCTGGGCCGCGATAGCCTGAAGGTTCTCGCCCCCGCGCACGGTATAGCTGCCGCCGCCAGAGCCCTGCGCATAGGAGTTGATCGCGTCGTAATCACCGCCAAAGTCCGCATAACCGACGCCTGTCGCCGCATTGTTGCGGAACGCGCCCGTGGCGCTCGAGGTGTTGGCCGTACGCTCAGCTATCGTGCGCTCATAATTGACATTGGACGTGCCATTGTTGCCAACCCGGCCGATCTCTTTGCCGCCAAAGCGGTAGTAGATTTCTGACGGATCACCCTGGGTGTGATTGTTGTCTTTCTCTTTGCGGCTGATCACTTGCCCTTCGGCATTGTTGATATAGCTGACGGTGCGCGGGCGCCCATCATTGATCTGTGCCGATTGGAGGGTGCCGACCCCATCATAGGTATAGGTCGAGCGGAACACGGTGTTGGAGGAGGAGCCGGTGTTCTCGTCATACAAAACCTGGCTCTGCACCGCTCCATCAAAATAGACATAGGTGTTGTCAGTGCGGGTGTTGGGCGCGCCGCTATTGCTGCCGTTTTTGGTGTTGGTCGTCAGGACATAATTGAGCGTGTTGTCGGCGTTGTAGTAATTGTTGGCGACCGATCGGTAGGAATCGCTGCCCTTGGTTGTGACAGTGGTCTCGCGCTGGACGGTTCCGTCTGTGTTGTACAAAACAGCGCGGTCAAAGACCTTGGTCGTGCCATTGGCGGCGAAGTCATATTGATTGGTGACGCGGCCCATTTTGTCATAGACGAACTCGCCGCGTTTCACCGTGGCGCCAGGTCCGTAGACAAAGTCTTGCGCGTTGACCTGATGGCCGTGTGACTTAATCTCAGCATAATCGATGGAATCAAAATAGCCTTGCGCTGATTTAACTTCGTCGAGGCGGCCGCCGGCATCGTAGACGTATTCTTCCACGACGGCGTAAGTGTAGTTGACCGTCTCCCAATAGCCATTTTGCGAGTAGGTATCGAGCGTCAGACCACTGTCAAAAGGCGAGGTGATGCCCGGCTCCGGTTGGGGGAAACCAGAGCCGAACGAGGGCAATGCGGCCTCATTGGGTGAGCCATCAAGCGCAGGCGAGGTAGCTGCTCCGCCGCCAGTCAGGCCCGGCACATTGGCGTTGAAGGGGTAGGTTGGACCAGTAGGATCGCCAACGCCGCCTGATCCTCTCTCAGCCGCTTTCTAGCGGCATATCAGCGCGGGAACGACACCAAGGGGCCGGGACACTCCCGTAAGCCCCTCAGCGGAGCCCTTTGGCTGCTCTAAAAGGACACAGGCAAGGAACCGAAACGGCGCCGCAATATATTTCGGCAGAAAGATATTTCGGACCCAACCAACTGATCTTGCGACAAAAGTTCACTCCGTCACCTCAGCCGCCCAAAACCGCAATATATTTCGGCCCACAAAAATATCCGCAACCCACTCAAAACGCACGTATATTCCCGTTTCAGCTCCACGCGGCTTGCCGCATAGGGTGTGCTTCTAAAAGGGACTGGCTTGCTGTCCTCGATCCTGAGCCGGTCGGGATGCTGAGAGGTGGGGTGGTTTTTCACCTGGAACACGCCGCTGAAGAGCGGAACATGGCCCAGCAGCACCGTCTCGATCGCCGCTCGCGACCGGCCATCCTGAGGTTCAAAGTAGCACAGTCGAGGTGCGCAAGGTTGGTCAGCGATTACAGAGTTTTGGAGCGCGACTGACCCACTCTGTGCCGCCAAATTACCACTGACCCGCTACTGGCACAGAAAGGGACATTGCCGTTTTACGCATATACCTCAAGAACTTACCCGCCAGCACCGCTGCGTACGGTGTGCGCCCTAAGGCTTCCCATACTGCGAGCGGCGATCCGGTCACTGGGACGGATCGTTCTAAGTATCCTATTGCCGATTGGCTAAACACTCTGCGACCCTGCCAGCTTTCAATTCACTAGCCCCATTAGGATCGAGCTCCTGCAAGGCATCAAAATATGACACGATCTCAGTGCAGTCCAAGTCGGAGTCTCTAGAAAAAAACACCAAATCCCTGAGCCGCTTTTGATCTCCGCGTTGGTGGGCGAGCCGCAACCAGTGCATGAGCGGGCCGATATTATCTTCTACTCCACCGAGTTCGTAATGATTGATGATTGCATCCAAGGCCTCCTTGTCACCCTCAGATGCCTTAGCCTCGACTGCTTCTCTCTCGGATGGTTCGAGATAGTAAATCTCGCCGGTGCTTGAGTACATATCTGGTAGGACATCATCGGCCTCGCTTGTGTCCTTTTGAACCGGCGAGCAAGCCATTAGCTGCAGCGTAAAAAATATCGCCAATTGCGGTGCTTTAACAGCGTCTACCATCATTTACCTCCGCAAAGCTCTTTGCTGACACACTGAGAGCGTCTCTCCCGAATGCGAGTTCCTGTTCGCGGAGTGTCATTTGAGAAAGTCACACGCCCGGTTTTCGCATTGAAGGTCGCCCGGTCCCATGTCTTCGTCACCTTGCCCTTAGAATTGTACTGCAGGAACTGACCCCTCGGGCCTTTGCCGTCACGAGTTTGGGAGACATAAAGACTGACTTTCCCGTTATACGTGTCTGGTCGATATCCCTTTCTAGCGGATGGGAACATTACGAAGCCGTTGGCTGCGATGACGGTTGATTTCGAAGCAATCGCAAAGTCGCGGGCGTAGTCGCCCTTTGCACAATTGCAGGAACCAAGGAAGGCGGTCATCCCTTCTCTCAATCCGTTTCTTCGAGCTTCAGATGCTAGCTGGGTGGGTGTCAGCACTTGTCCGCTGCCATTATCGCGATTGTCCCTAATGCCGCCTGCACTTCCGTGACCCGTAATAGTGAACACAGAGTCATCCTCGCCATTCGGCTCAAATGCCCAACCAGCTAGCCAAAGTGTATCGGTTGAGTGGAACAGGTTGAGGTCAGATGTTCCCGTAGGATCAACCTTATTTATCGGATCATTGCCGACCATTGCCAACGCGGACCGTCGCAACCTCACCAAACGCGTTGTAGGTGTATCGTGTTATGGGGCCGACGTCCGTCCAACCAGTAGGACCAGTCTTATCTACTGCTCTCCATTCAGCCGTTTTACGACCTGCAGCATCATAAAGGTAGCGCGTGCCATCCCTATCAGAGGTACCACCGCCCGGTGCAGCTAGCAGCTGTCCACTTGAACCTTTCCGGACATGGTAATCATAAAGAAGGCGACCAGCCTTATCATACCAATACTCTTGGACCTTACCACCAGTAGAATTGCCGGCGTCAAACTCCGCATCTTTGACCCAACGCAAGAAGCCCTTGTCATAACCATAAGTCGTGACCCGATGCGGGGTTGGGCCATTGCCGTACTGAACCGTGCGAGCAAGGTTGCCGAGCCCGTCATATCTATAGTCGACAATGGGCGAGATCGTTGTGCCTTCATAGTCGACGAAGTTTGCCCGCGTTTCGCGCTCCAAGCGTCCAGAAGTGTCGTAAGTGTATCTTACGTCATTATCACCAGGTACGTTAACATTGCCTATTGCCTCGGTCTTGCGGGTAACCTGGCCAAGACCATTATATTGGTAGCGGACCGTTACGCGCGATTGATTGGTCTGTCCTCCGCTGCCGTCGTGAACCTTCAGGTTCCAAAGCACTTCAGTCAGACGGTTGCCCATCTTGTCATACGTGTACTCAATAACGCGCGAACTCGCAGAGCTTGGACTGGCTGGCAGATTGAACGTCGGAGAACCTGAGATCGCGAACGCATACCGTACATAGCGAGTGACGTTACCTGCTCCGTCATAGAGCCACTTTGTCAGGTAGTTTTCACCATCGACCTGCGCGATCTTGCGGTTCAGCGCGTCGTAATAGGCCCAGGTCGTATTGCCCTCTGGATCGGTCGTCTTCACGACATTGCCGTTATCGTCATACTCATAATGCGTATGGAAGTCAGACGCGTTCGCGGCCCATGCAGGGGACGTGCTCGACCCATTGAACGTGCCATTGTGCACGCCTTTCACAGTGCTCTTAATCAGGCGATAGGCGTTATCGTACTCGAACAGCGTTTCACGCATGCCAGAGGTTGAAGGAGCAGGCACAATTTGGGCGGCTTCTTCTTCGGACCCACCATCTGCGAGTACTGTAACGGCAGTCGCATAGACCTTGATATTGGTGACATTGCCGACTTCATCATAGGTATATGCAGTATACGTTCCGACCGGGCTGATTTCGACAGTCACGCGGTCCAGATCATCATAGAAATAGATCGTGCGTCCACCAGTCGCATCGGTGCTGCGGGTCAGATTACCGCGCCCATCATAAGCGAAGGTGTTGAAGGCCGTCTGGCCGTGCGCCGCCGGAATAGTCTCTTTGATCAGACGATTGGCACGGTCATATTCGTAATATGTGTTAATGCGTTCAGCGAGGCCATATGCCTCTACCTTTCGGGTCACATTCCCGTGGGCATCGTAGTCGTAAATGTTCCGGTAGTATCCATTCGCAGCAACATTGCCGCTGGCGTTATGGACTGTTGTATCGACCCATTCATGGGTCGTTCGGCCAAGCTTATCGATCGTGTAGGTCGTCTGCCCACCCAACTTATTGGTGACACGGGTTCGCTCTCCAAAGCTGTTATACTGATAGCTCTCGACATGTCCTTCTGCATCAGTCGTGGAGGTCACCTGACCATGCTTGTTATAGGCAAAACTAGTCACTGCACCGCGCGGATCGGTGACGGTCGCAATCTCGCCAAAGCGAGTATAGGTGTAGTTCGTATGGTGGCCCAGCGCATCAGTGCTGCGGGTGAGCTGGCCAAGCTTGTTGTAGGTGTTCTCCGTGACAAGAATATTCTTCGCATCCCATGCCTTGGTCACCTCGCCAAAGGCGTTGTATTCATAGGTTAGCGTATTGCCCGCACCATTGGCTTCAGTCAGAACCAAACCGCGCTTGTCATAGGTCGTTCTTGCATCAGTGCTCGTCGCGCCTGATCCGTAAACTACGCGCGTTTGACGACCTGGACCGTCGTACTCAAACCGAGTGATGCTGACTTCACTTTCGCCGCTTGCATCGTCCTGACGTGTAAGGCGGCCCGCATTGTCATAATAATAGAAAGTGGTAGATCGATCAGAATCACCGCCTGCTCCGGTGCCGTGGGCACCATGCTCACCGGTAAAGGTGTATCCCAGTTGGCCATTCGCCCGGTAACCATAGACCGTTTCCACGCCAACAGCATCGAACTCAGACCATAACCGACCTCCGGTATCGTAGCGCGAAATGTGCCCGCTGTAATTCGTGCCGGCATTCGCTGCGAGCGTCACGACTTGCTGAATGGTGGTGCTGTCGCTGACTGTGACCTTGGTGTCATAGCGACGCTGCTCAGTGACCTGGCCCGCCGTGTTGTAGAGATAGCTCGACAGATAGCCTTCGGCATCAACGCTAAAGCGGAGATTGCCGCGTGCATCATACCAATTGCGGCTTGTGCGATCACCAGCGACTGCCTTGATCAGATTGCCAGCATTGTCATAGGTAAAGTACGTCGTCAGCCCCAGCGCATCGGTGGTGCTAGATAGCTGCCCAAAGGCATTATACGTGTTGGTTGTGATCCGGTCGTTGGAATTTGATGCGACGGCATCATAGACACCGCGGAAGGTCCAGCTTGAGTGACCACCGGGAAGCGGCGTCGCTCGCTCAATCGTGCGCAGAAGTTTGCCAGCCGTGTTGTATTCATACGCAGTGACGTGATTGGAGCTATTGATCGTAAAGCGCAGCTGACCCTGGTGATCATAGACCGAACGGACATAGCGATTGTTGCTATTGGAAATACCTGCGGAGGTGCGCAGTTGATTGAACGTGCCACTCGTCCGCAAGCTTGAGCCAGCCTTGTTCGCAAAGGCAATCTCAACCGTTCTGCGCCCAGCCGCATCATAGGTGTATTCGCTCAGATAGCCTTCGCTATCGAGCATGCCGCGCACATTGCCATCGCGATCATAGAAGGTGCGGGTCACCGCGTCTTGTGCATGGCCGCTGACTGTCACCGGGTTGGTGGGCGGGTTGGTGTACCAGCTTGTGGGAACAGCAACTTTGTTAATGAAAAGCCGCTCACTGATCAGCCTATCGGACTGGTCATACGTGTAATTGACCACCTCGCCTTCGCCATTGATACGCTGGACAACCCGGCCGCTATCGTCATAAATGGTGAAGCTGCGCACATCATAGCCATGCGCGGCCAGGCGAATATCGCTCATCTCGAGGGAATTGTCCGGGTTGTCGAGCTGCGACAGCATTACCGAGCCGACCGCGTTAGTGTAATTGATGGTCGATATGATGCGGCTTTGGCTGTCGTAGAAATACTCGGTCAGCCAGCCCCCCGGAGCGACTTCACCGACCATCCGGCCAGCCTTGTCATAGATGAAATAGGTCGGCCCGCGTCCGTCAAACTGATCATGCGACACGCGCAGACGGCCCTGCCGATCATACTTGTTCTGTGTCTCGGCAGTGAACGAAAGCGACGCGTCAGTTGTGGTCTTGGTAACCCGCGGATCGGACAAGATGACGCTCGTGTTCGCGGCGACTTGGCCCGTGCCTCCAACGTAAAAATATGCGCCAGCAGACTGGGCATTTTCAAACGTGCGGGTGATTTCCAAAGTGACGCTTTGCCCAGCAGCCAGTCCTTCGATTTGCCACTGACCACCAGAAACTTGCGTGAGTTTGCCCGGCCCACTGATTATGGTTCCCTGCGATAGGGTGTCCTTGTTGCCCCAACCATCCGTTGGCCCATAGAGACCTAAACGGTGCATGGTCGTAAATCCATCGCCGGTTACAGTGATGCGATATCGAACCGTTTCACCGGCCGCGACGGTATATCCCCGGCTCACTCCACCATAGTAGCCCGCCTCATCGACATTGTATTTATATGCAGGCTTGCCATTTACGTTCGCGGCGGTCGTTCGAGAAGCACGCCAATGGCCGAAATTAGTCATCGCCGGTGCGAGATTAGCGCCATAGGTCTCAAGCGAACTGTCGGTGCTGGAAACCAAATCACCAGACTTGTTATACGTCATGGTGCGCGTCAGCCCGCTGGCCATCTGCATCACGGTGCTGCTGTTCGCATCGTCGAAATAGACGCTCGTGACAGAACCCGCCGCGTCAGACGAGCTCACCAAACGACCTAGCCCGTCATATACAAACTGCTCTTTGCCATTCTCTCCTTGATTATAGCGTGTGAGCAGGCGACCTTCTTGATCGTAGACATAGTAGGTCCGGGAATGACCGTAGCCGCTTGCTCCAGTCCCAGCGCCAGCGGAGTTCGCTCCGCCGTATCGTGTCGTTGAAGTGCGATTTCCACGCGCATCATAGCCATGCGTTGTGTGCTCGACCAAGCTCTTGTTGCTTAGGCCATCGCGCCAGCTGTTCAGCTGCGCTTCGGTAATGACAGCTTGCGAGCCGGTGAACTTGTCGTTGATGTAATCCTTCTGGGAAACAAGCCAGCCGAGCGAGCTGTAGCCATATTCGCTAACCCGACCATCAGCGCTCACGCTATACCGTAAATGACCCTCGCCATCATACGCATAACGCGTGGTCAGCTCTTGGCCTGCGCCGCGCAGGATCGTGACATCTGGCCCTGCAATTTTTAGCTGTGAGCCATCGCGATAACCGCCGGGATGATCGATGTAAATGTATGCAGCCATTCCAGCCGTTGATGTGGCCTTGCGTGTTACCTGAATACGCGTTGCCTCGGTGGTGGAAAGGCCGTCAACACGCCAAAACGCTCCACCCAGCTGCACAAGCTGGCCTGGGCCGGACAGTATTTTGGCCTCTCCGATACCAATTGGGCCCCAATTGCCTTCATGGTGCAAACCCAATGATTGGGAAGTGATCTCTCCTACCCCTTGTAGACTGACCTCAAGGCTGGCTGTATCGCCTGTCTGAACAGAGAACCCCTGGGCTACCGCAGCCCAACCACCAGTTCCGGTGTAGATTTTCGCAGATCGCCCGTCGATCTCTCCATCTGCGACAGAAGTGTAGTTACCACCGCCCCAAGTTCCGATCTCAGTTGCCCAAGATCCGATCTCAGTTGGTACTACATTATTTAGTTGCGTAGTGTTTTCGCTGGTGCCGTACTCGGTTTCGGAAATGAGCAAGTTTTCAGAGTTGTAAGTGCGTGTGGTGACATTTCCGAGCGGGTCAACCGTGGCGATCAGGTTCCCGCGATCATCATAGGTGTAATGGGTCTGAACACCGCTTTCATCGTAGACGACACCGAAGGGGTTCGCACTGTCGGCCGCCAGTTGCGATGGATCTAACTCAACGACCTCAGGTGCTAGGAAGTCAGTCGACCAGCCGTGATCACTTTCGTTATAGTATGTGAAAAACCGTGCAAATGTTTCATCGCTTGAGCGATCTTCAGACCAGCGGTAATTCGTAGTGTCGTATATCTTCGTGCCGGTCTCAGCATCGTAAATGCCGCCATACAAATTTCCAGCAAGGTTCGCACTGCCCTCCGGCAATACATACCCTACAACCTTATACCACTTACCTTCCTGCAGGCCGATCGCCTGTTGCGAGGCGGCCGGCAAAGCCATGAAATAGGGATTGGTATTTTCAGCACCGCTGACTGCGTTCTTTACGCCGCTTTGAAGGCCAAAATATAGGCTATGCTTGGTCAGATCTTCTTTACGAACATACTGCGTGAACTTGTAAGCCTTTGTCGCGTCGATAGTGAAGTTGTTCGTATATGATCCGCCACCGTCATAGCCGCCATCAAACTGTCCGGTTTCCAGCCCAATCTGCCGAGCACCGTCTGGTCCATCGACCGCAGACCAGCGCGCCTCATCGTCATTGGTAGTCCACGCGACACTCCGCCAGCCGACTGTCTGGGGCTGCTCAAACAGCGCACGATCGCGTTCAATATCCAGCCCTGTGTCGCCGCGCATAATCCCGGCCTCATGGACTTGGCGCACCTCAGGCCGGTACCAATGCGTGAATTTGCCCTGCCGATCAGTATTGTAGAAATTGAAGAAGCGTAGATAGGTCGACTCCGCTGCGTTGTCGCCATTCCAGGTAAAATGGCGCATGCCATACAGTTTTTCACCGGTTTCAGTGTCATAGACACCGCCAACCGAACCATAGTCTTCTGCAACCGACCCATCCGGCAGTACATAGCCTACAATCTTCACCCATTTGTCCGCTTCCCAATTCTTGGTGGCACTGGGATGCGCATAGGTAAAATAGGGATTTCCATTTGTGGCGCCGGTGTGGCCATCTTTGACAATCCCGTTCGTACTGAGCCCAAAATAGACGCGGTGCTTATCAAGCTCGCTAGCCTTTACATAAATTGTAAACTCATAGGCTTGCGTCTTGTCGACCAGAAAATTCGAACTGATAGCTCCACCGCCCGATTCGCCATTCTGGCCAGTTTGCCCGGTCTTCAAAGAGACAATCGACTGTTCATAGGGACCTGTGGTCTTCGCCCATTCGGTCTCGGCCCCAGAGTAAAGGCCAAACCCTTGACCAGCTCCAACACTCCCCGCCGCTGGCAGGGTTCCATCACGATCCTGCGGCCAGCCGCTATCGTCGACCAGATTGTCACCGCGCAGCGCCGCTTCGCCGTCAGCCCAGCCTGCCGCCTTGACGAGGTTCTGCGGGACAGTGCCGTTCTCCGCATCCGTCTCAATCGTACGGATCAGATTGCCATCATCATCATATTCAAACTGCTGAACAATGGCTGGACCTCCCGTGTTCACCGGCGGACTCAGCAGCTGCACCAGCTGGCCTTTGTTGTCATACCAAAGCTTGGTGATGGTGCCATCAGCTGCTGTGACACTCGTCACATTGACTCCGTAGCCAATCCGGGTCGCGCGCACGTCACCATCACCGACATGCTCAGTAAGCTGCGTCACACGGCCCGCGGCATCATATTGAATGTCAGTGCGCGAGCCATCGGTCTGCGTCACCCGCGTTACGCGGCCTGCGGAATCGTATAGGTAGCTGATCGTATAAGCATGCCCATCGGCCGTGCCCGCCACTTCAGGCGACAAGTCGACAGTAACGGTCGCGAGGCGGCCGCTGCCATCATAGGCATAGTAAGTACCGATTTCGATCCGGCGTTCGCCCGTCTTGGGATCGTTGAACTCACTCTGGATCGAGGTAAGCTGGTTACCTGACCAGCTATAATTCACTTGCTCCCACGAACCACCGGCGGCGGATGACCACGTTTTGACCCGTGACACAAGATCAGTGCCACCAACGTAGTCATAATAGACCGCATTACCGTCGCGGTCTTGAAGGACGCCCAGACGATACTCGCCGCTATTGTGCGGTGATGCGCCGTAGGTTTCTACCGACTGCGTGTCGCCATCGGTCCACTTATATTGTGAGCCCGTCCACTCGATCTTGTCATGCGACCCTGACCCATCCGTGGTCCAATAGGCCGACACTCCATTGCGGGTCCCGTATGCGTACGTGACAACCGAACCATCGCCCGACTGCCGCTTGATTGTCGATCCAGCCGTGTTGACCGTGCCCGTCAGCCCAAACACCCGGCGTGTGCTCGACAGCTGCCATTGGTCGCCATTGTCACGGTCACTAACCTCAGCAAGCGAGTTATAGGTGCGCGAAATACCGATATCGTGACCGCGTCCTGTGAGAAATTCATCCCGCCGCGAAATAACCAGATTGCCAGTTGCTGCATTAACCGAGAGACCTTCGCCCCCCGTCCCGTCGCTGATCCGCCAAGCGTTCCACTGGCTCCAAGCGTCGTAGCCGAACTCTTAGCTAGCCCTGCACCGAGGCCCGTAAAAATCGCGGTCATGTAAGATCCCATCCCTGATCAGACGGAATACAAGCACGCTCCGTCATACTCTCAGTCAGCCGATGCTTGCGATAGTTTAGGGTTTTATGTGGCTCCGAGACGAAAAATTGGCGCAGAACTCGGTTGAGATACTTTTACTCTGTTTTACTCAAATTCACGTCGCTCGAGTCGCATTCACTCTCCATTTTGCGATCAAAGGTCTATTTCCGAAAATAGAGAGCCCAAATATCCTCTAATTGCACACAGCTTTTCCACAGGCCGCCGTAATGATACTCAATTGTATCACAGCGACATTTTCATTAGTAAGTATTCGATGCATTTACTCGGCAGAGCCGACTAATTCCGCTTAATCTTTCGCAGGCATCACTTCCTCGAAAGCCAGTCCAATTATTCGATTCAACACTCCCGCAAGAACAAATTTTAGTTTTTCGCCAGTTGACGATTTCAGAACAATAGGTTTTCTCTGGATCCGAAATTAATTGGTCGGCAGGGGGTCGAACGATGGGGTTGCATGAAACCGCAGCCGCCACCTTATTAGGCGGTGAGCGGCGAATAGAGACGGCTGCGCGTAACGTAACAAACGCGAACACACCGGGCTACAAACGCGAAATAGCGTATTCGGAAATAGCCGAGCCAAATACTTCGAATAATATGCCATCCAACGCAGTTCCGACTGTTTCGTCGACTACAATGGCAAATCAAGGTGTGCTGCTCGACACCGGAAATCTCTTGGATGTGGCCATAAACGGTCCCGGCCTCATGCTGGTGCGAGACGGCGAGCGGTTCGCTTTCTCGCGCGGCGGCAATTTGGGAATAGGCAACGAGGGCATCTTAGTCGACGCACTTGGCCGCGCTGTTCAGCGTGCTGGCGGAGGCGATCTGGAACTGACCAATGCGGCGGTTGAAATCCTCGCAGACGGCACTGTGCTTGACGGCGATGTTCCCATTGGAACGATTGGCATGTTTGAGGCCGGTGATCTCGACACCAAGAGCTCTATTAGCGCCACGCAGCGCGATGCGTTGCTTGAGGCTGATGCCAGCGAGTTCAAACAGGGCATGATCGAGCGGTCAAACGTCACCCTATCAGATGAAATGGTCGAGCTGATGCGCACACAGCGTCAAGTCGAGAGCGGCGCTCAACTTGTGCGCGCCTACGACCAATTGATGAGCCAGGCGATTTCAACATTTAGCAGGAGCGGGTCATGAACGGAGCATTTGAAATCGGCGCGGTGTCTCTCAAGACGCAGCAGCGTGCCTTGGAAACGATTGCTAACAACATCGCGAATATCAACACGCCCGCTTTCAAACGAGCAGAAGTGCAATTCGCTGAGATTGTAACGAGCAACACAGATGCCGTGACCGAAAACGAACGAGTGGCGCGTGAAGCGGCAACCCTGAACGGCGGTGTGCGGATGGCGACGCGCGCGATGATGTCGGAGCTTGGTGAACTTCGCACGACTGGCTCTGCGATGGACATCGCGATCGAAGGCCAAGGCTTCATTGAGCTGATGGGACCAAATGGCGAGAACGTACTGTGGCGCGGCGGCCGATTGGAGGTGGACCGCGACGGCTATCTGGCGGCAGCAGGCGGAACCGCTTTGCGGTCGCTGATCGCAGTACCTGATGACGTGACAGAGCTGACGATTGATCGCGACGGCGTGATCCGCGGTGCCGGTAATGACGGCGATCAGGTCGAGCTTGGCCAGATCATGTTGGTTCGCCCAGAAAGCGAAACCGAGCTGGAGCCACTAGGCGGCGGATTGTACCGCCTCGCCGATGGTGCCCGAGCAATTGACGCGGTGCCGGGCGAAGACGGGGTTGGTGCAATTCGCCAAGGAGTGCTCGAAGGCTCCAATGTCGAAATGACCGCGGCCATGGTCGAGATGCTGGTGTTGCAGCGGGCCTATGCCGCGAGCGCGCAAGTTATTCAGGCTGCCGACCAAGTCTCCTCCATCACAAATAATCTGAAGCGATAGGGACGTCAGCACGTGTCAATCGCACTCGCACTACTGGCCGCGAGCACGCCGCAAGCTGCGCAACTCCCGCAGATCGCTCTACACGATCGCAACATTCGCGCAGGTGATCTCGCCGTGATTGCAGGCCGAGAAGATGCAGTTCTCGCGGCGCTGCCAAAGGGTCAAGACACGGTTAAGATTGACGTAGAAGCCGCGCGGCGTTTGTTGACCAATCGCCTGCCCGGTTCGGCATTTACTTTGCGCTTTTCGTCAAGCGTCACGTTAGCTGCGCCAGCACAAAGCCCGCGCAACGGCACCTGCTTTGCCGCGCACAACGACATCAATTCCGGCGCTCTGGTCATGGAGGCAGATGTCCGCGAAACTGCGTGCAGCGATGAAAAGCGCGCCGCTGGCCTTGCCTACGACCGTAATCGCAAGGCTCCGATGGCGAAGCGGGGGATCAGTTCGGGCGCATATCTTGGACAAGTCAAACCTGCGCGCGAAGCTGTCACAGGCAAAGGCTCGCGTGTCACATTCCGTACAGCTGCAGGTCCTGTGATGATCGAACGCAGCGTCGAAGTGCTCCAGCCAGCACGCGCCGGAGAGCGAGTTTTCGCGCGCACCGAAGATGGCGAAGTCATTTCCGCACCGCTTATCGGAGATCAGGAGACACCCGAATGAAGGCTTTCCGAAACCAAATTTTGGCTACTGGTATTACAGCTCTTATAGCCGCACCGGCTGCGGCAGATCAGCTCTACAAGGGTGATCGCTGGGCCGGTGTCGCCAGTGACAATAAGGCGAGCCAAGTCGGCGACATCGTCACAATCATCATTTTCGAAACGGCAAGCGCCACCAATCGCGTGGGCACCCGCTCGGGAAAAGACACCTCGCTCAATGGCGGATTTTCTGCCGGTAGTGTCGATGAAAGTCTAAGCCTCGGCTTTGACAGCAGCTATCGCGGGATCGGTGAGACCGAACGCTCGGACCGCTTTGTTGCGAGCATGGCCGCTCAGGTCGTCGAAGTTCTACCGAATGGCGATTTGCTCGTCGTCGGTCAGCAAAACATGCTGGTCAATGGAGAGAAACGCGACATTCAGATTCGCGGCCAAGTGCGCGCGGTTGATGTGTCGCCAAACAACACGGTTGCATCCAGCCGTCTGGCGAATGCCCAAATCAATTACGATGGCAAAGGCTATGTCACCCGGAGTGCCAAGCCTGGCCTGATCAATCGTATCTTCAGCTTTTTGGGGATCGGCTAATGCGCGTTCTTTTCGCAATCTTGCTTGTGATTGCCACTTTACTTCCGTCAACTGCAGCGCTGGCACAAGATGTCCCAATCAAAGGTCTGGGCCGCTTTGATGGCTGGCGTGAAAACTCGCTGATCGGTTACGGATTGGTCACTGGTCTTGCTGGCACCGGAGACACCCGCCGTAGCGAAGTGACACGTCAGGCGTTGCGCAACGTCCTGTCGCGGCTTGGCACGACAGTCACCGAAGACCAAATTAACAGCCGCAATGTTGCGGTTGTTATCGTCACGGCCACCCTACCCCCATCCGCAAATTCCGGTGACCGGATCGATGCGGTTGTATCCTCGATCGGGGATGCCCGATCACTTGCGGGCGGCACGTTGCTGATGACGCCATTGATGGGGCCGAACCAACAACCCTACGCACTGGCGCAAGGTTCTCTGACGGTTGGCGGCTATGCCTTTGAGGCGGAACTTGAGAGGCAACAGCGCAACTTCCCGACTACTGGCGTGCTTCCAGACGGGGCAACAATCGAGTTTCCCGTTGATGCGCAAATTCTCAAGGAGAATGGTGAGATCTCGTTCCTGCTGAGCGAGGCGAGCTTCACAACAGCCGAACGCATTTCGCGGACCATCAACGCCTCGCAAGGCCGCGAGCTGGCCTATGTTAAGAACGCGGATGAAGTGGTGATCCGTTATCCGGGTTCACCCGCCATGCTCTCCGCCTTTGTGTCACGGCTCGAGAACCTCCGGGTCAATCCCGACAGCGTTCCGCGCATTGTGATCAATGAACGCACCGGCACGATTGTCGCTGGCTCAGATGTGCGCATCTCCAGCGTGGTAGTCAGCCAGGGCGACATCAAAGTAACCGTTCAGAGCGAGAATTTCGACAGTCAGCCGAGCTTCGTGTCAGGCTTCGCCAACGATGTATCAAGCCTCGTCGTGACCAATGTCGATCTCGAGGTTGAGGAAGGCGTGAACGACACTGTCGCCACTTTCCCCAACACGACCGTCGCCTCGCTGGTCGAAGGGCTCGCGCGATCACGCGTCGGCACCCGGCGGATCATTTCCATTCTTCAGGCGGTCAAAGCTGCAGGCGCTCTGCATGCTGAGATCGTCGTTCAATAGCGCCGCACGCAAGGAGCCGTTTGCAATGTCTGAAGTCTCGCAAATCCTCACAATTAAAGCGATGGACGCACTGGCTTTGCGCCAATCAGCCATTGCTGAGAACATCGCCAATTCTGGGTCGCAAAACTACGCCTTGAAGTCAGTCGATTTCGAGGCGGAACTGCGCAGGGCAGCCGAGTCTGGACCTGATGCGATCCGCAAATTTGTCGCTAAGATCGAGACCTCAGGGCCAATGCAATCAGGTGATGAAATTCGGCTGGATCTCGAGATGCAAAGCGCATCAGCCACGGCCATGCGGTATGCCGCGCTCAGCGATCTTCTCAATCGACAAATGCAATTAGCACGCACTGCCGTGCGCGGAGGCCAGTAATCATGGAAGCAATGGAAATCAGCCGCAGCGGACTCAATGTCGAGTGGCAGCGTCTGCAAATCATCGCGGCGAACATCGCCAACATGAACACCACGCGAACGGCAGGCGGCGGAGCATATGAGGCTCGGCGGCTGGTGAGCGGGCCAGTCGAAGGCTTCAACCAATTGGTCCAGGGTGCGACCAATGGGACAACCAATGATCGCCCTGAAAAAGGCGTCATGGTTTACCAGATTGCGACCAACAATGCCGGCACCAAGCAGGTCTATGACCCGAACCATCCCCACGCGGATGAAACCGGTTTGGTGACCGTTCCGGCCGTCAGCCAAGCCGAAGAGATGGCGCTGATGATCAAGACCCAGCGTTCTTACGAAGCCAATCTCGTTGCTCTCTCAGCAGCGCAGCAAATGTACTCCGCAGCACTGCGGGTGGGACGGCAATCATGAATGAGATCGCAGCCATAGGTGCGTTGGGCGAGGCTGGTGCGACGGCGCAGCCTGCTGCCACCAACCAAATTCAATCTTTGACCGAGAGCATCCCCAACGCGCTCTCAACCGTGCCGCAAAAGACGGAAGCCGAGTTCTCGTCGATGATTGCCGATAGTCTTGCGAAAATGGACTCTAAGGTCGCACATGCAGACAAGATGGTCACCCAGTTCGCCGTCGACGGAAGCACGCCAATTCACCAGGTGACTATCGCTTTGGAAGAAGCACGGCTCTCGGTGGAGCTAGCGATGCAAGTGCGTCAGCGCTTCGTCGAGGGATACCGCCAACTCATGAACATGCAGCTTTGACGAGACAGGCCTGATCCATGCAACTTGACACGCGCCAACTCCGGACAATCCTGCTCATTTTGGGCGTGGTAGTGACGATCCTCGCCATCCTCTGGTTCGCTTTTTTGCGGACCACCTATACGCCAGCATATCAGAACATTCGCGAGGCCGATGCCTCGGCCATTATTGCGGAACTTGATGATGCAGGCATCCCATACCGCTTGGCCAATGAGGGACACGACATCCTTGTGCCGGAAGACCAGGCCGCTGATGCACGCGTGGCAGTAGCCGGATCGAATGTCTCGATGGGGGGAACCGTCGGATTTGAGCTGTTCAATGACAGCGACATGGGCCTCACTGAATTTGCGCAGAAGATCAACTTCCAACGCGCCATGCAAGGCGAGCTATCCCGCACCATCATGATGATGGACGGCATTGAGTTTGCCCGCGTGCACTTGGCCATTCCTGAGCGGAGCGTATTTCGATCTGCGCAAGGCACACCAACGGCTGCTGTCACAATTGAGATGGTTCCGGGTTTTCCTTTGACGCCGCAACGCATTGGCGGTGTACGCCAACTGGTCGCATCCTCAGTTCCTGGCCTATCCACGTTGGATGTGGCGGTTCTCGACGAAAACGGTGATTTGGTGAGTGCATCTGCTGCAGCTTCGAATACGGAAGTCGGTACAGAAGCAAGCGGCGAACAAGGCGTTCTTGAAAACTTATACAAGATCAAAGCCCGTAAAGCGATTGAAGGCGTTCTGCCTGATATGCAGTTTGAGATCCACGTTGCAGCGCGCCCAGCTCAAGCCCGCGCAGCAATAACGTCCACATCAAACGAAGATGAAGTTGAAAGCACTGGTGCGCCAGCATCGCAGGTAGAACTTCGCTCATCGCCAGACCGTGAGACTACCGCGCTGAGAGTACAAGTCCGCACACCTCAATCACTGAGCCGCGAGGAATGTGACCTGATCCAAACCTCCTTAATCGACGAGCTCAATCTTGCCGAGGGTCGCGGAGACATTCTCACCTTCACAACCGGAGCTCTGACAGGTGCGTTGCCTATCGAGCAAACGGCGCAGATCGGTGCCACTCAGAGTTCTGTTCCAGATGCGCCGCAAGCTTCCGGCAGCTGGGGACTTTCTGACAGCATGTTCGAATTGTTACTATCGCGCTGGACCATCATCATGTTCGTACTGCTCGGCATTGTGGCCTTTGTCGTCTGGCCGCGCCGCCGCTTGGCAGACGAAGAAGCGGCAAGTTTCGCAGAAATGTTGAAATCCGCCGCTGGTGATAGGCGGGAGATCTCGCGTGGCTGATACCAACAGCGAATTTTCGGCGCTGCTCGATCGCTTTTCGGGTCTTGGCAAAGCTGATCGCAAGGCCGTTCTTGAAGGCTTCTCCGCTGAAGAGCGCGCTGCTTTTGAAAGCGCGATCGCTGCGGAAGAGGAAGAGCAATCCGCTGAGGAAGAGCGCCAACGTAAGGCAGATCGCCAGTTCATCGGCTATTCGCCCTGGCTTGGCGAGATCGTCGAGAATGCGGTCAAAGGAAGCGAGACTATGCTTGCACCAGAGGCCGCCAAGGCGCTCGCAGCAGAGCACAAGGCAATCACCGCGAGCGAAGCAGTTCAGCCCCGTTCCGGTTGGCGCGGGTTGATTGATCGGGTCACGAATACGCTCGATCCCGCTGCGCAACCAGCCCGAGAGCAGGCCCAGAGACAAATAAAATGAGCGTGCTCAAACCCTCGCAAAGCGGCGCCAGAAATGTCCGCGCGTTCCAATTCGCCAGACCTGCGGCCGAAGACGCGTCTGGCGCCGCTTTGTCGGGAATGCTGGCCGAGAGTTCTCAGCCTCTGGCGAATTCAGACGAAAAAACAGCCATGCACGGCAAGGCAAAGGCTAAATCGAGCAAAGACGAAAGGCTCGCCCTTTCGCGGCGGATCGCGGAGCTTGAGGAAGCCGCCAGGGAAGCCAGCGCCGAACAAGAGAAGGCGCGCCAAGAAGGCATCAAAGAAGGGCGCGAACTTGGCCGGGCGGAAGCGGAAAAGCAGGACGCTGCAAGGCTTCAAGCGCTGCAAGAAACGCTGAAATCTTCTCACTCCGCAATGCTTGAAGAGCTAGCAGCCAAGAACGCGCTTTCGGTCGACATAGCTCGCGCTACGCTCTCTCGAATTTTGGGAGACAGTAGCAACTATGCCGGGATGATCAGCGAGACGGCGACTTATTGGAACAACAAGCTCGCGTCCGCCAGTCTCACAAAAGTGCGCGTCTCCCCTGAAGATTTCGCGGACCCCAGCGCTCTGGAACTTCTCGCTCAGCAATTGGGCAATATGCAGATAAGCCAGGATGAAGCTCTCAAATCCGGCGCATGTCTATTCGACCTAGAGCTCGGCGAAGTGGACGCTTCCCTGCCCGTTCAGGCGGCCAATGCTGATCGGCAATTGCGAGAGTTTAGCTCGGAGGCTCACCAATCGTGAGCGGCCAGGATGCCCTTCTCGAAACACTCAAGGTGAGTGATTTTGCCGAGTTTATCGGCAGCGTCACCGCGATCGGTCAAGGCTCCGTTTCGGCCAGCGGCCCCCTTTGCTCGATTGGTGAAATCTGCCGCATTGGCGAAGGAAAATCCGCACCGCTGGCGGAGGTAGTCGCGGTCGAAAAAAACGGAATTCAGCTCCTGCCACTCGGTTCAATGGAGAACGTTTTACCTGGCGAGAAAGTGCGCAGGTCCGACCTTCATTCAACCTTCCGCGTCGGCGATGTGTTTGCCGGAAGAGCGACCGACGGCTTTGGCGAATGTATCGATGGCGGCGCGCCAATCTTGGCGCCAACGCATGCCAAAACCGCATCAATCAACACATTGGCCAAGACGATTGAGTGCGAGCGCGTACCGACTGGCCTGCGCGCCATCGATGCTCTGTTGCCGATTGCAAAGGGCCAGCGCATTGGCATTTTTGCGGCCAGCGGGGTCGGTAAGACAACCTTGGTCGAACAGCTTTCTAGCCGGATCGAATGCGACCATCTGGTGGCTTGCCTAATTGGCGAGCGCGGGCGCGAGGTTGAGCGGCTGTGGGCTCAGCATCAAAGGAGCGAACGCAGCGACAAAGTCACGCTTGTGGCGGCAACCTCTGATGAAAGCGCAAGCGCGAGGGTGCGCGCCATGCATCAGGCCTTGGCCTTGTGCGAAAACTGGCGCGCAAAGGGCAAGCATGTCGTCCTGTTCGTCGACTCGGTCACGCGGCTCGCGATGGCTTTGCGCGAGATTGGCCTTGCGGCGGGAGAACCACCTTCTGTGCGGTCCTACACGCCAAATGTATTTGCCGCCCTGCCCAGCTTCGTTGAGCGATGCGGCGCGATCAAAGGTGGCGGCGCGATCACCGCGATTTTCACGGTGCTGAGCGAAACCGACGATGTCGATGACCCGATCGTTGAAACGATGAAGTCGATCCTCGACGGCCATATCGTCCTGTCGCGCAAACTGGCTGAAAAAGGGCACTACCCCGCAATTGATATTGCCGCATCGGTCAGCCGTGTGGCCGACCAATTGCTGGACGAGCGCACGCAAGCCGCCGCGCAGAGCATGAAGCGCAGCTTCGCGGAGTTCGAGGGTTCGCGCGCGATGATTGAAAGCGGGATCTATCAGACAGGCTCCAACGCGGACATTGACCGAGCTATATCGCTCCAACCCAAAATCACCGAATTCGTACGCCAGCGCAGTCCGGATCAGAGCTCTCTGAGCGAGGTTGACGCAAAGCTCATGCAATGCGTGAGTGAAGGGATGGTGGTATGACCAGAGCGGCCGAACTCACTCAATTGGTTGCGATGCAATGGCTCAAGAAGCAGCGATGCGGCGGCACCGCAGCGGAGGCACAAAGCGATAGCCAGATCAAAGCGGCGCACGCGGAAGATTTAGATGCTAGAAAACAAGCCACCGAGCGCGCGCTAGAGGGCGTTTTTGCTGCGCGAACATTCTGCCCGGATCGTATGCTTATTGCAGCAGGTCATTTGGCCGAAGCCGAGCATGATTTTGACGCCGCAAAGCAAGAACTCGATCACGCCAAAGAGCATGAATTGGCAGCTCGAAAAGCGTGGCAGGAAGCGGGCTTCCGTCACGATATCCTGACCGGTCAAGCCAGAAAAGCGCTGCGCGAAGAGGCACGCCGTGCGGATGATGCCGCACAGGCGGAGCGCATGTCATTGCGCGCAGCAACACAAAAAGGACCACGGCGATGAATATAGGCCCATCCCTCATGTCAATCTTGCCATCTTCGTACCAAAAGGGGTCGGAAAGAAATGATGGCCGTCTTGGTCAGGACAGCAAGAGGGGAGACGGCTTCGGTCAAATTTATGACCAAACGGGGGCAGGATCCGATGGCAGTGACGCGTACACGCCAGGGGAGCGGGCCGAGCAGCGCCACTTGTCGGCGGTTCGGGCGTTAGACGCAGGAGTAACTTTTGAGTCCGCCGAACTGAAATATAGTTTAGATTTTTCGATTGGCGAACGCGCGGTGTCCTTTCACGCACGGCCGATAGTTGGCCCCGCGAGCGTCGACCCACTTGCCAATCTCGCGATTGATGCGCCCGCCGCAGAACTCAGCACAAGAGCAGAGCCCGCTCGCATACGGGTCGATAACTCGCGTGAGACTAACCTAGGGGCCGCTCATCTTGCGGCCATGGTGCCAACAGCGAGCGATACTGGTAGCGTCTCGAAGATCGCGCCAAGCGTGGCCACCAAAGCTGCGCCAACCGGCCATACCCCTCCACACGGACCCAGCCGAACGGGCACACAGCAAGCTCCATCACAAGCCACTCAGAACCTGCCAAACGCCCGCGCTCATTCGGCCCCTGAGCAGTCCGGGAAGACTACGCACACCAGCCAGCCACAGTCCCAATTGCAGGCTCGCGCTCAGCTATTTGCAAACATTCTTGCCTCAGCAAAAGACTATCGGGTCGCAACGCGCGGTATCCAGCTGAGCGATGCAGAAATAGATCGTCTAGCCACTGATATTCGCGCGGCATTGCGCGGACTTGGCCTCGCCGATCTTCCTGTCATCGTCAGCGGTACTTCGGGAGAGAAGTGACATGCAGGAAGTCACTCCAATCTCACCGCAGCAGCCCGTTCAAGCGCCAGAGCCCGCCACTCAGGGCGGCGATACCAGCGCAACTGACCAGTTCGGTTTGGGCTTCGAAAGCTTGCTTCAAATCGTGCTAACTCAACTTACATATCAAGACCCGCTCGAGCCGATGGACAACTTCGAATTTGTGTCTCAGCTCGCGCAGTTTTCACAAATCCAGCAGACGCAAGAAATGAGCGACAACCTCGAGGTGCTCGTCCGCGCGCAATCGACTGGACAAGCGGCCAATCTACTCGGCCGGACTGTCGATGTCGCTGCGGGATCTGGACAAATTTCTGGCGAGGTTACCGCAGTCGCTTTTCAGGACGGCGCGCCATCGCTGACCATCGAGACCAGCGCCGGGGCAACAATCAGCGGCCTGCCGCTCGGCAATGTTACGCAAATCAGGGAGACACAGTGATGTTCGGCTCAATCTATATCGGCATGTCCGGCCTCAGTGCCTATTCCAAAGGGCTCGAAGCCGTCAGCAACAATGTCAGCAATCTCAATACGCAGGGCTTCAAGGCGAAGGATGTCACCTTCAGCAATGTCTATGGCGTTGGCAGCGAGGGCGGACTTGAATTTGGCAACGGACAGGCCGGCAGCGGGCACGGTGTATCTGTCGATGAGCTCGCGACCAATTTCGATCAGGGTGAGCTTAGGCAAACTGGCCGCGATCTTGACCTCGCGATTGATGGCAATGGCTTCTTTGTGCTGCTCGACGGGAATGATCAGCTTTATGCTCGGACCGGCAGCTTTGCCGTTGATGATGATGGCTATATTGTTCTTCAAGGCTCGGAAAACAGGCTGGCGGTGCTCGATGAGAAAGGCCGCCCAGTTGCGCTGAACATCGATGCCTACCGCACTGATGCTCCCGAGCCTACTCAAACAATCACTTTTGCTGACAACTTATCTTCGACTGCAACCGAGTTTAGCATTCCCGACGTGACAGTCTTTGGACCAAACGGAGAAGAGCAGGTCTGGTCCATTGCATTCGAGCGCCCCGAAACCGTCAGTGACAGATGGTCGGTCACGGTCACAAATGCTGCAGGAGAGGAGATCGGCGTTGAGACCCTGGAGTTCGAAAATGGCCAAATCGCAGCTGGCGGCGGCTTGCTTGAATTTGAAGACGAAGAAAACGACCTCAAGATCACTTTCGACTTTACCGAAAGCGTGACGTCATTCTCATCGGGCTCTGTCTCAACATTGAGAACAAATGACGTTGACGGACACGGCACAGGCGCGCTCGCAACATTGACGGTCAATGATGATGGTCAGCTGGAAATCACCTACAGCAATGAAGAGACGCTTGAGCTTGGCGCCGTTGCCATTGCCGATTTCCGCGACCCTCAAGCTCTGGAGCAACGCGGGAATTCGCTGTTCGCCTATTCGGGCTTTGGCCAAAGGCAGTTCCTTTCTGCCAGCGACAGCCGTGTAGGCTCAATCCTGTCGCAGCGGCTTGAGGCATCCAATGTCGATCTGGGCAACCAGTTTAGTGACCTTATCCTCATCCAGCGCGGTTTCCAGGCCAGCAGCCAGATCATATCGGTAACTAACGATATGATCCAGCAGCTGTTCGGCATTCGAGGCCAGGGATAATGGCTTTGCAAACGAACGCAGTTCCTTGGCTCCCCGCCAGTTGTCTGACCTCTCGGCGAGCGGCCGAGCCGTTTGAGAGAATCGTGACCTCATGGTCGAAAGACTGGTTTGGTCAGAAGGGCTGGCAGGTTCTTGGCACATGGGACGCGGTTGGCCGGCCCAACGCCAAGGACTGGACGGTCTTGCGTGACGCATCGCGGCTCCAGATAAAGGGCAAGGCGATGGCGATGCAGTCGCTTGCGCTCGCCCTCCTCAATTCTAAAAAACATCCGAAATACACTGACCAGGATTTGCGTTTGATGCGCAAGCTCGCCAGCCGAGCATTGGATGATCTGCAGTCGCGGATCGAGCAAAGCCTAGGCAACAGCCAACCGGCAGCATCTGCATATCCCATCGCCGGGGGCGCATCCTATTCCTTGCTGATCGGTATCGTCGGCGGGGCGCAGCTCGCGGTTGAATGCGCAGCGTCGGACCTTGCTCAGATCATCCGGCAAACATTCCCGACAAACCAAGACAACGAGGATGAGCTCAAAGCACGCGAAGATAGTCTACTTGAGCAGAATGTCAGCGTCGCTGCCTCAATTGGAGAAGCGAGCCTCACAATCGAAGAGATCGAAAAACTCGAGGTTGGAGACATCGTGATGCTCGATCGCGCAGCTGACGCGGCCGTCATGCTGACCGTCGAAGATATGCAAACGGACCTCCCCTTTGCCCTTGGCGAAGCGGGCGGAAAAATCACTCTCAAACTGGAGGACCTTTCATGAGCGAGACAACCGATACAAAGAAACCAAAAGCAAAAGTGGGCGAAATCCGCGCCAAGCTGGTCGACCATGTCGAGGTGACTTGCGAGGCAGTGCTCGGCAGCGGCAACATCTCGATTGGCCGCCTCAATGCCATGACCAAGGGCGATGTCATCGCATTGGATCGCAGTCCTGCTGATCCCGTCGAAATCCGCGTGAATGGCAAGATTATTGCCCGAGGCGAAATTGTCACCGTCGATGATAGCTTCGCGGTCCGCCTTACCGAGATAGGCTGAGCTAGCCACGAGCGCCCACGATGTCCATCTTGATGCACCTTAGCGCCGCAGCAGCAGACGCTGCTCCCTTGGCGACTGGCACCGGCCCCGACATTCCGTGGGGACGTGTCCTCCTGGCGTTCCTGTTCTGCGTAGCGCTCGCCATCGCGGCAATCGGTTTCCTCAGAGTGCGCAATGGCATGCCCTTACTACCAGAGGGATTGATGCGGGGAGGCGGCTCCACCAGCGATGGGTTTCCGGGCAAGGCCTCGGAACGGATGCAGATTGTCCAACGCCTCAGCATAACACCGACCAGCCAAATCATCATGCTGAAGCGCGGCAAGCAGAACTACATCCTGCACGTTGGCAACCAGGGCGCAACGGAGATTGATCGCTTCAGCGAGGGGCAAGAGCCCGTCAGCTTCGATGCTGCTATTGGCGAGGCTCAGAAGTGATGATGCGCATAGTTCTTTTGGCGCTAGGGATCGTCGCAAGCGCTGGTTTGGCAAGCCCAGCATTTGCGGCGAGCGCCATCGCAGAGACAGCTCTGAGCGCAGCAACGCCGAGCGATGCGGTTGAGACAGAGGTAACGCGCACCGCGCTAATCCTGACGATGCTAGCTGTGGTGCCCGCTTTTATCGTCACAACTACGAGCTTCCTGCGGATTGTCGTGGTGCTGGCCATGGTCCGTCACGCATTCGGCATGCCGCAGACACCGCCCAACATCGTACTCACAAGTCTCGCCTTGTTCATGACTGCATTTCTGATGGGGCCAACTCTCAATCAAGTGAATGACGCTGGCCTCAGCCCTTTCATGGATGGCACCGCCACCATGGAAGAAGCGATGGAAGGGGCGTCTGGCCCGATTAAGACCTTTATGCTCCGCCACACGCGAGAGCGCGATATTGAATTGGTGTACTCGATCGCCGACACACAAATTCCTGAAACTGCCGAAGAGGTTGAGCTACTTAAGCTCATCCCAGCATTCATTATGAATGAGCTACGCGTTGCCTTCACCATCGGCTTTGTTGTTCTACTACCATTCCTGCTGATCGACTTGGTCGTCGCATCCATCCTGCTTTCGCTGGGCATGATGATGGTTCCGCCTCAAACAATCTCGCTCCCGATCAAGGTGCTGATGTTCATTCTGATCGATGGCTGGAGTCTGGTGATGGAGGGCCTGCTCGGCAGCTTTGGATGACCAGCCAAATGGAGTCAGACAACCACGTCAGACCCCGCGACCGGGCCGTGTCGCAAGGGCTTAGGCTTCTGATCAAGGACGAACGTGCAGAGGCGGCGGCATGGCGAAACTATCAAGACAATCCATCACCCAAGACCCGCGCGAAGCTGTTTGAGCGGTATCAGCCATTTGCTCGCAAGCTGGCGAAACAAGAATGGCACAAGCTAGGCAACTTGGGGCTGGAACTGCCTGACTGCGAGCAACTCGCCTTTGAGGGCTTGCTGCAGTCCATCGACCGTTTCGAGCCGCAAAAGGGTGTGCCCTTCAATGCCTTCGCGCGCCTAAGAATTCGCGGAGCAATCCGAAACACACTCGCAAAAACAACTGATGCAACCGCGCTATACAGCGCGCAAAAGCGGATCGAGCGTGATCGATTTCGTTCGCTCAAGGATGAGGTGAAAACTAATAGCGATGACCCGATTGAGGTGCTGCGGGAACTCGCTGTCGGCATTGCGTTGGGCTTCATGCTTGAAAGCGCTGAGGACGCCGGCCTGGATGCGGTGCCCAGCGATGATCCCTCAGCCTATGAGGCAGCATCTTGGCAGCAACTCGTCAGCGAACTTAACAACAGGCTTGATACACTTCCAGAGCGCGAGCGCGCCATTTTAGAGTATCATTACAAAAAGGACGTCCAATTCTCAGACATTGCTAAGTTGTTTGAGGTGAGCAAGGGACGCATTTCGCAACTTCACAGCCAGGCGCTAAAACGTCTGCGCGCTTCTCTTTCCAAATTTCGCTAAGTCACAGGAAACGCAAGACAATGACCGATCAACTCGCCACTGATGAAGATATCAATGCACTTGTCGCCCTGTTACAGAGCGACGAACGCAACGATCTTAAGTCCATCGATGATCTGTTGGCAAAGCACCCTGATGACCCCCGCCTTCACTTTATGCGCGGTTCGGTCTTAGCTGGCAAAGCGCAGCCACTGGAGGCGCATGGGGCGATGCAGCGCGCAGTTGAGATCGCTCCGGGCTTCGCAATCGCCCGATATCAGTTGGGCTTCTTTGAATTGACCAGCGGCGAAGCAGATCGCGCGCTGTCCACTTGGGGGCCTTTGCTCGCTGAAGCCGACGACAATTACCTGCGGGTCTTTGTGGAGGGGATGACTCACCTGATCCGCGACGAGTTTGAACCAGCCATCGAAAAATTTGAGCACGGTATGCGGCTCAATCAAGAAAATGAGCCCCTGAACAATGACATCAAGTTGTTGATGACGGAAATCGGCAAACTTGCGGATAAGCGCGGGCAAAGCGGAGATGACGATGATGATGGCGACGGAAGCGATTTGTCCGCAACATCGCTTATTCTAGGCCAGTTTGGCGGCAACCGAACAATCAATTGATGGCTCCGCTAGAGAGCACATGGGAACCCTTGTAAAGATGGCATCAGGGACGATCATATGACACGGATCAGCAATACAGAGCAGGTCATGGCGCTGGTCCGCAATCAGCTTCAGCGGATGGCTAAGCGTGAGCGCGCTGATAAGACACAAAAGACTCAGAAAGCCGATGCACGCACGCTAACACAGAGAGAGCGAGTTGTAGCGCTTAACGCCATAAAGGGCCTTTCAGAAGAAGACTTCACTCAGAACTTTGTTCGAGCATTGTTGACGGACGAGCTGGGAGAAAAGGTCAGCCATTCGCCAGAATTTCAGGCGATCGTCGAGCGAACGGCTAAGACTATCCGCGCTGACAAGACGGTGCAGTCACTAATCAAACAAATCCGCGGCCAGGTATAGGTCCCTCTAACTGATTGTGTAGAGACTCAGCTCCTGTCGGGTGGAGCTTCCTCGTTAGGTGTGAGTATGCCTCGCTCTATCAATTCGCGGCGGCGTTCAGCATCTACCGCCGGATCGCTCTTTTGCGGAGGCAAGGAGCTGACTGTTGGCGCGGCAGGCTCAGGCGCAGCGCGTTTCACAAGGGGTTTATCTGCAACCGGGGCTGCTTGGACGGGCTCGCGTTTCCTCGCCTGATCACTTTTTCCCGCACCCTCTGCGGCCTCGCGTTTTCTGCTTTCTTCAGTGGTGTAAGGCAAGACAGTCGGAACTGTCCGCTGTGGCCGCGTTGGCGGCGCAAGTTCCCCGGCAACCCAATCATCGCAATCCACAATCGGAATGGCTTCTACGCCGGAAATGTCGCTCAGGAAGTGTTGGCTATAGCGCGCCATGCGCGCGCCCTCCCCCTGAAATACCCTCGAGCGGTCGGTATCAAAGCCCTTGCTGCGAACGGACAGATTGAGCGCCATCGGGTCAAACGATCCGGAGATCCTCCCCTTGGACAGGTATACGTAAACCTCAGACAAGAGAGTATTGCCTTCCATCCGCTTGGACTCGCCCGGATCAAGCAGACCCCAGCCACGTTTCACCCACCCACGCGATGGGTTTTGGTAGGCATAACTGAATGACACAGGCACCTTGCATCGGTTGACGAAGCGCGCCCTGTACCATTCTGGCTCTGGTGCGGGCGGTGGCGGGATGTACTCTGGCGGAGGCGGAAGCGGCGGCTCAGGCGGGTAAGGTCCGTTCGGATCGCTGTAGTAGCCATTCGGCTGCGCTTGATCTGGATAAGGCTGATCTGGAGACGGGCTCTGCTCAGGCGCACGCTGTGCAATCTGAGGCGGCCGCTCTTGCGGAGTTTGCGCACGCGGTACCTCTTGGCCCCGCTCGATCAGGAAATACGCTCTACAATTGGCACCGCCTCGGCGATGCGACGTGTAGAAATGATAACGGATACCGCGCTCGTTATAAGTCGGCTTGGCGGACCAATCGCCATTGTCAAACGTTTGCCGAGCATAGCCCATCAGATCGTGCCCCAAGCCGAAGACCCTGCTGGCGCCTCTGCCCATCTGTTGAATGAAGCCGCGCTCTGCCTGCGCGTCTTCGCGTATCGTTCCACCTCTAGAGTTCGGCATGCTTGCATTTCTCGCGGTGTTGCCCAGCCTGCCTGCTCCGGTGCTTTTGCCACCGGCCCGCCCTGCAGCGGCAGTTAACGCTGCCATCATCACTTTGGCGACAACTGTGCCGGTCTCGCCTCCTGCATCCTGCTCCCACATGGCGACCCGCAAGGCCAAATCCTGCTGCCGTCCCGTCCACACCATGTTGCGCGTTTTGCGGCTATAGCCGGGCACGACCCCCTTGAATGTGCCTACGCTTGAGCTGCTAATGCCTTGGGTGGCTGGCGCGTTCGTTACAAAGGTAAAGAACACCTCATTGGCAGGACCAACCACGCTATCACGCTGCACGGCAATACAATAAAATCCGCTAAGATAGATCGTCTGGACATACTCACGCCGCTGTGCCTCTGCAGGGGATGCGACGCCTAGCAAGAGTATCGTCAATGCACCTACCGCAATGAATGTGTCCCGTATCATTTGCACGGCATACCACAGCAGTGGCCTAAGTGAGAAACGCGAATGGCCAAGCCACTGCTTTGCTCAAGCGGAACCATTGCAGGCAAACCTCTCGATCGCTCGGTTGCGCGAACTTTCGAGATGAAAACGGTAGCGAGCGCCCACTACGCTGCGAGAGATCTCATCGCGGATCTATCAATAGCGCTAGTCGTTCAATCTTACTTGCTAACTGGCTCGATCAGACTAGCGGGAACTAGCGCGAGAGCGAGGGCATAGTTCCAGTCGCGCCATTTCTTCGGTGAGAAAGACGGTCGCTACAGCCATAATTTGTACGCGGTGCGCGATTCATATGACCCAATCGTGACGATTGGTGATCTACACTGTCACAATTGAACCGCTTGGAATTATTGCACGGTGCAAGTCGAAATGGCATGGAAGGCGCATTCAACATGTAGAACGGATCAGCAGTTATATCGAGAGTTTGGCGATGATCACTCGTTCCACGAGGAGAGTAGCTAAGCTGCTGGGTCCACGGATACCTTCCAGACGGTGCCACTTTCATCACTAGTTACTTCGCTCTTCCCGCCAAGCTGATTGACCAGATCGTCGATGAGCGACAGGCCAAGCCCGTCTATTCTTCGAGTGCCTGGCTGGTGATCGAAGCCAGACCCATCATCCATGACAGTCAGTTGGAAGCCCGAAGTACAGGATTCCAGACGCACATCAATGACCCCGCCCTTATCTTTAAACGCATGCTTATACGCATTTGTGACGAGCTCACTTATCAGTAATCCCAGCGAGGTCAGCTCGCTCACGTCAATCGTCTCACTATCTGTGTGCCAGGTTAGCTCAACATCGTCTCTGCCCAGGCTTTGCTCCAACAGCACCAGCAAATCATCAACAAAAGCGTTTGCATCCACCATAGTGCTGGTGGGAGTTTCCTGCGCATAAATATGGTCGTGGACAAGCGCCATCGTCCGAGCCCGATTGGATGCATCAACTTGCTGCTCCACCGGCTGTTTTGCGCCTTTCTCACGGCGTGCGTCGAGGTTAAGGATGCTGGTCAGCAGTTGCAGATTGTTTTTCGTGCGATGGTGAATTTCGGTCAGGAACACGTCTTTGACTCTGGCTTCGCGTTTTTGCGCGATATAGGCTCGGTATCCTGCCACACCCAACAGTGCGATCGCAATTGCAGCGGCAATGGCGGCAATGAGCTGCAATCGCGATTGTTCTAGCTTTAATTCCGAAATGGTCGCCTCATTTTCCATTCTTTCGAGGAGGAGATCACGGTCACGCACTTCAAACAGAAGCTCGCTATTGACCACGGCACTCATCTTCTCCCGTTCGAACCGCTCACTGCTGAGCTGCAGGGCAACATCGAAATAGCTTGCGGCCTCTTCTCGGCGACCAAGAGCCATAAGCAGCGAACCCATGCTCTGCGCATACTCTTGCGCCCAGAACGTATTGCCGGGATTGTCGAGTAATCCTTCCGCGCCGGTTCCTTCTGGCTCCATTATCGCGCGGGCCTGCTCAAGCGAAATTCTTGCGGCCGCAAGGTTGCGATCTTCAAGGTGCCGAGCTGCCAGCCAGTTCAAGGCTGTGGCAGCCTCCGAGGGATCACGGTGCTCGAGTATCTGGTCAATCGAGCGCTGCGCCATAGGAATAGCCTCAGCTCGGTTCCCTGCTTCAAATAGAGCAACCGCGTTCTGATAATTGATCAGGCCGTCCAATCTGCGCGTTGGCAGTCTGTCGCTATATTCCCGCGCTAGCTCGAATGCTTCGTTAGACTGATCATAGTTCCCCTCGATCGAATGAGCCGTTCCAAGGTTTGTATATGCGGTCGCCAGGCGCTGCTCCTGCTCTGGTGAATGCTCGAGGTAGATCTCAACCGATCTACGATACATCTCGATCGCTTGCTCATTGTCACCCAAATCGGAAAAGATATTACCGATATTGCCATACGCAATGCCGATCGACCCCAGATCGCCAGTCGCTTCGAATTGCTCCAGCGCTTCGCGATATCGAATGATTGCGACGTCATATTCGCCGTCTACTTTTGCCCTTACAGCAAGCGAATTGGTGATATACGGAATGAGCCCAATCGCCTTGGTCTTCTTAGCCAACGATAGGCCTTGCTGAAGGTGCCGCTCCATCACGGCATGGTCGCCGCCGTTCCGGAAAACGCGCGCAGCCATCAGAAATTGAAGGTGCGCCATCGCGAGATCGTCGCCTTGCTGATCGGCGCTAGCAACCAAACCATCAACCTTCTGCGTTAACTCATCACCGGGTCCTATCGCGGAGTAGCGCGCAGCATATGCGGCCAGTGGCAAAGCAATATCTTCAGGCAGGCCATCGACCACGGAGTCGATCTCTGCCGGGGCGATGTAATCGGGCAAATTCCGCGCGTAGTGCCGCACAATGCGCGTCTGATCTGCTCTCGGCAGGCTGAGCAATTCATCAATGCATGGCTTACCGGCTGCTAATCGATCCGGCCCGCGCGGAGGCAGCTTCTCAAGCAGGTCATCGCATGCTGAACTGGCTTGAGCGACATTAGGAACAACGGCGATGGCAAGGAGCATCGACCCGAGCATCGCGGAGCAAAATCGCCCGAGCTGAAAAAGACATCTTGCCTTCTTCACACATTCACCTCTTTAACTGAATGGAGTAAATGTCCGGACAAATTATTGCAGTCAATCGATTGGGTTACAACACAATTGTGCGGAAGAAGGGCTCATCAAGAAAAGGCGGACACCCGGCGCTGGTCGGTGAGTGGGAGAATGCGCCGGGTGCCCTTTTTGCCTGTTGGTACCGGAAAGGCAGCTACAGCACCTAGGGCAAACTCAATGGGGTATGCTCTGCTTCATCGGATGTTCCGCGCGATATGTTGCGATCGCAAGTAGCCAAGGCAGAATTGGACGGCTTGTGTCACAAGTGTGGAACTTGTCGGCGATCGACCGAAGAGTTTCGTCGACCGCGACTAGCGCAGCATCATCAGTCATTAGCCGCGAGAAAAACAGCTCAAGGCAGGTTGAAAACTCCTCTAGCAATTGCCCGAAAGCTGGCACATCTCCTCGCATTGAGCGGGCGGTCAGAGACTTCCAATGCCGAGGATCTTCGCAAACCGTAACAACATCGATTGAGCGCAGGGCATCCCAATCGGGTTGTCGCTGTTTTTGGGGAGAGTGATAGGGTTTGCGCTGTTCTATGATGAGCTCGCCCCATGCAGATGAGCGTGAATTTGCACTATCAGAAACGAATTGCGTCGCCATGCTTTCCTCCTCAAAAATTCCAAATCGGACTTTCGGAGAGTGGTTTCGCAACAAATGACGTTCTAGTATTTCCGATTCCCCCAAGAATTATTCAATTCCTGCGCCGGTTTGGGCGTATTACCTTGCGAATTCCAACGAAGTCCTTTCGAGTATTATGGCGGTTATGCCTGGGAACTACCGAGCTAAATGGAGCCACGAGATGCTGCGGATTCTGGTTGTTGAGAACGAGCGAATTATGGCGCGTGACCTGAGAGAGATCCTCATTTCTCTCGGGCACGAGGTAGTTGGATTGGCCACAAATTTTGTTGACGCAGTGGCCCTCGCATCGGAGCACACACCAGATCTGGCGCTGCTAGATATTCACATAGATGGCGAGCGAGACGGCATCGCACTGGCGACGGAATTGCGAGAAGATCATGTAATGGCAATCGCATTTCTGACAAGCCATGCGGACCATGAAACGGTGCTCAAAACGGCAATCGTGCGTCCCAATGGATATCTCATAAAGCCGTTTGATACTGCCTCGGTTGATGCGCTTGTGAATACCGCGATGGCCAACTTCTCCATTGCTACGGCGCAGATCGATAGCGGGAAAATTACTGCCAGTCCGAAAGCTCTATCGACAGACAATCGTGACAAGGCTGAGCAGTATATCGACAAGCATCTCGACAAGCCGATCAGCGTCGAGCAATTAGCTGAGCTGTGTGATCTAAGCGTTTCGGAATTCTCGCGGCAGTTCCGCGTTAGTTTTGGCGCGCCGCCTCACAAATATATGATCGCTGAGCGTATCAACGAAGCCAAGCGGCTGCTCCGAAACACAGATTGGCCAATCGCAGAAATCGCCCTTTCAGTCGGCTTTTCCAACCAAGCTCACTTTACGTCAGCTTTCCGCAAGGCGGCTGAGACTACACCATCCCAATATCGCCGATTTGCGCAGTCGTAGCTAAGGACGGGCCATCTGGTTTTGCATTGCGACTGATAGATGGCGGGTGCGGTTGTCCATCGGCGCTGCTACCAGCACGCCCATGCATTGCTCGGCCCTAGTCAGTCCGCGTTAATTGGCCTCCACCGCCGTGCGGTCCAAACCTGCGATCTAGGGATAGCAGGGGAAGTACTTGTAAATGTTCACGGAACTGTGCGCTCCGCTTGAAGGCGCTGCATTCGCAGCAACCAGCATCGCACGCGAGCAATGAAGCGTATTTCTTGCCTAGCTTTTTGCAGAGGATGACCAAACTCGGATCAATCGCTCACCCATACTATTGGTAGCGGAGGAGGGACTTGAACCCCCGACACGCGGATTATGATTCCGCTGCTCTAACCAGCTGAGCTACTCCGCCCCAATTGAGGTACGCTGCGGCGTTTGCGGCAAGCGAGCGGCGCGTTTAGGGCGCGGCGCGCGAGCGGTCAACCATTTGTGTGGCTAGTTTGTTTGCGTATCCGCTTTGATCGTCGCCGCTTGGTTCATTCTGGATACTTTTGCCGCGAGCCCTCGGTTAAGCGCGCTTGCAATGGCGTTGCCAACTTCAGGCACTTCGCGCGAGAAATGGCCCAGTGCATCGCGGTCAAATTGGGCGATACGCATTGGCCGGTTGGCAGTGACGGTCGCACTTGCCTTCTCGCCAGAAATCAAGCTCATTTCTCCGGCGAAATCGCCTGCGCCGCAAACACCGACAAGCCGCCCGTCATGCTCAATTTCAGCGCTGCCGCTGGCGATGTAAACAAGCGGCGGGTCGCTTTGCCCTTGCGTCATCAACACCTCACCCTCAGTCAATTCTCGCCAAGCCAGCAAATCGCGCAACCGGTTGCGCTGCCCCGGATTATCAACGCCTAACACTTGCGCAAACAAGGCCTGCTCGTCGACCAGCAGGTTGCCCTTGCGCGCGCGGCTAATGAGGATGCCGAGTTGCATGCCATTGGCCACCACAAACAGCCCCGCGAGGATAAATTCAAACGGCCCATCACCCCTTAAGCCGAAATAAGCGAGCGCCGCGAGCCCGCCCAAGAGTGCGAATATCCGCAGCGCCCTGATCGAGGTCATCAAAACCGCAATGATCAGCAGAATACCCGCCAAATATCCCAATATAGATAGCGTTTCGCCCATCCTCACACACTCCCCAGCTTTCGCAGGTTTATAGCAGCTTATCACGCAAGCTCGAAGCCCATAAGTTGGATGTGCTTAGCGCGCCGCGCCGCGAAAGGCGAAGCGCCGAACGAAGTCCCATGGCCCGCCGCGATATCGGTGAAGCGCGAAGCCAGAAAAGCGGAATTCGCGCGGCTCCACCGTAAACTCGAGGACTTGCTGCAGCGCCTTGGCCTCTTTTGCAGTCACTTTGTTCTGAACCGTGACATGCAGGCGCGGGCGATGCTGATCCTGCTGTGTCAAGAGCCCGTGAAACCGGTCCGCAATCTGATCACGCAGCGTGAGCATATCAGGGCTTGTTAGCTTGAGCGCGGTTCCCCCGCCTAGCGACATGACGCCTTCCAAATGCGCCTCAACCGGAGCAAACTCGCCGACAAGTTGCTTGAGATAGTCACACGCCTCCTCCTCACATTGCGCGGGCAAAGCGTGGAACAGTGTGACATGCGCTTCGAGGAAATTGCGGTCCGGTGGGAAGTGCTTCGTGCGCAGGCGCGTCGCCCAGCTATGCAGATCTTTGGGCAGCTCGGCGGTCATGATGAGCGGCGCATCTCCCACAGCCTCCGCCACACTCAAATCCCGTTTTGCGCGCGGAACTCACGCCATTTGGCAACATTGCGATTATGCTCTTCCAGCGTTTTAGCAAAGACATGGCCGCCGCTACCATCGGCGACATAGTAGAGCGCCTCGGTTTCTTCGGGATCAAGCGCAGCGGCAATCGCTGCACGACTCGGGTTGGTAATCGGCCCGACCGGCAGACCAGCAATGGCGCGCGTGTTATAAGGATTGGGATCGCGCAGCTCAGACACGCGGATCATCCGCCCCAGCGGTTTGCCTTTGGTGATGGGATAGATCGTGGTCGCATCCGCACCCAGCTTCATGCCAATCCGAATCCGGTTGGACAGGACGCCGGATACTTTGCGCAGCTCACTCTTGTCGGCGGTTTCCTTCTCGATGATCGAGGCGAGTATCACTGCCTCTTCTATGCTGGACACGGCAGCGCGGTCGCTACGCTTTTCCCATGCCTCGTCGAGATAGCTATCCATCGCCGCGCGCATGCGGTTGAGCACCGCCTCGCGGCTTTCACCGCGCGCATAATCATACGTGTCGGGCATAATCGAGCCCTCGGGCGGTGCTGAGATCTCGCCAGACAGCAGTTCGACCGCTTCAAGACGTTCGAGCACCATGATCGAGGGCATGCCCTCAGGGATCGTCACAAACCGGCGAACGGTCTGCCCATCTTGCAAGGTCGCAACGATAGCGGACGGGCTCGCACCGCCAGGAAGCAGAAATTCGCCGGCCTTAATGCCGTCGCTGCTTCCGAGGAGCTTCGCGCGCAGTAAGAACGCATCGGCATCGTCAATATACCCCTTTTCCTCCAGATCGCGCGCGATTGAGGTCAGCGTCGCGCCGCTGGGCACGGTGTATTGCGTGTCTTCGGCTAGATTGCTGGGACTAGTCCAAGGCAGGATCAGCCAGCCAAGGCCAGCGAGCGCGCCCAAAATGAGCAGCGCGGCGACCATCAAGCCGCCCTTGCGCATCTTAATCCACCTTCTGCATAATCAGGCTGGCATTGGTGCCGCCAAAGCCGAAGCTATTGTTGAGCACGGCATTCACCTCACGCTCGCGGGCCTTCAGCGGGACCAGATCAACGCCTTCTGTGCCGTCGTCGGGGTTATGCAGGTTCAGCGTTGGCGGAACCACGCTGTCGCGCATCGCCAGCACGCAGAAGATGGCCTCCACCGCGCCTGCCCCGCCCAGCAAGTGGCCAATGGCGGATTTGGTTGAGCTCATCGAAGCCCCGCCCAGATCTTTGCCCAGCACGCGCATGACGGCTGCGAGCTCAATCGTGTCAGCCATGGTCGAAGTTCCGTGCGCATTGACGTAATCGATATCGCCCGCGTTCTTTCCCGCCTTCTTCAGCGCCATTTCCATCGCCAATTGCGCGCCCAGCCCATCGGGGTGCGGCGCCGTGACGTGATAGGCATCGCCGGAGAGGCCATAGCCGGTCACTTCGCCATAAATCTTCGCGCCGCGCGCCTTGGCGTGCTCATATTCCTCAAGCACCATCACGCCGGCACCCTCGCCCATCACAAAGCCATCGCGGTCTTTGTCGTATGGGCGGCTTGCCTCGGTCGGGCGGTCATTCATGCTCATGTTGAGCGCACGTGCCTGCGCAAACCCAGCTATGCCGAGCGGATTAACGGTGCTCTCTGCTCCGCCCGCTAGCATAATATCAGCATCATCGTCGCGGATCATGCGAGCAGCATCGCCAATTGAGTGCGCGCCAGTGGAACAGGCTGTCACAACCGCATGGTTTGGTCCCATAAAGCCGTATTTGATCTGAACCTGGCCGGTGACCAGATTGATCAGTCGTCCGTGGACAAAATGTGGGCTGACCCGGCCCGGTCCGCGCTCATGCAAGACAATCGATTCTTTCTCGATACCCGGCAATCCGCCAATGCCCGAACCAATAGAGCAGCCGATACGGCGCTTCATCACCTCAGGCAAATCACCGTCCAGACCGGCATCTTCAATCGCCTGACCAGCGGCATCAATGCCGTAAATGATAAACGGATCGACTTGCCGCTGCACCTTGTGATCAACCCGCTTATCCGGGTCAAAGCCCCAAGCGTGGTCCTTGTCCTTGACCTCGCAAGCAATGGTGCATTTCTGTCCCTCAGGGTCGAATTTCGTGATTGTTCCCGCGCCGCTTTCGCCCGCGATCAGGTTTTTCCACGTTGTTTCGACATCGCCGCCCAAAGGGGTGACCAGGCCCAGACCAGTTATGACCACTCGGCGCATTAATATCTCCGCAAAAACAACAACAGGCCCGGCCCTATGCCGGGTCGGGCCTGTCAGTCCCCGCTAGCTATGCTGCGGGTTGAGCTGGATGGGCAGATCAGCCCTGATGCTCTTCGATAAATTTGGTCGCGTCGCCCACGGTTGAGATTTTCTCAGCCGCATCATCAGGAATTTCAACGCCGAATTCTTCTTCGAACGCCATAACGAGCTCGACAATGTCGAGGCTGTCAGCGCCCAGATCATCAATGAAGCTGGCTTCCTGGGTAACTTTGTCGCCTTCAACACCAAGGTGCTCAACAACAATTTTCTGCACGCGGTCGGCAGTATCGCTCATATTTTTCCCTCTTCGAAAATGGGGGTTTGTGAATTGCCATTTGCCCTAATCAACGGTGGACGCGCTGGCAAGTACCCCCTTATGCAAAAGCGTAAGACGCTGGATAAGTCGGTACACTCAAGACAAAATTCAAGCGCAATTGGCCCAAATTTGTTGGTTTGCTTAGTTGCCCTCTGTCTTCGGCGGCTCGACCACGCGCAATGATAGCTCACGCAATTGCGCCAGCTCAGCCTTACTCGGCGCGCTCATCATCAGGTCTTCACCCTTCTGATTCATCGGGAAAGCGATCACTTCGCGGATTGCCTCTTCACCGGCCAGCAGCATTACAATCCGGTCAATCCCCGGCGCAGACCCGCCATGCGGCGGCGCACCCAGCTTAAATGCTTCGATCATGCCGCCAAATTCGCGGTCGACATCTTCCTTAGAATAGCCAGCAACTTCAAAGGCTTTGTACATGATGTCCGGGCGGTGGTTCCGGATTGCGCCGGAGCTGAGCTCATAGCCATTACAGACAATGTCATACTGCCACGCGAGGATATCGAGCGGATCTTTGCTCTCTAGCGCTTCCATTTCGCCTTGCGGCATGGAAAACGGATTGTGTGAGAAGTCGATCTTTTTGGCTTCCTCATCATATTCAAACATGGGGAAATCAACGATCCAGCAGAACTTGAAGCAGTCCTCTTCGATCAGGCCCAATTGCTCACCAACCTGCGTGCGTGCCGCGCCGGCTAGCTTGGCTGCGTCTTTCTCTTTGCCGGCGGCAAAGAAAAGGCCATCGTCCTGGCCAAGGCCGAGCTCATCATAGAGCTGAGCCATCAAGTCCGGCCCGTGGTTCTTGGCAATCGGCCCGCCAAATTCACCGCCTTTGCGGGTGACATAACCAAGTCCCGCAAAGCCCTCTTTGCGCGCCCAATTGTTCATATCATCGAAGAACTTGCGGCTCTTCTCATTGGTTTTCGGCGCGGGCACTACGCGGACAACCCCGCCGCCGCCCACGATCTTTTCAAACAAGCCAAACCCGGATTTTTCAAAGTGGCTGGTGACGTCTGAAATGATCAGCGGGTTGCGCAGATCAGGCTTGTCGCTGCCATATTTCAGCATCGCCTCAGCATAGGGAATGCGCGGGAAATCGCCGCTCGCGGTCACCGCTTTGCCATCAGCAAATTCAGCAAACACGCCCGCCAGAACTGGTTCCAAAGTCTGGAACACGTCTTCTTGCGTCACAAAGCTCATTTCAAAGTCGAGCTGATAGAACTCCAAGCTCCGGTCAGCGCGCAGATCTTCATCGCGGAAACATGGCGCGATTTGGAAATAGCGGTCAAAGCCTGACACCATGAGCATCTGTTTGAACATTTGCGGCGCCTGCGGCAACGCATAGAAATTGCCCGGATGCATGCGCGAGGGCACGAGAAAATCGCGTGCACCCTCGGGGCTCGACGCAGTCAGGATCGGCGTTTGAAACTCGGTGAAACCTTGGTCAATCATACGCTTGCGGATCGAGGTGATAACCTGAGAGCGCAGCATAATATTGCGGTGCATGGTTTCGCGGCGCAGATCGAGGAAGCGATACTTGAGGCGAATGTCCTCTGGATAATCCTGCTCGCCTGCGACCGGCATGGGAAGCTCTTCCGCCGCGCTTTGCACTGTGGCTGAACGCGCGAACACTTCGATTTCGCCAGTTGGCAGATTAGCGTTAACAGTGTCGCCGCTGCGCGCTTTCACTTCGCCATCAATCGTAATGACGCTTTCCAACTTAAGCCCGTCGAGCAGTTTCAGCGCCTCGCTATCTTCATCAGCAACAATCTGCGTGATGCCATAGTGATCGCGCAGGTCGACAAAGAGCACGCCGCCATGGTCGCGCTTCTTATGCACCCAGCCCGAAAGCCGAACGGTTTCGCCGACATTTGCCTTGGTCAGCTGTGCGCAGTTGTGGGTACGATAAGCGTGCATCTAAAATCTTTCCAATTTTGGAGCTATGGCGCTAGGGCTCGCCTCACCAAAGGGATGCGAGTCCCGCGTTAAGTCGCGCCTTATAACTATAGGGCGCGCTAACAGGGCAACAGGCTTGTTTTGTCAAGCCGCCAACAGTCAATGGGGCCTTATGGTTTTTGCCAAAAGCCCCGGGGGCGGCACTCCGCCCGAACATAAGAAATGATTTATGAAGATACATGACCTGATTACCACGACCGAAGCGCTCAGCGATTTATGCGAGCGTCTGGCGAAGAGCGAATTCGTCACGGTCGACACCGAATTTATGCGCGAAAACACTTATTGGCCGGAGCTTTGCCTCGTGCAGATCGCCAATGAGGAAGAGGCCGCAGCCGTCGATCCGCTGGCCCCGGGCATCGATATGAAGCCGCTGCTCGACCTGATGACGGACAATCCCGACGTCTTGAAGATTTTCCACGCTGGTGGGCAGGATGTAGAGATTATCTATAACCTCACCGGCAAAACGCCGCAGCCGATCTTCGACACACAAATCGCAATGATGGCCATCAGCCAGTCTGAGCAAATCGGCTATGCCAATATGGTCGAAAGCTGGCTCGGCATTACCGTCGATAAGGGTGCGCGCTTTACCGATTGGAGCCGCCGCCCGCTAACCGATCGTCAGATCGAATATGCGATCGGCGATGTCACGCATCTCTCCAAGATATTCCCGATGATCCTCGATAAGCTGGTCAAAACCGGGCGCGGCGCTTGGCTCAATGCCGAGATGGACAAGCTCGCTGATCCGGAAAATTACCGGACGGACCCTGAAATGGCGTGGAAGCGTATTCGCTCGCCGGGTCGCAATCCGGCAGTATTGGGCCGCCTGAAGGCCCTTGCAGGCTGGCGTGAGGGCGAAGCGCAGCATAAGAATATCCCGCGCGGGCGCATCATGCGCGACGAGACACTGGCCGATATTGCCAGCCATCCACCGAAGAAACAGGCCGACCTGGGCAAGGTGCGAGGCCTATCCAATGCATGGCGTGATAATGACATTGGCAAGCGGATGCTCAAGATCATCGAAAAGGCTGAGCCTCTTTCAAATAAAGAGATGCCGCAAAAGATGAAGCGCGGGGCGCCTTTGGGCAAAGAAGGCGCTTTGGTGGCGGATTTGCTCAAGCTGCTTCTAAAAATCCGCGCGCGAGAAATCGACATTGCGGCGCGGCTGCTCACCCGGACTGACGAGCTGGAATCGCTTGCCGCCGGGGTACGCGACCTGCCAATCCTGCAAGGCTGGCGCAAAGATGTGTTCGGTAGCGACGCGCTTGATCTGGTTGAGGGCAAAGTCGCCTTTGCAGTCAAAAACGGCAAGCTCTTGATGACCAACGTTGATGATATGGCAGACGATATGGCGGACAACGGGTCGGCCAAACACGCTGAAGCGCAGGCAGCGGAATGACCGAGAGCGGCAGGAGCGAAGCGCGATGAGCACTTACCTGCCCACCATCAAGCAGCTTCAATATCTCGTTGCGCTGCATGAACATGGCCATTTCGGCAAGGCGGCCGAGGCAAGTTTCGTGTCGCAATCGACGCTGTCCTCTGGGATCCGAGAGCTTGAATCGCTGCTTGGGGTAACTCTGGTTGAACGCAGCCGGCGTGTCGTTCGCTTTACCAGCCTGGGCAATCAAGTGGTCGACAAGGCGCACCGGATCCTGCGCGAATCGGAAGAACTGTCCGATCTAGTGAAAGCGGCAGGCAAGCCACTGGTGGGGCAGCTTCGTATGAGCGTCATCCCGACGATCGCGCCGTTCCTGCTGCCGCGTATCTTGCCGCGCCTGCGCAAAGAACGCCCGGATCTCAAGCTATTCCTGCGCGAAGAAACCAGCAACGATGCGGTCGAGTCGCTGCAACATGGGCGGGTCGATTGCGTTCTTCTCGCCCTTCCCTTTGATACTGGCGAGGTGGAAAAAGCGCATATCAGCGAGGATGCGCTGTTCGTCGCATTTCCCAAGGATGACCCGCGCGATCCCCCTGCCCGCATTGATCCTGCGATGATTGATGAAGGCCGCTTGTTATTGCTCGAGGATGGGCATTGCCTGCGCGATCATGCACTTGCCGCGTGCAATCGCCCAGAACTGCGAGCTAGCGCGGCGATGATCGGGACCAGCCTGCATACGCTAGTGCAAATGGTCGACAATGGTCTGGGGCTCACCATGCTACCCGAAATGGCCGTTGATGCGGGGGTGTTGGCCGGCACAGATGTGGTTGCAAGGCCGCTCAAATCGGGCACGGCTACCCGCGAAATCGCGCTGATCTGGCGCAAGAATTCCCCTCGCGCGGACGATTTCAAACTGTTGGCGGAAGAACTGAAGGCGGGCTGACCGCCCCTCATTAGAACTCGAAAAATTCCGTGCGCAATTCCGAATCGCGCCGGACAAAGAGCCAATCGACCTGCACGAGATCGACGCCATTGGGGCGGCTTGAGCCCGACAAATCATAGGGCACAAAGCCGTGATCATCCATATACTGAATGACCTCAAGAAAGGTCGGCGCGCCTTCATTGTAATGCAGGACAGCAATCTCCAGCTGTACCAGATCGCAGCGTTTGAGAGTTTCCTCACCGCCCGAAAGCACTTTTAATTCAGCGCCCTGCACATCGATCTTAAGAAAGATCGGACCTTTGATATCCTGCGCTAGGTGATCAAGCGTCTCGGTTTTGAGAGTGAGTTTCTCACGATCCACATTGCTGCGTTCCGGCATCATCGACGAACCGGTTTCCATCGCGAAAAATGTGATCTCCTCGCCGCGAGTGCCGCTAAGCACAGCCGATTCCAACCGCACTTGCGGCAGCTCTGATACGACGGTTTGCAGGATGGGAATCTTGGCGGGTTGGGCCTCAACCATCATCACAGGCGTACCGGGAAAAACCGAGCGCGCCAGACGCGTCCAATTACCCTCATACGCACCAACATCGATAATCGATGCTGGTTTGTAGCCTTTGCGCGCCAAGCGTTGATACGCTTCTTCTTCAGGCGCTGTGTATGCCCGACCCAATAGTTTTGCGAACATGACGGCCGTTGTAACGACGCTTTGCCAAGGAACAAGGCTTTCATGGAAAGGGTTCTAACGCAGGACAGTCGCTGGCGATGTTCCTAACGCGGCACTCTAAACCTCAATCCATGTGCTTGAGGCCTACCCGCAGATAGTCCCAGCCAGTAATACAAGTCAGCACAGCAGCAGCCCACAAAGCGGTCAGCCCAACCAGATGAATCCAGGTCTCTTGCACAGAGGCGCAGGCGTCTCCCGGCACTTGGCATGGCTGGCCGTGGATCGCCCCGCCCCCGATTAGCGCGCCCAGCGCCACCAACTGAAACGTCGTCTTCCATTTCGCCAGCTTGCTCACCGGAACCGAAACCTGAATACCGCCGAGAAACTCGCGCAAGCCAGACACGGCAATTTCCCGCATCAGAATGACCAGACCCGCGATGACATGAAAATCGCCCACATATGGCCCGCGCAGATAGCCCTGAGCCGTCAGCACAAGTATAACCGTTGCGACCATGATCTTGTCGGCAATCGGATCGAGAAAGATACCGAGCTTTGAGACCGTACCCTGTGCCCGCGCAAGATATCCATCGAAGAAATCCGTGATCGCAATCAGGCCGTAAAGTACAAAGCCGATCGCATATCCCAGCTGCCATTCCGGCCACCACAAGAAGAACGCGAGCAGTGGCAGCGCCACAATCCGCGAGAGGGTCAATATGTTGGGTAGTGTCAACATGATCCCCCTGTAGCGAGCAAATCGCGCGGGCAAAAGGGAGCGAATTAGCTTGCCCGCAAACTATTGTGCTTTAGACACATAGGTCACCCCATTGGTCACCACGCTTGGAGCTTTATGACCACATCGACGCATTTATTGCGCCGCCGGCGTTTTCTACCGCTGTTCGTGACTCAGTTGTTCAACGCGTTCAACGACAATCTCTACAAGACCGCCATGGTCCTGTTCGTGGTCTACACCGTCTATAGCGATGAGAGCCAAGAGGGCATTTTCAGTGCGGTTGCAACGGGGTTGTTCATGCTGCCGTTCTTCCTGCTTTCGGCGGTTGCGGGGCAATTGGCCGATATGCGCGATAAGGCGCGCATTATCCGCACCGTAAAGTTCTGCGAGATTATCTTGATGCTGATTGGCGCGAGCGGGCTCTATCTCGCTTGGCAGGGTATCGCGGTGGATGAGTTCGCCATTCCTCTGATGATGCTGGCCCTGTTTCTAACGGGCGTTCAGTCAACATTTCTCGGACCAATCAAATATGCAATTTTGCCGCAGCACCTTAAAAAAGAAGAAGTGCTTGCAGGCACTGGCTTGGTCGAAGCGGGGACTTATATCGCTATCCTAACCGGTACTATTATCGCCGGTTGGATTCCTGTCGAATGGGCAGCGGGCGGCATCATTTTTACGGCTATCGTTGGTTATATGGTCAGCAGGCAAATCCCTGCTGCCCCGCCGCTCGGCACAATAGAGAGGATCGATTGGAACATCTGGCGCGCATCATCCAATCTCATTCGTGGGACCATGCATGATCGCCAGATCTACTACGCGATCATCGCGATCAGTTTCTTCTGGACCATTGGCGCAGTACTGACGATCCAGTTCCCGCCGCTTGCCAAGAATACGCTTATGGCCAGCAAAGAGGTCGCCAGCCTGTTTTTAGCCGTGTTCTCTGTCGGGATCGCGATTGGATCGGTTTCGATCAACGCCTTGCTCAAAGGCACTGTATCGGCACGTTATGCGCCTATATCAGTCATATTGATGGGCGTATTCGTTGTGGCATTTTACCTTGTCTGCCGGCTCTGGGCAGCCAACGCGCCGACCGAATTGATGGGTGTGACCGAATTTATTGGATGGCCAATGGCGACAGCGCTGCTTCTCTGCCTTTTGGGCATCGCGATTGCTGGCGGAATGTTTGTGGTGCCGCTCTACGCGTTTCTCACGACACGCGTCGCAGCAGATCAGGCCGCCCGCACAATTGCGGCGAACAATATCGTCAATTCTGGGGCGATGGTCGCAGGCGCACTGATCGCCATGAGCCTTAGCTTTTTTGGCATCCCGATTGCCGAACAGCTGTTGCTGAGCGCGGGCATGTGTATCATTTCAGCTTGGCTTGGTAGGCGCCTCTTGAACGCAGAGCGTGAAGCCCAAAGCGCGCCTGCCTAAAGAATGAAGGCCAGCGTCGCTGCGAATGTCGCGAAGTAAGTCGTTGCAACACCGCGGATATCCCGTGCGGTCAGACGCCAGAACGGCTCCTGCCTGGCATCATCAACCGGCCTAAATATGTATGACGGAAGGCTCGCCCGAAAACGGTTGCGAGCGGTCTCATTTGTCAGAACAAGCGAACGTCTCATAAGGCACCTGTTAACGCGCTGCTAACCATCGTGTAACGCGCGAATCCACGTTTGAACCGATTTGGGACGGTTCGAAACCGTGTTAACCATATATGCTCACAGGTCTCTTGATAGATCATTGCGCAGGTGATTGCAGCACGCGCTGCGATTGCCTGAAAAACTCAGCAGCGCTAACGCCAATAGCTATGAGCACTTCACGCCCCGCACCGCCTACCCCTGATGCCGCTAGACTGCTGGTAGAATGCCTTGCCGAGCAGGGGTGTGACAGGATTTTCACTGTGCCCGGCGAGAGTTTTTTGCCGGTTCTCGATGCACTGCATGATATAGGTGCGATTGATGTTGTTACTTGCCGGCAAGAAGGCGGCGCAGCCTTCATGGCCTGCGCGGACGGAGCAATGACAGGACGTCCCGGCGTTTGCTTCGTCACGCGCGGCCCCGGCGCGACCAATGCCAGCATCGGCGTGCATGTCGCGATGCAGGATTCCCAGCCGATGATCCTGTTCGTTGGCGATGTTGATAGCCAAATGCGCGACCGCGAAGGTTTTCAAGAACTCGACTTTGCCGCCTTCTTCGGGCCAGCCTGTAAATGGGCTGCACGGATCGACAGCGCAGATCGGATCCCGGAATACATAGCGCGTGCGTATTCTACCGCAATTTCGGGACGACCCGGCCCTGTCGTGCTGGCTCTGCCCGAAGATATGCTGAGCTCTGCAACTCGCTCCAATGCCAAGCCACGCCCGTTTGTTTCTCGGCCAGTACAATCGCCCAGCCCCGATGCGATGCAGGCGATGATGCCTCTGATTGCCGAGGCAGCCAGTCCAATTGCGATAATCGGTGGTGCTGGCTGGAATCCCGACGCCCGTGAGCACTTCCAAAACTACGCGGAGACAATCGGACTCCCCGTCGCGACCGCCTTTCGCAGGCAAGACGCGACTAGCCCCTCCAGCCCTGTCTACGCCGGCAATCTTGGCTATGGCCCTAACCCCAAACTGGTGGAGCGGGTCAAAAACGCCGATCTCGTGCTGGCAGTGGGAGCGCGCCTGGGTGAGGCGACGACCGATGGCTACACCGTTCCGCCATTGGACGATGCCAAGCGCAAGCTGATCCACGTCCATCCCGACCCGAATGAGCTGGGCAGCGTTTATCCTACCGACTTGTCAATCTGCGCCAGCATGGATGAATTCGCAAAGCACGCAGCGCTGTTAGCTGGCCGAGCAATCACACAATCCGCCGCAGGAAGCGAAGCTCACGCCGAATGGGAGGCTTGGGCCACCGCTCAGCCAAACGATCACGCGCTCGATATGGGCGCCTGTGTCACCTTTATGCTCGGGACACTGCCAGCCGACACAATCATCTGCAATGGCGCAGGCAATTTCTCAGGCTGGTGGCACCGATATTGGCGGTATGAAGGCTTTCCCACGCAGCTTGCGCCAACCGCCGGCGCCATGGGGTACGGCGTGCCAGCTGCTGTGGCCGCTGCCCGACGCTTCCCTGATCGCACCGTGGTCGCAGTCGCAGGGGATGGCGATTTCCTCATGAATGGTCAGGAGCTTGCAACCGCGGTCCAGCATGATTGCGACCTTATCGTGATTGTGGTCGACAATTCGGCTTACGGCACAATCCGCATGCATCAAGAACGCGAGTTTCCCGAGCGTGTCTCTGCGACCGAACTGAAGAACCCTGATTTTGCAATGCTGGCGTCCAGCTTTGGCGGATGGTCAGCGACCGCGAAGACTACGGAAGAGTTTCAAACAGCTTTGACTCAAGCAGAAGGCCTCTCGGGGCTGCGCCTTATTCACTGCATCATTGAAATCGAGCAATTGGCGGCCAGCGGCGCGAGCATTAGCGGCCTGCGCAGCGGTTAGAGCTGGCGATCAGCCCTCAGACATTGCGTTGATAATCTTCCACTCTTCCGGAGTGATCTCTGCCACCGATAGCCGCGACAGACGAACAAGCTCACACTCGGCCAGCTTGGGCTCAGCCTTGATCTGTTTGAGCGTGACCGGATTGGCCAGTTTTCGCACCGGCTTGAACTTCACCGTATCCCATGTGCCAGTGGGGTCTGTTGGGTCCTTGAGATCAGCAACCGACACCTCGCAAATCCCAACAATCTCAAGCCCTTCACGCGAGTGATAGAAGAAAGACTGATCGCCCACCTCCATCGCTTTCAGATTGTTCTTGGCCCGATGATTACGAACCCCGTCCCACACCTCTTCCTTATCGCGGATTAGGTCATCCCAGCTATATTTGAAGGGCTCTGATTTAACCAACCAGTAACGGGCCATTACGTTCACCTTTGTGTTTATGACGAGCATGCTCGACCAACGTCAAAGCGGCTCTCGCTCAAATCGACAAGCCCCTAAAGAGCAAATTTACCGCAATTTTAACTAGTTCGCTTCATAGGGGCACGGTTGTGAGAACCTAATGATGAGAGCCCGGGGGTTGGTTTGGCTGCCAAAGTAAGGACATTTCGTGAGGCGCTGGGACAAAAGTTCTCATCGTCGAGCGACATAGAGCACGACTTTGTGACAACCGGCATCGCGATGGGTGCGATCATCCTGTTCATCGGCACTGGCGGCACAGTTCTCCCTCAGCTCGTGCGTGCTTGGCAGGGCCTGGCATCGCAACCTGATCTTATTTTTACCAACGCGCTTCTGCTCAATGTCGCGCTTGTTCTTCTAGGCTGGAACAGGCTCAAGGCCTTGAAAGCAGAGCTGGAAACTCGCCGTATTTCCGAAAAGGAGGCACGCCGTCTCGCCGACGTCGACCCCCTCACAGGCTGTTACAATCGGCGCAGCATTGGTCCGGAAATTGCCAATTTGATCGATGACGCAAAAGCAATCGATAACGATGTCGCAGTGATCTTGCTTGACCTCGACAATTTCAAGCAGGTCAACGATCTGAACGGCCATATTATTGGCGACACGGTGCTAAAGAAAATTGCAGAGCGTATCGCCGATACTCTTCCCGCAGATGCCTTGCTGGCGCGGCTTGGCGGCGATGAATTTGCCTGCGCGATCCAATACAAATCGGGTCAGCGTGATCGCGTAGAGCACACAGCAGCACTGCTCATCGACCGTACCTCCAAACCGCTTCACTTGGATGATCTTTCAGTCGAAGTGACGATCTCTATCGGCATTGTTGGTGAAGCTGATGTAGAAACTTCCGGCAACCGGATCGAGGACGCTCAGCAGCTGATCCACAAGGCGGACATCGCCATGTATCAGGCAAAGAAACAGGGCAAGAACAGAATGTTCTGGTTCGAGCCTAGCATGGAATATGAACTACGGTTCCGGAACGATCTGGAAAATGGCATTCGCAAAGGCATTCGCGAAGGCGAGTTTCTTCCCTTTTACGAACAGCAGATCGACCTCGATACAGGCGACCTCGTCGGCTTTGAAATGCTGGCACGGTGGCAATCGCCAGAACTCGGTACAGTTGGCCCTGATGTCTTTATTCCCATCGCGGAAGATATCGGGCTCATTTCCGAATTATCTGAAAAGCTCATCGCGCAGGCATTTCAAGATGCGCGGCTCTGGCACCCTGATCTGTCTCTCTCGGTCAATATCTCACCAGTGCAATTGCGCGACCCATGGTTCTCACAAAAGCTCGTGCGCTTGCTGGTCGAGCACAATTTCCCCGCATCGCGCCTCGACATTGAGATCACCGAAAGCTGCCTGCACGAAAACATTGGCATGGCCCGCAACATGATCACCAGCCTGCGCAATCAAGGTGTGAGAGTGAGCCTCGACGACTTCGGTACGGGCTATTCAAGCCTAGCGCAATTGCGCACACTTCCGTTCGACCGCATCAAGATTGATCGCAGCTTCATCAGCGAGCTGCGCGATGAAGGCGCTAGTGAAAAGCTGGTCGATGCGATTATTTCCATGGGCAATGGCCTCAATATGCCGATCACGGCAGAAGGCATTGAGAATGACGAGATCCTTGGTGTGCTCAAGAGAATGGGCCAATTGAAAGGCCAAGGCTACCACTATGGTCGCCCAGAACCCGCCGAGGCAGTCCGCACGCGTCTGGCCGAAGCTGGCCTGCTGGTAGCCGAAGAAGAAGTGGCGGCGATGCAGCCCAGCGATATGCTGGCGATGAGCCGCGAAATGCCGCGTCGTTTCTCACACTAAGCTGAATACCGCAGTAAACCATCTCTAGACGCGCGGGCACAGGGCGCATAATGCCACGCGCGATATGCGCGTAAATTTCACAAAAATGCATGGCCTCGGCAATGACTTCATCGTGCTTGATGCGCGGGAAACTGCCCTGCCCGATATGACCGCACAGATCGCCCGCGGGCTCGCTGATCGCCATACCGGCATTGGCTGTGACCAGCTGATCGTTTTGAGCGCTTCGGATGCAGCCGACTTTCGCATGCGGATATTCAATCACGATGGCGGCGAGGTGGAAGCTTGCGGCAACGCCTCACGCGCGGTTGCCTTGCTGCATGGCAAGGCTGCGCAGGTCGAAACCGGAGGCGGCATCATTGGCGTTACGCCGAGCGCCACTGGTGCCAGCGTCGATATGGGTCAGCCGAGTTTTGAATGGGAGAAAATACCGCTGGCTTATGCGATGGACACGCACGAAATGCCGCTTGGCTGGGAAACGCTTGAACAACCCACAGCCGTGAATGTTGGCAACCCGCATGCGGTGTTCTTCGTCCATGATGTGAACATGATTGAACTGGAACTGATTGGTCCGATCGTCGAAAAAGACAGCGTTTTTCCTGAGCAGGTCAACGTAAATGTCGCAAGCATAACCGGTCCGAGCTGGATTGAGCTACGCGTGTGGGAACGCGGGGTTGGCCTCACCCGAGCCTGCGGTACGGGTGCATGCGCCACTGCGGTGGCCGCTATGCGGCGCGGTCTGACCGATCGGACCGTCACAGTGGCCTTGCCCGGCGGTGAGCTCACCATTGAATGGCGCGAAGATAATCACATTATCATGACTGGCCCAGCGACGAAGAGCTTTCATGGCGTGTTTGAATGGGATGATTTTGCGTGAGTGACCTAGCCACCAAAACGCCCGCAAAAGCGCCCCCAAGCGTACCAGAAGTGATTTCGCTCGGCTGCCGCCTCAACCTGTCTGAGAGCGAGCGTATTCGCGCCATGCTGAGCGGCGAGCAAGATGTCGTGGTGATCAACAGCTGCGCTGTGACGAGCGAGGCGGTCCGCCAAACCCGCCAAGCCATCCGCAAGGCGCGCCGCGCCAATCCTGATGCGCGGCTGATGGTCACTGGCTGTGCGGCGGATATCGAACGCGAACAGCTATCCGCGATGCCCGAAGTCGACGGGCTAATCGCCAACACTCAAAAACTAGACCCGCGCGCCTGGAATGTGCCCAGCGAAGCGTCGCCCGTCCCAGCGCAGCACACCCGCGCCTTCATCGCAGTCCAGAACGGCTGCGACCATGCCTGCACTTTCTGTGTCATCCCGCAAGGTCGCGGGCCAAGCCGCTCGCTGAGCATCGCTCAGGTCCTCGCCGAAGTTGAGCAACACCTCGCGCAAGGCGCACCAGAAATCGTGCTGACCGGAGTGGATGTGACCAGCTGGGGACACGATCTGCCTGACACACCGCCTCTGGGAACGCTGGTTGAGGCGATCCTCAAGGCCTGCCCTGCGCTCCAGCGGCTGCGCATGTCCTCGCTGGATGGGATCGAGATCGATCCGCTGCTGTTTGAGCTGTTCGCGAGCGAGACGCGCCTCATGCCGCACCTCCATCTCTCGCTACAGCATGGGCATGATCTCATCCTTAAACGGATGAAGCGCCGCCATTTGCGTGGAGATGCAATTGATCTGGTCACGCGGCTCAAGGCGCATCGCCCTGATATCGCCATTGGAGCAGACCTTATCGCAGGCTTCCCGACGGAGACTGAAGAGCACCACGCCGTAAACCTCTCGATCATTCGCGAGCTGGCCATCGTTCATGGGCATATCTTTCCCTATTCGCCCCGTCCGGGCACGCCTGCTGCACGTATGCCGCAGATCGAGCGTCCCATTATCAAGCGCCGCGCGGCTGAGCTTCGCGCCGCCGTCAGCGAGGTCCGTGCAGAATGGCTCACGACCCTCGTCGATAAGCCGCTCAGCGTACTCGCCGAAAGCGATGGAACCGGCTATTCGCCTGACTTTGCGCGGGTAAAGCTGCCGGAAGGCGCGCAGCGCGGCGAAATCGTCATGGTCACGCCATCGGCAATTGAAGAAGGCATTTTGACATGAGCGGAACGAGTTGGACCGACCGGCTGTTCGGCGGTTTCCGCAAGACATCGGACAGGCTCACCGAAAACCTCACCAGCGTGGTGGGCACAGCGAAGCTCGATGATGCGACGCTGGACGATGTTGAAGACGCGCTGATCATGTCCGACCTCGGGCCGTCAGCCGCCGCGCGCATTCGTGCCAAGCTATCGGACAAACGCTTTGGCCTTGAGATCAGCGAAACTGATTTAAAGGAGGCGGTCGCAGAAGAGATCGCCGCGATCCTGCGCCCGGTTGCAAAACCACTGGAAGTCACCGCCTTCCCGCGCCCGCAAGTCTTGCTGGTGATTGGCGTCAATGGCTCGGGCAAGACAACCACCATAGCTAAGCTCGCACACCTCTTCCAAGAGGATGATTACGGCGTGATGCTAGCCGCGGGCGACACCTTCCGCGCCGCCGCCATCGGTCAGCTTGCAACATGGGCGGAGCGGATTGATGTGCCGCTTGTGCGCGGGCCAGAGGGCGGTGATCCGGCGAGCATTGTGTTCGACGCGGTCAAAGCGGCGACGGAAAAAGGCACCGACGCACTGATTGTCGACACCGCAGGCCGCTTGCAAAACAAGAGCGAGCTGATGGATGAGCTTGCGAAAATCCGCAAAGTCTTGGGCAAGCTCAATCCGGAGGCACCGCATGATGTGGTGCTAGTGCTCGATGCTACAAACGGCCAGAACGCGCTGAGCCAAATTGACGTGTTTAAGGAGGTCGCAGGCGTCACGGGTCTGGTCATGACCAAGCTCGACGGAACGGCGCGCGGCGGCGTTCTGGTCGCGGCTGCAGAGCAATATGGCCTGCCGATCCACGCGATTGGTGTGGGTGAGAAGATCGATGATTTGCGCCCGTTCGACCCCGATCTGGTCGCGCGGGTGATTGCTGGAGTTGCCTGATGAGTTCTGATGCACCTGAAACGGCGGAGCGGGCGGCACCGGCGGCAAAACCGAAATCTGGCTGGCTCAATATCCTGGTCGATTACGGCCCGTTGCTCGTCTTCCTTGGCGTGTACAAATGGTACTCACCGGATGAACCCGGCCCCATTGGCGAGATAGCCGCGGTTATCAAAGGCACAATTGCCTTTATGATCGCGGCGGTGGCGGCGCTACTGTTCTCAAAGTGGAAATTTGGCCGAGTCTCGCCGATGCTCATGCTGTCGACTGCGTTGATCGTGGGCTTTGGTGTCCTGACGATATGGCTGCGCGACGAGCGCTTCATCCAGATCAAGCCAACTGCCATCTATGCATTCTTCGGCATCGCTCTGCTCATTGGCTATTGGCGCGGGAAAGCGCTTTTGCAAATCCTGCTAGAAGCCGCGTTTGAAGGCCTTTCCGATGAAGGCTGGCTCAAGCTTTCACGCAATTGGGCCATCTTCTTCCTCGCGCTAGCGGGCCTCAACGAGGTGCTGCGTAGTCAGTTCAGCTTTGAAAGCTGGCTCTGGGCAAAGTTCTGGGTGTTTATGCCACTCAGTTTCCTCTTCACTTTCAGCCAGATACCGATGCTGCTGAAGCACGGCCTGTCACTGGAAGATACAGATGAAGTGCTGAAAGATGAACCGCCAACCGGGTAAGACACTGAGTTTTCCTTCATATAATGGTAGAACCAATCGACAGTTAGGATTTACTCATCTTTAGCGGTCATTTGCTATCTCCTCAGATGTTACTGCTGAAGGAGGAACAGCTATGACGAAACACTATCTGACCGTCGCGACCTTGGGCGCCGCTTTGAGCCTTTCTGCATGCGGGCCGCAAACACCGGAGGACATTCGCACGAGCTCTATAGAGAAATGCGAGCGGCAGTTTGGGCGGATGGCGCCCGACCCATCGAAGGGTAACGCGCTTTGCACCTGCATGGTGGACGACCTTGCTGAAGCAGGTCTTGAAATCACCGACATGATCGGCGAAGGGCGTGCGAAAGTTGAACAGGTCACGCGATCTTGCGCGAGCAAAGCAGGGTTCCAGCTGCCGACGCGGTAGAGGCACCACTAGGCTGGCTAGCGGGCCTTTATCTCGGCTAAATCTCAACCTGACTACCCAGCTCAACCACACGGTTCGTGGGTAATCGGAAGAACTCCATCGCGGTCGCCGCGTTTCGCAGCATCCAAGCAAATATCTTCTCGCGCCAGATCGGCATACCCGGCTTGTCGCTCGGCAGCAGTGTCTGGCGGCTGAGGAAGAAGCTGGTTTGCATCATATCAAATTCGCCCCCGCAGCGGTCCATTTTTTGCAGGCCATCGGGCACATTGGTCTCTTCCATAAAGCCATAGTGCAAGACGCCGCGATAGAACCCGTCGCCCAGGTCATGATACTCGCAGCGCTTGTCGGGATCGACATAAGGCACATCGTCAATCAGTACGGTGAGGATCACCACCCGCTCGTGCAGCACCTTGTTGTGCTTAATGTTGTGGAGGAGCGCGCTGGGTACACCCGCGGTCTGGCTGGCCATAAAGATAGCTGTGCCGGGCACGCGGGTGGCGGAGTTCTTGGCTGACTTGGCAAAGATCTCAATCGGCAGAGCAACCTCAGTCATCCGGTCGCGCATCAACTTGCGGCCGCGCGCCCATGTGGTCAGCAGGGTGAACACAATAAAGCCAACCATCAACGGGAACCAGCCGCCGTCCGGCACCTTAGTCAGATTGGCGGCGAAGTACGCGCCGTCAACGATCAGGAACAAAAGCACGACGGGGGCGGCATACCACCACTTCCATTTCCACACGCCGACAAACAGCACGCCCATCAGCAACGTGTCGATAGTGACAGCGCCAGTCACCGCAATGCCATATGCGCTGGCAAGAGCGGAGGAGTTCTGGAAGGTCAGCACCAAGATAATAACGGCGACCATCAGCGCCCAATTGATAAATGGGATGTAGATCTGGCCGCCCTCAGTCTCGCTCGTATGGAGGATGGACAGGCGCGGCATAAAGCCCATCTGAACCGCTTGGTGCGTGATTGAGAACGCGCCTGAAATCACCGCCTGGCTAGCGATAAATGTCGCGACTGTGGCCAAAATAACCAGCGGCAGACGCCATTCTTCACTGGCGAGCAGGAAGAAAGGATTGCGGACCACCTCAGCAGCCTGCTCGGGCGGCAGGCCAGCGATCATTGCGCCCTGACCAAAGTAATTGAGCAGCAGGCACGGCATCACAAAACCGAACCACGAAAGGCGCATTGGGCCGCGCCCGAAATGCCCCATGTCAGAATAAAGCGCTTCTGACCCCGTCACTGCGAGCACAACGGCGCCTAACGCAAGAAACGCAACCACCCCATCGGTCACGAAAAACATGACAGCATAATATGGGTTAAGCGCCCATAGAATGTCGGGGTTCTGGATAATCTGCCATCCGCCCAAACCGGCAATAACGATGAAATAGACGATCATCACCGGCGCAAACAGCGCACCAACCTTGGCCGTCCCGCGCTTTTGCAGCACGAATAGAAACACCAATAGCCCAAGCGCGATTGGTATCACAAAACGCTCGAAACCAGGGTCAACCACAGTCAGCCCTTCGACCGCTGAAAGCACTGAAATCGCCGGCGTAATCATACTGTCGCCGTAGAAAAGCGAGGTCGCAAACACGCCCAGCAGCACCACCAGCCAGCCATAGCTGGTCTTGCCAATATGCCGTGACAGGAGAGCAACCAAAGCGAGACTACCGCCCTGCCCTTTGTTGTCCGCGCGCATCAGAATGGTCACATATTGGATCGCAACGACCAGCAACATTGACCAGAAAATCAAACTGACGACGCCTAGGACATGCATCCGGTCGATTGCTACATTGGCGGTCCCAGCGAAAGTCTCACGGAACGCATAGAGCGGACTCGTGCCGATATCGCCAAAAACGATACCGATCGCGCCCACAGCAAGCGCCGTCTTACCCGCCTTCTTGCCATGCGTACCATGCACACCCTCGGCCGAGGGGTGCTTTTGTGGGACTGCGCCCTCACTCATTTATGAGCGCTCATCGCGGATAGAACTCATGCGCATGGCTTGATCCTTGCCAACCGGCGGTCACAGCGCTGATGCCATGCTCGCCGTCCTTTTGCCCACTGGGCAGACTCTCCACCCGAGAGGCGGCGGCGCTTAGCAGTATCATTTGGGTGCTGCAACTTGCGGGTACGCCCGGTTCAAGGCTGTTCATGCCTGATACGGTTATGGTGTGGGTGCTTGCGAGGGCGATTGTGGTGCTGGCGCAGGCGGCCCCATTTGCCCTTGTAGCTGTCCCTGGGCGAGCAAAGCATCGAGCCGTGCGAGGCGGATTTCCAGCGTCTCACGCCACGGCGCGTCTTCAGGCACTGTACCGAGCAATTGCGCCCAGGTCGCCCGTGCACGGCCCGGCTGACCCATGCGCAAAAACCCTAGCCCAACGAAATATCCAGGTGCCGGATTGCCTGGGAGCACCTCCTCGGCCCGCGCATAGGCGAACATCGCTGGCGCCGTCAGTTGACCGCCTGTGTGCTCAACCAGAGCATTACCAAGCGCGACCCACGCCTCGCCATCATTGGGATTGTCTTCCAGCGCGTTTTGGAGGAATTTTGCAGCATCCTCAAACTCGCCGCGCCGCGCGAACGCGTCCGATGTCACTACAAAACGCGAGGGTTGCCGATCCGGATTGAAGAACTCTCGCCGCGCCTCAATCAGCAGTTCGCCAGTCTGCGCGCGCTCCTCGCTCGGAGCCTTGGGGGAGGCGGACTGACCCGGCGAGCCTTGAAGCGCATATCCGGTGAGACCAAACAAAAGCGCAGAACCGAACAGCGTCCAGCCGCTTTTCGGAAGCTTAAGAGCAAAGGCAGAGACCACAAACACCAGAGCGGCAAGCGCAATAATCGGTATCCAAATCACGCGCGTTTCCTCAGTCTACCCAGCAATATTGCGCCTGCGATCAGCACCAGCACAATGGGAATTGCAAATAGAGGCCAAGTGCTCGCGCTTACCTCGGGCTTATAGCTGACATAATTGCCATAGCGCTCGACCAGCCAGTCGCGTATTTCATCAGGACTGTCTCCAGCGGCGATGCGTATGCGAACCTGGTGGCGCATATCGCCCGCCATTGGCGCGTCACTATCGGCAATCGACTGGCTTTGACATTTCAGGCAGCGCAGCGTTTCCATCAGCTCTTGCGCCGCGGCTTCCTGCGCCGGGTCTTCAAGCTGATTATATGCGAAAGGCGCTGGCGGCAGGCTTTGCTGGGCGAGCGATGGCACCGCAACCAGAGCGAGCAGGAGCGCAATCAAACGCGTCACCGTGCCGCCTCCGCCAGTTTTGCGAGCAGCATGGGCACATCGTCTGCGCGGATATCGCCAATATGCTGATGCGTGATGCGTCCCTGCCCGTCGATCACGAAGGTCTCAGGCACGCCTGACGAGCCGATTTCGAGCTGTACGCTCGACAAATCATCCGCGCCTATCCGGGTATATGGGTTGCCATGCTGGGCCAGAAAACGCGCAACATCCTCTGGCCGATCTCGGATGGCTATGCCGACAATTTCGACGCCCTCGCGTTGCAAACGCTCAAGATTTGGAGCCTCGGCAATGCAGGGCAGGCACCAGCTCGCCCAGATATTGAGCAGGCGCGGCGTGCCATCCTGAAAATCAGCGCTGGATGCACCCGGGAGCTCCGCAAGCGCCGGACGCAGGTCAAAGAATGGCAGTTCCTTGCCGACCATCCGGCTTTCGACGAATTCGTCCTTGGGCTGCGTCAATTGATAGCCAGCCACCCCAACAAAGCCGGAAAACAGCATCAGCGGCACCCAGAGCTTCCACCCCGTCATGCGGCCATCTCTGCGCGGCGCTCAGCCGTTCTGCGCAGCGCATGGCGACGCTTTAAATCCTGTTGCACGCGGCCGATAATCGCCAGAACACCACCGAGCGATATCAGCAATCCGCCATACCAGATGAAAGTCACAAACGGCTTCCACCAAAGCCGAAGCTGCCAGCGGCCATCGCCCGATGCGTCACCGACAACCGCATAAAGCTGTCCATTCCATCGGGTCGCAAGCACACTCTCTGTGGTCTCTTGTGGCGGCGCCCAGAAATGGCGCGATTGCGGGCGCAGGCTGATCGCCTCTCCGCCATCAATACGGGCCGAAAGCCGCGCTTCAATTGCTGTCCAGTTTGGCCCTGCAACGGGCGCTACGTCATCGAGTGTAACGTTATACGGGCCAACTTCGGTGTTGCCGCCAATCTCAACTGCGGCAAGTTTTTCTTCCGTAAACGCGCTCTCGCTCGCCATGCCCAAGAGCGCGACGGCAATGCCGAAATGCGCCACCACCATGCCCCAGGTCGCGATGGGTACGCGGGTGATTTTGCGGCCGCGCAACGGGAGGAAGCTCGCGACGGCCAGACCAGCCGCGAGCGCCAATCCCAAGAGCGGCAAGATTGCGATGTCGGCGAGTAATGCCGCCAGAATAAGCGCGACCAACATCAGCGCGCCGACAACTGCAATTTCTTTGGAGATGCGGCCAAAGCCGTCCTGCCGCCAACGCAGCAGCGGCCCAACCGTCATCACGAGCAGCATGGGAATTACGAAGATTGCACCAACCGGATTGAAGTATGGCGGGCCAACCGACACGCGCACATCGAACACTTCAGTCAGCAACGGATAGAGCGTACCGAGCAAAACAATCGCCAGCGTCGCGCTGAGCATGACATTATTGAATACCAGCGCGCCCTCGCGGCTGGCGATGGAGAAGCGCTCACCCTCGCTCACGCTGCCCGCGCGCAAAGCGAACAGCAGCAGTGAGCCGCCGATGTAAAGCGCCAGCAGGATAAGGATGAAGCTGCCCCGCTCTGGGTCGACAGCGAATGCATGGACGCTCGTAAGGATGCCAGAGCGCACCAGGAATGTGCCGAGCATGCTCATCGAAAAGGCGACCACGCCCAGCATGATTGTCCAAGCGCGCAAGGCATCGCGCGCGGCTAGCACGCTCACCGAATGGAGCAGCGCCGTCGCTGCGAGCCATGGCATGAGCGAAGCGTTTTCAACCGGATCCCAGAACCACCAGCCGCCCCAGCCCAGCTCGTAATAGGCCCAGTAAGATCCAGCGGTTATGCCCAGCGTCAGGAACACCCACGCGCCGAGCACCCATGGCCGCATGACGCGCGCAAACTCGGGCGTTACTTGCCGTGTGATGAGAGCGCCGCATGCAAAGCTGAATGCAACCGAAAGCCCGACATAGCCGAAATAGAGCGTCGGCGGGTGGAAGGCGAGACCGATGTCCTGCAACAGCGGGTTAAGCCCCATCCCTTCAGCAGCGGGCGTTGGCAGGCGTTCGAACGGGTTCGAGCTCAGCAGCAAGAAAGCATAAAAGCCAAGTGCAACAAAGCCTTGCGCTGCAAGCGTTGCTTGCATTGTCCGCTCCGGCAAACGCCGCTCAATTGCCGCTATCAATCCGCCCGCAAGCGCCATCACTGTGACCCACAGCAGCATCGATCCCTCGTGATTACCCCAGGCTCCAGAGAGCTTGAAGATCATCGGCTTCATGGAGTGCGAATTGGTGGCGACCAGCTTTACCGAAAGGTCCGTGATCGCGAACAGCCAGAGCAGCATGATGAAGGAGAAACCCGCGAGAAGCCCCTGCGCCACGGCAGCAGGGCGCACCGTCTTGGCGATCTCGCCAAGCTCGCCCGAGACCGCATCGCTGCGCAGCGCCATCGCCGAAGCAACCAATTGCAATCCGGCCAGCGCCGCGGCCAGCCACAATGCTGCAAGACCAAGCTCAGCAATCACGCGTTTTGCCCCTTGAGATGGCTCATCCTAATCGAGACCAATCGTGGTTTGCTCATAGCTTTGCGCCGCTTGATGCTCGGCCATGCCCTCAAGCTCGCGCGGGACATAATTCTCATCATGCTTGGCAAGCAGATTGTCCGCTATAAAGACGCCATCGGCATCCAAGCTGCCATCGGCCACGACCCCGGATCCTTCAACAAAAAGGTCTGGGATAATTCCGCTGAAGCGCACCGGTATGCTTGAATCTTCCTGTCCCGTGACAACAAACGCCAAAGTGATGCCATCCGGCAGGGTTTCCAGTGACCCCTCCTGAACCATACCGCCAAGCCGAACAGGCTGGCCGACCTCTGGCGGGTTGTCGCGCATCTGCTCGGGGAAATAGAAATAGTTGGCTTGGTTCTGCAGCCCGTAGACCGCGATGAGCCCTGCACCGATAATAGCGATCAATGCCAAAACGCCTAGGGCAAGGCGCTGATGCTTGGGTTTAAGCGTGCTCATTTCCGGCTCACCTTTTGTCTGGCCTCATCTCGGCGTTTTTCTGCTTTACGCATAGCAGCCCAAGCCCAAGCGATCATTGCAAAGGTCGCAAACATGCCGACCACATATGCAGCAACCACAAAGTCCCATTGGTCGAGCGCTTCTCTCACGCGCCACTCTCCAAAGCAGTCGCCTCCATCGCGCGGCGGCGGAGACGCGCCTCGGCCTGTGTCTCGGCAAGCAGCGCGCGCATCCGCATCAACACCACTGCGCCAAATATCAAAGAGAAGCCTACCACTGCGACGAGCAGCGGAACCAGAAACGCCGCATCAATTGCGCTTTTGCCTACTGTAATGCTGGGCGGTTGATGCAGAGAGTTCCACCACACAACCGAGCGGTTGATGATCGGGATATTGATCGCGCCAAGCAAGCCAAAAATCGCAGGAATTCGCGGGCTGACGCCTTCGCGCTCGGCCGCCTGCGCAAGCGCCAGATACGCGAAATATAAGAAGAGCAGCACTAACATGCTGGTCAGCCGGCCATCCCACACCCACCAAGTGCCCCAAGTCGGGCGGCCCCAGATTGATCCGGTTGCGAGACATACTGCTGTAAAGACAGCTCCGGGCACTGCCGCGGCGCGCGCGGACAAAGCCGCCAGCGGATGGCGCCACACCAAAAACGCGAGGCTCGACAAGGCTATGGCCGTCCATCCGCCCATGCCCAGCCATGCCGCGGGTACATGGATAAACAGGATCCGCACTGTCTCGCCCATCAGCCGGTCAGGTGGCACCACGATCAGCCCCCAAGCGAGCGAGCCAAACGTCAGCGCCAGCCCTGACCAAAGCAAGGTCGGGGTGAGCCAGTTGGCCAGAGATAGAAACCGCTTAGGATTGGCGTAGCCGTGCATGAAAGCTCCCTTACCCGAGGGTTTTACAGGCGTTCACATGGCCTGCAAGAGCACAAATCAGCGACCGATCAATTTTTGTGCCATACGATCAGAAACCTGATCGGGTGACACGCCCGTGCGATCACTTTCCTGCCAGATTTGCTCAAGGCGTCCAGGGATCTGGGCGATGCGTTTACGCACCTCGTTAATGTCGCATGGATTGCCCTTTGTGCGGCACAGATATTCCAGCGTCACACTGATGATACCGCCTGCATTGATCACATAGTCAGGCGCGTAAAGAATGCCGCGCGCAGCGACCTGCTCGCCGTGATGCGCACGGGCCAGTTGGTTATTCGCGCCGCCCGCAACAATCGCGCAATCAAGCCGGGCAATCCCCTCATCATCAAGGATTGCGCCCAGCGCATTCGGGCTGAAGACATCGCAGGCAATGCCTTGAACGGCGTCTGCGGAAACCGCTTCTCCGCCGAGTTCCTCGGCCAATTGTTCCGCGCGGCCCGCGTCGATATCAGCGATCGTCATCCGCGCACCCTCTTTGGCGGCGAGACGCGCCACGCCGGAGCCGACGCTGCCTGCGCCTTGCAGAGCGATATGCACACCCTCCAAAGTATCTCGCTTCAGCTTGTGCTGAACCGCTGCTTTGATGCCGTGGTAAATTCCCATTGCCGTAAATGGCCCGGGGTCGCCGCCAGCGGCATCTTCACCATCAACGGGTAAGCCAGAAACATGAGCGGTACGCTGCGAGACGCGAACCATATCGGCCTCGCTAATGCCAACATCCTCAGCCGTCACATATTTGCCGCCTAGTGCATCGACAGCATCGCCAAAGGCGTCGAGCAATCCATCGCTCTTAGTCTTGTCAGCATCCGCCAGAATGACGGCTTTGCCGCCGCCCATGGGCAGGCCAGCCATAGCATTCTTGTAACTCATGCCGCGTGACAGGCGCAGTGCATCGCGCATTGCGTCTTTTGGCTCAGCATAATGCCAAAACCGCGTGCCGCCTGCGCCGGGCCCGAGATGGCTTGAATGCACCGCAATAATCGCCGTCAGACCGCTCTCGTGGTCGCGGACGAGCTGCACTAGCTCATGGTCGTCAAAGTCGGGTTCGGTCCAGAAAGCAGTCATGTGAGGCCGTCAGCTCCCGAAGAGATGCACCCGAGCGAGGGCGCGGAAATCCAATCAACAAGGGGAAATGGGGCGACCGAGGGAGCTCGAATCCCCGACCTCCGGTACCACAAACCGGCGCTCTAACCAACTGAGCTACGATCGCCACATGCCCCTGCGTACGCCCAAATAGACATACGCGTGAGGGGGCTGATAACCGTCCGCACACAGGCGTCAAGACGCTGCGAACAGACGGCGAGGCCTGTTGCACAGGCAGGCGTATATGGGAAGCGAAAAACGTGTTTCTCGGGTAAATACGCAATTTTCTTTCGCGGCCTAGCAAAGTGCATTGGTGCGGTGTTCGCGCGGCACGCTATGAAGGGTTCCGAGTCTGCCTTCGAGCAAGTCCGGGCAAAGCATCAATATCTTAGGTAAGGCCGACATGATTGCACAGCAGATCGGGACAGCAGCGCACTTGGCAATTAGCTCCGATCACGGTTTCTCCAAGAAATTGGTACAGTCGTTTGAACTGATCGCCGGGTTTGGCATTAAAGGTGATGCACATGCAGGCGAGACAGTGCAGCATTTATCTCGCGTCAGGCAGGATCCGAGCCAACCCAATCTGCGGCAGGTGCACCTCATCCATGGGGAACTACTCAACGAGCTGGCCGCGAAAGGGTTTTGCGTCAAACCCGGCGATTTGGGAGAGAACATTACCACGTCAGGCATTGATCTTTTGTCACTCGGGCAGGGAACGCTCCTCAAGATTGGTCCGCAGGTCGAGCTTCAAGTGACAGGTTTGCGCAACCCATGCACTCAGATCGAGAATTTCATGCCCGGGCTACTCAAGCAAGTCGCCATTAAGACGCCCTCTGGCTTAGTCCGAAAAGCGGGCATTATGACAATTGTTGCCCAAGGAGGAATTGTACGCGCGGGCGATGCAATAGAAATTGTGCCGCCCTCTGGGCCGCATATCCCGCTTGAGCGGGTGTAAAGAAAAAGGCGGCCCGTTAGGACCGCCCTTTCTAACGCAGCAAAACACCGCGAGCGATAGGACTCGCTTATTTCTTGAGCGAAAGCCCGCCAAAGCGCTTGTTGAACGCAGCAACACGGCCACCTTCTTGCAGCTGCTGCTTACCGCCGGTCCATGCCGGGTGGCTGGTAGGGTCGATATCCAGCGTCATAGTGTCGCCTTCTTTGCCCCAAGTAGAGCGTGTCTGAAACTCAGTACCATCAGTCATTTTGACCGTGATAGTGTGATAGTCAGGGTGGCCTTCAGCTTTCATGATAAACGTCCTTTTAGCATATGCCCGGTTCCGACCGGGCTCGCTGTTTGTAAGAAGATGGGCGCGGATAGTGTCCCGGCGCGCTAAATGCAAGGTTATTTGTAGTGCAACGGTGCCTAGCCACCCTCGCCCTCCACCCTTCCACCCGGAGCCTACCGGGACATTATCCGGATGGAAGGGTGGAGGGCGCGGGTGGCTAGGTAATCAACTAGGAAGGCGGATCCGCGATCATTGCGGTAAACTCGACTTGGGTCGTCACCTTGCCGTCAACACTAGCCGAGCCTTTGAACTTGCTGACGCGGCTACGTTTTTGGACAAATTCCACTTCCAGATCTAGCAGGCAGCCGGGCGTCACAGGCGAGCGGAACTTCGCATTCTCAATCGCCATGAAATAGACGAGCTTGCCGGTACCCGAAAGCTCGAACGATTCGATCCCCAGAATGGCCGCCGTCTGCGCGAGGGCCTCAATCTGAAGCACGCCGGGCATGATCGGTGCGCCAGGGAAATGCCCCTGAAAGAAGTCCTCATTGAAAGTGACCGCTTTCACTGCATGAATACGCTCACCCAGCTCAACCGATTTCACTCGGTCGACCAAAAGCAAGGGGAAACGATGCGGCAGAGCCTTCAGGATCTGCCCGATATCCATGCTGGTATCACTCATCGCTGCCCCCTTCTAATTTACTGCCCCAAAGCCTCTGATTAGCGGCCGGTTGGCTGCTGGTTAGGCTGCGCAGCTGGTTGCTGAGCTGCTTGCTGCTGCTGAGCTGCGGCTTGTTGGGCTGCGGCGAGCAGGATTTGCTGAATAGCCTGATGCGTCTGGAGAGAATCGCGGCGCGGCTGCCATCCGGCTGGCGGTGTCGTTTGCACAGCTGGCAAACGCGTGTTGAGCGCATTCACAAGATCTGTCGTCACATTCACCCCGTCAGGTGCATATTGAATTGCATCAGGCGCTAGCATGATCTGAATGCCCTTGTCCGAGATTACCTGATTGCGTGCGTTATTGTAGTCGTTGATCAATTGCTCAATAACATATGTCTGCGCCAAGGCGATCGGCTGGCTCAATTGCTGAACCTGCTGTTCTTTCTGCTGAATCTGCTGCACAGCGGTAGGATTGGCTTGGATCTCAGCTTCGGTCAGCTGACCGTTATTGTCCGTATCAAGGCTGCGCTGCTGCGTGTTGATCTCCTGACGCAGAGTGTTCATCTGCGTGAGCTGCGTCGTGTAGGTTTGGCCGATCTGCTGATAGGCATTGATGCGAGCCTGACTACGGACGATAACCGCTTCGGGGCTGCTCGTCGCAATGCCGTTAACCTGCGCGGCAGCAGGAACAGATGCGATCGCTGCGCCGGCAACGCTCAAGCAAGCGAGTGTTTTGGAGATAGTTTTCATTAGAATTGAGTTCCTACGTTAAAGGAGAACAGTTTAGTATCATCGCCCGGCTGGCTCTTTAGCGCTCGGGCAATGTCGATCCGGAATGGACCGAAGGGTGAATTCCAATTGACGCCAATGCCGACGGAAATACGTGGACTAATGCTGTCACCGACAAACACTTCCTCGACCACGCCGCCCGAGGCACTGATTTCGGGAGGCAAAGGACCGTTGGTCAAGATCGGATCGGTAATGTTAAAGACGGCGCCAATATCTGCAAAGAGTGAGGGTCTCAGGCCCAATTCACGAGCGCCAGTGCCCAGCGGGATTTCCACCTCAGCACGGCCTAGATAATAGGCAGTACCGCCAATAGCATCATCCTGAACGCTGCGGCGATCTTCTTCCAATTGCTCAAGCAATGTCAATTCAGGTGTCACGCCACTTGGGATAATACGCCGCAAGACACGCGGGCCAACGCCGCGAATATCAAAGCCACGAATTTGCGGCTCCCCTAGGAAGAAGCGATCAGTCAGACGGACGTCCTCAACACCCGGACCCCGGTCTTCAAAGCTGCGGATTGCCCCGCCTTCTGCTGTGAGGGAGAGGATGAATCCGCTGCCAAGCGAATAATATTGCCCCGCACGGCCGCGGATCCGAAGGTAATTAACCGAACCGCCTAGGCCCGCATATTCAGCGGTAACCGACAAGTTGCGGCCGCTCGAGGGACGCAGTCGGCTGTTGGTTGTGTCGAGTGAATAGGTAAGGCCGAGAATAGAGCTCGTTCGCTTGCCAATCGCATCGCACAGGAAACGCCCAGCAATCAAAGGCTCACATGTTCTAATGCCGTCGCCATCAAGGTCAGCAAAGAACTGGTTTTCATCCAGGCTCACGTCGTCGAGGTTAAGCGTATAGCTCGCAATGAGAGACGAGAATTCCGTCAGCGGCGTACCAAGACGGGCAGAGAAACCCGTTGTCGCCTGCTCAAACGTAGTGTTCCGGTCATTGTTCAGGAAATTAAAGCTGTTGACGTCGCGGCGGAAGATATCAACGCCAGCCGAGATATTCCGGTCGAACACATAAGGCTCAGTAAAGCTGATATTGGCAGAGCGCGAGAACCGCGAAATATTGCCGCTAAGGCCGATGGTTTGCCCGCGACCACGGAAGTTGCGCTGCCTGATCGAGCCCTGGAAAATAAAGCTCTCAATTGAGGAGAAGCCAGCTGACAATTGCAGTTCACCGGTCGCTTGCTCTTCCAGGTTCGCTTCCAGAACAATTCGGTCCGGCGCGCTGCCGTCAACCTGATTGACCTCAAAGTTCTCCTGGAAATAACCCAGCGAGTTGATCCGCGCAGTCGAACGCTTGATCGCTAGCGAGTTAAACGCATCACCTTCTGAGGTACGGAACTCACGGCGCACAACCTTGTCCTGCGTCAGCGTGTTGCCGTTCACATCAACGCGCTCAACATAAACACGCGGAGCTTCTTGCAAAATGAAGTTGACGTTCATCGTCAGCGTTTCTTTGTCGCGATTGAACCGCGGATTGACGTCCGCAAATGCATAACCAAAGTTACCGGCGAGATCCGTCAGCTGCTCAACAGTGTCCTCCACCAGTTTCGCATCATACCAATCGCCGCCTTGCATCGGCAGCCGCGCTTGAAGCGCGTCGCTATCAAAGTCGCGAATGTTGCTTTCGACTTCCAACTCACCGAACTTATAACGCTCACCTTCTTCCACCACATAAGTGATGATGAAGTCGCGCTTGTCGGGTGTAAGTTCAGCTACTGCCGATACCACGCGGAAATCTGCATAACCTTCAGTAAGATAAAACTGACGCAGCTTTTGTTGGTCAAAAGCCAAACGATCAGGGTCATAGCTGGTATTGCTGGAGAAGAAGCTGGTCAGACGCGCTTGCTTGGTGACCATTTCACTGCGCAGCTCATTGTCTGAGAAGGCTTCATTACCCAGAACGTTGATCTGGCGAACTTTGGACTTGGGCCCTTCACTGATCTCAAAAACAATATCGACCCGGTTCTGCGCGAGTTGTACCATCTTCGGTTCAACCGTTGCCGCAAACCGGCCTTGGCGTTTGTACAATTCGATGATCCGCGAGACATCGGCGCGGACTTTTGAGCGGGTAAAGATCTGGCGCGGCGCAAGCTTGATCTCAGGAACGATCTTGTCATTCTTGATCCGCTTATTGCCCTCAAGAATTATCCGGTTGATCACCGGGTTCTCTGTCAACGTTATGACGACATTACCTGCATCATTGCTGACCGAGAAGGTTGCAAACAGCTCAGTTGCCGACAGGTCCTTCAGAACTTGGTCACCGACCGCCGCGCTCCACGTGTCGCCCGGACGTAGGCGGATGTATGAAAGAATTGTCTGCGCCTCGAGGCGTTCAGCGCCCAAAACCGAGATCGTACGCACAATGTCGCGCTGCTGCTGGACCGCTGGCGCCGGAGCGGCTTCGGCAGGTGCAGCAGGCGCAGGCGGCGCTTCTTGCGCAGGGGCTTCCTGTGCAGACAGGGACGCAGGCATACCGGCGAGCATCGTGCCCGCTAGAAGAGCAGCGCTCAGCCGCGCAGCAGGAAGAATCTGGCCCGCAGACGCGCTTTTCACAAATTTGCTATTCGACAAGGAAGTAACCATCCAATCCGTTGATCCAAGCGGCCCATTGCTGCGGTGCATCACCATCCCGCGCCATCCCTCGGTAAGGCCGCGTTGTGCCTTGCCCGATGAAAATTGCGCAATCAAGCCATGCTGCCAGTGAAACCCGCTCCCTCGTAACGCTTTTGCCCGACTAATTCCCAAAGACGGGAAGACTAATCAGATCATTAATCGTGACGAACACCATAAGGCCAAGCACAAGTGCCATGCCGGCGCGAAACGCCACTTCCTGACCACGGGCACTTACCGGCTTACGGCGGACTGCTTCAGCCGCGTAGAAAACCAGATGCCCACCGTCCAAAGCCGGAATTGGCAGGAGGTTGATGAATGCTAAGTTAAGCGAGATGAGCGCGGCAAATTCGATGAAGGCAAGCAATCCCAAAGAAAGCCACTCGCCAGAATATTTTGCGATTTTGATCGGCCCGCCCAGCTCTTTTACAGAACGTTCGCCGGTGATGATTTGGCCAAGGCCGGTAAGCATCATGTCCATCATGCCGATAGTGCGCTCGACCGCGAGCCCTGCACTGGTAAGCGGGCCCTGCCGGACAAAATCATATTCTACCGCAGCCGGCATCACTCCGATGAGGCCAATGCGCGAGACATTGCCAAACTCATCCTCTTGCTCAACGCTGCGGACGGTAATCGGCACGGTTTGCTGAGCGCCGTCACGCTCGATCGTGAATTGTAACTCGCGGCCCGGATAGATCAGCACTTCCTCGCGCAGATCCGCAAATTCGGTCAGCTCCCGTTCGCCCACAGCAACAATCTTGTCGCCGACTTGCAAACCAGCCTCGCGCGCCGCGCTTTCCTCAGAAAACTCGCCAATGGTCAGCTGCTGATCCGCATCAATCGCAGTTGGCTTACCCAGAAACATAAAGAAAGCGGCAAAAATAGCCAATGTTATGAGGAGGTTCGCGAAAGGTCCTGCGAAAACTATTAAGGCGCGCTTACCGAGGGATGCCCGATGAAAACTGCCATTGCCCGGCTCATCATCATCCTGCTCAAGCGCCTCAGGATCCGGCATGCTCGCGGGGTTCATATCGCCCTTGAACTGAACATAGCCGCCCAGCGGAATCGCGGAGAGTTTCCAACGCGTGCCGCGTTTATCTGTCCACCCAATCAACTCTTTACCAAAACCGACTGAGAATGCTTCTGCGCCGACGCCAAACCAGCGCCCGACCAGATAATGGCCCAGCTCATGCAGCGTGACCAGCGGTCCCAATAGCAATGGGAAACCAACCACATAATACACCCATAAGGGAAGCGAACCGTCCAACTTATTGTATCTCCACCAGTGCCCGCGTCCGCGCGCGCATTTCTGCGTCTAAAGCAAGGACGTCTTCGAGGCTAGTCAGGGGCGCCGCGTGGTCGCAGCCCGCCATGATGTCCTCGACTATTGCCGGAATGCGGCTGAACCCAATCTGACCGTTTAGGAAGGACTCCACGGCGATCTCGTTCGCTGCGTTGAGCGTCGCGGGCATTGCGCCGCCCGCCTCCGCCGCCTCCCGCGCCAAGCGTGTGGCGGGAAAGCGCTCCTCGTCAGGTGCTTCGAAGCTCAACGTGCCAATCGCGGCCAGATCAAGCGGCGCCATTGGCGTTTCCATGCGCGCCGGATACGCAAGACATGAGGCAATCGGCACGCGCATGTCGGAAGGCCCGAGCTGCGCGAGCGTCGATCCATCGCGATATTCGACCATGGAATGAATGACGCTTTGCGGATGAACGACAATGCGGATTTTATCGAGTCCGACCGGAAAAAGGTAATAGGCTTCAATAAGTTCAAGGCCTTTATTGAACATCGTCGCACTATCGACACTGATTTTCGCACCCATCGACCAGTTAGGGTGCGCGATCGCTTCAGCAGGCGTCGCCTTGGCAAGCTGCTCGGTCGACCATGTGCGCAAGGGGCCGCCGCTTGCGGTGAGCGTTATGCTGCGCACTTCGTCGATATCATTGCCCGCAAGGCATTGAAAAATAGCGTTGTGCTCTGAGTCCGTTGGCAGAAGGGTCGCGCCATGCTTTGCCGCCGCTGACATCAGGATTTCGCCAGCTGACACCAGCGCCTCTTTATTGGCAAGCGCGAGCGAACCGCCCCGCTGCACCGCTGCCATTACGGGCGCAAGGCCAGCACAACCAACAATTGCCGCGACTGTCATATCGGCGGGGCGCTGCGCCGCTTCGATCAGCGCGGTTTGTCCGCCCGCCGTCTTAATGCCTGTGCCTGCCAAAGCCTCTTGCAATGCAGGCAGACAGCTTTCATCGCCGACCACCGCCAGCTTCGCGCGAACGTCCTTGGCCATTTGCGCGAGCTCACACGCGCTGCAATTGGCGGTCAGCGCCTCGACCTGCCATGCCTCAGGCTCGCGCTTGATCAGATCAAGTGTCTGCTCGCCAACCGAGCCGGTTGCGCCGAGGATGGTGACAGAGCGGGTCATGCCGGGTGCAGCTGCCACAAGAGACCTGAGGCGATTGCCACCGGCAGCAGTCCATCCACACGGTCAAAGACGCCGCCGTGTCCGGGAATGAGGTTGGATGAGTCTTTCATATCCGCTTTGCGCTTAAGCCAGCTTTCAAAGAAATCACCCATCTGCGCGAGCACCGCTAGCGCCGCGCCAATCGCGAAAGCGATGACCAGCATAGGGCGCAGGCTCCAATCGCCGGTGTTCCAAATGAAGGTGCCCGCAAGAAAAAGACCTGCCGCTAGCATCCCGCCACAGAGCCCCGCCCACGTCTTCGATGGACTGATCGCGGGGGCAATCTTGGGGCCGCCAATACCGCGGCCAGAAAAATACGCCCCAACGTCGGTCGCGACTACGATCAGTACCGGGTAAATTACCAGCGGTATGTCGAACACCGACAGGCTATAGGCGGCATAGAGAATGTAACCGAAGCCAAGCAGCGCGCCGATGAGACGCAGCGGCCAGCTTTGCGTGGCCCGCAAGACCAGCCGCACAAACTCCCAGGTACACACTGCCGCAATGAGCGTGATCAGGCCATCAACCCACTGGTCGCCCATCCAAACGGCGAAGGCAGCCACTGCGAGCATAACAAGCGCCGACGCCACGCGAACCGGCAGATCGCTTTTCTTGGCCGGAGCCGCCGCCCCCTCAGCGCCCGCCATAGCGACGCTCCCGCTTGGCGAAATCATCCAGCGCGTTCTGCAAGTGCTCCGGTGTAAAGTCCGGCCACAGCACATCAACAAAACTCATTTCCGCATAAGCGCATTGCCACAGCAGGAAGTTCGAGAGGCGCACTTCGCCGCTGGTGCGGATCAGCAGATCAAGCGGCGGCAGGTCGCTGGTGTAAAGGTGCCGCTCAAGCGCGCTTTCAGAAATCTCGCCCTGCTCCGCCGCCAGCGTTGCCGCGCGGACAATCTCTTGCTGCGCACCATAATTCAGGGCGACCGCAAGAATGCGCGAGCCGCCAGAAGTCTTTTCAAGCGCATCCTCGATCATTTCTACGATATCAGGTGCAAATGCCTTATAATCGCCGATAATCTTGAGCTTCACATCATTGGCGACAAACTCTTCAAGATCCGTCTTGATGAATTTGCGAAGCAAGCCCATCAGATGATCAACCTCATCCTCTGGTCGCTTCCAATTCTCCGAAGAGAACGCATAAAGCGTCAGGCATTCGATCCCCATAGGCTCAGTCGCACGGACGAGCTTGCGCACCGCCTCAACCCCGCGCTGATGACCCAGCGCACGCGGAAGCCCGCGCTTTTTTGCCCAGCGCCCATTGCCATCCATAATGATGGCGACGTGCCGCGCGCGGGAAGTCTCGACTGTCACTGTTTGGCCCTTGCGCCCCGCCCTATTGGGTCAGGATTTCCTTTTCCTTATTCGCAGCGGCCTCATCGGCATCAGCCACAAACTTGTCCGTCGCCTTCTGGACTTCTTCCTCCAGCCGCTTGCGATCGTCCTCGGAAATCTCTTTCTTCTTCTCGTCTTCCTTCAGCGCTTCCATGCCGTCGCGGCGCACATTGCGGATCGCGATCTTGGCATTCTCAGCGTAAGTCCCAGCCAGCTTGGCCAGCTCCTTGCGGCGTTCTTCGGTGAGATCGGGCATAGGCAGGCGCACAGTCTGTCCATCGGTCATCGGGTTCAGGCCGAGATTGGCCTTAGTGATGCCCTTCTCAACCGCGCTCACGTTGCTCTTGTCCCACACCTGCACAGCGAGCATGCGCGGCTCCGGCGCAGAGACGGTCGCGACCTGCGCGAGCGGCATCATTGCGCCGTAAACTTCGCACACCACTGGGTCGAGGAGGCTAGTGTTCGCGCGGCCTGTGCGCAGACCGCCAAGGTCGCTTTTCAGCGCTTCAACAGCGCCCTTCATCCGGCGTTCGATATCGGCCTTGTCATATTTAGCCATGGCTTGATTTCCCTCTCAATTATCGTTGTGAACGACGGTCTGCACACCGTCGCCAGCCAGAACCCGCGCCACATTGCCCCGTTCGCGGATCGAAAAGACCACAATGGGAATGCTGTTCTCGCGGCATAGTGCAACGGCGGTTGCATCCATCACTTTCAGATTATCGGCCAGCACCCGGTCATAGCTGATCGCATCAAACCGCTCGGCCGCCGCATTATGCTTAGGGTCGCTGTCATAGACACCGTCAACGCTTGTGCCCTTAAGCAGAGCGTCGCAATTCATCTCCGCCGCCCGCAAAGCCGCACCCGTGTCCGTCGTAAAGAACGGATTGCCCGTGCCAGCCGCGAAGATAACGATCCGCCCCTTCTCCAGGTGGCGCTCTGCGCGGCGGCGAATGTAAGGCTCGCACACGCTGCTCATTGGGATGGCGGATTGCACGCGCGTCTGTACGCCCAGCTGCTCCAGCGCATTCTGCATCGCGAGCGCATTCATGACCGTGGCCAGCATGCCCATGTAATCGCCGGTTGTCCGGTCCAGCCCCTTGGCTGCCCCTGAAATCCCGCGAAAAATATTGCCGCCACCGATCACGAGGCAAACCTCAAGGCCGGTTTCCTTGGCTGCCTTCACTTCTTCGGCAAGACGCGCGACATATTCAGGATCAATGCCGTATTCCTGATTGCCCATCAGCACCTCGCCCGACAGCTTGAGGAGGATACGTTTATAGTTCTTGATGGGCATAAAAGGACCGGCTCACACAAAGCTAAAATTCTGCGCTGATCCTTAGACAGGATTGCTCGCCCGCGCAAAGCCAAAGCTGTGTAGATTTACATCACATCTCATAGATGGTGTGCCCAAAACAAAAGCCGCCCGATCCTGCGGTAGGACCGAGCGGCTCGTTTAGCGTTGTATGTCGCAAGATGCGTTACCCAGCGACAGCTGCGGCAACCTCTGCGGCAAAGTCTTCTTCCTTCTTCTCGATGCCTTCACCGAGTTGGAAGCGAACATAGTCGGTCAGCGCAACTGAACCGCCATTGTCTTTGCCGAACTTCGCGACAACGTCTTCAACCGAAGACTTGTTGTCCATCACGAACATCTGGCTGAGCAGAGCGTTCTCTTTGGCGAACTTCTTGATCGCGCCTTCGACCATCTTTTCCTGCACATTTTCAGGCTTGCCGCTTTCGGCTGCCTTTTCCTGCGCGATGGCGCGCTCACGCTCAATCACGTCCGCATCAAGACCCTCGGCGTTAAGCGCCTGCGGGAACATGGAGGCGATGTGCATCGCAAGCTGCTTGCCAAATGGCTCAAGCACGTCTGCGCCAAGGTCGCTTTCGAGGGCCACCAGAACGCCGATCTTGCCGAGGCCCGTTGCCGCTGCGTTGTGAACATAAGACACAACTGCACCGCTGCCCACAGAGACAGTCTTCATCCGGCGAATCTGCTGATTCTCGCCAATCGTGGCGATGTTATCAGTCAGCTTGTCAGCCACGCTGCCGCCATCGGGATAGCCCGCAGCTTTGAGCGCTTCGACGTCGTCGCCGTCCACACCCAGCGCGGTTTCAGTCGTCTTGCGTACAAAATCCTGGAACTGGTCGTTCTTGGCAACGAAGTCCGTTTCCGAGTTCACTTCAACAGCAACGCCTTTGGTGCCCTCAACAGCAACACCGACCAGACCTTCCGCCGCAGTACGGCTGGACTTTTTCTGAGCGGTTGCGAGGCCCTTGGCGCGCAATGCGTCAACAGCAGCCTCAATATCGCCGCCAGCCTCAGTAAGGGCCTTCTTGGCGTCCATCATTCCTGCGCCGGTTTTCTCGCGCAGAGCTTTAATATCGGCGACGGTGAAATCAGCCATGATATATATCCTTTATGTGTTCTCAAATTGCGGCGCCGGACCGCCATATGGGCAGTCAGCGCGCTAGATTGTGATCATGTCAGCCGCGTGACGCCATTATCGCGATAGCGGCCGACACAAATCAAACGAAGATCAGCCCTCAGCTGCTGCCTCAACAGGTGGCTCGTCCATTGTGCCAACTTCTGAACCAGCCATTTTGGCTTTGCCAGCGCCTGCTGCTTCGCTGATCGCGTCGCAATAAAGGCGCACTGCGCGGCTTGCATCATCATTGCCCGGTACAGGGAATGCAATGCCGGTTGGGTCCGTGTTGGTGTCGAGAACCGCAACCACTGGGATGCCCAATACGTTGGCCTCTTTAATGGCGAGGTCTTCCTTGTTCGCATCAATCACGAACATGACATCAGGCACACCGCCCATGTCGCGAATACCACCAAGCGAGAGTTCCAGCTTGTCACGCTCACGCGTTAGCTGAAGAACTTCTTTCTTGGTCAGGCCAGAAGTCTCACCGCCCAGCTGCTCTTCAAGGGTCTTGAGGCGCTTGATCGATTGGCTGATCGTTTTCCAGTTGGTCAGCATGCCGCCGAGCCAACGGTGGTTCACGAAGTGCTGGCCAGAGGCCCGCGCTGCTTCGGCAACGGCGTCTTGCGCCTGACGCTTAGTACCAACGAACAAAACCTTGCCACCAGAGGCGACGGTTTGCGACACAAAGTCGAGCGCGCGCGCCATCAATGGCACGGTTTGCGACAGGTCAATGATGTGGATGCCGCTGCGCGCGCCGAAGATATACGGCTTCATACGCGGGTTCCAACGGTGGGTTTGGTGGCCGAAATGTGCGCCGGCCTCGATCAATTGCTGCATCGTGACGGTAGGAGCCGCCATAGATAATTCCTTTCCGGTTGTTCCTCTGGAAGGCTGGAACCTGCGGTGCGGCTGAGATTGCTCTCGTCCCGCGTGCAGGCACCGGTATGTGATGCCTTCCATGTGAATTTGTCTGCGCCGTGATCAGCCCTTTCAGGCGAATCTCATCGCGGACTGCGCGCCATTAGCCGCCGTCGCCTCAGAAATCCAGCATCAAATTTTCAAGAAAATACGCCCGTTCGTCAAAAACTGCTTGACGCAATAGAACAAAACGTGAACATTGTAACCAATCACGGCGCAATCACGTATTGGCCACTGAATTACAAGCTTTTGCCCCGACTGCCAAGGTAGTTGGCAAAATCGGAAAGATGAGAACATTATGATTATGTCGCTTCTCACCACTGGATTGATCATTGTGATGGCGCTTGCGAGCGTGGCTATTCTTTGGGACAGCGGCCTGCGCTGGAATTCAGCCCTCAAGCAGCTGAAACGCCAGCTTAAGGAATTGGATGAGCCAGCTATGAAACTGCGACCACAGACTTCGGGGCGCTTTAGTAAGGCCTCTGTGACGTACAGCTTCACAAAAAGCGTTAAGCGGCCAGTCGCCGCTTAATGCGGGCATATTTGAGCAACCCGTATGGGATCAGCACGAAGTAGCCAACGCTGATCGTGATCAAGGTCCACCACGGTTCGAGCAGCAGCCCGCCGCCAAAGACCACGCCGATAAGCGCAATCAACTCTAGCCTGACCCCGCGCCTTGGGCGAAGCGCCCCCCAGCTGAGCGTGGCGATGTTGGAAATCATCAATATTCCGATTAGACCAAGCCACAATCCGACAAAGAGCGGATCACGCAGCGATTCCTCACCAGTCTCAATCCAGAGATAGATCGGCAAAAACGACAGACCAGCGGCAACAGGCGCAGGAATGCCGGTCAAGAAGCCCGCAGATTTATGCGGCTGCTCATCAAGGTCTATCTGAGCATTGAACCGAGCCAGCCGCAAAGCGCAGCAAATCGCAAAGGCGAGCGCTGCAAACCAGCCGAGGCGCGGCGTATCAGCCAAAGCCCACAGATAGACAATTACGGCAGGCGCTGTTCCGAATGAAAGCGAATCGGCTAAGCTATCAAGCTCTGCACCGAAGCGCGATTGCGCATTGAGCAGCCGGGCAATGCGGCCATCAAACCCGTCAAGCACACCAGCGATCACAACCGCCAACGCAGCGGCAGCCCAATCGCCCGAAATGGCGAAACGTATGCCGGTCAATCCAGCGCAGAGAGCCGCAGCAGTAATTGCGTTAGGAACAAATGCCCGAAGGCTAAGCGCGCGCGGGTTTTTGGGCGCTACACCATATTCTTCATCTTCAGCTGCTTTAGGCCCAACCCGCGCCCGGCCATTTCCTTCACCAGGGCCACCAGAGCTCGGGCCATCCGGGCCAGAGCTCATTGCGAAACGCCCTCAATAAGTTTCTGCGTTCCAATCTCGGCGAGCACAGTCTCGCCTGCGACGATCCGCTGTCCCAAGAGCACGTTGGAATCGGTCCCCGCAGGAAGGTAAACATCCACCCGGCTACCGAACCGGATCAGGCCTACCCGCTGGCCCGCGCCAACCGTATCGCCGGTCTTCACAAACGGTACAATCCGCCGCGCGATAAGCCCAGAGATCTGCGTAAAGCCAATCTTGGTTCCATCAGCTCGCTCGATCAAAATATGCTGCCGCTCGTTTTCTTCGCTGGCCTTATCAAGCCCAGCATCGAGAAACTTGCCCGGAATATAAACGAGACGCCGAATGATACCGGCAATTGGCGCTCGGTTAATATGCACGTCGAAGACGCTCATAAAGATCGAGATGCGTGTAACCGGGCCATCGGGCAGACCAATCTCACCGCTTCCATCATCAATCCGCATTTCTTCGGGCGGCTCGACCTGCGTGATGAGGGAAACCAAACCATCTGCGGGGGCGACAATCGCGCGCTCATCATGCGGAACAACACGTTCCGGGTCGCGGAAGAACGCAAATACGCCCAGCGACAAGACCATAATCGGCCAGCCGACCCAGCCCCATCCCAGTAAGAATGTGAGAGCCAGAGAGATGCCAACCGTGATCAGACCAAACTTGCGGCCTTCGGGGTGAATTGCGGGCCACGACCAGGCGACATCGCCTGTGCCCTTATTGTCTAGGAGTTCGCCTGCCATAATCGCCACTTAAGGACGCGGGCCCCTCCCCGCAAGCCATACGCCGCTGTTTCAGGCGGTCTTTTGGACGAATACGCAGCCCGCTGAATAGCCCGCGCCAAAGCTGCAGATCAATCCGACATCCTCTGCGGCAAGGTCTGCCGAGTGCAGATGGAACGCAATGATCGAGCCAGCGCTTGAGGTATTGCCGTAGGTATCTAGCACTGTCGGGCTCTCATCGTCATTGGCCTCATGACCAAGAACCTTGTGTGCAATCAAACGGTTCATGCCCGCATTTGCCTGATGCAGCCACATTCGGCGCAAGCTTTCAGGATCAATCGAAAGCCGGTCCGCCTCATCAAGGATCATCTGCGCGACCATCGGCACGACTTCCTTGAAAACCTTGCGACCTTCTTGAACGAACAGCTTGTCTGCCGTCCCCTCTGTCTCTGGAACAGCGCGATTGAGGAAACCAAAATTGTTGCGGATATTGTTGGAAAAGACCGTTTTGAGCTTGGTCCCAAGGATATTCCAATGCTCCGTCGGTGCAACAGCCGCATCTTCCACCAGTACCGCCGTTGCAACATCGCCGAAGATAAAGTGGCTGTCCCGGTCGCGCCAGTTCAGGTGCCCGCTGGTTATCTCGGGGCTCACCACCAGCACGCTTTTCGCGTTGCCCGCGCGGATATAGTCCGCAGCGGTCTGGATACCGAAAGTCGCGGAAGAACACGCGACATTCATATCAAAGCCGAAGCCATCAATGCCAAGCGCTTGCTGGATCTCGACTGCCATCGCCGGATAGGCACGCTCCATATTAGAAGCCGCGCACAGCACTGCATCAACATCGGCGACATCGCGCCCGGCCCGCTCCAGCGCTTGCCGGCATGCCTTGACGCCAATCTCAGCCATCATCGAAAGCTCGTCATTACTGCGCTCGTCCCAGCGCGGCGACATGATCTCAGGGTCAAGCACTGGCGCCTTGCTCATCACATGACGCGCCTTGATACCGCTCGCCTTCTCGATGAATTCAACTGAGCTTGGCTGCAGAGCCTCTACCTCACCAGCGGCAATGGCGTCGCTGTGGCGCTCATTATGCAGCGCGACAAAGCGATTAAAGCTGTCGACCAGCTCTTCATTGGTAATGCTGTCTGAGGGCGTGAACAGCCCTGTGGCGGCGATGACGGGTTGGCCAGTAAGTTCCATAAGGCCCAATTAGGCATGCCGCTTCGCGCGGGCAAGGACCTAATTTTGAAGCATGAGGCAAGTGGTGGACAGGATAGGATTCGAACCTATGTACGCTTGCGCGGGCAGATTTACAGTCTGCTGCCTTTAACCACTCGGCCACCTGTCCACTTGGCTTGCATTTGGTGCATAAGGAGAAGCGTTCTTAGCGAAGCTCCAATTGCCGAGACGCGCCCTTTGGCGAAGCGACGCTTGCCTGTCAATGGCCGTGCTGGCAGGAGGCGGCTGCATAGCGCTGGAGTTTATGTTCTAATGGCCAAATCAGATCGCAAGAAGGCTCTTCGCGGGCGTGCCGGACGCATGAAAGGCGGGCGCGGTAGCGGCAGGGCAAGCGCAGGCCAGGTGCGACTATGGGGCCGTCACGCGGTCGAGGCTGCGCTTAAAAACCCCGATCGGCAGCACTTTAAATTGTCTGCCACACGCGAAGGCGTCGCGTCGCTGGACGGCGAATTGCCCGAGGGTTTTCCGGTCGTCTATGCCGATGTAGCCGACCTTGGCCGCCTCGTCGCAAAGGATGCTCCGCATCAAGGGCTGGTGCTGGAATGCGCGCCGCTGGAGAACATATTTCTCGACGAAGTACTGAGCGCTGAGCCGAACCGGCCACTGCTGGTACTCGACCAAGTAACCGACCCGCACAATGTCGGCGCAATCCTACGCTCGGCATCTGCGTTCAATGCGGCCGCCATCGTCACGCAAGATCGTCATTCCCCGCCCGAAGGAGGTGTCATAGGCAAGTCTGCATCCGGCGCGCTGGAGACGGTGCCTTGGGTGCGCGTGGTCAATCTCGCCCGCGCGCTCGAAGATATGGCAGAGGCTGGCTATTGGCGCATTGGCCTTGCCGGCGAGGCTAAGGACACCTTGGCGCAGGCTCTTCCGGCAGGTCCCGTTGCGCTCGTGCTTGGCGCAGAAGGCCCTGGAATGCGTCAGAACATCGGCGGGCACTGCGACGCTCTCGCCAAATTACCGATCAGCAGCGCGATAGAGAGTTTAAACGTATCCAACGCCGCTGCTATTGCTTTATACGCGGTCGCAACGCGCTAAAAACGCGTATCATCATAAAGGAAACTCTCGATGAGCAACAGAATCCTGAGCCTTCTATTACCACTTCTTCTGACCGGTTGCCTGCTTTCGCCGGGCAAGTTCACGAGCGAGCTTGTGCTGTTAGAGGATGACCAATTCACGTTCAGCTATCAGGGCGAGATCCAGATGCTTGCGCTGACTGATCTTGCACAAATGGAGGCGAAAAAGCGCACGGAGTTTACGGCAACCCCTTGCTATGATGACGAAACCTATGAGGACCGCGAGTGCACTGACGACGAGCTCGAGAAGCAGAAAACTGACTGGGAAGAATTGCAGGCAGCAAATGCCTCCAGAAGAAATCGCGAAGCCGAACAAATGAGAGCGGTTCTCGGCGGTATCGACCCGACTGACCCTGATGCGGCTAACGAGTTCGCCTCAAAGCTTGAGCGGCAACGCAATTGGAAGAGCGTCGAATATAAGGGCAACGGGCTGGTTGAAGTCGACTATTCGGTTTCTGGCAAACTCATAAACGACTTCACTTTCCCAGTGATTGAGCAAATGCAGACAACTCTTCCGTTTATGACCGTCATTTTGCGCGACAAGGGTCAGGTCCGCATCGAAGCGCCGGGCTACGCAGCGCAAGAGGGCGGCGATCCCATGGCGGCCATGCTCGGCGGAGGGATGGGACTTTCCGCATTGATGCTCGCAGAAGCCTCTGAAGAAGGCGAAGACCTTAGCCTCACCGCACCTGAGGGCACATTCCGGATCGTCACCAATGGCCGGATATTGGCCAACAACACCGATGAGGGACCATCTAAAGAAGGTCGCCGTGAAGTGCTCACTTGGGAGATCACGCCCCGTACAAAAACGGCACCGATGGCGCTAATCGGGTTCGAGTAGACCTCGATCATTCGCGCACAAGGAAAAGGCCGCGCTTGGACATCAAGCCAAGCGCGGCCTTTCAATTTGCGTCGTTCAAAAAGGCGCTGCAAATATGCGCGTCAGTTTACCGCGTCTTTTAGCCCTTTACCGGCTTTAAACTTAGGCTGGTTAGAAGCCTTGATTGCCATTGGCTCACCAGTTCGCGGGTTGCGCCCTGTAGATGCCTTGCGCCGCGCGATCGAGAATGTACCGAAACCAACCAATCGTACATCATCACCTTTCGACAATGAGGTAGTAATCGAGTCAAACACGCCTTCCACGGCGCTTGCTGCATCACTTTTGGACAGACCGCTGGCATCAGCGACTGAATTGATCAGTTCGTTCTTATTCATTCCCGGGAACCCCCATACTGCTTATGTTATTTAGCGTCTCTGCACACCACAGCGAGACGCTACCACGAAAGCGCGCAGAATGGCCTCGGAAGGCGTCACCTGTCAAAGACAAACAGCAGCGACCAATGCAATTTGGCGCAAAAATTGACCGCATCTTGCAAAATCGCGTGGTAAACGGCGCCAATGAGATCACGTCTTATGAGTTTTGCAAGTTAGTCAGAGCCTTGCGCGCGCCCGATTCGCTGCGTTGCAACATGGCACCACTGGCAGAAACCGATTCACGAAAAGCAGATCAGTGCGCGGTTGCCGACGCTCCCGGGCCACTCTTGTCAGCACCCGGCTGACTGGCCAGATCATCGGCTTCAGTCCACTCAATTGCCTCTGGCGCTTTGGTGAGGGCGTGCTCAAGAACCGCATCAACATGAGCGACGGGGATGATCTCCAACCCCTCTTTCACATTGTCAGGAATCTCGGCCAAATCCTTCACATTTTCTTCCGGGATGAGCACGGTCTTGATACCGCCGCGTAATGCCGCCAGCAGTTTCTCTTTAAGCCCGCCAATCGCTAGCACGCGGCCACGCAAGGTCACCTCGCCCGTCATCGCAACATCGGGACGCACTGGAATGCCGCCAAGCGTTGAAACGATGGACGTCACCATGCCGACACCGGCGCTAGGTCCATCCTTTGGCACGGCGCCTTCGGGCAGGTGAATGTGGATGTTCTTGCGCTGAAAGATGCTTGGTTTGATACCGTAAGCAGGCGCACGAGCCTTAACAAAGCTGAATGCCGCAGCGACGGATTCGGTCATGACCTCGCCGAGCTTACCGGTGGTTTTAACCTCGCCTTTGCCGGGCGTTGTGACGCTTTCGATCGTGAGTAATTCACCGCCAACTTCGGTCCAAGCAAGACCAGTCACAGCGCCAATCTGCGCCTCATCCTCGCTCATGCCGTGCTTGAATTTCCGCACGCCCGCAAAGTCAGAAAGGTTGTCCGGCGTAATTACTACACCTTCCGTTTCGCCTTCTAGGATCTGGCGCAGGCTCTTGCGCGCGAGCCGAGCGATCTCGCGCTCAAGCGTCCGCACACCGGCCTCGCGCGTGTAGTAACGTATGAGGTCACGCAAGCCGCCTTCAGTCAGCTCAAACTCGCCTTGTTTGAGGCCATGGGTCTTGATTTGCTTGGGCAGCAAATGCCGCGTCGCGATCTCAACCTTCTCATCCTCAGTATACCCCTCCAGCCGGATGATCTCCATCCGGTCAAGCAGCGGCTGAGGAAGGTTCAGGCTGTTCGCGGTGCAAACGAACATGACATCGGACAGGTCAATATCGAGCTCTAGATAGTGATCCTGGAACTTGCTGTTCTGCTCCGGATCGAGCACTTCGAGCAGCGCCGATGCGGGATCACCCCGGAAATCCTGACCCAACTTGTCAATCTCGTCGAGCAGGAATAGCGGATTAGATTTGCCCGCCTTCTTCAAATTGGTGACGATCTTACCAGGCAGCGAACCGATGTATGTGCGGCGGTGACCGCGGATCTCCGCCTCATCGCGCACACCGCCCAATGACTGGCGCACAAATTCGCGGCCCGTAGCCCGCGCAATCGACTTGCCGAGCGAGGTCTTGCCGACACCCGGAGGGCCAACGAGGCATAGGATGGGCCCCTTAAGCTTGTTTGTGCGGGTCTGAACCGCAAGATATTCAACAATCCGATCTTTGACTTTCTCAAGGCCGTAATGGTCCGCATCAAGCACGTCTTGTGCTTGCTTCAAATCCTTCTTGAGCCTGCTCTTCTGGCCCCATGGTAAGGCCAGCAGCACATCGAGATAATTGCGAATGACAGTCGCCTCGGCGCTCATCGGCTGCATTGCCTTGAGCTTTTTCAGCTCAGCTTCGGCCTTGGTCTTTGCTTCTTTTGAAAGCTTGGTCTTGCCAATCTTCTCAGTTAGCTCGGCAATCTCATTGCCACCGTCTTCATCATCGCCGCCCAGCTCGCTCTGGATCGCCTTCATTTGCTCATTGAGGTAATATTCGCGCTGGGTCTTTTCCATCTGGCGCTTCACGCGGCCACGGATCTTGCGCTCGACCTGAAGCACGGACAGCTCGCCCTCCATAAAGGACATCACCATCTCAAGCCGTTTGAGCGGATCCGCTTCAGCAAGTAACAGCTGCTTATCCGAAACCTTCGCGCCGATCGCTGCGGCAATTGCATCGGCCAAATCGCCTGCGTCATCAATCTCGCCGAGATCATCGATGGATTCGTCGCCGATCTTCTTATTGAGCTTCGCATAGTCACCGAACTGCTCAATCACCTGACGCATCATTGCGGTGACTTCATTGCCAGATGCCGTGACAGGTTCAGAGAAATGAACTTCCGCGACTACATGGCCATCCACATCAATGAGTTTGTCGAGCGTTGCGCGCGCAGCGCCTTCCACCAGAACGCGCACGGTTCCATCGGGTAGTTTGAGCATTTGCAGGACCTGCGCAACAACGCCCATGTCATAGAGGTCGTCGCGCACCGGATCATCGCAGCCCGGGTCAAGCTGAGATAGCAGGAAGATATCCTTACTGCCCTTCATCGCCGCCTCTAGCGCAGCGACAGACTTATCGCGCCCCACAAACAGCGGCACAACCATGCCGGGGAAAACCACGATATCGCGCAGAGGAAGAAGCGGGAAAGAAGTGCTCATGAATATAATGTCCGTTGCGACCCGCGAAGGATCGCGGTGCCTTTTCTGCGATAGGATATGGGTAGCCCTAGGCGCTCTCGCAATGGGCATTTCAAACAAGCTGTGGATGTGCTGCGCAAAGCCGATTTAGCCTATTTGCGGCCGCACCGATGCGAGCGCGCGTTTTTCAAACACATCACTGATCTCAGATCCGTTCCAGACATAGCCCAAATGCAGCGTTTGACGGCACCGGCTTAGCAAGCGCGGGCGAAAAACGGCGGCACATTCGCCGCCATCATGCCGCACACTATTGTAGAGCACCCCGTCGGAGCCTTCCGCGCGCAATTGCTGAGCAAACCTCTGCGACGCGGCGTAGCTTTCGGGGTCATAAAGCTCTGGATTGCTCTCTGTTGCCCCGCGAACATCGTGCAGCTCTGCGGAGAGGTCGGCTGCATAAACCCGCATATCAACGGTCTGCGCCGGCTCATCAGTTGCGGCCAGAAACGCCGCGCGGTGGAAGCGGGTTTCCGCAATAGCAGTATCAAGCTCAAGCGCGCAGTAAAACGCGCCAAACATGCTGGTTGAGAAGCGCGCACCATCGGGCGCGATATGCGTGAAAGCCGCCATAATCGCAGAGCTTCCGGGGCCAGAAACGCGGTCTTCCGGCGGGACAAGCGAAATGTCACCCACCTCATCTCGCAAACGCTGATTAGTCATCGCCTCGATTTGGAAGACTGCTTCCAGATCAGCCGGATCCGCGACCTTTTCGAACAGATCAATCGGCGGAAAGCGGCTGGGTATGATGCGGTAGGCGGGCGTCCAATCGGTCTGCGTCAGCGGGATCTGCGTCTCCGAAGTCACTTACCCGCGCTGGCCATCGACATATTGCCGCACCAGAAACAGGTCCGACACATTACCAGACATCATCCGATCCAGCGCGGAAGCACCAGCAAACAAAGCCGCATCATTGGGCTTGCGCACCCAATCATCCGCACTGCTCGGCAGCAGGATTTGCAGCCCCTTGTAAATGCCAAGGACATACGAAATTCGCTCAAGCGCATCCTTGGACAGCGCCGACACCTTGCCCCGCTTCCAGCTTTGCAGGGTTGAGCGGCTATCAATCCCAAGGATACGCATTTGCTCGAATTCTTTCAGACCCCAAGCCTTGGCGATGTTGAAAAACGTCCGCAGCGCAGGCCCCGTCAAATCGCGGCGCGACATCTGTGCGCCCGGATCAGGGGCGCTGTTACGTTTTGCTGCAATCTGTGTGGCCATAATCAACTCCTGACGAGAATATGTGTATTTTCTGCACAAATGTCAAGATTTGGTCCTTTTTGAGGCAAATTAGCCCATTCCCGGCAGATTGAAGCCCGGAGGCAGTCCCATACCGCCCTGAATGCGCTCCATTTCTTCTGCAGACTTACGATCCGCCTTGTCGCGCGCATCGTTAAACGCGGCCGTGACCAGATCTTCTACCATCTGCTTTTCTTCCGGCTTCATCAGGCTTTCATCGATCTCAACTTTGAGGATGCGTCCTTTCGCTGTCGCGCGAACCTTGACCAGTCCGCCACCAGCGGACCCCTCAACCTCGATTTGATCGAGCTTCACCTGAACATCGTTCATTTGCGTTTGAATTGTCTGCGCCGCTTCCTGAGCGGCCTGAAGCATTTCTTCCATCGATTTCATGTGCTTATTCTCCGTAATTTATCCCGCCCGGCGTTTTCGGGGCGCCAGGTCAGCAACTTCTTTTGCATCCAGAATTTCCGCATCCGGAAAGGCCTCTAGCGCGGCTTTCACCATCGGATGTTCGCGCATGGCTGCCTCTGCCTCGGCTTTGACCATTTCATCACGCTCAGCCAGTGAGCCCGCATTTCCGCCCTCACTCTCATCCAGTGCCTCAAGCAGCCAACGCTCACCAGTCGCCGCCAGCAAGGCATCGCGAATTATCGGCGCGATCTCATCCTTATATTTCGCCGCACGGGTATATTTCAACACGCCTGATTCAATCGCAATAGGCCGGATTTGCAGCTGCATAATGCTGGCTGCGAGATGATTGCCGCCGGTCTGGACTTTATCGACAAGATCTTCCCAACCCGGCGCAGGAGCAGCTTGAAGAGCCTGCGGTGCAGGCGCCGAAGCATCACTGCTCGCGGGCGCGTTTCTTGGTGCAGGAGGCTGCGCCGCAATCTGCTCCAACTGCTTCACCAGCACGCCGGGATCGGGCATGTCATTGGCGTGCATCACCCGCAGCAAAGCCATTCGCGCCGAGACCAGCGGATCGGGTGCAAGACGGACCTCCTCATGCCCCTTGAGCAGCAATTGCCACAGCCGGTGTAATTGCGGCGCTGACAAGCGCTGCGCCCAATCGGTCAGCTGCTCGCGCTCCTCCGCGCTCGTCCCATCGGCCTCGCTCTGACTGATTTGAGCGACAGTGATCCGGTGCACCAAATCCATCTGCGCGCGCATCACCGCCAGCGGCTCTACGCCGAGTGCATATTGATCATCGAGCGCGCTCAGAAGCGCCGCTGCCTCGCCATCGAGCACAGACCCAAGCAAGGCGCGCTGCGCGCCTTTATCAGCCAGGCCCAGCATATCGCGAACACGCGCTGCATCAACGCGGCTCTTGCCTTCTGGTCCCTCTCCATCAAGATCCGCATGCGCAATCGCCTGATCGAGAATCGACAAACCATCGCGGACAGAACCCTCAGCAGCGTTAGCGATAATCCGGAGCGCTTCCTCGTCAGCCTCAACCTGTTCGAGCCCGCAAATTTTGCCAAAATGTGTCCGCAGCAATTCCGCGGGAATACGCCGTAAATCAAACCGCTGCGTCCGGCTGAGGACAGTAACCGGCAGCTTCTCAACTTCCGTGGTCGCGAACAGGAATTTCACATGCGCAGGCGGCTCTTCCAGCGTCTTGAGCAGCGCGTTAAACGCATTGCGCGAGAGCATGTGGACCTCATCAATGATGTAAATTTTATAGCGCGCGCTAACGGCGGCATAACGCACAGCCTCAATAATTTCGCGTACATCATCGACGCCGGTGTGGCTCGCGGCATCCATCTCAATTACGTCGATATGGCGCCCCTCGGCAATCGCGACGCAGGCCTCGCACACTCCGCATGGATCAATCGTGGGACCGCCTTCACCATCGGGGCCAACGCAGTTCAGCGCCTTCGCAATCAGCCGCGCTGTCGAGGTTTTGCCGACCCCGCGAACGCCGGTCATCAGGAAAGCATGGGCCAGCCGGTCGCGCTCAATCGCATTGGCGAGCGTGCGCACCATCGGCTCCTGCCCGATCAGTTCGGAAAAGGTCTGCGGTCGATATTTCCGCGCGAGTACGCGGTAAGGCTGATTGCTTTGCGCAGATTGTAGAGGTGACGTTGGCGCAGGTGTAGGCGTTGTCGCGTCAGCAGACGCGGCAGGTTCTCGCTCTGCTGGAGTTGGAGCTTCAGCCTCCACTTCAGGTTCCGGCTCGGGATCACCAAACATTGAGTTCTGCCCAGCCGCCTCTAGCTCCGCCGCGCTAGGCTGTGCTTCGGCCTGTTCGCCAGCGCCTTGCTCCTCCCAAGGAAGAGCATTCGTATCTTCTGGCACCGCTCTGGGGCCCGTATTTTCTGGTGAATCGCCCATGACGGTATTGGTACGCGCTGGCGGCGCATTTGTCATGATTCACTTAGTGGAAAGATGAACGACTATCCGAAACTGTGCCTACAGCTTCAATGACAGGATCGTTGAGGCAAATGAACTCCACGCAATCGTTACCTGTAGTTAGGAGGTATGTTGGCGCTTCACCATTCATAAAACTAGACAAACTCCTCTGCAGCTCACTACCTACCAGACGCATCGAACACTTGCCTACGTCGTCTGGCCAGTCATCAATTTGCTCGAGATCGCGTTCGTCATGGATGCGCACCGTGTCAGCGTCGGCTGAGACTCGATAAACTGTTTGATCCTCCTCACTAAATACGAGGATTTCGGTATCGCTTTCGTCTGTGAACTCAGAAAAGTCGTAGTGTGGCCCCTTATTGTAGATGACCCAAGGACATGAGGGGTAGGTCACCTTCAATAGATGTACCTTATCTGGGTCTGAATTCTCGAAAGGGGTTTTCCATCGGCGAGCAATGATTCGATTTTTCTCAGTCATCGAGCCAATGATAAGGAGCCGAGCGACCCGCCGCAATTCACCTGGGCTGCTTCCTTCCGGACCTGACCCGGTGAGCGAACGCAAACGTCCACCCGACTCCCGCTGGGCCATATGGGAGCCTTGCAACCAATTGGCAAGATGCCTGATTTACTTTAGGCCTTGCCCATCAATTTCTACTGTGAGTGCCGCATCTATGAAACGCCGTTTTGATCTCTCATTATCTGCACTTTGCGCAGCATGCCTCGCCGCGGCGCCGCTTTCAGCGCAAGAACAGACGCGCGAACCGGTCCAATGGGAATTTGGCAGCAACGCGAGCGAATGGAGCCATGATGGCGAGTGCGACGATCCGCGCTTTACCGGCAAAGGCATGGCCGCCGCTCTCGTTACTGACAATATCGGCCGCGATGCCAGCGACTGCCGGAAAGCGTTTGATAGCGACCAAATCGCGCTTCATCCCATGTTTGCCGAACCGAGCGATACGGCCTCGATCGACTATGGCGATAACAGATCGACTTTTGCCAATGACGGGGCTTGTGACGACATCCGCTTCACGGGCGATTATGCTTCGGAAATGGTCTATCTGGTCGACGACATCGGCCATGATGCAAGCGATTGCCGCGCGGCCGTGAAAAGCGGCGAGGCCCGATGGCAGGGAGGCAAGGTCAACCTTGAGCATGGCGTTACGATCGACGATATAATCGGCGAAGAAGCGGGTGCCTCAGACAATACTGGCTAAGACGACAAACTACCGGAAATTATCCGCATATGCTTGGAGCTTTAGGGTCTTGGTCGGCGCAGCATGAACGCGCGCCGCAATGCCGTGCTTCGCTGCATACGCCTTGGCCGCATCCTTATCCGGGAACGTCAAACTAACCTGAGCTTGCGTGTCGCCGCTGCCAGTCCAGCCCATCAATGGGTCAGGCTTGCGCGCTTCGGATTGCTCAAATTCGAGCACCCACTCGTCACTGCGGGCCTTGCCAGATTGCATTGCGCTGATTGGTCGTTGGAAAATACGTGCTGCCATAATACCCTCCCTCTAATTCAACTTTGCCCGCGATTGAAAGCGTTTTTCGTTTTGAGGCTCGGCTTTTCCAGCCATGGTTGATCGGGCCAGCGGTGCTTGGGGTAGCGCCCCTTCATATCCCTGCGCACATCGGCCCAACTACCACGCCAGAAGCCAGGCAGATCGCGGGTCGACTGGATTGGGCGGCCCGCCGGGCTGGTGAGCTTGAGCAGCAAGGGTGTGGTCCCGATCATCGGATGCTGATCGAGCCCAAACAGCGCCTGCACGCGAATCTCGACGCAGGGCGCATCATCGCCGGAATAGTCGATTTTGTGACTGGTGCCCGCTGGCGAGGTAAACTCGCGCGGCGCAGTCTTATCGAGCATCTGCTGCGTATCCCAATCCAGCAATCCAAGCATCGCATCAACGCGCGCATTCTTCGGCACATTCAGATCGCGGCCGTTGGATAATAGCGGCACGAGCCATACTTCCGCGTTCTTTTTCAGACTCTCAATACTCAGCGCATCAATGCCCGCATAATTTGCGCGGGCTAGCAGCGCTGGTGGGCACCACTGCTCCAATTCCTCGCAGCATTTCTCGACCAAGAGCTGCGTGACTTCGTCCTGGTCCGGCTTGCTATCGGGACCGCTTGCGAGGGTGATTGCGCCAAGCCGCCGCTCCAGCCGGGCTTCCACGCGGGCATCCTTCGCGTTCCAGCGAAGGATAGATTGCTCCTCAATCAGATCACCTAGATGACGCTCAAGATCCTGCTCAGAAATCTCTGCTGCGGCAGTGATCCGCGCGCCCTTGGCCTGACCTTGCGCGTCGGAAATAACGAGCCACTCCGCCCGCGAAAGCGGTGAAGTTGGATCGAGCTGAAACCCGCGACCACCCGCTGCAATCCACTGCTCGCCGGAGTTGTCACGCCGCTTAGCAATGAAATCAGGCCGCGCAGCAGCTAGAAATAGCGCCGGGTTCCGATGATCCGGCATTGTCTCTGAAACGAGCGCCTGCGCCGCCTTGGCCCAGCGCATGGCAAGCTTGCGAGACGCATCAGCGCGGCTGCCGCGGTCCCCGTTCCAGCGCGATAGCCGTTGCAACAAATCCTCTCCGCGTCCGCCTAGCCCGCGCTCTTGCTGAAGCAAAACCAGCTTCGCGACCTCAAGCGCCTGACCTGCAGACGCACCATACAGAATCGCAGCAGCCGAAACCGGATCAACCGGCAGCGATGCGATCTGCTCACCAGATGGCGTGATCTTGCCACCCTCATCAATCGCGCCGAGTTGTCGTAGCGACTTCCGCGCGGCGGCTAGCGACGCCTCTGGCGGTGTGTCCAGCCACTCCAGACTAGCGACATCTTGCACACCCCATTTTGCGAGCTTTAGCATCATAGGAGCGAGGTCAGCGATCTCCATCTCCGGCGGGTCAAATTTTGGCCGACCGCCATGCCCGCCCTCTTCCCACATGCGATAAGCAACCCCCGGCTCTTGCCGTGCTGCGCGCCCTGCCCGCTGAGCAGACGCGGCTTGGCTTGAGCGACGCGTCACCAGATGCGTGGTGCCAGCCAGCCGATCAAACTCAGCGCTGCGTGAGAGCCCGCTATCCACCACGACGCTAACCCCATCAAGCGTCAGCGATGTCTCTGCAATCGCGGTTGCGAGCACTATACGGCGCCTGCCATCTGGATCACGGCGAATGGCTGCGCGCTGATCGGCGGGTTGCACTTGCCCATGAAGCGGCAGGATTTGAGCATCGCGAAGGCGCGCTTCCAAGCGCTCGCGCGTGCGCTCAATCTCTCCAACGCCGGGCAGAAAAGCGAGAATATCACCCTCCTCTTCACTCCGCCATGCAGTAAGCACCGCCTGTTCCATCGCCTCTTCAATGCGCAGATTGGGCGAGCTGCCTAGCCACTCGGTCCGCAAGGGGTATGCGAGCCCTTCGCTTTCGATCACCGGCGCATCTTCACCGAGCAGGCCAGCAAATCGCTCGCCATCAATCGTTGCTGACATCACCACCAGCCGCAAATCTTCGCGCACGATGCCTTGGCTTTCCAGCGTCAGCGCGAGCCCTAGATCCGTATCGAGATGCCGCTCATGCGCTTCATCAATCAGCACCGCAGAGGCACCGTCCAGCTCCGGGTCATCAATCAGGCGGTTCACAAAAATTGCCTCGGTCATTACGACGACGCGGGTTTTGGCAGACTGTTTTGTGTCCAACCGCGTGACATAGCCGATTGTCTCCCCCGGCTTTTCACCAAGGATTTCGGCCATGCGTTCCGCCGCTGCGCGCGCAGCCACACGGCGCGGTGAGGTCAGCAATATTTGCCCCTTACACCAAGCCTGATCAAGCAAAGCGGGCGCAACCGCAGTCGTCTTACCAGCGCCCGGTGGTGCAATCAGGACAGCGCTGTTCCTTGCGCGTAACGCGGCAAGAAGCTCCGGCAATACATCGTTGATTGGGAGCGGCGCGGTCAAAATCCTGCTGTCAGAACCCGCGCGATACGGCGAACTGTGCTGCTTCGCCCATTGCTGCACGCGCCGCGCCGTCAGGAAAGATTGAGATCGCATCAATTGCGCGCTGCGCAAAGTGGCGCGCGCGGCTGCGCGTGTCAGCCACAGCGTTATACTTCTCGATCAGCGCGATGGCTTCGGCCAGATCATCATTGCTGGTACGGTGCCCACCAATCGCGGCCTTCCAAAATTCGCGTTCATTTGTATCACCGCGGGCATAGGCCAGAATAACCGGCAGAGTCATTTTACCCTCGCGGAAATCATCGCCGCGCGCCTTGCCCATCTGTGCCGCGTCAGAATCGTAGTCGATCGCGTCATCCACCAGCTGAAACGCAACACCTAGATTACGGCCATATTCATCCAGCGCCCGCTCTTGCGATTCGTCGCATTCGGCGACTACCGCCGCGATCCTGCTGGCCGCCGCAAACAATGCCGCCGTCTTCGCACGGATAATCTGAAGGTACCGCTCTTCGCTCGTCTCGATCTTGCGCTGAGCGGTGAGTTGATCAACTTCGCCCTCAGCAATGATCGCACTGGCGCCGGACAGTATCTTTAGCACTTTCAAACTGCCGTCTTCAGTCATCAATTCAAAACTGCGGCTGAAGAGAAAATCGCCTACGAGCACCGTCGCCGGATTGCCGAAGATAATGTTAGCGGCCGCCTTGCCGCGCCTGAGATCGCTGCCATCGACCACATCATCATGCAGCAGCGTTGCGGTGTGAATAAACTCAACCGCCGCAGCGAGCTTGTGATGCCGTGTGCCTTGATAACCGACCAGCTCAGCGCCCGCCAATGTCAGCATAGGACGCAAACGTTTACCGCCGCCCGAAATCAAATGGCCCGCCAATGCAGGGATGAGCGGGATTTCGCTCTGCATCCGGTCAAGGATAACCGCATTCACCGAGTTCATTCCCTGCGCGGTTAAGGCCATCATCGGATCGAGCGAAGCAGGCTCCGGCGTCTTGCGGGAAAGAGGAATAATATCAGCGCTCATAGCAATGAATGCCAATGCTATGCTGCGCGCTTCTTGGCAAGATGAGAAATGCTGCTAGCCTCTTGCACTATGAGCAATGAACCCCTGACTTCGGACGAGAACACACCAGACGGCGACGCCATGTTGAACGGATACCGCAAGAGCATCGATAACATCGACGCTGCGCTCATTCACATTTTGGCGGAGCGGTTTCGCATCACTCAGGCAGTCGGGGAGTATAAGGCCAAAGCGACTTTGCCGCCTGCCGATCCGAACCGCGAAAAAATCCAGATTGAGCGGCTACGCAAGCTGGCGAGCGAGAGCGATCTCGACCCGGAGTTTAGCGAGAAGTTCATCCGGTTTATTATCGATGAGGTGATCCGCCATCACGAGCGAGCACGGAGGGGTTAGCTCACCGGGCGCTTGTAGTACCGAAATGGTAACCACCCGGCGACATATTCCCAGCCTTCGCCGATGGGTTTAGTGAGGACGGTGCGCTGATACTCCCAACGAGTTTCGCTCTTGCGGAAAAACAACCTGAGAGCCGCTAGCGCGACAAGCTCCAAGCGATCTTCTCCTGCAGCGCTCAGCAAATCCAGTTCGTTGAAGGCGGTGGCCCCCTTGAGCACGATGAAGCCGTCGGCCTTATGTTCATCTTCAGTCGATCCGCCACCAAACCTTTGCTGCGCGGCCTGACGAGAGATGCCCAGCAAATCACCGATGTCAGCCCAGCTATGTTCAGCACGCCTGGCTCCATCCACCCAATCCTTCAGCGAATTTTTTGCCTCCTCGGAAGTCACATGCGCTGCAACTACCATTTCAGAATACGAGCTTCGATCATTGGGCTCAAACTCGCGATCCTGCTCATTCAGCCAATTGATCGGGATGTTCCGAACTGACTTGCGAAGCAGCTCTTCGTTTTCAATGTTCATGAATTGCTCCGTCAACTTTATATTGACAGCTTAGCGTCGTGATGTCGTGATGTCAACTATTTGTTGACGCACCTTCATCTGATCGTGGCAGCGACAAGACAACGAGCAATCCGCCAAGATCTTCGCTTTCCTGAAGCTCCACCGAGCCGCCGTAAATCTCCGCCACATCGCGCACGATCGCAAGGCCCAGCCCTGTGCCGGGCTTGCCTGTGTCGAGGCGCGCGCCCCGGTCAAAGATATCATCGCGCTTCTCTGGCGGGATGCCCATTCCATCATCTTCGATCCAGATCACGCATTGTTCGTTCTCGGGTTCAATATCGATTGTCACAAAGACGCTGCCACCGCCATATTTCGCAGCATTCTCGATCAGATTTCCAAGGATTTCATCCAGATCCTGACGCTCAATCGCGACCATGGCGGCATGCTTGGTATCAATATCAAACCGCGTTTCAGAATAGAGCCGCTCAACTGCGCGCTGCACAGCCTGCGCGCTTTGATCGACGCTCGTGCGCGCATGGCCAACCGCGCGCCGCCCAACTGCCCGTGCCCGCGCAAGATGGTGATCAACATGACGCTGCATCGTGCGCGCCTCACGAATTGTTGTGTCAGCAAGATCATCGGCGCGCGCTGTCGCGGCATTGGTCAGAACCGTCAGCGGCGTCTTAAGAGCATGGGCGAGATTGCCAGCATGCGTTCGCGCTTCTTCCGCTTGCTGCTCAGTGTGTGCAAGCAGGCCGTTAATCTCTTCAACCAGTGGCTCGACCTCCAGCGGCAAAGGTTCTGTAATCCTATTCGCACCTGACGAGCGCAGCGCCTGAATTGCGGCACGAACACGCCTGAGCGGTCCGAGGCCAAACCAGTTTTGCAAAGCGGCCATGGCCATCAGACCAATCGCCAGCGCGGCGAAGCTCCAGATCAAAATTGAGCGGATTCTGGTGATTTGAAAGTCGAGCTCTTCGCGGCTCGCGGCGACCGTGAACCACCATTTCGTATCACTGCCCGGCAGATAGACCGAACGCTCGGCTATACGTAGCGGTTCATCAGCAAATTGGTTGGAATTATGCATGTGGATTGCATCACCCTCATGGTCACCGCGCACTTCCAATGTGCGATCCCAAAGGCTGCGCGATGGGTAGTCCTCAAAACCCTCGCCGCTGATTTGCCAGTAAAGACCGGAGTTTGGCTCCAGAAAACGCTGATCACCTAGTGTTCGGTTGAAATAGACCTCACCGCCAAAATCGACCTCTGCTGAAGAGATCATCGCAGTGAGCATATATTCGAGCTGTTCATCGAAATTGCGCTCGACCAGATTGGTGAGCGTGCGATCGAGGGCGAAGCCGCCGCCGACCAGCAAGATCAAGATCCAGCCAGCCGCAATCGCCATCATCCGGCTTGCAAGACTGCGCCGCGCTCGCGGTTTCGCTTGGCTTACAGCTGCGCCCGCAGCTTCGCCCCCACCGGCTTCGCCACCGGCGGGCTGCTCACCATCGCGCAAACGCTCATTTTCACCAGCGCTGCTCGCGCCAGTATCCTCAAGAGGCTCGAGGCGCGTCTGCGGGGTCGTCGAGGCTGTAACCGAGTCCACGTATTGTTGTGATCACTTCTGCACCCAGCTTCTTACGGATGCGTGTAACAAAGACCTCGATCGTATTGGAATCGCGGTCAAAATCCTGGTCGTAAATATGCTCAATCAGCTCAGTCCGGCTCACCACCTTGCCTTTGTGATGCATCAGATAGCTAAGCAGCTTATATTCCTGCGCGGTGAGCTTTACCGGCTCCCCGCTGAGCGTCACGCGGCCAGAACGCGTATCAAGGCGAACATTACCAGCGGTCAACTCGCTTGAGGTATTGCCCGAAGCACGGCGGATAAGCGCCCGCAAACGCGCGATAAGCTCTTCTGTCTGGAACGGCTTGGCGAGATAATCATCAGCGCCAGCATCGAGGCCAGCCACCTTATCAGACCAGCTATCACGCGCAGTCAGCACCAGCACAGGGAAATCGCGCCCCTCTTTGCGCCACATGCCGAGCACGGTCAGCCCGTCAATCTCGGGCAGGCCAAGGTCGAGAATAACAGCGTCATAATCTTCGGTGCTACCCAGAAAATGGCCGTCTTCACCGTCGGTCGACAGATCAACAGCATAGCCATTTTGTTCCAGCGTCGATTTGAGCTGCTGGCCCAGTGTCGGCTCATCCTCGACGATCAGAATTCTCATGCGTTCATATCCCTCAATTGCCGATCCATCACCTTGCAAAAGCTGTGATGCGGCATGTTTCGTTCATGTACATGAACACGTCAACCTGAACGACAAATTTGCGAGACTACAAAATCGGGGGATTAGCGGCTGCGCTTAAGCACCCGGCCAGTGCGCGCATCGACATCGACAAACATTACTTTGCCCGAACGAATGAACTTGAGCCGGTAAGCAAGTGCCGTGGAATCGTAAGCAAAGCCAAGATATTCCGCATTGCCCATAGTGGGCAAAACGCGCGCCTCAATCTCGCGGGCGCGCATGATGTTTCCGGCACGCATTTCCTGACGCGCTTTGCTTTGATCCTCACGCGATTGCGCAGCTGTAGGGGCAGCAACAAAGCCGCTCTGCACCAACGCCGCGACCAACACCGCAGCTAGCAATTGTGTGAACCCTCGCTTCATGATGATCGCTATACCCTCGAAGCATTGAACATCTAGTGAATGCGCGCCTTTCAGCACGTTCAGAGTCATGAATAAAGGTTAAGGCGCGCCTGTCATCTCATATTTGACCGAGATGGACACAGACGTGCCGACTTCGCCCGCTGATATTGGAGTCGACGCCGGTGAGGCAGCCGCGACATCGCGCACCATCATCGCTTGCGGGCGCGGCCCCGAAGTAAAAATACTTTCCGAAACTTCCAAGATGCGAACGTCCGAATATCCGGCTAGCCGCGCATAATCGCGTGCCATTTCCATCCCGCGCGCGAATGCCTTGGCGCGGGCCTCGGCCTTAACCTCAGCATCATCTTCGAGGCTGAAATTGGGCCCAGAGATATTGTTTGCCCCGGCCAGAATCAACGTATCAAGCGTCTCGCCAACCTCATCGAGATTGCGCAGTCGGACCGACACGGAATTGATGACTTGATAGCCCGTTAGGACCTGGAGTTCATTTTCTCTGTCATAGTCATATTTCGGGCGGACGCTGAAATTGCTAGTCTGAATATCGTCTTCGTCAATTCCCATTTTGCGCAGCTCAGCGATGACTGCGCGCATGTTGGCCGCATTTTCCCGCATCGCTGCGGTGGCGGTGGGCGCACTGGTAATTACCCCAGCGCCCACTTGCGCCACATCCGGCGCAGATTGAATGGATTCACTGAGCATCAATTCAACCACTGGGCCATTTGTCTCAATTTCAATTGTCGCAGCGATCGCCGGTGCTGAGAGCCCGCTCATCAACATCAATGGAATGGCAAAACGGATCATGAATTTCCTCCTGTACATGGCCGTGACCTGCTTAGTCACCGCTATGGGCTGACGCGTGGCTGAACGACGCAACACTCTTGCGGCTGCTTACGACTACGCCTAACCCGCCCCGCTCATGGCGCAACCTCCAATTCTCAGCCTCGAAGGCATTGGCCTGCAACAGGGCGGGCGCTGGCTATTCGGCGGCCCCGGTACAGACGGCCTTAACCTGCATGTCGCCCCGCGTGACCGGCTTGCCCTAATTGGCCGGAATGGCGCGGGCAAGACGACGCTAATGCGCTTGATCCAGGATTTGATCGAAAGTGATCGCGGCGCGCGTAAGGTCAAGCCCAACATGCGCATCGTCATGTTAGAACAAGAACCTGTCTTTGACGGCTATGAAACGCTCGCCGACTGGGCACTGGCGGACCGAGCGACCTCCGATGGCGCATTGGCAGGCGATCACGCCCCGGAAGAGCATGAGGTCGATGCGATTGCAGGACAGCTCGGCATTGACATGAGCACACCGGCCGAGGGCGCAAGCGGCGGTGAAAAGCGCCGCGCGGCGATTGCGAGGGCGCTAGCGCAGGACCCCGACCTACTCTTGCTTGATGAGCCGACGAACCACCTCGATCTCAGCGCGATTGATTGGCTGGAGGATTGGCTCACGCGGTACAAAGGCGCCTTCATCACAATCAGCCACGACCGGACGTTTCTAAAGCGTTTGACCAAGGCGACACTCTGGCTTGATCGCGGCGCTTTGCGGCGCAAGGAAGTCGGCTTTGGCGGGTATGAAGCTTGGGAAGAGCAGGTCTATGCCGAGGAAGCACGCGCGGCGGAAAAGCTGGACGCGAAGCTCAAGCTGGAGGCGCATTGGCTGGAGCGCGGCGTAACCGCGCGGCGCAAACGCAACCAGGGCCGCCTCGAGAAGCTCTATCAGATGCGCGCTCAACGCGCCGCCATGATCAGCGACAGTGGTTCGGCCAAGCTGAAACTGACAACCGAAGAGGACTTCAAGAGCAAATCGGTCATCGTCGCAGACAAGATCAGCAAGGCCTATGACGGCGTAACCATCATCAAGCCGTTCTCTTTACGGATCCAGCGCGGTGACCGCATCGGCATTGTCGGTGCCAATGGTGCGGGCAAAACGACGCTGCTCAAAATGTTAACCGGAGAGCTAGAGCCGGACAATGGCACCGTCACCATCGCGCGAAACTTAAGCGGTGTAATGATCGATCAGCAGCGCCGCCTGCTCGCTCCGGGCAAAACCGTGCGCGACATTCTGGCAGAAAGCGGCGACTGGCTCGATGTGCGCGGCAATCGCAAGCACGTGCAGGCCTATCTCAAAGACTTCCTGTTCGACCCCAAGATCGTCGATACCAAGGTCGATATTCTCTCGGGCGGCGAGCGCTCCCGGCTGCTTCTGGCGCGCGAATTCGCCAAGGCCAGCAATTTGCTGGTGCTGGACGAGCCGACCAATGACCTTGATCTCGAAACACTTGATCTTTTGCAAGAAGTGATCGCCGACTACGACGGCACGGTTATGATCGTCAGTCACGATCGCGACTTTCTCGACCGCACAGTATCGGTGACGCTCGGCCTTGATGGCAGCGGCCGGGTTGATGTGATCGCAGGCGGCTATGCCGATTGGGAAGCGAAACGCCGCGCTCCGGTAGGCAAGAAAGTCAAAGCCGCGCCTGTTAAGAAAGAAACCACTATATCTGCTGCGTCAGCGCCCGCAAAAACCCACAAACTCTCCTACAAAGATCAGCGCGATTACGAATTGCTGCCCGCTCGGATTGAGGAACTCGAGGCCGCCATTGAGCGCGGCGAAGAGATTCTCTCTGACCCTGAGCTTTTCACAAAAGACCCGCAGAAATTCGCGAATATCTCCAAAGGGCTGGAAAATGCCCGGACCGAAAAGGACGCTGCTGAAGAGCGCTGGCTGGAGCTCGCCGAAAGAGTGGAAGGATGAGCGCCGAGCTTCACCAGGAAATCTCCGCCTGCCAAATCTGCGCAGACCATTTGCCACACGGCCCCCGCCCCGTGGTGCAATTTTCCTCGACGGCACGGCTGCTGATTATCGGCCAGGCACCAGGCACAAAAGTTCACGCAAGCGGTATCCCGTGGGATGACGATAGCGGAGACCGGCTGCGCGAATGGCTAGGTGTCGACAAGACGACATTCTATAACCCGGACAAGATCGCGCTCATGCCGATGGGGTTTTGCTATCCCGGCAAAGCGCAGGGCGGCGATGCACCTCCGCGCAAGGAATGCGCGCCGCAATGGCATGACCGGGTCCTCGGGACCCTGCCCAAGGACCGTCTGACTTTGCTGGTCGGAACCTATGCGCAGGAGTATTACCTGCCGCACACCACGAAGATGTCGATGACCGCCCGTGTCCAAGGCTGGCGCGACTACTTACCTGAGATAGTCCCCCTCCCCCATCCCGCATGGCGCAGCGCGATATGGATGAAGAAGAACCCTTGGTTTGCATCTGAGGTGTTGCCCGACCTTCGCCGTCGCGTTTTTGACACAATGCGCTCCTAAAAATCACACTGGAGCACAAAGGAGAGCTGCTATGTCAATTGAGCAAGTCGCCCAGAATTTTTTCAATGCAGTCAAAGAGGACAACACAGAAGCGTATCAAGCCATGTGGTCAGATGACATCGTGAGCATGGAGCCCGGCAACGGTCCCATGAACCGCGTCGAAGGCCGTGAGCAATTGCTCGAAAAACACGCATGGTGGAATGAGAACGCTGAGATGCACGGGTTTGAGATGGCGGGCCCCTTTGTCGTGGGCGAGCAATTCGCAGTTAACTACTCAATGGATGTGACCATGATGGGCGAACGCAGCCAATCATCAGAAACCGCCATCTACACCGTTCAAGATGGCAAGATTGCAGAGGAGCGGTTCTTTTACGAAGCTGCGGAAATGCCGGAGTAAGCCCGCGGTCGTCAGTGGATGCGGTAAAAGTCAGCCACACGGTCCAATGCAATCTTAAGTACGAGCTTGCCGCTGCGCGCGGGCCATTGCAACGCTTTCTCAGCAGTCGGCAATCCTTCGCCTCCGCATACCACGTGCCACAGAACATCTTTGAGTCCTGAGCCTGCCTCCATCATCGCCGCGTCGAAACGCTGCTTGGCCGCTAGCTGACGCTCGGACGCGGTCAGATCCTGCTCACCCGTGGAGCGGATCCGCACCGGCTCCCACCGCATAGTGACCGACGGGGAAAGCTGCGCGCGCTCGTAATCGGCCAGCAAGCGCTCGCCCGCATGATATTGGCGCTCATCCAAATGCCCGCGGGCATGAAGCCAGCTAATCGGGGATTCGGCGAGGTTCATCGTGACGGTGCGCTTTTTGCCTTTGGCCCCGCTTCCCCGGCGCGGCCCCTCTTCGGTCAATTCACGCTCGACTAAAACCGGCTTTCTAACCTCAGATACCATGCTCGCCTCACCTTCCTGTGATTATCTGTAAGCAAGTCCCTTGCAAAGATTCGGTTCGTGTAGGAAAGAGGAAAAACCAATTTGGTTATCGGAGGTTTGCTGTGATCAATCGTATTCGCACCATTCGCAAGGAAAAGGGCTGGACGCTGGCCGATCTGGCAGAAGCCTGTGATCCAGTCACCACTCCGCAAACTATTGGTCGGCTCGAGACAGGCACGCGCACTCTGTCGCTAAAATGGATGGAGCGCTTGGGCGCTGCACTTGAGGTCGACCCTGAATTGCTGGTCCGCTCAGAAGAAAAGGCGACAGCGCAAATTGTCGCGACTCTAGATCAGGACGGCCCCGAGGCGCTGGACGCTCCCTGCGATGCGCTGCTCGCAACTGACCTTACGCAAGGCGGCCCGCTGATGGTGCTTGAGGTGAGCTACCCCCAAGGCGAATATCGCCCTGGCGACCAATTATGGCTGAGGCAGCTTGATCCGGAAGACGCGCATAAAGCGATCAATCGCGACGTGCTCGTGCCGAAGAAGGCTGGCCGTTTTGCCTTTGGACGCTTGATTGACCGTCAAGAAGGGTTGGTCGGCCTACTGCCGCCAGGCCATGGCCAAAAGCAGGAAATCATCGCCGAGCCAGCTTGGATTGCCGTCGCTGAGATGTTGATCAGGCGCCTTTAGGAGGATCGCTGCGTCAAACTTCGCCGCGCGCGACCCGCTCTTGGCGATCCGCCACTGTCTCTTCCGGAACGAAGCTATTTGGGTTTACGCCAAGCCAGATGAGCAGCGGCGCGGCCATATAGACCGAGCTATACGTACCCACGACAAGCCCGAGGAAGATCGCTGCGACGAGGCCAAAGAGGCTCGCAGGCCCCATCAGCAACAGCGGCAGCAATGCGACGGCGAGCGTCAGCGATGTCATCACCGTTCGGGCCAGGGTCTCATTGACTGACAGATCAAGCAGTTCGACCAGCGGCATCTTACGATACTTCTTCAAGTTCTCGCGAATGCGGTCGTACACGACAATCGTATCATTCAGCGAATAACCGATGATCGCGAGTATCGCTGCGATAATCTGCAGGCTGAACTCTAACTGGAACAGAGCAAACATGCCCAGTGTCAGCGACACGTCGTGGAACAGCGCAAATAGCGCGCCCGCGCCAAACTGCCACTCAAAACGGATCCAGATATAGAGCGCCACGGCAAGCATTGCAGCGACAAGCGCAAGAATGGCATCCTGACGAAACTCGCCTGACACTTTACCCGAAACCGAATCCACGCCGTCAATGCGCACGCCGGGATGGCCATCGCGCAATGCGGCAGTGATCGATTGTGTCATGCGGTCAGCAAATTCTTTGTCGCCCTCTGCCTCGGGCGGGAGCTTTACGCGGATCGAGACCTCATTGGGCGCGCCAAACCGCTGAATAATGGGATCGCCGACTGTCGGCAGCGCGCCAACCGTGTTGCGCAATTCTGCAATGGGCGCCTCTGCTTCACCAACAAAGGTCGCGCGAATTTCCTGCCCGCCCGCAAAGTCGACCCCGTAATTGAGGCCCTGTGTGAACACCAAAGCCCAGCTGGCGATGATCAGACCAATGCTGAACACGAAAAACGGCACGCGCAGCTTGAGGAATTTGATGTTGGTGTCCTCGGGGACAAGTTTGAGCAATCTCATTTTCTCTCTCCCGTCACAGGCTTAGGTCGCTTGGGCGTGCTTTGCGCAGCCACCCCGCGACCCACATGCGCGTGAGCACAACGGCGGTGAAGACACTGGTGAACAGGCCAATAATCAGAACGATGGCGAAGCCTCGGATCGGGCCAGAGCCAAACAGGAACAGCAGCACACCCGCGATGAAGTTGGTGATGTTCGCATCGTAAATAGCCCGTGTTGCCTCTTTATAGCCGTTCTCGACCGCCGCAATGACGCGCCTCCCGCGCTTTCGCTCCTCGCGAATACGCTCGTTGATCAGCACATTGGCATCGACCGCCGCACCGACCGTAAGGACAAAGCCGGCAATTCCGGGCAATGTCAGCGTCGTGTTGAGGCCAGCCATAATGCCGAGCACCATCAAAACGTTGAACACCAAGGCGATCGTCGCGTAGATACCAAACCGGCCATAGCTCGCGATCATCAATGCGATCACCGCAACGGAGCCAATCATCATGGCAAGCGTGCCTTTGCGGATCGAATCGGCGCCGAGGTCAGGGCCGACTGTGCGTTCTTCGATCACCGCTAGATCAACCGGCAGCGCGCCAGAGCGAAGCGAAATTGCTAGGTTATTCGCTGTCTCGACCGAAAAGCTGCCCGATATTTGCGCCGTACCGCCAAGAATTGGCTCATTAATGTTGGGCGCCGAGAGCACCTCACCATCGAGAATGATCGCGAACGGCTTGTTCACATTTTCCGTCGTCAGCTTGGCAAAACGGGCACCGCCTTGCTGGTCGAAGGTAATGTTGACCACAGGCTCATTGGTTTGCGGATCAACGCTTTGCTGCGCATTGATAAGATTGTCGCCGCGAATGCCGCCCAGCCGTTCCACAGCCAGCGATGTGCCAGCAAAAGCCGATTCTTCTGAGAAGGGGAAAATCTGGCTGCCCGGAGGGGCGCGGCCCTGCTCAACATCTGTCGGCAAAGCGGTCTGATCAACCAGTTTGAATTCTAGTTTGGCAGTCTGCCCTAGTAGGGCCTTGAGCGCATCAGGGTCATCAAGACCAGGCACCTGCACCACAATGCGTGTATCGCCCTGCCGGATGATTGTCGGCTCACGTGTGCCAAGCGCATCAATGCGCTTGCGAACAACTTCAGTGGCGCTGTCCATCGCGTCAGTGACTGCTTGATCTAGGCCAGCACTCGTCTGCTCTAAGACAAAGCGGTTGGAATCAATGACGGACAAGTCCCATTCGCGCACCAACCCGGTGCCATCCATCAGAGGCAGGATGATCTCGCGCGCGCGGTCAACCTGACTGGGATCATCCAGCAAAAAGCTGAGCTGCCCATCTCGTGTCGACACATCGCCGATGCGGATCCGCGGCTCCGCCTGACGCAGGGCGCCGCGTACCGCTTCTTCCATATTCTCAAGGCGCTGTGCCGCGACCTGAGACTGCTCCGCCTCAAGCAAAATGTGACTGCCGCCAGCCAAATCGAGGCCCAAGTTAACGGTCGGGTTGGGCAGAGCCTCCGGCCAGCGCAGGTCAGTCGTCGCAAAGATCGACGGCAGCGCCGCAGCGATAGCCACGGCCGTGATCAACCAGAGCCAAGTCTTCTTCCAGGGGGAAAAATCGAGCATGTGTCGCGAACTCCTGGCGGTCGCTTAGTCGTTAGCGGCTGGCTTAGCGCCAGGCTCTAGCACGTCGCCAATCGTGTTCTTAACCGCTCGCACGCGCACTCCCTTAGCCAGATCAAGCTCGACATAGGTCTCGTCGACCTTAGCTACCTTGCCTACCAAGCCGCCAGCGGTCACAACTTCATCGCCGCGCTTGATCCCTTCGACCTTCTCACGGTGCTGTTTCTGCTGGCGCATTTGCGGGCGGATAATCAGAAACCAGAAAATCAGGATCATGCCCACAATTGGCAGCCACCCAGCCCATGCAGGAGCGGCTGCGGCACCAGTACCAGCGGCGAGGAAATTGAGCATCAGAAAACCTTGTCAAAAACGGATCAGATTGGAGACACGCAATTGGGTGCTGGCACGGCAAATTCAAGCCATGCGCCCCGCATGCAATCGATAATCGCGCCGCTAGCAGCAATAATGCGCCAGAGCAACGAAGCGTCTGCGCCGCGTTCATATGCTAGGCGTGGCGTGATCGCGCTTGCTATGCCGCTTGCCTTGTTTGGGGCACGGGCTTATAGCGCCGCCTCCACTGGATCCGGGACGTAGCGCAGTCTGGTAGCGCATCACACTGGGGGTGTGGGGGTCGTAGGTTCGAATCCTATCGTCCCGACCAGTGGATTTACCCCTCCGAATTTCCCTCCTTTTGATTTGCAGGCGCGCAACGCCTCGCTCAAGCCAGAACTTCTAGCACCTTTCCTACACGAACCTATTTGGTTAGCGCATGGCCTGTACCCAACAGGAGAACGCGCAAAATGGCACTCATCGAATCGCTCATTGGCCCCATCGCATCCATCATCGACAAGATCATTCCCGACAAAGAAGCACGCGCGAAAGCGAAGCTTGAATTGATCAAGCTGGAAGGCACGCATGATCTGAAAGCCATCGAAGCGCGCCTGTCGGCGATTGTTGCCGAAGCTAACTCCACAGATCCGTGGACCAGCCGCGCGCGCCCCTCTTTCCTTTATGTGATGTACATCTTGCTGCTCACCGCACTACCTATGGGCATCCTCGCGGCATTTCACCCAGACATTGCCCGCGATATTGGCGAAGGGATGAACGCTTATCTGGGCGGTCTACCAGAGGCACTCTATGCCCTCTTTGGCACAGGGTATCTAGGCTACACGGCGGCGCGCCAATGGGGTAAGATTAAGGGCGTTGATAAGTAGGTTTGCCCTACCGCTTCGCTACCTGAGGACTGGGGATCAGCTGCCCTATCGCTTCGCTACTTGAGGGCTGGGTCCGCTCGGTCTAGTGCGCTTTAATGACCGATATGATTTACGTCCTCAATGGCCCCAATCTTAACCTGCTCGGGACACGCGAGCCGGAGATTTATGGCTCGCAAACGCTGGATGATATTGCAGCAATGCTTGAGGCACGCGGCGAAGAGCTGGGCCTCACCATTGAGATGCGGCAATCCAATCACGAGGGGCATTTGGTCGATTGGCTACACGAAGCTCAGGCAGAAAGCGCTAAGGCTGTGCTGCTCAACGCCGCAGCTTACACCCACACCTCCATCGCACTGCTTGATGCGATCAATGCGATCAGTGTGCCAGTCATCGAAGTGCATTTATCAGATCCGGCATCGCGCGAAGAGTTCCGCCACACCTCTTATGTGAGCATGGCCGCAGCCGATGTTGTCCAAGGGTTAGGCGCGCAAAGCTATATCGTAGCTCTGGAAAAAGCCGCCGCGCTCTAGCGGCAGATTTTACACCCCCTTGTCTTTGCCGCCCCTCGCCTTCATACGCGGGGCGAAGACAAACACCCCCAAACAACCACAAGGGTATTCATGGCCGACAGGAAAAGCACCGCTGGCAAAAAAGCTGGCATGAATGTCGACACTGCGCTGGTTCGCGAGCTTGCAGATATGCTGAGCGAAACCGGCCTGACCGAAATCGAAGTTGAGGATGGCGACCGAAAGGTTCGCGTGTCGCGCGGCGGCGGCGTTGCGGCTCCCGCCGCGATGATGACTGCGCCTGCGCCAGCCCCGGCAGCTGCACCCGCGCCTGTTGCGGCTGCGCCAGTTGAAGCAACCGAGGCTCCTGCCGCCGACCATGCAGACGCGCTCAAATCGCCTATGGTGGGCACGGCCTATCTTGCGCCAGAACCAGGCGCGCCGGACTTCGTAAGCGTTGGTGACAGCGTGAAAGAAGGCGACACGCTGGTGATTGTCGAGGCGATGAAGGTGATGAACCCAATCGCTGCTGACAAGTCTGGCACCGTCAAAGCCATATTGATCGAGAATGCCCAGCCGGTTGAATTTGACCAGCCGCTGGTCGTGATCGGCTGAGCGGGCGGAACGCCATGACGATTAAGCGGATCCTTATCGCCAATCGCGGCGAAATTGCGCTGCGCATTCACCGTGCGGCGCATGAAATGGGCATTGAAACGGTTGCGGTGCACTCCACCGCTGATGCTGACGCCATGCATGTAAGGCTGGCTGATCATGCGGTGTGCATTGGCCCGCCCTCAGCAACCGACAGCTACCTCAATCATGCAGCGATCATTTCAGCTGCCGAGGTTGCGGGATGCGACGCGATCCACCCGGGTTATGGCTTCCTTTCTGAGAATGCCAAATTCGCTGAAATCGTCGAGGCGCATGAGATCAAGTGGATCGGCCCCAAGCCCGAACACATCGTCACTATGGGCGATAAGGTTCAAGCCAAGAAAACCGCCGGCGAACTGGGTTTACCGCTGGTTCCGGGGAGCGATGGTGCAGTCTCTGACCCCGATGAAGGCCGCAAAATCGCTGCTGAAATCGGCTATCCAGTGATCATCAAAGCTGCATCAGGCGGCGGCGGACGCGGCATGAAGGTGTGCGAAAGCGAAGACCAGCTTGAAACGCTCATGAGCCAGGCGGGCAGCGAAGCCAAAGCTGCGTTTGGCGATGCGACCGTCTATATCGAAAAATATCTCGGCAATCCACGCCACATCGAATTCCAAGTATTCGGCGATGGTAATGGCGATGCGATCCACCTGGGCGAGCGCGATTGCTCACTCCAGCGCCGCCATCAGAAGGTGCTCGAAGAAGCGCCCTCCCCCGTTTTAGGCGAGGAAGACCGGATGCGCATGGGCGAAGTCTGCGCAAAGGCGATGCGCGACATGGGCTATCGCGGTGCTGGCACTATCGAATTCTTGTGGGAAGATGGCGAGTTCTACTTCATCGAAATGAACACGCGCCTGCAAGTTGAGCACCCGGTAACCGAGGCGATCACAGGCGTCGATCTCGTGCGCGAGCAAATCCGCATTGCAGCGGGCAAGAAGCTCTCCGTCAAGCAGGAAGAGATCGAGTTTAACGGCCACGCTATCGAGTGCCGGATCAATGCCGAGGACCCGTGGACTTTCGCCCCGTCACCGGGCGAAGTGACTTACTATCACGCGGCTGGCGGCATGCATGTACGCGTCGATAGCGGGCTTTATGCCGGCTACCGCATCCCGCCCTATTACGATTCCATGATCGCCAAGCTGATCGTCTATGGCCGCAGCCGCAATGGCTGCATGATGCGTCTGAAACGCGCTTTGGAAGAAATGGTGGTCGAAGGCGTGAAGACCAACATCCCGCTACATCAGGAGCTGATCCTGCAGAAGGATGTGCAGACAGGCGACTATTCGATAAAATGGCTGGAAGAGTGGCTGGAGAGCCGCGAGGGGTAAATGTGAGGACGTCGGCGCCCGGTCGTCCGCAGTGTTCAGCCCAGAACCGGAAACCACATCCCCAGCATCGCCAAAGCTACCCCTACTGCCGTAGCCAATGCCGCGAACCACAAAAAGGCAGCCATCGCATATCGCGCAATGGCGGTCCCGCCGCTCTTCAAACGATGGTAGATCTCATACCCCGCCAAGGGTAAAAATTGGCCAACGGACATAATGTCTAGAAACCAACCGGTGCCCGTCGTTTGGTCAATACCGATGCCGCCGGTCAAAACGAACCAGACCATCACCAAAACGCGCAGGAACCAAACGGCACTCGCCGCCAAAAACAGGCGCGTTGCCCAACGCATATGATCCGAAATCTCACGCCTGATGGCATGACGCAAGGTAAACGCAGCAAACCAGATTATGAATATCATCTGCATTGAAAACCCGAGATATAGGGTCCATTCACCTATGTTGCGCGCAATCATCATATAAGCGCCCGAAACGACCGCGACGAGCATAGCGAAAACGAACACGCGACCAGTCCATCGGTGAAACCTGGGAAAGCGCGAGCGGACTTGTGGGACCAATTGCAACGGACCGCCAATGTGGACCACGATCGCAAGCGCCAAATGCGCGGCGACGGCTCCGTTGCCCATCGTTCTTCCAGCGATCCATGCTTCTGAAAGGTGATCATTCCATTGCGTCATGTCACCAAAAAATAATGGCGAGCCATAAGTGTGGAGAATATATGCGACGAAGATGAACTGCCCCACCAACACCGGGACAAACCAAGCCGATGCGGCGAAGGTCATCGCCTTCAACGCGCGGCGATTGTCGTTGCCAGCGCGCGTACTAATTGCTGCAAGTGTTTTCGATGTCGCCATGTGACTTAGTGTATTAACTCTATAACACTCTAAGTCAAGATGTTCAGCTTTGCGTAAAACGAGATGAGCGCTCAGGTTGAATGCACACAGTAAAGCTGGGCGTAGCCACACCAGCGGTACGACTGGTGCCTCTTCCATAGACGTACCAGAAGCTGATATCTGGCCATGACCTAACTCAAAGCGGCACACCCGGCATGTGCTTGGCCGTGCGAATGGTCAGCGAGGTCTTAACGCTTGCCACATTCGGCGCCGGGGTCAGCTTGCTGGTCAGAAATTCCTGAAAGCTCTGCAAATCGCGGCTGACAATCTTCAGGATAAAGTCGATCTCTCCATTGAGCATATGGACTTCGCGGACCTCGGGCAGGTCACGCATATGCTCCTCAAACTCGCGCAGATCGTCTTCTGCCTGACTTTTGAGGCTGACCATCGCAAACACGGTTATCGCATAGCCCAGTTTTGAGGCATCAAGATCGGCATGATAGCCGCGAATAACGCCGTCTTCTTCCAATGCCCGAACACGGCGCAAACAGGGCGGCGCTGTGAGCCCAACTCTTTGCGCAAGCTCGACATTGGTCACACGCCCCTCTTCTTGCAATTCAGCAAGCAAGCGTTGGTCTATTTCGTCGAAATTGGCCATTAAGGGCACTCCAGAACGGGTAGCAGTCCAAATTTGAATAGCCGAAAACGAAACTAAGTCTCGCAAAAGGCGACTCAAACCTAATAATATTGTTCCTGCCAGCAATTGTCCCGCTTTGCAACGAGGGTGGGGATTTCACGTCGGCTGTTAGGACAAATTTAAGGATGTTCGATAAGAGTATGGGACAATGCGCCACCCCCGTCTTGCGCCCCTGGAGATATAATGCACTTCGATGACCGCCTTGCTACTGTGCTGCGCCACCGCGCCACGGGCGAGCTTGCGGCACGAACGCAGTATCGGCAATTGCTCGATTTGCTGGGCGAGAAGGCACGGTTTCATGATGAGAGTCTAGAAGCTGCGGCGTTCCTGCGCTTAGAGACGCTGAGCCAAGCTGTTCCGACGAAGGATCGCGCCCGGATTGTGAGCGAAAGTGGGCAGCGCATTCGCAACCCAGCGCTGGTGGCGTTCTTAGGAGAACATGAGGCCGAAATTGCGGCACCTGCGCTTGCAAGAGCCACTTTGAGCGCGTCAGAGTGGAAACAGCTTATCCCGGCTTTACCGATCCAAGCGCGCGGGTTTCTGCGTCATCGCACTACGTTACCCGATGAGGCAGTGGCGATCCTTAATCAGCTAGGCGTGCAAGACCGCGTACTGCCTAACCACTATGAGCCGGAAGAACTTGAAGCTTCGGAGAACCAGCTGCCAAACGCGGAGGCTCCGAAAGATACTCAGCACACGGATGAAAAGCCTGAGCTGATCCTTGACGAGTCGCTTGTGCAAGAAGTGCCGGAAGCAGTAGAGCTGCAAGCGCCAAACGAGGTCCAAGAGGCGCCCGCAGAGATCAACGACGAGGTCGAAACAGAGCCTGCACCAACATCGCAAAAACCCGGAATTGGTGAACTGGTCCGGCGGATTGAAGCCTTCAGCAAAGCCCGTGACAACCAAGGTGGTGAGAGCGAAACGCAGCGCGGCGAAAACGCACCCCGCCTGCCGCTGGGAGAGCAAGCACAGGCGCGCGAGCGTAAGCGCACGCAGGCGTTCGGATTTAGTGCTGACAGCGATTACCGCATCGATTGGGCAGACACATTTGTCGCGCCGTCTATCGTCGGAACCCGCCTCACTCGGGATGTGCGCGCCGTCCCTGCCCTCGCGCAGGCCTTGCGCAACCGCCAACCGGTCACCCGGGCCAAAGCGGAATTGGAGGGTGCACCCGTGATTGCCGGTGATTGGCTGATCGATGCGACACCGCGGTTCACGCAGACTGATGGCCGCTTTGCTGGCTATGTTGGGCGCTTCAGGCGTCTTTCTGAGGTCGACAATCGCCAACATGCCGAGGCCGAGGCTGATCGCATCAGACAGCTGCTCCATGAGCTGCGGACACCGGTCAACGCGGTGCAGGGTTTTGCCGAAGTCATTCAGCAGCAGTTATTCGGCGCAGCATCCCATGAATATCGCGCGCTTGCAGCGTCAATTGCTGGGGATAGTGCGCGGATGCTCTCCGGGTTTGATGAACTTGACCGGCTGGCCAGATTGGAAGGTGGCTCGCTCACTCTTGCCGAGGGTAGCTGTGATTTCAGAGCCATCACTCAGCAGCAGGTCGAGCATCTGCAAAGCATGCTGTCACCGCGCGTCGCGCGCTTCGATGTTAAATGGCATGCTCCGCGCGCGTTCATTCCAATAGCGGAAGATGAAGCTGAGCTACTCGCTTGGCGTTTTCTCGGCACAATCGCTTCGACCACTGCGGCTGGTGAGATTGTGGCGATGGATCTGCAATGTGACGCGGAAACGCTTGAGTATACCTGCGGCGTGCCAAGCGCATTGAAAGATGCAGAAGATATTTTCGCGACCGAGCCCCGCACTCATATCGAGGCATCGACCCCAGGCATTTTTGGGTCAGGTTTTGCTCTGCGGCTGGCCCGCGCAGAAGCGCGCGCTTGCGGCGGTGAGCTAGCCCGCCAAGACAATCATCTGGTGCTCAGTCTGCCGCTTCTGACGAGCGAGTCGCTCACGCCGAGCCCAGAATCGGCACCGGACCGCGCGCCCAGTTGATCGCCCGGTCAAGCTCGCTCGAGGCCGCTCAACGCGGCTCGCGAACCACAAACCTGCAGAAAATCGGCCAATCTGCCCAAGTAAACCACAAATCCGCTGTTTGAGTGCTTGCCCTTCGCGCAAAGCCACGCTACGCGCCTGCCCTCGCCATCGGCGTGTTCGCAACCTGCTTTTCGGTAGGGGCCTGTAGCTCAGTTGGTTAGAGCTGGCCGCTCATAACGGCTAGGTCGCGGGTTCAAGTCCTGCCGGGCCCACCGAATGCGGGCGGTCTGGTATAGCGGACGTGTACGTTGGGCGTGAAAATCTGTCGGGGAGTGGCGCAGCCTGGTAGCGCACCTGTTTTGGGTACAGGGGGTCGCAAGTTCGAATCTTGTCTCCCCGACCAGATTTTCTCTTAGAGTGAGTATGCGAGCATCCGCATGACTTCCACACATTCGGCAAAACCAGCGTCCCAAGCGCCAATCGACACACGTATCATCTGGGCGATTGCTTTGCCCGCAATGGTCACCAATGTAGCGACCGCTCTGATTGGTGTGGGCGACATGTGGATTGTCGGGCGGCTGGATGATGCCGCAACGCAAGGTGCAGTCGATGTCGGGGCGCGTTTATTCGCAATCCTGTTCACCGTGATGAACTTCCTCAAGATGGGCACAACCGGGCTGGTCGCGCAATCGGGTGAGCGCGATGGGAAGGATGCACAGCACGCGGTTCTCGTGCGAGGCCTTGCGGTGGCTTTGGCGATCGGGGTTGGCCTACTGCTGCTGAAGCCCGTTCTGCTGCCTAACCTGCTTGTGGCCCTTGGCGCGGAGCAAAATGTTCTGAGCGCCGCGACCATCTATGCAGAAATCCGTTATTGGACAGCACCGGCTGTGATGGTCAATCTGGCGCTGATGGGCTTTCTGATTGGCCGCCGCCAGATGACCGCAGTGCTGATCATTGAAGTGCTCTATAACTTCATCAATGTCGGTCTGGGCCTATGGTTTGTATTGGGTCTGAATTGGGGGATTGCCGGCATCGGCTGGTCAAGCTTCGTCGCAGAGTTTGCGAAGCTCGCTATGGTCGGCGCGCTGGTACTACGCGGCTCGGATGGACGCTCGCTACTCCAAGCGGTCAATGCGCAGAACCTGCGCTGGGGTGCCTTGCGCCCCTTCCTATCGGTAAACCGCGACCTCTTCTTGCGGACAGTAATTCTGATGCTGGCACTCGCCGCACTGACCAGATTGTCAGCAGAGCGCGGCGCAGTGACACTTGCGGCCAATGGGATCATCTATCAAATGTTCGTGCTCACCGCTCTGTTTCTCGATGGGTTTGAGAATGCGGCTCAGGTCCTCAATGGAGAGCGCGTTGGTGCGAAAGATCGGCGCGGGTTCGCAGCCTATATCCGCGCTATTCTGCTACGCGGCATGGGCGCTGCGGCACTGCTCTCGCTGGCCTTCGCAATTTTCGCAAGGCCGTTGCTTGATAGCTTCGCCGCAACAAATGCGGTGGCTGAGGCTGCAAGGGCAAACATTGTTTGGCTGGTTATCATACCCTTCGCAGGACTAGCCGGCTTCGTTTTCGATGGTGTATTTGTTGGCGCGAGCTGGACGCGCGCCTTGCTGCTCTCGATGGCGGGGGCATCGCTTGTCTTCGCGGCGAGCCTCTGGCTGACTTGGCCGCTCGGCAATATTGGCCTTTGGGCCAGCTTTGCGCTCTTCCTGGCAGCAAGAGCAGGCATACAAGCTTTGATGATACCGGGCTTGATCAAGCGCGATTTTGGCTAAACTCGGCCTGCCGCAAACAATCAGGTAGCGACTTTCTTGGCCCATGCGAAAAACTCTGCGTTCGCCCGGCCAAGGTTCCGCGCTGCCTTGTTATACTCTTCCGGATCTTCGCGAATTGTGCTCGGCATCCAGTTGGCCTGATGCTGAGACATGTGATTCTTGATCTCATTGTGGCGATGGCGAAACCGCTTGAGCCGCTCAGGATCTGCGGAAAATTCAGCATCATCCTTGGCCGTCTGCCCGAGTGACATCAGGCCCTGGAGCAAAGAGGCACGGAGCTTAATGAGCCGCCTGCGATCAATCGTTTCCGAGTGGAGTGTTACTTCAACAAGTTCTTTCTCGATATTCTCGAGATCTTCGACTGCAGCTAGCAACGTCTTGGACATTTATCTTACCCACAAAAAATATGCCCAAATCGGGCGTCGAAATACCTTATTGACACCGGTTACCGAACCTTCATGAACAAAAAGTAATCTCATCCAACTATGGGCTATTTGCTAGTTTGGCTTAACTCTCGCTCAGCCGTCAATTTGCAAGCGGATCGCCCTTCTTGATAGCGTTCGGCTCATTCGCAAGCAGGCCGACGACCTGCGTCCAAACAGCGACATTCTGGCGCAGCTGCACTGGATCAATCTTGTCGAGCGTATCGTCCGGCGTGTGATGCAAATCGAAATAGCGCGTGCCATCCTGCTGCAAATCAATGATCGCACCGCCTTGATCGCGCGAGATATTGAGGTCAGCACCGCCACTGGCAACGATACTTGAATTTGCCACACCGAAGCGCGCCACGGAATTGGCGAGCCTCATGTGCAGATCTTCGTTTGTCTCGCGAAAATTGCTTTCGAAGCGCCAAATGCGGTCCGCGCCAAAATCACTTTCGATGCCGACCGCTATTGGCTCGTCGATATGAGCCGCGCTGTAGGCCTTCGAGCCCCATAACCCGACTTCTTCCGCGCCTGCCAGCAGCACACGAATTGTCCGCAAGGGCTGCCCTGTCCGCGCGACATGCTGCGCTGCGGCGGTAATAATGCCGCAGCCTGCACCATCGTCAAACGCGCCGGGCGCATTCCACCAACTATCAAGATGACATGCGAGCAAGATCGGCGGCAGGCTGGGATCACGCCCGACAATCTCACCCACCACGTTGCCACTCATCGTGGTGCCGAGCAGCTTTGGCGTCAGCACGAGCCGCATAGTGATGGGCCGCTCTCCTGCCCGGTCAAACATTCGTTCAAGATTGGCCGCATCGGGCAGGCTCAACGCGCCCGCAGGGATCGGCGTTGTGCGTTCGGGAAAGCTGGTGCCGCCGGTATGCGGGTTGCGGCTGTTATCTGTGCCAACTGATTTGATGACGGTCGCGACCGCGCCTTTGCTCGCCGCGATACTTGGCCCAAACCACCGAACCGGCCCGGCAAAGCCATAATGAGAGCCGTCCATCGAAGGGCGCATCTGGTGGCTGATGTAAGCGATCTTGCCCTCAAGGCTGCCATCTTCCGCAGCCGACAAATCGCCCACGCTGGCGAACTCAACCACCTCTGCGGTGAGACCCAAAGTGCCAGTAGAGGCGCTGTTGCCGAGCGGCTGGATGACGAAGGGTTGCGGGAACGGTTCAAGAATTTCGACGCTATGCGTGTCACCCGGCACCCAGGTTTCCATCTCGAAGGGCTCATTCGCAACGTTCTGAAAACCTTGCGCCTTGAGCCAAGCCATCGCCCAATCGCGGGCGCGTGCCTCGGCCTTCGTCCCCGCCTGACGCGGTCCGACCTCGGTGGTTATCCCTTCGACGAAATCCCATGCGATGGTATCCCCCGTCAACGCCTCGTCCGCAATCGCGCTCAAGCGGTCAGGCTCTTGCGCTAATGTGGGAACCGAAAACGAGAGCGCGGCCAGCGCGAGGAAGGTCTTTTGCATGCCCTGCTTGCTAGTGACCGCGCTCTGCCAAGTCCAGTCGGATGCGCTACGCTTCTGCCCGATTAACGGGGCAAATTCGAAACCGAATGAAGTTCAGCCCCGCTGAACTAAGCTCGCGCGCGGCGCGAAGTCGACCACGGTTTCTGAAGTGTCTGTTTCGAGCTCACCGTCAGCCGCAACGCGGTTACGCCCTGCTCGTTTCGCGCGATAAAGCGCTGCGTCAGCGCGCTCAAACAGCGCGCTATATCCCTCATCACGCTCCGCCTCAGCAATGCCAAAACTGGCTGTGCACCGGACATTGTGATTTTCTTTGCAATGGGAAGAAGCTGCAAAGGCACGGCGAATTCGCTCAGACATCTTCGCTGCTTGCGTCAAATTACAATTCCACACGAGAATGCAAAACTCCTCGCCGCCCACCCGGCCCGTGATGTCGCGGCCGCGAGTCATCTGGCCCAACATCTTGCCAAAACCGGCAATTACGCGGTCACCAGCGACATGGCCGAATGCGTCATTCACTGCTTTGAAGTGATCAATATCCACCACGATCAAACTAACGGTTACGCCCTCTTCTCGCGCATATCGCAACAGCGCCTTCGCGTCACTTTCAAACCCGCCACGCATCCGCACGCCCGAAAGCGGGTCAAATGCGGCTTCGTGGCGTTGTTGATCCATATTGTCGCTGATCACCATCGCTGCCAGACACAGCGCCATTAGAGTTAGCAGGACCGCCAAAACCAAAGCGTGGATCGACGTCAGTGTCGCCGCGCCAGCTTCGCCGCTACCGAACAAGACGTCCGACAACTCCGTCAAGAGGGGACGGACAAAACCGAATAATGCCAGAAATGACAAGACCCAAATCAGTGCGCGATCGGCCCAGTGGTCTTTGGAATAGTGCCATAGGTTGGTGGCCATCATTGCCATTATAAGCGCCGAATTGGTGTTTTGCGCCATTTTCATAGCGCTCACTTCTCCAGCCGCGCTGGCGATCCAGAGTATCGCGCATGTGAAAAGCGCTGTGGCGCCATAGGCCCCAATGGGCGCCTTTTGGCCATGCCTAACCGTTAGCCCCCACATCATCGCAAGCAATCCAGCCATCGAAAGTAGGTGGTAGAACACAATGCCTGGCAGGCCGACATTGGCAGAGACCCAGATATTGAAGGCGACACCAATCGCAATCGAGGCAAAGCAAGCGGAGAAGGCGAGCACATGGATGCGCTTGCGATTGTTCCACCACAACCCAAAGAACGCGACAGTGAAAATAAGCGCCACTGCCGGGATGACAAAAGTGAGGATCATTGCGTGCATCGCGTATTCCTCCTTTCATCTTGTTTGGCTGGCGGAGTATGCAGTTTGGGGCAACGTGGAGCAGTAAACTGGCACAAACCCGTAAAAATGCTGCTAACAGGGATACTACGTAGTGTTCTCTCTTGAACGGCTTGCCCCGGGCGCTCAGCGCGCCTATTTGCCGGGCAACTCCAAGACACTTTTAGACGATTCCGAAGGAACTGCCCGATGGCCGCGCAATATGCATATGTCATGAAGAACATGACCAAGACTTTCCCCGGTGCGCCAAAGCCGGTGCTCAGCAACATCAATCTGCAATTCTACCAAGGCGCAAAGATCGGCATTGTTGGCCCCAATGGTGCAGGCAAGTCGACGCTGATCAAGATCATGGCGGGCATCGACACCGATATCACCGGCGAAGCATGGCCGGGTGAGAACATTACGGTCGGCTATCTGCCGCAGGAACCACAGCTTGATGAGAGCAAGACCGTGCTCGAAAACGTCAAGGATGGCGCGCGCGAAGTTGCCGACAAAGTTGATCGGTTCAACGAGATCACGGGCCTGATGGGTGATCCGGATCGCGATGACTTCGACGATCTGATGACGGAGATGGGCACGCTGCAGGAAGAGATTGATGCGGTCGACGGCTGGACGCTCGACAATCAGCTGGAGATCGCGATGGAGGCGCTACGCTGCCCTCCTTCTGACATGGGCGTGGAAAGCCTGTCCGGCGGTGAGAAGCGCCGCGTTGCCCTCACTCGCCTGCTGATCCAAAAGCCATCGATCCTGCTGCTGGACGAGCCAACCAACCACTTGGATGCAGAGTCGGTCAATTGGCTGGAAAACCACCTTAAAGAATACGCGGGTGCCGTGCTGATGATTACGCACGATCGCTACTTCCTCGACAATGTGGTGGAGTGGATTCTTGAGCTCGATCGCGGGTCATACTATCCTTACGAAGGCAATTATTCGACTTACCTCGACAAAAAAGCCAAGCGCCTCGCGCAGGAAGACCGTGAGGAATCAGGCCGCCAGAAAGCGCTTTCAGAAGAACTCGACTGGATCCGTCAGAACCCCAAGGGCCGTCAGACCAAATCTAAGGCGCGCCTGCGTAAGTTTGAGCAGCTGCAAGACGCGCAGAATGACCGCAAGCCGGGCAAAGCGCAGATCGTTATTCAAGTGCCTGAACGCCTTGGCGCTAAGGTGATCGAGGCCAAGGGCCTAACCAAAGCGTTTGGCGACAAGCTGCTGTTTGAAAACCTCGATTTCACACTGCCACCGGGCGGAATTGTCGGCATCATCGGGCCGAACGGCGCGGGCAAATCGACGCTGTTCAAAATCATTACGGGTCAGGAAGAGCCCGATAGCGGCTCGATCAGCATCGGTGACACAGTGCATCTGGGCTATGTCGATCAAAGCCGCGACGACCTGACCGCGAGCAACAATGTGTGGGAGGAAATCTCCGACGGGCTCGATTACATGCAGGTCAATGGCCACGATATGTCGACGCGAGCTTACGTGGGCGCGTTCAACTTCAAGGGCAGCGACCAGCAGAAGAATGTCGGCAAGCTGTCGGGCGGTGAGCGCAACCGCGTGCATATGGCCAAAATGCTTAAGCAAGGCGGCAATGTGCTGCTGCTCGACGAGCCGACCAACGACCTCGATGTGGAAACGCTACGCGCACTGGAAGATGCGATTGAGAATTTCGCGGGCTGCGCCGTGGTGATCTCGCACGACCGCTTCTTCCTGGACCGGCTCGCGACACATATCCTCGCATTTGAGGGCAACTCACATGTCGAATGGTTCGAGGGCAATTTCGAGGCCTACGAGGAAGATAAACGGCGTAGGCTTGGCGATGCAGCGGATCGGCCTACACGGTTGGCGTATAAGAAATTGACACGGTAGTTACCTCAAGAAAATCGAGGGCGGGTTTCCCCGCCCTCTTTTTTCAAGCCAATAGAAAAATAGCAACGCTGATCCACCTGATGATGGCAGCAAAGTCCATTTTTGTTTCGACTTTTACCTCAACTTGGAATTTCGGCATGACCGATCTCCCAGGTCGCGGCGCGCCGCCGACCTGAAAGGTTGACGGAATTCGCGGCCACGTTTCGGATTGACCCCCGTCAGTGGCTTCCGGGCTGACTTTCACACACGCGTATGCTTCGGTCTGACGCTTTGTCTTGCGGGTCCAAACGAGGCTACCCCTAGAGGTGACTTGGTCGTTCGGGGAGGCCGCACGCCGATCTCGGTCAGGGTTGGTGGGCGTTTGACCGACGCTCCAACTCAGGCCGGACCTATGAATTAGAGACCTTAAAACAAAATGGCAACATTGAGCGCAGTGCGCTGTTGATAAGAAAGCCCGAAAATCCCGCCTGCGCGGGAATGACGAAGGAAAGATAAGGCTGGTCTTCGCGGTAAAGACAATGTTTGGTAGGCCCACTGGATGACAAACACCTCCCCCTCCTTCGACCGCACTGTTTCCGAATGGCTTGAGGCTGAGGGGATTGTTGAGCCCACATCACCCGGCGACATCGCCGACACCGCTAGCGTGCGCGAACTGCTGATCGCCGCCGCGAAAGACGAACGCGCGGTCTCTTACTCCGAATTGCTGGGCATGCTCGGCCACCGGTTCACCCGGCCCAAGATGCGCGCGCTGTGCAAAACGCTCGACGCCATTGACGCAGACGGAGCCGCAGCGGGCGAGCCAGAACTCGCCGTGCTGGTCGTACGCGAAAGCGACCGGCTACCCGGACAAGGCTGGTGGGTCGGCGTCGCGCAGCGGCATGGCTATAAGGGCCAATGGGAAGGCATACCCGCCGCCGAGTTTGTGGAGCGGATCCAGCACGAAGCATTCGATTTCTGGAAGAAAGCCAAGCCGCCAGGCAGCACCTAATCGCCTCTCGGAATCACGATTTTACAAAGGGTTTACCGGCGCTTAAGTATCTTAAGACTACGCCCACGAAATGTCGGGCGCACCATCCAAAATACTATCGCATGTGAACGCGATTCTGCTCGCTGCTGTGTATTTTGCAGCGGCGGCGGCCGCGCTACATCTCACGCAAGGCGCATCGGGCATCGCCGCAATCTGGCCCGCCAGCGGGATCATGCTTGCCGGTCTGCTTTTGCTCGACAAGCGCGCTCACTTCACGCTTTACGCTAGCGTTTTTGTTGCCAGCATGGCGGCAAACCTATCGATCGGGTCAACCCTTTGGCTGGCAACCGCCTTTAGTGTTGCGAACCTGGTCGAAGCGAGCGTCGCCCACCATTTAATCGGACGCTTCAGCAAACCTGACAAGAGCATCGCATCGCCTTATAATTTGACTATCGGCGCACTCACCGCAGTCGCCGCGGCAATTGTATCGGCCTCTGTCGCCGCGCTTCTTTCCGGGCTGGTCTCGGCGGAGTTCATCATTTCGTGGGCCACAACGGTGTTCTTCGGAATGGCGACCATCGCGCCGCCAATTCTCTTCATCGCCAAGGACTGGTCAAGGCTCCAACCAGCGGAAAAGGCAGCAATCTTGCCGCATTTTGTTGCGATAGCTGCACTGAGCTCGGTGGCATTTTGGCAAAGCGACGTGCCGCTCCTGTGGCTCCCCATGGCCGCGCTTGGCTATTCTACATATCGCTTGGGGCTCACGGGCTCTGCCCTTGGCCTTCTCACTATAGCGGCCACAGGCTCGTTTCATTCGGCCGCTGGCTTTGGCGTGATGAACGCCAGCGAAACCACGATTACCAGTACGATGCTGCTCCAAGTCTATCTGCTTGGCCTGCTGCTTTCGACCTTGCCGATTGCCTCATTATTGGAGCGCCACGACGCCAACGTGCTTGCACTTGATGCGGCAAGAAATCTTGCGGAAGATCGCGCCATCGAGGCTCGCCGTCTTGCTGAGACAGACGCGCTCACCGGAATTGCCAATCGCGGCAAAGTGATGGGCGATCTGACCAAGCTGCTGACCGAGGCGAGGAAGCACGGTTCGCCGCTGACCATCATGATGATCGACGTTGATCATTTCAAAGCAATCAATGATAGTTTCGGCCACGCGGCGGGTGACAAGGCTCTTATGACCATTGCAGCCATCGGCGATCAATTGGCGGGAGAGCGCGGGTGTTTCGGCCGTATTGGCGGCGAAGAGTTTCTGATGGTTCTGCCCAACAAGAACGCAGCGAGCACAATCACAATCGCAGAACGGTTCCAAGGCACAGTTCACGGTTACGATTGGAAGGGCATGGGGCTCGACCAGATAACCCTGAGCATTGGTGTTGCAGGGCGCAGTATGGGTCAGGACGAGAAGTCGCTGCTCAGCGCAGCAGACCAAGCGCTTTACGAAGCAAAGAGTGATGGTCGCAACCGGACACGGCAGGCCGCATAAACCAAGCATGTGGAATTGCTAGGAGAGCGCTAAGGCGTAACCCAGCGGCCCTGCCAGACCCCAGCGCCGCCAGTAAACTGAGCGCGGCGATGCCCCGTATGCGCGAGCGAGAACCAGTCCAACTCACGTATCTCGACCACTAGAATTGCGAAGTTTTCTCTTGCGGGGAGTATTTGATCCTCGGAAGGCTCGACCCCTTCCATTGTCTTCGGCAGACCAGACGTAGGCGTCTCAGACACAGCGCCTGGTCCATCACCCAGATAACACCGCCGCGCAAAATTAGTGCTTTCTTGCCAAGCTTGCTCGGCCAATGCGGTGTCTGTCTCAATCCACCCCACTCCGCGCGTACGGATCTGTATTTTTTCCGGCTTATCGTAAAACAGCACGCCGATGGGCGAACCGCCATTATCCTTAGGGCCGATAACACCGCATTTGGGCGCGCGCAGATCTGTGTGGAAGCGCAGCGTCCAGTTCTCTGGGTCAAAACTGCGCAGCACCATAATGCGCGCATCCGCATCTGCAGTCGCCACCACCGGCGACTGCATTGGCAATTTGCGATCTTTCGCAGCTTTAGACAGGCGCTGAGACGCATCCTTCAATATGTTATCAAATCGATCAAGCATTTGCACTCAACGCGCGATGGCGCCCATGAAGTCAAGTCTCTTAGCGCTGAATTGGCGCCATATAAGTATTCAGAAAAAGATCTCCGAATATGAACGGGAGCCTTAACCCATTGTTCAGTTTGGTGTCAGGCCATCGCCTCTATATACCATTTCATCGACGCGAGATGCGTTCGGTGCCGCAGGTGGTGGAGCGGCTTTCACACTTAAGGAGGAACGCTCCATGACACTTGCAGAATTCTTGAAAGGAAGCGCGCTAAGCGCCTTGGCAGTCGCCTTGGCCTTCACGGTTATGCCAGAAGAGGCAGAGGCGGCGGTGGCCGAACAGCAGCGCCTTGAACCGCGCGAAAACCGCCTAGGCGCCCAATCGGAACGCATCGGTGCGCGGCAGGAACGCCGCAGTCAGCGCCGCAGCGAGCGACGCGCAACACGCAGCGACAACCGCGGCCAGCGCCGCGAGGCACGCAGCGAGAATCGCGGACAACGCCAGCAAGCACGCCAACAGCGTCGCGGCGATGCGCAACGCGCTCAGCAGCGCCAAGGGCGTGAGCGGGTAAGGGCGGAGAACCGCCGTGAGCAATCCCGTCGCGGTCGTGGTGATCGCAGCACGCGCGCAACACGTAACCGCGCAGAATACAACCCACGCTTTCAGGAACGCCGTGCCGACCGTCGTCAAGAGCGTCGCGCAGATCGCCGGGAGTTCCGCCAAGATCGCAGAGCTGATCGCCGGAGCTACCGTGATGGCCGCCGCGATGGTGTAAGGCAGGAACGCCGGGCGGATCGTCGCCGGGATTACCGTGACAACCGCCGCGCTTACCGTGACGGTCGCCGTGACGGCTATCGCGACAGCCGCAGAGGATATCGCAACGACCGGAAATATCGTGGCGGACACCGCTATGGCAATCACCGCAAGTGGAACCGGCGGGCATGGCGCGGTAACAGCCGCTACAATTGGAACCGCCACCGGTTTAACAACCGCAGCATCTTCCGCCTCGGCCGGTATTATTCGCCTTATCGCGGATATCGCTATCGCCGTTTGAATGTAGGTTTCTACCTCGACAGCCTGTTCTTCTCATCGCGGTATTACATCAACGATCCGTGGCGCTACCGCCTGCCGGATGTCTATGGCCCCTATCGCTGGGTGCGCTACTATGACGATGTCCTGCTGGTCGACACCTATAGCGGCGAAGTGGTTGACGTCATTCACGACTTCTTCTGGTAAGCCACTCGCAAGATCGCAAACACCGCAAAGCCCCCGCCTTCCACATTGGTTGGCGGGGGTTTTTCATGCGGTGAGCAGTGAACCGCCATCTTGATGTGTACGGCCGCGCTGGTAACACTCGCCAGATGGCAAAGACTGAAGTTATTCCTGACAAAGACGCACTCAAGCGGATTGGTGCATCAGTGCGGGCACGCCTCGAAGGCGACCCGAGCATTTACAAAGTGCCGACTGAAAAGGCCGAGATTTTCGCGATTGGCGATTTCCTCTCGCCGGAGGAATGCGTGCGCCTGATGGCAATGATCGACGCGGTGGCAACGCCGAGCACATTGCATGAGCAAGCCTATCAAGAGGGGTTTCGCACCTCCTATTCGGGCAATTTTCAACCCGATGATCCCTTCATTCTATCGCTCTCACGGCGTATTGATGACCTGCTTGGCCTGAACCCAAAGACCGGCGAAACCATTCAGGGCCAGCGCTATCTGCCCGGACAGGAATTCAAGCCGCACAATGACTGGTTCTATGTCGATCAACCCTATTGGGAGGCAGAGCGTAAACGCGGCGGGCAACGGTGCTGGACCGCGATGGCTTTCCTCAATGAAGTTGAGGAAGGCGGGCACACGCATTTTACTGAGGTTGGCTCACTGATTGAGCCCAAGCCTGGCGTGCTGCTGGTGTGGAACAATGCCAAGCCCGATGGCACACCTAACATTGACACAATGCACGCGGGAACGCCCGTAGTGAAAGGCGTGAAATACGTCTTCACCAAATGGTATCGGACCAGAGGTTGGAAGTAGTTTTTTGCTTACGGCCTAGGCACCCTCGCTTTCCACCCAGACTCTGCCGGGACGCTATCCGGGCGGAGGGGTGGAGGGAGCGTGTGGCACAGTCGGAAATCAAGAATTTCGAGCCAAAGCCTCGGCAATCAGCTTGCGGCTGTTCTCCACACCATAGAGCGCGATAAAGCTGCCCATGCGCGGGCCCTGATCGCTCCCGAGCAACGTCTGATACAGCGCCTTGAACCAGTCGCGCAGGTTTTCAAATCCGAAGGTCTCATCCTTGCCGATCTCGTAAACCACGGTCTGAATATCCTCAGCGGGTGCATCAGCAGCCATCCCCGCAAGTGCATCATCCAGCTTGCTTAGCGCCGCCGCCTCATTGGCTTCCGGCGCGCGCTTGTTGAGCGTCGGCACGATGTAATCGCGCGTGTAAGCTACTGCTGCTGAAATCAACCGATCAAGATCAGGTCCGCGCTTCACATCATCGAGATAGCTGTCGAGATATTCGGCAAGGTTAGCCTCAGTCGCTTCTGCGCCGAGCACACTCGCGAGGTTGAGCAGAAGGCCAAAGGTCACAGGCAGAGTATCGCCCGCACCCGGTGCTTCCTCAGCATTCTCTCCCTCTGGCCACCCGCCATTGGCGCGCAGCAAATGCCACGCTGGATTACCCAGCTGCTTGTCGAGCGGTTGCTCGGACAGACGCTCACGGAATTGCCAATAGTCATCCACCGCGCGCGGGATCACGCCAACATGCAGCTGCTTTGCACTTTTGGGGTTGGGGAAGATGTAGAAACCAAGGCTCTCCTCGCTGCCATAGGTCAGCCATTCTTCAATCGTCAGGCCATTGCCTTTCGACTTGGAAATCTTCTCTCCATTGGCATCAAGGAACAGCTCGTAAATGAGCCCTTCCGGCTTGCGACCACCCAGCACTTTGGCAATCTTGCCTGACTGCACGCCGGTATCGGTGAGATCCTTGCCGTACATCTCATAGTCAACGCCCAGCGCGACCCAGCGCATGGCGAAATCGACTTTCCATTGCAGCTTGGCCATGCCGCCAAGCGCGCTCTGCTCGATTTCGGTGCCGTCCTCATCAGTAAAGCGGATTGTACCAGCGTCGGCATCGACGACTTCGACCGGTACTTGCAGCACATGCCCCGTGCTCGGGCTGATCGGCATAATCGGCGAATAGGTCGCGGCGCGCTCCGCCCGCAACGTTGGCAGCATGATGTCGAGGATCGCTTGATTTTGCCGCAGCACATTCTTTAGCGCATCGTCGAATGCGCCTGAATTATACCGGTCACTCGCAGCGATAAACTCATACTCAAACCCAAAGCGATCCAAAAACTCGCGCAGCATCGCGTTATTGTGCGCAGCAAAGCTCTCATATTTCTCAAACGGATCGGGAATGCGGCTCAGCGGCTTATTAAGGTTGGCGGTCAGAAGCTCTTGATTGGGAAGGTTACTTGGCACCTTGCGGAAACCGTCCATATCATCAGAGAATGCAACCAGCCGTGTCTTGCCATCTTCTGGCCGAGCGCCAATCAGCGCCTCAAACGCGCGCCGCACAAACGTGGTGCGCAGCACCTCTTGGAATGTGCCGATATGCGGCAGCCCTGACGGGCCATAGCCCGTTTCAAACAGGATCGGCGAGCCATCGGGTTTCGCGCCGCTTGGATAGCGTTTCAGCAGCCGCTGCGCCTCCTGAAAAGGCCAGGCTTTGGAATCTCGGGCGGCGTCCATCAGTTCTTGCATACTCATGGGTCTAGCCTGTCGCCCAAGGCGCGCCGTGTTGCAAGTGCGAAGCGACCTCTGCTCGATCGAACATGCGGATTGATCACCAAAGGTGCTTGCACCGCGTTCCGCATTCGTTCTAACGCTCATTCGTGGTCGACCTGCTCTCCCTCCCGGCGCTCCATGCCAGCCATGCAGGCACGTGGTTGCGCGATGGGTCGCAAGCGGATGGTGCGGGAACACGCGGTGTTTCCAAAGGTGAGGCGGTGATGGCGGCCGCTGACACGCCGCTGCTAATCCTCAATGCGCCGCTGGTTGCGAACCGGCTGGGTTATCCGGATTTATCCGGGCTTGACCTGCTGGAGCTCTTCGCCTTTGTGCACCCCGCGCGGTTCTGTGTGCCGACCGCAAAGGGCTTGGCAGAGGCTCTGAGCTTAGACGAACCGGACAGCGATGATGCGGTCCCTGCCATGCTGCAAAGAGCAGGTGCGGCGCTCATCGCAATGTGTCAAAGCCCAGATTGGCCAGAGCGCGAAGGAGCGTGGAGCGCACTGCAATCGCTCGCCAAATTGCGCTGGCCATGGGCGGGCGTACTGGCCGCTCATATCAATAAGCCAGAACGCGCAGAAAAATGGCTGTTCAGCCGCCTACCTGAATGGGAAGAGACACCTGAGCGCCCGCAGCCCGCGCAAATCACGCTGGCCCCCGATGCGATCGAGACCACGCTTGACCGGCTAACCGGTTTAGATGCTGAACGCCGGGAAGGACAACGCGCTTACGCCAAGGCAGCTGGCGGCGTCTTTGCACCGCGCGACCGCGAGAAACGCCCGCATGTCCTGCTAGCGCAAGCGGGCACAGGTGTTGGTAAAACGCTCGGCTATCTCGCACCGGCCGCGCTTTGGGCGGAGCAATCGGGCGGCACCGTCTGGGTCAGCACATATACCAAGAACCTTCAGCGCCAATTGCGGCAGGAAAGTTCGCGCGCATGGGCCGATAAGCGCGCGGACGGTTCGCGCCCGGTTGTGGTCCGTAAAGGGCGGGAGAACTACCTCTGTCTGCTTAATCTGGAGGATGCGCTTCAAGGCGGATTTAACGGTCGCCCCGCCATCCTTGCGCAGCTTGTGGCGCGGTGGGCGGCCTACTCGCGCGATGGCGATATGATTGGCGGCGATTTGCCCGGGTGGCTCGGCACACTGTTCCGCAAACGCGGCATCGCGGCGCTGACCGATCAGCGCGGCGAATGCGTCTATGCTGGCTGCCCGCATTATAAGAAGTGCTTTATAGAGCGCAGCGCGCGGGCCAGCGCCCAGGCGGATCTGGTTATCGCCAATCATGCGCTCGTGATGGTCAACGCCGCACGCGGCCGCGACCATGCTCAGCGCCCTACCCGCATCGTCTTTGATGAGGGACATCACGTGTTCGATGCAGCGGATTCGACCTTTGCCGCCGCGCTGACGGGTCAGGAAACGATAGAGCTGCGCCGCTGGATCATCGGCCCGGAACGCAACAGTCGCGGGCGTCGCCGGGGCCTCGCCGCAAGGCTCGCTGACGTGGCGAGCTATGACGATGATGGCGGCGAAGCAGTAGAAGCCGCAGTGAAGGCTGCGCACGCCCTACCCTCGGATGGCTGGATCGGCCGGCTTGCCGAGGGTCAGCCCGATGGCCCTCTAGAAACGCTGCTCGCGCAGGTCCGCACCGCAACGTATGCCCGCGATGAAAGCGGCGCGCAGGATCAAGGCTATGGCATTGAAACAGAGGCCGCGCAGCTGCCCGGCGAATTGGTTGAGGCTGCCGCAGAAGCTGGCGCAGCGCTCGCCGCGATCCGCCAACCACTGATGAAGCTTGGCGCGCGATTGGAAGGCGTGCTGGAGGATGCGCCCGACTGGCTCGATGGGCAAGGCCGTGCGCGAATTGAAGGCGCGCGGCACTCGCTAAGCTGGCGGATTGACCTGCTTGGCGCATGGGAGGCGGTGCTGGCGCGGCTGGGCGGCCCGGCGGACCCTGACTTTGTCGATTGGCTGGCGGTTGATCGCAATGACGCGCGTGAGTTCGACATTGGCATTCACCGGCATTGGCTCGACCCGATGAAGCCGTTTGCGCATGTTGTGCTTGAACCCTCGCATGGCGTCATGCTCACCAGCGCGACCCTGACTGACAAGGATGAGGGCGGTGCGGATTGGGAGAGCGCGATTACAAAAAGCGGCGCGCCGCATATCGAGCTTAACCCGCAAACCGCCTTTGCCGAAAGCCCATTCGACTATGCAAACCGCGCCGAAGTGTTGATCGTCACCGACATCAAGCGCGGAGATATCCCTGCGCTTGCTGGCGCTTATGCGCGGCTCATTGAGGCAACTGATGGCGGGCTACTCGGCCTGTTTACCGCAATCCGCCGGATGCGCGCGGTGCATGGCCGCATTGCAGACCGGCTCGCTAGAGCAGGCCTGCCGCTCTACGCCCAGCATGTCGACCCAATTGATACCGGCACGCTGACCGATATTTTTCGCGATGATCCACGCGCGAGCCTGCTTGGGACAGATGCTTTGCGCGACGGGGTTGATGTGCCGGGGCGTAGCTTGCGCTGTGTGGTTATGGAAAGCGTGCCGTGGCCGCGCCCAACGATCCTTCACCGTGCACGCCGCGCCGCCGCCGCTGATGAGCCGGGCGGCGCTAGTCTGCATGATGACCGGATCATTCGCGCGCGCCTCGCCCAAGGGTTTGGTCGTTTGATCCGCACACGTGAGGATGCGGGGCATTTCGTGGTGCTGTCCTCCGCCTTCCCCAGCAGGTTGTTGTCGGCCTTTCCCGACGGCACACCCGTCCACCGTCTAACGCTTGATGAGGCGCTGGCCCGCGTCGCAGAAGGTATCGGACAATCTGCCAACGCATCTGGCGAATTCGAGGACAATACGGCACAAGTGCAGCAATGATCGAAGTACTCGATATACATATCCGCTGGATGGGGGTAGGCGCGGGATTGTTGCTGATGGCTGCGATTTCCACCGGTGAAGCGCGCCACGAAATGAAGGTCGCTCTGATCGGGCTGATTCTCGGTGCAATCGCATATCTACTTAACGAGACACCGCTAGGTGCGCCAGAGACGGGATACGATCCGTGGATTGACTTATTGTCGCTGCTGACGCCGTTCTGGGCCTGGATTTTCGCCAGGCGCCTGTTTGAGCGTGAGCCGCCGTTCTGGGCGATTGCCGGATCTGCAGCCGTGCTTACCGCCGCCTGGTTCACTGGTAATTTCATCACCACGCTGATGATGATTCCATACAATGTGATTCATATCGTATCACTCATTCTACTCGCAGATCTGGTGCGCGTAGCATGGCGAGATCGTGCCGATGATTTGATCGAGAAACGCCGCGCGATCCGTTTGATTTTGCCACTGATGGTGGCGGCTTTGGCGGCCGGAATATTGATCTTTGAACTGATTGTGGGACGAGCCATCCCTTACCCAGCAGTACAGCTCACAAATGCCGTACTCATCTTGGTCCTCACCCTGTTTGCGGGTATTGCTCTGCTGCGCACAGAAACGGTGCTGCTGGTCGAAACGGCCGATGATGCGCCTGAAAACACGCCTGCGCCGACCGGCCTCTCACCGTCAGAGACAGTCCTGCATCAGAAGCTTACCGCAGCCATGGAGGGCGGGTATTATCGCACCCCCGGGCTTTCTATCTCTGGCCTCGCTGAGCATCTAGAAACCCCGGAGCACCGGCTGCGCGCGCTCATCAATCAGCGGCTTGGCTATCGCAACTTCGCCGCCTTCCTAAACCGCCATAGGATCACGGAAGCTAAGGCGATTTTGGCAAATCCCGACAAAGTTGACCTACCCGTCCTGACAATTGCAATGGATTTGGGATATAACTCCCTGCCCACATTCAACCGCGCGTTTCGCAGTGAAACCTCTGTAACTCCAACGGATTTTCGCAAGTCGGCGATTGGTCAAAACTGAAAAATGCCGTGCAATTGCGCAAATGATCGGCTTTTTTCGCAAGTGAAGAGAAGAACGCAAGACGAGCTGCCAGAAGGACACTCAAGGACTGACAAACAATCCCTTGAGGAGCCCGCATCATGAATACCAACGCAGCCACAAATGCTCTGACGACAGAGACCACACTGCTCGAAAAGATTGGCGAGCATATGATGAATGCGCTCTATTTTGACCTCAGTCGTTATGTCATCGCAGCAGGCGTGCTGACCGTTCTATTGTTTGTGTTCAAACGGTGGGCTGACAATCGCCGTATCCAGCCGCGTCACGCGACGCGCAGTGACTACATCCGCGAAGTCCTATCCTCGATCAGAACGGTGATAATCTTCGGACTGACCACGATCAGCACATTGTTGCTGCGCGAATACGGGATCATCGAATTGAAACTGGAGGCGGCGCCGCTCGCTCTGGTCGCATTTCAGTTTGTAGTGATTGTGGTGGCGCATGATGCGTACTTTTATTGGATGCACCGCGCGCTTCATCACAAGCGGCTCTTCCGAGCGACCCACCTACATCATCATAAATCCCGCACGCCAACGCCGTGGACCGCATATAGCTTCGCATGGTGGGAAGCCTTCACCGAGGCTGCATTCATGCCGCTCTTTCTGCTCGCGACCAGCATGCTGGGCTATGCCTATGCAGGCTTCGCGGTGTTCCTCTTTCTGTGGCACATGATTATCCGCAATGTGATGGCACATGCTGGTGTCGAATTATTCCCCAAAGGCTGGGTCGACACACCATGGCTCGACTGGATCAGCACCACGACCCATCACGATCTGCACCATACAGAAGGCAAATATAATTACGGCTTCTACTTCACCTTCTGGGACCGCTGGATGGGCACTGAGCATCCTGAGTACAAAGCGCGGTTTCGCGCAGTGGCCAAGCCGTTCCGGATTAAGCCAAAGCTCGCGGAGAAATTCGCAGTGTTTGCCATGGCCCTGTTCGCAGCGAGCGTTGTCTTACCTGGTTGGATTGTCGCAGCTGAGAGTGGTCTCACCTGATTACTGGCCACAACTAACGACCGCGTCATGTCTTGACGCTGCAACAAGGACGCACAAAAAGGGGTGCTGGACAGATGGCGTTCGGCACCCCATTTCATTGGGTAAACAACTTAAGGGAATGTATGAAGCGACTTGGACTCTTGCGCCACGCCAAATCCGATTGGGGTGAGAGTGACAAGCGTGACTTTGATCGTGGGCTCAATGATCGTGGGCGGCGCGGCTCTAAAGTAATCGGTGATCATATCCGCAAGCATGGCGTCAAATGGGACAAGGTCATTGCCAGCCCGGCGGAGCGTGTGAAGCGCACCCTAGAGAACGGTTTGCCGGAACTTGAGGTTGAATGGGACAAGCGGCTGTATCTCGCCTCCACTGACACCATTCTCGATGTACTGCGCGAATGCGACGATGGGGCGGAGGCCGTGCTGATCGTGGGGCACAATCCGGGCCTTGGTGACATGGTGCTGGAGATGGTCGCGCCACTCAATGAAAACGATGCATTTGACGAGGCACGGGTAAAGTTTCCGACCGCAGCCTATGCCGTTTTTGATCTGGAGATCGATAGTTGGGCTGAGCTAAGAACCGGAACTGCCACCTTAACGCATTTCAAGCGACCTCGCGATCTGGATAGCGGGCTCGGTCCAGAATACTAGGCCTGCAGAATCCGCGGCCCCGGCCCTTCATCCGCTGCTTCATCCATCGGGTTATAAAGCGCGCACTTCTTAAGGCTCAGGCAACCGCAGCCAATACAGCCGTCCAAATTGTCGCGCATCCGCTCTAGCTGAGCGATCTGACCGTCCAGCTCATTCCGGATCATCTTGCTAATTTTTGCCCAGTCGCGCGCATTGGGCGTACGGTTTTCAGGCAGGCTGGAAAGCGCTTCCTCAATCTCGCCCAATGACAGCCCCAATTGCTGCGAGATCAAGATAAAGCTCAGCCGGCGAATGTCGGAACGCGGGAAGCGGCGCTGATTGCCCTCGGTTCGCCAGGCTTCCACCAGTCCCTTCTCTTCATAGAAACGGATGGCTGAGACGCTAAGCCCAGTGCGACGGGCCAGCTCTCCAATCGGCAGAAGGTCATCGGCTTTCATGATTCGCACCTTTAGAGAAAATACTGCTTGATCTCAAGTTAGCTTGAGGTTGCATACATGTGTTCGACTGATTCGCCGCCACATCAAAACGATGTGGCACATGACAGGAGAACACGAATGCCAAAAGGTCAAATCGAACACGCCAATCTATCGGTCACGGACCCCGATCGCATTGCCAGATTATTCAAGGAATTGCTGAGTTGGGAAGAGCGCTGGCGCGGCCCTAGCCAGAAATATGGCTGGAGCCTGCATGTTGGCGATCCTGAGAATGGCGCGACTTATCTCGCGCTCTACACCGGCGATCACGTCAAAGGTAAATATGACAAGGGGCAGCCTCTCAATCATGTGGGTCTGCTCGTTGATGATCTTAGCGCAGCGGAGAAGGTGGTCGCTCAGCACGGCCTCAAGCCCTTTGGACACGATGACTACGATCCGGGCGAACGTTTCTACTTCTTCGATTGGGACGGTATCGAGTTTGAGGTTGTGAGCTATGCGGGCGGCGCATCAGGAGAAGGTCAATGAACGAGCCAATCCTGCGCGAGCCAATGTTTGCTCCAAAGCCGCGCCGTCTTGCCAAGCGAGGTAAATCTGAGCCACAGAAGGCAAAACCGCTAAATGGAGACACCCCAACATGCGCTCACTCACGGCCACTTGCGCCCTTGCCCTCTCGCTGACCGGCCTCTGCGCAACCCCGCTCTCGGCACAAACTGTTATTGTGAAGGCCGACCGCATGCTGGATGTCGAAAGCGGACGATATGTCGAAAACCCTGTCATCGTGATTGTCGATGGCAAGGTGCAAAGCGTGGACGCGAATGCGGTAATCGTTCCCGAGACGGTTGGCGAGAAAAGAGAAGTCATCGACCTTAGCGGGCATACCGTATTGCCCGGACTTATCGACATGCACGTCCATCTTGATGGTCGGCCTGAATATGGCGGCTATTCCTCATTGCGCTTCACTGACCGATTTTGGACAATCATTGCAGCTGCTAATGCCAAAAAAATGCTAGATGTTGGCTTCACAACGGTGCGCAATTTGGGCGCCTCGCATTACAATGTGGTTGGACTCGATCAGGCAATTGATGAAGGCTGGATTGATGGCCCGCGCATCATCAACGCGGCGCATGCACTGGGCGCTACGGGCGGTCATTGCGATGAAACATTCCTGCCGCCCAGCTTTGGAGCCGTCAGTCCAGCTGTCGGTGACAGCCCGGACGAACTGCGCAAACGTGTCCGTGAGCAGCGCAAATATGGCGCAGAAGTCATTAAGGCCTGTGCGACCGGAGGAGTATTCAGCCGAAACACCGCGCCGGGTATTCAGCAACTCACCCTGGAGGAACTGACGGCAATCGCTGAAGAAGCCCATTTCTGGGGCCTCAAAGCAGCCGCTCACGCGCATGGCACAGAAGGGATCAAGGCCGCGATCCTCGCTGGATTCGATACGATCGAGCATGCGAGCTTTGCTGATGATGAAGGAATTCGTCTGGCCAAAGAGCGCGGGACCTTCTTCTCCATGGATATCTTCAATACCGAGTACACGCTCAGCCAGGGCGAGGCGAACGGCGTGCTGGAGGAGAACCTTGAGAAAGAGCGCCAAGTCTCCAAGGCTCAGCGCGACAATTTTACCAAGGCCTATCGTGCCGGCGTGCGCATGGTCTTTGCGAGCGACGCAGGCGTGATGCCGCATGAGCAAGTCGGCGGGCAATTTGCGGTTATGGTAGAGCTTGGAATGAGCCCGATTGACGCAATCCGCGCGGCGACCAGCAATGCCGCCGAAGCATTAGGTCAAGAAGGCGAAGTGGGAACTATTGAGCCTGGCGCATGGGCCGATTTCATCGCCGTTGATGGAGATCCACTGGCCGATGTCAGCGAACTTGCCGATGTGGACGCGGTCATCAAAGGCGGCAAACGGGTGAAGTAAGCCTGCGCCGCGCCCAAGCTAAGCGTTGCCAACCACAAAACAGGCCGCCGCCACCAAAGCTCCGGTCAGCCGGTTAGCACGGAACCTTTCCAGCGGATTGTCCGGATTATCGGGATCCAGCGTGGCGACTTGCCACGCGAGATGCACCGCTGCCGGTATCAGTGCTAGCAGCGCCAGCCAGTCTTCGCGATAAAGCCAAAATGCGAGCGCCCATAGCGTGATCGCAGCCGCGTAGAACAGCGTCACACCCGCCTTCACCTTGCCGCCCATGCGCAGCGCAGAGGAGCGGATCCCCACCATTGCGTCATCCTCGCGGTCCTGCAGCGCATAGATGGTGTCAAAACCGATCACCCAGAGCGCCGCGCCTGCATACATCGCCGCCAGCGCATCCCAACTATAGGCCCAATCACCGGGCCGCAAATGCGTCCATCCAACGAGCAGCCCCCAAGTAAAGACCATACCCAGCCACGCTTGCGGCCACCAGGTTATCCGCTTCATAAAAGGATATGCAGCAACGAGCACTATGCTCCCCAGCGCAACCATTTGCGCCATCGGGCGAAGCTGCAAAAGCACCATAAGCCCCACCAAACACAAGGCGATGAGCCAGCCCCAAGCGAGCTTTTTCGATATGCGGCCGCTCGCCACCGGACGTGATGCAGTGCGCGCGACCCGCGCGTCCAGCTTCGCATCGACAATATCGTTATAGACGCAGCCGGCACCACGCATCGCAATGCTACCGAGGAGTAGCCAACCGAGCAGCGCGAGCTGCCAGCCTGCACCCGCCAGCCACACGCCCCAAACGCACGGCCAAAACAGCAGCCACCAGCCAATCGGCCGGTCAAACCGCGCGAGCTGCGCCAAATCACGGGGCAGCTGCGGCAGACTCGCTACCAGCCCGCGATGCTGCGTGTCAGGGACGATCTGCTCAGTCATTCTTCCGCTACCCGCCATCCATGCCAGCACAGCGCAATCATGATGGTGTTGCCAGCAAAGTCGAGCAAGCCGATCTCCGTCAGTACCGGCACCACAAAATAGAAGTAGTAATTGAAGGCGAAGAACGGCAGCAGCACGATACCATATGCGAGAAACGTCAGCCGTGTGAACCGCGCTGTGAACGCGACCAGCGCAAACAGACACGCCTGCGCCCCGAAGCAAGCCATTGCGAAGGTCGCGAGGTAATCATCGCTCTGAAATTCTGGTCGAATAGCAAGCTCAATCACTGAACCGGGGAACAGCAAGGCCCACCCTCCGAGCACGGCAAAAACCGCTCCGATCAGATATTGCGTTACGCGTGCAGTCATTAAGCCCCTCTAGCGAGCTTGCGCGCGCTAGTCTAACAGCCCGGATCATGTCTTCACCACCCGCCAACCCCAAGACACCCGCATGGCCGCCGAAGAGTGCGCCGCGCCTGTTTGTTGAGCAAGAGCTAAGCTTAGGCACGCATGTCCACATCGAAGGCACACAGGCGCATTATCTCGGCAAAGTCATGCGCGTGAGCGAGCAAGGCACTGTGATCCTATGCGACAATCTAACTGGCGAATGGGCTTGCTTGGTGACCGAGATCTCCAAGCGGAGTATCACTTTGACCGCTCACGAGAGGCTTCGCGAACGCGAAGATGTGCCGGACTTTTGGCTGTGCCCCGCGCTGCTCAAAAAAGACCGTTTCGATATGGTGCTTGAGAAAGCAAGCGAATTGGGTGCCCGCGCAATTCGCCCGGTTGTGACCCGCCGCTGCGTCGCGGACAAGCTCAATTTGGTGCGGGCAAAAACGATAACGATTGAGGCAGCGGAACAATGCGCGCGCACTGCCCTGCCCGAGCTCCATGAGCCGCAGAAACTCGACGCATTCATGCGTGACTGGCCAAAGGACCGCGTACTGTATTTTGCCGATGAGGTCCGCAATGCAGCCCCGGCCGCGAGTGCTTTCGCCTCGCACATGGGACCCGCAGCACTCTTGATCGGTCCCGAAGGTGGGTTTGACGATGCCGAGCGCACCGCCATCCGAGCCCATCCACAAGCGCAACCTATTTCGCTCGGTCCCCGCATTTTGCGCGGTGAAACAGCGGCAATTGCGGCTATGGCGATATGGATGGCGCAGGCGGGCGACTGGAACGAACGCGAGTTCGCAAAATAATGGCTAGCGCGCGGCTATTGCGTTGCCTAATGCAACCCAGATGAGCACGCGCGAAACCTCTGGATCAGACGATCCGATCATCGAGAGCCGCGACCAATTGGTTGCCCCCATGCAGGCTGGCGAGAAGCCCAAAGCGGATTGGCGCATCGGCACTGAGCATGAAAAGCTGGTCTATTGCACCAAGAGTTTCAAAGCGCCGTCTTACGTGGAGAATTGCGGCATTCGCGATCTTTTGATGGCGCTAACCGAGTTCGGGTGGGAGCCGGTTGAGGAAAACGGCCACGTCATCGCTATGCGCTCGGATGATATGGGAACGGTTAGCCTTGAACCGGCTGGACAGCTCGAATTGTCAGGCGCCCCGCTCGAAAACCTGCATCAGACCTGCAATGAAACGGGCCGTCATCTCGATCAGGTAAAGGCCATTGGCGAGCGCTGCGGTGTAGGCTTTCTGGGGCTAGGCATGTGGCCCGACAAGACCCGCGCGGAGCTGCCCGTAATGCCCAAAGGTCGCTATGAAATCATGATGCGCCACATGCCGCGGGTGGGCAATCTGGGCCTCGATATGATGCTGCGCACTTGCACCATTCAGGTCAATCTGGACTATTCATCAGAAGCTGACATGGCGAAGAAGTTCCGCGTTGGCCTCGCGCTGCAACCATTGGCCACCGCGCTGTTTGCCAACTCACCTTTCACCGAGGGCAAGCCTAATGGCTATCTCTCCTATCGCAGTCACATTTGGTCTGATACCGACCCGCACCGCACAGGCATGCTGCCCTTCGTGTTTGAGGATGGCTTTGGCTATGAGCGCTGGACCGATTATATGCTCGATGTGCCAATGTATTTCGTGTTCCGAGACGGGAAATATATCGATGCGGCGGGTCAGAGCTTCCGCGATTTTTTGAAAGGCGAACTGCCCGCTTTACCCGGCGAGAAGCCGCGCGAAGCCGATTGGTGGGATCATCTCTCGACCGCCTTTCCCGAAGTGCGCCTCAAGAGCTTTCTTGAAATGCGCGGCGCCGATGGCGGCCCGTGGAGCCGGATTTGCGCCTTGCCCGCATTTTGGGTCGGCTTGCTCTATGATCAAACCGCGCTCGATGCGGCGTGGGATTTGGTCAAGGATTGGACTATGGAAGAGCGTGAGGCACTGCGTAATGCGGTACCAAAATTAGCGCTCGATGCGCCTATTCCTGGCGGTGGAACCCTGCGCGATATCGCCAAGGATGTACTGAACATCGCGCGAGGCGGCCTGGCTGCGCGCGGGCGCCTTGGCCAAAGCGGCGACAATGAAACCGGCTTCCTTGAGACGCTGGATGAGATCGTCGCGAGTGGTAAAGTCCCGGCCCAGCGCCTGCTCGACCTCTATCATGGCGATTGGAATGGCGACATTACCCGCGCTTATGAGCATAGTTTCTAATCAGGAGATGCCGCTATGATACTCGTTACAGGAACTGTTCGTTTGCCTGAAGGCGGTTTTGACAAGCTCCTGCCAGCGGCCAAGATCATGATGACCGAAACACGCCAAGAAGATGGCTGCGTTACTTATGCCTATGCTCGCGACCTCAATGATCCAGACTTGATGCATGTGAGCGAAACATGGCGTGATCGGGAGGCACTGACTGCGCATTTCGAGACGCCGCATATGAAGGTTTGGCGCGCGGCAATTGCTGAAGTTGGTTTGATCAGCCGCGATCTGAAGGCATATTCTGCGGATGAGGGTGAGCCGATTTAAGGTGCCTTAAGTTGACTTCAACAGGCGAATTCGGCCGCACTTTTGTCACCCTTTGTATCGCTTTGTCGCAGCTACCTTCCTGTAAATTCAAAATTAATCTGCCCGGCTCAATTCCCGTGACACGTTAGTGGACGAAGGGGAAGTGGCGTGCGAAATTCGATCATCAGGCAGATGCGTAAACCTGGTGTAGTGACTTTGGTTCTGCTGTCACTCGCAGCATGTGGCGGCGGCGATAGCAACTCTGCGAACAGTCCAGTTACGGCTAATCCTGTGACCACCACCCCACCTGCAACGGATCCTGTGACGACACAAACCGCAAACGAGATCGTTCAGCGTTTCCTTCAGGTCGATCTCGATGAACTCGACAATTACGCCAACCCTGCACTGCCCGCCTATTATCACGACACGGTAGCTGCGATCGACAATACGCCCAATAATGATCCAGTTGACGATGCGATTGCGACTCTAGGAAGAGTGTTGTTTTACGACACCTCGCTGAGTGTGAATGACACCATATCCTGCGCTTCATGCCATCAACAATCTGTTGGCTTCGATGATGATGAGCGACTTTCGACTGGCTTTGCAGGTGGGCAGACGCCCGCGCATGCAATGCGACTGGCCAATCTACGCTATTTCGAAGGCGAGGATATGTTCTGGGATCGCAGAGCTGCCAGCGTCGAAGATCAGGCGACCCTACCCATACTCGATCCAGTGGAAATGGGTTGGCAGGATAATGGCGGATTTTCTGCTCTTGTCACCAAGATGGAAAGCTTGGAATACTACCCGGCATTGTTCGGGTTTGCATTCGGCGATGAGGCGATCACGCAGGACCGGATGGAGCGTGCTTTAGCGCATTTCCAGCGAGCGATGATCAGTTCTGATAGCCGTTGGGACCGCGCCTATGCTCAGGTCTTTGCGCCAGGAGCCCCAAATCGTGCGCTCAATGAAGCTTTGCCAGCCTTCAGCGCCAGCGAGCAACGCGGGCGGGAGCTCTTCATGAGCAACCTCAACAATGGCGGCGCTGGCTGCGCTCGCTGTCATCGCCCTCCCACATACGCTCTTGATGGCAATAGCCGATCCAATGGGCTTGATGCCGGTGAGACGACGATTTTCAAATCACCGTCGCTCAAGAGTGTCGGACGCTCGCAGTTCTTTATGCATGATGGCCGGTTCGAAAGCCTGCTGCAAGTGGTCGAGCACTATGATAGCGGCATTCAAAACGGGCCAGCGCTGGACAACCGACTGCGCGATGGCAACCAGCCCCTGCGGCTCAATCTCAGCGCTGATGATCGCCAAGCACTGGTCGATTTCATGCTGGCCCTGAGTGATGAAACGCTGGAAAGCGATACTAAGTTTAGCGATCCCTTTATCCGCTAAGACTACAGACTATGTTTGAGAAAACAATAACATAAGCCGTTTACCCAATCGATCGAGCGGCGCCGTGATAACCCCGTTCTCTTCCATCCACGCGTGATATTCGCGATATTTGGGATCTTCCGCGAGGAGATGCGCCTCCTCAGTCTTGGCTCGCCAATAGTAGATCGCATTAACGCAGAGCAGCGCAAAAACATTGCGCACCGCGTCAGCCATTGAGTCTGAGGTGACCAGAAACGGCATCACCGAGCACCACCAAAAGATGTTCTTTGACAGATAGGCTGGGTGCCGCGTGTATTTGAACGGTCCATGCGTAATCACACCGCGATAGGTCAGGTTGGAGAAACGCATGCCGAAAACGACCGTCGCGGCGGCATAGATAGCGGTTAGCAGCACCAGCCATGCCGCCCAACCCCACAGCAAAATCTCATTGCCGGCCAGCCAATATGTCCAATCGCGCGTCTGATTTTCATAGCCCAGCACCATTCCATTGCCGATGATGCCCCAGACTAGCGGCGGATAGCAGATCATCGCGGCAACCCACCCGCCCAAAAAGGGATTCCCGCTCCGGATATGCGCATCAAGCGGGCGGTTCGTGAGCACATAGCCGACAGTTCCGATTTGCACGTCGATCACAAATAGGAGTTCGATCAGCAGTATGCCGACAATCGCTGGATTGTTGAGGATGGTTTGCAGATCAGCGTTGACCACATAGGCGAAACCAGCCGGCACAATCGAGAGCATAAAGGCAGTGAAAAAGCCCTTGATAATCCAGCTGCGCCAGTGCTTTTTAACCTCGTCCCACTCCCAACCCTCTTGCCGCAATAGCAACGCACCAAAGTGCCAGCTATGGTCGCGCGGGTTCACCATCACACCATCAATCCAGCGAACATAAGGGATTGATAGCAGCGCGGCCGGAATGATCGCATAGCCAATGACGGTCAGCGCGAAGCCATAGCCACCCTGCCAGTACCAGCGGCCCATTACATACAGCCCGCCGATGACCGCCCATGTCACCCACAGGCCGATTATCTTGGTCCGAGTAGTCTGGCTATCGCGGCTGCGCGTCTTGCGAAGTGACCAATCAAGCCCGGTTGAGGCGCGCAAATGCACTTTGTCGACAAAGACTGACCAGATGACCATGGGTAAGGCCGACATGACGAGGCCAAATAGCGCGGCCTTTGGTCCCGACAGCCGAATATGCACGCCGGGGACGCCCACAGCACCCGCGATCTCAGGCCAATATCGGCAAAAGGCTATCCAGCTCAAGAGACCCGCAAGGCCCAATATTCCGACCATCGACGAAACATCGCTCGCCGGCAGTCGGGTAGGCGTCTGACCGGGCCTTACCTCGGATGCTGATGGTGATGCGGGCGCGCTCATGCTTTGCCAGCTATCACAGGTTACCGGTAAGCAGTAATTCGCCCGCTATCATCGAGAACATACAATGTGTTGTTCGCCACGATTGGCGCGAGTGAAACACGCTGTTTCAGATCTGCAAAGCTAGATGCAGAGCCTTCGCCTGTGCTCACTCGCCACATGTCGCCTTCTGAATTGGCGAGCCATAGCGAATTACCCGCAAGTACTGGCCCGACCCAGAAGATCTCGCCCTCGCGGTCTTTCTCGTCCTTCCAGCGAGGGAGCTGCGTTAGCCAGCGCACTTTGCCGGTAGACCGCGCAATTGCGAGCAGCCGAGCGTCATCTGTCAGCGTGAATATCCACTCACCAGCAATCGCGGGGGTCGAAATGCCCGCCAGGTTAAGCTCCCAAATACGCTGTCCCGTGACCAGCTCGTATGCTGCCATGCGTCCGCCTTGACCCAGGGCATAAACGCGGCCGCTATCAATAATCGGGTCTGCGTCAATGTCGGTAAGCGAGCCGACTTGCGTCGAAATGCTTGTGCGCGAGAGAGCGTCTGTCCACAGCGTCCGCCCGTTTTCATAACGATATGCGGCAAGTTCGCCTGAGCTATAGCCTGCAATGACAGTGCCCTGCCCAACTGCCGGGGCCGCGACGCCAAAAACGCCCGCCTGCGTTGAGGAGCCCGATTCCTGCCACTGGACATCACCTGAATTGGCATCAAGCGCGATGATCAGATTATCCTGCGACATCACGAAAACTGTGCCAACGGCGATTGTTGGCGAACCGCGAAGTGGGCCAGCTGGCTTGACCTTCCAAACCTCTGCGCCGGTTTCCGCGTCCAGCGCGCGTACTTCGCCCGCGCCATTGGTCGCGTAGACGCGGCCATTGTCAAAACTAACACCGCCGCCGAAGGTCGCATCGCGCATTTCGCGCTCGACATCAGAGGCGGCCGACCAAGCCTTTGTGCCCGTTGCTGCATCAAACGCGTGGACTGTTCCCTCACTATCGACAGCGAAGAGCTTGCCCGCGCCCACAACTGGCGCAGCGCCAAGGCGAACGCGATTAGTCGCGCCCGCAATATTCGCAGTCCAAGCCGGGGTCGGCGTAGATCCAAGCGCTAGGTGCCCATAAGCTTTGCTAGCGGTCCCGCCTGCTTGCGCCCAGTTTGGATTAGCCGCAGCAGGCGGCAAAACCACACTAACACCGGCGAGCGCTGGGTCGACCTGAGCGCCGCTTTCAATGCGCGACAAGATCGGCTCGCGATTGCCAATAGTAGGCGTTTCTTTGTCGCCGTCACCGCCACCAAACAGGCCCCCGCCCGCGCATGCGCCAAGGCTCAGCAGCAAAGCACCGCCTAAAACGGCCCGTTTCACTCGTGTCATTGCGTTATTCCTTACGAGGCCTGTCATCGGCTCAACCCCTCAAATTTTTCGCGAATTTGCATGGCTTTAGCGATTATTCGCCGCCTTGCGCAGCTGGCGTATCGCCCTCAGTCACACCCTGCTCTTCTAAAAGAGCATCAACATCTTCAATGGCATCAACGCCGAGCAGACTGGCCATTTGCCGTGCGCGCGATTTCAGGCTTTCGGGCGTGCTCTCTTCCTTGGCAATCTGCGCAAACAAAGCGCCCGCCTCATCGTTGTTGCCTTGCTCCAGATAGGCCATCGCTACCAGCTCTCCAGCGCTACCAAAAAATGGGTTACCCGGTGCAGCCAGTGGCTTGAGCTTGGCGACCACATCAGCAGGGTCCATGGTGTCAAAACCTGCGGCAACCTCGCGAATGCGCGCCAAATCGCGCAGTTCGGCAGGTGCTTTTTCATTGTCCGCAAGCTCCGCAAACGCAGCCACAGCCTCGTCAGTGCGCCCCTCTTGCGATGCGATACCTGCACGCAGCATTTGTGCGTTCGCCGATGCAGCGCCCTTGTCTTCACCCGCCAGCGTTTCAAGCTGATCAAAGCCAGTTTGCAAATTGCCCGCATTCACTTGATCAAGAGCGCCGACCAAAGTCTCGCTATCTACTTCGCGGGCGCCGTCTTGCTGATTTTGCCAAAACAAAAAACCGCCAAATGCCGCGAGCAATAAGACAATAGCTGCGACGGTTTGCTTCCCGTAATTATCAGCGAAACTCTGCAGATCGCCTTGGCGAACGGCCTCATCCACCTCGCGCAGCAGCGCCTCTTCTTCGGCCGCTTTGCGGCGCGCGGCAGCCTCTTCTCGTTCGGCGGCGGTCGGGATGGTGGGTTCTTTAGCCACTGGCGGCAAAATTCCTCTGAACAATAGTCCGTATTAGTCGACGGCAAGGTCTTTAGTGTCGGCGTGGATCAAGGGCAATGGGGTGCCTGTTTTAATGCCAAGCCTGTCCCCGCCCGCCTGTCTTAAACAGGGTGAACCACGCATGAAAGGCCATCTGCGCGGATAAGCGCCGCGCGAGTCTATCGCCCTGACCGATCCAGCGCGCTGGAATAGAGCCGCAGATAGGTCTTGGCCATCATGGTTGCGTCGTACTTAGCTTGCGCCTCTTTCTGATTGGCCTTGCCGATCATGCCGCGTAGTCCCTCGTCAAAGGCAAGCGCGGCTAGCGCATCGGCTAATGTCTCGTCATATGCGAAGGGCGCAAGGAAATCAGCGTTATCCTGGCTCAGCACAGAATCAGCTGAGGCTATCGCGACGGGCAAACCGGCCGCCATCGCCTCGACCAATGCCGTAGTGGAGGCTGCATCGTTGCGCTTGCCACCAGCCGCATCTGCGAAGATATCGAACAAGCTCAATATCTTGCATATCTCGTCCACCTCGCCCGGCAAATGCACGCGGTGATTGATCTGCTGGGCGTCAGCCTCAGCCATCACCTCTGCGCGCCCAGACACATCGCCGACCAGCACCAAGTGCCAATTGTCGGGCAGCGCGGCGACCGCGCGGACCAGTGCGGCCAAATGTGCACTATCCGCATCGCTTGCCATCGCGCCAACCCAATGCTCGCCGGGGCGTTTAAGCAAGCGCGGCAAAGCATCGGCTTTCGCCTTCTTCGCATAGGCTTTGGTGTCGACACCCGGATCAATCCGCTTGACCCGGCCAATCGGTTGCTCCCACTCGACCAGCGCAATCTCTTCCAAGGCCTCATTGGGCACTACCAGCCCCGAAGCTTTGCCAAATGCGATCTTGCGATACCAGTTTCGGCGCTTCTTCCGGCGCGCGCGCTCGTCTTCGCAAAACCCATCTTCGTGGTGAACAAGAGGCGGCAGGCCGTGCACCTCACCAAACAGCGTATGCGCCATCACCGCATCCATCGCGCCCCAGCCATAAGTCAGGATGAGGTCATAGCCCTGCATTGCGCGGGCCAGTTTTTGCAGTCGGCCCGGGGTTGGCATGCCCGATAGCGCAGGGAAACCGGTCAGCATACTAGCCTTTGCTGTGCGTTTAATGTTCTGCGCAGCGCTGCTCTGAACGGCGTCAGCCGAAACAAGCGAATGCTCAAACTTTGCGCCAAATGAATTGATCAGTTGGACGCACCGCGCCGCGGCGATCCCTTCGCCAAATTCAGAGTGAATATGTAGGAGGCTCGGTTTTGCCTTGCCGCTACTCATGCAATGTCCGCCAACAACGCATCAATCGCATCGCGAACCACTGGCTCATCCAACGTTGGAGCATGACCAATCTGGGGCACCGTTACAGCTTTGGCGGCAGGAACCCGGCGTTGCATCTCAGCAAAGGTTTCTGCCGAAAACAGACCCGAGAGCTCACCTCGCACAAGCAATAAGGGCCTGCCGCTAAGCGCCTCAAAAGCGGGCCATAAGTCTGGCGGGACAGCGGCCGCGTCAGCTTGCAAAATGGGCTCAGCGATTTTCATATCGTAATCGAACGAGATGCGGCCATTGCTGTGCAGCGCCATGCCGCGCTTGGCCATGGTCAACCAATCATCTAGCTCAAACTGAGGGAAATTGGCGGCGTGCAATTCCTGCAAGCTGCGCGCCGCGTGCATCCATGTGGGGAAGCTGCGCGCCTGCCCGACGTAGGACTTAATCGCATCGAGCCCGCCCGTCTCAATAACCGGGCCAATGTCGTTCATTACCACCCCGGCAAGTCGATCTGGAGCGAGCGAGGCCAAGACCATGGTCATAAGCCCGCCCATAGATGTGCCCACAGAGACAAACCGCGCAATGCCTTGGGCTTCGAGCAGCGCTATAAGATCGCCAACATAAGTCGGCACTGCATAAGTAGCACTATCCCCAGCATATTCGCTCTTACCGCGCCCGCGCACATCGGGCGCCAGTACGCGCCAGCCCGCCGCGCTGATATGCTCGGCAAGATCCTCAAAATCGCGGCCATTGCGAGTGAGACCATGCAGGCAAATGACCGGTGGGCGCGCCGCATCGACGTTGGGCCCGCGCGCAGGGTAGTCTCGGAAATGTAGAGTGAGACCATCGGCGCTTTGCCAGGTCTGATTGGTATAATACTTTGTCATAGAGGCTCTTGCGCAGATAACGTTTGGCCCCCACTATCGCGGCATGCGTTCAGAACCGCAAGCCACCAGCTACCGCGCTGACACGCCTATTTCCGATCTCGCAGAGTGGCTAGGCGATCCTGTTACGGCCGCAAATTTCCCGAAAACCGAGCTACGGTTTCGCAACGACAGATGGGCGCGCGCCGTGGGGCTGGATCACCTTAGCGATGCGCAATGGACCAAGCACTTCGGGCGTTTTGAGCCCTTGCCAGACAACCTGCCGCAGCCTCTCGCGCTGCGGTATCACGGGCATCAGTTCCGCAATTACAACCCTGATCTCGGCGATGGGCGCGGGTTTCTTTTTGCTCAGCTGCGCGATTCCGATGACCGCCTCCTCGATCTGGGCACCAAAGGTTCTGGGCAGACGCCATGGTCGCGGCGCGGCGATGGGCGGCTCACGCTGAAAGGCGCGGTGCGGGAAGTACTGGCAACCGAGTGGCTGGAGGCGCTGGGTGTCTACACCTCCAAGACATTTAGTATCGTTGAGACGGGCGAGGAGCTGGAGCGGGATGATGAGCCATCACCGGCCCGTTCCGCCGTTCTTACCCGGCTCAGCCATGGCCATATCCGCATTGGCTCATTTCAGCGCCTGCTGGCCTATGAGCAAGCAGAAGAAATGGCGCAGCTGGTCGACTATTGCCTTTCGCAGTTTCCCGGACCGCCTCCGCCGGAAGATGCGCCGGGCCGCGATGAACCAGCCGTCATACTCATGCATCAGGTCGTCGAGCGCCTCGCTGACCAGGCCGCGGCAATGATGGTTGCCGGGTTTGTGCACGGCGTCCTCAACACCGACAATATGAACATTACCGGCGAGTGCTTTGACTATGGCCCATGGCGCTTTTTGCCGCGCTGGGACCCGAGTTTCACCGCGGCTTATTTCGACCACGCAGGGCTTTATGCCTTTGGCCGCCAACCAGAAGCGCTCCATTGGAATTGCGGACAATTGGCGGTGGCCTTGCGTTTGCTTGCTGATGCGCCGCCGCTGATCGCTGCGCTAGAACGGTTTGGGCAGCTCTATATGGAAGCAGTCGGGCGCCGCTGGTGCTGGCGCTTGGGTTTGGAGCCGCGCGGGCTGGACGCGGACATGAGCCTCGTCGGCGCATGCGAGGAGGCTATGCGCGAAAGCGGCGCAGTGCCCGATCGCTTCTTCCACCGGCACCGCGGGGGGCGCAGCGTTACTGGTGCGCTGGCGAAGGCTTTTAGCGGCTATGATTCGCACACTGAACCGCACTCTTATTGGGAGCAAGGCGAGGTCTTCAGCCTGCTTGTTGATGATGTTGAGGCCATCTGGGAAGGCATCGACCGACACAATGACTGGACAGGCTTCAACTCAGCTATTGAAAAGGTACGCAAAATTGCAGGGGCACATGGCGAGGCGCTCTTGCCGTTCGGTCATCTGACCGATAGGGGATAATCAACAGTGTAACTATCCTTCGGATCCCTTCGTGTCAGAAGCAGAAATCGTATCATTTGAGCCAGCCACCGGCGCAGAAATGTGGCGTGCCTCTATCAATGATGTGGACGAAGCCGTCGCCAAAGCACGGGAGGCTTTTCCTGGCTGGGCTAATGAGCCGCTGGCGCGCAGGATCGAGCTGCTGCGCCGCTTCGCAAATGAAGTGCGCAAAGTGGCCGATGACTTTGCCAATCTAATCGCGCGCGAAACCGGCAAGCCCTTGTGGGAGGCGCGCACCGAAGTTGATGCGGTGGTCAATAAGGTCGAGATTTCGGTTACAGCCTTCGCTGAACGCACCGGACAGAAAAAGCTCAACAGCGGGCTGCAAGGCACCGCTGCCGTGCGCCACAAGCCGCATGGCGTAATGGCCGTCCTAGGCCCCTATAATTTCCCTGCACACTTGCCGAACGGACACATTGTCCCTGCGCTGATCGCTGGCAACACAGTCGTCTTCAAAGCGAGCGAGAAGACCCCAGCTGTAGGCGAGATGCTGGTCAAATGCCTGCATGCGGGCGGCATTCCCGAAGATGTAATTCAATTCGTTGTCGGCGGAGCTGATCAGGGCAAGGCGCTCGTCGAACATGCTCAAGTTGACGGGGTCCTGTTCACCGGCTCTGCCCGCGCAGGCATCGCCATCAATCGCAAGCTTGCGGCGAACCCCAGCAAGATTGTCGCGCTGGAAATGGGTGGCAATAATCCACTGGTGGTCACTGACACGCCAAAGATTGAAGATGCCGCCGTCACGATCATCCAATCCGCTTTTACGACTGCCGGGCAACGCTGCACTGCGGCGCGGCGTTTGGTCGTGGTTGAAAGCATGTATGACGAGATTGTTGAGACGGTTGCGACACTTTCAAAACGCCTGATCGTCGGCGAACCGATGGCGGAACCACAGCCATTTATGGGCTGCGTCATCGACAATCCAACCGCCGATCTTCTTTGTGAAAGCTATGTCGCACTAATGAGCCGCGGCGGCCGCCCGATCGCGCATTTACGCCGCCCTGATGCCGAAAAGCCATTTCTCTCGCCCTCGATCATCGATACGAGCGAGATGGATGATCGGCCCGATATCGAGTTGTTCGGCCCGATCCTGCAAGTGATTAAAGTGCCAGACCTTGATGCTGCGATTACCGAGGCGAATAACACGCGCTATGGCTTGTCAGCATCACTCATTGGCGGTTCGCCAAGCGACTATCAAAAGTTCTGGAACGAAGTTCGCGCTGGGATTATCAATTGGAACAGGCCGACCAATGGAGCCTCATCGGCTGCGCCATTTGGCGGCATTGGGCTCTCCGGCAATCATCGGCCAGCCGCCTTTTATGCCGCTGATTATTGCGCCTATCCGGTGGCCAGTACTGAGCTGGAACAACCGCGCGCTACGCTTGGCATCGGCCTGAAGGACGCTTAAGTTACGCACGTGGCCGGACAGTTTAGCTTGGCATGGCGCCGCGCAAATGAAGACGCCCTCCCCGCATGCGAGATGCAAGAAAGGCGCCTTCCGCGGTCTGGTGTGTACCGCGCTTCAGCCATAGGTGGGTACGGCCGAAATCGAGTATTGAGTTAGCGGCAGCGAGAGTTCTTGCGATCAATCGACCGGCCTAGAATTGCACCGCCGGCCGCTCCAAGGATTGCGCCAAGCGTGCGGTCACCATTGCGGCCGGCAACTTCGCGGCCCAGCAAGGCGCCTGCTGCGCCGCCAATCAGCAGCCCAGTGGTTCCGTTCTTGCGCTTGCAATAATACCGTCCGTCACGGCCGCGCCAAACGCGGGTGTCGCGATATACGCGCTCTCCGCGATACCTGCGCTTGCCGCGATACTCATAGTCATCGTCATCGTAATAACCGTAATTATCGTCGCCGTAGCCGCGATGGCGATGCTTGCGATAGCGCTTATGCTCATAGGTCAGATCGCCAAAGCTCGGCGTGTCGGCGAATCCAAGCACGGATACACTAGGCACCTCTTGCGGCGCGATCTCAATCGCTGCGGCAGGCGTCGCGGTGGCGAGACCGGCAGTGGTTATGGCAATGGTCAGAGCAGGGCCGGTTGATTTGATAAGCGTTTGCATTGGTCTTTCCTCCTCGTCGAACACGCTTGGGGATCAGGGTGTTTCAGCGTTGTCGAGAGGCCAGATGAAGGTTGGGGAAGTTGGGGGCCAATTCCATCCGACTCTCGATTTGTTCATGAATAAGGCCGTTAACCTGAACAGACTGCAACCGCAGTGTCAGATTTTAAATTTGCGATAAAGTGAGTTAAATCGGCCGATGAAATGAGCGCTTGCGCGGCCGCAGTCCCAGTTCTAGCGCCAACACTCATGAAAAATTCCGACCAATTGCCGGATGCGCCAATCGAGCCTCGACTCCAAGGCAAGACCGAATCGGAACAAGCCTCCGGCCTGCCACAAGCACTGGGCGCTTATCTCATCTGGGGCCTGCTGCCGCTTTACCTGTTATTAGTCAGCACAGTCCACCCGATGGAGTTCGTGGCTTGGCGCATCGTCTGGACCGTTCCAATATGTCTAGTGATCATCGCGGCACGCGAGCAATGGCCCGAGCTCAAAGTGGCGCTCTCCAACCGTAAAACTCTGGGCTGGCTGTTCGTCAGTGCATCGCTCATTGGCTTCAATTGGATCGTCTATGTCTGGGCGATCCAGACTGACAGGGTCTATGCCGCTAGCCTGGGTTATTACATTAATCCCCTGCTCAATGTCCTACTCGGCACGGTCTTTTTGAAAGAAACGCTGACCCGCAATCAATGGATCGCTGTGGGGCTAGCAGCATTCGGGGTGGCCTTGCTCGCGGCAGGCGCGATTACCACGCTTTGGGTCAGCCTGAGCCTCGCCTTCTCTTTTGCGCTGTACGGCTTGGTGCGCAAGCAAGTGGCCGTTGGCGCGGTGCCCGGCCTAACTATAGAGGCCATGCTGCTGATCGTGCCGTCCATCATCATAGCTGCCTATTTCGCAGCGACGCAGGGTTCGGCTTTCTTTGTCTCACCGCAATTGAGCATAGCAATTGTCGCCGGAGGAGTTCTCACTGCCGTGCCTCTGTTACTGTTTGCGGTTGCCGCGCGTCGGATGGATTACTCGAAGCTCGGGTTCATCCAATTCCTGGCGCCCAGCATCGTCTTTATCCTAGGACTGACGGTCTTCAAGGAGCCGCTACAACCTGTGCAGCTTGCCTGCTTCGCTTGCATTTGGAGCGCCGCAGCTCTGTTTGCTTGGGATTTGCTTAAGCGCTCCCGCAAAAGCGCCAACTAAGCGTTTGGCCCGCGTGGAAGGGGACGATTTCAGCCACCCCGCCATCGATTTCGGCAGGAACTTCGACCGGTGCGCGTTCCAGTGTGACCCTGTCTTCGTTCATCGGCAGCCCGTAAAAGCACGGTCCGTTTTCAGAAGCAAAGCTCTCAAAATGTTCGATTGCGCCTTCTTCTTCGAAGACAGCGAGATAGCTTTCGAGCGCGAAGGGCGCGTTGAAAATCCCCGCGCAACCACAAGCGCTTTCCTTGTCATGGCGATGATGCGGCGCGCTGTCTGTTCCGAGGAAATATTTCGCTGAGCCAGAGGTTGCGGCTTTGCGCAGTACCAATCGATGTTCCTCACGCTTGGCAACGGGTAAGCAGTAATTATGCGGACGCATCCCGCCCACCAGCATGTCATTGCGGTTGATGTGGAGATGTTGAGGCGTGATGGTCGCTGCGATATTGGCACCGGCTCTATCGACAAAATCCACCGCCTGTGCGGTCGTGATATGTTCAAAAATGACCTTGAGGTCCGGCAAGCGTGCAACAAGCGGTTCAAGAATTCGCTCAATAAACTCAGCCTCGCGGTCGAAAATATCGATGTGGCTTTCAGTCACCTCGCCATGCACGCAGAGCGGCATGCCAATCTCAGCCATGCGTTCCAGCACCGGCATGATATGCGCGATATCCGTCACCCCGCTATCGGAATTGGTGGTCGCGCCCGCCGGGTAGAGCTTGGCCGCGGTGAGTACGCCGTCCCTATGCCCCTGCGCCAAATCATCCGCATCACTTGTGTCCGTGAGGTAAGCGGTCATCAGCGGAGTGAATGCGATACTTTCAGGGACAGCGGCCATAATCCGCTCGCGATAGGCAGCGGCTAGAGCTGTTGTGGTCACCGGCGGGGTAAGATTGGGCATCACGATCGCTCGCGCGAACTGCCGCGCAGTGTGCCTCACCACGGCCTGCATGGTCTCGCCATCGCGGAAATGCAGATGCCAATCGTCAGGGCGGCGGATGGTGATTGAGGTGGGAGTATTAGCGCTCGGTCCAGTCATGCCATTGCCTATGGCGCGCGCAGCCCTATCTGTCACCTATGGCTGCTACTCTTCTCACAAATCGCGCACTCATTCGGCTTTCAACTCAGGATGACGCCGAGGACGTCCGCGACTTTCTTCAGGGTCTGATCACCAATGATGTGAGCGCGCAGGCGTTGGGCGACGATCCGGTATATGCTGCCTTGCTAACGCCTCAGGGTAAGACGTTGTTCGACTTCCTGTTGTGGGCTGACGGCGACGATGTGTTGCTGGATTGCGAGACGGAGCTAGCGCCGGAATTGATCAAGCGGCTCTCGCTTTACCGCTTGCGGCGCAAGATCACGATTGCGATTGATGAAAGCCTAGCTGTGCATTGGTCACCAGATCGTGCGGCTGGCGAACCTGATCCAAGGATGTCCGCGCTGGGCCATCGTTGGCTTGCACCCGAGGCCGATGCAGAACCCGCCGATGGCGCGTGGCTCGCGCATCGCCTTTCCCTCGGAGTTCCGGAAACGCGCTCAGAGCTTGGCGATATTCTGTGGCTGGAGACCAATGCGATAGAGCTAAACGGCGTCGCTTTTGAAAAGGGGTGCTACATAGGGCAGGAGAATACCGCGCGGATGAACTGGCGTTCTAAGGTCAATCGGCGCTTGGTGGTTGTGCCCTTGGACCAGTCTGATGAGAAGCGCCGCAAAGCTGCCTATCCAGAGCTTGGCTTGGCCGTCGATCACTTGCGCGTATCTGATCTCAATCCTGCATCCCTGCCCGGTTGGCAAGCTGCCGCGATCACTAAGTCTGAGTAACCCGCGCCACCGAAGTCTCCAGCATCCGCTGAGCGCGGTCGCGTGCCGCAGTCGCAGGCAAGTTCAATGATTTGGCCAGCGCGCTCCCAATAAGCGCATCGCCCATAGCCATAAGAACCAGCGCCAGCGTCTCTTCATGCAGACGCATAACTTCATCATGCGTTTCAGCCTCTTCAGGCGCGATCTCATCAACCAACTCATGAATGCATTCGACAATCGGGGTCAGCGCATCTTCATTGCCGGTCAGGATCATCCAGCTGGCAAGCGCGCCAGCGCCTTCCTTGTCGAAAGCATCAAAAGCGAGGTCAACGACTTCGCGCGGGGACCCCAGCCCGGCCCGGCTAGCGCGCACGGCGTCGGCAATGGTTGCGCAAACCGTCTGCGCCAAATGCGCAGCAAGTGCCTTTTGAAGGCCTGCCGCAGAACCGAAATGATGCAGCAAATTTGCATGTGTGCGGCCAACGCGTGAAGCCACCGCTTTCAAGGTCAGCGACTGCGGGCCAGTCTCAATAAGCAATCCGCGCGCGGCCTCCAGAGCGGCGAGGCGGGACTCTTCGGGAGTGAGACGTTTGCGGCTTACCATAATAACTCTGTGCCCAATACGATGTCGCGATGATAGCCATGGTGCTCGAGAGCAATCACGACCGCTTGTCGACAAACCCAAGTTGCTGATTACAAAGCGGAGCGCAACCCCAAACCCTGTTAGACCGTCAAGAGCCTCTAGAGAAACTCCCCCTGCGCGCTGATCACACTATTGACATTTGTGTCAGTAGTGATCTATTTACATACTTGTAAGTAACGTAGTTTGACTTGCCCCCCGGCATAATCCCATTGGCGATCAACTCATGCAAAGGCAGAAAACAACTCATGAACGCGCACAGCACTCCCGAAAAAGCCCCTCACAAAAGCGCACCTACACCCGTCGATCTTGAAATCACCATCCGGGATGAGCGCTTCAACCGTGATCAGACGCCAAATCGCTGGTGGGCAGGCGATGCTTTCGGCACTGCATGGCACAATGCACTGTCCGCCACGTTCCCCCGCGGCGAGGCCTTCTTCATCGAAGCGGTGAAGGCTCACCGCGATGGCGCCGACCCCAAGCTGGCTGATGAAATCCGTGCATTTGTGCGTCAGGAAATCAATCACACGCGCGAGCACATTGCCTTTAACAAGCTGGCTGAAAATGCAGGCTATGACATCAAGGCGATCGACAAACGGGTGGAAGAAATGCTGGCCCTCACCAAGGGCCGTCCGGTGATCATCAATCTCGCTGCGACCATGGCGCTTGAGCACTACACCGCGATGATGGCGCATGAGTTTCTCGCCAACCCCAAGCACTTTGAAAATGCCGACCCTGAGGTCCGCGATATGTGGCGCTGGCATGCGGTCGAGGAAATCGAGCACAAAGGCGTCGCTTATGACACTTGGAACCACGCGACCCGTGATTGGACGGCCTGGCGTCGCTGGAAGTTGCGCAGCCTAATGATGGTGATCATCACTGGCCGTTTCTTCAAGAACCGCTGGCAGGATGCAATGAACCTGCTCGCACAAGACGGTATCACTGGCTGGAAAGCACGCTGGGGCCTGCTCAAATATCTGACCGTGTCGCCTGGCGTTGTCCGGCGGATATTCCCAGCATGGCTCGCTTACTTCAAGCCGGGCTTTCACCCATGGGACCATGATGATCGTGAGCTCATCGGCAAATATGAAGGCGAGTTTTCCGACGCGCTGATGCCGGCTGAGTAACCCATTCAGCGAGTAAGGAGTTCCTCCCTCCTTACGAATAAGAAAGGCCCCGCTTCATCAGCGGGGCCTTTTGCGTTGGGACGATCAATTACCAGCCCTCAAGCGGCTTGTCGCATAACCGATGCTTCACCATCATCACCGCCATCATTTTCTGACACGGTTAGGATGATCTCGAAGCAGGCAACCGGATCATGCCCGCCGCGCGCCAGACTATAACCGGGCCGGATCTCTCCAGTAGGCTGAAAACCAGCCTTGTACAGCACGCGCCCTGAGGCGGGGTTATCAACAAAGTGCGAGGCGACAATACGCCGGTGACCAATCGCGCGGGCTACATCGAGCACGCCGCGCGCAGCCTCTGAGGCATAACCGCGGCCCCAATGCGATTGCGCTATCCAATAGCCCAGTTGTACCTCCCCGGTAGCATCATCAAGACCCAGACCGCACGCGCCGATCACGCCGTCACCTGGCAGCACAACCACAAAGCTCGGTAACCAATCGCTCATTGGCAATGCAGTCCATCGCTTTGCGTCTATCTCCGTATAGGGCCAGGGCGCAGTCGCAAGATTGCGCACGATTTCGCGTTCACCAATACCGGCAAAGACAGCTTTCCAATCCTCTTGAAAAGCGGGCCTAAGAAACAGGTTTTGAGTGCGGTGGAACATCTTTCTAACTCCCAGCGCCATTACATGGGGCCTCTACTCCCAATGCATGACAATTACGTGGCGACGAAACAATATTTCGCCGAAGTGAGAGGGAGAAACGACAAGAGGGAGACAGGTTGGCCCCATCTCCCTCTTTGGTTGTCGGTCTTATCCGACTGGGACCATCCTGCTTGGACGACCCCTTTATCGAACCGTCCGGTTATTCGGCTGCTTGGGCCATCATGTCGATTGAGACATATTTGCGGCCAAGCTTACCCTTATGGAATCGCACAACACCGTCACTGAGCGCGAATAGGGTGTGATCCTTGCCCATGCCCACATTGGTGCCTGGGTAGAACTTCGTACCGCGCTGGCGCACGATAATGTTGCCGGCGACCACTGCCTGGCTGCCGTATTTTTTCACGCCAAGACGGCGACCTGCTGAGTCGCGACCGTTGCGGGACGAACCGCCTGCTTTCTTATGTGCCATCGTCCGTGATCCTTACTTCTTGTCAGTCTTCTTAGGCGCTGCTTTCTTGGCCGGAGCCTTTTTCGCAGGTGTCTTCTTAGCGGCAGGCTTCTTAGCTGCTGCTTCTTTCTTTGGAGCCGCCTTCTTAGCGGGAGCCTTTTTGGCCGCTGGCTTCTTGGCTTCTGCCTTAGGCGCTGCTTCCTTCTTAGGGGCCGCTTTCTTGGCAGGTGCCTTCTTCGCTTCTGCCGCTTTTGGAGCCGCTTCCTTCTTGGGAGCGGCGGCCTTCTTGGCTGGTGCCTTTTTAGCACCCTCGCCCACATCGGTGATGCGCAGCAAAGTCATTTGCTGACGATGGCCTGCCTTGCGGCGATAATTGTGACGACGACGCTTCTTGAAAACGATCGTCTTTTCACTCTTCGCCTGCGCGATGATTTCTGCTGCGACGCTGACCTTGCCAGCATCAGCAAGCTTGTCTCCCTCACCAGCCAGCAGGACATCGCCCAGCACAACTGTATCGCCCGCTTCACCAGCGAGTTTCTCCACAGCGATTTTGTCTCCGGCGGCTACCCGATATTGTTTGCCGCCCGTGCGCACAATTGCGAACATGGTGCTAATCTCTCAATCAAATTGCTATGCCCACCACTTAGGCGGTGGACGCGTGCCGAATCCCGCATCAGATGCGGTATGTCGGGAAGATGGGTGCCGTTAAGGGAATGGCGCGTCCAAGTCAACGCTATGTCGGCGGATTTTTGCAACACAGCGCTGGCGATCAAAGCGCTGCATGCTATGAACACGGGCGATGGCTAAGGCTAACCTTCATTTGCGAACGCTTCTCGCATCGGCCCTGACGTCGATGATGCTCTCAGGCTGCGCGACCAGTGATACTGACTATCCCTCTTTGGCAACGCGTGATTTTGAACGTGCTGAGGGGCAATTCGAAGCGCCAGCGGCGCGTCAGCTGGACGTGCCAGAAATCCCCACCGATTTTACGGGCGATCTAACCACGCATCTGGCCAATTTGCTGGAGCAGGCAAGGCTATCGCATACGCAGTTTGAGACAAGCCTGCCCAGCGCTCGGAGCCAAGTTGCGGCCGCTCGGGGCCTCTCTGCACAAGATGACCGTTGGTCTCGCGCAGCAATCGCCTTGGGAGGCCTTGATGCCAGCCGCAGCCAAACCGCGATTGTTCTGGCTGACCTCGACACGCTTTATGCAGCCGCAGCAATCCAATATGAGAATGTACAGGCAATTGCCGATACGCGCGCACAAGTCGCTGCGCTAATCTTGCTCGAAGACCGCGCCTTGGCCGATCTTCGTGGTGATTTGGGGGGAGAACCACGCTAATGTCGCTCGCTTGCGCCACATGCCCAGTTCGCGAACAAGCCGCCTGTTCAGTCTTAAATGACAATGAACGCGAGCAGCTTGCCCGCTCGGGCCGCACTCGCAAATTGAAGCGCGGGGAGGTTTTATTCGCCGCGGGCGATGATGCGCAGACATGCGCGACACTGCAAACTGGCGCGCTCAAAATTTCGCAAACTGACGCTAATGGCGAAGAGCACATCCTTGCGCTTGTCCATCCCGCAGGATTTGTTGGCGAACTGTTCCAGCCTTTCATGCAATCGGACGTCATCGCGCTCACCGATTGCGAGCTGTGCCTGTTTTCCGGCACGTCCATCGATCAAACCATTGGGCAGCATCCTGAGCTTGCCAAGGCGCTCCTAAGGCGCAGTCAGGAAGATCTGCATGCCTCGCGCGCCTTGCTGGCGTTGGCGGGCAATCACTCAGCGGCCCATAAGGTGGGCGGCTTGCTGATGGCTTTCGCTCATGCCGCCAGCGACTCCCCCTGCCATCCAGTATCCTCGTTCCAATTGCCGCTAAACCGCGGGGAGATTGGCAACATGCTTGGTCTCGCAATTGAAACCGTGAGCAGGCAGCTCTCCCGATTCGAACAGGAGGGAGCGATCCGAAGAACTGGCCAGCGAGGTATTGAGATACTCTACCCCGCGCTGCTTGCTCCCGCAGCTTAGCGGCAAACCCAGAATTCTAGCTTACAATCGCGGCGATAGTCGCAGTTGCGATTCCCCAGAGCACGATCAGCACAGGCAGAACCAACATCTGCGCCGCGGCGTCTTTGCCTGACAAAAGTCCAGTGTGAGTCATAATGCCATTGCCGAAAAGACGGCCGGTGCTGAGCTGATCTTTATGTGGCTGCTTTTGCGGGTCGCTTGCCTGCAAGCGTGTCCAGATAGCCGGTAGAGTAAAGCCTGCGACAATGAAGAATGCGAAAATCACCATCGGAATGATCAAGCCCGGTGTTGGAAAACCAATGGCCATGATACCGACAAAGCCGAGATAACATCCCACCGTCGCGCCGTAGAGCGCCTTGGGCATCTCAAAGCTGCGATCCACTTCCACTGATTTACGAACTTCGGTCCGAATGCCAGCCTGCTCGGCGACCTGCTCACGAGTAAAATGTTTAGACATTGTATACGCTCCCTTGTGTTGCAGGAGCTTCTTTGCGCGCGGTTTGCGCAGGGCGCTTTGATCTAAGTCAAACTTAGGTGTTTGTACTTGTCACTTTTTCCAGCGCGCGAGATCTGCGTGATCTTCATCGCGCGGCTCAATCCAGTGCCAATCACCAGCCCGTCGTTCCCGCTTCCAGAACCACGCGGCACTCTTCAGATGATCCATGCAGAAATCGACTGAGCGAAGCGCATCACGCCGGTGGCGCGCAGCGGCGGCGACAAAGACGATCGGTTCACCGGGTCGCAGTAGGCCAATGCGGTGGATCATCGCGAGCCCCATCAAACCAAAGCGCTCAAAGGCGCGCTCCGCCAGCGCTTCCATTCCCGGCAGGGTGAGCGGCTCGTAATGTGTCAGCTCCAGCGCCTCGACGCCTGATGCTCGAACTTGGCCGGTGAAACTCGCAATCCCTCCCGCATCGGGCAATGCCCTGGCCAATGCATCGCACTCTTTTGCAGGCAGAAGCTCAGCCGCATCAAGGCGGACGATACGCACTCTGGCTATCCGCCGCTAACCGGTGGGAGCAGCGCGATCTCATCGCCGTCCACCGCAGCCAGTGTAGTTTTATCAGACAAGACTGTGCCAGCGCATGCCACGTTCACGCGGTGATCGCTGAGCTGTTCGGCCAGATGTGGGCCCACCGCTGCGAGCAGCCCCGCCCAATCGAGCGGTGCCTCGACCTCTCTCTCCACCTCACCGGCAAGGTCCTGTAAGGGGCCAAGAAACAAAATGCGCACGCCCATCCGTCTCGCCCTATCCGCCAGTGACCGACATATGACGCGGCTGGGCCGGTGCCTCTCCCGCTTTATTGATGGCAAAATGATGCCGCTCTGGCTTGATCGCAAGAGCATGATCAACCGCATGGTTGAGCGCAGTATCACTGCTGTCCTCGCGCAAGGCAGCGCGCAGATCAACCCGCTCTCCGCCGCCAAGACAGGGGTAAAGCTGTCCGGTGGTGGTGACACGTAAGCGGTTGCACCCCTCACAGAAATTGCCCGTTAGCGGGGTAATCAGCCCTAACCTGCCGCCGGTTTCCGCAATATCGAAATAGCGTGCTGGCCCGCCTGTGCGATGCGTGGAAGGCGCCAATGTCCAGCGTTCCTCCAAATCATCTTTAACTGCCGTAAGCGGCAGATAATGATCAACCCTGTCGCCATCAATTTCTCCGAGCGGCATCACTTCGATCAAGGTCACGCTATGCCCCTGCCCGTGCGCCCAAGCGATCAGATCTGGCAATTCGCCATCGTTGATGCCCTTAAGCGCCACCGTGTTCAGCTTGACCTTAAGCCCCGCCTCTTTCGCCGCCGCAATGCCGCTTAGCACTTTAGGGAGCATATCGCGCCGCGTTAGCTCAGCAAATTTGGCCTTGTCGCGGGTGTCGAGCGACACATTGACGCGGCGCACACCCGCCTTCGCAAGCGCCTCGGCATGAGTCTCGAGCTGCGTCGCATTGGTCGTCAGCGTTAGCTCATCGAGCCCATCGCCGATCTTGCGGCCCAGCGCGCTGACCAGATCAATCATATCGCGCCGCACCAGAGGTTCGCCGCCCGTAAGGCGCAGCTTGGTCACCCCGCGCGCGATGAAAGCGAGCGAGAGCCGGTGCAGCTCCTCCAAGCTAAGCACTTCGTTTTTGGGCAGGAACTTCATCCGCTCCGGCATGCAATAGGCACAGCGCAAATCACAGCGGTCTGTCACGGACAGGCGCAGATAGCTGATGCGGCGACGGAATTGATCAACAAGCGGTGCGGTGTTCATTTCGTCAACCTAGCTAACGGCATCGCACTATGCCAGTACGATAGAACTTGCCAAGACGCTTCATTCAGCTTCCAGATATTGTCCGGTAACACCGGGCGCGTCAGCAAGATAGGCTACCGTCTTGTCCGCGACCTCTCCAGTGCCCGAAACACCATTGATCCGGCGCGGCGCATATTGACGCGCCAGTCCCTGAATAGCCGCTCTACGCCATGCGGAATGCGTGTGATCCGCAGGCGCGAAAATCAGCGTCACATCCTCGCCCGCACCAAGCGCGCTTTCGGCATGCGGCAACCAATGTTGATGAAAGACGCCAGAAGCCGCAAGCGGCTTGGCGGGCAAATCGTCAATTGCGATACGCTTCACTCGCGCCTCTCGCGGTGCAAAGTGATGCCGATTTTCTCATTCGCCTCGGCAATCGCCAGCTTAACGATTTTGACCGTCACAGCCTCAATGCGCGTGTCCTGCACAAACAGCGTTTCGCACACATGGTCCGCCACCGCCTCGATCAGTTTGAAATGCACGCCCTCCGGTAGAGCCTCGGACGCCGCGAATTTCAAATCCATATAGTTTTTGCTCGCCTCAAGCGCTGTATCAGCTTCGTAATGAGCGAGCGGCTTGAGGCGGACCGTGATTGTGAAGCGAAGAGGCTGAGCCTTACCGGTCTCCTCAGAATAGATCCCGGTGAGCACGTCATGCTCAAAATCAGCAACTTCAAGAATAAGCGAATCGTTCATGCGCGCAGCCTCTACACTGGATTTGACCACCGCGCGAAGATTGCAGTGGGCAGCAGTCTTCCGCCCTCACCCGCCTCGCGCACAGCCAAATCGCCATGCTCAATTGTACCGGGCAGATCGGCGAATACCTCCTCCATTAGACCAGCTAATGCGAGACTGCTCATCCGCACCGCGTAGACTGTGAGGAACAGAAAGCGGCTGTTCTTATCGAGCAATTGGCGGCAATCGCGGATCAGGTCGGGTAGCCCTTCTTCCAAGCGCCAGGTTTCATTCTTGGGGCCGCGCCCGAATTTAGGCGGATCGAGGATGATCCCATCATAGCGCCGCTCGCGCCGGACCTCGCGCGCGACAAATTTTGCCGCATCGTCAACCAGCCAGCGGATGGGCTTGTCTTCCATGCCCGATAGCGCGGCATTCTCGCGGGCTTGCGCAACAGACTTCTTACTCGCGTCGACATGTGTCACGCGGCCATGGCGGGACAAGGCAAGCGATCCGACACCGGTATAGCCGAATAGATTAAGCGTCTCAGCGTCCTCGCGCTCGTCCAACTGCTCCCGCATCCAATCCCAGACGGGTGCCATATCGGGGAAATATGCCAGATGCCGAAAAGGTGTCGGCTGCGCGGTAAACGTCACCTCATTCCAACTGACCGGCCAACCATCTTCCGGCAGATCGGGCGCATGGGTCCAGCGACCACCGCCATCCTCATCAGAACCGGGTTGGAATTCGCTCTTCGCGTCCCAATCATCTATCCGCGGCGACCACATGGCCTGCGGTTCCGGCCGGATGAATTTATGCGCGCCAAAGCTCTCATATTTGCGGCCATGCCCGCTATCGAGCAGGCGGTAGCCATCCCAGCCCTCGCCCACCATCACTATCGGGTCAGACCGCAAGCTCGCCATCAGGCAGAAGGTGTTGCGTTAGCCATCAGGAACTCGCGCACCGCCTCATAGGTGCCGGGCAGATCGCTACATGCTTCCTCGCGCGAGAACAGATCGCCTATCCGCGCAGGCAGCGCCGGCCTTAGGCCTGTTGCCCGCTCGACTGCATCACGGAACTTGGCCGGATGCGCGGTCGCCAGTGTCACCATGGGCACGTCGTCAGGGAGGTTTGCCGCGCGCGCCGCATGCAGGCCAATGGCCGTATGTGGATCAATTACCTCACCAGCATGTTCATGCGCCCAGCGCAGCGCCTGTGCCATCGCGCTTTCATCGGCCCGCGCGCTGGTAAAGAGCGAGGCCGCGCCTTCGCGCTGCGTATTGGTAAGTTGCATGGCCCGCTCTGCTTCGAACCCGCGCATTTGCTCCGCCATCGCTGCGCCATCGCGCCCTCCGACATCAAACAGAAGCCGCTCAAAATTGGAGCTGACCTGAATGTCCATGCTGGGCGCGGCAGTTGGCGTGACTTCGCCCGCAGAGTAATCGCCACTGGTTAGCGCGCGGTGGAGGATGTCGTTGATATTGGTCGCGACCACCAGCTGCTCAATCGGCAGACCCATGCGCGCGGCAACATGGCCCGCAAACACATCGCCAAAATTGCCCGTTGGCACGCTAAACGCGACCTTGCGTTCGGGCGCGCCAAGCTGAAGCGCGGCGGCGAAATAATACACTACCTGCGCGAGCAGCCGCGCCCAATTGATCGAATTGACTGCGCCGATGCGGTGTGTCGCAGTGACTGTCTCGTCGCCAAAGATGCGCTTCACCATCGCCTGAGCATCATCAAAGCTACCCTCAATCGCGATGTTATGAACGTTGGGCGCGCGCACTGTGGTCATCTGACAGCGCTGAACATCGCTGATCCGGCCCTTGGGGTGAAGCATAAATATCTCGACCCGCTCTCGGCCAGCAACCGCATCAATGGCTGCGCTGCCCGTGTCGCCGCTGGTCGCGCCAACAATGGTCAGGCGGCTGTCGTCGCGCTCGAGAAATTCCTCAAACAGAAGGCCAAGCAATTGCAGCGCCACGTCTTTGAACGCCAGTGTTGGCCCGTGGAACAATTCCAGCAGCCATTGCCGCTCATCAAGCTGAACAAGCGGCGTGACCGCCGCATGAGCAAAGCGGCCATAGGCTTGCTCGCATAGCTCCAGCAGACGCTCCGGCGCCAAGCTATCACCGACAAAAGGCTGCATCACACGCGCGGCAAGTTGAGGATAAGAAAGTCCGCGCATCGCGGCGATCTCGTCAGCAGAAAAACGCGGCCACTTGCGCGGCACATAAAGACCGCCATCATTAGCCAGCCCTGCCAGCGTTACGCCCGCAAAATCCAGCGTGGGTGCGCTCCCCCTGGTTGAAACATATTCCATAATAGAAACGCGGTTAGCGGCGCGGCGAGCTGCGGGCAAGCAATCGCGGCTTTATTGAGGTTTAGCGGGCTTGTGTTTGTTGCCCAGCCACCCACGCCCTCCACCCTTCCTCCCGGATAGTGTCCCGGTAGGCTCCGGGTGGAGGGGTCGAGGGCGTGGGTGGCTAGGCACTAATCAAAGAGGGGTCTTTCGCCTGCGAAGCGCCAACAGATAAATCACCAGCGCGGTCATCGCGAAAAAGAACCACTGCCCCGCATAGGCAAGATGATTGTTCGGCAGATCCTTGGGGTCGGGCTTTGCGAGTGGCTCGAGCCCAGCAATCGGCTCTTCCAACTGGAGGCGGACTCCATATTGGCCGCCCGGCGCGATCAGCCCGGTGACGCGCTCCCCATCCCATTCCGGGGTTTTGGGATCGCGCGAAAACCCTACCTTGAACTCATTTACTCCGATAGGTGTATTGCAGGTAACGATATGGACAAGCCCGCTCTGCCCGCGTGCATTGTTGCCAGCTATCGAAGTCGTCGCGCGCACCGATTGGCATTCGAGCGCAGACTGACGGAAGAAAGTGTCATCGCTCACCTCGCCATCGTCGGTGCGTGGAAAGGCAATCGGGTCGGGGTTGGCCAGCGCCGCCTCATAGCGTGCGATCAGCGCCGCCTTTTCATCAACCCGGCCTAGCTGCCAGATGCCGAGCGCAATCATTGTCGCAATCGCGGCGGCGACGAGAACCGTCGGAATGATGGGCACATCGCGCAGTGTCATTGCTTGCCGCTTTCTTCCAGCTGTTCATACCTCGCGTAGAGCAGCACTGTCTTCATCAGCCGCACCCCGCCAAGAACTGCACCCAAAGTAACTGGAACCCAGAACAGCGCCAGCAGCCACAAAGGCAGGCGGACCAGACTATCCAGCCATAGCGCGAGGCCAATCAGGACCAGCGCGATCAGTAGCGTCAGCACCCCTGCCAATCTCGCGCCCCTTTCCAGCGGCGCAAAATCAAGCGCGCAGGCGCGGCATTTACTCGAAACTTGCAGAGGTGCGTTGAAGAGAGTGCGCGCGCCGCATCTTGGGCACATACCGTAAAGGGCGGCCTCCAAAATCGAAGACCGCCCCTTATCAACGTTGGAATTGTCGCGCTTCACGCGGGCCTCAAGTCGGGCCGGGCACTAGATGTATTCAGCGCCCCAACCGCCCCAGACATACACTGCGACGAAGAGGAACAGCCATACGACATCGACGAAGTGCCAGTACCAAGCCGCCGCTTCAAAGCCGAAATGCTGACGCGGGGTGAAGTGGCCCTTGTATGTCCGGAACAGGCAGACAGCGAGAAAGATAGTGCCAACCAGAACGTGGAACCCGTGGAAGCCAGTCGCCATGTAGAAGGCGGAGCTGTAGGTGTTTTGACCAAAGACGAATGGCGCGTGACCATACTCGTAAGCCTGCACCATGGAGAACACGACGCCCAGCGCAATCGTCGCCCAAAGGCCTTTCTTTAGTCCTTCCCGATCACCATGGATGAGCGCGTGGTGCGCCCACGTAACGGTAGTACCCGAACACAACAAAATCAGTGTATTGAGGAGCGGAAGTGAGAAGGCATTAAGAACCTTCATGCCCTCAGGCACGAGCGTTCCAAGACTGGTATCGCCCTCTGAAATGAACTTGTTCGTGGTCATCTGCACGCCGTCCACAACGCTCACTTCGAGCGGGGCGGGGAACAGGGCAAAGTCGAACCAGCTCCAGAACCACCCGACGAAAAACATAACTTCGGAGGCAATGAACAGGATCATGCCGTAGCGCATGTGAAGCTGAACAACCGGCGTATGATCGCCGCGCTCCGCCTCTTTCACGACATTGCTGAACCACGCAAAAAAAGTCGCGATCAGGCCAGCAATGCCCAGCCCCAGCACCAGATGTGCGGACGCCATTTCATGCATGAAAAGGACCATGCCTGAGGTAAAAGTCAGCGCCGATACAGAGCCGATAAGCGGCCAAATATCGGGTTCAAGAATGTGATAGTCGTGATTGACGTTGCCAGCCATCGGTCGTTTCGTCCTGTCTATGATCCTGTAGTGCCTTTAAAGCCCGCGAGCCACGCGGTCTAGAGTGTATGAGTCCTGATTAACTTTCATCCCCTGAACCGCTTTCGCCAGCGCTAGCTTGCGCTGCGGCGCTTTGGTCTATTGCCCGGTGAAAGGTGTATGACAAAGTGATCTGCTCCACATCCTTCGCATTCTCATCTTCCAAGATTTTCGGATCGATGAAATAGAGCACCGGCATTCGAATCTCTTCGCCAGGCTGCAAAGTCTGTTCAACAAAGCAAAAACACTGGATCTTGTTGAAATACTGCCCGGTTTGCTCCGGCTCGACATTGAACGTCGCGGTGCCCGTAATCGGCACATCGCTGTTATTCTTAGCGATGTAGAAGGCCATATCGCGCTGGCCGATCGTTACGGTATCGGTCGATTGTTCTGGACGGAAGGTCCACGGCACTTGGTTCGATGTACTGGCATCAAAGCGGATCGAAATCGGCTCGGCGCCCGCAATCGCAGCCATCCGTGCCGCCGCATCAGCCTCGCTTTCGCTTGCGCGCTGAGTTGTGCCGCCAAAACCGGTAACTTGGCAAAATATCTCATAGAGCGGCACCGCAGCATAGCCCATGCCGAGCATCGCCAAAGCCCCCACAAAGGCAAATGCGCCAGTGCGTGTATTGCGCTCTTCAAGCGAGGGGGCGGTTAGATCGCCGCTCATCCTATTGCGCTCCGATCCGTGCGATGGTGATCGCATAAAACAGTACGACAAAGAATATCAGCAGGCCGCCGAGCACGAGATTGCGGCCCTTACGGCGACGTTTGAACTCGGTTTCTTCTTCAGGTGTCATTACAGCAACCCGTTTTGGCGCAGCAGCGCATCAACAACCAAAGCCGCGAACAGTGCGAACAGATAGACAATGCTGAACGCAAAGAGGCGCTTTTCCGGCTTCATCGTATCGCCCGATGCTGATTGCCGGAACGCGACGGGAATGGAAAGCGCAACAAATGCACCGCTCAGCGCAAGCGCCGCAATACCATATACTGCGCCGGTGCCGCCGATGAACCATGGCGCAGCCGCAATCGGCAAAAGCAGAGCGGAATAAACGATGATCTGGATACGCGTGGATTTTTCGCCCTTGGCGACTGGCATCATCGGAATGCCAACTTTCTCATAGTCAATCTTCACAAACAGGGCGAGTGCCCAGAAATGCGGCGGCGTCCACATGAAGATGATCGCAAACAGAAGGATCGGCATGGCGGTAATCTCGCCAGTAACCGCAACCCATCCGATCAGTGGGGGAAATGCGCCTGCCCCGCCACCGATCACGATATTCTGCGGCGTGCGCGGCTTAAGCCACATCGTGTAGATCACCGCGTAGTAGAATATCGAAAATGCCAGCAAAGCCGCCGCTAACCAGCCAACAGCTAGCCCCATAATACCAACCGAAAATCCCGAAAGCACAATGCCAAAATCTCGGGCATCATCCGGCCGCATCCGTCCCGATGGGAGGGGCCTAGCAGCAGTCCGCTTCATACCCGCATCTATGTCAGCTTCCCACCACATGTTGAGCGCCGCAGCACCGCTAGCACCCATTGCGATGCACAGGATCGCGCTAAAGCCGAGCACTGGGTTGATATTGCCGGGCGCTGCCAGCAGGCCGCAGAGGCCAGTGAAGATCACCAGCGTCATCACACGCGGTTTCGTCAGCGCGTAAAAGTCGCGCCAATCTGCCGGTAAAGTTTGCGTCCTTGCTGTAGTCATTGTTCTTATGCGCAGACTGCCTAGCCCGCTCTCTCAATATGCGGAAAGGCGCACCTCGCGATGCGCCTCCCCAAATTCTTGTCCGCGTCAGGGGCTCCGATCCCGCAGAGCTCCGATTAAAAGACTGCTTATGCCGGGGAAGGCCTCTCTTCACGCGGCATGTGATCGTGATAATCGTGATGATCCTCAATCACCGGCAGCGTCTCAAACTGGTGGAACGGCGGTGGGCTAGACAATGTCCACTCAAGCGTCGTCGCCCCTTCACCCCATGGGTTGTCCGCAGCCTTCTTGCCCGCGATAAATGCGTAAGCAAGATTGACGAAGAAGATCAGCATTGAGACCGCCATGACGGCATAGCCAAAGGTACTGACTTCGTTCCAGAACGTGTAAGCCTCGGCATAGTCAGGATAGCGGCGCGGCATACCTTGCATCCCGAGGAAGTGCTGCGGGAAGAAGATGATGTTCACGCCGATGAAGAACACCCAGAAATGCAGGTGAGACAATAGCTCTGAGTGCATCCGGCCGCTCATCTTCGGGAACCAGTAGTAGAAACCCGCAAAGAGTGAGAAGACCGCGCCCATGGACAGAACGTAGTGGAAGTGAGCAACCACATAATAGGTGTCGTGGAGGTTATCATCGATACCGCCATTCGCGAGCACCACGCCCGTCACACCGCCAACGGTGAACAGGAAGATGAAGCCGAGCGCCCACACCATTGGCGATTTGAACTCAAGCGAACCGCCCCACATGGTGGCAATCCAGCTAAATATCTTCACGCCCGTCGGCACCGCGATGACCATGGTCGCCGCCGTGAAATACATCTTCGTATTTACGTCGAGACCGACGGTGTACATGTGGTGCGCCCACACGATGAAGCCAACCACGCCGATCGCGACCATCGCATAGGCCATGCCGAGATAGCCAAACACAGGCTTGCGGCTGAAGGTTGCGACGATCTGAGAGACCATGCCGAAGCCTGGCAGGATCATAATGTAGACCTCTGGGTGGCCGAAGAACCAGAACAGGTGCTGATAGAGCACGGGGTCACCGCCGCCAGCTGGGTCGAAGAATGTCGTGCCGAAGTTACGGTCGGTCAGCAGCATGGTGATCGCGGCCGCAAGCACCGGAAGCGCCAGCAGTAGCAGGAACGCTGTGACCAATACCGACCATACAAACAGCGGCATTTTATGCAGGGTCATGCCCGGCGCACGCATGTTAAAAATGGTGGTGATGAAGTTGGTAGCCCCGAGGATCGAACCCGCGCCCGCCAAGTGAAGCGAGAAGATCGCAAAATCGACCGCAGGACCGACTGACCCAGTGGTTGAGAGCGGCGCATAAACCGTCCAGCCAACACCAGCGCCTGGCCCGGTGCCGCCCGGTACAAATAGCGAGAACAGCAGGCTGACAAAACCAGCAACAGTCAGCCAGAACGAGATGTTGTTCATGCGCGGGAAGGCCATGTCCGGCGCGCCAATCATCAGCGGCACAAACCAGTTACCAAATCCGCCAATCATCGCCGGCATAACCATAAAGAAGACCATGATCAGGCCGTGAGCCGTGATGAACACGTTCCACATGTGCAGCGAGGCGTTGATGTCGCCTGCTTCTGCGCCCATAAACTCGGCCCACCAGCCAAGATACTGGATGCCCGGCGCAGCAAGTTCCATCCGCATGATGCCGGAAATCGCACCGCCGATGATCCCTGCACAAATCGCGAAAATCAGATACAGCGTACCGATGTCTTTGTGGTTCGTGGACATGAACCAGCGGGCGAAAAATCCGGGCTTGTGATCCGCATCATGTGCGTGATCGTCACCGTGGGCCTGGAATGTGTCAGCAGTCGTTGCCATCGTGATCAGTCTCTCTCGTCAGCGCTAGTTCAATTGGGCGCTAAAAAATTATGCGTTTTCGTCAGCGGCTTCGTCTGTCGCCGCTTCGTCAGTTGTTTCTGCTTCAGCGATCGCATCGCCGGGTACTTCGCCGCCATTCTCGCGGACCCAAGCTTCAAACTGTTCCATCGGCAGCGCTTCAACTGTGATCGGCATATAAGCATGACGCGCACCGCACAGCTCAGAGCATTGGCCGTAATACACGCCCGGCTCATCAATCACCAGCAGGCGCTCGTTCAGACGGCCTGGAACCGCATCAATCTTGAACCAAAGACTTGGTACAGCAAATGCGTGGATGACATCAGCGGCGGTTGTCTGCACGCGTAGCGGCACGCCCGCGGGAACGACCATGCGATTGTCGACAGCCAGTTGATAAGGCTCGCCGCGCGCATCAGCAGTTTCTTCATCCAGCATGTTCGAGACAATCTCAATCTCGCCGTGGTCAGGATAAGTGTATGTCCAATACCACTGATAGCCGGTCGCTTTAATCGTCACCGCTTCTTCAGGCGGCGTTTCATATTGCCGCGCCAGCAGATCAATCGACGGAACCGCGATGACCAGCAGAATGATCACCGGAACACCCGTCCAAATCACTTCGATCAGCGTGTTGTGCGTGGTCTTGGACGGCGTTGGGTTTGCAGCCTTGCGATAGCGAATAGCCACCCACAGCAAGAGGCCGAGAACAAACAGGCTGATGACGGTGATGACCGGCAGCAGGATATAGTCATGCATCCAAAGAGCATATTCGCCATTGGCAGAATATTGATCCTGGAAAGTCAGGCTCTTCATCGCATCATCTTCATATGCGGTTGGCATGCCTTTGCCCTCGGTCGGCGCCATCGGCACATAGCCACCGGTGGCGGCAGGCTCAGCAGCTTCAGCCGTCACAGCTTCTGCTGGAACCTCAGGCAGAGCTTCTGGCGCGGCGGTTTCTTGCGCATTTGCCAGACTGCTTGAAAACAGGATTGCAAAACCAGCGATAAGACCAAGTAGCAAGGTCAATGCCTTGTTGCGGCCGGCTGATAATGATGATGTCGACATGCTCATATGTTCTGCTGTCACTTTATTATCATGGCGGGCGTTTGCCCGGATTGTTGGATTTAAGTGCCTGTTCAGCACCGTCACCCTTCGCGATTTATCGCAGCGCCTATAACAGGGTTGCGCTATGCCTCAAGCGGTAGGCTAAGAAAAATACGCAACCTTCCTTGTCGAAGATTCAAGCGACGGCCTCACAAATCGACGTTTTCCAGTGCATAAGTCTCTTGCACTATCGAGGACAAGCGGCTTTGAACGCTCCTATGACAGACGAAGAAATCCTCGCAGAATTCCGTGCCAGCGAAGCTTTGCTCGAAGGGCATTTCAAGCTCTCATCAGGGCGGCATAGTGGTCACTACTTACAATGCGCTCGGGTTCTTATGAACCCAGATCGCGGGGCGCGACTCGCACGCGCCCTAGCTCAAAAGATCCCGCGCGAGATCCGCGCAGAGATTGATTTAGTGGTAAGCCCGGCGATGGGCGGGATCATTATCGGTCATGAAATGGGCCGCGCGCTTGAGAAAGACGCGGTGTTTCTGGAACGGCCCGAGGGCGAATTTCACCTTCGCCGCGGATTCCGTCTGGAGCCCGGCGCTAAAGTCTTGATGGTTGAAGATGTAGTCACAACGGGACTTTCGAGTCGCGAAGCAATCGCGGCGGTCGTGAAGGAGGGCGGCGAAGTCATCGCCGAGGTATCGCTGGTTGATCGCTCGGCTGGTGAAGTTGATCTGGGCGTGCCCTTCTTCCCGCTCATCGGGATATCTTTCCCCAGCTATAGCGATAATGAACTACCCGAAGAGCTTGCGGCAATCCCGGTGACCAAGCCGGGCAGTCGGAGCTGATATGAACGCACCACTTCGCCTTGGCGTAAACATCGATCACGTGGCGACCATCCGCAATGCGCGCGGCGGCGACCATCCCGATCCTGTGCGCGCAGCGGAAATCGTCGCGGCCGTGGGCGGTGATGGCATTACCGCCCATCTTAGAGAAGACCGGCGCCATATCCGCGATGCGGATTTACAGCGAATTCAGGACGCGACCGATCTGCCGCTCAATCTGGAAATGGCCGCCACCGAGGAAATGCTGGAGATCGCGCTTCGGCATAATCCGCATGCGGCCTGCATTGTGCCGGAAAAGCGCGAGGAACGCACAACCGAAGGCGGTCTTGATGCGGCAGGTCTCCATAACACGCTGGTGCCTATCGTTAGCGCGCTGAAAGATGCAGGGATCCGCGTTAGCCTATTTATCGAAGCGGAAGAACGCCAGCTTGATGCCGCGCTTCGTCTCGGCGCGCCTGTGGTCGAGTTTCACACCGGTGAATATGCCCATGCGCATCTCGATGGTGATCAGGAGCGCGTCGCAAGCGAGCTGAAGCGCATAAGCGATATGTCAGCACTGGCCGCGAAAAACGGAATTGAGCCGCATGCGGGGCATGGCCTGACTTACGAGAATGTTCAGCCGATTGCGGCTATCCCGCAAGTCGCCGAACTGAATATCGGGCATTATCTGGTGGGCGAGGCTGTCTTTGTCGGGCTGGAGGCCGCCGTCACAAAAATGCGCGAGCTGATGGACGACGCAAGGTGAGCGTCAAAAGCGATCCTGCGCAGACGAGCTGGGCGATCATGGCCATCATTCCATTTCTGCTGAGCATTGGACTTCTTGGATTTGCCCTTAATAACAGGGTGATGGTCGCTTTCGCGCTCGGCTGGCCAGCGCTACAAGTGTTTGGATATGCTGGCTCATTGAAGCTCGCGAAAGGCGATTTGACGCATTATCTGTTCAAGTCGCAGGTGTTGCTCAACTACATGGTGCTGGCTTTGCTGGTTATGCTGATTGTGAGGGCTTCATGATCATCGGGCTTGGATCAGACTTATGCAATATTGAGCGGATCGAAAACTCGCTTGGCCGCTTCGGCGAGCGCTTTGAAAACCGTGTCTTTACAGAGATCGAGCGCGCCAAAGCGCGCAAACGCCCCTTCACCATCGCGGGCACCTATGCCAAACGCTTCGCCGCGAAAGAAGCCTTTTCCAAAGCAGTGGGAACCGGATTTCGCCGCGGTGTCTTTATGAAAGACATTGGCGTTGTGAACGCTCCATCAGGCGCGCCCACGCTGGCGCTGGGAGGCGGCGCAGCAAAGCGGCTTGCAGAAATGATCCCGGCGGGCCATGAGGCGCACATTCATCTTACCCTCACAGACGATCACCCATGGGCTCAGGCCTTTGTGATTATCGAGGCGATCCCAAAATCATGAGCGCAGATATCCAGACCGTGACTGACACAGAGAAAAACAACGCAGGCTCAGCCGAAGAGCCGATTAATTGGTTTGCCGAAATTCGCGGGCTGGCTCTGATGCTCCTCGCAGTGGTCGGCGTGCACAGTTTCATTGCAAAGCCGTTTTACATTCCCTCTGAATCGATGATGCCAAGCCTCCTCAAGGGCGACCGGCTGATCGTTAGCAAGTATCCTTATGGCTGGAACTGGTCATCAATCAGCTTCCATCTTGCGCCGCGCAGCGACTGGCGCATTTGGGCCGATACGCCTGAATATGGCGATATCGTTATCCCGGTGCATCCTGAACGCGATGAGGATTACATAAAGCGTGTGGTCGCTCTGCCCGGCGACACAATCGCGGTACGCAATGGCCAGATCATCCTCAATGGAGAGCCCGTCCCGCAAGCCGTTGAGCCAGAGATTGAGATACCAGTAGATCTCAACTCGCCGTGTAGCGCGTTCGACTATCCTGGCATGAAAACCACCGATGAAGCGGGCAATGCGGTGTGCGAAATGCCAATTTACCGCGAAACCCTGCCCAATGGTGCAAGCTATCTGATTATTGATCACACCAATCAGGGGCTCGATAACTTTGATCCGATTACAGTACCGGCGGATCATGTCTTTGTTATGGGCGACAACCGCGACCATTCTGCAGATAGCCGGGCCAGCGTTTTGGCACAGGGCCTTGGCGGCGCAGTCCCGCTAGAGAATATCGGAGGGCGTGCGGAGTTTATTACGTTCTCGCTGGATGGCACTACCAATTGGAACCCGATCAGCTGGTTTACATCCATGCGCGATGGCCGGGCCTGGACCACTCTGCGCCCAGCCGTCGCGGAGACGGATAGCGAGTAAGCACGAGGAAATCAGGCGCCGGATATGGCACGCAAATTTCTCTACATAATCGCGGTGATAATCGTCGCGTGCATAGCGGGCGTGATTGCGCTGGCGATCTGGTCACGAGAGGCGACCGAGATTGCGCTCGTTCCGCGCGGTGAATTCGTTGAGCAGGAAGCGCTTGCCGCCAACGCTTATGAAGATCCAGCGATGTGGTATTCGCGCCCTGGCATCGGAGTGAATGACCCATCGCGCTATCAGCCCGCCTATGCTCCGGGAGCTGAAGCACAGGACGGTCAAGACAATGCGTCCGAAGCACCCGCAGGCCAAAGCGATACCACCGAATTCGCCGTCTTTTTCGTTCATCCGACCAGCTACATTCCGCTTGCCCTGACTGAGGATGCGCTCTGGAATGCGCCGCTTGGCGACGATGAAGCCGAGGATCGTGCCCGCCTGTTCCTGCGCGGCATGGCCAGCGCCTTCAACCGTGCCGATGAAATCTGGGCACCACGCTATCGTCAAGCGGTTGCAGGCGCATTCCTGACTGATCAGGCCGAGGCCGGTCAGGCGATTGACGCAGCCTATGGCGATGTTCGTGAGGCCTTCCGATATTTTGCTGACAGCATTGATGCGGATCAGCCGATTGTAATTGCCGGACACAGCCAAGGCTCGCTTCACATCCTGCGCCTGCTGCGAGAAGAGATTGCCGGCACCTCGCTAGAGGCGCGCATCGCCGCTGCCTACCCGATTGGCTGGCCGATTTCGGTTGAGGATGATCTGCCTGCCCTACCCCTACCTGCGTGTAGCGATCCCAATCAGGCTGGGTGCCTCACCACATGGCTAAGTTTTGCGAATAATCCAGATTCTTCCATGCTCATGGATCGCTATCAGGCCACAGATAGCATGACGGGCGGCTCACGCGGGGATGGCCCGATCCTATGCGTCAATCCGCTAACGGGAACGGCAGGCGGAGAAGCGCCAGAGAGCGCCAATCTCGGTACACTCGTGCCCAATGATGATTTCTCTTCAGCCGAATTGGTGCCCGAGGCAGTACCGGCTCGCTGTGATGAGGAAGGTTTGCTCATCATCGGCAATCCTCCACGCGTGGGCCAAGGCGTGCTGCCGGGCAACAATTATCACGTCTATGACATCCCGCTGTTCTGGGCGAACCTTCAAGAGGACGTGGTGCGCCGCGTGTCGGCATGGACGACAGCGCGCTGATCACGGACGACGCGCAGGAATTTGGCGCAGGGCTGCCCGACGGCGGAGTGTTGCTCGCGCTGGATCTTGGCACCAAGACGATAGGCGTTGCGACCTGTGATGCCGGATGGCGCTTTGCCACTGCGGGAAGCACGCTGCCACGCGGCAAGTTCAGCAAGGATTGCGGAAAATTGCGCGAGCTGACACAGCAACGCGGCGCGGTTGGCATCATCATTGGCCTACCGCGCAACATGGATGGGAGCGAAGGTCCGCGTGTCCAATCCACCCGCGCCTATGCTCGCAATCTGTCAGAGGCGCTCGGACTGCCAATTCTGTTGTGGGACGAGCGCTGGTCCACCGCCAGCGCCGATGCAGCAATGATTGGACAGGACATGAGCCGGGCCAAACGCGCAGAGAAGATCGATAGCCACGCTGCCGCTGTCATTTTGCAAGGCGCTATCGACCGGCTGGCAGGCGGCGTCCTTTAGACTTACTCCGCAGGTTCCAGAGCATACCGCCGCGCCTTTGCTTCGCCGGAAAGCATCGCACTGCCGCTACCCTCCGCCTCCCCCCACAAGGCATCGACCTGCTCAGCGTCATCTAGCAAGAGCGCACGCGCCTCATAGCTGGCAAGGCGCAATCGATCGCTCGGATGCGTTCGGCCAAAGTGCTCCGCGAGGTCCAAAGCCTCATCGCCGCCCAGCCCAATCGCGCAGCGCAAAAAACACTCAGTCGATGTAGGATTGAGCACAGCGGTGATCTCACCAGTTTCTAGCTCAAAACCATATTGATCAAACCAACCCTGCGCGGGATGGATATGCATCACATTGAGGGAGACTGACATGCTTTCCGGCAGTAGTTGCGAATGAATGTCCCGGTGCGCGCGGTATAGCATCATTTTGCCCTCTTCGAGCGCGCTCCGTTCTACGAATTTCAACCCAGGTTTCTCGCCAATAAAACCTGCAGTTTCTGCGTAATCATATTCGTAATAATCGCTCGCATAACCGGGTCCGAGATAGCCAGCAGTTAGGAAGCTGAAATTGTGATCATGCGGTACGCCATAAACGAAGGCCTTGCTCCCGCTCGCCTGAAAGCACGCATCGCGGCCCGAAGGCCAAATGTTTGCTCTTAAGAAGCAACCACCTCTCATTTTCGACAAGACTATAGCTTGCGGGCCATATGCGGTCGTCTCTCCAATCTGGCGGTGGCGATCACGCAACTGGCTGACAAGCATATCGCCCAGAAAGGTGCGATTGTTCGCTAGACGCCTTAGAGCGCGTGTGCCCTTTGCAATGCCCTCCTCATCCTGAAGATCAAGTCCGCGATCGCCAAGATCATCGACGCAATCGGCAATCTCATAACTTTCGCTGTCATCACAAGAGAGCAGGCGCGGCATGACTAGTCCTTTTCCGGTTCAAGAGTTGGGAAAGCAATTAAATTTGGCTGAGCTGGGGGTGCGCTTCGATCAAGCTTGCGCGCAGGCTACCAGCAACCTCGCTAAGGCTGTCAGCCGGGTTCGAAGCAATGCGCGAGAGCGCTGCAAATCCCCGCGCAGTATCCAGCGACAAGCATGTGCGAAGGGCTTGCCAGCGTATGTGATCGCTACCCTTAAACGCGATATCTTCGAGCGCATCCGCTGCATCAGTGCGACCCATTTGCCCCAGCAAAGCCATTGCAAGTTCTAGGCGACTTTCCTCGCGCTGGCCGCTGGCCCGGTGGACCAGCTGGCCATTGTCGAGGCGAAACTCGCGTGCGGTTTGCGGCTGCGCGGGCGCACGCGAAAGGCGCAGCATGACCAACCGTCCATGCACATTGCGCACAAGCTTGGTCATCCGTTCGCCCGTTATCGACAGTGTACCGCCAGCGGCCAACGTCTCGCTGCGCCGATCCAAAACCGCGTGATCGCTATGCTCTTCGATAATCTCAATGATCTCTGATGAAGCAGACCCCGCGAGGTAAATCTCATGCCGCTCACCGCCTACAAAGCACACCGTCTGCGCCGTCTCGCGTCGGTCTTCGAGCAGTCTTTCGTAGCACACGAGGGAAAGCGCTGCCCGGCCGTACTCAGCCAATTGGACAACCGAAATTCCGCCAGCATACTGGTGGCGAAACGGGACTTGCCCAAGCGGCTCGTTATCGAGCGCTTTGCCCATGCGACTGCACAAATCGTTCACCAAAATGGCGGCACGATGGGGCTCGTTAATGACGCTGTCGAGCATCGGGCAGTGATCAAGGGAAGCGCCTACTCCATAAGCCTCAAGTTCCTCTAGCATGAGAGCAACATCCTCGTGGCGTTTCCATGCTTCTTTGGCCCCCTCGACTGCGCGCTGCGCACGGCGCTGCGGAGTGGGGTTTCCCCGCAGCGCCTGCAAGATGGGATCAATCCGCATGGTGGTGTGCCTGATTGCGGGGCAACATGATCATTGAGAATCGTAAATGTAGACCATGATGATAACGACACGGTCATCGGCACTGACCGTGGCAACATCGGACATGCTGCCGAAAACGCCTGAGGCATTGTCAAGATTGGGCAGCGTATCCAATTCAAGTTTTGGTAAGCTCATTGAGTTTCTCCGCTCTAACTGACAAGCGCGGCAGCATGCCGTGCTTGGTGCGAAGAAAGATGACGAGAGCTTGGCTCGCGTGGAAATTAAAACATTGTAATCGCGGCGCGCGGCGGCCAGACGAATTGAATTATGCCTGATCCGCAAGCCTTTGACCCGGCAGTTGCCGCCCAGTTCCTGACGGCGCGAGCCCATAATGGCTGGCTCGGCTTAACCTATTGCAAACACGGTGATGATTGGGTCGAGCTTGAGCTACCCTGGCGCGAAGATCTGATCGGTCAGGACGGTGATAGTGTGCTGGCGTCTGGTCCGATTATCAGCCTTATGGATATGGCCAGCGGCCTCGCCATCTGGAATCGGAAGCAAGAGTTCACCGCAATCGCCACGCTTGATCTGCGGGTGGATTACATCCGCCCGGCGCGTGCCAAGGCCAGCGTGTTTGGGCACTCGCAGTGCTACCGGCTGACCAAATCCGCTGCCTTCGTTAGGGGGTTTGCCCATGATGGTGATCCCGATGATCCGCTTGCGCGGATCTTGGGCGTATTCATGACGATTAAGTCAAACCAAAAAATGCCCAGCGGGACGCCAAGCAATGACTGAGGCACCAGAAACCTCTCTGCTGACGCCCTATGCCCGCTCGCTTGGTGTAGCGTTTGATCGCTGGGAAGGCACGACTCCGATCTTGCGCGCGGAGTATGCCGACCGCCTGTCTGGCAGGCCCGGCGCATTGCATGGCGGCGCGATTAGCGGATTGCTGGAAACGGCGGGCTACGCAACATTGCGTGCAGCATTGGGCAAAGAAGCAGAGACCGCGCGGCTCAAGCCCATCAATATCACCGTTCAATTCCTGCGCGCGGGCAATCTGGAAACAAGCTTTTCCAGTGGCCGCATTGTCAAATTGGGGCGCCGCACTGCTAATATCAGCGTAGAAGCCTGGCAGAACAATCGCGAAAAACCCATTGCCGCAGCGATTATGAATGTGATGATTGTTCAGCCAGACGCAGCCTAGGCTTGCTTGTCGAGGCTAGCGCTCGGACGCCTGTTCCAATGCGCGCTCAATCTCCTCTGCATCAATTTCGACACCTTCTTCTCCCAGCACGATCTCGAGCGGCACACCCTCGATCTCAGTACTGAGGATCACCTCCCCATCGCGGATCCTCAACCGGCTATCATCTCCGATCGGGATATCTTCAAGCTCCGGTACATCAAGCGGTTCAATTGGCCCACCCGGATCGTCTTGCTGCTCGGTAGTGCGGGCCGGGTCAGGTTTGCTCACCACCGCCTGACGCATAAAATCGCGCCAGATACGCGCAGGTAATCCGCCGCCTGTGATCCCATCAAGCGGGCTGTTATCATCATTGCCAATCCACACACCGACCACCAGACCCTCAGCATATCCCACAAACAATGCATCACGGTTATTCTGGCTGGTACCGGTCTTGCCGTAATTGGGACCCGCGAGCATCGCCGCCCGCCCAGTGCCGCCATTGATCGCGTGGCGCAGCATGTCTTCCATGTCTTCATGTGTACTTTCGGAGAGGCTATCCGGGCCGTCCCAAAGCTCGTCCCACCAGCTGCGCTCTTCGCGGGCAAATCCGGTTGCTTCAATCGGAAACGCGTTGCCCGCAAGCCCTGCATAGGCTGAGGTCAACTCAATCAGGCTCATACTGGTTGATCCCAGCGCAATACTCGGATCGCCCTTGGGCAGATCATCACCAATCCCAAAATCGCGCGCTGTCGCTATAACCTTTTCAGAGCCAATCGCATTGAACAGGCGAACGGTGGCGACATTGCTCGATTGCGCCAGCGCATCGCGCAGGGTGATCTCTTCAGAGTAACGCCCATTGGCATTGCGCGGACGATAGCTGCCTTCGGTAATCTCGGTATTGGCAATCGTACTTTGCGGGCTCCAGCCATCGCGTAAGGCTGCCAAATACACGAAAGTCTTAATCGTCGAGCCTGACTGGCGCTGAGCCTGCGTCGCGCGGTTGAATGGGCTGGCCCGGTAATCCTTGCCACCAACCATAGCGACCACCTCGCCATTGGGCCGCATCGCCACCAAAGCCACTTGCGCCCCGCCCAGCTTGGCACCTGATGTCACGCGGCGTGCCAATGTTTGAAGCCTCGCATCCAGCGTCGTCGTCAAAGTCTGCCGCGCGTAACCACCTTCGGAACGCTCGCGCGCTTGCGGCAAGGCCCAATCAGCGAAATAGGTACCCGTTGGCAAATCGCTCTTGAGGCGCACGTCGAGCGCGGGTGAACGGATTCCTGCAGCTTCTGCTTCAGTGATATAGCCCGCCGCAACCATCGCATTGACGACCATCTTCATCCGGCGCTCGGCCCGCTCGTAATGCTTGACCGGATTGAAGCGCGAGGGCGCCTGAACGAGCCCCGCCAACATCGCTGCTTGCGAGCGCGTGAGGTTCTCTGGCTTGCGATAAAAGAAGTGTAGGCTCGCCGCGCGAATACCGTACACATTATCGCCGAAATAGGCGTTGGAGAGGTAGCGCGCGAGTATCTCATCCTTGGTCAGCCAGCTTTCCAGCCAAAACGCGATCAGCATTTCGCGCGCTTTGCGGCTGAGCGTCTGATCCGGCGTAAGGAAGGTGAATTTCGCGAGCTGCTGAGTGATGGTCGACCCGCCCTGCATCGGTCCGCCTGACACGCGCGCCCAGACCGCTCGGCCAAGCCCACGCGGATCAACGCCCCAATGAGAGTAGAACCGCCGGTCCTCAATCGAGAGAAATGCCTCCACCACATGCGGGGGAAGCTCATCAATCACCACCGGCTCATCAGTGATCGCCCCGTTGCGGGCGATCGGCGTTCCATTAGCGGCCAGCAAAGTAATTTGCGGCGGGGCAATCGGCTCGAGCGACTTGTTGAGCGGTGCAGTGAAGGCGAGCCATCCGATCAGTGCGATGAAAAGTAACAGCACGGCGGCAATGATTCGTACCGCCCACCAGCGTTTGCGCCGCTCGCGCCAATGCGAGGGCTGCCACCAGCGGGTTTTGCGACGCTCATCCTCGCGCTTGAAATGCGTATCGAGTCGGTCAAGCCGCGCATCCCAATCATCATAGGAAGGCTTGGATGATCGCGTAGTCGATGCGATGAATCCATCGTCGCCATCATCATGCAGCGAATAATAGCCGCCGTGCGGGTGGTGCCCAAGTTCATACTCTGACTCAGGGCTCTTTTTGCGCAAGATACGGGCGAGAAACGTCATGGCATCGCTGTGTTAACTTAACAACACAGTAGATGCAACGCCCCTCGCAAGGGCATCCTCAGAACGGGAGAACTCGGTTTGAAAATGCATATTTGTTTCAGAATGGGACAAGAAGACCTCGCTCTAAAACATGGTACTGGTCATTATGCTGAACAAGGTGTAAAACTAGCCGCGCTTATCATGGGGAGTTTACACGATGATTGCATTTGCAAGGCTTACCGCATTTTCGCTCGCTTGCGCACTCGCGACACCGGCAATGGCCGCTGAGCTCGTCGAAACCGGCGGCGGCTTCGACATCGACGACAATCAGTCCGCGAGTAGCGACATTGTTGTTGCAGCGAATGAGACGATTGAGTCGCTCACGGTATCGCTCGATATTCAGCATACGTACCTAGGAGACCTAATTGCGACGCTCAGCAATGGCACCACCACGGTAACACTGTTTGATCGTCCAGGCGTTCCACCACTCACTTTCGGCAATAGCGACGATCTCGACGGCGTTTACACCTTCGATGACCTCGCTTCCGATCCATTTTCAGAGACTGGCGGCCTTGGCACTATTCCAGAGGGTAGCTTCCAATCTCAAGATCCGCTCTCCGCATTTGCTGGCGCGAGCACCGCAGGCACATGGACACTTACCATTTCTGACAATGCGGGCGGTGACCAAGGAGCGCTTGCTGGTTGGTCGCTCAACTTCATCACGGGGGCCGGTGCAGTTCCAGAGCCAGGTACATGGCTGCTGATGATCCTCGGCTTTGGTGCAATCGGCGCGAGCATGCGTCAGGGCAAGGTACGCAAGGCGAGCGTCAGCTACGCCTGATCCGCTTCACTGCAAAAAAGGCGCGCTACCCAAACTGGGCGGCGCGCCTTTTTGTTTGTCCAGTGGGTTAGCTCGAACTGAACTCAGCCCTTGCTAACCACGCTTTCGGGCAAATCTTCGCCAAAGACGCGCTGGTAATATTCGGCGACCAACATCCGCTCTTCCTCATCGCATTTGTTGAGGAAGGACAGGCGGAAAGAAAAGCCAACGTCCTTGAAGATGGCGTAATTCTGCGCCCAGGTGATCACCGTACGCGGGCTCATTACAGTTGAAATATCGCCATTGATGAAGCCTTGGCGCGAGAAATCTGCGACCTTGATCATATTGGCGAGCACTTCTGGGTCGGTATCGGGGTTCTTGGCCGCTACAATATCCTGCTCAACATCGGCAGGCAGATAATTGAGGCCGACCACAATGTTCCAGCGGTCCATCTGGCCTTGGTTGATCGCCTGCGTACCGTGATACAGCCCGCTCGTGTCGCCAAGACCCACCGTGTTGGCTGTCGCAAACAGCCGGAAGTTCGCATCCGGGCGGATAACGCGGTTCTGATCGAGCAGGGTCAGCTTGCCCTGTTGTTCGAGCACGCGTTGGATCACGAACATTACATCGGGGCGGCCCGCATCATATTCGTCAAACACCAACGCAACGGGATGCTGCAATGCCCAGGGCAACAGCCCTTCCCGGAACTCGGTGACCTGCAAGCCATCGCGCAGCACAATCGCATCGCGCCCGACCAGATCAATACGGCTGATATGCGCGTCGAGGTTGATCCGAATACACGGCCAATTGAGCCGCGCGGCAACCTGCTCAATATGCGTCGACTTACCTGTGCCGTGATAGCCCTGAACCATCACCCGCCGATCATGCGCAAACCCGGCAAGGATCGCGAGCGTCGTGTCGGGATCGAACACATAGCTTTCATCGAGGTCTGGCGTACGCTCATCAGGCTTGGAAAATGCGGGCACTTTCCAGTCAATATCAATGCCGAAAACCTCGCGCACATCGACGACGGTGTCGGGCGCAGCCAAAACGGTCTTGTCGCGGGAATCGAAGCTCTTGTCAGTCATTTCGTTCATATCGGTGAGCGGGTTAGACGGCTCCGACGTGCCCCGCAATCACCTAATGCCTCACATGCCGACAAATTTCGCTATCGCGGGATGGTGATTGAGCCAAGATGCCCAGATTTACGCCAGACGAACGCGCCATCGGGACCCGCAGTTAGCTGAGTCGAAGCACCGCGCGGCAAACGCAGCCAGTCATGTTTCCTAAGCTCGCCTTCTGGCGATTGCAGCGAGCCATCAAGCACAAGAATTTCGACGCCATCGGGGTCGGAAACGCTCTGCACCGCGCCAACATCCCATAACTCAGCTGCTACGGTCTCGCCCGGAACGGAGTGGATCACCGTGCTGGCGACACCGTCCTTCGGATCGCCAAAGTCAAGCGCACCGAGATCAACACTGAACTGTTTCGTATCGTCAGGCGCAAACTGCCACAGTTTAACGAAGATTGTGCATCCAGGCTCTGACCTTGGGACGTGATGCGTGCCGATTGGATTGCGGATATAAGTGCCCGCGGGATAGTCGCCATGCTCGTCCTGGAAGACACCCTCCAGGACAATGAACTCCTCGCCGCCCGAATGCGTATGCTCGGGGAATTCACTCCCCGGAGCATAGCGCACAATCGAGGTCGCCCGCGCAACCTCATCGCCGATCCGGTCTAGCATGCGCCGGTCAACACCCTTCATAGGCGACGGGACCCAATCGAGCTCAGCGGTGCTTACCGCGACGACCTTCGAGAAATCAGCGTTTACTTCCATAATACCGCTCCAACGCACACTACTCCGCCCATGTGGGGTGCATTCCCCTCTCGCCAAGAGCCAGCGCTTTCCATAGGGTAACCCCATGCCGCCTCGCCCCTCAGAGATGTTTCGCCAGCGACTGGTCTCCAGTGTGCGTTCAGTATTCAACGATGTGGATAGCGGACAGCAGCCTGTGCCGCCTTCCGATGAGGCTCTGTTTGAGCGCGATACCCCAATCCGCTTGGTCCACGCCGATGTGGTGGGGATGATGGTGGGCGGGATACGCAGCCTGCTTATCCAGATGCTCCATCCTAGCGCTTTGCAAGGCGTGCTCGACCATTCCAATTTTCGCGAGGATATGCATGGGCGGCTCAGGCGCACCGCGCGGTTCATTGCGATCACAACCTTTGGTCACCGCGACGATGCACAAGCCGCAATTGAGCGGGTCAATCTGATCCACCGTCAAGTGACGGGCAATCTGCCTGATGGCACGGAATATGCCGCGAGCGATCCGCGCACGCTCGCTTGGGTGCATGTAGCCGAAGCAACGAGCTTCCTCGCCGCTTACCTCCGCCATGTCCGTCCTGATATGCCAACTCATGAGCAGGACGAATATTATCGTCAGTTCGCAATCATTGCGCGCAAGCTGGGCGCTGACCCGGTGCCAATCACGCGGCGCGAGGCAGACGCCCTATTTCTCGAATTTCGCAGCGAGCTGAGCAGTAGCCCCGAGGCGCGCGAAGTCGCCGATCTGGTGCTCAATCAGCGCCCCAAGGGAGCGCCGCCAGTCGCACAGGCACTGCTCGGAACTGAGGCTGTAGCGCTCTTGCCATCCTTCGCCCGGTCAATGTTGGCACTTGAGCGTCCGGGCCTTGCCGCCCTACCCGCGCGCGCTGCCACATGGGGTATGGGCAAGACTTTGCGTTGGGCCTTTCGCCAGACGTGACATCGCCAGATTGCCATGGTTTTTCCCTGTCCTGCTGATATCATGACCTCCATTGGGAGACAGATTATGTACATTCAGGGTTTTGTGGTTCCAGTCCTGCCGGGCAAGGAAGAAGCATACGCGAAAATGGCTCAGGAAGCCGGCGAGCTTTTTCGCAAGTATGGCGCACTCGAAATTGTCGAGACCATCGAGGAAGATGTGAAGGAAGGAACGAACACCGACTTTCGCAAAGCGGTTAAGGCTGAGGATGGCGAAAAGATAGTGTTTTCCTGGGCGATCTGGCCGGACCAGGAAACTTGCGAGAAAGCAGCGCAAGAGATGCAAAATGATCCCGAGATGAAGATGCCCGAAGAGATACCTTTTGCGGGAACCCGCCTGATCTATGGCGGTTTCAAACCGATTTACACCAGCGGCCGCGACTAGGGAGCTTACGCATGGCTGACTTCACATTCTTCGCCAATCCGATGAGCCGCGCCTGGGTCGCTTGGTGGGCGCTCAACGAAGTCGGCGCTGACTTTGATCTGCAATTGGTCGAGTGGGATAACAAGCCTCAGGCACTGCTGGATGTTAATCCGCTCGGCAAAGTCCCCACGCTGATCCATCATTTGGACGGCAGGGATCATGTGATCACCGAATGCGCGGCGGTTTGTCACTATCTCGCCGAGGTGTCGCCCGATGCGGGTTTATTGCCGACCGCCGAGGAACGCGCGGCATACTACCGTCTGTTGTTCTACGTTTCAGGCCCGGTTGAGCAGGCACTGGTTTCTGACTCGATGGGTTGGAAGGCGGACGATCCGCAGAAAGAGGCCATGCTAGGCTTTGGCAATTACACGAAGGCGATGGATACACTGGAAGTACTCCTGAGCGATGGCGACTTTGTCTGCGGCGATCGGTTCACCATGGCCGACGTGTATGTCGGTTCTCAAGTCGATTGGGGCCTACGCTTCGGCACATTGCCTGATCGTCCGTTATTTCAGGCCTATGCTGAACGTGTCCGCGCTCGCGACGCGTATAAACAGACAGAGGCAGAATGCGCGGAACACATGCCCACATCACCCAGCTAAGTTAGACTAGCGCCCTACTTTTCCTGAGCAATTGGTACGCCTCGACTACCTTATTGAGGCGCGCCTCAAATTGCCGGTCGCCGCCGTTGCGGTCCGGGTGATAGCGCCGTACCAGCTCTGAGTATCGCCGCCGCAAACTCTGGCGATCTGCCTCAAGGCCCAGGCCCATGGCCTCCAAAGCCTCGACCTCCTCTTTCGAGAACCGCCCGTCCATCGCCATGGTCGCCTCGCGCTGAGCGCGGCTTTTTATCCCGTTTGCCCGCGCAGAGATCGCATCAAGCGGATCATCGAAATCGGCCCAGCGCGGCATGCCATCGACCCCGGCAGTGGGTCGGAATGATGGGCTTTCGGTGCGCCAGCCCGCCGCTGGCCCTTGTGCGGCGAGTATCTCCTCCGCATTCATGCCCTCGAACCAGTCATATCCAGCGTTGAACTCGCGGACATGCTCCAGACATAGCCAGCGCCAACCGCCCGGCCCGTCAAACGAATGGCCTGCTCCGCTCGGCGCGCGAAACTCGCCTGGCTTCTGACAGGTGGGATGCGCGCAGACTGTGCCTTGGTCTTCGTGACGTCCATGGAACCTGCTGGTTTTCATAGCCACTAGGATGGTGATCAAAAGCGGGTTAGGGAAGCCCCAAAAGGAGAACCTATTCATGGCCGGACAGGTCGAAGCTGAAATGCACGCGCTCTTGACCGAGGCATTTGCCCCCTCGGGTCTGGTCATCACCAATGACAGCGCGGCGCACCATGGGCACACTGGCGATGATGGCAGCGGCGAGTCGCACTTCACAATTGAGATCGAATCGGCTGCATTCACAGGTGTCTCAAGACTGGACCGCCAGCGAATGATCAACAAAGCCCTAGGTGACATTCCGGGCGAACGCGTGCATGCACTTGCGATAAAGGCAAGTTCGCCGGAGGACTAGGGCGAGATTGGGGTAACATGGGGTCGTCGCATCGGTATATTGAGCCGCGCCGGTTGGGGTGTGCACGATGATGCTTTCCCGCACATATTGCCCATCTGACCAGCTGCGCCCTTATATCCGACGCTTCTACGTGTTTGAGGCTGAGCTACCTGATGAATTTGTCATCGAAGACTTTCTGCTGGCGGAAACGGCCTTTGTCCGATGCTTGCTGAAGGGCGACTGGCGCGGCGAAGTGGCACCGGGCGAATGGTCGAACCCAAGCAAAACACTAATGTTCGGATCGAACGAATTTCCTTTTCGTGTGCGCGTCCAAGGCAGCTTTGCTGTTGCGGGCTTCGCGATCCGGCCCAGCGCTTGGCATTGCTTGGCCCGCCGGCCCCATTTTGAATTCAAAGACAAATTGATCCCGCTTGAGGATGTTCATGGCGTGCGTGCAACCGAGATGTGCGCAGCGGTTCAGACAGCAGATGATGATGCGGGCAAAATCGCAGCAATGGAGCACTTCATCCTCGACCGGATCGAGACCGTCGGCAATCCAGAACCTGACGAAAAGATGGCGCATTTTGAGAAAATCGCCCGCACGAACAGCACTATCCGCATTGAACAAGCGGCTGAGCAGATCGGTCTCTCCACCCGGCAAATTGGCCGCCGCTGCAAAGCCTCATTTGGCTTAACACCCAAGGCAGTTTTGCGGCGTAGCCGGTTCCTTGATATCGCGACCGCGATCAGAGGGTTCTCCAGCCCCTCAGATACGGATTTGGCGGAGCTGCGCTATTACGATCAGTCGCATCTCAACCGCGAATTTAAGCGCTTTACCAAAATGACGCCCAAAGAATTCAAAGAGGCAATGACTCCTTTGCAAACTGCGGGTTTGAAATTGCGCCAAGAAAGCCTGTACGAGGATTGAGACGTTTCAAGGATTGAGGAGAGCCCCATGAGCGACACCGTGGATTTCGCTGGAGAGACCGTTTGGATTACAGGGGCTTCATCGGGAATTGGCGCGAGCCTTGCGCGGGAATGGGCGGCGCGCGGCGCCAATCTAATCCTGTCGGGCCGGGACGAGGCGCGGCTTGCCGAGGTAGCGAGCGAGTGTGACACGGATACGCTCACCCTGCCCTTTGACGTGCGCGATGACAGCGCTTTGAACGCCGCAATCGCACAAGCCATCGCGTGGAAAGGCGGCGTCGATCATGCCGTCGCCAATGCCGGTGTTTCACAGCGCAGCCGCGCATTGAAGACCGATATGCAAGTCTACCGCGACGTCATCGATATCGACCTCACCGCGCAAATCGCATTCTCTCAGGGGTTAATCGGCCATATGGCAGAGCGCGCCGAAAACGGGCAACCGGGCGGCCTCACCTTTATCTCATCCATTGCAGGCAAAGTCGGCGTGCCTATGCGCACCGCCTATTGCGCAGCGAAATTTGGCCTTGCCGGATATGCCGACGCGCTCCGCGGTGAGCTCTCGCTAAACGGTGTGAACGTGCATGTCGTCTATCCCGGATCTGTCGCTACTAATGTCAGTCGCAATGCCTTGACCGCAGATGGCAGCGCGCGCGGGCGCAGCGACAAGGTCATTGATGAAGGGATCCCGTCCAACGAGGCTGCCCAGATCATGATCGATGGAATAGCGGCAGGGAAGCGCGAGATCATCATTGCGCGCGGCATGGAAGAGCAAATGGGCGAAATGCGCCGCACGCCAGACGCGCTGTTTGATCAAGTCGCGGCCATGGTCGCAAGCGGCTATATGGACCGAATGGAAGAAGACGGGTGATCGAGCTTCACCAAACCCGCATAACGCTCGCGAATGGGATTGAGCTTGATGTGGTCGACGAGGGACCGCGTGATGCACCCGCACTCATTTTCTTGCATGGCTTTCCGGAAAATCACCGTACATGGCGGCATCAAATCGCGCATCTGTCAGACCGTTATCGCTGCATTGCGCCTGATCAACGCGGCTATCGCGGCTCATCGCGCCCAGAAGGGGTGGAGGCCTATGATGCAAGCGAGTTGATTGGCGATATCTTTCATTTGGCAGCCGCCCTTGGCCTCAAGGAATTCACCATTGTCGGCCATGATTGGGGCGGTGCGATTGCCTGGGGCGTGGCTTTGCGGGGCCAAGAAATGGGAATGGTGGTGCGCGCGATCATCGCCAATGCGCCGCATCCATTGATTTTTCAAAAGCTCCTCTACACCAATCATAATCAGCGCGAGGCAAGCCAATATATCCGTGATTTTCGCGACACTGCCAATGACGCGTTGGTGCGGGAACAGGGCCTTGGCGCATTGTTAGAGCGCGTGACCAATTGGCAGAATGACGATGCGATGGAACCTGCAGAGCGCGACTTGCTGAGGCAAGATTGGAGCAATGGTGAGGCAGCGATTGCCATGCTTAATTGGTACCGAGCGAGCGCGATTGATGTGCCGGATATGGAAGCACCTTTTGCATTGCCGGAAGGGTGGGAGGCGCCAACTCTGCCCAATCTAACTATCCCAACGCTCGTGATTTGGGCGCTGGATGATACCGCCCTGCCAGCCGAGAATTTGGATGGACTAGACACAGTTGTGGAGAATATGACGCTGGTCGAAGTGCCCAATTGCGGACATTTTGTGCCATGGGAAGCACCGGACGCTGTTAACGCCGCGATGGACGCGTTTCTAAAACCTTGATGGGCTAGGCGAGCGCCTTGTCAATCCCGAACTCGCGCCGGATCGAACCGACGCGCAATGAGCGGTAAGGAGCGTAGTCGGCCCAACTCCATTTCTTGCGAAGCTTGCGGGATCGCCAAGCGATACGCGCATAGTCTGGTAGCCCTCGAAAATATGCCTTGGTGATGGGCCACCAGCCGATATCGCCGACCAGTTCTTTTTCCTCAGGCAAAGCCGCAAAGTCCGCAATGTCCCTCCAGGATACATCGGTGCCAAGCAGGGTCCAAGCATCAGCCTGAGCCTCCTCCCGCATAGTCGTATCAAGACCAAACAGGACATGCACGATATCGTGCCGCTCAAAATGCTGCTGCGCCTCGGATCGCATATCGCGGTACTTAGCACTGAGATCATTGTCTGCGCGAAACAGCTCCAGCGCTTCCTCCAAAGACAGATCGGCATAGGGTAGCTTGTTCGACATGCTATCCACTTACCATAATAAGTTTTAAATAGCAACTTTATCTATCAGTTAGCCACTCCACCCACGCGCCATGCGGATGCGCGGTGGCGAGTAGATTGGGCTCGCCCTTCTGCTGGTCACCATCCCAGATCCGTGCAGTTAATTCATGACGGAACGTCTCGCGATTAGTTTCCAGCATTAGCCAGATGAGCGGCGCATCAGCGGTAGCGTGTTCCGCTGCGCGCGCCATCTCTGCCTCGACGATCTTCTGCTGCTCTGGCGGGATATATTGCCACACAATCGAGTGAAACAACACTCGGGTCACGCCGGGTGCTTGCGGTTTCGCCAAGGCTTCCTGCACGAAGGTAGCCGCATCTGCCTGCACCACATCGGGCACGCGCTTCTCGGCCAAGGCGACCGCTGCATCAATCCGGCCCATACGCGCAGTCGCCTCCGGCCAGACATAGCTTTTGAGCCTCATCGCGGCTTCAGGATCGCTCAGATCGACCGGCGCAATGTCGCAGCCACGGATGGCAACAATCTCTGGCGCGTCCGCAGGCGGCGCGCTCCCTCGCCACTCGGGCACTATCCGCATTGGGCTATCTTCCGGCCCGACACTCACCCCACCTAAGTCGTAATGATAGCGCTCCATCATCGTATTGATGCCCGCGCTTGCGCCCAGTTCCAGCATTTCAAAGCGGCGCGGCACATGATCGCACAGCCACATGAGCCCCGCCATCAGACTGGCCGAACGCCCTGCTTCATTCGTTTGCGGCGGCCCATCAAGCCACGGCAGAAGCCGCGCATCATAGGCCTCGACCAGCTCACAAACGAGCGTATCGACGCTCGCCTGATCGACCATACGGCCAGCGTAAACATCCGCTAGCCGCTTATCTGCGCCGGTCAGCACCAGATTGTGCAAGCCGCCCGCAATGCGCAGCGGCATCGCGTCTTTTACTACGAGTCCCTGCCATCCGGCAATTCGCCGTCCAGTCGCCGTCTCACCATCAAGCAAAGCCAGCACCGCGCGGATAACTTTGGCAGTGCCAGGCGCCCCAGCTTCCTCGGCGTGGCGAGCCTGCCATTCGATCCCTTCCGGCACAGATGCCATGTCCATAAGTGCGCTATCTGCCATACTGCCCCTTTCTGCGTTGCCCTTTGTGAGGGCATTGCCTATCTGGCCTCGATATGTCGAACCAGCTTACCTTCGCCGTGCCCAAGGGGCGCATTTTGGACGAGGCCCTGCCCGTTATGGCGCGCGCAGGCGTGGTGCCGGAGGGTGGCTTTCACGACAAGGCCAACCGTTCGCTGACTTTTGCGACGACGCGCGATGATATGCGGCTGATCCGGGTGCGCGCATTTGATGTGGCAACTTTCGTGGCGCATGGCGCGGCGCAAGCAGGTATCGTGGGCTCTGACGTGATCGAAGAGTTTGACTATGCCGACCTCTACGCGCCTGTCGACCTCGACATTGGTCACTGCCATTTGTCCGTTGCGGAACCGGTCGGCGGCGCAATTGCAAGCAGCCACGCCAGCCATTTGAGCGTCGCAACCAAATATCCGAACATCACACGTCGGCATTTTGAGCAGCGCGGCGTTCAGGCCGAATGCGTTAAGCTGAACGGTGCGATGGAAATCGCGCCCGAGCTAGGTTTGGCTGGTCGGATCGTGGATCTCGTTTCCACTGGCCGTACGCTGAAGCAGAATGGCCTCGTTGAAACTGCCAAAATTATGGACATTTCCGCACGTCTAATCGTCAACCGGGCAGCCCTCAAAACCGATGCGCGCGTTGCGGCATTGGTCGAAGCGTTTCGCGCTGACGCTGCTCAGCGCTCGCGCGATGGCGCGCTGCAGGAACCCGCGTAATGCAGTTTCTCCGCGCAAGTGATGACGGGTTTGAGAAAGCCTTTGCTCAGATCGTCAACGACCGCCGCGAGAGCGACGCTGATGTCAGCCGCGATGTCGCCGCTATCCTTAGTGAGGTGCGCCTACGCGGAGACGCTGCATTGTCCGATTACACCGCGCGCTTCGATGGCCACCACTTAAACAGCGATGCCAGCTGGCAAATTTCCGCGGAAGAATGCGCAGCAGCGCATGCTGCGCTAGATCCCGATTTGCGCGATGCACTTGAGGTCGCAGCGGAGCGAATTCGCACCTATCATGAAGGGCAAATGCCCGAAGATCGTGACTACACTGATGCGATCGGCATGCGGCTTGGCGCGCGCTGGACTGCAGTTGATGCGGCCGGGCTTTATGTGCCTGGCGGGCGGGCAGCTTACCCATCGTCGCTTCTGATGAACGCAATCCCAGCCAAGGTCGCCGGGGTTGAGCGGCTTGCTGTGATGACCCCGACGCCTAAGGGCGAAGTCAACTCTCTAGTGCTGGCCGCCGCGCACATTGCAGGCGTTGACGAGATGTGGCGCATTGGCGGCGCGCAGGCGGTGGCCGCATTGGCCTATGGCACCGATCGGATCGCCCGCGTCGATGTTGTCACCGGCCCAGGAAATGCTTGGGTCGCCGAGGCGAAGCGCCAGCTTTTTGGTGTAGTCGGCATCGATATGGTCGCTGGGCCAAGCGAAATTCTGGTGGTTGCCGATCGAGACAATGATCCTGATTGGATTGCTGCGGACTTGCTCAGCCAAGCCGAACATGATCCCTCAAGCCAGTCTATCCTGATTACCGACGATGCGGAGTTTGCACGGCAAGTAGCGGACGCCGTGAGTGTACAACTCGCCGCACTTGCGACCACAAAAACGGCGACGCAAAGCTGGCAGGATCACGGCCTCATTATTGTGGTTGAGAAACTGGCTGATGCGGTACCGCTCTCAGACAAGCTCGCAGCTGAACATGCGCAGCTTGCCGTCGCTGATCCAGAAGCGATGTTCAAGCAAATGCGTCATGCGGGCAGCGTCTTTTTTGGCCGGACCACGCCGGAAGCTGTGGGCGACTATATCGCCGGACCCAATCACGTACTGCCCACGGGACGGCGTGCGCGCTTTGCCAGCGGGCTGTCTGTCACTGACTTTATGAAACGCACCAGCTTCATCGATGCGAGCCCAGAGGCGCTGGCTGCAATCGGCCCTGCTGCCGTGCGTCTGGCCGAGGCCGAGGGGCTGCCAGCACACGCCAAATCGATCGAATTGAGATTAAAATGACAGCTCCTCGTTCTCAAGCCCGCTCAACCGCGCGCCTTGCCGCCGTTCAGGCGCTCTATCAGCAGCATATGGAAGGTACCGCGCTCACCAAACTGCTGGATGAGTTTCATCAGCACCGCCTGGGTCAGGAAATTGAGGATGACCAATATGCCGACGCGGAGGTCGATTTCTTCGATGATATCGTAAGCGGCGTTGATGCCCGGCGCGAGGAGATCGATGCTTTGCTCGTCTCACGACTTGCCGAAGGTTGGACATTGGCGCGGCTCGACAAGACCATGCTGCAAATCCTGCGGGCTGGCAGCTATGAATTGCTCGCCCGCGCTGACGTACCAACGGCCAGCGCGATCAGCGAATATGTCGATGTGGCCAAAGCCTTCTTCGATGACCGCGAAGCGAAGTTCGTAAATGGCGTGTTGGATGCTGTTGCTGGCGAGACAAGACCATAAACGAGGCTGATTTCATCTCTGCTTTGCGCGCGCTACCGCTTCACCCGAGCGCGCGCGGGTTAGAAGATGATTGCGCTGTGCTGGAGCTTGGCAGCGAAACGCTTATCATCACGCATGATATGATGGCGGAAGGCACCCATTTTAGAGCCGACGCCGATATGGCCGATGTCGCGTGGAAACTGGTCGCCACAAATCTCTCAGACCTGGCCGCCAAAGGTGCGCAGCCGGTTGGCGTATTACTGGGCCATTGCCTTAGCGCCGATAGTGCGCGTTTTATCGTTGGTCTCGAAAAGGCACTACGCGCCCATAACGTCCTGCTTCTCGGCGGGGACACGATCGCCACTAAGGGGCCGAGTGTTTTCGGTCTCACTGCAATTGGCAAAGCAACGCATACACCAGTCCCTTCGCGTAGCGGAGCCCGGGTAGGCGATGCAATTTATGTCACTGGGATCTTGGGCCGGGCCATGCTTGGCTTTGAAGGCGCGGCGGAACACCTCGACGCATTCAACCGCCCCCGCCCGTCTTTAGCAGAAGGACAAACGCTCGCGCCGCATGTCACCGCAATGATGGACGTCTCAGACGGACTGCTGCTTGACGCCTACCGTATGGCCACAGCAAGCAATTGCACATTCGATATTGCGAGCAAGTATGTTCCCGTCGCTGACGAAGCACGCAGGGCACAATGCATGCGGTGGGGTGACGATTATGAGCTGCTGTTCACGGCTCCAGAAGATGCGGAATTGCCCGTCCTAGCGACTAAGATCGGGCACGTCATAGCGCATGATATCGCGCCACTTTGGCTTGATGGCGAACTGATCTCAGAGCCCGACCAACTCGGTTATCAACACTGATCAGTCTATTCTGACGGAGCGTGCTGATTGTGCCGACAATGCACAGCTCGGCAAAAACACCGTCACAACACCCTTGCCACAATGTTAATGAGCGATATACCCACGCCCCGAGCGCGCCCGTAACAGCGAGGCGCGTAAAGTGTATTTTGAGGGGAGTTTTTGTGGACTTAGTTCTTATTTCCATTGTGCTGGGACTGCTGGCCGTCGTGTACGGCTTCATCACCAGCCGCCAAGTGCTCGGCGCGGACGCCGGCAATGCCAAGATGCAAGAAATTGCGGGCGCTATTCAAGAAGGCGCACAAGCCTATCTCAATCGCCAATACACCGCGATCGGCATCGTGGGCGTTGTAGTCGCGGTCATTATCGCGTTCACGCCGCTGGGACTGCTAACCGCTATCGGTTTCGTAGTCGGCGCGGTTCTGTCGGGCGTTGCGGGCTATATCGGGATGAATATCTCGGTGCGCGCGAATGTGCGTACGGCCGCTGCTGCTGACAAAGGTCTGCAAGAAGGCCTTACCGTGGCATTCCGCGCGGGTGCTGTCACCGGCATGCTGGTCGCTGGCCTTGCCTTGCTGGCGATTGCAGGCTTCTTCTATGTCCTAACCGATGTGATGAATTTGAGCCTCACTGATGCTGGTCAAAAGCGCCAGATTATCGACGTGCTGGTTGGTCTCGCTTTCGGTGCTTCACTCATCTCAATCTTCGCGCGTCTGGGCGGCGGTATCTTCACCAAAGCTGCTGACGTTGGTGCTGACCTTGTTGGCAAGGTTGAAGCAGGTATCCCCGAGGATGATCCACGCAACCCGGCGACCATCGCCGATAACGTGGGCGATAATGTTGGCGATTGTGCTGGTATGGCCGCTGACTTGTTCGAGACTTACGTTGTGACTGTTGGTGCGACGATGGTCCTCACCGCCTTGCTGTTCACTGGCCTTGCCGCTGATGAACTCAAGGCGCTGATGACACTACCGCTGATCGTTGGCGGTGCCTGCATCGTCACTTCGATCATCGGGACGTATTTTGTCCGTCTGGGCAAATCGAACAACATCATGGGCGCGCTCTACAAGGGCTTCATCACCACGGCAGTTTTGTCAATCCCGGCGATCTATTTCGCAACGGATGCGGCGATTGGCCTCGGCACGGAATATACGCTCGGTGAGCAGATCTTTACCGGCATGAGCCTGTTCTGGGCGATGATGGTTGGCCTAGCGGTTACTGGGCTCATCATCTGGATCACAGAGTATTACACCGGCACGGAATACCGCCCGGTTCGCTCTATCGCTAAGTCATCTGAGACTGGCCACGGCACCAACGTGATCCAGGGTCTGGCGATTAGCCTCGAGTCCACTGCATTGCCGACCATCGTAATCGTGATCGGCATCATCGTGACCTATCAGCTGGCTGGCCTCATGGGCATTGCCTTTGCCGCGACGAGCATGCTCGCGCTGGCAGGTATGGTTGTAGCGCTCGATGCCTACGGCCCTGTCACTGACAATGCCGGGGGTATTGCTGAGATGGCCGAGCTGGATGAGAGCGTTCGTGAAAAAACCGATGCGCTTGATGCCGTGGGTAACACCACTAAGGCTGTGACCAAGGGCTATGCCATTGGTTCAGCTGGTCTAGCGGCACTCGTGCTGTTCAGCGCATATACTGCCGATCTCAAAGAGTTCTTCCCTGATCTGAACGTTAGCTTCAGCCTTGAGAACCCCTATGTGATTGTTGGTTTGCTGCTCGGCGCACTTTTGCCTTACCTCTTCGGAGCGATGGGCATGACCGCTGTTGGCCGCGCGGCTGGCGATGTGGTTGTTGACGTGCGTGCGCAGTTCGCTGCGGACAAGGGCATTATGGATGGCACTAGCCGCCCTGACTATGCCCGCACGGTGGACCTTGTGACCAAGGCTGCGATCAAAGAAATGATCGTGCCTTCGCTGCTGCCACTACTGGCGCCAATCGTTGTCTACTTTGCGATCCTTCTGGTTGCAGATCAGGCTAATGCGTTTGCGGCCCTCGGCGCATTGCTCCTCGGTGTTATTGTCTCGGGCATCTTCGTGGCGCTTTCCATGACCGCCGGCGGCGGCGCATGGGATAATGCGAAGAAATACATCGAAGACGGCAATCATGGCGGCAAGGGCTCTGAAGCTCACAAAGCTGCGGTGACGGGCGATACGGTTGGCGATCCTTACAAGGATACCGCTGGCCCGGCCGTCAACCCGATGATCAAGATCACCAACATTGTCGCGCTGCTTCTGCTCGCGGCGCTCGCTGGCGGTCACTGAGTGATCTAAGCAGTTTGCTTGCTGAAATTGAGGGGCGCGAGGGGGAAACTCTTTGCGCCCCTTTGTTTTGCGTGGATCGTTGATTGCTCAGGCGAACTACGCGTTGACGCATCCGCGCCGTCCGCCCAAGAAGCGCGCAATGACTGATACTCCCAATCCAGAAAAGCTAGTAGCTGGCCTCGTTCGTCTGCTCACCGTCGAACAGCAGAGCGAAGACCAATTTTCCGGCCCGCAGCAGCCCGGCGGAATGGGCCGCGTGTTTGGTGGCCAGGTGATCGCGCAAGCGCTGCAAAGCGCGCAGGCCACCGCGCCCGAAGGTTTCGCTGCACATAGTTTGCACGCATACTTCCTGCGCGGCGGCGAAGAAGGCGTTGATCTTGATTATGAGACTGCCCGCGATTTCACTGGGCGCAGCTTTGCCAATCGTCGCGTTGTCGCCAGCCAAAATGGGCAGCCGATCCTCAATCTGACCGCGAGTTTTCAGCGCGCCGAAGAAGGGCTTACGCATGATGATTACACCATGCCGGACGTCCCGCCGCCCGAGGATCTGAAACCGGACATGGAGGTACGCCGCGAGATGGTCGACAAGATCGGTGACCGGATGCCTGAGGCACAGCGCAAAATGATGCTTCGCCCGCGTCCCATCGACATGCGCACCAGCGACAAGCTGCACTGGATGAACAGCGAGCCGCGAGAACCTTCTGCTCATAGCTGGTTTCGCACAGTAGCTCCGCTGCCAGGCGACCCTGCCATGCACCGCGCGGTCATCGCCTATGCTAGCGACTTCACGCTGCTGGGCACAAGCGCCCTGCCTCACGGTCTGTCCTGGATGCGTGGCGAGTTGGTTGGGGCGAGCCTTGATCACACCATCTGGTTCCACCGAGAAGCGCGCGCCGATGAATGGCTGCTCTATGCCACTGACAGCCCGTGGTCAGGGTCGGGGCGCGGATTCAATCGCGGGCGCATCTTCAACCGCGCAGGCGAGCTCGTCGCGAGTGTTGCGCAGGAAGGCATGATCCGCAGGCGGAAGAGTAAGCACAGCGGATAGAGCTTGCACGTCTGACCAAGTGCAGTCATCCTCCCAGCGAAGAGGACGCCCCGAATGCAGATCACCCGCGAAGCACCGCTCAAACACACGCTAGAACCCAGCAATCATCCCTATCTCTCCGGCCCATGGACGCCGTGTCACGAGGAGGTGACGGTGGACGAACTGGAGGTTATCGAGGGCGAAATTCCGCCTGATATTGACGGGATCTACCTACGCAACACTGAAAATCCGGTGCACCAGCCGCTTGGCCGCCATCACCCATTTGATGGTGATGCGATGGTCCATCAAGTGAACATATCAGGTGGTAAGGCAAGCTATCGCAATCGCTACGTGCGCACCCATTGTTTTGACCAAGAGCAAATCGCAGGCAGCGCATTGTGGGGCGGCTTAATGGACCCATCCGGTACGTCAAAACGGCCGGGTTTTGGCGCGCATGGCGGACTGAAAGATACGGGCAGCACAGACATTATTGTCCATGCAGGCATCGCATACGCGACGTTCTACCAATGCGGCGAAGCCTGGATGATGGACCCGGTTACGCTTGAAAATCTCGGCAAAGCGCCATGGGGGCCGCTTGATGGCGTCTCTGCTCATCCAAAGGTTGACGAAGAGACCGGCGAGATGATGTTCTTCAATTACGGCGTGCACGCGCCCTATATGCATTACGGCGTGGTCGACCGGGCCGGGAAGCTGGTGCATTACGTGCCGATCCCGCTGGCTGGCCCGCGCCTGCCTCACGATATGGCGATCACCAAGAACTGGTCGATCCTCAATGACATGCCGCTTTATTGGGATGCAGACCTGCTTAAGCGCGATATCCACGCGGCGCGGATACATGACGATGAACCAACCCGTTTCGCCCTTATCCCGCGTCATGGCCAACCAGAAGACATCCGCTGGTTCGAAGCCTCACCGACTTACGTTCTACATTGGACGAATGCTCATGAAGACGGTGATGAAGTTGTCCTGGAGGGCTATTACCAAGACAAACCCATGCCCGATCCGATTGAGGAGATGGGCAAATATAGCCATATGATGGCTTATGTTGATGAGCACTCTTTCCAATCAAAGCTGCATCGTTGGCGGTTTAACCTGAAGACGGGTGAGACACGCGAGGAGCGCTTGACTGACCGTGTGGTCGAGTTTGGCATGATCAACCCAGACTATCTGATGCGTGAGAGCCGCTATGTCTGGTCGACCACCACCAAGCCGGGCTGGTTCCTGTTCAATGGCTATGTCAGGCACGACACGCAGACCGGCGAGGAGCAAGTGTTCGAGCTTCCCGAGGGTGTCTATGCTAGCGAGAGCCCGGTGGTGCCAAAACAGGGTTCTGCCAAGGAAGACGACGCGTATTTGGTCACCTTCTTGATTGACGAGAACACTGGCACCAGCGAGCTCGCAATCCTCGATGCAAGCGACGTTACCAAAGGCCCGATTTGCCGAGCGAAGCTACCGCACAAGATCAGCAGCGGCGTGCATTCGACATGGGTCGAGAGAGAGCAGCTAGAAATGGACCTAGCCAAAAAATAGAATTGGAAAGGAAGCTCATGGCTAGCCAGTCAATCCAGCGCCCCACTGCCGATATCGATCTCAGCGATAACGCGCTTTATGTCGAAGATCGTTGGCAAACACCCTTTGCGAAGATGCGCAAGGAAACACCTTTGGCTTGGCACTCCGACAGCGATTATGGCCCATATTGGTCAGCCTGCTCGCATCGCTTGATCCAACAAGTTGAAGCGCTCCCGGATATATTCAGCTCACATCGCTCGATCACAATTCAGGACGCGCGGGAAGAGGTCCAATTCGATAACTTTATCGCCATGGACCGACCCCAGCACACTGAGCAGCGCCGGGTCGTGCAGCCCAGTTTCAACCCTAGTGAGATGAACCGCCGCGAAGCTGAAATCCGCCAGCGCGTGACAGAACTGTTTGATGGCCTGCCTCAAAGCGAGGTGTTCGATTGGGTGGAGGAGGTATCCATCCCGCTGACGATCGGCATGATTTGCGTGCTGTTCGACTTTCCGTGGGAGGAATGGCGCGACCTAAAACGCTGGTCTGATTGGGCGAGCGAGGTCACGCCCGATCAAAGCGAAGAACGCACCGCGCTTTGGCAGGAGCAGATGATGCAAATGCTCATGCGGTTTGACCGCTTGCTGCAAGAGAAGAAAGCTCAGCCGCCTAGCGATGATATAATGAGCCGAATCATCCATTCAGAAGCGATGGGCAATATGCCCGCTGCTGAGCGGATGGGGAATATCGCGCTGCTGATTGTTGGCGGAAACGACACCACGCGCAACTCCATGTCCGGGCTGATCGATGCATTCCATCGTTATCCTGATCAGCTCGATCTCCTGCACAAAGACCCATCACTCGTGCCTAATGCGGCAAGCGAGATAGTCCGTTGGCAATCACCCGTCGCCCATATGCGGCGTACCGCGACGGAGGACTATGAGCTCGATGGTGAATTGATCCGCAAGGGAGAAAAGGTGATCCTATGGTATCTTTCAGGCAATCGGGATGAGACGCTGTTCGAGAATGCCGATCAGTTCGACGTGTCGCGCGAAAATTCAAGACGCCACATTGGCTTTGGCTTCGGAGTTCATCGCTGCGTTGGTGCGCGCCTCGCAGAACTGCAATTACGGATCTACATCGAAGAAATCCTGCGGCGGGACATCCGGATCGAGAAGGCCGGCGAATGGGAGCGCTTGCCAAGCTGCTTCCTTCATGGCTTCACTCACATGCCCGTGAAAATCGTTCCGCGATGACTAGGCAGCCTATCCGGTCACATAGAATGTCGGCGAGCCGGGGCCAACTTGCAGCCCAAGAACAAACGTCCAAAGATAGAAGAATACTGACCAGAAGACGATGAAGACCATTGAGTATGGGAGCATCATCGCGATCATCGTGCCGACGCCAAGATCGCTCTTATACCGCGTCGCCCATGCCAAAATCAGTCCAAAATAGCTCATCATCGGCGTGATGATATTGGTGGTGCTATCGCCGATCCGATAAGCCGCCTGAATGACTTCGGGCGAATAGCCCACCAGCATTAGCATGGGCACGAATATCGGGGCGGTGACCGCCCATTGCGCGCTGGCCGAACCCAGCGAGAGGTTGATGAGCGCGCAGAGCAAGATGAACATGAAGAAGATCGAGGGGCCAGTCATTCCCGTCTCGACCAGGAAATTCGCCCCCGTCACCGCCGTGATCGCGCCCAGATTTGTCCAGCCAAAAAACGCGACAAATTGCGCGGCGAAAAACACCAGCACGATATACAGACCAAGCGAAGACAAAGCCGCCGCCATGGCGTCAATCACATCGCGGTCAGTCTTCATCGTCCCAACCGCGCGGCCATAGGCATAGCCGAGCGCGACAAAGAAAATGAGGATCCAAACCACAAAGCCGTCGAAGAATGGGCTATCAATCCGGTCGCCATTGTCTGGATTGCGCAGCACTCCCCATTCGGGGATGAGCGTCAAAGCCATGAATGCCAACACACCGAGCAGTGCGAGCCCAGCCCAGCGCAGCCCCTTGCGCTCTGTGTCGCTGACCTCCTCCATCATCCGGTCATCGAGAATGGTCGGATCAGCCAGCGCGGGGTCGTATTTCCCCAGCTTGGGCTCCACGACGAAGATCGTCACCAGCGAGCCCAGCAGCGTGATGAGGAAGGTCGAGGCGACCATGAAGTACCAATTGGCGGTCGCAACCACGGTGTAGTCGTCATCGATCAAACGCGCGGCCTCTTGCGTGATCCCGGCGAGCAGTGGGTCAATCGTACCGATCAGTAAGTTCGCGCTATAGCCGCCCGAAACGCCTGCAAACGCCGCAGCCATACCGGCCAGAGGGTGGCGCCCAAGTGCATAGAAAATCGCGCCGGCGAGCGGGATCAGAACGACATAGCCGACCTCTGATGCGGTGTTGGAGACGATCCCCGCAAACACAATCGCAACCGTGACGAGATTCTTCGGCGCGCCCAGTACCATACTGCGAACAGCCGCCGATAAGAGCCCAGATTTCTCCGCCACGCCCACTCCGAGCATCGCAACCAGCACAACGCCGAGCGGAGCAAAGCTGGTGAAGTTGCCGACCAGATTGGTGAAAATGCGCCGTATGCCGTCGCCGTCCATCAGACTTACTGCGCGGATCATACCGTCCTCTGCAACACCATTCGCACCGGCGGGGCGCGGGTCAGCGACTGCCACACCCATCCAGCCAAGCAGGCCAGAGAGCAAAACAATGCCAAGCGCGAGTATCGCGAACAGCGTGACCGGATGCGGAAGCAAATTGCCCAGCCACTCCACACCGTCGAGGAAGCGGGTGAAAGCATTGCGCTTTGGCATTGGTGCTGCGTCAGCGACTGGCTGCTGGCCATCGGCCATACGTGTTCTCCATATTGCGCTTAGCGGAGGCTAAACTGCTAAAACTGAACGAAAGCCGCACAAGTTCCCGGCTAACCGCCTGCGTGGTAAAAATCATAGATCTGCTGTGCGACCTTGTCACTCACGCCGGGCGCGCGCTGCAAGTCCTCTAAAGAGGCTGCGCGCACTTTGCTCGCCGTTCCGAAATATAGAAGGAGCGCGCGCTTGCGAGCCGGACCGATACCCGGGATCTCGTCCAGCGGGCTCGCAGTGATCGCTTTGCTGCGCTTGGCCCGGTGTGCGCCAATCGCGTACCGGTGCACTTCATCCCGTAGCCGCTGAAGATGATAGAGCAGTGGCGAATTGGTCGGCAGCGTCTTTTCGCGCCCATCAGGAAAGTGGAACACTTCGCGCCCCTCGCGGCCATGATGCGGTCCCTTGGCAATCGCAATCAGCGGCACGTCCTCAATGCCCAATTCCGCCAGCGTAGAACGCACGGTGCTCATCTGCCCCTTGCCGCCATCGAGGAGCACAAGATCAGGCCACACTCCGGCCTTTTCGCGGTCGGGGTCGTCTTTCATCGCGCGGGCAAAGCGCCGCTCCATCACCTCCCGCATCATCCCGAAATCATCATTGGTCTGCGCGGATTTGATGTTGAACTTTCGGTACTGGCTTTTCTCAAAGCCCTCTGGCGAGGCGACAATCATTGCGCCGACAGCTTTCGCGCCTTGGATGTGGCTGTTGTCGTACACCTCGATCCGCTGCGGCGGTTCATCCAGCTCAAGGAACTCCGCCAGCTCTCGGTTAAGCTTGGCTTTGGTACCGCTTTCCGCGAGCCGCCGGTCCAGCGCATCCACCGCATTGCGACTCGCCTGATTCATTAACTTGCGACGGTCGCCGCGCTGGGGGACGGACAGCTTGACCTTCTTGTCGGCCAGCTCTGACAGCGCCGCCTCAATCAGCTCAGTTTCTGGCAATTCCCGATCAACCAAAACCATGGGCGGCGGAGGAACTTCCTCGTAAAATTGTAGGATCACGTTAGCGAGGACCTGACCCTCTTCCACGTCCTTAGTGTGGGTGGGAAAGAAAGCGCGATGTCCCCAATTCTGTCCGCCGCGCACGAAAAACGCCTGGATGCCCATCTGACCATTCTTGCTGGCGATGGCAAAGATATCTGCGTCGCCGACACCGCTCGCATTGATGGCCTGCGAGCCTTGAATGAAGGTCGCCGCGCGCAGCCGGTCGCGCAAGATCGCGGCAGTTTCAAAGTCGAGATCTTCGGCCGCCTTGGCCATCTGCTTCTCGATCTTGGCCTGCACCGCACCTGATTTGCCCGACAGGAAATCCTTAGCCTCTTGCATCAGCTCACCATAGCCATCCGCATCAATCCGCCCCACGCACGGAGCTGAGCAGCGCTTGATCTGATAGAGTAGACATGGCCGGTCGCGATTGTTGAAGAAACTGTCCGTGCAGCTTCTCAGCAGGAACAGTTTTTGCAGAGCGTTGATGGTAGTGTTGACGCTGCCCGCGCTTGCGAACGGTCCATAATAATTGCCTTTGGTTCGCCGCGCACCGCGATGCTTCATGATACGCGGAAACTCATGGTCTGAACGCAGCAGAATGAATGGAAAGCTCTTGTCGTCCCGCAGCAGCACGTTGAACGGCGGGCGATAGCGCTTGATCAGCTGCGCTTCGAGTAGCAGCGCCTCCGCCTCTGATCCCGTGGTGACAATTTCCATACGGCGCGTCTGGCTGACCATGCGTTGCAGCCGGTTGGTGAGCCCGGCAACATGCGTGTAATTGGCCACGCGTGCCTTCAGGCTGCGTGCTTTGCCCACGTAGAGCACATCGCCGCGCGTATCGAGCATGCGGTATACGCCCGGCTGGGGCTTCAGCGTTTTGACGGTCTCGCGAATAGCTGTGACGCCCGCTTCCAAATCTGGCTTAGCGCTCGCCACGGTGTAAGCCGCCCGCTCCTCATTGAAGCGTTCCTTGCCGCGCGGGTCATGCGGAGTTCCAGCTGGAGTGCGAGCCATCATTGGCGAGATAGTCTGTAGCGCGCGCATTCTCAACATACTGGCTGTGGAGGAACGCTTGCAGTTATTGGCGATTGCGGGCACGCCCCGACGCCATGAATGAGCAAACTACTTCACCGCCCAGAACTGTCGGCCCGGTCGGGACCACGCTGTTCACCGTAAATGGTATGATCGGCGCAGGGATATTTGCGCTACCAGCCATTCTCGTCGCCGCTGTCGGTAGCTTCGCCCCTTGGTTGATGCTGCTGGGCGGATTGCTGTTCCTGCCGCTGATCTTGGTATTCGCTCGCCTGGCCTCGCGGTTCGATCATCATGGTGGGCCCATTCTTTACGGACAAGCTGCTTTCGGTCGCTTTGTGGGATTTCAGGCCGGATGGGCGCGGCTTGCATCATCCATGACAACCCTGGCCGCTAATACGCATGTCATGGTCACCTATCTCGCCGCGATCTGGCCCGTGCTGGATGGCCCAACTGTGCGTCCTGTCGCTGTGATGTCGATCATTCTTGCCATGCTGGCGATCAACCTGTTCGGCATGCGCCAATCGGTTGGCACGCTTGGGCTGATGACGGTGATTAAATTCGCCCCGCTGGTCATCCTCGTAGGCGCGGCAATGTGGGCTGGCCTCAGCGGAGGCCCGATCATCCTGCCTGAGTTCGGCGCAGTTGAGAGCGTGGTCTTGCTAACCTATTACGCCTTCATTGGATTTGAAGCTGTGGTTCTGTCTGCGGGCGAGATGAAAAAACCCAAGCGCGACGTGCCCGCAGGGCTGATCATGGGCCTAGGCATTGTCACGGCGATCTACATGGCCGTAATCTGGGCCTACCTCGCAATCGCACCTGGTGAAAGCGATGCACCAAACTCGCTAGCAGCTGCAGGCAGCGCAATCATGGGTGATTTCGGCACGCTGATGATTGTCATTGCGGCGGCTATTTCGATTGGCGCAAACACGTTCAATGGCGGTATCGCCACACCGCGCCTGATGTATGGCATGGCTGAGCAAGGCATGCTGCCCCGCTGGTTTATGGGCCTCTCACGCTGGGGAACACCGGCCAATGCAATCTATTTCTTCGGTACGATTTCTGTTCTTATGAGCCTTTGGGATGGGTTTGAGTTCCTCGCAATTGCCGGCACTCTGGCGCGTATGCTGACATATCTGATCTGCACGCTGGCACTACCTGTTATCGAGCGTAAGGAAGGGCGTATTTCGGTGACGAGCGCGGTAATCTGTCTGTTCGCCTTAGTGAGCTCAGTATGGGTTGCCAGCCATGCCAGCGCGGAGGCCTTCACCATGATGGGGCTGATCCTGCTTGTCGGAACGGGCCTTTACTTTCTAGCCAAGCGGACTCCAGAGGCGAGTCCGGCGCCAGCGCAGCCGCGTCTCGATTGATGTCCAATCTGTATGATGCGATTGTGCTGGGCGGCGGCGCCGCTGGAATGATGTGTGCAGCGCGAGCCGGGCAGCGCGGTAATCGTGTTTTGGTGCTGGAACGCGCGTCAAAACCCGGCAAAAAAATCCTGATTTCAGGCGGTGGACGCTGCAACTTCACGAACATCAACGCCGGCCCTCAGAACTTCCTTTCGGCCAATCCGCATTTCGCCAAGTCGGCCCTCGCGCGCTACACGCCGCAAGATTTTCTCGAGCTGGTCGAAAGCTATGGCATCGCTTGGCATGAGAAAACGCTGGGCCAGCTGTTTTGCAACGAGTCCGCTCAGCAGGTTGTTGATATGCTGCTTAGCGAATGCGCAAAGGGAGGCGTCGAGGTTCGATGCGGTGAAGACGTGAGCGCTGTTGAGCATGAGAGCGGCTATCTCGTAACCACTCAAACCGGCACCTATGCGGCGCATAATTTGGTGATTGCTACCGGCGGGCCGTCGATCCCAAAAATGGGCGCCACCGACTCTGCCTATGAACTTGCGCGGCAATTTAGCCTGAAAGTGGTCCAGCCGCGCCCCGCCCTCGTCCCGTTGACGCTAGGCGGCGAAGAAGTGCTCTTCCGCGAAATTTCCGGGGTCTCAGCGCCCGTCTGCGCAACTGCGGGCAAGGCTAGTTTTTCCGAAGCCGCGCTTTTCACCCATCGCGGCCTGTCGGGTCCGGCGATCTTGCAAGCCTCGTCTTATTGGTCGCCGGGCGAGCCCATTCTGATCAATTTCCTGCCAGATTTACCTATTGATTGGCTGATCACCGCAAAGACGGAAAATCCTCGTGCCACCCTTAAAAGCTCCCTGCGGACGCACCTGCCGGACCGCTTGGCCGATATTCTTGCCGAAAAGCTGAGCGCGCCGAATGAACTCGCCAATACGTCCGACAAGGTTCTAAAAAGCGCTGGAGAGCGGCTTGCCCGCTGGGAATTCCGCCCCAATGGCACGGAAGGGTTCGCCAAGGCCGAAGTCACCGTGGGCGGCATTTCGACCGCAGAGCTCTCCTCCAAGACAATGGAAACAAAGAACATTCCAGGTCTCTACGCTATTGGCGAGGCTGTTGATGTGACTGGCTGGCTTGGCGGGTATAATTTCCAATGGGCCTGGGCGAGCGGCGTTGCGGCCGGGGACGCGCTCTAAGCACGAATTTGACGCACCGCACAATCGTGCTAGGCAGGTGTATCAAACCTGTGAAGAGCAGGTCCGACCGCGCAATAAAATTATAAGATGTGGTCGAGGCGGGAGAATTAGATGCGGCAGCTCCAGGGAATGGATGCAAGTTTTGTTGCGCTGGAGACGCGCAACTCTCCGATGCATATCGGCTCAATCCTGATCTATAATCCTGAGACTGCACCGGGCGGATTTGTCCGTTTCAAAGACATTTTGAACTTCTTTGAGAGCCGGCTACAGCTCAGCAAAACCGTGCGACAGCGGCTCGTTCGCGTGCCGTTTGATCTTGATTATCCCTATTGGATTGAAGACCCAGATTTTGATCTGGAGTACCATGTTCGGCACATCGCTTTGCCAAAGCCCGGTGATTGGCGCCAGCTTTGCATCCAAGCAGCACGGATCTTTTCGCGTCCGCTAGATCTGGAACGTCCGCCATGGGAATTCACGGTTGTCGAAGGTCTCGACAATATCAAAGGCGTTGCCCCTGGCAGCTACGCGATGGTCACCAAGGTGCATCACTCCGCAATTGACGGGATGAGCGGCGTAGACCTGCTTGAGGCCATGCACACGCTGGTCCCTGAAGAGCCAGCACCGAACACTCCGGACGCTTGGGAACCGGAGAAGGTCCCTAACCCGGTAGAACTGCTGGGCCGTTCCTACATCAGCGCAGTCACCAACCCGCTAAAGCAGATGGAAGTCGCAGCGAAAGCAGCGCCGGGTCTCGCGAAAGCTCTCAAAGGCTTAGTCGCAAAAGAGTTTGATGTGTCGCGCGAAATGCTGGCACCGAAAACACGCTTCAACAAACCAATTTCGTCGTCCCGCGTCGTGGAAGGCCGCAGCCTGCCACTTGCCGATATCAAGGCGATCAGAGCGCTCGCGCCGGGCTGCAAGGTCAATGATGTATTCCTGACCATCGTGGGCGGAGCGATGCGTAAGTATCTGCTCGCAAAGGATGATCTGCCCAAGGCAACCCTCACTGCGATGGCGCCAATCTCGGTCCGCTCTAAGTCGGAAAAAGGCGATATGGGCAATCAGGTCGCCGCCATGGTCGCGCCGCTGGGCACGCATATTGAAGATCCCGCCGAACGGCTAGCCTATGTCCATGACCGGACGGTCAATTCCAAGGCGATGACCGACGCGGTGGGCGCGCGTAATATGACCGAGGTGAGCAAGGTCAGCCCTGCGCTATACATGTCGCTCGGCGCGCAGCTTTATACGCGACTTGGGCTTGCCAACACGATCCGCCCGCCCTTCTCGACGATTGTCACCAATGTGCCCGGGCCGCCAATTCCGATTTATTCAAGCGGCGCGCGGCTAGACAGTCAGATGGGGCTTGTCTGCCTGACCGATGGCATGGGCCTCGGACATGTCGTTCAGTCTTACGTCGATGAGGCAACGATCAGCTTCACCGCCTGCCGCGAGCTGCTGCCTGACCCAGAGTTTTATGTGCAGTGCATCGAAGATAGCTTCGAAGAACTGCGCGATCTGGCCCAAAATGGGGGCGGGAAGCCGGTAAAGAAAGCTGCGGCAAAGAAGGCGGCTCCCAAAAAGACCGCAAAAGCCAAGTCACCGTCTGTAAAGAAAGCGGCTGCTAAGAAGGCACCAGCGAAGAAGGCTTCGACTGCCAAAAAGGCGGCCCCGCGTAAATCTGCGGCGAAGACTGTAACCCCGCGCAAGACTGCGGCGAAGAAAGCAGTAGCGAAACGCACAGCCGCAAAGCGCAAAACTGCGACAAGAACGACGAGTAAGCCAAAGGTAAAACCCGCCGCGAAGAAGCGGGCAGCCAAGCCCAAAAAGAAATAGCAAAGTACCTGGAGGGGTCCAAAACAATGACAGCGACACAAACAGAGAGCCACGCTGCGCGCCCACCGCATAAGCTGCTCACACTGGCCGAACCAGGCCGCGCGATGGGGGAACTTGCGAGCTTTTTCGCATTGCGCCCACTCATGTCGCATTTGCCCAAAGGTGATGGCCACGGCGTATTGGTGCTCCCCGGCTTTATGGCTTCAGACGGCTCCACGCGCCCAATGCGCAAACTACTGAACGATCTGGGTTATGATGCTGTCGGCTGGGATTTAGGCCGTAATATCCGCGTTGATAATGAACGCGTTGAGGCGATGGCTGAGCGCGTTGCAGACCATTACAAAGCAACCGGCGGTAAGATCTCTATCGTAGGATGGAGCCTTGGTGGGGTGTTTGCCCGGGAGCTTGCCAAAATGATGCCCGATAAGGTGCGTCAGGTCATCTCACTTGGTAGCCCTATTAGCGATAATCGCGATCACACCAATGCTCGCAAACTTTTTGAATATTTGAATGGTGAAGAGCCAGAGCCGATCAAGCAAGGTCAGTTTCAGGATTTGGCCACTGCGCCGCCCGTTCCCACTACATCCATCCTGACCAAAACTGATGGTGTGGTGCATTGGCGCGGTTCTGTGCAGGCTGCCGGCGATCAATGCGAGAATATCGAAGTTCTCGCCAGCCATTGCGGCCTTGGTGTAAACCCCAGCGTGATGTTAGCGATTGCTGACCGGCTCGCGCAGGATGAAGACGATTGGCATCCCTTCGAAGCCAAAGGGCTTGCAAGCCTGATGTTCCCGCGCTCACGCCTGATCCACTGAGATCAGTCTCCAAACTGAGGCCAGCCGCGGACTCAAAACAGCTTGCGAATGTCGATACCCAGATAGCGCCCGGTCGGGTCAATCAGCAGCGGCTGAAAGCGCAGCGGTGTGTCGCCGTTCTCATCGCGTACAATGCGGCGGCCATCGAAGACATTATCAGCGCGCAGGCTCAATCGCAGCCCCTGCATAAAGCCGTCTTCTTTCCCGAAGACGCGCCCCAAATCGGCAAACACGCGTAGGTTCAATGTGGCCAAATCGTCGATAGCAAGATCTGTGCTGCCCGGCAGTCCTGAACCATTGACCCGCGCAGAACCGGTGTAATTGCCAATAATGCGCATGCCCATGCCGCCACGGAATATTCCGGAGGAGAGCCGCGTTGAATGACGCGCGAGGCCAAAGGCTGAAGTAGAATCGCCATCAAGCTGGTCAAGCAAGGGGACACCCGGCGCGATAAAAATGGTATTGTCGAGCTCAATCGTATGGGTGAGCGAGAGGAAGTAACGCCCGCGCCCGTCACCGCCGCGACCGCCGAACCTTGCCGCGGGGTTTCGGCCGCCGCCGCGACCTCTCCCAGCTTGGACGGGACTTCCGCCGCGAGCCTCGCCAGCACCGCCCCGCACCAAATTTGCAGCCTCTTCGCTACAAATCCGCCCCTTCACCCGGGTAAGGCGTTCTGGATCAACCGTGCCATCTTCGCGCTTCAGCCGCGCTTGCATCCGCTCAGGCAGCGCGCTGAGGTCCGGTTCGTCCTTGCACAGTGCCGCCCGGATTGCGGCGAAGCGCTCAGCATTTGGCGCCCCTCGGCGGCCCTCCCTTGATGCAGGCGCCGCTGGGGTTGTTGCACCACTGGGCGTTACTCCCTCCGGCCGGCTGCTTGAAGGGCGAGCTTTGCCCCACCTACCGCGCGAGTTAAGGCCGATCGACAAGCGATTAGCCCGCGTCTCAGCAAAAGTCACCGCGCGCCTATCGAGCGCAATCAACTGGCCTGCGCCATCCCGCGTCACACGATCTGGAAACGCCGCCTCAATCGCGTCGGTGAGCGCAGGGAAGCCTTGCGAGACATTATCGGACCGGTTGCGGACATACTCAATATTGAGCCGGTGATTGCCGCCAATCGGTAGCTTCCAATTGGCGCTAAACTTCCAATCGCGCTGTGTCTCAGCCAGCAAGTCAGGGTTGCCGCCACTGGTGACAGTCACCAACGCAGTCTCGCCGCGCGAAAAGTCAAAAACCGGCACATTGAAGCTGGTAATTTGTGGATTGCCGAGGAAAGCCAGCGAAGGTGCTGCTTCATTGTCCACGTAAGTCACGCCCAATTGCAGATCGTCGAACGGCTCCCACGTCAGCCCCGCACTCCAGTCATAAAGCGTGCCGAAGTCCGATAAATCATTGAAACCGAGCTGAAAATTAGCCGCAAAATCGCCGAGCGCACCGAGAACGCCCTCAAACCGGCTGGTCAGCGGCACCGCCACATTGGCCCCACCCTCGATAATCCCGCGGGTCAGCCGCGTATCAAGCGCGCTGCGCGTGTCGTCGCTTTCAATGCGGTTCCAATCGTAGCCAAAGTCAAAAGTCAGCCCCAGTTCGCCCGCGGGCAGTAAGAGAGGCCGCCCGCGCAAGGTGACCTTCTGACTTGCGCCGAGCGTGCGCGTATTGGCGATGTCGAAGCCCGCATCAGCGCCCGCGGGGATCGCGCCATCAATGGCCAGCAAGCCATTCGCCGCATCAGCGACAAGACCACTCGTATCAACCAGCCGGTCAATCTGTGTACGCGTATCGGCGATGCTCGCATTGCCTGTCGCAGTTAGCTGAAAGGTCCCGATTTGCCGCGTATAGCCCAGCGCAAACTCGCCTTCATTGGTCCTGCGTCGCACTTCCAGTGGGTTATCGCCATTGAACGTACGCAGGAGGCTTTGGCCAAGCGAATCAGCAAGCGTTACCGTATCGAGACCAGAAAGGCTGCGGCTCTCACCCCGCTCAAAGCTCCCCGTCAGGCTGAGCGAGGAACCGCTTTCGACAAAGGCCTTTGCCCAATTGGCTGATGCCTCAAACCCGCGCGAATCCGCAATCAAACTGCGCGCCGCAGCCGGATCAGGATCGCCAGCGACCTCAGGGATACTACCGGGCGTCTGAGTTATTCCTCGTTCAGCCTCAGTGAGCAGCGAGGTGTCGTTATGCTCAAAATTGAGATTGAGCCGCCCGCCTCCCGCAATTTTGAGTAACCCGAATTCCTGCTCGGTGCGGGAGTAACCTCCACGGTCTGGCTGCTCATATTCGACCTCTATCTCACGGCTCGAAAAGTCCTTCTTCAAGATGAAATTGAGCACGCGGCGATCTGGCGGAAAGCCAAAGCGCTGCGCTACTTCCTCAGGCAGAACCTCAACCTTCGCCAGCGCCTCAGGCGGATAGCGAAAGAACTCGCGAAAACTGCTGACGCGGATGCCGTTGATCAGGAATACCGGGCGACCGCCGCCGCCGCGTCCGCGCGTCGAACCGCTCGCAGGCTCAAGCTGAGCAACCAGTTCTTCGATCGAACCTGCACCAAATCCGGCGATATCTGCAGCATCAAGCTCCACCAAAGGCGCTTGCGGAACATCGAGCTGTTCCGGCAGTCGGTCCGCGATCACAACGATGTCGCCCGGATCACCCGGCGCAGGGCGTTCTCGCTCAGAACTATCCTGAGCAGAAACCGAGGCGGCAAGCCCAAGCACCAGCATTGGCAGATGTCGAATTGCACGCATCGGGAGCTTAGGCCTCACATTCTTAATCCCCCCGCACCGCGGCGAATGAGCCATCACCGCGCGCAAGACAAGGTTAGGAATCGTAACGGATTGTCGCAGATCGGGTTCCCAATGCTGTTTATCGAATTGGGACGATTTCGGGCAAAGGCTTCCCTTTTGCGCCCGTCGTCGCTACATGCCGCCGCTCAACGAACACAATACACGGAATATCGGATTACATGGCAAAAGAAGAACTCCTCGAAATGCGCGGCAAGGTGGTGGAATTGCTGCCCAATGCGATGTTCCGGGTTGAGCTTGAAAATGGCCATGAAGTGCTCGGCCACACTGCGGGCAAGATGCGCAAGAACCGCATCCGTGTTCTTGTAGGTGATGAGGTGCTGTGCGAACTCACCCCATATGACCTGACCAAGGCCCGGATCACATACCGGTTTATGCCTGGCCGTAGCGGCGGCCCTGGCCAGGGCCCTGGCCCGGCATAAGCGCTCCGGCTCGCCAGGATGAGCGCGCCTAAGCTAACACTTGCATCAGCCAGCCCAAGGCGCAGCGAACTACTCGCACGGCTTGGCGTGAAACCTGATGCCATCGTACCAGCGGACATTGACGAGGCCCCGGCCAAGGGTGAACTTCCGCGCAACTATGCCATGCGCATGGCACGCGAGAAGGCGCTTGCAGTCGAGACCGATGGCTTCGTTCTGGCGGGCGATACAGTGGTCGCGGCGGGCCGCCGGATTCTGCCCAAGACCGAGGATGAAGCGAGCGCGCGGGCTTGCCTTGAATTGCTTTCCGGACGACGCCACCGCGTACTATCTTCAGTGGCATTGCGGGCGCCAGACGGTTCTTTACGCAAGAAACTGAGCGAGAGCATCGTGCGCTTTAAGCGCCTCTCCGATGAAGAAATCGCCGCTTACCTTGCCTCAGGCGAATGGGACGGCAAAGCCGGCGGCTATGCCATTCAAGGCTCTGCAGAGGGGCTGATCGTCTCGCTACAAGGAAGCTTCTCTGGCGTCATGGGCCTGCCACTTTATGAGACACGCGCCATGCTAAAAGCTGCGGGTTTCAAAATTGCCTGACGCAGATGGCCCGGAATGGCTCGTTGAAGAAGGCATCGGCGAAAGCCGTGCGCTGCTGATCGACAAGGGCCAGGTCGTCGCCGCGAAACAATTCTGGCTCAGCAAAATTTGTGCTCGTACGATTTTGATGGCGAAGGTTGTGTCGCGCAAGCCCCAGTCAGGCCGCGCGCTTTGCGTCAGCGCGCAAGGGTTTGAGATCAACGCCGACGGCCTCCCACGCGAGGCTAGCGAAGGCGGCGATGTGAGGCTGATAATTACCCGCGAGCCTATCGCAGAACGAGGACGGCTGAAGCGCGCGCAGGGGCGCTATTTTGGCGATCAACCAAGCGATGCCATTCCGCCAGCATCGGTCTTCACCACAGGAAAGTCTGTTCGCCGCTTTCCATCGGGCCTTTGGGAAGAGGTTTGGGACACCGCCTCCTTTGGCGAACTCGCGTTTCCGGGCGGCAGCATCCTCATTTCGACAACTCCCGCCATGACGCTCATCGACATAGATGGCGAGGGTTTCCCGCGCGAACTGGCCCTCGCCGCCGTACCTGCCATCGCGCAGGCACTGCGTTGGTTTGATCTGGGCGGTTCTATCGGTATCGACTTCCCGACAATACCTGACAAGGCAGGTCGGAAAGACGTGGATGCAGCCCTTGCAGCAGCACTTGCCGACTGGCCGCATGAGCGCACGGCGATGAACGGATTTGGCTTTGTGCAGCTGGTAGCACGGCTTGAGGGGCCTTCGCTGCTGCACCGCTTTGCCACCTCGCGGGTTGGTGCCTGCGCGCGTATGGCGCTGCGCCGCGCGGAGATGGCCGAGGGGACTGGCAGAGTGCTGCTGCTCACAGTTCATCCCGCACTCAAGGCAAAGCTGAAGGAGCATTGGTTGCTCGAATTGGCAGAGCGCACAGGCAAAGAAGTGCGGGTCGAGATCAATCCCACCCTTGCGCTGGAGGCTGCACAGGCGCAGATTATCGCATCATGACATCTACCAAACCCTGTCCGATCTGTAAGAAACCTCGTAGCGAGGAACACACGCCGTTCTGCTCCACACGCTGCAAGGACCGCGATCTAGCGCAGTGGTTTGGCGATGGATATGCGGTTGCAGGTCGCCCTGCGAGCCCGGAAGAGATCGCGGGTAAAATCATCCGCGAGGAGCGCGACTAAGGCGCTCATTGGGAATGGGCAACATTTCCCTCTTGCCAAGCGCCGCCCTGTTCGCCATAGGCCCGCTCTCATTTGCTCGCTCAAATCAACACGCAGTTTTGATTGCCGCTGTAGCGAATGCCCGGGTAGCTCAGGGGTAGAGCAGCGGATTGAAAATCCGCGTGTCGGTGGTTCGATTCCGCCCCCGGGCACCACTTTTCTTGGTGCGTCTCGTTCGGCTACTTTCGCTCCAGATCTTCGCAGAAGCGCTTGGTCCAGTCCTGAACATTGTCGTCGCGAATAGTTGCTATCATTGCCTCGTAGCGCTTCTTACGCTCAGCCAGTGGCATATCGAGCGCCTTGTGAATTGCATGGCTTAAATCGTCGGGGCTATGCGGATTGACCAGCACTGCATCTTTGAGCTGGTGAGCAGCGCCAGCAAACCTAGATAAAATAAGCACGCCGGGGTCATCGGGATCTTGCGCGGCAACATATTCCTTCGCGACCAAGTTCATTCCATCGCGAAGAGGCGTCACTAGGCCAATCTTGGATGCCCTGAAGAAACCATAGAGCTCGGCATGGCTATAGCCTTTGTTGACATAGCGGATTGGCACGAGGTCAACTTCGCTTCGCGCACCGTTGATCTCCCCAGTCTTTTGTTCGAGCTCAGTGCGGATTTTTTGATAACTTTCAACGTCTTCACGGCTTGGCGGCGCAACTTGAATATACACCAAGTCGCGTACGCGGTCAGGGTATTGGTCAAAGAATCGCCCGATACCATCAATTCGCTCCGGCAAGCCTTTGGAGTAGTCGAGCCGGTCAACGCCCACCATTGCAGTCCGGTCGCGAGTAGAACTTGTCAGGCGGCCCTCAGCGACTTTTGCCTCTTCAGTCTCGCCTTGCGATTGGAAATGGTCCCAGTCGATACCAATCGGATAGGCTTTTGCTTGTGTCGTGCGGCCTTCAAAGCTGATCTGCCCTGTTGCCTCGTTGACTTCCGCGCCAAGCTCTTTGCGGCAATAGTGCAGAAAACTCTCTAGCCATTCCTCTGTCTGGAACCCAATTAAATCATATTCGAGCATGGTCCGGACCAGCCGCTCATGAAAGGGTAGCGACACAAAGAGCCGCGCTGGCGGCCAAGGAATATGGAGGAAAAATCCGATGCGGTTTTTCAATCCGCGCGAGCGCAACCGCTCACCCAAAGGCAGCAAATGATAGTCGTGGACCCAGACAAGGTCATCGGCCTCAATCAGAGGGGTGACGCACTCGGCGAAGCGTTCATTGACCCGCTCGTAACTTTTGCCTGTCTCGCGCTCATATTCGGTCAGATCTAGCCGGTAGTGAAACAGTGGCCACAGCGTCGAGTTAGCGTAGCCGTTGTAATATTCCTCAATATCACGCGTTGACAAATCGATCGTCGCAGTCGTCACACCATCGCTTCGTTGCATATTGATGTTGCCGGTGCGGTCTTCGCTTTCTTGGCCGGACCAGCCGAACCAAATGCCGCCATAGTCTTTCAGCGCCGAGTTAAGAGCGCCTGAAAGCCCGCCCTGTGCCCCGGCTGCGCCGCGTGCCTTGGGCACTGCTACCCGGTTCGAAATTACAACAAGACGGGCTATCTAACTTTACTCCATGGTTCAGACAGCAGGCCGGCACAGTTTATTACACCGACCAGTGAATATGTCTGCGGGAAATTGCCCCACAATTCAGCTGTCTCATAGTCCAGATCTTCGCTTAGCAATCCAGACTGTGTGGTGTGGGTTAGCATAGTCATGAAGAGATTGCGCGCCTCGTCATCGCGCCCTGCCAGATGCAGCGCCTCAATCAGCCAGAATGTGCAGACGTTAAAGGCAGTCTCGGGCGCTCCAAAATCATCCTCCGCCGCATAGCGTAGCATATGGTCGCCGCGGCGCAGGTGTTTCTCGACGGCTGCAAAAGTCTGTTTGAACCGCTCATCATCAGGGGAGAGAAAACGCAGCTCAACCATCTGCAGCAGGCTGGCATCAAGATAGTCGCTCTCGAAGCTCGCGCCGTAGTGCCCGCCTTCGCCATTCTCCTTCCACGCCTCAGTTTCAATCTTCGCGCGGACAGCATCAGCTCGTCCTCGCCAAAGCTCCGCGCGATCTGCCTTGTTTAGCCATTCTGCGGTATTGGCCAAGCGGTCGCATGCGGCCCAGCACATCACCGCAGAATATGTGTGAACTTCCTGACGCGTGCGAAATTCCCACAAGCCAGCATCAGGTTGATCATGCATGGCCCAAGCCATCTCACCAACTTCTTCGAGACTTTCGAAATCCCGATCATCAGCCATCCGCAATAGGCGCTGATCGATGAAACCCTGAACAGTTGGTAGGACAATCTGGCCATAGCAGTCATGCTGGATTTGCTTGTAAGCGGCGTTTCCGCGCCGCACGGGCCCCATCCCGCGGTAGCCAGCGAGATAAGCAGCAGTCGTCTCGTCAAGCTCGCTTTCGCCCATGACCGAGTACAGCGGCTGGATCTGCCCGCCTTTCGCCCCGTCCACAATATTGCGGAGATAGCCGAGGTACTTTTCCAGCACATCCAGTGCGCCCAGCCGGTTCAAGGCTTGCACAGTGTAGTAAGAATCGCGGATCCAGCAGTAACGATAGTCCCAATTTCGCTCAGAGTCCGGAGCCTCGGGGATTGATGTTGTTAGCGCCGCTACAATCGCACCAGTTTCCTCGTGTTGACACAGCTTCAAGGTGATGGCGCAGCGGATGACTTCCTCTTGCCACTCAAGCGGAATGGCGAGGCTACGCACCCATTGCTGCCAATATTTGCGGGTCGACTGCTCCATCTGCCGGATTTCATCGCGCAAATTGCCCACAAACGGCTCATCAGGCCCAAGGAAGAAATGTGTGTCCTGCTCAATCCGGAAATTTCGTTGTTCCAAAATGTAGCCCACCGGCGCATCAGTGGAGAGACGCAATGCCTGCTGCCCCACCAGATAGCGGATATGATTGGTGCCATTCGTGGTTTCCGCAAGAGAGGCACCATAATTCTGCATCGGACGCAGCACGACTTTGACGCGGGGGTTGCCAGCAATGGGCCGAACTATGCGCCCAAAGGCTACCGGACGGTACATCCGCCCCTTACCTTCAAAACGCGGCGCGAAATCCAGCACTTCGACTATGCTGCCATCATCCGCTTCCAAGCGCGTGATAAGGATCGGCGTGTTGCGGACATAATGCTGGCTAAATTTGGTCTGGCCTTCCAGCTCGAAGCGCCAAACGCCCGCTTCGCTATTGTCATCATTAAGCAATGAGCAAAAGACGGGGTCGCCATCAATACGCGGCACGCAGGCCCAAACGAGGCCGCCTTGCTGGTCAATGAGGCCAGAAACCTGACAGTTTCCGACCGGCCAAAGTTCTAGATTTGCTGGCTGCATTACGTTGTCCGATTTCTAAATGCTGACAGGCCTAACCATTGATGCACTCGGCTTACTGACGCAAGCCTGTAACGAGCCTTGGTTTCGCGCAGCTCTCCGACAAGAACGCCAAAGCCGCCGAGAGTCTCGCAGGCGGCAAAGCCATCTTCATCGGTGACATCATCGCCGATGAAGATTGGGGTCGAGCCGGCAAACGGTTTGATCTGCATAAACGCTTCGACCGCTGAGCCTTTGTCCGCGCCGGGACGAACAAGCTCAACCACTGATTTACCGCGCTTTAGGGAAAGGCCGTGATCGTGCGCTACTGCCTCAGCGAACAATTGCGCCGCATTTTCTGCCGCGGGGTTTTCGCGGTAGTGCAGCGCCCCTCCGTGGGTTTTGGCTTCATAGCGTAGCTCGTTTCGTCCAGCGAAGCTCGTTAGCGCGCCGATTACCTCCTGCGGCAATGGCTGCGGGATATCACCGAGCGCTGCTCCATCAGCTAACCGCTTATCGGCGCCGTGAGAGCCGGCCTGAGCGATCGTAAGGCCCGAGCCTAAGTGCTTTGAGAGATCCTCAACCGATCGTCCGCTCACAAGCGCAATTCGGCCATTGAACTTCTCAGCTAATTTGCTGAGATCGTCCACCAAGCCTTGTTTGATACAGATCGAATCCGGAGTTTCGGCGATTTCAACCAGCGTCCCGTCAAAGTCGATGAACACAGCGCAAGGGCCGTGCACATCTAGCTCGGGCAAAGAGGGCGGAGCAGCGAGGCCAGTGCTCATTGCCAAAGGCCTAAGGTCCACCCGCGCTTCGTCAATTCATTGCCCTTCGCCCGTATCGCTAGCATCGCCAGCATCGCTCGGCTCCCACCCGTCTGCATAGCGCTCAAACCACGCAAGGATTGCCGAGGCTTTGGCAGCGCTTTGTGATGGGCGAGCGGTGATCGCATGGCTCGCACCCGGCACACGGATTAGCGTTGTTGGCACCCCAGCCAATTGCAGAGCGGAGTAATACTGCACCGCCTCGCTGACAGGTGTGCGGTAATCCTCAGCTCCGACCACCACCAGCGTCGGCGTTTGGACCTCTCCGATCAGCGATAATGGGGATTGCGTCCAGAATTTCTCGGGATCTTCCCATGGACGCGAACCGATCCAATACAGCCCGAAATAGCCCGTGCCATCCGCCGTGAGCGCTTGCGTGGTCCAGTTGATCACCGGTTTCTGCGTCGCCGCCGCGCGGAAGCGATTGGTCTTGCCTACGATCCATGAGGTCAGCACACCGCCGCCAGATCCGCCGGTGACGAAAAGACGGTCTGGATCGACCACACCGAGCTCGATCGCACGGTCAACGATACTCATCAGATCGTCAAAGTCCTGACTTGGGTAGGCCTTGTCGATCTCCTGCGCGAAGGCCTCGCCATAGCTGGTGGAGCCGCGCGGATTGGCCGAAAGCACAGCATATCCCGCAGCAGCATACAGCTGATTATCAGTCGCGAAATGCGGGCCGTAAGCGGCAAAAGGCCCGCCGTGTATTTCCAGGATCAGGGGCACGCGCGTACCCTCTTGATAGCCGGGCGGCAGCGTGAGCCAGCCTTGTACTTCTTGTCCGTCATAGCTGGATGCGACACTAATTTCTCGCACTTCTCCAAGAGTCTTTGTCGCAAGCAAGTTTGCGTTCAATGTGGTGAGGTAACGCGATCCGCTGCGCCCCCTGACCTTAACCTCAGGAGGACGTGTGGCGGTGCCGCCGGTAAAGGCAATCGTATCATCATCGGCAACTGAGAAACTGCCGCCAGTGTACGGGCGATCCAAGCCTCCTCCAGAGACGCCCTCTACAACGGTCCTTGCCGAACCATTCAGCGCAATACGCGCGATATTGGTTTCACCGCGCTCATCATATTGCACGTAGATGCCGCGCGAGTCCGCATCCCACTGGAATGCATCCACGCTGAAGTCCCAATCTTCCGTCAGGATGCGTCGGCCTTCACCATTCCTATCCATGACGTATAATTCTGTGTTCTCGTATGCGCGGCCTGCATCGTCGAACCCAGCATAGGCAATCCGCTGCCCATCGGGCGAGACTTGCGCTCCAAAGTCGGGGCCATCGCGGTTGGTCAATTTTGTCAGGCCAAGGCTACCGGTATTGAGCGCCCAGATGTCTCCTTCAAGAGGGTCGGTCTGCCAATTGGCGTTACGGTTGGCACTGAAGTAGATCGTGCTCCCATCAGGCGACCAGCTGAGCGGGCCGCCGTCGTGATACTTGCCGAACGTCATCTGACGCGGCGCACCGCCAGTGGCGGAAATCGTGAATATCTTCTCGAAACCCGGCGTCAGTTCACCCTGCCCGTCAGCTCTGAAATTGACGAGATCGGTGATTTCAAGTGGCTCGGCCCACTTCGCACCCTCCGGCTTGTTGGAAGGCCCAGCGCCCAGCGATGGCGCGGGGTCTTTGACCAACATAGTGTAAGCAAGAGAACGGCCATCGGGTGACCATGCTATGCTTGAGGGGCTGCTTGGCAAACCGGTGAGCCGCACAGCCTCGCCGCTATCCAGCCATTTGACCCACAGCTGCGCATTGCCGCCCTCAGTCGAGACATAAGCGAGCCGCGATCCATCGGGCGACCAACGCGGCGAGAAAGCGCTGCCATCGCCGCCCGCGAAGGGCCTTTGCTCTCCGCTCTGCGCATCAACCATCCAGATTGAGCTGAGCACGCGGTCGGCCATTACGTCGTTCTGGCGGCGGACATAAGCGATGCGCGCGCCATCAGGGCTGATCTGCGGATCGGTTGCATAAGCAAGATCGAACAGATCCTCGCCCGTAAAGGTGCTATTTGGGCCGGTCTTTGCTGAGCCCTGTGCGGTGGATGGCGTGGGCGTATTTTCCTGCGCCCGCACCGCTGCGATGGGCACCAAGGCGATAGAAAGCGAAAGCGCGCTCACCGCTCCGTGGAAGGTCTTCAACATGGGCACTCTCACTCTTCCTGTTCTTTGTCAGTGCGGTACTTTTCAAACCAAGCCAGAGTATAATCCGTCTTGGCATTCAGCAGCGATGGCCGGCTTGCAATGCCGTGATTGGTATCGGGTATGCGCACCATCACGCTCGGCACTTCGCGCAATTGAAGCGCTTGGTAGAACTGCTCTGTCTCTGAAATCGGTGTGCGATAGTCATTCTCGCCCGTGATCAGCATTGTCGGTGTCTCTACATTGCCAACCAGCGACAGCGGCGAACGCTCCCAATAATGCTCGAGGTGCTCCCATGGCGGCCCGGGGAACTGATTGGCGATTTGGCCAATATAGCTGTCCGCCGTGAGCACCTTGGACACCCAATTTATCACAGGCTTGGCTGCCACGGCTGCATTAAAGCGATTGGTGAGCCCAACCGCATAAGCGGCAGCAATACCGCCCGCTGATCCACCTGCGATGAAGAGATTTTCCCCGTCCGCGAAGCCATTTGCGATGGCCCAATCCACCGCTGACATGTGATCGGCAAAGTCATCGGGACTAGAATATTTGTACTTCAAGAGGTTCGCGAACTCGCTGCCGTAGCCAATCGAGCCGCGGTGATTGTCATAAATGACCACATACCCCGCTGCCGCCATGCGTTGCAGCTCCGCCGAAAAATGAGGACCATAGGCGAGATGCGGCCCGCCGTGGATCTCGATAATGAGAGGATAAGTCTCGCCCTCTTGGTAACCTGGAGGCGTGATAATCCAGCCGTCAATCTCGAGCCCATCAAGCGAGGAACTGTAAGTGAAGCTGCGCACTTCGCCCAAGTCCCTGTGTGCAAGAAGGTCTTCGTTGAGGCTCGTCAGCTGCCGCGTGCGGCCCGACTTGTAAGAAAACAGGTCTGCGGGGCGTGTTGCGCCGCCTTTTGTATAGACGAGCTCCCCGCCCTCGCCAGCATCGTAAGTACCGCTGACATAAGGCCTGCCAATCGTCGTGCCTCCAATTCCTTCGACTGCAACGCGCCGGTTGCCCGAAGTGGTGACCACGCCGATATTGTTCTCGCCGCGATTCTGGAAAGTGTAGGCAATCTCGCGGCTCGAGAGCCATTGCAAATTGCCCGTGCGGCGATCGAGACCGTCGGTTAGATTGCGAACATTGCGGCCACTGCGATCCATCGCAAAGACATTGGTCGGCAGGAACGGTTCGCGCGCATTGCTAGTCCCCAGATAAGCGATCAGCCGGCCATCAGGCGATACCTTCGGCGAGGCCTCCACACCAGGGGCAGTGGTAAGTTGGCGAAGCTCTCCCGTCGCAACGCTTACAGAAAATACATCTGCTTCCCGGCTCTGCAGTTCCCAGCCATCCTGACGGTTTGCGGAGAAGAGGATTTGCTGTCCATCGGGCGTAAACGACAATGAGCCACCGTGGTTGAAATCCCCCGTGGTTAGTTGCCGTGCTGTGCCGCCCTCGGCTGGCATGACAAACACATGATCATAGGCCAGATCCACAAAGCCCGCGCCATTGGTCCGGTAACGCGCGCGGTCGATCACGCGCGGCTTCTTGGCCCATTTGGCGCCCTCTGGCGGTTTGGGCGCGCTGACAAGCCTCTCCCCCTCAGCCGCCACCGCCATCGAAAAGGCCAGCATCTCGCCATTTGGCGACCAAGTCAGATTGCCCGGCGATTCCTTGAACGTGCCAAGCAGCGCCGTGCGGCCTGATGCGAGATAATGGACATAAACGCCAGTGCGGCCCAACGCGCTCTGCATATAGGCGATGCGCGTGCCATCGGGCGACCAGCGCGGGGACCGATAGGATCCGCTATCAGCAAGAAGGGGTTCGTGACCTGCGCCGTCCATATCCACCAACCAGACATGCGAGACCGTCCGGTCTTTCATGATGTCATTGGACCGGCGCAAGTAGACCGCTTGCTTGCCATCCGGGGAGATTTGCGGATCGTCAGCCCATTCCAGCTCAAACACGTCTTCTGCACTGAATAGGCGCGGCTCATCGCTGGCATTTGCGCTCGTGGCCGCACCCACCAACAAAGCTGCTGAGACGAAGTATCGAAACATTGAGCACCCCTAAGACATCAAAGCCAGAATCTAGCTTGCAGCACCGAAGCTACCCACTTGCAGGCCATAGTCAATTAGCTGTCACTCAGGTTCCCTCCACCTCTTCAGTCATGGCAATTCGATTGCCGATGATTGGAAGCGCTCACTCAGCGTCTTCCTCAGGAGGCAGTCCAAGCGCTGCAAGCATTTCCGGCACCCAGCCATCGTCACGCTTCACATGAAACGTATTCGTATAGGCCCAGACGCACCAGGGCAGATTAAGCCGCTCAGCATGACGCCGTACGGCGAATGTGTACCGCGTGCGCTCGGTCAAATCCGCAGAGTCAATCGCGCCGAACTCGCCAAGGAAAAGCGGTACACCCGTGCGCGCCCGAAAATTCTGCACAGCGGCGGTCATCTTGTTGAACCATTCCGCATCGCCCTCGATCCCGAACTTGCGCGGCGCAGGCGGCGATGGATCGACCCAGCTCGCTCCCTGATGCGTAAATGCGAAGGGCTCATAGAAATGGAACGTCGCAATAACGTAAGGGTCTTTGGGAGGATCAAAGGTTTCAAGCGAGGAAATCCCGCTCCAAAAATCACCGCCAACAATTACTCGCCGCGTCGGGTTGGTCTCGCGGATAGCCGCGAGCGCCTCTGCCAGGATCGGCTCGACCACATCATTGGTGAGCTTGTTGTGCGGCTCATTAATGATTTCGAAGAGCACGCTTTGGGGCCGATCTGCATAGCGTGCAGCGACGAGTTTCCAAATGCCAATGAGCCGATCTGAATGCCCTGCCGGATCTCCAAACAGCTCGTCATAATGATGCATATCGACGATGACATTGACGCCGTATTTCTCTGCCCAATCGAGCACCTGATCGATCTTGCGCATGAATTTCTCATCAAGCGTATACGGCGCTTGGGTATCGGCGTAGGCGGAAAAGCGCACTGGCAAGCGTACGGTATCAAAGCCCAGAAGCGCGATCTCTTTCAGATCATTCTCAACCGGAAGGCGGCCGCCCCAAGCCTGCCCCTTGGGCTGCTCAAACATATTGCCGAGGTTGGCGCAGCGCTTCATCGGCGGAAATACAGCCGGATCGAAAGTAGCCATAGGCACAGCTTCGGATTGAACAGAACCCGCTTGCGCGAGTTCTTTTGCCATTTCGGGCGTCGCGCCTTGCGCGCTCAAGGCGCCGCCTGACAATGCCAAAACACCCGCGATAGTGGCGGACACAATCATCGTTTTCATGAGTTCCCCTCCCAAGATATAGATTCAGATTGAAATATGACTACGTTGTCAATAATTGTCCAGTGTCGCGCTCAGCGAATGGCTTTTGCACGCTCGAAAGCTAGGCAAAGGCAGGAAGAGGGCATAAAGACACTATTACTGCCATCAGAACACTTACCTAGTTGCAAAAAAATGAGAAAAATGAACCCTTGGGCAATCGACACTCATAAAAGCGGCCTCTAAGACGCCAGGGAACAAAAGGGTTTAGGTAACAAAGCTCTGAATGCAAATTTATGAAAATGAAGGAATAGGTTTTGACCAAAAGTTCTTCTGCCGCATTGCTCTTGTTCGGGGCAACCGGTGACCTTGCAAAACGGATGCTGCTGCCCTCGCTCTACGCCCTGCATGAGGATGGCTTAATTGCCGAGGATTTGCGGATTGTGGGTACAGCGCGGAGTAATCTTGATGACGCGGGCTTTCGCGATCTCGCGTTGGAGGCGCTCAACACGTATCTTCCCGATGACCGCAAGGATGAAGCGAAGATCGCCAGCTTCCTCGCGCATCTTCAATATCAACCTTTGGACGCTTCCACGATAGAAGGCTTCGATGCTCTTGCGGCCAAAATCGGCGATATAACCGGCGGCCTATCGATATTTCTATCGACTGCTCCCTTCCTTTTCGAACCCACGATCAAAGGGCTAAAGGCTGCGGGCCTGACCGGCGCGAATGTGCGCATTGGCCTCGAAAAGCCGCTCGGCAATGATCTGACGAGCTCCGCCGTTATCAATGATGCGGTGGCCAGCGCATTTAGCGAAGATCAGATTTTCCGCATCGATCACTATCTTGGCAAAGAGACCGTGCAGAACCTCATGGCGCTACGCTTTGCTAATATGATGTTTGAGCCGCTGTGGAACGCCAATGGCATTGATCATGTCGAGATCACGGTAAGCGAGACTGTTGGCCTTGAGGGTCGACACGGCTTTTACGACAGCACCGGCGCGCTGCGCGATATGGTGCAGAACCACATGCTGCAATTGCTGGCACTCACTGCGATGGAGGCCCCGGCAGACTTTGATGCCACCAGCGTCCGGGATGAAAAGGTCAAAGTCTTGCGCTCGTTGCGCCCTGTTTCCGCTGATGAGATGGTGCGCGGGCAATATGACGCGGGCGCTGTGTCCGGCGGCGCCGTTGAGAGCTATAAGGACGATTTGGGCGAAGACTCTGACACGGAGACCTTTGTGGCCCTCAAAGCCCACGTAGACAATTGGCGCTGGCAAGGTGTGCCGTTCTACCTGCGAACAGGCAAGCGGTTGTCTGAGCGGCGCAGTGAGATCATCATTCAATTCAAATCCGTGCCGCACAATATCTTTGCTGGGCGCGGCGGCAAGCTGAATGCAAACCGGCTGGTGATCCGTCTCCAGCCAGAGGAATATGTCCGCCTCCAAGTGATGGCGAAGAAGCCGGGAATGGACCGCGACGGCGTTGTCCTGCGCGAAGTGCCGCTTGATCTCTCACTCACGCAAGCCTTTGCCAAGGCGCGCCGCCGGATAGCCTATGAACGCCTGTTGCTCGATCTGATTGACGGGGACCCCACATTATTCGTGCGCCGCGATGAGGTTGAGGCGCAGTGGCGCTGGATTGATGCAATTCGCCAGGTCTGGGCGGATGAGAATATGACCACCAAAGCCTATGGATCAGGCAGTTGGGGGCCCTCTGCCAGTATCGCTCTAACTGAGCGCGACGGGGTAACGTGGCATGAGTAAGCTTACCCTCACCACTGGCGGAGATTTCGACATTGAAGGCATTGCCGACTTTGTGGAAGCTGTCATCGAACGAAGCGGCTTTAAGTCCATCGCTGTGCCTGGGGGCAGCACCCCCTTCCCCATTTTTGATGCGCTCGCAAGCCGCAATCTCGATTGGGCTGGCACCACTATTTACCTGACCGATGACCGCGAGGTCCCGCCAGAACATCCCGCATCGAATTACGGACGCCTGCTCGCCGCGCTGGGCAAAACTGGCGCGACAATCGTCCGGCTTGAAGAAGGCATGGAAGCGCCTGACTTCGATCTCGTCTGGCTTGGCATGGGCGCGGACGGCCACGTCGCCTCGCTCTTTCCAAACACTGATCCGCGGCTTGAGGCGTCACCTTGTGTATTGCAATTCACGCCCGACCCGCTGCCGCCAGAGGCGCCGTTTGACCGGCTTAGCTGGACGCTCCCTGCGCTGCTAAAGACCAAAGCGCTGTTGCTGACCATCAAGGGCGCAGACAAGCACCGTGTGCTCTACGATGCGCTGGCAGGGCACCATGATTTGCCCATCACGCGGCTGCTGAATGCAGCTAAGTGTCCGGTCCGCATTTTCGGGAGCGACGCATGACCCTCCATCCCACACTCGCCAAAGTCACCGACCGCATTATCGAGCGCTCACGTGACAGCCGCCAGCGCTATCTCGACCTGATTGACCGAGCGCGCGATGAGGGCGTCCACCGCCCCAATCTCAGTTGCGGTAATCTCGCGCATGGCTTTGCTGCTAGCGGTGATGACAAAGCCGCCATTCGCACTGGCGAGGCTATGAATATCGGCATTGTCACCGCGTACAATGACATGCTCAGCGCACATCAGCCCTATGGTCGCTACCCCGAGCAGATCAAGATCTTCGCGCGCGAAGTCGGCGCCACTGCGCAGGTCGCTGGCGGCGTGCCAGCGATGTGTGATGGGGTGACGCAAGGCCAGCCATCTATGGAACTCTCGCTGTTCAGCCGCGATGTCATCGCCATGGGCGCGGCCGTCGGCCTCTCGCATGGGATGTTTGAAAGCGCGCTCTTGCTGGGCATTTGCGACAAGATCGTGCCCGGCCTGCTAATTGGCACGCTGCGCTTTGGCCACTTGCCAACCATTCTGGTGCCCGCAGGCCCTATGCCATCCGGTCTTGCGAATAAGGAAAAGATCCGCGTTCGGCAGCTTTATGCGGAGGGTAAAGTCGGCGAGGATGAACTGCTTGAGGCGGAGAGCGCCAGCTATCACGGTGCGGGCACTTGCACCTTCTATGGCACCGCCAATTCCAACCAGATGATGATGGAAATGATGGGCCTCCACATGCCTGGCTCCAGCTTCGTCAATCCGGGGCAAAAACTGCGCCAGGAACTCACAAGGGCAGCTGCCCACCGCATCACGGAAATCGGCTGGAGGGGCGACAACTACCGCCCGCTGGGCCACTGTATTGATGAAAAAGCGTTGGTGAATGCGGTCGTTGGATTGCTCGCAACAGGCGGGTCAACCAATCACTTTATCCACCTGCCTGCGATCGGCCGCGCGGCGGGCATATTCATCGACTGGGACGATATGGACGAGCTGTCCGCCGTCGTTCCGCTCATCTCCAGCGTCTATCCTAACGGCGCAGGCGATGTGAACCACTTCCACGCGGCAGGCGGCATGCCCTATGTTATCCGCGAGCTTGTCGAATCCGGCCTCGCACATAATGACATCATGACCGTCTACGGCGGATCGCTATTGGACGGCGCACGCGAGCCTGAGCTGGACGATAGCGGCGCGCTAGCCTGGCGAGATGCAGTCACCACAAGCCGTGATGACAGCATGCTGAAGCCCGTCAACGCGCCGTTCCGCAGTGATGGCGGCTTGCGACTGCTCGCGGGCAATCTGGGGCGCTCTACGATGAAAGTGAGCGCGGTCGATCCCTCGCGCTGGACGGTCGAAGCGGAATGCCGCGTCTTCGATGATCAAAACCAGGTAATCGACGCCTTCAAAGCGGGCGAGCTGGACAAGGACGTTGTGGTTGTGGTCCGCTTCCAAGGCCCCGCCGCGAACGGTATGCCCGAGCTGCACAAGCTCACATCCCCGCTCGGCGTATTGCAGGATCGCGGATATAAGGTCGCCTTCGTCACTGACGGGCGCATGTCCGGTGCGAGCGGCAAGATTCCCGCTGCCATCCATGTCTCACCAGAGGCATATAAAGGCGGATCGCTGGCCAAACTCCGTGATGGCGACCACGTAAGGGTTTGCGCTGAAACTGGCCAATTGGAGGCTCTGGTCGAGGCCCCAGAATGGGACGCGCGCGAAGATGCTGTAGCCCCGCCCGCGGCCGTCGGCGTGGGACGGGAGCTTTTCGCAATGCTACGCCATCACAGCGATCCGGCAGAAAAGGGCGGCAGCGCAATGCTCGCTGAAGCGGGTCTATGAGCCGCGCTAAATGAGCAGCGCACGAGAAATAGTCGTTGCCGATATTGGCGGTACGCATGCCCGCTTTGCACTGGCAGAGATCGCCGATGGCGCCATGCGGACAATGAGCGAGCCGGTCAAAATGGCCGCCGCCGATCACGGCAGTTTGCAGATCGCGTGGGAGGCCTATGCTGAGCATTGCGGGGCGCCCTTGCCCGATGCCGCTGCGATTGCTCTGGCTGCGCCAATACGCGGTGATCTGATCAAACTGACGAACAATCCATGGATCGTCCGCCCGGCACTCATCAAAGAGAAATTGGGTGTCTCAGACTACATTCTGATCAATGACTTTGAGGCGCAGGCCTTTGCTGTGGCCCATGCTACCGATGATGAGTTTCATCACGTAACCGGTCCACAAGGCCCGCTACCGCATGAAGGCGTGACCAGCATTATCGGCCCCGGAACCGGTCTGGGCGTGGCCGCGATGCTGCGCAAAGACGGCAGGATTCATGTCCTGCCGACTGAAGGCGGGCATATCGATTTTGCCCCACTCGATAGCATTGAGGACCGCATTCTGGCGCATCTTCGCAAACAACATACGCGCGTCTCAGTGGAACGCGTTGTCGCTGGATCGGGCCTCCGCGCGATCTGGGAAGTGCTCTCTGAAATGGAGGCGCGCGATCCTCCGATGGGCAGCGACAAGGAGCTTTGGACCACCGCATTGACGGGCAAGGATAGCATCGCTTCGGCAGCCCTTGACCGCTTCTGCATGGCCTTGGGATCAGTCGCCGGCGACATCGCATTGACGCATGGGCCCGGACCAGTTGTGCTGGCAGGGGGGCTTGGAGCGCGCCTCAAACGCCATCTGAACAGCTCCGGATTTGCGGATCGGTTTGTGGCAAAAGGACGCTATCGCTCACTCATGGAAACGATCCCAGTAAAGCTAATTGGCTTGGAAGAACCCGGCTTGGTTGGAGCAGCCTTGGCCTTCGCTGAAGCTCAAAACCGCTAGAAAGCGCTCAAATTTTAACTCCCGTTTGCGTTCTGAGGCTCCAAAAACGAGCCGAAATTTAGTATGCCTCTTGCGTGATATAATTACACAATGGCAATCTTATTGGACTTTCGGGATTTTCGGGTCTCCACCAGAACTTCGAGCCAAGTTCGTTCACGGACCGGATTTAGAGCGCATTTAGGGCACCGAAAGTTGCGATCTGAAAAGCTCATGAAACTCTCTTCTGAGCAGCCGCATCCATTTCTCGCGGGCCAGAGATGTTCCAAAATTGGGCCGCAAGCCATGCTCAAAATTCCGGACAGAGCGCGTCAGATATGACGAAATTGCGACAGATCTCGCCGCTCAAAAACAGCGCATTTCTAGCTCTGGAAGATGTAAAATCGTCTTAGCGATCAATCTCAAATGCTGCGAAAATCGCTCATTTGGGCCGAGAAACCTGACGCCAAATGATCATTTGAGTTTGAGAACTCGCTGCTTCTCTGACGTCATTGGACACAAAGATTCAGGCCGCTCTTACAGAATCTTTGAACTCGTATGAGGTAAGGTAAACGCACACTTAACTCGCCAATCTCCCGAATTTTTCACTCACGAACATGCAAACGTCGCAGATGAGAACTCGAACTAACCTTCGCGAATTTGGCCGAATTTTTCCTCACTATAACTTCATTATTACAGGATTTTATAGCTGATTAATGATGTATTATCGAGATGCAAAATCTCTGCGCTGATGCACCATATGATGACAGAAGCGCACAACTTGAAGCCTGGTCGTTCCCCTACTCCGGATTTCCAGATCAACGCCATTCGCGTTCAACTTAAAGTATTTTCTAAGTCTACCGAAACCAGATCTTAAGACTGATTCTAGGCCTATGACGTCGCGGCGCACTGATGGATTGGCAGGCGTTGCGAGCCAGGAAATCGGAGTCGCAGCCCGCAATCCCATAACCCCTCGTAAAAGTGCTTAAGTCTTAAACGGTCGCTAACCATTTTGCGCGATACGGGTGACATGAAAATACAACACCCCATTTACCGTATTGCGAAGCCCGGCTTCGTTGCAGGTTCACTCTTTGCGATGGCCATCGCCGCACCAGCCAATGCTGAAGGCGTTCCGGCAGGCACGCTGATCGACAACGTGGCAAGCGCCAGCTTCGATGCAGGGTCTGGCACAGAGACGGTTGATTCCAACACAGTCGAGATTCGCGTTGATGAGTTGCTTGATGTGACCCTGACCAGTCTTGACCCCGGCCCAATCGCAACCGGCCCTGGTTCAGCGGTTCTTACTTTCGAGGTAACCAACACCGGTAACGGTCCCGAGGCATTCACGCTCACCACCAATCCGGCTGTGACAGGAAATGACTTCGACGTAACGGTAGACAACATTGCGATCGATACAAACGGCAACGGAACTTACGATCCGGGCGTCGACACAATTCTGACTGCTCCTGAAACCACACCGGTTATCGCAGCGGACGCGAACGAGACAGTCTTCGTACTGGTCACTGTTCCAACTGGCGTCACTGATGGTGACACCAGCGATGTTGAACTGACCGCTGAAGCAACAACGGGAACAGGCGCACCGGGAACCATCTTCGCTGGCCAAGGTGTTGGCGGCGGCGATGCGATCGTTGGCACGACCGGTGCTGACGCAACTGCGACCGGCTCACTTGTTGCAGGCGTTGCCGATGTTACTCTGGTGAAGTCAGCAATCGTAACTGACCAGTTTGGCGGCACAAGCGCAGTGCCTGGTGCAACGATCACCTATTCGATCGTTGCCAATGTCACAGGCGGCGGTTCGGTCAGCACACTTTCCGTGAGCGACGCCTTCCCGACCGGCACGACGTACACTGCTGGCACGCTCACATTGGACACCGGCGCGCTAACCGACGCCAGCGGCGATGATGCGGGCGAGGCCTCGGCGACAGGCATCACCGTTGATCTGGGCACAGTCAACACAGGCACCAGCCACACCATCACCTTCGATGTCGTCATCGACTGATCGATCACCTTTCAAAAAGCAGGACCAAAATCATGAAGATTTTTTCCAAGATCATTTTCGCTGCCTCGCTCATGGCGACCGCGATGGCCACACCGGCCACTGCGCAGGATGCCGCAGTTGAGCTCAAGGGCGACGTTAAGGCGGTCAAGACAATGACTGATGACAGCGGCAACACCAGCACCGAGCTGGTAGCACCAGAAGTCATCGTGCCGGGCGACCGCCTGATGTTCATCACCAGCTATCGCAACACCAGCGCAGAGCCGGCGGAAAATTTCGTTGTTACCAATCCGCTTCCATCAGCCGTGCGTCTCGCACCTGATGCAGATGCCGGCCTGACCGTTTCGGTCGATGGCGGCGCGACTTGGGGCAAATTGAGCGCGCTCACCGTAACCGATGAAGACGGCGCGGCTCGCGCGGCGGATCACGCCGATGTCACTCATATTCGTTGGATGCTCGCATCCGTTGCCCCAGGCGCGGCAGGCGATCTCCAATATCCAGCCATCATTCGCTGATCTGATCAGCGGGGATAGCCGCCACGCTCTGCAGGCGGTGGGAACAGTGCAGAGCAAAACAGAGGACCATGGAAATGAAACGCACTAAACAAATGCTGGGGACCGTGAGCGCAGTAGCGCTCGTTGGCTTCACCAGCGCTCCAGCCATAGCGGCAGGGACGACGGCGGGTGACACCATCACCAACAACGTCTCTGTCTCTTATGATGTGGGCGGTGTTACACAGACACCTGAAACCGCATCTGACACATTCACGGTTGACCGCATTATCAACCTGACAGTTCAAGAAGTTGGCGGCGCATCAACCAGCGTAGCACCTAACGAAACGAACGCCGTCACTGTGTTCGAAGTGACGAACACCTCGAACGACGAAGTCGATTTCGCGCTGTCGCTGACGCAGTCTGGCGCAGACGATTTTGACATCACCAACGTTCGCTTCTTCTTGGACGACGGTGGTACGCCAGGCGCATTCGACGGCACCAACACGCTCGTTACATCGCTTGACGATGTCGCTGAAGATGCAACCGTCACAGTTCTGGTTGTCGGTGACATTCCGCTCGGCGTGACAGACGGTCAGACAGCTGACGTGACGCTGGTTGCAGATGCAACTGACGATGGCGGCACACCGCTCACGAACACTGCTGGCGCGAACACCGCTGGTATCGACACGGTTCTTGCCGATGATGACAATGCTGACATTGCTGGCGACGACAGCAGCGACGGTGACGACGCTGACACAGATACTTATGTTGTATCAGCAGCGGCGGTAACGGTTGCCAAGAGCAGCACCGTAATCGCTGACCCTGTCAACGGCACCACGAACCCGAAAGCGGTTCCTGGCGCAATTGTTGAGTACTGCATCGTTGTATCCAACGCGAGCGGCGCGACTGCCACTGGCATTGTCATCAACGATGACTTCACCAGCGAAGCAGCTCGTTTGGACTTTGTGCCCGGCGGCACCGATCCTAACGCCTATGCAGGTGCCAACGACATCTTTGTAGATGGCGATGGAAGCTGTGCTGGCGGTACTGGTGTTGATACTGGCGCCACGGCCGCGACTACAGTCGTATCCAACGGACTCAGCGACGTAGCAGCAGGCCAAGCCCGTTCGCTCCGTTTCCGGGTAATCATCGAGTAATAGGGAGCAATCGGGGGCTCACATCGTTGAACTACCCGGTGCTCATCACACGATGACACGCATACGGTCCTTTACACAAAGATTGGTAGCAGTGCTGGGCGCAGCACTGCTACCTTTCGGCGTGCTTGGATCGGACGCGAAAGCGCAGGAAATCACCAATGTTGCTGAGGCAAATTGGAGTTTCCAAGGCGTTGACTACAATACGCAATCCAACGAGACCATAACGCCAGTCGAGCCAGCCATTGCTGTGATCGAGACTTTTCGACCCAGCAATGGCGGCACGACACTGACATTCCGCGAGCCGTTTTGTGCAGCTAACTCAAGTCAGCAAACACAAAACTCGCAGAACACACCGCAGGGCGTTGAGGTTTCACGTTCGAGCCAGATCGTGGTGGGTGAAGATCTGTTCTTCGAAGTTTCTGCCGAGGCAGCAAACATCGATCCCAATGCGATTGATAATCTGGTTGCGGAACTAACTACTGCAAATGGAGACCGTGAAGAGATCACGATCTTCGAGACTGCCAACAATTCTGGTGTTTTCGCAGGGCGGATCGGCACACGCCGCGCTCCGCCTGCACCGACTCAGCTTGATTGCTGGCTCAGTCTCAATGATGAACAACCAATCCACATCACTGTTACGCCAGAGGGCAGTCAGGCGATTGTGGTTGAGGCTGATGTTGACGTTTTGGCGGATCCGTTTGGTGTCGTGTTTGACAGCGAAACAGGCGAGCCAGTTGATGGCGCAGTCGTTACTTTGATTGATGCGGCGACCGGTTTGCCGGCGACGGTTTTTGCCGAAGATGGTGTGACCTCATGGCCTTCAACAGTCATTTCGGGAAGTCCAATCACCGATGGTGCAGGCAACGTAACGGTGCTTGGTGCTGGTGAATATTGGTTCCCACTGACGTTTTTGGGCACATATCGCATTGAAATCACGCCTCCAGCGCCCTTCACAGCGCCCTCCGCGGTCGATCCTGCAGAAATTTCGCAGCTAACGCGCCCAGGAGGAGGCAATTTTGTCATTCTGGACGCGTCTTATGGCGGATCTTTTGAGCTAGACAGCCCGGTTCCGGTGCAAATTGATATTCCGGTTGATCAGCCGAGCGCTGATATTACGCTGGTTAAAACTGCATCGCGCGCAAGAGTTCAGCCCGGTGATGCCATTCTATATGCAATTACTGCAACAAACCCCAATCCAGACAGGGTTCGCCGCAATGTCATTTTGACAGATACGCCCTCGCCGTTCCTCAGATTGCGACCTGACTCTGTACGAATTGATGGCGCCGAAGCGCCCGATTCCGTGACAATCACGCCTGATGGACGCCAGTTGACCGTGAGTTTGGGCGATCTTGCTGGAGGCGCATCGAGCCGCGTCACTTATGTGATGACGGTGCGCGAGGACGCCTCCCCCGGCAATGCCGAAAACCGCGCACAAGCGACTGATTCGCTTGGTAGAACAAGCTTCGCCAGCGCTGCTGTCGATATTGAGCGCGAAACCATTGCAGACCGCATGACCATCATTGGCCGTGTGGTTGCTGGATCGTGTCATAAAGATGATCAGCGTGTCGGAATTCCTGGCGTCCGCGTCATGATGGAAGATGGCAGCTTTGCCATCACTGATGTTGATGGCCGCTATCATTTTGAAGGCGTTGTGCCGGGCACGCATGTTGTTCAGGCCAGCCGTATGACCTTGCCGGAAGGCGGCGAGTTTATTGATTGTCACCGCTCTACTCGCAACGCTGGTAGCGCGAGCTCGCAATTCGTAATTGGCCAAGGCGGCATGCTCAAGGTTGTCGATTTCTATGCAAAGGTTCATCCGCAAGCATTTGAAATTCTGACGCAATTAAACGAACAAAATCAATTGCCTGAGCTGGTATCCGAGACTAATTCCGAAGCAACACGCGATGCCGAATCTCGCTCAGGCGAGGACCTTGCAGAGGCTTCTGAAGAGCCAGCAGGTACCAATTGGATCGCGCTTGGTGACGGTGAAGATGGCTGGTTAACGCCTGCTATTGATGAGAACCCGCGCGCGCCAGCAATCCGCGTCGCTATTCGCCACCGCAAGCAATATACGGTTAAACTAAGCGTTGACGGCGAGCCGGTTAACCCGCTCAATTACGAGGGCACGCGCAGCGCGCCTGATGGCTCTTTCTCCGTCAGCGAATGGCGCGGTGTTCCGCTCAATGGCGAGAGCACGCTGCTCACTGCTGAAATCGTCGATTCCTTCGGTCTGCTGGTCAAAGAACTGAGCCGTGAAGTCTTCTTCACTAACTCGCCGACCAAGGTCGAGCTGGTCCCTGAGCAATCTAAGCTCATCGCTGATGGCCGCACGAACCCTGTGATCGCGGTGCGCGTGTTGGATCGCAACAATCGCCCCCTTCGCGAGGGCATTGCTGGCCAGTTCATGCTTTCTGAGCCTTATCAGAGCGCTAGCCAGCTTGAGCAGCAACAGCTCAATCAGCTGACCGGCGTTGGCGCGTCGCAAGCGCGCTGGGTAGTCGAGGGCGATGAGGGCATCGCTCTTATCGAACTCGCTCCAACCATGGTCAGCGGCTCGCTACGCCTCGACTTCAGCTTCAGCGATGGCGAGGTAACTCGCGAACAGCAGCTGGAGACTTGGATCGAGCCAGGCGAAATCGAATGGACCGTCGTGGGTCTTGCTGAAGGCTCAATCGGTGCTCGCACCGTGGCCGACAACATGGAACGTGCAGGCGACTTCAAGAGCGACCTGGGCGATAAGGCCCGCGTTGCGCTCTATGTGAAAGGCCGCGTGCTCGGCAAATATCTGGTCACGCTGGCCTATGACAGCGCGAAGCAGCGCGACGACCAACGCGTGCTCGGCGCGCTTGACCCGAACGCCTATTACACCGTCTTTGGCGATGGCTCGAGCCGCCGCTTTGACGCTGCCTCACGTGAGAATCTCTACGTCCGGATTGAGACTGCTACGTTCTATGCGCTGTACGGCGACTTCCAGACAGGCTTCGACCAGACGCGTCTGACCCGCTACAACCGCACAGCGACCGGCGTGAAGGCTGAAGCACGCATTGGCGACAATGTGCAAGTACAAGGCTTCGCCGCTGAAATCGGCACTCGCTTCCGCCGCGACGAGCTGCAGGGAGAAGGCATCACTGGCCCTTACCAGCTGAGCAGCCGTCTGATCGTGCCGAATAGCGAGCAGGTTTTGATCGAGGTCCGCGACCGTTTCCGTTCAGAGCAAATCGTTGAGACGCGCACACTCACACGCTTTATCGACTACGATATTGATCTGCTGTCGGGTACAATCACCTTTAAGCAGCCAGTGCTGAGCCGCGACTTTAACCTCAACCCGCAATTCATTGTGGTCACTTACGAGATCGATGAGCTGCAGGGCGGCGAGCTGAATGCTGGCTTGCGCGCAACCCTCACGGTTGCGGGCGGCGATTTGCGTATCGGCGCGACGGCTGTCAGCGATCGCGGTGATGACGCTCGCACCAATCTGGGCGGTGTCGATCTGCAAGCACGGATTGGCGAGAACACTGAAATCCGCGCGGAAGTCGCGCTGAGCCGCAATGAAGGCGAGACCACTGCGGGTTGGCTTGTCGAAGCACAGCACCAGAGCGGCATGCTCGATGTGCTCGCCTATGCGCATGCGCTTGAGAATGGCTACGGCGTCGGGCAGCAAAATGGCGCTGAGCAAGGCCGCCGCAAAATTGGCGCTGACGCGCGCGTTCGTCTCAATGAAAAATTCTCTGTGCTAGGCAGCGTTTGGCAAGATGATGCACTGGATGACATCAGCCGTCGCCGCGCAGCGCAACTTCAAGTGAATTATGAAGGTGAAAAGACTGATGTGCGTGTGGGCATTGCTCACTTCGCGGATCGCCTGACAGACGGCACACGCAATAAGTCGACCGTTCTAGAGGGCGGCGTCACTCAGCGCCTGCTCGATAACAAGCTGGAACTTAACGCAACAACTTCGGTTCCGCTGGGCGCGACTGAGAGCATTGATTTGCCGCTGCGTCACCGCATTGGTGCACGTTATGCAGTCACTAATAATGTCCGCCTGGTCGGTCTCTATGAAATCGCCGACGGCGAGAACATTGATGCCCGCACAATTAGCGGCGGCATTGAAGTGACGCCATGGACTGGCAGCCAAGTCGTGACGTCACTCGGCAAGCAGCGGATCGACGAATCGGGCGAGCGTACTTACGCGGCCTTCGGTCTCGCGCAGTCACTTCAAGTAAATTCCAACCTGACGATTGACGCCACAATCGACGGCAGCCATACCCTGGGCGGCACACCTGCGGCTTCAGATATTGTTAACCCTCTTCAACCAGTTTCGAGCGGCGGCCAGCTTGGTCCCAACGCAACCCAGTTTGAAGACTTCACTGCGGTTACTCTGGGCGCAGCATGGCGCAAGGACCGTTGGAGCGCGACTGCTCGCGGTGAGTATCGCGACGGCGAGTTTGCCGACCGCAAGGGCGTTACTGCTGGGGCCATCCGTCAGCTGGGCGAAGGCAAGATCGTTGGTTCAGGCTTTACCTGGACACGCGCCGAAGCAGAGAATGGTTCGACCAGCGAGATCATGGACGCTTCACTCGCACTGGCTTTCCGCCCTGACGAATCAGAATTCGCTTTCCTCAGCAAGCTTGAATATCGCAGCGACGAAGTGACCAATGCTGTCGCCGGCGCGCCAAGTGCTGCGGGCCGTACCGCCCTGATCGTTAATGGCGATGCGAAATCACGCCGTGTCATTGGCAGCGTCTCGGCCAATTGGTCACCACGCGGCGAAGATGACAACGGAAATATCACGCGCCGCGACGAGTTTGGCCTGTTCGCAGCTGTCCGTCACAATTTCGACCGTTTCGAAGGCTTTGACCTCGGAAGCACAAGCGCATTGCTGGGCGCAGATGCACGTATCGGTATTGGCGAGCGCTTTGAAGTCGGCGCGACAGCGACGGTTCGCACTAACCTTGACGACAATGTCACTAGCTTCTCGGTCGGGCCGCAAATCGGCTTCGTTCCAGCTGACGGCATGTTGCTGACCGTTGGCTACAATGTCACTGGCTTCCGCGATCCCGATTTCTCGGCGGCGCGCAACACGGACAAGGGCCTCTATGCTTCGGTCCGTTTGAAGTTTGACGCTGACAGCTTCTCCTTCTTGCGGAGAGACTGATGGACAGTGTGACTAAGTCAGCTCAGCGTAGTTCTAAACGCGGTGTTAACCATGCTCGCCTAGGGACTACCAGTAACCAAGCCCTTGAAACGACGCGAAAATCAATGAAGTTCATTCAATTCACACTGTATCTGCTTCTCGCAGTTGCGGCCCTATTTTGGGGACCTGCCGGCTACGCGCAGACTACAGTAACAGCAGATTGGACGAATCTCGGCAAAGCCAGCCTTGAGGCGGTCAACGATGGAGAGAGCCTCGACGTTGGCGTAAACGTCATCACGATCGACACTAATGTAGTGAGCGATGGTGATGGAAACGATGCCAACTTCACCAATTTTTACTCGACCGATCACCTTTCCTATTTTGCTGGCACCGTAAGCGATCAAACCGGGCCACTACTGTTCAGTAACGATCACATCGTGTTTGATGAAGGCGACTTCTTCGAAGCGACGTTTACTTTGGATACTGCGGTTACGAACCTCACCTTCACCGTCGGCCACGTGGACCGCTCTACAACGGGCAGCATTCGCCACGACGGCGTCATCATCGAATATGACACAGGCGATAGTGTTTGGCGCAACGTGCGCAACTTGGGCGGTTCCTTCACACTTGGGAGCGCAGTCGAAAACGCAACGATCGGCGGCCAATTGGGCTTTGACGGTGTGACCGCAGAAGCGCTCAATAGCACCGATGGTGACATCGAGATCGACTTCGGGGCAACCACCGTTGAGCGTTTCAGGATCCGCTATAAGTTTGGACAGGATTTCCCTGGAAGTGACCCCACGGGCGGCGGCCAATTTATCAGTTTGTCTGATCTCGTTTGGACTCAAACTGTGGCGAACGCGGACCTCTCGCTTGCCAAGTCGGTGAACAACAGCACGCCGGCCAATGGGACAGCAATCACATACACGTTGAATCTAACGAATGCGGCTTCATCCTCGGAAACAGCTACAGGGGTCACAGTAACCGACTTGCTTCCCCCTGGTGCTGATTACGACAGTCATTCAGGTTTTGGAACATACGATCCTGCCACCGGCGCCTGGAGCGTCAGCTCGATCGCTCCAGGCCAGACCCGCACGCTCACGATCGAAGCTACAGTCAATGTGACCAATGGGACAACGGTCACCAATATTGCAGAGGTTACTGCCTCTTCAGAGTTCGATAGCGATTCAACGCCGAACAACGGGATCACAACCGAGGATGACTATGACACCGCTTCGTTTACGGTAACGGGCACCAGAACCGCTGGGGTTCCACCCACTCTATTTTGCCCGGCGGGCACAAATCTGTTCGATTGGGATACAAGGGCGTGGCCAGCAGGATCACTCAATGAGAACTTTGTGATGGCGAACTTCGGCACCGTCAACATCGCCATTTCAACCGATGGCACCTTCCTAAGCGATGCGACTTTTGGCGGGCAGACACCCGCGCTTGGCGGCGCAGCGACGGGCGGCAACACGGGTGGTTCAGCAGCCAATGGCTTGTCGCTTCACCAGTTACTTGACTTCGACAATATCTTTCAGACGGCCACCACAGTTATCACTCTGCCGAATGGCATTGCCGGTACACAGTTCACCGTGTTCGACGTTGACTTCGCCAATAATGACTTTGCCGACAAGGTAACAGTCACAGGCAGCTATCAGGGCGCAACGGTGATCCCGACACTGACCAATGGCATTGCCAACTATGTCAGCGGCAATGTTGCAATTGGCGATGCAACCGCGGGCAACACGTCGGGCGATGCCAACGTCGTCGTGACTTTTGATCAGCCAATCGACACAATCACGATTGTTTATGGCAATCACACCACCGCACCAGCGGTCCCTGACGGTCAGGCTTATACCTTCCATGATTTCACATTCTGCGCGCCGTCCACGAGCCTGTCCGTGCTGAAAACCAGCGCGGTCTTCTCCGACCCGGTCAACAATGTGACCAATCCCAAAGCGGTGCCGGGCGCTTTAATGGAATACAACATTCTGGTCTCAAACACGGGCATTTCGGACACTGACAGCGACACTGTTGTGATCACGGACAACGTCCCGCCCGAGACAAAATTCTGCCTTGCTGATCTTGGCGGCGGGGGCAGCGGACCAATCCGCTTCATTGACGGCGCGAGCGGCTCTGACCTCACCTATTCTTTCGCCGGGCTAGGCGACGCAGGCGACGATCTGTTCTTCTCGAATGATAACGGGGCGACTTACACTTACACCCCAACTGCCGATGCCGATGGCTGTGATAACGCCATCACAAACTTCCGTGTTATCCCTGACGGCAACTTTGCAGGCGGCAGTTCTTTCACCCTGCAAGCCCGCTTTATCATCGAATAGGGCCGAAGAAGCGCGCGAAGCTTCGTAGATGCGCTTCATTGCCTCTGCGATAGTTTGTCTGTAAGAGACAGGGACGCCCCGCCCGTTAGCGCTGCTTAGTGGTTCTGACATGCGGGGCTCGCTATTTTTTACCAAACAGGGACCCTAGCGCATGTCGCGACGCCGCCAGATCTACGAAGGCAAGGCCAAAATCCTCTATGAGGGGCCAGAACCGGGCACGATCATCCAATATTTCAAGGATGACGCGACCGCCTTCAACGCCGAGAAAAAAGGCACGATCAACGGCAAAGGCGTAATCAATAATCGCATTAGCGAATATGTTTTCACGCGCCTTTCGCACATTGGTATTCCAACGCACTTTATCCGCCGCTTGAACATGCGCGAGCAGCTAGTTCGGCAGGTCGAGATCGTGCCGATTGAGGTTGTCCTGCGCAATGTCGCAGCAGGCTCAATCTGCAAGCGTTTGGGCCTGGAAGAAGGCGCGCCACTGCCGCACACGCTGATCGAATATTACTACAAGGACGATGCGCTTGGCGATCCGCTGATCGCAGAAGAGCACATAGCCTGCTTTAATTGGGCCACACCTGAAGAGATGCAGGACATTGCGTCCATGGCGATCCGGATCAATGATTTCCTATCGGGTATGTTCTCCGCAATCGACATCCGCTTGGTTGATTTCAAACTGGAATTTGGCCGCATGTGGGATGGCGATTTTAGCCGGGTAATTCTAGCTGACGAGATCAGCCCAGATGGTTGCCGTCTGTGGGACATCAATACGAACGAGAAGCTCGATAAAGACCGTTTCCGCCGCGATTTGGGCGGTGAGGAAGAGGCTTATCGCGAGGTCGCACGGCGCCTTGGCTTGCTTCAGAATGAGGACAATGGCCCCGGCGAAGTGCTCGACTTGACCGAGCATCGCGGCCGCCTACGCGGAAAGCCCTCCAAGAAATAGGCGCAAGGCAAGTTTGGAAATATGCGCGCCTGTTTTCAGAAAGCGCTTCATCCTATTGTCAGCTATGCTGTTTTAGGCCAGCGAGACGTATGATTTCTCGGCTCCCGCTTCCCCTCGCACTTCTGTTTTCCATCCCTGCACTTGCTCAGGACAGCGAGGCCCAACCGGCTGCCCCTGCACCAGAGACAGAAAACCCTATCGGCTGGGACCCGGCCATGTGGGAGCTGGAGGATAGCGACTTCACACCTGAGCCTGGCTGGCATTTCGGACGGCTCGATAATGGCATGCGCTATATCCTGCGGCGCAATAATCGGCCCGAAGGCACTGCCCTAGTCCGGATGGAAATCGCCGCTGGCTCGCTAGATGAGCGTGATGATGAGCGCGGCTATGCCCACTTTGTCGAGCATATGGCCTTCAATGGCTCTACCAATGTGCCCGAGGGCGAGATGATCAAGCTACTCGAACGGCTTGGCCTGGCCTTTGGCGCTGATACCAATGCCTCAACCGGTTTTGAGCGCACGCAATATAAACTTGATCTGCCGCGTGCCGATGAGGAACTGCTCGATACTGCGCTGATGTTGATGCGGGAGACCGCGAGCGAACTGACCATAACCGAAGAAGCGGTGGAGCGTGAGCGCGGTGTAATCCTGTCTGAGCGGCGGGTGCGCAATACTTACTCACTCAAGAACGTGGTCGATGGGCTGGAGTTTGCCTATCCCGGCTCCCTGGCGTCAGAACGTCTGCCGATTGGTACTATCGAGACACTGGAAGCCGCGAATGCTGCAAAACTACGCGCCTTTTGGGAGCGCGAATATGTGCCAGCCAGCACGGTGCTAGTGATCGTCGGAGATTTCGACACTGCAATGGTTGAGGCAAAAATCAAAGAGCGGTTTGCCAGCTGGGAGGCCGCCCCTTCCCCTGATCAGCCTGATGCAGGTCCCGTTAATCCTGACTTCTCTGGCGAGACTGACATTTATCTCGATCCCGCCTTATCAGAATCGGTCACCCTGTCCCGCCATGCACCATATCTTGATCGCCCAGACACTCTTGAGCAGCGCCAGCAGGGGCTATTGCGGCGCGTGGGTGCCCGCATCCTTGGAAGGCGCCTGCAGCGCCTCCGCCGCAGCGAGGACCCGCCTTTTCGCAGCGTCAATACTGGCGCGAGTAATTTCTTCGAATCTGGGCGCACTGCGCAGCTCGCGGTCAGTTCCGATGAAGGCGGGTGGAAACGTGCGCTTGATACCGCGATCGATGAGTATCGCCGCATATTGCTTTACGGCGTCAGCCAGGCTGAGATTGACGAACAGCTCACCAATATCCGCACAGGCCAAGAAAACGCGGTAGCCACGGCTGGCACACGCAGCAATCGCACCTTTGAGCGCCAAGCCTTTGCCATTGCGCGCAGTAACAATGTGCCGACGGACCACGCCAGCTCACTCGCCCGGTTCGAAACTTTCGCCCCGCAAGTGACGCCTGAGGCAGTTCTGGAAGCGATGCTGGCGGATCAGATTTCACTCGAAGACCCGCTGATCCGTTTCTCCGGCAAAACCGCCCCGGAAGGAGGCGCCGAGGCGCTGCGCGAAGCAGTGGAGACAGCATTTTCCCGCGCTCTGGAGGCCCCCAAAGACACGGCCGACGCCATTTTCGCATACACCGACTTTGGCACGCCGAGCGAAGTGATCAGCGACAGTCGCACCGAAGAGCTCGATATTCGCACGATCCGCTTTGCTAATGGGGTGATGCTCAATCTTAAGCAGACCGACCTTCAAAACGACGTGATCAACATCTCGCTTGCGCTTGATGGCGGCGGCATGCTGAATTCGCGCGAAGATCCGCTCGCAGTGGAATTGGCCTCACTGCTTCCGGCTGGCGGGCTCGGCCAGCACTCTACCGATGAGCTGCAGAGCATTCTCGCAGGCCGCTCCGTCGGAGCATCCTTCAGCGCAGGCGCGCGAGCTTTCAACAGCCGGGCAAGCACCACGCCGCGCGATTTCGAATTACAAATGCAAGTTATGGCTGCATTTTTGGCCGACCCCGGCTTTCGTCCCGAAGGGCTTGGCCCATGGCGCAAAGGGCTCGAGGATTTCTTTGCGCGGATTGGCCGCACACCCGGCTCTGCTCTAGGCGAAGCGTTTGGCCCCGCTCTTTCCGACAATGACCCACGCTTCTCCCGTCAGCCGATTGAGGCATATCGCGGTCTCGATTATGACCGCCTGCGCAAAGTCATCGCAGAACGTATGGCCAATGGTGCCATCGAGATCGGCATTGTCGGTGACTTCGATGAGGCCGAAGCCATCCGTTTCGTCGCAAACACATTTGGCGCGATGCCAGGGCGCGAAATTCAATTCCGCGAATATAATGACGAGCGCCGGGAACGCAGCTTCACGAACGAGCGGGGCTCGCGCACGATCACGCATAAGGGTGAGGATGATCAGGCTCAGTTGACATTCGTCTGGCCCACTACCGACACGTCGGATTGGGAGCTGTCTAGCCGCTTGTCCTTGCTCGCGAGAGTATTGCGGTTGGAGCTAACGGACACACTGCGCGAAGAGTTAGGCCAGACTTATTCGCCAAGCGCTAATTCACGCCAGTCTGACACCTATCGCGACTATGGCACCTTCTCCATAGGGGCCGCGATTGATGTGAAGGAAGTGGAGGCGGCGCGCGCAGCTATGCTGGCCACAATCAGCCGCTTGGCGAGTGATGGACCCAGCCAGGACACTGTCGACCGCGCACGTCAACCCTTGCTGGAATCGCTCGACAATCGGCTAAAGACCAATCGCGGCTGGATGGGTCTAGTTGCCCGCGCACAAAGCAGACCAGAGGACATCGCGCGCTTTTTGGGTACGCGCGAGCGGCAAGAGGGGATTACTCCTGCTGAGCTGCAAGCGCTTGCCGCGCGATATCTCGCCCCAGCAGATGCGGTGGAGTTTGTAGTATTGCCTGAGGCTGTTGTCGCCCACAGCGCCCAAGACTGAGGATTGACGGCTTCCCAGTGCTTGCGCCTGCTCGCAAGCACCGGCATAGGCGCGGCAACAGACACTGGTTTTGAGCAAAGGGTGAACCTGACCGATGAAAGTGCGTATCCATGTCAGCCTCAAGCCCGGCGTGCTCGACCCACAAGGGCGCGCGGTTCATCACGCTTTGGAAGGCCTTGGCTTTAACGGCGTAGATGATGTTCGCATTGGCCGAACGGTCGAGATGGATGTTTCCGATGACACTACTGATGCAGCGCTTGCCGATATGTGCGAGAAGCTGCTCGCGAATATGGTGATTGAGAATTACCGGATTGAGAAGGTCGGCTAATGGCATTTCGCGCAGCCACTATCACTTTTCCCGGATCAAACTGTGACCGCGACATGGCGGTTGCGCTGGAAAAGGTGAGCGGATCACCGGCACTGCGCGTTTGGCACGGCGATGCTGAACTACCGGACCGCCTCGATTTTATCGCGCTGCCGGGCGGATTTTCCTACGGTGATTATCTGCGCTCCGGCGCGATGGCCGCGAACAGTCCCATCATGCGCAGCGTCAAACAGGCGGCGGAGCGCGGCGTGCCTGTGCTGGGTGTGTGCAACGGCTTCCAAGTGCTGACCGAGAGCGGGCTGCTACCCGGCGCGCTGATGCGCAATGCCAGTCAAAACTTCATATGTCGCACTGTGCCTTTGAAGGTGGAGAACACACAGACGATCTTCACCGGCGGTTATGATGCGGGCCAGACCGTGCGCATTCCAGTCGCGCATCATGATGGCAATTTCTTTGCGGACAGCGACACGCTTGACCGGCTCGAGGGCGATGGCCGCGTGGTCTTCCGCTATGATGAACCTTGCAACGGCTCGCAGCGCGACATCGCAGGCATCGTCAACGCATCGGGCAATGTGCTGGGAATGATGCCGCACCCCGAACGAGCGGTCGAGGCGGCGCATGGCGGGACAGATGGCCTAGCGCTGTTCGAAAATGCGTTTGCGGCGCTAGTCGACGCCTGAGCTGACCGGCATACTGGACTGATATCAAGCCCTCAGCCGATTTGCCTCAGGCTGCTGAGGCCTCAGCATCTTGGCAACGTCTTCATCAGGCATTGGCCGTCCAAAGTAATACCCCTGGATCTTGTCACATCCCAATTCACGGATAAGCGCGGCCTCTTCGGCTGTCTCTACACCTTCAGCAGTCGTAGTCATTTCCATGCTTTGGGCCATGGCGACAACCGCACGAATAATTGCCAAGCTCTCCGAGCTGTTTTGCGATGCCCCTTGAACAAAGGTCCGGTCGACCTTGATCGTTGAGAAACGCAGTTGGCGCAGATAACCAAGCGAGGAATAGCCTGTGCCAAAGTCATCGAGAGCGACTGAACAGCCTAGCGCCATGACCTGTTCCAGCGCGTTTGCGGCTACATTGGCATCGCGCAAGAAGATGCTTTCAGTCACTTCGATTTCGAGCCGCCGCGGCTCGAGCCCGCTCGAGGTAAGTGACTGAACCACCGTTTGAACAAAGTCAGGCTCAAGCAATTGCTCGGGCGAAACATTGACGTTGACCTTGATATGACGCGGCCAAGTGGTCGCCTCTTCGCATGCTCTTTGCATAACCCATTTGCCGATCGGCACGATAAGGCGCGTCTCTTCTGCGAGCGGGATAAATCTATCAGGACTGACAAACCCGTGCTCCTTGCTCATCCAGCGGATCAGCGCCTCAAAGCTAACGATGTGCTCGCCGTGCGAATCAACAACTGGCTGATAATTGAGCACGAACTCCTCGTTCGCCAGCGCGTGGCGCAAAGAGGCCTCTAGCGTGCGACGCTCCTCAGCCGATGCGTGCAGTTTTGGCTGATATTCGCAATGCTCGCCGCCGCCCAAATCCTTCGATTGGTAAAGTGCCAAGTCGGCATTGCGCATTAATTCTTCAACGGTTTCGCCGTCGCGCGGGCCAAGCGCCGAGCCCACGCTCGCACCAACATAAAGGGTATGGCCTTCCACCCTATAGGGTTCAGAAAGCCGGCTGATGATCGCGTTAGCAATCTCGCTAATGTCAGCTTTGCGGCCCGCATCTTTGATCACCACGCCAAATTCATCGCCGCCCAGACGCCCGCAAATTGCATTCTCGGACATTAGCGAGCTGAGCCGGCCGGCAACTTGAGCGAGCAATTGATCGCCAACCAAATGGCCGAGCGAATCGTTGACCTCTTTGAAGCGGTCGAGGTCAATCATCATAAAGCAACATTGCGAACGCGATTGCCCAGATTGACTTTGGGCATCAGCAAGCGCCTCATGCAGCATCAGCCGGTTCGGCAATGACGTGAGCGTGTCATAGCGCGCGAGGTAAGCGATTTTCTCGGACGATTCGTGCTGTGCAGTAACGTCCGATCCGACCCCGCGGAAGCCAGTATATTTGCCCTCTTCGTCAAGCATTGGCGTGCCCGACAGCTCCCACCAACGCTGAGCTCCGTTGATCTCGACCTGGACAGTCATATTGGAAAAGTTTTCGCGATTCCGAATCTTGCTCGCGAGCTCGCGCAGACTCGGCGGGAAGCTGCCTCTGTCCCAGTCATCCCCAGAGATCAGTTGCAAGAAGCCCTTGCCCTCAATGTTCTCAGCATCGCGCCCAAGGGCGTAGGCCAGTCGCGGCGAAACAGAGCGTAGTCGCCTGTTCGTATCAAGCTCGAACAGCCAGTCAGCGCCGCTATCTTCATATTCGCGCAGCAGCAATGAAACGACCGCACTTTTCTCGATCATACCAGACTGGGCATGTTGTGCGGCAAGGTCTGTGCGTGCCCCCTCGATGGCGCCAAGGGTCGCGGCTACACCGATAAAGGTAGTTAGGCCGGCTAAGAGATAGCTTTCGTGCAATGCGTATCCCGCAGCCATCGTGAGGCTTAAAAACATACAAAACAGAACAGACGCTATCGGCGCGCTGAACCGTGAAATGGACGCGAGCAGCATCAACAAGAACACAAGCGCACTGAACTGATCGATCTGCGCATGCGCACCAGTTGGAATCAGAATCAAGATCGGCGCTGCCCAGGCGAGGCCCTTCAATGCGGAGTTGGCCCCATGGTGCCGAAACTCGCCGACCTTGAGGTTGCGCTGGTCAGCATCGCCAAGCTCGCGGTCAAGCCGAAAACTGTCTGCGGCGAGGCCAGTTACCAAAGCAGCCCAAAGCGCAATACCCCACATCGGCGCCACAGGATGGAGCATGATTACCGCGAGCATCAAGCATGACAGATTGAACACTAAGCGCGCTACTGCACGCTCTTTCAGCCGCGCATAGCGCACACCATTAATGCGCGCCCAGTCGCCCACCCCCAGCCCATCAAGGCCGAGTGTCTCGCGAATGCTAGGGATAGCGCCAATTGGTGTGGAGTTTGTCTCTTCGTGCACAAGTCGAGCGATTAGCCGCAAATAGTTATGGCTGAGTAAAGGACTAACCTATGATTTAGAGGGGAATTTACCTCAAATTAGGCATAGGTTTTAACGCAAGTTTAGCTTCGCCATTTCCCAGTTCTTGCCATCGAAGTATTGGCGCTCGACTGTAATGCCAGTCCGATCGTCCAAGCCGCGGAAATTAACGCTAACGCAGCCTGGGTGCGAGCGCGGCCAATAATAGCTTTTCACACCGCAAACTTTGCAAAACAAATGCTCTGCCTCGCCCGAACCAAAACGGTAGGAAGTGAGCGCATCATCTGCTGCTTCAAGCGTGAACTTGGCCTCTGGCACAATGAGATGTTCGTAAGCAATCGGCTCGCAAATAGAGCAGTTGCAAATAAGCAGGCTAACGCTTTCCTCAATCTCGGCGGTAAAGCGCACCGCTTTGCAATGGCAACCACCTGTTACCTGCATCATCTCGCCCCTCGCTCGGCCACGCTATTCGACCGTGACAGATTTTGCCAGATTACGCGGTTGGTCGACATCAGTGCCCTTTACGCAGGCAACATGATACGCCAGCAATTGTACAGGCACCGCATAGACGAGCGGCGCAATCAGTGGATGCACTTTGGGCATTTCGATGGTCGCCATGCAGCCTTCGCCGGCTTGGGCCAAACCTTCTGCGTCGGAAATCAGCACGATTTTGCCGCCGCGCGCTCGGACTTCTTCCATATTGGAAACTGTCTTTTCAAACAGCGGCCCCGAAGGCGCGATCACGATAACCGGCACGTCATCGTCAATCAGGGCAATCGGTCCATGCTTCATCTCGCCCGAAGCATAGCCCTCTGCATGAATATAGCTGATTTCCTTGAGTTTTAACGCGCCCTCCATCGCCAGAGGGAAGTCTTGCCCGCGCCCCAAATAGAGCACGTCGCGTGCAGGCGCGATAAGCGGCGCCATTTCTGCAATGTCATCATCGTGATTGAGCGCATCATTGAGGCTCGCTGGTGCCTCGAGCAAGTGGCCAACAACTTCTTCTTCCTCAGCCCGCGACATCAATCCCTTCTTGACGGCCATATGCGCGGCAAGCGCGGCCAAAACAGCCAGCTGACAGGTGAAAGCCTTGGTCGAGGCCACGCCGATTTCCGGTCCCGCATGGGTCGGGAGTAGCAGATCCGCCTCACGCGCCATCGAACTGGTCGGCACGTTCACAACCACTGCGATCGTTTGGCCATTCTCCTTGCAATGCCTCAGCGCGGCAAGGGTATCAGCAGTCTCGCCGCTTTGGCTGATAAAAAGCGCTAGACCGCCCTCTTCCAGAACCGGCTCACGATAGCGAAACTCGCTTGCAACATCGATGTCCACAGGCACGCGGGCAAATTGCTCAAACCAGTATTTTGCGACCATCCCGGCGTAGTAGGACGTGCCGCAAGCTACGATTGTCACGCGGCGAATCTGGGAAATGTCGAAATCGAATTGCGGCAAAGCAACCGAATTGTCCGATTGGCGCAGATAAGATGAGAGCGTTTGCGCAACAACGGTAGGCTGTTCAAAAATCTCTTTCTGCATGAAGTGGCGGTAATTGCCCTTCTCAACAGCAGCTGCGGACGCGCCCGAGGTGGTCACTTCGCGTTTCACTGGCTCGTTGTCCGAATTGAAAATCTGGGCGCCATCGCGAGTGATAACCACCCAATCGCCTTCTTCGAGATATGCAATACGCTGCGTCAGCGGTGCGAGCGCCAGCGCGTCCGACCCGAGATACATCTCGCCATCACCATAGCCAACTACCAGCGGCGAACCGAGCCGCGCACCAACCAACAGATCAGGGTATTCGCGAAATGCAATCGCGAGCGAGAAGGCGCCGCGTAGCTTCGGCAAAACTTCGCCTACAGCTTCGCGGGGTTCCATTCCTTTCTCGATACCGGATGAGATCAGATGCGCGACGACTTCAGTGTCGGTTTCACTTTCATAGCTGCGGTTCTCATCCGCTAGCTCGGCGCGCAATTCCTTGTAATTCTCAATGATACCGTTGTGCACCAGCGCCAACTCAGCGGTCGCATGGGGGTGCGCATTTGTGGTGGTCGGTGCGCCATGTGTCGCCCAGCGGGTATGCGCAATCCCGACGGTGCCGGGAGCGTCCGTTCCCGCCAGCACATCAACCAGATTGGCCAGCTTTCCCTCTGCCCTGTGGCGGACGAGCGCATTCTCGTGGAGAGTACAAACACCCGCACTGTCATACCCGCGATACTCCATCCGGCGAAGGCCATCGACCAACCGATCCGCAACCGGCGCAGTGCCGACAATGCCAATTATTCCGCACATATGTTTGTTATCCTGAGTTCATTCCTGTCCAAACGGACGTAAGCATCGCAGCAATAGCGGCAAATACGCGCCGATCAATCGCCGCGCTTAACCTGTCCTGCTATGCTGCAGGCTGAACCGGTTTCGCGCTGCGCCATAAGACGATCCCTCCTGCGATAATGATCGCCGCTCCAAGCATCGATGTCGCATCTGGCATATCATCAAAGAAGGCCCACCCCAGCACACCGGCGATAATCAACTGCACATAAGTGGTTGGCGCAATAGTCGAAGCACCCGCTCTCATTGTTCCTAGGAAAGCCAGCCCGTGTGCGATGCTTGCGGAGACTGCGACCAATGCGCATTTCGCCACAACACTCCAATCGGGCACTGTGACCGCGAGAAAATCTGACCCAGTTTGGTGACCGATAAATGCAGCAACAGTGAGGAACGGCGCGGCAGATATCGCAAGGAAAGCTTGCATCGATAGCGTGCTTCCCTGGCCAGCGCTCGCGCGGTTGGCAATAAGCATAAGCGCAAAGAACAACGCGCTTGAAATCGGTAGCACTGCCATCCAGCCCAATTCTGCGAAGTTAGGTCGCAGGATCAGCCCAACCCCAACGAGCGCAATAAGCGAGACGATCCAGGTCGCCCGCGGCGCTTTCTCTCCCAAAAGCGGCCAGCTCAATATCGCTACAAATATGGGTGAGACAAAGCTCAGCGCCATCGCTTCGGCCAAAGGCATCACAAAAATCGCCGAGAAGAAACAGATGGTTGCACCCGTGAGGCAAATCCCTCGGCCCACTTGCAACCAAAAGTTCGCAGGAACAAACGCGCGCGCGCCTTCACGCCAAAACAACAAAGCCGAGAGCACAACAGCGCCGATGCAAAAGCGCAATGCAGCAACCGCGATCGGGGACCAAGCCCCCGCCATCGTCTTAATCACCGCATCCCCACAAGAGAGCAGCGCAAACCCGCACAGAGCGAGCAAGATCCCGCTGCGTTCTCTATTTTCCATTAACCACCGCCCTTAGTTATACGTAGGCCACGTATCAGCCCGCCCTGCCACCGACGTAAAATTCGAGCAAGCGAGCTTAGGAAAAAATCAAGGTTTCCAGTTTATTCACCAAACCATGACAGGACGCTCCCAGCAGCTCGCTGCGAGTGACCATATTTGAATTATTACGAATTTTTGGGGGTTTCATCGATGAGCGCATTCGGCCGGAAAAGTGCACCAGCAGGTATGAAGCCAGGTGCTCGTCCGTCGTTCGGCAACGCGAAGCCGATGCAAGGCGGCGGTGGCGGCTCTTCCGATGGCGAGGCAGGTGGTGAGCAATTCCCGCCTCTCCCAGAAGATGATCAACCAGCGAAGGAAGCCCCAGCGCCTGCAGCAAGTGGCAACTCGGAGCATGACGATGCGCTGGCCCGCCTCGATGACCGGATGAACACTACGCATTCCGGCGAAGCTGACATCGGCGGTTTTGAAGCCAGCGTTCACAAGATTAAAGAGCAAGTGCTCCCGCGCTTGCTCGAACGGGTTGATCCCGAGGCTGCAGCCACGCTTTCCAAAGAAGAGCTGTCGGAAGAATTCCGTCCGATCATTCTGGAAGTGCTCGCTGAGCTGAAAGTCACACTCAATCGCCGCGAGCAATTCGCGCTTGAAAAAGTGCTGGTGGACGAACTGCTCGGCTTTGGCCCGCTTGAAGAGCTGCTGACCGATCCCGACGTGTCCGACATCATGGTCAACGGCCCTGACCAGACATATATCGAAAAAGGCGGTAAGCTGACCATCGCACCCATCCGGTTCCGCGATGAGCAGCACCTCTTCCAGATCGCCCAGCGAATCGTGAACCAGGTTGGCCGCCGCGTCGACCAAACCACGCCGCTGGCCGATGCTCGCTTGAAAGACGGCTCGCGTGTTAACGTGATCGTCCCGCCGCTAAGCCTCAAAGGCACGGCGATCTCAATTCGTAAGTTCTCAGAGAAGCCGATCACGCTCGACATGCTCAAGGACTTCGGCTCAATGAGCGAGAAAATGTGTACAGCGCTCAAAATCGCAGGTGCCAGCCGGATGAACATTGTTATCTCAGGCGGTACGGGTTCGGGTAAGACCACCATGCTCAACGCTCTGTCGAAAATGATCGACCCAGGCGAGCGCGTGCTGACGATTGAGGATGCTGCCGAGCTTCGCTTGCAACAGCCACACTGGCTACCGCTCGAAACACGTCCGCCTAACCTTGAAGGGCAAGGCGCGATTACGATTGGTGACCTTGTTAAGAACGCCCTGCGTATGCGCCCAGACCGCATCATCCTTGGTGAGATTCGCGGCGCTGAGTGTTTCGACCTTCTCGCAGCTATGAACACTGGCCACGATGGTTCGATGTGTACGCTTCACGCCAACAGCCCGCGCGAGTGCCTAGGCCGTATGGAAAACATGATTTTGATGGGCGACATCAAGATCCCGAAGCAAGCCATTTCAACGCAGATCGCCGAATCCGTCGACATCATTGTGCAGGTGAAACGTCTGCGCGATGGTTCACGCCGCACCACGGACATCACCGAGGTAATCGGGATGGAAGGCGATGTGATCGTGACGCAGAACTTATTCAAGTTCGAATATCTCGACGAGAGCGAAGACGGCAAGATTCTAGGCGAATTCCGCGCCTCCGGCCTGCGTCCGTATACACTTGAAAAGGCCCGTCAGTACGGCTTTGATCAGGCTTATCTTGAGGCTTGCCTGTAGAAGCCTCAAGCGCCGGCGTTCGCGTCCGCTCACTTGGCTATCCTCGCATAGGCTCGGGCACGCAGTCGCGCTTGCGGCTTGCGGGTCGCTCGCCGGATGAATGCTAAATCGGTGCGAAGCACCGCAAGGCCGACTGGCCGTCCACAGCGACGCGACCTTCAGGTCGCATGAGCGAGGATATCGCAGCACGGACGTGCTGCGCAAAACCAAAACACTCCCCTCACAAACTTCCAATCACAACCGGCAGGCTCATGGTGAGCATGCCGCCGCCAATAATTGCGCAGCCAACAAATACGCTTGTCCAAGGCACCCATCCCACCTGATCGAGGCGTTCGATATCGCGCGCCTTGCCGCGCCGTCGCTCCATCAGTGAAGCAAAGCCAGCGACGAGCAAAAAGCCCGCGCCGGCCATAGCAAGGAGTTTTGCGTCACTGGCAAATAACAGATCATGGAACCAATCCATTAAGCGCATATGGCACGGCGATCAGATCAGGCAAGCATCCATGGTGTTCATGATGCGTCTAGCCTATAGTTTGTAGCTGAGCGTTTGGAAAAGGAACGAGCAATGCGCAAATTGGCAATCACATTTGGTTTGGTCGCAATGACGCTGACCACCGCCGCCTGTAATACTGTTCAAGGGTTAGGCGAGGACATCTCCTCGGTTGGCCGTGCTGGCGAAGACGCCATCGACTAGGCGCAGTCATAACGGCCTAGGCGGCTCACACCTGGCGATAGACCAGCGTCAGATTGTTTGCTGGCATTGTGTAACGGGCGCTGCGCGCAAAGCCTGAGCGTGCGGCGAGCGCATCTATATCTTCGAGCGCCCGCAAACCCCATCGCGGGTCGCGTGATTTCAAGCTTTGGTCAAATGCGATATTGGACGGCGCGGTTTCGACGCCATCTTCAACATAGGGCCCGTACAGTATCAATGGCGCACCCGTGGCAAGCACGTTGCCAGCACCGCTAAACAGACCCTGCGTCGCCTCCCACGGGCTGATATGCACCATGTTTACGCATAGAATTGCGTCAGCGCTCTCAATGCTCCATTCCGCCTCGCTTGCATCCAGCCGGATCGCTGGGAGTATGTTGGCCAGCCCCGCCTCGGCAGCATAGGCATCAACCGAAGCAAGCGCTTCTGGATCAAGATCGCTGGGCTGCCATTCGAGCTGCGGAAAACGCCGCGCAAAGAACACCGCATGTTCGCCTGAGCCGCTGGCCACTTCCAGTAAGCGGCCTTGCGCGGGCAGCTCGCGCTCAAGCACGTCAGCAACTGCTTCCGAATTGCGCGCTGTCGCCGGGGCATGACGCTTCACCGGTTAGAGCCTCAGTTAACTTGTCGCTCTTGGCCCGCCCAATAGGGCTCGCGCAATTGGCGGCGCAGAATCTTGCCTGATGGGTTGCGCGGCATCACGTCGATCACATCAATGCTTTTGGGCGCCTTGAAGGCCGCCACTCGCTCGCGCGCATAGGCAATGACATCGTCCTCATCGACATTTTCGCCTGGCTTGCACACGACGCAGGCCTTGACGGCCTCGCCCCATTTCTCATCCGGCACACCAATCACCGCGACCTCTGCAATGGCTGGATGGCCATAAATCGCGCTTTCCACCTCGGCGGGATAGACATTCTCGCCGCCCGAGATGATCATGTCTTTGATCCGGTCTTGGATATAGATGTAGCCATCTGCATCCATCAGCGCCGCATCGCCCGTGTACATCCAGCCATCGCGCAGGGCGCCTTTGGTGGCATCCGGCAAGTTCCAATAGCCCAGCATGTTGGACGGTGATTTAACCGCAATCTCGCCAATCTCGCCGCGTGGGAGCTCATCGCCATCAACATCGACAATCTTGATTTCGACACCGGGCATAGCCTTGCCGGCAGAGCGCATACGCACATTGCCTTCAAGCGAGTGATCCTCGGGCGGCAGCATGCTCACGGAACCGCACGTCTCCGTCATGCCGAACACTTGCAGCATTCCGGCTTGCGGCATGGTCTTTACCGCTTCTTTGAGCAGTTCGAGCGGCATGGGCGCGGCGCCGTACATCAGAAACTTGATGCCCGAGAAGTCGGTAGTCGCAGCCTTGGGATGCTGGATCACCATTTGCAGGGCCGCGGGCACAATGAACATATGCGTGCCGCCACGCTCAACGCCCTCGAGGAAAGTCGCCGGGTCAAATTCTTCCTGAATGATCGATTTGATACCACTGCTGATCGCGCTGATCACAATCCCAAGCCCGCCAATATGTGCGCAGGGCATGGCGACCAGCATCGCATCATCCGGCTCATACTGAGTCCAGGCAAACCCAGCCGCGCGCGATGGCCCGCGTAGCGCCAGCAAGGACGCATTGGTTAGCTCTGCGCCCTTGGGGTTGCCGGTGGTGCCGCTGGTATAGAGCTGGAGTACGGGATCGTTGTCGGAAGACGGTGTGAAGCTGGCAGGCTCAGCAGCGCCCGCGGCATCACGCAGCGCATGCTCAGGCATGACTTCGGCATCTAGGCCGTTGCTGGCCACCACCCCGCGTGCGGCTTCTTCAAACCCATCGCCGGTCACGACCAGTTTCGCGCCGGTATCGCCCAGAATATATGCAATCTCTGCCGGGGCCAGTCGCCAGCCAATCGGTGCTGTTACCGCTCCTATCCGCGCACCAGCGAGGAACAGAGCATAGAAGATATCGCGGTTCTTGCCGAGCCAAGCGATCCGGTCGCCTTTGCCAATACCGTGAGCTTGAAGCACACCAACCAAGCGTTTGGTCAGATCATCAAGCTCACCAAAGCTGATTGTGCGATCTTCCTGCTCAATCGCAATCCGATCAGGCCGGTCCTTCGCCCAGTGCGCAATAAACTCATGGAATGTCAGAAAGTCATCTGATCCGCTCATATCCGCTATATCCTCTCTTATGTTTTTTTGCCTTTCTGGCACGGATTAGCGGATGCGCAAGGCCCTACTTCTCTTTGGCGAAGGTCTCCCGCGCGATCAGCCAGACGGTCAACCCCAAGGGCCCCGCCAGAAAAGTCGCCAGCAAAATCGGCGCCTGAATAAACCGCGAGACACCGCGCTCATCTGCCTCGCGCGCGATCCACAGTCCGACAAACAAGTCAAAAGCTAGGTAATGAACCCAGCCCAAGACGAGGCCGCCATCCTTTGCGAATAGCGCTTGAACGCCAGCAACGGAGCTGAAGTTACCTTCTTCTCCATTGCCGGGTCCGATATCAATGCCCCCGGTCCAAAACCCGATAATGAGAAAGGCATAGGCCAAGGATAGGAGGCCTGCGCCACCAACCAGCAGCGCCCGCATAGACCATTCCCAGCGCGGGAGCAGGATCAGGATCACCCACGCAATCGCCGCATAGATGTTTGCCGCGCTGAACAGTGTATCCCATGGCATGTATCTCTCCCCTCTATAGCCCCTAAAGCTCGGCCAATTCCGGCAGGCTCGCTGCCATTTTCATGATCGCCTCATTCTCATGAACAAACCGCCCACGCGCCTTGCGCCGTGCAAAGGCAATCGCGGCGCGCGCAACCACTTCGGCCTTGATCCCGCGATATTTATGCAGCGAGCCAAGCATAAATGGATTGAGCACCGGGCTCGCCAAAGCCCCTAGCTTCTCAGCAGGGCGCGTATCATTCTGCCGCTTACCCAGAAGAAGGCCGGGCCGCAAAACATCGAGTCGCTCGAATTTGATTTTGCGTAATTCGCGCTCCGTTTCACCTTTGACCTTGAGATAGAGCGATTTTCCATGTGGGTCCGCTCCGACTGAGCTAATCGCGACAAAACGTTTAACGCCGTGTTCCTGCGCGGCGCGAGCGGTCGCGAGCACCAATTCGTGATCCACCGCGCGAAACGCATCCTCATCACGGCCAGACTTTTTCCAAGTAGACCCCAAGGCGCAAATCATCGCGGATGGACGGATCGCCTCGATCACTTCACCCCATTTTTCCGGCTCCGCGACGAACATCTCCATCCGAGCGCCTTTGGGCAGTGGCGCTTCTCGGCGCGAGATAGCGGTAAGGCGGACATCGCCCCGCCCGACGCACTGCTCCATCACACTGCGCCCGATGAGCCCTGTCGCTCCGACCAAAGCGAGACGCATGGGGCCTGAAAGCGGCTCAGACATTGCTCAACCCGCTCGGCGCTTTGCCGTAAATCTTGGTGCATTGGTCAATCGCAAAACGGTCCGTCATGCCAGCGAGAAAGTCAGCGATGTGGCGGCTGCGCTCGGGGTCTTCGGGCGGCAGGCCCTCCCGCCATTCAGCCGGCAGCGTCTCGCTATCTTGGCTGTATGCGACGAACAATTTGGCGATTACCTCGCGGGCCCGCTCGGCGGTCGCCAATTGTTCAGGGTGATAATAGAGCTTCTCATACATGAAGGCCTTCAGTCGCCGCTCCTGCTCACGCATTGGCGCAGAGAAGCCTGCTAGCGGGCGGTCCGCATCGCGCACTTCATCGGCTGACGCGACATCGGCGATGCGCGCCGTCGTCTCTTCCAGAAAATCATTGACCATCAGACCAATCTGCCCGCGTACCAGCTCGCGCAATTGCCGGTCGCGCGGCGCATTTGGAAAGCGCTTCTCTACGCTGCGCCACTGGTCCGCGACAAAATCGAGCGTCAGAAGATCATCAAGCTGGAGGAAGCCAGCTCGCAGCCCATCATCAATGTCGTGATTATCGTAGGCAATATCGTCCGCGATATTGGCCACTTGCGCTTCCAATGAAGGCCAGCGCCCCAAATCAAGCGGGAAGGCTTCGTCGATCTCGGCAATCGCCCAATTGGGTCCCGTCACCGGGCCATTGTGCTTGGCCATACCCTCGAGCGTTTCCCACGTCAGATTGAGTCCATCATGCGCAGGATAGGGGCTTTCGAGCCGAGTAAAAGTGCGCAGTCCTTGGGCGTTGTGGCAATAGCCGCCTGCATGCGCCATCGCCTCAGATAGCGCCGCTTCGCCAGCATGACCGAAGGGCGGATGGCCAATATCATGCCCAAGACACAAGGCCTCTGTCAGGTCTTCATGCAAGCTGAGCGCCCGGGCCAGCACTCGTCCAATCTGCGCCACCTCCAAACTATGCGTGAGCCGCGTGCGATAATGATCACCATCTGGCGCGATAAAGACTTGCGTTTTGGAGCGTAGCCGCCGGAAAGCAATGGAGTGAATAATTCGGTCACGATCACGCTGAAAGGCGTTACGAGGCCCCCGCTCGCCCTCGTCAGGCAAGCTGAATTCGCGGCCCTTTGAATGGGCGGGATCAGCGGCATAGCGGGCAAGCATCATGGTTAACGGGGATTAGGTGAGCCGTGCCGTGGCGACAACGGGAACAGAATACGAACCTCACAGTGGACTGTTCATAGCCGCATCATCCGTGCGGATTTTGCGCCTAATCCTCGGTCAATATCCAGTCGGCCGCCGCCTCGCAGTGAATGCGGGTCGTATCGTAGATCGGTAGAACGTTCGCATCGATATCAACGACCTGCTCCAATTCAGTACAGGCGAGGATGATGGCCTTTGCCCCTTGCTGTTCATTGACGGTGATAATCGTCTTCAGCGCACGTTCCGCATCGCGCGTTGCTTTGCCCAGTTTCAGCTCGGCGGTGATAATCCGGTCAAGCTGCTCGGCCGCTTCGGCATCTGGCGGCATCAGATCGACGCCATGCGCGACCAGCATTTTGCGAAAGAACCCTTCGGTCATGACTGATTTCTTGCCCAATAGGGTTGCGCGCTCAATCTTGTCAGCGGCCATTTTCTTGCCAACACAATCGGCGATATGGATCACCGGAACGGACACCGCCGCCGCCACATCCTCATAAACCTTATGCATGACGTTGGAGGTAATCAGGATAGCGGTGGACCCACCATCTTCCAGCCGCTTAGCTGTCTCGCTCAGCTCTTTGGAAGACTGCTCCCACTGCGCATCCTCGCGCAGATCGTAGTGGTCCCGAAAATCAAGAGTCTCGAGCAGTAAAGGCGGGCTGGCCACCGGGCCCAGCTGCTTCTGAACCAACCTGTTGATCTGGCGATAATAAGTCTGGGTGGAGATCCAGCTCATTCCCCCAATCAGGCCTAGTTTCCGCACGTGAGCGTTCCTTTTCAGTGCTAAGCTCGGCTTGCGCGAGTGCTTTGTACTTACTGGGTTACAGCAAGCTCTGCCTCAGGCGAAGCGCTATCTGGTGATATCGTGCCGATCCACGCCTTCAAGTCGTTCACGCTGCGCTCTGCCGCTTCCTCATGGGGCAAATGGCCAATGTCGGCATAGGAAACCAGCGCCGATGAAGGCAAATGCTCGTCATACCAATCGCCAGATGCGGCGGGAATAAGCGGATCTTCCGCGCCCCATATCACGAGCGCGGGCACCGTAATTCCGCTCACCGCCTCCGCGTCAAATGGGCTGCGCTCTACCGAAAACCGCGCAATCGTGGCCTGCCTATTGCCGGGGTATCGCAGAAGCTCCCAATAACGATCGACCATTTCGTCAGTGATCATGTCTTTATTGCTGACCATACCCGAGAACGAACTCTCGATCATCGAACGCGGCGTAATGTGCGCCATGATCTGATTAATGACCGGCGTGCGCGCCAGGCTCATTGCAAAACTGCCGCCACCCTCACGGCGTACGGGCGCACCGCTTGCACCGACCAGTACGATTCCGTCCAGCCGCTCTGGGTGCGCAAGTGCATAGCCAACGGTATGCGCCCCGCCCATTGAGCTGCCTGCAAGGATAAAGCTCTCAAGACCCAGCTTGTCGGCCACCTCGTCAATGTCGGCGACAAAGCTGCTCAGCGAATAATCACCGGCCAAATCGGGGCCAGTGAGGCCATGCCCGATCTGGTCAAAGCGGATCACGCGGTACTCATCCCGCAAGGCCTCGGCCCAAGGCTGCCAAGTATGAAGATCGGCAGTCGAGCCATGGAGGAGCACAAGTACTGGCGCATCCTCTTCGCCGCTGTTGGGCCCTTCATCGCGGTAGTGGACGCGCAGACCATCATCGAGCTCGACAAATTGCGACGGCTCTGCGCCATATTTAGCCTGCATCGCAGCTGCATCGGTATCGGGCACCCGCAATGCGATGATCGCAATTACGAATAGGATGAAGAGCACCGCAAGCCCGCGCAAAACCCATTTCATGATCAGTTCTCTCCTTGCGGCATTTCCAAGACCCAGCGGGTAAGCACCGCCAGCCCTTCTTCATCAACTGTATTCTTGCCCAGCTCCGGCATCGCAACGCCCGGCTCAGTCGAGCTCATTCGGTGGATCATGATAGAGCGTTCCGGCGCGCCTGGATCAATCGACACGGCCAATCCACCTGCACCGCGCCCAGCAGCAACGGGCGGCTTGCGAATGCCAATCGCATGGGGATCATCCTGCTCCCAGCGCAGATCGAGCCCTGAATTCGACGCCATGCCGCCAGGCTGATGGCAATGCGCGCAATTCACATCGAGATAGGCGCGGGCAAGCGAAGCAGTGTCTCCGCCCTCACGCTCATGCCAATCCGGCACACTATCGCTGGCCGCAGGCACCGCGTCTAACAGTCCGCGCTCGACCATTTGCTCAAGCCATGCGCCGTCCAGATTGCGTGCCTTTGGGCCAATTGGTGTCACGACGCCGTCTTTGACATGGCATTGCTTGCACTGGTTCTTATTCGGGATGCGGTAAGAGATTTCCGCCCCATCAGGCCGCGTAATGGGAATGCGAGCACCGGCGACTGCGAGCCGCGCATCGGTCTGCTCTTCGTTCCAGCGATAGGGCAGAGCCAGCCAACCATCGGTCCGGTGCAGGAGCACGCGTGTCTCAATCAACCGGCGGTCTGCCCCTTCCCCAAATGCGAAGGTTTTGATGAGCGCACTGCCAACTGGAAACTGAAGCAGCCCCTCCCCATCGGCTATGATCTGCTTGCCAGAAGGAATGTATGCAAAACGCAATTTGTCAGCGCCATCGGAATAGAGCGGAGTGTTGAGCTCATAACCGACGGCCTGAAGCGAGTCGTGATCGCGAAGGCGGAAGAAGAAACGATAGTCGGAAAGCTGTCGCGGCATCCCCTCCATAACGGCGATGTTGTTAACTGAAGCCGGAGTGCGCGCCGCAGTATCAGGCGCTGACGCAGCCATCGCCCCGGCTAAAGCGGCCAGCGCGCTCGCCAGAATCAGCGCATGCGTTCTCACTTAAGCCGGGCCTGCATGCTTTCAGGCAGAGTGACCCGAGCCAGTTCTGGCGCATCCCCGGCAACAACTGGGTTCAGCATTGATGGTGACGCACTGGTGAAGGGCTGACCGACCTCGGTCAGGCCAAGCGAAAGAACAGGAACCGCGTCCTCAATTGCCAGATTCTGATGAAGGCCATCGGTCAAAATCGATGGGAGAGCGCCACCAAACGCCGCGGCCAACAGTTCGCCGCCTTCAAAGTCTGGTGCGCTTCCGCCTGAGCCATAAATATTGCCGCGTACCACCACATCAACTGGGCGCGGTTGATAGCGCTCATCGTCAAATTCCTGAGTGTAGGCGATCAACATAACGTGCGAGGTAACGTTGTTGATCAGCGCGTTGTCCTGAACATGCACGCCCTGGTTAGCCATCACCATGACGCCCGTACCCGCAGGCACGCTGGCGACGATATTGCCCTCTGGCGCGAAGTTATCCGTGTTGTTTTCGATGACCGCATTGTTCGCGACAAGCACGGAGCCGCCGCCAACTTTGGGCAGACCAGGAAGATCGAAAACCAAAATGCCACCAGTATTTTGCGTGGCGAGGTTCTCCGTCACTTCTGCAAAATTGCTGTTCTCGATCTCGATGCCAGCGACGTTCTCGACCACGCGGTTGCGCCGCACGATGATCTGCTCGGACTGGCCGACATAAATGCCTGCGTCGGAAGCACCGCGAACATAGCTGTCTTGAACCAGCACATGGCTCGCCTCGACAGGGTAGATTCCATATGCGCCATTGGCGGCGTCGGGGCCATTGGTCCATTCCACGCGAATCCGGTCATAGATGATTTGGTCCGCACCTTTGGATTTGATCCCATCGCCCTTGGCATTCTCAATCGCAAAGTCGCGCAAGGTGACATCGTCGCTGGTCACGAGCAAGCCCTCGCCCGCGCCAGACTGAGTGGTGAAATCAAGTACGCTTTGCTGCATGCCAGCGCCGCGCAGCGTCACACCGTCGACATCCAAACTAAGCCCGTCGGTCAGCGCATAGCGCCCGGCCGCCAGCACAATCTCATCGCCCGGTTCGGCCAGTATCAGCGCCTCTTGTAAACGCTCCTGCGCGCCCTCGCCCGGCTCAATCGTATGCGTCGCAGCCAGTGCAGGGGCGGCAACAATCAGGGCCACTGCCCCGGCATATTGTGCAAAACTCTTCATGGACACCTCTCCCTTGGCGGGCATTGTGCCGGAGCGAGGAGATAATGCAAGTACCGCGCAGGTCTTAGTTCAGCAGTGATCCAATTGCGCAGCTCGTGGCGGCCATCCCAGTGACTTGCAATGCTTCACGGTCATCGACGCGCTGGATGCGGCCGATCAACTCAGATGGCGAGAGCGGTACGGTGGTCTCGCCATCGTCTGCGCGCAGCCCTTCGAGTTTTTTCAGTTGAACCAACGACAGGCGTTCAACCATTTTAGGGGCCATGCAAGCGGCCAGTTCTGGCGGCGCACCAGCATCCACCAAAGCCGCTTCGACACGGCTTTCGGTCACGCGGTCCAAACCGCCGCTGAAGTAGAACCATGCCCCTGTCGCGAGCAGAACGACCAGAATGAGAGCGATAAGCTTTTTCATGGCTGGTGGCCCTAGTCGAGCCCCTTCACGATCTCTTCGACCATCTTCTTCGCATCCGAGAGCAGCATCATGGTTTGGTCCATATAGAACACATCATTATCGACACCGGCATAGCCGACCCCGCCCATCGAGCGCTTAATGAAGAAGACCTGCTTGGCCTTATCGACATCGAACACAGGCATGCCATAAATGGGCGAGCTCTTGTCAGTCTTCGCCGCCGGGTTCACCACATCATTCGCGCCGATGATGAATGCGACATCAGCCTGCGCGAACTCGCTGTTGATGTCTTCGAGCTCGAACACTTTGTCATAATCGACGCTCGCCTCAGCCAGCAGCACATTCATATGCCCCGGCATACGCCCCGCCACCGGGTGAATGGCGAATTTCACCTCAACACCCTTCTCTTCGAGCATGTCGCACATTTCGCGCAGAGCATGCTGCGCTTGCGCTACTGCCATGCCGTAACCGGGGATGATAATGACCTTCTCGGCCTGCTCCAACATGAAGGCCGCATCGGCCGCGCTGCCTTGCTTATAGGGGCGAGCCTCGCGCGCTTCACCGCTGCCAGCAGCTTCATCCGCGCCAAAGCCGCCCGCGATCACCGAAATGAAGCTCCGGTTCATAGCCCGGCACATAATGTAGCTGAGAATTGCGCCCGATGACCCAACCAACGCGCCTGTGATGATCATCGCGGTGTTGCTGAGCGTGAAGCCCATCGCGGCAGCCGCCCAGCCCGAATAGCTGTTGAGCATGCTGACCACGACCGGCATATCCGCCCCGCCGATTGGGATGATCAGCAGGAAGCCGATGACAAAGGCGAGCACGGTGATCCAGATGATCATTTGGCCTTCGCCCGCCCCGCCGGCGCCTGACACGGCATATGCGGCAATAAGCCCTAGGATCGCCACCAGTGTTCCGAGATTGACTACATGGCGCATCGGCAAGAGAATAGGATTGCCGCTCATCCGGCCAGACAGTTTCAGGAAGGCGATGACCGATCCTGAGAATGTAATCGCACCAATCGCGATGCCCAGCCCCAGTTCAACCCGGCTGACCGTTAGGATCTGCCCCGCCGCATCCGTAATCCCGAAGCTCGCGGGGTCGAGCCATGCGGCGAGACCCACAACGACTGCGGCGAGGCCTACCAGCGAGTGAAAGCCTGCAACGAGCTCTGGCATCGCGGTCATCGCGATTTTGCGCGCGATGGTGAGGCCAATGACCGCGCCAATGGCGATCGCCGCTGCGATCAATCCGATCGTCTCTAGATCCGGCCCAACATAGCTATTGGCTGCATCGCCCAGCCTCATCGGCCAATGCGTTACCAGCGTTGTGGCAACAGCGATGACCATGCCGATCATACCATAGCGATTGCCCGCGCGGCTCGTGGCCGGGCTGGATAGCCCGCGCAATGCCAAGATAAAGAACACGCCGCTCACCAGATACGCGAGCATTGCCCATGCGGGAGTGGCAGCAGCGCCCTGTGCGGCGCTTGCGAGGATGGAGAAGGTCATCTCTTACTTCTCCTTCTTCTTATACATCGCCAGCATCCGCGCCGTTACTGCGAACCCGCCAAAGATATTGATGCTTGCGAGCACCACGCCAAACAGCCCGAGCCATTTGGCCACCGGGCTCGCCGCCTCTGCCGCCGCGATGAGCGCACCGACAATGATGACCGAGCTGATAGCATTGGTCACCGCCATCAGCGGCGTATGCAACGCCGGGGTGACTGACCAGACCACGTAATACCCGACGAAACACGCCAGCACGAAAATCGAGAGAATGCTGATAAAGTCCATTATTCGCCTTTCTCGGCTAATTCTTTGAGCACGATGTCCATCCGATCCATCGTGGCGTCAGCGACGGACGCATTAAGTTCATCCGCTTCGCGCTGCTGTTCCTCGCTCCAGTCGGGGCAAGCTATATCGACCAGGCTCATCTGATAATCGTAGTCCGCACGAGCAATGACAAAATCCAACCGGCGCGCGTATGCCTTCTGGCCATCGCGAAGCGCGACAAACCGGTCGATAGCGGGCACGAGAGCATCCGTACCTCCACATGGATTATACAAAAATTGCAGGACTACCCCGACTTCCGCACGCAGCTGAGCACCTGCGCGCGCATCATCTGGCAGATATACAGCGCTCATCGATTGCGCATCAGCAGGCTGCGCGCTGGAACATGCGGCAAGTAAGCCAGTCAAACCGAGCAGTAAAACTCTCACGGCAACGCCCGATCGTTCAATTCTGCGTGAGCCAGATCAATTGCTCTCAAGGCTGCGTTGGCTCTGATCTCGATATCTTGCCGTTTGCCCATTGCGGCCCGAAGCAGGGTTTGTGCTTGGTCCTCGTTGATTTCACCGAGTGAACAGCGAACAAGAGTGCGTTGGTGCATCACCGCATCCAACTCATCCTCATATGCGATGTTCACATCCAAAATCAGCTGTGTGTCCTGCATTGATTGGATCAGCGTGTTCAGCTCAGAGGTAATACCACCAAAGGCCGCTTCGTATTTCATGGGAGGCTTCGATGGGCAGACAGGCACAAACTCTTGGATATATTCGCGAATCTCAGCGCGCAATGCTCTACGCTCCTCACCGGCGGTCTGAAGAAGCTCCAGCGCGAGAAATTCTGGCTGCGGAGATGCCGCAGCCGGGAGCGCACATAATCCAGTTGTGAGCGCCGCGGATGCCAGAGAGGCCCTCACCCCAATAGCCTCTCATTCACAATCTTACCGCCCTGCGTCAGGCGCACCGCATCGCCGATTTCCTCGTCGAGCACGGGCTTGCCCGCTTCGGTATCCCAAAAGGCCGAGAGGAAATTATACAGGTTCCGCGCGAACAAGGCGCTGGCATCAGCCGCCAGATGGCCAGCCGTATTTGAAAAGCCGATGATGGTCACGCCATGCTTTTGCACTGGAGTATCAGGCCGCGATCCCTCGACATTGCCGCCTTGGGACACTGCGAGATCGAAGATCACACTGCCGTCTTTCATGCTGGCGATTTGCGCATCTGAGATAAGGCGCGGTGCATCGCGTCCGGGGATCAGCGCCGTGGTTATGACGATATCCTGTTTGGCGATGTGTTCAGATACCAGCTCGGCCTGCGCCTTCTGGTATTCTTCACTCATTTCGGTGGCATAGCCGCCCGAACCCTCGCCCTCGATCCCCTCAACGCTTTCAACGAAGATCGGTTTTGCGCCGAGCGATTGGATCTGTTCTTTCGTGGCGGATCGCACATCGGTTGCAGAGACTTGCGCGCCCAACCGCTTGGCTGTCGCGATTGCCTGAAGTCCTGCGACTCCGACGCCCATGACAAAGACTTTCGCGGCCTGAACCGTACCTGCCGCCGTCATCATCATCGGGAAGGCGCGGCCATAGGCATCTGCTGAGGCGATCACCGCCTTATATCCAGCGAGGTTCGACTGGCTGGAAAGCACATCCATGCTCTGCGCGCGGGTAATACGCGGCATAAATTCCATGCTCAATGCCTCTAGCCCTTGCTTCGCGTAGCTTTGGACCAAATCACCATTACGGAACGGGTCAAAGGTCGCCGCCACCCATGCGCCGGGCTTTGCGCCAGCAAGCAGCACGGGATCAGGCGCTTGAATACCAAGAACGATATCCGCGTCTTTGCATGCATCCGCCGCTGAGCCCACGCTCGCGCCCGCATCAACAAATGCCTGATCAGAGATCGATGCGCCGGAACCAGCGCCCGCCTCGATTGCCAAATCCGCGCCTAAAGCGATGAATTTTTTGACCGTTTCCGGCGTGGCGGCAACCCGCTCTTCGCCAGATGCTCGCTCTTTAAGAACCGCTATGCGCATGCCTCTGCGCTAGTTCACGCGATGATCAGAATAACGAGGAACGTGATGACCGCAAGCAGCGGCACGACCCATTTCAAGCTTGCGATAAAGCCAGAATACATCTTGTTTGCAGAATTCATGTCATGCGACGAAGCCATGGGACCCCCGGAACGAAATTAAAGACTATTTACACTGTCCTATCGCGCTGAGCCCGCTTGCTCAAGCCCCTGCACATGCCGTGTTCAGAGTGACAAGCGTAAATATCACCAGAGTTAGGCTTAATCGGCTCTTTACCCTTGTCCTGTATTGGCACGGTCAAGCGCTGAATAGCTCGGCGTTGGAGGTGATCTTTTGGGGCAAGACCGAATGGATGATTGCGACACACGTCTACTGTTGCTCGTTGATGATGAGCCGGCGCAAAGCCGCCTTATAACGGCACTCGCAGCGCGTGAGGGTTTCCGCACGCTTGTCGCGGGCGAAAGCGATGAAGCAATTGATATGCTCGATTCCGACGAAGGAACGCATGTCAGCGCAATCTTGATCGACCAATGGGTCCCGGGCGAGAGCGCATGCGACCTTATTCGTGAGTTGAAACAGCGCCGCCCAGCCGCGCCTGTCCTGATGCTGACATCCAGCACCTCGCCCTTGCTCGCTGTCGAAGCGATGCGTGCGGGCGCTACCGATTACCTGATCAAGCCTGTCGCGCCAGAACGGCTGCTTCAGGCATTGCGCAGCGCGACAACCCGCGAAGCGCCTAAAAACGAACTTCAGCCATTGGCTGAGAAGATCCACAAGACGCTCGATTTCGATGCGATGGTGGGCACAGCGCCGCCATTTCGCACGGCGCTCGCGAAAGCAGCAACCGCGGCGCGCGGCCACGGCCATGCGCTCGTTGAAGGCGAAACCGGCACAGGCAAAGAAATGCTGATGCGGGCCATGTTCGGCTCGTCACCGCGTGTAAAAATGCAAATGCGCTCGATCAACATCGCTGGCGTTCCTGCTACCTCGATTGAGACATTGCTGTTCGGCCATGAGAAAGGCGCATTTCCAGGCGCGTTCGACAAGCAAATTGGCTCGCTGCAGATTTGCGATGGCGGCACTCTATTGCTTGATGAAATCGACCGGCTTGATCGCGAGCTTCAAGACCGTCTAGCCGAAGTGCTGGAGACCGGCGTTGTCCGCCCGACAGGCGCACTACATGGTTTTAAAGTCGATGTCCGCGTAATGGCGTCAAGCGATCAACCGCTAGCGCAAATGGTCGAAGATGGTGAGTTTTCAAAAAGCCTTTACGAGATACTTTCAGCCACGCTGATCGAGGTCCCACCACTGCGTGAGCGCAGCGGCGATATTCCCGCGCTGACACGCCATTTCCTCACCCGCATTGGTGAGCAACCGGGCCTGCGCCATCACTCCATCGCTGACAGCGCGCTGACGCTGCTCGAAGCATATGATTGGCCGGGCAATGTCCGCCAGTTGCAAGCGGTGCTGTTCCGCGCAGCAGTATATAGTGAGGAAAGCGAAGCGCTTACCGCAGATAGCTTTCCCCAATTGTATGAATTGCTAGGCGACCGTCAGGATCGCGCAGAAAGCAGAGCACGCGGCCTTGGCGTATTGCTGTACACTGATGACGGCAATCTGCGCCCGCTGGAAGAGATTGAGGCCGATGTTATCCGCCTCGCCATTGGCCACTACCGCGGCCGTATGACCGAAGTCGCACGCCGCCTCGGCATTGGTCGCTCGACGCTCTATCGCAAGCTCAGCGATCTGGGGATTGACAACGCTGCTTGATGTAATGCCGCGATCCGCCTAGCGGGTCGTACATGACGGATATCCAAGATTTTGAAGGCCGCACTGCGCTCGTAACGGGTGCAGCATCCGGCATTGGCGCGGCCTGCGCGAAGGCTCTTGCTGCTCGCGGCGCAGCAAAGCTCTTCCTCGTTGATGTTGATACAGCCGGCATGGACGCGCTCGACTTGCCTTGCGAGGTGGAGACGATCACCGGAAGCGTAGCCGAAGAGGCCTTGTGGAGCGATCTCGAGCCCCGTCTTGTTGGTCTCGATCATGCTGTCGTCAACGCTGGAATCGGCGGTAGCGGCCAAATCGCCAACCTCGAGTTTACCGAGTGGCGCCGCATTATGGACGTCAACCTCGATGGCGCTTTTCTGACTCTTCGCGCCGCGATGCGTGCGATGAAAGACAAAGGCGGCAGCGCCGTCATCACCTCATCATCAACCGGGGTAAAGCCTATCGCTGGGATCGGACCTTATGGCGTGGCCAAGGCCGCGGTTTCTCATATGACGCGGATTGCAGCCCTTGAAGGCGCGCCCAACAAGATCCGCGTTAACGCCATCGCACCGGGCGGCGTCGACACAAACATCTGGGAAAGCTCGCCAGAGTTCAAACAGTCCGTCGAGGCCAATGGGCGCGAAGCAACGATCAAGGCGATGACCACGACCACACCGCTCGGCCGCTTTGCCACAAGCGAGGAAATCGCCAGCGATATTCTCTATATGTTAGCTCCGTCAGGCGCGAACCTCACTGGCCATGTGCTGGTCTCTGATGGCGGATTTACGCTCTAAGCGCCTTACCAGGTAAAGCGCTGCTCCACCCGCGTCTCACCCTCGCTCCCGCGCAAGCTGAGGGTTACAGCCTCGCGCCGCCAGTCAATCTCGACCAGACCAAAATTCTCTTCCGAGATAAAGTCGGTGAGTCGCTTGGGATCAGGCTCGCGCTCGGTGTTCCGCTCGGTTGAGCTGAAGGAATAATTGAGCGAGCTGCTGGTCAATTCCCACAATTTCTCGCCGTCAGCAGCCTCTGGTGTATCTGTGTAGATGCCGCCAGCATGCCTATCGCCTGACAGCATCACCAGACCGCTCTCCGCCCGCTTTGACAGCATCCCATAAAGCTTAGCCCGTTCAATCGGCAGCGCCTCCCAGCTTTCGTAATTATGCGCGTCAGTGATCACTTGAATTGAGCTGACGAGAATGCGCAGGTCCGCCGGTTTGGCAAGTTCCTGCTCCAGCCATTGCCATTGCGCATCGCCAAGCATGGTCTTACCGCTATCTTCGCTGGGGACGTAGGGACCAAGCGGCGGTCGTTCCGGTGAGTAGGCTATCGTCTCGAGCTCGGAGCGGAAGAAACGCGTATCGAGCATGATGATCTGGACGCGCTTGCCCGCCTCGCCGAACATGCGGCTCTCGTAAATGCCCGGGCGCGATTTCACCTCTTCTGATGATCCCCAGAAAGTCTCAAAAATCGTCTCTGACCAGCCGCGAAACGCGAAGTTTGCGCCGCCATCATTGAGCCCAAAGTCATGGTCATCCCAAGTGATCATCATCGGCACCTGCTTGCGAAACTCGGTGAGTTCGGGCGTCTCAGCCTGTTTCTGATAGGCGGCGCGCAGCGTGCTGAGTGAAGCATCACCTTTCCAGAATTGATCGCCGTAATTGTTGTCACCGATGAACAAAAACACATCGGGGTTCGTCGCGGCGATCTGAGCCCACATATGCTGGCTGCGCGATTGGTGATTGCAGCTGCCAAAAGCAATCCTCGAGAGATTGGCATCCGCCGCCAGAGATTTGCCTTCAGGCGCAACGGGCAGCTCCACCTGATCTTTCAGCGCAGCAAAGTACCCGGTCAAAAACGCATCCGGACCAGCCGCGACAGGCTCGGTTTGCGCGGTGACAGGCGCAGCGAATAGCAGAGGAATAGCAAGCAAAGCACGGCGCATAAGACATCTCCAGATTGGAACGCGAGTTTCCGTTTCCATGACCTTATAAGATGACAGCGGTTTGACGGGAAGTGGCTTAGCTGAGCAGCGCACACAAAAAGGGCCGCCCAGCATTCGCAGCTGAGTGGCCCTCGCGTGACACTCTTCTCAAAGTGTCTACAAATTAGAAGCGGTAGCGCAGGCCCGCAAAGCCAGAGACTGTCTCAAGCGAGCCGGAGAGGTCAGCGTTAAAATCATTGTTGCCACCGCCGACAAAGCGGCGCTCAAAATCGAGCCCGGTGATGCGCTGATAACGCACACTGGTTTCCAGATCGATTTGGTCAGTCAGCTGGAAGCTGAGGCCGACATTGCTCTGCGTAACAAAGCCCGTGTCACTGCCCGTCAGAGCAAAGGTGGGCGCGGTCGCAACACCGTTATTGGGAAAATATGAGATGTTACTGTCGACATCGGCAACCCCGATCGCGCCGCCAGTGAAGGGCACGATGCGTTGAGTATCCGACCAACGAATGTCCGAGCGATAGCCGATAGTGAATGTGTTTACGTCAACATCGCCGCCGAAGGTCTGATCACCGCCGTTGAAATTACCGCCAGAAATATCTGCGCTGGCATAGCTATATTCGACTTCAATGCTTGGCTCAAAAACACCGAGGAAGCGGGTTCCAAAGCGATACCCCACGGTGCCAGCGAAGGTCACGTCTTCATCAAACTCAGCGCTTACCACTGCAGGAGCGCCAGCTGCACCAGGTGATGCGCCTTCTGGGGCTTGAACGCCGTCAAAGGTCTCATCGCTGGGTGAAGTTACACCGATTTTTGCGCCGACGTAAAAGCCACTTTCCGGTGCGTCGCGGTTGTCCTGAGCAGAAGCGCCGGTCGGCATGACGACTGCGGATCCAGCGGTAAGAGCGAGCAGGACGAGCGAAAGGGTTGGACGAGCCATTGTGGTGAGTTCCTTAATTTTGAATTCGGTTTAGGGGACCGCGCATGCCTTGGGGGGAGGGGGGAGGGTCTGCATGCGCGGTCAATAACAGTTTCGCCGCGAACACTTAGTTGGTTACGCGCGTTGCAAAAAAATTTACAAGAAAAGAAATTACCCTTATAAATCAGTCGGGTAGATCAGCGAATTCCGTAAGAGCAGCATCGCGCTGTCCGCGCCAAACATTCCGGGCCTGCACGCTATCGGCAACGTCGTGGACACGAAGCAGCTGCGCGCCCGCGTTCATTCCATTCGTCGTCAGGGCAATGCTCCCGCCCAGACGGTCCTCGGCCCCCTCCTCATGCGACAAAGCGCCGATCATGCGTTTGCGGCTGACGCCCAACAGAAGAGGGCACCCCAACGCATGAAACAGAGGCAAAGCATTCAGAAGTGCGAGATTGTCGGCCAGCGATTTGCCAAAGCCAATGCCGGGATCGAGGATGATCTGATCCCCCGCAATACCCGCTGCGGTCGCCGCATCACGCCGGTCGCGCAGAAAGTCGAACACGTCGAACACGACATTTCCGTAGGCTGCGCCATCATGCGGGTCATCACCTGAGGACGGCGCATGCATCAGGATGACCGGACACCCACGCTGCGCCACCACGTCTAAGCTACGCGGATCATGTCGCAGAGCCGAGACATCATTGACGATATGTGCGCCTGCATCGAGCGCAGCCTCCATCGTCGCGGCATTGCGCGTGTCGATGCTGATCGCTGCGCCCATATTCGCGCAAGCCTCAATCGCTGGACGCACTCGCTCGATCTCATCGCCTTCCCAGACCTTTTTCGCGCCGGGCCGCGTGCTTTCACCGCCAATGTCAATGAGCGAGGCACCTGCTTCGAGCATGGCAGCGGCATGTGCTCTGCCCACTTCCACATCCTGTAGGAACTCACCGCCATCAGAAAAACTGTCAGGCGTTACATTATAGATGCCCATCACCTGTGGCTGATCGAAGCGCAAAGTGCGCGCGCCCAGCTCTAGCGGGCTGTGCTCACGTTGAAGATTGGCCCATTGCGCCGCGCCCTCTTGCGCTACGCCCTCTGGCAATCCGGCAAGCACATCAGCCATCGTATCGACCGAGGCCAACCAGCGATCGGTCACTTTGCCATAATCTGTTAGCATCACGGCAAAGCGGCTCGCGTAAACCATCGTACCTGCCAGCCGGATGATATTGCCATGTTCAGACTGCGGGCTCGGCGCAAAGCCAATCGGGCGAATGTAGACGTTTTGAGACATGCCCGTGGCTTAAAGTATCTAAGCGAGCGACAACAGCGCGCATTTTCGACGAGCCACAGAAAAAGACGATAACAAAAAAGGGCCGCCAGCCTTGGCGACCCTTCTTCCAGAGGTTTGGCTGACTATCCGCCAAGCTTCAAGCGAACACCAGCAGACAAAATTGATTGCTGCGTTTCTACACCCAGCGTTGCTGGCACAAGGTTGAGCGGAATGTCCGCATCTCCAAATGTGTCGCGGTAAGTGTATTGCGCGAAGAGGTCGAAGCTCTCCGAAACTGCGACGGAGGCGCCAGCCATCAGCTGATACGCAAAAGCGCCGTCATCATCATCCGCAACATCGACGCCCGATGGGCTAAACTCAACATCGGTCCACTGGTACCCGACGCCAGCCCCAACATAGGGCTGGATGGTGCCACCCCGGTTGAGGTCGTAAAAAGCGTTGGTGAACAGACCGAAGTTCTTCACTTGGCCCTGACCATCCGCGATCACCGCGCCGACCGTTGGGTTGGCATCGTCCGCTGCGCCGCGCGTGAGAATAGCAACATCGCTCGCATCAATATCGGTTTCGCCCACGGTCAGGCCGGTGTGCGTACCAACATCATACTCGTTATAGTCGCCTTGAAGCTCGACACGAAAGCCATTGCTGAGCTTGTAGCCAGCCTGTCCCGAAATCGCGAAACCATTGTCAAAATCGGTTTCCCAACCCAGCGGCGTTTCGGCGGGGATCTCGCCAAAGTCCTCGGTGGCCGGAACGTCAGCGTCGAACTCACCTGAGTTGCTGGAATCGCCAGGTAGTACCAGACCTCCGCTCAGGCCAATGTAAGGGCCGCTGTCATCATCCTGTGCCAACGCCAGTGACGGCATACATAGCGCGAAAGCCGCGCCAGAAATTGCGACATATTTCATGATTATTCCTTCAGTTAGACCGGCGTGGGGGTGTGCCGATCAACTGCAAGAAACGAGATTGAACCTGCCGGATTCCTGAACGTTTTGTTATGCACGGCGAACCGTGTTTAGTCCTCGTTCGCGAGCAAATAATGTTGCCTAGCTGCGTCGAGTGGTTTCACCTCAGCGCCGTCTTTGCCCGCAATTTCATAGTGCCAGAACGTCCAGCCATTACAGCTTGGCGCGCCTTGTAATTCCTTACCCAGACCATGAATCGAGCCGGTCTGCTTTTCATAAGCAAGTGAGCCATCTGCGCGCACCTTCGCTTTCCAGCGGCGTTTCTTGTCGAACACTTCAGTCCCCGGTGGGATCAGCCCATTTTCGACCAGCGCGCCAAAGGCGACACGCGGCGCAGACTTTGCGCTTTGCATCGTGGTGAGCGCGCTTTCATCGAGCGGCAGCTCTTTCTCAATACGTTTAAGCGCAGCCTTGCGGTAAGTCCCTTCGCGCTCGCAGCCGATCCATTCGCGGCCGAGCCGCTTGGCCACAGCGCCGGTTGTGCCCGTGCCAAAGAATGGGTCGAGTACTACATCGCCCTTGTCTGTAGTCGCCAGCAGAACACGATAGAGCAGGCTTTCCGGCTTTTGCGTTGGGTGAACTTTCTGCCCGCCCTCTTTTAGACGCTCCGAACCATTGCAGATCGGCAGGACCCAATCGCTGCGCATTTGCAGCTCATCGTTGAGTGTCTTCATCGCGCGGTAATTGAAGTGATACTTCGCTTTCTCGCCTTGCGAACACCACAGCAGTGTCTCATGCGCATTGGTGAACCGCGTACCGCGAAAGTTCGGCATCGGGTTCGATTTGCGCCAGACAATGTCATTGAGGATCCAGAAGCCCAGATCCTGCAGGATCGCGCCGACGCGGTAGATATTGTGGTAGCTGCCAATCACCCACAGCCCGCCATCAGGTTTAAGCACGCGCTTCGCTTCGGTGAGCCAGGCGCGGGTGAAATCGTCATAGGTGCGGAAACTGTCGAAGCGGTCCCACTCATCCGTGACGGCATCAACATGGCTGCCATCGGGCCGATTGAGATCACCGCCCAGTTGAAGATTATACGGAGGGTCAGCAAAGATTAGATCAACACTCGCATCGGGCAGACGCCGCATTGCCGCGACGCAGTCACCATCGAGGATTTGCCCGACAGGAAGCTTAGTGAGCGGCTCCAGCGGCAATTCCGGTGCCACTTCAACTGCGGTTTTCTGTGCCGCAGCGCGCGTTTTTGCGGTCTCAATGACCCCCATAATCACTTCCCCAATTTTGGCCCCGTTTCTTGGCCCGACCGCACATTTGCTCGGGTCGCACCAAAGTTATCCACAGGGTGAGTCCAAGCGGACAGTCAGTCAAGGGCAAAGCGATAGGCGGTTATGGTTAACGCCAAGTTAGGGTTTGCAAACGCGTCGGGAACTGAAGGAGAACGAAAAGAGTCCCCCGCTAGATATTGAGTCCATTGGTTTTTTGAGACTCAAGATACAGGGGTGTGGCGCAAAGGACTCTGTGGGGACGCGTTCTATTGTGCGAGCAGCAGATAGACCGTGTTCGCGGCAAACCCTGCCAGCAATAACGCGCCCAGCCCTCGCCCAATGGTCTTCCCCCGCGCGAGCAAAATCCAGATCAGCAGCGCAGAGCCTGTAACGACCGCAAACTCCACATCGACCAGCTCGAACGGGATTGGCCGCGGGACAAGGATCATCGTGACCCCGCCGATCAGCAGTATGTTATAGATATTCGAGCCTACAACATTTCCGATCGCAAGGCCTGGCTTGCCGCGGAACGCGGCAACGGCAGACGCAGCAAGCTCAGGCAGTGATGTGCCGATCGCCACGATAGTGAGGCCGATCACCGTCTCGCTCATGCCGAGAATGGTCGCAATTTCAATCGCGCCGTTCACCAAGATGTTGCCGCCGAAAACCAGCACGCCGACGCCGCCGACAAGCAACAAAGCCGCGAGCCACAATGCGTCTGGCCCCTCCTCTTCGTCTTCTTCATCGGCAGCGCGGGGATGCCGGTAACGCCAAACGATGTAGCTAATTAGCAGCGCGAGAAGGCCTACACCAATCCACAGCGAACCAAATGCCGCTGCGGTGAGAACCCAAAGCAGCGCGGAAACTCCAAGGCCTACCGCTGCATCACGCTTGCCCATACCCGTCAATACAATCGGCGCGATGAGTGCGGTTGCGCCCAGAATAAGCAACGAATTGGAGATATTGGAGCCAGCAATATTGCCCCAAGCAATCTCGGGCGAGTCAATCAATGCGGCCTGAACACTGGCCACCATTTCCGGCATGCTGGTCGCAAAGCCGACGATCACAAGGCCCGTGAACAGCGTCGATACGCCAAGCTTATTGGCCACGCCAACCGCGCCGCGCACCAGCAGCTCGCCGCCAATGGCAAGCGCGACCAGGCCGATAAGGATGGAAATGATTGCTTCGGTCATCGCTCATGCCCTTGGCAGAGGCACGCGCGACTGTCACCCGCGTATCTCACTTATTGCGAGGACAATTTACAACAGGGACAATTGCGCAACCGGCGCAAAGCTTTGGCGGTGCAGCGGGGTCGCCCCATGCTCGCGCAGCGCGGCCATATGCTCCTTAGTACCGTAGCCCATATTTCGCTCCCACCCATAGTGCGGGTGCTCTTTCGCCGCTGCTCTCATCAGCCGGTCCCGGTATTCTTTGGCGAGGATAGACGCTGCCGAGATCGCCGGTTCGATACCATCTCCGCCGACAATCGCGGTTGCGGGCCAGCACCAATCATCGCATCGCCCGACAGGTGTCTTATTGCCGTCAATGAGCGCATGCTCGATCATCCCGCCACATTGCTCGCGCAGTGACATTTCCAGCAAGGCGGTTGCGCGCGTCATCGCCAGCATAGTCGCAGCAAAAATATTGATCTGGTCAATTTCCGCAGGATCAATAACTGCGATCCCGAACGCGCAGGTTTCGCGAATAACCGGCTCCAGCATGGCCCGCCGTTTTGGCGAGAGTTTTTTAGAATCGTCGAGCCCAGAAAGTCGTTCGTCAGAGAAAGGCTTGCGCAGCGCCGCTGCCGCCGCCACTACGGGCCCCGCAAGAGGCCCCCTCCCGGCCTCATCCACACCAATTGTGATCGGCTGGGCACCAAATCCGATCTCAGGAGTTGAAGAGAGCATGACTAAATCATCTTCCATGATCGCTGCGATTCTATCGCCCCTAGTGCTCGTCGCAAGTTGCGGCAGCGCCGCAAGCGGGGATAGCGGCACTACATCCTCCGCTTCTTTTGACGGCAACTTCACAATCGCTGAGCAAGGAACGTTCAACGAACCATGGGCGAGCGCGTTTGTTCCGGGCACACAGGTGTTGATGATCACTGAAAAAGAAGGGCAAATCCAGGGGCTTAACACAGAGACTGGCGAGGCGATCACCATTTCTGGTGCTCCAGAAGTCGATTATGGGGGGCAAGGCGGCCTTGGCGATATCGCCTTTCTGGAAAGCGAAGCATCGGCCGAGCTTGATGGCCGCACGATCTTCCTCAGTTGGGCTGAGGCTGGCGCTGGAGATACGCGCGGCGCGGTCGTTGGCAAAGGCACGCTCGCATGTAGCGCCGCGACAACATGCGCGGTCGAGGGCTTGAACGTCATCTGGCGGCAAGGCCCCAAGACGAGTAAGCGCGGTCATTATTCGCACCGCATTATATTCAGCCCTGATGAGCAATATATGTTTGTCGCCAGCGGCGACCGGCAAGAGCTGGAGCCCGCACAAGACACCAGCAACACCCTCGGCACTATTGTTCGGCTAAACCTTGATGGCACGCCAGCATCGGGCAACCCCCTTGCCGAGGAGGCCGGCGCGTCTGACGAGATTTATAGTTGGGGTCATCGGAACATCCTGGGCATGGCCTATGATGCAGAGGGGCGTCTGTGGGACGTTGAGCACGGCCCAGGCGGCGGAGATGAGCTTAATCTGGTTGCAGAAGGCGCAAATTACGGCTGGCCCACACGCTCCAATGGCGACCACTACAATGGCGATGATATCCCCGATCACACCGAGGATGATGGCTTTGCGAAGCCCGCAATTCACTGGACACCGGTCATCGCACCGGGTGACATGATTGCGTATGAAGGCACCATGTTTGGCGGCATGCAGGGCGATTTCCTGATCGCAGGTCTCCAGTCACAAGGCCTCGTGCGGATTGCCATCGACGGTGACAGCGCCAGCGAAGTCGCGCGCTATGACATGGGCAACCGGATTCGGTCTTTGACCGAAGGACCTGACGGCGCGCTCTGGGTTCTCGAAGATGGACCAGAGGGACGGCTTCTCAAACTGACACCGGGCTAAATTGAAACGCGCGAAAGCACCCGCGCTTTTCACGGGCAAACGTGAAATTCATCGACAGCCGCGCTGAGCAGCCCTAACCGGCGCGCCTGATGGCGACACTTGTTCCTCTTTCTGCGATTGACCCGTCGATGGTCGAAGCCTTGCTCGATGCAGCCTTTGGCCCTGACCGGCATGCCCGCACCGCCTATCGCATTCGCGAGGATATGGAGTGGCTTCAGCCGCTCAGTTTTGCGGCGCTGGACGACGAGGAATATCTGGTCGGTTCAATCCAGCTTTGGCCGATTGCGCTGACGGATACGCAAGGCCGCCCTCACCCCATGCTGATGGTCGGCCCCGTCGCGGTGATGCCCGACCGGCAGGGCGAGGGTTTCGGCAAAGCTTTGATGAGTGCCAGCCTTGGCGCGATCACCCCTGATGCAGCACTCCCGCAAGTGCTCATCGGAGACGAAGCCTATTATAGTCAGTGGGGATTCGGCGCAAAGCACACGGGCGGGTGGCATTGCCCCGGCCCATTCGATCAGGGCCGCTTGCTGGTACGGTGCAGCAACCCCGCGATTCTGCCTTCAGCAGGCATGCTCGGCCCATGGTGCGTCGGGGTGGAAACTACCAACAACTAAGCAGTAAACCGAGGCTCCTCAGGCTTGGCGAGCGTCCCCAATTCTGCCATCGATACATACGTTATGCCGTATGAACCTCCCCCAGAACTTGCCAGCCTTTCCCTTGCGGAGGTTGCACGCCAAGTTGCCGATCGTAAGCTTCCACCTGTCGAAGGTTGGGCACCGCAGCGCACCGGCGAGAGCCATATGCGGATCGCCGCTGATGGCACATGGTATCACGAGGGTAGCGCTATCAAGCGCCCCGCTATGGTTCGCGCCTTTGCAGGGTTGCTGACGCGTGATGAGAATGCCGAGCACTGGCTAGTGACACCTTTTGAGAAACTGACGATTACTGTCGATGACGCCGCATTTATCGCGGTCGATTGCCAAGAGGCGGATGGCGGTATTGCGTTCCGCCTGAATACTGATGACCTGGTAATTGCGGGAGCGGACAACCCGCTGATCGCACGCGGCGACCCTGACCAACCCGCCTTCTATGTGGCTGTGCGCAGGGGATGCGAAGCGCGCCTCAACCGCTCGACTTACGAACAGCTTGCGCAAATTGCGCTTGCACGCGGGGACGATTGGTCCGTAGCCAGTCAGGGTATGGATTTTTCGCTTATCCCAGCATGAGCAGCCTGCTGTCTCAACTTACGCGCCTTCATGAAGAAGGGCACCGCCTGGACCTGCCCGATATGTTGAGTGATGCGAGCTTTGCCGATGCAGATCGAACAGCCGAAGCGGCCGTGCTGATTGCGGTGACGGACCAAGCAAATCCGGGCGTTATTCTGACGCAGCGCCCCACAACCATGCGCGACCACCCCGGACAAGTGGCCTTTCCGGGCGGCAAACTGGACGCTGGCGAAGACGCGGTTGCGGCGGCCTTGCGTGAAGCGGAAGAAGAGCTCGCCCTTGATCGGCGGCATGTGCAGCTGGTCGGGATAACCGATCAATATCAGACCGGCACCGGCTTCAATATCACGCCTGTGCTGGGGGTGATCCCGCCCGATTTACCTCTTGTTGCCGAGGCGCGCGAAGTCGAAAGCTGGTTTGAAGCGCCGCTTTCATTATTGATGGACCCGCGCAATTGGACCAAGCATTCGGTCCATTGGCGCGGCGCAGATCGCCAATATCTTGAGATGGACTACCAAGGGTATCGCATCTGGGGCGTGACGGCGGCAATTCTCTTCAATCTCTCGCGCCGGCTCGCTTGGATGGAGCAGATTGATGGCTGATCGCCTGCCAGCAGCACCATGGACGCAGCGTGCGGATTTGCGCCAGCTGACTGATGCTTTGGGCGCTGACTCGATGCGCTGGGTCGGCGGCTGCGTGCGAGACACGCTGCTTGGGATTGAGGCACATGATATCGATTGCGCCACGACGCACCATCCCGGAAGCGTGATCGACCTATGCCGCGAGGCGGGCATTCGCACCATCCCGACCGGCATTGACCACGGCACCGTGACCGCCGTTCTGCCTGATGGGCCCGTGGAGATCACTACGCTGCGGCGCGACGTCGCCACTGATGGCAGGCGCGCAACAATCGCCTTCGCCGAAAAGTGGGAAGAGGATGCCGCACGGCGCGATTTCACCATCAATGCGCTGTTCGCGCATCCTGAAACGCTGGAGATTAGTGACTACTTCGGCGGACTAGCTGATTTGGCAGCACGCAAAGTTCGCTTTATCGGCGATGCAAGCCAGCGCATCAAAGAGGACCATTTGCGGATCCTGCGTTTCTTCCGTTTTCAGGCGCGTTTCGGCGATACTCTGGACGAAGATGCAGTCACGGCGTGCGGGGAATTGGCCGAGACGCTCAAAGGCCTCAGCCGCGAGCGGGTATCAAGCGAATTGCTTGGTATTCTCGCCTTGCCTGACCCGGTGGAAACAGTGCAATTGATGGACCGGCTGGGCGTTCTCGGTGTGGTTCTGCCCGAGGCGAAGCGCAACGAGCTGGTCTGCCTTACTGCAATCGTCGCGGGCGAAAAAGCGCAGAGCGTTGAGCCGGAAAGCATCCGCCGTTTAGCGGCCCTAATCCCGCCGATTAAAGTGCTGGCCGAGACTGTTGCAGCGCGCCTGCGCCTGTCGCGTGCCCAGCGAGCAAGGCTGATTTGCGCAGCAGAGCGTGGGCCGGCAGATGGCAAGAACCCCCGCGCCCTTGCCTATAATGAGGGGATGACCTGCGCGCAGGACCGACTGCTCCTCTCAGCGCAATCTATCGCTGACATACGTGATTGGGAGCCGCCGCATTTCCCGCTCAAAGGAGGGGAGATTGTCGCGCGCGGTGTGGAGGCTGGCCCTGAGGTCGCGCGCATTCTGCAAACGGTTCAAGCCCGCTGGGTCGAGGAAGGATTCCCCAACTCAGCCCGTGTCGAGGCCCTCTTGAACGAAGAACTTGAAAAGCCCGGTTAATCTTCTGCTTTTTCATCGTTTTCGGAATTTTCAACCTTCTCTACCACGGGCGGATTGCCAAAGGTATTATCGCGCGGGAAGCCCTGCGGCGGCAAACGTCCGGCCCCGCCGCGCGCGACCTTCCATTGCCACATATCCTGCTCTGTCCGGGTGCGGTTCCCCTTGCCGCCCATGGTCCAGGAAAGCCCTTCATCAAGCGTGAACGTCGTCGCGTCAGACAGCCCGCCATCGCGGTACTTTTGTAGCATTACACCCTGCCCGCGTGAGAGGACCTTCAGATCCTCAATGTTGAACACCACCAGCTTGCGATTGTCGCCCACCACGGCAACATGATCATGTCCATCGGCTATCGGGCGTACAACAACAAGCTTGCCGCCCTTGCCCACATTCACAACCTGCTTACCCTTGCGGGTTTCCGACAAAAGCTCGGACATATCCGCCTGGAAGCCCTTGCCGCTATCCGATGCCAGCAACAAACGCCCCTTGGGATCGCTCACCAGCATGCTGACGATGCGCGCCTCCGCATCAATGTCGAGCGTGCTTTGCACCGGCTCGCCAAAGCCGCGCGCGCCGGGCAATTTGTCTGCTCCCAGCGTGTAGAAACGGCCATTATCCGCTGCCAGCAGCAGCTTGTCCGTCGTCTGCGCATGCAGCACAAAGGCAGGCCCATCGCCCTCCTTATATTTCCACTCTTGGTCGAGCGGCATGTGACCTTTCGCGGCACGGATCCAGCCGCGTTTCGAGAGGATCACCGTCACAGGCTCTTTCTCGATCATCGCATCCATGCTGAACTCAACCGCAGGCGCCGCCTCTTCAATGCTGGTGCGGCGACGACCGAGGTCGGTATCCTCAGCATAGTCCTTGCGCAGCGTCCTCAGGTCTTTCTTCAGCCGAGTACGCTGGCGCGCAGGCGATCCGAGCAGCTTCTCCAGCTCATCCTGCTCTTGCAGCAGAGCCGACTTCTCATCGCGCAGTTGCATTTCTTCCAGCTTGCGCAGAGACCGCAGGCGCATATTGAGGATCGCCTCGGCCTGGCGGTCAGAGAGCTTAAACTCTTCCATCATGACGGCCTTTGGCTCATCCTCTGTACGGATAATCTCGATCACACGGTCTAGGTTGAGGAAGGCGATTATATAGCCTTCGACCAGCTCCATCCGCCGCGCGATCTGGTCCAGCCTATGCTGGCTGCGGCGCTGGAGGATGTCGATCTGGCTGCGGACCCAATTTTCCAGCAGCTCTTTCAGCCCCATAACCATCGGCGTGCGGCTCGCCTCCAGCACATTAAGGTTAAGGCCGAAACGCGTCTCCAGATCAGTCAGCTTATAGAGCGACTCTTTGAGGAGTTCCGGATCGACATTGCGGCTCTTAGGCACGAAAACGATGCGTATATCCTCATCGCTTTCATCGCGCACGTCTTCGAGGATCGGCAGCTTCTTGTCGGCGATCAATTGCGCAACTTGCTCAATCAGCTTGCCCTTCTGCACCTGATAAGGAATTTCGGAGACGACCAGCTGATATTGTCCGCCCGATAGCCGCTCGATACCAGCATCGCGGTCCTCCAGCTTCTCCGCCTCATCGGACGAAAAGCGCCCACGTATCCGAAAACTGCCCCGCCCCGTTTCATACGCCTTGGAAATCGCCTCTGCGCTATCGACCACCAACCCGCCCGTGGCAAAGTCTGGCCCCTTGAACAGTTCCATCAGTCGCGCATGCTCGACATGCGGATTGTCGATTAGCTCCAGCGTTGCGTCGATAATTTCCGCAACATTATGGCTGGGGATATTGGTTGCCATGCCCACCGCAATCCCGCTCGCTCCATTGGCCAGCAGGTTGGGGAACAAGCCCGGCATCAGCTCCGGCTCTTCCTCCTCCCCATTATAGGTTGGGATGAAGTCGACTGTGCCCTCATCAAGGCCGGCCATCAGCTGCATCGCTGTCTTAGTCAGGCGCGCTTCGGTGTAGCGATAAGCGGCGGCATTATCACCGTCGATATTGCCGAAATTCCCCTGCCCCTCGACCAGCGGATAGCGCAGCGAGAAATTCTGTGCGAGGCGGACCATCGCATCATAAGCTGCGGTGTCGCCATGGGGGTGATATTTGCCGATTACTTCGCCGACAACGCGGGCCGATTTCTTGTAATTGTTGCTCGGGTCGAGCTTCAATTGGCGCATTGTCCACAGCAGGCGGCGATGGACCGGCTTTAACCCATCACGCAAATCAGGGAGCGAACGCGCGGTAATCGTTGAAAGCGCATAAACAAGATAGCGCTCTTCCAGCGCGGAATCGAATGGTACATCGACCAAAGCGTCGAATGGATCAGGCACAGAATCATCAAGTTCAGTAGTTGTCATGCGCAATGATCTACCACTGCGCCCGCACGCGAAACAACGTGGGTTTCACACTATCCCCGGCGCAGTCTGTCGCGCTGCTGTGCCAAAATTTGCTTGCAAATGAGGCGTCACCCCCTCAATTATGGCAGAAATAAGGCAGATATGCCATATTTGGCCGTATTGGTTTGCGGCAATTGGAGAGAGCAATGCGAAATTGGGCTATCGGAACATGCGCGCTTGCGCTGACAGTCGCAGGGTGCAGCGCAAGCGAAGATGCCGCGATGATGGAGAGCGTCGAGCGTGTGCAAACAGTCGATATTGCTGAGGCACCAGGTGAAGCCGAGACTGATTCCGCTCTTGGCGCGGAGAACGCGACCGCAGGTATCGACAAAACTTCGAGCGCGCCCCAAATCGCCTACGTCTATGGCTACGGCTTTCGCATTGCGCCGGATGAGATCGCACCTCTCGCTCAGCGCCATGTCGAGCTATGCGAGAAACTCCCCAACAATGGTTGCCGCGTTTTGTCGCTTCAGCAGGCCGGTTCAGAAGGCAGCTATGCCTACGGAACACTTGAGCTTGCCGTGGCCGCTAGCAAGGCACGCAATTTTGGCAAGGACCTCGCCTCATCCGCCGAGAGCTTGGGCGGCGAGCAGGTGGACACGTCCATCTCGGGGGAGGACCTGTCCAAACAGATCGTCGATACCGAAGCCCGACTGCGCGCTAGGACGCTATTGCGCGACCGCCTGATGGAAGTGCTGCGTTCGCGTCAGGGAACAGTTGCTGAACTGATCGAGGCCGAACGCGGCGTTGCACAGGTCAACGAAGAGATTGATCAGGCGCGCAGTTGGCTTGCCGAGATGCGCGGGCGCGTCGCTTATAGCCGCGTGACCATCAGCTATAACTCGAGCGCCCGAACTGGCGGGAGTTTCGGCCGGCCAATTGTCGATGCGTTCCAATCAATCGGGTCCATCTTAGGCACAACAATCGCGTTTATGATTTACGCGCTGACGGTATTGATCCCCGTAGTCCTTGCGCTGCTCGGCCTAGGCTGGTTGTGGCGTAAGAGCGGCATTCGGCTGTTCCGTCGTTCGGCAGCGAAAGAAGCGCAAGCCGGAGATGAGGTAAAGGGAAAATAGCGTTGCAGCGCGGCGCACTAGCCTCTCTTTTCGCTTTGCGCTCGCAACGCCCCAACTTCCTCACGCAGCGCCTTTAACTGCTCCAATATCTCCTCGCGCTCGCCATGCGCTTCCTCGTCCGTCGCCTCAGACATTGCGTTGACGATAACACCGATAAACAAGTTCAAGACGATAAAACTTGTCATCAGGATGAACGGTACGAAGAACGCCCAGGCATAGGGGTATTCCTCCATCACCGGGCGCACGATGCCCATGCTCCAGCTTTCGAGCGTCATGATCTGGAACAGCGAATAAAGCGAGGCGCCAAGATGGCCGAACCACTGCGGGAAGCTCTCGCCGAATAGCTTGGTCGCCATCACCGCGCTGATGTAAAACAGCAGCAATAGCATCACGATCACGGTCCCGATGCTGGGGATGGCCTTAAACAGTCCGACGATCACCTTGCGCATGCTCGGAACGACTGAGATTAGTCGCAGCGCGCGTAGGATCCTGAGCGCACGAAGGACCGAGAATTGCTGGCTTGCCGGGACCAGAGCGACACCGACGATCACCAGATCAAAGATGTTCCAGCCATTTTTGAAGAATGACAGGCGGTAAGCGAAAAACTTGATCGCCAATTCGACTACAAAAATCGCCAGCGCGATCGCATCCAGCCATTCAACAACAGAGCCGATGCTCGCCATCACTGCGGGGGACGTTTCCAGCCCCAACCCAATCGCATTGATGACGATCACGGCAATGATGAAATTTTCGAATGGCTTGGATTCGACAAGATTTTGTGCGCGCTCTCGCAGCGTCATGGCGGAAACTCCGAAGTTTTGCTGAGATCTCATCGCGGTTCAGAAACGCCGCATATCATGGCTTTCAGCAGGGATTGCGACCGTTAGTCCATCGAGTGTATCGTCAAGCATGATCTGGCAGGCAAGGCGGCTGGTGCGCTGAACCCCGGCGGCAAGATCAAGCATGTCTTCCTCTTCCTCGCTCGCCTCAGGCAGCTTTGCAAACCAATCTGGGTCCACCACCACATGACAAGTGGAGCAGGCCATCTGCCCCTCGCATGTTCCCTCTAGCGGCATGCCCGCACCTTGTGCGACGGTGAGCAAATCCGCGCCGCTCTCGGCGTCGGCTTCGACCGTTTTGCCCTGAGCGGTTGTGAAGCGAATTTTCATATCTCTTGCCCTTTTGCCGCCGCGTTGATGACAGCAGCTGCCTGTTCAATATCATCCATAACCGTATAGCGGCCAAAACCCAGCCTGATCGAGGATTTGGCGTCAGCGTCGGACAGGCCAAGCGCGCGGAGCACGTGGCTGGGGCGGCCCGATCCGCTGGCACAGGCGGACCCTGCGCTAAACATGATATCGCGGCATTCGGACATGAGACGCGCGACATCCAGCCCGTCTTTGCGAATGTTGAGATTGCCATGCCAGCGCGCGTCTTCGCTGCCATTAAGCGTCCAATCGGAAAACAGCTCGCGAGCGCGGGCCCAAAGTCGTTCGACGTGCTCTGCGTCATCCGCCATGCGCTCTTGCGCGAGCTGAGCGGCTGCACCCATGCCCGCGATCAGGGCGGGCGACAAAGTGCCGGAACGCAGGCCGTGTTCTTGCCCGCCGCCGGTCTGCACTTCCTTGAGGTCAACGCCATCGCGCACCCACAAAGCGCCGACTCCCTTAGGGCCATGGAACTTATGGGCGCTAATCGCGATCATATCTGCGCCAGCGACTTCTATTTTGCCGTAAGCTTGGACGGCGTCAGACAAGAGCAAGCAATTCTGCATTGAAGCGAAAGCCTGCCACTTATCCGTTGGCTGAACTGTGCCGATTTCGTTGTTCACCTGCATGACCGCGAGCAATCGCGTGTCAGCGGGCCATTCTTGATCGGGATGACAAGTACCGTCGGCGTCCACCGAGAGCACATGGCTAGACCCAGCGGCTTGCGCAGTGTCGCCGACAGCCGAGTGCTCAATCGCGGAATAGGAAACAGTCCCCTCGCCTGCTGTACCGCGAATGGCGAGATTCAGCGCCTCCGTCGCGCCGCTGGTAAAAATCACCCGGCCACCCGCCGGAAATAGCGCCGCCACCCGGTCTCGCGCCAGCTCTATTGCAGCAGCTGCCTGACGCCCCATGCGGTGCGGCGAATGCGGATTGCCAAAGCCTGCGCCACCCGGCCCATCGAGCCAGCGCAGCATCGCCTCGCGCGCTTCCGGCGCCAGTGGCGTGGTGGCTTGATAGTCGAGGTAGATCATTTGAGCGAAGCCCATGCTTCGGCAAAGCGGTCCAACTCTTCTGGTGTTGTGTTCCAGCCAAGGCTGACCCTGATGGTTCGCGAGGCGGCCTCGTCATCCATGCCGAATGCGTCCAGCACGCGGCTTTTCTTCAGCGTGCCCGACGAACAGGCACTTCCCGCAGAAACCGCAAAGCCCATTGCATCAAGACGGATCAGCAGCGCTTGCGCACTCATAGTCGGATGCGTCACCGCGTGAATATATGAACACTGAAAGCCCGGCGCGAACACTTCGCCCCCATGGTAAAGACATGCTTTGAAATCAAGTTGCTGCTCCACGCTGGTGTGCCATTGATCAAAGCCCGCAATCTCCAACGCTGCCGCCATGCCCATTGCGCCAGGCAGATTTTCCGTACCTTGACGATAGCCTCGCTCATGCCCGCCAATAGGCTCAAGCATCGCATAGTCTTTTACCAGCAATGCTCCAATGCCGATTGGTCCGCCAAATTTATGGGCCGAAATCACAATCATATCGGCGTCCGGGAGCGCCTGCTTACCTGCGCTTTGCGAACAGTCTGCCAGTACCAACCCACCAGCTTTCCGCACCGCTTCGATCGCTTCAGATTTCACGAAAGGGTACATGATCGTGCCCGTTTCCGAATTAGTATGCTGCATCGCAAACAGCACACTGCCATCGATCGGCGAGAGCTCGGCCGCTCCTTGGGTAACTGGCAGGACCTCCGCATCGGGCGCGGCACGGAAGACTGCATCATGCTCAACCGCGCTCACAATCCGGCGCGTCACTCGCTCTTGGCCGGTCTTTGCGCGCTGCACGGCAATCGCTAGCGCCTCACTAGCGCCGCTCGTAAAAATCAGCTCACCATCCCAGCCAAGGCTAGCCTTAATCCGCGCGCGCGCATCCTCCAGCGCCGCGCGCGCTTTTCGCCCTTCCGCATGCGGGCTCGACGGATTCGCCCAAATCGCAAACCCCTCTTCCATCGCCGCCCGCGCCTCTGGGCGAAGCGGCGTGGTCGCAGCATGGTCAAGATAGATTCGGTTCGCGATGAGACTACTCATTAAAGAAAATTGCGATTTTTGCAGCAATGCCTATATAGCCGCCACACACCGCGCACCAGCCACGGTTTGCGCGCAGCCATTTTTCAAGCAGGTTTTCCATGCCCTCAGTCATTTTTCCCGGTCCAGAAGGCCGTCTCGAAGGTCGTTATTCACCCGCGCCGCGCCCGCGCGCGCCCGTCGCGATGATCCTGCACCCGCACCCGCAAGGCGGCGGCACAATGAATGAGCAGATCACACAGAAGCTGTTCAAAACATTTGTCGATCGCGGCTTTGCGACATTGCGTTTTAACTTTCGCGGCGTTGGCCGCAGCCAGGGCAGTTTTGACAATGGCATTGGCGAATTATCCGATGCAGCCGCAGCACTCGATTGGGTCCAGTCGATCCATGAGGAGGCGCAAGTGACTTGGGTCGCGGGCGTAAGCTTCGGCGCGCTCATCGGCATGCAATTGCTCATGCGTCGCCCTGAAATTCGCGGCTTCATTTCCGTAGGTGCGCCAGCGAACATGTATGACTTCTCGTTCCTTGCACCCTGCCCTGCTTCGGGAATCTTTGTGCAAGGAGCGGCTGACACTGTGGTTCAGCCAAGTGCGGTGCAAAAACTGGTCGATAAATTGCGGACGCAAAAGCACATTACGATCCATCACGATGAAATTCCGCGCGCCAATCACTTTTTCCAAAACGAGCAGGATGAGATGATGCGCTCGATTGATAATTATCTTGATTTCCGGCTGGATCCATCCTGCCCAATCACTTGATAATAAGTGGCTTTTTGCCACTCAGAACTTAACCCTGCGTTCATCCTCAGAGGCGAAACTATAGCTCTGTTGGGCCATAAAGCCCTCTCAAGAAATCGGCTGGCCCGACATGAGAGGAGAACCAACATGGCTTATCTTAATCAAACTCACAGGGCATCACCTGCTAGCATGGCTGCCGTTATCGGCATTCATGCAGGCGCGGCAGTCGCGTTGATCTGGGGTCTTAGTGTTACCGGGGTTATCGAAACCGACACTCCAATGACAACTTGGGACGTTAAGGATGACATACCTCCGCCGCCACCCGAGCCTCAGCCCGATACTCGCGAGGCCAAACCAACCCAACCTGTCGAGCGCCCGATAACCGCGCCTGATCCAGTGATTAATCTGGACGTGGATATTCCGACCGGTCCGATCATTCATATTGATGCTGGTCCGCTTCCGCCGATCACTGGCTCGGGGACTGAGCGCATCGTCGCGCGTCCATCACCAACCCCCAGCTTTGACCCGGTGAGAGCCGCACCCCGCAACAATCCGGGGCTTTGGATCACAACGAGTGATTATCGCAGCAGCTGGATCCGCCGTGAGATGGTCGGCACAGCAAGCTTCCGACTTGAGATTGCTGCCAATGGCCGGATCGAAAACTGCACCATTACTCGCTCAACCGGCCATACCCCGCTCGATCAAGCGACCTGCAGGCTGGTGAAGGAGAGGGCCAAGTTTGAGCCTGCTCGCGGCACCAATGGAGAGGCTGTTGCGGGAAGCTTCTCCAGCGCAGTTAAGTGGCAATTGCCCAATTAAGAGTACCTCGAAGGCGTTAATCCGGTTGGTCGATCTGCTCGATCTGATCAACCGGCGCGGCGCCGCCGCCGCTAGGGATTGTCCAGATCGCGACATTGAGCGCCGCTACGATTGCCAGCACCACCATTAGCGCGGCACGGCGCTTATCACCGGTTTTACGCATGATGAAAATTGCGCCCAAGACGAGTGCAATTGCGGCGAGCACCAAAACGGAGAGAACAATTGAGGTCATGCGCGCCCCTATAATCACTGCAAGAGCTGCCCGCAAACACGGTCAGAATTGTAAATTGACTTGGTCAAAGTTGCATAGCAAGTGATCTCGCATGAGTGACAACACCTATTCGATTACCCGCCGCCAAGCCCTTGCCGGTCTGAGCGCGACTACAGCCCTAAGTCTCAGCGGATGTGCGACTGGCTCCGCTTTATCAGGCCCGCGCCCTGAAGGTGTCGCTCAAGCTATGCAAATTGGCGCTGAACGCCTGCTAGAAGGTGTGGGGTATAGCCTGCTTGAGCATGAGCCGGAGCGTGCGACCAGTCTTGGCGTTGATACGGGGCGCTATGCTGAATTACGCGGACAGCTGGAAGATAAGAGTCAGGCTGGACAAGACGCCTATGCCGCCCAATTAAAAGCGGACCTTGCCCTTGTTCGTGCCTATCCGCGCGACGGACTAGACGCGGAAACCGCAACAAGCCTTGATGTCGTGGAAAGCGGTTATGACATCGCACTCGCCGGCTTTGCCCTACCTTATGGCGACACGCCAGTCGGTAGCTGGCGCACTGCGCCTTACGTCGTCATCCAGAACGTCGGCAGCTATCTCGATCTGCCCCGCTTCATGGACGCAACGCATCCGCTGAACGACAGTGATGATATCTATCACTATCTCAATCGTCTTTCTCAGGTGCCCCAAGTGCTCGAGGGAGAAACAGAAAAGATGCGCGCCGCGCGCGGAATGGGGCTGGTCCCGCCAGACTTTCTGATCGACAAGGCCATTGCTCAGATTGAAACGAGCCTGGCCGATATGCGCACAGGCGGCGCTCTGGTTGGCTCGCTAACCCGCCGCATAATTGAGAATATGGGAGAGGATGCGCTCGGCGAAAAGGGCGAATATGCCTATGGCATTGTAACGGGTGACATCGTCCCAGCGCTTGAGAAACAGCTTGAGGAATTGCGCAAGCAGCGCGCCGTCGCCGCCAGCGATCCCGGTATGCGCGAGCGCCCCCATGGCGAAGAGTGGTATGCATGGGCGCTGCGCTCCAGCACCACCACCAACCTCTCAGCAGATGACATTCACCAGCAGGGCCTTGCCGAGCTAGAAGAGCTGCACGGACGGATGGACCCGATCCTGCGCGAGATCGGCTATACCAAGGGCTCTGTTGGCGAGCGGATGCAAGGCCTCAGTCAAGACCCGCGCTACAAATTCGCCGAGGGAGATGAGGGCCGCAAAGAGATATTCGCATTTATCGAAGAGCGGATCGAGTGGATCAAAGCGCAGATGCCGCGCGCGTTCAATACGCTGGTCGATCCCAATCTGGAAGTTCGCCGTTTGCCGTTGGCTGAAGAACCCGGTGCACCGGGCGCTTATGGCGGCGCGGGCAGTAAAGATGGTACAATCCCAGGGCGCTTCTGGATCAACCTTCGTACAACCGATCTTCACCGCAAATATGATCTTGCAGATCTCACCTTCCACGAGGCAATCCCGGGTCATGTTTGGGAGGGCGAATATTCCAATCGCCTGCCGCTGATCCGCTCAATACTTGCTTTCAATCCGTTCAGCGAAGGCTGGGCGCTATATGGTGAGCAATTGGCAGATGAGCTGGGCGCATATGACGACTTCAAGGTCGGGCGACTTGGTTATCTGCAAAGCCTCGCATTCCGCGCTTGCCGCATGGTGGTCGATACAGGGCTTCATTCTAAGGGCTGGAGCCGAGAGCGCGCGCGCAATTTCTTCGTGGAGCGCAATGGCAGCAAATACGAAGAAGTCGCCAGCGAAGTTGACCGCTATTGCAGCTGGCCAGGCCAAGCGACCGGATATAAGCTCGGCCATAGCGAGATCGTGCGGCAACGCAGCCGTGCGGAGGCCGCGCTTGGCGATGCTTACGACATGAAAGCGTTTAATGATGCGGTCATATTGGGCGGCAATGCGCCGCTAGATGTGATGGCCCGCAATGTGGAGCGGTATATCGATAGTACTCGCGCTAGGTGAATAGGTTTGGATACTTTTCGCTGTTCGCCGGTTTCATAATTGAGTGAACAAATGGGAGCAGCGCATTGGAACAGCTAGCCGAAGATCTCGATACGATGCGGCGCGTGCCGCTTTCGGAGGGCCATGTCGCTGCGATCCGTGAAATCGCGACTGAGCATGATTACGCAGCGGGCGACATGGTCGCTGAAGTGGGCGAGCCAATGGACCGCTTCATCTACCTGCTCGGCGGCGAGATTGAAATCGTCGATCCCTATTCGCAGGAGCGCTTATTCGAACATGCTCTTGGACCAAAACAGTTTGCTGGCGAGATCGCGTTCCTCAACGCAGGAAACTACTTTCTACCCATGCGAGCAGCGAAAGCGACTCGCACGCTCGAAGTACCGCGCCTCGATATGCTTGATCTCATGTCCCGCGTTCCCGAGCTTTCTGACCATGTCATATCGGTGTTTGCTGCCCGGCGCAGACGGCAATTTGAGCTGAAGAACAGCTCAGTCAAACTGATCGGGGCGGACCGCGATCCTGCTGTGCAAAGCGTTGAGCGTTTCCTGAGCCGCAATCGCATTCCCTTTCAGAGCTATGACCTCGATGGCAGTGACAGCGAGACCGTAGAGGTCTGCACTCTTACCGATCATGCTCCCTCGGTCATCCTCGACCGCGAGCATGTCTTGGATGATCCTTCGCCGCGAAAAATAGCGCAATATCTGAATCTCGACCTCGACGTTGGCGAAAATACCATGGTCGATGTGCTCATTGTGGGCGGTGGTCCAGCAGGCGTAGCCGCAGCGGTTTATTGCGGGGCCGAGGGATTGTCCGCTCTCGTAGTAGAAGACACCGCAATCGGCGGGCAGGCTGGCACCAGCAGCCGGATCGAAAACTACATGGGTTTCCCAACCGGGATCAGCGGCGCTGATCTGGTTTATCGCGGCCAGATACAGGCTCTCAAATTCGGCACCCGTTTTGCCATGCCGCGCCGGGCGCAAGATGTGGAGCGCCGCAGTGACCGGACGTTCTGCGTCACCCTGGATGATGGCGATGAGGTTTGCGCCCGCGCAATCCTGGTCGCGACCGGAGTGCAGTATCGTCGTCTTCCGCTCGACAGGCTTGAAGAGTTTGAAGGCGCGGGGGTGTTTTATGCTGCCACGGATATGGAAGCCCGCTTTTGCCGTAATACCGAAGCAGTAGTGATCGGCGGCGGCAACTCCGCTGGTCAGGCAGCGATGTATCTGAGCCGCACCGCCAAGCATGTTCATATCGTCGTGCGCAGCGATTCCCTCGCGGCATCCATGTCGAGCTATTTGACCAGCAGGCTGGAGGCTGACCCTGCCGTTACCATCCACTATGGCACTACGGTCACGGCTCTCCATGGTGGCAACGGATTGGAGGCAGTCACCTTTACGACGCCAGAGGGTGACACGCGCGTCGACACCTCCGCTCTATTCATCATGATCGGCGCAGCTCCAAACACGGGTTGGCTATCTGGCCTCGTCGACACAGATGACCGCGGGTTCGTTATAACTGGCGCCGAAGTTAACCGGCCAACCCCGTTTGAAACCAGCACAGACGGCATTTACGCCGTCGGCGATGTTCGCTCGGGCTCGGTCAAGCGCGTTGCCAGCGCAGTTGGCGAAGGGTCGGTCGTGGTCAGCCGTATCTGGGACCACGTCGAATTGTCCAAAACAAAGACTGCCGACTAGGAAACTCAACCGAGTTCTTGCATCATTAACTGGTTTTGATGAATATAGCCCCGGGATAAAACAGGGGCGCTCATGAAATTCTGGACTGCATTACTTCTTGCCTTGGCAATGGGGGGAGGCATTTCGTCACCAACGCATGCCAAATGGTATGAGGCATCCAGCGATCATTTCGTCATTTATGCTGACGATAGTGAAAAGGATATCCGACGGTTCGCGGAGAATCTGGAGCGGTATCATTCTGCGATGGAGTTTTTGACAGGGCGTGACTTAGCAAAGCCAAGTCCCTCTAACCGTGTGACTATCTTTGTGGTGGGCAACCAACGCGAGGTCCGCCGGTTAGCAGGCGGCAACAACCGCCGGGTTGCTGGTTTTTATATCCCGCGCGCGAGCGGTTCGATCGCCTTTGTTCAGGATATCAGGTTTAAGAGCGGTTATCCCGATTTCTCAACGGTCATCTTGCTTCACGAATATGCGCACCACTTCCTCATGTCCTCCACCCCCTACGGAATGCCGCGCTGGTTAAACGAAGGAGCAGCCGAGTTTTTCGCGGCGACAACTTTTAAGTCCGACGGAGGCGTATTGATCGGACGCCCAGCTCTGCACCGCGCAAATGATTTCGATTATGCCGACAAGGTTAGCGTGAAGGAGCTGTTCGACGAGGAGCTTTACGAGAAGAACAAAGGCAGGCGCTACGATGCGTTTTATGCGCAAAGCTGGCTGCTCTATCATTATCTGACATTTACCCCGGAACGGTCAGGCCAGTTAAACGCTTACCAGATTGCGCTAATCAATGGCACGCCGTCGCCTCAGGCCGCGGCTGAGGCATTTGGCGAGATCGGCAAGCTCCAAACAAACCTGCGCGCTTATCTGCGTCAACGCCGCATGTTCACCTTCGATCTGACCCCGGACAGGATTTCTATCGGGCCAGTCTCTTTGCGCGAATTGCCAAGGGGCGAGGCAGAGATGATGGACGTGCGGATCCGTTCGCAGCGCGGTGTCAACCGCGAACAGGCGGAAGAACTGCTGATCGAAGCGCGAGAGATTGCGGCCTATTACCCGAATGATCCGGGTGCGCAGACCGTCTTGGCAGAGGCAGAGTTTGATGCGGGCAACAATGCAGAAGCAATCGCGGCAGCAGACCGCGCATTGGCCGCTGACCCCACCCGCACGAACGCGCATGTGCAAAAGGGATATGCCCTTTTCCGCATCGCTGGAGATGCTGAAACAGCTGATCAAGACGCAGCGTTTGGCCGTGCAATGGCGGCATTTTCGGAGCTCAATAGGCTGGAAAACGACCATCCATTGCCGCTAATCTACTATTACCGCAGCTATACTGAACGCGGCAAAACGCCTCCGGAAAATGCTAGACATGCGCTGGAGCGGGCCTCTCAACTTGCGCCTTTTGACCATAATCTGGCGATGCAAGCTGCCTTTATGCAGGCGATGGAAGGCAAGATCGCGCTGGCGACACACACACTAAAGCCGGTCGCCGCCAATCCGCATGGCGGCAAACGCGCAGAGCATGCGCAAAATCTCATCACAGCGATGGCTGATGCAACCGAGGGTGAGGCATTTCGAATGCCGGAAAGGGCGGTTCCGCTAGTGCGAGTGGTGGTACCCGACCCTGATAATGGCGACGAGGACTCAGGCGCAGACTAGCTCAAGCTAGCGCGCGAGACCGCCGATAATCGAGCCGAGGATGCCGCCGAGTGGGCTTCCACCCGCTTGACCGCCAGCACCGCCACCGGCGCCTTTCGCCAAATAGCCCGCCACTGCCATTGCGAGCAGAGGCAACATCTTTTTGATCATGCCTTCATCAAGGCCAGTGATCCCGGCGACCTCGCCCGCGACCGAGCGGCTCACATCCTTGCTGCCAAAGATGCTTCCGAGAATATCATTGCCTTGCTGTGTTGGAGTAGGCTTGGGCGCGAGCACCGATTCCAGCAGGCCGCCTCCGCCGCCGCCAAGGATCGCGCCCGCCAAACCGCCGAGCCCGCCAAGCGGATCGCCTCCCCCGCCGCCCGTTGCGCTACGGCCCATGCCTGCAACAATTGCTGGAAGCAAAGCGCCAGCTGCCGTGCGGGCCACGCCCTCATCAACGCCGAGCTCTTGTGCAATGCTGCCAATTGCTCCGCTCTGGTTTAGCATCTGTCCTAGGTTCATTGTCCGATCCTCCCATGGTCGTGAAATTCAAAATTTGAATTGATGTTACATCATTGGGGGTGCCAAGGTGGTATAAACAAGTAAAATATCGCAGGTGCGGCGATTCTTAACTCACCGCATCACCACTAGGAGGGACCTCATGGGAATTTTTTCAAGCATCAAAAACGCGATCTTCGGCAGCGACGAAGACGATAAGAAAGCCGAAGCAGCAGCAGCGCCTGCCGCTGCGACGCCTGCCGCGCCAACGCCAGTGTCTGGCGTAGACGTGGTTGCCCGCCTTTCTGCAAAGCCTGGCGCTGATAACCTCAACTGGCAGACTTCAATTGTCGATTTGTTCAAGCTACTTGGGCTCGACCCAAGTTATGCCAACCGCAAAGAGCTGGCGGGGGAGCTGGGCCGCACCGATTACGAAGGCAGCGCGGAAGATAACATCTGGCTGCACAAGGCCACAATGCAGGAAATCGCGAAGAATGGCGGCACCGTGCCTGCTGAAATGACTGACTGATTGTCCGGTCACCAGACAAAAAGGGGGCGCCGTGCGGTCTGCACAGCGCCCCTTTTCTTTGATTGGTTGATTGGTCTTAGTTCTTGCCGAATAGACCTTTGGCCATGCCCATCACATCATTGATCGGGTTTCCATCACCGTCGCGGTCAAGCATGTTGGCAAGACCCGCGAGTTTGGAATCGCCTCCCATCTTTTCTGATAGCTGACCAAGCGCATTTTCGCCGCCAAGCTGCTCCATAATGCCGCCCAGGGCGCCTGCATCAAGGCCAGTTTTTTCCGCAGCCAGTTCGACCGTATCGCCTTCTTCGGCATGCGATTGACCCAGTGCAGCGACCGCTTTTTCAGCCATAGCAGGATCGATGCCGACCTTTTCGGCAATGCTGGCGACTGTGTCAGGGGAACCGGCGACCTGCTGTAGAATACCGTCTAGTAAGCTCATGATGTATCTCCTCGTTTCAAAGTACGAAGACTATCATGCCTGATTGCGCGCAAAAAAGAACCCCCGCTCCGGTCGCCCGGGCGGGGGTTTCACGTCATTCACCGTAAAGACTTGTAACAGGCCTTACGCGTTTTCGCTCTTGCTAGGGGCTGCATCCCTCACACCCTGGTCAACATGGGCCGCAAATGGCTCAAAATTGTCGACGAAAAGTTGCACAAGCTTATGCGCCGTCTGATCATATTCTTCGCTGTCGGCCCAGGTTGAGCGCGGGTCGAGAATGCCGTCATCAACACCTGCTACGCTTACCGGCACATCAAAGCCGAAGTTCTCATCCTTTCGGAATTCAGCATTGTTCAGCGAGCCATCAAGCGCTGCGTTAAGCAGAGCGCGCGTTGCCTTGATCGGCATGCGGTTGCCAACGCCGTACTTGCCGCCAGTCCAACCAGTGTTCACCAGCCAGCACTGCGCCCCGCCTTCAGCAATCCGCTTTTTCAGAAGATTGCCATACACGCTTGGATGACGCGGCATGAAGGGCGCACCAAAACATGTAGAGAAGGTCGCCTGCGGTTCCGTCACACCGATTTCAGTGCCCGCAACCTTGGCGGTGTAGCCGGAGAGGAAGTGGTACATCGCCTCGTCCGGGGTCAGACGCGCAATTGGAGGAAGTACGCCAAAGGCATCAGCGGTCAGCATGATCACTGTGCTTGGCGGCGGGCCCATATTGTCCGCGCTGGTGTTCGGAATTGAGCTCAGCGGATATGCACCGCGAGTATTCTCCGCGAGGCTGTTATCATCGAGGTCGATCTCTCCATCATCGTCCATCACGACGTTCTCAAGCACGGTTCCGGCCATGCGCGTAGTCGCGTAGATTTCTGGCTCCGCCTCTTCGGACAAGCGGATCATCTTAGCATAACACCCGCCTTCAAAATTGAAGACTGCCGTGTCTGACCAGCCATGCTCATCATCGCCGATCAGCGTGCGGCTGGCATCGGCGGACAGCGTCGTCTTGCCCGTGCCGGATAGGCCGAAAAACACTGCGCTCGCGCCGTCAGCGCCGATATTGGCCGAACAGTGCATCGGCATGACGCCCTTGGTCGGCAGCAGATAGTTGAGAATGCCGAACACGCTCTTCTTCATCTCGCCGGCATATTGAGTGCCGCCAATCAGGATCAGCTTTTCCGATAAGTTCACAGCAATCACCGTTTCGCTGCGTGTGCCATGGCGCGCTGGGTCCGCCTTGAAGCTCGGCAGATCAATGATCGTATATTCAGGAACGAAGCCTTCAAGTTCGCTTGCCTCTGGGCGGACCAGCATCGTGCGAATGAACTGATTGTGCCACGCAAGCTCGTTAATAACGCGGACCTTCACCCGGTGCTCGGGCTGAGATCCGCCAAACAAATCCGCTACATAGAGAGTATCACGCTCGCCCACAGCCGCGAGGAAATCTTCCTTGAGCGCCGCAAAATGCGCAGGCTGCATGGAGGCGTTATTGTCCCACCAAACCGTGTCTTCGGTCTCGCCATCACGGACGATGAACTTGTCATTCGCGCTGCGGCCGGTGTGCTTACCCGTCTGAACCACCAGAGGCCCGTTCCTGGCAAGGCGGCCTTCATTGTTGGCGAGCGCGTGCTCGGTTAGCTGGTCTGATTGCAAATTGGCGTGGATTGTGGCGCTAGTGCTGATGCCTTGATCAGCCAGCGAATGTGCCAGTGTTTGAGATTGGGGATTGGTCACGATTCTCTCCGGAACGATGCGTCATTTTGCGAACGGACAAGAGAACCCGAAGACGCCTCGCCCCTCGGCAAGAACGTCAAAATGCCACCATGGAATAGGCCACAGCGACATCATTATAGAACAGGCTCTCCCACCCTGTTACGATCGCCAGTAGAGAAAAAGGACAGATTTTGCGAGTCGCACGACTTGCATTGTTTTGTTTTGGGATTGCAGATAAGTGCACAAACTATGGCTGAGAGCCCCGATCATAGCAATTCAGGCACCCAAGTGAGCGACGATACCCCTTCGCAAACTGGCGATAGCACCGCCGGTCAAAACGTGATCGCGCTGGTCGATGATGATCGCAATATTCTCACCACCGTCTCGATTGCCCTACAGGCAGAAGGCTATGCCACTCGCGTCTATTCCGATGGCGAAGCTGCTCTGAAGGCTCTACTTGAGAACCCGCCTGACTTGGCTGTTTTCGACATCAAAATGCCCCATATGGACGGGATGGAATTGCTGCATCGGCTACGCTTGCAATCGGCGCTCCCGGTCATTTTCCTGACCAGTAAGGATGATGAACGCGACGAGGAAGCCGGCCTCGAGATGGGTGCGGATGATTACATCGCGAAGCCGTTTTCCTTGCGCCTTCTGCTCGCGCGTATCCGGGCAATCTTGCGGCGCGGCGACAATTGGCAGGGAGACAGCGGCTCAAGCGCATCCGATGCGCGACGTTCTGAAGCGGTCACGCGCGGACGGCTAACGATGGACCCTGCACGCCACACAGTTCTATGGGGCGACAAATCGGTGACGCTGACCGTGACCGAGTTTCTGATACTTGAGGCACTCGCAATACGTCCCGGCGTGATCAAGAGCCGCAATCAATTGATGGACGCAGCTTACCCAGATGATGTCTTCGTTGATGACCGAACGGTTGATAGCCACATCAAACGCATGCGTCGCAAGTTCCGCGTTGTAGACCCTGAGTTCGCCTCAATTGATACGCTGTACGGCGCGGGATATTGCTTCACCGATGGCTGAGCGCCCTGATGCCTAACACTCGTGAGGAACCAGCGCAGGGTAGCACCCGCAAAGAAGAGCCCAATGCTCTTCGTGATGACCCTGGCGAAGCGCGGTGGCGCTGGTCGCGGCGCCTATCGCTCACCAGTCGCATTTTGTTCGTCAACATTTTGCCATTAGTGCTGCTTGGCGGCGGGATTATCTACCTGGACAGCTACCGCAAGCAGCTCCTCGATGAACGCTTCAAGCTCGCGCTTGTCGAGGCGCAAATCACTGCCGAAGCGCTGGCGGGTGCGACCAATCAACGCCAGGAAGCACTGCTTATTCAAATCGGCAAAGAGCAGCGCCTGCGCATTCGGGTCTATGACGATGAAGGCACTTTGGAAGCTGATAGCTGGACACTGGCTCCGCCGACATTCTCGATAGCAGCGAGGAGCCCAGAGGAAGACCAATTTGCGCTGACACTTGACCGGTTGTTTGATCGGCTGGTCGGCGCTCCGCCGCTTCCCGACTACCGTGAACCCACGACGGATCAGGCAGACGCCTGGCCCGAACTTGCAAGGGCGCGCGAGGAAAGTCTTACGCAAATCGTGCTGCGCGATGCGAGCGATGGCACCCATGTGATCACTGCAGCAGCGCCGGTAGGCCTTGATGGCGAAACTCTGCTCATCATGCGCAACCCGGTGGACATTACAGAGCGCGTCCGATCGGCCCGCACTACCGTTGCGCTCGTTTTCCTTCTGGCACTGCTGGTTTCGACCTTGCTCTCACTCTTTCTGGCGCAGACCATTGTTCGCCCGCTCCGCCAGCTCGTGCAGGCCGCTGTGCGCGTTCGGCAGGGCCGCGATCGGCAGGTCGAGGTTCCCCGGCTGCCTGATCGCCGCGATGAAATTGGCATGCTAGCCCGCGCCACCTCAGACATGACACAGGCATTGCGCATGCGCATTGACGCGGTTGAGAGCTTTGCCGCCGATGTGGCTCATGAAATCAAGAACCCGCTAGCTTCGCTGCGTAGCGCCACAGAATCGCTCGGCAAGGTCGACGATCCCAAACTTAAGGCGCAATTGCTCGAGATTGCCAATCACGATGTTCGCCGCATTGACCGGCTAGTGACGGAGATTTCCGAGGCCAGCCGCATTGACGCAGAACTCTCTCGCGCCACCTTCGAGCAAGTAGATCTGAAGTCGCTCATCACGAATATCATAGGCTCACGAGAGGACCGCGCACAGAACAAGGGGCACGAAATTCATTTTGAACCATGCGCGCGTGATGGCCTGGTTATGGGCGAACCTTCGCGGCTAGAGCGAGTCATAACAAACCTGCTCGACAATGCGGTGTCCTTCTCGCCTGATGACGCGGCGGTCGAAATAGAGATGGAATGCTCCGAGGACTGGATCAGTATTTCCGTTTGCGATTCGGGCCCAGGCATCGCCGCAGACCGATATGAACAAGTGTTTCAGCGCTTCCATTCACTGCGTCCCGACAGCGAAGATTTTGGCCAGCACTCAGGCCTTGGTCTGGCAATCGCTCGATCAATAGCGGAGGCGCATTACGGCACGTTGACCGCCTCAGCGCGAGCAGACGGGGCGAGCGGCGCTTGCCTTATGCTTGGCCTGCCGATGGCAAAACCCTCTCGGTGACGGAAGCGCGATGACGGAGAAACTGCTCGCCAATGTCACATGCGTCAGCATTGAGGGCCGCGGGTTACTCATCGAGGGGCCTCCGGGCAGCGGTAAATCGAGCCTCGCGCTCAGCCTGATTGATCGCGGCGCAACATTGGTTGGTGATGACGGCGTCCTCATCGAGAAACGCGGTGATCGGCTTTGGATAAACCCGCCGCCGCGCATCACCGGCAAAATCGAAATTCGCGGCGTCGGCGTGGTCGAATATCCGGTCGCTTCCGCACCGCTCAGCCTGGTGCTAACGCTCGCTGATGCATGTCCGCGCGTGCCGGAAACGGTCATGCGAACCATTGCCGGACAATCGCTGCCATCGCTTCCCTTCCTGCCCGGCGATCCCAATCAGGCGCTCAGAGCACAATGGGCGCTTTCCCGCTTCGGTCTAAGCTGACACAAGGTTGGGGAGATGCCCACCGATTCGCCCTCTCCCTCTACTGCCAAAGATGTTCAGCAAGTCTTGCTGGTCACCGGCATGTCGGGCGCTGGCAAAAGCACCGCATTGCAGGTTCTGGAAGATCTCGGCTGGGAGACGATCGATAATTTCCCAGTGCGCTTGCTGAAGCGCCTTCTTGCCCACTCGGACGAGGCAATCGGGCCAGTTGCAATCGGAATTGATGCGCGCACACGCGGCTTCATCCCGGCCAAGCTAGCGAGCACGGTTGAGACACTGAGTGCGAAGCGCGATGTCGATATCAACATTCTGTTTTTGGACAGCGCCAGCAGCGAGATTGAACGGCGATATAATGAGACGCGCAGGCGGCACCCGCTCGCGCAAGGACGGCCAGTGCGCGAGGGCATCACAGCGGAGCGGGAATTACTCGAACCCCTGCGCGCGACCGCGAGCATGGTGATCGACACGAGCGCCTTTTCGAGCAACCAATTGCAGCAGACCATGCGCGAGAAATTCGCCATTGCTCAGCCTGAGGGCATGACGCTCACCGTCACCAGTTTCGGCTTTGCTAGGGGCATGCCGCCGGTGGCTGACCTCGTCTTCGACATGCGCTTTCTCGACAATCCGCATTGGGTGGAGGAGCTGCGCGAGCAGACCGGACGCGACCCAGCGGTGGCTGCCCATATTGAACAAGACCCGGCATTTCGCCCTGAATTTGAACGAATTAAAAATCTTATCCTCTCGCTTATCCCGCGATACGCGGCGCAAGGCCGAGCCTATTTGACCATTGCTTTCGGCTGCACAGGCGGGCGGCACCGCTCTGTTTATTCAGCAGAAACAATGGGCAAGGCTCTGAGCGAAGCAGGTTATGACCACACTGTCCTGCATCGCAATTTGTCCGCGCCTGCAACCGATACCATCGAGGGACAGGCCCCTCGGAATGGTTGACTCATCCTGTAGTCAGGCTCATTGGCGCACACCTTCGTAGAGGTTAATACTGCAACACGGATCGGATCGTATGATCGGCATCATTCTTGTCACACACGGTGACCTTGCTCAGCATTTTATCGATGCGATGGAGCATGTTGTTGGCCCGCAAGAGAAGATCGCAGCAATTTGTATCGGCCCAAGCGACGATATGGAGCAGCGCCGCCAGGAGATTTCGGACGCCATTACCGATGTGGACGTCGGCTCGGGCGCGATCATCCTAACGGACTTGTTCGGCGGCACACCGTCAAATCTGGCGATTTCGCTGCTCGATGCAGGCCGGATCGAGGTAATTGCTGGGATAAACCTCCCCATGCTCATCAGGCTAGCAGGTGCACGCAAAGCTATGAGCGTGACCGAAGCGGCTCACGCCGCGCAGGAAGCTGGGCGCAACTACATCACCGTTGCTTCTGAATTTCTCGGCGAGAATGAGGCGACACAGCGAAAGAAAGCTTCTTGAGCGAGCTCAGGCGAACCCTCACAATCGTGAACGAACGCGGTCTTCATGCCCGCGCCAGTGCGAAATTTGTGGGCGCAGTCGCTGAGATCACATCAGAAACGAACGTGCGGGTTGCCAAGGGCGGCAATGAAGCCTCGGGCGGCTCGATTCTGGGCCTGATGATGCTGGGCGCAGCACGCGGCGACGAGGTCGAATTGATCGTCAGCGGAGCGGAAGCCGACACTGTGATGAGCGAGCTTGCCATCATGATCGAAGACGGATTTGGCGAACCCTAAGGCTAAGGCTAGCGAAGCTGACACCTATGCCAGAACGTCGTCAGATTACCGGATTTTCCAACCCGACCGTCAAAGCGCTCCGGCGTCTGCGCGATAAAAAGCATCGCAAGCGCGAAGGCAAATTCCTTGCCGAGGGGCTGCGCCTGCTCACCGATGCGCGCGAATGTGGGCGGCTGCCCGAAACGCTAGTGCTGTCTGATCGCCGCGAGGACCACGCTTTACTGAGCGCGCTGGAAGAAGCAGTCGCTGCGAGCGGTGGCGAGATCATTGAAACCTCGCCCGACATCCTTTCCAAAATCACGGGCAAAGACAATGCACAGGCCGTGGCCGGGGTTTTCGCCGAGTTCGACACATCGCTTGGAGGGCTGGACCGCGAGGCTGTGCCGATCTGGCTAGTTGCTCAAGCGCTGCGCGACCCCGGCAATCTGGGCACGATGCTGCGCACTTGCGATGCGGTGGGCGCTGGCGGTCTCATCCTGATAGATGATTGCGCTGATCCATTCAGCGTCGAGGCCGTACGCGCCAGCATGGGTGCGGTTTTCACTCAGCAAATAGCGCAAGCAAGCTGGGAAGAGTTTCTGCCATGGCTGCGCGGTGGTTCTGGCCAGTTAGTCGCAGCGAGCCTGCGCGATGCCGTGCCTTATCGGGGTGCGGCTTACGAAGCTCCATGTTTCATTTTGGTCGGCAACGAATCGCAAGGTCTACCGGAAATCTATGAGACCGAGTGCGACTTGCGGGTCACCATGCCAATGCGCGGGCGCGCCGATAGCTTGAACGCTGCCGTTGCTGGCGCAGTGCTGGCCTATGAAGTGCTGGCAGGTTTAGAGAGCTGACTACTCAGCTTCGTCGCCTTTAGGATCGCTCTTATCCTCAAGGGCGCTGCTCTCCCCGGGCGCATCCTCTGCATTGTAACGCGGTGCAGTCTCGACCAGCGGCACGTCCTCAATCTCGCGCTTGCCGATTTCAATACCTTTCTCGGCCAAGCGTTTGCCTGAGGACAGCACGTTACGCTCAAACGAACCGACGAATTTGTTGTAATTGTTGACCGCGCTTTCGAGCCCGCCGCCAACACGCTTCAGATGCCCTGCTGCAACGCTTAGCCGCTCGTAAAGCTCCGCGCCCATACGGCCGATTTCCTGCGCATCGCGCGCAAGCCCATCCTGCCGCCAAACCTGCGCTACCGTGCGTGCAATCGCCACCAGATTGGTCGGTGTCGCCAGCAGAACGCGGCGCTCAAACGCGAAGTCCCATAGGGCCGGGTCGCTCTCAAGCGCGGCAGCAACAAAATGCTCACCCGGCACAAACATCACCACATAGTCAGGCGCTTCTTCAAATTGCGACTGATAGCTCTTGGCCGAAAGCTGCTGAACGTGGTTGCGCATGGAGCGGACATGATTGGTGAGTGCCGCATCGCGCGCCTCCTCTTCCTCCGCCTCAAACGCCTCCTGATAGGCGTTGAGTGAAACCTTAGCGTCGATCACCAGCACCTTGCCGCCGGGAATGCGCACAATCGCATCGGGGCGCAGCCGCCCCTCCTCGGTTTCAATCGAGTGCTCCAGCTCAAAATCGGTATGCTCAGCGAGGCCCACCTGTTCAAGCAGGTTCTTAAGCTGCTGCTCCCCCCAACGCCCGCGCGCTTTGGGCGCATTGGTTAGCGAATTGCCGAGCCGCCGCGCTTCGCGCCGGACCTCTTCCTGTCCCTCACGCATGGACTGGATCAGCCCGGTCAGGTGGCCAAAGGCATCGACCCGCTGCTTTTCTAGAGTTTCGACCTGCTGCTCGTATTTGGCCAGCCGCTCACCGACTGGATTAAGCAGCGCCTTGATCTTCTGCTCGCCAGCCTCCTCGGATTGTTTGAAGCGTTCATCGGCCCGCGCCAGAAACCGCTCTTGCGCCGCGCCCAGCACTTTCTGGCCAGTATTTTCAAACTCTTTCAGTAGCTTGTCTTGTGAGGAGGTAAGCAGGCGTTTCTGTTCTTCAAAACCGGCCCGCTCGGCCTTGAACGCAGCATTCTCCTCGCGTGCTTTGTCGAGTTGGCCCGCAAGCTCATCCGCCCGGCCCGCGCGCTCTTTGGCGCTCGCAAGCTCAATCTGCGCATCGCCAAGCTCTTTGATGGCCCGCTTAAACTCATGCTCGCGGTCCGTCGCAGCATTGTCACGTTCAACATAGCGTGCTTTCCAATCCTCAACCGGGCGAGAACCGAAAAACCAGCCCGCAACCGCGCCCAAAACGAGGCCGAGAATGAGTGCAATCAAGGGAAGAAGTGAACCGTCCATCATCTCTCCATGTCCACCGACGATCATTCGCCGGTGGACTGGTGCTATAAACGCCCAAAACGGTCGTAGAAATCCTTCACTGCATCTGCCTGAAGCATAAAGCCGCAAGGAGATTGATCCAGAATCTGTCCATTGACCGCAATAAGCAGCCAATGAAAACCATCATTGAGCAAGCACGTAGAAAAGAGATGGCGCATGCCACCCTCCCGTGCTTGGGGCTAAGCTTTCCGATCTAGACAGTGGATACGGTAGTTATCACAGCCAGCGCGCTAATTCCGAAGAAGGCAACGCTTTAGTGAAGAACGTTAATGGTCCGTTTCCGTGTTCATCGTCAAACAGCAGAGCGTCTCTCTGCATTCCGACTCACCCAATGGCCGGAACAACGGGAATGTGGACGGAACAAAACGGAACCGCAAGAGCTCAATGAGTTCATGTGGAAAACCTGTTTACGCCGCTTCGCGCATTTTCTTCAGCTTTTTCAGCGCCATTTGCCGTTTCAACCGCGACAGGTGATCGATGAAGAGAATGCCCTCAAGGTGATCCATCTCATGCTGGAGACATGTCGCCATCAGCCCGCCGAGAGCTTCCTCATGCGTCTTGCCGTCCAAATCCTGATACCGCACGCGGCATGTCGCGGGGCGATCTATATCGGCAAAGATATCCGGCACTGACAGGCAGCCTTCTTGATATGTCACCAACTCTTCTGCTGGGTCGAGAATTTCAGGATTAATGAAAATCCGCGGGTCGCTTTTCGCTGGTTGCCGCTCAACACCGTCCTCGCCTTTGACCGGCTCAGCCTCTTCATCAGGCTCCTGCAAGTCGATCACCAGAACACGCTTCGGGACGCCGACTTGTATCGCCGCAAGCCCAATGCCGGGCGCATCATACATCGTCTCAAACATATCATCGACGAGCGTTTTAAGCTCATCATTGAACTCGCCTGGTTCGACAGGGACAGACACAGTTTTGAGCCGGGGATCCGGCGCTTCCAGAATTTCACGAATAGCCATAGCGGCTATTTAGGGGTTGCTGCGTAAGCTCGCAAGCGTTGGAGTATTGTTTTGATGAGGTGGTCCGGAGCCTCCCACGCCCTCCACCCTTCCGCCCGGATCCCACCGGTAAACAATCCGGGCGGAAGGGTGGAAGAAGCGGGTGGCTAGGCGCAAATAAAAACTAATCCACTGGCCGCCGCGCCCTGAGCGCCTGCGCCAGAGTGCCCTCATCGAGGTAATCCAGCTCGCCGCCCACGGGCAGGCCATGCGCAAGCTGGGTGATGCGCACTGGATATTCCTCAAGGCGCTCGGCCAGATAATGCGCAGTCGTCTGCCCTTCGAGCGTCGCGTTCATCGCCAGCACAATCTCATCCACGCCGCCGCCGCCGGCCCCAGGATCAACCCGGTCCATCAGGCTGGCAATATTGAGATCCTCTGGCCGCACGCCATCAAGCGCAGACAGCTTGCCACCCAGCACATGATAGGTGCCGGTGAAGAGTTTCGCACGGTCCAGCGCCCACAGATCAGAGACATCCTCGACCACGCAGATTGATTTCGTGTCGCGGCGCGGATCGGCGCAGATACCGCACGGATTGCGCGTGTCGATATTCCCGCAAATCTCGCATTCGACCAGCGTATCGCGCACGCCCTCCAGCGCATCAAGCAATTGCGGCAAAGCCTGCTCACGCCGCTTGACCAGCCAAAGCACAGCGCGCCGCGCGCTGCGCGGTCCCAATCCCGGCAGGCGCGACAATGCAGATGCCAATGCTTCGATCTCTTGCGATGCCATGCCTGCACAGATAGGGCGCTTGTTCTGATCGAGAAAGGTCTTGGGGCCAGTCATGCGCATAATCTTTATGGGAACGCCCGATTTTGCGGTGCCGACATTGCGGGCGTTGAATGACGCGGGGCATGAGATTGCGGCGGTTTATACGCAGCCGCCCCGCCCCGCTGGGCGAGGGAAGAAGCTGCGTGCATCGCCAGTGCAAGTCGCGGCGGAGGAGCTGGGGCTGGAGGTACGCAGCCCCAAATCCCTGAAATCTGATGAAGAAAAGGCGCGGTTCGCGGCGCTAAACGCCGATATTGCAGTCGTGGCGGCTTACGGCTTAATCCTGTCGCAGACTATTCTAGATGCGCCCGCCAAAGGATGCCTTAATGTGCATGCCTCGATCCTGCCGCGCTGGCGCGGGGCGGCACCGATTCACCGCGCGGTGATAGCGGGTGATCCAGTGACGGGGATCACGATCATGCAGATGGAGTCCGGGCTGGATACTGGGCCAATGCTGGCGACCGTGCGCACTCCGATGGAGCGCAAGACGACGGGCGAGCTGACTGATGAGCTGGCCGAATTGGGCGCGAAGCTGATGGTGAGCACCTTGCGCGAACTGGATAAGCATGTGGCGATCGCGCAGGATGATGAGGACGCAACCTATGCGCCAAAGATCGACAAAGCGGAGGCGCGGATCGACTGGAGCAAGCCTGCGGAAGAGATCGAACGACTGGTACGCGGACTTGCGCCGTTTCCCGGTGCTTGGTTTGAGCTGGCCGGGGTCAATGGGGCCGAGCGTGTGAAATTGTTGCGCGCAGATGTGGCGGAAGACGAAGGCGAACCCGGCACTGTGCTCGACGACTCGCTAACCATCGCTTGCGGGACAGGCGCAATCCGCCCCGTCCGCCTCCAGCGCGCAGGCAAACCGGCGATGGATGTTGCAGACTTCCTCCGCGGAATGGTAATCGAAAAAGGGACCAAACTCGCATGACCCGCTTTGCTCTCACGCTCGAATTTGATGGCACCCCATTCCAAGGGCTCCAGCGCCAGAAGCATGGCCCCACTGTCCAGCAATCGGTTGAGGATGCCGCCAGCGAGGTCACCGGCGAGAAGGTCACCATGCACAGCGCGGGGCGCACCGATACTGGCGTGCATGCCCTTGCCATGCGCAGCCATATCGACATCGAAAAAGACATGACCCCGTTCCGCCTGATGGAAGCGCTCAATGCAAAAATGCGGCCCGATCCGGTCGCGGTCACGCATTGCGAGATTGTCGATGAGGAATGGCATGCGCGCTTTTCCTGTATCGGACGGCGGTATCTTTACCGCATCTGCAATCGCCGAGCGCCGCTAACGCTGGAAAAGGATCGCGCGTGGCAAATCCCGCAAGAGCTGGACGATGAGGCGATGCACCGCGCGGCTCAAGTGCTGGTCGGGAGGCATGATTTCACTACGTTCCGCTCTGCGCATTGCCAAGCCAAAGACCCGGTCAAGACGCTCGACCATCTTGAGGTCCAGCGGCGCGGCGAATACATTACCATCCACGCCGCCGCCCGCAGTTTTCTGCACCATCAAGTGCGATCTATGGTTGGCTGTTTGGCCCTTGTGGGCCAAGGCACGTGGAGTGAAAAGCGCATGGCTCAAGCGCTTGCGGCAAAGGAGCGGCAGGAATTAGGCCTCAACGCGCCCGCAAACGGCCTCTTCTTCGTCGAGGCTATCTATCCCGTTGCCAATACACCCCAAAAAGATACATCTGAGGAGAATACCCCATGACAACTGGCAAACAGCTATTCACGACGCTGGAAAGCGATGGCACGCTGACCGTCGAAATCGCCGAGAGCACTTTCCCGGAACCGGCCGGCAATCAGGTTCTGGTTAAGATGGAAGCGGCCCCGATCAACCCATCGGACCTAGCGATCCTGACCGGCGCAGCAGATTTCGAGAATGCCGAATATTCTCCCGGCAAAGTCATCGCGAAGATGCCCGAGCCGTTCAACACCGGCTCGAAATCGCGCCATGGCCAGCGCCTGTCTGCAGGTAATGAGGGCGCAGGTACCGTCATCGCCACGGGTGATACTGACATGGCCAAAGCGCTGATGGGACAACGGGTCGCATGCGTACCGGGCAATGCGTTCAGCCAATATGCAATCGCTGAGGCGACCATGTGCCTGCCGCTCGGTGACTATTCCTCAGAACAAGGGGCAAGCTCCTTCGTTAACCCCATGACTGCGCTGGGTTTTGTGGAAAATGCCAAGATGGACGGTCAAAAGGCAATCTTGCACACCGTTGGCGCATCGAACCTCGGGCTGATGCTCAACCGGATTTGCCAGGAGGACGGGATTGCGCTGGTCAATATCGTGCGTAAGGCCGAACAGGCTGAGCTGCTCAAATCGCAGGGCGCCGAATGGGTGGTCAACTCTTCTGATGATGATTTCATGGATCAGCTGCGCAAAGCCATCGACGCGACCGACGCCTTTTACGGTTTCGACCCGATTGGCGGGGGTCAAGCCGTCGATGCTTGCTTCAAAGCGATGGAACAGGTCGCGGTGAGCAAAATGACCGAATATTCGCGCTATGGGTCCGACCAGGCAAAACGCATGTTCATTTATGGACGGCTCGACTTTGGTCCAACTATCCTCACGCCATCATACGGTTTTGGCTGGACATTGTCCGGATGGCTGCTCACACCATTCCTTGCGAATGCGGGTATGGAAACAGTCGTGCGGATGCGCACGCGCGTGCTCGAGAACCTGACCACGACTTTCGCCAGCAGCTACAAAACGAAGGTCAATCTGGAAGAGATGCTGACTAAGAATGCGATCCTTGATTATCGCCAAATGAAAACGGGCGAGAAGTATCTGGTTACGCCGCAGGGATAGGGTTTAAGGCTTGGTTGCATCGGATCGGCTGCGGAGCAGCCGCAAGGGCGACTGCCCGCCCGCAGCGATGCGATCTATGATCGCGTGAGCGAGGACATCGCACGCCGGAGGGCGTGCGGAAAACAAAGCCTCCTACCTACCATCAAACTCGCGCTGGATCGCGGACGGGTCCGTTAAGCCCTCCGCGATTAGCAGAGCGAGCAACATCCGAGCCTTTTGCGGATTAAGCGCCCGCGCAGCTACGAAGCGATTCGGGTCGTCTTCAGGCTCACGGTCAACCAGCCCCTCATCGAGACGGCTCGAGCGGACAATCGGCATGCCTTCCGCAGCGAGCGCCACCAGAGCGTCGCGCACCGGGTCTGGCATATTGCCCTCGCCCACGCCCGCAACAACCACACCGCGGGTCTCGGGTGTCACAAGTCGCGCGACATAGTCCGGCGTCATTCCCGCATGTACAGTCAGGATCGGCACATCGGGTAAGACTTGCGTGAACGCGAATCGCGCTGCCTCATCGACTCGCCATGGCGCCCCGAACCAGTCGAGCGCGCTGGGCGTCACAAGCCCAATCGAATCGCGCGGGAAGCCGCGAAAAGCATCGGTCCCGCGCGTGCGGGCCTTGCGCACATCGCGTGCGGCGAAAACCCTGTCGCCCATCACAACCAACACTCCGCGCCCGCTGGCCTCACTATCGCCAGCAACACGCACCGCATTGGCGAAGTTGCGCAGGCCATCATATCCAACCGCATCGGCGGGCCGCATCGCGCCGACCAACACCACGGGCTTCGTCGCGGGTAACGTTAGGTCCAGCAGGAAGGCCGTTTCCTCTACCGTATCAGTGCCATGCGTGATGATGACACCGTCAATGCTCGGAACATCAATCGCCGCGCTAATCTCGGCATGCAATTTCGCCCATATCTCCGGCCCGATATCCTCCGAGCCGATATTGGCGATCTGCTTACCAGTTAGCGTCGCATTGAGGCCCAGACCAGCCACTTGGTCGAGATAATCGTCAATGCCGATTTGCCCAGGACGATAATCATGGCGAGTCGCAGAGCCTGCTTTGCCCGCAATTGTGCCGCCTGTGGCGAGTACAAGGATGTTGGGATTCGTCATCTGCAGCACGCCTAAAGCTAAATTCGATAAAGACAGCAATTGATTTTCAGAAAATAGGCGCTAGATAGCGCGCTTCCAACACACGGAATGGGCGATTAGCTCAGTTGGTAGAGCATCTCGTTTACACCGAGAGGGTCGGCAGTTCGAGCCTGTCATCGCCCACCATTCCTTGACGTCGCGGACTAGCCTACATCGCCAAAGCTTCATCAATCGCGCCGCGCGCCTCTGCGCTAGACCAATCATAGTCGCCCAGTACGCGCCAGACCTCCTGCCCGCTCGCATCATACAAAACGGTTGTCGGCATCACATCGCTGAGCGCCTTGCTCAGCTCGTTCTCGGTGTCGAGCCACGGTTCCAAACGCTCAAAATCGCGCTCGACCCAAAATGGCTCAACTCGTTCGGCGCCCTGCAAGTCCTGACTTACCGTGAGCACTTTGAGCGCATCGCCATAGTCCTCCGCGAGCTCATCGAGCAGCGGCATTTCCTTGATACACGGCGGGCACCACGTCGCCCATAGATTGAGGAGCACCGGCCGCCCTTGAAGCGCTCCGGTGTTGAGCTCGGCACCTTCCAAGTCGACAAGGTTCACCACTGGCATCAGTTCACCGGCCTGACTGCGATCAATCACGCCGCTGGCGACGGTATCTGTGCCCGAAGCCTCGTTTTCTTGCGCGCTTTCAGTCGCTGCCCTATCGCACGCTCCAACACTAAGCGTCAGGATACACAATAGCGTGAGCGAAAAGCGGGACACGGATAGCTCCAATCAGATGTGGGGCGGCAGGTTCGCCGAAGGGCCTAGCGCGATCATGCGCGAAATCAATGCCTCGATCCCTTTCGACAAGCAGCTCTGGAGGCAAGATATTGCGGGCAGCCGCGCGCATATTGCGATGCTTGCCGCGCAGGGGATTGTTAGCGCAGAGGACGCCGTGACCATTGATCGCGGGCTCGAACAGATTGCCGCCGAGTATGAGCGCGATGGCGTGCCCGAGGATTGGGATCTTGAAGACATTCATATGACAGTGGAGGCGCGCCTGTCCGAGCTGGTCGGCCCAGTCGCTGGCCGCTTGCATACCGCGCGCAGCCGCAATGATCAGGTCGCGACCGATTTCCGCCTCTGGGTGCGCGATGCCATGGAGCGCGCCGACGCAGGCCTTGCAGCGCTGCAGCGCGCCTTGGTCACGCGCGCAGGCGAACACACGGGCTGCATCATGCCTGGCTTCACCCATTTGCAGACGGCGCAGCCGGTGACGCTGGGCCATCACCTGATGGCCTATTACGAAATGACATCCCGCGATCGTAGCCGCTTTGCAGATGCGCGCGCGCGGCTGAATGAGTGCCCGCTAGGCAGCGCTGCATTGGCGGGAACCGGCTTCCCAATTGATCGGCAGGCCACATCCGATGCCCTCGGGTTTGATGCCCCAACCCGCAACAGTTTGGACGCGGTTTCAGACCGTGACTTTGCGCTCGATTATCTGATGGCGGCGAGCCAATGCGCCTTGCATCTCTCGCGACTTGCGGAAGAAATGATCCTCTGGGCGAGCCAGCCCTTTGGCTTCATTCGCCTGCCCGATACGCTTTCCACCGGCAGCTCGATCATGCCGCAAAAGAAAAACCCCGATGCGGCCGAGCTGGTACGCGGCCATGCCGGACGCATCATTGGCTGTGCAACGTCGCTCATGATCACGATGAAGGGCCTTCCGCTGGCCTACTCCAAGGATATGCAGGACGATAAACCACCGGTTTTCGAGGCTGCTGGCCTGCTCGACCTATGCCTCGCCGCAATGGCTGGCATGGTCGCCGACAGCGCATTCGATACCGTCCGTATGCGCGCCGCGGCAGAAGCTGGCTATGCCACCGCGACCGATCTTGCCGATTGGTTAGTGACCGAGGCTGGAATTCCATTCCGCGAGGCGCACCACATTACTGGAGCAGCAGTAAAGCTGGCGGAGGAGCGCAGGGTCGCTTTGGACGCTTTGCCCCTTACCGATTTACAAGCGATCGATGCCCGCATTGATGAACGCGTGTTCGCCGCGCTCTCGGTAGAAAGCTCAGTCGCCGCGCGCAGCTCCTATGGCGGGACCGCCCCCGATCAGGTAAGAGCGCGGGTAGAAGAAGCCCGAGAAACGTTAGGACTGAAGTGAGATGCGACAAGCCGTAGCAACATTCGTATTAGCATTTGCCGCGGCGGCGCTTTCGGCATGCGGGCAGAAAGCCTCTTTAACTCCTGCGCCCGGCGCAGCATTACCGCCCGAACCTTACGGCGCAGAGGTTCGCCCTGATGCGCAGACGTTGCTGGAACTTCGGACACAGGCTGCGCCAGAACGCAGTGTTGAACTGCGCCGTCGCTCAGAAGAACGTCAGGATGATCCGTTTGATTTGCCGCCAGAAGGCGATGATACGAGCGGCATCACCCCCGATGACACCGCGCCAGAGTAAGGAATTATAGCCCGCGAAGTAACGCTTGCTCGACTCTGCGCGCCGCCTGAGGCAGAGGCCCGCTCATAATGGACCATTTCCAAATCAAAGACGGCGTCATGCATGCCGAAGACGTTCCGCTCCCGCTCATCGCTGATGAGGTGGGCACCCCTGTTTACGTCTATTCCCGCGCCACGCTGGAGCGCCATGCCCGCGTTTTCACCGAGGGCCTGCGAGACGTTCCGAGCAAGTTGATTGCTTTTGCGGTCAAATCCAATCCCAATCTCGCTGTTCTCAAAGTTCTACAAGGCCAAGGTTTTGGCGCGGATGTCGTCTCAGGCGGCGAGCTGATGCGAGCGCTTGCAGCGGGGATGACACCAGAAAAAATCGTGTTTTCTGGCGTCGGCAAAACGCGCGAAGAGTTAGCGCTCGGGCTCGACAAAAAAATCGGCCAGTTCAACATCGAATCGCGCGAGGAAGGCAGCGAACTCGCTGAATTGGCGGCGGCACGCGGAGAGCAGGCAAACGCCTGTCTACGCATCAATCCGGATGTTGACGCGAAAACTCATGAGAAAATCTCAACCGGCAAAGCTGAGAACAAATTTGGTATCCCGCTGGTCCATGCCCGCGAAGCATTTGCGGAATTGGCAGCACTGGATGGGCTGAACTTACGCGGCGTCGCAGTACATATCGGTAGTCAGCTGCAGGATCTCGAACCGCTTGAGACAGCTTTTGCCAAGCTCGGCGCGCTCGTCGCCGATTTGCGCGCGGCCGGACATACCATCACGCATGTCGACCTCGGCGGCGGATTGGGTGTGCCCTATAAAACTGGCGAAAATCCGCCATCCCCTGCAGAATATGGGGCGATGGTGGCGCGAGCGACGAAGGATTGGGGCGTTCACCTGACCTTTGAGCCGGGCCGAGTGATTGCTGGCAATGCCGGTATATTGCTAACCCGCGTGGTCCGTGTGAAACGCGGCGGCAATGGCCCTCCATTTGTGATCGTCGATGCGGCAATGAACGACCTTGCCCGCCCGGCACTTTACGGCGCTTGGCACGATTTCGACGCAGTTGCGCCTACCGGAGAACGCATGACCGCCAACATCGTCGGCCCCATTTGCGAGACTGGTGATACCTTTGCGCGAGACCGCGAGTGCGACGCTGTGCAAAGCGGTGATCTGGCAGTCTTCCGCACTGCGGGCGCATATGGCGCGACCATGGCCTCAAGCTATAACTCACGCGGTTTCGTTGCCGAAGTGCTGGTAGATGGCGATAAATATGCCGTCGTGGCCGATCGTATCGCCGCAGCCGCGATCATGGATGCCGAGCGCGTACCAGAGTGGCTTGTCTGAGAAGCTGATATGAAAAGCCTTCCGCTCTTCCACAAGCTAGCTGGGACCAAAGTCGTGGTTGTCGGCGAGGGAGAAGAGGCCGAAGCCAAAGCGCGATTGATCACGCGCGCAGGCGGCATAGTTTGCAGCGAAGCAGAAGCGCACCAGGCCAAGATCGCCTTTGTCGCCTTGGAAGATGAGCAATTGGCGCGCCGCGCAGCAGACCGCCTCAAAGGTATGGGACTGCTCGTCAACGTGGTTGACCGGCCTGCCCTATGCGAATTTACCACGCCGAGCATTTGCGACCGCGACCCCGTGCTCATCGCGATTGGTACAGGCGGCGCGTCTGCTGGTCTTGCCAAACATGTGCGGCTTCGGATCGAGAAGTGGCTGCCACAAAGTTTGGGAAAATTGGCAGCAAAGCTGAGCGCTTCGCGGCAAGAAATGCGCGCATGTTACCCCGACGGCGGAGAGCGCAGGCGCGCGCTAGACACAGCGCTGAGCGAGGGTGGAATGCTCGATCCCGCAGATCCGGGGGCACACTCGCGCGTGGCAGAATGGCTAGCGCAAGCTGAGCCTCAGCCTGAGAGCGAAACGCACACTATAGAGCTCTGCAGCGATGATCCCGAGGATCTGACGCTCAGGCAGGCACGATGGCTCGGAATGGCAGACCAAGTGATCCACGATAAGCAAGTGCCCGAAAGAATCTTAATCCGCGCGCGGGCTGACGCAGAACGTATTTTGGTGCGCGATGAGGAGGGGGTAAGTACTCATCGCACACCAAAAGGCATAACCGTTATTCTAAGACGCGCCTAAATCGGGCTGATTTGCGATGTTCCCAGACTGTCAAAATACCGGGCCATCGCATCTGCTGCATTATCAGTGAGCACAATAAAGGCCCGCCTACGATCAGTATCATCCTGAACACGGGCCAACAGCTGCATATCAACCATTTGTGATATCCAACGGAGCGCTGTCGTCGCTGGAACATTTGCTGCGATGCACAGGGAGGTCACGGAAACCCGGCGATGCTCCGCGCGGGCGGCTGTCAGGTCCAACAAGATATCCCAGGCCGGATCAGCAAATAATTCCGTATCAAAAAACTCACACCGGCGCTGACGCTCTCGAATGATCGATTTGATCATGCGCGGATCCGGCAAGGGTGTGCGCGGTTTATGCGCCATTTCATCTTCGCGGCTAAGATAGCGATAGCCTTGAGTAGGAGAAGCAAGCCGCATGCTTCCATCCCCGCCATTTGATCCTACGCTATTTGGAGAAGTCGGCGATGCGCCATCGCTTGAAAAACCGTCAAGCTTGCGGGCCAAACGTGTAACTTCATCAGTTAGCCTGGCCAGCGTATTGCGCTCACCCTCTTCCATTTCGCGAACACGGTCGCTGCGCAAAGTCGCCAAAGCCTGGCCCAGTGCCACAATCCGTTCTCCGCGAGACGCGCCAACAAGGATCCGTGCCTCAGACCGGTCAACGCAACCAAAAACATCTTCCAAAGCGTCAATATGCGTCGAAACAATCAACGAAGCGCCAGAGCGCGCTGCCCTTTCATCCAAACGAATGAGAGCCGCAAGAGAGCCCGCGTCAGCATCTGCACACTCAACCAAGACGGCATCGCCCAAGACGATAGCGTCCTGCGCCATGACATCGCTCAGCGCACGCCGCCCAGAGATCGAAAAGCCCACCAGCGCGGCATCCTGCGCCAGAATATCGAGCGATCCATCGCCATCCGCGAAAATTGAGACTGAACCCCGAGCGCCCTCACCTAAAACTGGTTTGGCCTCAGTGATTTCATCAACACAATATGCAAGTTGCCCCATGAACTACTCCCGATTCGATGAAACAAAAATAGAACAAAACAAGTATAAGTCAAGAATATCGTGTAGTAGCGTGGTCCATTAGTCCAAAAAGGGATCGCGCACGAGGATAGTATCGTCGCGTTCTGGGCTAGTGCTGACCAGCGCAACTGGCGTCTCGATAAGCTCTTGCACGCGCTGGATATATTTGATCGCATTGGCGGGCAGATCAGCATAGCTGCGCGCGCCGGCCGTGCTCTCTTCCCAGCCCGGCATTTCCTCGTAAATCGGCTCAACCAATTGCTGATCGCCGGCGTGGCTTGGCAGGTAGTCAATCACATTGTTGCGCAGACGATATCCGGTGCAGATCTTCACCGTTTCAAACCCATCAAGTACGTCAATCTTGGTAAGCGCGATGCCGGTCACCCCGCTAATCGCGCAGGATTGACGCACGATAACCGCGTCGAACCAGCCGACCCGGCGCTTGCGCCCGGTCACGACTCCAAACTCATGCCCCTTCTCGCCCAAGGTCTGGCCGATCTCATCCTCCAGCTCGGTTGGGAATGGGCCGCTGCCGACGCGGGTGGTGTAAGCCTTGACGATACCGAGAACGAAACCAGTAGAGCCGGGACCTAGGCCCGAGCCGCTAGCCGCCGTGCCGCTCACAGTATTGGAACTGGTGACGAACGGATATGTGCCGTGATCGACATCCAGCAGCACGCCCTGCGCGCCTTCGAACAGGATTTTCGCGCCAGCCTTGCGAACCTTCTTAAGCCGCTTCCATACCGGCTGTGCGAACCGCATAACGAAGGGTGCAATCTCACGCAGCTCAGCGAGTAAGCCCGCGCGATCAACCGGCGGCTGGTCAAAGCCAGCACGCAATGCGTCATGATGCGCGCATAGCCGGTCAAGCTGCGGTTCCAGATCATCGAGATGCGCCAGATCGCAAACGCGGATCGCCCGGCGACCCACCTTATCTTCATAAGCGGGCCCAATACCGCGACCCGTTGTACCAATCTTGCCGCTCCCAGCGGCCGTCTCGCGCAGGCCGTCCAAATCGCGGTGCAAAGGCAAAATTAGCGGGCAATTGTCCGCAACCGCCAGATTGTCGTCGGTGATCGTGACCCCCTGCCCCTCAAGCTTTTGCACCTCATCGCGCAATGCCCATGGGTCCAGCACCACGCCATTGCCAATCATGCTCATCGTACCCGAGACAATACCCGATGGGAGCAAGGATAATTTGTAAGTCTCGCCATCAATCACCAGCGTGTGACCAGCGTTGTGACCGCCTTGAAAACGCACAACTGCATCGGCGCGGCTGGCAAGCCAGTCGACGATTTTTCCTTTGCCCTCATCGCCCCATTGGGCACCGATTACGGTAACATTGGCCATGCTCAGACTTTCTTTGGCGAGCGCTTAGCGCCCACGTGACAAACCGCGCGGGCCTAGTCGGTGGCGCGCGCAAGAGCAAGCGCGACCAAGCGACTATCTGGTACAAACCACGAGTAGATTTGTGAGGGGGATTGCGCGAGCTTAGTCAAACGGTCGCAACTAGGGCACACATTCCGGCGGAACGTGCTGAAATTGGTCATAGCCCGAAACCGGGGCCGCTTGCTTTTGTGGCCATCTGCCTATCCTTAACGCCGCGTTAGTGACGACTGTAAAAAAATAATGAACTGCCAAGGGGATAGGGCAGTTGCCGAATGGCCGGACAAACTTGGGTTCCGGGGGCTCGGAGGACTGGGAGTGACAGATACTGTTATTGAGAAACCGCGTGTTGCCGCATTGGCAAGCGATGGTGACAGTGGTGACATCGGGAATGATCTGGCAGCGCCAGCAGCCCCAAGCGCGAGTAATCATAAATATGTCGGAGTGTCGGCATTGGCACTGGGCGTCGCGGCATGCGGCGGCGGTGGCGGCGATGGTGCCGCAGCAGGTGGTGGCGCAGCTCCGGTTTCAGGCGGCACCAGCGGCGGGACGGCACCTCCTCCCGTTGCTCGTCCACAATCCGATCAGGAAGCTGCACGCTTCGTCCTGCAAACCAGCATTGCAGCATCCCCAGCAGAGATAACCGCCGTCCAAGATCAAGGCTACGCTCCCTGGCTCGATAGCCAGTTGAGCGCTGGGATCGGTCAGACTGGCATTCAATGGATGGAAGCAACGGGTTATAGCCGCGTTGACGAGAACAATTGGTATTTCCGCCGCGATCCAGGCGATTACATGATCTGGAATCAATTGATGAGCGGCGGCGGCGAAGTTCGCAAACGCGCAGCGCTGGCCCTTTCAGAATTTTTCGTTGTCTCTCTCAACGGGATCAATCTGGCTTGGCGCAGTCAGGCTATTGCAAAATACTGGGACATACTGGCTGAGCATGCCTTCGGGAATTTCCGCGATCTGCTCGAAGACATCACGTTGAACCCCGCCATGGGCGTCTGGCTGAATACGCGCGGCAATCGGCGCGGCGACCCCCGCACTGGCCGCGCACCAGATGAAAATTATGCCCGCGAGGTGATGCAGCTGTTCACCATTGGCCTGCTTGAACTCAATGCAGATGGAACCGTGCGCACCGATGGTAGCGGCAACGCAATTGAGACCTACACCAACGAGGACGTGACTGAGCTCGCCAAAGTCTTCACCGGATATGACTTTGATCACTCCCGTAGCACTGAACTCGCGCTTGAAGGCGAGACTTTCACAATCCCTTCAATCGAGTACATTCTTGATCCGATGACTGCTGACCCCTCGCGCTGGCGCTTTCCGCGCGGTGAAGGCTTTCATTCCGAAGAAGCAAAAACCTTCCTCGGCACGACCATTCCGGCAGGTACAAATGCCACAGATTCGCTGCGGATCGCGCTCGATGCGCTTTTCAACCATCCCAATGTGGCGCCGTTCTTTGCTCAGCAGATGATCCAGCGATTGGTCACCAGCAACCCTTCACCTGCCTATGTGCAGCGCGTAGCTTCGGTCTTTGACAATAATGGCTCGGGCACGCGCGGTGATTTGCGCGCCGTCTTCCGCGCCATCTGGCTCGACGATGAGGCGCTTTCGGCAGATGGCCTCGCCAGCACCACTTTTGGCAAACTGCGCGAACCAATACTACGTCTCGCACAGTGGGCGCGGACGTTCGGTGCGACATCAGAAAGCGGTGGCTGGACCGTTCGAGACACGGCAGACGCAAGCAGCAGGCTTGGCCAAAGTCCGCTACGTTCTCCATCAGTGTTTAACTTCTTCCGCCCCGGTTATGTGCCGTCTAACTCAAATATCGGTAATAATGGACTGGTTGCGCCGGAGTTTCAGCTGCTCAATGAAAGCAGCGCGCCGGGTTATATCAATTTCATGACCCGCGTGATCGAAGACCGGCAGTTTGTGACTAACGATCTCCAGACCAGCTATACCAACGAGGTTGCTCTGGCGGAGGATCCCGCGGCACTAATCGACCGCCTCAATCTGCTGATGACCGCTGGCCAATTGAGCGAGGGGACGATCTCGACAATCCGGGCGGCGCTGGATGCTCGCGGGATAACCGCGACAAGCAGCGATGAAGACAAGCTGCGCCAGGTGCACACCGCCATCATGCTCGTGATGGCTTCACCAGACTATCTGGTTCAGAAATAAGAGGGACGCGGACATGTTTATCGGAAAATCAGAAGAAATTTCCCGCCGCGCCTTCATGCGGCGCTCAAGCCAGATGGCAGCGGTTGGTGCAGCCTCAAGCTATGCAATGGGGTTAGCCGGAATTGGCGAACTTGCTGCATTTAACGCGGGCAATGATTACAAGGCCTTGGTCTGTATCTTCCTTTATGGCGGAAACGACCACGCGAACTTGTTCATCCCATTTGATGCGAGCAATTACGCCGCGTATAGCGAAATTCGCGGCGGTAATGGCGAGGCTGGCGGCGGCGTTGCTTTGCCGCGCGCTGATCTTGCTGGCTCAGTGCTCAATCCGGCAAACAATCAAACACTGACCAATGACATTCAATATGCGCTGGCCCCGACTATGCCGCGCATGAAGGCGCGTTTTGACGAAGGCGCGATGGCACCTCTACTGAACGTGGGTCCATTGCAAACGCCTACTTCGCGCCAGCAATATCAAGATCGCACGGTTCCGCTGCCGCCAAAGCTATTCTCCCACAATGACCAGCAATCCACTTGGATGTCATCTCAGCCCGAGGGTGCGGTGACCGGCTGGGGCGGAAAGATGGGCGATTTAGCGCAGACCGCGAACACCAACGCGCTGTTCACAAATATTTCCTCAGGCGGCAACGCGGTGTTTCTAGCGGGTCAAAATACGCTGACTTACCAAATCTCGTCGCGCGGCGCGGTTCGCGTAGACGGCTTGGACCGTCTCTATCGTTCCGATGCCGCTGGTGACGCCTTGCGCACGCTGCTGACACAGAACAGCAATCATTTGCTTGAGGCAGATCACACCAATGTGACGCGCCGCTCGATCGAAGCTGAGCAATTTGTGAGCAATGGCCTCGATGGGGTCTCCCTCAACACGAATTTCACGCCCGCTGAGGGCAATAATCGTCTGGCAAGTCAGCTCGAGATTGTCGCTCGTCTGATTGCTGCACGCAGCTCGCTTGGCGTGCGGCGGCAGGTATTCTTCGTCTCGACTGGCGGTTATGATAATCATGATGGTCTGATTGGTCAGCACGGCAATCTGCTGGCCCAGCTCGACTTTGCGATGGACGCGTTTTACCAAGCGACCGTTGAGCTCGGCGTTGCGGACAAAGTCACCTCTTTCACTGCCTCCGATTTTGGCCGGACCCTCGCCTCAAACGGCGATGGCTCGGACCATGGCTGGGGCGGTCACCACATGATCCTTGGCGGCGCCGTCAATGGCGGCCAGTTCTTCGGTCAGGCTCCTGCGGTGTCGCTCGATACAGACGATCAGGTCGGGCGCGGACGCTTGCTCCCAGCGGTATCCGTTGACGAGTATTCGACCACGCTCGCGCAATGGTTTGGGGTTGAGGCAAGTGAATTGCCCAGCATTGCGCCCAATATCGGGCGGTTTAATAACCCTGATCTCGGGTTCCTGCGCGCTACCTAAAGCGATGTTGCCGCATCGCCGTCGAGGCGGTGCGTGCAGCCTAGAATCGTGGGGTCATCGGCCTCGGTTAGCGCAGCAATGGTCCGCCATCCGTCGGCGCGATGTGCTGCCGCTGCCGCCGCATCATGCCCGAGTGGCAGGAACAGAGTCTTACGCTGAGCAGCGTTGCCCCCACCAAGTGCTTGCAGCACTGGCTCGACATAGAGCGAGAAGCCAGTTGCGGCCTCATCGCTGCCTTTGATCGAATAGGTCCCGCCGCGCCCCAATGCGCCGCGTGCACCCTCGGCATAGAGGGTGAAGCCGAACCAGGTCTGGTATTCAAACCCATGCCGCTCGCTCGGGTCGAGTGTCAGGCGTGCCCGGTCGCTGACCTTCGTGGCAATATCACGCAGGCCCGCAATACGGCTCGCTAAAGCACCCTTGGCATCAATCGCCGCCAGCCGCTCGATTGCCTCTTCAAAGGAACCCGCAGCATAAAGCAGAGGCAGATATGCTTCGCCGCCTTCAACTGCTGCAAGACCAGCGGCATCTTTCGTGTCGAGTTCGCGCCGCACCGCCTCTGTCGCGGTCTCCGATAGCGGCAAAGCCTCTTGTGCAAGCACATCAACCAGATCAGGCAGGGTAAAGTCGACCGAAATGCCCGACACACCCGCTGCTTCGAGAGCTTCAATCGCCACCATTAGCACTTCGCTTGCCGCAGCGCTCGTGTCGCTCCCGACAAGTTCTGCGCCAGTTTGCAAGCGTTGACGGCTGGGATTAAGCTGATCTGCGCGAATGCTCGCGACCTCGCCAGCATAGCAAAGCCGCAGAGGGCGCGGCGCATCGCCCAGAACCGTCGCGGCAATACGCCCGACCTGCACCGTCATGTCGCTTCGCAAAGCCAGCGTGCGCAAGCTCACCGGATCGGTAAAGCGGACCATGCGCCGCGTCTGGACACCGTCCATCCGGCCAGCCAGCGACTTCTCAAACTCCACCAACGGCGGACGCACACGGTCATAGCCATGGCCGTCCATCGCATCGAGAATTGAGCGCAGCGCATGCGAAATGGCCGAAGCCCGGGCAGGCAGAGCGTCTTCCAGCCCCTCTGGCAAAAGGTCATCGGAAAGCGAGGGAGTGTTCGGATCGGTCATAACACGCGCGCCCCTGCCCCATCCGCGCTCAGAATTCCAGCGGCATTGCCACTTTCACGCCTTCCAGCGCCTGCGCCTGCGCCACAACTTCGGCAGGGATCGGTGCATCCACGCTCAGCAAGAGCACCGCCTCGCCGCCCGCATCGCGGCGTCCAAGGTGGAAGGTACCGATATTGATGCCCTTTTCGCCCAAGAGCGTACCGATACGGCCAATAAAGCCCGGAGCGTCTTCATTGACGATGTACAGCATGCTGCCGTGCAGATCGGCCTCAATCCCAACACCAAAGATCTCGACCAGACGCGGCGCTTCGCTACCGAACAGAGTGCCGACGACAGAGCGGTCCCCTGCATCCGTGCCCACGGTTACGCGCAGCAACGTGTTATACGCGCCTTCACGCTCATGGCGCACTTCGCGCACTTCCAGCCCGCGCTCCTTGGCGAGATACGGCGCATTGACCATATTCACCGTGTCGGAATAGCGCCGCATTAGGCCCGCCAACACTGCGCCCGTGATCGGCTTGCCATTGAGAGCAGCTGCCGCGCCCTCGCGCTCGATGCTGATATTGGTGAGGTTGCCATGGGCCAGCTGTCCTACAAGGCTGCCAAGGTTTTCAGCGAGCGACATATAGGGTTTCAGCTTGGGCGCTTCTTCCGCGCTAAGCGATGGCATGTTGAGTGCATTGGTGACGCCGCCATTAACCAGATAATCGCTGAGCTGCTCAGCTACTTGCAACGCGACATTGACCTGCGCCTCAGTGGTCGAGGCGCCAAGATGCGGCGTGCAGATGAAACCAGGCTTGCCGAAGAGCGGGCTTTCCGTGGCAGGCTCGGTCTCGAATACGTCAAGCGCTGCGCCTGCGACATGTCCGCTTTCCAGCAGCTCAGCCAAAGCCGCCTCGTCGATCAACCCGCCGCGCGCGCAATTGACGATGCGCACGCCAGGCTTAGTCTTGGCAAGGTTTTCAGCGCTTAGGATATTGCGTGTCTCATCGGTTAGCGGGGTGTGCAGCGTGATGAAATCCGCCCGTGCGAGCATCTCATCCAGCGTGACCTTCTCAACGCCAATCTCAACCGCGCGCTCTTCGGTCAGGAACGGATCGAAAGCCACGATCTTCATTTTAAGACCCAGCGCGCGGCTCGCAACGATGGAGCCAATATTGCCAGCACCGATCAGGCCAAGCGTTTTGCCGGTTACCTCAACGCCCATGAAGTCTTTCTTGGGCCATTCGCCAGCCTGCGTGCGGGTGTTCGCCGCAGGGATTTGCCGAGCGAGGGCCAGCGTCATCGCAATCGCATGTTCCGCTGTAGTAATCGAGTTGCCGAAAGGCGTGTTCATCACCACCACGCCCTTGCCGCTCGCATAGGGAATATCGACATTGTCGACACCGATGCCCGCGCGACCGATGACCTTCAGATTGGTCGCCGCGTCGAGCACTTCCTTGGTCACTTTGGTCGAGCTGCGGATCGCAAGCCCGTCATAGTCGCCAATGCGCGCGATCAGCTCTTCCGGAGTTTCGCCGGTAATCACATCAACATCGCAGCCGCGCTCTTCAAAAATGCGCGCCGCATTAGGGTCCATCTTATCAGAGATGAGTACTTTTGGTTTCGTCATGGTGAATTCCTTGAATTCGTCATCCCAGACTTGATCCGGGATCCCGCTTTGTCGCGGTCAAAACAACAGATTGGGTGAGACCCCGGCTCACTAGCCGGGGTTCCGTGAAGACTCAGGAGCCAGCTTTTACGCTCTCGTAAGCCCACTCGATCCACGGCAAGAGGCGTTTTATATCCTCCTGCTCCAGCGTGCCGCCGCACCAAATGCGCAAGCTAGGCGGAGCATCGCGGTAACCGTTGAAGTCATAGCCAACATGCCGCTCTTCCAGCATCTTGACGATTTTCTTGGGCACCGCTGCTTGGTCGTCCGCCGAGAGGCCTTCATACCAATCGCCAGTGAACTTCATGCAGACGCCAGTGTTGGTGCGTTTGGCCGGGTCAGCAACCATGTTCTTGAGCCACGGCGTCGCCTCAATCCAATCGGTCACTAGCTTCGCATTGGCATCGGCCCGCTCGAACAGCGCCTTGCGACCGCCAATGGACTTCGCCCATTCGAGCGCTGCGATGTAATCTTCTGTGGCGAGCAAAGACGGTGTGTTGATCGTCGCGCCTTCGAAGATGCCGCGATTGATCTTGTCGCCCTTTTTCAGGCGGAAAAGCTTGGGCAGCGGCCATTGAGGATCATAGCTTTCGATCCGCTCAATCGCCTTGGGGGACAGAATTAGCATGCCATGCTGAGCTTCGGACCCCATGACTTTCTGCCATGAGTACGTCGTCGCATCGAGCTTGTCCCACTCCATCTCTTGAGCGAAGACAGCGCTGGTCGCATCATTGATGGTGATGCCCTTACGGCCCGGCTCAAGCCAGTCGGTGCTCGGGATTTTCGCGCCAGAGGTCGTGCCGTTCCATGTAAAGACGACATCATTTTCCTGCGGGATCGAGTGCAGATCAGGGATTTCGCCATAATCGGCATCGAGCACTTGCAGATCTTTCAGCTTGAGCTGCTTGACCGCATCCTGGATCCAGACATTGCCGAAGCTTTCCCACGCAGCGACCGTCGCAGGGCCTGCGCCCAGCATAGTCCACATCGCGCATTCAAGCGCGCCAGTGTCAGAGGCGGGCATAATGCCAACGAGATAATCGTCAGGCACACCCAGTAGCTCGCGCGAGAGGTCAATCGCGTATTTCAGGCGACCTTTCGCATAGGCGGAGCGATGCGAGCGCCCCAGCGATTCGGTTTGCAGCTTGTCGAGGGACCAGCCCGGGAATTTCACCGTGGGACCGGAGGAAAATTGCGGACGCTCGGGTTTGAGCGCCGGCTCGGCACGTAATTCAGTCATGTAATCTCTCCTTACAGAGAGCTCGCGCGGCGTTGGGACCGCGTGGCCCGTCAGTCGCAGTAATGTTGCGCCGCAACATGTCAAGAAGGTTATGGAGTTTCTCGACAGTGTGTGTCGCTATCTTTTTGAATCTATTGCCACCGATGCGAAATCAAAAAACCTCACCTCGCCAAACGCAATCCACTCGCTTAAGGCGGATCATAGATATGCAGATTTCCGACCTTCGCATTGCTCTGTTTAGTGGCAATTATAATTACACTCGCGATGGCGCCAATCAGGCGCTCAATCGTCTGGTTGGCTATCTGCTTGGCCAAGGCGCGGCTGTGCGCGTGTATTCGCCGATGGTCGCAGAACCAGACTTTCAACCCACCGGCGATTTGATCAACGTACGCAGCATGCCTTTTCCTGTGAAAGGCCGCGGTGAATATCGCGTGCCGATGGGCCTCGACAAAGACGCACGGGCCGATCTCGAAAAATTTGCACCCAATACCGTCCATGTCTCCTCGCCCGACCCTACCGGACATGCCGCGCTCAAATGGGCGCGCGAGCGGGACATTCCTGTCCTAGCATCAGTGCACACCCGCTTTGAGACTTACCCGCGCTATTACGGGCTCGGATTTACTGAGCCAGCAATCGAATGGATGTTGCGGCGGTTCTACAATCGCTGCGATGCGCTGGTCGCGCCATCCGAAAGCCAGATCACTGAGCTCAAAGCGCAGGGCATGCACGACGACATCTCGATTTGGTCGCGCGGCGTGGACCGCGACATGTTCCACCCTTCCAAGCGCGATCTGTCATGGCGGCGATCGCTCGGAATAGAAGACAGCGACGTCGCGATTACATTTCTGGGACGACTGGTGATGGAAAAAGGCCTCGACATGTTTGCCGAAGCCATCGTCCAATTGCGAAAGATGCAGGTCCCACACCGCGTGCTGGTGGTCGGAGATGGCCCGGCGCGCGGATGGTTTGAGAAAGCACTGCCCGGCGGGGTCTTCGCTGGCTTTCAAACGGGTTCAGATCTTGGCCGAGCAGTGGCCAGCTCCGATGTGTTTTTCAATCCATCAGTGACTGAGACTTTCGGCAATGTGACCTTGGAGGCGATGGCCAGCGGGCTACCCGTGGTGGCCGCCGGCGCAACCGGCAGTGCGAGCCTAGTGCAAGATGGCGCAACCGGCACTTTGGTGTCAGACGGCACGCCAGCATGCTTTGCCAAAGCGCTCGCGCCCTATTGCACCGATCACGATTTGCGCCGCGCACACGGTGAAGCGGGTTCAGCGCGCGCCGGAGACTATTCGTGGGACGCCATCAACAATGCTGTGGCAAAGACCTATCTGCGCCTTCACCACCAGCGGGAAGCTGTCTAGAGCTTAACGCAGCACGCCTTGGCTGCGCATGCGGATAGCATACCAAAGCATAAACAGCGTCGTCACCCAAATCATGATCGTTAAAGCCGGGTTTTGCAGGCTCTCGGGCACATCGGCTATCGCATATTGCCAAGTGTTCGAACCTAAAAGACCTATGATCGCGATGATAACTGCGTGGACGGCAAAGCGAGAGCGCAGCAAGATCAGCAACGAACCGGCAATCGCGCCCCATACACCCAAAGCCCAGAACGTGTTGGACCACGTTGGAGCGCTCTCGAAAAAGGCAACCTCGGCCTCGCCCATGCCCAGCTGCTCGAGCATACCCAGCCGCGTCATTGTGTAGCTGAAGCCACCAATCGCGTTCCACAGCAGCGTGACGACACCCACAGCCCAAAGGTGCCACGGCGCTTTCGCAGATGTATCCAAATTCATGGCTGATCCCTCCCTCAAATCAATGAGGGAAGGACTAGCACGAGAGCGCGCCTTGCGCCAAATGCAACAGCCTCAGAGACGCTCGATCTTCTTGGCGAGGTCGTCGATCAGATCGACAGTTTCCTCAACGTCATCCTTGCCGAAATTGCCTCCGCGATATTTGTGCTTGAGCACGCCGGCAAGGTTGCCCATGGCGCGGAACAGCTCAGGCGCGCCTTTCTGCTCCTCGTCGCCTCCTTGCATTGCGGTGAGCTTAGCGATGATCGCCGCAATCTCCTCCTCGCGTTCAGCCAGCTCTTCTTTGCCGGATTTGGTGATTTCAAACGCCTTACGCGCATCATCACCCTTGCCCTTGGCTTCTTTAATCACGCCTTCATCGGCGAGCAGCGCGAGCGTGGGGTAAACCGCGCCGGGGCTTGGCTCGTAATTCCCGCCGGTTGCGTCGCCGATCGCTTTGATAAGCTCATAGCCGTGACGCGACTCGTCGCCAATCAGCATCAGCAGCGTGAGGCGCAATTCGCCGGAGCCGAAAACACGGCCTCGCCGACGACGCCGGCCACCGCCACCACCGCGTCCAAATGGACCGCCGGGCCCAAACGGGCCGTCAGAGCCGAAGGGACCGCCTGCGCCCCAGCCGCGCGAATTGGCGGCCATCATTGCGATGAAAGGCCAGGCTTGGTTGCGGCGCATCTTGCGCCATTTGCGTCCATGCATAATTTCTCTCCTTAGCGAGCCTGTGTTGGGGGATTGAGGTAGGCTCGAACGATATTCTTAAGATATATCTTAGTTGCATCTTTGCAAGTGCCTTGTGGCATTCTCCGCTGAACTACTTATGTGGATCGACCAATGACTGATTTGTTCGGCGATGACCCAATTCCAGAAACTCTGCGAGAGGTTATCCGATTGGATGCACCACTAGCCGATCGCCTGCGCCCGGCAGAACTTGTTGAGGTCATTGGGCAGGATCACCTGACTGGGCCAGAAGGCGCGATTGGCCGAATGGTCGCGGCGGGCAAGCTCTCCAGCATGATCCTTTGGGGGCCTCCGGGCACAGGCAAAACGACCATTGCCCGCCTACTCGCGCAATCAGTCGGCATGCGTTTTGAAAGTGTCAGCGCCGTGTTCAGCGGGGTCGCAGACCTTAAGAAAGCCTTCGCCGCTGCTGACAAGGCCGCTGAGGCTGGACAGCGCACGCTGCTGTTTGTGGACGAGATCCACCGCTTTAATCGAGCGCAGCAAGATGGCTTCTTGCCCTTTGTCGAGCGCGGCACGGTGACGCTGGTCGGCGCAACGACCGAGAACCCCAGTTTTGCGCTTAACGCCGCTCTCCTCAGCCGCGCCCAGGTGCTGATCCTGCAGCGGCTTGACCACGAATCGCTCGCTGAACTGCTCGCCCGCGCAGAGGCACTCGAAGGCCCTCTTCCCTTGACGGATACGGCGCGCGACGCGCTGCTCGCAAGCGCCGATGGCGATGGCCGCTTCCTCCTCAATCAGGCGGAGACGCTCTACAATGCCAAGATAGGCACGCCGCTTGATCCGGCAGCCTTGGGCCAGTTTCTGCAGCGCCGCGTCGCGGTGTACGACAAGGACCGCGACGGGCATTACAATCTCATTTCCGCGCTACATAAGTCGCTCCGCGGGTCCGACCCGCAGGCTGCGCTATATTACATGGCGCGCATGCTCACGGCGGGCGAAGAGCCGCTTTATGTGCTGCGCCGTCTGGTGCGCTTTGCCAGCGAAGACGTCGGCCTTGCTGACCCGCAAGCTCTTATTCAATGCCTCGCCGCAAAGGACGCGTATGAGTTTCTCGGATCGCCCGAGGGCGAGCTGGCGATTGTGCAGGCCTGCCTTTACCTCGCGACCGCACCCAAATCGAACGCGGCATATGCGGCGCAAAAGGCTGCGTTCAAATCGGCACGCGAGACCGGCAGTTTGATGCCGCCCGCCAACATCCTCAACGCGCCGACCAAGCTCATGAAAGATATCGGTTATGGTGAGGGCTACAGCTATGACCACAACACTGACGAGGGCTTTTCTGGCGACAATTACTGGCCGGAAGAAATGAAGCCGCAGAGCTATTACGAGCCAGTTGAGCGCGGCTTTGAGCGCAAAGTGCGCGAGCGGATGGAGTATTGGGACCGCTTGCGACAAGAGCGCAAATGACCTCCGCGCTCAAGCAGCGAAGCGGTAGCGCGCAAAAATGACGCGTTTCGAGCAATTTCTCGCGATTGATTGGTCGGGTGCTAAGGGGGCGACGCAAAAGGGGATCGCGCTTGCGTTGGCGGATAAGGAAGGCGGCCCTCCCGCATTGCTCAAACCACCGAAGGGCGTTTGGGGCCGCGAAGACGTGCTAGACTTGCTGCGCGACGATCTGCCTCCTGATACTCTCGTTGGATTGGATTTAGGAATAGCTCTGCCCTTCGCCGATTGCGGTGCGTTCTTTCCGGGTTGGGACGAGAGCCCGTGCGACGCGGCATCTCTTTGGGCGCTGATTGATCAGATATGCGCAGAAGACCCAAACCTCGAAGTACAGAGTTTCGTCGATCACCCAGAACTCGCCGCATTCTTCCGCCGACATGGAGGCCGTGAGGGTGCGAAATTCCGCTGTGACGGGGCGACACATGGCCGCGGGCGGCTGCGCGCAACCGAGCATGCGCAGGCTGCGCTTGGCCTAAGGCCATACTCCAATTTCAACCTGGTTGGCGCAGCGCAGGTCGGCAAAAGCTCGCTCACCGGAATGCGGATGCTGCACCAATTGCGCGGGTCACTGCCGGTCTGGCCGATCAACCCTTTGCCCGATACTGGATCGGTCGCAGTCGAGATCTACACCTCGCTTGCCGCCATCGAAGCAGGCCGCACGCCAAGCACAGCAAAAATGCGTTCTTATGAAGAACTGAACAAAGCGCTGACTACCTTGGGTTCGCCGCCAGTCGGTAGAAGCGGCAAAATCGATGATCACTCCACCGATGCGCTCATTACCGCCGCATGGCTACGCGCAGTGGGGCATGAAAATCACCGCTGGGAACCAGCCGGGCTTACCGATGAAATCGCCCGGACCGAGGGCTGGACTTTCGGCGCATAGCTGTTTTGTGCAGACACATTCTGGCGCGTAAACGTAATTTTATCACAATCGGTGCTAGAGGGACTGGACAGACGCGGTGCTTGGTGCCAATGGGCGCTTCCGCGTGGTTGCCTCAGGCTTTCGCGCTTGGGTTTTGGGCCGGCTTAGCTCAGTTGGTAGAGCAGTTGATTTGTAATCATCAGGCCGCGCGTTCGAATCGTGCAGCCGGCACCATACCTTCCTACACCCGCAAGATTACTGCCCCAGCCGCGCCTCAATAGCATCGGCCAGTTCTTCAACCCGCGCTGCATTGTAGCCCAGATCGCTTAGGCCCACGCGGCTGACGGAGCGAATGTCAATCTGTCCATCGTCAATGCGCGCGACCACATCATCGCGAAAACCGAACGCAAAGGTCTCGGCAACGCCCTCGACAGTGCCGTCTTCCGCACTACGGTGAACATCGGACAGTCCAATCTCGCCCATAGCGGCGACAATCGCATCAAGCGCTTCGTCGCGCGTCGCATCGCCCAGAACAATCGGCTGAAGCTCGGAATAGCTTTCAGCGATGATGTCGGCATGGTTCTTGGCCGCGAGATCGCCCTCCATGCTCGACCACATTTGAAGCTCGCCCAAAGGCGTGCCGTAATCGTGAATAGGGTTTGCGCCCCATTCCTCGCGCGCCGCCAGCGTTTTGGCTGAAAAGCTTGGCGGATTGCGCAGGTCAGTCGACACATCGTGAATTGGCGGAACGGCAGACCCTTGCGCGCGCACTGCCATTAGTCCCGCGAACAACGCGAGCGGAATGGCCAGCGCCAGAGCCGCTTTCCACCAGGGACCGCGAGGTTTGCGGAAAAATGCGATCAGCAATGCGATGAGAGCGATAAGCGCGACTACACCCATAAGTATTGGACCGGCGCCAACAACCATCGTTAGGAAGCCGGTCTGCCAGCCAATGACACCGAACTTCGGCCCGAAGATTGCGACCGCGAACCACGCGAGGAGCACAAGCGCGGCCCACAGCGAATATTTCGGCAAATTATTCAATATGTTGGTCATTATCCTCGTCCTCTATATGGCGCCACGCCTTGATCGGGCAGCCACAGCCCCTCTGGCGGCAATCCGCTTTGCCAGAATACGTCAATGGGAATGCCTCCACGTGGATACCAATATCCGCCGATCCGCAGCCAGCGCGGCTTCATTTCATCAGTCAAACGGCGGCCAATGCCGACCGTCACATCCTCGTGAAAGCCGGAATGACCCCGAAAACTGCCCAGAAAAAGCTTGAGCGATTTGGATTCCACCAGGGTGTCGCCCGGCGCATAATCAATCACCAAATGGGCAAAATCAGGCTGGCCAGTGACTGGACAGACCGAGGTGAACTCAGGTGCGGCGAAGCGCGTGAGAAACAGCTCGCCCGCGCGCGGGTTCGGCACATAGTCCAGCTCTGCGGTTTCCGGCGAAGTCGGCAGCGGGCTGTCCTTGCCGAGAAAGCGGGGCTGAGGTGATGTATCTGTGTCACTCATGCCTCGCCTCTGCCTTGAAAGCGGCGCGCGTGCAAGCTGCCCCTTGGGTTTGGCCGCTTCAGTGCCTATTCAACTGACACCGCCAATGAGCGGAACAAGAGACCCTCGGTAGAAGATGCAAACCCGCCTCATCATTTCGGCTTTCCTCGTGCTATGCGCGTTGGGATTTGGCGTATCTGCGGCACCCATCGCGCACGCGCAGTCGGTGCAGCAATTCGAATTGCCGCCTGCACCCCGCCCCAGCGAGACACCGCAAGTGCAAGGCCCGGTCGACATTGATGGCCCAGTTCCCGTGGCACCGCGCGCGATTGAGACAGACGCGCCCGCTTCCTCGCCCACCCCGACTGAAACGTTCGAGCCGATCCTCACCGCCCCAGGTGACGATGCACAAGCTGAGGCGCCTGCGCGGATTCAGCAGGATCAAAACAGATCAAGCTCGCGCTCGGCGGGGCCAGCCACCGCGCCAGCTCCGCAAGCGATAACAGATGCGGACGGCCTAACACCTTCTCCAGAGCGTTCTCCAGGCGTGATCGAACCGCCCCAAGCGCCAGCCACTGCGCCGCCTGTGCGAGCGGCTGAGGCAGAAGAAACCGCCGCCCTGAGCTCGCAGTTTTGGCTCTGGATCGCAGGGGTCACCGCACTCTTGCTCGCAGCGGCGGGTGTATATGTGCTGCGCCGGAGCAAACCATCTAAGCCAGCTCCAACAATCGCCCCTCCGATCGCTCGTCCCGAGAAAAGTGAGCGAGGTGTACCCGCGACCGACACATCGTCCCCAGCCGCCACCGAGCCACTTAGAGTGCAGATCGAAGTAATCTCGCTCAGCCGCAGCCTGATGAACGCCACGCTCGCATACCGCGTCACCGTGTTGAATAAGACCAACGAGGCCGTCTCAAACATTGTATTGGGCGCAGACCTAACCTCAGCTGGTCAAGGCCGCCCGATGGAGCAGCAAGTAGCGCTGCCCGATACCGCACTACCGATCCGGCATGAAACACCGCGCATGTCCGCCGGTCAGTCCAAACGGTTTGAGGGCCAAGTGCAATTGCCGCTCAACCAGGCGGTGGCGATCCGCCAAGGCAAAACTGCGCTTTTGGTGCCGCTCTTGCGTCTGCGCTTAACCGCTGATGGCACTCAGCCTTTGGTCAAAACCTTGATCATTGGCCAAGCTGGTGGGAACTCCGGCCTGGGCGGCAACACGCGCCTCCAGCCATTTGCGCTTGACGATGGACCGCGCAGCTGGAGCCCGATTGCGCACAGGCAACTCGACGCGCTTTCATAGGCCCGCTAAGCGTTGCACGTATGGACGCTTTGGTTTCAACCGACTGGCTCGCAGCAAACCGCAACACGCCCGCCGTGGTCATCCTCGATGCGAGCAAGCACTTGCCCGATGCAGGCCGCAACGCGCTTGGCGATTTTGAGGACGCACACATTCCCGGCGCGCGCTTTCTCGATATGCCGAACCTGCACGATGCCAGTGCGCCGGTTACAAATACCATGCCGAGCCCTGCGCAAATTTCTGAACGAATGAGCGTTCTTGGTATCAACTCATCCGACACGATCATCCTCTATGACGATAGCGCGATCAAAAGCGCTGCGCGGGCATGGTTCATCCTAAAGGAAAGCGGGTTTCATAACGTCGCAACCCTCGATGGAGGACTGGCCAAATGGCGCGCAGAAGATCGCCCACTAGAGAGCGGTTCGGTCAACCAAGCACCAACTGCGGCCTTACCTCTGCGTGAGCCCGGCAAGGTGCGCAGCAAAGAGGATATGCTCGCGAATATCACGTCTCAGGCCGCGCAGGTCGTAGATGCCCGTGATGCCGGACGATTTGGCGGCATTGAGGCCGAGGGCGGGCATATTCCCAGCTCCCGCAACCTGTGGTTTGGAGCGCTGTTTCAGCTCGACGGGACGTACAAACCGGTCGACCAGATCAAAGCACTCTTCGCGGATGCTGGGATCGATATGAGTAAGCCTGTCATCACCACGTGCAATAGCGGCATGACCGCAGCGGTTTTGCTCTTTGCACTGTATCTTATCGGGCGCGATGACACCGCGCTGTATGATGGTAGCTGGAGCGAATGGGGCGCCGATCCCGACACGCCTAAATCCATCGGTCAGCATGCAGGCGAGGACGCATAACATGGCCAAATCTGACGATCCTTCCCTTTCCGCCTCTACCAAACTTGTTGCTGGCGGGCGCAGCCCGGACCCGCATGTGGTCAATCCGCCAGTCTACCGCGCGAGCACTCATCTTTACGAGAATTGCGAAGCGCTGCGCGAAGGCGTAAAAAGCAATGCAGATGGCCAATTCTTTTACGGCCGCCGAGGCTCGCCCACGCAGTGGGCGCTGGCCGATGCGCTGACCGAACTGGAGCCCGGCGCACATGGCACCGTGCTGTACCCCAGCGGCGTTGCGGCGATTGCAGGCGCGCTGCTAACCGTCCTGAGGCCTGGTGATGCCTTGCTGGTGACTGACAACGCCTATGACCCCACGCGGACCATGGCGATGGGGCTGCTCAAACGCTTTGGCATTGAGCATCGCTTTTACGACCCGCTCGACCTTGATGGCTTCGCTGGCCTCTTCTGCGACAGGACCAAGGCGGTGATGATCGAATGCCCCGGCAGCTTGACGATGGAAGTCTGTGATGTGCCTGCGCTCGCTGCAATTGCACGCGAGAACGGTGCGGTTAGCGTGCTTGACAATACTTGGGCAACTTCGCTTGGCTTCGCCGCGCTTGAGCACGGTTGTGACATTAGCATTCAGGCTTTGACCAAGCATGTGGTGGGCCATTCCGACGTGATGCTGGGCGCTTGCACCGCAGGCGAAGCGCTCTACAAACGTCTGCGCGCGCGCAGCCAGCAAATGGGCAATGTGGTCTCCCCCGATGATGCGGCATTAGCGTTGCGCGGCCTCAGGACCATGGGAGTGCGGCTGAAACAGGAAACCGAGAGCGCGCTCCAGATCGCCGAGTGGCTCGCCGCGCACGAAGATGTGGCGCATGTTCTGTGCCCCATTTTGCCAGGCGCGCCCGGACACGAGCTGTGGCAGCGCGATTTCACCGGCGGCTGCGGCCTGTTCAGTTTTGTCCTCAAAGGCCGCGACGATGCCGCGCGATGCCGTCTTATCGATGCGCTTAAACTGTTCGGTATCGGCTATAGCTGGGGAGGATTTGAGAGCCTGGCCCTACCTTTTGACGTCCCGCCCGTGCGCGATCGGATGAGCTGGCCAAAAACGGGTTGGAACGAAAGCGATGCTCTGGGCATTCGTCTTTCAATCGGTCTAGAAGAACCCAAAGACCTGATCGCAGACTTACAAGCAGGGTTCGCCAAGATGAAAACAGTATGACAACAACCACTTCACTACCCGCCGATGTAACTGAAACCACTGAACCTGCCGTGGAAAGCGAAAGCGGCGGCGAAATCGGTGAAGTAGCCGCCGAGGCAGCAGATGCGTCTGCCGCGCAGGAGCCCGAGCCAGAACAGCCGGTTGAAGCAATCGAGGCGTCACAAAACATCGTCGAGGGTGTTGGCGAGAAAAGCGAAACGGCGGGCGCATTCTTGCAAACGCTTCAGGACGCTGCAGTCCAGATTGGCAATACGCGGATATCTCTTCTTGATGTGCTGCTGGTCATCGCCGTTATCCTGCTCGTTATCACGCTGGCGTGGGTTGCCACGCGCCTGAGCCGCAATCTGATACGGCGCATTACGCGCTTCGACAGTACACAGAAACTGCTCGCTGAAAAGCTCAGCACGGTCGCCATATGGGCGCTCGCATTCCTGATCGGGATCGACATGCTCGGCATTGATCTCACAGCCCTAGCGTTTTTCGGGGGCGCATTTGGTCTGGCGATTGGTTTTGGCCTGCAAAAGACCTTCGGCAATTTGATCTCTGGCATCCTGTTGCTGATGGATAAGTCGATCAAGCCAGGCGATGTTATTTCTGTCTCCGATCAAGCCGGAAACGAAGCCATCGGTCAGATTCGCAAGATCGGCATTCGCGCCATCTCCGTGATTACGCGCGATCAAACCGAGCACCTCATCCCGAACGAAAATCTGATGGTCAATCAGGTGGTAAACTGGTCATACAGCTCGCGCGATGTGCGGGTGAAGGCGCCCGTTGGCGTGTCTTATGATAGCGATTTAGAGCTTGTCTCAAAACTACTCTATCAAGCCGTTGACGAAACCAATCGTATCCTGGCCAATCCGAAACCACGGGTCAATTTGATGGGGTTTGGCGACAACTCGGTTGATTTCGAAATCCGGTTCTGGATCCAAGACCCGGAAGGGGGCCTCGCAAACATTAGGTCCGACGTTTACATGCGTATCTGGCAGCTCTTCAAAGAAAACGACATCGAAATCCCCTATCCGCAACGCGACCTCAACCTGCGGAATAATGAGCAATTTGAGAAGCTTATCGCGACCTTGAGCGAGCGTGAGGGCGGAAACAAAGGCTGACTTGCAGACCGGTTACATCCGCTTTCAAAACATTTGCTGTTTAGCTCGACACGCATTCTGATTGGCGCGTTTGAGCATGCGAGCGCATCTGCGCTGCATGGAAAATTCCGGTACTCTTTATCTAGTCGGCGCGGGCCCTGGTGACCCAGACTTGCTGACACTGCGCGCCGCACGGCTGCTGCGAAGCGCATCGCTGATCGTACATGACGGACTTGTAGATCCGGCGATTCTCGGTCTGGCGCGCGATGATGCGACGCTAATTTCCGTTGCTAAGCAGCGTTCAAAGCACACCCTCCCGCAAGAAGACATCAATGCGCTGCTGGTTCGCGAAGCCTTGGCTGGACGCGACGTTGTGCGCCTCAAAGGCGGCGATCCGCTAATCTTTGGGCGCGGCGGCGAGGAGGCTGAAGCTGCGCAGGCCGCTGGCCTTAAGGTTGAGATAGTGCCCGGTATCAGCGCCGCAAATGGCGCAGCCGCCGCGGCTCAGATCGCGCTGACGCATCGTGACGTCTCCAGTGTGGTCAGCTTCGTCGCGGGCCAATGCAAAGGGCTGAAAGATCAGAACTGGGCAGGTCTTGCCGGAAAAGGGCGCACGCTCGTTATTTATATGGGCGTCAAAACCGCACCTCAGATCGCCGAAAAACTGATGGAAGACGGGCTATCGCCTGACATGCCAATCGCGGTGATTGAGAACGCCGCCCGCGCAGAAATGCGGTTACTGCGCGGATTGCTCGCGGGTCTGCCAGATCTCGTCGAAGCGGAAAAAGTCATCAGCCCCGCGCTCATCGTCATTGGCGAAGTGACGGCGCGCGACAACGTCACCCTAACGCAACTTGCCCAGACAAAGCTCCAAGAGGAGGCGTCTCAATGAAATTGCTTACCGGAAATGACCTCAAATCCGGCGCCGTCGTCTGGTGGACGGGCAACGACTGGTCGATCCATATCGAAGATGCTGTGGATGCTGGCGACATTGCCGATGAAATCGCCCGCACCGAGGAGTCGGCTCGCCGCGTGAATGTGCCTTATGTGGTCGAAGCGGAGCTGCAGGACGGCACGCCCCGCCCATCCCACATCAAAGACCGTATCCGCGCGCTCGGCCCAACCGTGCGCCCCGACCTCACTCTCAAACCAGCCGATCCAGAAATCGGCAATTGGGTGATCTAGGCATGTCCTCTTGGTTCAATAGCATTGAGATCGTTCGGCCCAGTCCGCTGGGAAGGAACAGTCCGCAGAATGGGCTGGTAGCCCATTCAATGACTGAGACGCTCTCCAGCGGGCTTGGCCGAACGGCCGCTCCGGCGGCGGGCCGAACTGCTCCGATCTCATCGTTGTTCGTCAGTCACGATGCTTTGGCATCGCTCTCTCCTCACGCCTTGAGCTTGAAGCAGTTCGGCTCCGTCTCGGCGTTATTGAACCAAGAGGACATGCCTTAATGTATAAGTATGATAACTACGACCAAGAAATGGTCGATGCCCGCGTGGCGGAATTTCGCGATCAGGCGCAGCGCCGCCTCGACGGAAAACTAACCGAAGACCAGTTCAAGCCGCTGCGACTGATGAACGGGCTCTATCTGCAATTGCACGCCTATATGCTGCGCGTGGCGATCCCCTATGGCACGCTCAATTCGCAGCAGATGCACGCGCTGGCTGACATCGCGGACAAATATGACCGCGGTTATGGTCACTTCACCACGCGTCAGAACATCCAGTATAATTGGATCAAGCTGGAGGAAGCGGGCGATTTGCTGGCTGATCTTGCCAAGGTTGAAATGCATGCCATTCAGACCAGCGGCAATTGCATTCGCAACATCTCGTCAGACCACTTCGCGGGCGCTGCTCATGATGAGCTCGTGGACCCCCGCCCCTACGCGGAAATCCTGCGTCAGTGGTCGAGCTTCCACCCGGAATTCAGCTATCTGCCGCGCAAGTTCAAAATCGCTGTGATTGCGAGCGATACGGACCGTGCGGCTATGCGCCTGCACGATATTGGTATCAACATCGTCAAAAATGACGCAGGCGAGCTGGGCGCTGCCTTCTATGTTGGCGGCGGTATGGGACGCACCCCGATGATCGCGCCATGCATTCGCGAATTTGTTCCTCTGGATCAGCTGGTTACTTATTCCGAAGCGTGCCTGCGCGTCTACAATCGCTATGGCCGCCGCGACAACAAATACAAGGCGCGGATCAAGATCCTCGTTCACGAACTGGGCGCAGAAGAATACACCCGTCAAGTGGAGGAAGAGTTCGCACATCTGCTCGGGTCCGGCGTTGAACCGCCTCTGGCCGAGCTGGAGCGGATCAAGACCTATTTCACTGATCCTGCGTTTGAGGACGGCCCTAATTCGCTCGACCGCTCAGACCCGGATTTCGCGCTATGGGTGGACCGCAACACGCACCGCCACAAGCATGATAGCTATGTCAGCGCAGTCATCAGCCTGAAGCCGGTTGGCGGCATTCCGGGTGATGCCAGCGCTGAGCAAATGCATCTGATGGCTGACCTTGCGAAGCGGCATAGCTTTGACGAAATGCGCGTCATGCACACGCAAAATGTCGTGCTGCCGCATGTGAAAATCGCCGATCTTCATGCGCTCTGGACAGCGCTCGATGCAGCGGGTCTTGGTGCACCCAACCTCGATACGATTGAGGACATTATCGCCTGCCCAGGCCTCGATTATTGCAGCCTCGCCAATGCGCGTTCGATCCCGCTGGCGCAGAAAATCTCGGAGCGGTTTGCCGAAAAGGGTAAGACCGAGGAATTAGGGCAGCTCAAGCTCAAAATCTCCGGCTGCATCAATGCCTGCGGGCATCACCATGCCGGGCACATCGGTATTCTCGGCGTCGATAAGAAGGGCGTCGAGAATTACCAGCTCTCGCTCGGCGGAAGCGAGGCAGAGGATGTTTCGCTCGGAAAAATTACTGGTCGCGGCTTTGATGAGGACGGCGTTATCAACGCTGTCGAGACCGTAACCGACGTTTACCTCAAAGCACGCGAGGGCGAGGAGCGCTTCCTCGATACCTATCGCCGCATCGGCATGGAGCCATTCAAGGAGGCGCTTTATGACTGAGATTTTACGCTACCGCGATGACGAGTTGGTCGATCACCCGGCCGTGACCGTCGACGCTTTCCTTGACCAGACTAATGCGAACGCAGTGCGGGTGGAGCCGGGCGACGATGCGCGCGCGCTTCTGCCGCATCTTGATCGCCTCGCACTGGTCGAAGTGAACTTCCCGGCTTTTGGCGATGGGCGCGGCTATTCCTCCGCCCGCGTCCTGCGCGAGGCCGGATTTACCGGCGAGATCCGCGCAGTCGGTGACGTTCTCGTCGATCAGCTTGCCTATATGCGCCGCTGCGGGTTCGACGCGTTTGAGCCCGATCAAGCGCTCGACGCGGGCGATGTCGAAAGTGCCCTGTCGCGCTGGCCCGAAGTCTATCAAAGCGCCGCTGATGCCGCTTCTCCGATCTGGGCCAAGCGCCACGGCGCCGCGAGCGCTGGGTAAACCGCATGACTGAAGCCCGCCAGATTGACCGGCTTGATGCCGCCCCGCGCTTTACCGAGCATGATGCCGTGCGGCTCAACCGCATGTTTCGTGGATCCAGCACGGACGAAATGCTTGAGGGCGTGATCAAGGGCAATCTGGCCGGAGACCTTGCGATCGTCTCTAGCTTTGGTGCGGAAAGCGCGGTTTTGCTGCATCTGGTCGCGCAAGTTGACCCTGGTATTCCGGTCTTATTCCTCGAAACGGGCAAGCATTTCCCCGAAACCCTCGCTTATCGCGATGAGTTGGCGGCGAAAATTGGCCTCACAAATTTGGTCAATCTCTATCCTGATCTGGGTGAGCTGGAGACTAAGGATGAGACCGGCCTGCGCTGGTCCTATGACCCCGATGGTTGCTGCGATATCCGCAAGGTAAAACCGCTCGCCAAGGCTCTCGCCAAGTATGATGCGAGCTTTACGGGTCGCAAATCCTTTCAAAGTGATACACGCGCAAATTTGCCGCGCTTTGAGCTCGACACATCTGACGAGCAAGCACGCCTTAAGATAAACCCTCTGATTGATTGGGATGCGGAACGGATCGCGGCATATTTTGAAGAACATGAGCTACCGCGCCACCCGCTCATCGAGCAAGGCTATCCCTCGATTGGTTGCGGCCCCTGCACCAGCAAAGTCGCACCGGGTGAAGACCCGCGTTCTGGCCGCTGGAAAGGCTGGGACAAGACCGAATGCGGCATTCACACACCGCTTACCGATGAGGGCGAGCTACCGCCCGGTTACGAGCCGTTTTTGTAGGGGTTTGCTTTGGCTTGGAAACTTCAAACGAAGCTACAACCAGCCCGCACTCCGATACCACTCGGCAGTCTGCGCAAAGCCCTCTTCTCCAGGAATACGCGGCATCCAAACGGCTTCTGGCGGACGTTTGTCAAATCGCGACACCCAATTGGGGTGGCACATGTAGCTGACACGGTCCGCAGTCAGTTTCGCCTTGTCACCGCGGAACAGGCGATCAGCTTTGGCCGCGAACTCAAGCACGCTTTGCGGTAAGCTAGGCGCAAATACGGGCCGCCCCACAGCTGCGCCGATTGCCCGCGCCATCTCCTTGTGACTCCAACCACCCTCGCGGCCATCATCGGGCTCGAATGTCTTTTTGCGGACCAAAGCTGGCTGCGCACCAATCAAAGCGAGCAGCAATTCGGCCAGATCACTCACGTGAATGATTGAAGTGGCGCCGCCAGGGGGCAGCGGAACCAAGCCCCATTTAGCGCTGCGAAACAGCTCAAACATATCGTCGTCGCGCGGACCATAAACCGCAGGTGGGCGAATGGTCGTCCACTCAAGCCCGCTGGTCAGAACGAGATCTTCTGCACGCGCTTTAGAAGCCCCGTATGCTGACAATTCCGGCTGACGCGCCGCCAAGGAGGAGACAAAGATCAGCCGCTTGACCTTGGCCGCTTTGCACGCCGCAATGACATTGGCTGTGCCGGTGACATTGGCCGCCTCAAACTCGGCCGGGTCCGGCGCGTTGGTCAGGCCTGCAATGTGCACAACGGCATCGCTGCCTGTTATAAGTTCGGTGAGCGCGGCCTCATCGCTGAGCGTTCCGCGCACCCATTGAATACCATCGCGCTCTGCTTGATCGCGCCGGGTAAGCGCGCGGATTTTGACCTCTTCTGCGCTCGCCTGATCAAGAAATGCCCGCCCAACAAAACCCGTTGCGCCTGTTACGGTAATGATCATGAGAGCACCATATGATCACGGTGCACCACTGCGGCGCGCGGCGCATGGCCCAGAACCTTGGCCTGATGATCCTCGCGCAGACCTGCAATCCGGCGGCAGCTCACCGCATCATATTCGCTTAGCCCCTGCCCGAGCGGAACACCATCCGGCCCGCAAATGCTCACAAGGTCGCCGCGCTGGAACGATCCATCCACGCTGGTGATGCCCACTGCAAGCAGGCTCGCCCCGTCGCTGGCCATAGCTCTTACACAGCCTTCGTCCACATGCAGTGTACCCGCCGCATTCAGCCGCCCGCCAAGCCAGACCTTGCGCGCGCCATCGCGGCGTTGGGGCAGGAAAACAGTTCCGCGATTCTGCTCAATCGCTCGGGCAATCGGCGCATCCGGCTTACCATTGATAATCGCCAATGTGATACCGGCACGCTCAGCGATTTCGGCCGCCTGAAGCTTGGATGCCATCCCGCCGGAACCCAGACCGGACGAGGAAGCCGTGCTCGCCATCGCGGTGATCTCTGGCGTGATGCCATCAACTTGCCGGATCAACTTGGCATCCGGAGCCGCCGGATCGCGGTCATAAAGCCCGTCAACATCGGACAAAAGCAGCACCAGATCAGCGCCTACCGCCTGCGCGACGCGCGCGGCCAGCCGGTCATTATCGCCAAAACGGATTTCTTCCGTCGCAACACTATCGTTTTCATTGATTACAGGGACAGTGCCGGCATCCAACAACCTCTCAAGCGTGGCCGACCCGTTGAGATAGCGCCGCCGATCCTCAAGATCATCAAGCGTCAGCAGCAATTGTGCCGCTGTGAGGCCCCGCCCGCTCAACGCCGCTGACCACAGATTTGCTAGTTCGATCTGGCCCACCGCTGCGGCGGCCTGCGCATCGGCGAGACTGCCGCGCCCGCCTTTGGCAAGGTTGAGCCTTGCGGCGCCAAGCGCAATCGCGCCGGAGCAGACAACGATGACATCTTGGCCATCGGCGCGGCGCTCAGAAATATCCCGCGCAATCGACTGCAACCAAACATCGCGCGGCACACCGCCCTCGACCAACAGCGCGCTGCCGATCTTGATAACAATCCGCTTGGCATCGCCAATCTGTGAAAGTGCGCTCACCGCCATCGCGTCAAATGGGCGACCATTCGCCGCCGTCCTCGTGCTCGTCCTCAACCTCAGCAGCATTGGTCTCAGTCGAGGTGCGGTCAGGCAGGTAGCCAAGCACCGCATCGAGCAATTGCTCAATCCCTGCGCCGGTCGCCCCGGAGATCGCAAAGACCTTATCAGCCCCCGCTTCCAGCAGCTCAGCGGCGAAGCCCTCGGCCAATTCTTCGTCGGCAAGATCGAGCTTATTCAGCACAATTAACTGCGGTTTGTCGCTGAGATCCTCGCCATAGGCTTCAAGCTCTGCGTTGACCGTGCGAAACGCCTCAGCCGGATCGTCGCCTGCGATATCAACCAGATGGATGAGCACGCGGCACCGCTCAATATGGCCGAGAAAACGGTCACCAATGCCAGCACCCTCAGCCGCGCCTTCGATGAGGCCGGGAATATCAGCGATCACAAACTCGCGCGCCTTGTGCCGGACCACGCCCAGCTTAGGCACCAGCGTGGTAAAGGCATAATGCCCGACCTTCGCATTGGCGTTTGAGACGGCATTGATGAAGGTGGATTTACCAGCGTTCGGCAGACCAAGCAGACCAACGTCAGCCAACAATTTCAGTCTAAGCCAGACCCACATTTCCTCACCAGGGCCGCCGGGTTGATGCTGGCGCGGGGCGCGGTTGGTCGAGCTTTTATAGCTCGCATTGCCGCGTCCGCCCTGCCCGCCTTCGAGAAAGACCAAGCGCTGTCCAACTTCGGTGAAGTCAGCCAGAACCTCTTCTTTGTCCTCCGAGAGCACTTGCGTGCCAACCGGAACTTTGACGATTAGATCGTCTGCGCCCCCTCCGGTTTGATCGCGCCCTCGGCCATGGTCGCCGCGCTTGGCCTTGAAATGCTGCGCATAGCGAAAGTCGATCAGCGTATTGAGGCCTTGTACCGCCTCAAACACAATGTCGCCGCCCTTGCCGCCATTGCCGCCATCCGGTCCGCCATATTCAACGTATTTCTCACGCCGAAAGCTGACCGCGCCTGGTCCGCCCGGGCCTGATTTTAAGTAGATTTTGGCTTGATCGAGAAAATGCATGTCAGCCACCTAGAAGGTTAGGCCGCACAATTGGAGCACTTTTTCCTAAACGCTAGCCAAGGCCGCGCTTGCACGGCGCAAGCTGACGCCGCTGGAGCGGATCAGTGGGTCAACCACCGTCATCAGTGGAACCTGCACCCTGTACGGTCGGACTTGGCTGGAAAATCGGCCCTTCGGTGGGCAGAGGCTGCGGCGCAGCAGTAGTCGCTGCGCCCGCACCGTACTCAGCATCCCAAGCGCTTAGATCCACTCGGTATTGCTCATATTCGCTGTAGAAGCCTTCAAAGACCGCTTCCAAACGCGAAAGGCCAGCAACCGAAAACTCGCTCAAGCTACCGCGCGGTGCAACCGCTGCATCGCTGCTGACGCCAACCGCCGCATCACAGAAATCATCAAGCGCCGGTGGCAGAGCAAAATAGTTATAGACCTGCGTCATGTAAGTATCCTGCGCATCGCGATAGCTACGCCCATGCTTTTCGCGAAACTCACGGCCCACCGCGCTGTTGGTGCTACGCAATTGGCGCGAATGGGCGCCCAGATAGCTTTTGTAGTTCGGCAAGATTGAGGCGTGCTGCGCTTCGAGGCAATTAAGCGCCGCGACGTTGAGCGCAGAACGCAGGTTCCAAATCGTCTGCGCTTCTGAAATTCCCGCGTTCACCGTCTGGCGTACGCCATTGGCGCCCATTGCCGGCATTACCATGTTCGCGGCCGCGCCCCCGGGTGGTACTGGCCGAGGTGGAATCACCTTGGCTTGCGGCGCCGGCGGAGGTGGAGGTGGTGGAGGCGGTGGCGCAGTTGCACACCCTGCCAGCGCAGCAACTCCTGCTGTCACGGCGATGATGCGAATTTTCGCAAATTTGGATGAGTGTGCATCGAATTCTGTCATTGTGCTGGCGCGCCCTCTTTGTCTCAAGCCCGTATGCATCTTGCAGGCCCATATTCCAAGCGAGGTTATGATTGCTGATCGATCATTGACGCCCGCTGAAGGAGATATGCCTAGCGCGACAAGGCGCCAAAGAAAATGCCCGGAGCGCTCAAAACGCCCCGGGCACGATAAACCGATTCAATAGTGCGACTATTCGCGCACTAATATTCTTGGGTCACTCCCGCGAACCCATGAAGCGAAGCAGGAACATGAACATATTGATGAAGTCGAGGTACAGGCTCAGCGCGCCGAGAATAACGGCTTTACCGGCAAATTCTGTGCCGCGCAGATGCTGATACTCGCGCTTCAAACGCTGCGTATCATAGGCCGTCAGACCCGCGAAGATCAGCACCCCAAGGAAGCTGATTGCCAGACTGAGCGTGCTCGAGCCCAAGAAGATGTTGAGAATTGATGCGATGATCAGGCCGACAACGCCCATGATCAGGAACGTGCCGAAGCCTGACAAATCCTTCTTCGTGGTGTAGCCAAACAGGCTAAGCCCCGCGAACGCGCCTGCCGTGGCGAAGAACGTCGCCGCGATGGATTCTCCCGTGTAAACCACGAAAATCGAGGACAGCGAAAGGCCCATAGCGATCGCGAAACCCCAGAACATCACTTGCAGTGTGCCCTGGCTGAACTTGTTCGCGCCAAAGCTCATGGCGAACACAAAGCCCAGCGGGGCCAGCGCCACCAGCCAGAATAGCGGGCCACTCATCAGCGTGTACACCAGCCCGCTTTGCGCGGTTAGCAGCGACACAATACCTGTGAGCAAAATGCCGGAGGTCATGTAATTGTAAATCTTGAGCATGTGCGAGCGCAGGCCCGCATCAAAAGTCTCACCACGTGCGACGGCATCCCCCGCGCGCGGCACCGAGCCAAAGCCCGTTTGCCGCTGGCCAAAAGACTGCCGGTTGTTGTCGTTCCAATCGGACATCGTCGATAAACTCCGTTTCGCAGGGCACTATAGCCCCGCCTCGCTTACAATATCGGTGTTTCAGAGCCAATTTTCAAGCAAAACCGACGCTTTTCACACCGATATAGGCTTCAACCGCGTTAACCTTGCTTACGCGCCTGAGCTGCCATCTCTAGACCACGATCACGCGCAGCCCGCAGCGTCTCTTTAGCAAGATTATTAAGCGCTTGGTCAGTATCTAGCACGTCGAGCCCTTTTTGCGTCATCCCGCCGGGGCTAGCGACGCGGCTTGCAAGCGTACCGGGCGAATCAGGCGATTGCGCCGCTAATGCGCCTGCGCCTGCGACCATTTGCACTGCTAAACGCGTCGCCTGCTCGCTTTCCAGCCCTAGATCGGCTGCTCCCGCCGCGAGCGCATCGATGAAGCGGTAGACAAAGCCCGGACCTGACCCCGCCAGGGCAGTCACCAAATCAAACTGGCCTTCATCGCTGAGCCATTCAGCCGTCCCAAGGCGGTCTGCCAACTCCGTGACCAGCGCATGGCCGTTGTCGTCCAAGCCTTCCGCGATCAGCGCATTGGGCGATTGATTAAGCGCGACGGCAAGATTTGGCATAAAGCGCACCACCGCGGCTGCTCGCGGAAAAGCTTCCCGCAGCGTCGCCAACTCTACCCCTGCCAGCACAGACAGGATGATCGTCTCTGCGCCAACACAAGTTTTCATCTCAGGGGCGATATCGCGCAGCATGTGCGGCTTAAACCCAAGCACAACGACGTCAAATGGCTGCGCAGGGACTGTGTCCGTGAACCGGGCGCCCACACGCACGGTTTTGATGCGCGGATTGTAGACGGTGACCTGCTCGGGCGCGAGGCCCGACGCGATCCACCCCTCGAGCATAGCCGAGGTCATCGCCCCGAACCCGTAAATCAATATGCTTTGGTTCATGGCTCTCATGTGGGCGCACCTCTCGCCTTGATCAAGCGCCGTCGGGTTCGTTCATCCGTTGCATCAAGCTACGCTTACGCTTCGCCAGCAGCGTTTATGTGCACTGCATCAAGCTACGCTTACGCTTCGCCAGCAGCGTTTATGTACGCTGCATCAAGCTACGCTTACGCTTCGCCAGCAGCGTTTATGTGCGCTGCATCAAGCTACGCTTACGCTTCGCCAGCAGCGTCCACCATAGCAGCATCCAGCGCTTCGCCCGGCTCTTTATCGCCCCACAGGACGAATTGGAATGCCGGGTAAAACCGGTCGCATTCCTCAACCGCAATCTCAATCAACGACTGCGCTTGGGCGAGGCTGAGCGTGCCATCATCACTGAGCATATTGCCATTGCGGTAAAGCAGTACGCCGCCGCTCGACCACATGTCGAAATGGCCAATCCATATCTGCTCGTTCATCAACGTGACCAGTTCCTGCGCAGCGGTGCGCTTGTCCTCAGCCACGCGAATATCGGGCAGGCACAGAATTTGAAGCACATTGTCCTCGCCCCGCCAGACGCCCTTCACAGTATATTTCGCCCAGCTTCCTTGGATCTCGGCAGTCACTTCTTCCCCGCCGCTGCGACAAGGCCACCCGCGCGCTTCAAAAAGCGCGGTCAGCATCTCAATCGGAGCGGCTTCATCCGACTCGAACCGGGCCTGAGCCGCAGTCACAAAGCAACTCGATTGGGCGGAGTGTAGGGGGAAAGCGAGCAAGTCATTAATCGCTGGATGCACATAGGCAGCGAGGCTTGGCAAATGCGGGATGCATGCTGGCTGGGGAGAAGTGAACTCGCCTGTTCAAAGCCTGTGAACAAGCCCGATTTGACGTCACAAAAGTGCAGCCCCGCCTCTTGGCGCTAGCGCAGCGACTCGATTTCCTGACCTTCAGAGCTGGAAAATGAGAAGCTATCGATTTCTAACTCTTTCAAATCGTTAACGATCTCGCGTGCACTACGCGCAGAATCGTAAGGCCCCGCAAGCAAGCGGTTAGTCTGGCCCCAAGTGGCGACTAGAGGCCCCTTCCCCTCGAGCAAACCGCCCGCAGCGCGCGCAATACGCCGCCAATCAAACCGCAGTGCCGCCCGGTCGCGGCCGGTGGCCACTTGCACCCAGTGACGCGCGGGATGCACGGGTTCTGGAGGCACCGCCTCTTCCACTTCCTCAACTTCACGCGGTGGTTCTATAGAAGTGATATCGACCGCGCCCTCCGTCCGACCCGCCGTCTGAGGAGCGCTTGAACTGAAATCACCAAAAGCATCCGCGACGCTGGCGATCGGGGCTTCCTGCCCCTGCGTGGTACTCTCTTCAGAATTGACAGCGGCCTGAACAACAACAGCCTGCGCCCCATCATCGCCGGGCGCAGCAGCATCAATACGGTCCGGACGACGGCGCGGCTCGTCATTTGCCTGCGTCGGCGCAGCCACTTCGTTCGCCTGGGTTCCCAAGGGTTCGCCGCTCGGTGTCAGAGCATCATTGGCCTGAGCAGTGATCTCCGCCCCGCGCGCCGCATATTCAGCAATGCTGGGATCATCGCGGCCAATATTGGCCGCACGCGGAAACACGCCGAGATTTGCCGCCGCTGCTTGCTGCGCTTTGGTGAGGCGCGGCATATAGCGCAGATATGGCGCCATGCGCAGCGCCAGATCAGTGGGCATAAGCGCCTCGGCGATTTTCACCGCTTCATCGCCGTCACCCAATATCGCCAAACCAAATGCTCGGGCGCGAAAACCAGCGCGATCAGCCTTCTCCAACTGCGCGTAAAGCTCACGCTCGAAAGCAGGCCGATTGCCCGAAATCGCATGGCTTAATGCAAGGCGCCTGCGCAGTTCATCATCATCGCCGCGGTTCAAAGTCCGCTGATAAAGCTCACGCGCACGGGCATTTTCTCCCACCAGATCATAAGCGAGCCCGCGATCTGCCTCGATCTCCGCGGGATCAATGCCCGCTTCTTCAGCTTGCGCGAACAGATCAAGCGCTTCAACTGGTTGCCCCAATGCTAGCTGAGCCCGGGCAAGGCCATGCAGCACTTGCCGGTCTTGCGCGTCTACTTCGCGGGCGCGGGTGAAAAAGCCGATCGCCGCCGCATTATCATTAAGGTCAAGCGACGCATTGCCGGCGTTCAGCAACGCCTCAAGATTTCGCGGGCTGCGTGCCAGAACGCGCAGGGCGCGATTCAAATCGCCTGACGCAGCGGGCGGAAGCGGCTGAACGATTTCACGCGAAGCGGTTTGCGCCTGCGCAGGGGACAAACTGAAAGCGCCTAGACCTACGCATAAGCTTATAGCCGCTACGGCAAAATTGGCATTGATCGGGCGATGAGAAAGCATGGTCAGCATCTTATAACTGCGACGGACCACTTGCCCAGCACCATCTGTCGTCAGTTACCAGGCGAATGATTACGGCAGCTTGAGTCCATTACGGCTCTCTATTGCCAGTCGTTATTGATTGTTTTGGCGACCAAGGAAGCGTGGGATATTCAGCGCCGAGCCGCCCTCACCGCCATCGTCATCATCACCATCTTTGTCTTCGTCATCGGATCCAGAGCCGCGCGACAAGCGGGCCATGCGCTCAAACAGAGTGCTGCCTTGAACGCCGCCACCAGCGGCCGCGGCTCCAGCTGGTGCGCCTCCTGTGCCTTGCGGTTGAGCAGGGCTCGCTGCTGCTCCATCGCTCGCCGCCGAACCATCGCTTGACGTTGAACCATCCCCATCACCCGCAACCAGGTTGCGGCGACGGCCTGGGAACATGCCTCCCTCATCAGAAGCAGGTTCTGCAATGTCATCTGCACCGAGTTCTAGCTCGTCCTGCCCAACGTCTGCGCCATCGACATCATAGCTTACCTCAGGCTCTATCGAGCGAGACAGGTCGAGCGGCTCTTCACCGCCGGGAGCACCTGCATCCACACCGCCGGTCTCATCAACCTGCTCGAAGCGTTCGGTATGGTCGTCGCGCAGTCCTTCTAGCGGGTCGACAATGCCGTCCACATCATCGAGATCATCATCAGCGCCCTCATAGTCAGGGCCGTCCATTGCGCTCAGTCCCATGCTTGGCGCTACTTCTTCGACGTCGTCTTCAGCGTCGCTATCAGCTTCGAATGTGTCACCAGAATCGTCCGCTGCATCGCCAAATCCACCGTCCGCGTCGTCAGGCGTCTCGGCTGCCTCGCCATAAGTGATGTCTTCGTCCGACAATTCCATCGGCGGCAGATCGCTGGCCATACCAAACGGTGTCGAAACCGCAGCAACTGGTTCTTCTTCGACCTGCGTAGACATTCCTTCGTTCAGTTCGAATGGTTCACTATCACCCTCCGCCTCTTGCGGCATGGCAAGCGCTGGCCGCTTTGGCGGCTTGGAATCGGTCAGTGTAAAGGGCCGGGTTTGCGTCTGCGCAGGCGCAGCATTCTGATCAATACCGGTGGCAACAACAGACACTCTAATCTTACCTTCAAGGTCAGGGTTGAAGGCTGAACCCCAAATGATGTTAGCATCTTCATCCACCAGCTCGCGGATGTGATTGGCCGCCTCGTCGACCTCAAGCAGCTTCATATCCTCGCCGCCGAGAATGGAGATAATCACGCCCTTGGCGCCGGCCATGCTGACGCCGTCGAGCAGCGGGTTGGCGATTGCACGTTCGGCTGCTTCGAGCGCGCGGTTGTCGCCCTCGCCCTCGCCTGTACCCATCATCGCCTTGCCCATCTCGCTCATCACCGAGCGGACGTCGGCAAAATCGAGATTGATCAGCCCAGGCATAACCATCAGATCGGTAATCGAGCGCACGCCTTGCTGAAGCACCTCATCGGCCAGTTCAAACGCTTCCTTGAAAGTCGTCTCAGCCTTGGCGACGAGGAACAGGTTCTGGTTCGGAATGACGATCAGCGTATCAACATGCTTTTGCAGCTCTTCAATGCCAGCCTCAGCCGCCCGCATGCGCCGCGTACCTTCAAACAGGAACGGCTTGGTCACGACGCCAACAGTAAGCACGCCTTTCTTGCGCGCGGCCTCTGCAATTACCGGCGCAGCGCCTGTGCCTGTGCCGCCGCCCATACCAGCGGCGATAAAGCACATGTTCACGCCCTCAAGCGCGTGATCGATCTCATCTACAGTTTCTTCCGCCGCGGCCTTGCCAACTTCAGGCCGCGCACCTGCACCCAGCCCGCCAGTGATATCCGGCCCCAACTGAATGCGTTTTTCGGTCGAGGAATTTGACAGCGCCTGCGCGTCTGTGTTGGCGATAACGAAATCAACGCCCTCAATCTCTGCCGCCATCATATTCGCGATAGCATTGCCGCCCGCGCCGCCGACACCAATAACGGTGATCTTTGGCCGAAGCTCGTCAGTGGATGCGGGGCCGATATTGATACTCATGGTATTTCCCTCCGGGGAAAAAGAGATTAAATTACATTTGCGTGCCAGCTTGGCACAAACAGAATCTACGAGGCAGGCTTAAGTACAGTTTTTCCACAAAACCCTAACAAAACGCCGCCCTACACTCAAAAATACTCTCTGCCTGCTTGGAATATCCGATTCACGAGACCAAACCCGGAATAACGACGGGTCGGCTGATAGGTAGGACCAACCGAACGAATGTCGACCGGATCATCAGCCGCATAGAGGCATAGGCCCGCCAGCGTCGCAAATCCTGGAGTGGCATGCGGATCAGGTAGGCCTGCAAGTTTTGGCGGTTTACCCAAACGCACCGGCATAGAAAGAGCGCGTTGCATAAACTCTGCAATTCCGTGTAGCTCTGCGCCGCCGCCCGTTAAGATCAGTTGTCCGCCCTTCGCGCCCGCGAAGCCCATTTCCTTCAGCGCCTTGTTGATCTCATCTGTGAGCTGCGCAAGCCGCTGCGTCACCACCGCGACCAGCTCTGCGCGCGCAATACGGTTCTGCTCATCAGCGCCGCGCGCAAGCGGGCCATCGGCTATTTCGTCAGGGCCAAGAACCGCGATCATTTCTCGGTGATCACTCGGTGTCGAAATGGCAGAACCAGAGACGCATTTCAGCCGCTCGGCCTGATCCCGGCGAATGCCGAAGCTGGATGCCAACGCGTCAGTGATATCGTTGGAACCGGTGGGAATGGATTTCAAACCCAGCAACATTCCCCCTGCGTGCACAGACACATTGGTGACCTCCGCTCCGATCTCGACCAGCGCCACACCCAGATCGCGCTGCTCGGTGGTGAGGCAGGCATAAGCGCTCGCAAGCGGGGATGCGACCACGCCCTCCACATCGAGGTGCGCTGATTGCACGGCCTCGATCAAGTTTTTGACCGGCGCGCTTTCCGCCAATGTCACATGGATATCAACGCCCAGCGCCTCTGCATGAAGCCCTTTGGGATTGGCGATACCATGCGCCCCGTCGAGCGTATAATGCGCCGGCTGGGCATGCAGCACAGTGCGCCCATCAGGCTGAATATGGTCGCGCGCGGCAAACAGCAGGTGCTCAATGTCATCTTCTTCGATACGCCGCCCGCCAATCGCGGTTTCGACGCTGGCAATCTTGCTTGAAAGGCCTGCACCCGCGCAGCCGATCCAAACACTTGCAATGCTGGTGTTGGCCGTCGCCTCAGCTTTCTCGACTGCCTGCCTTATGGAGTGGCTCGCCGCCGCCATCTCAGTGATGTAGCCGCGCTTTACGCCCTCCGCCTTGCGGTGGGTGGAGCCAAGCACTTGCATTTGGCCATTCTCATCTTCCGCCATGATCATAGCCGAGACCCGGAATGAGCCGACATTAACAGCGCCGAAAGCGCGAACGATCCGTGGGCCAGCCATTAGTTGACCGAAGCCTGCGTCGCAGAGGTCTGGCGACCCAATTCAGTGATCTTGCACGGTCCATCCTCGCAGCGGAAATAGGCCTGCTCCGGCACCCGTAAATCAATCGCCACAGCTTTCCCCCCGAGCAATCGGTAATGCCCATCCATCCGCGCAAACGCGACCAGCGCGCTGGCCGAAGTCTGTTTTCCTTCAGGCAATGCAAGCTTCTGACCCGTCTTAAACGTCAGGTTCCAGCGACGATTTCCCACCCATTCAGCCTGAGTAATTTGGGGTTTCAGAGCTGGGGCAGCATCTAGCAAATGATCGAGCGCCTCGACCTGTTTGGCCGCGCCAGACCCTTCGATCAGCAGCTTGCCTTGCGCATTCACTTGCGAAATGGGCTCAAGCTCATTGCCAGCCGCATCAATCAGCATCAGCCGATTGGGTTTGCGCAGTACTGCGTGCTCATCGCGCTCAACAATGTTGATGATCAGCGTATCGGGCAGTTGGCGTGAAACACGCGCATCCTTAACCCAGCTCAGCTCAAGCATTTTTGCACGGAGCGCCTCCAGATCAACCAATGCCATGGGCCGGTCGCGTTCTGACAAGGCTCGCTCATAGACCTTGAGCTCGTTCATCCGCTCAACCCCATTTACCTTGACCCTGCGCACTTCGAAACCTGCGTCCGCCGCCGCATAGGCCATGCGGCTCTGCGCCATCGCAGGAAGGCCAGCGAGGCTTGCAATAAACCACGCCGCCGCGACCGCAGTCGCCAAAATCACGAACAGGAAGAACTTATGGAGCTGTTCATCGGTAAACGGCAGCATCGCCAGCACACGGTCAATAATTCCAATCGATTTGGTCTTGGCCGCACGCGCTTTCTGGCTGCGCCCTCGCGCAGCGGCTGAGCGGCGCACACCCTTGGCGCTGCGTTTGACTTTAGCCATGGCCGTCGTCCCCCTTGATGTGGTCGTTCAATGCGGCGGCGATTATCGCCTCGACCAGCTCGCCATATTCGAGCCCCGCATAGCGCGCTTGCTCCGGCACCAGGCTCAGCGGGGTCATACCCGGCTGTGTGTTCGTTTCGAGTACAAACAGACCAGCCTCGCCTTGCTCTTCGTCCCAGCGGAAATCAGTCCGGCTCGTGCCTTTGCAGCCCAGCACGCGGTGCGCTTTCAACGCGATTTCAAGACACAGCTTCTCGATATTCGCCGGGATTTTGGCCGGGCAGATATGCTCCGTCTTACCATCGGTGTATTTGTTTTCATAATCGTAGAAACCTGACTTTACGATTAGCTCCGTCACCGCCAAAGCACGCGGTCCGTCAGGCCTATCAATCACTGCCGTCGTCATCTCACGGCCTTTGATGAAGGGTTCTGCGAGCAGCTCGGAAAACTCCTGCCACGGGCCATTTGCATCGCGGGCAATGGGATTGCCGTAATTGCTCTCATCGGTGACGATCGCCACGCCGACGGACGAACCTTCGTTGACGGGTTTTAGCACATAGGGCCGTGGCAACGGATCACCATCATACAGCTCTTCACTCGCGACAATACGCCCGCCAGGCATCGGAATGCCATGCGGGACAAGCGCTTGTTTGGTCAGCTGCTTGTCAATCGCGATCACGCTCGTCGCGAGGCCGGAATGCGTATAAGGCACGCCCATCAGATCCAGCATGCCTTGCACGCTGCCATCCTCACCCGGCACACCGTGCAGGGCGTTGAACACCACATCGGGTGCAGCCTCAGAAATGCGCGCCGCGACATCGCGGTCCATATCAATCCGCGTGACGCGGTGGCCGCGCTGTTCCAGCGCATCCGCCACGCCGCCACCGGACATAAGCGAAACCTCTCGCTCATTCGCCCAGCCGCCCATCAAGACCGCGACGTGGAGTTTTGGTAGCGCGGTCATTTGCGCCCCACCCGCTGAATTTCCCATTCAAGCTCAACACCAGAATTTTCGCGCACGCGGCGGCGAACCTCTTCGCCCAGCGCCTCAATATCTCCGCTGGTCGCGTCGCCTGTGTTGATAAGGAAATTGGTGTGCTTCTCGCTCACTTGCGCGCCGCCCATGGTCAGCCCGCGACAACCCGCCGCATCAACCAATTGCCACGCCTTGTGGCCATCCGGGTTCTTGAAAGTCGATCCGCCAGTTTTGGTCCGCAACGGCTGCGATTCTTCGCGAGCCTTCGCAATCCGGTCCATCTCCGCGCCGATTGCGGCTGGGGTACCCGCCTCGCCCTGGAAACGCGCGGACACCACCACTGCGCCCTTGGACAGCTCGGAATGACGGTATGAATAAGCCAGCTCTTCAGCCGGAACAGTCGAGAGCTTCCCGCAAGGGAACATGATCTCGCAATCGATCAAGATGTCGGCCACCTCGCGGCCGTACGCCCCGCCATTCATGCGGACAAAACCGCCAACCGTGCCCGGGATACCGCGCAAAAATTCCAGACCTGCGATCCCTGCATCGCGCGCGGTAGAGCTAACTAAAATGCCGCTCGCGCCGCCGCCGCAGACTATCTCACAATCATCCCGCGGTTCGACTTTGGCAAAGGCTTTACCAAGCCGAATAACAACACCGGAAACGCCGCCATCACGCACGATCATATTTGAGCCGAGGCCCAGCGCCATTATGGGCAGTTTATGGTCAAGCTCGCTCAGAAAGCCGGCCAGATCGTCATGATCGGCAGGTTCAAACAGCCAGTCTGCTGTGCCGCCTGCCTTAAACCAGACGAGCTTTGCCAGCGGCGCATCTCGCCTCAACTTGCCGCGAACCTTAGGCATGGTGATCTGAGTCATGATGCCGCGCCCTTGGCCGCGATAGCGCCCGCCAAATCTGCCGCCCACCGGGTGATATCACCCGCGCCGAGGCATACCACATAGTCGCCCGGAGCCAGATCATCTGCCAGATCAGCAGCCAGCGCATGAAGGTCCGCCACTTCCGATGCATCACGGTGACCGCGCGACTTCAAGCCCGCAACGAGGGATGTCGAACTCACCCCCTCAATCGGGTCTTCGCCCGCCTCGTAGACTGGTGTCACCAGCACACGGTCCGCGTCGTTAAAGCAGTTCTGGAAGTCTTCCATCAGATCGCTGAGGCGCGAATATCGGTGCGGCTGCATGACCGCGATGACCCGGCCCTCGCCAGCGCTTGCGGCGACAGTTTCGCGGGCTGCGCTCAGCACAGCCTGAATTTCAACGGGGTGATGCGCATAATCGTCGATGATGGTCGCGTGGCCGCCCGCAACCGGCACTTCGCCAACCTTGGTAAAGCGACGGCGCACTCCGCCAAAGCTGCCAAAGCCGGTCTGGATCACATCGTCCGAGCAACCCATCTCAATCGCCACTGCAATTGCCGCGAGCGCGTTCTGGACATTGTGGCGCCCGGGCATCGGCAAATGGACATTTTCGATCCGGCGATCCTCGGCGTCGCGCTGGCGCACGATCACATCGAAGCGGTTGCCAGTATCATCGGGACGAATATTGACCCCGCAAATGTCCGCTTGAAGATTGAAACCGTAAGTGACCACGCGGCGATCGCGCACTTGGCCGATCACCGCTTGCACTTCAGGATGGTCGATGCACAGGATCGCCGCACCGTAAAATGGCACGTTCTGAATAAATTCCAGAAAGGCGCGCTTCACGCCGTCGAAATCACCGTAGTGGTCGAGATGCTCCGGGTCGATATTGGTGACCACGGCCAGCGTGCCATCGAGCCTGAGAAAGCTGCCATCACTCTCATCAGCTTCCACAACCATCCAGTCGCTATCGCCCAATCGCGCGTTCGAGCCATATTGTTCGATGATCCCGCCATTGATGACCGTCGGGTCGACATCGCCCGCATCAAGCAACGCAGCGACCATGCTGGTCGTAGTGGTTTTGCCATGTGTTCCGGCCACCGCGACGGTTGATTTAAGCCGCATAAGTTCGGCCAGCATTTCGGCGCGGCGCACCACCGGAATGCGCGCTTCCAAAGCAGCGGCAACTTCGGGGTTAGTCCGCCTAACCGCAGTGGATGTGACCACAACCGCAACGCCATCAACATTCTCCGCGACATGACCAATCGCAACGTCAATTCCGCGAGCCCGCAGCCTTTCAACGCTCGGCCCTGCCGCAAGATCAGAGCCTTGCACACGGTAGCCCAGATTGTGCATCACTTCGGCAATTCCAGACATGCCAATGCCCCCAATCCCGACAAAGTGGATTGTGCCGATATCGGTTGCGACGCCTTTCATGCCGCGCGATTCCGTGACGCCTGTGCTCGCGGGAAACGGCCTCTTGACGCGCCTTGCCCCCTAGGCACGCTTTGAACTTTCAGCCGTCCCTCGCCGCCGCCAACGCGAATGACATCCATCATATCCGCCCCGCCGAAACTCTCGACCAGATCAGCCAGATCCTTGACCGCATCAGGCCGGCCGCAATTCCACGCCGCATGGGCCGCGCGGGCCAAGCCATCAGGCCGATCTGCCAAAGCCTTGATCTGGCGTGAGATATCTTTCGAGAGCTTCTGCGCCATATCCGACTGTTCCACGCGTAGCCGGTTTGCTGCATCGCTATCGCCTTGAGGGGTCTTGGTTGTCGCTATCGGCTGACGGATCATGCGAGCGCCGCCCGCCTCCACCATTTCGCGCGTATTCGCAGCCTGGTGATCATCGGTCGCGATTGGCAGCGGAATGAGAATTGCTGGCCGTCCAACCGCCGTCAGCTCCGCAATGGTCGATGCCCCCGCGCGGCCAATGAACAAATGCGTGTCGGCAAGCCGGTGATGCATGTCCTCAAAATACGTGCCGAGTTCCGCGGGGATACCATGATTGCGATAGCGCTCGCGCACGGCATCGAGATCTGCTTTGCGGCATTGTTGCGTCACCTGCAGACGCTGTCGCAGCGCAGGCGGCAACATGGACAGGCCATCGGGCACCACATCGGACAGGATGCTCGCGCCCTGACTGCCGCCGGTTACGAGCACGCGGAAGAGGCCATCTTCGCCAAGTGGCGGGAAGTCTTCATCGCGCAGCGCGAGCACTGGCGCACGCACGGGGTTACCGACCAGCTCAACCTTGCTGGCGTGCTTGGGCTTCAAACGCTCAATATCGGGATAGGCAGTGGCAATCGCCTGAACCCGGCCAGCGAGGAGCCGGTTGACGCGGCCCAGAACGGCGTTTTGCTCATGCACAATGCTCGGGATTTTGGCCGAGGTTGATGCCGCGAGCGCAGGAAATGCAGGATAGCCGCCAAAGCCCACAACAGCGCTCGGCTGAAAACTGTCAAACAGCCGCAGGGCCATTTGCCGGCCCTGCCAAATCGCTTTCAGCCCGCCGAGCCATTTGAGCGGATTTTTGCCGCCAATCCGCCCAGCGGGCAGCACATGCGTCGTCAGAAAATCGGGGCGGCCAGGAATGGCCTCTCCGCGCTCGTCGGTTATCAGCGCGACATGGTGGCCGCGCTGGTCCAGCTCACTTGCAAGCGCAAAGGCAGGCAGCAAGTGCCCACCCGTACCCCCGGCCGCGAGCACATAGTGGCGGCTTGAACCGGTCATATCCGCGCACCCTTGATCCGCTTCGTCACGTCGCGCTGGTTGCCGCGCTCTTGCGAAAACCCAAGCAGATCGCGCACTCCGCGCGTCTCGCGCCGCAGGAACGGATTGCGCTTAGTAATCGCCAGCAGCAAGCCGACGGTCAGGCAAATCGCAATGGTGGACGACCCGCCATAACTAATCAGCGGCAGCGTCATGCCTTTTGACGGGAACAGCTGAAGGTTGACGAGAATATTGATGAACGCCTGCCCACCAAACAGTGCGGCGAGGCCAGAGCCCGCCAGCAACGCAAACAGATCTTCCTCATCAATCAGTTTCATCAATACCCTGCTTACAAACGCCAGATATGCGATCACTACCAGAGCGCAGGCGATCAGCCCAAATTCTTCACCGATCACGGAGAAAATGTAATCGGTATGCGCCTCGGGCAACGTCATCTTGCGAATGCCAAGGCCATAGCCGCTGCCCAGCCAGCCGCCCGCAAGCAGCGTGCGCTCTGCCAGATCGACTTGGTCAAAGGCCGTGCCGCCGCCCAGAAACGCATCAATCCGGTTGCGCGCATTGTCGTATAGAAAATACGTCGCGGTGAACGCGGCCAGTCCTGCACCCACCAAAATGGATAAGCGCTGAACCGGTACGCCGGAGAGCAGGATGAGAACGAACCATACGCCGATAAACAGAATTGTGCCGCCAAGGTTGGGCTGCATCATCAACAGGATCGCGACGATGCCCAGCGCAATCGCGGTCAGCGAGACGACCGGCAAATTTGGGTCGCGCAATCGCCATGAGAGGATCCACGCGACGAAAATCACAAAGCCAGGTTTGAGGAACTCCGAAGGCTGAAAGCGCATGCCAATCTCGAGCCAGCGCTGCGCTCCGTTGACCTCTGTGCCTACTATCGGAACGAGGAACAATGCTCCCGTCATGCCCACCGCGAGCACTAGCCCCAGCCTGCGCGCATTCTCGCGACTGAGGAAGGACACGCCAATCATCACTGCAACGCCGACCACCTGCCAGACCATGTGGCGATAGAAGAAATAGAGGTCGGGCAAAGTCTCACTTGCGGTCGAGAGGCGCCGCGCACTGGCGGTCGATCCAGCCGCAACTGCGACCGCGCCGAAGGCCATGATGATGAAGATGAGGCACAAAAGAGCGCGGTCCACTTCGCGCCACCAGATCTTGATTTGCGACCAGCGCGAAAGACTATGCCGCTGCTCCCGATTGGCCGCGCGCGGCACATAGGGGCGCGGGCCGAATGCGTAAGGCCCAAATGAGCTCGATTGCGTCCAGCGCTGCGAGGCGCGGCGCGTGCCGGGTAGGTCAGGCGCGCTCATACGGCCGCTCCTCCCGCAAGAGCTGCGACGGCCGCGCGGAAGGCATCGCCGCGTTCCTCAAAATCGCGAAACTGGTCAAAGCTCGCGCAGGCTGGCGAGAGGAGAACGGTGTCGCCAGGCTCAGCGGCCGCAGCGGCGCTGGTGACGGCCTTGTCGAGCGTGCCGCATTGGGTGGTTGGCACGCGGTCTTCGAGCAATGCTGCGAAATCCGGGCCAGATTTGCCGATGGTATACGCCGCTTTGACGTGGCTCAGCTCGGCTTCACATTCGCCGAGGCCGGGTTCTTTGGCTAGCCCGCCAAGGATCCAGTGGACGTTGTCAAACGCTGCAAGCCCAGGCGCAGACGCGGCGGTATTCGTCGCTTTGCTGTCATTGACGTAAGCGACGCCGCCGTACTCACCAACCCGCTCCATGCGATGCGGGAGGCCGGGGAAGGTACGGAGGGCGCTCAGTACGGTTTGGTCATCAACAGCGAGCCATTCAGCCACTGCAGTAGCACAGCCGACATTTTGGTGGCTGTGAGGTCCTCCTAGAGCCGGCCACTCTTCAGACCAAGGGTCGAAGGTATCCGCGTGAATTCGCCAAAAACTATGCTTTCTTTTACCGGCGCGACGACGCCAATCTTCTTCTTGTTGAGCAAGGCCGCCCAAAACCGCGACCCCATCCTTTGCTTGCTGAGCAAATAGTCTGAATTTTGCGGCCGCATATTTCTCAAAGTCGCCATCGTAGCGATCCAGATGATCGGGTGTGATATTGAGCAGCACCGCCACATCACAATCCAGCGAATACGTCAGATCAATCTGATAACTCGATAGCTCCAGCACATAGACCCCGCCTTCTGGCAGAGGGTCCTGTCCCATAATCGGCAGGCCAATATTGCCGCCCATTGTGGTCGGCAGGCCAGCGGTTTTCAAAATATGATGCGTCAGCGCGGTAGTGGTCGATTTGCCATTTGTGCCCGTGATTCCCACCACCTTATGCGGCGGGAGGAACTCGCGGGCCTGCGCGAACAGTTCGATATCGCCAATCACCGGCACATCGAAGCTATCAGCATACGGCTTGATCGGATGCGTATTGAGCGGCACGCCGGGTGACACGGCCACCCCCGCATAGCCAGTGAGGTCAGCCTCCAGCGGATCAGCGATAACCACGCCGTCACGCCCAGCAAACACCTCTCGCGCCTCGGGCCGATCATCCCACACTAAGAGCTCAGCTCCGCTCGCCAGTAATGCCTCAGCCGTTGCCGCACCCGAACGGGCGAGACCTAGCACACCGTAGCGTTTTCCAGCAAAGACAGGCGCGGTAATCATCTTAGCTTCAGCGTTGCTAGCCCCAGCATGGCGAGGATAATCGCAATGATCCAAAAACGGATCACGACCTTGCTCTCGCTCCAGCCCAATTGCTCAAAATGGTGGTGGATCGGCGCCATGCGGAAAATGCGTTTGCCGGTACGCTTGAACCAGAAGACCTGGATGATAACGCTCGCGGTCTCGACCACGAAAAGCCCGCCCACAATCAGCAGCACAATCTCGTGATGGCTCGCTACCGCAATCGCGCCCAGCGCGCCTCCCAAAGCGAGGCTGCCCGTGTCGCCCATAAATACCGCCGCTGGAGGTGCATTAAACCACAGGAAGGCGAGCCCTCCTCCCATGATTGCAGCACAGAATATCGCCAGCTCGCCTGCACCCGCAACGTGCGGAATGCCGAGATATTCGGAATAATCCACGCGGCCCACCAGATAGGCGATAATCGCGAAGGTGCCCGCCGCGATGATCACCGGCATAATCGCTAGACCGTCAAGCCCATCGGTGAGGTTTACCGCATTGCCGAAACCAACGATGATCGTTGCTGCGAACACGTAGTAAAACGGGCCCAGCGGGATCGACACATTGCTCAGGAACGGCACATAAAGATTAGTGCTAATCTGCCCAACAATAATCCATGCGGCGACGCCAGCGACTACAAATTCACCGGCCAGACGGACCTTTGCAGAAACGCCCGCATGGCTCGCCTTGGAAACCTTGTCATAGTCATCGAGAAAACCAATCAGGCCAAAGCCAGCGGTCACCGCCAGGCACGCCCAGACAAAGGGATTTCGTAGATCCATCCAAAGCAGCAGCGATAACGTGAGACTGAACAGGATCAGCAGGCCGCCCATGGTCGGCGTACCAACCTTCGCCTGATGGCTTTGCGGGCCATCTTCGCGGATCGGCTGTCCCTTGCCCTGCCGCACGCGCAGCATATTGATCATCTTTGGACCAATCACCATGCCGATCAGCAAAGCCGTCAGCAATGCAGCACCAGCCCGCGCCGACTGGTATCGGATCAGGTTGAAGATGCCTTCAAATTGGAGCCATTCGGCCAGCAGATAAAGCATGCGATAATGCGCCTAAGTGTCGGATAGCTGAGTGTATCGGGAAACCAGTTTGCCAAGACCGACCGAATTGGAGCCTTTCACAAGGATCGCATCGCCTGCAATCACGCCGTAATCGTCCAACAATTCCATCGCCTCCCCGGCGTTCATGCAATGCGCAAACCCGCCGTCAAAGCCAAGCGAACCGCCGGAGCCTTTCCCCAGCTCTCGCGCGAGACTGCCCATTTCCTCGCCAACGAGTATAACATAGTCGACCTTGGCCTGCGAAATCGGCTCAGCCAGTTGCTCATGGAATTGCGCGGTGAAATCACCCAGCTCTTTCATAGCGCCCAGCACTGCAATGCGGCGGCCCGCTGGCGTTGTGCCAAGCTGCGCCAACGTGGCCCGCATGCTAGCAGGATTGGCGTTATAGCTCTCGTCTATCATAAGCGCTTTGCCATCACCTGATGCAGCAATCTGGTGGCGCTCTCCGCGGCCTTTCAGCCCGCCCATTTCCGCAAGAGCGAGGCCTGCTGCGCCTAGGTCGCCCCCCGCTGCACGAACCGCCGCGATCACGCACAGCGCATTCATGATCCAATGTTCGCCCGGTTCGGCAACGGTAAAGCACATGCGTCCCCGCTGCGTCCCCTCACCATATTCGCAAGTCACCAGCGCGCCGGCATGTTCGCGCGGGATGGCGTCGAGCAAGCGGACGTCAGCATGCGCGGCCGCACCGAACGAGACGATGTTTGCGCCGGAGCTCTCAGCTGCCCCGCGGAGGCGCTCAAAATGCGGACTGTCAGCAGGGATCACGGCCGTACCGTTCTCGCTAAGCCCGGCGAATATCTCGGCCTTCGCATCCGCAATCGCTTCTTCAGAGCCGAGGTTCTCGATATGCGCAGGTGCAATGGTAGTGATGACCGCAACATTGGGGCGGACTTGGCGGGTTAGCGCGTCAATCTCACCCGCATGGTTCATGCCCATTTCGAATACACCATATTCGCTGCGAGCGGGACATCTCGCGAGCGAAAGCGGCACACCGACATGATTGTTGTAGCTGCGCACGGAGCGATGCGTGTTGCCTCTGCTTGATCGCTCAAGCGCGGCGAAAATCGCCTCTTTCACCCCAGTTTTGCCAACCGATCCGGTAACCCCGACGATGGTCGCATCGGTCCGCTTGCGCGCGGCTGCCGCCAAAGCCTCTAATGCAGCACCAGTGTCTTTGACCAGTACATGCGGATATGGGACAGCGCGGTCGACAATCGCGGCGGCTGCGCCCTTTACGAACGCCGCGTCGAGGAACCGGTGACCGTCCATCGCCTCGCCTTTGAGCGCCACAAACAGATCCCCGAAGCGCACATCGCGCGAATCCATTTCAACGCCGGATACAAGGAAGTCACCGCTAGCCTTGCCGCCGGTTGCAGAAGCGATTTCCTGCGCGCTCCAAAGCGCCAAAGGCACTGTGTCCTGCGCAAGAACTGGCCACTGCTTAAGTGCCTTATGCTGCATCGCTACTGCGCTCATACTACGACTCATCCTTGCGTGCTTTCCGCAGCACATTCTCGTGCCACTTCCACATCATCAAATGGCAAAATACGCATGCTGTCTCCCGCCCCAATGATCTGCCCCTGCTCATGTCCCTTGCCTGCGATCAGCACAATGTCGCCCGCCTGAGAGAGCTTGATCGCCTCGGCGATCGCGGCGCGCCGATCGCTAATATCATGCGCGCCGTCGCCTGTTCCGGTAAGAATATGGCGCCGGATGGCTTCCGGGTCTTCTCCGCGTGGATTGTCATCTGTGACAATCACAATGTCAGAGCCTTGCGCTGCTTCGTGACCCATTTCCGCGCGCTTGCCATGATCGCGGTCACCGCCCGCACCAAAAACGGTGATCAGCCGCCCGGTTTCCGGCGCGACATGAGGACGCAAAGCCTCGATTGCCGCCGCTAAGGCCGCCGGAGTGTGCGCATAATCGACATAAACAGGAGCGCCGCTGGGCGCTATCACCGCGCGTTCAAGCCGCCCGCGCACAGGCTGCAACCGCGCAACCGCATCCCATACGAGCGCGGGATCGGTGCCAACAGCGAGCGCTAAACCCGCTGCGGTCAGCGCATTAGCGACTTGATATGCACCGATGAGCGGCAGTTCGATCGTTCGTTCTGAACCATCATGCTCAATCCTGATGTTTTGGCCCAATTGTGTCGGTGTATGGGCGGCGAGACGAATGCCTTCGCCCCGCTCGCCCACGGTGAACACGCGCAATGGTCGTTTTTCCGCGTGTTCGATGGCCCGGCGCGACCACTCGCTCAATGACGCTCCGGTCCAGATGACACTTGTAGCACCTTCACTAGCCACTTCGTCAAATAGACGCATCTTGGCCAGGAAATATTCCTCCATATTGGAATGATAATCTAAGTGATCACGGCTAAGGTTAGTAAAGGCGACCGCCTGTACAGGAATACCTTCATTTCTATATTGTGAGAGACCATGACTTGATGCCTCATAGGCGATATGAGTCACGCCTTCGCGCGCCAACCCACTGACATTTGAAAGGAAAGTGGCAATATCAGGCGTGGTCAGACCGGTCGAGACACTCTCATCCGGTGTAGTGACACCCAGGGTCCCGATGCTCGCTGCCCGCTCGCCTGCCATACGCCAGATCTGGCGTGTCATCTCCGCTGTGGATGTTTTTCCATTGGTGCCAGTGACGGCCACGATATGCGCTGGAACTGGGGTGAAAAACTGTGCCGCGAGCCGCGCGAAAGCCTGACGCGGAATTTCGTCCGCAATGTGGAGTGCGCCCTCTACCTTAGCCTCCGGCCGCGCGATTATTGCGATGGCACCTGCTGCGATAGCGGCCGGGATGAAGTCTTCGCCATTGGCTTCAGTGCCTTGAAACGCGCCAAAGACGGTGCCGGGCGCGACCTTGCGGCTGTCGATGGCAAAACCGGTGACTGTCGCCTCCGCACCATCCGTTGCGGCCATGCCAGCAGCCTCAAGAAGCGCCGCGAGCTTCACCGGTTGGCCTCGGGAATAAGCGGTTTGAGGTCGGATATATCAACGTCATGCGTCTCGTCTGGGATCACTCCAAGCATCGGCCCAATACGCGGCACCAGACGTCCGACAATCGGCGCGGCATTCCAAGAGGCTGTGCGTTGGAAACTGCTCGCCAGCGTCCCACGTGGCTCGTCGAGCATCGCAATTACAACATAGCGCGGACGGTCCATCGGAAATGCTGCGGCAAAAGTCGAAACCAATGATGTCCGGCGATAGCCACCTTTGCCAGGCTTTTCCGCTGAGCCAGTCTTTCCGCCCACCCGGTAACCGGGCGCGTCCGCTTTCTTCCCGGTTCCGTAAATCGCGATCGCGCGCAGCAATTGACGCATCCGGCTGGAGGTGGATTCCTTGAAGACGCGGCGCCCCTGAGGCGCCTCACCAGGCGCCAATTTGTGCAGCGTTGCAGGCCGCCAGATACCGCCATTGACCATCGCGGCATAGGCACCCGCTAAATGCAATGGGGTCACTGCAACACCGTGCCCATAGCTGACGGTCATATTGCGCAGGCGCGGCCATTTGCCACTGGGCCAAATCGGGTGTCCGCGCGCAGGAAGCTCAATATGCGGACGCTCATTCATACCCAGATCAATCATTGTCTGGCGCAGCCGCTCGGGACCAAGGTCATCAGCGACGCGGGCTGTCACCGTGTTGGATGAATGGATAAGGGCGTTCGGCACATTCAGATGATTGCCAATAAAGTGGCTATCCTTGATCGAGAAACGCCCTACTTTCACCGGCTTGGCATCATAGAGCTTGCCGAAATCGCGCACAACGCCCGCGTCAATCGCCGCCGCGATGGACAGCGGTTTGAATGTCGAGCCGAGCTCATAAACCTGGTTCGTGACCCGGTTGAACATGAACTTCTCGCCGTCGCGGTCGATCTTGTTCGGATCAAATTCTGGCAGCGAGGCAAGCGCCATGACTTCGCCTGTATCAACGTCCAGAACGATCCCCGCCGCGCCTTTTGCATCGACCAGCTTCATGCCGCGCCGCAGCTCGTCTTCGAGCGCACCCTGCACCCGCATATCAATGCTGAGCGTGGCAGGTTGGCTTCGGGTATCGGGATTGGTCAGTTGCTCGTTAAGCACCGCCTCCATGCCCACGCGGCCCTTGCCGTCTGCGCCAACGAAGCCGAGCACATGGGCAGCCATTGACCCTTGCGGATAATGCCGATCATCCTCTTGCGGCATCTCAAGCGCTAGCTCACCAATACCCTGGATGCGATTGGCATCTTCAGGAAGGATCCTGCGCCGCAGATAACCGCCCTTGCCGCTCGCCAGGCGCTGCGCAGTTTTCGCCTCGTCAAGGTCTGGGAAGATCGCCTTCAGCTCGCGCGCAACTGCCTCGGGGCTCTTGACCAGAGGGCTGTCACCCTCGCCCATCGCCTTGGGATTGTACCACAGCGCATAAGCGGGGAATGCCCGGGCAAGCGGATTGCCGTTGCGATCTGAAATGGTGCCGCGATCCGGCAGAAGCGCATCTTCCAGAGATGTCGCCGTGATCGCCCGATCAGACATTCCGAAATATCCGATCCGCATCACCGCGATGACTGTCAAAAAGACAAAGCCTAGCGCGATCCACAAGATGCGCAGCTTGGCCTGGAGCAGATTGCGTTTGCGCAGCGCCGCGAGCTGAACTCCGCTGCCTTCGTGACCGGCCGGGCGAGCGACGCTGAAGGCGCTGAACCCGGCTAACGTGTTCATTGCGCCCCCTCGGCCGGAGTTCTAGCCCCACCGCTCATCGTCGCCCCGCGCGTGAGGCGCTGGGTGAGATCAGTGAGTTCGACTGAGCTACGCGGTTGAAGCGGAACAGCATCGCCATCACCCACCGCCGTATTCTGCGCCAGAAGGGCATCCCACCTCGATAGAAATCCGGGATCTTCGACAGGGCTGCTGGCCATGGCAACCCGAATGGGCTCAGGCGCTCCGGGCGCACGCGGCGTGCCCAGCTTGGCCAATTGCCGACGCCCTTCGAGATATTGGCTCGCGCGCGGCGCGCTATAGCCAAATTCAACGGCATTCCAATTAGCCAATTGGCGCTGGCTTGCCCGCGTTTGAAACTCGGTTTCCAGCATCATTTTTTGGCGTTCGAGCGCGATGATCTGACGCTCAGCAAGGCGCACCTCGCTCTTCACCGCATTCACATGAAAAGTGAGGGCGAGAAACAGCGAGAAGGCAATGCCGAGCACGACAAGCCAGCCGATTTGCCGCATTCTGCCAGCCCGAGGAAGCGGTGGGTGACTAGCCATTACGCCGCCTCCCTTGCTGGCGCAGAGGTTCGCACTGCATGCCGAAGCACAGAGGAACGCGAGCGCGGATTACGCGCTACTTCCGCCTCGCCCGGGCGGATGGCTTTACTTAGCTTCGTGAAAACTGGCTCTGCCTGCTGCGTCACTGGCATATGGCGCGAGCCCGATGCGGTGCCCGCTGCGTCACGCAGAAAGCGCTTTACAATCCGGTCTTCAAGGCTGTGAAAACTAACCACGGCGAGCCGCCCACCATCGCGCAAAAGAGTTTCTGCTGCGCTCAGGCCAGCAGTCAGTTCGTCAAGCTCACCGTTCACATGAATGCGAATGGCCTGGAAACTACGCGTCGCCGGGTCTTTTTTATCATGCGGGCGATAACCAAGCGCCTTGCGCACCACGTGCGCGAGATCGCCGGTTGTCTCCAGCGGGCGCGCAGCAACAATGGCGCGCGCAACCCGGCGCGACTGACGCTCCTCACCGAAGTGATAGAGCACATCGGCAATCTGCTCTTCGCCTGCTTCATTGAGGAAATCCGCCGCGCTCTCACCCTGCTGGCTCATCCGCATGTCGAGCGGACCGTCAGCCGAAAACGCAAAGCCGCGCTCAGCTTGGTCAAGCTGCATGGACGACACTCCAATATCCATGACCACGCCGTCGACGTTAGCGATTCCGACGCTCGCCATCTCATCGACCATTTCAGCAAAGCGGCGGGGATGCAGGCTTAGCCGGCCATCGAATTCCGCTTCCATCGCTGCGCCATCGCGGATCGCATCGGGATCGCGGTCAAAAGCGTGAACCTTGGCTCCGCGTTCGAGCAGCGCGCGCGAATACCCGCCTGCACCGAAAGTCGCGTCAATGATGACATCGCCTTCTTGCGGTTGCAGCGCATCAATCACTTCGTCGAGCAGCACAGGGATATGAGGTGCCATTTGGGCTGCACTAGGGAGGGTCATTTCTTCTTCCCCTCCAATTCTGCCATGAACGCATCGCACGCCGCCTTCGCGGTCGCCCAATCGCGGCCCATTTTCATCAGCTCGCGCGGGTTCCAGATTGTGAAGGAGGCGCCGCCGCCCTGAAAATAGAGATGCTCGTCCAGCTCAGCCAAGTTGCGCAAATGGTCTGGCATGACAAAGCGGCCGCTATCGTCAAAAGGACGCTCAGCGAAACCAAACAACTGCGCCGCGCGTGTGTCGCGATCAAACTCGCGGCCAGCGCCAAAGGCGAGCTCTTCTTCGCGGTCGAGACGTGCCATCAAATCCGCCTTGCGGGATAGGCCGAACCCAACGAGGCAGGTCATTGTCGGGTGACTATCGAGGCAGACAATCCGCCCGCCCGAGCTTTCTTTCAGCGCCTTGCGGAAAGCAGGCGGCAGGACATAGCGCCCCTTATCGCTCGCGAGCGATAATGCCTGTCCACTGAAACCGCCAAAATCCACCCGAAATCCCCAAACTGGTCCGAAACCAGCCTCACCGAAAAACTCTCCACTTCAGACACAGTTTTCATGCCCCGCAAACGCGCGTGCGCCAGCGGCTCGCATCACCCATCGGCAACACGCAGCACAGAGTCTTCTGTCTGATGGAGAACTGGAATAACGCGCTAAACAGCGGGATGGAAGGGAAAATTCGGGGAATTTTGGGGATTTATTTATAACATATTGTATTATATATATTTATTGTGCCCAACTGGAGTGAATGAACATTTTAATTTGCGCTCAGATCTATGCGTAAATCCACGTGAGTTCTGCGATTCCGATGCGGGCGAGCCCCGCTTTCCCCGAAATTCCCCGACTCGATTCCAGAACCCTTTTTGCGGAGAGTCACTCAGCTTGCTTTGAGAAGGCCAGATCGACGAGATGCGCAAGCGCCGCTTCCGCATCATGCTCGCCAGATTCTTCGCCTTCATGATGATGACCGGCATGGCCAGCATGCCACTCGCCTTCGAGCATCGCCGCGTCTGCAATTAGCATTACCTGGCCACGTCCGATTGCGCAGCGTGCGGTCAGGCCATTCTCCGCGACGTCGCATGCCGCATCTGCGTCGGTCGGAACCGCCATGAACGACCCAGCTAGGTTAATCGGCGCATCAACGCCAAACATCCTGGCAGTATGAATTCCTTCATGCTGCACTTCGCTGAAAATCAGCGCCAGTCCCCAGCGTGCCAATATGGGTGAAAGCAGTGCGACCGATTGCGGTGCGCGGGCATCACCGAGCGCAAAGCGCGAATGCTGCGTCAGTAGCGGATCAGCAAAAAGTAGCAATTTCCCGCCCCCGCGTACCCACTCATCGAGCGCGACATTCTCCTCCGGAGAGAGCGCTCGCGGCTGCGCCAGCAGCAAACGGTCCAGCGGAGCCAATTCCACCTCACTCAGATTATCGAGCGGGCGGAGCTGGTGAGTCTGCTCTAATGCGTTGCGCACCCAACTTGGCTCGGCGTCGGGTTCGAGGATGTCACCAAACTCTTCGCTTTCCTGCCAATAAATTGGCAGGCTGGTCATAAGCCCCAACTCCGGCTTTGCGCTTGAATGCGAGACAGTGTCTCGGCCAGGCTCGCAACCGGCGGTCAGGGCCGAGCTCGCGATCAGCGACGCGGCAAAAATTCCATGTAGCAGAGGCACCGCTCTAGGGATCGACGGTCTCGTCCTGATCGCTTTGTCCGCCATTGCCAGACTTGGCCGGTACTGCCTCTTCCATATCCTGCACTATGCCTTGTTCGGGCAAGATCGGCTCTTCCGTCGCGATCTCAGACACCTGCGCAGAAGGCAAATCGGGCACGACCCCTGCTTCTACCAGAGGGTCTGATTGTGTTTGCTCGACCTCTGGCTCGCTGGTCGCCGCTGCTTGCGGCACAGCATCGTCCTGCGTCTCATCAGCGCGCCCCTCAATCAGACTAGCAAGGCCAACCAACAGCGTTATCGCAAGCACACCGCCGACGCCCATTTGCAAGCGCTGCGCGGCTTGCGCACGCGTGCCGCCAAGCGGCGGGGGAGCCTCTTTTGACGTGGTCATCCCATCAGACATGCCGGGTTCTTGATCTAAAGTTGCCATGTTTGCCCTAGCCTAGGGATCGCAGCCCTGCGGTCAATCCTGCTCAAACCAATCGAACACGGGCAGATCTTTGGAAGCTAGCCAATCAGCATTGTAAAGCGTTGATAGGTAACGAAAACCAGTGTCGCACAGGATCGTTGCGACTTGAGGGTTTTCACGGCCCTCAGCAACCAATTTCTTGCCCAGCTCAACTGCGCCTGCGACGTTTATCCCGCTTGAGAGGCCAAGGCACAGCCCCTCTTCACGCAGCAAACGCGCGACCCAGCCAAGGCCAACTTCATCAGAAATGCGGAACTGCGTATCAATCGGCGCGCCATCCAGATTGGCAGTGATGCGGCCCTGCCCAATCCCTTCGGCAACCGAACTGCCTTCAGATTTGAGCTCTCCGTCTGCGAAGTAGCTGTAAAGCGCCGCGCCATGCGGGTCAGTCAGCGCGATCTGCACATTCTCGTCGCGTTCCTTGAGGCCCATGCCCACACCAGCAATCGTGCCGCCTGTGCCCGCCGCGCAGGTAAAGCCATCAATGCGCCCCGCCATCTGCTCCCACAGCTCAGCAGCCGTTCCATCAATATGGACTTTGCGATTGGCAGTGTTGTCGAACTGATTGGCCCAGACTGCGCCCTCAGTTTCCTCAGCCAAGCGCCGCGAAGTATGCACAAAGTGGTTGGGGTCGGCAAATTTGGTCGGCGGCACGAGTACCAATTGGGCACCCAACGCACGCAGCGTGTCCATTTTTTCCGAAGACTGGTTGTCCGGCATAACGATAATCGTGCGATATCCGAGCGCATTCGCAACGAGCGCAATACCAATACCCGTATTGCCCGCCGTGCCTTCCACAATGGTGCCGCCGGGCCTCAACTCCCCCCGCGCCTCAGCATCGCGAATAATCCCGAGCGCTGCGCGGTCTTTCACGCTGGAACCAGGGTTGGCAAATTCGCACTTGCCATAGATGTCACAGCCAGCTTCTTCGCTCGGGCCAGCCAGCCGCACGAGCGGAGTATTCCCGATCAAGTCGAGTGTTTTGCCAAAAGGCGCAGTAATATTCATGGGCTTTGAGTTAGAGTGCGCGGCTCTTCCGCGCAAACAACATCAATCTTCCGGGGCGATAGTTACCTTGAGGCCATCAAGGTCAGCCGTCAGTGGGACCTGGCAAGACAGACGCGAAGTTTCGCCGCGATGATCGCTGCTTTCCAGCAAATCGTCCTCATCTTCGCTTATCTCCGGCAGTTTGGGCGCAAATTCCGGGTCGACATGGATGTGGCAAGTCGCGCATGAGCAGCAACCGCCGCACAGCGCGAGCAATTCGTCAAAGCCATTGTCACGAATGGCTTCCATCACGGTCAGGCCGTCATCGGCCTGGATCTCTGAGGTTTCACCTTCACGTGTTGTGACGATCAGCTTGGGCATTGCGAGTTTGCTCCTGTGGTATGCATTGGGGGCGGCTGCTAAGACGGATGAGGCATTTTGGCAAGCGGGGAGAGCCATGAGTTTGACAAGCGAGCAAGTCCGCGACGGGATTGATATCGTCGCTGCACAAGTGCCGGGCATCGCCAGCGCGCTGGAGCGGGTGGGCTATCCGGAGCCGCGCGTGCGGCCCACAGGATATAAGACCTTGCTGCGCACAATCGTCGGCCAGCAGGTGTCGGTGGCCGCCGCTGCATCAGTCTGGAACAAGCTGGAGGCAGAGCTGGGCGAAGAGTTCACGCCGCAGTGCTTGCTTAGCCGTGATTTTGACGCGCTGCGAGCCTGCGGGTTGTCGCGCCAGAAGCAGGGATATGCGCGCTCCTTATGCGAGCTGGTTGAAGCCGGCGCGGTCAACTTCGATAACCTTCCCGCTGACGATGAAGAGGCGATTGCCGAACTCACACAAATCAAGGGGATTGGGCGCTGGTCGGCTGAGATTTATCTGCTGTTTGCCGAAGGGCGCGCGGATATCTGGCCTGCCGGCGACCTTGCGGTTCAGGCAGGTATCGGCCAATTGCTTGGGCTTGCAGAGAGACCCAGCGAGAAAGAAACACGCACTGTGGCAGAAGATTGGCGCCCGCATCGCGGCGCAATGGCGGTCTTCACCTGGCACGTCTACAACAACCCAGCCCTATAGAATTTGAGAACATGCGGAGAGATTTGTGAGCGAGAGAAAAGCGATTTTCATTACCGGTGGCGGGTCAGGAATTGGCCGCGCGATTGCCCAGCATTTCGGCGCGAAAGGCTGGTTCATCGGGCTCGGTGATGTTGATGAAGAGGGCATGTGCGAGACCGAAACACTACTGCCAGGCGGCTTCCATTACAGCCACACATTTGACGTGCGTGATCGCGCGGCATGGGACGAAGCTCTGGGCGGGTTTTCCATGGCAGCAGGCGGGCGGATCGATGTGCTCGCAAATAATGCAGGCATCGCGCTGGGCGGATCACTGACCGACAACACGCCGGAAGAAATCGAGCGCTGCCTCGATATAAACTTGAAAGGCGTGCTGTTTGGCGCGCAGGCCGCGTATCCGCATCTCGCCAAGACCGCGCCGGGATCGTGTCTGCTCAACACCGCCAGCGCAGCGGGCATATATGGTTCAGCGGGCGCGTCTGTTTACTCCGCTACCAAGTTTGGCGTGCGGGCCATTACCGAGAGCCTCGATGCTGAATGGGCAGAAGACGGGATCAACGTCCGCTCGCTATGCCCCGCCTTTATTGACACGCCTTTGCTCGATCAGGCGCCCAATCGCGGCGCCAATGATATGATCCGCGCGCGCGTGCAGGAATCAGGCCTAGAGATCAGCCCTGTTGGCGACGTAGCGCAGGCCGCATGGGATGCGGTGCATGGCAACACGCTGCACACGCTGGTCGGCAAAACAGCGAAGAAAATCGCGTTTGCCAGCCGCTGGATGCCTGGGCGCATCCGCAAGCAAGGGCGTGAGAGTTTCAGGCCTTTGGGAAGATAGCTTTCTCGCCACCCGCACCCTCCGCCCTTATACCCGGAATATGTCCCGGTAGGTTCCGGGTGGAAGGGCGGAGGGTGCAGGTGGCTTGGAACCGACTAGAAAATCACAACAGCGCGCTGATTTTCTTCGCCATTTTGACATCGCGCAGTGAGAGCGCCCCGCCGTCTTCCGGTGCGGCATCATGCGTGGTCAGCGTAATCGTGACGCGGTTATAAACGTTCGACCATTCGGGATGATGATCGCGTTTCTCTGCGATAATCGCAACCCGCGTCATAAACGCAAAAGCCTCACTAAAGTCTGTAAACTCAAATGTGCGCTCAATCGCCGCGCCTTCTCGGACAAGCAACCAATCGGGCAAAGCGGTCAGCCAACTTGCCCGTTCATTATCACTCAGCTTTTCAACCATTGAAATCGATCCCGTCTGTTTGACCCTGCGCGCCCATGCGAGCTTGTGCGCATGACGCCTTTTGCCTATCGCTTGCGCCCATGCAAGGGCGTCTCGTCGCAAAAAACCTGTCATGCCAGCGCGGTGGGCGCCTGCTTTTTGCTGGTGTCTCTTTTGAGCTTGGCGCGGGCGATGCGCTCCATGTGACCGGCGCGAACGGAATTGGCAAATCCAGCATGCTGCGCCAGCTTGCGGGGCTGCTTCCGGCATTTTCAGGAGATATTGAACGCAGCGGATCGCTTGCATTGCTCGATGAGCGTCTGGCGCTGGATGAGCATGCGAGCTTGGCAAAAGCGCTCGAATTTTGGGAGCAGGTGGATGGCTGCAAAGATCCGAGGCCTGCTTTAGATGCGATGGGAATTACTGACCTACTCGATATTCCGGTGCGCTATCTCTCCACTGGCCAGCGAAAACGCGCGGCGTTTGCGCGCCTGCTCAATTCGGCCAGCGATATCTGGTTACTTGATGAGCCCTTGAATGGCCTCGATACGAACGCGCAAGAGGCTGTTGAGGCTGAAATAGCGCGGCATTGCGCGGACGGCGGTATCTGCATCGCGGCCTCGCATCAGGCCATTGCCCTGCCCGGCGAGGCGGATGAGAACACCTTGCCATTGGCGGAGTTCACGCCGTGATCGGAACGCTTCTTCGCCGCGATCTCGCGACCTTGCTGCCCGGTGGCCGCGCGGGGGGAAGCCTGCTGCCGCTGCTGTTCTTTTTGGCGGTGGCCATGCTCTATCCCTTCGCGGTTGGGCCAGAGCCTGACCTGCTCGCGCAAACCGGCGGCGGGATAGTCTGGGTCGCGGCGCTGCTTGCGAGCATATTGCCGCTTGAGAAACTGGTGACGAACGATCTGGAAAGCGGTGTGTTCGATCAGCTGTCCCTGCGCGGCGTATCGGAAGAGCTAGCGATGACCAGCCGCCTGATCGCGCATTGGCTGGCCTTTGCGCCGCTGCTGATATTGGCCGCATTTCCAGCCGCCGCGCTGCTCAATCTGGATGGCCCGACACTGCATGTGCTGCTGCTCGGCCTGCTCGCAGGCACACCCGGATTGGCAGCGATTGGCCTCGCGATTGGCGCCCTCACCGCAGCCATTCGCGGCGGCGCTGCGCTTGCGGGCCTGATGGTGATCCCGCTTGCCGTGCCGATCCTGATTTTCGGGGCTGGCGCTTTGTCCGATCCCGATGGTTCGGGGCTGCTCCTGACCGCCGCGATTAGCCTTGGGCTGGTAGCGGTGACGCCATTTGTAGCAGGCGCCGCGATCCGGGCGAGCCGGGAGGGGTAAAAGTTGCGAACCGTTCAGCTACAAATCCTTAAAGTAGCGAAAAATAGGGAGGCACTAAGCGACCATGAAGTATCTTGGACTAAGCGCAGTTTTGTTCTCATTTGCAACCAGCGCACAAGCTCAATGGCAATATGAGCCCCCGAGCGAAGGCAATGCCTACGCATGGACCAGCGATGGCGGTTTCGTCGATGATAGCTATCAAAACGGAATGATGTTCATTTGCCCCCCGCCCGAGGCGGAGGGGCTCTTTTGCAGGTTAATCGTCACCATCAATGGCCAGCGGCCAAGGCCGCCTGCCGCCGTTACTTTTGAGTTTCCGGATGGCGAGAAGTTACAAAGGATAACGGAAAGGGTCGGAGGCGGGACACCGCAAGTGGGCTGGGACCCTCGTCTGATCGAAAAGCTACGATCTCAGAGCAATGTTACCGTCTCTTTTGGCGACCATCCGGGACATACATTCTCCCTGCGTGGGTCGTCACAAGCAATCGGGCGTGCGATGGGCGATATCGATTGAAGGTCGAAACTGATGGAGCGCAAGTCTCTGTTCCATCCCTTACTAGCAACCAAGTCCTCACCCATAAGGCGGCTGATGCAGCCCCTTTTCGCTCTGGGTGAAAATCTCATTGCCGGTTTCGGTGATGGCAATCGAATGCTCGAACTGTGCAGACAGTGACTTGTCGCGGGTCACCGCTGTCCAGCCATCATTGAGCAGTTTCGCATGCGGTTTGCCCAGATTGATCATAGGCTCAATCGTAAAGAACATGCCGGGTTTCAGCACTGGCCCCGTGCCAGCGCGTGCGGCATGAATGACCTCGGGCGCATCGTGGAACAAGCGCCCCAGCCCATGCCCGCAAAACTCGCGCACGACGCCATAACGATATTGCCTTGCATGCGCCTCAATCGCCGCGCCAATATCGCCCAGATTTGCGCCCGGCTGAGCCGCTTCAATGCCCAGCATCAGGCATTCATAGGTCACATCAACCAGCCGCTTGGCTTTAATCGAAGGTTCGCCGACAAAATACATCCGGCTGGTGTCGCCATGCCAGCCGTCGAGCAGCGGGGTCACGTCAATATTGACAATATCGCCCTCTTTCAGTGCCTTCTCGCTCGGGATACCGTGGCAAATCACATGGTTGATCGAGATGCAGCAACTATGCGCATAACCGCGATATCCCATGGTCGCGGGTACTGCGCCGCCGTCCAATGTCATCTCGCGAACCTTGTCATCCAGCGCCGCCGTCGTGACGCCCGGCTCGACCATGGTAGTCAGCTCATCAAGGATGCTCGCGGCAAGTTTGCCGGCGCGGCGCATACCCTCAAAGCCCTCTTCATTGTGCAGCTTGATGGTGCCATCGCGATATACCGTGTCGCGGCTGTCGATCATTTGATATTCTGTCATGCGCAGAGATGTAGCGCTTCTGGCGCGAAATTGCGAGCGAAGTTAGTTGTTCGCCATGATCGAGAAACTGCTCGCAAACTCCGGCTTCACCGCGTCGATCACCGCGGAGGTGACGGGAAGCGTGAACTCATAAGACCCTTCCGCATATGGCCCCGCAACGTAGGGCGCTGCGAGCAGCCCGATACGATCAAAAGTCTCGCCATTGGAAGAACCGAGCAACACGGTAAGCTCTGCAACCGACGGGCATGCGTCAAACGAATTGTCTGATCCCTCCGCCACGGGTTGCCCACGCCGCTCAGCACGCTCTGCATTGAGCGCTGAACAAAAGGCCCCGCCCAGCGCATTGTCCAGCGCGGCGGCAGAGCGAAACAGCGCTTTAGTTTCTAGCACCTGACCCGCCGATTTGTCCCACGCCAGCGCGTCAAATCCATAATTGCCATGCGCTCCTCCTGAATAGCTACCGATCTCCGCGGACAGGCTCAGCCAGCCGGGCAAGTCGGCGACAACTTTCCAGTTTTCGCTATAATCGTGTTGGCGGAAGCCATAATCGTTCTTTTCCGCTTCGGCCTGAGCTTCAAGAGCATAAGCGCGATATTCCACCTGCGCAGCTTCGGCGCGGTCATTCATAATTGCGCTGAGCGCTTGAATGGCTCCGACCTGCCGGGGATAGGAATATTGAAAAGTAATCGCCTCATCGCTGACCTCAATCGAGCGAGCTTGTCCTTCGTCAGCTGTTGGAATGATGGGCGGAGGAGGGGCCGGCAACTCGCCAGCGGTCTTGCCTTGCTGAGACGCAACTCCAATTTCATCGTCATAATCCTCTGCCGGAGTGCAAGCCGCACTCGACATCAGGATTGAAATCAGGAACATACGTGAAAACAGGGCAGAACTCCTGCCGAACAGCGACAATTGGAACTTGTAAACTATGGCAGACCTGAACCCGCTTATCCAGCCAGACCGTGCTCAGGATGCGATAGATATCCACCTTGTTGATCGGGACGGCTTTACTGACTGGTCGAAAAAACTGTCTGCCGGACAGCGTGCAAGCTTGTCGGCGCAGGGGTTTGATGGCGGCGCGAACGCTACCGCTATAGTGCCCGATGGCGACAGTTGGTTTGCCGCTGGCGGAGTGAACGATCCAGCTTCGCTGACCAGCTGGTGCCTAGCAAAATTGGCCGAAACATTGCCTGCTGGCACTTATCGCCTCGCTTCTGGCAATGCAGGCTTGGCGATGCATGGCTGGCAGACGGCACAGTACAGTTTCACACGCTATGCGAAGCCAGATGCGCCCAAAGGGCCGCGCGTATTGCTCACCAAAGAAGCGGGCAAGATCGACGCGGCAATCGCAGAGGCTCAAGCCGTCGCTTTGGTGCGCGACATGATCAACACGCCGGGTGAAGACATGGGACCAGCCGCGATGGAGGCTGTGGCAGAGACCCTTGCAAAGACTCACAAGGCCGAACTCACCGTCATTCGCGGCGATACGCTGGAGCAGGAATATCCGATGATCCACGCAGTCGGCCGGGCCGCTGCGCGCAGTCATGCGTCGCGGTTGATCCATCTGACCTGGGGTAAAGAAAGCGATCCTGTCCTGGGCATCGTCGGCAAGGGTGTCGCCTTCGATAGCGGCGGGCTCGATATCAAATCCGCTATCGGCATGAAGCTGATGAAGAAGGATATGGGCGGCGCGGCGCATGCGCTGGCGCTGGGCGGGTTGATCATGGGTGCGGGCCTACCTGTGCGGCTTCACCTGTTAGTACCCGCGGTTGAGAACGCGATCGCGGGCAATGCTTTCCGCCCCGGCGACGTGCTGAGCACGCGCAAGGGCCTGAGCGTAGAAATCGGCAATACGGACGCCGAGGGGCGTTTGATCCTTGGGGATGCACTGACCCGGGTAAGCGAAGAGAACCCTGATCTGATTATAGATTTCGCCACACTGACGGGCGCAGCGCGCGTTGCACTTGGCCCGGATTATCCCGCTCTGATGGCGCGCCGTGACAGCACGGCAGAAGCATTGATCGAGGCCGGCAGGTCTTGCGATGATGAGCCATGGCGTTTGCCTTTGCCCGATGGCTATCGCGAGTGGCTGAGCTCCGACATAGCGGACCTGAATAACATCTCCGGCAATGCCTATGCGGGGGCAAGCGTCGCGGGCCTCTTCCTTGATCGCTTTGTTGGCGACGGCGTTGACTGGGCGCATTTTGACACCTTCGGATGGCGGCCTTTCGCAAAACCGGGCCGGCCAAAGGGCGGCGAGGCTTACGGATTGCGGGCAAGCTGGAACATGCTCAAAAAGCGCTATTCCGGCACACAATAAGGCGGTGTGCTTGCCGCGTAGGTGAGCCAGCGCTAGACCAGCGCCAGACCGAAAGTTAGGACGAAACAGCGCCAGTGAGCGATGCGGCAGATTATACACTTCCAACCGGCATTGTCGGTTTGACCGAGGCCGTGGCAAAGCCCGCCCCGGGGACCCTGCCCTTGCGCGGCGATCTGGCGCATATCGCGCTCGCGGACACCCACCTTGCGGCACATTATGTCATCCCGGTAGTCCGTGTCATCGGCTCTGTGTCCACAATGATGTTTTTGAGCGCCAGTGACGATGCAGAGATCATTACCGATTTGGAAGCTGGAACGGAGATTGAAGCGCTCGATTACGCTGGGGCATGGTGCTGGGCTTGCTTGGGGCCAGAGGGACCAAGCGGCTATGTGCCAATTGCGGCACTCGCACCTGAGACACACGCATGACATACCGCATTTTCATTGATGGCGCAGCGGGGACGACAGGCCTTGAAATCCTCGACCGGCTTGAGGGCCGCAGCGAGTTTGAGCTGATCCGGCTGGACAATGCGCAGCGCAAGAACGAAGCCGCGCGCCGCGATGCTCTGAATGCGGCAGATGTCGCGATCCTGTGCCTACCCGATGACGCCGCGCGCGATGCGGTGGCGATGATTGATCCCGATGGCGCAACGCGCGTAATCGACGCCTCCAGCGCGCACCGCGTGGCCGATGGCTGGGCTTATGGATTTCCGGAGATCATCGGACATGAGAAGGTCGCAAACGCGCGGTTTGTGAGCAATCCAGGCTGCTATCCGACAGGCTTTCTCGCGCTGGTCGCGCCGCTTGTGCGTGCAGGCCTTTTGCCAGCCGATTGGCCTTACACCGTCAATGCGGCGAGCGGCTATTCAGGCGGCGGTAAAGCCCTAATCGAGCGGTTTGAGAAGAACCCGGATCTGGCGTTTCGGGCTTATGGCCTCGAGGGCGATCACAAGCATCTACCAGAAATGCAGAAATATGCAGGGCTTGATCATCCGCCCGTATTCTCACCCTCCGTCATTCCGACCTATCGCGGGATGATGGTCGATGTGCCGCTGCCTCTGCATACTCTTGGCGGCAAAGACGCTGCGCTCAAAATGCTCGCCTGCCTAGATGAGGACTATGAAAACCATCCAATGGTTCAGGTCGATGCGCCCGCAGAAAATCCGACCGAGATCGTCATGCCTTGTAGAAAAGGTGGCTGGGACTGGCTCGATATCCACGTTTATGCGGACGATGACTTCACCCAGCTGCGACTGGTCGCCACTCTCGACAATCTTGGCAAAGGGGCCAGCGGCGCGGCAATTCAGAACCTCAACATCATGTGCGGCCTGCCTGAAACAACGGGACTTCGACTCTAAGTCGCCAACGTGCAGTGCCTAATTTTTAGGCATCTAGCGTCTGCCAATTGAGCAGCACCCTTTCCTCCCTGTCAAAGCCAACCTTGGGCCGCGCCAAGAAAGCCCCGCAATTGCGCGCTTTGACGAATCTGTTCGATTGGCTAATCCTCACATAAGTAGTTGGCACGATTCTTGGATCGCGCGGGAAGTAAATTACGAGCGGCAAACCGCTCGCCAGGAGAGATCGGCCAAAACGTGAAAAAAATCGAAGCCATCATCAAGCCTTTCAAGCTCGACGAAGTGAAAGAAGCGCTGCACGAAATCGGCGTCTCGGGCATCACCGTCACAGAAGCCAAGGGCTTTGGCCGGCAGAAGGGCCACACAGAGCTCTATCGCGGCGCCGAATATGTCGTCGATTTCCTGCCCAAAATTAAACTCGAAGTCGTGGTTGGCGATGAAATCGCTGAGCGCACGATTGAGGCTATTGCAGCAGCAGCCGAGACGGGGCGCATCGGTGACGGCAAGATTTTCGTATCGCCGATTGAGATGGCCCTGCGTATCCGCACCGGCGAAAAGAATGACGACGCGATCTGATCAAATTTAGTGCGAGCTGACCGGCTCGCAAATCCAATCAACCAACTCAAAATTCAGTCAAGAACGGAGACTAACCAATGGCAAGTGCAAGCGAAGTCCTCAAACAAATCAAGGACGAGCAAATCGAGTGGGTGGACCTGCGCTTCACCGATCCCAAGGGCAAGTGGCAGCACCTGACCATCGTTGCGGGCGTGCTCGGCGAAGACGAGCTGGAAGACGGCCTGATGTTCGACGGCTCCTCCATCGCGGGTTGGAAAGTCATCAACGAATCCGACATGATCCTCAAGCCTGACCTCGACCGCGTCTATGTCGACCCGTTTAGCGCTGAGCCAATGCTGATCCTGTTCTGCGATATCGTCGAACCATCAACTGGCGAGCTTTATGCCCGCGACCCACGCTCCACCGCAAAACGCGCCGAAGCCTTCGTGAAGAGCACCGGCGTTGGCGACACCATCTTTGTCGGTATGGAAGCTGAGTTCTTCATGTTCGACGATGTGCGCTTTGAAGATGGCTATGCCGGATCAGGCTACGCAATCGACGATGTTGAGCTGCCAACCAATTCCGGCAAGGAATTTGAGAGCGGCAATATGGGCCACCGTCCGCGCGCCAAGGGCGGCTACTTCCCAGTCGCACCAGTGGACAGCGCAGTCGACATTCGCGGCGAAATGGTCGCGACAATGATCGAAATGGGCCTACCCTGCGACAAGCATCACCACGAAGTGGCCGCGGCGCAGCATGAGCTGGGCGTGACCTTCGCAACGCTCGTTGAAACCGCTGATAACCTGCAAATCTATAAGTATGTCGTGCAGCAAGTGGCACATGCTTATGGCAAAACCGCGACCTTCATGCCTAAGCCGATTAAGGAAGATAACGGTTCTGGCATGCACACGCACATGTCAATCTGGGCCGATGGCAAGCCGACATTTGCGGGCAATGAATATGCCGGCCTTTCGGAAAACTGCCTTTATTACATCGGCGGTGTAATCAAGCACGCCAAGGCGCTGAACGCGTTCACCAACCCATCAACCAACAGCTATAAGCGTCTGGTCCCAGGCTTTGAAGCGCCGGTTCTGCTGGCCTACTCAGCACGTAACCGCTCGGCATCGTGCCGTATTCCTTACGGGGCAGGTGACAAGGCGAAGCGCGTTGAGTTCCGCTTCCCTGATGCAATGGCGAACCCATATCTCGCTTACTCAGCGCTGCTGATGGCGGGTCTCGACGGGATCACGAACAAGATCCATCCGGGTGAGGCGATGGACAAGAACCTCTATGATCTGCCGCCAGCGGAACTCGCTGATGTGCCGACCGTATGCGGGTCTTTGCGCGAAGCACTCGAAGCGCTGGAAGCAGACTACGAATTCCTGCTGAAAGGTGACGTCTTCACCAAAGACCAGATCGATGCATATTGCGAGCTTAAGTGGGAAGAGGTTGTCCGCCTCGAAACCACACCAAGCGCCGTCGAGTTCGACATGTATTATAGCTCGTAACTTACTCTAAATTAACCGTTTGCAGCCAAGTGCTGCGATCACCGAGTGGGGCGTCTGGAAAACCAGGCGCCCTTTTCGGTTTTTGGATCTTCTCTCCGTCATCTTAAGTCTTTGCCTAGAGTCGCCCGCTATCGAGCCTAAAATATCGCGTGACGCACGAGAACCAGCGCCCACTCTGGTTCGAAGAAGCCCAGAGGAAGGGGTAACCAATGCACGAAATATGCAAAGCCCTATCCAATGGGTCGGTACCCCTCGCTCGATCGGTTATTGGTCGAGAAAGAAAAGGCCGCGCCAGACAATCAGGAAAGTGGACTTGGCAGCGTTACTATTGCGCGCAAGGAAACGCGAAAGAGCCATCAGCGCCATGAGGATCGTTATTCGCTAAGAAGTGAAGTATTCGAAGCGAAGTGGCATGAGATCGCTGAAGCCGCAAAGGTCATCAACTTCTCGTCAAACGGCGTGCAGATTGAAACTGATCAGCCTGCGAAAATCGCTGAAATCATCAGCGTCAAATTTGACGATTGCGAGCCAGTCGACTGCGCAGTGCGCTGGATCCGCGGGGAGCGCCTAGGACTGGAATTTCTCGCCGAAACACAGATCCTCGCGGATGCTGGTGTGGTCGACTATGTAGTCGCCAATATTGAGCAAGTCCTCGATGCTTGCGGCGAGCTGGTTTCGGGCCGCGTCGGCCAAGAACGCCGCATTGCAAGCGAACGACACAGGTTGATCTGGCTTGCGGGACTGAGCAAAGACGATGAACAGCGTGCTGCCCGCTTGCGCAATATATCTGAAGCTGGCGCATTGCTTAGTTTTGACGATGAACTTGAGCTCGATCAGGGAGACGAAGCCAGCTTGAACTTTGAGGGCATTGCAAATGTCGCGGCTGACGTTGTCTGGCAACATAGCAACAAGCTAGGTCTGCGCTTCAGATCGAAGTTCGATATCGCACAGCTAATCCATCACCGCGCGACCGGTGTTGAGCTGCTGGTCGAAGAGCAGACAGAAAACCTTGACGCAGATGGCCGCGTCGGGCGAGCCATGCGCAACTACAGTACGCCTGACGCATTTCAATCTGCAGAAACAGCGGCAGCTCGCCTCACTCTGGATGAGGTCTACGCAACGCTCTATCCTGATGGCCGCCCGTCGCAGGGCACCACGCCTGAAGAGACTATGGAGCCCTAATCAGGCTTTGCGCTCAAGCGCTGACTGGATCGTCATCACCATCATCGTCATTGACGATCGCGAGTACGGCAATGGCTGCAACGCCTGCCAGAAAGGCCGCAGCAAAGATGCCCGCGCCACCGCCGCCAATTTCGCTTTCGTCGGCCGTTGGGGCGGCAGTGCGTATTGATTGAGCTGTCACTGGCGCAGCAGCAAGCGCAACGCCTGCCAGAGCAAGTCCAATTTTTCTCATGATAGTCTTCCCAAATATAAATACTTAGGCTTTTCAGGGCTCTAAATATGTCTGCGCCCCCAAATTTCTAATATAGCTCAAATGGAGATAAGCCAACTCGCGTTCAAGACAACACGGCATACTGTGTTGCAAACCAGCCGACTTGAAGAACTATCAAAAACTGCTGCCGATGCTTTTTGTAAGTGAGCGAATTCTGCTTCGCGTCGACGATCCAGCGACAAATCATTTTCCTACTCTCATTATTTCTGCCTAATTCCTCGGCCCTTTTGATCCACCACCGAGGAAGCAAATAAATGGCCCGCGCATCCCTATTCCAGACCATCCGCGAAATACTGGGCCGCGGCCTTAGTCAAAGCGAAACTGCCGCAATCGATGCAGAGCTGGATGCGATAGGTGTGGCCAAAGTAAATGCTCAGGCGGGCAAACCCTCCACCATCGGACCCGCTGGTATCGCATTGATCCAGCAGTTCGAGGGTCTTGCAAAACTGCGCGGTGACGGGCGGGTCGAGGCCTATCCCGACCCCGGGACAGGCGGCGCCCCTTGGACAATTGGTTGGGGTGCAACCGGACACGATATTGATGGGCGCGGGCGAATTGAACAAGGGACCGTCTGGTCGCGAGAACAGGCAGATGTGCGGCTTGTGCGTGACCTTAAACGTTATGCCGATGAAGTCGCGCGTGCCTTGGGCAATAGCCCCCGCAGCCAGTCACAATTCGACGCGATGGTCAGCTTTCACTATAATACCGGCGCCATCGGCAGGGCCACTCTAACCAAGAAACACAAGGCAGGCGACTATGTTGGCAGCGCCGCCGAGTTCGCCCGCTGGAACCGGGCTGGCGGACGTGTGCTGCGTGGGCTGAGCCGCCGCCGTGCAGCGGAAGCGGAACTGTATCGAAGTTGAAGGGACTTCGCTTGCGGTCCTAGCCGCCCACCCCCTCCAGCTTTCCACCCGGAGCATAACCGAGTAAATTCCGGGTGGAAAGCTGGAGGGAGTGGGCTGGCGAGGCTAAGTGCTGAAAATAGCTCAATAATTGCGCCGCGCCTCAATCACCGCACTGTTCCTGCCAATGGTTGACACTGCGCCCAGCAATGACAGCCAGCTGGTGATCCTGAACTCTGCCTCCGTCGCGCTATAACCGCGCCCATCCGTAATCAGCTCGACATAGAAACGGCGGCCAATATTCTTGCCCAGCGCCACGGAAGTGCCGCGATCAAGGGCTGGGTCGGCTCCCACCACCCGCAAGCGATCAAGCCCAATGGCGCTGCGGAGTCGGTTGATCGGGTCGAGCCCGCCACCTCCGCGTAAACTCGCCAAAGCAGAGCCCAATTGCAGCGCATCGGTTGCCGACAAATTTGTGATCGAACCACCGAACAGCAATTGCGCGAGGATCTCCTCTTCTGGCAAAGCAGGATCCGACGAAAAGCTAACCTCTGGCTGCAGCGCATTACCCGACACCCGCACTTCCACGTCGAACCCAGCCTGATCTGTCTCCGCGCGGATATCGAGACGCGGATCAATCGCTACTGACTCGTCAAAACGGATGCGACCGCGCGTCAGCTCAAATCGGGTGCCAGCGAAGGAATAGGAGCCGCGCACGACGTTGGCCTCGCCGCCAATACGCGGGTCCTCTGTGGTCCCGCGCAGAATTATGTCAGCGCCCCATTCGCTATCAAGGCCGAGGCCATCGACGTCGATCCGGCTCCTCCCCTTGGCATCGATCAGATAGCGCCAAGGCCTTCTGCCAAGCGTGCGAAGCGGGCGGTCATTCGGCGCGTTTACCTCACGCGTTGCGATGCGCGGCAGACTCACATCATCGGCTGCCGCGCCCAATTTCCAGCTCGCCCGGTTAATCTGCACGCGCCCTGCGATCGTGCCGCCCAGACCATTGGATACGATCCGCAAAGGGCCGGTAATCGTCGCCGACAACCCATTACCATCGAGCAATTTCGCGTTTTTGGCCGCTGCCCGCAGATCGAGCTGAGGCCCGCGAATTTCAACGAAACGTCCGGGCACCCGCTCGCCCAATTCTGCCAAGTCCACGGTACCACTACCGCTGATGGATCCGCCATTTGGCGTGACCCCGGCAAAGCGCGTGAGGCGCAGCCGCGAGCCATCAAATTGGCCGCGCGCACTTATCTCGCGGATATCAGTGCCCGACAAAGCGCTGCGCACGCGCAGATTGTCGCTATTTACCGTTCCGCGAACGCGCGGGTTCGCAACGCTACCACTCGCATCCGCAGCGATAGCGACCGGGCCAGTGAGGTCAAAGCTCTCGACGCCGGCCAGCCTCCAAAGACTCTCGGCAGCACCATCATATCGCAAGCGCCCAGCAAGTCGCCCGGTACGAAGGCGATCCCATAGCAGGCCATTTGTTGGCAAATTGTCGATCCTTGCGCTCAATGCCCCCCGCTCAATATCAGCATTGGCAAAGCGCGCCCGCAGTCCCAATCCGGCGCCATTAAGATCAGCAGTCAGCGCCAAATCCACGGGCCGCGACGACAAGACCAGCCCAGCCCGCGATAAGTCATCGACCTTCACCCTGACGCTACCAACAGGCTCGCTGCCCGGCGCATTGCGATAGGTGATCTGGCCAGAGATACTGCCGCCAAGGCCCAGCTCTGATACGGCAAGATCGACCAAGGAAAGCGGCATATCGCGCAGGTCAAGAGTGAGTGCAGTTTGCCCCTCGCCATACGCGCCACTAGCGATCATCGCGCCTCGGCCAAAGTTGATTTGCGAGCGCTGCAGACGCCAGCTGCCATCATCAAGCCGGCTAAGCACCGCGCGGCGCGGCATCGAAATCCGCCGTCCGGAGAACTCACCCTTCGCGGCAAACGCAACCCTATCCTCGTCAAAATCCGAAGTCAGATCGAGGCGGAAACTGCCCCCGCGCCTACCTGCAAGCGAGCCATTGACCTGACCTTTGCCATTGCGGACCTGCCCCTCGCCAGCGAACCGGCCAATGAAGAGCGTTCCGTAGGAGAGGCCCTGCCCGCTAGCTGTGCCGTTGAGCTCACTCAGCCCATCAGCCATAACTCCATCGACTGACACATCAGCCTGAGCGATACGAATGGGAGTGTCGCCGCCGAAATTAGCACCGCGTGCGGCAAGATTGAGCGCAAATCCTTGGCCGCTATCCTGGCCAATCTGACGCGGAGAAAGCGCGATAGCGCCACTTGCCCCGCCGCCATCAAACGCCAGCTCCCCGTCTAGTCCGCCGTCAAGCAAAGCAAGCTCGCCGCTAAACTCGGTATCAGTGACAATCAGCCGCTCAACATTGATCTGAGTGCCTCCCGCCGAGTTGGTAATTCCCAACAGCCCGTTGAAAGGCCCAAGCAATGAGCCTCCTTTGGCCTCCAGCTGGAGCCCCGCATCACTGGGCGCGAGCGCCAGCTCAACATTGCGCAACCCGGCCGCTGGCAGCGGGCGGGCGAGCACCAGGCGCGCCTCGGGACCTTCTTCGCTCAAGGACGCCTCAAGCGTGAATGGGCCATATTGCTGATGACTGCCGCCACCTGACAAAATCGTCTGTCCACCGCGAACTTGCCCGCCAAATTCGCCCGCCAAATTGGGCGCATCAACGCGCAAGCGGCTAAAGGCGATTGGCGCGCCAGTGCCCATCGCGACCGGTCCACGAACACGCACTACGCCGCCAGCGATTGTCTGGACAGCGCTATCGCTCGCGGGCGTCAAGCGTGCATCGATGACGCTGCGCAATGTCCAGTTTTGCCCTAGGCCGAGCGTAATCTGTGCTGTGCCGCTCACCTGTCCAACATTCTCGAAGGCAAGGCCTTGCGCCGATACGTCGCCGGAAAAACCATAGAGCCCGCGCGACAGGTCTGCGCGCATTGCTAACGCCGCATTCGCGGTTGGGAAGGTCAGCTGCAGATTGCTCGAGGTAAGGTCGCCGCCATTGAGACGCAGATCGCCGGTAAGGCGCCCCTGCTCCAGCTGATCATCGACCATATCAAGACCGCTTGCGATACGCGCCGCCTCAACATTGAGCGGGAGCCTCCAGCTATCCCCATCGTAAGACGCTGTGCCGTTTTGCTCGAGGGCAAAGAGCTGCATTGCCCCAACGTCAAGCTGGTCACTGGCAAAACGATGATCAACCTCAAGGTCATCAAACCCACCGTCAATCGTGGCATCAAGCCGAGCGTTGCGCAGCCTCAAAGCCTCGCCGAAGGCGTCAGGGGTACGCGATCGCATGCTAAGGGTGAAATCCTCCACGCTATTATCGGCCAAGCTCACCAAGCCCTGCCCGCGCGCAAACCCACCGCGCGTGACAAGCGTGTAGTCACCGTCAATCTGCCGCTCGGCGATGCGCGCCCGGGCTTTGAGAGAGACTGATTGCCCCAGAACCTCAGCAAGAGTGCCGCTCACCGTGCCTGCCGGGCTTGCTTGCCCCAATACCTCAAACAGACCGTCCTTATTGGCGAGCGTGAACGCCGCAAACCGCGCGCCATCGCGGCGGATCAGCAGCGCACCCGACCAATCGCTCCAGCGGCCATCACCGATGAGTTTCGCATCATAGCCCGCCTGTGCGCCGAGCATCTTGGCCACCGCGCCGCCAGCGGGGGCTTGATAATCGAGGCCCGCGTCAAACACATCGCCATCAGGTTCAGCATTCAGACTCAGTGCAAAGCGATCTTCTGCGCCCAATGTGCCAGAGCCATCCAGAACCAAGCGTTTGTCTTCGACCACGGCTTTGGCGGTGAGGTTAAGCTCTTCTGCGTCTGCCCCCGTAACGGCTGGGCTGAGCGTCAATCCGTCAATCACAAGACGCTCAATAGCGATATCAAAGCCCGGCAATATCGGGCCGTCATCCTCGCTTGCCAGGAATTCTGGCACACGTTCAACCCGCCCACGCCGCGCGACAAATTCGTCTATTTCGAGCCGATATGAAAGCCAGGCCGACGGATTCCAATCAATCTCAGCCTCGGGAATGGTCGCAAAAATACCCTCTGGATCGGACAAGGTCACGTCATGCAAAATCGCCTTACCATAAATATCACCTTCGATCCTGCCGATCTGGATATTGAGACCATTGGGCAAAGTGTTCGCGGCAATACGATCCGCAAGAAATCGCTCACCCAGCGAGGTGTTCAGCAAGGCCAATGCCGCGATAAACAGCAAGGCTAGCGCAGCAACGGCAATCAGCAGCCACTTGATCAAGCCGCTGTGTTTTCTGGGCGCGGCTTGGGCCTCCTCAACCTCGAGCTCAGTGTTTTCTTGCGCCGCCATTAAAAGGCCTGCCCCAGCGACAGATACACCGCGACCGGGCTATCCCCCGGGCCCGGATTGAGCGGAACGCCGACATCGACGCGCAAAGGGCCAAAGCCAGTTTCATACCGCAGCCCAAGGCCTGCGCCGACTTTGATCTCATCAAAATCAGGCGTGACAGATGGGCTAACTGAGCCTGCATCAAGGAAGGGAACAATCGATACGGCTCCATCAAGAAAGCCAGTTTTGATGCGCGCTTCCACCGCCGTTTCAACAAGGCTACGGCCGCCGCTGGGTTCGCCTGCCTCATCGCGCGGTCCGATTTCGCGGAAGCCATAGCCGCGCACCGATCCGCCGCCACCCGCATAGAGCCTGCGCGAGGGAGCAATTGACTCAAGATCGGCGCCTTTGATCGCACCAAGCGCGACCCGGCCTGCAATCACGATACGATCGTTCAGCTTGCGATAGCCGCTGCCATCAACCCTACCGCGCACATAGAAGCTCTCGCTGCCATCATTGCGCGAGACCTCAGGCGAGAGACGCACGCCCAACCGGAAACCTTCAGTTGGGTCGAGCAGATCGTCTGTGGTGTCCACCTGGGCATATCCGGGAACCGCCGCAATAAAGAATGTCTCACGCGGGGTTGTTTCATTCTCAACGTCAGGCGGCCTCTCGCCTGTTGCAATGAGCTCAAGACCAATCGACCAGCTTAGCGGCTTTTGAAACAAAAGCGTCGATTGCCGCTCATAAGTCGTAACAAGCGCGATCGTGCGCGCATCAAAAGCGGGACTGTCAATCGTGCTGGCATAAGCATCAACATTGAGGATCTTGTCGCGCCCGCCAAAGTTGTTCCGGCGGAAACTGATGCCCGCCAATTGCTCCTGCGTGCCCAGGATGCCGCGCAGCTTCAGCGCACCTTCGGGCGGGAAAAGATTGCGGTGCTCCCAGCTCGCCTGAACGCGCACGCCTTCTTCCGTACCGTACCCAATCGCACCTGCAATCGTGCGCAATTTGGCACGCTCAAGCCCCACATCGAGGTCGACAACACCCGGCGCATCAGCAGTTGGCGGAGTGACTTCGCGCGGGGTCACCGTGGCCGAAGAGACTAGCCCGGTGGCGATGACCGCGCGGCGCAAATCAAGCTCAAGGCTCCGCTTATAGCCATCACCGGGATCGAACCGGGCAATCGTGCCGATGTGGCGGCCCGAGAGAAAATCATCATCGCTGCTGGTGACCGACCCGAAGACATATTTCCCGCCTGGCCGGACAGGCATGGTCAAATCGCCTTCAAGACGCGCGTGATCAATCAGCAATTCAGGCGCATCAATTTCCGCAAAGGGATAGCCCCATTCGCCCAAGGCACGATCAAGCTCGCCCTGCTGGGAGCTGATCCAGTCACTCTGCAGAAAATCGCCGGTGGCTATCGCAAAAGATGCGCGCAGCGCCTCTGCATCGGGTGCGGCATCAAGTTCGCCGAGGTCTATCGTGCCAAAGCGATAGCGATCACCGGGGATGATATTGAAACGGACCTGCGGTGCAGTGTCCGTTTGCTGGCTGATCGCGCTTTCTGAATCGCCCAGCGCAAACAGATTTCCCCCGCCGATTGGATCTGCGTCAACGGTCCCGATCTGACGCACAATCTGCCCATCATAATAGCCATAGACACGCAGCAAATTGTTCAGCAGCTCTTCGTCAGAGCGAGCTCTTGCGGCGAGTTGCGCAATATTCTCATCGCCATTTTCCAACTGCTCGATCGTCGAGAGTGCAACAAAGCGATCAACAAAGTCCTTTCTGGCCGTGAACGGAGGTTCGGTCTGCGGAAAAGCCAGAATAAGCTCATCGGAGATCGCACGCACCTCAGCCTCGGCAAAGTTAGCCGCGGGGCCGGCCACTTCAAACTGCTTGAACGTGATAGTCTCGTCAGCCTCCAGCGGCTGGACCGGTGGCAGCGTAAATTCGCTGAGATTTATAGGGGCTTCAGCTGGGGGAAGCCGTTGCGCAGGCTCCCAAATGAAGGTCGAAGTTGTACCAGTCTCATCAGGCACGTTGGCGTTTTTGGGAAGTGCGCTTGCCTCACCATCATCCTCGACTTGCGGCTCCTCCTCATCATCCTCAACCGCGCCCTTCTGCGCCCATACTTCAGGGTCAGCGACAGCCTCGTCGGGAATCAGATCGCCGAGACTTTGAGGCGCATCTTGCGCAAACACGGGTGTCGGATGAAGAACAAGTGCCAGCACCGAAAGCGCAGCGCCGCATGCCAGCCTGCGCGGCTGGTTATTCGCTAATGCGGTAGTCTGCCGGTTTGCCGTCCTTGCTGGGGCAGTCGCTCGGTTCGCGGTGTTGCTTGGGCGCAGTTGCAGCGCTGATGAGGCGAGATTGCTCGTCCTCAGGCATGCGCTCCCAACCACTGCGGGTAAGCCGCTCAAGCGGACGGAAACGGACTTTATATTGCATCCGGTCCGAACCATCGACCCAATATCCAAGATAGACATACGGGAGCCCGCGTTCCGCCGCGCGCCGGACGTGATCGAGAATAATGAAATTGCCAAGTCCGGCCCGGTCCTCGTGGTCGGGGTCATAGAAACTATAAATCATCGACAGCCCGTCCCCCTGAAAGTCAGTGAGACACGCGCCAATCAATCGGCCGGGCTCAGACCCAATTCCCGGCTCGCGATATTCGATCACATAGCTGGAGACTGGGGAATGTTCCACCATGTCGGCAAAATCAGATTCTTCCATCGCGGTCATACCGCCGCCGGGGTGCCGGACATCGAGATAACGCTGGAGCAGTTCGAATTGCTCAGCCGTTGCCCATGGGCGGCATTCCGTGATCACCACATCGCTGTTGCGCTTCTCGAGCCGTTTCTGAGTGCTTGATGGCTGAAATTCATTCGCGACAACCCGCACCGAAACACAGGCCTGACAATCAAGACAGCTTGGCCGGTAAGCCACTGTCTGACTACGCCTAAACCCGATACGCCCAAGGGCCTCGTTCAATTCATCCGCATTTTCTTCGCGCAATTCTGTAAACACCTTGCGCTCGCTCTTGCCCGGCAAATAGGGGCATGGCGCAGGCGCAGTCACAAAGAAGCGGGGGAAGCGAATTGGGGCCGACACGGCTGCGGATTTTACCTCGTGTTTGACGACCAGAAACAAGTGCTGATCGGCTGTGGTGTGTCCGACTATATGCAGATCAGAGCCAAAAGGTAAAAGTCTGTTAACTACAAATGATGATAATTTTTCGACTAGCGTATGTGGAAATACGTAGATTCAGGGTGTTGCTTGGTTAACGCGGCGCATTTTTTGGGCCTGCTTAGGCCATCTCAACCAACTGCGCCTGATAGCCATTTGCTCGCAGTGATTCGAGCAGCGAATCGAGCTGCTGCTTGTCGCGGGCTTCGCATTCAATGTCGGTAATCAGGCCTTTGGCCGGCAATGACGTGAAAATGCGCTGATGGTAGATCTCGATTATGTTGACATTGTGCGTGTCAAACTCACCCATCACCTTGTACAGCGCGCCGGGCCGATCCTGCAGCCGCACGCGGATCCGCGCCAGCCGCCCGCTGCGGGCAAGATCGCGCAGCAACACATTAGCAAGCAAGCGCGTGTCAATGTTTCCGCCGCACAACACCAGCCCGATGGTCTTTCCCTTGAATCGTTCAGGATTGGAAAGGATCGCTGCGAGGCCCGCTGCGCCCGCTCCCTCGACCACAGTCTTCTCGATCTGCAGCAGCAGAGAGACCGCATGCTCAAGGTCGGTTTCCTCCGCCAGCAAGATCTCATCCACCCGGTCGCGGATGATCTCGCTAGTGAATGCGCCAGGTTGCTTGACCGCGATTCCCTCTGCCAGCGTATCGCCGCCACAAGGAAGGCCATCATCCTTCATGGAATTATACATCGAGGGGAACAGCGCCGCTTGCACGCCGACAACATCAATTTCGGGAGCCTGCGCTTTGGCGACAGTGGACATCCCCGAGATGAGCCCTCCCCCGCCAATCGGGACCACCAAACAGTCCATGCTGTCCGGCCCGTCCGCAAACATCTCAAGCGCGACCGTTCCCGCACCAGCAGCGACATGCGGGTGATCAAACGGTGGAACAAATGTCAGCCCGCGTTCTACCTCTAGCTCGCGCGCATGTGCATTGGCCTCGTCAAATGTCTCGCCATGCAGGACCACATTGCCGCCAACGCTTTCAGTCTGCATGATTTTGACCGTCGGCGTTGTGCGCGGCATCACGATCGTTACAGGCACACCAAGCCGCGTGCCATGATAGCTAAGACCCTGACTGTGATTGCCAGCCGAGGCTGCGATCACGCCGCGCGCGCGCTGCTCCTCCGGCATGAGCAACAGAGCGTTTAGCGCGCCGCGCTCCTTATAGGCGGCCGTAAACTGCAGGTTTTCAAACTTCAGCCAGATTTCCGCACCGGTGATCTCAGAAAGCGTCTGAGAATGCATCATCGGCGTACGAACGACCTGCCCCTTAATCCGCTCAGCAGCTGCGCGAACATCATCAAGAGTAAGCTGATCCACGGCGAAAACTTGTGCGTCGCTTGGTTGAGTGGCGGTTGGGTTAGTGCTCATCTGACGGGCGTTAAGGACCCCGTATGATTTACGCAATGCGTTACGCAGCTTTGGGCGTTAAAGACTTTGCGCCGCGATAGCTTTGCCCTACCCAGCCATTTCTATGACAGAAACACTTTCAATTGCATTTCTTGGGCTCGGCGTAATGGGTAGCCCCATGGCGCGGCATTTGCTTAGCGCGGGGCACCGCGTCACCGTTTACAATCGCACCGCCAGCAAGGCTGAGGCATGGCTGGAAAGCACGGCAAACGAGAGAGCGGTAAGCGCGTCCACCCCGGCTGAGGCGGCGGCTGGCCAGGACATAGTGATCAGCTGCGTGGGCAATGACCAAGATTTGGCCGAAGTGCTGTTTGGCGAGAACGGCGCGCTTGACGCCATGACGCCGAGCAGCCTGTTGATCGATCACACCACCGTTTCGGCGGGCATGGCGCGGCGCGTCGATGAAGCTGCGGCCATGCTCGACATCGGCGCACTGGACGCACCCGTCTCCGGCGGACAAGCGGGCGCGGAGAATGGCGCGCTGGCTATCATGTGTGGCGGGAGCGAAAAGGCGATGTCCCGCGCAAAACCTGTTATGCAAGCTTATGGCAAAACCATCATCCATGTCGGCGCGGCGGGGGCTGGCCAGACGGCGAAAATGGCCAATCAAATGTGTATTGCCGGAGTGCTGGGCGGATTGTCAGAGGCTATCCGCCTCACTCAAGCGGCTGGCCTCGACACAGACCGCACCTTGCAGGCGATTTCCGGCGGCGCAGCGCAAAGCTGGCAAATGGAAAACCGCTGGCCCACCATGGTGGAGGGCGAGTTCGATTTCGGCTTTGCTATCGATTGGATGCGCAAGGATTTGGGCTATGCGCTCGACGAAGCGCGCAGGCTTGGCCTATCCGCACCAGTCACAGAAATGGTCGATAAATTCTACGCCGAATTACAAGAGGCAGGCGCAGGCCGCCAAGATACCAGCGCGCTGATCAAGCGCCTGCCAAAGGGGAACCCATGATGACTATTCGCGCATTCGCGACCTTCGCCGCGCTGGCTCTGCCCGCACTTGCTCTGCCAGCTCCGGCACTCGCCGATCAACTGGTCGAGAACGTCGAAGGTGTGCGGATCGATGAAGAGGGCAAAGTCGACCGCTTCAACGCGCTGTGGATTGGTGATGATGGCCGTATCAAGGGTGTGCTAGACCGCGAAGATGAACGCCCGACAGATATCGACTTCCAGATTGACGGTGAAGGCCGCGCGCTCATTCCCGGGCTGATCGACGCGCATTTGCATGTCATGGGAGTGGGTTTTGGCGCGCTCACACTTGATCTCTCAGACACCACCTCGCTTGAAGAAGCGCTCGCGAAAATTGCTGAGTTCGCCCGCGAAAACTCGTCGCGGCCATGGATTCTGGGCGGAGGCTGGAATCAGGAAAAATGGGGTCTTGGCCGCTTTCCCACCGCCTCAGAGCTCGACAGTGCCGTTGCTGACAAGCCAGTCTATCTGACCCGCGTTGACGGCCACGCAGGCTGGGCCAATAGCAAGGCGATGGAAGTCGCCGGTGTGACCGAGGCGAGCACAAGCCCACCGGGCGGCCGGATTGAACGCCTCGAGGGATCACGCGCGCCATCCGGCGTATTCGTCGATGCGGCTGAAAGCTTGGTCTATAGCGCCATTCCCGCGCCGCGCCCGGCTGAACGTGATCTGGCGCTGGTAGAGGCGCAGAAAGTGCTGCATTCTCAAGGGATCACAGCCGCCGCCGATATGGGGACCACAATTGAAGATTGGCAGACCTATCGCCGCGCTGGCGACCGGGGGAGCCTCACGCTGCGGATCATGGCCTATGCTGGTGGCGCGGAGGCGATGGAGCTCATCGCAGGGAGCCGCCCAACGCCGTGGCTTTATGATGACAAATTGCGCCTCGGCGGGGTAAAGCTCTATCTCGACGGCGCTCTAGGCTCACGCGGAGCCTGGCTCAAACGTCCTTATGCAGACGATCCCGGCAATATCGGCCTGCCGCTGATGACGCCTGCGCAACTGCGCAACACTCTAGTTCGCGCCGCCGTTGGCCGGTTTCAACCCGCTGTTCATGCCATCGGAACCGCTGCAAATGCTGAAGTCCTGAACGCTATTGGCGAAATTGCCGAAAGCTACCCCGGTGACCGGCGTTGGCGGATTGAGCATGCGCAGATTGTCGACGTGGCGGACATCCCCAAATTTGGCGAGCATGGCATCATCGCATCAATGCAACCGGTTCACCAAACCTCAGATCGCACCATGGCTGAAGCACGCATGGGGCTTGATCGACTAGGCGGTGCCTATGCGTGGAAAAGCATCGCGGGCGTGGGCGCTCGCCTAGCCTTCGGCTCTGATGCGCCGGTCGAATCGGCTGATCCTTTTGCTGGGCTCGCGACCGCATTCACCCGTACCGATGCGAATGGCGAACCCTTCGGCGGGTGGCTCCCTCAAGAACGTGTAGCCCGCGCCGATGCACTGAAAGCCTTCACCGCTGATGCGGCTTTCGCGGGCTTTGCCGATGGACGTTTTGGCAAACTGGTGGTGGGTGAGCGGGCAGATTTCCTGTTCGTTGACCGCGATCCAATGCTCGCAACACCGTCTGAGCTGCGCCAGACCAAGGTGCTTGAGACCTGGGTTGGAGGCAGCCAAGTCTTTTCCGCAAAGAAGTGAGCCCGCCCAGCCGGAAACGCGCTACCAAGATGTAAATTGCGACGAGCCGTTCTAATCATACGACCCGCGGAAAATACTTAAGTGGAATAGGAAGTTGCGTTAATTGTTCGTCAACACGCATAGCGCTAGAGGACACCTGATAGTCGCTACAGGTCCACACTATAGCGATAGAAATTTGTGACAAATTTGCGCAGGTATGCTGCGTATGAAGGGACTGAGAGAAGATGCGCAAGCTGGCTATTTACGCTGGAATTGCAGGATTGATCGCGGCGCCATTGACCGCGCAGCAATCTGATACAAGTGCGGCTAGACAGTCAGCGCCAGTATCAGATGAAAGCGACATCGGCGGCCAGAACAATTTGATCTTCCTTTTGGGTGTTGCAGCGGTTGCCGCTGCGGTAGCATTCCTTTCCGAAGATGGAGATGATGCGCCAATAAGCGCGTAAATTTAGAGATTTAGATGGCGCGAAGGCGTCACTTAGATGAATTCGTTTTGAATGTTTTTAATGTTGCATCGCCGAAGAGCTTTCCCTAAGGGAAATCGTGATGAGGCGAGAAAACGCTCTCAAAGGAGACTAATGATGAAGTTCCGTGTTCTTGCTGCAGCTGCTGCAGCTTCGACAATGGCTGTTGCACCTGCTGTAGCTGCTGATCGTGCCGCTGACCGCGCAGAAGGCGAGTCAGAGCTGGGTGGTGTTTCAACCATCGTAGCTATTCTGGCTGCTGCTGCTGTAATCGGTGGTATCGTGATTGCTGCTGACGGCGGTAGCGACAACCCAATCAGCGCCTAATCCCGCTGACGAGATTTAGAAGAGGGCGGTGCCGCGAGGCGCCGCCCTTTTTCGTGCACGCCTCTCAGATTAGGCCTGCCATATGGCTAGGTGGGACATATTCGCTGCACTCAAGGAATTCATCCCCCGTCTGCTGCAAGCAGATTGCTGGCTGCAATTAGCGACATGCACATCAACCAACGAACGATGAAATGCCGCGCCACCGCACTCACTTAACTCAGTGAGATACCATCCTGATCCGGCGGCGTATCATCGGTATCATTGCTTAATGCGCCATCTTCGCTAGCGCTATCATCAACGTCTTCACTAGAGAGGCCTCGCTCGCTGAAACGCATCAGCAATAGCGACCCTTCGAACAGCAGAACCAGCGGAATTGCCAAGAGCAACTGCGACCCTGGATCAGGCGGGGTGATGATCGCGGAGATCGCGACAACCAGAACGATGACATAGCGGCGCGCCCCAGCGAGCTGCGTGCGAGTGACAATGCCCGCACGGTGGAGCAGCAAAAGAAGCACGGGCAGCAGGAAACTAATCCCGAAGGCGAGGATAAACTGCATGACCAAGCCGAGGTATTCATTGGCTGCCGGAAGCGCTTCGATCTTGAGACCGCCTGCCTCACCTTCAAAGCTCAAGAACCACGCAAACGCGGTGGGCATCACCACATAATATGCGAGCGCAGCACCCGCTGTAAAAAGTAGCGGTGTAGCAAGAAGAAACGGCAAGAACGCCTTCTTCTCCCGCGCATACAGGCCCGGAGCGACAAACGCCCAAAGCTGGTTAGCGATGATCGGGAAACTCAGACAAAAGCCCGCAAACAGCGCAACTTTCAGTTCAACGAAGAACACCTCGTAAAGCTTGGTGAAGATCAGCTGGCTTCCCCCTTCCGATGCCTCTCGCAGCGGCTGGATCAGAAAGCCAAGAATGGGCTCGGCAAAATACAGGCAAATCCCGAAAGCGATCATCAGTGCAAAGACACTGCGCACAAGGCGGGTGCGCAGCTCGATCAAATGGTCGATCAGCGGTGCCTGAGTCTCATCAATGTCGCGGATAACGCTCACGGGCCTAGTCCTTGCCCGACTTTTTCGGAGGCACTGGCGGATCAGCCAGAGGAAGCTGTGGCTCCGAAGTCGATTGTTGTGGGCCTGGCGCAGCCTCCCCGCCATGTTCGGGCGCTTTTTCTGGTGCAGCGCGCTTGATCGCGGCCTCTGCCGCCGCATCGGGGCTCGGCGTTTTCGTATCCCCTTCGCCGCCAGGAGAAACGGGTTTTGGCGGAGGCATTTGGGTCGCCTGCATCTCTTTATCTGCTGCAATATCCGCTGGATCAGCTGCCTTGTCAGGGCGCCCAGCGTCACTCTGTTTGGCAGATTTCGCCATAATATCGGCGTTGCGCTGCTTCCACTCCTTCTCCGCGTCTTCCAACTCCGCCTCGCGGATCATCGCATCAATGCCAGTACGAAATTGAGTAGAGATACGCCGCGCCTTGCCCATCCATTGGCCGGCCGTGCGCAGCGCACGCGGCATCTCCTTGGGCCCGATCACCATAACCGCCACCGCGACAATGAGCAGAAGCTCGAACGCGCCGATATCAAACATGCGCGCGGGCGCCTTTCGTCTTAATTCGTTGAGTCAGTCGACTTCGCTTCGACAGAACTATCGGCAGGCGCTGCGTCTTTCGCGCTTGCTTCAATCTGCGGGGCGGGCTTTGTCGATGACTCAGCCGTCTCGTCCTCATTCATGCCCTGCTTGAAGCTTTTGATACCTTTGCCAAAATCGCCCATCATTTCGGAGATCCGGCCGCGGCCAAACAGCACCAGAATGACGATTGCAATGATGATAAGCTGCCATGGTCCGAGCGACATGAGAGGTACCTTTCCGTTCTTCTTAACTACTATATAGGCGCGATGACGGCGTTACGCCAGTCAAGAGCTATGCGGTCCCTTTACGAAGCTTCGCTTGCATCTTCGTGAAGATCGCCGCTGCTTTCTTCGCCATCGACAGTTTCAGGCTCGTCATCATCGCCCATCAATAAGTCATAAGCATCGTCGACGGGCTCAAGCAAACCAGTTGCGCGAAGCTCAGAGATGCCAGGTAAATCCTTGCGCGAGGTGAGACCGAAGTGATCGAGAAACTCTGGCGTGGTTGCATAAATCGTTGGCCGCCCGGGGACTTCGCGGCGCCCCGCGATTTTGACCCAGCCGGCTTCCATCAAAACGTCCAGCGTCCCTCCTGATGTCTGCACGCCGCGAATGGATTCGATTTCCGCCCGGCTCACTGGCTCATGATACGCGATAATTGCCAGCACTTCGGTTGCGGCTCGGCTGAGCTTGCGAAGTTGCTCGCGTTCGCGCCGCAAGAGATGCGCAAGATCTGGCGCGGTCTCAAAATGCCAGCGTTTGCCGCGCTCGACCAGATGAATGCCACGTTCCGAATAATGCTCGGCCAGCTCGCTTAAAGCATCGCGCACTTCACCCGCGGGCGCATCGCCGAGATAGCCCGCCAAAGCTTCCGCTGTCATCGGCTCTTCTGCGGCGAACAATGTTGCCTCAACGGCGCGGATTAGGTCACCAAGCTGCTCGCTCATCCGCGCGCGCTTTCTCGCATCCTGCGAATTTTAAGAGGGCCAAAAACCTCATCTTGTGAAAGCTCCGCTTTACCCATCCTCGCAAGCTCGAGCGTCGCGACAAAACTCGACGCCATAGCTGAGCGGCGCAGCTGCGCATCAGCATGTGGCGGCAGAAAGTCCTCGAGAAGCATCCAATCGAGCGTCACTCCGAGCATGGCGGAGACCCGGTCAAGCGCGCTGTCCAGCGTCATCACCGGACGCTCGCGGACCATATGAACAGCAGGCGCGGTGCGCGCTTTCACTTGGCCATAGGCTTCAATCAGCGCAAACTGATCGCACTGCCACCGCGTGCGCCGGTCAATCCGCAGGCCTTCTGGCGCACCTCGCGCAAAGATATCCCGGCCAATCCGATCGCGCGCCATTAGCCGCGCCGCCGCCTCGCGCATCGCCCCAAGACGCTGGAGCCGGAGTTGCAGCTTTAACGCCAGCTCTTCCGCAGAGGGTTCGTCCTGCTCATCCTTGGGCAGAAGCATGGAGGACTTCAGATATGCCAGCCACGCGGCCATGACGAGGTAATCCGCCGCCAGCTCCAGCCGAAGCGCCTCCGCTTGCTCAATATAATCGAGATATTGATCAACCAGCGCGAGGATCGAAATCGAGCGCAAATCAACCTTTTGCCGCCGCGCAAGGTCTAGCAGCAGGTCAAGCGGGCCTTCCCAGCCATCCAGCTCCAGATAGAGCGCATCATCTTCCGCGCGCTCTGCGGCGATGCCGGCCCATTCCGCGTCAGAGTTCGCCGCGAGGTCCGATGGGTTCATTTCCCCGCCTTCAAGCATCAGGCCATCTTCATTCATGCGGCAGCCTCCGAAGTGACTTGGAGGAGTGCGTCACGCTTGGCGATGAGCTCGGTCACATCGACAGCGTCTGGAGGCGCGCCCATGGCATCCTCGACACGGGACAGCCGCGCGCGTGCCGCGTCCGATATCTCAGCCAATGCGTTCACAATCCCGTCCATATCATCCAGCTTGGCCCAGCAATTGAGCACCAGATCGCAGCCCGCCTCGATAGAACGCGCAGAGCGCTCTGGGATGGTGCCTTCAAGCGCTTCCATATCAATGTCGTCAGTCAGCAGCAGACCGTCAAAACCAATCTCGCCGCGAATGACATTCTCAATAATGGTCTTGGAAAGCGTGGCTGGGTTCTCTGTGTCCCACTCGGTAAACAGCAGATGGCCGGTCATGCCGATCAGCGCGGTGTTCAGCGCGCGGAACGGTGAAAGGTCAGTCGCCAGCTCCTGAGCGCTCGCGGTGACCGTCGGCATTTCCTTATGCGTATCGCACATGCTCCGGCCATGGCCCGGCATGTGCTTAATGCATCCGGCCACCCCGCCCCGCTCAAGCCCGTCCAGAATAGCCCGGCCCAGAGCCGCAACTTGCATTGGTTCGCTGCCCAAAGCGCGGTCACCAATCACATCATGCGCGCCCGGCTGGCGCACGTCCAGCGGCGGATGGCAATCGACTGTAATCCCGACCTCACTCAGCTCCAGCGCGAGCGCCTGAGCATTAACCCGCGCCGCTTCAATCGCGCTGGCGGGAGCAATTTGATATAGCTGGTCGAATACTTCGCTAGCTGGAAAGGGTGACCAGATCGGCGGACGAAGGCGCGCAACACGCCCGCCCTCCTGATCAATGCAGATGAACAGCTGATCCTTGCCATGCAGCTCGCGTAGTGCGTCCGTCAGCGCCCGAAGCTGAGCCTTGCTCTCGCAATTGCGGGCGAACAGGATGTAGCCCGCAGGATCGCACGCCTTGAAGAAAGCGCGTTCATCGGCAGTAAGCTCAGTGCCGGAAATCCCGAAAATTGCGGGTGTCATGCGAGGAAGCGTCGCAGTCTTAGAGGGCTTTCGCAAGCGTATTGCCCCCGCGATATGTGGAAATTAACGCAAGCGGGACTCGTTCTATCGCAGCAAGGCCGCACCACTCATTTCACCAAGCAGGGAAGACCATCTGCCTTGAGCGCATTGCACAAGCGATTGGCCGAGGCATTATCGCCTGCCGCCGCCTGTAGACGGTACACCGTGCCAATATCTGCTTGCCCTCGAACGATGCGATATTCGACACCGGACAGCACCGCCGTTTGACGGATCAGAGCATTCCACCCTGACTGGGCAGCCTCGCGGGTCGGGAATGCGCCGACTTGAACCGCCGTACCCCTCGGCGGCGCAGTTTCGCGCCGGCTCGCTGTACGGGTCGGGGCAGCGCTTGGCGTGGCCACGGGAGCAGTCGGCGTTGCGGCGGGTTCTTGCGTGGCCGTGTTATCCTCTGCGCTATCGCCTGTTTCCGGCCCAGCCGCTCCAGCAACGCCCTCTTCGGCAAGACGCCCTTCTCTTGCCTGGCCTTCGCCCACAGCGAAGCTGGTATCGCCGGTTCCCTCAAAGGTTTTGCCGCCCTCGTCTTCAGGGCGCGTCTTGAAAGGCTCCTCGGGGGCCGCGATCAGAGAACCATCCGCCTCTGGCCCGCCGCCAGTGCCGCGATTGCTGACCCACCAGATAGCGCCAACAATCACCACAAGCGCCGCCAGCATCAGAAGGCCAATCCCCAACAAGCGCGATGGGTCAAAGGCCGCAACCTCTTCCTCATCATCGGATTCCAGCCAGGGAAGGTTCTCCTCCCCATCGTCAAAGCCCAGCTCGACGCTGTCATCCGCATCCGATGGATCGAACGTGTCATCCTGATTACTGCCCCAACCGCTCATTTGCGGCACTCCCTTTTGACTGCTGGCTTTACATTTCTTCGACGGCTTCGACGCCCAGCACGCCAAGGCCATTGCGGATGATTTGCCCGATTTGCTGGGCCAGGAACAGGCGTGCGCCGGAAACTGTCTCATTTTCGGACTGAATGATCCGCTTTGAGGGGTCATCATTGCCCGCGTTCCAGTAAGAATGGAAGGCTGCGGCAAGATCGCCAAGATAAAACGCGACCCGGTGCGGCTCGCGTGCCTGCGCCGCAGCCTCGATCAAACGCGGGAATTGCGCCGCCTCACGCACCAAAGCAAGATCCTCGTCCGCCAGCTCGGCAATATGATCCGCCGATGGCGCGAGACCTTCTGCCGCCGCTTTGCGCATGGTCGATTGGATCCGCGCATGGGCATATTGCAGATAGAACACCGGGTTCTCGCGTGAGGCCTCGACCACCTTGGCGAAGTCGAACTCCATCTGCGCCTCGGGCTTGCGGGTGAGCATGGTGAAGCGCACCACATCCTTGCCCACTTCCTCCACCATGTCAGCGATGGTGATGAAATTGCCTGAGCGTTTGGACATCTTCGCAGGCTCGCCGTTGCGCATCAGCTGGACCATTTGCACCAGTTTCACGTCAAACGGCACATCGCGCCCCGCCCCTTGCGTGAGTGCAGCAACCGCAGCCTTGATCCGCTTGACCGTACCCGCGTGATCCGCGCCCCAGATGTCGATCATCGCATCGGTGGTTTCCGCCTTCTGGAAATGATAAGCGAGGTCCGCGCCAAAATAGGTCCATTTCCCGTCCGACTTCTTGATTGGTCGGTCCTGATCATCACCAAACTGGGTGGAGCGGAACAGCGGCAGCTCCACCGGCTCCCAATCTTCTGGCGGGGCCTTGCCCTTTGGCGCTTCGAGGACGCCATCATAGACGAGGCCCTTCTCGCGCAGCCAAGCTTCGGCCTCGGCTGGCTTGCCCGCCGCTTGCAGCTCAGCCTCGGACGAGAACAGATCGTGATGAATGCCCAGCAAAGCGAGGTCTGCCTTAATCAGCTCCATCATCGCCGCAACCGATGCTGTGCGGAATTCGGCGAGCCATTCGCTTTCATCAGCGCGGGTGTATTGGTCGCCAAATTGCTCAGCAAGCGATGCGCCAATTGGCTTCAGATAATCGCCGGGATAGAGCCCCTCTGGGATCGCGCCAATATCTTCGCCAAGCGCCTCGCGATACCGCATATGCACCGAGCGCGCGAGCACATCGACCTGACCGCCCGCATCATTGACGTAATATTCGCGGATCACGCTGTGTCCGGAAAATTCGAGCAGGCCCGCGAGAGCGTCGCCCACCACCGCGCCGCGGCAATGGCCCATATGCATCGGGCCGGTCGGGTTTGCCGAGACATATTCGACGTTAACCCGCTTGCCCTCGCCCATGGAGGAGCGGCCGTAGTGCTCGCCTTGCTCGGCAATCGCGAGCAGTTCGCGCCGCCAAACATCCTCGGTGAGGCGCAGATTGATGAAGCCTGGCCCTGCGATTTCCGCCGAAGCGACGTCATCATCATTCTCAAGGTGCGCAACGATTTTCTCGGCCAGCGCGCGCGGATTGCTCTTCGCCTGCTTGGCAAGAACCATCGCCGCATTGATCGCAAGATCACCATGCGCCGCATCGCGCGGCGGCTCTACCGCGACATTGGCCCGGTTCGTATCACCCGGGAGCGTGCCGTCGCTCACCAAAGCATCAAGCACTCTATCAAGTTTCGCCGCAAATCCGGCATGGAGCGTTTGCATATCGATCATCCACAGTCATTGTGAGCCAATAGCCCTAAGGCCCGCCATCGCGGGGGTGCGCCCGAATTTCAAGAGCACACTTTGCCTAAATTGGGTTCTGAAGAGAGGCTGGTTTAGCGGGTTGCGTTGTAAGCGAGCTGCTGCTCAGTCAGCTGAAAGCCAATGAGCAGCTCAAAAGTCGCGCGTTGCACAGCTGCCCTCACCGCTGGGTCTGCCAGCGGATCGAGCGCTGCATCCGGGTCACCGGCCTTGCGCCTTTTTGTGATTTGTCGTCGGATATCATCGGGCAAGGTCGCATCAGCCCGGTTTACAAACGCGCCAGCAGTTGCGCTGGCTTGTGCACGCTCCTCGCCGTCAGCGAAATTGACAGTCACTGTGCCAACGCGCTTCGTCACAACCGCACTACCTCCGCGCAAGACAGTCGAAAAATAGGGGAGCTCAACGCTGCGTGCACCGCGTGTGTCTGTGCGCCGCGCCAATACATCGAAGCTTGCCTCTGAATAAACCCGCTCACCGCTTTCATTGCAGGTCGAACGGACGTTCGTGATTGCCGCCGTCACATCAAGGTCGCTCGCCAATTGCGAGCCGCTCGAGCGGAATGTCGTCATGTCCCCAGTGTAATCTGGCACGCCAACGGCCGGGCATACTGTGCGAACTGCGGTCACGCCGACGCCTTGATTGAGGACCAAGTCGCCTTCGCTGGCGCAACCAGCCAATGCAGCGCCAATCGCTAGCGCGGTCAGAGTTTGTGCAGGGCGGATAGATTTGACAGGCATTCGCTCAGATTTTCCTCGACTGTACAGTATTGTGTAAGCGAGCCAGCTCTAGCCTGCTCGCGCACAAAGCGCTAGAGGTCACCATATGAATGCGCCATTGAATACGCCACCTGAACCATCAGGGCCTGAACCGTCAGGTAGCGGCAAGCCTTGTCTCACCTTGATGATTGCCGCACCGCGCGGTTTTTGCGCAGGCGTGGACCGAGCGATTGAGATCGTAGAGCGCGCAATCGAGCGCTATGGCGCGCCAGTATATGTGCGTCATGAAATTGTTCATAACCGCTATGTCGTCGACAGTTTGAAGGCGCAGGGTGCGATTTTCGTGAAGGAGTTGGACGATGTGCCTGATGAGGCACCCGTCGTTTTCAGTGCGCATGGCGTGCCCAAATCAGTGCCTGCCGAGGCTGAGCGGCGCAACATGCTCTATGTCGACGCCACGTGCCCGCTGGTGAGCAAAGTGCACCGCCAAGCGGAACGTCAGATTGAAAAGGGTCAGCATATCCTTTTCATTGGCCATGCGGGCCATCCTGAAGTGATTGGCACAATGGGTCAGGTTCCCGAGGGGCAAATCACGCTGGTTGAAACGGTTGAGGATGTGGCCACTCTCGAGCTGCCTCAGACTGACAATTTGTCATACCTTACTCAAACCACTCTATCAGTGGATGATACCGAAGAGGTGATCACGGCTCTGACGGAGCGTTTCCCGCAAATCGTCGGGCCAAAGGCTGAGGATATTTGCTACGCCACGTCAAACCGGCAATCGGCAGTCAAAATCATCGCTCCGGCAAGCGATCTGGTGCTGGTGGTTGGCGCGCCCAATTCTTCTAATTCGCTGCGCCTTGTCGAGGTGTCAGAGCGGCTGGGCACCCCTGCAAAACTCATTCAGCGGGCCGCCGACATCGATCCGGCCTGGCTGGACGGCGTGGGCACGCTGGGCCTGACCGCAGGGGCATCAGCGCCCGAAATGCTGGTGCGCGAAGTCGTGGCCAAGCTCGCGGAGTGGCGCAATGTCTCGGAGGAGACAGTAACTGCTGCTGAAGAAAAGATGGTCTTCAAGCTGCCGCGTCAGCTGACCGAATAAGCCTCTTTTTCGAAGCGCTTGACCAGTGGCCGTCTACACACATTTATCTTCCGAGCAGCTCGCTGAACTCATTGCTGAATATGATGTTGGCACGCTGACATCGGCGAAGGGCATCGCTGAAGGCATTTCCAACTCGAACTGGCTGATCGGCACAACCGGTAAAGACGGGAGCGGCGCACGCTTTATCCTGACCATGTATGAGCGGCGCATTGAGAAATCCGATTTACCCTTCTTTCTTGGGTTACTCGATCATCTGGCCAGCAAAGGCTGCCCAGTCCCCGCAACGATTCATGACCGCACTGGCGCTGCATTCCGCGAGATTGATGGCAAAGCCGTTGCTCTCATCGAATATTTGCCGGGCGTGTCAGTGGATCATCCAACCACCGCGCAAGCCCGCTCTGTAGGCCGAGCGTTGGCGCGTAATCATTTGGCGGTCGCCGATTTCCCCCATTCGCGCCAAAATGCACTGAGCTTGCTCGGCTGGGCCAAGGCACTCAAATCTTGCGGAGACGATGCCCTCGCAACGATCGATCCATCTCTTCCCGATATTGCATTTGAGGAATTGAGCACATTGGCGACAACTTGGCCAGATAGCCTTCCGGGCGGTGTCGTCCATTGCGATTTGTTTCCCGACAATGTGCTGATGCTGGGCGATGAAGTGAGCGGGCTGATCGACTTCTATTTCGCCGCGACGGACTTCTTTGCCTACGATCTCGCCGTTACCCACGCAGCGTGGTCATTCGAGCGTGGTGGCCACGCTTTCCGCGAGGATATTGGGTGGGCCCTGCTTGAAGGCTACGAAGAAGTTCGCCCCCTGAACCCTGCGGAACAGGAAGCGATGCCATGGCTAGCGCGCGGGGCATGCATGCGTTTCATCGCTAGCCGCGCTGAAGATTGGCTCGACACACCTGAAGAAGTGCAAGTCACGCGCAAGGATCCCATGGATTTTGTCCGACGCCTGAAACTATACGCCGAAAATGGCGCTAAGATCTTCGCGCACCGCTAAAATCACCGCTAGAGAGCAGTAATGAAACGCGTTGAGCTATTCACTGATGGTGCCTGCAAGGGCAACCCCGGGCCGGGCGGCTGGGGCGCGCTTCTGCGCCTTGGCAAGCATGAAAAAGAGTTGTCAGGCAGTGAACCAGATACGACGAATAATCGGATGGAAATGACCGCAACTATTCGTGGGCTTGGCGCGCTGATCGAACCCTGCGAGGTCGATCTCTACACCGATAGTAAATATGTGATCGATGGGATCACCAAATGGGTCCATGGGTGGAAGAAACGCGGCTGGGTCAATGCCAGCAAGAAGCCCGTGCGCAATGCCGATTTATGGCATGAGCTGATCGAGGTGAGCGCGAAGCATCAGGTCAATTGGAATTGGGTCAAGGGCCATTCAGGCCATCCGGAAAACGAGCGCGTGGACAAGCTCGCGAGTGATGCAGCGATGCAGGCTGCAATCCAAGAGGTAACGAGCGAGGCGACGGACGCCGAGAATTAGCCGGCGCCCATCCACCTCAATCTGGCTTAGCTGTTGTCTTCGACAGGTGCGCCAGGGCCATTTTTCTTGATCGAGTCAATCGCGTTTTGCGCGCTCGACTTGCTTGAATAGCCTTGTGTCGAGAACATGACTTCGCTGTTGTAGCTGAAGCGCACGCGGAATTCGCCGGCTTTGTCTTTGTAGATTTCGAACTTGTGCATTGTGAAATTCTCCCAATCTTATTGTGTGAACTGGAACGGATGCCGAGCAGCACCTGCACTAAGCACCCTAACGAACCAAATAGCTTTTTCTAGACAAACCTTTGGGGGCTGTAACGCACCGCATCGATTGAGCGGGTCATTTCATCGCGTTCCCGGCCTAAGAGCAGCTGCGCAGCCAACCGCGCGGCGGCTGGTGAAGTCTGAATTCCGTAGCCGCCCTGCCCCGCAAACCACGCAAAACCGGGGCATTGCGGGTCATAACCGTAGACCGGAAGACGATCTGACGCAAAACTGCGCAGACCCGCCCAACGATGCTCAACCGCCTCGATGTACCAATTGCAAACATTGGTAAACCGGTCGAGCGCGAGCGCCACATCCAGCTCTTCAGGCGCTGCATCACACGGATCACTTGGCGTTTCATCATGCGGGCTGAGCCATAATCGCCCCGCTTCAGGCTTGAAATAAAAGTCCCCATTGATGTCGAGCACCAGAGGCAGCGTGTCAGGCGGTGCTGGGTTAGTGCGGATCTGAACGACGGTTCGGCGTAGAGGGGTGATGCCAATAGGCCGCGCACCAGCCATCTCTGCTATACCGTCTGCCCACGCGCCTGCGGCGTTGACCAGCGTCTTCGCCTTGAAATACTCGCCATCCGCAGTGCGTAAATCCCACTGCTCGTCGCTGCGCGTGGCCGACACCAGCCGCGCGCGCACCTCTAGATCCACCCCGCGCGCTTTCCCCAGCTTCAAATAATGCGCATGCAGCGCGCTCACGTTGATATCTGCGCAGGCAGGTTCCCAAATGGCATCACGCCATGCAGGCTGCAGGCCGGGCAGCCGGGCCTCTAGCCCCGCTTGGTCAAGCCGTTCAAAGCTCGCGCCCGTGCCGGAGAAACGCCGCTCAAACTCGTCCAATTGAGCCCGGTCTTCCTCGCGCCCTATATAAAGAGCGCCGCGATTAGTGAGAAAGCCGTGCTCTCTAAGGTAAGGCCCCGATGCAAGCGTCAGCGGGACGATTTCAGGCCCGCCATAGCATTCTTCCCAAAAGGCCGCTGACCGGCCCGTCGCATGATATCCGGGCTGATCCTCGCCTTCGAGGACAAGCACGCTTGCATGATCTGCCAGCTCCGCCGAGAGACTCGCCCCGGCAATCCCTGCGCCAACAATAGCAAAATCATAAATTATCATTGCGGTTAACCTGCCGAGGAGATGCGGCCAAGAAACGCAAAGATCGCATCCATTGCTCGGTCACGTACCGCATCGGTTTCGCGCAATATCTCGTGATGCGCGTCCTCGCCAAACTCAACCAATTCAGCCTTGGGGAAACGCTTTGCAGCGCGCACAGCCGCCTGATGGGAAACCAACCGATCATCGCGCGTCGACAAAATCAAAACCGGAGTTCCAGCCCGCTCCATCCCGCCAGGCGTCTCTAGCGAGCGCGTCGAGGCATAAGCCCGTTCCACCCAGCGCCAGCTACCCGGCCCCATGACCAACTCTGGTCGCTCATCGCGCCACCAAAGCTCATCAGCATACCGCTCATCATCATGGGTCAGCAAAGCCTGACGAGAGGCAGGCACCTCGCCCGGCTTCTCGCTCCATTTCCATGCGGGACGCATCGGGTTGCCAATTCGGCACATGAGCCGCGCGGCCACATGTTGAACGGCCATGGGAAGCGGAGGCCCTGCCATCCGCAGCATCGGTGCAGACAGAACAAGACCGTCGGGATCGACGCGGCGTTCAACCACTGCTCGCGTGAGCAAATGCCCGCCCATGGAGTGGCCTACAAGAATGTGCGGCCCCGGCGTGCTGGCCTTCCAAGAGGTCCAGAAATGCGCCAGGTCATCGAGCCACACCGAAAAGTCTTCAATATGTCCCGTAACAGGGTCATTACCAAGACGGCCCGAGCCGGCCTGCCCACGCCAGTCAGATGCGGTCACCCGCCAGCCAGCCCTGTGCAACTCCTCCAGCGTCTCAAGGTATTTCTCGTAATTATCACCGCGTCCAGGAAAGAACAGGATAGAACCACGGGCACTGCCAGGATCACTAGCAGCGGCACCCGGCCAGTCTATTCGACGAATTTGGGAACCATCGGGCGTAGACCAAAAGGTCTCGCGTGCATGCGCAGGAATGACACGGCGATCGATTGGGTCGCCCATTGCATCAGCCCGTTCGCTGGTCTGTCCGCTAGGTCGTTCCATGCACCCTCAAAAAACTTGGTTACTGTTTGGTAAGTCATATTCTGTAGCAACGCATCCAAAGGGAATTCCCGAGGATTGTGATGTTATACGAAAACTTTTCCTACGTATTGCTGGGCGGATTAGCAATTCTGCTGATTGTGGCCGCGTTCACCGATCTGCGTGAACGCAAGATCGCCAATTGGCTTAATGCAACTATCGCCATCTCTGCACCACTATTTTGGTGGGCGAGCGGCCTTTCATTGTGGCCGGGCGTCGCCATGCAATTGGGCGTAGCTGTCGCAGCATTTGTCATCCTCGCGGGTTTGTTTGCTTTAAAGGCAATGGGCGGCGGCGATGTAAAGTTGCTGACAGCGCTCGCATTGTGGGTCCCGCCCGCTGCATTCTTGAAGCTGGTCGTCATCATGGCGATCGCTGGCGGTGTTCTCACCATTCTGTTTGGCGCTTGGCACATCATGCGCCGACGCAAAGATCGAATCGCCATTCCTTATGGTGTGGCCATAGCATTTGCCGCAATTTGGGTGATCACCGCTGACGGTCCGAGCTGGGCCGGAAGCACAATTACACTGTGATGAAAACCCGATCTTAACCAATCCGGTCTTATGCCGGGAAACCATAGAAGCCTGCACCTTTCTTTCGCAGGCTCAACGAGGGGGCTTGAATAGCCATGGATAGGAAAAAGCTGATTCTTTTGGTGGGCGCACTGGTCATTGCGATCGGTACTGCGCTTGTTGCACGGAGCATGTTTGCTGGCGCTGCTGCACCGCAAGCAGAAGCTGCTGCACCCGAGCCAGAAGGCCCGAAGGTGCTGGTCGCTCAGCGTGCATTGCCAACAGGTACAATCATTACCGCAGATGCTCTGAGCTATCAGCAGTGGCCAGAGGAACTGGTGCAGGACGCGTACTTCATTGATGGCGAATCTGACATCAATTCGCTTCTTGGTACTGTGGTACGCCATTCCATCACGGCTGGTGAGCCGGTCACGCAAGGCTCGCTTGTTAGCCCTGGCGACCGCGGCTTCCTCGCAGCGGCTCTGACACCCGGCATGCGCGCCATCACCATTCCGGTTGATGCCCGCGCTGGTGTTGCTGGCTTCGTTTTCCCGGGGGACCGTGTTGACATGGTTCTCACGCAAACCGTGCCAGGTGAAGAGCAAGATGTGCAAACGTCAGAAACCATTCTTCGTAACCTTCGCGTTTTGGCAACTGACCAATCAACCACGCAAGCGACTAATGAGAACGGCGATACGATTGTTCGCAAGTTCAGCATGGTAACAATGGAAGTGACACCGCAGCTGGCCGAGAAAGTCTCCGTGGCCCAAACGCTGGGCACGCTTAGCCTCTCGCTTCGCTCACTCGCTGACAACCAAAGCGAGCTGGAAAATGCTATTGCGAACGGTTCGATCACCATCCCAGAGGGTGCGACACCGGCTGAAGAAGAGCGGATCCTGCGTCAGGCTGTTGCTCGTCCAAAAGACGGTCGCACTACGTATGTGACCGGCGGTCAAGTGTCACGCTTCCGTCCGAGCTCGCTCAAGAAGCCTGTTCCCGATCCGGGCCCGCAGGTGCGTGTAACCCGCGGTGACCGCGTGTCGACTGTCACAATCGGTAAGGGCGGAGCGCAAGAGGCTTTGTCAGCAACCGCGAATGGCGTGCAGCAAGCCGGTGAGACGGTGCCAGCCGCCCTCTCAACACTCCGCTAATTTAACAGATTTTGGATCAGCCAAAAGGGGCAAGATCAATGAAACGTCGTCTATTCAAACAAACGCTGCTCGCCAGCCTGGCGCTTACGCCACTGGCCGCTGTGCCGGCGACCACCGCCAACGCGCAGGCAGTCGTAAAGCCAGCGGGTGAAATCGTCCTCTCGATCGGTCGCGGCGAACTGGTGAATGTACCAGGATCCATGGCCGACGTTTTCGTCGCCAATGATCAAATCGCTGATGTGCAGATCAAATCGCAAAGCCAGCTTTTCGTGCTCGGCAAATCGGGCGGTGAGACCACTTTGTATGCGAGTAACGCTCGCGGTGACATCATTTGGTCAACCACCATCCGTGTGGGTTCGAACATCGGCAGCATCGATCAGATGCTTGCTCTTGCAATGCCTGCTGCGAAGATCGGCGTTGCCACTATGGGTGACAACACGGTCCTTTTGACTGGCACCGTTGCCAACCCAGAGGATGCTGCAGAAGCGCAGAATTTGGTTGAAGCATTTGTTGGCGGCGAAACAAACGTCATCAGTCGCTTGCGCATGGCAACACCTCTCCAAGTGAACCTGCGGGTTCGCTTTGCTGAGGTTAGCCGCTCGCTGGTCCGGCAGTTGGGGGCCAACCTGATCACTGCTGATCCGACAAGCGGCTTCCGCTTTGGCATCACCACAGGCCGCAGCTTCACACCGCAGTTCAACGTTGGTTTTCCAACCGACACCACAGCTCTCTTTGCTGGTGTGGAAGACGTGAGCGATGGCTCGAACCTGGTTACGTCGACAAACCAAGGTTCAACTCTTGGTGCTTTTGGCAGCCTACTCGGTCTAGACATAGGCAGCGCATTAGACCTCGCCGAGCGTCAAGGACTGGTCACGACATTGTCGCAGCCAAACCTTACTGCGCTCTCGGGTGAAACCGCTGAATTTCTTGCTGGCGGCGAATTTCCAATTCCGCTCAGCCAAGGCCTCGGTTCAACCACAGTTGAATATCGCGACTTCGGTGTGAGCCTTGCTTACACACCAACAGTCCTTTCAAACGGCCGCATTTCACTACGCGTTCGTCCAGAAGTGTCCGAGTTGTCATCGCAAGGCGCGGTCACGCTAAACGGCTTCCAAATCCCGGCGTTGACCATCCGCCGTGCTGAGACAACGATTGAGCTTGGCTCCGGCCAGAGCTTCATGATCGCTGGTCTGATGAGCAACAACGCGCAGAGCACGATCGATAAAACACCAGGCGCTGGAGATATTCCAATCCTTGGAAACCTCTTCCGTTCGACGGAATTCCGTCGCGGTGAAACTGAGCTGGTGATCGTTGTAACACCTTATCTGGTCAAGCCAGTAAGCGATCGTGACATCGTTCTACCAACAGACGGCTTCCACGCGCCAAATGACGCAAAGCGGGTTCTGTTGAACCGCGATACCGACGGAGTTAGCGGCTCTACACGGCCATTGCCTACAACCAAGCAATCAGATGATGCGGCACCTAGCGTGTCCAGCAAAGACGCTGACACCGCAGCACCTGCTCTGACAGGCCAACCGCGCCGCAAGGAACGCACTGCAAATGCAGCCGCTCCTGGCTTTAGCTTCAAGTGAGAAGGACACGTATAATGCGCAAATCTATGAAACGAAATGTGGCAAGCGCGCTTGTTGTTTCGCTTGGCTTAACCCTCACAGCATGCGGCGGTAGCGGCTCCACCCTGAACCGCACGCTTTACAGCGTTAATCAGCCGGTCGTTGAACGCAGCACCATGACACTGGATCTTGCAACAAATGCTGGCGGAATGTCAGTCAATGAGCAGCAGCGCCTTGATGGCTGGTTCGAGACTATGGAACTTGGTTATGGCGACCGGGTTTCTCTCGATGATCCCGCAAAGAACCCTGCAACTCGTGACGTCGTCGCAGGACTGGCTAGCCGTTACGGTGTGCTTGTCGCGGACGGTTCACCAGTGACCGAGCAGTTTATTCAACCTGGCCAAGCCCGCGTTATAATCATTCGCTCGACGGCATCTGTTCCAGGTTGTCCAGACTGGTCAGAAAATTCTGATCTGAACTTCTCGAACAAGACACATTCGAACTACGGTTGTTCGACCAATGCAAATCTGGCGGCGATGATCGCGAATCCAGAGGACCTCATTGAGGGCCAAGATGGCAGCGACGAAACCACTGTTACAACGTCAACTAAGGCTATCGAAGCTTTCCGCAATCAGGCGCCAACCGGCTCAGGTGGCCTCGGCGGCGGCGGCACAGCTGGGGGAGGAAACTAAGTCATGAACGCTCCATGGAAAGCCGGCATGCCCGGAAATCGTGATCCATTCGCAGCATTTATCTGCGATGAGAATGCGCTCGACGTCCTGCGCCCTGTCGTAATTGAACTGGGCTGGGCACCGGAAAAGTGCAACAAGGGAGGCCTGCGCAATGCAGTCCAATCGCTCTCAGTCAGTGCTAGCCCAAACATTCTGCTGGTTGATTTGTCCGAGAGCGGTGACCCGCTGAACGACATCAACGCTTTGGCAGAGGTTTGCGAACCCGGCACTGTCGTGGTCGCCATCGGCCAGGTCAATGATGTTCGCCTTTACCGCGATCTACTCGCAAGCGGCATTCATGATTATCTGCTGAAGCCATTATCAGCGAGCGCCCTGCGCGATTCGCTTAATGCAGCCCAGGCCGTCTTCGCAGCCCCTAAAGGCGGCGAGCAGGAGGTGATCGAGCGCCATATCTCTACAGCAGTAGTGGGCACACGCGGCGGTGTTGGTGCATCAACGCTGGCGACTTCGCTTAGCTGGATGTTCGCCACACAGCATAACATGCCAACCGCTCTGCTTGATCTCGACATTCACTTCGGCACAGGCGCACTCGCGCTTGATCTGGAGCCGGGTCGCGGTCTGACCGACGCGATCGACAATCCCAGCCGGATTGACGGTCTGTTTATCGAGCGGGCAATGATCCGCGCACATGATAATCTGGCAATTCTCTCAGCGGAGGCACCGATCAACTCGCCTCTGATGACTGATGGTGCAGCCTTCCTCCAATTGGAAGAAGAGTTCCGTCATGCGTTCGAAATGACCATGATCGATATGCCGCGCAACATGCTGATTAACTTCCCGCATTTGATGGGCGATGTTAATGTGGTTGTCGTTGCAACGGAAATGACTTTGGCAGCTGCGCGCGATTCTATCCGCATTCTGTCATGGCTGAAGAGCCATGCAGCGCATGCAGTACCAATTGTGGTTGCTAACAAGGTCCAATCCGGCGCACAGGAAATCAGCAAAGCTGATTTTGAAGCCTCGATTGAACGTTCGATCGACTTCACCATTCCTTTCGACGCCAAGGGCGCTGCAAACGCAGCAAAATTGGGTCAGCCATTCTTGGAAGCGAACCCGCAATCCAAGGTAGCAGCGCAAATGAACGCTCTTGGAGAGCGTATCATGGGTGCCTCTGACGACGATGGTGAAGAAGGTGGTTCGGCTTCGAAGAAGTCACTTCTGGCATCCTTCGACATTAAGTCATTGCTGGCGAAAAAGAACAAGTCAGACACCGCTCCTGCGGCTGCTGATTAAGAGCGTCACAAGATCGGGATGCGCGGCCAATGCCTCGCACCCGGCCTGTGGACGTAGAACACTGAGTTGGGACGGAGATAACGCATGAGCATCATTCAGCTCGCGCTTATAGTAGCAGGAGTTATGGCTCTGCTTGTGATCGGGTATATCGCGGTCGCAGGCCCATCTCCGGCGAAAGCTGGCAAACGCCGGCTCGACGCTTTGCGCTATCGCCATTCGGAAAGCACCGACACAAAGGTTGAATCGCAGCTCAAAAAGGCGATTGCAGCCCGTAAACCCAAGCTCAACATGGCCGCAGGTGCAACTTCACGGACAGAAGCGCTAGCCATCAGGCTTGACCGAACTGGCAAAGGCTGGACTGTCAGCCAATACGCTTATGCATCATTGGGGCTTGTAGTACTTATAGGCTTGCCGATCTACCTCAAGTCGGGCGCCTTGGCGCTTGCATTGGGCGTAGGCGGAGTAATCGGCCTTGGCTTACCTCATTTGGTCGTCAACTTCATGATCAACCGCCGTACAAACGGATTTAACAGCAAGTTTCCTGACGCCATTGAACTGCTAGTTCGGGGCCTGCGTTCAGGCCTGCCTGTCACCGAGACGCTTGCTGTGGTCGCAACAGAAGTTCCTGGTCCGGTAGGCGTTGAGTTTAAAGGCATCGTTGAGCGGATCAAAATCGGACGCACAATGGAAGAGTCGCTTCAGGAAACCGCTGATCGCCTTGGCATCCCGGAGTTCAACTTCTTCTGCATCACTCTCGCTATTCAGCGCGAAACCGGCGGTAACTTGGCGGAAACGCTGTCCAACCTTGCTGACGTGCTGCGCAAACGTAGCCAAATGAAACTGAAGATCAAAGCGATGAGCTCTGAATCCAAGGCATCGGCTTACATCGTTGGCGCCCTACCGTTCATCGTCTTCGGCATGATCTGGTGGATCAACCCGGGGTACATTGGCGGCTTCTTTAGTGATGATCGCCTGATCGTAACTGGTCTCGGCGGGCTCGTTTGGATGGGCATTGGCGTCTTCATCATGGCCAAAATGGTCAGCTTCGAAATCTGAGTGAGGAAAGACTAAAGTCATGTTGGATACACCTCAGGGCCCCACCCTCCTCGGCTTCGACGTTATTCTGGTCGGATCGTTGCTAGCAGCCATTGCTGCCCTAGCAGTGATGTTCGCGATCTACACTGCGGTCACTATCAAAGACCCCATGGCCAAGCGCGTCAAAGCGCTGAATGAGCGGCGCGACCAGCTCAAGGCCGGCATTGTAACCGCAACAGCCAAGAAGCGGCAAAGCCTCGTTCGCAAGAGCGAGACATCTGACAAGTTCAAAGACTCGCTCGGCAGCATGAAATTGCTGCAGGATTCGCAAGTCGAAGATATGCAGCAAAAGCTCGCTTGGGCGGGTAACCGCAATAAAGAGCTGGCCCCGATCCTGATCGGTCTGCGATTGATCCTGCCAGTGATTTTTGGTGGTCTTGCTTTTGTACTCTTGTACCTGGTCGAGATTTATCCCGAGTGGCAGTTCAAGCGTGTTGCAGCTCTGGGCGTGGTCACCTTCCTCGCCTATAAAGGGCCGGAGATTTACCTTAAGAACCTCGCTTCAAAGCGTACTGATGCAATCCGTAAAGGCCTACCCGACGCACTCGACTTGCTGGTGATCTGCGCAGAAGCCGGTCTGACCGTTGATGCAGCGTTTAATCGCGTGGCTAAAGAGTTGGGACGGGCTTACCCAGAACTAGGTGACGAATTTGCCCTGACGGCGATTGAGCTTTCGTTCCTCAGCGAACGGAAACATGCCTTCGACAACCTTGCTTATCGCGTGGATTTGGAAGCGGTAAAGGGCGTTGTTACGACCATGGTTCAAACCGAACGTTATGGTACGCCGCTGGCAAGCGCATTGCGTGTTTTGTCAGCTGAATTTCGGAACGAGCGGATGATGCGCGCTGAAGAAAAAGCTGCGCGTCTCCCGGCTATCATGACAGTCCCGCTCATTCTGTTCATTTTGCCTGTGCTCTTCATCGTGATCCTTGGTCCAGCGGCCTGTTCGATCTCGGATGCGTTCTCAGGCGATACTCTTGCCTAAGATACCCACTACGGGAAAACAAAGCCCGGGCAGTCACGCGACTGCTCGGGCTTTTTGTTAGTTTGCTGGGAGTGCTGAAACGAGACGTTCTAAACGTCTTACCGTCACTCTAGCTCAGCGCCGTATCGTCAAATTCGCCAGCAGCCTTGCGGATCAAAATCAGCAGATCGCGCAATTTCTGCTGGTCGTGCTTACTCAGAGCGCCGAAGAGCTCGCCCTCAATCGCTTCAGCCAATGGCATGATGCGATCATGAACCGAGCGGCCCTCTTCGGTTAGCTCGAGCAAGTGCGAGCGCCCGTCATTCTCATTGGGGCGGCGCGCGGCTAGGCCGCGATCTTCCAGAGCCTTGCATGCGCGGTTAACCGGCACCTTGTCCATCAACGTCATTTGCGTGAGTTCCCGCTGCGTCAATGCGCCAGCATCACCGAGCACCGCCATAATCCGCCATTCCATCACATTCAGGCCAAAACGCGCATGATATTGCTTAGCTATCCGTGCCGAAACCGCATTTGAGGCGATCGACAGCTGATAGGGAAGAAAATTGGCCAGACTTCTGGATGGTGTCGTTTTAGGCGACATTTTTGACTGGGGCTTTGGTGCGTGCATTACGCGACATTAGCTCGCAGCAGTGCAAATTCAAGTTTCACTCGAAACTACATTGCCAATATCCCCTTGGAGGAGAGCCTAGTCGTATTCGGCCTCGTCCCACCACGGGTAAAAATCAGGCATGTCCTCGCTAACTTTTGCAGGATACTCTGGAGCTCGCTTTTCAAGGAAGCTCGCAATTCCCTCTTTCGCATCCTTACCGCGCGAGAGGCGGTAAATGGCCCGGCTATCAATCTTGTGCGCGTCCATCGGATGATCGGCGGCAGATAGGCGGTACATCATCGCCCGCGTCATCGCGACAGAGACAGCCGAGGTGTTGTCTGCAATTTCCTGCGCGAGGCCCTGGGCAGCGGACATCAGGTCAGCCGGTGCGTGGATGGACCGGATCAGACCGCCGGCCTTGGCTTCTTCAGCATCGAAAACGCGGCCTGAATAACACCATTCAAGCGCCTGGCTGATCCCTACGATCTTGGGGAGAAACCAGCTCGATGCAGCCTCTGGCACGATCCCGCGCCGCGCAAACACAAAGCCATAGCGCGCCGTGTCAGCGGCAAGACGCATGTCCATCGCCAATTGCATCGTCGCGCCGACACCCACCGCAACACCATTGCAGGCGGAGATCAATGGCTTCTTGCTTTCGAAGAGGCGCAAGGTGAGGAGACCGCCGCCATCGCGCACTTTCGGATCCGACAAGTCCTCCACTTCAGTTGGATCAGAAAAGACATGCCCGCCGCCTTCCGGCGTCAGGTCAGCGCCAGCGCAAAAGGCCCGGTCGCCCGAGCCTGTAAAGATCACCGCGCGCACATCATCATCGGCATCGATCTGGTCCATCGCAGCCATGATCTCCTGACCCATAGTCCGGGTATAGGCGTTCATCTTCTCAGGCCGATTAAGCGTGATCGTCGCAATCTTGTCGTCAATATCGAGCTTGATCTGAGTGAAGTCGGTCATGGCGGTGGTTCCTCTCTGCAAATGAAAAGGGCGGCCTGTTCGCCGCCCCTCCCTCTTTCTTCTCGCTTATCTCGGCGCCATCCGAATAGCGCCATCGAGGCGGACATCTTCGCCATTGAAGTAGCCGGTTTCTATCATCGTCATCGCGAGCTTAGCATACTCTTCGGGCAGGCCGAGACGCTTGGGGAACGGGACAGATGCGGCCAGCGCCTCCTTCACCTGAGGCGGCGCTGCATTCATCAGCGGGGTCTCAAAAATGCCCGGCAGGATTGTATTCACGCGGATGCCCTCACGCATCAGGTCGCGTGCGATTGGCAGGGTCATACCGACAACGCCGCCCTTAGAGGCTGAGTAAGCTGCTTGGCCCATTTGGCCATCTTCCGCCGCAACCGATGCCGTGTTGACCATCGCGCCGCGCGCGCCGTCTTCGCCCAACGGATCGAGCGTCATCATTCCCGCAGCCGATTTTGCGATGCAGCGGAATGTGCCGATTAGATTCACCTGAATAACAAAATCGAACGCAGAGATAGGGAAATGCTTGATTTCGCCCGATTGCTTATCGCGGCTAGCGGTTTTGATCGCATTGCCGATCCCTGCGCAGTTCACCAGGATACGCTCTTGGCCATGTGCTTCGCGTGCTTTGGCAAAGCCTGCGTCCACGTCTTCATCGCTGGTCACATTGACCTTGCAGAACACGCCGCCGATCTCAGCGGCCATGGCCTCGCCCTTTTCTTCATTCATGTCGAAGATGGCGACTTTCGCGCCTTTCGCGGCGAGCGCCCGAGCAGTTGCTGCGCCAAGGCCGGATGCGCCGCCCGTTACAACAGCAGGTGTGTTGGCTGATACTTCCATGAGTATTTCCTCTCAGATTTGAAAATTCGAAATAGTGGGGCCAGCGTGGCCGAAAAGATTAAAGCGATTCAACGATAGTTACGTTAGCAACGCCGCCGCCCTCACACATGGTCTGAAGACCGTATTTCTTGCCGCGCGCTTTCAGCGCATGGACAAGCGTGGTCATCAACTTGGTGCCCGAAGAGCCCAGCGGATGGCCTAGAGCGATCGCTCCGCCATTAACGTTGAGACGATCCGGGTCGCCGCCCGTGTGCTTGAGCCACGCCATTGGGACCGGAGCGAACGCTTCGTTCACTTCGTAAAGGTCGATGTCATCGATCTTCATTCCAGCTCGCTCCAGAGCGCGGTCAGTCGCAAAAAGTGGTTCTTCGAGCATGATCACCGGGTCGCCCGCCGTCACAGTGAGGTTGTGAATGCGCGCCACTGGGGTCAGGCCATGGGTCTTAAGCGTTTCTTCATTCACCACCAAGACCGCGCTGGAACCATCGCAGATCTGACTCGAGGTCGCCGCGGTAACCACGCCGTCCGGGCTAAGCAGTTTAACGCCCGCAATCCCCTCAAGCGTCGCGTCAAAGCGGATGCCCTCATCCACAGTATGTGTGTCATCACCCTCGGGCGTTTCAATCGCTATCGGAACAATCTCATTCGCAAAGGCGCCGCCATTAGTCGCGGCAATCGCTTTTTCATGGCTGCCCAGTGCGAACTCATCGAGCTCGTCCTTAGAAAAACCGTGCTTCTTCGCGATCATTTCAGCGCCAACAAATTGCGACCACTGAATGCCGGGATACTTTTCTTCAAGGGCCGGCGATTTGTAATTGCCCAAGCCCTCTTTCATGTGAAACATCGCGGTTGAGCCCATCGGTACGCGGGTCATGCTCTCAACACCTGCCGCGATCACCGCATCCTGAGTTCCGCTCATGACTGCTTGTGCAGCGAACTGGATCGCTTGCTGGGATGAGCCGCACTGCCGGTCAATTGTAACAGCCGGTGTGCCCTCACCCAAATGCTTGGTCGCAAGCACGGCATTACGGCCAACTTGCATCGCCTGCTCACCGCCCTGCATGACGCAGCCCATCACCACATCATCAATCGCCTTGGGGTCGATCCCGCTGCGCTCGACCACCGCGTCCAAAGACTGCGCCGCCAGATCAACTGGGTGGATACCCGCAAGACGGCCGCCGCGCCGCCCACCAGCAGTTCTTACGGCATCGACAATATAGGCTGTGGTCATAGGGCGTTCCTTCGTGAAATTTGCTTTTGACAGAGGCCTAGTTGCCGCTTCCGTAAACGTCAAGAAAATCGGATAAACTTAACCGTGACGAATAGCACCCTACCGCAAACCACCATTTTATCAGACGGATTGCGTGTGCAGTGACGGGGTCAGTCTCCTCACTGGACAACGCTTACGGCGATAAGAACCGACTGTTGCAAGAGCGCTACACAGCATTTGGTAATTTCTCACAAGATCATACCGCGCCTTCACATGGGCCGCCGCCTGAGCCAATGACGCTAATAGGGATTGGGTCGGCCTATGTTGTATGATTTGTGATTGGTCATTTATCGTACAATTTCAGGTTTCAACCTTAATCTTGGTTACTGAAGGTTAATGCGTTTTTTGCATGCCTTGACCATAATTTGAGGGAGCAATTTTAGCTAGTCTAAATTGCAACGAATGGGGTTATATCCATATGAAAAAGTTAACAAATTTAAAGCTCAGTACGGCTTCGGTAGCGATCGGCATTTGCCTTGCTTCGACACCTGCTTTCGCACAAGCTGAAGCATCGGCAGAAGCGCCTGACGCGGAAGCGGTGAACCCAGAAGACGCGATCGTTGTTACTGGTTCGCGCATCACCAACCCAAATCTGGACCTTTCGAGCCCAGTTGGTGTGGTCACATCGGAAGAGCTGGAACTTCGCCAGACGAATGTGGCCGAACAATTCCTTCGTGAGCTCCCTTCTGCGGTTCCAAGCATCGGTTCAGCCGTGAACAACGGGAATGGTGGTTCTTCGTTTGTTAACCTTCGCGGTATCGGCTCCCAGCGTAACCTCGTATTGCTCGACGGTCGCCGCTTTGTTCCTGCCGATACGACAGGTCGTGTCGACCTTAACTCGATCCCACTTGCTGTGATTGAGCGCACCGACATTTTGACTGGTGGTGCTACAACTACCTATGGTGCTGACGCGGTTTCTGGCGTTGTTAACTTCGTTACCAAGCGTGATTTCGCAGGTTTGGAAGCGAACTTCACCTCGACCATTGCTGAAGAAGGCGATGCTGAGGGCTATCGCGCTGAATTGACCCTTGGTTCAAACTTTGATGATGGTCGCGGTAACGCTGTCCTGAGCCTCGGCTACCAAGATCAGGGCGATGTACTTCAGGGTGCTCGCTTCACTGGCGAAAACAACGTGAGCTCGTTCTCTGGTAACCCAGGCGGTTCATCTAACGCTGTTCCAGCGAACATCGTTTTCAACTCGCTGATTGATCCGGCCTCAATCTGTGATCAAACTCTCTTCCCAGATGAGGCCACCTGTCCCGTTCTCTCCGGAACACTCTTCCGCGACGGTACAGTTGACGCTGACGGCAACCTAGTTCGTTCGACTTTCAACGGTCTTGGGTTCACCAGTGGCGTTGCAGCCCAGATCAATGACGGCGGAACGGACATCATTTCAAATGATCCAACCAACTTCCTTGATAACGGTGAATTCAACCCAACGCCGTTTAACTTTAACCCGTTCAACTACTACCAGCTGCCCTTCGAACGCTTCAACTTGTTCGGATCAGCGCGGTACGAAGTATCTGACGCAGTTGAAGTGTACTCACAGGCTGCTTTCTCGAAGCAAACTGTTAAAACACAGATCGCGCCTGGTGGTTCATTCTTCAACACCTACACGCTCAACCTGAACAACCCACTGATCCCTGATGCAATCGCAGAACGTATCGGTGCGGGCCTTGGCCTTGTAGGTGCTGACTTCGACGCGGCACGTAACACTCAATTTGGTGCTACACTTGCAGACGGTTCGGCTAACCCAGACTATGTCGAATTTGCCAGCCAGGTTCGTCGTCGTTCAATCGAAGCTGGTACACGTAACTCAGAGTTCACCTCCACGCTGTTCAACTTTGTTGTCGGTGCGCGCGGTGGTATCACTGATAACATCGAATGGGATGTGTCTGGCACATATGGCGAATCAGAGCGGATCCAGCGCCAAAGCGGCTTTGCCCGCTTCGCGCGTCTGCAAAATGCCCTGATCGCTGTTCCTGATGGCGCTGGCGGTGCGGCTTGCGCAGCTTCTGCGACAGCTGGCGCAACAGCCGAAGCTGGCTGTGTCCCAATCAACTTGTTTGGTCCAGCTGGAACGCTGACGCCGGAGCAAGTGGCGTACACATTCCAACTGACGCAGCAAGTTATCACTGGCACGTCAATCGCGACTGTGAACGGTACGATTTCTGGTGATCTGGATACTGGTATCCTGGCTTCACCAGTCAGCTTCGCTGTTGGTGGTGAGTATCGCGAGTTCACAGCAACCCGTCAGTCTGATGAAGCTTCACAGACCCCAGGCGCGGTTGTTGGTGGCGGCGGTGCCGCTCCAGACATTAACGGTAGCTACGACGTAGCTGACGTCTTTGGTGAACTGTTCATCCCTGTCTTTGAGGGTGTGCCTTTCGCAGAGAGTCTGACAGTTGAGTTGGGTGCTCGTTATTCCGACTACTCAACGGCTGGTACAGAGTTCACATGGAAAGCTGGTGGTGCCTGGGAACCAATCATTGGTCTCAAATTCCGCGGTAACTATCAGCGGTCATCACGTGCACCGAACATTGGTGAGCTGTTCACACCGGTAACAACCGGTCTGAGCAACCTTCAAACTGACCCTTGTCAGGGCGCTCTTCCAGTAGGAAACGCTGCGCTGACTGCAGTCTGTGTTGCGCAGGGCGCTCCTGCTACCAGCATCGGCGGCATTCTGCCTCCACCCGCCGGTCAGATTAACGTGACGACTGGTGGTAATTTGGATCTCGGAACAGAAACAGCGAAGACTTGGACTGTTGGCTTCATTGCTCAGCCGGACTTCCTTCCTGGATTTTCGTTCTCAGTCGACTACTTCAACATTGAAGTGACAGACGCGATCACCACTCCTGCAGTGGGCGATATCATTGGTGGTTGTTTCAACAACATCACCGCTGCTAGCGCAACCGATCCAAACTGTACTGACCTGATCCAGCGTAGTGCAACTACAGGTGCTCTCGCAGGTGCTCCAAACGAAGTGCCTGGATTGATCCTACAACTTTCGAACCTGGGCCTGATCCAGACAGATGGTATCGACGTTAGCGCAAATTATGCGACTGACCTCACCGATACAATCGGTCTGTCACTCTCGTTTGACGGTACGTGGACCAACGAGAATATCTTCAACACGAACCCTGCTAACCCAGACTCAATCAATCGCGATTGTGTCGGCTTCTTCAGCGTGAACTGCGGCTCAATTCAACCTGAGTTCACATTCAGCCAACGGACTACAGTGTCATTTGACGATGAGTTCCGTCTGTCACTGCGCTGGAGATATTTGAGCGGTGTTGAGCAGGAGCCAGATGATATCCTCAATGGCAACGGCCCGGCCTTCCAAGGCAACTCACCACTCTTTGGCGATGTAGACTTCCAGAACATTCCTGCTGAAAGCTACTTCTCTCTGACTGGTCAGTGGGACGTGAGTGAGAACGTCTTGTTCACTGTGACTATCGATAATCTACTCGATAACGCACCAACCGTTGTCGGTAACAACATCGGTTCAACAGCGTTCAACAGCGGCAACACCTATCCATCGACTTATGATGCGATCGGTCGTCGCTATAGCGCGAGCGTCAAGTTTAACTTCTGATCTCAGATCGGGAATTAGATGAACGAAGGGCGGGATTTTTCCCGCCCTTTTTTCATGTCTTGAACTATGTTAGAAAGCCTCCATCCAAGGGGGAGATATCAACGCAATGAAATCAAGAATCGCCTGTTTCGCCGCATCAACCGCCCTTGGCGTTTTCTCGCTAGGGTCAGCGAGCGTTGCTCTCGCTGATGAAACCAAAGAAGCCGCCGCCGAGGTGGCTACGAAGAAAGGCAAAGAAGAGAAAATCACTGATCGGAACCACCCAGACTACGTAAAGTGTCGGTCGGAACGTGTCATGGGCTCTCTAGCTCAACGTAAGCGAACTTGCATGACCAATCGCGAATGGAAAATGGTCCAGACCGAAGGTAACAAGCGTGCGAATGACTTTGTTGACGATATGCGCGCGACTTCGCTTCCAAATTAACTGAATAAAATCGCGTTTGAGCCTCGAGCTTAGACCAGCAGTGCCCCAGGCAGACTAAGACTAAGCCCCTGACTTTGCGCAACTGCTTGGGTCCATTGAGCAACCATGTCAATTTCCTCGCCGTGAATCTCGGCCATGTCCGCCTGTTCTTGATCACGTTTGCCAGAATCAAACTCAACGGAGCTATCTTTTGAGTGTGTAGTGAACGCAGGCCCATTCATCATCTGGATGAATTGGTCGTTTGGTACCCGCAATTGAAAGTGAGTGACGAGCTGCCGCATCACTCCAGATTGGTCAGCAAGCAAGCTGACACTGTCGAGTGTTCTTATCCTACTTTCGCCAAAACGAGATTGGAGATGGGTGAACAAGGCATGTTGCGAAAGCCAACCGATCGCGGCGACTTGCAAATCGGTGAGCTCAAGCAAGTTTTGACCTTCAAACCCGCCGATCAGCATGCCATCTTCGATCGTGGAAATTATCACCTGTCGGACCCACCGACGCCCCCACATTCCCTTCTTGGCGATCGACTTCAAATAGGAATCTATGGGTGCATACAGAAGCAAGGCTCTCGTATCGGGCCGTAGTTCCAAAATCAGTTCTGCTAGGGGGTTAGCAATGTTAGAAGGCTTGACGACATTGGTTTCACCATTTTGGAAGGTCCGACCAAGTAAGGTGAGGGAGACGTCGAGTGCTTTGCGAAACTCATCACCGTTCAATCCACGCCGAGATGCGCCGAGAAGATCGTTGAGTATCTGAGGCTCCTTAAGCCCCATTGCGATCCCGGGGAGGTCCAATGCCCGTGCGATCATCGTTGAACAACAATAAGCTGAATGAAACACGAAATGCACCGGAGCCGGCTGCTCGGGCAGTCTCTGCTCGATGGCATCCATCGCGCAATTCGTTACTGGCAGATTAGATGGAAGATGTTCGTCGGTAATAAACGTGCAATCAGCATGAAGCCGGCGTGGCACATGAATGAAATTAAGTGATTTTGTCGATAAATCAAAGCGATGAGGCCAGTTCGCAGCGTCTTCCAGCATCACTAGCCAACTTCCGTACTATAAACCATCGGAGCAATAAGCCTCTACTTTATGCGCTTAACTGCAACAAAACCTTTCTTGCCTTCCACGCGTAGGCGGTAGCCGCCAAATCTCGCCTCACTAATCGTGACTTCCTGGCTTTCCTTCGGATTCCGCTTCATCCGGGAAATCGTGGTCTCTTGCCAAATTTGGCCATTCTTCAAAATGAAAAGGCGCTTTGTAGAACGACGATCAGTGTAGATTTCCAGTACGGTTGAGGAGATTTGCCCGGGCTCTCCCGTCTGCAACTCACCGCTTTGCCCATCCGCTAGAGCAGGATTTTGAGCCGACCTCTTCGACTCTTTCGCTAACCTCTGCGATTCCGACAAACCGAAATCTTCAACTGTTTGAACTCGCTTCCGCTCGACCTCGGCCTCCGACGCAGCCTGCGCTCCCACTGCGACGGCATCGTAACACGCCAATCGGGCAGCGTCTTCCTTGACAGCTGCGCAGGCCTCTAAGCTTTCAACAAGGCCGCTAGGAGATTGCGCGAAGAGCGGCGCCGCATACACTGCCAATCCTATTGCCGTAGCATAACAAGAAAGTGCTTTGGGTCGTGCCAAGGTAGAAGCTCCCGCAAATTGAGACCAAAACTGAACGAAATTCCACCCTTGCTCAAGTGATGCTCACGCAAATCTTGTGCGAAACCCAATATCGGGAGACCTCGTCAATGCTACTCAAGATATATATCCTGCAAACGCCAAGATCGAAAATTCGCTTATCTGGCGCGCGCCCAACCTTCAGGCGTCTTTGACAACTTTGTTCGTATCCTCTTCGACGCTCGAGCTCACCTTGCGCTAGCATCTTGAGTCATTGGTGTGGGAAAGGCTTCAGGTAATAGGCCCCTATAGGTGCGCTGGCGGCACGGATTGCAAGGTTGGTCAAAATACTAATCTCACCAGTTGCACGCTCGCTAAACGCAATATTGGGCCCACAAGTCATGCCGGACCTGCTGATAATGTTGCAATTTCGCTACACAACTACTTTCAATTGAAACCGTACTGCCTTGAGCATTGCGATACAGGTTGCATGTCCGCATTCTACTCCACTGCGTCGAGTCTCTTGCCGGACCGACGCACAGTCGTAAAATCTACGCTCCGAATTTGGGGCTAGACCAAACAAAGTCGTTGGGGACATTTGATATGAAATTAACTGCGAACGCGGGCGCCTCGGCTCGCTTCAAGCTGCTTGCCAGCTCCGGCATGGCTGCGATTGCACTTGCTGCATCGCCTGCTCTTGCTCAAGATGCTGCGACGGCAGAGGACACCGATACAGAGTCCGCTGTTGAAGGCCCGGTAATCACCGTGACAGGTTCTCGCATCTTGAGGCCTGAGGTTGAAGGTGCAGCACCGCTTATCGCGAGCATTGACGCCGCCACAATCGAGCAGCGCCAATTCAACAATGTTTCTGAAGTACTGAACGAAATTCCAGGCTTTGGTCTTTCTGTTTCGTCGAACGGAGGTCAGGCTGGCTTCTCTGTTGGCCAAAACTTTGCCAACCTGTTTGGTCTCGGCTCTCAGCGTACTTTGACACTCGTCAATGGTCGCCGGTTCGTATCATCGAACACAGCGTCGAACTTTGGCGGCGCCGCTTCCGGCCTGCAGGTTGATCTGAACGTTATTCCGGTCTCGCTTATCGAAGGCGTCGATGTTCTGACTGCACGTGGCGCGACCATTTACGGCTCAGACGCCGTGGCTGGCACCGTAAACCTTCGCCTTCGGGATGACTTTGAGGGAGTGGAAACAAGCGCTCGATACGGCATCTTCGAAGAAGGTGATGGCGAAACACTCAACGCATCTGTTACTGTGGGCGGCAACTTCGCGGAAGACCGCGGTAACATTGCTGTTAACTTCGAGTACACGGATTCACAGGGCATTTTATCGACAGCACGTGACCGGACAGCAGCGCAGCTCTTCCGTTCGGGTGATAACCTGCTTGTAGGGCGGCGCATCTCCGCGCTGACACGTGGCGGTATCCCTACACAGGGCTTCACTTTCGGTAGCGCTTTGCCAGCATTTGGCGCTGGCTTCACCGGCCCTGGTGGCGGGATCGTCCAATTTGCTTCAAACGGTGATTTGGTCCCGTTTGATCTTGGTGCGACCTCTGGCGCAGTTAACTCTGAGGGCGGCGACGGTCTCAATCTTGCCGAAACCGCTCAAATTGCTTCGGAACTTGAGCGCCTAACGCTATTTGCAACTGCGCATTATGATATCACCGACAATGTCCGCTTCTTTATGGAAGCGAACTATGCTGACACGAATGCTGCAGAACTTGCCAACCAGCCAGTTTTCCAATCACAGCTTTTCGGCGGTGATTCTGGCAGCCTTGGCATTTTGCTCAGCAATCCATTCCTCAATGATCAAGCGCGCGGCGTGCTTCTCTCGCCGGGGAACTTGGCTGATGCGGCAGGGGTTCAAGTACTTAACTTCGACACAGATGGCGATGGCGTCGATGACGACACGCAATTCTCTCTGCAGCGGGCAAGCTTGGACTTGCTTGGTGGTAGGAACCCTAACTTTGGCCAATTGGACCTTTTCCGCTCGGTTTTCGGTCTCGAAGGCGACCTGGAACTTGGTGGCCGCGATTACCAGTGGCAGGTCTCTTACAATTACGGTCGCTCGCAAGCGGTCTCTACAAGCACGTCTCTGGTGCAGGAGAACTTCATCAACGCGGTTGATGCGGTTACCGACGCTGATGGCAACATCGTTTGCCGTGTGACGCGCGACGGAGCAGCTGCGGCATCAACATCTGCAAACGTCGCGAACACGCCGGAAGCCGTTAACGCGGTCTCAGGCTGTGTGCCGCTCAATCTGTTTGGTGACGGTGCCCCCTCTGCGGAAGCAATCGATTTTGTCACAACTGGCGTGACATCAGAATCGCAGAACACCCAGCGGATCTTCAACGCGAACGTCGGTGGTTCGCCATTCGACATTTTCAGCAACCCAGTGTCATTCAACATTGGTTATGAGAACCGTCGTGAGCGCGCACGCTTCACCCCTGATGGCTTCCTACAAGAAGGTCTTGGCCGTTCGGTCGCGATTGCTGAAGTCGTTGGTGCGTTTGAAACGAATGAGTTCTTCGGCGAGCTGTTCGTACCCGTCATCCAACCTGAGAATGACTCATTCTTCTACCGTTTGGAATTCGATGGATCGATCCGCTTTATCGATAACAGCCTGGCTGGATCCGGCACTGCCTGGACAGTTGGCGGCGTATTCGCTCCAATCGAAGACGTGTCATTCCGCGGCAGTTACACCGAATCTGTGCGCGCGCCAGCGATCACAGAGTTGTTCTTGCCAGCGGTCAGCGTTTTCTCCTTTGCGGATGACCCATGTGACGCTGACACTGTAAACGATGGTCCAGATCCGGCGACACGTGCAGCGAACTGTGCATCGATCGGGATTGACACCTCAACGTTCCAGTCGACCATTGAAGATGCATCTCAAGAGATCACTAGCGCGGGTAACCCGAACTTGGTCAACGAGACGTCACAGGCATGGACGGCCGGTGTAATCATCCAGCCGCGGTTCATTCCGAACTTCAGCCTCGCTGTTGACTGGATTGATGTTGAGCTGACAAACGCGATTGAGACGCTTGACCTCACGGACATTCTGGCAAGTTGCTTCGATAGTCCGAATTTCCCGAACGCGCCGACGTGTAATCAATTTACACGCGACGGCACTGGGCAAATTACTGGAGCGCTGACTGGCGATTCGAACGTGGGTGCGGTGAACTTCGCCGGTCTCCAAGCGACGCTTCGGTATAATTTCGATGTGTCGGACTTGTTTGGCGGCGAATCTGATCTTGGTAATCTGGGTCTTGTGGCTCGTTACTTCTATCAGGACGAATCGAACGAAACGGTTGTTGACTCCTTCACCGACTTTAACGGTGAAGTTGCTGACTTCCGTCACGAGGCTAACGCCACGCTGACATATCGTATCGATGGTTCGACCTTCTCGGTGAACGGCGTGTACTTCTCGTCATCTGTCTTCGACAATGATGAAGCGCAAGTCGATCCGTTTGACGTGCTGAGCGACTACCTGCTGATCAACACGACGTTCAGCCAGGAAATCAACGACAACTTCACGTTCCGACTGACTGTTGACAACCTCTTCAACGAAGAGGCGCCGTTCCCATCAGCTGCGACGAATACCTTCAACTCAGGTATCCTTGGCCGCCGCTATACGGCAGGTATTTCAGCTCGTTTCTAAGCGATCTGACAACATCTAATTGAAGAAGGGCGGGAGCAATCCCGCCCTTTTTTGTTTGCTTGGTCGAAAATTAGTGGAGCAAGGTTGCGATCACATGATCAATTCCAAGCCCCTTCTCGACTAAAGCTACTCAACGCGGCGCATGCGCAAAGCAGGATTGCTGCCAATCTTAAGGATGAAGCTGCCAAGGCTTGCGCGCCTTACGATCACTTTCTGGCCTTCTCGCGGTGCCCTTACCAACTTGCGACTATCTGTCTGTTCCCAAACTGAACCGTTGGCTAGCCGCACGCGCCACTTACCCCGGCCGAACTGCCGCGCAGAGGCGATCGCGGATGCAACCTCTTTTACCTCATCCTCCTCGTCATCTTTGCTCGATCCAAAGAGGGGAATGTCACTCACACGAAAACCGAAGAGCCCTTTTCGTGCTTCACGAACGTCTTCTCTGTCCGCGATAATCACGTCATTATTCGCCTCAGCCTGAGCCAGCGCATCGACTCTCGCATCATAGCATTGCGCACGCTCGGCAATCTCTTCGATGGCTCGACATGCGAGCAGATCATCAAAAAGAGCGGGACGCCCCGTTTCGTCCTGTGCCGCCGACTGGCCGGTTGCTGGAACAGCGAACAGTGCAGCCGTGCTCACGAACAAAGGAGCACCGACTGCGATAAGTCTATTTCTCATATTGTCGATCTCCGCCTTGGACTCGGTACATGTGACGTCATTACCGTAGCTTGCCCACCAACCTAACTATGCGGAGGTCTACCTGTCCACTAACCGCTAACTGACCACCATGCTAAGCGCGCCATCGCCCTCGTCAATCCGCACGGTTGAACCGTCAGGCACATCGCCCGAGAGGATCATATCTGCCAGCGGGTCTTGTACATAGCGCTGCACCGCCCGTTTAAGCGGCCTTGCGCCGTACACCGGGTCATAGCCAACTCGCCCGAGCCAACGCAGCGCTCCGTCGGTTAAGTCTAGCGTGATCTTCCGATCGGTCAGCAGCTTCTGCACGCGATTGACCTGAATTTTCACGATCGGTGCCATATGCTCCATTGCTAAGCGGTGGAACAGGATGATCTCGTCTAGGCGGTTGAGGAATTCGGGACGGAAATGTCCGCGCACCACATCCATCACCTGCGGCTCGACATCAGCGACCTTCTGATCGTCTTCCATATTGGCGAGGAACTGACTGCCGAGGTTTGAGGTCAAAATGATCAGCGTGTTGCTGAAATCGACCACGCGGCCCTGCCCATCAGTTAAGCGGCCATCATCAAGCACTTGGAGCAGCACGTTGAACACATCGTTATGCGCTTTCTCAACCTCATCGAACAACACCACTTGATAGGGCCGACGCCGTACCGCCTCGGTCAACACCCCGCCCTCTTCATAGCCGACATAGCCGGGAGGCGCGCCGATTAGCCGGGCAACCGCATGTTTCTCCATAAATTCGCTCATGTCGATGCGGACCATTGCTTGGTCGTCATCAAACAAGAACCCGGCGAGCGCCTTGGTAAGCTCGGTTTTACCGACACCAGTGGGCCCGAGGAACAGGAATGAACCAAGCGGACGCCCCGGGTCTTGCAAGCCGGCCCGCGCACGGCGCACGGCTTTGGATACCGCGACAATCGCATCGGATTGGCCGATCACGCGCTTGCCGATAATCTCTTCCATCTGGAGCAGCTTCTCGCGCTCGCCTTCGAGCATCTTGTCAATCGGAATGCCCGTCCAACGCGAAACCACGCTGGCAATGTCATCCTCAGTCACTTCCTCACGCAGAAGCGCATTCTCCGTCTGACCAGCGGCCTCGTCGAGCTTCTTTTCAAGCTCTGGGATTGTGCCGTAGGAAAGCTCACCTGCCTTGGCGAGATTGCCTTCCCGCTCGGCCTGCTCAAGCTCGATACGCGCGGCGTCCAGCTCTTCCTTAATGCGACTTTCCGCGTGGATCTTGTCACGTTCATTCTGCCAACGCGTGGTCAGCTCACTGCTCTCCTGCTCCAGCTCGGACAGCTCTTTGCGCAGAGTTTCGAGGCGGTCCTTGGACGCAGCGTCGCTCTCTTTGCCAAGCGCCTGTTCCTCAATCTTGAGCTGAATGATCCGGCGATCCAGCGCCTCGATCTCTTCTGGCTTGCTCTCTACTTCCATACGAATGCGGCTCGCGGCCTCATCCATCAGATCGATGGCTTTGTCGGGCAGAAAGCGGTTCTGGATATAGCGGTTGGAAAGCTGCGCGGAGGCGACAATCGCGCTGTCCGTGATACGCACACCGTGGTGCAGCTCGTATTTGTCTTTGATGCCGCGCAAGATGCTGATCGTGTCCTCAACGCTCGGCTCTTCGATATATACCGATTGGAAGCGCCGCTGAAGCGCGGGGTCTTTCTCGACATATTTCTGATATTCATCAAGTGTGGTCGCGCCAATGCAATGCAGCTCTCCGCGTGAAAGCGCTGGCTTGAGCAAGTTTGAGGCATCCATGCTGCCCTCGCTCGCGCCCGCCCCGATCAGCGTATGCATCTCATCAATGAACAGAATGATCTGCCCATCCGCACCCTTCACCTCGTCGAGAACGGATTTAAGCCGTTCCTCAAATTCGCCGCGATATTTCGCGCCTGCAATTAGCGCGCCCATATCGAGCGACATCAGAGTGCGCCCTTTGAGGCTATCGGGTACATCGCCATTGGCTATTCGCAAGGCAAGCCCTTCCGCAATCGCGGTTTTACCTGTGCCGGGCTCGCCTATCAGAGCAGGATTATTCTTGGTGCGCCGAGCCAAAATCTGGACCGTCCGGCGGATCTCCTCATCGCGGCCAATGACCGGATCAAGCTTCCCGTCGCGCGCCGCCTGCGTCAGATCGCGGGCGTATTTCTCCATCGCGTCATAGCTTTCTTCCGCGCTGGCGCTGTCCGCATTGCGCCCCCCTGTCACGTCTTGGATGGCCACCTCAAGGCTCTTCACATCGACGCCCGCCGCGCTGAGGGCCTTTCCCGCATCGGTGTCGCTCGCAAGCGCCATCGCTTGCAATAACCGCTGAACAGGTACGAAACTGTCGCCGGCTTTTTCGGCCACTTGCTGCGCGCTGTCGAGCAGGCGCACGGCATTGTTATCGAGGCCCGGCGTTTGCTGCGCTCCGCCGCCGCTCACCGCAGGGATCTTGGCTAGCGCAGTATCGATCTCATCCACCGCCAATTTGGCATTGCCGCCAGCCTTTTGAATAAGCCCGCTGGCCATGCCTTCATTGTCTTCAAGCAGCGCCTTTAGAAGGTGCGCGGGGCCAATCCGCTGGTGGTTCATGCGGATGGCAATCGTCTGAGCGGCTTGCAAAAAACCCTTGGCGCGGTCGGTGAATTTTTCGAGATCCATCAAGCGTCCTCTATCTGATTTCTGGCGCGGGGCGATGCCGCGCCGAGGTGTGTTAGTCAGATATAGGACCCTTAACCCGCGCGACAAGGGGGCACTCGTCCATCGGGCTCTCATCAAAACCTAACATTGCAAGGCTTTGCAATGCGCGCGCCGCATGTCATGACGTCACGTGAGAGCAGGGAGAGAATAATACATGAGTTGGCTCGGTAAAATCGGTTTTGGTGTCCTGGCTTTGCTATTGGCTGGGTTTATCGCCTTAGCCACTTGGGAACCGTTTTGGGCCGGTGAGAATGATGCGCGCACCGCATCGCAGGCCTATTCTGCCGAGATCATCCGCGATGAATTTGGCGTGCCGCATATCTATGGCAAGACCGATGCCGATGTCGCTTATGGCGTGGCGATTGCTCATGCCGAGGATGATTTCTTCACGCTGCAAGATGTCGCGGCGATGGCGCGCGGACGATATGGCGCAATCGCCGGACAAGACGGCGCAGCGATTGATTATGTCTACCACCTGCTTGATGCACGCGGAGTAGCAACGCGCGAATATCCAAAACTGCCTGAAGATACACGCGCCTTGTTTGAGGCCTATGCGGTGGGTCTTAACGACTTTGCCAAAGCCAATCCCAGCGAGGTTAAACTCAGCGGGCTCTTCCCGGTCACTGGCGAAGATATCGCCGCTGGCTTTGCCTTGCGTCAGCCGTTCTTCTTCGGCCTGAACAATGTCATTCAACCCTTGGTCGAGGGCAAGCCGCTGCGCCGGGAGTTTGGCCCAGACATTCCCGGTTTCCCGCGCGAAGCGGTCCCAACAGCAAGGCCTGGCGCTCAGCCACCGGAGGAGACCGCACTGCGCCAGCTCCTGCCATGGGGCGAGGATGCTGGATTGCTGGGATCCAATGCCTTTGCCGTCCGTCCAGACAAATCAGGTGGGCCGACAACGCTGATTTCAAACGCACACCAGCCGCTAAGGGGCGGCGTCGCATGGTATGAATTGTCTGTGGAGAGCGAGGAAGGCTGGCATTTTACCGGCGCAAACTTCCCTGGCTCGCCCTTCCCCTTTCTGGGCCACAATCGGCACCTTGGCTGGACGAATACGGTGAACCGGCCTGACATGATTGATGTCTATGAGCTGGAAATGGATGAGAGCGGCACGCGCTACAAACTCGATGGCGAATGGCGCGATTTGGAAAGCAAGATTGTCACCTTGCCGGTCAAGCTTGGCCCCATAACCCTGCCCATCCGCCGCACTGTCCGTCGCAGCGTCCATGGCCCCGTAATCATCAATGATAACGGCGCTTATGCGTTTCGCTATGCCAGCATGGACCGGCTTGATCAGCTCGATGCCTATTACCGCCTCAACAAATCGACCAATCTTGAAGAGTGGCAGGCCCAGATCGCGCGCATGGCCATCCCCAGCACAAATTTCATCTATGCCGATGAGGCGGGCAACATCGCCTATGTCTATAATGCGGCGATCCCAGACCGGCCTGAGCTTGATGAGGTTGAGGCCGATTGGCGCAATATCTTGCCGGGCAATCGCTCCGACCTGATTTGGGAAGGTACGGTGGGCTATGCGGAAATTCCCAAGCTGATCAACCCCGCATCAGGCTGGCTCTATAACGCCAATAATGAGCCTTACACCGCGGCGGGCGCGGGCAGCGATCTTGATCCTGCTGATTTCTCACCCGTTTTGGGCGTGGAGCTGAAGCAGACCAATCGCTCGCGGCGCGCATGGAGGCTTATGAGCGAGACTGAGGTGCTTGACCGCGAAAACCTCCACCGGATCAAATATGACATGGTCTATGAGCGCGCAGATTATGTTGCGCAGCTCTGGGATGGGCTTGAGGCGCTCGATCTCGGCGTGCCTCATATGAAGCAAGGGCTTCCCATGCATGAGGCGCGCGAATTGCTGCTGGAGTGGGACTTTACCGCCGATAACGAAGGCCCGGCGGACGCGCTGGCCCTGCTCATGATCCGCGATTTCATGTCGGCAGAATACCAGAACAAGCAGTCAGCGCCTGATGTAGAGGAGCATTTGCGCAAGGCCGTGGACCATCTGATGGAGCACTTTGGACGGATCGATCCGCCAATGTCAGACCTGCTGCGCTTGCGTCAGGGTGATGTCGATTTGCCGCTTGACGGCGGTTCGGACACTTTGCGCGCCTCGACCACATGGCGCGTGGATGATGATGGCCGCCTCAGCCTGATCCACGGCGATAGCTTTATCCAATGGGTCGAATGGCCAAATGGCAGTGACGCTGATGAGGGCGCACGCGTAACTTCACGCTCAATCCAACCCTTCGGCGCTGCCACCACGCGGCCAGAAAGCCCGCATTACACCGATCAGATGCAGCTGTATGTCGACCACAAATTGAAACCGGTACATTTTTGGCGCGAGGACGTGATCGCCAATGCCAAGTCTCGCAAAACCGTGACGCACCGCCAATAAATGCCTAATAAACCACAATAACGATTCTATTCCCCTTAGGAGAGACCATGAAAATTCGCTTTGCCGCATCTAGTCTGGCTGCGCTCGCTATTGCGACAGCTTCGCCGGCACTTGCTGATGACCACACAGCCGCGACCGATAGCGCGCAAGAGATCGCACCGCTGGCGTCACTGATTGACGAAGTGAGCATTGCGAACACCAAGTTTCAGCTTGAGAATGGCCTCACCGTGATCGTCCATGAGGACCGCAAAGCGCCCGTAGTTGGCGTCGCCGTGTGGTATAATGTTGGCTCCAAGGATGAGCCCAAAGGCCAGACCGGGTTTGCGCATTTGTTCGAGCATCTGATGTTCAATGGTTCGGAAAACGCACCGGGCGATTTCTTCCAATATCTGCAGGAAATGGGCGCGACCGATTATAACGGCACGACCAATTTCGACCGCACCAACTACTTCCAGACTGTGCCAACCGGCGCACTGGAAAAGGCGCTATGGCTGGAGAGCGACCGGATGGGCTATTTGCTCGGCGCGGTTACGCAGGAAAAGCTCGATAACCAGCGCGGCGTTGTCCAGAATGAGAAGCGACAGGGCGACAATCAGCCAGGCGGGCTCATTTTCTACGAAATCGTCGAACAGCTCTTCCCCAAACCCCACCCCTATGGCCACACGCCCATCGGCTCGATGGCTGACCTTGATGCCGCATCCATGGAAGATGTGCGCAATTGGTTCCGCGACAAATACGGGCCAAACAACGCGACATTAGTGCTGGCGGGCGATATCTCGCCTGAAGAAGCGCGCCCACTCGTCGAGAAGTATTTTGGCGAGATCACTCGCGGTCCGGTTAACACACCGGCATCCGCTGAAATCACCGAACTTTCTGAAGACGTGCGCACCGTAATGAAAGATCAGGTCGCGGCGACCAACCTCAGCCGCTATTGGACCGCGCCGGGCATCGACAGCCGCGATCTTGTCGCGCTGACCGTGGGCGCAGACATATTGGGCGGTCTCTCTTCCAGCCGTCTCGACAATGTACTGGTGCGCGATGAGAAGCTGGCTGTTGGCGTAAGCGCGGGCAATTTCGCATTCCAGCGCGTTGGCATCCTAACCATTGGCGCAACTGTCCGCCCTGGCGTTGAGGCAGCAACTGTCGAAGCGCGCATGGATGAAATTCTCACTCGGTTCATTGCCGAAGGCCCGACCGAAGACGAGGTTCGCCGCGCTGCTACACGCACGGTCGCGCGGACCATTCGCGGGCTAGAACAGGTGGGCGGCTTTGGAGGCAAAGCCGTCACACTCGCCCAAGGGCAGGTTCTAACTGGATCGCAAAACTTCTTCGCCGATCAGCTGAAAATTCTTGCCACGCTGACCCCTGCAGAAGTGCAAGCAGCGATGCTGAAATGGCTGACCCGCCCTGCGCTCACCATTCAGCTTGAGCCGGGCGAGCGCGAAGGCTCTTATGAGGAAGCCCTAGGCGGCAATTCTGCAGCCAAGGAAGAGAGCAAATTTGTGGTGACGAAAGAGCGCCCTGCTCCGGAGATTTCCGGGCTGTCTGCACTGGATTTCCCAGATATTACCGAGGTCACTTTGTCGAACGGGATGAAGGTTCATTACGCGCAGCGTGACGCCGTGCCAGTGACCCGCGTTGCGCTGTCATTCGATGCAGGCTCTGCGGCTGACCCGCTTGACAAACGGGGCCTTGAAGGCCTTGCTTTGAGCTTGTTTGATGAGGGTACCACAACCCTTTCGTCCAAGGAGATTGCCGAGGCGCGTGAACGTTTGGGTGCAGAGATCAACACTGGCGGCGGGCAAGATCGATCGACCTTCACGCTCACGGCTCTTTCCGCAAATCTGGCACCGTCGCTTGATTTGATGACTGACATTGTCCGCAACCCTGCTTTCGATGAGGGCGAGCTAGAGCGCGTACGGGCACAAACTATCACCGGCATTGAGCAGGCGATGCGTACACCGCAAGGTATTGCTAACCGGACGCTGACGCCGCTGCTTTATGGCGCTGACAATCCTTACGGCGATGCGGGTCAAGGCACAGTGGCCTCGGTCAGCTCAATCACTCGTGACGATCTGGTCGCGTTTAAAGACGCTTGGATTCGCCCCGATAATGCGACGCTATTTGTGGTGTCCGACACGCCCTTAGCGGAGCTTACGCCGGCGCTGGAACAAGCCTTTGGCGCTTGGGAAGCACCGGCAGCGGCAAAGGGAAGCAAGGACTTCTCGAATTTAGCTGAGGCTCCTTCATCGCAGCGTATAATCCTGGTCGATCGCCCCAATTCCCCGCAAAGCTTCATTTTGGGCGGGCTGGTGACGGACGCCAAGGCGCAGGACCCGCAAATCGTCGATCTGCTCAATGCCAATAATGCGCTGGGCGGCAATTTCCTCGCTAGGCTCAATATGAATCTGCGTGAGACAAAAGGCTGGAGCTACGGCGTGCGCGGCGGCGTAAGGCTGCGCGAAAATGCGGTTTCTTACATCGTGCAGGCGCCAGTTCAGGCTGACCGTACAGGCGACTCACTGACTGAGCTTTCGCGGGAGATCAGCAGCTTCCTGAGCACTAATGGCGTCACTGAAACTGAGCTAAGCCGGATCGTGAACAATGAAATTCGCGAGCTGCCGGGGCGGTTTGAAACCTCCGCCGCAGTGCTGGGCGCGATGCAAAGCAATGCCACGTATGGCCGCCCCAGCAATTATCATGAGACATTGGCCGACACATACCGCGCGCAAACCGCGCAGAGCCTTGATGCAGCGGCGCGTTCGGCGCTTGATCTTGGGCGCTTCACATGGGTAATTGTCGGCGATGCAGAGCAAGTGCGCCCGCAGCTTGAGGCAATCGGCATCACATATGAGGAAACCAGCGCCAACTGAGTAATTGACATCAGTGTAAGCAGCGGCAATGTCCGCAGGCGGATTTCAATAGCAATCGAAAATCATATTCTAACTAGGAGAAGACAATGTCTGTAGCAGGTACTTACACCACGACTGTCAAAAGCCCGATGGGCGACCAGAGCGGCACATTCACCGTCGAAGACAATGGCGATGGCACATTCACTGGCAACATGGCTGGCGGCATGGGCTCAATGGATGTTGAGAACGGCACCGTTGATGGCAACACCATCAAGTGGGAAATGAATATGACTGTTCCCATGCCGATGAAGCTCGAATGCGAAGCAACTGTTGATGGCGACGCGCTGACAGGCAATGTCAACGCTGGCGCATTTGGCGCGATGCCGCTTTCGGGCACGCGCGCATAAACGCTTACGCCTTTACGGCAAACGAAAGGCCGCTGGAGCAAGCGCTCCGGCGGCTTTTTCTTTTGGACAAGCGAGTCGCGGAGCGGGCACATGTCCAACCAATTGCTTTGATATGTGGAATGGATCTTGTAATGGTTTCACTAGTCGATCTTCTCGTGGGGCAACATTATGAGTATTGATGGCAACGTTCGTTGGTTTTCCAAGGGTGCCCGGGCGCTGATTAGTGCGCTAATATCCCTTGGTTCTCCAGTGGCTGCAAAATCTGATGGCGGGCTAAATTCGGCAAATAGCTTATGCGAACTGCATATCTGGGCAGCCCGGGATTTTAGTAGCTTACCTTTTGGTAGCGGGCTAGCTCCTGGTCTCGCGATTATGTTTCCAGGCGATATCGATGGAGATATCGACGATCAATTTGCCGAAATAGTCAGCGGTAAACTGCAGTTTGAAGCCATCCGCCGCGCCAACCCGATCTCCAGCCTTGGCCTGCCTCCGGGGACCCGGTTGGTCACCCATGTAGAAACTGAAGAGGACAAGGTCACCAAAAAGCGAAAGGAGCGACGTTCAGACTCGACTTCAGACTGTTATTTCGAGTTGCACATCCGCTACCACTACTTGATCGAAGACATCGTGTGGGGTGACAGGTTTGCGACCACTTTCGATTTCAGGCACTATTCTGCGAACTCTGAATGGGTCCTGCGTCACCGCGGTGAAGGCGGCAACAAGCTGACAGTGTTTCCCGTGAAAGAGGAGGATGATCCTGCGCAGGTTTTGCAGGAGATTAGTGAAGCGATCGAAGCAAACTTCGTAGAGTACGCTCCCAAAGCCAAACGTAAGCTAGCTCGAAAAAGACGGTAGTCAGAACCGCCAAGTTAACGCCAATTCTCCCAGTTTACCGCAATACATCGCCCAGCAATCCGCCTAGATTCTTGAGCGGGCTTTTGCGGAAATTTGTCTCTTCACTTCCGATATAGCTGAAGATCCCATCAAGCGCCTGGTCTGTCACAGAACTTCCGACACGGTCGCTCGTCAGGCCAGCCTGCGCTACGACCCGTGATCGCTCACTAAGCTTGTCCATCTCGCTATAGACGCCAAGCTCGCCCAGGGCGGTATCGACAAGCGGCCTTAGCTTACCCAGCAGCGTGTCACCCGCACTGCTCTTAAGATACTGCGTGCCGCCATCACTCTCGCGGATAATGCCGGGTGCATCAGTCAAAGAAAGCTGACCAATCGACTCGCGGAAGATCGGCTTTGCCTCACCCGCCGCAACACCGGCCGCATCATTGATCTTGCGCGTTACCCCGCCAAGCACGCCGAGCCCGCCCCTGCTACCTCCCAATATCCCGCCAAGCAGGCCGCCGCCTACGCTGCCCACAATGGGTAGCTTGATGCGGATATCCTCATCATCATAAAAGGCATCGGGCTTCGCCAGCTTGTCGAGTGCGCTGTCAGAAGCACGCGCGAGCAAATCGGTTAGCCCCTGCGCCTTCGCGGTGCCGGGCAAAGCAAGCGCTGCGAATGCGCCGCCCGCGCCCAGAACAAAGGCTCGTCTGCCAAAACGCTTGGTACTCTGTGTGTTCATCAGATCATTTGTCATCATAGCGCCTCGCAAATTCGGTTGTTCCTCCAGCGGCCAGTGTCTTGGCCTGACCAACCCAATCATCGCGGTCGATCCGGCCTCGGAACCCTTCGAGATAGGGGTCAACTTCGGCAACATCGCTCGGCGTCCATGCCGCGATTTGGTCGAACCGGGTCACTCCAAATGAGTTGCACAGTTTCTCCAGCTTGGGGCCAATACCCTTGATCATTTTCAGATCATCAGGATCGCCAACCGCAGCCGCGATTTTGGGCCCTCCGGCGGCCGCTGCAACAGGTGCAGGAGTTGGCTCAGGTGCCGCGACCGGTGCCACCGGCTCTGGCGCTGGAGGAGGCGGCGGCGGTGGTGGTGGCGCAGCAGCGGGCTTCACTGGTTCAGCCTGCGTCTCGGCGACATTGGCGCTTATCCGGCCCCATATCCACCATGCTGTCGCGAGCCCAATTAGGAACGCAAGAATGAACCGTACGGGGTTCTCGGCAATTAAATGTAGCATTCTCTATCTCCCGCTTAGGTCCGGTCCCAAATCAACTTGCCAATGAACAAGCCGATGAGAAACACGATCATCAGTAGGAGCCAGCTTTCGAACAATAGTGGCATGTCAGTTCCCCTCCCCAGATGCGCCTGCTGCGCTTAACGTGAACTCAATGCGCCGATTGGCTGCATTGGCACCCTCACCAGCGATGAGCGGCTGCGATGAGCCATAGCCGGTGGCAGTAAAGCGATCCGCCGGTAGACCCCGTTCGCTGAGCGCTGCGGCGACCGCATCGGCCCGTGCCTGACTGAGCGTATTATTCGTCTCAGCACTGCCGGTGGAATCGGTGTGTCCGCCAATCGCAACGCGCATGCCAGCACAGTCTTGCAGCGCCCCTGCCAAGGCATCCACAAGCTCAGTTGACGCGGGCGAAATGGCCGCGCTGCCCGATGCGAAGTTAATTGTCTTGCCTTCCATCAAGGCTTCAACGCCCGATTGGCAATCAGCCACAGCTTCTTCGCTTGCAGGAGCAACTGCGTTCATATCGGCTTCACTTGCGATGTCAGTGTCTAGGCCGAGCCCAGCGGTATCGCCAGGAGCAAAGTAAACGTCCGAAACGCCAGGAACTTGTAAAAGCTGTCCGCGGATCATGTCCTGAGTAGAGGAATCAAATGCCCCCTCCACTATCGCGACGCGCACCATAGGATCGCGCGCCATAGAGAGCGCATCCGCGTCTCCAAATCCTGCCTCGGCAAAGCGCGATTGCGCCTCGCTCTCAATGCCGGTGAGGTATGCCTCCCCGCCCATTGAATGTGCACCCCATGCGAGCAGCGAAGTCGCTCCTACACCAATGAGGCTCTTTACCAGTCCATGCATGAGCCATCTCCTTATGTCGGAAACAAGCTTAGACTATTTCGTTAAGGAGCAGCGCAAATTCTTGTTACATGTCACCGCGCAGATGGGGCGCTTGGGCCTTATCCAGCCAGCTTATCTTTCAGGATCTGGTTCACAACCTGCGGGTTCGCCTTGCCCTGCATCGCCTTCATGGTCTGCCCCACGAAGAAGCCGAAGAGCTTGTCTTTGCCCGCCTTATACTGCTCAACCTTGTCCTGATTACCTGCAAGTATCTCGTCAATCGCAGCTTCGATGGCGCCCGTATCGCTCACTTGCTTGAGGCCCTCCGCCTCGGCGATTTCGTCTGGGGCGCGGCCTTCGCGGAGGACAATCTCGAATATCTCTTTGGCCTGACCGCCGCTGATATCGCCCGCATCCTGCATCTTGAGGATCGCGGCTTGCGCGGCGGGAGTAGCGTTCGTCAGATCAGCCTCATCACCAAGCGATTTGATGACGCCAGGCGCAACAGATAGCGCCCAGTTTGCGACCTGCGTAGCGACTTTCGCGTCCGGCTTGCCGAGCGTGCTCGCAACTTCACTCAGCAGCGTTTCGAACCGGCCGAATGTCTCCACCTCGGCGGTTAAGACGGACGCGTTGTAATCGCTCAGCCCAAGTTCCTCGATATACCGAGTGCGTTTGGCATCGGGCAGTTCAGGCAGGCTCGCACGGCATACCTCAAGAAAGTCGTCCTCAAGCTCAACCGGCAACAGATCAGGGTCAGGGAAATAGCGATAATCATGCGCGTCTTCTTTGCTGCGCATGGTTCGCGTGGTGCCGCTCGCAACATCGAACAGGCGGGTTTCCTGATCGACGCTGCCGCCATCCTCGATCAGATCGACTTGGCGGTTCGCTTCATATTCAATGACTTGCATCACAAAGCGCACGGAATTGACGTTCTTGGTCTCAGTCCGCGTGCCGAGCGGATCACCGACCTTGCGCACGGACACATTGACGTCGGCTCGCATCGAGCCCTCTTCCATGTTCCCGTCACATGATCCGACATAGCGCAGGATGCTGCGCAGCTTGCGGACATAAGCGCCCGCCTCTGCCGGGCTGCGCATATCCGCCTTGGACACAATCTCCATCAGGGCGACGCCGCAACGGTTGAGATCAACGTAAGACATGGTCGGGTGCTGATCATGCATCAGCTTGCCCGCATCCTGCTCGACGTGAATGCGCTCAATCCCGATAATCTTGTCCTCGGGAATGCCGCCCTTCTCATCTTTCTCGATTGTCAGCTGCCCCTCGCCCACAATCGGGTGGTAAAGCTGAGAAATCTGGTAGCCCTGCGGCAGATCGGCATAAAAGTAGTTCTTGCGATCAAACCGGCTGTATTTGTTGATCTGCGCCTCAATCGCCATGCCGGTGCGCACCGCCTGGCGAATGCACTCCGCATTGGGCACAGGCAGCATACCAGGCATCGCCGCATCGATCAGCGACACATTGGCATTGGGCTCTGACCCAAAGGCAGTGGACGCGCCGCTGAACAGCTTGGCGTTAGACGTCACCTGCGCATGGACCTCAAGGCCGATTACGACCTCCCACTCGCCGGTTGCGCCTTGAATTCGGTAGTTACTCATCGTCTAATCCTAACAGATAATGCTCGACCGCCTTCTGCTCAGCTTTGCAGATGGTAGACCATTTCTTCGCGCCGCTTATTGAAAGGTCTTCGAGATAGAGCAGGCTCGTTTCCCTGTACTCTGGGTAGTGTTTCATTTCTCGAAGATAAGTTTGCAGCGCAGGTCCATTGAATGATGCCTTGCCATCGCTGTGTATAAGGTCATCGATAGCAACCATGAGTTGAGTGTAGTCATGCACTTTGATTTGCCGAGATGGGGGTTTGAATATCTTACGCTGCTGGTACAGGACTATCATCGTTAGGAGGGTCATAACCCAGAAGGGGATCACCATTCCAAAGACGATCAGCGCGACCGCTGCCCATTCAAACATCGTCATCTCTCGTCGCGTTCCTCATCAGTCTTATTCGTCGTATCGAAACGCGCCTCGCCGTGCTCAATCGTCCGCGACAGGTAGAAGGCAAAACCTGCCAACGCGATCATCGCAATGGTGAAGATAATGACGAACATCCTACCACCACTTCTCCGGTGCATGGTCGAACCCTGCGCGTTCCTGAATCGCGAGGCCAGCATTGAGCACACCCTGCTCATCAAATGGCTTGCCGATCAATTGCAGGCCCAGCGGCAGACCATCGCCAGTTAGCATGGCCGGCACGCTCATCGCAGGCAGGCCAGCGAGCGAGGCAGGGACCGCGAACACATCATTGAGATACATCGCCAGCGGATTGTCCGACTGAGCGCCAGGCGCGAACGCTGCGGTGGGCGTTGTCGGCGCGAGGATTGCATCGCACTCGGCCCAGACATTTGCGAAATCCTGCGACACCAACGTGCGGACCTTCTGCGCCTGATTGTAATAGGCATCGTAGAAACCTGCCGAGAGCACATAGGTGCCGATCAGGATGCGGCGCTTAACCTCATCACCAAAACCCTCTGCGCGGGTCGCGGCATACATATCCTGCAGGCCAGCGCCCTCGGGCAGATCACGCAAGCCATAGCGCACGCCATCATAGCGCGCGAGGTTAGACGATGCCTCAGCAGGAGCGATAATATAATAAGTCGGCAGCGCATATTTGGTATGCGGCAGCGACACATCGACGATCTCAGCGCCCGCATCGCGCAGCCATTCCTTGCCGCGTTCCCAGCTGGCGAGGATTTCTGCGTCCATGCCATCCATTGTATACTCACGCGGAATGCCGATTTTCTTGCCGGTCAAATCGCTTGAGAGATGCTCGCCCCATGCGGGCACGTCGCGATCCAGACTGGTCGAGTCCTTTGGATCAAAGCCCGCCATCGCTTCCAGCATGATCGCGCAATCTTCTACCGAGCGCGCCATCGGTCCAGCTTGGTCGAGTGAGCTCGCAAAAGCGACCACGCCCCAGCGTGAGCAGCGACCATAAGTCGGCTTTATCCCGCAAATGCCGGTAAATGCAGCTGGCTGGCGGATCGAGCCGCCCGTGTCCGTGCCGGTTGCCGCCGCGCACAGCCGCGCCGCGACCGCTGACGAAGATCCGCCAGATGACCCGCCGGGCACTGTGTCGGTGTTGCTGCCAGATTTGCGCCAAGGCGAGGTGACATTGCCGAAATAGCTGGTCTCGTTGGACGAGCCCATCGCGAACTCGTCCATATTGAGCTTGCCGAGCATGCCCGCGCCCGCATCCCACAGGTTCTGGGAAACGGTGCTTTCATATTGCGGCTTAAAGCCTTCGAGGATGTGGCTGGCTGCTGCGCTTTGCACGCCGCGCGTGCAGAACAAATCCTTCATGCCAATCGGCACACCCGCCATCGGACCGAGCTCTTTGCCGTCCGCGCGGGCTGTGTCAGCGGCATCAGCCGCGGCGAGCGCATGATCCGGGGTCGCAACGATAAAGGCGTTTAGTGCTGCCGCGCCCTCTACGGCCGCGTTGAAGCTTTCCGCGACTTCGCGCGCAGTGAAATCACCGCCTGCCACACCGTCGCGAATGGCCTTGACGCCAAGCTGTGTGAAGTCAGTCATTATTCGATCACCTTGGGCACGCCGAAGAAGCCATGCTCTGCCGCTGGCGCATTGGCGAGAATATCATCACGGCGATTGCCGCCCGTCTTGGGGTCGGCATCGACCTCATCCGCCCGCAGGCGCAGCGCATTGGGGATGACGGCGGTCATTGGCTCCACTTGGGAAGTATCGACCTCGCCCAACTGCTCCACCCATTCGAGGATATTGTTGAGTTCTGGAACCATCCGCTCCAGCTCTTCATCGCCCATTTTCAAGCGCGCGAGCGAGGCGATCTTCGCCACTGTTTGTTTATCGACTGACATGACTACTGCCGTTAGCGCCGCTGAAAATTTGCTTCAAGCGGCGGATTGTACCTTAGGCTATTAACCTATCTCTATTGAGGAGGTGCGCCAGCGGGCGGACCACCTTCTCCGTTTTGCCGCATCTGCATCGCCTGCTGAAGCGTTTGGAGGCGGCGCTCAAAGTCCGGTTGGCTCATGAAATCGATCAGCTCAACTTCAAAAACCAGATCAGCATCTGGCGGGATCACCACTTCGCCGGTTTGCGGATTGCTTTGTCCTTGAGGGCCATAACCCTTGTCTGAAGGGATCGAAAGCACATAGCTGCCGCCCTTTTGCATCTGCACCGCACCCTCGCCAAAACCGGGGATCATCCGGTCCAGCGGCAAAGGCGTGCCTTCTGGAAAGATGCCTTCAATCGGCAGCGGCACTTGCTGCGATTCGTCGAAAACCGTGCCGTCGGCCAGCATGCCCTTGTAGTTGACGAAAACAACGTCGGTGAGAGTAGGGTTAGGCCCGCTACCCTCAACCAAAGTCTCAACCGAGAGCCCCTTAGGCTGCGTCGTCATCCAAGCAAGGCCAATCGCGAGCGCAATGGCAATGATCACGCCGAGCCACAGCTTCGTCAGCGAGCCTTTTGCAATTGGCTGGAGCGGAACACGGGTAACTTCGGTCATGAATGGTTTTCCTGGGTGTTAGCGCGTCAGTGCATCTGGCACGCAAAAGGGCGCGAAAATCTCCGCGCCCTCATGGCTTAGCTAAAATGGCTTAGCAATAGCTGGATTGCCAAAGGCGGGCTTACTTGATCCCGTCGCGTTCCATCCGCTTACGCTCAAGCTTGCGTGCGCGGCGAACAGCAGCAGCCTTTTCACGGGCGCGCTTTTCGCTGGGCTTTTCGTAATGACGACGCAGCTTCATTTCGCGATAGACGCCTTCACGCTGCAGCTTCTTCTTGAGCGCGCGCAGGGCCTGGTCAACATTGTTATCGCGAACCATAATTTGCATACAGTATTACCTCATTCAAGCGGGCCAGAGCCCGCCTGTTCACGGGGTCGCCAAATCAAAATTGCCAATTTTCGTTTGCGGCGATTCTGTCCAAGCAAGGCCAGAGTCTCGACAACGAATAATACGCCGAATCCCCTAGAGGTCAGCTTGCGTGCTGGTGCCGATATGCCAGCTCACGGCAAAATGCAACCGTTCTTGCCCCCTAAAGCTTGAGGTGTGGCGCGTGCATCACAACACCTTCCCAGCCGCAGCGCATCCCGCTAGAGAACGGACATGTCCACACTCTCTCCTCTCGCGGCGACACTCAACGTTGCTATCGGCGGCGCATTCGGCGCAGCACTGCGTTATCAGGCAGGCCGCGCGATGACCTCTTACATGGGGTCGCAAACAGTCTCAGTGTTCCCTTTTCCCACACTCGCGGTCAACACAATCGGAAGCCTGCTCATCGGCTTACTCGCGGGCTGGCTCGCGCGTGATGCGGGGTCAAATGACCAATTGCGCTTGCTCTTGGGCGTTGGCCTACTCGGCGGGTTTACCACTTTCAGCGCGTTCAGCCTCGAAGTAGTGATGATGATTGAGCGCGGGCAATATCTGTTCGCGGGGCTCTACGGCATCCTCTCGGTTTCGCTGGGCATCACCGGCTTTATGGTCGGCCTTGGCATTATGCGGACACTATCATGAACGAAGAGGCGAAGAAAAAGACCGGTCCCAAGAAAACGGATAATGTTCGCCAGTTTACGGTCAGCGAAGACGATAATGGCGTCCGGCTCGACCGGTGGTTTAAGCGCAATTTGCCCCAGGTTGGCTTTGGCATGGTCAGCCGCTGGGCCCGCACCGGACAGCTGCGCGTGGATGGCAAGCGCGCCAAGCCTGAGGATCGCCTCACGCCCGGTCAGATCCTGCGCGTGCCCCCTGGTGGCAATGATGGCCGGCGCGGCTCCAAACCGCGACGCCCTCTGACCAAGGAAGAAATTTCTCAGGCCCGCGACATGGCCATCATGGAGACCAAATCCGCGATTGTCCTGAACAAGCCTCCCGGCCTCGCAACGCAAGGGGGCACCAAAACCACCAAGCATGTTGACGGCCTGCTCGACGCTTTTGTTGAGGGTGAGACGGAAGAAGAGCGCGAGAACGCGATCCGCCCGCGCCTTGTCCACCGGCTCGACAAAGATACCAGCGGCGTTTTGCTCGTAGCGCGCACGCCCGGCAGCGCAGCGACATTCTCGCGCCGGTTTTCCGGACGCACCGCGAAAAAGATATACTGGGCGCTGGTGGTCGGGGTGCCAGATGTGCCCGAGGGTACAATTGACGCACCGCTTGCCAAGCAACCCGGCACGGGCGGCGAGAAAATGCACGTCGATATGGAGAACGGTCAGTCCGCTAAGACACGGTATCGCGTGGTCGAAAAGGTAGGCAAAAGCGCGGCTTGGCTTGAACTGCAACCGCTAACCGGGCGCACGCACCAGCTACGCGTGCATTGTGAGGCCATCGGCCACCCGATTGTGGGCGACGGCAAATATGGCGGCTCTGAGGCATTTCTAACGGGCGCTATCAGCCGCAAGATGCACTTGCATGCGCGGCGCCTAATCATCGACGGCGCGGATGCTGGCAAGATCGACGTGGTGGCTGAGCTGCCCGAACATTTCGCCAACACTATGGATCAACTGGGCTTTGATATGTCGCTCGGCGTAGCAGAGCCGATGCGCGATGACCCACCCGAGCGCAGCCGCTCTGAGAAGAAGCAAGCGGCGCGCCAGCACGCCAAGCAATATCGTAAAAGCCGCAAGGGCGAGAGGCGCACCCGCACTAAGGGGCCGCCTGCGAAGGGCGCCTCGAAGAAGGTAGGCGCAACTTCGCGACGGGCCGCTCCAAAAGGCCGCCGCAAATGACCCGCCTCGCTGTCTTTGATTGCGACGGCACGCTCGTCGATGGGCAGGCCTCAATCTGCGAGGCGATGGAGGCAGGCTTTGCCGCTGCTGACCTGCCGATGCCTGACCGCAATGATATCCGCCGCATGGTCGGCCTCAGCCTGCCAATGGCGCTGGCCGAGCTTGCTCCAGATGCGAGCGAAGAGCAACGCGCGCATGCTGTTGATGCGTATAAAGAGAGCTTCTTTACTGCGCGAAGTGAAGGCCGCGTTGATGAGCCACTTTATGACGGTATGAAAGAGCTACTGCACACGCTGCGCGATGAGGGGTGGCAGCTGGCGGTCGCGACAGGAAAGAGTGATCGCGGGCTTACCGCAGTTCTGGCGGCGCACGGCATCACCGACCTGTTCGTCAGCTTGCAAACAGCTGACCGGCACCCGTCAAAGCCGGATCCGACCATGCTGGCTGCTGCGATGTTTGACGCAGGCGCGATGCCAGAAGGCACCGTGATGATTGGCGATACTACCTTCGACATTCACATGGGCCGCGCCGCTCGCACGCGCTGCATTGGGGTCGATTGGGGCTATCACGAGACGCATGAATTGATCGAGGCTGGTGCAGTCGGTGTAGCGAGCACAATGGATGAATTGAAAGCGCTGATTGATGGTTGACCCGAAACTCAACCCGCCCGACCACGATCCAGCCGCATCGCGTTTCTTCATTTTGACGCTGCTGCGGTTCGCCAGCGTTGGCGCGGTCATGCTCGGCATTGCTATCAGCTATGGCGCAATCGCGGCTCCCAAATGGCTGGGCATTGTCTTGGGGGTGATCGGGATAGGCATGTTCTACTTCGGCACGCGGCGGCTCGCGCGGCGCTGGAAAAGCCCAGACACACTTCCTCCTGAAGGCGAAAATCAAAACCGATGAAGCGTTTTTATGAGGAGGTCAGCACTGCGCAAGTCGCAGATGGCTGGCAAGTCATGCTGGATGCCCGCGCGATCAAAACGCAAGGCGGGGCTGCGCAAATTGCGCCCACTAAAGCTCTCGCGGATATTCTCGCAAGCGAATGGGAAACCCAAGGCGAAGAGCTCGACCCCAAGCTATTCCGCGCGCGCGACATGATCGACTATGCACTTGATGTAATCGCTGCAGATCCAGCGACGACAGCGCAACGCATCGTGCCTTATGCCGACACTGACACGTTGTGTTACCGAGCAGAACCCGAGGAGCCACTATTCGCCCGTCAGCAGGAAGTGTGGGAGCCATTGCTGAGCGCATTTGAAGCGCGCGAAGGCGTGGCGATGCAGCGGATCAGCGGCATCATGCATCGCCCGCAATCTGCGGAGGCCATGGCAGCGCTCGGGCGCAAGCTAGCCGCGCTCGACGCCTTCACACTTGCCGCGCTTGAGACAACGACTGCGCTCTCAGCGTCACTGTGTATCGGGCTCAGCGCATTGGAGAACGGTGCAGACAGCGATGCGCTGTGGCGGGCGGCAAATCTTGAAGAGGATTGGCAGGCCGAATTATGGGGTCTTGACGAGGAAGCGGAGGCGCGCAGCGCCAAACGCCGCGACGATTTTCTCTTTGCTATTCGCTTTGCGGCATCCGCCCGCACGGCCGATTAGCAGCAGCTCGCCTGCATCGCACTCAGCCTACCGCCTTCAATCGATTGGCCGTTGTAGGCTCCCTAAACATAGCGCCGCCCGCCTCAATCGATGCCGCGAAGTCCTCAAGCTCAGCAGCTGAAACCGGCTCACTGGCATAGTAGCCTTGAACCAAATGCACGCCGACTTTCCTGATCATGTTGAGCCCAACCTCATCTTCCACGCCTTCAACAAGGCATACAACATCGAGCGTTTTGGCCACGTGGACGAGCAACCCAAGCATGCGCTCCGTCATCGGATCATCAAGATCCTCAAGGAAAGATCGATCAATCTTGATCTTATCCATCGGCAGCGAACGCAGATAATTGAAGTTGGAATAGCCGGTTCCAAAATCATCAAGCGCAATCGTAAAGCCGAGATCCGATAGACGCTGCAAATTGGCGCGCGCACGGCCAATGTTGTCGAGCATTGTCAATTCCGTGACCTCAAATTCGATATGGCTCGGATCTGTTTCGTAAACAGCGAACAGGCCGATGATCTCATCCATGGTCTGATCAGAATTGAGATCCAACGCCGACAGATTGATCGCCAGCGGAATTTTCCGCTCCCACTGGTTCAGTGCCTCAAGTGCTTTGCGCACGACAGAGACGGAGATGTTCGCCATCAGGCCGCATTCCTCAGCGACTTTCACAAACTGGTCTGGGCCAATCAGACCAAGGTCCGGGCTCCGCCACCTTGCGAGCACTTCAGCGCCCGCCACGGTCTTTTGCTCAAGGTCGACCTGCGGTTGAAACAGCAGCTCAATCTCATCATTGAAACGCGCCTTCCTCAACGCATTTTCCAGCTTGTGGCGCTCTAGAGCAGCATCAGATTGCTCATCATCAAACATGATCCAGCGGTTTTTCCCTGTCCGCTTTGCATGCAATAGCGCGAAGTCAGCATTCTTGAGCAAGGCCTGAATTGTCTCGCCAGTATTGAGTGCACAGCAGCCAATCGAACCGGAGATCTGCACTGCGCGGCCCTGGACTGAATACACCCTCGAGAGCTCAGCAAGCCAGCTTTCGCACCAATCCTCTACTTGGGTCTGAGTCATTTCAGACTGGAACAGAATACCAAACTCATCGCCGCCCATCCGGAATATCTTGGCGGCACCCGTGCGAAACTGGCGCGAACGCGAGGCAACTGACTTGAGCAGTTCATCCCCGATCTGGTGCCCGAATTTGTCGTTCACCGCTTTGAAGCCATCCAGATCCAAGAGGCCAATCCAGTGGCTATGGGCGGGATGCTCTTCACTCGTTTGATGCTTTAATGCATCGAAAAAGGCTCGCCTGTTTGGCAGCCCCGTCAAACTATCTGACAAAGTGCGAGAATGAAGCGCCCGGGCCAATTCCTTCTCTTGGTCAAGTTCGCGTTCGGCCTCTTCACGAGCCTTGTTCGCGGCATCCTTTGCTCGAACTCCAGCAAGGATTGCGCTTCGCAGGAAAAACGAAACCGCTGTGGCGCTGGTCGCCGCAGCAAAGGCGACAATAGCGAACCCCACTTGCTCCTGAGGTTCAATAACTCGCAATTCATAAATCATGCCAAGCACCGCGAGAAAAATGGAAATGGCGGCTTGGCGAACGGAGACACTCGCCAATGCGAAAACGAGGATCGCAATGACGAAGTAGTGAACTTTGACCGGCGCAAAATTGAAATGAATGGCCACATGGATGTTAGCCAGGACCGCAAGATTGGCTAGCGTTACGAGCACGCTAAGGACCATCATCCCGCGAGGCCTGCGACACACGGCAAGAGCGGCCAGAAAGAGCAGGGTAGCACCGGCAGAAGCGGTCAATTGCGGCCACAAATCCGGGCCGGACACATAGCCTAGATTAATAAGCGATATTGCCGCGTAATAGAGTGCAGCGACGGCAAAGTACCCAAGCAGAAACGGCCTGTAGGCGGCCGCGATCGCGGCTTGGGCAGATGAATTTCCGGCGCTCTTCACGGTGACTAAGCCGCTTCCCCACTATCCTAGGAAAGATTACTATAGGAAAGAAACGTCGCTGAACCCTTAAGACACTGAGAGAGGTGATTTTTCCATGATATTTGAGGGAGTAAGGCGTAGCTTGTCGCCCAAAAAGGCGCACGTCACACCATGTTTCTGCGGCATTGAAAGTCCCATTTTGGCACAGTCACGTGCCACGATCACGGCGCTTCGATAGTTTAGGTGAAAACGCTCAGGGAGAATCGCCCTAACTCAAGTCAGGCCAGGGTTCGACTACGGCTAGGCTTCGCTCATCCACTTGGCAATTTGATCCGCCAAATCATTGGCTGCTACATTTAAGGACGGGCCGACCTCGCCTACTTCAGCCGAAACGTCCGATACGCGTGCTTCAAAACGGCGGGTTTCAACACCGCCTTGGCCATTGCTTCGGACCGCATCAAAACGCACCAGAACTGATCTGCTGCGCGCATCATAACCAAAGTCGCGTACCGTGCCGCGCAGGAACTGCTCTGCACTTGCCCCTGCATCATCTCCGTCAAATACCACCCGTCCGCTATTCGTGCGCAGAGTTTCGGCGATCAGGCGCCGCAGGAGGCGCGCAGGCTTTTCGACCCACACCGCGTCTTTGAGATAGGCGATTTCACTATCGCTTACTTGCACCGGAACACGCGTTACATTGAGCCGCTGCGGCGCCTCGAATGGAGCCAAGCGGATCGTATCACCCGCGGTCGCGCTTGCCGCGCTCCCGGATGGCGCGCTGGAGACGGCCGTGAGGGTGAGCAGGCTTGGCGGCGGTTCTGAGCCAAAACTTACGCAGCCTGCCAACATGGCAATTGGCGTTAGGGCCAGAATTCTTGGCGCGGAGATCATAGACGTTAGGGTCATAGACTTGCTCATGGTTCATACTCCGGCAGGGAATTTCCGCCGATGAGCGCCCCCGCACCATCATTTTCCAAGCGTTCAGTAACAGTGCGCAGGGCTTTGCTGGTCTCGCGCAAATCCTGAAGCGTGGCCTCGGCTGCGGGAAGCGTGCTCTGAGTCAATTGCCGCGCGGCGGGCCCGGCATCTTGCAACGTTTGATCAAGTGCTTGCGCCGCGCCGCTGGCGGAATTTAAGGTCTCGCGCAGTTGCTGCGCCAGCTGCGCGCCCTCTTGATTGATCAGCGCGTCTGTCGATTGCGTCGCCTTCTCGAACGCATCAAGCGCCTCGCCCGCTTCTCTCAGCGTAGTCTCAAGCTCGCTCATCGTAGCCTGCAATTGCGGGCTTGCTTTAGCGAGATCTGCTGAAACGCGGTTCGTGTTTGCCAGAATACCCGTTAGCGCTTGCTGATTTTCATCGGATAGCACATTTGTCAGACGCTCTGTCAGGGTTGCCAGCCGCTCCAGCAGCAAAGGAGCATTAGCCAAAATCTCGCCAAACCCTCCCTTTTCGGGAGGGATAATTGGCACGCCTTCGGTGCAGGCCGTTGTCTCGCACGTGATTGGGGGCTGGCCGCTACGCGCGCCATCCAGCAGGATTGTTGAGACGCCAGTGAAAGAGCTTTGAATGGTCGCGGTCGTGCCAACCAGAATGGGGACATCACCCTCCACATTCACGCGAACACGCACAAATTCGGGGTCTTTCTCCCATAGTGTAATTTCGCTGACTTGACCCACCGGCACGCCCGCAAAAGACACTGACGAACCATTGGCGAGGCCCGCCACCGATTGCTGAAAGAAGATGTCATATTCTTGACTGTTGCCGCTGCCGAGCCGCGCGATCCAGACGATAAAGGCCGCCAGCGCCGCGAGCAACAACAGGGTAATCGCCCCCACCCAAACATGATTAGCCCGTGTTTCCATGAGTTAGCGATTATCCCTAGGTTTGGCAGACTTGTCCAACGCTTTGAGCGTTTCGGCTATTTCAGGCTCGTCAGCGCGTTCGCGCAGTTCATCCAGAGCCTGCGATGTCAAAGCAGCTCTTCCGCGTGGACCACAGAAATATTCCTGGATCCACGGATGGTCGCGCTGCATCAAATTGGGCACTGTGTCGACCGCAATCACTTGCCGGTCAGCGAGCACTGCCACCCGGTCGCATATCTCATGGAGCGTGTCGAGATCGTGTGTAATGAGGAAAACTGTGAGCCCCAGGGTTTCCTTCAGCTCGCGGGTGAGCCGGTCAAACGCCGCCGCGCCAATCGGGTCGAGGCCCGCAGTCGGCTCATCAAGAAACAGTAACTCAGGGTCAAGCGCGAGCGCCCTTGCAAGCCCAGCCCGCTTGCGCATTCCGCCAGACAGCTCAGCTGGGTATTTGTTGACCGCCTCTTCTGGCAAGCCCGAAAGCCGCACTTTGTAACGCGCGATATCCTGACGCAGACCGGGTGAGAGTTCTGGATAAAATTTCTTGAGGGGTACTTCGACATTCTCGCCCACAGTCAGTGTCGAAAACAGCGCACCGCCCTGAAACAAAACGCCCCAGCGATCGCGAATTCCCAGCACCTCGTCAGGCTCAGCATCAGTGATCGACTGGCCAAACACATCGATATTGCCCTCAGTCGGCAATTGCAGGCCAATAATCGATCGCATCAGCACAGACTTGCCGGTGCCTGATCCGCCAACCACACCGAGGATTTCGCCGCGCCTGACGGTTAGGTCGAGGTCCTCATGCACCGTCTGCGTGCCAAAGCGATTGACCAACCCGCTCACAACAATCGGATGCTCACCGCGATAGCGCTCATGCTGTCCCGGCATGGCGTTGCCTGGAGGTTCGTCAGGATACTCCATCAGCCCCAACCAACCTCGGTGAAGAACACCGCGAAAAACGCATCAAGCACGATCACCGCGAAGATGGCAGTGACCACGGCCATAGTCGTGCGAAGGCCAACTTGCTCAGAGTCGCCCTTCACCTGCATGCCATGATAACAACCAGCCAGCGCAATTATGAGGCCAAAGAACGGCGCTTTTACAAGGCCGACCCACAAGTCATAAAGCGGCACGACGTCTTTCACCCGTTCAAGGAAGTTCCAGAACGGAATGCCTAGAGCTAGGTCGGACACCACCGCTCCGCCGACAATCGCCACCACAGCAGCGTAAAAGCCCAGGAGCGGCATCATCAAAACAGCCGCGAGAATGCGCGGGATGACCAGCCGCTCCATTGGCGAGATGCCGATGGTGCGCATCGCATCAATCTCTTCGGTCAGCTTCATCGTGCCGATTTGCGCGGCAAAGGCAGAGCCTGAACGCCCCGCCACCATAATCGCTGTCATAAGCACGCCGAGCTCGCGTAATGTAATCCGCCCGACCAAATTCACGGTCAGAGTTTCTGCGCCAAATTGTTGCAATTGCACCGCGCCCTGCTGCGCAATGACGATACCGATGAGAAAGCTCATCAGACCGACAATCGGCAGAGCGGAAACCCCGACCAGCTCCATCTGGCGGACCAGCGCTTTGCCGGGGAATGTGCTCGGGCTGCGAATGAGACGGCCGCAGGCAAACAGAATCGCACCAAGGAAACCAACTGTGCCGCGCAGCCCGTCGCGTGCATCATAGACTTGGTCTGCAACACCCGTCGTAACACGGCGGAATATGTCCTCGCGCGGCGGGGCAAGTTCTGTATCAAAGCCAATATCGCATACAGCATTGATCAACCGCTGTGCACGCTCGCTAGTGCCGGTAATCTCTGCGTCCAACCGTGAGGACGTGCACACCGCCAGCCATGCGCCCGCTGTATCAATCTCGCTGACATTGCTCAGGTCAATTTGTGTGACAGAGTTATCGACGGATTTCAGGCCATCTTCAATGAAGCCTATCGTGGATACAAGATAAGGGCCGCTAAGGGTAAGAACCTTTGTTCCCCCTTCCCCAGTATCGGTCGCGAAATCGGCCACGCGGTCCATGGGTTTGACCTATGGAAGCAAAAGTGTGCAGCCACAAGCGCCAAGTCGAGAAGTTGTGTTGCACTGCGATAGTGCCGCTGGCATTAGAATGGCTTGGTTTATGGGGCTGGCTCGGCATTTGAGAAACAAACACACATGACATTATCAACCACATTTGACCCCGCGCAGATCGAGGCGCGCTGGTATTCCCATTGGGAAGAAAACGGCCTGTTCAGACCCGAGCGCCCCGATGCGGAGCCGTTTACGATTGTGAACCCGCCGCCAAATGTGACCGGCAGCCTGCATATCGGCCACGCACTCGACAACACGCTTCAGGACATTGTGATCCGGTATGAGCGTCTGCGCGGCAAGGATGCGCTGTGGGTGGTCGGCACAGACCATGCGGGCATCGCGACGCAGATGGTGGTCGAGCGCCAGCTTGAGGAAAAACAGGACAAACGCACCAATTATTCACGCGACGATTTCGTCGACAAGGTCTGGGAATGGAAAGAGGAAAGCGGCGGGACGATCACGCGCCAGCTGCGGCGCCTTGGCTGCTCCATGGACTGGTCGCGCGAGCAGTTCACCATGGACGAGCACTTCACCAAGGCCGTGCTCAAGACTTTTGTTGATCTGCATAATGACGGCCTGATTTACCGCGACAAACGGCTCGTCAATTGGGATCCGAAGCTGAAAACCGCGATTTCCGACCTGGAGGTTGAGACGCAGAATATTGCGGGGCATTTCTGGCATATCAAATATCCGCTCGCGGACGGCGTTAAGCTGGATGATGGTCGCGATTATATTGAGGTTGCGACCACGCGCCCAGAGACGATGCTCGCTGATATGGCAGTCGCGGTTCACCCCACTGACGAGCGTTATGCGAGTGTTGTCGGCAAGCATGTCGTCCTGCCGATTACGGGTCGCCGCGTGCCTATTGTCGCGGATGAACATGCTGATCCGGAGCTGGGCAGCGGCGCGGTGAAGATCACACCGGGACATGACTTCAACGACTTTGAAGTTGGCAAGCGTGCAGGCATCGCGCCGGGCGATATGCTCAACATGCTCGATGGCGATGCGAATGTTTGTCAAACGTCAGACGGGCTGGTGCCGGATGAATTTCTTGGCCTGCACCGTTTCAAGCGTGACGGTGTCGCTGGAGCGCGCGAACTCGTGGTTCAGCGCCTCAAGGAGCAAGGCTATCTGATCCCGCATATCGCCAAGACCAAGAAGGGCGAGGAGCAGGAACTCGACGCCGAGCCGCGCACTATCGCAACGCCCTTTGGTGATCGCGGCGGCGTGGTCATCGAGCCGTGGCTGACCGACCAATGGTATGTCGACGCCGAAAAGCTCGCCGCAAAACCGATTGAGCAGGTCAAATCCGGCGACATCGAAATCATCCCGCAAACATGGGAGAAAACCTTCTTCAACTGGATGGAGAATATCCAGCCTTGGTGTGTGTCTCGACAGCTCTGGTGGGGCCACCGGATACCGGCTTGGTTTGGGCCCAGCCTAAAGGGACTGAACCCGGGGCCAGATGACAATTCTGGTCTCGCCACAGTATTCGTCGCAGAGTCGGAGGAGGCCGTGCTTCAGCAAGCTGGCGAGTACTATGGCACCGAAACCAAAGTATTCCTCGAAGAAGGTGGCGATATTCGTAGAGGAGAAGTCACACTTCAACGCGATCCTGACGTACTCGACACGTGGTTCTCGTCCGCACTTTGGCCCTTCGCGACGCTCGGCTGGCCGGAAAACACCGATCTTGTCCAAAAGCACTTCCCAAATAATCTGCTGATTAGCGGCTTTGACATCCTGTTCTTCTGGGATGCGCGGATGATGATGATGGGGCAATACACTATGGGCGAGGCCCCATGGCCCAAGCTCTACCTCCATGGCCTTGTCCGCGCCGCCGATGGCGCGAAAATGTCCAAGTCCAAGGGCAATGTCGTCGATCCGCTCGGTCTGATTGACCAGTACGGCGCGGACGCGCTGCGCTTTTTCATGGCGGCCATGGAAAGCCAGGGCCGCGACATCAAAATGGATGAGAAGCGGGTCGAGGGCTATCGGAACTTTGCGACAAAGCTCTGGAATGCGACGCGGTTTTGCCAATCGAACGGCATCGGCTCATCCTCTACTTTGAAAGCGCCATCAGCGAAGCTCGCGGTCAACCAATGGATCATTGGCGAAGTTCAACAGACGGTAGAAGCGCTCGATGCTGCACTGGCTGACCTGCGCTTCGATGCGGCGGCGAACACGATCTATCAATTCACGTGGAGCCGGTTCTGCGATTGGTATTTGGAGCTGATCAAGCCGCTGCTGGTCAAGGATGATGATCAGGCCCCAGCGCCTGAAGCGGCGATTGCGGAGACGCGCGAAGTTGCCGGCTGGGCGCTCGACCAGATCCTGGTCATGCTGCACCCCTTCATGCCATTTATCACCGAAGAGCTGTGGCATGCGCAGGGTAACCTCTCCGGGATCGATCGCAACGGTTACCCGCTGATCACCGCCAAATGGCCGAACCCACGTGCCAGCGTCAGCACGGAAGCGACCGATGCGATTGACTGGACGATCCAGTTCACCAGCGCCGCACGCACAGCTCGCAACGAGCTCGGTATTGCGCCAGGCGTGGAGCTGCGCGGGATGATCAAAGACGCCTCGCCCGCCGCCATGCAGGTATTCACGGGCAACGGGGCTGCCGCGATCTCAAGGCTCTCAAAGATCGGCCCGTTTCTGATGACTGGCAAAGTCGGCGAGAACGTCGTTGAAGTGCCGACCTTTAAGCCCGCGATGGAGATCGCTGTGGGTGAGGACGTGATCCTCGTTGATCTTGAGGGTGCTATCGATGTGGAGGCCGAGAAAGGGCGCCTCAAAAAGGCACTCGACGCGTCCGAGAAGGAGGCGAAGTCACTCGAAGGGCGGCTGGGCAATGCCAACTTTGTCGAGCGCGCGAAGCCTGAGGCAGTCGAGAAAGCCAAAGCCGACCATGCGCATCACTCCGCAGAAGTCGAGCGACTGACAGCAGCGCTGGCAAGACTGGGATGATGTGGCGAAACTAACCCTCGCCACTGATGACACCGGCGCGCCGGAAATTTTCGCGTCGCTACAGGGCGAAGGGCCCAGCGCAGGCACGCCGGTTGCATTCATCCGCTTGTCGCGCTGCAACCTTGCCTGCACATGGTGTGACACCGCCTATACTTGGCGCTTTGGGCAGGATGGTCAGGACGACGAGCGCCCGCACCGTGACGGCATAACCTATGACCGCAAAGCCAATCAGATCGCGTTGACCGTCAAAGATGCAGCCACCAAAATCGAGCAACATGGGCAGAAACGGCTCGTGATCACAGGCGGCGAGCCCTTGTTGCAAGGCGGCGCGTTGGCGGATTTGCTTGCGCTACTGCCCGATATGGAAATCGAGATTGAGACCAACGGCACCGCTAAGGCGCCGTCTCATGTGGATATTCGTGTCGACCAATATAACGTTAGCCCCAAGCTTGCGCATTCGGGCAATGCGGCGGACCTTGCCCTGCTGCCCGAACGGCTCGAATTCTATTCGAGCGACCCGCGCGCCTTCTTCAAATTCGTGATTGCTGAGCCGAGTGATGTGGACGAGGTTCTGGAGTTGCAACGCGCCTATCGCTTCAGGCCCGGACATGTCTTTCTGATGCCGGAAGGCACGGACAGCGCCACATTGCGGGAACGCGAGGCATGGCTCGCGCCGCTCTGTTTAGAACACGGCTTTCGGATGTCCGACCGCCTGCATATCCACCTTTATGGAGATGAACGCGGGACGTGATTTGTTTAGCCTCAAGCGCCGGCATTCGCGTCCGCTCATTTGGCTTCCGCGCCATACGGCGCGACGGCCGGTGGCCTAATGGCCGTCTTCGACTCCGCCCTTGCGGCTCGCTGACCGCTCGCCGAATTGGTACATGCAAGCTCGGTGCGTAGCGCCGCAAGCGCAACCGCGCGCCCGCAGCGATGCGACCTTCAGGTCGCGAGAGTGAGGATATCGCAGCACCTCCGTGCTGCGGACAACAAAAACAACGATAACGAAAGTTATCCTTGAGCGCGCCAGCGTTGAACGACCCGTTCGACTTGCTCCACCTCGCCGCCGGTTTCGTTCCACAGTTCAACAAAGCTTGGATCTTCCGAGGCAGGCCGCTTGGCTTCCTCAAGATTGTCGAATGTCACGCGGATCGGGATCGCCACACCTTCACCGCAAATGATGCATTCGCGGTTGCGCAAAGCAGGAATGGAATCGAGGAAGCCCCGGGCACCCTCTGGCATCGCGCCGCGCACAAAGGCTTGGTCGCGATCATTGTTCAAGCGCATTGAGATGATCGTACCGCATTGTGAGAGCACGCCTTCCGCCAAATCAGATGGACGCTGCGTAATCAGCCCTAGGGAAATGCCGTATTTCCGCCCCTCTTTCGCGATCCGGCTAAGCACGTTGCCAACACTTGATCCGTCAGCGTTCTTCTCGCTCGGAACGTAGCGGTGAGCCTCCTCACAGACTAGCAGGATCGGACGCGTCTTTTCTTCGCGCCCCCAGATGGCAAAGTCGAAGACGAGACGGCTGAGAACAGCAACAACCGTTGCGGTAATGTCCGAGGGGACACCGGAAACATCGATGATCGAGATCGGCTTGCCATTGCTAGGCATGCGGAAAATCTTGGCAATGAAGTCAGCCATCGTATCGCCCACCAGCATGCCGGAGAACATGAACTGGAAGCGCGGGTCAGCTTTGATCTCTTCCAGCTTGTTCTTGATCCGCATGTAGGGGGCCGAGTTGGTCGCTTTGTCGAGCTTGCCCATCGCGTCTTGAATCGCGTTGGAAAGGTCTGACAGCAAGTAAGGGATGGGCGAGTCCACGGTGATCTTGCCCATGCTTTCAGCAAGGCGGCTCTTGCTGCGCGCCTGAAGCAGACAGCGCGCAAGAATGTCAGCATCAACCTGACGCTCATTGCCATTGCTTGTCAGCAAAATTTCGCAATGCTCTTCGAAATTCATAAGCCAATACGGCATCTGCAGATTTGAAACGTCGAGGATGACGCCGGTCTGGCGGAACGCCGCTGAATATTCGCCGTGAGGGTCAATCATAACGATATGGCCGTCAGGCGCAGCCTCACAAATTCGGTGAAGGATCAGCGCGGCACTGGTTGATTTACCGGTACCGGTCGAGCCGAGCAGCGCGAAGTGCTTGCCCAGCATCGCATCGACATAAAGGCCAGCACGAATATCCTTGGTTGGATAGACTTTGCCGATGGTGACAGCCGAACGGCCATCGCTGGCGTAAACCTGTTTGAGATCGCTCGTTGACGCAGGATAAACAAGCGCCCCGGGAATAGGATAGCGGGTTACACCGCGCCTAAAGCCGTGCAGCTTGCCGGTTAGCTTTTCTTCCTGACCTTCACCGAGGAAATCGATATTGGCGATAATGCTGCCCTCAGCACGGCGATCCTGCTTTTGGTTGCGGACACTGGCCAAAAGCCAGCTATTACCGACGCGGATCTTGATTTGGCTACCGACTTGTCCGGCGAGCGCGATCGAAGGATCATCGTTTTCAATACATTCGTTTAGCCGTTGCAGATCAATCGCGATTTGCGAACCAGAACCGGCGATCTCTAGCACGACACCAATCGGCTCAAGCGGTTGATCAGCGGTAGCCGCTTGACCAGCAGTAGGCTCTGCTTCCGGGGCGAGCGCATCGCGCTGCGCAGCTGCGGCAGCTTCTTCCTGCGCCTTGATGACAGAAGGCGCGAGCGGCGCGCCCGACGCGGAAGCTGGCGCAGCGCTTGGTTGTACCGGTACAGATTGCGATGCTGGAGCAGCTTGGGGTGCGGGACTCGCTTCTGAAGGGGGCTCTACATCACGCTGAACATCACGTTGAACATCACTGGGCGGCTGCGTCAGTTCAGGAGGGGGCGGACGGCGGCGGATGCGATCGCCCAGCCGGTTACCTGTCGGAGGAGTTGCCCCGTCCTCGCCCGCCGGGTCAAAAGTACGAAAATTGTCGTGATTCATATCGCTCATGCGCCTGCTAGGTCCCAACCCAAAATCTAAGATGAGAGCATACGCAAAGAGCAGTTAATATGACGTCAACGATGCTTGGGTCGAGCGTCACAAGTCGCAAGGCACCCCTACAGGTCAAATCATGTCGTAAAAGCGGCCTCCGGCCCAGCCCATCGCGATCGAGAGGGCAACCGCAAGCAAACCATAGAGTAGCGATGTGTTCTGCGCAGAATCCTCTACAAGCCTCTCAAATCCAACCTTTTTCACCTCAACTTCAGCCAGCGCAGACGCAATCACGCGGCCCCCACTAATAGCGAAAGTCTCTGCCGTATAGGTGCCGGTCGACACATTGGAGGGCAGTGAAATGCGCGCTTGATACAGCACTTGCTCGCTGATCTGAACACCGCCAATTTCCTCTTTGTAGAGCTCTTGACGGGTTTTTAGATCGACCAGACCAGCAGCAAATCTCTGCTGCTCTTCCGGGTCGATGACACCGCTCGGCGAGAGTTGAATATAGCGCGTGCCGAACTCGAAAATGGCCGCGATCTTCTCGTCAACGATATCGGTGATCGGCCGCGATGAGGCAACCGCGAAAAAGGACGGAACCGAGCGGAAATCACTGCTTTCAGCATTCACCCAGATACCCGCAAAACGCTCTTTCTCGCGCAGGCGAATAGGTTCGGAAGGCCCCTTCAGCACCACAATAATGTCATATTGCTCGCCAGCTGCGCGCCCACGCGGGTCGAGAATAGCGCCGAAAAGCAAGAGTTCGGTACCCGTAAAGCCCTGACGCACCTGAACCTCTTTTTGCGAGACTTCGGGCACCAAAATCGGATCGCGCTGCCCCATCACCAGAAGTGCGCAAATTATGAGAAACAGCGCCCTCATAACGGATTGACCGTGTAAATTTCATCCGGCTGGACGAACAAGCCAAACAACATCCGTGCCGCAATAAGTAAGACCAAAGTCGCCAAGATCGCCCGTAATATTTCGGGCTTCACCTTGCCCGCCAGCTGCGTTCCAAGCTGCGCCCCAGTAACCGAGCCGATCAGCAGCAAGGTCACCAGCACAATGTCGACGGCCTTAGTGGTGAGCGAATGCGTCATCGTGGCCGCGATCGTGACGAAGAGGATGTAAAACAGGCTGGTCCCGACCACGACATTACCGCTCATCCCAAGAATATAGAGCATCGCAGGCACCAGCAGGAAGCCGCCGCCCACGCCCATGAGCATGGTCAAAACGCCTACAATGAGGCCGAGAATAAGCGGCGCGATGGGGGAGATGTATAGACCTGAGCCATAGAAACGCCAGCGCCCAGGCAAAGCCGCAACTAGCGGGTGGTGACGACGCCGTTTAGGCTGAGCGGCCTGGCTCGTCCCACGAATAGCCTGCAAGGATTCGCGCATCATCATCGCGCCAATCGCCCCTAACAAAACGACATAAAGCGAGTTGATCACCACATCGATTTGACCAATCGAGCGGAAGAAACGGAACAAGAGTGCGCCGAAACCAGCACCCACAATGCCGCCGCCAACCATGACTAAGCCCATCCGAAAATCCACGCCCTTGCGCTTGCGATGGGCAAGGACGCCTGAAACACTCGCGCCGGTGACCTGCGTAGAAGCCGACGCCGCGGCGACTGTCGGCGGAATGCCGTAAAAGATGAGCAGCGGGGTGGTAAGAAATCCGCCACCAACCCCGAACAGGCCGGATAAAATGCCCGTCACGCCGCCCAACACAACGATAATCAGGCCGTTAACAGCCAGATTTGCAATGGGCAGATAGACATCCATGACTATGCCCTATCCTAGGGCGCTTGGCGTTGGAAGGTGGCTGTTGCCTGAATTCGATCAGAAACCGGTCGACAGTGTCACAGCGGCACCAGATCCAGGCTGCGCATCACCGGCAACCCGCACACGGTAATCCACTGAAAGACGCGCTGGCACATCGCCCAAACGCAGATCGACATTGGCGCTAGGCCCGATGTCAAGCCGAGCCGCGCCTTCTTGGGCCCCGCCCCAGACACCGCCTCCTGCGCTGAATGATCCGAGGTCAAACTTGACGACCTCGCGAGTCATCTTGAGGCTGCCGTCGACAAAGCCGGTAGAAAAATCGCCGCCGACATAGCCAGCTTGGCCATAAAAGCTGAGCCGAGTGCCAAGCGGCAGATCGCGCCTTTCCAGCCCACTGGTCACAAACGCTGCGGGGCGGACTTCTGTGCCGCCTGCTTGATCAGACACACGCGCCTCAATATGCGCGCGCAGCGGAAGTCTCGCAAAAGGTCGAGCACTGAGCCCAAGAGCTATATCACGGTCTTTGGGTCCAGCCAGCGCTTGTATTCCCCGCACATAGGCATTGGGCGCAAAACGCGATGAGGGGTGCAAGCGATAGCGAGCGACAAGGCCAGCCTGACTGCGTCCATAAGATGGCGCTGTAAATCCGCCGGGGCTCAATGCAGCACCATCTTGACGCAAGAACAACCAGCTATCGACACTAAAACGCGCAAGGCCGCTCGCTCGCGGCTCAGCCTGCAGGCCTTTCTTGCTCACAGATTGTAAGCTGATCCGCTGTACTGGGCCGCTTGCCTGGGCCTGATCCAGATGGCGCTGGATCGATTTGGGCACAGGAACATATGCCATAGCTGCCATCCACAACAGATTGTGTGAGGCGGCAGTCGTGTGTGCATCAGGCGATGTGTCATCGGACTGGCCAACCCGCTGGACTTCGTCAGATAATGGCGCTTCGATCGGCTGGTTAACCCACAATTCGCGCTTGGGGCTATCCAAGACAGGTGCAACCACGCGCTCTCGCACCTCATTCATGTTTATTCTGGCTATTGGCCCGGGTGCCTCATCAGCATCTAATGGTGCCGCTGCACGTATTGAACCGCCAGCTTCTCCCGCAGCCAAGCCTGATGCATCCGCAACCGATCCGACCACATCTCCTCCCGATACGTTCGCCTGCAACACTTCATCTTGCGTAGCCAAAGCGGGTGTTTCAGAAAATGCAGTAAGGCTAAGAAAGGTGAAGCGGATGCCCACCCATCCGATCAGTATCATGCCAAGGACAAATAGCGGAGCGCCGCGTTTGCGTGTCTGGAACATCAGGCTGCTCCTCTCACACGGGCCAGCTCAAGGGCCGGGGGCGAAGAAGATGTAGCCGCAGGATGATTGGCATGCTCTGTTTTGTCCCAGCGCGTTGGCGCACCACGCAAACTGCGCACATAAGAGAACAAAGCCCTGCGTCCCGCCAAGATGGCGATCCAGTTAGAGACAAACATGCGCGGGATGGAGAGCAAGCCTTGCCAAATCCCATGCTCGCGTGTGGTGAATGCCCAGCGCGCCACAAACCGCCAGAAAAACGCTATGAGATTAGCTGCGAGCAATGATGAGACGACCGGCGACAAAGGTACAGAATTGACCAGTCCCATTTGCGCAGCCGCCCACGTAAAACCAATCAGCAGGACAAGCGCATAGGCCATTGCAAGCAAGATCGACGCAAACGGTCCGCGCCGGTCGCGCATCTGCATCCATTTTTGCGCGAGGCCGCCCTGCCAGCCAATCCGGTCCCAGCCTTGCAGCGCAATACCTTGGATCCAGCGCGTCTTCTGGCGCACCGCCGTTTCTACGCTTGAAGGGAAATACGCTCGTGTTGCGACCAGCTGCCCTTGGGCATCGCGCAGGCGCAAGAACCGATCTCGCCCGCCAAGCGCCTTTACTTGCAAGCCAAGCTCATAGTCTTCGGTAAGCGAATCGACGGCGAAAGGTTTGCCATCACCGTTCTGTTCAGCAACGCACTCCAGCATCTCGCGGGCAATCGCGCAGCCAACGCCGGCCCCGGGAATGCCCGCACCTACCGCATCGCGAACAACCATCATCTTGCCATGGGCCTCGGCAAACTCATCGCAATAATGGCCCGCAATCAGGGGCGACCCGCGCAGCGGCATAGGCATCACGGGTAGCTGTACAAACTCGTTGTCATCAATCGCCCGGTCCAGCGCGCTCAGCGCATTGGCGTCGACCATGTCCTCTGCATCATGCAGGATCACCATTCGCGCGGCCTCGCCGCTGCGTTGCTCGTCATCGCGCAGCGCATCATACAAGCGGTTCAGAACATCGGGCTTGGAAGTAGGGCCATCACGGTCATGAATAACCATCCGCACACGCGCGTCGCCGCGAACAGCCTTCATCGCCGCATCCAAAGTCGCAGGATCATTGCGATAACACCCTACGTAAATTCGCAGATTAGTGTGTTGCCATTTATCGAGCGCGTGGCTCAAGGTCTGGCCGATCACCTGCGATTCGCGCCAAGCGGGAATGAACACCGCGGCCATGCCGCGCAATTGGCCCTGCCGCCTGTCATTTTCGGGCAATCGTTCGGAACGAATACGGCCCGTCAGCTTTAGATAGATGTAGGTAAAATCAACGGCAATCTCGTCCACGGCACCAATCAGAAAAAACACCGCCGCAAACAAAAGCAGCTCGCTTTCGATAAAAGCGAGCCATGTCCCCACATCAGTTCCGAAAAGCTCCAACCCCAGCTCCTTCTTGAAAAGCAGCCTAACCTAGTAACAGCCCCCTTGCAACGCAGCGCGTATTGATAAAGAGAGCAAAACCAACATGACACAACAAAGCTCCCCATTCCGCTCCCTTTTTGCTCCCGTTCGCGCCCTTTTTGTGGGCGATGCGTCGGCTGGCATATTACTTATCCTCGTTGCGGCCGGGGCGATGCTTGCTGCCAACTCGATTTTTGCCGAGCAATATAACCTTTTGATCAATGGTAAGTTTGACTGGTACCCACATGCCAAGCTGAGCTCGATCCATTATATCGTGAATGACGGCCTTATGGCGGTGTTCTTCTTCGTGGTCGGCCTTGAGGTCAAACGCGAGCTGATCGCCGGGCAATTGGCCGATGCCAAATCGCGGCGCCTGCCCTTGGTCGCGGCTATTGCTGGTATGGCCGTGCCTGCATTGGTCTTTATGGCTGTCTCTGGCGGCGGCGAATATGCGCGCGGTTGGGCGATCCCGGCGGCGACTGACATCGCCTTCGCAATGGGGGTCCTCGGCATCCTGGGCAATCGTGTGCCGGGCTCTTTGCGGATTTTCCTGCTAACCGTCGCAATTGTTGACGATATTGGCGCGGTACTGGTCATCGCCTTTTTCTACACCACCGTGGGCGACTCCTTCCTGTTCTGGCTTGGCGCATCGGTTGCCGTCTATGCTTTGATGGTCATCCTCAACCGGATGCATGTGAGCCAGTTCTGGCCTTACATCCTTCTGGCACTGGTCCTCTGGTGGTGCGTACTGAACACCGGCGTCCATGCGACAATTGCCGGGGTACTCGCCGCTCTTACCATCCCAATGCAGCGCCGGGACGGCAATTCAATGCTCGAACGACTTGAGCATGGCCTCGCGCCGTGGAGTGCGTATCTGGTGGTGCCGGTCTTTGGCTTTGCCAATGCAGGTGTCTCGTTCGAAGGGATGACGATCAACAATCTGCTTGATCCTCTGCCGGTTGCAATCGCAGCAGGTCTTGTGGTCGGTAAACAGGTCGGTATTTTCTCGGCGATCTTCATCGCGGAGAAGAGCGGCTTTGCAGAGCGCCCAGAAAACGCCAGCTGGCAGGAGATCTGGGGCATTACGATCCTGTGCGGGATCGGCTTTACAATGTCGCTGTTTATCGGCCTGCTCGCCTTTGAGGGCAATCAATTCCTGATTGATGAGGCCAAGATCGGCATTCTGACAGGCTCAGCGATTTCCGCAGTTATGGGCTACCTGGTGCTACGCTTCTCTACTGAGCATTCAGAGGAAGATGCGCAGTTGGACAATAAGGACGACTGATGAATAAGTGAGTGAGGCCGCAGGTAAACGAGCCTCACTCATACGTAATTATAGCCAGGCCTGTATTACGCGCGCTTAGCGGCTCGCGTTCACCAGCTTCCGGTGTTTTCCATGCTGGCCCAGGGTTCTTGCGGTTCAAGATTGCCTTCCTGAAGCAGCTCAACCGAGATCCCATCGGGTGATTTGACGAAAGCCATATGTCCATCGCGCGGCGGGCGATTGATCGTCACACCGGCATCCATAAGCCGCTGGCACGTCTCGTAAATGTTCTCGACGCGGTATGCGAGATGGCCAAAATTCCGCCCGCCATCATAGCTCTCGGGCTCGCTATCATCCTCGGGTGGCCAGTTATAGGTGAGCTCAACCTCAGCCACACCTTCTTGACCCGGTGCGGCAAGAAAAATCAGTGTAAAGCGCGCTTGCTCAACATCAAAGCGGCGCACTTCTTTGAGTCCAATCAGGTCGAAAAAGGCTACCGTCGCATCCGGATCCGTCACACGGATCATGCTGTGCAGATATTTGACCATGGGTATCTCCAATCGAATTGGCGCAGTCAGGATCGGGGCCGCGCTCTACTCACAAGTTTAGTCTCACTGGAAGGCACGGCAGACAAGAAAAAACCGCCACCTGCACCCAGTCTATGGGGCGGGCAGCGGCTTTGCCTCAGAATACTCCGCGCCAAAATTAGACGCAGAGCCTCAGATTTGTGACTCTAGAAGGACGCGCTCAGCGTCACGACAAATGCATCGTCGGTGAATACGCTGCCCGGATCGACCAGAGCATCGCCCTCGACGCCGACATAGGCGGCGCCCAGTGTCAGCGGTCCGTATACCGGAACTTCTGCGCCAATCGACCAATCCAGCGCGCTACCGCTATTGGTGAAGGTTAGGAAACCGTCAGTAGCGCCCAGATGTCCGGTCACGGTGACCGGCGTACCCGGGATGCCGACACCAAGATCTGTGTAGAGATAGAGGTTATCGGTATTGCCCAGTGAATCCTGGCTCGGCGCATAAGCTGCGCCAAAGGTAACTTCGGCGGGGCCGAGAGCTCCACTAACCGAGCCATAGAACTCGATATAGTCAGTCGCGCCCGCAGCAGCAGCTGCATCAGGGTAGAGGTAGTAAATCACGCCGACATCGGCGGATAGGCCTTCAGCGACATCGCCGCTCCAGCCGCCATAGATATCCAGCTCAGTGGAGCCGAAACCAACGGTGTCTTCGTCTAGGTTGGATGCCCATGTTCCGACATAAATGCCCGATTCGTGGGCAATGTCGAAGCCGCCTTGAATGGCGAGCTCTCCGCCTGACAAGTCAACGCCGCGGAAGCGATATTCGCTTGCCAGGGTCACATTGGCTGAAACTGAGATAGGACCTGCCTCTTCTTCTTCCTGCGCGAATGCAGGGGCTGAGAGAGAAAGGGTAACAAAAGCAATAGTAGCGGTAAGACCGCGTGAGGACGTCAGCATGACACTCTCCAATAGAGGTTGGCCAATCAGTGTTTCCACCAAATGGCTTGTGCTTCGTCCCACCTGCGATTTCGCCGGGCCCTTATTATTGTTTAGGATCCTCATGCGAAAGCCCGTCCTTATTTCCTGATTGGGCCGCAACTAGCAACCCCATTTCAATAAACCTTCACATGGCACAGCAAAAGAGTGGCTATTGTGCAACTGCGAACGACCACCTATTTAGATCGCCAGTTGCTCGTCCCCGCGCACTACCCTATGCGGCTGCGCAGCACATTTGTGCCCGGTTCCTATGCTTAGCTCTATTAAGAAACTCCTCCGCCCTGAGCGGGCACAACAGACGCTTCCGGCCGTCCCGGAGGGCGAGCGCTATTATGTGATCGGCGATATTCACGGGTGCCTTGATCATTTTGCCGCGCTGGCTGACGCGATTGATGCCGATGCGGCAGATAACGCAGCGTACAACACAACCGTCGTCCTCCTCGGAGATCTGGTTGACCGCGGGCCTGACAGCGCGGGCGTTATTGCCAAAGCGCGCGAATGGGGCGAGCAGCGAAGCTTGCGCTTTCTGGCAGGCAATCACGAGGAAATGTTCCTCGAGAGTTTTAGCGATCTTGAAATGCTGCGTCACTTTGTAAAGCATGGCGGGCGCGAGACGATCCTGAGCTACGGTATTCCTAAGAAAGAGTACCGCGAGCTAACGCTTGAGGAACTACAGGACAAAATTGGCGAGATTGTTCCGCAAGCTGACCGCGATTTTCTGGCCAGTTTTGAAGAGATGATTATCGCAGGCGACTATGTCTTTGCGCATGCTGGCATCGACCCGTCGCGTCCGCTGGATGACCAGCGCCGCAAGGATTTGCTGTGGATCAGAGAGCGGTTTTTGCGCAGCACCGAACCGCTCAGCCATGTCATTGTGCATGGCCATACGATCTTTGAGGACGTTGAGGATTGCGGCACGCGTATAGGAATTGACACTGGGGCGTTCCGAACCGGGATACTCACCGCGCTCGTACTTGAGGGCAGCGCGCGGCGCACTATTCAGGCGGTCGAAAAAGACGGCCAAATTCATATTGAGAAGACGGAAGACAAATAATGAAAATTGCAATGGTAGGCTCAGGCTATGTTGGCCTCGTATCGGGCGCATGCTTTGCCGATTTTGGGCATGACGTTGTCTGCATAGACAAGGACCAATCCAAGATTGATCGCCTCCATGAAGGCATCATGCCTATCTATGAGCCAGGCCTGGCCGAGTTAGTCGACAATAACGTCAAAGCTGGTCGCCTGAGCTTCACCACCAGCCTGCCCGAAGGCATTGCCGGTGCAGACGCTATCTTCATTGCGGTTGGTACGCCCAGCCGGCGCGGCGATGGCCATGCCGACCTGTCCTTCGTTTATGCCGTAGCAAAAGAAGTCGGCGAGAGCCTCGTGGGTGATGCCGTGGTCGTGACCAAGTCCACCGTCCCCGTTGGCACAGGCGACGAAGTTGAGCGGATCATCGCAGAAACCGGCACTAAGCACCGTGTCTCGGTTGTCTCGAACCCGGAGTTCCTGCGCGAGGGCGCCGCGATTGGCGACTTCAAACGCCCCGACCGCATTGTCATTGGCGCAGGCGACGACTTTGGCCGCGACGTCATGAGCGAGGTTTACCGTCCGCTCTTCCTCAACGAATCGCCCATTCTGTTCACTGAACGCCGCACTTCTGAGCTGATAAAATATGCGGCGAACGCATTCCTTGCCACCAAGATCACCTTTATCAATGAGATCGCGGATCTGTGCGAGAAAGTTGGCGCGGACGTGCAAGATGTCAGTCGCGGCATTGGCCTCGATAATCGGATCGGCTCAAAATTCCTCCATGCAGGGCCGGGCTATGGCGGATCATGCTTCCCCAAAGACACGCTGGCGCTGCTCAAAACGGCTGAGGATTATGACAGCCCAACCCGCATCGTCGACGCCGTGGTCAAAACCAACGAAACCCGCAAACGCGCGATGGGCCGCAAGGTAATCGACGCGCTGGGCGGCGCTGAGAAGGCACGCGGCAAGCAGGTTGCGCTGCTCGGCCTGACATTCAAACCCAACACCGATGATATGCGGGATTCTCCGGCAATCGCGGTTGCGCAAACGCTGACCGATGCAGGCGTTGAAGTCTTGGCCTATGACCCAGAGGGCATGGAAGTCGCCAAGCCCATGATGCCAGAGGTCGTCATGAAGGACGACCCCTATGCCGCAATCGAGGGCAGTGATGCTATCGTGATCGTGACCGAGTGGGACGCGTTCCGTGCGCTCGACATGAAGCGGGTTAAAGAGCTGGCGAAAGCGCCGGTCATGGTTGATCTGCGCAATATCTATCGGCCAGACGACATGCGCGAGCAGGGCTTCACCTATGTGAGCGTGGGCCGAAACGGTGTCGCCGGTCATTTACGGCGATCTACCGATTGATCTGTCTCTTTATTTCAGGGCCCTTCACCGCATAATGGACATCCCCAACCCACTGGCTGAGCCCGCCCAGATTGATCGCACTTCTTTTGAGCGCGATTTTCTGGAACAAGGACGGCCAGCGGTGTTTAGGGGGCTGGTCAAACACTGGCCGCTGGTTGAGGCGGCTGAGCGTTCGCCGGAAGCCTTAGCAGACTACCTCAAAGGCAAATATAACGGCTCACCGGTCGAGAGCTTCGTAGCGCCCGCCGATCAGCAAGGGCGGCATTTCTACGATCCGGAAATGCGCGGGTTTAACTTCCAACGCCGCCAGGTGGCGCTGAGCGAAATGCTCGACAAACTGCTGGCTATGGCAAATGGGCAAGACCTGTCCGGTGATCTCGCGCTTTATGCAGGCTCCGTGCCCGCATCGTCCTGCTTGCCAGATCTCGCGCAGCACAATCCGATGCCGCTGCTACCGCCTGAGATTGAGCCGCGTATTTGGATTGGCAATGGCTCACGCGTCGCGGCGCATTTCGACCCTGACCTCAATATTGCCTGCGCGATATCGGGCACGCGGCGCTTCATATTGTTCCCGCCAGAACAGGTCGCCAATCTCTATATCGGCCCGCTCGAGTTCAACATGGCCGGTCCGCCAGCGAGCCTAGTCGATTTTGCCAACCCCGATCATGAGCGTTTCCCGCGTTTTGCAGAGGCTTGGGAGCAGCGCATTGAAGTAGAGCTATCACCTGGTGATGCGCTGTTTATCCCGCCCTTGTGGTGGCACCATGTAGAGGCGGATGGCGCGTTCAATATGCTGGTCAATTACTGGTGGGGCACGCATAAGCAGAGGCAGCAAATGCCCGCGCTAGCCTTAGCGATGCTCGCCATTCGTGAGCGCCCTTTGGCAGAACGGCAAGCGTGGCGCACACTGTTCGATCATTATGTGTTTGGCGAGGATGCTGGCGATGCCGCCGCGCATATCCCCGCCCATGCGCAGGGTGTTCTAGGTGAAGCGAACCCGCAACGCGACGCCATCATTCTGAGCTTCATTCAACAGAGTTTAGCGCGGCGCTAGTCTCGCTGCGTTTGCCGCTCTGCCGAAGGGCGTTAATTGCCCCCAGCCGCGATCCAGCGTTCAATTTTTGCCTCAAGCACGGGCAATGGCAGTCCGCCTGTGTTCAGCACTTGCGCGTGGAATTCCTTGATATCGAAGCCATCGCCGAGTTCAGTCTCTGCCTTGGCGCGCAGTTCCTGAATTTTCAAAGCGCCGATTTTATAAGCCAGCGCCTGACTGGGGATCGCGATATAGCGCTCCACCTCGGCGACCACTTCGGTGCGCGTCATGCCGGAATTTTCGAGCATAAAGTCGATGGCCTTCTCACGGCTCCACCCCTTGGCATGCAGCCCCGTATCGACGACCAGCCGCATCGCGCGCAGCTGCTCATCTTGCAGCGTACCATAACGATTCCATGGGTCCTCGAAGAAACCCATCTCATAGCCTAGAGTCTCGGCATAGAGCGCCCAGCCTTCGATAAATGCGGTCGTACCGCCAAAGCGCATGAACGCTGGAAGCGCCTCATTTTCCTGCGCGAGACTGATCTGGAAGTGATGCCCCGGCGCGCCCTCGTGCAAGTAAAGCGTCATATTGCCGGTCGTCAGGCGGCTGGGCAGGTCATAAGCGTTGAAATAGAACGTGCCGGGGCGCGAGCCATCGGGAGTTCCCGGTTGATATGACCCGCCCGCACTGAATTGTTCTACCGCAGGATCATAGGGTTTAATAACCAGCTCTGATTTCGGCAGGAGCGAGAAATATTCGCCGATCTTCTTATCGACTTCCTCGCCAATATCGTAATAGCTCTGCGTCAGCGCCTCTCGGCTTTCCGGCTTGAACTGCGCGTCAGTGCGCACATAGTCGAAGAACTCATTGAGCGTGCCTTCAAAACCAACCTCAGTTTTCAGCGTATCGAGCGCCGCCTTTACCCTCGCGACTTCAGAAACGCCGAGCTCGTGAATATAATCAGCGGTGAGCGGCAGCGTGGTCGAGTTCTCGATCAACTGCTTGTACAGGATATCGCCGCCCTTCATCTGGCTCAGGCCAACTTCCTCGCGGGCCACGGCGAGATATTCATCGCGCAGGAAATCGCGCATGCGCTCATGAGCGGCGTAAATCTCTTGGGTCTTGGCAGTATAGGCTTCGGTCAGGCGCGCCTTGTCTTCGTCCGAGAAATCCTCAGGAAAAACCTTGAGCGGCCCCATAAATTGCGACTCTTCAAGCGGCTGTGCAAGCTGCGTGTTGAATTGCTCAATCACATTACCAATCGTCAGCTTTGTCTCGACAACGCCGCTTTCCATGCCTTCGCGGAATTTGGCAATCGCGCGTTCAGTCAGCGCGATATAGTCATCATGCCGCGACAGATTGTCTTCATAGTTCTCGATAGTTTTGAAGGGCGCAGCGCCCTGCCCACTCGCGAAAGTGGGATAGAATGTGTGGAACCCGCTAAAGTGATTAACCGGCCGCACTTCAGTGAGCGCGCGGATCTCATCCGTCGAGCCAAGCATCGACTGATCCTGATTATATTTGAACACGTCATAGGCCAGCTGATCGGTCGGGCTGAGCGCGTCACGATCAATCTGCGCCAGCAGCGCGAGGTTTAGCTGCGTGTCGGTCCGGCCTGCTAAAAACTGCGCATCCGTGAGAAAGTCGCCCAGCCGATCAGCGTCCTTGTCGTCACCACGAAAAAGCCGCGAAAGCGGGCTAAGCGCAAGCTGGCGCGCGTCTGCATCAGCAAACAAAGCAAACAGCTTGTCGCGCTCGCTCTGGGCAGTGTCAGCGGAGGGGGTTTCGGCATGGCCATCAGCCCAAGCTGGTGTCGCAGCCATTGTTAGCGCTGCGGTCGAGAGAAATACGTCACGGATGAGCTTCATGTTGTCAGTCCTAATACCGAATAGTGTTGCGCCGCGCGCAATATGCGCCCCTCGCCTTGGGAACAAGGCAAGCCGCGACGAGAATATGAACCAAATCGACCGGCGACTTGGATCACTCGATCGCTCAATCGATAACCCTGCCACGCACCATCACGAAACCCACATCTTCCAGCACGCTTACATCGGCCAGTGGATTCCCATCAACCGCGATGATGTCTGCGGAATATCCAGGGGCGATCCGGCCCAGCTGATCTTCCATTCCCAGCACTTCGGCTGCGCCAGTAGTTGCGCTGGCCAGAGCTTCGCGCGGGCTCATTCCGCCTGCCACCATCAGAGCAAATTCGCCTGCGTTCTCACCATGCGGGAACACACCCGCATCGGTACCGAAGGCGATTTTTACGTCATAGCGCAGGGCGCGCTCGACAATCGTCCCAGCAAACTCGCTCACGGCTTGGATCTTTTGCTCAACCACCGGCGTGTAGAAGCCAGTACCTAGGTTCTTCTTGATCCCCTCAAACGCCATCAGCGTGGGCACAAGCGTCGTGCCGTTAGCGTTCATCGCTTTGGCTGCCGCCTCATCGATATACGTGCCGTGCTCAATCGTGTGTACGCCTGCACGAGCCGCTGCCTCAATACCGCGCGCGCCGTGCGCGTGTGCTGCGACCTTAAGGCCAAGGGTCTCGGCGGTGTCGACAATCGACTTCATCTCCGCATCAGTGAAATGCGCCTCTAACCCGCGGCCTTGCTGCGACAGCACGCCGCCAGTCGCGGTAATCTTGATAAGGTCCGCGCCATATTTCGACGCTGTCCGGACGCGCTCAGCACATTCGAGAGGGCCGGTGCAGGTAAAGCCAGATGCGAGCACATCATTCACATGTTTATGGAATCCGTTGGTGTCGCCATGCCCACCCACAATGCTGATTGTGCGCGCTGAAGTCACAATGCGAGGCCCCGGCGTAACACCGCTTTCGGTCGCACGGCGCAGGCTTTGTGTGACCTGATCGGTCCGCGAGCCGAGATCACGAACAGTCGTAAACCCAGCGAGCGCAGTGATCCGCGCATTCTTCGCCGCGATCAGCGTGTACCACTCGGGCGGGTTTGTCGCCGCGCGCCAAAATTCGCCGCTCGGATCGCCGGAGAGGTGCGTGTGCAGATCGATCAGACCCGGCAGAACGGTTTTGTCGGAGAGGTCGATAACACGGTCTGCAACCGCTTCAGCTGCACCCTCCATAACCGCCACAACCTTACCGTCCTCGACCACGATCAATGCCGGCCCGGTCGGCTCGCTATCGGCGTTCACAATCACACTTCCAGCGCGGATTGCGATGGTTTCAGCGGTGGCTGGCACAGCGGAAACTGCAGCGACCGCAGCTGCAGTGGCGGCGAGCAAGGCTTTGAAATGCATAAATCGAGACTCCCTTTGGGAGTCGTTTTGGCTGTTTCGCCTTGTATTCACAAGAGCACACCTTATCGCACCCATTGCAAGGTCGCTTGCGCCACTCCAATTTGCCAAGCAGCGCGCACTTGTTATGAAGCTGCGCAATACATCGCCAACACGGGGAAATATTCTAATGAATCGCGGACTGCTAACCGTCGCCACACTTCTCACATCAGCCTCCATTGCTGCAACCGCCACTGCGCGCCCGATGACGCCGGAGGACGTTGCCAAGCTGGAAAGCGTTGGCACAATGGCCGTCTCTCCTGATGGCACGCGCGTGGCATTCACGACCTCCAGCTTGCCCGATGTGACACAAGGCGAAGAGAATGGCGGTTTCACACAGGAGCTGAAAGTGGCGACTGGGCCGGACACATATCGCGCTTTCCTACCCGAGGATGTGAGCCCGCGCGGCGTCGCATTTTCTCCGGATGGCCGCATGGTAAGCTTCGCCTGGAGCAAGGAGAAGGAAAAGCGCGCGGTATGGGGCGTACCTGTAGACGGCGGCACGTATAAGAAACTGGCCGAAGTGGACGGCGCCAATGTGCAATCCTATCGCTGGGCACCGGACGGACGGACGATTTACATGCTAGCGGCCGCCGCTGAAGATAAGCAGCGTACCAAGCAAAAAGAAGCTGGTTTCAATTCACGCGTTTACGAGGAAGAGTTCAAGCCAAACCGCCTATTCGCGGCCGCAATCGGTGAGAGCGTTGATGAGGACCCGCGTGAAATCACCCTACCCGGCTTTGTCACCGCCTTCGACGTAGCGCGTGATGGCCGCATGGGCATTGTCGATACTGCACCAACGCCTCTGGTCGACGACAGCTATACCAAGAAACGGGTCAACATTATCGATCTGGCCAGCGGCGATGTGCGCGTTGTGGTCGAGACGCCTGGCAAGATTGACGACGTAGAAATCTCGCCCGACGGTAGTCAGCTCTCACTCATTGCTGGTGTGGACATGAACGACCCAGCCGCGACAACGCTGCACCTCGTTGACACCGCGACGGGCAGTTTCCGCGCGCTCAATGCGGGCGCTGCTGAGGCCGCAGTCGATGCCGAATGGCTTGCCAATGGTCAGCTCGCGGCGATTGTGCATGTCGGCGCGCAAAGCGTGCTGCGCCTGTACAATTCCGATGGCAGCTTGGGGCAGGAGATCGATCCGGGCGAGTTGATCCTGACCCGCGTCGAGGCCGCTGGCGGCAAGCTGGCGGTTGCCGCGAATAGCCCCGCGCACCCAAATGAACTGTTCGTGTGGAACAATGGGCAGTTTGACCGCTGGACGAGCCACAACCCATGGCTGTCCGACATCACTTTTGGGGCGCAGCGGGCCTACACTTACACTGCGCGCGACGGCCAACAGGTCGAGGGCGTGCTGATCGAGCCAGTGGGCGGAACCCCGCGCGGCGGCGCACCAACCATCATGAATGTCCATGGCGGCCCAGAGGCCCATGAAAGCAATGGCTGGGTGACGGCCTATTCCAAGCCAGGCCAAATGGCCGCTGGCAAAGGCTATGCTGTCTTCCTGCCCAACTACCGCGGCTCAACCGGCTATGGCACTGCCTTTTCCAAAGCGCACCAAAACGATTATGCGGGCAAGGAATTTAACGACATCGTCGATGCCAAGCGTGCACTGGTTGCTGACGGTATTACGGACGGTGATCGCACGGGCATCACCGGCGGTTCCTATGGCGGGTATGCCAGCGCCTGGGGCGCCACCGCTCTGTCAGAAGAATATGCCGCGAGTGTCATGTTCGTTGGCATTTCCAACCAGGTCAGCAAGTTCGGGACAGGCGACATCCCTTACGAGATGTACAATGTGCATAGCCTGAAATGGCCATGGGATGATTGGCAGGGCATGATGGAAGTCTCACCTGTCTTCCATGTCGATAAGGCGAACACGCCGATCCTGATCATGCATGGCGAGGACGACACGCGCGTCGATCCGGGTCAAAGCTTGGAGCTTTATCGCTCGCTCAAAATCCGCAAGCCTGACTTGCCAGTGCGGATGGTGTTCTATCCCGGTGAAGGCCATGGCAACCGCAAGGCGGGCAGCCGCTATGACTACAGCCTGCGGATGATGGAATGGTTCGACACCTATCTGATGACCGGTGACCGCGATGCTGAAATGCCCGGCCCGCGCCCAACGTTAGCTGATGGCGCCAAGGGCGCGAGCGCGTCCGATGCCGAGGACGACAGCGAGGATTGAGTTTGGGAGTGTGTTTTCCGCAGCGCTCAGGTGCTGCGGAAACCTAAAACGTATAGCCTACGCCGATACCGCCGAAAAACTGATCCGCGCTGCCTCGGATCGCTGTGTAAGGCGTGTCCGCGGCATCGCCGACCAGGCGCGAGTATCCGCCAATGGCGTAGACATTCCAGCCACCATTGAGCAAATTGCCGTCGAGATCGAAAGTACCGATCGCGGTCAGTCCAAGGCTGTTAAGTCCGCCGTCAGCAGTGAATTCAGGCAGGCCGCTATCCGCGCTTTGCTGCGGGCTGACCGAATAGTAATAATCGGCAAAACTATCATCGATAAATTGCCCGCTCACCGCTAATTGCAGCGCGGTGCCAGACCCTATCGGTTTGAAATAGCCAACACTTGGCTCAATCACCATGCCATCATGCGCGCCCAAAATGTCCCACCGCACTGAGGTGGAGAGGCTAAGCCGGTCAGCGCGGTCAAAAACACTCGGAAAAGTCACTCCGCCGTTCACGCCGACCTCAAAGGCAGTATCAAGCTCACCTGCCGCGAGCACGACCTCATCCTCGATCTGGTCTGCGCGGTCATTGCGAAACCGAAAGGACGGGCCGAGCGATATGCTCGGCGCGCTAGAACGTGCACCGGGCGGGCCAGACGCGGGCGGCTGTGACAAGAGATCAAGATTGAGGCCGGGGCCATTTGGACTGATCCCAACACCGCCCACGCGCCCAACAATCAGCGGCAGCGGGAAGAACACATAATCGTCTGAGCCGGAATAGCTCGGTACGAGCCCTGCGCCGACACCCAAGGTGATCCAGGTATCATCGAACACAATGTCACCAGTAGCGACACCAGGTGGCGGCCCTTGGCGAGCGCTGTCTTGCGCTCCTGGTGGAGGGCCACCTTGCGGCTCTGATGGCGGACCTTCCTGTGCATTCAACGGAGCGGTCAACGACAGAGCGCCAAGGGCAAATGTCAGGCCATATGAAGTTTTCATAGGAATTATCTCTCGCCTCTCCTTTGCGGTACAACCGCTCTGCGCCCGCCCTGTTCCGATTGTTCATAGAGATGGCAACGTCGCAAAGCCATTGCTCGCCTACAAAAGCACCCCTACCAACAGTTTTATGAATGGGCGCATGACCGATGTTGCAATTGTTGGCGGTGGCCTCGCTGGAGGACTGATTGCGCTCGCGCTGTATCGCAAGCATCCTGAACTGCATATTGCGGTAATTGAAAGCGGCGGCGCGCTCGGTGGCAATCACCGGTGGAGCTGGTTCGAAAGTGATTTGTCCGCTGAAGGGCATGACCTTCTCAGCACCCTAAAGCAAGACGAGTGGAACAAGGGCTATGACGTCATATTCCCACGTCACCGCCGCACGCTCAGCGCCGGATATCGCTCTATGCAGAGCAGCGATTTTCATGAAGGCATAACGCAGGCGTTACCCAAGGACGCGCTACTACTCGGGCGCAGCGCGCAGCAGCTTGATGCAGGCGGTGTGACACTCAGTGACGGCGAGCGGATTGAAGCGCGCACAGTGATCGACTGCCGTCCATTTGCATCAAGCACGCATCTCAATGGAGGGTGGCAGGTCTTTATGGGTCGCCATATCCGCCTCGACCGGCCGCATGGTATGGACCGTCCGATCATCATGGATGGCGCGGTCGATCAGCATGCCCCGCATGGTAATGGCGGGGCGTTTCGCTTTGTCTACACACTGCCGCTGGGCACACATGATGTGTTTGTTGAAGACACCTATTATGCCGACACGCCGCAGCTTGATCAAAGCGTGCTGTCCGCTCGGATTGATGGCTATTGCCGCCAGATGGGCTGGGATGCGGGGACCACGATCGGCAGCGAGTCAGGCCTTTTGCCGGTCATCACTGGCGGCGATTTTACGGCCCATCAGGCCGAAACGAGCATCGCGGGCGTCGTCGCAGCGGGCGCGCGGGGCGGTTTCGTTCATCCCCTTACTAGCTACACCTTGCCCACAGCAGTCCAAAACGCGCTTATTATCGCAGATAGTGCCGAATTATCAGGACCCGAGCTGGCCGCTAAGTTTGAAGTGCGGGCCCGCGAACATTGGCGCTCCATGGGCTATTACCGCGCATTGGGCCGGACTTTGTTCAATGCGGCTAGGCCTCATGAACGCTACCGCATATTCCAACGGTTTTATGGCCTGCGGGAGCCGCTTGTTGAGCGCTTCTATGCGGGACGCTCAACAATTTTCGACAAGGTTCGCATCCTTGTGGGACGACCACCCGTAGCTTTCGGCAAGGCCCTTGCCGCACTGCTTGGCAAAGGCGCACCATTGGTCCAAGGAAAACCTGATGAACGCTCCTGAAAAAGATATCGCCGCATCCCCTCGCACTGGCGGATCGCCAGCACCGACCGGCAAAACTGCTTGCGTCATTGGCGCGGGGTTTGGCGGCATGGCGCTGGCTATCCGGCTGCAATCGGCCGGGATCACCACGACCGTAGTCGAGGGACGCGATAAGCCGGGTGGTCGCGGATATTACTGGGAACAGGACGGCTTTACGTTCGATGCCGGACCAACCGTTATTACTGCGCCAGAGGCTCTGCGAGAGCTTTGGGAGCTGACCGATAGCGACATGTCTAAGGACGTGGATCTGATGCAGGTCATGCCGTTTTATCGGCTGAACTGGCCCGATGGGACGAATTTCGATTACTCAAACGACGAAGACCAATTGTTTGACGAAATCGCCAAGCTGAACCCAGCTGACGTGGCAGGCTATCAGCGATTCCTCGAATACTCAGCAGGAGTTTACGAGGAAGGCTATGTGAAGCTGGGCCATGTGCCGTTCCTCGATTTCAAAAGCATGCTGAAGGCAGCGCCGGCATTGGCAAAGAAACAGGCGTGGCGCAGCGTCTATTCCATAGTCAGCAAATATATCGAGGACGAGAGGCTGCGTCAGGCCTTCAGTTTTCACACCCTTCTGGTTGGCGGCAGCCCGATGAAAACCAGCGCGATTTATGCCTTAATCCATAAGCTTGAGAAAGACGGCGGCGTGTGGTGGGCCAAGGGCGGTACAAACCGCTTGATCGCGGGCATGGTCACACATTTTGAGCGGCTTGGCGGCACTATGCGTGTGGGCGATGCGGTAACGCAGGTTCACACGATCGGTACCAAAGCGAGCGAGGTCGAGACTGCTTCAGGTTGGAAAGAGCGCTTTGACGCAGTCGCCAGCAATGCCGATATCATGCACAGTTACAAAGATTTGCTGAGCGGCTCAAAACGCGGCGGGGATTATGCCAAGTCACTGGCGAAAAAGAGCTTTTCGCCCAGCCTGTTCGTCGTCCATTTCGGTGTTGAGGGCACATGGCCGGGCATCCCGCATCATATGATTCTGTTCGGCCCGCGCTATAAGGGGCTGGTCGATGACATCTACAAGAACGGCGTGTTGCCGCAGGATTTCTCAATCTATCTGCATCACCCGACTGTAACCGACCCCAGCGTCGCGCCTGAGGGCATGAGCACTTTCTATGCGCTGGTGCCAGTGGCGCATATGGGCAAGCTCCCGCTGGATTGGGATGAGGTCGCGCCGCAATTGGAAAAACGCGTGCTGGACGAGGTTGGCCGCCGTCTGATCCCGGATATTCACGAACGGATCGTGACCAAATTCAGCTATACGCCCAAGGATTTCACGCAGGATCTGAACGCGCATATGGGCAGCGCCTTCAGCCTTGAGCCTGTGCTGTGGCAAAGCGCTTACCTCCGCGGCCACAACCGTGATGATGTGATCGAAAATTTCTATCTCGTCGGCGCAGGCACACACCCCGGCGCAGGCATTCCCGGCGTGGTCGGCAGCGCGAAAGCGACCGCTGGCCTCATGCTGGAAGATCTGGGTGTTGAGGCTGAGGAATGAGTCTAGCCGAGACGATCAACGAGAACTGGGGATGGACCGGCATCACAGTCGAGAGAGTCCGCGCGCAAAGCCCGATGGGCCACTTGCTGATCAGCGACGCCGAGGATCAGTTTTTCTATCTCGATCCCGATGGGATGGCGATCGTGCCTTTAGGCGGCCGTGAAGACGCACAGGCTCACCTCGACGAGCCAGAGGCCAACCAATTGTGGTGGGGCGGCGATTTGGTCGCTCGCGCACGCGAAATTCTGGGGGAACCGCCAGAGGGTTCGGTTTTTACTCTAACGCCGCATGCCATGGTTGCAGGCGAATACGCTCCTGAAAATATGTGCATTTTGCCACTTGAGGAGGTTGTCGCATTCTCGGGGATGGTGGCACAGCAACTCAAAGACCTGCCCGAGGGCGCGCAATTCGAATTGAAAGTGACGGACTGAATGAAACGTCTCGCTGTCTATTGCGGCTCCGCCACCCCGGACGATCCACGCTATATCGAACTCGCGCGCGACGTCGGCCAAACGCTGGCGCAGCGCGGCATCGGCGTCGTCTATGGCGGAGGGCGGCTTGGCCTGATGGGCGCGGTTGCGAAGGGTGCGCTCGATAGCGGCGGCGAGGTGATCGGCATCATACCCGAAGCGCTCGCCAATTCCGAAGTCGCCAATCACGATTGCAACGAGCTTCACACCGTTTCCGGCATGCATGAGCGAAAACAGCGTTTTACCGATCTGTCCGATGGCTTCATCACCATTCCCGGCGGTGTCGGCACGATGGACGAGCTGTGGGAAGCGGTTAGCTGGGCTCAGCTTGGCTATCACTCCAAGCCCGTCGGCCTGCTCAACGCCTTTGGGTTTTACGACCATCTGATCGCCTTTAATGCCCACATGGCAGAGGTCGGCTTTGTCCGTCCCGCGCATCAGGGGATTATTCTGGCAGAAGACACGCTGCCCGCGCTGCTGGACCGGATGGCCGCATATGAGCCACACACGCCGATCTTCCAAATGAAGGCAAGCGATCTCTGATCCTTATTGTTATGCCATGCCAGCCCATGCCCTCCACCCTTCCACCCGGACTGTCTCCCGGTAGGCTCCGGGTGGAAGGGTGGAGGGCGTGGGCGGTTCGGCAACCCAGAAAATGAACAAGCCCATCACTCCCGCTCGGACATTCAGAAATACTCCGCAATCCGCCGGTGGTGGGCGCCACCGTGCGGCGCTCGTCCAGAAAGCGCATGCAAGTATCCGGAAAGGCTCCAAGAGTTTCTCCGCTGCATCTCGGCTGTTTGACCGAGCGACACGGGAGAAAGTCTGGCTGCTCTATGCCTGGTGCCGGCGCTGCGATGATATCGCCGATTGCCAGGATCACGGCGGCGAGTTGCGCGTCGAGGGATGCAGCTCTGACACGGCGCAAGACCGGATTGACGCCATCCGCATCCTCACCCGCCGCGCGCTGGACGGATTTCCAACTGCGGATGTCGCCTTCGATGCGTTTGGATTGGTCGCGCAAGAAACCGGCCTAACCATGGAAATGGCAGAAGATGTTATCGCGGGCTTCGATCTCGACGCAGAGGATTGGCGTCCGCGCAATGAGGGCGATCTGATGCGCTATTGCTATCACGTTGCGGGCGCAGTTGGCGTCATGATGGCGGTAGTGATGGGCGTCGACCCAGAGGACGAAGACACGCTCGACCGGGCATGCGACTTAGGGCTTGCGTTTCAACTCGCCAATATCGCGCGCGATCTGACCGAGGATGACGCCGCAGGACGCTGCTACTTACCGGTGGAATGGCTGGTCGAGGAGGATATCGAGCCGGGCCAACATACCAAACCACATCACCGCCAGGAACTTGCCGATATGGCAGAGCGTCTCATCACAAGGATGGATCACCACGCCGCCGCCGCGCGCCTCGGCGCGGCCCGCCTGCCCTTCCGCAGCCGCTGGGCCATCCTGTCCGCTGCACGCATTTACACCGCCATAGGTCACGAAGTCCGCGCGAAGGGCACAGCCGCTTGGGACCACCGCGTCTACACGAGCAAAGCTGCCAAGCTGCGCCATGTCGCGGCCGCCTTTTGGGAAGCGCTGGTAAACAAGCCAGCGCCGCCCGCAAAAATGCCGCGCTGGACACGGAGCCAGCTTGCGGAGCGCGCCACGGGCGCGTAGCGACACGCCTATGATTTCAAAGCTGCTCATCGCCAATCGGGGCGAGATCGCCTGCCGCATCATGCGCACCGCGCGCGAAATGAATATCGCCACCGTCGCGGTCTATTCTGACGCGGACGCAAAGGCGCTGCATGTTCGCCAAGCCGATGAGGCGGTGCATATCGGCCCATCACCCGCTGCAGAGAGCTATCTGGTCGGTGAAAAGATCATCGCCGCAGCGAAAGAGACGGGCGCTGAGGCAATTCACCCGGGCTATGGTTTTCTCTCTGAGAATGCGGATTTCGCGCAGGAAGTGCTAGATGCAGGCCTGATCTGGGTTGGGCCAAAACCAGACAGCATTCGCGCAATGGGCCTGAAAGACGCCGCCAAGCAGCTGATGATGGATGCGGGCGTGCCCGTCACCCCGGGCTATCTTGGCGAAGATCAATCGGTCGAGCGCCTGACCAAAGAGGCCGAGGCCATCGGCTATCCCGTGCTGATCAAAGCCGTTGCAGGCGGCGGCGGCAAGGGCATGCGCAAGGTCGAGCGGGCTGAGGACTTTGCGGCAGACCTCGAAAGCTGCCGGCGCGAGGCAAAGGCCAGCTTTGGCAATGACGAGGTGCTGCTCGAAAAATGGATCACCTCCCCCCGCCATATCGAAGTGCAGGTTTTCGGCGATAGCCATGGCAATGTCGTGCATCTGTTCGAACGCGATTGTTCACTGCAACGCCGCCACCAAAAGGTGATTGAGGAAGCCCCCGCCCCCGGCATGGACGAGGCGACCCGCGAGGAAATCTGCGCCGCCGCAGTGCGCGCCGCGAAAGCTGTCGATTACGAAGGTGCTGGCACGATTGAATTCATCGCCGATGCCTCAGAAGGCCTACGCGCGGATCGCATTTTCTTTATGGAGATGAACACGCGGCTTCAGGTCGAGCACCCGGTGACGGAGGAGATCACGGGCGTGGACTTGGTGGAGTGGCAATTGCGCGTCGCAAGCGGTGAGCCAATCCCGCTGAAACAAGAAGAGCTCTCGATCAACGGCCATGCGATTGAAGCCCGGCTTTATGCGGAAGACCCAGCTAAGGGGTTTCTGCCGAGTACGGGGCGGCTCAGCGAATTTGACCTAGGCTTCCGTGGCCGGATTGAAAGCGGCGTTACTGTTGGTGACGAAATCTCACCCCACTACGACCCCATGATCGCAAAACTGATTGCGAGAGGCAATTCTCGTCGCGATGCGATTGGGCGATTGAGCACCATTCTTTGCCGGGTGGAAATCTGGCCAGTCAAAACCAACGTTCATTTCTTGCTTCGTTGCATCCATGACGATGATTTTCGTGAGGCGAATCTCGACACCGGCCTGATTGCCCGAAAGTATGATGAACTCACTGCCCCTGTCGAGCAAAGCGAATGCGAGTTAATTGTTGCAGCACTCAACTTGCTATCGGAGCAAATGCGAGATCAAATAAGTTATCCATTGCTCGATGCCAATGGCATTCGTGACTACCGAGTCAGCAACACTTCACAGCTAAATTCGATGCTTGGCTTCCGCCTCAATTCTGAACCAGATCGACTGGTAAGGTTACGCGTATACGACGAACCAGCCGAAGTGCGTCTAGTCGTTCCTGCCATCAGTGCAGACGAAGTTGACTACAGCAAGCATAGTCCAAGGTGGAGCCGCTTGGTCGGCAATGCGTCGCATCGGTATGCGATCGCACCACTTAGTGAGCGCGGCACAGGCCACGCCTCAGCCGCCGACGGCGCGATCCTCGCTCCCATGCCGGGCAAAGTGATTGCGGTGGATGTAAGCGAGGGCCAAACAGTCAAAGCAGGCGACCGGCTCATGGTGCTCGAAGCAATGAAGATGGAACACGCGCTCACCGCGCCGTTTGATGGAACCGTGACCGAACTCTCCGCCGCGCAAGATGCGCAAGTGCAAGTCGAGGCTGTGCTGTGCGTAGTAGAGCCTGCGTCTGATTAGCGATTGACCCAGCCGCCCGCGCCCTCCACCCTTACACCTGGATTATCACACTGGAGTACGATCCGGGTGGGGGGGGTGGAGGGCGCGAGGTGGCTCGGCACAAAACATAGGTTAACGAAAGAATGAGCGAATTACCCCTTCCCCCTGCCCGCCGTCAGCTAGGCACATCTGGCATCGAAGCCAGCGCCATCGCCTGGGGCATGTGGCGTACCACTGACGGCGGTTTCGGTACCAGTGACCTCGCAAAGCTCGTCCATACCGCTCTTGATGCGGGCATCGACCTGCTCGACACTGCGGACATCTATGGCTTCGACGGCAGCGACGGTTTTGGCGATGCAGAGGCGTTGTTCGGCGAAGTGCTGCGCGCCGAGCCTGCGCTACGCGGCCGCATGGTGCTCGCCAGCAAGGGCGGGATCATCCCGCCGCGCCCTTACGACCAATCGCGCGCCTATATGGACAGCGCGCTTGAGGCCTCGCTCACGCGGCTAGGCGTCGAGCGTATAGACCTTTATCAGATCCACCGGCCCGATATCCTGACGCACCCGCAAGAGCTTGCGAGCTTCCTTGAGGGTGCAGTCCAAAGCGGTAAAGTCGGCGCGATTGGCGTCTCGAATTTTACGTGTCCTCAGATCGAGACGCTCAGCCATCTGCTGGACACGCCGCTCGCGACTACGCAGCCTGAGATCAGCCCGCTGCGCGTCGAGCCAATGGAAAACGGCGAAACCGATCAGGCGATCCGCCTCGGCCTGACCACAATGGCGTGGTCGCCGCTGGGCGGTGGGCGGCTGATGCGGCCCGAAAGCGAGCATGACCGCACCGTCGCCCGCGTGCTGGGAGAGATCGCAGAGACACAGAATATCGACCGAGCAGTCGCCGCCTATAGCTGGCTGATGGCGCATCCCGCGGGCATTATCCCGATTGTCGGCTCGCAAAATGCGGAGCGGATTAGCGAGGCAGCGAGCGCACTGACTGTGCAGTGGACGCGTGAGGAATGGTACCGCGTCTTCACTGCTGCGCGCGGAGCTCCCTTGCCTTGATTTACATTGACCTTGCCACCCGCGCCCTCCACCCTTCCGCCCGGATACTGTCCCGGTAGATTCCGGGTGGAAGGGTGGAGGGCGTGGGTGGCTCCGGCGAACAACAAGCAATCATGAGCTGGGAAAAAGAACTTGAAGAACTCCGCCAGCGCGAAGCTTATGCGGAAGAGATGGGCGGCGCAGACAAAGTCGCGCGCCAGCATGGGCGCGGCAAGATGGATGCCCGCGCGCGGCTCGCGGCGCTGACCGATGATGGATCCTTTCGCGAGATCGGCAAGATAGCGGGCAAAGGCCACTATGACGAAAACGGTGATCTGACCGGCGTCACCCCTGCCCCGTTCCTTTTTGGCAAAGCCACTATCAATGGCCGCCCAGTCGTCGCGACGGCTGACGATTTCACCATTCGTGGCGGCGCGGCGGATGCTGGCATCAAACGCAAGATGGTTCAGGCCGAGCAAATGTCGCATGAGCTAAAGCTGCCCATCATCAAGATGATCGACGGGACAGGCGGCGGCGGCTCAGTCAAAACTCTCGAGCAGATCGGCGCGACCTATATTCCGGCGGTTCCGGGCTGGGGCGATGTGGTCAAAAACCTCGATACCGTGCCTGTGGTCGCGCTCGCATTGGGTCCAACCGCCGGGCTTGGCGCGGCGCGGATCGTCGCGAGCCATTACTCGATCATGGTGCGCGGACTTTCACAATTATTCGCTGCTGGACCCGCCGTGGTTGATGGCCTTGGCGAGAGCTATAAGAGCGCGAGCGACCACCAACAGGCCAAGGAAGAGCTCGGCGGCGTCGACATTCACACGCGCAATGGCGTGGTTGATGATGAGGTCGCGAGCGAAGCGGAAGCTTTTGCCCGCGCGCGCCATTTCCTCAGCTTTATGCCAGAACATGTCGGACAGCTCGCGCGCCGCGCCGAGACAAGCGATCCCGCCGGCCGCCGCGAGGAGGAGTTGCTCAGCCTCGTCCCGCGCGATGACAAGCAAGTCTATTCCATGCGCCGCTGCATGGGGATGGTGTTCGACCAAGGCACTGTGTTCGAGATTGGCAAACATTGGGGCCGTGCGGCGATCACTGCTCTGGCGCGGCTCGATGGGTGGCCCGTGGCGGTCGTGGCCAGCGATCCGAGCTATCTCGGCGGATCATGGGAGGCCAAGACATCCGAGAAGGTTGAGCGGTTTGTAAAGCTCGCGGATCAGTTCAAGCTTCCTATCGTCCATCTTGTCGACAACCCCGGCTTTATGATCGGGCGCGACGCAGAAATGGCGGGCACGATCCGCTACGGCGTGCAGGCGATGAACGCGATTTACAAAGCGCAAGTGCCTCTCGCGAGCATTGTATTGCGCCGCGCATACGGCATCGCTGGCAGCGCGATGAGCAATGCTGACCGCTTCCAATATCGCTATTGCTGGCCCTCGGGCGATTGGGGCAGCCTGCCCATCGCAGGAGGACTCGAGGTAGCCTATAAATCCGAGCTTGAGGCTGCTGACGATCCTGATGCGCTTTTGGAAGAGATCAAAGCACGCCTCGACAAAGTCACCTCGCCCTTCCGCAGTGCGGAGCTGTTTAATGTCGAGGATATCATCGACCCGCGCGACACACGGCCTTTGCTATGCGAGTTTGCAAAGCTTGCTTGGAGGAAGTTAGGTTCGGAAGCCTAGCCAGCTACGTAGTCAGCTATTCACACGGCGAAATAGCTTGCCGCGCTCGCTAAACAGCACAATCGCTAGCGCTAACAATGCGCAGCCAAGCATGGATGTCGCCAGCGGCACTGACGTCCCATCATACAAATTTCCAATGAAAGCGCCCAGTACAGCCCCAGTTGTCATGCGAACTGCTGTCTGGCTTGAACTTGCTGCGCCCGCAATGTGAAAGAAAGGCTGCATCGCAATACTGCTAAAATTGGCGCCGATAAAGCCGAGCATCGCCATCGACAAGCTCATTAACACGATAAACTCGGCGATGCTTTGCGGCTGCGCGCTAGCGCTCCACAACTGGACGCAGGAGATCACGATAAACATCAGTAAGGCGGTGTGGCTTACCCGCCGCGCACCAAATCGCTCAACGATTCGTGAATTGGTGAAGTTTGCGAGCACCATGCCGACTACTGCGCCGCCAAAAATGAACGCGAAATAGTCGCCCATTCCGAAAGTCTCGCTGATCAATTGCTGCGAGGAATTGAGAAAGCCAAATAAGCTGCCAAACACCAGCGCGCTACCGACAACATAGCCGATTGCGCTTCGGTTAAAGAGCGCCGTTCCCATATTTTTCATGATGGTGAGCGGATCAATCTTCTGCCGGTTTTCATCCTGCAGTGTCTCCGGCAAGCGCAGCCACGCCCAAGTGCCAACCACCACGCCCATCACGGCCATCGCGCCGAAGATCGCGCGCCAGCCTGCAATATACATGATCCCCTGACCAATTGCAGGGGCCATTAGTGGCACGAGCAAGAAGATCATCATGATCAGGCTCATAAGCCGGGCCATCCGGTCACCACCCACCTTGTCACGGACAATTGCGGCGGGAACCACGCTCAGGCCCGCGCAGCACAGCCCCTGCGCCAGCCTCATTGCGAGCAGCAAATCGTAATTTGTCACCAAAGCACACGCGAGCGAGAAGCTGACATAAGCCGCAATACCGAGCGCCAAAATCGGACGGCGGCCAAACCTGTCGGCGAAAGCACCCGGGAAAAACGCGCCAATGCCAGAGCCGAGAAAATAGGATGCGATCACCAACTGGCGATCATTACCGCCCGCGTTCATCTCTTCCGCCATTTGGCCCAGCGCCGGCAACATCGCATCAATGCCAAACGCTTGCAGGCTCATAAGCAGGGCCATCAAGACGATTAGCTCCCGCTCGCCGAGCGGCGCTCTTTCAGTTGGAACTGTCGTGGCCATGCAGCGATCCTTGGGCGTTGAAATCGAAAAAGGAAAGCGGCGATTGGTCCCAGCTGTTTCTAAACGGGCGAACACGTCCTAGTTTGTCCGCATGTCGGATGGTCAGCCTCTAATAGATGATGACGATGAGGTCGCAGGCGGCCCAAGCGGCCTGCGCAAAATTATCCACGTCGATATGGATGCCTTTTTCGCCAGCGTTGAGCAGCGCGACAACCCTGAGCTTCGCGGCAAACCCGTTGCAGTTGGCGGATCGTCTGGGCGCGGCGTGGTGGCGGCCGCGAGCTATGAAGCGCGCAAATTTGGCGTCCGCAGCGCTATGCCATCGGTGACAGCCAAGCGGCTGTGCCCCGATCTCATTTTCGTGCGGCACCGGTTTGATGCCTACAAGGAAGCCTCGCAGACGATCCGCCGCATCTTCCAGCATCACACCCCGCTGGTCGAGCCGCTGAGCTTGGATGAGGCCTATTTGGACGTGACCGAGGATCTGCTGGGCATCGGGTCGGCAACACGCATTGCCGATTTGATCCGGCAGGAAATCAAGGCCAAAACCAAGCTCACCGCGAGCGCGGGGATCTCATACAACAAATTTCTCGCCAAGATCGCGAGTGACCAGAACAAGCCAGATGGCATGTGCGTGATCCGCCCCGGCCAAGGTGCTGATTTTGTGGCGGGACTTCCTGTGCGACGCTTTCACGGCGTTGGCCCCAAAGGCGCCGAAAAAATGGCTAAGCTGGGCGTTCAGACCGGAGCTGATTTGGCGGCAAAGGACATTGAATGGCTCCGCGAGCATTTTGGCAGCATGGGCGGATATCTATTCCGTGCGGCGCGGGGAATTGACTTACGACCAGTGCGCTCAAGCAGAGTGCGCAAATCCGTTGGCGGTGAGCGGACCTTTTCCGAAGATATCTCAGCAGGCCCTGCTCTGCGCGAGACGCTGGAGAACATTATCGACATTGTTTGGGGGCATATCGAGAAGGCTGAGGCGAAGGGGCGCACGGTCACGCTAAAGCTAAAATACAGCGATTTTCAAAGCATGACCCGCGCAAAATCGGTCCCTCATCTGATCGAAACACGGGGCGAATTCGAGAGTCTATCGCGCGCGTTGTTGGAAGAGATCCTGCCCCTCCCCAAGCCTATCCGCCTGATGGGGCTGACCCTTTCCAAACTTGATGGGGTTGATGACCAAAAGGACACCAAACGCCCCGACGCGCAGCTATCGCTGCTCTGACTGACGCCAGAAATCCAGCCGCGCCCGGGCGGTGTTGCTAAGTTCTTCGGGTAGGTCATCGAGTGCGAAAAAGCGCGCTTCGACCACTTCGCGCCGGTCAGGCTTTGGCTCATCATCGGTGCGCCCGCCAATCACATAGGCCGTATGCGGACTGCCCGAAATAACCTCATCTATTGTCCCGATCAGTCTCGCATGGAGGAGGGCGCATGCAGTCTCCTCGCGAAGCTCTCGGACACCCGCATCCACCGGTTCCTCTGTGTGCGCCATGCCTCCGCTCGGCACAAACCATCCGCGCGGCCCATAGCTGTGGCGGACCAGCAGGACGCGTCCCTCACGATCCTGCGCAATCACGCTCACGCCAGACAGCGGAGCCTTGCGCCACATGCGCCACTTGTGACGCATGCGGTGTGCGATTCTATAGGCAAAACGATGAAGCGCCCTCATCGTCACGCAAGGCCCAAGGCGATCATGAAGAACCTAAACGCCATAACAACAATGACTGCTCCTGCTGCCATCCGTAAGCCTTGCACAAGTCTGCCTTCGCGCAGGCGATGAAGTGACAAATTCCCCCGACGCCAGCCAATAAACAGCGCCGCGCATGCACCAATGGCGCCGCCAAACCCCAACAACAACGGCGCGCCCAGCACCATCGCGATAATGAATATGGTGAGGCGCGGTGGATCAAATATTTGGCGCATAAGCATCACAATCGATAACGCTCCCAGCGAGCGGGTCGGCTCGCGCAAAGCATCTGAAGAGACTGGCCAAAACAGTTGAACCGCAGTTCCCAGCAACACAATTGCACCGAAAAGCAGCTGCAATGCCACAGCGGTCACCGTCCCAAATAGCACGGCTTCGCCTTGCTCCAATCCTATCAGCGCAATGCCAAGACTGTGCCCTGCCCATGCCATCACACACGCGCTCACAAATGCGCAGAACCAGGCGGTTAGCAAGAGCGGCAAGGAAGCGCCAAAGCTGTCCCTTAGCGCGCTAACCAGTCGCTGGTCACGCCCACCAAGGCTTGTGCAAAATCCCATCGCAAACCCCAACAATGCGAGCCAGATCGTGCTAGCCATTCAATTGCTCCCACCCGGCACGCGAAACCCGCGCCAATGAGAGATGCGGTGAGATAGGATGCCCCTTGCCATTGGCATCCGATAGCAGCAGGATCGCCGCAAGAACACTATCGCGAATAATTCGGCGAATGCATCAGGGAGAACGACATGAAATTGGCACAGGGAATGGCCGCAGTTGTAACTGGCGGGGCCTCTGGCCTTGGCAAAGCCAGCGCTGCAGCGCTGGCAGAAGCCGGCCTCAAAGTGGCGATTTTTGATGTGAATGAGGCGGACGGCGCGGCCCATGCCGAGTCGATCGGCGGGACCTTCCACCACGTTGACATTACCAACGAGCAATCGGTGCAGGATGGCTTTGACGCTGCACGCGCCGCCAACGGCCAAGAGCGAGTGACGGTACATTGCGCGATGACCAGCAAGCGAGGCAAGACCATTGGCTGGGACAAGGAAAAGGGCGGCTATAAGCGCTTATCAACTGAGGATTATGCCTTTGGCGCAGAGGGCATTTTGGTCGCGAGTTACCGGATTGCCAGCATCTCAGCTCTCGGCATGGCCAATTCCGATCCGGTCAATGAAGATGGCGAGCGCGGCTCGATCACCCTCACCGCCAGCGTCGCTGCCCAAGACGGACAGATCGGGCAGACGATTTACGGCTCCTGCAAGTCTGGGGTAAACGGCCTAGTTCTGCCAATGGCCCGGGATCTGATGGATTTGGGGATCCGAGTAAACTCGGTCATGCCAGGCATTTTTGCGACGCCGCTGATGCTGGGCATGAAGGATCGCAATCCGCAAATGTGGGACCAGCTTAACGCCAGCGTGCCCTTCCCCAAGCGGCTCGGCCACCCGGAAGAGTTCGCCTCGCTCATCTGCGAGATTGCCCGCAACACCTATATCAATGGGCATCAATTCCGATTGGATGGCGCGATCCGCATGCCCCCGAAGTAGCTTAGGTCATCGCAAGTCAGCGTGCTGAAGCTTGACATTCACACGTATTTAGTTCGTATGCGAACAATCAATGAGCAAGCTCCGAATCTTCCATCAGCTTCAAGCTGCCCATGCGGCTCTATTCCGTGCGGCAGACCATCATTTGCGTGTCCAAATCGGGCTTGGCAGTGCGCAACAGGCTATCCTGTTCATGCTGGCAAAGAAGGATGGGCTTTCGCTTGGCGAAGTCGCTGAGCGGCTGCATATCGGCAAGTCAGGTCTTAGCGGCCTAGTCGACCGGATGGAAGCGGCCGGCCTGGTTGAGCGAACGCCCGACGCCGAGGATCGCCGCCGTATTGGTCTGCACCTTTTGCCAGCTGGGCGCGAGCTCGCAGAGCGCAGCGGACCGATCACAAAGGCGATCAACGCCGAACTGCTCGAACCTTTTTCATCCAAAGAACGTGAGACAATCGCGCGTTTTCTGGATCACGTGACATCCCATTCGCAAGGCATCGTTGCCCGCAACGTGAGCGCCCACCTCTTGAAGGAACGACTCAATGACCGACCACATCCTGACTCACACCGCCGACCGCCTGACCACCGTGACCTTCAACCGTCCGGACAAGAAAAACGCCATCACGCAGGACATGTACCAAGCGATGGCCGATGCCGTGAACGCTTATGGCGTCGATGACGAAATCCGCGCATTGATGTTCACCGGCAATGGTGACTATTTCACATCGGGCAATGATCTGCAGGATTTCGCCTCGGGGCCGCGCGGAGACGGCCTGCCGCCGGTTGTCCAATTCCTGCATGCGATCAAGGATTGTCCAAAGCCGCTTATAGCGGCGGTCAATGGTCCGGCGATTGGCGTGGGCCTAACGCTGACGCTGCATTGCGATCTAGTCTACGCGGCCGGATCGGCCACTTTCGCGGCGCCTTTTGTGAAGCTGGGTCTGGTACCGGAGGCGGCGTCCTCTATGCTGCTACCCGCAATTATCGGCATGGCCGCAGCCAATGACGTGTTTATGACCGGGCGGTCGCTCACATCAGAGGAGGCGCTGCGTATGGGCCTTGTTTCACGTGTTTTTGAGGATGGGGAGTTTGCTGGAGAAACACGTGCCTTAGCTCAGCTGGTGGCCAATGCGGCCCCCAATGCGATGCGTCATACCAAGGCTTTGGTGCGCACTCAAAACACTGAAATCACTGAGTGCATGACGATCGAGGGTGAAATTTTCGCGGCGCAACTGGGGTCGCCTGAGTTCGGGGAGAGCGTCGCGGCGATGATGGCGAAGCGGCCTGCGGTTTATAAGTGACCCGGACGCGGCCTGATCCGATCTTGAGCTGTCCGGCGCCTTAACGCGGCTGGGCGGCGGCCAATTGCACCCTTGCAAGTTAGGCGAGCAGGCCGGGGCTGGCCGGAACGATCGCAGTTGCGAAGAGAACTGCTGACATGGTCACCGAAAATACGGCTGCGAAAACGGCGGTGTTGGTGGCATTGGCGAACATGATCAATTTCCTTTGAATAAGGGCTCGCGATTAAGCGAACAGAGCCGGGCTGGCTGGGACGATTGCGGTGGCGAACAGAACCGCAGAAATAGCCAGTGAGAATACGGCAGCGATTGCGGTGTTGGTTGTTTCAGTGGCGAACATGTGAAGTCTCCTAATTTGTGTTTTCGTATTTTGCGGGACCATCCCGCTGGATGAAAACAACTCTGCAGGAGCCGTGCCAAACTTGAAAAATGGCAGATTTCTGGGATTTCTGAACGTGCACGCTGATGCCACCGCCGATAACAATCCAGATAATTGGGAAAATACCCCAAGCATTGGGATTAGAATATCGGGGTCTCAAAGCGGAGAGAATTCCGAGTTCAACGAGCCTGACTAGAGCCTTGAACGAAATGGAGCGGGTGAAGGGAATCGAACCCTCGTCGTCAGCTTGGGAAGCTGCTGCTCTACCATTGAGCTACACCCGCTAGGTGTCTTGGATTTCACCGCCGTGATGCAGCGCGCCTATGCTCGATCCGAGCCAAAGCGTCAATCAGGCGCTATCGCTTGCGGCGGCGAGGAGTAGCTAGAGCTTGGCGCACGGCGTTCTCAGGCCTAAGGTCTGGCTGAGACAGAATCGCATAGCCGGAGAGAATAATCATGCGCCAAGTGGACCATTTCATCAGCGGCGGTAGCGGCGGCTCGGCGGGCCGGACGCACCAGATCTGGAACCCTTCTACCGGCGAAATTCAGGCGGAAGTCGCGCTGGGCGATGCAGCATTGCTCGACCGCGCAGTCGCCACTGCCAAGGAAGTGCAGCCCGCATGGGCCGCCACTAACCCGCAAAAGCGCGCCCGCGTGATGTTCCGTTTCAAGGAGTTGATCGAGGCGAACATGCAGGAGCTGGCCGAACTGCTCAGCTCCGAGCATGGCAAGGTGATCGACGATGCCAAAGGGGATGTGCAACGCGGCCTTGAGGTGATCGAATTCGCTTGTGGCATTCCGCAGGTACTCAAGGGCGAATATACCCAAGGCGCTGGGCCTGGCATTGATGTCTATTCCATGCGTCAGCCGCTGGGCATTGGCGCAGGTATCACCCCGTTTAACTTCCCCGCGATGATCCCGATGTGGATGTTCGGCATGGCGATCGCGGTGGGCAATGCGTTCATCCTCAAGCCCTCCGAACGCGATCCATCGGTGCCCGTGCGGCTGGCCGAATTGTTCGTCGCGGCAGGCGCACCTGAGGGCCTGCTGCAAGTAGTCCATGGCGATAAGGAAATGGTCGATGCGATCCTAGACCACGAAGATATCAGCGCGGTTAGCTTTGTCGGCTCATCTGACATTGCGCATTATGTTTACAAGCGCGGAGTGGCCGCTGGCAAACGGGTGCAAGCCATGGGCGGCGCGAAGAACCACGGTATTGTGATGCCCGATGCCGACCTCGATCAGGTGGTCAATGACCTCTCCGGCGCAGCCTTTGGCTCTGCTGGTGAACGCTGCATGGCGCTGCCCGTGGTGGTGCCAGTGGGCGAGGATACAGCCGAGCGCCTGAAAGAGAAGCTCATTCCCGCAATCCATGCGCTCAACATTGGCGTGTCAAACGACCCGGATGCGCATTATGGCCCAGTAGTCACGCCGGAGCATAAGGCGCGTGTCGAGCAGTGGATTACCACGGCGGAAGAAGAAGGCGGCGAAATCGTCATTGATGGGCGCGGTTTTACCCTGCAAGGCCATGAGAAAGGCTTCTTCATTGGCCCCACGCTGATCGACCGGGTAACTCCGCAAATGCAGAGCTATCAGGAAGAGATCTTCGGCCCCGTGCTCCAGATTGTGCGCGCCAATGACTTTGAAGAAGCCGTGCGGCTCCCATCTGACCATCAATATGGCAATGGCGTCGCGATCTTCACCCGCAATGGCCACGCCGCGCGCGAGTTTGCTAGCCGCGTGAATGTCGGCATGGTCGGCATAAACGTGCCGATCCCCGTGCCGGTCAGCTATCACAGCTTTGGCGGTTGGAAACGCTCCGGCTTTGGCGACACGGACCAATACGGAATGGAAGGCCTCAAGTTCTGGACTAAGGTCAAGAAAGTCACTCAGCGCTGGCCGGATGGCAGCGCGGACCAAGGCAACGCCTTTATCATTCCGACCATGGGCTGAACTAGGAGATGAAACTCATGCGCGTTACTTTGCCTACTATTGCCGCAATTACATTAAGCGGATGCGCCAGCGTGACCAACACCGCTTCCGAAACTGGCATAGCCGAAAGGGAATTGGTTCGCGGCGACCAAGGCACATGCAATGCGCGCGGTCTGGAGGATGCCTTTCTCGCAAAATATGCCACACAAGAAATCGGCGCAGAACTGCTCAAACAAAGCGGTGCGCGCACCCTCCAATGGATACCGCCGCGAACTCAGGTGACGATGGATTTCCGACAGGATCGGCTACGCGTGGGTTATGATGATATGAAGGAAATCAATCGGATCGTGTGTCAATGACTGCGACCCGTGCAAGAGCCTTTACCGGTTCCCCTTATGAGGCACAGTTTGGCTTTAGCCGAGCAGTTCGAGAGGGTAATCGCATCATCGTTGCGGGCACCGGCCCAGTTGAGGTGGACGGCTCGACCACACCTGGCGATGCGGCTGCCCAAGCGGATCGCTGCTGCGCTCTCATCGTCCAAGCTATCGAGGAACTGGGCGGCTCAGTCAGCGATGTCGTGCGCACCCGCATGCTGCTCACCAACCCGGCCGATCAAGACGCAGTGGGCGAGGTCCATTCGCGCTATTTCGGTGCCGCTCAACCTGCCGCAACCATGGCCGGCGTGGCGTGGCTTTGCCGCCCTGAATGGAAGGTGGAAATAGAGGCGGAAGCAGTGCTAGGGGCAAGCGCATGACAGGACAATTTCAACTCACCGATGATCAGCTTGCTATTCAGGAAATGGCGCAGCGCTTCACCGCCGATAACATCACCCCGCATGCTGGTGAATGGGATGAGAAACACGTCTTCCCGCGCGATGTGATCAAAAGCACGGCGGAGCTTGGCTTTGGCGCAATTTACGTCTCGGAAGAGAGCGGCGGCATTGGACTTGGCCGGCTCGAAGCGGCGCTGATCATGGAGGCGATGGCCTATGGTTGCCCGACCACATCCGCCTTCATTTCGATCCACAATATGGCCGCCTGGATGATCGACCAATTCGGCGGACAGGAGGTCAAAGACCGCTATCTCCCTGATCTCGTGAGCATGGAGAAAATCGCGAGCTATTGCCTGACCGAACCGGGCAGCGGATCCGATGCGGCGGGCCTCAAAACGCAGGCCAAACTGGACGGTGACCATTACGTTCTGAACGGCACAAAACAGTTCATATCCGGCGGCGGCGTCAACGATATCTATGTCACCATGGTCCGCACCAGCGATCATAAGACCAAGGGCATCACATGTTTGGTGATCGACAAGGATACGCCCGGCGTCAGCTTCGGCGCGCCTGAAAAAAAGCTGGGCTGGAACGCCTCGCCCACCGCGCAGGTGATCTTTGAGGATGCGCGGGTGCCGGTCGCGAACCGCGTCGGCGCAGAGGGCGAAGGCTTCCGCTTTGCGATGATGGGGCTGGATGGCGGACGGCTCAATATCGGTGCATGCTCGCTTGGCGGCGCTCAGCGCTGCCTCGATGAGGCGGTTGCATATACGAAAGATCGCAAGCAGTTCGACACGCCGATTGCCGACTTCCAGAACACGCAGTTTATGCTGGCGGACATGGCAACTGATCTCGAGAGTGCCCGAGCGTTGCTTTATCTCGCGGCGGCCAAAGTGACAGATAACGCGCCAGACAAATCGCGCTTTTCGGCGATGGCAAAGCGGCTCGCAACCGACAATGGCAGCAAGGTCGTCAATGACGCGCTCCAGCTGTTCGGCGGCTATGGCTACCTCAAGGATTATCCGATTGAACGGTTCTGGCGCGATCTGCGCGTACACTCCATTTTAGAAGGCACTAATCAGGTGATGCGCATGATCGTGGGCCGGGACTTGTTGAGGCAATGACAGGCACCATGACCGAAGACGTAAAAACCACCATCGAGGGCCGCGTCGGGCGGATTACGCTCAATCGCCCCAAGGCACTCCATGCGCTGACGCTGGAGATGTGCCACGCGATGAGCGCGGCTCTCACCAGTTGGGCAACAGATGACGCGGTCGAGGCGGTCATGATAGAACATGCCGAGGGCAGCCGCGGCTTTTGCGCGGGCGGTGACATCACCTTCCTGCGCAACTCTGCGCTGAATGACGGCGGGGTTTCAGGGCGCAAGTTCTTCCATGATGAGTATCAGCTCAATCACCAGCTCTTTACGTACACCAAGCCAGTCATCGCCTTTATGGACGGCATTACTATGGGCGGCGGAGTTGGCATCAGCCAACCTGCGAGCATCCGTATCGCGACCGAGAACACGCGTTTTGCCATGCCGGAAACGGGCATCGGCCTGTTCCCCGATGTAGGCGGCGGATGGTATCTGTCCCGGCTTGGCGGGCGCATTGGTCAATTTCTCGCGCTGACCGGCGCACGGCTGGACGGTGCAGAGTGCCTCTGGACAGGCCTCGCAACCCATTATCTACCCAGCGGGATGATCGAGGAAGCTAAGGCGCGGATTTTTGATAATCCTGCGCGGGCCTCCGGCATTCTGGCGGAGCTTGCGCCGTCACCGCCAGAGGCGCGGATTGAGGCTAATGCTGACAAGATCGCGAAGCATTTTGCGAGTGACCGGTATGAGGACATTCTCACGAGCCTGGAGGGCGATGAGTCTGGCTGGGCCGCGAAAGAGCGCGATACATTGGGCACGAAAAGCCCGCAGACCTGCAAGGTCGCTTTGCGCCAGCTGGCAGAGAGCGCGAAACTCACCGACTTCGCCGACAATATGGCAATGGAATATCGCATTGCATCGCGCGTGCTGACACGCCCGGATTTTGCCGAGGGTGTGCGGGCGGTGATCGTCGACAAGACCGGCGATCCCGCATGGGATCCTGCCACGCCAGCGGGTGTCAGCGACGAACTGATCGACAGCATTTTTGCTCCCCTCCCCTCAGATGAGGAATGGAAACCACTTGCATGACTTACGAAACCATCACCGTCGAAACCAACGCTCAAGGAAACACTGGCGTTACGCTGATTACGCTCAACCGCCCAAAGGCATTGAATGCGCTAAACAGCGGCGTGCTGGCAGATTTGACCGCTGCATTTGCTGCCTATCAGGCGGATAGCAGCCAGCTGTGCGCGGTGCTGACGGGTTCCGGCGATAAGGCTTTCGCAGCGGGCGCAGACATCAAGGAAATGGCCGACAAAGCGGCGGCTGATTTCTACCTCGATGATTTCTTTTCGCCGTGGACGAGCGAGATCGTCAAGAAAACTCGCAAGCCGTGGATCGCAGCGGTCAATGGCTTTGCTTTGGGCGGCGGGTGCGAGCTTGCGATGATGGCGGATTTCATCATCGCATCGGAAAATGCAAAATTTGGCCAGCCCGAAGTTAAGCTAGGCGTCGCGCCAGGCATGGGCGGATCCCAGCGACTAACCCGCGCGATTGGCAAGTCAAAATCGATGGAAATGTGCCTGACCGGCCGGATGATGGGCGCGGAAGAAGCAGAGCGCGCCAATCTCGTCGCCCGCGTTGTGCCGCATGATGATTTGATCGCCGATACACTCAAAACCGCAGCTGCGATCGCCGCAATGCCGCCCATGGCGACAATCGCGAACAAGGAAATGGTCAATGCCGCGTTCGAAAGCTCGCTCGATCAGGGGTTGATTATGGAGCGCCGCATCTTCCAAATCCTAACCGCGAGCGAGGACAAAGCCGAGGGCATGGCCGCGTTCGTTGAGAAGCGTGAGGGCGTGTGGAAAGGGCGCTAAAAGCGAGCTTTCACCTTGCACCTTCCGCCTTATTTCCTTGAGGCCGCCGCGCTGATCTTCGCAGCATTGGGCGGGTTAATTGCATGGCGCACGCACTGGAACGTTATCGTCGTAGCTTTGGTAGCAAGCGGCATCCTTTTGTTCGCGCAGATCGTTTTGCACATGACGGATGATGATACGGTTAGTTTGATGAACGATCAGGATCCGCTGGCATTCTACGCCATGATGAGCGCGCTGGGTCTGGTCCCGGCAATCACAGGCGCATGGCTTATCCGTCTATTCAAGCGTTGGAGAGAGAAATGAGAATCGCATTTGTTGGCCTCGGCAATATGGGCGGCGGGATGGCCGCTAACCTTGTGAAAGCGGGCCATGATGTGCGCGCCTTTGACCTGAGCGAGGAGGCATTGGCCGCAGCTTCGGCGGCGGGCTGCGCGACCTTCGCCAGCGCAAGCGAGGCTTGCGCAGAGGCCGAAGCGGTTGTCTCAATGTTGCCCAATGGTGAGATCGTGAAGTCGGTCTACGAGACTGACGTGATCGGCAAGGCGCCCGCTGGTGCGGTTTTCCTCGACTGCTCAACCATTGACGTTGCAACCGCTCGCGAGGTCATTTCAGCCGCTCAGAACGCAGGATATGACATGGTCGATGCGCCAGTATCTGGCGGGATTGCTGCGGCGAATGGAGGTACACTGACCTTTATGGTTGGCGGCGCGGCAAGCGCCTTCGAGCACGCCAAGCCGATCCTGGAGGCCATGGGCAAAGCCGTGATCCACGCCGGCGATGCGGGCAATGGTCAGGCCGCAAAAATCTGCAACAACATGCTGCTGGCGATCCATATGGCGGGGACGTGCGAAGCCTTCAAAATGGCGGAGAAGCTCGGTCTCGACGCGCAGACATTCTACGATATTTCTTCGGTTTCATCGGGCCAGAACTGGTCCATGACCAGCTATTGCCCTGTGCCCGGTGTCGGCCCGCAAAGCCCATCGGACAATGACTATCAAGGCGGGTTTGCCACGGCGCTGATGCTGAAAGATCTAAGACTCGCGATGGAGGCAGCAGACGGCGCAGATGCTCCGGTTCCTATGGGTGCGCGCGCAGCAGCTCTTTACGAGGATTTCAATGGCGCGGGCAATGGCGGGCTAGACTTCTCGGCGATCATCAAGATGCTCTAACGTTGGCGACCACTACGTCGCCCTGATCTCGGCGATTATTTGGTCGAGCCATTCGCGCGGTGCAGAGCGCCTGCCAATATCCGCGACAAATTCCTGACCTCGCGCAACGCTACGGAGCTTACCGCCTCTGATCCAACGATCCGCGCGATCATGATAGCTTAACCCGCCGCGCTTCAGCCAATCAGGCCTGTTCCACAGGCTCGGTGGCCCGTCCGGCACAGTCAGCCGTAAAGCCTCGCTGGCACGGTTCGCCGTCGCCCCCGGCCCTGAATACACCACATCATTGCCGTGATGCATGGCGAGCGCATGAGGGTGCGCAGAGTCGAGCAGATGTTGCGGCGCGCCGCGCGTCAGATCAATGATCTCCGCAATCTCAAGGTAGCCAAAAATCCGGTGATGCGGCTCACCCGAACCTTCCTCACGAAATAGGCCGAAAAACACGAACACATCGCCAATGCCGACCCCTTGATTGACCAGATGCGTTTGCGCAGCCCCGCATTGGCCGAAGTGGCACCTGCCGGTTTCGACAAACATCGGGTCGTGATGACACAGGCTATCGCCAGACAGCTTGGTCCGGCTTGCCGTCTCGACAAGCTCACCCAAGCCGAGGTGGTCATACGAGGTCTTCGAAGCCGCTCCAGCTGGGATCGGCAGGCTGATTGGACGGCCATTCACAATAGGCGAGGCACCGCCGCCAGCCGCACTGTCGAAGCCCTTACGAGAGAAGATTATCCGCATCCTTTCCCCGCTGAAGGACCACGTGTCGCATGACAAGACTTTGCGTTAACCAAAATCCGGACTATCTGGTGTTCTATGGACGGGAAAATCACTGCACTCATCATGGCCGGCAAACGGTCTGGCGTACTCGATCCGCTCGCTGAACGGGCCAAGGTCAATCAAAAATGCGTTGTGCCAGTTGGCGGCAGGCCAATGATCGAACATGTCGTGGAGGCGGTTTCCGCTTGTGACCGCATTGGCGAGATTCGCGTAGTCGCGCATGAGCCGGACGAGATCCGCGCGCTCCCGATTGTCGGCGCGCTTGAGGCAGAAGGCAGGCTGACGTTCAAAGAAGGCGCCTTCAACATCGTCGATAGTGTCTTTGCCGGATGCGAAGGCGCAGCCTATCCAGTGATGATCACCACGGCTGACAATTGTCTCGTTACACCGGAAGGCTATGCCGAATTTATCGATGGCGCGCTGGCTGTCGAGGCAGATGCGGCAGCAGCCTTGGCCCGCAAGCAGGACGTTATCGCCGCCGATCCGCAAGGCCAGTCAAAATTCTACCAATTCACGGATGGTGGCTATTCCAACTGCAACACCTATTGGATCGGCAATGCAAACGCGCTGTCCGCTGCGGAAATTATGCGGGGCGGCGGGCAATTCGTGAAGTTCCCAAGCCGCATTGCCAAAGCATTTGGCGTAATCAACCTGATCCGCTTCTATCTTGGCTGGGGAACGAAGGAAAAACTGTTCGCGCAAGTTTCCAAACGATTTGGCTTCAAGTTGACGCCGGTCGTCATGTCGAGCGGCGAGTTCGCGGTCGATGTCGACAATGAGCGAACGTTTGAGGTGACTGAGCGTTTGCTGGCAAAACGAGCGGCGAAAGCAGGCTGAGCTAAGCCCGAAGCCTTGCAATGACACGACTGTTTCAAAATATTGGCTGGCTCCTGACCGGGCGCGGCTTCAATGCCGTGCTGAGCCTGGTCTATCTCGCTTTGGCGACGCGCACGCTGGGTCTCGATGGGTTTGGCTATTTTGCGATTATCATTGCACTGGGCCAGACCGTTACCGGCCTTGCGAATTTCCAAACATGGCAATTCGTGGTGCGCTGGGGCGCGGGTAAGGATGGTCCGGGCGAAGTGACCGGCTTTGCCATTGCGCTGGATATGCTGTCGGTTGCGATGGGCACGGTTTTTGCCGCGATACTGGTGGCAACCGCGCAATTGTGGCTGCCATTGCCGGATGAATTATTGTGGCTGACCTTTGGCTATTGCATCATCTCGCTGATTTCGATCCGCACGACCCCGACCGGGCTGCTCCGGCTGCGCTTCAAATATGGCAAGGCGACTGCAGCAGAAGCGGTACAACCCACCATTCGGGCAGCAGGAGCGATCCTCGCCTGGTTATTCATGCCGACTGTCGCTGGTTTTATTCTTGCTTGGGCCGCCGCTGAAGTGGCGGTTGCCGCCGCGCTCTGGGTCGTGGCTGCGCGGGAGGAGCGGATTGATCTATCCCAGATCAGCCTGCGCAATATCCCGCGCGATCACAAAGACGCGTGGCGCTTTGTCTGGTCGACCAACATGACAGGCAGCCTCAATATCGCCGGCAAGCAAATGATGATTCTGCTGGTCGGCGCAATCGGCGGGGAGGCCTTCGCAGGCGGTTTCCGCGTGGCCAGCCAATTGGGTCAGGCTCTGGTGCAGCTCGCACAAACCGTCTCCAAAGCGATCTTTCCCGAGCTGGTTCATGCAGAGGATAACGCCCATCAAATGGCACGCCGGATGGCCAATATTGCGCTTATTGGCGGGGTTCTCGCGGTGCTGTTCGCGATATTCTTTGGCCGCTGGGGATTGGTAGCAATCGCTGGGCCAGAATTCCGTGTGGTCTATTGGGCGATGGTCATCCTGGCAATTGCGGGGGCGGTGGAGCTCGTCGGAGCAAGCCTTGAATCGCTACTGGTCAGCGCGGGCAGAGCGGGCACAGCGTTCCTCGTGCGAGCCGCCCCCACACTTCTGGCGCTCGGCCTCTTGGACGTCGCGATGGGCTGGAATGGATTGAAAGGTGCCGCCTTCGCAGTGCTTGGTGCAAGCGCGCTCTCGGTTGTCGGGTTCTGGGTCGCGATTATCTCGCTTCAGCAGATCCGCATCACGGTCGATCCTCCACAGGATGAAAGACCAGACGACAAGCCCGCCTAACGGACGCCCAGCAATTCGGCCTCTGCATCAAGCCGTTCCGCCGCTTGCGGGTTGGCTGCTTTCGCCCGTGCGAGCGCTGCTCTAGCCAGATCAGGTTGATCGAGCGTCATCCGGCTGCGCATCAGCATCACCCAGCCATCAATGTTTGACGGGTCGCCTTCCAGCCGCTCCGCAAGCCGCGCGACCATGCCTTCTGCCATTTGGCGCTGTTCACCCGGAGCCATTTGCTTGGCTGCCGCGATCTGTTCATCGCTTGGGCCGGGAATAGCTGCACCGCCCGTCAGCGGCGGAACACCAGCCATGCCAGATGGAACTGTTCCGCTGGCGAATTGATCAGCCCTCACACTCTGAACCTCGGCCAAGCGGGCCTTCGTCGCAATCTCGTTAATCTTGCCGACTTGCTCAATCGTGCGCGTCAGATCATCTTCCCACGGCGCGCCCGGCGGCGTATCAGCCAACAGCGCCAGCCAATCATCAATCGCGCCGACATGATCGCCCGACAAATCCCTTCGCACTGCGAGGAAATAGCGTGCGCGCGGATCTTGCGGGTCAAGCGCTAGTGCCTTCTCAAACGCCTCAACCGCTGCAGGCGGCATTGGGTCGCGCTCGCTTCCCATCACGCGCGCTTCGCCTAAAGACGACCACAGTACTGCATTGTCGTCATCCAGCGCCGCTGCGCGCTCATAGCCACTCACCGCCTGGTCAAACTCGCCGCGCTCAAACCGCGCAAAGGCAAGCTCCTGCCATGCGCCGGGATCGTCGGGAGTATCCTCAACGCGCTGCGCAAGTTCATCTATCGATAGCGGACCGCTAGCATCAGCCATCTCAGCCTCCGCCGCCTCATCCGCGCTCGGCAAAGATGTCCAGGCAATCGCTGCCACAGCCGCCGCCAATGCCAAACCCAGTGCGATCAACCCAACTCGGCCAACTGTTTCGCTTGTTTTCTGCGGGTCTATGTCTTGCTCTGCCATAGCCGCGAGCTAGCAAGCGCTGCTGCTCGACACAATCACCGCTTGTACACATCGGACGCATTTCAATCTGGCCAATTGTCGCATTTGCCCTATTATAAGCGACATAAACATAAGAATACGGGCGCGAAGACCTGCATAGGCAAACCTGGAGGGGACGGTTGGCCGATACGTATCGCGTGGCAATTGTGGGATCAGGCCCAGCGGGGCTGAGTGCGGCGGCGCGCGCTGCGCAGCTGAACATGAGCCATGTCTTGCTGGAGAAGACTGACCACCTCTCCGACACCATTTTCAAATACCAGAAGGGCAAGCACGTCATGGCTACGCCCAGCAATCTGGTGCTGCGCTCTGACCTCGATTTTGATGCGGGTAAGCGCGAGGCGATCCTTGGGACATGGGATGATCAGATTGCGGCGCAAAAGGTCAATGTGAAGCTCAACGCCGAAGTTGCGGAGATAACAGGCAGTGCAGGCAATTTCGCAATTAAGCTAAAGAATGGCGAAACACTGAGCGCAGAAGCCATCGTGCTGGCGATTGGCACGCAGGGCAACCCGAACGTTCTGCGCGTAGACGGCGCGGATTTGCCGCATATCCAATATCAGCTCGATGATCCCGGCGAGTATTTTGACGAGCATATCACCGTCATTGGTTCCGGCGATGCTGGGATCGAGAACGCTTTGGGCCTTGCTGCTGATCCGGCGCAGCGCAACACGGTGAGCATTCTCAACCGCCGCGACAGCTTTGCGCGGGCCAAGGCCGCCAATGTCACATTGCTTGAAGAAGCCGAGGCGGATGGCCGGATTTCGGTACGCCGGGAAACCTCTCCCGCTGAAGTACGCGAGAAGGAGCTCGTACTCGATACGCGCGACGGGCAGGAGACTATTCGCTGTGACCGGATCATCGCGCGCACCGGTTCTCAGCCTCCGCGCGGCTTTGTTGAGGCGATGGGGATCACTTTCACCAGCGAGGATCGCGCGGCTTTTCCTCAGCTGACGCCGAGCTTTGAAACGACACAGGCCGGCATTCACGTGATCGGCGCACTGGCGGGCTATCCGCTGATCAAGCACTGTATGAACCAAGGCTATGATGTGATCGAGTTCCTTAACGGGAATAGCGATCTCAAGCCAGCAGACGAGCCCATTCTTGCTGAGAAGTTTGCGAGCCTCCCAGGCAATCGCTCGGTTGATGAGTGGCTGGAGACCTTCCGCAGCCAGGTCGTCATTCTGCAAGAGCTCTCACCGCTGCAAATCCGCGAGCTAATGCTCGATAGTGATGTCCATTCCTTCCAGCTCGATGAGACGATTTTCACCCGTAATAATCCCGGATCATCCATGTTCGCCATCGCTGAAGGGTCGGTGCTGGTCGAGGTCAACTCAGATGATCCATCCGTCACAGTGCCGATTGAGCAAGGCACAATATTTGGCGAGGTTGGCCTGATATCTGGCCGCCGCCGCGGAGCCACTATTCGTGCTGCAGAGCCCACCGTATGCATGGAACTCTCGCGCACGGCGGCGCTCAAATTGCTAGCCACCGCGCCAAGTGCAGCGCGCGCCGTCAACCGCATCACAATCGAGCGGCAATTGCTGCAAATCTTCGGCCCTGGCATCACAAAAGAAGATGTCGCTGATTTGGTTGCCGCCGCAGAAATGGTCGAGGTCCGCGCTGGCGAGACCGTGATTGCGGAACATGCCGAGGATAAGGACATTTACATTATCCAGCGCGGCTCGATGATCGTGGAAAAGCAGATCGGCGGAAGCCCCGTCTTCATGTCTTATCTGCCCGCCGGGGCCTATTTCGGCGAAATGGCGGTGATCGACGGCAGTCGCCGCACTGCGACCGTCAAAGCCGCGATCAAGTCAGAAGTCATTCGCTTCCCCGGTGAAGTGTTTAACGCGCTTCTGGCGCGCAATCCAAAGCTCACCGACCGCGCCAAAGCGGAGATGGCAACCCGCCGCGAGATCAACGATTTTGTCGAAAGCCGCAAAGACACCTTCGGCGGCGCGGTCGACATGTATTCCGAAACCGCACGTTTCCTCATCGAAGAAGGCATTGGCGAGGCGACCGATGTGTTGCTGATTGACGAAAAGCTGTGCGTTGGCTGCGACAATTGCGAAAAGGCATGTGCGGACAGCCATGAAGGCCTCTCCCGCCTCGACCGGGAAGCGGGCAGAACCTACGCGCACCTCCATGTGCCGACGTCATGCCGCCACTGCGAACACCCGCATTGCATGGCCGATTGCCCGCCCGACGCGATCAAACGCGGAGCGGACGGTGAGGTGTTCATTGACGAGACCTGCATTGGCTGCGGCAATTGTCAGCGCAATTGCCCATACGGCGTGATCCGCATGGATGCGAAACCGCCGGAGAAGCCATCGCTCATTTCCTGGCTACTCTTCGGGCGCGGCCCCGGCCCCGGCGAAGCACCGTATTTTTGGCGCAAGAAAGAGGCTGAGAAACAGGCCGAACCAGCACCAAAAACCGCGATCAAATGCGATATGTGTTCTGGAATTGACGGCGGCCCAGCCTGTGTGCGTGCGTGTCCAACGGGCGCAGCAATCCGCGTTAGCCCAGAGAAATTCCTCACCGTTACTCGGCTTGAGGAGATCGATTGATGGCGAGCGCGGCGGAGAAAGATTTTGAATTCCATGATGGCCGCCGCGGGGCAGACCACGAAGGTTTTCTCGCGCACAAACGGTTCAAATGGCTCAAAATCGCGATTGTCATCGCGCTGGTCGCGATCCTCACTTACCTGCTCATTGATGTGGAACCGCGCCATAATGGCGGCAGTTGGTATGGCTATACGTTGGGCACAATTGGAGCCGGGCTGATCGTCTGGCTCAGCCTGCTTGGCATTCGCAAACGCCGCGCCAATCCGGGCCGGTGGAGCCTGAAGGGATGGACCAGCGCGCATGTCTATCTTGGCCTCGTTCTGGTGGTGATCGGCACGCTGCACACCGGCTTTCAGCTTGGCTGGAACGTCCATACGCTGGCATGGGTATTGATGATGCTGGTGGTCATTTCCGGCATTTACGGCATCACAGCTTACGCCAACCTCCCGGAAAAACTGAGCCAGACCCGCCGGGAAATGACGCGCGGACAAATGGTTGAAGCCCTTGATGCGATTGACCGTCAGCTGGAGCAAGCCGCACAGCCGCTGGACCGTGCGGACACCGATCTGGTGATTACCGCCCTTGAGCAAGACGTGTTCAAGGCGGGCGTCTGGGGGCGCCTGAAGGGCAGGACGCGGCGCGACCCCACGGCCAGAGCGCTGGAGCAAATTTCCGCTGCCCGCGCGCATGATGGCAAGGGCGACGATGGCGCTGAGCAAAAGGTCCGCGCACTCCTCTCACGCCGCCAAGGCCAGATGGAGCAAATCCGCCGCCACATGCGCACCAAAGCACTGCTCGAAATCTGGCTGTTTTTTCATATTCCCATGACGATTGCGCTGCTGGCAGCACTGACCGCGCATATCGTCAGCGTCTTCTACTATTGGGGTTGAGACGCATGGCATTTCTTCTCCGCACGATTGATTACACCGCCTCTGGCCGCGAGATTGTGCGCGAGCGCAATGCCTATGGAACCACGCTGAGCATTGGCCGTGCGACCAGCAACGATATCGTCATTCCTGATCTCGCAGTGGAGCAAGAACACGCCCGCATCGAGGCCGATGGTAACGCCGTGCGCGTATCATCTATCGGTACGCTTGGGTTTCAACACGAGGGGCGCACCACCACCGATACGAGCTTTGATCCGGCGGGCGGCGGAGAGCTCACCTTTGGCACATACCGCCTGCAATTTGCGCGCGAAGGCGATGGCGGCCCCGTTGCGATAACCATACAGCAACAACAAGAGGCAGAAGACACGCGCGATGCCGTGCGCGGATTTGACCTCGCGAGCGCTATGCCGAGCAAGCGCACAATGGCGTGGATCAGCCTCAGCGTCATTCTTCTCGCATTTCTTGCTGTGCCGATATGGTCGCACTTGACCCGCGATAAGCTCGTCCCGGATGCAGACCGCGAAGGCCAAGTCGCGATGGATGCAAGCTGGAGCACAGGCGCGCTCAGCACTGCGCACCATGGCTTGGAGGACAATTGCGAGGCATGCCACGTCAACGCCTTTGAGGCCGTGCGCGACGACACTTGCCTTACCTGCCACGAGGGCCTTGGCGATCACGCAGAGATCCCGCGCCAGCTGACCGGACGCGGGCCAATGTCCACCGGAGACGAGCTGCAATGGGCTGTCGCCACCACGCTTGGCAAAGAAGGCCCCGGTTCCTGCACCACCTGCCACAGCGAACATGAAGGCGCTGGCAAAATGGAACCGGCTTCACAGAAATTCTGCGCTGAATGTCATGACACCATGGATACCCGCCTGACTGATACAAAGCTTGAGAATGCGGGCGACTTTGGCGATCATCACCCGCAATTCATGGCGCTGATTTACACTGAGCTCGGCCAAGAGAAACCAGAGCGGATCTCGCTTGATGGGAACCCACGAGAAGAGCACGGCCTCAAATTCCCGCATGACTTGCATATGAGCGGCACTGGCGGCGTTGCGCGCATGGCCAACAGCCTATCGCAATATGGAGACGGACTCGAATGCTCGGACTGCCACACATTGCCGGAAACCCGCGTCGACTTTGAGCCGGTCAATATGGAGGAGAATTGCGAAGCCTGTCACAGCCTCGTCTATGACAAGGTCGGATCCACCTTCCGCAGCTTGCGCCACGGCGACGTTGACGAAATGCGCGCGGATCTGGCCGCAATGGACCGCGCCCCGCGCCGCGCGATCACCGCTGGGCGCAGCCGCCCTGGCGAATTCGCACAAGGGCGCCGCTACTATCAGAACTTTGGCCGGCCGCAGAGAAATTACATCGCCATCAATCAGGCGCTGTCCAAAGATGGTGTTTGCGGCGAATGCCACATGCCAACCACAACCAACGGCCGTCCTGACGTTGTGCCGGTGAATTTGCGCCCCTTCTATTTCCAGACCGGGCGTTTCAATCACCAGGCGCATGAGCAGGAAACTTGCGTCAGCTGCCACGCCGCCGAAACCAGCAAGAGCGCCAATGATCTGCTGCTGCCCAAGCTCGATAGCTGCCGCGAGTGCCACCAGGGCGAGCAAGCGGTCGAGGCCGAAGTCCCCTCAAGCTGCGCAATGTGCCATTCCTACCACCCGCCAACCGGGCGCTTGCCAGAGGATCATCCGACGGACACCGCAAAGCAGGTCGCGCGCATTTCAAGGGTGGAGCGCTAAAGTGCGGGCCGCGAGGACATCATCATGCTGATTGCGCAGATCACCGACATCCACATCGGCTTCGATCCCGACGCGAAGCCAGAAGAGCTTAACCGCATCCGCTTTCGGGCCGTGCTTGATCGCTTGGTGAAAGCTCCCAATGAGCTCGAGTTTCTGATCTTGTCCGGCGACATAACTGATCGCGGCGATGAAGAGAGCTTCACCAAGACCGCCGCGATGCTCGCCAAACGCGGCTTCAACCTTCTACCGATGGTTGGCAATCACGACACGCGCAAAGAGCTACTGCGAGCCTTCCCGGATTGCCCAACTGAAGATGGATTTGTGCATTACGTGGTGGAGCGCGAGGGGCTCCGCATCATCTGTCTTGATACGCTCGAAGAGGGGCGACATGGCGGAGCATTCTGCGAGGCTCGGCGCGACTGGTTGCGGAGAAAACTGGCGGAGAGCGAGCTTCCCTGCGTCATCTTCATGCATCACCCGCCGGTGGTTTCGGGCATTGATTGGATGGACCCCGGGCCCGACGAGCCGTGGATCGCCAATGTCGCGGCAGGTTTGGAAGGCTTTGAGGACCGTGTCCTTGCGATCCATTGCGGGCATTTGCACCGCGCATTAAATACCAGCTTCTGCGGTATTCCCCTGTCTGTAACCCCGTCGGTCGCGCCGCTCGTTTCACTCGATTTTCGCGATATCAGCGGGGAGAAGCCCGATGCGCGTGGCCTCATCACCACCGAGAGCCCGACTTACGCGCTCCATCGCTGGGACGGCAAAAACCTTGTTACGCATTATGAAGAAGTGAGCGATTGGGACTATCTCGCCTATTACGGCCCGCATTTGCAACCAATGATCCGCGAGCTAATGGGCGAGAGAGATTAGCTCGAACACAAGACGCTTAGCCCTATTTCTTTCGATCCCAATAATGTTCGCCATTGATGTAGACATGGTCAATCTTACTACTGCCACTGTTTGAGCTGGCGGCGATAAATCCGTGATGGATTCTGCCTCGCACGTCTTTGATTGTGATGGTGTGGCCATTGAGATAATACTCACCGGAGAGAGTGCCGCGGCGATTTCCACCGCCTGCACCTGACCCGGCTGCGCTAACCGAGAACGTATTGAATTTGCCAATCTGGATGCGGCCACTTTTGGTCATGCGCAGCGTCCCGCCGGAAATTGTGCTTGAGTTACTGCCACCAAGATCGCGCGATACGCCCGATGTCCGGCCAAAGGATATGTCAATCGTCTCGCCAGCGCGGAATTTCTTGGCGGGCTTGCCCTTACTTGCGCCCCTCTCAACTTTGCAGCGCTTCATACGCCCTGCCGATTCAGGCGTTGGCGATTGGGTCATCGGGTTCCACTTGGTGCACGCCGTCTCATAGCCATTGGCAAAGCGCATCATGGCGACGGCCTCGCTCACTCGGACAGCGGGAAAGCCAACCCATTTGTTAACCAGCACGATGCTGGCCGACTGTGGGTGCGAGCCAGCCGGTATCTGCGCATTTGCAGCGGCGAGAGATTGGGTTGATACCGGCTTGCGCGGTGTACGTTCCGCGACGGCCAGTTTGTTGCCGGCCCTTGACGCGCTCGCAACATTGGGGTCGGCCGCGCAAACTTCCTCGCCAAACTTCGCGCCGCGCGTGATATCAGCGGCGTTCTGGCGGGTCACTGCGCCGCGCATTTCCATCAGCATTACAGTGCCGTCTTGGCCCGGACAGGCATAAAGCACCGAGATTTGGTCACGTCCATTGACCTGAACATTGCGTAGGAGCGAGTAGCTGCCACGAACCGCTTTTTCAGCGTGAAGTCTCTGGGTCGACACATGGCGAATATCCGGTGCGCCGCGGCGTTCTTGCGATTTCAGCCAAGCGCGAATCGAGCTTCCCTCGGCGCTCTGCCAAGGACCAATTTCTATGGTGATCCCGTCTTTTGAGAGGATCCGCTTGTCGCCGCTTTGCGCGTCAGACCAACCGGGAGGCGCGGCAACGTTTTGAGCATGCGCGACGGTTGCAACCATTGGCAGCGGAGTGATTAGCGCAGCAAACGCGGCTATCATAGCATGCCTCATCTCTTGCACCCTCCCATCCACTACGCAGGGACACCCCAGTCCGACGTGGTGGCTATCGCTAGCGCTTGCCAAATGAATGGCAGCTTAGCTTTTCCCGCAACTCATTGGACCAGAAACGGAAACGAGACTAGCGTGCAGAACATCCTATTCGCCAGCGCTAATCGCGCCTGAAAACAGAAGGATATTGGTATGCCAAGATTGAGAGAAGTGCCCCGCCGCGAGCTTGAGGATGACTATCTCAAGGGCCTCTATAGGGTCTTGTTCGGCGAGCGTGACCCGGTCGCCGAGCCCGGCACCGCAACAGGCACGCCAGGCAATTGGTGGACAGTCTTTGCGCAGGTTCCCGACGCCTTCAAGCATACGACCGAGGGGTTCGCATTCTACCGCTCGCCAAAGCGCGTTTTGAGCGACACTTTGCGCGAGCTCGGGCAGACGCGCGCCGGTTTTTTGGTTGGCTCACAATTCGTCTATTCGCAGCACATGAAGGCGGCGCGCTTTGCTGGCCTAACCGACGAGCAGGCAGAAGCCATCGCGCATTGGCCCACCGCGACATGTTTCGATGCGAAAGAGAGGGCGGTGCTCGCCTATACCGATGCGCTTGTGCTGCAATATGGCCGTGTGCCCGATGCGCTATTTGACGAGCTGAAGGCACATCTGAGCGAGGTCGAGATTATCGAGCTGACCTACATCACCTGCACCTATATGATGCATGGGATCATGAGCCGGGCCTTTAAGCTGGAATATGATGATGTGGACGAGCGGGTGGTCGAAGTGCCCGCACCCAAAGGGACAACCGCTGACGTTATGGGAATGGTCGACAAGCGCGAGCAGTAAGCGCTTCCGACAAGCAGAAAACCAAGGTTCTGGAGAACACAATGAGCTATCATCACCTGGCATTGGCCGCGAAAGACATGAAAGCGATCCATGCGTTCTATGAGGGCGTGATGGGTTTTGAACTGGTCAAAGTCGAAGTCGCCCCAATCATGGAAGGCGGGTGGGGCAAGCACTTTTTCTACCGGATGGACGGCGATGACAGCAAGTTCATCGCCTTCTGGGAATTGCATGACACGGCAAAGCAAGAGACGCTGGAGTTTGACCTCAACAAGGCCGCGAACATGCCGCAAGGCACCAATCATTTCAGTTTTGATGTGCACTCACGCGAGGAGCTAGATAGCTGGCGGACGCGCTGGAACGAGGCGGGGCTCGATGTGCTCGAGCTAGATCACAATTGGTGCCATTCCGTCTACACACGCGATCCCAATGGCAACATGGTTGAGTTTTGCCTAACCACAGGATCGTTCACTGAGGATGACCGTGAGCGGGCGCTTGCCGCGCTGGATGAGACGGAAATGAACCCCTCACCTCCTCCTGCTACCATGAAGCACTGGCCCGCAAATAAAGCGGAAACGGCCTGAGGGCGGTGCCTTAGTTTCCGAGAGCTGGCGCCTCTGTGCTTTGCCTAGGCCCAGCATCAGGCATGCTCGCACCGACCCAATTCGTCATATCCGCCTCGTCCGAGACCTTCCACGGAATGCCAGAGCGGGTGAGGAACAGTCGCTCCATCTCACTACGGGTAAAGGGCCGTGAGCCAAGGCGCCCAAACACGGCGATCTGACCACCGGTCTCGTCCACCGCACGGTCACGGTCGATGCCTTTGCTCATCGCGAGCGCAGCTCCTTTGGTTTTTGCCCAGGCCACCATTTCAGGCTTGGGCGCAGGGCTAAAGCCGTAGAAATTGGGCTGGCTTGATGGCGAAGTGAGCTGGAGTACTTTCATCCCGTTCACCCCGTCGGCCACATAAGCAAACAGCGAGGCATTGGTGGAGGCGACAACAACATCCTCCACATCAGTCATGGTCCCGCCAAGCGTTTCCTTAGCGTAAATGGTCGGCGCAAGCGGCTTGGTAATGTCGAGGATCACCAACCCCTCCTGCTTGGCCGCGACATAAGCATAAGTCCGCGCGATATAGAGCCGCTGGGCATTGGCGAGCGCCACACTGCCTTGCGGCACGGGCACAGGATTGCGCAGGGTGGTGACGTCAAACAGCTTGATCCCCTCAGAATCCGTCACCCAAAGATAGCGGAACTGGATCGCACTGGCCCGCGCATCACGAAGCTCTCGTACGGCGGAAAGTTGGGGCTGGAGTGGATCTGAGAGATCGACCACAACGAGGCCGCGATCCGCCGTGATATAGGCAATATCGCCAGCCAGATGCACATGCCGCGCGCCATCGAGCACGCCGCCCTCATTCCATGTCACCGCGCGATCGAGCTGGTTATTGCGGAACTCGCCATCATTCATGGTCGTCACATTGACGAGGATCAAGCCTTCGATTGCGTCAGTGATTACCGCATAGTCATAGATCGCACGGATCGGCTGTTCCTCGTTCACATCGAGCAGGCTCAGCGGCTCGCCATCGGCACCCATTACTGGATTGCCCTCAGCATCTTTGACGATTTCCGCCGCCATGGCGCGGTTGCGGTCTGGCCTGACCGGCTGATTGGTGGGCAGCGCAACGCAGGTTGCATTCTTGCTCTTCACATGCGTGTCATGGCCCATCGCGCTGAAGGGAGCAGTAATGATCCGCTCACTTACGCCCTTATTTGCGATTGAGGCGACGTCATAGACGCGGAAGCCGCCCTTGCCCTCAGCCACGAACATATATTCGCCGCGTAATTGCAGACAGCGCACCGCATCGCGCGTCCCCTCATGGACATTGGCGAATTGTTCAAACGCTTTGGTCTCGCCGCCGACATCATCGTCAAAGGTCTTCCCTCGTGTCCAATCCATCAGCTCGCGGTCATTGTCCTCGACATGCATGCGCCAATAATCGGGGTAAGAATAGCGGTGCAGATAAGAGCCGAGCACGGCCTGCGGCTCGTCCCATTCGGTGACGCGGACAGCTTCGAAGCCGTTATCCTCGCCGACCCAGGCATTCAGCCCGACAAAGTTCACGAAATTCGTACCGAGCAGCAGAAGCTGGCTCATGATCGCATTGTTATCGTCTGCATCGGAAAGGTGACAATCACTGCATTGCTTGGTCTCGGTAAGCCGCACCGTATGCGGGAAATGCGGCGCGAAGGCTTGGCTCGAATAACCCGAAGCGGCCACGGGAGGCTGCTGAATATAAATCCGCTCGCGGTTGATATTGGTCGAAGACAGCACGAGCGCGCTAGTCGAGCGGACCGGCGCAGTTTGATTGCCCTTAGTCGTCTGGTGCTTGCCGAGCTGGAACATCTGATCGCGCGCGACTTGCGGGTTATAACTCGCGAAATTCCGCGTTGTTTCGCCGTCATAGCGGTGAACCTTGCTCTTCCAATTCGCCTCAATCGGCAAGTGGCACCCGCCGCAGCTCGTCGTCCAGCTGAGGTGGCAAGTGAAGCACGCCATTTCCTCGTCCTGATGCGCGCGGTCATCGCTCGCAATACCAGTGCCAAACTCAAATCGGCCCGTTTCGCCGCCAGTTTTGCTCATCAGCTTGGCACGCGCCGACTTGGCATTGAAATGCGGGCTGGTCGCATCAACCGTGTCTTTGGTCAGGCTCATTTCCCACTCAAGATTGGGGTCAATGATCGAGCGCTGGAGGAGCACCTTGCGGCCCATGCTGTCATAAGTCCATTCAAAGCGGCGCTGACCATCGGGATTACGCAATAGTGCAAGATCATGCCCCTTGGGCGGGGCTGCGGGGCCGCTGGTGCGCAGCGTTGGATAGGCATCGGCGGTGCCGTGACAATCCTTGCAGCTAATCTCAATTGCGTTGGCGACCTCGCCGTAAATCAGGCCATTGCCGTGGCTATCCTGCGCAAAGTGACAATCCGCGCATTGCATCCCCTTCTCAGCGTGAATGTCCATCATATGCACAGTCTTGCCGGGGTTCGTGCCAACGGGAACAAACTTCTCCTCGCCCTCCTTGCGCCACTTCTCCGGATCGTCATTATCGACGATATTATTGTCTTTATCGAGCAGATTGCCTTCGCGGTCCCGCTTGAATATCGCGCGGAAATTCCACCCATGGCCGTGATAATCGGCGATTTGCGTATCTTTCATCTGCGGGTTGAGATCATAGACATTGCGCAGGAAATCGAGATCACCCCACAGCCCCTTGGGCGCAGCGGCCTCTGGGTTGCGGTCGAGGATTTTGCGGATTTCTTCCGCCGTTGGATAGCGCTGTTCCTTAAAGAACCTCTGATAATCCTCATCCGACATGCCAGGCGGTTTTGGCGTGGTATTCTCCGGCCCGGGCCACATCAGCGGCGCATCGGATTCGTAATCCCACATGGTGTAGCCGAGGTAGGAATTAAGGAAGATATTGGGCTGGTGCATGTGGCAATTCATGCACTGCGCGGTTGGGATCGAACGGGTGAAGACGTGGCGCAGCGGGTGGCCTTTCTCTTTAACCGGCCCCTTGTCTTCTTCCGGCGCGTCCCAGCCATCTTTCGGACCTTTCAGCGCGCCATGATCGGAATGTTCATCCGCCTTTTCCAACTTACTAGCAATCGTAGGATCAACCGTCACGCTCTGCCCATCGCGGCCATATTGTGCATAGGTCAGCGAGTGGCGCGGCTCGCGGTCGTTTGCGTAGACCACATGGCAACTCGCGCAGCCTGAATGGCGATAATCACCCGGCTGATCGTTCGTCCCCATAAACCAAGTGAACGGGTCATTGAGGCGCGTCTTGTGAATGTTCAAAACAGGGATCGCGACACGCAGACCCGTTGCCGGCCCGCGATTGGATTGCTTGAGGTCAGGCCGCCCTGGTTCCTCCAGCCGCTGAATACTTCCCGTCGGATTAGGCAGACCAATCTCGGGGAACTGCGAGTTGATCGTCCGACCACCGCGCTCAAACACCCGGAAAGCATCCGCTGGCGGGATCACATGCCACGTCGGCATCGGGTAAAGTTCAGCGAGCGCGCCCCGCTTTTTCTGGTTCTCTGTCACCGTGCCATGCGGCGTGCCCGGGCTTTGCAACTTCGCAGGCTTGCCATCACGCGTATAGGCCTCACCCACGATGTAGTTCTTGAAAGGCAAAATCCCGTTATTATACGCCGCCCCGCCCCATAGCATCGCGCCGGTCGCCATGATGGAGCGCTCGCCCGCCTCAATCGTATCCATGTGGCACGCCCCGCATGCCTCACGCGCGACCCGGTAATCGGACGGGTTCACAAACCGTACGAAGATCGGGTCTTCCTTATTCAGCAGCGCATAGGATTGCTTGGGGTTGGCAGAGCTGGGCCAATGCCAGCTTTCGGGATATTTCGGCAGGACATGGGCCGCATCGCGCGCAGCGACATATTCTGCTGCATCATGCGGCAATTCGGAGTTGCCCTGAACCGACACATCACCGCCATGGCAATCGACACAGCCCAGCCGCACAGCAGGCGTTGCGTGCATAGTCGGCGCGTCGGTTTTGACGTGGCAGGAGAGGCACCCGTCCGACTTCGCCATCATTTCATCTAAGCTTTGGCGCGCGGGCGCAGGGCCAGCAGTCACCTTGCTATAGTCGCGTTTGACCGGCGTTTCCTTCTCTGCCGCCTGACTTTGCGTGATCGCAACTGATCCGGCGAAGATCAGCATTGCCACTGCGAATAGGAGGGATCGGAGCGCGCGCATCAGTAGGTCAAAATCACATTAGCAAGGACGGAAAGATACGCATCTTCGCGCTCTAAATCGGTGAACAAATCCTTGAATCCTCCACCCGGGAGCAAAGCCGCGCCGGACAGGCGGAAAACAATGTTTTGGTTGGCTTTAGGCCGCCAGATTGCCGCCGCGGACAAGTCAAAACCGATGTCTTTCGGGATCGAGCCTTCATTGCGCAGCGCTTGGAGCGTCGCGGTGTTTTCAAACCACAAATGGTTCGCATTGGCTGAAATGCGAAACTCTGGCGTCAGGTCGAAATCCGCGCCCAGCCCAGCCAGCATCAACCCGGGATTGTTGAAGTTCGATTGCCCCTGCTCTTTGGAGCTGCGCAGCGAGTTCAAAATGCCATTGCGGCCATTGACGCTAATCGCGCGGCCACCGCCCGCGAACGGAATGGTCTGGCGGATCCAATATGACGTATCCGCGCCTGCAAAAATCGGGTTTTCAAACACCGCATCATAGCCGGTTTCGACATTGTCATAGGGATCGCCGTCGCCGCTGGCATAGGCCGCCGAGAGCCGGAAACGCATCCAATCGCGGTCATAGCTCGCCTCCACCGCGCCGAAGAATGCGCGAATATCAGCAGGCTGACTGGTGAAGAAATTGTTCCGATCCTCGCCCAGAACGCCGTAAGCGCTGGCGCTCAAATTGATCCGGCCAATCCGCCCGTCCGCATTATAACCGAGGTAATAGGCATCATAATCGCGCCCCCGCAAATCGCCCAGCAGCGCAGGACGAACCGGGAAGCCATTGTCGTCGATCTGGATCTCGTCTCCCTCGCGGTTCGCGTTCCACGCGACGGTCAACTGGCTGGTCAGCGCCGGGATCAAGAAATCCTGCCGATAGACATTGGCGATTAGCAACATGTCATCGCGCGGCCGTTGGAGCACCGCATTCAGCCCGCTATTGGTGTCTTTCTCGAGCCGCCAAAACCAGCCCAGATTGTACTGGAAACGATTATTGTCGCGCGTGCCAAAGAAGCGGACGCCGAGCTGGTTGTCGTTGAACAGGAAGCCTCTGAAATCAGCCTGAAATGGCTGAATACCGATCCGCACGCTGTCAAAATCATAACGCGTTGAGACATTGCGGAAGTGGAAATCGAAAAACGCCTCTTGCACCCCCACAAAATGGTCTGTCCGGTGGCTTGGCTTGCTCGGTTCGACAAACAGCACGCGCCGTTCAGGCACATCGACATGATTGACATTGAAAGCGAGAGTGACGCGATATTCGACGTCTGGCGGCTTATACGCAGTGTTACCCTTGAGCAGCGCAAAACCTGTGATGAAGGTCTGCGAAAAGACTGGGCTAAACTCTTCGCCAAATACGTCGAGACGCTGCGGGTCTTCCGTGGTTTGCACGCCCACGGGAATCGGAAAAGTACGCGGTTCGAACACCGTATCGCTGATGAGGTTTGCAACGAAAAACCAGTCATCGCCTGTGATCGGCAGCCATGGAACCTTGTCGGGGTTGATCGGGCGATCACCCTTATAAGTGTTCTGATTATAGGGGTCGAAAATATCCTCTTTGACCACGCCGAGCGTCTCAATCAGCCGCCAGCGATCAGGGATCGGCACTTGATCGGTTGGAAACGCTTCGGGCGGCGGGGGTCGTACCGCGCCGATGTTGTTCTGGTCAATCTCTTCTGGCAGCGGGCCAGTGTAATCCGGACGGCGGCGACCATCGATGACCTGATTATCGACCGGAGGCGGCGCGTCCGGTTCCGCTTGGACCTCGGGCGGTGCGGGCGCGTCAGAAGGCTGCTCGACCTGAGCGGCGCCCGCCTGTGCCAACAGCGGCAGAGTTATGACAACACCGAGCCCGCTCATAATCTCTCGCAGACATTTTGTTCGGCACTGTCGAGGAACGGTGCAAAGGGGCAATTGACGTAGCGGAGGCGAACGCCCCGCCCGTTCACGTCAACCACGATTTGATCTGCACGGATAGCGACTGGCGCATTGCCAATGCCGCCAACCCGTAGCCCCGCATTATGCGTGCCAAGGAAGGCGACCATGTCATCTTGGTCGATGCCATCACCAGAGACTCCAAGCCCTCCGACCAGCTCGCCGCCGCGATAAATCGGCACTGATCCAGGGAAAATCTGGATGCCGTTGCCAATGCGCTTCCCGCCGCCCGGTGCATCAGGAAGCTGCGTGCAGCCGCGCTGCGTATCTGGACCCAAACCCTGCACAAAGCCGAGGTGCTCGACAATATTCGGCGTCACCAGATCAAGCTGAAGGCCGACCGCGAACGGGCTGAACGTGTCCGGGTCTTCGACCGAGAGCGGCCCAGCAATTGGCCCGACCTCGCCATCTGGGAAATATGGCCGCGCCAGATTGCCGCCAGAGCGATCCGCAAAGGCGAAGGTTCCGGTGAGCGCGGTGGCATCATTCAGAAAAGTGCGCACGCGCTGTACCACGGCGGGAATGTTCGTGACGCCGGGCACAACCGGCGTGTTCAAGAACTGGTCAGCAGCCACCGCATTGGAAAATAGCGCGGCCGTGCGCGCCTTTTGCAGGCTCACATCAGTGCCGAAAATCGGCCCGTCAGGCGATCGCACAATGCCAAGGATCGCGCCATGTGTGTCAACCAGCGAGATGGTCGCTTGCATCGGGCTATCAAGCGGACGACGGATTTGCGCACGCGCGCGGCTCAGGATGGTGAAGGCTTCCTCCAGTATCGCCTGACTTTCGGCAGCGGTCAGCGGCTGCACAACGCTGACACCGTCCGTTCCTGCGCGGATGGGAAAACGCCCCACGCCCGCGCCATTGCTCAAGATGTAGGCGTCTTCATTGGCAAACTCAGCCGGGCTGCTACGGCGAATGCCCGAGACTTCCGTGCCGTAAGCAGTGCCCGCGCTGGTCGCAGCGGCAGTGTAGCCGTTTACCGCGACGAGCCCGCCAGCCGGGCCGTTCACTGCGCCAAAGCTGGTTTGCAGCGGCGACAAATCGCCGACCACCATATCGCTAAAGCGCAAGCTCGTGCCATCCACCGGGATACGGTCTGCGAGAATTTCGCGCGGCGGGGCAAAGTTCTGAATACCCGCGAGCGCAATTGCCTCTTCAGCGTCAACAACAACGTCGAGGATATTGGGGTCAAAACCATAGTCGCCATCACCAACTACGCCAACGCCGCCCACAACAACGCCGTTCTTATAAAGCGGGAAACCGCCCGGATCAGCCGCCAGCCCAAGCGGCGAACGCTTCGGCCCGATCAGCCCATCGTCCAATCGCGCGTTAAGGTCTGAGCATGGCAATTGGCTGAATTGCACGCCAAACAAGGGGCCGCTTTCGAGGCCGATGGTGGTGGGGGCAGGCGGGAAATGCTCCTGCACAATCTGGCTGGCGGTGCGGGTCGAGAAGGCATTGCCGCTGCTCGATAAATACGCGCCGGTGATGGCCTTGGCGATGGCCGCAGCGGTTGCGGGAACTTCTGCGCCTTGCAGGCCAACCTCATCGCCTACCGCCGCAAATCCGCCGATCTGGCGGCGGCTGAGGCGCGTGGTCGCCGGCGCGCCGTTCATCTGAAACACGCCGAGCACATTGCCGACACGGTCCGTCACAGCGATAACCGACGGGAGTCCGCGCGCCTGCGCCTCGCCCACGGCCTGCGCGATGACTTGCTCAACCTCGCCAGTGCTCAAAGCCTCCAGCGGAGGATCAGCAAATACGCGCCCGCTGACCGGCGGAGCAGGCGGCGTTACTGGCGCAGATGTCCCGACTGGCGAAGGCTGGCTTGCGCCATCGCCCCCGCCGCAGGATGTCAGCACCAAGGCCGCTGCGCCCATCAGGCAGAAGAGACGCGCCCTTTCCATAATCTAGCGCAGCGCCCCAATAGCGCCCGCAGCCTGCCCCAATGCGTTGCGGAAAGCGGCAGGGCGGTAGGAATTGGGCTCCGAAACAGCGGCATAGGCGCGGTTGATACTCGCGCGGATGCCCGCCGCCGCGCCAACCGTGATGCGTCCATCACGAACCATCGCATTGAGCAGCGTATCAAGAGCCATAACCGCCTGAACAGATCCAGCATAATCGGTAAAGCGGGGCCGCGTTGCGGTGCCTGCAATTGCGGCAACCACATCGAAGGCCGCATTGCCGCCGTAAGAGCGCGCGGCAAGCGCGTCCGACAAAGCGCCAGCCCGGGCGCGCAAAGCAATCGCCGCCTCTTGCGATGTGCGTGGTCCATCGCCCATCGCGCTATGGAATGTCTTCGCCGCCACATCGAAAGCGCTCGCCTGTGCTGGCGCGAGCGCTTTTGCGACAGCGGACAGCAAGATCATATTCTCATCATTAAACGGCGGATTGCCGAATGGGATCGAGCGGCCTGGATTTTTCTCAAATGTCAGTTTGCGCTCCGGCCCGTCAGTGATCGCGCGGTGGCAGCTATGGCAATCATAGAAATAGAATTGCGGGAACATGCCCTCGCGCGCGAACTTGGGCCGCGCAAAGAGGTCCGTCTGGCGGCGCACCGCCTCCGCCTGGCCAACCGCCCAGAGCCGCACACTATCCGTGCGCGGCTTGCGCTGAACATAGTCAGCGTCCTCATCATGGTGCTGTTGTAGCGCGCTAAACAGATCAAGCTCGAAAGAGACACGTGGGTGGCCTGCCGCCATCATCTCATGCGTGACGAACTGCCCTGTTTTGGTGCTGCCATAATGGCAATCGAGGCAAACCTGCGCGCGCACCTTTGGCTTGTCGAGCGGGACGAGGCCCGCTGCCACATTGCTGGCCCGCGTGGCTGGCCGGGCATAATGCACCGCGAGCCAGTTTTCCGCCGGGCCGTGGCAACTTTCGCAGCCAACACCGTCAGAGAGGATAAAGCGCGCGCCGCGCTGACCCTGAGGCGCGTAAGTCGAATGGCAACCGAGGCATGCAGGCGCAGATGTCGCCGCGCCAAGGCCAAGACTTGCCGCTATTTGCCGTCCGCGGCGGCTAGCGAGCACCGAATAGGCCCGGCTATGGGCGCCGCTAGCGGAAGAAGGCTCCTGCCATGTCGCAATTTCATCCTGCCGGACAACCGCGCCATTGCCCTCGGCCCGTCCGTGGCAAGTCGAGCCTGCGCAAGTCGCGACGCCTTCAAAGCGAGCGCCAGACTGTGCTTGAGAAGTAGTGGAAGAGCCCGCAAAGACGAGGATCGAGAACAGTATGACCCATAGCAGCGGCACGCGCCGCAACGCCGCCCAGCCCAAAGCGCATGCCCCATCATATTGGTGGTGCGCGTGATCCTCGCCCATCACCTTCCCCTTCGCTCACCAAATGCCCCGATCCCTCTAGGGCTGAATGGTGTGATAATGGCGCCAGCTTTTGCCGTACTGCCTTCTCATGCGACTCCGACTAAATCCTTATTACGCGTTACTCGTCGGTCATCAACCGTTCTGCGAGCAAATCAAGCTGAGATGTACAGCCGTTTTCAGCGAGCGTGGACGCCATCTCCTCTGGCATGCGCGGCACGCTATCAAGCATAACGAACTCAACGGCGCGCGCTGGCGAGCCATCTGGACTGCTGATCGAGTAATTGCTGTTTTGCGCCAATGGGAGGTCTTCGCCGGTCAGCGACGCCTGTGTCACGCCTTCATCAAATGTCACATGGACGTGGAAATCCGATACGCCGGATCCGAAAATATAGGTTGCCTCGCTATCGGCATTCGGACGCCACAGATTGATCAGTCCGTCACCCGCAAGGCACATCCGCCCGCCTTGACTGACATCAAGGTTCCACAAGTTTGGATTAGTGGCGACCATCGCATTGGTCGGCCCACCGCGAACGGCACCTGTTCGCACCCGCGTGCCAGCGCGTTGGCGCGTGAGAATGGCAAAGGCCGAGCGCTTGCTAGCCCCGCGGGCTCCCACAGTATGCGTGCCTGCGCCGCGAATGACGCGCGTGCCGCGACTGGTCAGTACAGTAACACTATCGCCGCTTTTCAAGGTGATGCGCGATGCATCATCGAGCTTCTTTCCGACCGGATAGTTCGCCGCTGACGGTCCGCTTGACTTGACCACAACCCCTGCTGCCGCTGGCGAACTCGCCGCCATAGCTGCCAATCCCAGGCTCGCTGCTGCCAGAAGTGTCTTTAACTTCAACATCGCTATATGCTCCCTTTATAGCCGATATATCAGATACTTTAGCGCGGCGAGCAAACGCTCGTCTTGTTCATTTGCGTCACGCAGCGAATTTCTGCTGCATGCGCAAAAACCAGCGAGCTACTCCTCAGTCCAGACCAGCTTGGGCTTGCGCGCGGCTGCTGTCTCATTAAGCCTGCGGCGCGGCGCATAATAAGGCGCGGCCTTCATGCTTTCGTCCCCTGCCTTGGCCCGCGCCGCCACACTGCGCAGCGCCGTAATAAACTGATCAAGCGAGGCTTTGCTCTCCGTCTCAGTTGGCTCAACCAGCATCGCGCCATGCACCACCAGCGGGAAATACATCGTCATCGGGTGGAAGCCTTCATCAATCAGCGCTTTGGCAAGATCCATCGTTGAGAGATCCGCCTCAAAACCGTCATCGCTAAACAGCGCTTCATGCATACACGGTCCAGCCTTGGCGAAGGGCGCGTCGAGCACATCTTCGAGGCTGCGCAGCAGGTAATTGGCGTTAAGTACCGCATCTTCCGCGACTTGCTTGAGACCATCAGCACCGTGGCTGAGCATATAGGTCAGCGCGCGGGTGAACATGCCCATCTGGCCATGAAACGCAGTCATGCGGCCAAAGTGATGGAGCGGCCCGCCGAAATGCTCGCGCGCAAACTCATCCGCCTGCTCTTCCTCGACCAGATGCACGACGCCATCCGCCGTCCGCGCCGTGTAAGGCAGCGGCGCGAAGGGACTAAGTGCTTCGGATAGGACCACGGGGCCAGAGCCGGGACCGCCACCGCCATGCGGGGTGGAGAAAGTCTTGTGCAAGTTGATATGCATCGCATCGACGCCCAGATCGCCCGGACGCACGCGGCCGACAATGGCGTTGAAGTTTGCGCCGTCGCAATAAACAAAGCCGCCCACCTCATGCACCGCGTCCGAGATGGCTTTGAGATCACGCTCAAACAGGCCGCACGTGTTGGGATTGGTAATCATCACCGCCGCAACGTCCGGGCCAAGCCGCGCTTTCAGCGCTTCCAGATCAACGCGGCCATCTTCATTCGTCGGAATGTCTTCAACGCGGTATCCGGCGAAAGCTGCTGTGGCTGGATTCGTACCATGCGCGCTTTCCGGGACCAGCACGACTTCGCGCGCATCACCGCGTGCTTCCAACGCTGCACGGATGCTGAGAATTCCGCAGAGCTCGCCATGCGCGCCCGCCTTGGGGCTCATCGCGACGCTGTGCATTCCGGTGAGATCAATCAGCCAGAATGCCAGCTCGTTTATGACCTCGAGCGCTCCGCGCACCGTCTCAACCGGCTGAAGCGGATGAACATCGGCAAAACCGGGCATCCGCGCGACCTTCTCATTGAGGCGCGGATTGTGCTTCATTGTACAGGAACCAAGCGGGAAGAACCCGAGATCAATCCCGTAATTCTGGCGGCTGAGACGGGTGTAATGCCGCACGGTTTCAGGTTCTGAGAGGCCGGCAAGACCGATTGTCTCTGTCCGCTCAAACCCGCCCAAACGGTTGGCTGCGTCTGCCGCTGGCTCCGGCAAATCAACGCCGGTTGTATCCGTGCCGCCAAGCTCAAAAATGAGTGGTTCTTCAAGAAGCAGCGCGCGGTTGCCCGTGACGGTTTGAGGGCCGCTATCAAGGCCAAAATCACCAGAAACCGGCGTTCCAGGCTTCCACCCGCTTTGATTGGGAGCGTTCATGACAATGCCTCCTCAAGCGCAGTCGCAAGGGTTTCAATATCCTCCTCGCTGGCGGTCTCAGTAACTGCAACCAGCAGACCATTGGCCAACCGATCAATGTTCGGGAACAGCCGCCCGAGCGATACGCCCGCAAGCACCTTATCCTTGGCCAAATCGCGCACAATCTGGCGCGCGTCCTTACTGAGTATCAACGTGAATTCATTGAAGAAACTGGTGTTCAAAACCTCGACGCCGGGCACCTTAGCGAGCCGGTCTGCCGCGACACACGCGAGTCGGTGATTTTCCGCCGCAAGTTGTCTCAGCCCTTTCTCACCCAGCAAGGTCATATGCACGCTGAACGCCAGCGCACAGAGGCCGGAGTTCGTGCAGATATTGCTCGTCGCTTTCTCACGCCGAATATGTTGCTCGCGCGTCGAGAGTGTCAGCACAAAGCCGCGCTTGCCCTCTGCATCGGTAGTTTCACCGCAGAGACGCCCCGGCATCATGCGGACATGTTTCGGATCACGCACCGCAAACAGTCCGAGATAAGGCCCGCCAAATTGCAGCCCCACGCCAATTGCTTGCCCCTCGCCCACAACGATGTCAGCGCCTTGCTCGCCCGGTGATTTGACCGCGCCCAGCGCCACTGGCTCGGTGTTCACAACGATCAGCAACGCGCCCTTTTCATGCGCTGCATCAGCGACTTCTGACAAGTCCTGCAAACGCCCGAGAATGTCGGGATATTGCACCACAACGCAGGAGGTATCCTCGTCGATCCGGCTAATCAGACCGTCATTGTCAGGCTCACCCTGAATGCTAGGCAGCGAGTCCGCGATCTCATCATCGGTGAACTTTGCCATGGTCTTTACGACCTCGGCGTAATGCGGATGAAGCGCGCCGGAAAGAACCACCTTGTTCCGCTTACCCCGCGCAATCCGGCTGGCCATGGCCACCGCTTCCCAGCACGCGGTCGAGCCGTCATACATGCTCGCATTGGCCACCGCGCAGCCATAAAGACGTGCGACCTGCGTTTGAAATTCAAACAGCATTTGGAGCGTGCCCTGCGCGATTTCGGGCTGATACGGGGTGTAGGCGGTCAAGAATTCACCACGTTGGATGATGTGATCAACGCTGGCTGGAATATGATGCTTGTATGCTCCGGCACCCAAGAAAAAAGCCGCATCTGACGCCGCCAGGTTCTTCTTCGACAGCGCGCGCATATGCTTCTCGACCGCCATTTCGCCGGCATGCATCGGCAGATCGCGAATTGGTCCATCGAGCCGCGCCTCTTCGGGCACTTCGGCGAACAGCTCATCAATGCTGCCGGCACCAATTGTCGCCAGCATCTCGCTGCGATCGCTATCGGTCAGGGGTAAGTAACGCATCACATTCTTTCCTAATTAGTCACGGCGCGCTCGCTCAGTGAACCAGACCTAGAGCCCGTCCACAAAGGCCTTATACGCCTTGTCGTCCATCAGGCCTTCAAGCTCAGAAGCATCGCCAATGGTCATGCGGAAGAACCAGCCTTCTTCCTCAGGCGAGGTATTCACCAGCGCAGGCTCATCTTCGAGAGCGGCATTGCCTTCCGTCACTTCGCCAGTGATAGGCGCGTAAACATCGCTTGCCGCTTTGACGCTTTCCACCACCGCCGCATCGCCGCCTTTGTCGAGCATGGTGCCGCTATCGGGCAGCTCCACGAACACGATATCGCCCAGCTGCTCCTGCGCATAATCGGTAATGCCCACAGTGGCCGTGTCGCCTTCGACATCAATCCATTCATGTTCATCGGTGAAGTAACGGGCCATCGTTTTAACTCCCTCTGTAATAGCGATGGGGTACGAAGGGCATGCTCGTGACCTTCGCGGACAATCTCTTTTTGCGGACTTCAATTTCAAGCGCTGTACCTTCGGCGGTATGCGCAGCGTCAACATACGCCATGGCGATCGGCATGCCGAGCGTGGGCGAGAAGCCGCCGCTGGTGACGGTGCCGACCTTGGTGTCGCCGGCGTAGACTTCTGCCCCTTCGCGTGCAGGCATACGCCCCTCGACCGTTAGGCCAATGCGCCGCTGTGCCAAAGTGCCTGCCTCAAGATCGGCAAGCCGCGCCGCAACTGCCTGATGCCCGAAATAGCCGCCTTCTTTCCGCCGCTTCTTGGATAGCGCGAACGCTAGGTCAGCGCTCACCGGATCGGTATTTATCGTCAGGTCATGACCATAGAGCGGCAGACCCGCCTCCAGCCGCAAGCTATCCCGCGCGCCTAGTCCCGCCGGGCGAACGCGCTCATCGGCAACCAGCGCATCAGCCAGCGCCTCGACCTGGCTCTCATGAACCGCAATCTCGAAGCCATCTTCACCGGTATAGCCCGCGCGGCTAACCCAGATATGTCCGCCCTCATGCTCGAACAGGGCCGCAGTCATGAAGGTAAGCGCGCCCGTGCCGGGGATCAGCTCTTCCAGAACCTCGCCTGCTTTTGGCCCCTGCAGCGCTAGCAGTGCAAAATCGTCAAAATGGGTGAGCGTAATGTCGTCGGGCAAATGCTCGCGCAAATGCGCAATATCGTCCCATTTGCACGCGCCATTGACCACCAGCGCGATATGCGGGCCAGTGTTGGTCACCATCAGATCATCAATGATCCCGCCCGCCTCGGTTAGCAGCATCGAATAGCGCATCTTGCCGGGCTTGAGGTTCGAAATCGCGCCGGGCAGAAGCTTTTCAAGTTCGTGTGCCGCGCCTTCTCCCTTGAGCGCGAGTTGCCCCATATGCGATACATCGAAAAGGCTGGCCGAATTGCGCGTCCATTCATGCTCGGCAACAATACCCTCATATTGGATGGGCATCTCATAGCCCGCAAATGGGACCATGCGCGCGCCCTGCGCCCGGTGCCAAGCATCCAATGGGAGCGTGCCCAGTGGCGGTTCGCCAGTTTCTTCTACGGTATCGCTCATTCACAGTCCCCGACGTCTCGGCACCTCGCGATTGAAGCGCCGTTCCGCCCCCTCTGTCGGGAAACCTGAGAGCTTTGCGGAACACATCTCAGCCTAAGCCAACACATGCGCCGCTTTCTCCTTCGGTGGCGTCGCCCATGCGGGCTAAGCGCTTTCCAGAGTGCCTGTTTCTCGCGCGGTCCATTTGCCTGAGAGTTTCCGGGGCGGTTGCTCCTTCGGCGCCAACCCTCTTGGCGAGGGCCAGTCTCTCCCGCGAGAGAAGCCGGAATCACTTCCGGCAGGCGCAGCCCGTTTTGCGCATGCGAAGAGAGGCGTCAATCGTCTTTCGAATATTTCCGGTAAAGCGCGTAATAATCGTTCGCTCAGCGGTTTGTTTGTTCCGCTAGCAGCGTCTGCGCGCGCTTCATCAGGTCCTTCTCGCGCTCGGAAAAGCCGCCTTCGTCTTCTCTGCCCTGGCGCGGCGGAACTGCTGTGGTGAAATAGGCGATGCCAATGTTGTCTCCTGCGTTGAACCAAAGCCCGGATCGCAAGCCATAGGCCTCTCCGGCATGGCCTGCACGCGCTTCGCTTTCACCGAATAGGGCGTCATCACATCGATCATTGCTAGCTCCGATTGTTTGAAAGCCGAGCGCGTAAAAACAAAAGAAGTCCTGATTGGGAATCCTTTCATCAAGCATCCGCGCGAACTTCGGTCCAAATACTGCCTCCGGTACAATGGCGGGATCGTTGCGCAACATTGCCTGCCCAATCTTCGCCAGATCCATCATCCCAATCCGTATCCCTCCTTGCGGTGAGAAGATCGAAGCATTTGTTCCGGGCATATAGCCACCAAGATCACACTGTTTGCCCTCAGCCACGGGCACTGTGCAATTGGGCGGCAGGTCCTCCGCGCTGTCGCGCGCGACTTCGCCTGTATCGCGGTAAAGCGTGACCGCGCTGGCCACCATCTCATCCGAACAACCAATCCAGTTCGCGCAGGCCTCAATGCTAAGCGGCGCGAACACCGTCCGCTCAAGAATACGGTCATACCGCTCACCAGTTGCCGACTCTAGCACGGTCGCCACCACTGGAGAGCCGAGGTTGGCATATTCGAAAGGCGCTTTACCGGGAGGGGCCTCAACGTACCACGCCTCTGGATCAGCCAGTTTTGCCTTAAGACTCTCGCCAAGCGGGATCACATAGCCGGCATTGTCGCGCAGGCCAGAACGGTGGCTGAGCAATTGCGCCAGCGTTACCTCGGCATTGGGGAAATTTGGCGAGCGCACCTGCCAACCGAGGTAGTCAGACACATCCGCCTCGAGATCGACCACGCCCTCTTCAGACAGACGTAAGGCGGCAAGCGCCATGATGAGCTTGGAAATGCTAGCGATCCGAACCGGATCATTTGCCTCAACCGGGCGGCCGGTTTCACGGTCTGCAATGCCCTCAACTATCAGCGGCGTGATGCTGTCGCGATCAAAAGCGACGACCACGGTTGCGGGTGACGGTTCCGGATCCGCAGTGGTTGCGCAGGCAGTGGTGCCGAACGTGATTGCAAGACTGGTTGCAAAGAGGCGCTTGATCATTGGCACACCATCGCGGCAAAACGAAATACAATCAATCCAAGTTTGGCCGCAGCCAGCGCTCCGCCGTCGCTATGCCTACCCCGCGCCGGGTCGCATATTCCTCAAGTTGATCACGGCCGATGCGCGCAACCCCGAAATATTCCGCTTCTGGATGGCCAAAGTAAAAGCCGGAAACCGCAGCGGTAGGATACATTGCATAGCTTTCGGTTAGCGAAAGGCCTGTGTTCTTCTCTGCATCAAGCAATTCGAACAGGATCGGCTTAAGCGAATGATCGGGACACGCCGGATAGCCGGGCGCTGGGCGAATGCCGCGATATTCCTCTTTGATCAGCGCCTCATTGGTCAGCTGCTCTCCGGGCGCATAGCCCCACAAATCAGTGCGAACATGCTGGTGAAGCCGCTCGGCAAAGGCTTCGGCGAAACGGTCAGCCAACGCCTTCAGCAGGATATCGGAATAATCGTCCTTATCTTCCTGGAACCGGGCGATATGCGGGTCAATTCCGTGAATACCGACTGCAAAACCGCCGATCCAGTCACCATCAGGATCAATAAAGTCCGCAAGGCACATATTCGCGCGATCACGGCTTTTCTTCACTTGCTGGCGCAGGAAGGAAAGGCGGACATGCTCTTCCCGGTTGACCCGGTGCACCATCACATCATCGCGGCATTCATGATCGCGCGCGCAAGGCCAGAAGCCCGCCACGCCGCGCGCAGTCAGCCATTTCTCGCTGATGATCTGGTCAAGCATAGCTTGCGCATCATCCCAAAGGCTACGCGCGCTTTCCCCGACCACCTCGTCTTGCAAAATCGCGGGATACGTGCCGTGCAGCTCCCACGCGCGGAAGAACGGTGTCCAGTCGATATACTCGCGCAGTTCAGCAAGATCCCAATCGTCAAAAGCATGCACGCCGGGTTGCAATGGCGGGGCAGGTTTGTCGGAGAGGAACGCGTCGTAATAATTGGCGCGTGCATCTTCGAGGCTGAGGAGCATCTTTGGCCCCTTGCCTGCTCGTGCATCGCGAACCTTCGTATAGTCTTGCGCTGTCTCGCCAACAAAGTCATCGCGCAATGTGTCGGACAAGAGCTTGCTTGCAACGCCGACCGCACGGCTCGCATCAAGCACATGGATCACCGGGCCTTCATAGGCCGGATCGATTTTCAGCGCGGTATGTACTTTGCTTGTCGTGGCCCCGCCGATCAGCAGCGGCATGGTCATTTCTGCCCGCTTCATTTCTTCGGCGACCGTCACCATTTCATCGAGCGAAGGCGTGATCAGCCCGGACAGTCCGATCATATCGGCATTGTTCTCGTTCGCGGCTTCGAGGATCGTCGTCCACGGCACCATGACGCCAAGGTCGACCACTTCATAGCCATTGCACTGGAGCACGACCCCGACGATATTCTTGCCGATATCGTGCACATCGCCTTTCACCGTGGCCATGATGATCGTGCCTTTGGCCTTGGCATCTTCGCCGCCGAGCAGCGCTTTCTCCTCCTCGATGAAGGGGATCAGATGCGCGACCGCTTTCTTCATAACGCGTGCCGATTTCACCACTTGGGGAAGGAACATTTTGCCCGAGCCGAACAGGTCACCAACGACATTCATGCCGTCCATCAGCGGGCCTTCGATCACTTCGATGGGGCGGCCACCGGCATCGGCAGTCATCGCGCGCATTTCTTCCGTGTCGTCCACCACATGCGCGTCAATGCCTTTGACTAGAGCATGTTCCAGGCGTTTCTTCACGTCCCAACCGCGCCATTCCGCCGCTTGCTTTTCATCTTCCTTGTTCTTGCCCTTGAAGCTCTCGGCAAGGTTGATGAGGCGTTCGGTTGCGCTTTCATCGCCCTCGACTTCGCGCATCAGGATTACGTCTTCGCAGGCCTCGCGCAGCACCGGGTCAATCGTGTCATACACGTCGAGCTGGCCCGCATTGACAATCGCCATATCAAGCCCGGCGGGGATCGCGTGATAGAGGAAAACTGAGTGCATCGCGCGGCGCACAGTCTCATTGCCGCGGAAAGAGAAGGATAGGTTGGAGAGCCCGCCAGAAGTCTTCGCATGCGGGCACGCAGCCTTGATCTCGCGCACCGCCTCAAGGAAATCGAGCCCATAGCGGTCATGCTCTTCAATGCCAGTCGCGACCGCAAAAATGTTCGGGTCGAAAATGATGTCTTCAGGCGGAAAGCCAATGCCCGTCAGCAATTCGTATGCCCGCGAGCAAATCTCGACCTTGCGCGCTTTGGTGTCCGCCTGACCCGTCTCGTCAAACGCCATCACTACAACCGCCGCGCCGTACGCCATGCAAAGCCGTGCTTGCTCAAGGAATGGCTCTTCGCCTTCCTTCATAGAGATCGAGTTGACAATCGGCTTGCCCGAGACGCATTTGAGGCCCGCCTCAATCACCTCCCATTTGGAGCTGTCGACCATCACTGGCACCCGCGCAATATCAGGCTCCGCCGCGATCAATTTGAGGAAAGTGGTCATGGCGTGCTCAGCGTCGAGCAGGCCTTCGTCCATGTTGACGTCGATCACTTGCGCGCCGTTTTCGACTTGCTGGCGCGCCACCTCAACCGCAGCGGTGTAATCATCCGCCATGATGAGTTTTTTGAAGCGGGCAGAGCCGGTAACATTAGTGCGTTCGCCGATATTGACGAAACGGGCTGAGCTATTCTCGGTCATGGTCAGGCGGCAATCGTAAAGGGTTCAAGACCTGCGAGCTGCATGGCGGTTTCGCGCGTGGGCACTTGGCGCGGCGCAAGGCCATCCACTGCTCCAGCAATCGCGGCAATATGCGCTGGCGATGACCCACAGCACCCGCCCAAAATGTTGACATGGCCGTTCGCGGCCCATTCGCGGACTAGTCCGGCGGTAGTCTCCGGCATCTCGTCATATTCGCCCAGCTCATTGGGCAAACCCGCATTGGGGTACGCAAGGATCAGAGTATCAACCATCCCGGAGAGCAGCTGGATATGCGGGCGCAATTGTTCTGCGCCAAAGCTGCAATTGAGGCCGATGGTGATCGGGTTAGCATGGCGCACAGCGCACCAGAATGCCTCAACCGTGTGGCCTGAAAGGTTCCGGCCCGACAGGTCAGTGAGCGTCATGGAGATCATGATCGGCACGTCACGGCCAAGCTCGGCTTCGAGCTGCTTGACCGCCATGATGCCCGCCTTGGCGTTAAGCGTATCGAACACGGTTTCGATCAGGATGAAATCTGCTCCGCCCTCGACCAGAGCGGCCGCCTGTTCCTTATAAACCTCGACCAGAAAGTCGAAGGTGATCTCGCGAAAGCCCGGGTCTTCGACATCAGGGCTAAGCGACAAAGTTTTATTGGTTGGGCCGATCGCGCCCGCCACAAACCGAGGATTGCCGTCTTTCGCAGCATATTCATCGGCCATTGCGCGCGCAATTTTTGCAGACGCAATGTTGATATCGCGCACCTTATCTTCCGCCGCATAGTCAGCCTGTGAGATACGATTGGCGGAGAAGGTGTTGGTGGACACCATGTCCGCGCCCGCATCGAGATAAGCCCGCGTGATATCGCCGATCACGTCGGGCCGGGTCAAAGCGAGTATGTCATTGTTGCCTTTTTGGTCAGCGGGCAAGCCAAGGTCGCCAGCATAATCCTCCTCTGTGAGTTTACGCTCCTGAATTTGCGTGCCGAATGCGCCATCGCAGATCAGCACGCGCTCAGCCGCGGCAGTGTTAAAAGTCTCGCGAATGGTCATACGGCGTCTCCGACGGGTCGCCGCCCGAGCATATGGCAGATCGCATAACTCAGCTCTGCTCGGTTCAATGTGTAGAAGTGGAAATTACGCACCCCGCCCGCGTAGAGACGGCGGCACATTTCGGCCGAGATTGTTGCTGAGACTAGCTGGCGCGCTTGCGGGCGTTCATCCAGTCCGTCAAACAACCCGGCCATCCAATCAGGGATCGCCGTGCCGCATAGACCGGACATACGCTGAACCGCAGCAAAGCTCATCACCGGCATGATGCCCGGCACAATTTCGGCATCGATACCGCGTGCCAGAGCCTCGTCGCGAAATTCAAAGAAGCAATCAGGCTGGAAAAAGAACTGCGTGATCGCGCGGGTTGCACCTGCATCAAACTTGGCCTTAAGATTGTCCAGATCGGCTTGGCGATCTGGCGAATCCGGATGCACTTCAGGATAGGCGGCAACTGAGATCTCGAAGTCGGCAACCTCTTTCAATCCCGCAATCAGCTCGACCGCATTGGCATAGCCGCCCGGATGAGGCTTGTAAGCGCCGTCGGGTGCATCGCCCCGTAGCGCGACAATATGGCGGATGCCGCTTTCCCAATAATGGCGCGCAACCTCGTTCACTTCCTCGCGCGTTGCATCAACGCAGGTGAGATGCGCAGCGGCGGGAATGCCGACCTCATTATTGATCCATACGACTTGCTCATGCGTCCGCTCGCGCGTTGAGCCGCCCGCTCCATAAGTGACCGAAACAAAGCGCGGGCCCAAAGGCGCAAGCGTCGCCACGCTCTCTTTCAGTGTCTTCCCCATCGCCTCATTCTTGGGCGGGAAGAACTCAAAGCTCACCTCAATATCGCCGGGCAGGCCGGAGAAAAGCGGCGCGTCAAGCGCAGTTTGCGCTTCGCGCATTTGGTTAAGCGTCGGGCTCATGCCGACATCTCCTTAGGATCGGGGGAATAGGAAGTTGGCCGAGCCGAGCCGCGCTCGCCAAACCAGATTTTAATAACCAGCTCACCCTCTTCCAGCGCAATGGTAGGTTTGGAGGTGAAGCCCGCATCTGACAACATGCGCGCCATCTGATCGTCGGAAAAACCGAGCCGCGCGTGGGCATATCGCTCGCGCAGATCTTCGCGGTTGTGATCGGCAAAGTCGACAATCACCACTCGCCCGCCAGGCCGAGTAACCCGGCCTGCTTCCATCAAGGCGGTCGCTGGCGCTTGGGCGAAATGCAGCACTTGATGCAGCAAAACCGTGTCGAACGATTGGGCAGCGAAAGGAAGGTCAGAGAAATCACCCTGCACCAATTCCACTTGATCTGTCGGGAAATGCTGCAATTTCGCGCGCGCAATCCGGAGCATTTCGAGGCTCTTATCAAGCGCGACTATTCGCGTGGACTTGGGCGCCAGAAGTTCGGCCATGCGGCCCGTACCAGTGCCGATGTCGAGCACTTCGCCAGCCGGTTCATCACTCAGCGCTTCGATTATCTGCGTTTCGACGGTTTGATCAGGGCTGTGGAGCCGCCGCAACTCGTCCCAATCCTCAGCATGGCGCGCAAAATAGCCTGCCGCCGCTTCTTCTCGCGATGATCGGATTGCGGCTAGTTTGCGCCGGTCATCCTCACATTGCTGCGCGAAATCCGGGTCTTCATGCTCAGCAATCGCCAGCAAGCGCAAAACCGCATCAATCAACGGCGAGCTGGTGGTGGAGGCGACCGGTGCACGCAGGAACACCCAGCTGCCTTCTTTGCGTCTTTCGGCAAGGCCTGCATCGCAAAGAATGCCAACATGGCGAGAGACGCGCGGCTGGCTCTGGCCCAGCACTTGCGCTAGCTCACCCACGGCAAGCTCCATCGCGCCCAGAAGTCGGACAATCCTAAGCCGCGTGGGGTCAGCCAGCGCACGAAATTTGGCATCAACGCTCATTGCGAGAGCAGGATATAAAGATATTTTTATATCTGTAAATGCTCTAGTGCCTGCGTAGATTACCTAGAGCACGTGACCCAGCATTAGCGACCCGCATGCGCCGCTAGTCACCGAGCTTTCAGCAAAGCCTCAGCTAATCGGCGTTAGATTATCGTCCGAGTTGCGATCGATAAACTTGTTATAGGGATCAATCCCTGCCCATTCGGGCCGTTTATCGGTCACCATCACGATCTCCTGCTCACCATCGGCAATGTCCCGGCGTTCCATCATCAGCACATTTGCCGTGTCGAACTCGCCGCTTCCTGGTCGCTCAGTAAACAGACCAACTTCAATCGACGCAGCCAGTTTTGCCTTGGTCTCTTTACCCAGACCATCAGCATAGAACTTACCCGCCTTAACCGTCAGCGTGGTCTCAAATCGGCCATCATCGAGCTCGCGAACCACGGCCTCTTTCGCTTCCAGATCAAACAGCGTGATCTTCTGGAACAGATCCTCAACGAGCTGGCGCTCATCCTGATTACGGGCAAGGCTGTAGAGACCCTCGACCAGATCGCTGGAGCTTGCATATTGCTGGCTCTTGAAGCGATATCGATCAATCAGCTCGGCCAGCATTTCGTTCATGCGTTCCTCGCCCAGCCGGTCCATCAGCAGATACATGACCACCGCGCCTTTGCGATAATGGATGTAACCTTGGTTCTCGACCCGCTCGAGCGGGAGCTCTTCTATGGCTTCACTGCCGCGCGCTGACAGATAGCTATCGAGTTCATACTTCAGGAAGCGGCGGATTTGGTCCTCGCCATAAAGCTCCTTCATCACCATCAATGCGGAGTATTGCGCCATGGTCTCAACCAGTACCGTTCCGCCCTGTTGGTTGGCGCTGATCAGTTGGTGCGCCCAATATTGGTGGGCCACCTCATGCGCTGTGACGTAGCTTACATAGTCAATGTCGCCCGCATCCGCGACATTCGCAATAAAGCCAATGCTCTCCGAATACGGCATGGTGCCCGCAAACGCCTGAGCAAAGCTGGCGTAGCCAGGGAACTCTATGATCCGCGCATGGTCAAACTGATAAGGCCCGAAATTCGCGCGATAATAGCCGAGCGATACCTCCATCGCGTCAAGCATACGCTCAACATTGAACGGGTGAGCCTCGTCATAGTAAACTGACAGCTCGACGCCGTCGGCCTCGCGCGTTGCAATCTCATATTCGGCCGATTGAACTGAGAAGAACCCAAGGATTGGTGCAGTTGACTGGAACCGTGCGATCCGCCGGCCATCGACCACCTCATCCGACACTTTCGCGCCCGGCGCGATTGGCACTTGGCTCGCCGTGGTGGAAACCGTGATATCAGAGTTCACCCAATCAATATTGCCAACGTAATTTTGCTCACGCCCGCTTTCATCTTCCAGTTTGGCCGGACGCAGTTCAGGCTCCAGCCCATATTCGCGGCGCGTCGAGCGGTCAGTCAAAAGGCCATTGCGATCCATCCCGATTGAAGGGGCAAATTCGCCATTATTGAGGAAAGTGCCATTGCGCACCAACCGCCGACCATAACCGGTGGCACTATATGCCTTGTCCCATCGCTGCGTCTTGAACGTGAGTGAGGCTTCCGCACCGGGCGCCAGAGGGGTGTCAAAGCGATAAATGCGGTGCTGGTATTGCTCGTCATCATTCTCCAGTGTTGCGCCCGGGACATCGACTTCAAGCAGCTTGGTACGTTGATCGAACAAGCGCACGTGCAACATCTCAACCGGTGCGCCAGTATCATTGACCATCCTATAGCTGCCCGATGTCTCCATCCGCAGCTCTTCCGGGTAAATATCAAGCGCCAAAGTTACATCGGTAAGCGATGGCTGTTTAAGCGTTTCATATTGCAGATATTGCTTCTCGTAATCGGCCTGCAGTGCCTCTAGGGCATCGTTATTGCGATAGGTATTTATGACGTTCATCTGGTTGTAGAGGAATGCGCCAGTTGCGACCGAAACCACGATACCAGCCAGACCCAGCCCGCCTGCTGGCGAGAGCAGACGTCCGGGCAATTGCTTAAGCCTAGGCATGAGCGAGGTCTGCGTCCCGCGCCGCCACAGGAAATGCGCGAGCACCGCGAGAACCAGAGCAACACCGCCCCAATAGAGCCGCATCCACCAGCCAAGGCCGCCTGCTACAGCATCGCCGTTGAGATCCGAAACCGGGTTGGGCGGCCCATTTCTGTAAAGCAGCAGCGGATGATCATAGCCCAATGCAGTAAAGGTAATCCTCGCGACAAAGTAGAGCACCATGATGCCCCAGCCGACATATTTGTTGGGGCTGAGCGCTTGTACAAGCACCGCGAGGATCGCGAGCAGAATGAGATCAACCGCGTTCGGCATCACGTACCAAGCGAGATATTTGTCGAGCTCAAAATTGAAGTGGCCGCGCGATATCTGAATGAGAATTGCGCCAAAAACAGAGATCAGTAATGTCGCCAGTAGAACAATCGAGACACCGATAGTCTTGGGGACCATATAGGCCCATCCCGGCAGTGATGTGGAATCAACCAGTTCATGGAACTTGCGGTCGCGGTCACGCCAAACCAGCTCGCCGCTGTAATAGATCGCGATGATTATGGGGATAAATGTAAACGAACCTTGCAGGGGCGTAACCAGCGAGAAGGTAAGTGGGCGCGCAGGCGTGCCATAAATCTCATTGCCGAAGAACAAGAACACCAACCCATTAAAAAGTCCTATGGCCATCAGCACGAAGAAGGCCGGGCTACGCATTATTTGCGATACTTCAAAACGCGTTGTTGCGAGCAGCCGTGTCCATCCAGCTTTTTCCGGCGTCGGGACGGGAAGTTTGGCAACCATCTGCGGCGCTATTTTGCCAAGCTTTGCAGCCTGTGCCGCCAGCTTCTTTGCCTTCCGTGCCGAAACGCTCTTTTCTGCAAAGCTAAACCGCCAATAGGCCACTATCAAAGCGACCAACGCCAGAGCCAGCACATAAAGCCGGTTGAGCAGGATAGTGCCAGCAACTTCCGGGAGCCGCGCATTGGATTCCGCGGCTGTCCAATATCGTGTTTCATTGGCCACCGCCCCAAGGCCAAAAGGCTCAACCGCGGCACCAAAATCGCGCAATTCCGGGTCGCTGTCGACCACTATCTCGAACACTAAAAACAGCACCAGAAAGGCAACCACGGCGACATAGGAATACATCATTGACCGGGTCATGGTCGCTACGGCGAAGAACAGCGCACTGGTCAGCAGGATGTTAGGCAAAGCAAACTTGAGGTAAGCGCTCACATAAACGCCGGGCATATTTGGACCGATAGTCTCAGGGTCGATCCATGGCATGAGCGAGCCGAGCCATATAGCCAGCGGCACCACCAAAAAGCCCAGTGCAGCAGCGATGAAGGCACCGGTAAAACGCCCCAGCAAATAAGCCGACTTGGTCACCTGGGTTGAGCGGACCATCGGCCCAAAGCCGCTTTCCTCATCGCGTACCACGACGTTGGCGACAAAGGCGGTGGTCACAAACATATAGAACAGGGTGAGCAATTGCTGCGTTTGCAGAATGGCCGCCGGGCTATTCACATTGACATTGCCCCCGCCGCCAATCTGGATGTTGTCGCTAGCGGTCGCACCGAAAGTGAGCAGGAAGAAGATCCCTACCGCAACCCACAATACTGGATTGCGAAGCTGATCGCGCAGTTCGAACCCGACGATTTTGCCAAACATAATCGCTGCTCCCTATGCAGCAGCAGCTGATGCAGAGCCGCCCACGCGGCGCGTGGCAGCAAGGGTCGAGAAATAGACATCCTCTAACCCGCCATCTTCGCTCGCAAAGCCATCTCCTGGGTCATGCGGTGATAAGACATGGACGATAGTGTTGCCGGCAAACAGACGCGTGGAAATCACCTCGTAATTCTTGCGGTATGCTTCCAGCTCATCGCGCGCGATGGTCTTCGCCCAGATAGTGCCGCGGCTTTCCTCTATCAATTGCTTGGGCGCGCCTTCCAGCTTGATCGCGCCTTTCACGATCACGGCCATGCGCGGGCACAAGTCTGCGACATCTTCAACGATATGCGTCGACAAGATCACCACAACATTCTCGCCAATTTCAGCAAGCAGGTTGAGGAAACGGTTGCGTTCCTCCGGGTCGAGGCCAGCTGTCGGCTCATCAACAATGATCAGATCCGGGTTGCCGATCAGCGCCTGAGCAATGCCAAAACGCTGGCGCATGCCGCCGGAGAATCCAGCAATTGCCTTCTTACGCACATCCCAAAGGTTGACCTGATCGAGCAGGGTCTCAACCGTGTCCTTGCGCTCTTTGGCCGAGCTTAGGCCTTTCAGCACAGCCATATGATCAAGCATGTCATAGGCGGACACACGCGGGTAAACGCCGAAATCCTGAGGCAAATAGCCGAGACGTTTGCGCAGATCTTCGGGCTGGCTCAAAATATCAAGACCATCGAAAGAAATGCTGCCCTGGGTTGGGGTTTGCAACGTCGCGAGCGTGCGCATCAAGGTCGATTTGCCTGCGCCATTGGGCCCGAGCAGTCCGTACATGCCCTTGGGTATCGACAGACTCACATTATCCAGCGCCCGTGTGCCATTTGGATAGATGTGTGAAACGTCTTGTAGCTCAAGCATTCTGATGCCCCTTATTTGACCCGTGCGGCTCTATTGAGGTGTATTACTAATGTAAAGCGCATGGATGCCGTAAATCGGCAAGCAGCGATCTTGAACCGACTAACGTCACGCGCAATTCCCGAGACAAAAGAGATTGTTTAGGCGGAAAAGGGGGAAAACGGGACGCTTCGAAATTTGTCCGGACATATCTTGGCAAGCATGCCCAGTCCCCCTACACTCGTGCCCATGACCCCATATCGATTTCTTCTCGCAGGACTTGCCGCGATCGCGCCCATTCCTTTGTCTGCACATGAAACGCTTCCGGCTGGGATATGGACCAATACTGAAGACGAGTACTTTGCGGAGGAAGAGGGGCGTGAGAAGCCGAAATGGGTCGGCTACGAAGTATCTGAAGATGGCAAATGGCGCAGCATAGATGCCTTCCGCAAAGCGCAAAGTGACTGGAACCGAGGGCGCATCCCCGGCCTATCCGAGCGCGGTGAAAGCGGTTGGCAGGTCGACAATAGCGAGCTGCGCAAGGCGCGTGACTTCTTCTGTTGGGTTTCAGTTCGACGTTTTGCCAATAAGGCGGACGGAAGCCCGGATTGGAGCTTCGTGCGCAATCTGCCGAATTTCGATCAGGGCGGGCGCGTTCTTGTTCCTGGCGAAGGGACGGCTCCGGATGTGACAATACGAATGCGCAATGTGACATGGGCGCGCGGCAGCCGAAACAAGCCTTCACTCGTGCTATACATCCACAAGGAAGATCCCGTGCGGGCAGAAAGTTATAGCTGGGCATCGCCGGATTCGCGCATGGTCGGCGTGAACTTACGCTGGGCACAAGCAAGTTGCAGCCGCGCCCTCAGCCAAGCAGAAGCACCATGAGCCGCATCACGCCTGTCCCGCTTTCTGAGCTGCCCGACGCAACACGCAAAAGCCTTGCTTATGCTGAAGAGATCATGGGCTTCACGCCCAATGATGTGCTGGCGATGGCACATTGGCCGGAGCTTCTCGGCGCGATGGAGCAGCTGGTTGCAGTAATCTACAAACCCGGCGCGCTCGATCCGGTGCTCAAACGCCTCATCGCGACAATCACCAGCGGCGCGGCAGGATGCCGCTATTGCCAGGCGCACACGGCGCATGGGGCAGCGAAGATGGCGGGCGGAGACGCAGAGAAGATTGCCGCTGTTTGGGAATATCAGACGAGCGATCTATTTAGCGATGCGGAGCGGGCCGCGCTGGACCTAGCCTTGGCAGCCGGAACGCAGCCCAATGCCGCAACTGATGAGCATTTTCGAGCCTTGGAACAGCACTTTTCACGCCAACAAATCATGGAAATCATGGGCGTAATCAGCCTGTTCGGCTTCCTCAACCGGTGGAACGATACGCTTGCAACCGAGCTTGAAGACAAGCCCATGGAATTCGCGTCCGAAACCTATTCAAGCGATGTTTGGGAAGCTGGGCGACACGCGCGCAGCTGACGAGCGGTAGGTCAGTTTTTCCACGCCGCTCCGCCTACCCAATCGCCCGCGACACCGCGGAACTCCTCAACGCGGATAGACTGCCACACCCCGGCCTCAAAATAAGGGTCTTGTTCGAAGAAGGCTCGGGCATCGTCTTCGCTATCCGCTTTGATCACAAGCAGCGAGCCTACCGTCTCCTCCCCGCGTTTGAGCGGCCCAGCAACCGCATAGCGATCGATGTTAGCCTCGACGTGAGCGAGATGCGCGGAGAGTAATTTTTCACGCGCCTCTGGGGCATGGTCACCATCGCGGCAGTAAAAGGCGAAAAGAGTCACTTCTGATCCTGTGCTGGAGGCGTGAAGACTCCGTCAGCAATTGGTTCGCCAATTTTGACGGTAGACCAAAACACTGTGTTACTGACCACCCCATCATAAAGCAAAGTGACCGAGCGCGCCTGCACCCATCCGATCTCTGGTAGGCGGACGAAATCGTCATAAATCCGCTCGTGAAATCCTCGCGGGCTGTCAAACGACATATAGCGAATGAAGCCGCTCTCTTTATCAAAGCCGAACAGTGTTTCTTGCCCGCCAGGGTCATTGATACGAACAAGATTGATAGCATGCCCGCCAACATCGCGCGGCGGCGCAAAGCTCAGCGTAAAGCCATCATCCAAAGCTGACCGGATAATGCCAAAACCGAAATTGTTGGCCCAATAGGCATCGGCCTGCGCCTTGGGCATGATACCATTTTGAGTCCACGTTGTCTCGCCATCATAGCCGACCTCGAACAGCACAAGATCGCCGGATTTCGCGACGATGCGAACCTTGCCATCGGCCCCATGCGCAACCTTCCGGCCCCGCTCAAATTGTCGCCACATGCGGTAGTCGTCAGCGTGTGATCGCACTGCGCCGGTGGCCGGGTCGAAAAATGTGGCCGTCCCGCGCAATTGCAGGTTTCTCGGGTTGAGAAACTTATCGCCGCCATGCGCAGCGATAGCCCGTTCAACCACGTCGCGCGCGGTGAGCTTTTCCTCAGCGCTCGCTGGAAAGGCAATCAACCCCGTCAGCGCGCCTATCAGAAGCAACATTCGCGCAATCATCCACCCACCTCGATTAGCTCGATCAGCTCGCCGCCTGCGCCAAGGGCAGTGGCGGTGCGGCGGCCCTCATAGATAGCGCCATCACGCACCTTGGGGGGCGTGATCCAATCGACATCGCAGCTATCGACATCCCGCACCGCAAGACTCACCAGCGCATTGCCCGGCGGCAACATGCCCTCATGCCGCGCGCGCGCAGTTGCCTCGGCCGGATAGTCATCCACCTCGACAATCGGTATCCTCGCATGCTGCACCATTGTAATCGTCGTCAGCGTATCGGCAGGTTGGCCAAAGGCATTGTTGATCATCGAATAGGGCAAAGTGTAGTCCGCACCGCGCGTCAAGCCGAGTTTATCGGCATACCAGCTGACGCTCGCATCACGGTCTGGCGTCGCAAGCACGACAATGAAAATCCGGTCCACTGGCGAACCTGCGCGGGGCAGATCGGTGCCCGGCATGTCGTTCAACACCTGATTGAGATAAACCATCTCGCGGCCTGTTCCCAGCACTTGCATCGGGATGAAAGCGGGTTCGATATTCTCAAGGTTCTTTGGCGGACCAACGATCTGGAAGCCCGCGTCCTCGACCACATTTGGCCAGTGCCAGACATCCTCAACCGTGCATTCAAATGCGGCCCAGCCAAAGCTGCGTGTGGGCTTGAACTCGGGATGTTCTGGCTGCTCGACCAGCCGGAACCAGCAAGGTTCACCGCTCTTGGGCCGCAGCACAGCATAAGGCGACCCGGCATTGGCCGGGCAATTCCAGCTTGCCGCAAGATCGGCCGGCAACGCGCCCTGCCCCACCAGCTCTAGGCCCAGACAATCTCGATATCCGCGCAATGCCGCTGCTAGGTCCGGAACGGTTGAAAGCCCGCCCAAAATAGTGCCATGCGCGATGCTCATTCGCCAAACTCCGGCTTGCGCTTCTCGACAAAGGCAGCCGTGCCCTCCGCAAAATCGGGCATTGTAAAGGCGCGGGCAAACATTTCAGCTGTCTCTTCGCTTTCCTCCGCCTGCCCATCGAGCACAGAACGGATCATGCGCTTGCTCTCACGGATCGAATGCGGGCTGGCGGCGAGCAATGCTGCGATTGCATCATCAGCGCTATCGGCGATCTGTTCGATTAAACCAATCCGCTGCGCTTCCTCTGCATCCAGCAATTCGCCTGTGTACAAAATCCGCCGCGCCTGACCCGGCCCAACCAGATCGACAAGCAGTTTCACATCATGCAGTGGGTAGACAAGGCCGAGCTTGGCAGGCGTAATCCCAAAACGCGCCGTGCTGCTCGCCAGCCGCATGTCACACGCCAGCGCAAGACCGCAGCCACCGCCAACACAGTCACCCTCGACCCACGCAAGGGTGGGCATATTCAGCCGAGCAAGTCTGTGCTGAACCGTGTTAATCGCTTTCTGATTGGCCGAACGCCAAACCCCGTCATCCTTGTTTGCGAGCAGCTCTTTGATGTCCGCACCCGCGCAGAACGCGCCCGGCTCTGCTGCACGCAGCACGAGTACGCGCGCGGCTGAATTGCGCTCAGCCTGTTCGAGCAGATCAGGCATGGCCTGCCACATCGCCATGTTGAAAGCATTGCGCTTATCCGCACGGTCGATCAGCAATTGCGCTACTGGACCCTCGATCTCTAAGCGCACGCTCAAGCCGGGTTCTCCGCGATAAAATGGTCGGCGATGTCCTTGCGGGTGGTCACCCAGACGCCGTCATGCGCGCGAACGTGTTTGAAGAATTCCTCCAGAGCCCAGATCCGGCCGGGCCGCCCGATAATCCTTAGGTGGAGCCCCAGACTCATCATCTTCGGATTGCCTTCCTCGCCTTCGCGGTAAACCTGATCGAAATTGGCCTTGGCATAGTCGAGCCATTGATGCGGGGTGAGCGCCGGATCAGTCCACATCTTCATATCATTATTGTCGAGCTGGTACGGCACAATACACATGGGTTTACCCGGAATCGTCTCACGATCCCAGAAAGGCACGTCACCGGAATAGTCATCCATGTGATAACCAAAGCCCTCTTCAGAAAGCAGCCGGCGAGTATCGTCAGTTAGCAAATAGCGCGAGAGCCAGCCATAGGGCCGGACGCCGCAGGTCTTCTCGATGCTGTCCACGGCCTTGCGGATGAACTCGCGTTCCTGATCCTCATCCATCTTGAACTGGTGGATCCAGCGCCAACCATGGCTGACCGGCTCATGGCCCAGCTCCACAATCGCCTCTGCAATCTCCGGATGGTTTTCGAGGCTCAGTGCCGCAACCGTCCAGCTCGCCATAATGTCATAGCGTTTGAGCAGCTTCACGATGCGCGGTGCACCCGCCTTGATGCCGTATTGGTAATTGCTCTCATTGGAGTAATTGCGCATCTTCGACTTCACGAAGACGCCCAGCTCGTCGACCGGCTCCATCCCGCGATCGCCACGAGCAATGGTCATCTCGCTGCCTTCTTCGACGTTGACTACGACCGAAAGGGCCATCTTCGCGCCGCCCGGCATATCCATGCGTTCTTCTGTGAGCGGCATCAATGCATCTCCTCGCCGCCAGACACGTTCAGCGCTTCTCCGGTCACATAGAAGGCCTCATCGCTTGCGAGCCACAAACACGCAGCGGCTGTGTCACTGGGCAACCCGGGACGGCCCATCGGGTTTTTCGCGCTCATATTGGCGAGGTAATCCTCGACGTTATCAAAGCCCAAGAGCTTGCTGAAATATTCGTTTTGTTGTGCGCCGAGCCCTGTGGTGACGTGGTTCGGACAAATGGCGTTGACGGTGATGCCATGCGCGCCAAGTTCGACTGCACTCGCACGGGTCAAACCAACCATCCCATGCTTTGAAGAGACGTAAGCGGGCAGATGCGGAAACCCGGTCTTGGCCGCTTGCGACGCGATATTGATGATCCGCCCGCCTTTGCCTTGGTCGACCATCGCCCGGGCCGCTGCCTGCGTGCAATAGAACGCGCCGGAGAGGTTGACCGATAAGACTTGATCCCACTCTTTCGCCGTGTCGACCTCCAGCAAAGGCTTCATCAGAAAACCAATGCCCGCATTGTTAACAAACACGTCGACAGCACCGAAATGCTCGATGGCCTGCGCGACAAGCGCCTGACACTGCTCGGCTTGCGACACGTCACAAGGGATCGTCGCGACCTCAGCGCCCGAAGCTGATGCCCGCCCGCGCAGCTCCTCCGCCACTGCTTCCGCTTCGTCATCAATCGCCAGATCGGAGACGACGCAGTTTGCGCCTTCATCCGCGAATGCTTGCAGGATGCCCTGGCCAAGCCCCTTCTGCTTGCCCGAGCCGGTGACTACGATGGTTTTGCCGCTAAATTTGCCCACCTTAGAGATCCTCGGTCAGGATAAATTGCGGAGCGTCGGCATAGACCTGAAACGGGGCGGCAGCCTCTTGAAACTTCTCATCCGACACATCCGCAATGAATGCGTCCATATCAGTGATATCGAGCACCTCGAAATAGGCATAGGGCGGCGGCGTGTCGGGATCGCCAAACAGGCCAGTCGCCTTGTGCACCGTGAAGCTGGTGACCGATGGCAGCGCGCTCGCTGTTGGCACATCCTTGGTCTTGGCCCATTCTTCATATTCGGCGACGTTGGTGCCTGGCTTCAGATTGAACGGAACGATAATGCGCATGGCGTTTCTCCCTTAAGTCTGCGGCGCGCGATAGGCGCCAAGTTTGTCATCAAGTTGGCGAGCGATGCGGAACAGGCCAGCTTCAGCGCCTGCTTCGCCGATAATCTGCACACCTATCGGCAGGCCATCATCCGTCCAACCAGCAGGGATCGATATCGCAGGCAATCCAGCGATATTCGCAAGACAGGTAAAGTCGGCCTGCGCAGTTGGCTCAGCATCACTGTGTCGGAATGGCGGATTGGGCACGGTGGGCAGGAAAAAAAATCCAACGCCATTCACGATGTCCTGCACGCTCAGCTTTACTTCCGCGAGAACCTTCTGGTCCTCCGCCCAATCAGCATCGCTTCGGCGAGGTCCGTAAGTCAGCAGTTTTGCGAGATGCACAGAGGTTGCAACGCCAGCGAGATCCCCCGCCATGGACTTCGACACGCCGACAAATCCTGCGAAGCGAATGCGCGAACTGGGGTAGGAAAGTCGGTGTGCTATAGGTTGGTCCAGCACCTGGAGCGCGCGCTGAAACACGACATCGACTTGCGGGTCGATCTCTACGCCGTGGTCGACCAGCGTAGCGCCCATTTCATCCCGATCATCTTCGCCAAAATCAGACATCACCCGTGCGACGCGCTCCAGCGTATTGAGATCGCGCGCAAGCGGGCCAATCGCGTCGAGTGTTGGATCGGCGGGAATCAACCCGTCTTGGCTCACCCGGTCAGTCGCGGGCTTAAAGCCGTAAACCCCGCAATGCGACGCTGGAATGCGGACTGAACCCATCGTGTCAGTGCCCAGCGCGACATCGCATAGCCCCGCCGCGACCGCAGCGCCACTGCCGCCCGATGAACCACCGGGCGAATAGCCCTCCCTGTGCGGGTTTTGCGTTTGTCCGAAATGCGGATTGTCGGTTTTAGAGCCAAGCGCGCCCTCTTCCATATTGAGTATGCCTGCGATGGCCGCTCCCGCGTCACGCAGGCGCTTGACCACTTCCGCATCTGCATCTGCCCGCCGATCTTCCCAAGCGCCAATCCCGGCATGAAACGGCATGCCTTTCACAGCGATATTCGCCTTCACGCCCACAGTGACGTCTGACAGCGCGCCGGAGCCACCAACGGCATCGTCATCGCGATAGAGAAAGGCATTGTAAGGGTCGAGCATCACAGCGTTCTCAGACACCTCGCTCATCAATCAGGCGCAGCGGCTTCTGCCGCTTGTCGATCTCTGTCACCGCGGCTGTGTCTCCCGGCCCTACTAGGTTGACGTCAACCTCAACACCGAGACCCTGCTTAAGCGTTTCAGACAAAGCCGCGGCATTTGTGCCGCCCTTGCTTTCCAGCGTCACGCGCATGGAATCGCGCTGGCTAGCGTCGCGGGTGAGGTGGCAAACATATTCACCAGTCAGATCGCTGCGGTTCTCAATAATCGCGCCGATGGCATGCGGGAACACATTGATCCCGCGTAGCTTAACCATATTGTCGCTGCGCCCGCGAAAGCCCGCAATCCGCTTGAACGCTATCTCACCGCGCCCGTCCAACTCATGCGTGATGTCATGCGTGTTGAAGCGGATACACGGCGCGATGTCGTCCTTGTAGAGACACGTGACGACCATATCGCCGGTCTCGCCCTTGGCCACAGCCGCGCCGTCATCAACGCCCAGAAGCTCAAGATATTGCGCGTCTTCCCAAACATACATGCCATCGCGATCTGGCCCTTCGCCCGCGATAGATCCGGTGTCGCCCACGCCGTACCAGTCATAGGCCTTTGCGCCGTGCCAGGCGTCTTCCGTCGCCTGTCGATCTTCAGTACCGAGGTGTCCGATGATCATCTTGATATCAATGCGATCGAACAGGCCCAGCTCTTCCGCTGTCCCCGCGAGCTTGCGGATATAGTCGACGAAGCCAACCACGCAGGTGACCCCGAAATCAGCCATCAATTGTACCTGATTGACGCTGCGTGTTTCGATACCGGTGCCCGCTGACAGGAAGATCGAATTGGTGAACTTGGTCACCGCTTCGCGAATGTAGTGCCCGCCATTGATCATCCCGTGCCCATAGACCGAATGAACCACGTCATCGCTGTGAAGCCCCATCCAGCGATACATCCGCCCGACAAGCAGATTGCCCACTTCGCGCCCCTTCGGGCCAAACATGAGCACCTGCGGTTTTCCCGTTGTGCCGCTGGTGGTGTGGAATACAACCGGATCGCGGGTGCTTGCATCGCCCATGCCGTGAAAATCGCCATAGGGCGGGTACTCGGCAATTGAGGCCATCAGGTCCGACTTATCATAAACCGGCAGCTTGGTGATATCGTCCAAGCCCTTGATGTCGCCAGGCTCGATACCCTGCGCACCCCACAGCCGTTGGTAGAACGGCACTTGCCAGCCCTTGACCATAAGCCGTCTAAATTGCGCATCCTGAGCTGCGAACAGCTCGTCCCGGCTCATAGATGTATAGCGCGATACAAACTCCTCACCGACGGGATAGTCCGCCAACATCTGTTTGTGATCGAGCGCTTCAAAATAGGTCGGGTATGTCATCTGGAGTCCGTGAAATAGGCAAGTGGGTTGTCAAAAATGCGGTGGTCAGCGTCGTCCGGGGCCAGCTCACGCGCGAGGCCCAGCTTGGCCTGCGTTTGCGCGGAAGACAGGGGGTTTTCCGGGCTACCTAGCGTATGCTCAACAGGGTGTTTTGCGACTGTGCCATCAAGTCTCGTGATGGTCAGCGATTGCGGGAACAGCGCATTGCCATCCGGGTTGCCATCATCGGTCAGGCGCACCTTGGCAGCTATCTTGGCAAGCTCGGCATCCGCAATATCACTTGGCGTGAAACGACGCGGATCAATCCGCCCATCGGTCAGCATCAGCGCTGTGAGATACGGCATACACAGCCGCGCCCATGCTGGCGTCATCTCGGGGCTGTAAGGGCGATCAACCAACCGCCTGATCAGCGGCGGGCACGCAAGTTCGATCCGGTCGATCTGCTCGGGGGCAAGCTCTAGTTCGGGAAGCTTACCCAGCGCAGCATGGCTCGCTCTACCCGATGGAAACGGCTTGGTGCTCACCTCAGCGATACGCCAGACCTTGCCGAGGTCTTTGGTGTAGCGCGAGAGCATTCCGTCCTCGAACAGAGCATAATATCCAAATGGCCCCTCAAGCGGATCTTTCGGCGCGGAAAACCTGGCCTTGGCGAGATCGCTCGCAGTCACAGCCGCGCGGGCGGCATTCGCGATTTGAAAAGGCAGTGTCTCGCTTCCTTCAACATGGGCCTGCATCGTGCCAGCAGCGCTGGAATATGCCAGCCCCAAAGCGTCGTCGATCGGAGCGCCATCGATCCGCGCGACTGCGACCACTGCGCCCATCACGCCGCACACAGCCGGGCGGAAGAATTTCATTGCGCTGTCGACACTGAGGCCGAGGCCAGAGGCGATATCGACCCCGATGGCCAGCGCCGCCAGAGCCTCTTCCGGGTCACAGCCACCTCTGCGGTCAATCGCCGCGCCGAGCGCAGCTGTCACAACGCTCATCGCGTGGACAACGGCGGGTTCGTGCACCGCATCCCATTCTAGGCAGTGAATACGGTAACCGTTTACAAATGCTGCTGATGGCGCGGGCAGACGCTCGCCCGTGCCGATCAGACGCGCTTCCTCGCCACTGCCAAACTGGCGGGCGGTAGCGAGAATAGCCGGCTCACCCGGCGCATCAACCGCCGCCGCGCCAATCGCCAAAGTGTCGCCTAGCAAACGGATCGCATCACCGCGCACATCGCCCGGAAGCCTGTGCTCCTCCGCAGAGAATGCGAGCAGATCGGCGGTGTGTTTGGAAGGGCGGTTCATGCCAGCCATTCCTCCACCATTGTATCGATAGACGCTGCGTCATCGCCGTGCAGAGCCAGTTCAACCGCTTTGGCCGCCTGAGCCTCAGAAACACCGCCCCATTTCGCCAGCGTGTGCATCTTATCGATGATTTGATCTTCGCTAACCGGCCGCTCCGGATCGCCCAGCGTATCGACCAGCTCATGACCGTTCACCCGCGCTCCAAAATGCGCTGGATAACGCGCGGTAATCGCCGGATCTTCCGCGACAGAAACCTGCGCACGCAGATCAGCGAGCTCTGCAATTGCGACCTCAGTAAAATCCTCCGGCTTCGCATCACGGCCATCGGCCACAACCGCCACCGCATGCTGAAGTGAGAATTTCGCCTCATGCTCTGTCTTGGGTTCAGGCCGATCGCAAAATGTCAGCGCGTCACTAAACGTCTCGACTTCAAAGGGAGCCTCAAGCTTACCAGCCGCGCGTAATTCCATTGCTGCATCAATCGCGGGATGGGCATGGCGACAAGCCGCAAAGGGCTTAAAACTGACCTGATCGATCAGCCAACCAGCCCCGTCGCTGGCCAGCTCGCCGGGTGCATCGGCCATCGCCGCAAACAAGCCCTGCGGCCCTTCTAAAATGCCCTGCGGCCCAGTCGCGCCATAATGTACGTGTAGCGCCGCATCGCGCCCGGTGCGCACCGCATGATAGACATGCCATTGCTTGGTCAGCACATCGTCATGGCGCATATGCCATAGCCCGCCGCTCACCGACCCGGCATTGCCCAGCGCATTGGCATATTCGACCGGCGCAAAGCCGATTAGCGAGCCAAACGCCGCCGCAGCGCCAAACACGCCCATCGTTGCTGTGGGATGCCAATGGGCATAGTGACGCGCATCACACGCCGCGCCAATCGCGATCATTGCCTCATAACCGCGCACCGCCGCATCGAGCCGCTGATCCATGCCGGCGCTGCCCATACTCATCGCAGCTGGCCAAATTACAGGGCCGGGATGCAGCAAAGCAGTGCGGTGAACATCATCCATCTCAAGCGCATTGCCGGGATAGGTCGCGCGCTCCCACCCCTTCATCGAAATCGCGCTGCCAACATGACCTGCTTCAGTATCGCGCGCACCCGCAACGCAGGCAAGCCAATCAAGCAAATGCATACGCGCGCGCTTTTTCTCGCTATCGGAGACATTGCGCGCTAGCCTATGAGCAAGTTGCGAGAGAAGAGGTTCGCTCATAAGATAGCGGGCTCTTTTGAGAGTGTTACCGGGACTAGGAGTTTAGATTGGCTGACGCCGCCACGCCGCTGAAAGGAAAGACGCCGCGCTACATGCAAGTAGCGGGCGAGTTGCGCGAAGCCATTCTGGCCGATCGCTATGCTGACGGAAAACAATTCCCCACAGAAACCGCGCTTTGCCGGCAATATGACGTCAGCCGTTTCACGGTTCGTGAAGCCTTGAAACGCTTGCAGGCTGAGGGTCTGATCGCCCGCAAACGCGGCTCTGGCACGGTGGTTCAGCCTGCCGCGGCGCGCGGCGGCGCTTTGCATCAGCCGCTCTCGAATGTTGGCGAATTGCTGCAATATGCTCGGGACAGCGAGGTTGTCTATTCTGAGCGTGATTCTGGATCTTTGCCGCAACATGTCGCGGAACAGATTGGCGAGAACACCGATGGCACGTGGCGGCGTTTTCGCGGGGTGCGGCGCCAGACGCCGGACACTGCGCCAATCGCGGTAACCGATGCCTATTTTCATGAAAAACTGGGCGATGCTGTCGACAAGCTGGACTTGGCTGCTGGCACTTTGTTTAGCCAGATTGAACGGACCGCTGGCGTGACAATCGGGCGTGTCACACAAGACATTCAGGCTATCGCCGCTGATGACCGCATCGCCAAATTCCTGGAGATTGACGAAGGCGATCCGGTGCTGCGCATTGTCCGATGCTATCTCGATCCAAAAAGCAGCGCATACGAAATCTCGGTCAGCCATCACCCCGGAGATCGCTTCGCTTACGCGATGCATATCGACCTCGATAGCTAAACATCTCATTTTTTGCGCGGCCCTGAATTCAGTTCAGGTACTTTACCCGGCCGCCAATCTTCGCCTGCAAAGCGGATAGGCGGCGCGATATGGTGGGCGCCATCTGTGCTTTCCACCAGCAGCTGACGCTCTGCAATATAAGGTTCGCCGAGCGCTTCGCGGAAGTTGAGGACAGGGGCGAAAGCCACATCCTTATCCGCAAACCAATCTACCCATTCATCGCGGGTGCGAGCGGCGAAGGCACCGCGCAAAAACGCGATCAATTCCTGCTGCTCGCCTGCCTCACGTTCGGCATGGGCGATCAAGTCATCGCGGCCAAGCGCGGTCAGCAGATTGCGCGCAAATTTGATCTCGCGCCCGCCGAGCGCGACATGTTTTGCGTCTTTGGTTTCGTAGACTTGATAAAAGCCCGCGCCGCCTAGCGAGCGTTGATGCGAGGACACTGGGCTTTCACCGCCCGCAATCGCGCTTCCAGCGGTGTGTGCGCACCATGGGAGCAGGCTATCGAACATAGCGCAATCAATGTAAGCGCCCTCGCCGCTGCTGCCTCGGCCCACCAGCGCCATTAGCACTGCTGACAATGCGGTAAGCCCTGCGGCCAAATCTGCGCTGGGTGCGCCGGGAACAACCGGCATGCCGTCCGCGCCATCATTGACTGACAGAAAGCCTGCGAGCGCCTGTACTGCCATGTCATGCGCGGGATGATGGGCAAGCGAGCCCTCCTGCCCAAAGGCCGAAATCGAACAATAGATTATGTCCGGCTTGATCTCTTTGACGCTATCAAAATCGAAACCGAGCCGCTTCATCACACCTGGACGGAACCCTTCGACAAAGACATCCGCCTCGCGGCATAGATCGGCCAAAGCCGCTTTGCCATCCTCACTCTTGAGGTCGAGGACCACGCTTTCCTTGCCGCGGTTGAGATTCGCAAACCACACCGAGTGACCCGCCTCTTTCGGCTCCATAGCGCGCGCCGGGTCGCCAGCTTGCGGCTCAATCTTGATCACCCGTGCGCCCTGATCTGCCATCATGACAGTCATCATCGGGCCGGGCAGAAACTGCGTCAGATCAACGACGGTGATGCCAGAGAGCTTACCCATGACCCGCTTAAATGATCCCGCCTGCCCGCAATTTGGCAATCGCTGCCTCATCGTAGCCGAGATCACCCAAGATCGCGTCGCTATCCGCGCCAAGCAATGGCGCAGCGCGATTGGGCAGCCGCTTTCCATCAAGCTTGATCGGACTAGCTAAGATTTGGATATTCTCGCGGTCAGGATGGTCGACGCTATCGCGCATTCCAATGGTTTCCAGCCAAGGATTATCGAGCGCATCGCCCAGCTCATAAACTGGTGCAACCGGCACATAGCCTGCAAGCAAATCCTGCCAATGTGACATCGGCTGTTTGGAGAACTCATCGTCAAGTAATTGGGTCAAGAGGCCCCGATGCGCGAGCCGATCTGCATTGCTGGCAAACCGAGGATCACCGCGCAGATCTTCGCGGCCCATGCGATCGACCAGAATGTCCCAGAACTTCGGCAGTTGGCACATCACAAACATCCAGCCATCCGAGGCCTTGAACATTTGACTAGGGGTGGCGGTAGGATGCGCACTGCGCGGGGTACGCGCGGTCTCATCGCCTTCATTCATATACCACAGAGCCGGATAGCTCGTCTGATGCACGGCAGCGGACAGCAAATCAGTATCGACATCGCGGCCTTTGCCCGTACGCTGAGCATCAAGGAGCGTTGCAAGTAGGCCAATCGAGAAGATCGTCCCGGTCATAAAATCGACCATCGAAAGCCCCATCCGTTGCGGCTCACCCCCCGGCTCTCCGGTCAATGAGCAATAGCCGGCCTCAGCCTGCATCAGATAATCGTAACCTGGCCATTTGGCGCGCTCATTGTCGCGTCCGTAAGCCGAAAGGTGCGCGCAGATAATGGCAGGATTTATGTCCTTTAGCGCATCATAATTAAGACCCATCTTCTCAGGCAAATCCCCGCGCATATTGTTTGCAACGACATCGCTCTTGGCGGCCAGATCGCGGAAAATCTGCTGCCCTTCGTCGCTGCGCAGATCGAGAGTGAGAGACTTCTTATTGAGATTAAAGGATTGGAAATAGAGGCTTTCGCCCTCGCTCAAGAAATGCGGGCCTACCGCTCTCGCAGTATCGCCGCCTCCTTTACCGTCCTTGCGCGGCGGCTCAATCTTGATGACTTCCGCGCCAAGCTGAGCAAGATGCATCGTTCCATAGGGGCCAGCGCCGTATTGTTCGGCACTGATAACCCTAAACCCTGCAAGTGGAAGATGCATGCCTCGCCCCTACCCTAGATCTGGTTCTCTTTAAGGTGCTGCTTTGCGATGATCATTCGCTGCATTTCATTGGTCCCCTCACCGATACACATCAGCATGCTGTCGCGGTAATATCGTTCGATGTCATATTCTTTGGAGTAGGAATAGCCACCAAAGACGCGCATTGCCTCCTGGCTGTTTTCAACTGCTGCTTCGGAAGCGAAATATTTGGCAATCCCAGCCTCTTTGTCGCAGCGCTCACCGGAATCGTATGCTTCCGATGCATCAAGCGTGAGCAAGCGAGCCGCGCGGGCCCGGGTCACCATTTCACCCAGCTTGAGCTGAATTGCTTGGTGCTGAGCAATCGGCTTGCCCATGGTCTCGCGTTGCTGGGCATATTCTGTGGCGAGACGCAGGGAACCCTCAGCAAGGCCCACGCCGCGCGCGGCGACATTAATGCGGCCAAGCTCTAGCCCGCCGGTGGCTTGGAAGAATCCCTGTCCTTCAACGCCGCCGATCAGCTGATCAGCAGGAATGCGGTAGTCCTCCATGATGAGTTCAGCGGAATCGATGGATTTGTAACCAAGCTTATCGAACTTCTTCCCGGTCGAGAGGCCATCACGCTTGTCAGCAATAAACAGGCTCATGCCTTTGTAGCGCGGATCGGCATCCGGATCGGTCTTCACAAGCATCGCAAAGCACTGACCATTGAGCGCGTTGGAAATCCAGGTTTTCGTACCGTTGATGACATAGTCGTCGCCGTCGCGCTTCGCCACGCTGCGGATCGCCTGAAGGTCGGTGCCGGCATTGGGCTCAGTCAGAGCCAAGCCGCCACGAATTTCGCCGGTTGCGAATTTGGGCAGCCACTTCATCTTCTGTTCTGGCGTGCCGAACCGCTCAACCGCAGCCGCCATAATCAGGTGCGAGTTGAAGATGCCAGTGATCGCCATCCAATAGCTGGAAATGCGCATAACGATCTTGGCATAGGTCGTCGCTGGTAGGCCAAGTCCGCCGTATTCTTGACCAATCGTCGCGCCGAACAGGCCCATTTCCGCCATCTGATTAACCAGTTTCTCCGGCCAGATATCACCGTGATCATGGTGCTGGATCACAGGGATCACTTCTCGTTCGAGCCAGCGATCAATCGCATCCATAAAGGCGCGCTCTTCGTCGGGGTCGATAGAGCGGATCTGATCTTCAAGATTTGCGGCGGTAGCCATGCCTGATTCCTTTGGACTTAGTTCCATTGAGAGATAAATTTAGTCGTCGAGGCCGCCAAAGCCACGCTTCCAGACCAGAACGGTGCGCTTGTAATGGCTGACGATTTCGCCATGCTGATTTTTGGCAATCGTCTTGCAGGTCACAATGCCCTGCTCGGGGCGGCTCTTGCTTTCGCGCTTTTCCAGCACTTCGCTTTCGCAATAGAGCGTATCGCCCACGAAAAGCGGCTTGGTCATGCGCACTTCGTCCCAGCCGAGGTTTGCAATCGCTTTGCCGCTGGTGTCAGACACGCTCATGCCAGTCATCAGAGCGATGGTGAACGGGCTCACAACCAGCGGTTTGCCGAACTCAGTGTCTTTCGAAAGTTCATAGTCGAAATGCGCCGGGTGCGTGTTCATAGTCAGCAATGTGAACCAGACATTGTCAGCATCGGTAATCGTGCGACCGGGGCGGTGCTCATAAACATCGCCCTCATTGAAATCTTCAAAGTAGCGCCCCTGGACCTCTCGAAAACGGCCGGGGGAAACTTCGATTACGCCATCACGCATTTGCTTGCTCCTCATGCCGCGCAATTACCGCGCGATATTTCTTGATGAACGGGGCCTCGAGCATCCGTCCGTTAAACCGAATGGCGCGCTCGCCGCCTGCTTCGTAAGCCGCAAGCGCTTCGCGAGCCTCGGTCACTTCGGCTTCGCTTGGCGCAAACGCAGATTTGATTGCGGGCAGTTGGCGCGGGTGAATTGCAGCCTTCGCAGCAAAGCCAATGGACTGCGCACGGACGCATTCCTCAGCGAGGCCAGCGTCATCGTCGAGCTTGATGTAAGGCACATCGATCGCCGGTTTACGCGCCTCTGCACAGGCTAGGATGACTTGCTGGCGCGCCGTAAGCAGAGGCTCCCACGCCAGCTCTACACCGAGTTCGCTGGAGAAATCGCCTCCGCCAAACATCATCGCCGTGACCGACCCATGAGAAGCGATCTCCAACCCACGGCGCAGGCCTTTGGGCGTCTCGACCAGCGGAACGAGCGCTGGGCAATGCGTCCCAAGCACTCCGGCGATCACATCGAGCTCAGCTGCACTTTCCACCATCGGTACCAGCAAAGTGTCCGGCAGCATGTCCGTATCGGCAAGCAATGCGAGATCGCGGACACCGGCCGCTGTCGGCACAGGATTGATCCGAATTGCCCAACCGGCTTTGCTTTCGGCGATCTGGGCGAGGGCGGCATCGCGTGCGCTCACCTTGTCCTCTGTCGCGACCGCATCTTCCAAGTCGATCACGGTAAGATCAGCGCCGCCCACCTTCGCCTTAGCGAAACGATCAGGGCGCGAACCGGGAACAAACAGCAAGGATGCAGCAGAAAACAAGAGAATCACCAGGTCATTTTGACAACGCTCGACTAAGCGTCATTTTGTAGCTTCACAATTTGTCCGGACAAATCTAAAGTCAAGAGGAATCGCCTATTTGTCCGGACAAATTTCTAAGGGCCTCATGCCAGATATCATTAAACGCACAACCCTAATTGTCCGCAATATCGATCAAGCCGCCGCTTGGTATGAAAATGTGTTGGGGATGACCAAGTGGATGGATGTTCCTTTTACACTGTCTGGCAATCAACTTGCGACGGGTAAGAAGGGCGACCAGACCCGCTTGACAATCATGAAAGCGCAAGACGATGTGATCGGGATGATTGGGCTGCTTGAATGGGTTGATCCCAGACGAACAGATGTACCATCTGAATTGCCAAATGAAATCCCGTTCGGCGCACCCATATTTGTGGTCGCCGCAGAAGATTGCCGCGCTACAGTGGAACGTGCCCGGGCCGCTGGCTCGCGCATCCATAGCGAGCCGCTCGATTGGTCAGTCACCGGCGCCGATGGCAAGGTCAAAGACATGGTCGGCGCAAGCTTCTGGGATTTGGATGGCTATTTTTACGAAGTAAATCAGCTCGTGAGGGTCCACGACTGATGGCTGTCGGGGCAAGCCGCACCCGGGCGCTTGATGCGTTCGCTCCGTTTGCTGAGCGCCAGATAGACGACAACGCCAATTACCAATGGCGCATCGCCAACCGCCCAGATGGCAATGTAGTGCCAAGTGATTTTGCGTGGCACGCCGAAGATATTCCCGAGCCTGCCGAGGGAGAGGCGTTGCTGCGCACGCATTATCTTGGCCTCGCTCCGGTCATGCGGTTCTACATGCAAGGTACGGCCAACACGGGCGACCGCAAGCTGGGGCCCGGTGATGTCATCCACGGGCGCGGGGTGGCGCAAGTGGTGAAGTCGCGGCACCCTGAATGGCGCGAAGGTGAGATAGTTCAGGGGCAGATGGGCTGGCAGACTTACAAAGTCAGCAAGATGAGCCCGCAAGAAAAGTTCTTCCGCATGCCGAAAAATGGCCTGCCCGCAGCATTGGGCGCAGGCGTGCTCGGCATGACGGGCCTCTCCGCCCATGCAGGCCTGTTCGCTTGTGGCGATCCGAAAGAAGGCGAGCGCATGGTGCTGTCCGGCGCTGCCGGCGGCGTCGGTTCAATGGTCAGCCAGATGGCGGCCAATGTGGTGGGCTGCGATGTTGTAGGCATGGCTGGCGGGCCCGAGAAATGCACCTTTGTCGCCGAGCATGGCTGCTCGGCCACGATCGACTACAAGGCTGACGATATGGGGGCCAAGCTCGACGAATTACGGCCCGATGGTATCGATCTCTACTTCGACAATGTCGGCGGTGAAACGCTAGAGGCGTGCCTTGACCGGCTTCGCATGAATGCGCGCATCGTGCTGTGCGGATCGATCAGCGAATACACCCGCGATGAGCCATTCAAGCTATCGAATTACACCCGCCTGCGCGCCACAGACAGCGTGATGCGCGGCTTCTTCGTCTACAATCATATTGATCGCTGGGAGGCGGTGATGGACGATCTGGCAGGCTGGATCAGCGATGGCCGCTTGAAGCCAATTCAAGACATCGAAGATGGCTTTGGCGCAATGCCGCGCGCCCTGGCAAACCTATATTACGGCGCCAATGTCGGCGTCCAATGCTGCAGCGTGCGCGGCGAGCCAAAGGAATGGTTATGAGTGAGACGTCTCCGCCAGAGAAGGCGCCCGTACGCTTTCAACGCGGCAATTTCGTGGTTGCTGATCTGGACCGCGCGCTAACGTTCTACGAGGGCGTGCTGGGCTTTGAGATCGAGTATCGCCTGGGCGACAATCCTGACAGCTATTCCCGGCCGGTTTTTGACATTCCCGCCAATGCTGAGCTGGGTTTCGTCACGCTAAACCTGCTCGGCCAGCGCCGCGTCATGGCGCTGACCGAGATCAAGGGCATCCCACTGGAGCCAGTGCCCCATCCGCGTCGCAATGCGATCGTTCTTGAGACACAGGATCCCGATGCGGTAATGGCTGGCGCGCGTGGACTCGGCCTGACGGTCTATGAAGAAGAAGTGCTTAAGACGCCCGACGGGCGCGTTGGGCGCGAGATCGGCATTGTCGATTTCGACGACAATCTGATCGTGATTTACAACTTTCCGGAAGGCACTGCATGAGCACCGACACAGGCAGCGCGCCACGCACGAAAGACACCGCGACCGCGGTGGAGAAGCCCTACCCCAGCGCCGCCGCCGGATGGTTCCTCGTGGTCATGCTGACCATCGCGTATATTTTCAGCTTTGTTGATCGCTATATCCTCGGCTTATTGGTCGAACCGATAAAAGCAGAGTTCGCCCTCACCGATATTCAGATCGGCTGGCTGCTTGCCGCGTTCACCATCATCTATGGCTTCGTTGGCGTTTTTATGGGCTGGCTCATTGATCGCGGCAAGCGCATCTGGATCGTCTCCGTTGGCATTGCATTGTGGTCTGCTGCAACTGTCGCGACCGGAATGGCAAAGAACTTCGTCCAGCTTTTCATCGCGCGCATGAGCGTGGGCGTGGGAGAAGCAACTCTCAGCCCTGCAACATTCTCGATGATTGGTGACAGTTTCCCACCTGAAAAGCGCGGCAAGCCGATCGCGTTTTACTCTTCAGCCTTGCCAATTGGCGCAGGTCTCGCCTCATTGCTCAGCGCGGGGATTATCGCCTGGGCGGCTTCTGGCGGTACCCAGTCACTGCCTTTGTTTGGCGAACTATCACCCTGGCGCTTCACTCTGATTGTGGTCGGCTTACCCGGCATTTTTCTCGCGCTGTTCTTCCTGTTAATGAAAGAACCTGCACGGCGGCCGGCACCTCAGAGCGTAGCAAGTGCTCGGACCTACGGCGAGACTGTTGGTTGGTACTTCCGAAATTTCGGCCTCAGAACAATTTTGATTTGGGGCGCCTTCGCGTTCATTCTGGTGCTCATAGGCGCTAGTGTTGTGCAACCATTCTTTGGAGGGATCGCGTTCCTCGTGACTCTGGCTGTTTGGTTTTACATCGTTACTAACCCGAGCAAGCGACCGACGCCGCACGCCCAAGGGGAAGTGAGCGGAAGCGGTTTTTTCGATGCTTTGTTCTATTTGCGTGATAATTTCTGGCTGTACGCAGGCGTAATCCTGATCGTTTGCTGTATGACTGCGATTGCCTACAGCCAAGGCCTGCTCCCTTCCACCTTTGAGCGGACTTGGGGCTGGAGCCCGCAAAAATACGCCCTGATAAACGGCATCGCCCTGCTGATTATCGGCCCGATCAATATGCTGATCTTTGGAAGCCTTTCGGACAAGATGACAAGCAGGGGCATCGCTGACGCACCGCTCAAAATCCTCTATCTTGGGTTCTTCATTATGGTGCCGAGCGGGGTCATCCCGTTTTTCATGCCAACGCCAGAGCTTGCTTTTGCAATGCTGTGCATCAACACCGTTGGTATCGGCATAGTCTCAGCCATCGGGGTCACTTCCCTGCTGGCGATTACGCCTTCGCAAATTCGCGGACAGGTTATTGCTCTCTATTACCTTGGCATCAGTTGGTTCGGTTCGCTCGGACCGATCGCCACAGGCTATCTCTCAAATCTGGTGTTTGGCGAGGAGAACATTCGCTACGCTGTCGCGTCTGTGCCCGTGCTATTTGCGATCATCCCGCTTGCGCTCATGCCAATGACTTTGCGGCTTTATCGTGCGCAGCTGGCCAAGATCGGCGAGGTGAAAGCGTGAGCTCACGCACAATCCGCAAGGGCTATGCGGACAGCGTAAATGGACAAGTGCATTTCCGCAGCTGCGGTGCAGGCGAGGCGAGCCTGATGTGCCTCCACCCTGCCCCCTTCAGCGGCATTGCCTTTGGCACTGTCCTCCCATTGCTGGCAGAAGGAAGAACCGCGATCGCGCCTGACTATCCTGCGCATGGCGGCTCAGACCCATTGGCGGGCACTCCCACAATCGCCAGTTATGCGCAGACAATGCTCGATGCCTTTCCCGGCGAACATGACCTCATGGGATTTCACACCGGATGCCTCGTCGCTGCAGAAATGTCGCTAGCTGCGCCGGAGCGGATCGGGAAATTGATAATGTTAGACCCGCCCGGTTTTGAACGAGAGACCAGGGCCGAGCTGCTCATGGAAAATGGCACGCCGCCGCATTTTGACGAGGACCTCGCTGCGCTTTCTCCCATTTGGGAGCGCGCAGTAACGCGCCGTGCCGCACACCAAAGCCTTGAAGAGCGGGTCGCCTTATTCGCCGAAATGATGCGGGGCGGCAAACGAATGAACGAAGCGTTTCACGCTGGGTTCTCCTATCCCTTGGAGGAGCGCCTACCGAAAGTCAGGCATGAGACGGCGGTGATCGCCACCGGCGGACCGCTCACAGAAGCGGCGAGACGCGCTGCTGAATTGATAGAGTGCGCCGCATTCATTGATCGCCCGGATATTGTAGGGTCCGCTCTCGATGCCAATGCTCAGCAAACCGCAAACGCCATATTGGAGATCTTGATCTCAAACGAATTTTAGATCTTCCAAAGTTGTCCGGACAAATCTAGAGTGGATCGGAATCGCGAGGGCGGGCAGTCGGATATCTGCAGCGAATCGCCGAAATGGAGAGAAATGATGAAGTTCATGAAAGCTATACTCGCTGCAAGCGGTCTGATGGGTGCAAGCCTGCTCGCAGCGCAGCCCGCCGCTGCGCAAATGCTTGACCCCAATGTCCCTGAAGACGCAGTTGAGATTTCCAAGCGTATGCAATGCGGCATCTCTGAGGACGAGCCCGCCGTATATCACTGGTCAGGCAACATTTATGGCCGCTCTCCCGGCCAGCGCGACAAATTGCTGTTCAAGGGCGAAGGGATGAACATCCGCCGCTGCGTTGAGGTCACCGATCCAGAGCGCGGGACCGGTTGGCGCATGATCAGCCGCGAAGTGATGTTGATGCTTGACCCGAAGACCGGCGAAGTCGTCGACACATGGGAGAACCCATATACAGGCGAAACCGTCGACGTGATGCAGATCCACAATGATCCGGTTAATGGCCGTCCGAATTTCCCGCGCGGTGCCGACGGTGCGCCCTATAAGATCAGCACGTTGCGCGAAAGCGGCCCTTACGTTTTCATGCCGTTCGAAGTTCCGCTATTTTACCCAAATCCGCTCGCTGGCGATTACCAGAAGCATGTCGGCAATATGTATCATGCGATGGAAATATTCGACTTCGCGGCGCTCAAGGACGAGCTTTATGATAGCTCCAAGCCGACCGCCTACCCGATGATCAGTTGGGTGCGTATTTCACCTTGGGCACCGTGGATGGATATGGGCGGACGTCCGGGTCAGATGGTTTTCAATGCGATGGGCCGCAAACTGCCCGGCGGATTTGAAGCGCTTCCCGCAGTGCTTAAGAATGAGATCCGTGAAAACTATCCTATCTATGAAAGTGCTCCGCCCAAGGATGACACTCGCAAGAACGAGACGACCTGGACAAAGTTCAAACTGCTGACCGACAAAGCACGTGCCGAAACCGACGAAGCGATGCAAGCCGGGCGCAACTGAGCTGAGCAATGGCCTCGCGGCGCGCATTCCTCGCAGGCAGTTCGGCGGCGATCATCGCTGGTGCTGCCCCAAGGGCCGCGTGGGGCCGAGCGCAGGTTGATGTTGCGATAATCGGGGCCGGACTAGCTGGTCTTAACGCGGCGCGACTATGCGAATACGCGGGCCTCTCGGTCACAGTGCTGGAGGCGGAAAACCGCATTGGCGGGCGACTGCATACACTTGATGACCTGCCCGGAGCGCCGGACGCTGGCGGGATCCAAGTGGGCGCAGGTTATGCGCGCCTTCATGCGCTCGCCAGAGATTTGGGCGTCGCCCTTTCGAGCGACGCTGGCGCTGGCGCAGGCAGAGTGCAAAAGCCCGGGAACTATTACCACGTGAACGGCGTGAGTTCTGCTCCGGATGCTTGGATGGAAAATTCAGGCAACGCTTTGCCCAGCGAAGAGCGAGGTACAGAACCAGCGGCGTTGCTGCGCAAATATGCACGCGGCCTGCCACGGTTTGAACGCCCTGAAGATTGGCGAAACAGCCCGCGCGAGCTTGATTTCTCCGTACGGCAATATCTGCGCGGTCAGGGCGCGAGCGACGAAGCGCTCCGCCTGATCGAAGCGAACTTCAACGGCAATGATCTCGCCAGCATATCGCAGCTTAGCCTTGCGCGCAGCTTTGCTATCTTCCGCAGCCAGCCCGGCCCGGTCTCGACGATAACCGGCGGCGCCCAGCGTCTGCCCGAAGCAATGGCCGGAGCGCTGAACGGCACTGTAAGGTTAGGCGAGAAAGTGCGCGGAATCGCGGAAGGTTCAGACGGCGTCACATTGCGTCTCTCCGATCATACTTTGCATGCGCGCCATGTCATCTGCACCATCCCGTTCGCGGCCTTGCGCAATGTCCCGATGCAAGCGAAGCTCTCACCGCAAATGGCCCGGATGATCGCACAATTGCCCTATACGCGAGCGAGCTTTGCCTACATTCGTGCAAAGACACCCTTTTGGGAAAGCGATCCATTTCCCGATACTTTATGGACGGATGACCCGCTACTTGGCCGCATCTTCGTACTGGGCAGCGCCCCGGCCATGCTCAAGCTTTGGACCACTGGCGCAGGCGCAGACATGCTCGACCGGTTGCCGAAGGCCGAAGCTGAGCGTCAGATTATCAACCGTATCGAACGCGCGCGCCCTTCAGCAAAAGGTCAGCTCGCAGTGCTGCGCATTTTCAGTTGGCAGCGCAATCCGCATGCGCGCGGCATCTACCATCATATCGGCACCGGAATGGCGAGCGATCTCGCCGCCGCAACCCAGTGGCAGGGGGAAAGATTGCATTTTTCAGGCGAGCATATGGCTGTTCGGAACAGCGGTATGGAGGCGGCACTCGCGAGTGGAGAACGAACGGCAAAGCGTGTGGCTGAGCTAGCCTAGTCCTTCAGCCGGACGCTCGATTGCGCCGTCAGTTTCCACGCCCCTTCGCGCAGCCGCCAGAACTGCGTTACCCGAAAAGCGACCTCGCCTGTTCCCAGCCCGGTGCGCGTTCGGTAATTGACGAAAGTGACCACAGCTGTATCGCCATCCACGCGGATAGAAAGTTCCTCATTGCGCCACGTATCGAACCCATTGCCAAGATCGAAAAGCGCCGCCTTGCGCCCATAGACTTTGCCAGATTGCGAGACGAGCACGAGATCTTCAGCGAAGACGTCTTTGGCTGGATCAGCATTGCCGTCGAGTGCGGCAATTCGGATGGTCGACAGCCCCTGCTCGATGAGGTGTGCCTCGGGTGATTGCTCATGCGAAAGCAGCGGCGCTGAAACCAGCGCCGCTGCCAATGCGATCCATAGTCGAAACAGGCCAGCCGGCATCGTGATGATGCCCGCCGACCTCACCGGTTAAAACTTCAACCGAGCAATCGCGCCAAAGCGGCGACCATTGCGATTGTTGAACTGGAACCCGCGAGACTGTCCAGCAGAGCTCAGTGTGAAGGCATTGGGGATGTTGACCCCATTGACCACCAAGCTGCCATTTCCGCCGCGCGGATCGATGAAGCGCAGCACACCGAGCGCAGTATCTTCATCAGTCAGGTTTTTGCCGTAGATGGTGAAGCTGAGATTCTCACGATATTTGAGAGTGATGCGTGCATCGACTTCGAATGCCGACCCTGTTTCTGCAAGGTTCTGAACCTGCGCAAAGCGGCTTGAGAGATAGTTCCCGTTGACCGAAAATACCGTCGTGAAATCATCGCTCAATTCAGCTTCATAGTCGGTGTAGAATGATGCCTGATGACGCGCTTGACGCGGCAATTGCTGCCCGGTGAGATCAGGATCGCCGAACACTGCGCCTTGGGTCGCTTCACTACCTGAGGTGAACTCTGTATCAGTCCAGGCATAGCTGCCACCCAATGTTAGCCCCGGTAGGCTGCGCGGCTGAAACACGGTGTCGATCTCGATACCATAAACATCCACATCGCCAAGGTTGGCTGTGACCGAGCCGGTTGTGCCTGTCGCGCCGAGTGCAGCGAGGTTTTCCGTTAGCTGATAGTCTTGTAGCGCGGAATAGAAACCGGCTACGTTGAACACCCATTGTCCATCAGCGAAGACGTTCTTTGAGCCAAGCTCGAACTGCCAAACTGACTCTTCTTCAAATGTGCCAAAGCCAAATTCAAAGCCCTGAGCACCGTTGAACCCGCCCGGCTTCGTGCCGCGAGCAGCACTTGCATAGACCAGATTGTCTGGCGTCGCCTCCCAATCCACAATAAAGCGCGGGGTGATTGCATCGAATTTGGCCTCGACATCAAACGGCGAGCCATCGGCAAGCGTCGTCAAAGCGCCAGTGTTGAAATCGAACACACGCTGGCGCTGTGTTTCTTCGGCCCAGCGCAGCTCCGTGCTGAATGTCAGCGTGTCGGTAAGATCATAGGTTGCCGAACCAAAGACTGAGAAGTTCTCGATCTCGGTCGTCGTCGGATCGACCGGGCCGATATCAAAACCGCCACCAAAGTTGAACAGCAGGAATGGAGGAATACCAAGCGCCCCTGCGATTTGCGCAAGCGCCGCGTCACCGGATGCGGTGACCGCCGCCTGCCGCTCTGGAGTAAACGCATCAATCAGACTTTCGTCTCGCTGATTATTGCGGAAGTAGTACCCGCCAGCGCGCCAACGGAACCGTCTATCCTGAGGCGAGTCGAGCCGTATTTCGGCGACATATGTGCTCTGCGTGTCGTCATCGGTTGTGGTGAAGTCAAACGGAAGAAGAACAACAAATTGCGGCGCCGGGCCAGGGCCAAGCTGAGCTGGTCCTGCGACAATTGCGGTACCGAAAGAGTCTGGACGTCCGTCGCTGTCGAGCTCATCTTTGAACCGTTCGCGCGTATAGCCTAGCGTCGATACCAGCGTGTAGTCGCCAAGTTCGAACTCATTATTGACCGAGAAGAAGAACTCTTCGCGCTCAAGCCCGCCGCCCTCGCCGAGAGTGTTGGTAATTTGCGGCGCGCCACTGGGATTGGGCGCAAATGTATTCACCACGCCTTGGAAAAACGGCTGAACGCCGCCCAGATCGGTGCCGCCTGGAACGTTTATGTTGAGGTCTTCGAAGCCAAGCAACCCGATTGGGAAGTGGCCGTCATCATCTTCGTTGTAGGCCACACGGACCTTGGTGGTCCAACCCTCCGTTGGCCGTACCTCAACCGTGCCGCCAATGGAGAATGACGACTCATTACCGACGGACGGGTTGATATTCGTTGGAATATCGAACTCGCTCTTGAAGTCGTAGTACCGGCCGGCGAGTGAGAAGAAGAGCTTGTCTTCAATAATCGGTCCGCGAATGTTGCCGAGCACTTCGTAGAGATCATTCTCACCGACTTCGACGCTGAGCTCTCCGCCAAAGTCATTCGTCGCTTGGCGCGTGGTAATATTGATGGCGCCGGAATAAGTGTTGCGTCCGAACAGAGCAGATTGCGGGCCTTTAATAATTTCGATGCTGTCTACATCGCCAAAGTTCAGGCTGCGAATGGACTGAGTGACGTTGACGTTATCAATGAAGACCGAAACACCCGAGCTGCCCAGAATATTTGCCTGACCGCGGATGATCGGCCGGTCGAATTGGCGGCCAAATGGCGTGTCGAACACAAACCCTGGTGTGCGCCGGGAGATATCCTCGATGTTCTGAATACCGTTCTCGAAGATGTCCTCAGAAGTGAACACAGACACCGCGACAGGCACGCTCTGAATGTTCTCTTCTTTCTTGCGAGCCGTAACGACAATTACATTGTCATCCGAGGCCGATAGCTCAGCATCTGCGGCAGCTCCGCTGTCTTGAGCTTGCACCGCAAACGGTGTCATTAACGTAGCCGCAAGCAAAGCGGGCTTGACCAGGCGCTTCATAAAAATTCCTCCCTAATCGGCGGCTCCCACCGCCTCTATCAACGCAAACTTGATACGTTAGACAGAAGTTGTCCAGACAAATTCAAACTTGTCCAGACAAATTTTTGAAATGTTGCCCAAGCGGGACGCTCTTGCGATGATTTGTTGCGCTAGAGCAACGGTTTTACATTGCCGAGAAATGCGGTCGCCAACAGCAATGCATAGACAATCCAGACCCAGATGCGCGTGCAATTCATCACTCTGAGCAGCGGTATCTCTGTCTCATCGCTTGAGCCTTTCTCAAGCACCGCCATCAACAGGGGGCCGACCGGCTTGAAGGTCACATCAATCATGATCGCTGCGACAAAGATCACCCCGAACAGGAGCGCCTTCCATGCCAGCCAATCAGGCTGCAATGGTGCGTCCATGAGCAAACTCTGCCCGCCAAGCCAAAGGTAGAACCCGCCAACGATCCAGCGCAGCCAGCCCTCGATCGCCCGATTGCGCGCGGCGCGCGGGGTCTGATCATGCCAATGCGAGTCCCACACCAACCACAGCCAGAACAGGCCAATCGCCCAAGCGCCCCACAACAGCAGCGAAGGCACATCCCACCAATTGCCAAGATCGACCACGCTTAGCGAAAGCGGAACCATCAGCGCCCAGGCGCTGCGCGGGGTCATATCGACCAGCACCAGCAGCTTGAGCAAGGCGATCCGCTGATCCAGCGTGTATTCGGTGCGTTTGCGGAAATGCTGACCGAGCAAGAACACACCCACATCTGCGCCGAGCCACAGCACAAACAAGAGCAAGTGCGCATAGACCAAAGTCGGATAAGCTAAGTCTGCCAATGCCATTTCACCCTCTTTCGCGAAACTGTTGCCCTAAGGGCACGATAAACAGCACGCCCCTACAATTTGTCCGGACAATTTGCACTTCTCGGCTTGACAAGCAAGGGTTTGTCCGGACAACTTTGGCGATATCGGAAAAATCAGAAAGCGGACACAAACCGGCGTTACATAAATCAGAACAAGGAAATCGTGATATGAAGCCTCGTTTCTCAAGTAAGTTGGCGCTTGCCACCATGACCTCCACCCTAGCGTTGGCTTTCACACCGTCAGCAGCCTTGGCTCAAGACCCAGAAGGGGCATCGCAAGAAACAGAGGAGGCCGGCGCAATCATCGTAACGGCCCAGCGCCGCGCGCAGAACCTGCAAGATGTTCCGGCAGCAGTTACCGCTCTTGGAGCAGCTCAGCTGGAAAGCAGGCAAATCACAGACACCAATGATCTGCAAGCGCAGGTGCCCGGCGTAGTCATCACTACGGGCACAGGTACAGCTTCCTCCGCCCGGATCTTTTTCCGCGGCGTTGGCGAAGACGAATCCCGCGGAGCAGTCGACCCAGCGGTCGGCATATATATCGACAATGTCTATCTTGGCCGGACGGTCGGCTCGCTCGTTGATCTGGTTGATATTGAACAAGTCGAGGTCTTGCGCGGCCCGCAAGGCACGCTCTACGGCCGCAACACCAATGGTGGGGCAATCAAGATCACATCAGCTAGGCCAAGGCTGGGTGAGAACACATTTTCAGCCGATCTTGGCTACGGAAATTTTGACCGAATTCAGGCCAAGGGCGCCGCGAATCTCAGCCTCGCTGATAGCGTCGCAGTTCGTGTCTCCGCGCTTTTCCGCGAGCGCGATGGCTATCACACGCTTAACCCCAATGGCGACTTTGCCAATGAAGCAGGAACAACCGTTGGCGATGAGCAAGTGCTTGCCTTTCGCGGTAGCCTTTATGGCGAGCTCGATGACAATTGGAGCGCGCTGGCGATCTTCGATTATACCTCAGACAAAAGCGATCCAACGCCAAGCTCACTGGCATCGAGCAGCACAAATCCAGCGATCACAACCGATGTTGATCAGGACATCTTCACGATTGAGCCAGCTGCCGGGGTAACCTGCTCGGCTGCGACGCCGGTGAATTTCCAACCCATCGGGTGCGTTACCAATTTCGATAGCGAGGTAGAGGCTTTCGGCGCTTCAATCCAACTGACTGGCGAGTATGACAATTTCTCGATCACATCGATCACTGCCCTACGGGCTCTGACTGATGATTTGTCGAGCTTCATCAGCTTCCCATTCTTCCAACAGACTGACCAAGACCAGTTCAGTCAGGAATTCCTTTTCAATTCCGATTTTGCCGGGCCGTTCAATTTCACCGCCGGCGCGTTCTATTACAATGAGACGGTCAATCTCGACTATGTCTTCGTCTTCCCATTCCAGAACGATGTTGACACCGAAAGCTTCTCGCTGTTCGCGCAAGGCACATTCGACGTCACTGAAGCGCTGACGCTGACCGGCGGCCTGCGCTGGACCTCAGAAGACCGCGAATTTGAGGGGGATGCCGGCGGGCCTCTAGCGGGCTTCGGCTCAGATATCATCGGCGAAGCTGACACTGATAATGTTACGTGGACGGCAAAAGCAGACTACGCAATAACTGAGGATATTCTTTTCTATGCCTCTTACTCGACTGGCTTCAAGTCACCCGGTTTCTCGCCTGACTGCTTCAGTCCAGTCGCCTGCTTCCTGCCTGTGGCCGAGGAACAGCTCGACAGCATTGAGGCCGGTTTGCGAACGCAGTTTTGGGATGGCCGCGTGACGCTTAACGCGACCTATTTCTACAATGATTATCAGGACTTGCAGATCAGCGGCACACTGCCCACTGGCGGCTTCACCCGGATCAATGCAGGTGAAGCGCGTATTCAAGGTGCTGAAATTGAGGGCAGTTTTGAGCCAACAGATGGCCTAACAATTTACGGCAATGCGAGCTGGCTCGATGCGGAGTACCAATCACTAAACTTCGCGCAGGCGGGTCTCTTGTCCGGGAGCACCACAACCACCCCCGGCCTTGCATGTGGTACCGTCTCGGCCATGCCCAACACGCCCGAGTTTGAGCAAGCCATCATTGATTGTGCGCTTGGCCTCGACCTCAAGAACGCGCCTGATCTGAAGGCACTTGTGGGCTTCAATTATGAGTTCCTCATTGGCGGCGGGGAAATCTTCATTGGCGGCGACGCAGCCTATGAAGATGATACCTTTGGTCTGGTCGCCAATGTCCCAGGCACTAAGCAAGAACCGGGCCTGCGCCTTGATGCACGGATCGGCTATCGCTCAGAAAATGAGCGTTGGTCTGTCACTCTGTGGGGCAAAAATCTGACCGATCGCGAATATTTCCGCGCGAATACATTTGCCGGTGGTTCGCAAAGCCAGGTGTTTGCCGCGCCGCCGCTCACTTTCGGTGTCGATGTCGGCTTCCGTTTCGATTGACGTGGGTATCCTCCCATCCAACTTGTGCCGGGCCTTAGCGCCCGGCATTTTCTCTAGCGCTCTGCTAGCCGTACCCGCTGCCGCGCAAGACGCGTCGGAGACATTTGGCGTTGCCCCTTGGACTGAAGCGGTGGTTAGTGTTGCCGAGTTTGAGCCCGCCACAAAGCTGTTTCGTGAGGCAGGCAATTGGCGTTTGGTGTTGTCCGGAGAGCTAGACGAGACTGAGCTTGATTACTGGCAATTGCCCGAGCAAACTTCCGCCTATTTTGAGCGCTGGTGTGCGCCCAAAGCTGACACGGGCTGCATCCGCTTCGTCAAATTTGAAGACGTCGAACAAGAGCCAATTCGCCCCGCTGCGCGCGCTTGGGACACTGGCGGGATCTACTCAATCATGGTCCGTAGCGACAATGTGCCTGCTCTCTATGATCAGGCTTTAAAGCTTGGCTGGTGGGCCGAAAGCCCCCCGATCCGTTTCCAGTTCGGCGCGTCCGATTTGCGCAATGTGGTCCTGAACGGCCCGCATGGTATCCATGTCGCGGTATATGAGCGGATTACGCCTGACTTCACCGCGTTCCCGGTTGGCCGGATAAGCCAAGGTTTCAATTCCATGCGGATGGTGCGCGGCCGCCCGCAAGCGCGCGATTTCTACACTGATACGCTCGGCTTCGGCATTCTCTTTGATAGCGCCAATGAACCTGCCGCGCCGGCCTTTTCAAACTTCGGCATCCCATACAATCTGACACCTCAAATCAAGCGCGCAGCTGCCGCGCTCCAGCCTGATCTGCCGGGCGAAACCGGGCGGGTCGAAGTGATGCAGATCACCGGTTTTACTGGGCGCGATCATTCTGAGAGAGCGTCCCCACCCAATCTGGGTATCATCTCCGTCCGCTATCCAGTGCGCGATTGGGAGGCCTACCGTGCGGAGCTCATAGGCAAAGGCGCGGCAATCGCTTACAGTGCTGAGGATGTGGTCATCCACGGAATCGATCAGAAGGACAGCACAACCAGTATTTTCGCGGTCCGTGATCCGGATGGCAATTTGACGGAGTTCTATGGTGAAATCGACTGATCCCGCCGCTGCCAATCCAGAGAAGGGTGAGTTCTCGCTAGGCTGGAAGGTCTTGCTGGTCGCGGTTCTGGGGGTTGCCTTTGGCGCGTCGCCCATTCCGTTTAATGTCATCGGTTTCACCGTCGAACCTCTGATTGAAGAGTTCGGCTGGTCGCGCACGCAAATCCTCTTCCCCATCACAATCTTCGGGGTCATCGCGAGTTTTCTCGCACCCGCCTTTGGTTGGATGGCTGACCGATATGGCGTACGCCGTGTCGCTCTACTTTCGCTATTCGCGTTCGGGGCAGCCTTTGCCGCTATTGGCCTGACACCAACCAGCAATGCGATGTCCACGCTCTATGCTTATTACGGGCTGTGGGTGCTGATTGGCCTGGTCGGGATCGGCTCGACGCCGGTCACCTGGAGCCGCGCCGTCAACATGTGGTTCTTCAAGAACAAGGGGTTGGCGCTCGGCATCTTGCTGATGGGAACCAGCATCGCCGCGATGATCGTCCCACAGCTCGCACAATGGGCTATCGATAATTACGGCTGGCGCGCGATGTTCGTCATAATCGCCGGACTACCATTGCTGATCGCGCTGCCGCTGGGCTTCCTGTTCTTCCGTGAACCGCGCCCTGAGGAACGACCCAAGGCGATGGTGGCAAGCGGCGGCAAGCTGACCGGCGTGACGCTTGGAACAGCGCTTAAGGATTATCGTTTCTGGCTGATTTGGTTTTCCATCCTGATCATCGCTCTCGCCTTTGGTGGGGCTTTCATCAACATGGTGCCGATCTTGGGTGATCATTCGATCTCGCGCTCGGATGCGGCGAATGTGATGACGATCCTGGGCCTCGGCATTCTGTCGGGCCGGATCATAACGGGTCTGTTGCTTGATCGGTATTGGGCTGGCTTTGTCGCCTTCCCGCTACTCTGCTTGCCAGCGATTTCGAGCTACCTGTTGCTCGGCACAGACACCGCGTTCCTGCCGGTCGCGATTGGGGGATTCCTGCTTGGCTTCGCGGCTGGCGCAGAAAGCGACCTCATTGCCTACCTCGCCAGTCGCTATTTCGGCATGCTTCATTATGGTAAGATCTACGGCATGCTCTACATGCCATTTGGCCTCGCAAGTGCCGCCTCACCAGTAATCTACGCTTATGTCCGCGATACGACCGGCAGCTACGACCCAATCTTGACCGTCGCGATTTTCATGTATGTCATCGGCGGCGGGCTACTTTTGTTTCTTGGTAAATATCCTAACAGCTTCCCTGAGGCCGAAGATGATGCGCCCGAGGCAATCCCCGCAAGCCCCCAACCGGAGACAGCGTGATGGCGACTCTTGCAGAAACCTCGCTCACTGACAGTCTGGCCGCATCGGGCGCAGACGTGCTCACCGACGAGGGAACCCTCGATTTCTACGCGCACGATATCTACTCGCGCGGTGCCGATCTCGCCGCGGTGGTCCGCCCAAAAGACAAGCACCAGCTCGCCGCAGCGGTTAAGGCTGCCACGGATGCAGGCCACCCTGTCGCACCGCGCGGCGGCGGCATGAGCTACACCGGCGGCTACACGCAGGATACGCCGGGAACCGTGCTGTTTGATCTGGCGCAGATGGACCGTGTGCTCGAAGTCGACGACGTCAACATGACCGTGACGGTAGAGGCCGGCTGCACTTGGGCCGCGCTGCGCGAACGGCTCGCCCATCACAAGCTTCGCACCCCAATGTGGGGCACACTCTCCGGCCTGAAAGCCAGCGTTGGCGGGGGGATGAGCCAGAACGGCATCTTCTGGGGCACGGGGCGCTACGGCTCTGCTGTGCAAAGCTGCTCCGCGCTGGAGGTAGTGTTGGCAGATGGCACACTGCTCGCCACCGGCAAGAAGCACACTCGGCCTTATGGCCCAGACCTCACCGGGATGTTCTTGGGCGACACTGGCGCGCTGGGTATCAAAGCGACTGTCACGCTCAAACTGATCCCGGAGGCCGACTGCCACGGCTATGCCAGCTTCGCCTTTGAAGACCAGAACAGCTGGTTTGCCGCTGCGACTGAGATCGAGCGGCGCGGCATCGCCACCGAATGCTTTGGCTTTGACCCCTATCTCAATGCGCTGAGGATGAAACGCGACAGCCTGACCAGTGATGCCAAGCAACTCGTCGGCATGATGAAAAAGCAGGCCAATAACGGGGGCGGCGTGATGAAAGCGCTCAAGGAAGGCGCGAAAGTGGTCGCGGCAGGGCGCGACTTCTTGAAGGATGCAAACTTCTCGCTCCACGTGTTGACAGAAGGCCGCATTCAGGCAGCCGCTGATGCCGACATCGAAATCGCGCGCCAATTGGTGGCGCATTATGGCGGGCGCGAAGTTGAGAACACGATCCCCAAGATCATCCGCGCCAATCCGTTTGGCCCACTCAATTCAATCCTAGGGCCCGATGGCGAGCGCTGGGCGCCAATTCACGGCCTGGTCCCCCACGGCCGGTCAGCTGAGTGCTTTGCCGCATTCAAGAAGCTGTTCGAAGACCATGCCAGCGCGATGGAAGAGCTTGGCGTCCACTATGGCACATTGGTGGCAACCGTTGGCGGCGCAGGCATGGTGATCGAGCCGTGCCTCTATTGGCCTGATGCGAGCAACCCATTGATCAACGATACGATTGAGAAAGCCCACTTGAAAAAGCTGCCCAAGCTGAAGCCCAATGAGCCAGCTTGGGAGCTGACTCAGAAGCTGAAGAAGGCGATCGTCGACATCTTCTTTGAGCATGAAGCGGCGCATTTCCAGATCGGCCGAACCTATCGCTATCGCGACAGTCTGGAGCCCCGCGCCGACTCATTGCTGAAAGCGGCCAAGGCTGAACTTGATCCACGCGGATTGATGAATCCCGGCTCGCTCGGCCTCTGATAGGGATTACACCAGAATTCTATGACCACACCTAGCCCATACGCCGCCGTCGCCATGCAATTGACTGCGCGCGCGGTTGAGTCGCTGGACAATGACGCTGCGCGCACGGCCATGCTCAAACATATTGGCGAGATCGAGACGCAAATCCGCGCGTCCTCAATCTTCATTGCGCAATATGCCGGAACGCCGGTGAAGCTCGCGGTGCTGCCCGAATACCTCTTCACCTCCTATCCGGGCCGCATCTCGATTTCCGACTTTGCGGCTAAGGCATGTTGGGATGCGGACGGCCCAGAGTATGAGGCGCTGGGCGGCGTCGCTCAACGGCTTGGCATGTTCATCGCGGGCAATGCCTATGAACGCGATGCAGCCTTCCCCGACTTCTATTTCCAGACGAGCTTTCTCGTCGCGCCCAACGGCGACACCGTGCTGCGTTATCGCAGGCTTCTATCGATGTTTGCGCCCAGCCCTCACGATGTGTGGGACGCCTATCTCAACCATTATGGGATCGATGCGGTGTTCCCAGTTGCCGACACAGAAATTGGCCGGATCGCCGCCATTGCAAGCGAGGAGATTCTCTATCCCGAAATTGCGCGCGTGCTGGCGATGCGCGGCGCAGAAGTGTTCGCCCATTCATCGTCCGAAATCGGATCGCCGCTCGCCACACCCAAGGATGTCGCCAAACAGGCGCGGGCCTTTGAGAACATGGCCTATGTCGTCTCGGCTAACACCGCCGGGATCGCGGGCACCGGCCTTCCGCTCGCCAGCGCCGACGGCAACAGCCGGATGGTCGATTATCGCGGCAAACTGATGTCGCAATCGAGCGACGGCGAGACCTTCACGGCCTTTGGCACCGTGGACCTAGGCTCGCTGCGCGCCGCGCGCCGCACCCCTGCGATGATCAACTCGCTCGCTCGCCAGCGCCCCGGCCTGTTCGCTGATGCCTATGCGGCGAGCGCGGAGGCGTTCCACCGCGGCAATGGAATGATGGAAGACGGCAACCCAAGCATTCCAGACCGTGACTATTTCAAGCGCGCGCAAGAAGCCGTGATTAAGCGGCTCGATAAGGCAGGGATTATCTGATGTACCATCGTAATGTTCGCGGAAAAATCCGCTATCTCTCCGCCAAGCCCGGCATGGAGGGGCAGGAACGCGGGCGTGAGTGGTTCAACTTCTCGCATCATGCCGACGGCTCAGTGATCATGTCCGCGCAATGCGAGATCGAGGAGCCTGACCCAACCGTGCTGCGCAATATCACTTGCCACATTGGCCCAGACCGTATGCCGCAGAACCTGCTGGTCCATCTGACCTTGGGCGATGAGTTCCTTGGCTCAGGCTGGATGGCTTACGACGCCGCCGCGAACCAGATCACTTGCGAGAGCTTTGGCCCAACAATCGGGCGCAATTCAGAGACCAAAGAGGCGGGTAAGTTCGATGCGTTCGGTACGCATCCAATCGCAGGTGATGGTTTCACCACAAGGTTGATGGATGTGAGCAAAGGCCCGCACAAACGGAAACTACGCTTCTTCCTCCCCTCACCTGATCACCGCGGGGCCACCCCACCGCAAATCGCCAATCTCGAAATGGTGATGGAATATGTCGGCGAAGAGCAAAAGACCGTGGAGGCGGGCGCATTCCAATGCCGCCGCTATCGCTATGTCGATGATAGCGATGAAGGCATGGGCGGGACCAAGCACCCGGACTTCGATATGTGGGTGACCGCTGATGATGACAGCGTGCTCGTCTATGGCTCAATCGACGGATATATGATGAACCGCTACGAGTTAGTCGAGCTGGAACGCGACTAGCTAACCCGGATCATCACCTTGCCCATATGTGCGCCGCTTTCGAGGTGTTCATAGGCTGCTTTCGCCTCATCAAAGGCAAAACTGCGGTCGATCAGCATTTCGATATTGTGCTCGGCCACCAACTTAAGCGCCGCTTCGAACATACCGCGATGACCAGACGTAATGCCTTTGAGCGTGATATTCTTGCCTAGCATCGCGCCCTGGTTGAAGGTCGCTGCGTCCTGCGGTGTGCCAGATAGAGCGCCCACTGTGCCGATGCGCCCTTCGACCGCAGTCGCAGCCATCGTCTGCGCCATTTCGCCAAAGCCGATTGTGTCGACCACCACATCCGCCCCGCGCCCGCCGGTCGCTTCCAGCAAAGCCGCCGCCCAGTCGTCTGTCTCGCGATAATTGATGGTGTAGTCCGCGCCCATTTCGCGCGCTTTGGCGAGCTTCTCCTCACTCGAGGACGTAATCGCGAACTCAGCGCCCATCGCCTTAGCCAGCTGCAGCGCGAAGATTGAAACCCCGCCCGTGCCTTGTGCGAGCACCAGCTTCCCCGGACCTGCCCCGCCAAATGCCACCATTGCGTGCCAGACGGTGCAGGCGACCACGGCCAGCGTCGCCGCTGTCTCATCACTCACGCTGTTGGGCAATTTGATCGCCGCCGCAGCGGGCAGTTTGATCTTCTCCGCGAGCCAGCCATCAGCTGAAATACCTACATCCTGACCAAACACGTGGAAGCCAAAGCCGCCATCATCCAGCCATGGGAGGAAATTCTGCGCGACAACCCGGTTACCGATGGCTAGGCCTTCCACTCCCTCACCCATCGCCTCGATCACGCCCACACCATCAGTGAGCGGAATGCGATTTTCTGGATGGTCACTGCCATAATGCCCGCGCACCATCATCAGATCGCGGTAATTGAGGCCAGCCGCCGTCACTTTGACCACGATCTCGCCCGGTCCGGCAATTGGATCATCCCGCTCCACCTGGCGCAGGCGGTCTATCCCAGTTTGCTCGCCAATTTCCCAAGCCTTCATTGGTCTGCTCCTGAGGCCTGCGGTACGCCGGAATTGTCAAAATCATGGGTGAAGCGATTGTCGCCAACCTTGCCGACCATATCGCTGCGCAAAGGCGCCTCAGCATAGACGGTCACGGTATAGTCGCCCGCGCTCGGGTTTTGGCGCAGCGGCAAGATCTCGTTCTGGTAGACTTCGCTGTTCCAGAACGCCTTTGCATTTTCGAGGCATGGGAAGCGGACGGTCAGATTGACGTAATTTGGCGGGGCCTCGCCTTCAAACACGGCCACTGGGCGCGGGATCGTGACGTAATACCCGCCCAGCTTCTCATAGATTTCACTCGCCGCAATTGCGCGCGCGTAGGCGATCATCCGGTCGCGATCTAGCGTAAGCCCTTCCACCACCATATAAACCGGCGCATCGCAGGTTGAGGAAGGCGGTGGCGGTGCAGCACCCGCAGGCGTACCTTGCAGCAACAGAGCCAAAGTCGCGGAGATCATAGGGCCGTAATCCTCTTTTCATCGCACAATGTCCGCTTCCACGGCGCATCGTCCTTCATCCATTGCCAGGTGCGCGCGCGGGTATCTGCGCCCGGCACCAGATTGATCATTTCGACATAGCAAGCACCCGGCACATCAAGCCGATCAAGTTTCAACATGATGGTGTGTTCATGCGTTTGCCAGCCGTATCCAGAGAACCGATCCGTCTTCCAGATCATCCGCTCGCCTTCGATCTTTCCGCCAAATTCAAACAGAGCCTCGCGCCCATCGGCCCAACTGATCCAATTGTGCTGGAGATAGTGCCACTCGCCCGTATCGGGAAACTCGCAATGCGTCTTTACGTGGCGTTCATCGAGTAGCTTTCCGTCGAGATCGAAGTCGCGGTACGAACCTTCCCACCAACCGTCGTGGTCAAGCATGGCGGGCATGACAGCCCTTAGGTCTGCACGATTTCCCATCAGCTTTGTCCCTCTGCATAAGCTGCGATGGTCATAGCATCGCCGGTTTGCCGGATCAGTGCCCGGCGGCGCAGGAAACGCATCATGCCCTCATCGCCCATTCGGCTGGGGCCAAGGCCAGAGGCTTTACGCGAATGATTGGTCGCATCGCCGACCATGCTGGTGAGAGCGCCGTCTTGCAGGCTGATTGCGCCTGCTTCCAGCCGAGAACCCACCTCGGCCGCTTCTTCTATTGAGCCAGCAAGCACCGCAGCCGAGAGGCCATATTCGGTGTCGTTTGCCTGCGAGATAGCTACGTCCAAATCGTCAAAAACGGTAACCGGAATGACAGGACCGAATGTCTCCTCGCGCATCACCGTCATCTCAGGCGCAACGTCAGCCAACACAGTCGGGCGCAGATATTTGCCGCCGCCTAATGTCTCAACCGTCCCGCCCGCCAGCACGCGCGCGCCTTTTGCGGTCGCATCGTCAATCTGAGCCTGCACTTTTCCGGCCTGCGCGGGAAAGATGAAGGGGCCAAGATGCCCAGAACTAGGGTCAGGGTAAGTGATCTCGACTGCCCTCGCCGCTTCGGCCAGAGCAGCCAAAAACGGCTCGGCAATTTCGCGCGCGACATATACGCGCTCAATCGACTGACAAGCCTGTCCGGTCGCGACGATGGAGCTGCGCAGCGCCACGCCGGCGGCCCATTCGGGGTCAGCACTAGCAGTGATAATCATCGGGTCTTTGCCGCCCAGCTCTAGGTTGGCGGGGATCAGCTGGCGCGCGGCGGCCTCTGCGACTTTGCGCCCCGTGCCGGTCGATCCGGTAAAGCAGATATAGTCGACCTCTTCGATCAGCGCTTGGCCCACTTCTGGCCCGCCCATAGCATAGGAAAGCGGCAATTCGGGTACTTGCGCGAGCACTTCGCGCATCGGCTCGGCAAAGCGCGGCGTAACTTCGGATGGTTTCACCAGAGCCGCACTGCCCGCCATCAAAGCCGGCACCGCGTCGATATGGCTGAGGATCACCGGGAAGTTCCAAGGGGCAATCGCGCCGAACAGCGGGTAGGCGGTGTATTCAGCGACGATCTCAACCCCCGGCGTCAAGGAAGGCTGCGGATGGCAATCCAGCCCAGCAAACAGCTCCGGCCCGCGCGCAGCCCATTTGCGCAGGTTTCGCGCAAGCCCATCCACTTCAATCAACGCGACCGCGCTGCGCCCAGTGTCGATTGTCAGCGCTGCGGCAATTTGGGGAGCAGCGGCTTCAACTGCGTCCGCAAACTTGCTGAGCACGGCGGCGCGACCATCAGGCCCTAGCGCTTCCCAAGCGGGTTGTGCTGCGCGCAAACGAGCGGCCTCTGCGGCGATATCCTCACGCGAACTCTCGGCAAACTCATAGTCTTCCTCGCCTGTTCTTGGATTGCGCGCTTTCACTGCTGTTTCTCCCAAGATGAGACGATCTCAGCACCGCCCGCAAACCAGCTCTGCTCGCGGTTCGCCAGGTCAGTGAGCAGCTCCTCAAGCGCTGCAATCCGGAACGGCTGACCCATAATATACGGCGTTAGCTGCATCGGCAGAACGCGCGCAGAGCTTTGCGCAGCCGCCTCATCCGCAAGCCAGTCAAACGCATCGCGCATCATCTGGGCCCATGCTTCTGCTGAATGTTGCTGCGTCGCGATAATCTGACGATCCGACAGATCGACACTTAGAGGAAGGTTTACGAGGCCATTGCCGAAGCGCCAGGGCAGCTCGTCATTTACCCAGTCACAGCAATAACAAAGCCCGTGCTCTTTCAGCAGATCAACGGTGCGCCAGCTTTGCGAACGCGCAATGGACAGCCAGCCCTTAGGTTTCTCTCCAGTAGCCGCTTCCAGCCGAGTAAGAGCATCAGTGACAAGCATTCGCTCGTCCGTCTCGCTCATAGTGGAGGCGATCGTGCCGTTCATATCGGTCGAATGAGCAATGATTTCGTGCCCGCCTGCCTGCACAGCCTCAATCAATTCAGGATAGCGTTCGGCAACCGTAGCATTGACCGCGAAGCTCGCCGTGACACCGGCCTTCGCAAAAGCATCGAGCATTCGGAACACCGCGACCCGATTGCCATAATCGCGCACAGTATAGTGGCGATAATCCGGGTAAGGCGTGACCATATGGCCTGGCGCGCGAAACGGCTCGTCCTCGGGTGTGATTGGGAAGAATTCAAGGCTGACGCAAAGCCATACCGCGACCGATTTACCATCCGGCCAACGCACTGGCGCGCGGGCGTGAATGTTCGACCACTCATAGAGATCATGGTCGTACCCTTCACGCCGTTTTGGGTAGACGGTGTAGCTTTGATCGAGGCTCATTGCTGCGCCCTCCAACTATCTACGATGTCGCCCGCACGCGCTTTCCAGCAGCGCGGATCGGAGGCGATATGGCGCAGGGCCTCTTCAAACGGTCCGATTCTGTGGGGCTGTCCGATCAAATACGCATGCAAAGGAATGCACATCACCGTGCCTGACTTTTCGCCTTCATCGGCAAGCCGCTCAAACTGTTTGATCAGGCTATCGGCATATTCGCGGCCCGCCATACCATAGACATTGAAGCCGTAATGATCGTTCACCTCCAGGCTGTAGGGGATCGAGGCAAGATCGCCGGTCGCCGTTTTCACCTGCTGGACTTGATCATCATGATAAAGGTCGCAGGTGTAATCGAGCCCGTACTCGGCAATCAGATCGAGCGTTCGCAGCGTGTGCGTTAACGCCGGCGCCAGCCAGCCGCGAATGCGCTGTCCGGTCGCATCCTGCACTGTCTTGATCGAGTCCTCGATGATCGCGCGTTCTTGTGCCTCGCTCATCCCATAGGAATAGCGCGTGTTGTAAATCCCGTGGCTGAAGAACTCCCAACCGCGCGCGACTCCATCTTGGACGACCTCGGGATGATGCTGACACAGAGCGACCGACAGGCTGACGCTGCCCGGAAACCCATGGCGATCCATAGCATCGGCCATGCGCCAATGGCTCACCCGGTTGGAATGATCGCGGTAAGAATAGCCAACCACATCGGGATGCGGTTTGGCCCACGGCTTGCGATTGGGGTTCGCAGGCGGATCAATTTCGTAATATTCAAGGTTTGGCGCGACCCACACCGCACAAGTCTTCCCCTCAGGCCAAACGATTTTTTTCCGGTCATTGTAAGGGTGATAGTCGTAGAGCCCCGGGTCAGCCGCGCCTTCCATCATGGCTCAACGCGCCTCCAGCCAGTCGATCACGGCCTGCACTGGCTCAACATCGGCATATTTGAGCTGAAGGTCGGTGAGATTGGCGAAGTGATAACTTTCATGTTTATCCGCGCAAGTCTCAATGGGCACGATCGTGCGATAGCCGTAGCTGAGCGAATCCACCGCGGTTGCGCGCACGCATCCGCTGGTCGAACCGCCTGTCACCACAACCGTGTCGACCTTGTGAAATGTCAAATAGCTTGCCAGCGGGCTTTCAAAAAAGCTGCTGGGCATGCGCTTGGTGAATTGCAGATCGTTCGCATCCACTTCGCAGCGCGGATCGTAGGCGTGCCGCTCGCTGCCATATTTGATATTCTGCAGACTATCTTCGGTGTCAGTGCGCGTGCCCCACACGCCCGCATCCGCTGCATCATCTTTGTACGCAACGCGGCTCCAGATGACTGGCATGCCCTTTTCGCGGGCCAAGCGGCTGATCATATTGATATATTCGATCTGGCGCGGATCGGTTTCATATGCGGTTTTGAACATGTCAGTGCGTGTATAGGCCTGCTGCACATCGACATTCACGATGGCCAGCTTCTCACCAAAGCCGAATTTCTTGCGAGCCGGGTTAGCCATCACCTGATCGAATAGCTCGCGGGCCGTCTTGCCCTCTTCAATCATTTTTGTGCCGATCAGTTCGGTCATACAAAAGCCTTTCGATTCCTCTTTGACAGACGGTATTAAACAGGCCTAGAGGCTTGTCGAGCAAAATTTGTCCGGACAAATTATTGACCCAGATTACACGCCATATATTGACCCTGCCTGCAGACGGTCCAAATCCTGCCCGCCGCGTGCATTACCGCCGCTGTGGGAATGGACCTCTCTTGCTGATGATTCACCAGAGCCCACGCTCAAGTGCCGAATACGAATTGCTAATGCAGTCATGGAGCGATCACTTCACATGCATCGCGCCCGACACGCCAGGATTTGGTCAATCTGATCCACTTAGCGGTGAACCGGAAATCAACGACTTCGCCGATGCGCTGACCGAGTTTCTCGATGCGCTGGGTGTGCAGCAATGCGCCGCCTATGGCTTCCACTCGGGCGGGATCATTCTGGTCACTGCGCTCAAACGTCACCCAAAGCGGTTCAAGTGCCTCGCGATTGGCGGCTATGCGATTTGGACACAGGCGGAAATGGACTTGTTTGGGACAAGCTATTTGCCGCCGTTCAACCCCAGTGCCTACGGGGAACATCTGACCTGGCTGTGGAACCGCATGCTTGAACAAAGTTGGGTTTTCCCATGGTTTGACACGCGCGAAGAGGCCCGCCTTTCCGTTGCACATGCCGATATTTCGCGAGTCGATCAGGCGGTTTCTGAAATGCTGGATGCCGGCAATGCCTATCGAGCAGGCTACGGCGCGGTCTTACGTGCGCCGCGTGATATTCCGCCTGCAGATAGCGATGTTCCGCCATGCCTAATCACCGCTTATGGCGGTGATCCGCTGCAAGCGCACATTGACCGATTGGGAGATATGCCAGCGGGTTGGAAAGCCGAGAGAGTCGCGACACCCGCCGATCATCAGTCGGCGAGTCTCACCTTCCTGCAGAAGCAGGCTGGCGACACGCCCTCCCCTCAGCTGGCCGAAGACACCAATGAAGGCTGGCTACAAGTGGGTGACGGACTGATCCATTGGAAGGGCAAGCGCGGTGGAAGGTTAGCGCTGCATGGCCCAGCGCGCGAAATGGTCGAGCCGCGGCCCGGCGAACTCGCCATTGATGTGCCTGGCCATGGGCAGTCCTCCGACTTCGCCGATATTCGCGCCGCCATCCTTGCCGCCGCTGAAGCGCTGGGTGCAAGCGAAATCATCTGGCCTAAAGCGCCCCAAGGTGATCCGGACCAGCTCTATCCCGATATGACGCCCGACCGCTTTGGCGTGCACCTACAGCGTGCATGGGCTACGTCGCGCGCCGAGCAATTCTTTGATCCATGGTATGAAGCGAACGCCGCCCATGCCACGCCGCTCGATCCTGCCGGGTTGGAGCCGCATGCGCTCCATGCCCGCGCTCTCGCCCGAATTCGCGCCGGTGACGCTGCGCACCGCTGGCATGAGACCCTTTCCCAAATCCATGGAGCCCCCGAATGACGACCTTTGCCGAATTTTCTGCCAACATGCCCTTGCTCGCTCGCCACGAGGGCGTTTGGGATGGCACATACAGCTATTTCGATGCCCAGAATAACAAGATTGACGAGCACGCCAGCCGGCTGCTCTGCCGGATGACAGGCGAAGATGAGATCCCCTATCACCAGACAAACCATTATCGCTGGGATGATGGCCGCACCGAGATTCGCGAGTTCCCCGCGACCTACCGCGATGGCCGCATCTGGTGGGACAATGAGCTGATCCAAGGCTGGGCAGCCGAAGTACCTTTGGACGAGTATAACCGCACTATGATGCTTTATTGGCAGCGTACTGGCGACCCATCGCTCTATCTCTATGAGCAGATTCAGATTTCCGATGATGGTCAGAACCGCTGCCGCACATGGCACTGGATCCGCAACGGAATGCTGGAAACGCGCACTGCGATCCAAGAGACCTTTGTGACGAAGGACTGGCGCAGCATTGACGAGGAAATGAAGGCCGCCGCCTGACGCGAAAGCCTGTACAAAGCCAATATGCCGAAGACGCTATTCGAAAAGATCTGGGACACGCATGCCGTTGGGCTCACCGCTGGCGGCGCGACCCTGATCGCGATTGATCGCGTCTTTCTGCATGAGCGCACCGGAGCAGCAGCGCTGAAACGCATGGCCGAAATGGGCCGCCCTGTCCGCGATCCGGGGCGCGTCTTTGCGGTGATGGATCACATTGTCGACACTCGGCCGGGGCGCGGAGATTCGACGCTCATGCAAGGCGGCGAAAGCTTCATCACGGAGACCCGTGCAGCCTGTAAAGAGGCCGGGATCACCCTGTTCGATGTGAATGACCGCAACCAAGGGATCGTCCACGTGATCAGCCCAGAGCAAGGCATTGTGCTACCTGGCGTTACCCTTGTGGCGCCGGACAGCCACACCTGCACGCAAGGGGCATTTGGGGCGCTGGCATGGGGCATTGGCAGCTCTGAGGCTGAGCACGCGATGGTGACCGGCACTTTGCGGCTCGAAAAGCCCAAGACAATGCGTGTCCGCTTCGATGGCGTGCTTGCACCGGGGGTCACCGCGAAAGACATGATCCTTACGCTGATCGCAGACCAAGGTGCAGGCGGCGGCGCTGGTCATGTCGTCGAGTTTTCGGGCGACGCCGTGTCTGCGATGGACATGGAAGCGCGGATGACCCTGTGCAATATGGCGACCGAGTTTAGCGCTATGACCGGCCTGATCGCGCCCGATACCAAGACTTACGAATATCTCGCCGGACGGACTTATGCGCCAGCCACTTTCGACGATCCATACTGGGCCAGCCTCACCAGCGACGAGGGCGCGAGTTTCGACCAGGAGATTGTGATTGATACCAGCGAAATTGCGCCGATGGTCAGCTGGGGCACCAGCCCAGAGCATACAATTCCAGTGGATGCTGTGATACCGCAAGGCCCGGCCCGTGCCCATGAATACACCGGCCTTGACGCGGGCGCTCAGCTTGCCGGAACGCCCATCGACGTGGCTTTCATCGGCAGTTGCACAAACAGCCGGATTTCCGATCTGCGCCGCGCGGCGAAACTGCTGAAAGGACGGAGAATCGCGCCGTCAATCCAAAAGGCGATGGTTGTGCCCGGCTCGCTCTCTGTAAAACGGCAGGCCGAAGCCGAGGGGCTCGACAAAGTGTTCACAGCCGCCGGATTTGAATGGCGCATGAGCGGCTGCTCGCTGTGCTTCTATGCTGGCGGTGAAGGCTTTCCCGAGGGCGCGCGCACAATCAGCAGCACCAACCGCAATTTCGAAGGTCGCCAAGGCCCGGGCATCAAGACCCATATTGCCTCGCCTGAAACCGTCGCGGCCAGCGCAGTCGCTGGCGCAATCGCTGACCCCCGCGCGTTGATGCGGGAAAATGAGGCGGTAACATGAGCGCTTTCCCGCAGCCCCTGATCGGCATCGCCGCGCCGCTCGACGCAGGTGAACTGCGCGACAATGTCGACACTGATGCGATCATCCCCAGCCGCGAAATGCGCAGCACCGGGCGCGATGGTCTAGCGGACGGATTATTTGCACCGTGGCGCTATTCCGATGCAGACGCGCGCATTGAGGACCCAGATTTCGTACTCAACCAAGCAAAATATCGCGAGACCAAAATCTTGCTTAGCGGGGCCAATTTCGGCTGCGGTTCCAGCCGCGAGCATGCCGTATGGGCGCTTGCGGAATATGGCATTCAAGCGATCATCGCGGAGAGTTTCGCGCCAATCTTCTACGGCAATTGCATTCGCAATTTCATCCTACCGATTGCGCTAGATCGCGCCGCTGCTGAAAGCATGGCGGGCTGCGACATCGAGATCGACCTTGCCGCGCAAACATTGACCTGCAGCGGCGACACTCACAGATTCGAAATCGATACCGAGGCCAAGCAGATGCTGGCCGAGGGACTGGACGCTATTGACCTCACGCTCACCCAAGAGGGCGCGATCAAGGATTGGACTGCATCCGATCAAACCGCACGGCCCTGGGTATATTTGGAGCACACTTCATGACCGAAATTCTCATTTCTGAAGTAGGCCCGCGCGACGGGCTGCAATCGATCGATCGGGTGATGCCGCTTGAGTCCAAGAAGCGCTGGATTGCCGCCGAAGCGGCCGCGGGCGTGAAAGAGATCGAAGTTGGCAGTTTCGTCCCGCCAAAACTGCTCCCGCAAATGGCCGACACGGCTGAATTGGTGAAATTCGCCAAGGGTATCGACGGCCTAACCGTGGTCACATTGGTGCCCAATGCCAAAGGCGCGCAATTTGCCGCCGATGCGGGCGTGGACGGGATGAGCATTCCCTTCTCAATGAGCGAGACTCATTCAATCAAGAATGTGCGCAAGGACCACCCAGCTATGCTGGCCGAGATCGCCGCCGCGGCAGTCATCGCCCAGGAGCATAGCATCCAATTTGCTGTCGGCCTATCGACCGCGTTTGGCTGCACAATGGAAGGTGCTGTCGCTGAGGACCAAGTCGTGCGCCTTGCCGAACAGGCCGCCGAAGCAGGCGCAATGGAGTTCAGCCTGTCGGACACCACGGGCTATGCCGACCCAGCACAAGTCCGCCGCCTCACCCGCAAGGTCAAAGCCGCTGTGGGGGAAGACATGCTGACAACGCTCCACCTGCACAACACACGCGGGCTCGGCCTCGCCAATGTGGTCGCGGGACTGGAGGAAGGGATTACCACATTTGACTCGTCACTCGGCGGATTGGGCGGATGCCCGTTCGCGCCGGGCGCATCAGGCAATCTGGTAACTGAAGATCTCGTGCTGATGCTGAACTCGATGGGCTGCAAGACCGGGATCGATCTGGAGGCGCTGCTCAAGGTTCGCAGCATCGTCGAAGAAGCGCTTCCCGGGGAACCCCTTTACGGGTTCACGCCAGATGCCGGGCCAATGCTCGATTACAACGAAAGAACTGCCGCATGAGCGACGCTGAAACACAGGCCGCACCGCAGCCACTTGCTGGTATCACGGTCGTCGAGTTCACGCACATGGTGATGGGCCCGACGGTCGGCCACATTCTTGCTGGGCTTGGTGCGGAGATCGTGCGGGTTGAGCCAATCGGCGGGGACCGCACGCGCCGACTGATAGGCTCCGGCTCTGGTTACTTCCCGATGTATAATCGCGGCAAGCAATCCATCTGCCTCGACCTGAAAAGCCAAGAAGGCATCGGCGTGGCGAAAGACCTGATCGCCAAGGCTGACGTGCTGGTTGAGAATTTCCGCCCTGGCGCGCTCGATCGGCTTGGCCTCGGCTATGAGGAATGTTCAGCAAGCAATTCGCGCCTGATCTATTGTAGCGAGAAAGGCTTCCTTCCAGGCCCATACGAAAACCGTACAGCGCTCGATGAAGTCGCGCAAATGATGGGCGGCCTCGCTTACATGACCGGTGAACCGGGCAAGCCAACCCGTGCGGGCGCCAGCGTGATCGACGTGACGGGAGGCATGTTCGGCGTGATCGGCATCCTCGCCGCTCTTGAAGAGCGCCATCGCACTGGCAAGGGGCAGAAAGTCACTGCCAGCCTGTTTGAAACCACGATCTACCTGGTGGGCCAGCACATGGCGCAATATGCCGTCACTGGCGCACCCGCCGCGCCCATGCCCGCGCGCGTATCAGCTTGGGCGATTTATGACGTATTTCAGACCAAGGATGAGCCGGTGTTCATTGGCGTGGTGACCGACGCATTGTGGGAGAAATTTTGCAAGCTGTTCGAGCTGGATGATCTGTGGGCCAACGAAGCGCTGCGCGAGAACAATGCACGCGTTCAGGCACGCGATGACATCATGCCGCAAATCCGCGAGCTTGTCGGCGGAATGACCGCAGCCGAAGTGATCCGCAAGCTTGACGGATCAGGCCTGCCGTTCGCGCCGATTGGCAAACCAGAAGACATGTTTGACGATCCGCACCTCAATCAAGGGGGGCTAGAAGACGTCACCCTAGATAACGGCACCGAAGTGCGCCTGCCCACCATCCCGCTGGAGATGCACGGCAAGCGGATCGGATCGCCGCAGGAATTACCAACGCCAGGCAAAGATGCTCGAAAGGTATTATCCGCGCTAGGCTATGACGCAAGCAAGGCGGACGCGCTAATCGCGGCGGGTGCAGTAGGGGAAACGGCATGAGAATATTTGGCACAGCCATTGCGCTCGCCATGCTCGCAGGATGCAGCGGCACTGCTCCAGCGGAGGAAGAAATGGCCGCCGATGGTTCGCCGCAAGCCGCCAACCGGGCGATGGAAGGCGTCGATGTAAGCGAGCGTCTGCCCACCGATGTCCGCCGCGCGTCTATCGTCGTACGCGATATGGAGGGGAGCCTTGCTTTTTACCGCGATGTGCTAGGCCTTGAGGTCAATTACGACACGGTAGTCGAGCTGTCCGGTGTCAACCTGCCCGTAGGTGAGCCGGGCACCAAGGCGCGCCTGGTGCTGCTGAATGGCAATGATCCCTATGTCGGCTGGATTGGCCTGCTTCACCCCTTCGATCCCGTAATGGAAGATGTGGATGAGCCGTATGATACGCGGCTAGGCCCGGGCACGGCATTCCTCGTCGTAAATACCGATGATGCGGAGAAAGCCTGCGAGGCGGCGACCAAAATTGAGGGTGTGACGATGACAGGGCCAACCCGCCTACAAGTCTACCCCGGGCGCGACGGACGGCCTGATATCAATGTGCGCGGTTGCAATGTTTTCGATCCCAACGGGGTTGCGGTCGAGATCAACCAACTTTTGAACTAGCGCGGGCGCCAGCTCACATTTTAGATCACAAAATCGAGCGGCTGCGGCAGTTTGCTGCGACCGACGACCATCTTTCCGTGCAATGTTTCGATCTGCTTGCTGCCCGTCTTCACGAACAGGAACGGCAATAGCCCATGCAGAATGCAGGCGAAGCCTCCCGCGATCATACGGATGCCAAAGCCGCCGGCATGGAGGAAATGCTCCCAATAGGTTTCGCCGACCGATTCCGGATGCTCGGTGAAAATACGCTTCATAATTGGGATAACTCCATCGAATCTTTTGGGTTTTCGAGAACTATACACCAATGTCATGTCAAAATTTTCCCAAATATCCCGCATTTTTACGCATTCAGTGATATATCGTCCCAATGATAGAAGCAAAAATAGAACTTGATTCGATTGATTGGGCGATCCTCGCGATTCTACAACGCGACGCATCCCAGCCAGTGCACGCGATTGGCGAAGCGGTTGGCCTGTCAACCAATCCATGCTGGCGGCGGATCAAACGGATGGAGGATGCCGGCATTATCGAGCAGCGGGTGGCCCTGCTCAATCCGGACAAAATCGGGCTCGGAACCACCGTCTTCGTCGCCATCCGAACCAACCGCCATGATCATGAATGGCTGGATGCATTCTCGCAAGGTGTCTCAGAGATCGAAGAGATCGTCGAATGCCACCGAATGGCGGGCGATATCGACTACATGCTGGTAATCCAGGTTCGCGATATTGGCGACTATGACCGGATTTATCAGCGGCTTATTAGCAAGGTGCCTGGCCTGTCCGATGTCAGCGCCAGTTTTTCTATGGAGCGGATAAAGCACACAACCGCGCTGCCGCGACCAGCCTGATCAGAAGCGCTTAGATGAGCGTAACGGTCACTAACAAAGCAGCCACAAAGGAAGCGATGGTCGCTGCCAGAACGGGCACTAGCGGACGCCAACCAGCCTCCAGCAATAACGAGAGCTTAGACCGCATTGCCGTCGCGGTGACAGCGAGCAACAGCAGGAATTTCGAGGCTGCTAGGCCGTTCTCGGCCAGCGCTGGCGGAAACGCCATAACGCTGTTCACAAGAACCAAAGCCAAGAATGCAAGGATGAACCACGGCACGGACAATCGCCGCCACATAGGCTTTTGCGAAGGCTGACCGCCAATCTCGCCAACCCACAAAGCCACCAATGCGACGACAGGGGCAAGCAAAGCCACGCGGGCGAGCTTGATGATAGTCGCTTGCTCGCCAGCCGCATCGGAGATGGCGTAACCACCGCCAATGGCCTGCGCCGCATCATGGATTGAAGCGCCCACCAAGTAGCCCGCTTGCTCAGCGCTGAGCCCCAATGCACTTGCGATCAAGGGATAAATGGAAAGGGCGAGCGCGCTCGCCAAAGCAACCCCCATGAGCGTGATTGTGAAGCGCGCCTGATCGAGCCTGTCCCGCCCGATAATTGCGTAAAGAGCAAGCGCTGCTGAAGCGCCGCAAATCGCCGTTGCCCCGCCCGCCAGCAGCCCAGAATAGCGCCCCTGACCTGATACCGCGGACCCTGCGAGCCCCGCGGCGAAAGATGCCACCATTATCGCTAACAAGCCGGCAAATGGCAACCAGCCGATCGCGCTAATCTGAGACAGAGTGACTTGCAGACCAAGCAGCACAATTCCGAAACGCAGGAAATGCCTCGCCGCAAAATCCAGCCCCTCGCCCAGAGCAGGGTGATCGGAGAGAAAATGCAGTGAAAGCCCGATTAGCAAACCAAGCAGGATCGCAGGAAAGCCGTAATGTTCAGCGAGCCACATCGCTGCAAACGCTGCGACAAGACACGTCGTCAGGCCCGGCAATATGGCACCTAAAGTGGGCCGTTTCGCCGGGGTCTTCTGCTCAGCTTGATAAAATTCGCCAAACAGATCGCCCGCATATAGACCCGGATCAGGCCGCTGCGAGCTCATGCGCTAAGGTCAGGCCCGTCGATCAATAGCACTTGCACCTCAGCGATGCCTTGGCGCAGCTTCTTTGCCTCTGCATATTCCGTGCTGTTCCAGAACGCCTTTGCCGCATCACGATCAGGCCATTTTGAAATAACCATCGATGCACCCTCGCCAAACTCACCCTCAAGGCATTCCGCCCCGGGGCCGCGAAGCAGATATTCACCGCCAAACTTAGGGATCAACTCGGCGGCGGCGGCTCCATAGCCAGCGATGAAGCTGTCTCTGTCTGCGATCTTGGCCGTGACGATCATATAGGCTGGCATAGCATGTTCCTCAATTTTTTACCCTACTTCGGACCCTATTTCTACCAACGCGTTTTCTCGCGCAAATACCGGCCTGCGTCTTCAGTATCGGTGGGTTGATAATCAGCCAACAAATTCGGTCCATAGGGGCTGCGATATTGCTCAAAGATCGGCATCACCAACTCGCTGTGCACTATCGGCTGGCGATGGCGAGCGCGAAAACTGCCGATCGGAATACGGCCATAGACGAGCGTTTCAGAATCGGTCTCTGCCTGTTTGATAAACTCGCCATCCGGGCCGATGATGCCCGCATATCCTGGGTTCGAGTCAGCTAGATAGTACTTGTTCTCAGGTGAAGCCGAATTGTTCGCAATGGTAGAGTAAACGCCGTTGTACATTGAGGTTGCGCGCACATCGAGCTCGCCATAATTGCCCGTTGCGGTGCGTAACATGACTTCGGCGCCCTTCATTGCGTAAGCGCGAAATAGCTCTGGCTCCCGCTGCGAGGAGCTGGTTATGAAATTGCCAAGCGGCGTGCGCACGATCGGCAGTACTGCGTCCCAGCCATAGCGCTCCACATATTCATCGAGCACGTCATAAATTGTGGTTGTGAATAGCTCGCGGCCGCCGGGGAAGAAGCCCTTCAAATTGCGCGCCTTCCAATCCTTGGCGATGATCTCCCCCTTGTCGTTGATCATTGTCGTGATCGAGAGCAGGCGCTCGGGCCAGTCCGGATCGCGAACATAGGAGCCAAACACGATGTAGCTGCCATACTCGCGTGCTTTGGCAGCTAGAATTTCAGTCTCTTCACCGGGAATCTCAATCGCGATTTTGCGCGCATCATCCAGATTCCAGACGTGCCGATATCCCGTGATGGGAAACTCATGAAAGCAGATCAGATCCTTCGATCCGGAAAACCCGTTCGCGGTATCAATCACATCGCACATATGTTGGACATTGGCGCGGCGCGTCTGCCGGATATTGCTGAGTTCAACCGGCACTACGCGTGTTTGGGCGACGGCCAGCGAGATCACATCTTTCTTCAATGGGACAGTGGCGTACGTACCATCAGATCGCATTTGAACAGGATCACCAGGCTTGCCGGTTGCGGCCGCAGCAGGGGCCGCAAATGCCGTCCAATCCAGAGCGGTCGCGGCGGCCATGCCCACCCCGGCGCCAAGCATTGTTCTACGATCCATTTCCTGCTCCTTTAGTCGTCACGTCACCTAAAACGGTTTCACCGCACCTAGGAAACACACGCTCGCGATAGTGATCCAATAAATGTAAGCGGCAAAGCGAGCTTGCCCGATTTCGCGGGCCAAAGCTGCCTCTTGCTCAGCATCAGGCCCCATGGCGAGGATCCGAAAGCGCTCTGTCCATCGCCGCATCACAAGGCGCAGAAACAGGCCAATGCATAGGGCAAAGGCGTAAAGCGCCATCTTGGCAGGATACCAATGGCTGCCCTCGCCCGCTTCAATCGGCCCCAAGCCTCCAAACGCCATGAAAGATGTGACGAAAAGCGCCAAAACCAGCGGGTAGCGAAGCAGCTCCTCAGTCCGTGTTACTTTGATCCCGATGTCAGTCTCGCGCTTCAGAAACGCAGTCCACGTCATGCCCAGCCAGATCGCAAAGAACAGCCACATCCACCAAATGCCCATACCATCAAGCAGCGGCACAAAGCCGTAAATCTTGCCCATATGGAGACCCAATGGCAGCAGCAGAACGATGCCGGTGCGCGCCAGAATGTCGATGCGATATGCGGTTTCCATATGCCGCTTACGCTCATCCAGAGAAAGCGCAGGATTAGTCACGTGATAGCTGGTCTGGAAAACGCCCCATTCGCCGCCCAGCCAGTAAACCATCGCCAAGATATGAACCCAGCGCAAAATGCTGAGCTCGTTTGCCAAAATAAATTCCATGATCCCTCCCCAAACGCAGGGATCCCTCGCCCACGCCCAAGTTATTCCCTATTTCGCCGTCTATTCGCGGGCCAGTTTGTTGGCGATATCCATGATCGGCGGATCGCTCGCTTCCATTGCCTCGACTTCCTGCTGGAAGCCGCGCATGATCCGCGCGACATAAGCGCGTGTCGCTAGTCCGCGCTCTTCGCCCGCCGCTCGGTCTGGCTCGTATGCCTCGATGTCTGCGCGGCTCAGCGAACCCTTTTGATCAAGCAACCGCTCCACCGTGTCCTGCCGTTCGCGCAAGGCCGAAACTTCGGCGGCCAATGCAAACACCGTTGAATACAGCCGGTCTAGGGCCGGATCTTCGAAATACTCCGGGCGCTTACCCTTGGCCCTGCGGCCAGACAGGGCAACCCAATCGAGATCATTCCCGTTCTCCGCGCTCATGCTGCGGCCGCCTGCTTCGTATGCTCTTGGGCAGGCTTCCACGCGCCATAAGCGTTCCAGATTGCTGCGCGGCCAAAATCCTCCTCTCCATCATCAGGCGATGGCGGGAAGATTTCCGGGTCAACCACTGCGCGAACCCCGGCAACGAACTGGCTATCGCGCGGAAAACCCGCATCGGCCATCACTTGCTTTAGATCTTGTCCGTGCATCGCGGTCCAAAACGGCTCGTTATTATTGAACGCGTCCCAATCGCGCATAAACTGCTCAAACAAAGGCATTTCATCGGAGTATTGCGGCTGCTCAATATGCAAAATGAGGCCGCCAGGAGCCATTACCCGGTTCGCCTCAGCGAGAATGCGAGGCATCGCCTTTGACGACAGCTCGTGCAGGAACATGGTGGTCTGGACCCAATCGAAAGAGCCATCATCCCAGCGCGACAGATCCTCGCCTGAGGCTTGGACAAACTTGATATTCTTGACACCCATCGCGGCAGCACGAGCAGCGCCATAGCGCAGCGATGCACCGGCTGTATCAATCGCAATAACTTCAGCATCGGGATAGGCGAGCGCGATCGGCACTGCGTTATGACCGACTGTGCAGCCAATATCGAGAATCCGCTTGGGGCGCCAATCAGGGCGCTCCGCCTTGGCCCACTCGACCACCGCCTGTCCGCCGCCATCGTTCAGACCGCCGAGCGCACCGCCCGTCGTGGCGAACAAACCCACATCATAGTTCGCTCCCACAGTCACATCATCCGCGCGCTCCTCGCTGTGATAGCCGCCTGGCTGGCAATGAATATCAACTTGTGTTTGATAGTGCGGCTGTTCCACTGCTGGATCGAGCTCCAACAGATCGGACTGCTCGTTAAACTGGCGGGCCATCGCATCAAGCTCATCGAGCTGCCGCAACACCACCTGGCGGCCCGTGTGCTGACGCATTTCCATCGAATTGCGCTTCAACGCTGACCACATGCGATGCCAAGGGTCCTCATTCATCGCGTCGCGAATTTCATAGCGATGTTCCGGGTCGCGGCCATATTCGGCGCGAAACGCAGGCAAAACGCGCTTGTCATAAGCAAGTTTATTGCCTGCCCCGACTGCGCCGGACAGATAGCGATTGAAATGCGTCAAGAAGTTGAACCGCGCCGCTTCGTCATGGCTGCTTTGCGGCATCATCGGATGACGCGTCAATGCAGTATACGGCGGGGGAAGATCGGAAGCCATGTATCTACCTCAAAAGTTGTCCGGACAAATTTGACTCATGTGACTCAGCCTGTCAACATTTCTATGAACTGGGAAGTGAAATAAAGCTCATAGAAGCTAACTCACTAGCGCCAAACGGTGGGGGCAAATGCAGCACTTGTCGAATGCGGATACGCGTTCGGACTGACTCAGCGCAGACTGCTGCGCGATGGGAAACGCGCCATCACGTGCCTTTAGAAAAATGGTGCGGGACGCAGCCTGCGGCTAACCAGTCTCACTATCGAATTCCCGTCTTAAAGGGAAGATATCGGGAAATCTCCTAAATATCTCACAATTTGGAGCTTCTACCATTCACGAATCCGCAATAAACAGCCATTCGTTGAAACATTTCCCGTTTGATTGAAACGGGAATTGGCCGGGGCTCAAACGGGAAGACCGTCTTGATGCTTCGGGAAATGGTACTGACGTGAAACCGAAGCGATCAGGGCGTCACAAGATCGAGATGGCTCACATCAAGCGCCTGCGCGATCTCATAGATTGTAACGATTGTTGGATTGCGTTTGCCGCGCTCTAGGTCGCTAACATACTGCTGAGAAAAGCCTGATTTCTCTGCGAGCTGTTCCTGCGTAAGGCCGCGCTGCTTGCGGATGCGGGCACAATTATCGCCAACCAGTTTACGCATATCCATGCAGAAACCATTGGCGCGCCCCTGCAATGTTGTTTATCAACTATAGTATGTTAGATACTGCAACCACTCCGCTCATCATCCTCGTTACCTCTATGCTCTCCGGCGCTCCAAATGATCAGGCCGCTCAGCAAACACACGCTGATCCGCAACCCATCGAACTCTGGCGCGGATTGGAAGCTGGGATGGAACCAGTGGAAGCGGCCGACACAGCCAGCATGATTGAGGGCATCAAACGCACTAAGGTTATCAATCAGCGCAAACCAGAAAAGTCCGATCGGGTACGCGTAACGCATATAAGGGACGCGATTGCGATTGGCGATTTACCGTTTCGACTTGCGCTAAAATTCAGAGATTCTCAGCTCGAGGAGGTCGTTCTCGGTTCCCAAAACCAATGCGGCGAGCAAGCCGAGAGCATCGCCGCCAGACTTACTCAGGGTCTCAAGCAAAAGTATCCTGAGAGCATCTATGAGGACCCGATGCGCCGCATCGACGTGCTGGAAGCGTATCGAGACTCTGCGGTGAGCGGCGAGAAGCAATCCTTCACGAGTCTTTATGCGAACGACACAGTGGCAGTGAGTCTTACGTTTGCATTTGAACAAGAAGAGCCACCACTTCACCCAGGTTATGGCAGCAAACTTGCTATATCGCTCTACCGTCTCGCACGCACCCAGTATGATCAGCGCCGCTCTGAATGCTCAGGAACTGGGCATCGCCGCGTTGACGTTCTCATCCAGTATATGACCCGTGAGCGCCTCACGGAGGCAATGGAGCAAACAACGCGCATCATCAAAGAAGAACAAGACGAGTTGGCTAAGCAACTCTAGTTGGCCAGTCAAAGCGTTTCAGAAATCTGGTCCACTCCAAGGATCAGGCAGGATACCGCTGCGTCTTCCACCATAGCTTCCCCAACCTCCTCCTCCAACGCTGTACGCGTCAAGGAATGGATGAGCGCTTACCCTTGGACCGGAAGATGCATATTCAAAGCCATTCTTGCGCGCTCGATGCGCACCTTCTACCGCATATCGCAGCGCATCGATCACATGGTTGTGTTTGTCGGCCAGCACATTGCGGATCTCGCCCGTTTGGCGATCGATCGCCCAGCTGTAGTGAATAAGCTCATCAACAAGGTGCTGGCAGCGTGGATGGACGATAATGTCGTAGCTCTTGAGAAACTCTATCCCTTCTTCAATCGATCCAGGGCCTTTGGCCGCGCCCTCAATGATAAATCCGCGTTTGGCAAGATAGTCGATCGTCTCAGGTCTTGCGCTGTCAGCGGTGATCTTGGCCCGCGCGGCGCCTTCAATTCCCGGAGAGGAGCTGGGGTTATGCCAACGCGGTGGGCGCCTTACATCGCTGCCTGCGAACAATGCGGGTATCTCATCGATCGGACATCCTATGGCGTAAGCTTCATGATCAATAAAGAGCACTTTACCTGCCGGATCATAGGCGGCGCTTATGGTTCCATCACTTCTCGGGACCCACGAACCGGTAAAGCAACGCACCAAGACGGTAGGATCCTTGCTGAAGCCCCAATCTGCACCGAAGCGAAAATCAGCATCGTCAGGCGCATCGAATGGACTGATCTGCCAATTGTGAAACACCTGCGCCTCGCTGCGCTGAAGGTATTTGCCCTCCCAGATGTTGGCATGCTTTTCAGGGTCGCGAATGCGGTCGTATTCCATATCGCGGCGCAGAACCTGCGGAAACCAAGGGTTGTCGCGCCACTGGATTTCCAGAACGATTGAGCCAGGCGGCGGTAGCTGTCCTCGAAACAATGCATCGACCGGATCAGAAGGGTAGCGCGGGTTGAAACTCCACCAGATCTCGCTGCCTTCTTTGCGGATGGTGGGAATGAGCGCATTTATCGATGACTGCGATAGAGTGGTTGCTTCTTCAACCCAGGCTAGATCATAACCTTCGAGCGATTTGATCGAAGCCTCTTTGCCGTTGAGACCCATAAAGGAAATCTGCGAGCCATTCCGGCCGATGATTTCGCGCTCTGTGCATTTGAAGAAGGATCCCAGTCCCATACGCTCAATCGACTGCTCAATCAGCTTCTTGGAGGAATCACGGATCGAGTTCTGAAACTCGCGCGTGCACAGGATCCTTAAAGGATGTTGGCGTGCGAGGATCACAAGTTTCTGAGCAATCGTCCATGATTTGCCGCCGCCTCGTCCGCCATAGAGTACGCGGTGTCGAACCGGCTCGCCGCACTTGTTGCGCGGGACATCAAGCCAGACCGCCCATTCGGGGAAGCTTGCCTCGGTCATTTGTTGTCCCGCAGATCATCTGAAGGTAGTTCGACGCTCGACCCCTCAGCCTTGTGAATGGTGATATTGAGACTATCGACCTCGTCTCTGCGCTCGGCAGGCGCATAGCGCTGCACTACATCAATGAACCTAACCAGATCGCGAGAATCGCCGCTGAGCGCCAACTGAATCAGCCGTTCGGTCACGATCTCAGCAATCGACAAAGAAAGCTCTTTGCCGCCCTTGCGGATGGTGCGTTTGGCGGACAGTGCGCGCGAGACCGCTTCTTCCATGCTGACGGTTTGTTTGCGCTTTCTGCCCTTGTTCTTGCGCGCTGCCTGATTGCCCGGCTGGAACTGGTGCTGTTTGGGCGGCTTACCATAGCCAACATCATACTCCTCGCTCACGCTGCCTCTCCTTGCGACGCTCTCCTGCGAACGATCTGACCGGTCGCGGCGTTGACGGGCTCAATCCCAGTCACATCGCAAAAGCGCCTGAGGCTCACATCAGCGTATTGGGGATCAAGCTCCATAAGCGCTGCGCGTCTGCCCGTGCGTTCGGCCGCGATAAGCGTTGTGCCCGAGCCACCAAAGACGTCGAGCACAAGATCGCCTCTGTTCGAGCAATCGAGGATCGCATCCGCGACCAAGGCAACCGGCTTGACCGTAGGATGCATGGCCAAGGCTCGCCCGCGCCCTTTCTGAAATGAGTTCATTCCCGGCAATTGCCACACATTGGTGCGCGTGCGGCCATGCTTGCCGAGCTCGACATTATTGACATGCCGTCCCTTGCCTGACTTGAAGACCGCGACAAGCTCATGCTGAGAGCGATAGAGACTGCCCATTCCTCCTGCTGACTTTACCCAGCAGCAGATGTTCTTAAGCTCGGTGTAGATCTCGCCTGCTGCCAGCAGCGTTTGTAGCCCGCGCCAGTCCATACAGATAAAGTGCACCGATCCATCCATGCTGTTCGCAATCAGTCGCTCGCATGTAGCGCGAAGGAAAGATTGGAACTCCGCTTGTGACATCTCCCCAGAGCCCATCACAAACTCGCCATGCTGGGCTTTGCCGAGCCCCGACACATGGCCCTGTATCGGCACATTGAATGGCGGATCGCAAAAAACCATGCGAGCTTGTTCACCGTCAAGCAGAGCTCGGTAGCTTTCCTGTTCAAGCGCATTTCCAACAAACAATCGGTGCCTGCCAAGTAACCACAGATCACCCGGTCTGGCCACCGCTTCGACGTTTGCGGGATCTATCAGGTCATCGTCGCAGTTTTCCTCGGCGCCCGGGCGGTGCAAATCTTCAATGAGCGTATCAATCCTGCCCATCTCAAAGCCGGTATCGGTAATCTCGAAGGGGTCATCGGCGAGCGTGAGGTCTTCAAGTTCAAGCGCCAGGATATCCTCGTCCCAAGTGCTGAGCTCTGCGATTCGATTGTCGGCAAGCATAAAGGCGCGTTTTTGATGGTCGCTCAAATGCTCAATCGCCACTGTCGGGATCTTTGCCAGACCCAGTTTCTTCGCGGCTTCCACGCGCCCATGGCCTGCAATAAGCGATCCATGCCGATCGATAAGCACCGGAGAATTGAAGCCAAACGATTGAATTGACTTTGCGATCTTCTCGATCTGTTTCTCGGAATGTTTGCGGGCATTGCGGAGATCAGGCGTGAGCGATTTTGGATCGCGATATATAATGGCAAGTTGGGTCATGACTGATCTCCTTGAAAAAAGACCAGACCTATTAAGTACACAAATTGCTGCTCCGCAATGCTGAACGCGCTGAACATGCCAGAGGATGTTCGGATGCCTTCAAGTAATTGAAAGCGTTGAGAAGGTAGACTGGAATTCAGTCTGTGAATGCTGGTCATGCCGAGCTCCTTGTGAACAGGAGCCTCCCATTAATCGCATGATTTTGCGCCGAGCAAGGCTGACAGGTCTGATTTTTTACAAACAGGAACCTAGCAAAGGACTCGGCGCGCCAACGCCCTCATCACTTGCCGCGACTATCAGAACGCAGATGGCGCGCACGGAATATTCGTTTCTCTGAACGCAGACGTCCGCTCACGGGTTCGTTTGAGGCGCCGCTCAATGGCTGATTATGGGATGGGAAACGGACATTCCACAGATCGCTCAATCCGACCTGAGCGATGCTCCGGCATAGGGGTCGTATTGTGCGGGTGGCAAGTCGGCGCGAGGATCAGGTCGTTCAATTCGCTCGGGCGTGATCACAACCGGTGCGGGCTCAGGCAGACTGCTCCAACCCGTACTGAAGGCAGCGGCGATTACAGGGGCGCCCAGTAGAACAAAGCATCCTAGAACCACCCGCATTCCCTTTCGCACTGGCAAGCGCCCGGTAAGCATCATCAGGCCGATTGCAGCCACCGCAAGAACGCAAATCCCAATGGCAACGCTGCCCAAAAGCATGTCCGAGATCCAATCGACCGAGCTTTCAAAGGGCGCCGTAGAACTTGTTGGAAATGGCGCAGCCATCACACCAAACCTTCACGCATCATCAGCTGTGCGACCCGGCGTTTTCCGTCGCGTCGTTCAAGCTGAACAAACACGTCGATGCTCTCGCGCACATAATGCCGTACATCCTCGCGAGAGAGCTTTGAGCCGGCCTGAAGGACAAGCAGAGCGAGCTGCTCGATTGCGCGCGACGGCGTGTCTGCATGGATGGTGGTCATCGAGCCAGGGTGCCCAGTGTTAACTGCCCGCAGGAAGGTGAAAGCCTCATGGCCGCGCAGCTCGCCCAGAATGATCCGGTCTGGTCGCATGCGCAGAGCGGCGATCAGCAAATCCTCTGCGCTCACATCAGCTTCGGCGAGATTGCCGCGCGCCGCGAGCAGACCGACGGCATTTTGGTGCTTCAACTTCAGCTCTTCAGTATCCTCAATCAGAATTAACCGTTCGTGGCTTGGTATCTCAGCGAGCAAGGCATTGAGGAAGGTAGTCTTGCCGGTTGAGGTACCGCCAGCAATCAAGATGTTATGCCGGTTCAGCACTGCTTGCCGCAGCTGTTCTTGCGCCTCACTGGAAGCCACGCTGTGCCATTGCGGCTCGCCTTCATGCAGCGCCTGGCCCTCGCTGAGACTATCAAGCGCCCCCGCTTCTGCCCAATCAGCCAGCGAGAGATCGGAGGACACGTGGCGTCGGATCGCAAACGCATGCCCGCTTCTCGTTGCAGGCGGCGCGACCACCTGCACACGCGAGCCATCGGGTAGGCTGGCCGCAAGCAAGGGCTGCGCGCGACTAACCCCTTGCGCTCCCGTCGCAGCGATTTGCCGGGCCAGCCGTTCCAGCAGCGCTTCAGTTAGACTTGGCTCCTCAAAACGCTCGGTCCCGCCTCCCAGATGTTCGACCCACACTTCGCCGGGCTGGTTGATCCAGATGTCGGTCACATCTTCGCGCTCCAACCAGGGCGCCAGCGGCGCTAGGAAAGAGTCGAGATAATAGCCTGTTTCCATCAGTCAGCGGTCAACGCTCGCAAAGTCGAGGTCACGCGCGACATAAACCGATACGCTGGTTCCGTGCTTAATTTTGAGTGTGGGTCGGATGTCTTGCGGCTGTATTTGTGTCAGATTTTGCGTGCTTCCGGGGAGCGCTACAATCACGCCGTCCGTCGCCTCTCGGGTGGCGATGCCCACACCAATATCGAGGACCGACTGCAGGATCGCGCCGCCAAAGCGCTGAAAGAACTTGCTATCCACCTTACCCCTAACGCCCGCTTTGCCGAGCGGATCGGAGGCTGGACTGTCGAGCGCCATTGTCACCCCGTCGGGCCTAATCAGCCGGGTCCATTGGATGAGTGCGCGGTTCTGGCCGCGTTCGAGCGTGCCTTCATATTCACCATGGAGGCGGCTGCCGCGTGGGATCAGAACACGGCTGCCATCGAAGCTGTAAATGTCGCGCTGGACGAGTGCGCGTGCAGCGCCTGCCTGCGTGGAATCGAACGCGGTTTCCAGAACGGCTGGGATGATGGTGCCAAGCGGTACAGTAAAGGCTGGATTGCTCAAGCGGCCTGCGCTGATCCGTTCTGAGCTTTCATCATCGCGTGCCGAGGATTGCTGTGCGACGCCACTCGCGCTGCGATCAAACACGACCTGAGGGCGTGAGGGCCGGACTGCGAACGGGTCAGCAGTTGTTGGCAGCGGCGCAAATTGCTGAACGGGCGGAGTGTAGGTAACTGGCGGTGGAGGCGGCGCGGCGCCACGCGGAACTGGCGCTCCAGCGCTACGGCCCGCATTACCTATCCCGCGCCCTGCTAATTGCGCTTCAGGTTCGAGAAATCGCGCGGGCATTGCAGGGGCAGGTGGCGCGGCAATACGCCCTCCATTCACGCTGTCAGGCAGGCTAGTGCGCGGAGAAGTAGCCGCCTCGCGGCTGGCACTAAGTGCTGAGAACAGCCAGGCGCAGCCAAGGAGGAGAATAGCCAGAAAGGCCCAAAGGCCCAAATTGCTATTACTGCCGGTTGCGACAATCGGGCGCACATCGCCTGGAATAGGATCGTCTGATGCGCGATCAACCATCACTCGTCTCCGGGGTTTTGTTGCGGCGCGCGGTCGCCTTTTCCTTGTCGATTCGGAATACAAGTCGCTCCCAAACGCGGTCAATCACGAACTGGTCTCCGCGCATATGCCCATTGACCACCTGCTCCTTGCCTGAAGGCCCTATCCCGAACACCGCTGGGAGTGATTGGCTCGGCGCAAATTCGATTGTGGTTCGCTGGCCATCATCGCTGATCGCAGCCGGGCGGACTTCGCGGTTTCCCTTTAAGCGGTATAGCCAAAGCTCATTGCTTACTGGCTCGCTGGGCGCGACAATGTCCAGCGGGGTTGGTGGAGGTGAGAAGTCCATCTGCACGAGGTAAGCGCCCATTAGATCCGTGCCAGTGCGCAGCGAGAACGCATAAAACCGGCGGTCGCTTTGCACCCGGATTTTTCCAAGCTCGCCGGTTCTTTTTGGCACGAGCAGCAGGCTATCATTCTCTGCAGACACGGTGGCGTCCATCGCATTGCCGTCATCAAGTTCAACCCGGGATATTTGCTCTCCGGGTTCCAGCACAATCGTCAACCCGCTCGCGGGAAGCGCGGTCAAAAAGATCTCTTGTCCCGGCTGCCAACGCGCCGATTGAATGCGCGGATTGTCAGGCGAGGGCTCTGGCATGATCTGCGCTGACAGAGGAACACTAAACCCTAAAACGCATGCCATGACCGCAAGCCACCTCATTGGGCGCGCTCTGGAGAACTAACGGCCTGCTGCGCCGGGACAGGGTCAGGCAGCGTCTCAGCATTGCGGCGATAACGCGTTACTTGAAAGCCAAGCGGGTTCAGCAGGCGATCGGCCTCGCTCATCGGCGCTTCGCTATAGCCAAAGCTAAGCACCGCCTGCCAATCCTGCGCGGCCTGCGGACGCGCTCCTGGATCAAGGCGCGTCGTCTGGAACCGCACCAAAGAACGATCAGCGCCGAGCGAGGATATGCTTTTAATCTCTGTGCGAATGGTCCCGCCACGCGGTAGAAAGGCAAGCGGGCTCGCGGGATTATTGGCTTGCATTTGGTTCATATAGCGCTGCCGCGCATCGCCAGCGCTCCAAAGCGCAACCTTTTGATAATCGGTATCAAAACTGCCAGCGCTAAAGCTCTCGCGCGCTATCACATATTGCACCAGAAACGAGCGGGTAAGCGCGCTATCCGCTGTCACGGTCTGTGCGTCTAGCGGCGCGAGCGCTTCAACATTGCCCGTCTGGCGATCAACGAGCAATGTGTATGGCTCCACTGTTTTAAGCGGCAGCAGGATCACGAGAGCGATGGCCAAAAGCAGCGCAATAGCTGCTGAGACGCAGGCAATAATCCACGCCGTGCGCCGCGAGCGTTCCAGATCATCAGTAACGCTCTGCGCCCAGCTATCAGCAACCTCAATCTCGGCTAAATCTATATTCTCATGCGCGCTCATTTAGCGGCTATCCCTTTGCTGCGTTGAACCAGAACTGCGCTGGCTGGTCCGGCGATAGGAGCTGCCAAGGCGCGGCTGCGCAGATGCGCTGGATTGAACGCCTGGCCCTTGTGTCGAAGCGGAACCAGCACCAACCGAACGGCCGTAGTCCATCCGCGAAGCGCCGGCCTGCTCTTCGCGTCTCAGAACCGTCTCCACGCTGCCCGATATGCGTTCTGCGCGGTTACCGATGACCATTTGACTGGAATCTCCCACCGCAGGCGAAAAAGCGGGCTGGATATTCTGTCCTGGCAAGGCGAACTCGCGCAAATCCTGCCACCCCCGCGTAAAGCTAACCTTGCCGATGATCCACACTATGCCGATGAGCACCGCAGCAAAAGCAAGCGTCATGGCAAAGAGCTCAATCGGTGCAGAGGGCGTGGCATAGCCCAATGCTCGCACGCGCAGCACATCATCTAGCCATGGGCCAAGGATTGCCATTTCGATTGCTAGCACGAGACTTGCCCCAAGAGTGCCGACCAGCGTGAGCACCAAGCCTCTCAGCCATCCTGAAAAAAGCCCGCGTGTCATGCCGAACAGCAGGAGCCCGGCAGCAAGCGGAGCAAGCGCAAGCAGCAGACCTGCAGCCAGTCTGAGGAGCGCAAGCGATCCAATCACGCTAGCGAGGAAAACGAGACGCGCAGAACCAAAGGCGTTTTCATCCCGCAAGGCGCTGCCCGCAAAGCTTCCGCCCAAGCTATCGCCCTCGATTAGCGCGCCACTATTGCGGCCAGTGCCGGTCTCGGTCAGCTCAACCAGAGCCGCGTCGGTGGCTCGCAGGCGCTCCGCAAACCCTGTGCCAGCCTCGCCTAACGCAGGCGAAGAGATTGCCGCCGCGATCTGCGCCGGGCCCTCGAGTACGACGTCATGGACCAGCACTTTCCAGGCGGGCCATGAGAAGGCCAGCGTCAGGACGATCCCGATCTTAAGGACATCATAGACCGTATCGCGCGCGCCGGGAGCAGGGCCAAAGAGTAGCCGCAGGGCAAAGAGCGCGATAAACACCGTCAACAGCCCGGTCATCACCGTCGCCGCAAGCGATCCCGGTTCGGCGAGCGACTGATAGCCAAAGGTGCCCAGGCTGCGCGATTGACAATCGATGTGCTCCAGCACGCGCGGCAGAAATTCACTGCCGGTGAGGATCTGCGGACACGCCATCTAGGCTGCTCGCTCCAGCAGAGCCTTCATCCACTTATCGGGATCTTCGCCCGTCTCGCTCACCACATCATCGAATAGACGCACCGTTGCCTCGCGCCCGGAAAGAATAGTGAGCAATTCGCTTTCGCCAGTGAGATCAAGCCTGGCGACCACGCTTTCATTGCCGTGCCTAATGAGGAAGCAATGCGAGCTATCAGGCAAGGTCCGCACCAGATCATACTCATGGCGCGAAAGGCCGAAGCCGTTGATATAGTCTTCAGCGCGCGCTTTGGGATTGATCATAAAAATCTGGGTTGCGGCTTGTTCGATAATCGCGCTGGCTATCTTACTTTCGAGCGCATCTTGCGCGCTTTGGGTGGCAAAGCCGACAATCCCGTTCTTCTTGCGTATGGTCTTTTCCCAATCGCGAATGCGGCGCACGAAGATCTCATCGTCCAGTGCTTTCCAGCCTTCATCGACGACAATAATCGCAGGTGTTCCGTCCAATCGCTGCTCAACCCGGTGGAAGAAGTAAAGCATGGCCGGTGTACGTAGATCGGGATCATCGAGGATCGCGGTCATATCAAACCCGACTGTTTCTTGGGTAAGGTCGGTCGTATCGACCTCATTGTCGAATAACCAAGCACGGTCTCCATCTCCCCACCATGGCTTCATCCGGGAGTACAGATCACCGATGCGCGGTCGATCACCGCCGCGAAAGAGCTCAACCAAATAGCGCAGGCGGCGGCGCGCTTTGGGTTGATGGAAATTAGTCTCGATCGCATCACGAATGCGGTCAAGCTCCTCGCCATCCGCACCGCCTGCTAGCAGGCCAAGCCATTCGATCAAGAACGCGCGATTTCCTGGCGTGTCTTCAAGCTGGAGCGGATTGAGGCCCGATGCATCTCCTGGTCGCAAGCGATCATAGGAGCCGCCAATCGCGCGGATAAACAGTTCAGCCCCGCGATCCTTATCGAAGAAGATAGTGCGGGGGCGATACTTGCGCGCTTGTGCCAGCAAGAATCCAAGCACCACCGTTTTGCCTGAACCCGAGGGCCCAATAACCGTGAAGTTGCCGAGATCTTTCTGATGGAAATTGAAGAAATAGGGCCCCGCCGCTGTCGTCTCAAACAGAGTAACTGCATCGCCCCAGTGATTGGCGCGCTCGCGGCCAACCGGGAAATTATGCAGGCTAGCAAGCCCTGCAAAATTGGTGGTGGAGACAAGGCCGCGCCGGGGAATGTAGCGGAAATTGCCGGGGAACTGCGCCCAGAAGGTTGGCTCGAGCGCAATGTCCTCGCGCACCGCATTAATGCCGAGATCCGCCATCAGCGCAATGACTTCAGCAACATTGGCGTCAAGCTGCTTTAAGCTATCGGCATGGATCGCCACGGTCGTATGGTGCTCGCCAAAGCCTGCGCGACCTGCAGCAACCTCATCTTTGGCCACTGCCAGCTCATTGCGCAGCGAAATGGCCTCGTCCTCGGCTGATTGCATGCGGCGGAGAGCCAAGTTCATTTTGCCGAGCGCTGCGCGCCGCTCAACAAAGGCAAAGCTCTGACTGACATTGAGCTCAAAGGGCAGCCGATACAGCTCATCGAACATGCCGGGCATAGTCCGGTTAGGCCAATCCTTGATTGAGACAAGCGCCACGAACTGCCGATCAAGATTGCCGCTGGGCGCAAGTTCAACAGTGTCTTGCCCAAAACTTACCCGGCGTGCCGGAATATGATGCCCGAGATCACCATGCGGTTCGACAATGGGGCGCATATCAGCGTTGAAGAGATAGGAAAGGAACTCGAGCGGTTCTGAGCGCTCGCCATCGCCGTTATCATAACGCGAAAGCACATGCGGATCATAGCGGCCAAGCGCCGCAACAAGCGCTTCGCGGGCATTGTCGAGGCCATGCTTCTCTGTCGCTAGAAGAGCGGCATTACCTCCGGTTGATTTGGCAAACAGGCCGCGTAGCCGATCGCCAATTCCCATACGACCCTGCGTTGGACGCCTGACAATCGTCAAGAACAGCTCGTTGACGTAAAGCTCTTTGCGCCCAAGTCGCTGACGCCAACGCTCATCCAGCTTCTTGGAAAAGGCATCGGGCCAATCGGCTTCCAGCGTCGTATCAGCCCGCCTCCGAACTACATGATGATAAATCGCATAACGCGATGACCCAAGCGCGCGCAGCATCGCATCGCGTAACTCAGCGCGGTAATTGAGCTCTTCGCTATCAGCGGTCTCAAACAGCAGTCCGCCGACCCGGATCGTCTGCATGAGCAGCCCGTCGCGGGTCTCAATCGTCACATCATCTATATGCCTTGCATAGGGCAAATGCGCGCCAGCCGGAGCCTCGCGCGCCATCACGCGTCTATCGCGGGTCAGGGGCGGTAGGAATTGCATCGCCAGAGGCCATAATTCTTCACGCGTGGACAATTGCGCACGCGGGTAATCCAAAGATCAAAGAAACGCGGTTCGCGCAGACAGAGCAATGCGCCAAGACCATGGAGTACCAGCGCCACCAGTAATATCCACCATGAGCGGAAGATCAGAAACAGCTCAACCGTAATCACCACATTGATGATGAAGAAGGTATAAGTGACGCCTGCGAACATTTGCGGCCTGGTCAGGCCGGTAAACAGTGTCGCGCTGCGCAGCTCGTCGCTAATTTGATTTCCCCGATTCTATCGCAAAGAGTTTCGAGGATTTACCGCATTCGTGCAAGCCTTAGAATCCGCGGATAAAGGCTCTAATCTCATCGAAGGCTACATTGTTGCCGGTTCCAACAACCCTTTGCGCCCGAACAACCAATCTCACTTCCCGCACGCCGGACGGCACCCGGCCCTCAGCAGTAATATAGCGCCACTGCCCCGCACCAATGCTGCGGATTTGCGTCGCACTGTAGCTACGGGCTACCGGGCTTCCAGCACCATCCCTATACTGCAAATACAGTATCGGATTCTCGCCATTCGCATTGGTATCAGCAGCAAATGCTTCGAGCTTCACAAGCACTGATCCATTATCAATTGCCGTTGCGAAAGACGAGAGATCGTAATCTTGGAACATCAGCGGGTCAGGATTGGATGAAGCTGCGAACGCATAGATGCCTTCAATGGGCGTCATCGCATGACCTTGCTGATTGGCAAGAATGGCTGAGAACCCTCCGTTGATCTGCACCCAGCCAGAAGTATCGCCTGTCTCCGCGCCGGGGTTTGCGAGTGTGATCTCGGTCCAGTCTGAGCCACCGCCGCCGCCTCCGGTGCCATTGGCGGCCGCTGTGATGCGTCCTTTGGAATCTACGGTGATCTCTGGATTGATATAACTTCCAGCTGCAACGCCGCTATCCGAGAGCGTGGTTTCGGTCCCGCCGGAGGTGGTTACGTCACCCGTTAGGTTTCCGCCAGTCACGGTCTTATCTCCGCTAAACACAGCGACTTCGCCCGCTTGCGGTGCGCCTGTTTGCTTGACCGAATTCTCCGCGGCATCATCGGCACATTGCGCCACCGCGTTAAAGTTCTCCATCACCTCGGTCGCGTCAGCAACTTCACCATTGCTGATAGTGTGCGGGACGGGACATTCTGCCCATGCTGGAACCGAAGCGCCTGCGAAAGCCAGAAAAATAGAATAAAAAGAAATCCGAACTGTTCGAATCATTGCCCCATCCCTCGCAATGTATACCAAGGCCGAGCGTACTTTGCTGCTGCGAATACTGCAACGCTTTCTAGTTGAATATTTGGGCAAATATTTTCATGCAGTATTCGTATCGGCCCACACTTGGCTGGCCGAGGCACCATACTCCTCTCCGTATGTACCAGTCCCAGCACCACGTTCCAGTAGCGCCCTGATAAACTCGGCCCATACGTCACTGGCCGAGGCGCCGTACTCTCCGATTACACGGCCACCCGCATCATAGACAAAGTGCCGCCTTGATCAGGGCAGTTCATAGATATCACCATCCATACCTTCTATTTTGGCAATCGAATTGATAAACTCCTCAGCTTCTTTTCGACTCCGAAACATGTAGTCGGATAAAGACAAAAAGGGCACTCTACTGCCATAATGTCTTCGTGATACCTCCTCAACGCTTACACTCGGTATTGATCCTTCGGAAAATTTCAAAAAAGGCTCAATTTCAAACTGAAATAGATCGCCCTTACTGAAGTTCGATTTAACGTCGAGCTCGCCGCATATCATTCCAATCGCCTCATCTTCAGTAAAGATCGAAGCGTCTATATATACCCTGTGAGACTTCACCTTTTTCGCTCCGATCAAGAAATTCTAGAGGCCCGCGACAAGCTGAGCCAGCGCCATTTCTTCAGATGACATATCGCAGCCGAGCTTCTTTCCGGCGCTTATAAAATCTCGAATACGTTGTATTCTACCTTTCATATCATTTAGATGTGTGTCCCGCCCTGGCGTGCCAATCATTTGGCCGGGGTCCTCGACAAAGTTCCTAAGCTTTGGCTTGAGTCCCGAAATTGCATCCTGCACAGCCATTTTGATCGCCGGGCATGGATCATCTGGGTCGGGCCGTAACCTTGCGACCCTACTTTCTTCCTTGGGTGTTAGGCTAAACTGGTTTCGACACAGCGCCCATTGATTGGCCGCGGCGAGCGTTAAACCTAGGCCATAGAAGATCGTTGCTTGAGGAGCCACACGAAGAAGCAGAGGGTTCGGCGCTATGGGCATCTGGAATAGCCCATCGGGATCAATATTGTTTGCTGGATTTGAGCCAGCATAAACGTAATTGTTGGAGCCTCCGCCGAGGCCGATGGGATCGGCCTGGAGATAGCGGCCGGTGACAGGGTCATAGTCGCGGTAGCGGTTGTAATAGAGGTCTGCGAAGATGCGGCTTTGACCGGGAAAGCCGGGGAGCAGGTAATCGCCTGAGAGCGGGACGGCATTGCCCGCATCATCGCTGACGACAGTCGGCACGCCCAGATGATTGCCATGGACCCAGATCAGCTGGATATTGGCGTTCATATCGGGCGTTGCGACCGCGAGCGGCATGTAGCCGCCCAATTTCAACTAGGGTCTTTCGCCTAAAAGTACGATCATAGTCTCACGATCGATTACGTGACTTCCGGGAACATCTTTAAGCTGTTCGCGTGCAAAAGTAGCAATCGGAGCGTCTTCTTCGCTATCATCAATGTCGCTGATCTTCGAAATAAATTCAGCGACAGTAATCGAGCGCGGAGGTTTGACTTTAAGTGGCTCTTTCTGGCGAGCAAAACCGATTTTCTGAAGAAAGGTTTTTGGTGAAAGGCCTAGCGATGCCATCTCAAAAAATCTTCCATCATGGTCCAACACCCAGTTCAACTCAGCACGGCCGGACCGCAACACATTAACAAGCAACTGGTCACTTTCTGAACCTTCGGCGGCTGTCAAAAAGAAGTGACGTTTATCGCTATCGACAAGTCGACGCCCTGATCTAACGAAGAATGGCTCGCTGAACCTAATGCTGCTCATTCTCGTCCTGTCCATGCGCGGGTCCCGCTCAGCATATTGACGCGGCTGCTCAGGGGTGACGTCCCGCTAGGCTTACAAATTCAACTACATCAGCCCATTTGGTGTATTCGGCATTGCGAGCACGAAATTGTTCCTCGTTTTCATGTGTCGCGCTCCACCACCGATGCTCACAAATATACTCGACATAAGTCTCGCGGGCTTGTTCAAACGTGAGTTGCTGAGGATCGCTGCAAATATATCGTAGAGAGATAAGCCTCATTTCGTTAGATCGAAACAAGTTCCAAACGGTCCAAGCGACGCCGTCACTTTCAACGTCGAGCAAATCAAACCGGCGGCATTGAACATCAATAACGAAACTCTCAGATCCCTTCCACCAACCCTTCTTGAAGGTCTTGCGGTCCATTTGATATTCCCAGCGTTTGCCTTCGGTTTTCCATACAAACTTGGGATGAAACAGTAGGTAAGGGTGGGCTGGCTCAATCATCTAACCTCCCATCGGATAACTCAATGGCCCCGGCGCCCATAGCTGTTGCTGCCGCGCCCTGAAGCGCACCGGGTGCACCCCGCGCAACCATCTCTGGATAAGGATCTTTGTGAAGGTTTCGATGAACCCTCTGCGGCACAACCTTCAGATTCCACGGCCTATTGGCGATCTTTTCAAGCCAAGGCCTGTTTTTCATCATCTTTCGTGTGATGAGCCAATGGTGAAGGTCGTAGGGCTTGCCTACTAGATTTTCAGCGCGCCGTATTCTGCGCGACACATTGTTCCACTTCATGGAGCCCTTCGTCAGTTTGACCCAGCCATTGACCCAGTGCCCACCAAAGCCACCAAGAGCACCGGCGAAAGCGACTTCACCCCATTCGTAACAATGTATGCTGAAGACATCGCGACCGTCTAGCCAATTGTTAAAGCCCTGGAAGGCCAACTCGCTGCCGGCTCCAATAACGACGCCGGTGACGACTGGTACAATGATCGGCACCTTCCCATCCGGATCGATCATATTGACCGGATTATTGAGGGCATAGACGTAGTTGTTGGAGCCTCCACCAAGCCCAATCGGATCGGCCTGGATATAGCGGCCAGTGATGGGGTCGTAGTCGCGGTAGCGGTTGTAATAGAGATCAGAGAAGATGCGGCTTTGCCCCGGGAAGCCGGGCAGCAGATAATCGCCTGAGAGCGGGACGGCATTGCCCGCATCATCGCTGACCACGGTGGGCACGCCAAGGTGATTGCCGTGAACCCAGATCAGCTGGATAGTGGCATTCACATCAGGCGTCGCGACCGCCATCGGCATATAGCCGCCCAGACCGTCATCTCCGCCATAGGGGCCTGTGCCCGCGCCCACTTGCGGGTTCGCCCAGATAAACTCGGCCCACACATCACTGGCCGAGGCGCCTCGATTAACTGATTTCACAAAGTGGTAGCGCAACGGGGCTTGGTTTTATGGCCAGTCGACACTTTCCGGGCTTACCCCCTGCATATAGGTAGGCATGCTTCTTTCCGCTCAAATACAAGACAGCAGCTAGATTTCTATCACAATCAATATCCCACTCAACCGTGACATCAGCAATCTCGGTTACAGGCTCAAAGTGCTCTTCTAAAACGAAATCCTTGGGGTTTGCGAAAGGCATCTTGCTCCGATCATGCCATTCGGGTTCGATTGGTGCTGTGCAAACATTATAAAGCCAAACATCTGACACGATATCATCTCCCGACAGCATATACGCATATGCAGTCCTTCCATCATCTTCAAATATAAGACTTTTTGCGAGCTTCTCATGATCAAATTTTATTAGCATATTCAGTCATCCAAGTTATCAAACCGCCCACTATCGTATTGGTCTTTCCAATATTGCTCGCGTTTGCGATTAAATTCGTCGCGGTCTATTTTCGAAGGATGTTTCCCGGTGTTCTGGTGGTTCTTACTAAAGTTTCCTTTGCCGCGGTGATCAGTGCGCGTCATTTCATCAATAGGACTATCAGGCTTCTGCCCTCGGTGATGTAACTCAATTGGGTGCCCATCTTTTCCGATCGGAGCACTGCCTCTCTTTTTTGGGCCAGCTTTTAGGCTGCGGTTGGATATTCTCTTCCCAACTCTACTGAATGCTTGCCCAACGAACTTCCCACCAGGCGCGACACCCAACACCAACAGCCCCACATCCCAAGGGTCGATGCAGAAGATACCGCTTGGATCATAGCCAGCGTTTCTTGCGTTGGCAGCTGCGAGGGCATCACCTGCAATCTTTATGCCGCCAAATTGACCAGAGCCGAGCAAATCGAGCGGCGACAGCCCATCCGGATCCATGTAATTCACCGGGTTGTTCAGCGCATAGACGTAATTGTTGGAGCCGCCGCCGAGGCCGATGGGGTCGGCCTGGATATAGCGGCCGGTTACCGGGTCATAATCGCGGTAACGGTTGTAGTAGAGGTCAGAGAAGATGCGGCTTTGCCCCGGGAAGCCGGGCAGCAGGTAATCTCCTGAGAGCGGGACGGCATTGCCCGCATCATCGCTGACCACGGTGGGCACGCCCAGATGATTGCCATGGACCCAGATCAGCTGGATAGTGGCGTTCACATCAGGCGTTGCCACCGCCATCGGCATATAGCCGCCCAGACCGTCATCCCCGCCATAGGGCCCCGTACCAGCGCCGACTTGCGGGTTGGCCCAGATAAACTCTGCCCAAACATCACTCGCCGAGGCACCGTATTCGCCGATCACGCGTCCGCCAGCGTCATAGACAAAGTGCCGCGTGCCTGTGGTCGGTTTGGTCATGGCGACGCGGTCATCGAGGCCGTTATAGCTATAACTCTGCGCGCCCGCATTGGAGCGGTTATAGCTGATCAGACGGCCATAGCCGTCATAGCTCGCGGCCACTGTCACCCCGCCCGGCCGGGTTTCGGTAAGCATATTGCCGCGCCCATCATAGCTATACTGCCGCGAGCCGCTGGCCTGAGTAAACTCAGCTAGCTGATTGGTACCAGAGGTATAGCTATAGGCGTGATTGTCATTGCTGGCCTGGCCAGAGATCACGGACAGGTTAAGCCGTCCATTCGCATCATAGCCCATCAGCTGAGAGTTCGCCGGGTTCAGCTCATCAGTGATCCCGCCAATGTAATCCTCCGCCGTATAACGATAGGTGAGATGCGAGAGGCTGGTGTTGTCAGAGATGCGGTAAAGCCGCCGAGAGGCAAGCCGCCCGTCGTTCCCGCGATCATTCGCAACCGCCAGACCATTGCCAAGCTGCATGCCCGTGACCGGGCCAAAGGGCTCATAAGTGTGGCCATTTGCTACGTTCGTCCATGCCGGGATTGATGCCGACGCGCGGGTCTGCACCGATGCAACACGGCCCTTGCTGTCATAGCTATATTGCACCTGACGACCAGAGGGATAGGTGATCTGCGTGATCCGGTCGGCGACGTCATATGTATATGCGAGCTGCGCGGAAGCGCTGGTGCCGATGCCCTGCTGCTTGGCAGTGAGATTACCGCGATGATCGTAAGCAAACAGCGTCGTGCCCGTCCCGTCGGTCACGCTGGCGAGGCGTCCGACCGCATAGGAGCCAGGCAGACCTCCCGTGTCATAGGCATAGGTGATTGCCTCGGATGCGGGGCGCCCTTGCGGCACCTTGCTGGTGATACGACCAAGCACGTCATAGGCGTAGTCGATGACCTGTCCGCGCCCATCGGTAGATTGGGTCATCCGGCCAGCATCATCATAAGTGTAAGTGCTGGTCCCGCGATCGGGCGAGACCTCTTGGATTACCTCGCCGAAGCCGTTGTACACGAACTGCGTGGCAACAGAGATCGGATCGGTATAGCCAGTCATATTGTCACGGTTGTCAAACGCCATCGCGCTACTGCCGCCATCAGGTGCGACAGTGCTTACCAGGCGATCAAGCGCGTCAAAGGCGGCGGTCGTTTGATTTCCTGCAGGCGTAATTGAGGAGGTAACGTTGCCTACCCGGTCGTAGGCAAGCCGCGATGTTTTGCCCACGCCAGTTGTTTGACGGATCAAGCGACCCAGCTCGTCAAAAGCACGGGTAATACGGCGCGAGGTTGAGCCATTGGAGCGGCTGACCGTTTCGCGTGTAACATTGCCCGCAGCGTCGTACGTGTAGTTCATCCGCTCTCCGCTTGCGGTATGCATAGCGGTCAGGCGGCCTGCACCGTCATAGTCCATCAGAAGCGTGTCAGTCGCGGGCAGCGTCATTTCTGTGACTTGCCCTATGGCGTCATAGACCATGGTAGTGACTGCGTTCTTCGCAGGGTTGGTTGGGTGCTGCACTGTGACTGAGGTTGCTCGCCCAAGCTCATCGTAAACATAAGACGTAACCTGCCCGTTCGCATCGGTCATCGTCGTCGGGCGACCATTGGCATCATACCCACCATAAGTGCTGACATGCCCCTGCGCATTGCTACTGGTCAGCAGATTGCCCGACGTGTCGTACGTAAAGGTAGTGATGTCATCATTGCCCTGGCCATCTGGTGCGAGAGGGCCGTCAAGCGAGAGTAAACGGCCATTGGCATCCCACGTGTAACTGGTCGTGCGAGCCTGGCCAGTGGTGATATAAGGAGCGGTGTGGTTGGTTGCATCAGTATGGGTAACCGATTGCAAACGGCCTTGCGCATCGTAGTTGCGAGTTTCAGTCAGGCCATCGCGAACAATGCTGGTGGCAACGTTATAGGTAGGGTGCCAAGTTATTGTGGTGGTGCGAGCCTCCGGCGTGCCGCTGCCTTCGACGATTGTCAGTGGCCGACCGCGGTTGTCGCGCGTAGTCGTGACCTGATTACCTTCCGCATCGGTTTGACTGGCGATAAAGGTCCCGCCGCCATAGCTGATCGATGTTGTGCTCGCCGGAGTTTCAGCGCTCGCTTGACCTGCAATGGAAGACAAACGGTACCCCCCCGAGTGCGGGGAAAATGCGAAATTCTCCTGCTTGCCCAGTGGGCTCGTCACATTGCGGGTGCGTGTACCGCCGGATGACCCATATTGAACAGTGTGGAGGTTAGTGCTTTCGGCACCCTCGCTTGAGATCACGCGGCCTTTGTCATCATAGGTATAACGACTGACACGAACCCCACGATGATCAATAATACCCGTGACAAACTTGGGGTATTTTTCATTCTCGTACGCATAGCCAACAGAATCTAAGGCCACATCGTTTTGGTCAATCCGTTGGACACCGACCAGGCGAGTATGACCAATTCTCCGACCCAGCCAAAGCCTACCTGATGTTCGGTTCCGTCCTGCGAGAGGCCCGCCTCTTAGTCGTTCGGTCGTCGCAGCTCGCAAGTACCCAATCACTGGAGTAAAGAAATCGTAGCGAAGCGATGTACCGTCTGGGAGGTCAACTGTGTTTATGTAGGGCGCTACGGGCTCCGCACCAGCCGGTGGGGGACTAGCTTCGTCGATATCTTGTCCCCAGCCAAAGGTAGCCGAACGCCCGAAGCTATCAGTGATGGACGTAAGGCTGCTGTCAGGAGCGTAAGTAAACGTCTGTTGATAGCCGTCTCGCGCCACCATTAGAGTAGGCCAACCCCTTAAGTAGTTCCCACCAAAGCCTCCGTTATGTGTGACCAGAGTCCAAACTGTATCCTCGCCATCGGTTAGCCGCCATGTACTTGATGTTGACCGTATCGAGGCGAGATCCGGCGGAAGGGTGCCGAGAAATTCCAGCTTCAGATTGCCGTAACTCCTTGCTGGACCACCGGAAGTATCTTCAACCCAATTCCCACTGGATTGAAGCTTGAAGCCATAGGCGGTGCCGTCTGCCAAAAGGATCGCTACGGTTGCATCAGGGTTTGTGGGCGAACCAGAGAACTTTCCTAATTGTATCTCCCGATTGAAGGAGAAGTTCCATCCATTGGTAAGCCCTCGCTGCGTCGCGAAAGGCAATGTCGCGCCTTGAATGGGCTTGCCGATCTGTAAGCTGCGATAGGTTCGGCCAATCTGAAAACGCCCATCAGCCGTTGCATAATCTATCGCTTCTAGAGCCTTAGCGCCGGTTGACAAAACAATCGGATTGCCGACTGCCGGGTTTAACTTTCCATTTTCATCGCAGACGCAAATTTCTTGTTCGCGCGCTGCCCCTGCCCGGCAATATCCATCGACCGTAGGGATGTAGCCACTAGGACAAACGGCAAGAGCGTAGCCGGGCCGGAGGAGACCGCACCCACCGTCTGGGCACTTATATCCTCCCCAGCTAAAATCGCACCAGTGCCTTCGCCAATCATCTTCTTCGGGAACCGTGCCAAACAACTGGCTTTCTGTGTTGCGCTTCAATCTCTTCCACTGACTTTCGCACGCATCAAAAGCGTTAGCAAAAATGAAATCTCCACGGGTACCATCTATCCATCCAATTGGTTGCGTATCTTCTTGTGCACTTGCGCTACTAGACGGCACGATCCCGACCAGAAGCATGACAATAAAGAGGGCATGGAATGCCTTGCCAAAAAAACTTCGCACAGATGCCAACCAATAAGAGCTACTCACTTCGCCCCCTTCAAACCGATAGAAATTAATGCACAACGCGCCTATTGCTGCCACCAAAAACACCCAAAGCTACCCGAACCCCAAACAGTCTGGGTCGACCCAACTGCGCTGGAAGTCTGAGCGATACGGTTGCCGTTCTGGTCGAAAATAAAAGATACGCATTGGCCGTTTGTGCTGAGCGTAGTCAGAATGAGCGGGGCAACTTGCGGCGCTACAAATATGAAGCCTTGCGCTTGAGCGGATACAGGCATCGATAGACAGAAGAGTGAAGCCGAAATTGCTGCGACCGCTCTTAGCCTATGACGAGATCCCACTACCTTCATTGACCCCACCTCATCTTTTACCGTGAAGCGCAATACTTCACAGGGTAACACTAAACGTAACTTCATTTACTGCCAGGATCAATAGATTGATCCGCCTGTGTAGAAATAGAGCTATGCTTCACTTTAGTGCACGAGGCGACGAGGAGAATTTGAACGCTATCCTCACGGTGTAAAGCCGATCAGAGACGTTCACTAAAAGTGTAAAGTGGCGAAGAAATTGCGTTTCTGACTGATTCATTGGGCGATTCTTGCATGTCGATTCGGGAGCGGATTGACCGATCTCAGGGTTCGATTCAGCGGTCCAATCAAACCTTCGATGAAGCGACGCTTAGATGCGTCAATGTAGGAAACTAGGATGGGGAACGGACGTTAGTGGCCACCCAGAACAATCGGCGATAGGAGCTTAATCGGTGCGCTAGTGTAGTGCCAATCCCGCATTATCACAATCGCTTCAGGCCATTGAGTTTCTCATTGGCCCACATTTCTTCGACGATCTTCCGAGTTGGCCTATCGGCCGGTTCGCCGACACGCTGCTACTCAGCATATAGGCCAACCCGCTTGCCGCAGATATACGTTTCTGAGAGACAAACGGCAGGCCCGTGGCATCAGGTTTTTCGCTTGCCTGGTGCTATAGACCAACTGGAACAACACCGCAGTAGATGGCTCAACGTCTCTTAGGTCGCTTCACATCGCGACAACGAAGCTTGGGCCGCAAGCTTGGGGCTACTTTCGTGCATTAAACTATGAAGAAGCAAGGCTCTGGAAGGGTGGCTGAATGCGTTTTAGCGCCTTTAACGTGGGTTTTTCGATTAGTCTGTGAGCCAAAAGACCTACCGCAATCGCAGGTAGGGTAGTCACATACCAAGGAGCACTCCCAAGCGCGAATATTACTGGAACATGGAACAGATAAATTGAATAGCTGGCATCGCCAAATACTCGCAAGACTGGGATGTCGGGAATAAACCGCTCCAATGCAATCCCACCACCAATTAGGCAGAATGCGCAACTGCCCAGCTTAACTGCTCGAAATAAGGAACCAACTTCCCCGCTAGGCAATACCATAAGGATAAATGCGGGCACCAATAGCCAAGGGCTCATTCTGTGCGCGAACCGGCCCAGCAGCACGCCTGCCGCAAATTCAAGGATGATTGGATTGCCATACGGCTCCAATGGCCCGAGCAGAGATTGAAAGACAACGAGAGCGATAACGGCAATCGGTGCAAGCCACCATCGGCCCAAAGCCATCGCAATGCCAAACACTGCGTAAAACATAACCTCGTAAACGAGCGTCCATGCAATTCCTATTGTGCCCGGTTGCCAATAAACTGGTCCTCTTGAACCGCCAATAAGAAGCATATCTGAGAGCGTTGGGGTGGCCATTCCCACCACCACCGCAAACAGCAGCGCAAACCAATAAATCGGATAAATTCGCGTTGCGCGTCGATAGACATAATCGCGCCAGTCAAAGCGATTGGCGGTTGAGCTATACATTACGAAACCAGAGATGACGAAGAACAGGTGTACGCCAAACCCCAATTGAGGAAACCACCCGCTATACCCACCCATAAGAACGGTGTGCAGTATCAGTATCATCATCGCAGCTATGCCGCGTAGATAGTGAACGGATCGGTAGTGCGTCGCCATAAGGTTTTATTGCATAACCAAAGAATTGGAAAAATCAGTTAACCAAAGTAAACACCACGTCCGTGCGGCGCTTCAACTCGCCTGCAATGCATAAGATTCAGAACGCTATCAGAAGAGCCTTAGCGGGCATTGAGGCGCCGTTAGATCACGCAATTGGCGGTTGGAAGTGATCCGGATCATCTTGTCGAAGACTCCGGAAGATTGCGTCGCGCTGCACAGGCGTCCACAAATGGGTCGTTAGCGGAACGGCTGCTTTGAGGCCGAATAAGTTTGCAGCCGACGTTCCCCTTACGACCCAGAACTGGACATGCCTCACTCTAAGCGCAAGTCGGACCGCTCTCGAGGGCGCAGGTTGGTGCAGGAGAATTATTCACAGAAGACAAGCGCAAAGCACCAAATACAGGAACCTCAGCAGGTTGTCTTGATAAATTCTCGGATTTCGAAGTCATCCAGGTTCTCATCCGTAGAAAATACCGCAGACAGTCTTAGCTCGGATCCACCCTGCTCGACGAGTATTGTCAAACCGCCCTTTCCACCTCGATAAGGCAAAAATTCAATTCCTTCCGAGTGCTGCCACGGAACAAGGCGTGGCCACACATGCACAAAGGGCTTTGCACCTCGCTTCGTCACAAGCTCATACTCTGTGTACAAAACTTCATCGTTAAGCGAAATCGAGAACTGGTCGATTTTCATGGTAACCGGTACTGCGTCGGAAGCAACGTAACATCCCATAAGTGTTTCTTCATCGGCAGGGCTTGGAGTTTCTCCTCCACAGCTCGACACTACGGCTGAAGCGGCAATCAAGAGAGTTAGGTTTTTCATCATCAAGTTACTCTGACGGTGCTTTGCAGTTCGAAATTCTGGTTTCTGAGTGACCTATGAAAGCTGCACCCCCAATCTTCCAATTTTTCGGATTCAGCGGGTTTTTGTTCAAGTTTAAATTAACGCCGCGGGAACTGGCTCCAGTTGAAGTTCTTGTACTGTTGAACCCAATATCTCCGATAGGTGTTGTAACGCCAAAAGAGGCGGAATCTGCATAACCGCTTGAGAAATCTGAAAGAGAACCTTTGAATTTCTCGCCTGTTGCCGAGAGTCCGCCAATCGCTCCAAAGCCAATCAAGACCGTTGCAAACTCGCCAGAAAATCCTGTGCTACTATCCTTCCAAAAGCCCGTTACTCCACCTAGGCCCAATCCACCACCCGATATGCCCCAGGTGGTGATAGTCGCATCAGGGTCGCTCAGAGTCCGCGCAAGAGCGCAAAAATCTTGTCCCTCTCCGCTTCCTTCCCCCTCTGGCGTCAACCCAGCGCCATTGCCACCGCTACCACTGCCTAATGGACCACTACCGCCACCGCCGAAGCTGCCTCCGCCGCCACCAAGAGTGCCTGCGCCACTGCCACAACCACTGTAGTCTGTATCAACGAGCTTTGCCAAAGGTTCCTCTGGCGGCCCAGAATAATAGTATATCGCACACAACCCAGTCGGGTCGACCGCATTCGTCGGATTGTTGCCCACGTACGCATACACGTTGGGCCCATCGGCGTAGCCGATGGGGTCGGTTTGCATAAAGCGGCCCAGGGATGGCGAGTACATGCGGGCCTTGTAATAGTAGAGGCCGATTTCAGGGATATAGACTTGGCCGGTGTAGCCAAAGCGGTCGGGCGAGTTGGTGCCGTGGACGCCGTACTCGTCATAGCCATGGATTTCCACATTGTTGCCATTCATGTCGACACTCATCACCACCGAGCCAAGCCGGTCACGATGGAAGATGCGCGCATTGGAATACGCGACCGAGCTACCAGCGTAAGTCGCAACCGGATCATCGCCAGCGGAGAGGCCGTGGACATGGCGCTTGGTAAGCGTGCCGCTAGAGTTGTACTCCGCAATCAGATCATTGCCGTCATAAGTGAAGTAGTATGTACCAGATCCCGGCTTGTTGGAGGTAACCCGATAGAGCCGCCCCAGAGGATCGTAGAAGAGATTAGTTGCGTAGATTCCTCCCTCAACGACACCGACCAAACGATTTTCGACGTCATAAATGTAAGTACTGGTCCCGTCCGAGGTCAGATTGCCATTGGCGTCATAAGTGAGGTTGGCCCCGCTGAGATTGGTGTATTGGTTGAGGCCGTTATCGGTGTAGGTCTTCTCAATGGTGCTCGATGGATGACCATCCCAGACATGAGCCTGATTGTTCTTGGTCTCATTTCTGATCTCATTGGCAGGATTAAACGTCCAGGAATGGATCAAATCGGTGGACGTCCCATATTTTGTGATGTCGTGACGGTCCACTCGGCCTGCTGCATCGGTTCGCCATTCTGATCGGAACGTGTTTGAGCCGTGATAATATGATGGAACGCGGCCTCCGCCTGCCGCAGTGCTATAGACGGTCGACCGAAGCAGATAAGCGCTATCGCGCTGTATAGTGATCAACCGATTGGTGTTGTCATAGCCATAGGTGAAGAGCTGATTGTCTGGATGCTTGATTGAGATCCTGCGGCTGGCGGCGTCATACGCAGAACTAACCTAGCGGCTCGTTCCGCTCGTCGTATCAAGGGTCCAATTCAGTCGGCCGCGCCCATCATAGGCATTTGTGACACCAACGCCGCCAGTGCCATTGAAGCGCGCGAGCGTCAGATTGCCTAGCTGATCATAGCGATAGGCCACATCGCGTGTATGCGTGGATGATAGCCCGCTGCGTGATGGCACCGTTTTGTACGTGACACGGTTTAGATTGTCATAGGTGTAGCTGATCGTCTCACCCCGGCGCGTACGGTGGGTGAGGATATTGCCCGCCGCATCGTAAGTGACGGTTTCTTGATCGCTAGCATTGGATTGGCCGATGCTGGTCTTGTGCGGATAGCGGATAGCGTTGACCCGGTCGAAGCCATCAACATAATAGGTGGTCTTCTTGCCGCCCGCATCGAGCAAGGTAGCGAGGGTGCCGTTGGCTCTGTAAGTGCTCTTGCCCGTGCGCTGTGCGAGCGATGTGCCAACACCCGACCAGACTTCGGTCACACGGTCGGCAGCATCATAGTAGGTTCGTGATATACGATCCTCGCCAAAGCTGCCTGCGGTCATCGGCGTGCAGGCGCTGACGGGCAGAGTCGTGGCTGTAGACGGCGCATTCATGCGGACAGCCGTGCATTCGAGGCAACCAGCATCATCATAGCTATACTGTGTGATTGAGTACTGCGTGCTCGTGCCGGGCAAGACCTGTGACGACGTCTTGGCCCTTCCAAAGGCATCATAGCTGGTGCGATATTCCTGATAGGGTGCAAAGGCATTCCATGCAGCTGTCGATGTGCCCGTCACCGTGCCGCTTTCGGTCTTGGTCACCTGGCCATCAGCATTATAGGTCGTGCGGCTTGCGAGGCGTGGCAGCGAGCCTGAGCCATCGGGATCAGCGCTGATCGTGCCAATGCGCTGACCAGCATCATCGTAGACGAAGGTGGTTGTATCGGTAGTTCCAGAGATCGGACCATCAACTGTCAGGACGTTGCCCAGCTTATCATAGGTAAAGTCCGTAAAACTATTCAGCGTTCCATTGCCGGCCCGGTGGTTCACCCTTCTTAGATCCAGATTGGGTGCCGCGTTGTTGTCGTAGGTATATATCGTCAGGCTCTCATTAGCAGAGCCTGTGCAAATATTGGCCGTCCGACACGCCCTGGTGGACGTCAGCTTCAGGATCGGATCTGCAAATTGCACCAATGTACCTGAGGCATTCTTCGCCTTCGCCCAAAGGTTGCCGTAGCCAAACCGCCTCCGCGATCTGATGCCGCTGCTATCAGCTGGTAGTTGAACGTCGGTCAGCACGCCATACGTTGAGTGCCAGGTGTAATTGGTCACCTTGCCGCGCGCATCGGTCGTGCTGGTGGGTAGATTACAGGTAATCGGGTTGGAGCAGGTCACCGCATAGTTTGCGCTAGTGACAATATCGGCAAGGCCTGACCCAGGCTTTGCCTTGCGCCGTACCTCAGTGGTATTGCCGCGCGCATCATAGCTATATTCTGTGCGATCGCCCTCTGGCATAATCGCATCGGTTAGACGGCCATCACCATCATACTGATATTGCATGGTCTGATTGAGGCCATTGGTGTCGGTCAGGATAACGCCAAGCGAGGTATTGCTCACCGTCGTGCGCTGACGGCCTTCCATATCATTGGTGGTTGCCGTGAGCTGATTGCCCGATGCTGACCAACTATAGGTACGCGTCTGGCTGCCCTGATGCGTGACCGAGGAGACGCGCGAGTCAGAGCCGTAATTCACCACTACGCCGTCAATGGTTTCTCCAGCGCGCTTTACTCTGGTCAGTTGGTCGGCACTATTGGTTCTGTAGCGCGCTTGGCGGCCCAATACATCGGTCACGGTTTCAAGTGTGTCACTGCCCGAGGTGCTCTCAGCATAGGTCAGGTTGGGCCAAGTATTTGCAAAGTTGCAAGTGTTAGCCATGGGACCACAATACTCGGTCGCATTATTTAGCGCGGTGACCTTGGTTATCCGGTACCAAGCGTTAGAGCTCTGATTGGGATCGTTCTGCGCGTAGTGGAACTTCAGCTGATACCCGGCATTGTTAGTAACCGATGCTAGCCTGATCACATTGACCGAGTAGCTTCCCCCAAAGGGATGCGAGATGAAGTAGGTATCAGTCTTATAGTGAAGCGTGGTCTTCTGCCCGGTAGGGGCAGTGATGTCGGTCGCTACTGCTGCTGCGCTGCGGTAGTAACTTGCGCCGTTCATGATGGTCCGGTTGAAGGTAATCTGCGTGCCGCCGGATCCAGTAAACATAAATGTGCTGGAGGTCTCGGTGAGAGTGGAACTACTGCCCTGATCATTCTGCCAAACGCCGCCAACCTTGGTGAAGGTCAGCGCTGAACCGCCAAGCGTAACGGTGGCAGTGTTGCCGGCCAGTTCAACCGTCATCAGATAATTGTGACGCCAACCATTACCAACCCGGTAGCGCATATGCTGGAGCCCATTCTCACCGCCAATCGCAACCGATGAGCCTGGAACAACAATTTCGCCAGAAGTTAGATCAACCCCGTTCTCATCTAATGGCTGCCTAATTGGCGCAGGATCAAGTACGGTGCTCTGCGCTGCGGCCTGCGTAGCGGTCAGACCGAGAGGAAGAAGAGCAGCGGAGAGGAGGAGCTTGCGTCGGGTTTGCATCGATGGTTCCCCTGAAGATAATCTAAATGCACAAATGGAGAGCGTGAACGCTCAGGTGGCTGCTCGCGCTATTCTCGTGCCCGTCTGCGCCACTGCTTTTTCTGCCACATGCCCGCGGCCTGCTCGGCATAAGCACACAGGACAGCCGGACGCTCACCAAGGGCCATCTCAATCTTGGAATGACCAAGCAAGATCTGGATTGCCCGGATGTTCCCTGTGGCTTTGTAGATGATCGAGGCTTTGGTTCGGCGCAGCGAGTGGGTGCCGAACTCCTCTGGTCGCAGGCCGATGGCCGCAACCCACTCATCAAAAAGCCGAGCGTATTGTCGCGTGCTCAAGTGGCGAGCGGGATCAACTCGGCTCGGAAAAACAAAGTCCTCGACGTCACCACCTCTGAGCTCCAGCCAGGCGAAAAGACTTGAACGCGCGTCTGCCGCAATCTCGAACTGGACAGGTCGTCCGGTCTTGCGCTGCGTAATAGTCGCTCGCGTTCTAATTTTGGGACCACTAACCAGATCGCCGATCTTCAACTCGACGAGATCACAACCTCGCAGCTTGCTATCAATTGCCAGGTCAAACAGCGCGCGATCTCGAATGCGCTCCTCGCGATCAAGGAAGAATCGGATCGCCCAGATCTGCTTTTGATTGAATGGACGCTTGGGGCCAATCTTCGCTCCAAAGTTCCAAGGTACCCTGTTCTGCGCAGCGGGATCGAAGTGTGAGTACGTCATTGCTATTCTCCTTGGCCGGAATGGCCTGGGAGAATGTCTGCTTTCGGGCGCTAAGATCTCGAATGGCAACGTCTTGGATTGGGGCGCATTTCTGTCATTCAGACTGGACTAGTGCGAAGATGTGAGCATTGCTGCTAAGGACATTGTCGCCGCTTGAGCTGATGGGCTCGGCGGCTTGGGTCAGTACAGCGCTGGATTTCCTGGCGCTTCACTGGAGACCCAAGATGACGACAATCAAGAAGACCAAGCGCAGAACCAAATCCGCGATGATCGCTCGCATGCTTAACCGAGCGAAGGGCGCAACTCTGACCGAAATCCAGCGAGCGACTGGCTGGAAGCCACATAGCTGCCGAGCCTTCTTGAGCGGCGTCAGAAAGCAAGGCTCGGTGCTCGTAAAAGAAGTGCGACCTGACGGGAGTATTACATACAAAATCACATCCAAGGCACACTCATGATTGGCCTGACCGTCGACGAACTTGCAACGATGCCGCCCGCGGAGCTGCGCGCTGCGTGGCGCGAGCATTTCCGAAGCCTAGCACCGCCGATCGGCCCGGCGCTGTTGCGGAGGGGTCTAGCCTGGAAGATCCAGTCACGGGCTCATGGCGGGCTGCCCAGTTCTACAGCAAAGGCAATAGGCAAAGCCGCCAAGCTTCTTGAAAAGACTGGCTCAGTTACACTGGATCGACATCTCGCCATCAAGGTCGGCACGCGGCTGGTGCGCGAATGGCAAGGAAAGACCTATCACGTGCTCGTCTTGGATGATGGCTTCGAGCATGACGGGCGCCGCTATACCAGCCTGTCGCAAATAGCGCGGGCCATAACTGGAGCGCATTGGTCCGGTCCACGCTTCTTTGGGCTGCGACGAGCTACCTCCAAGAAGGCTCTTACCGATGGCTGAGGCGAAACGCTGCGCGATCTACACGCGCAAGTCCACCGAGGAGGGGTTGGATCAGGACTTTAACAGCCTTGATGCTCAACGAGAGGCTTGCAGCGCCTATATTTTGAGCCAGGCAGCAGGGGGCTGGGCCGAGGTGGGCGAGCGCTATGATGATGGCGGTTGGTCGGGCGGCACTATGGAGCGCCCCGCCCTTACCCAGCTGCTCGCCGACATTGAAGCAGGCAAGGTCGATATCATCGTTGTCTACAAGGTCGATCGCCTCACTCGCAGCCTGGCAGACTTCGCCAAGATCGTTGAGATCCTGGATGAGCGTGAAACTTCCTTTGTGAGCGTCACCCAGGCGTTCAATACGACTAACTCAATGGGAAGGCTGACACTGAATGTTCTGCTGAGCTTTGCGCAGTTTGAACGCGAGGTCACCAGCGAACGGATCCGCGACAAGATCGCAGCCTCCAAGAAGAAGGGCATGTGGATGGGCGGGCCGGTCCCGCTGGGTTATAGCCTTAAAGATCGCACGCTGGTCATTGAACCTGAAGAAGCTGAGACGATCCATCTTATCTTTGACAGCTATTGCGACGTTTGCTCGGTTCAATGCGTGGTCGATAAGCTCAATGGTAGGGGGATACTCACCAAGAAGCGCACTTACAAAGATGACCGGCAGGTTGGCGGCAAACCGTTCGCGAGGGGTATGTTAGCCTCGATCCTTCAGAACCCGATCTACACAGGCCGAGTGAGACATAAGGGAGAGGTATATCCCGGTCAGCATAAAGCGATCATCTCGCAAGAGCAGTTTGAGCAAGTGCAGACGATCCTGAAAGAGAACGGCCGCGACCAGCGACTTGGCAGAAAGGCGAAAAACCCAAGCCTTCTTGCAGGAATACTCCTCGATCCAGATGGACGCCCTATGACGCCGAGACACACTGCGAAGAACTCCAAGCGCTATCGCTACTATGTAACCCGCTTTGGCACGGATGAGAAACGTGGTCAGCCTTGGAGCGTTCCGGCTGGCGATCTGGAGAGAGCCGGCATACGCCTCACGGCAGAATGGCTTCTAAGGAACAGTAGTGACAGCGCTGAAGCGATCGCCTTGCGGCAAGAACTAGCAGCCAACATCGAGCAGATGCCGACAACAGAGCAAAGGGCGGTGCTGCTCCAGCATGAACTCACGTTCCAATTGCAGGCAGAGAAGCTTGTCCTGAGCACAGAAGATGGATCGCTTAGCAGCGTCCTTCCAGCCAGGCTTATCTGGCGCGGCGCAGAGAAGAAACTTCAACTGCCGCCAAGCGAGCATACCGATCAGGCTACATCTGATCCCGTGCTGCTCAAACTGATAGCTCAAGCGCATGCCGCTCAGCGGATGGTACTTGCTGGCTCAGATGAACCGACAGTGGCAAGTTACAGCAAACGCCATCTTTGGCAGCTCCTCAGAATCAGCTGGCTCGCGCCGGACATAACGACTGCAATTGTTAAAGGGCGGCATCCAGTTGGTCTGACAGGTCGCAGGTTGTTGCGCGCATCAGCGCTGCCGCTCGACTGGGCAGAGCAGCGCACTTTCCTCGGCTTTAGCTGAGAAAACCCCTCAAAACTCAAGTGCAACTGGTGCCGCCAATAGGGCCCTTAGAGATAACCGGCCAGATTGCGCCAGTTCGGAAACGCCAGAACGGTCTCTGTTAGCAAAGAGCTGTGATATAGCTACTCCAAACCACTGATATATCGATATAAATAAGCAGAAAAGAGCCACGAAGTGGTGCCAGTGCGAGTTCTTATGACTCCATGGTGCCGCTTAGAGGACTCGAACCTCTGACCCCATCATTACGAATGATGTGCTCTACCACCTGAGCTAAAGCGGCACTTGGGTCAGCCGTCCCATCGTGGGATAGGCTTAAGATTGCGCCAAGCGCCTGAAATGTGGAGGCCCGAGCCGGAATCGAACCGGCGTACACGGATTTGCAATCCGCTGCGTCACCACTCCGCCATCGGGCCGAATGCTCACATGCGAACGAGTGCATGCAAGATGCGGCGCCCTAGCGAACCTCATCGCGGATGGCAATCGCAATAGCGCACCTTTCACCTCACCTTCCTTAACGTCAATCTGGACGAGGCCCATAAGCGCGGTATGACGGCCCAATGTCTATTGCTCAATTGATCGATCCGATCGGCCCGCAAGAGGGCCCGGCGCATCTGCCAACCCATGGCGACTGGCTGCAGGGCCGCACGCTTTATGGCGGCGCATCGGCGCTGCTCGCCTATACTACGGCAGTGCGTGCCTTTCCTGATTTGCCGCCACTACGCGCTGCGCAAATCGCCTTTGTCGCGCCTACCGGACCCGATATTGAAGTCCGGCGCGAAATTGTCCGTCAGGGCCGCAATGTCGCTCACGTCCGCAGCGAGATTTGGTGCGAGGGAAAGTGCGCGACAACCGCCTTCTTCATTTTCGGGACACAGCGCGAGCCCAATGCTGTCCATGCGGCGGCACCGGTGGAAGAATGGCCTGGGAGCCCAGACGAGACAGAGACGCTCAATACGCACAAAGCGCCGACTTTCCTCAAGACCAATTTTGAGATCAAGCGCGCCCAAGAGACCCGCGGCCCAGGCGATCCAGTCGTGCGGCGCTGGGCTAGGTTGCAGCAACCCACTGGGCTTGATCCTATAAGTGAGCTGATTCTACTGGGCGATGTTTTGCCGCCTGGCGCGATGCGGGCGATGCAACGTCAAGGACCGATCAGCTCGATCAATTGGTCCTTCAATGTCCTAGACCCAAACCCGCGCACGCAGGATGGCTGGTGGCTGACACAAAACGCCAGCCAACATGCCGATCAAGGCTATTCAAGCGAGCGCTTGCGGCTCTGGAATACCGATGGGCAGCAAGTGGTGGAAGGTTTGCAGAGCGTGGCGGTGTTTGGGTAATTCTCACTAAAATGGCCGAGCCACCCGCTCGGCTTCTAGACTACAAACTTAAACGTCGACGAAATTGGCCGCACGCTTCTGCATGCCAGCCATAACCGCTTCGACCTGATTGGGTCGCCGCATGACTTTCTCTTGCTCGACGCTTTCCGCCATCAAAATAGCGTCTGTGCCCTCATCAAACATCACGTCCATCAAGCGCTTGGCCCCGCGCATCGCCTCTGGATTGCGGTTCGCGATCACCTCAGCCAATTCCATGGCCTTGGACAATGGATCAGCATCGATATGGGTCGCAAGACCGAACTGATGTGCTTCCTCGCCTGAGAATTCGCGATTGGTGTAAATCAGCTCGCGCAGGATATCATCCCGCACGAGACCCCGCCACAAGGCATAGCCGCCCATGTCAGGCACTAGCCCCCATTTCATTTCCATGATCGCCATCCGCGCATCCGGCGTAACAATACGAATGTCAGCGCCGCTCGCAATTTGCAGTCCGCCGCCAAAGCAGACACCCTGCACCGCCGCGATTACTGGGACGGGGCACTTTCGCCATGTCATGGCGACTTCTTGAAACTTGTTAGAGTTGCCAAAAGTGCGATCAACCAGCGAGCCATTGCCGCCGCCTTCCGCTCCCAAGCTGGTAATATCGAGCCCGGCACAGAAGGACCGCCCATCGCCTGACAAGACAACGGCGCGCACCCCCTTCATATGCTGCAATTCCTCACCTGCCTCGATGATCGCATCAAACATCGCCGGATCGAGCGCGTTCATTTTGTCCGCGCGGGTCAGGCGGACATGCGCCACGCCATTGTCTGCAAGTTCAATCGAAACCCGGTCTGGATTTGGCATAGACACCTCTTTGCTCGCTTATTTCTCTTCACTTTCACAGTCGCTGCTCGGCGCTCCGGTGTCCAGAGATTCTTGGATGGGCGGCGACTCCATGGCTTGGCCAAAAAAAGGAAACACGCCTTCATCAGGTGGCCCGCCCAGTCGGTATCCACCATCTGGATCGGTCTCCACCAGCCAAGCGACCTTGGAAACCGCCAGTTTGGCCCGCAATCGTGAGACATGCACTTCAACCGAGTTCGTTTCTGGCACATGGTCGAGCCGCCAGACTTTGCGCAGCAACTCCTCGCGTGAAACGCGCGTATGGGGCGATTCAGACAAATGCCACAGCAATTCAAACTCGCGCGGATGAAGGCCAAGCCACCTGCCATCTGTGCGCCCATCGCGGTGAAACAAGTCAAGCTCGACCGGACCTGCCATGCGCAAGCGCGGCAGAGCGCTGACCGCGTTCATCATCCGATTAAGACGTGCCCTCACTTCAACCACGGCGGTGTTGGTGGGCATGGCCTCGCCGAGACTGGCAGCCATCATCGCAGCACGTTCCTCAGGCGAATCCACCCCGATGGCAGCGCAAATCTCCGGACTTTCGAGCGATTGCCAATCTGTGCTGCATGATGTCGCCCGGCAATCTATAAGACGCGGGATCCTGTCAGTGGGGCCGCCTCTGGCGAGCTCGTCAGCGCGCGGCGCGTGATGCATCGTCCAGCCAAGCAAACCTAAATCCCATCTGCCCGGGGGTGCATGATCGCGGGAAATCCAGAAAAATTGCGGTGTCAAACCGTCACGCTCCATCGATGCGTTACAATAGACAACTCACAACAACCCCTATTTGCTCCCCAGACGCATTTTATTCGCCATCGCACGCGCGTGCTTGCCTTGGTATTTCGCGCTGGCGGGCAAGGTCCGGACTCACCTCGCGTCCAAAAAGCGTTTTACATTACGCGCTGCCTGACGCAGCCTTTGTTCATTCTCGACCATAGCAATTCGAACGAAGCCCTCACCCTCTTCGCCATAGCCAACCCCCGGTGCCACAGCGACCTCGGCCTTTTCGAGCAATTGCTTGGAAAATTCCAGACTGCCCATCTCTTTAAATGCCTCTGGCAAAGGCGCCCAGGCAAACATCGATGCTGGCGGCGGCGGGATATCCCATCCGGCGCGGCCAAATGCCTCAACCATTACATCGCGGCGTTTCTGATAGCGCTGGCGGTTTTCCTCCACCACATCCTGCGGGCCATTGAGCGCGGCACAAGCCGCCGCCTGGATTGGCGTAAACGCGCCATAGTCGAGGTATGACTTAACCCGCGTCAAAGCCGAGATCAGCTCCCTATTGCCCACTGCAAAACCCATCCGCCACCCGGCCATGGAATAGGTTTTCGACATAGAGGTAAATTCAACCGCCACGTCTTTTGCGCCCTTGGCCTGCATGATTGACGGAGTTGGTTTGCCGTCAAAATAGAGCTCTGAATAGGCAAGGTCTGACAAGAGCCAGACTTTGTTCTCTTTGGCCCAATCGACAATGCGCTGGTAAAATTCAGCATCCACCACCTCGGCGGTTGGGTTGGATGGATAATTCAGCACCAGCATGGTTGGGCGCGGCACGGTGAACGACATCGCGTTCTCGAGAGCCTGCCAATAGCGCGCATCAGGTGTTGTCGGCACAGAGCGGATCGTTGCGCCTGCAATGATAAAGCCGAATGTGTGAATAGGATAAGACGGGCTTGGCGCGAGGATCACATCCCCCGGCGCAGTAACCGCCGTGGCCATGCTCGCCAGCCCTTCTTTAGAGCCCATGGTGACCACAACTTCGCTATCGGGGTCCAGCTCCACACCGAAACGATTGGCATAATAACTCGCTTGTGCGCGGCGCAGACCAGGAATGCCCTTGGACTGCGAATAACCATGCGCGGTCGGCTTGGCGGCCACCTCGCACAGCTTGTCGATAACATGCTGGGGCGGCGGCTGATCAGGATTACCCATGCCGAGATCAATAATATCGCGCCCATCGCGCCGAGCCGCGTGCCGCATCGCATTGACCTCTGCGATCACATATGGCGGCAGGCGTTTCATACGATAGAATGTCTCGGGCACTTAGCTTCGCTCCACAAACTTGTTGTTGCTTGTATCCTAGATGACGTATTCATATGCCATGCGCAATCGGCTGGCACACGCAATCGTCTGTATTATCTAGGACAGCGTGAACACTTGCTTTGCCGCCGACAGGAGCCATGATGAGCAAAAACGATAAAGATATGCCGGAAAATGCCGATCTTATGTCGGCTCTGATGAGCGGGCCGGGCAAGCTGGCAGAGACGATGTTTGCGCCATTTGCAGGTGCCGCTGCGCAGGGTTCAAACCCGCCGCTCCCCAGTCTGAGCCCGGAAGATATGCAGCATTGGGCCAAGGTTGCGACTCAGCTCCAAGGCATGTGGATGCAGTTCCAGATGGAGCAGGCAGGCAAGGCTGGTCAAAAGCTTGCCCAGCCGGGCAAGATGCCCTCGCCTATGCTCCAGCCGCAAGACTGGCAGGAAATGAGCGAGACTTGGTTCCAGCAAATGCCTTGGGCCAATCCGGCCTGGCAAAAGCAGCTTTTGGAAGACGGCCTCAACCTGTGGAAGGATGTGCTTGGCCAATTCGGCATGGTGCCGGGCAGCGCGGAAGCGAAGAGTGAAGACGAGCAGGGCATCGCGCTGCCGCTTAGGGATCGCCGCTTTGCGGACCCCAAATGGAGCGCTCACCCTGTCGCTGCGCTCGTACACCAGACATATCTATTCCTGTCGCAGCGGCTCGATCAGCTGGCCGATGAGATGACGGGCCTCTCCAAGCCTCAGAAAGATCAACTACGCTTCCTCACCAAGACAATCACCGAAGCAGCCAGCCCGGCGAATTTCGCGGCGGCTAACCCGGTCGTGCTCCAGCGCACACTGGAAAGCCGCGGCGAGAATCTCGTCAAAGGCATGGAGCATTTGCTCGCCGATCTCAAAGAAGGTCAGCTCACTCATACCGACAGGAGTGCGTTCAAGCTCGGCGAGAATATCGCGACCACACCGGGCAAGGTAGTTCATGAGACCGATCTATTTCAGCTGATCCAATACAGTCCGACCACAGACAAAGTGATGGAAACGCCGCTGGTGATCTTCCCGCCGTGGATCAACCGCTTCTACATTCTCGACCTCAATGCCAAGAAGAGCTTCGTCAAATGGGCTGTTGACCAAGGCATTACAGTCTTCATGGTCAGCTGGAGATCCGCAGATAGCAGCATGAAAGATGTCATCTGGGACGATTATGTTCGCGGCCAGATCGAGGCGATTGATCACATTCGCGAGCGGCTGAAAGTGCCAAGTGTCCACGCAATCGGATATTGCGTGGCAGGCACCACTCTGGCGGCAACGCTTTCGCTGCTGAAACGGCGCGGCGAGGATGATAAGGTCAAAAGCGCAACCTTCTTCACTGCACAGATCGACTTCAAAAAAGCGGGCGAGCTGCTCAATTTCATTGATGATCAGCAATTAGCCACGATCAAAGCGCTCTCAAGCGATGGATATCTTGATGGGCGCTATATGGCGGCGGCCTTCAACATGCTGCGCAGTAAAGATCTGATCTGGAACTATGTCGTCAACAATTACATGTTGGGCGAGGATTATCCGGCTTTCGACCTGCTGCATTGGAACGGCGACGTCACCAATCTGCCAGCCAAATGGCATCAGGATTATCTGCGCGATCTGTATCGCGACAATCGACTAGTGCAGGCGGATAGTCTCTCGGTTGACAATACCCCGATTGATGTCGGGATCGTTGATGTGCCCACATATGTTCAGGCCGGACGCGAGGACCACATCGCTCCAGCGCAAAGCGTATGGAAGATAACGGAGCACTTCAAAGGACCAATCCGGTTTTTGCTGGCGGGCTCGGGCCATATTGCTGGCGTTGTGAACCCACCAAGCTCGGGCAAATACCAATATTGGATCAATGAGGGCGCTATCGAGAATGGGGTGAAATCACTTGATGAGTTCGTCGCAGGCGCCACTGAACATCCCGGAAGCTGGTGGCCAGATTGGCTAGCCTGGTTGAATGAGCAGGACCCCAAACAAATCGCTCCAAAAGGCAAAAGAAAGCCTGGTAGCAAGGGTGATAAAGTGATCGAGGATGCACCGGGTCGCTATGTGATGACCCGCTAACACTCTGAATATAAATAATTTTGCCGATTTTTGTGCACTGCACAAAAAATGCTTGACTTCGCAGTTGCAATGCGTATTTTGTGCATCGCAACATAAATGAGGTTTACCATGGCTACTACGCCCAGCAAAATTGATGCAGCTGCTGAGAAAGCATTCGCTGAAGCCGCTGAAAAACAAGCCGCCGAAGCTGCGAAGCCGCAAGTAAGCGCGAAGACCGCTGAAACAGCTCCTGCCAAAGCAGCGCCAGCCAAGAAGGCTGCCGCGAAAAAAGTGGCAAAGAAGAAGCCTGCCGCGAAGAAGGTCGTTTCAAAAAAGACTGCTGCGAAGAAAGCTCCGGCCAAGAAAGCCGTGACCCGCAAGGTTGCTGCGAAAAAGGCGCCGGCAAAAACCGTTTCCAAGAAGACCGCTGCCAAAAAGGCTGCACCGAAGAAGGCCGCGAAGAAAGCGATCGCTTCGAACACTGACACAATCAACAAGCTGAAGGACACCATCATGGCCAAAGCGAACACCAACGACATCACCAAGACCGTCAAAGAAGTTTCTGCCGACGTACAGAGCCGCGCGAAAGCCGCTTTTGAGAAGACCGGCGAAATCGCTTCTGACGTAACTGAGTTCAACAAGGGCAACGTTGAAGCACTCGTCGAATCAGGCAAGATCCTCGCTGCTGGCGTTCAGGACATGGGCCGCGCTGCAATCGAAGACGGCAAAGCTGCTGCTGAAACCGTCACTGCGGACGTGAAGAAGGTTGCTGCTGTTAAGTCACCTACCGAGCTGTTCCAGCTGCAAGGCGAAATCGCTCGCCGCAACTTCGACACAGCAATTGCTCAGACTTCGAAGAACGCTGAAGCAATGATGAAGCTCGCAGGCGAAGTTTTTGCACCGATCTCAAGCCGCGCAAGTGTTGCTGCTGAGAAATTCTCAAAGGCTGCATAAGTTCATTTTAGTTTACTGTCCCGGGGCCTTTCTCCTCTCTCCCAAGCCTCGAGACAAGAAAGAAGCGGGTCGAATGGCGTATACGCTGTTCGGCCCGTTTTCTTTGCGGCTGCCTCTGATGTGAGTGGCCGCCAAAAAAACGGCCTATTTACCCTAAAAGATACATCAAGACGTCACGTTTGGCTTGCGAAGCGCCAAAGCCATACGATATTACAGGACACAATGACCAAGCTGACTGTATCTTCACAAAGACACTCGCTCTCGCTGACACCAGACGAACTGCCATTGATTATCTCCTCAGATGATTACGGTAGTGCGGGTAATGACGGCGCTGGCGACGATTCCAATGATGATGGCGGCGATACCGAGGGCGAAATCGGTGTAGCCACCAAAACCATGGCCAAGCCCAAAAAGCCGAGCCAGTATAAAGTGCTGCTGCTCAATGACGATTACACACCAATGGAATTCGTTGTGATGGTGCTGAAGCGCTTTTTCAAAATGGATTTGGAAGAGGCGACGCGGGTCATGCTCCACGTCCACCAGAAGGGCGTCGGCGTTTGCGGTATCTTTCCATATGAAGTGGCCGAAACCAAGGTCAATCAAGTGATGGACTTTGCCAAGCAGAACCAGCACCCGCTGCAATGCACGCTCGAAAAGGCATGAGCGGAAAAAGCGTAAAGGCCCGGATCGCGTGAGCGTCCTCCCGCGCCCTCAGCCAGACCCAGTTGGCGAGGGACAAGAAAGCGTGTGGAACTACCCTCGGCCCGCCATTGCAGAGCCAACGACGCGCCACATCGTCATCCGGCATAAGGGTGTGGTACTCGCAAACACTAAGGCCGCCTATCGCACGCTGGAGACGAGCCACCCGCCGACATACTACATCCCGCCAGCGGACATCGCGATGAAGCACTTTTCATCCAACCCGCGCCGCTCACTGTGCGAATGGAAAGGTCAGGCAAGCTACTTTGATGTGACAGTTGGCGGCGATCAGATTCAGGCTGCCGCATGGTCATATACCAACCCCACGAGCAGCTTTCATCCCGTGGCGGGCTATCTAGCGTTCTATTGCGAGCCGTTTGATGAAGTCCTGGTCGACGGCGAGCAAGTGACGCCGCAACCTGGCGATTTCTACGGCGGATGGATCACCAGCCGCGAGGTCGGCCCGTTCAAAGGGATCCCTGGCAGCCGGTTCTGGTAAAGCACTGAGGTGGGCGCTTTGCGGCCTCCCATTCGCCATACGGCGGGAAATACATGACCGATACAGATTTTCCCGCTAGGGCGGTCTCGTCAAAGCAATTTCGCAGCACAGGCCCCGCACAGCGTGTTCAATTTCATCCCCAGCATTGATCGCTACATTTTCAAGCTTGTAGTCTTGCCAATGCTGGGCGTGTTCGCACTGGCCGCGTCTCTGCTACTGCTCGACAAGATGCTACGACTGTTCGATTTTGTGGCGGTGGAAGGCGGGCCCATTGGCGTCGTTTTCAAAATGCTTGGCGCGCTAATCCCCGAATATGCGAGCCTCGCCATCCCGCTCGGATTGCTCCTCGGCATTCTGCTGGCCTTCCGTAAGCTTGCCACCTCAAGCGAGCTCGATGTCTTCCGCGCGGTAGGCCTCGGCTATGGGCGGATGCTGCGCGTGCCTTACATCATTACCGCTGTGCTGATGGCGGTGAATATCGCTCTGGTCTTCTATATCCAACCGATCAGCCGGTATTATTACGAGCAGCTGGAATATGACCTGCGTTCAGGTGCGCTGGGCGCTTCGATTAAGGTTGGTGAGTTCACCACGCTGGCGGATCGGATGGCGCTGCGCATTGATGAAAGCGAGAATGAGGGCCGCGATCTGAAAGGCATTTTTGCTCGCGTGGCCAATTCCAAGGGGCAAGTGCTCTCCATCTCGGCACGCGAGGGTTCGTTCCTCGCCACCAAAGATAGCCCCGACACCATCATCCTGCGCCTGAATGAGGGCACGATTGTTCAGGACACGGGCAGCCAGACGCCGCGTGTGCTCACCTTCACCCGCCATGACCTACCTATAGATCTGCCCGCAATTGAGGAATTTCGCGGCCGCGGTGATGCGGAGCGCGAATATATCCTGCCCGAATTGCTGAGTATCGGTTGGAACGCGGACGAGACCGAAGCAAAACGCGACGCGAGCCAAGCCAGCTTCAATTTCCGACTGGTTGAGGTGGTGATGATGGCGCTGATGCCGCTGCTCGCGGTGGCGCTGGCGATACCGCCCAAACGATCGACCAGCGCCTTGGGTGTCTTCGTCTCTATTGTATTGGTGGTCTCCTATCACAAGGTCAATCAATATGGCGAAGATGTCGCCGCACTGGGCCGGGTCGATCCATTCATCGCGTTATGGGGGCCATTTGTTCTCTTTGCTGCGCTGATCTTGTGGATGTATTACCGCGTTGCCTTTGTGCCAGGCGGTCAAGCAATTGGCGCGCTGGAAGTTTGGTTTGCGAAGGCTTCCAAAGCGGTGACCCGTCTGTTCCGCCGTACGCGCAAATCGCGTGCAGACATGGTTGCATCGCCAGCGGAATAGGCGATAGACCAGACCCATGCAGCTTGATTTCTTTCCCTCGCGGACGCTGACAATCTATCTCGCGAAGATGTTCATCACTCGCATTTTTGCGGTTCTGGTGATGCTTGTGCTTGTGCTGATGATGCTTGATCTGCTTTCCACCAGCGGTGAAATCCTTGCTGTTGAAGGCAATGGGCAGGGCGAGCTTTGGACCTATGCCAGCCTGCGTATCCCGCAGCTTATGGCGCGTTTTCTGCCATACTCGGTCTTGCTCGCAACGCTCATCACACTGGTCGCACTCAACCAAAACAGCGAAGTGGTGGCAATGAAGGCCGCTGGCCTCTCTGCGCATCAAGTGCTCGCACCCTTGGTGCTTACAGCCACGGCAGTGGCGGTGCTAAGCTTTGCCTTTAACGAGCGGGTTGTCACCAGAGCGACTGCAACGCTGAAGGCGTGGGAAGCAACCGAATATGGACTCATCCCTCCGGAATCTGGCGCGGCGGCTAATATCTTTGTGACCGATGGCCTTAATGTCCTGACGGCAGGCGCATTGTCCGGCGACGGAGAAGATCTGATCCTGACCAATGTCACCTGGTATCAAAGAAGCGCCGAGGGCATGATTGTGGAGCAAATTAGAGCCCCGCGTGCAAGCTATGCTGATCCGGGATGGAAGCTGGAGACGCCGCGCCGTTTCGAAGTGCAAAGCGCGGGCACGAAAGTGCTTGATGAGCTAGTGGTAGGCGAAAACCTCGCTCCAGACCAAGTCAATCTGACGAAGGTTGATCCCGATGCGCTCGACTTTTTCAGCCTCTATGGCTGGATCCAAAAATACGAAGAAATTGGCCGGCGTACCGCAGAAATGCGGGCAAAGTGGTGGCACAAACTGGCTGGGCCTCTGTCTGCGATATTGATGCCGCTCCTCGGCGCCATCGCGGCCTTCGGCCTTGCCCGTTCAGGCCAGCTGTTCGTGCGCGCAATCATCGGCATGGCGCTGGGCTTTGCTTATTTCGTGGTCGATAACGCCGCGCTCGCCATGGGCAGTTTTGGCGGATATCCACCTTTCCTTGCGGCTTGGGCACCCTTTCTGCTGTTCTTCCTGATTGGCGAAACCGTGCTCATCCGTACCGAAGAATGAGCGCGAATTGACCGATTGGAATATCCGCCTTGCGCGGCCAGAGGACGCGGAGCATATACCCGCAATCGAAGCAGCCGCGGCTCGCCTCTTTGCAGATATTGCCGGCCTTAAAGACATGGATCCCGAGGATCTGTGCACCGTCGATCAACTGACGAAATTCATATCGAAGGGCCACTGTCTGGTCGCCCAGATAGACGACAAAGTGATTGGTTTCCTGGCGAGCCAACCCTTCTCTCGAGAGCTCCATATCTGGGAGATGGACGTTGCACCGGAGCATCAGCGGCAGGGGATTGGCGCTGCCCTGATCCGGGCGTGTCAGATCGACGCGCGCAACTCAGGATTCTCTGCACTCACTTTGACGACATTTCGCGATGTGCCGTGGAACGCCCCCTTTTACAGCCAGCTCGGCTTCTCAGAAATTGCCAATATTGAAACTTACCCGCGCCTCGAACAGGTGCTGACGAGCGAGCAGGAAAGCGAGCTGCCCGCAGACCGGCGCTGCGCATGATCTGCTTTTTGAGTTAGTTCAGCGCCTGGCGCCGCCGCCCATCGTGCTGCGCGCGATCCGCGCGACCAGTGGCAACATTCCGGGATGATTAGCGCCTTGATAAGTCGATTCCCCGCCCAGTTCTGCATTCAACCGTCGGTGTGCTTCGGGCAGTGAGTGATAGGGAATGGACGGCATCAAATGATGCAGCGCGTGATAGCGCAGACCAACTGGCGCCCAAATCTCTGCAATGAAACCTGGGGGAGGGACATTCACACTGTCGAGGAATTGCGCGGTAACAGTCATCGCCTCGCCTTCATTTTCCCAGAGGTGCGCGACGAGTGTGCGTAGCTGGTTGAGAACCGCAGTGAGCGACAGAATCGCCATCGCGATCAGCAGCGGCCGCCAACCGAACACTTGCGTACTCGCCACAAGCGCAATCGCCCAGACCGAACCGAGCGCTTCTTGCCACAGCACGCGCCCGCGTAATTTGTCGGTGGGCGCAGCGCGGCGAAATTCAGGATTGATCGCCAGCGATGAAAAACGCTGCCATACGAGCGTGCGCAGCGGCGGTATAATCAAGCCAAGCGGAACGAGCACTGCAAAACGCACAATAAGCGCAATCGGCAGGAGCATGGCAACGAGCACAAAAGCAGGCAGGCTCCATGGCTTCATCAGCGCAAGCGGCAGATACTCGGGGTCGGCAATCGTGCCATATTGCGTGCGTTTGTGATGAAGCGTGTGCACACCTTCGTACATGAAAGACGGGGTGAGCATTGGCACGCCGACGAGCAAATTCCACCCAAGCCGAAAGCCAGGCAGCGCATCGCGGTGAATGTGCGACAGCTCGTGAATAAACATCAACGCGCGGTAAAATGCGAGCGCCGAAATCAGCCCAAAAAACAGCGCTAGTGGCAGGCTGGAGACTGCCATCGCGCCGACCAGTCCGGCATAGCCAAGCCCGGCAGAGATCAGCATATCCGGCCAGAAGATGCGCCCACGCGCCTCAGCCAAATCCTTAGTCAGATCACGCGCCGCGCGCAGCATATCCTTGTCATCTGCTATTTGCGCGTGCCAACCGCCCGCCATGCTAGCGGCGTCCTTGGGTATAGGGGAGATGTCAGATTGCAGGTTCATTTCATGTGTTCCGGCCCTGCTCTTACCGCATAATACAGCCCCATGACAAACAAGTCTTGTTGGCAAGAGTGATCGACTGACTTGCTTGAAAGGGGCAATTGGCCCCACACAGGCGCTTCAACCCCACGATTTGGACAATTCATGTGAGCAGTGCCGAGATAATCATCACTCCCGTCAACGACAAGAAGGGCCGCTCCGCCTTTGTTGATCTGGGGCGCAAATTTGCAGCGCAAACGCCGCATTCCGTACCGCAGCTTAAATCAGAGCAGATGGAGCTCATCAATCCAGACAAGAATCCGTTCTTTGGTCATGCACATGTCGAATTGTTCATTGCCTATCGCGGCGGTGAGGCGGTCGGGCGCATCTCCGCCCATATCGATAAACTCGCGCTTGAGCTGCCCGAGGAGCAGGGCTTTGGCCCTGGCACTGGCATGTTTGGATATTTCGATGCAGCGGATGAAGCGGTAGCCCAGGCTCTGCTGGCCCATGCTGAAGAAGCGTTGCGCAAACAACGAATGACGCGCGTGCTGGGGCCCATATCCTTGTCGATCTGGGAAGAACCGGGCCTGCTGGTAAAGGGCGCGGACCATCCGCCAATGATCATGATGGGCCACCACCCGGAGCATTATCGCGCGTGGATTGAAGCGGCGGGTTATGCGCATGAGAAATCCCTTTTCACCTACGATTTAGAAGTGAAGCATGAGTTCCCGCCGCTGATCCAGCGCATAGTCAAATCTGGCCACCGGAACGAGCGCATTCGCATCCGTCCGATCGATCTCAAAAACTGGGATGAAGAGGTCAAAACCGTCCTCACCATTTTAAACGATGCGTGGTCCAGCAATTGGGGCTTTGTGCCCTTTACTCCCGACGAGATTGCCTATGCTGGCAAGAAACTGAAGCAAATCATCCATCCAGAGATCAACATGCTCGCAGAGCTCGATGGAGAGCCTGTTGCCTTCATGATGACTCTGCCCGACATCAATCACATGCTGACCAAGGTAAAGGGCAAGCTTCTGCCGTTCGGCTGGTTTCATTTACTGCGCTGGCTCAAATATCCGAAAGGCTCCGGAATGCGTGTGCCGCTCATGGGCGTGCGCAAAGAGCTGCACAACTCACGCGTCGCCAGCCAGCTTGCGTTTATGATGATAAGCCAAATCCGTAAGGACGCTTATGAGCAGTTTCACTCACAGCGCGCCGAGATTGGCTGGATTCTGGATGATAACAAGGGGATGGTCGCCATCGCCGATGCCATCAACAGCAAGGTCAATAAGGAATATGCCATATTTGCCAAAGCGCTTTGACTAGCCGACTATGAATTACGGCAAATAGCGGGCCACGATGAAAAAAGGCCTCCGCTCTGTTTCAGAACGAAGGCCTTGGGATCATATCACTCGCCGATAGGACGGGAGGGGGTGTCTCGACGGTGATACTAAATGAATGCACTCCTTCGAAAAGGGTTCCTGAAGAATCAGGTTTTTTCGCATTTTTTCTTCAGCAGCTCGTGAAACATGCGTAAACTCCTTGGGAGAGCGAGCTGTAAAAGACCTTGTGGTGCAAGAGTTTTGCCGCGACCATCTTGTGCTGCGCCGATATAGTACCGAGATACAGCTATAGAATGTGAATAGGGGCGAGTGATAAGCGAATGTCTTTCAGCGAACGCTTAAAAAGAGAACTACCTTTGCTGCGTAGGTATGCCCGCGCGCTGACCGGCTCGCAGGATCGTGGAGATGCTCTGGTGCGATCAGTGCTAGTGCGCGCTACGGAGAACAGTAAGTACAAAGAGGAAATCGCGAGCAGCAAGCCAGCGCTATTTTCCGCCTTCACCCGGATGTTCACCCAGCAGATCGAGACGAAAAGTGCTCCAGGTCCCGCTGCTGGCTCTCTGGAGAAGAAAGCTGGAGAGCGTCTTGCGAAGATAGCCCCGACTAGTCGGCAGGCATTGCTGCTGACGACACTTGAGAATTTCAGTATTCAGGAAACAGCGACTATACTCGGTATCAGCCGGGAAGAGGTCGAGAAGCAAGTCCAGGCAGCCGTCGATGAGATCGATAGAGAGACTAAGACAAGCGTGCTGATTATCGAGGATGAACCTCTGATCGCCATGCAACTTGAGGATCTGATCCGCTCACTCGGCCATGAAGTATGCGGCACGGCGGCGACACGTGATCAGGCGCGCGAAGTGATAGGCCAGAGCTCTCCGGGACTTGTGCTGGCAGATATCCAGCTAGCGGATGGCTCTTCCGGGCTTGATGCGGTTGATGATATTTTGGCAATGATGAACGTGCCGGTGATCTTCATCACAGCATTCCCTGAGCGGCTGCTTACTGGTGATCGGCGTGAGCCGACCTATCTCATCACCAAGCCGTTCAAGGAACGAACAGTTAGGGCGGCGGTCAGTCAGGCACTGTTTTTCCAGTCGAGCGCGCCGCTTCCTCACTGACCTTCTGGCCATCAAGCCAAAACTATTCGCGCGGTGAACGTAGCTCAAAGTCGTCGGGAGCGCGCACAGAAACCAGGAAAGTGCACCGTACGCCGGCCTCGTTAAACTCGAGCTTTACTGGCTGCTGCAACTCATGCGCGGTAATCTTCTCGATCAACTTGACCCCAAACCCAGCTTCGGGCGGTGAAGTGATTGGAGGGCCATCACGTTCCTCCCAATCGATCTGAGCCAGCTCATCAGACACTGCTCGCCACCATACGCTGACCTTACCGCCGGCCGCGCTAAGCGCACCGTATTTTGCCGCATTTGTGACCAGCTCGTGCATTGCCAGTCCAAGCGACAATGCATCCTTGGGCGCTAGCTCAAGCATCGGGCCTAACGTCGACACATCGCGCGATGGGTCTCCCATGTAAGAACCAAGCTCTGTCTCAACCACATCAGCGATCGGGATCGTTCCCCATTCCGATTGCGTAAGCAGCTCATGCGTCGCTGCAAGCGAGCGGACCCGCCCATCCAGCTCTTCAGCGAAACCTTGCAAATCATCAGTCCGGTGGCGGTTTAACGCGATCATCGACAAGATATTAGCGAGCGTGTTGCGCACCCGGTGATTAAGCTCCAAGCTAAGCGAATCCCGGATCGAGTTCTGTTCGACGAGCCGCTCGAAGGCGATAGCATCCTCAGTTACCTGCCGGGCTAACAACCGCAATGAAAGCGCAGCAAGCAGAGCGAGGAACAAGCCAGCGATGAGCGTTATCCATGAGGCGCGCTCGAGCCCGAGTGACTGGGTTGACCAGATTGCCAGAGTGAGCGGTTTGCCTGCGAAGCTGAACTGCCGCTCCGTCAAGCGGGTTCCGGCAAATGAACCTTTCATTCCCGCAAGCAGATTGGCCTCCTCAACTTGCCCATCATAAAGCTCAACCGCGACCTCTTCCGACAATACGAGCTGCTCCGGTTCGAGCAGTTCCAGCGCATCTTTAAGGAACACATCGAGATCCACAGTCATGCGCAGGAACCCTACGAGATCTGCAGAGCTCGCTTGCGTTGTAGAGGCAGTCTCAAGAAAAACAGGCATAAAGACGAGCATTTTGTTCGGCTCACCAGAACCGCTTGTCTCGTTTGGATGAGGAGCGCGCACCGCGACAGGCCGGCTGAAGCGCCAGGCTCGTTCCATCGCCATGCGCACCGCATCATTCGATTGCTCATCAACACCCGTCAAAGACCCATCGCCTAAGGCCTCAACCTCGGTAAACGCGACATCCTTGGCGCCATGATTGTCCCGATCATGCAAAACCGTACTGGCAAAGCGCTCAACGCTCTGCTCGCTCATATTGCCCTTCACGGAGAGCAGTGCAGCGCCCATCCGCATGACAGAATCAGTGGCCAAAGCGCCTTGAGAGAGCGCAGCGCTTTTCTGCAAAGCCAGCTGTTCAAGGACGAGCTGCTCACGGTGCGCAGCTGAACGTTCGAGAATGGCAACTCCGATCAAAGCAATGGCCATCGTCAAAATGAAAGCCCAAAGAGGAATGGCCTTTGGATAGCGAGTGAATGCAGAGGTTAAGGCACTCCTTGAGCGAGCCGCCGGTTTCACACGCGCAGATTTTTCCATCGCCTGATCGTTCATCGTTCTCGTCGCCAACACCCTCTCTCGCTGATCAACACTCTGCGCAGCACGATCCGTGCATAAAGCGCAATTGCCAGCTTATTGGGAACAAAGAACTCGCGCCATCGTTCCCTCAAATGTATAAATACGTAATCGGCTTTTCGCGCCGACTGCGCCATGAGCGCGCAAGAGCAGAGCAACGAAGTGAGGCAATGACGCCAGGCAAAGACCAAAAAGTGCAGTCTGACCGCACCAAAGCAACCGATGATCAGGGTGAACCTGACTGGGCGGACGGCCTACGTCAGCTTTATGATTCGGTGGTCGAAGAAGAACTGCCTGATAGTTTCAAAGACCTTTTGTCAAAGCTGGATCAGCAAGACTGATGACAGAGCCGCAAGAGCGTACCCCGACTGAAAAAGCCGCATTCAAAAACGAGTTGACCACAGTCATCCCGCATTTGCGAGCTTTCGCACGCGGCCTCTGTGGACGCCCTGATATGGCCGATGATCTTGTGCAGGAAACCATGCTCAAAGCCTGGGCCGCGCAAGATCGCTTCCAGCCTGGCACAAGCATGCGCGCATGGACTTTCGTGATTTTGCGCAATGTCTACCTCACTGACATGAGGCGGAACCGTTTTCGCGGTGAGTATGATGAGGGCGTGGCCGAGCGTGTTTTAACCGCTCCTGCCTCTCAGGAAGAGCCGATCCATTTGTCTGACATGCTGCGCGGGCTTCAAACCTTGCCGCCTGAGCGGCGCGAGGCACTCTTGCTAGTCGGAGCGGGCGGTTTTTCTTACGAAGAAGCTGCCGAAATTTGCGGCTGCGCAATCGGTACGATCAAAAGCCGTGTTGGCCGCGCCCGCGCGGCGCTCACTGAGATGCTCGCGGCAGGCGATATTCCTGATCGAACAGATGGCGGCGAACCCGCTCACAAAACGATCTTGGAGCAACTGGATCAAGCGGCGATCCCCGCTCCTCGCTAACACCTCACGGCCAGCGCGCTCACGCTCAGCACTTGCCTGCCATCTTATCCGGCGGCATGAAGATGAGTAATGAGCGCATCTGATCCCAAGACAAGCAGTCAACGCAGCGAGCGCATGACCTTCGCGGCCCAAGAACTGCGCTTGATCTCGACATTGGTGATGCTCATCGGGCTTGGCCTGTTTTTCGCCTTACCCTTTGTCTTGTCGATCGGCTCGGTGGTTTTCTTGCCGCTGACCGCTGCGATTATTCTGACGATTATCCTGTCACCGCTGGCCGACCGCCTGTCCAAATGGGGCCTGCCAAATGTGCTCGCCTCACTCGCGGCTCTGCTTGCCTTTTTTGCCGTTATCATCCTTTCGCTGGCCTTGATCCTCCAGCCAGCGATTGCGCTGTGGGATCAATTACCGACACTCTATGAAAATGTCGCGTCGCGCTTTGGCGAATTGCGTGACCAATTCGGCTGGATCGCTCAGCTCAATGCAGAGATCGCCGAAATCATGCAGCGCAGCGGATCTCAGCAAGTGGTGCTCGCGACCCCAAGCCTGCTGGAAGAGCTCGCTTTTGCAACCCCTAGCGTTTTGCTTGAGATCGTACTCACCTTCCTGATGGCATTTTTCATGATCGAGGCGCGCGTCCGCCTTCGTCAACGCTTGCTCATGGGCCGCTCAACATTTGGGGCCAGCATCAAAGCAGCGAAGGCCTTGCGCGAGATCCAAGACCGGGTTGCATCCTATATTTTGACCGTTGGCTTCATCAATATCTGTGTCGGCGTGGTGGTGGCGCTCGGCGCGTGGATTTTGGGTGTGGATGCGCCGATCATGTGGGGCGGGCTCGCCGCTCTACTCAATTTCATCCCCTATATCGGGCCGACACTGATGATCGCTCTGCTCGCGGTGTTTGGGATCGGCACGACTGAGACTCTGCTGCTGGGGCTAATCCCAGCAGCCGCCTATCTTGCGCTGAACACGATAGAGGCCAATATCGTGACACCGGCGGTGTTGGGCGCGCGCTTTACGGTAAACCCGGTGATGATCCTGATCACGCTCAGTTACTTCTCGTGGATTTGGGGTATTACAGGCGCATTGCTATCGGTGCCGATCCTGCTCACACTTACCGCGTTGTTTGATCATATCGGTAGGCCCAACATCATCGGCTTTGTCTTTGGGGAGCCGCTCTTCGCCAATAATCTGCTCGCGCTTGGCTTTGATGAGGATGGCCGCAAGCCTAGCACCTGATACAAGCGGGCTGCCTAGGTGCCCCAAAAAGCAAAACAGCCCGCCTGGCATAGCCTGCCGAGCGAGCCGCTTTTGGCTTAGAAAGCTTCTCGCTTAGTTGGGGTATACCCAAACGCTGCCGCGCGCCAAATTCTCAGACGCAAAGCTCCAATTGAGGTGACCGCCGATAACCGCGCTCAGATAGGCTGGGCGCGCATTCTGGTGATCGAGGTAATAGGCATGCTCCCATACATCGACCGTCAGCAGCGGATTGAACCCGCTATCCGCCAAAGTATCGCCGTCATGCGTCTCTTCAATGGACAGCTTGCCGTCTTTTTCCGCCAGCCAGACCCAGCCGCTGGCAAAATGGCCCGCACCGCGATCTGCCAATTGCTTCTTCAGCTCATCTACAGAGCCAAAGGCATCATTGATCATGTCAGTCAGCTCAGCGGAAGGAGCGGTCTCGCTTGGCGCAAGCGAATGCCAGTAGAAGCCGTGGTTCCAGCTTTGCGCAGCATTGTTAAACAGGCCCTGATTGCTGCCGCGTGATGCCGCAACAATCTCTTCCATGGATTTGTCGGCATGATCAGTGCCGTCAATCGCGGCATTCATCTTGTCGATATAGGCCTGATGGTGCTTGCCATAGTGGAACGAAAAGGTCTGCGCCGAGATCGCTGGATCGAGCGCGGTGTCAGCATAAGGCAGGGCAAGGAGGGTGAAAGCCATAGTGGTCCTCTCAGATAGTGGTCAGTGAACAGAATTATCTACACAACGCGCAGGTAAGCGATGGGTTGCATTTGTGCCAGACAAACTTTGCATACGTCCCGCAAGGCGTATGCGCGCGGTCAAGTTTTTACATCGTAATCTGTGCTCATTTTGGCCTGCAAGGCTTCACATCCGCTGCCTATGGGTCCACTAGATATGCAAGTTTGAGGCGCCGTAGCTGGCCCCTCCTCAAAAAGATGGAAACAGGCACAAATGACACGCAAGTTCTTTGGTACTGATGGCATTCGTGGGCGCACGAACAAAGATGTAATGACCAGCGCAGTCGCCATGCGGGTGGGGCAAGCGGCAGGCGCTCATTTTGAACGCGGCACGCACCGTCACCGCGTAGTCATCGGCAAGGACACGCGGCTTTCTGGCTATATGATGGAAAGCGCTCTGGTCGCAGGTTTTACCAGCGTTGGGATGGATGTAATCATGACAGGCCCCCTCCCTACCCCGGCCATCGCCATGCTGACGCGCGAGATGCGCGCGGACCTCGGCGTAATGATCTCTGCCAGCCATAACCGGTTTGAAGATAATGGGATTAAGCTGTTCGGGCCGGACGGGTTCAAGCTGTCCGATGAGGATGAGCTGGCGATTGAGGCGAGGCTCGATCAGGAGCCAGTGCTGGCCGATGCATCTGACATTGGCCGGGCCCGCCGGATTGATGATGCGCAAGGCCGCTATATTCATGCAGCCAAGCAGTCCATCAGCTCAGACGTCCGTCTCGATGGGCTGAAAGTGGTCGTAGATTGCGCGCATGGCGCGGCGTATCAAGTGGCCCCAGCCGTCATTTGGGAGCTGGGCGCAGAAGTAATCTCGCTGGGCGTGACCCCCAATGGTACTAATATCAACGATGGGGTCGGCTCAACCGCGCTTGATGCGATCAAGGCCAAAGTAATCGAAACAGGGGCTCATATTGGCATTGCGCTCGATGGTGATGCGGACCGGCTAATCGTCGTTGATGAGAAGGGGCAGACCGTTGATGGCGATCAGATCATGGCATTGATCGCTACGCGTATGGCCGAAAAGGGTCAGCTGACCGGAGGAGGTGTGGTCGCAACGGTTATGTCAAACCTCGGCCTTGAGCGCTATTTGGAAAGCCAGGGTCTCACACTGGAGCGCACCAAAGTTGGCGACCGCTATGTGCTGGAACGCATGAAAGAGGGCGGATTTAATGTGGGCGGCGAGCAATCGGGCCATATGATTTTGATGGATTACGGAACCACGGGAGATGGCACGGTCGCAGCTTTGCGCGTCCTCTCTAGCCTTGTTCAGTCAGACAAGCCGGCAAGCAAGCTCTTACATCTGTTCGACCCAGTTCCCCAACTCCTCAAGAACGTCCGCTATGAAGGCGGCGCGCCGCTTGAAAACGCGGCTGTGAAACAAGCTATTGCTGATGCTGAGGCAGAGCTGGAAGGCGCTGGCCGACTGGTCATCCGTGCATCGGGCACAGAGCCTCTAATCCGCGTGATGGCAGAGGGCGATGATGCCGCTCAGGTCGAGCGGGTGGTTGATGCTGTGTGCGATGCGGTGCGCGCAGCTGCGTAGCGAGCCGATATGTCAAAAGCGCCCCCCCGCATTTTGTCGATCGCAGGCTCAGACAGCTCAGGTGGGGCTGGCATCCAAGCGGACCTCAAAACCATCACCATGCTGGGCGGCTATGGGATGAGCGCGATCACCACCATCACCGCACAAAACAGCGTTGGTGTTCAGGCAATTGCGCCGATCAGCGGCGATGTCGTGTACAAACAAATCATGGCATGCATCGATGATATTGGCGTCGATGCGGTCAAAATCGGTATGCTCCACGATACTGAGATTATCGCGGCGGTTACGGGCGCTCTGGAGGCATTGGATCACAGTGTACCGATCGTGCTCGACCCAGTCATGATTGCGACATCTGGCGCGGCTTTGATCGCGCCAGAAGCCGTTGCGGCGATGCGGGAAGAACTGTTCCCCAAGGCGACCCTGATTACGCCAAATCTGCCCGAGCTTGAGCATCTGGCAGATCGGACCCTCCACAATAGCGAGCAGATGACAGGCGCGGCAGAGGCGCTCGCGGGTGCGTCAGGTGCAGCTATTTTGGCTAAGGGCGGGCATACTGAGGATGCTCGGATTATCGATCTCTTGATGATCCCGAAAGAGGATGGTGGATGCCGCGCAGTCTCCTTCAATCACGCACGCATCGACACGCCGCATACGCACGGCACGGGCTGCACATTATCGGCTGCAATCGCGACGCTGATGGGTCACGGCCAACCGCTCGAAAATGCGGTGCGACTGGCGCGGCAATTCGTGTTTCAGGCGATCACGCATGCACCGGGTTATGGCGCCGGAAATGGCCCCCTCGGTCATCAGGCAGTTAGAAACTTATGATGGCGCCCGTTCTCCGCGTGGATGGCAGTGCTGCAGACCCTTGCATGGGTAGCGTGCGGGTCGATTGGCCCAAAGCCCTCTGGAACACAGGAATGCTGATTGGCACCATCCTCGCGGTCGCGGTCGCAAATTGGCAAAGCATCCTTCTGTTCATAGTTCTCACTTACGCCAGCCTACTGATCGGGCACAGTGTCGGTATGCACCGGATGATGATCCACCGCAGCTTCAAGGCGCCACTGTGGTTAGCCCGTAGCCTGATTTACGTCGGCACATTGGTAGGAGTGTCTGGTCCCTCTGGGATCATTCGCATTCATGACACGCGCGATTGGGCTCAGCGCCAGAGGGCTTGCCATGACTTCTTCGCGCACCGCTGCTCGCTTCTGGTGGACCTTTTCTGGAACCTGTTTTGCCGATTTGAATTTGTCCACGCGCCCCGCATCACGATAGAACCCGACATTGCCGAAGACCCGTTTTATCGTTTCTTAGATACGACATGGCGCTTACATCAATTGCCAATCGCATTGCTCCTCTATTGGGCAGGTGGGTGGCCATTCGTGCTATGGGGTATCTGCGCCAGAGTTTTCGTGAGCAGCACGGGTCATTGGACAATTACGTATTTCTGCCACACCTCACAGCGGGACCTGGCCAAAGGGAGATGGCTTGTCAAAGACGCCGGGATACAAGCCGCCAACATACCCGGGTTCGGCCTCATCACATATGGCGAGTGCTGGCATAACAATCACCATGCCTTTCCCGAAAGTGCGCGGATCGGCCTCGACGAAGGTCAGGCAGATCCAGGGTGGTGGATTATCAACGGTTTGGCAAAATGCGGTCTTGCATATGATATTGGCGCACCGCGCGCCGCAGCTTCACGCAGCGATTTGGTTGAACGCGCGGAAAGCTGACAGTTTATCTGAAATTCCTACCGCTCCAGATCGTAAAACTCGGCAATGTGCGCCCATGCCTCGTCAGCGGTTTCGCACCAATGGAAAAGGTCGAGATCCTTGTGACTGATCGTGCCTTCATCAGCGATCGCTTCAAAATCGACCACTCGCGTCCAGAACTCCTTGCCGAACAGCAGGATCGGCAGCGGCTTCATCTTCCCGGTCTGAATGAGCGTTAGAAGCTCAAAGAACTCGTCAAACGTGCCGAACCCACCGGGGAAGACCGCCACAGCCTTGGCCCGCAACAGGAAGTGCATCTTGCGCAGCGCGAAATAATGGAAATTGAGCGACAGATACGGCGTCACATAAGCATTGGGCGCCTGCTCATGCGGTAGAACGATATTAAGGCCGATGCTCTCCGCACCCGCTTCGCTCGCGCCGCGATTGGCCGCTTCCATGATTGACGGCCCGCCACCGCTGGTCACTACAAATTGGCGCTGCCCATCTTCAATAATCGACTTCTCGCTGACCAGTTTGGCAAGCGTATAGGCCTCTTGATAGTACTTCGCCTTCGCGGCGAGATTGGCCGCAACGCGCTGCTCCTGCTCAGTGCCGCTCTTCGCAGCATCAATCTTGGCCTGCGCCTCCTCAGGTGAAGGGATTCGCGCTGAACCATACATAACCAAAGTGGAGCCAACGCCCGCCTCGTCCAGCAGCATTTCTGGTTTTAGCAGTTCGAGTTGAAACCGCACTGGGCGCAATTCATCACGCAACATGAAATCGGTGTCTCTAAAAGCGAGCTTGTAGGCGGGATGCTGCGTCTGGGGCGTTACGCTCGGGTCGGCGTCGGCGAAACCGGCCTCTTCCTCAGCAGGATAGAAGCGGCGATCGGTAAGGTCTTTTTCTGTCATCACCTGCCCCTACTGCGAGAGGGGACGTGGAGCAAGGACGCCGCGCCAATCTTGGCCGGCATAGTGTCAGATAACAAATGCCAGCAGTGCGAACGCAGCCGTGCCAAAAGCGCTCGCGCCGATCGTCTGCTTACGATAGGCCGGAGCCAGCAAACCGACGAGCAAGCCGCCCAGTACCACCATGAAGAGCGAGATGGCCGCGCCAATCTGATATGTCTTGAAGAGCTGCGGGCCATGGCCCTTGTGCAGCTCGATCATGCGGTAAAGGAAGTTGGGCTCGTTAAGCGTTGCGCTCCAGCCATCATCGCCTTGTTCCAGAACCACAAAATCTTCCGTGGTGGGGCGCGTGGTGATCGATCCGGGCCGCATCCGGAGATACTCAAAATCTGTCGGTAGATCGTTTGCGGCAAGCACCGCGCGCACGTCTGCTTCAATGGTGGGCGCGTCCGCATCAAGCGTAGTGCCTTCCGGCACACTCAGCGCGGTTTCCACCACCTCGCCTTTTTCGCCAATCAGATATAGCCCGCCGGTGATCGCCACGAGGATGAACAATGGCGCGAGCAACCCTGCTAGCAGCAAGTGGCAAGTGACCAGAAAATTACGTGTTTTCGCGCGGCTCATTGTACGTTCCCTAATCCTGTCGGTATTTTCAACCGCAGCGTTCTATCACTAATGATAATCAATCGCATTATTCGTTGCAACCTATGCGTCTAATTGTCAACCAACCTCCTCATTGGGCGCACAATTTGCGCATCGCTTGCTCTGAGCACCTGAAATCGCTACCCTGTGTTCAGGTCCTCGCCGCCATTGAGCGACGAGAGGAAAAGAGAGATTTGGCAGTTATGGCGGCACATGCACCGCCGGGCAGAGAAGAAAACGATCGTAAGAAGCGGGGCAAATCGTCCGGCAAAGTAGCCGATTTTCGCTACAAACGCCCCGAGCGATCCGATAAAAAAGAACGCGCTAAGGCGAAGTCTTCGCCAGCGTCCACCGCAAAACGTCAGAGCGGGAAAAGCTCGCGCGGGAAGAACCCACCAAACACATCACCAAAATGGTCGAATTCGCGCCAAGCCTATGCCGCGCTCGATTTGGGCACAAACAATTGCCGCTTGCTGATCGCGCGCCCCTCGGGTGAGCACTTTACGGTGATTGACGCCTTCAGCCGGGTCGTAAAGCTGGGCGAAGGGCTTGCTGCCAATGGCCGCCTCTCTGATGCCGCAATGGAGCGCACACTTGGCGCTCTCAAAGTATGCGCTGAGAAGCTGCGTCGTCGCCGCGTCCATCTGGCGCGCTCAGTGGCAACCGAGGCGTGCAGACGGGCTGAAAACGGGCCGGAGTTCATCGCCCGTGTGCGCGAGGAAACCGGCATTGCGCTTGATATCATATCAGCCGAGGAAGAGGCCCGCCTCGCAGTCCTGGGCTGTCACATCCTGCTCGATGAGGGCGCAGGGCCCGCTGTCATTTTCGACATTGGCGGAGGCTCCACTGAGCTAGTTTTGATCGAGCCGGGCGGACCAGTACCGCGTATCCTTGACTGGATGAGCGTGCCCTTTGGCGTTGTATCGTTGACTGACAGCGTACGCGCGCCCGATGGCACGGCGGATGGCCGCGCGGCGCGTTACGCAGAGATGCGGCGCATGGTGAGCGATAGCTTTGCGCCTTTTGCGCGGCGCATTGCCCCCATTGGCAAGCAATCCGAACGTATTCGATTGCTGGGCACGAGCGGGACAGTCACTACACTCGCCAGCCTCCATCTGGAATTGCCGCACTATGACCGCAAGGCTGTCGATGGGCTGATTGTCCCAAGCGAAGCGATGCGTGCAATTTCTGAAAAACTCGCGACAATGAGCCGCGGTGAGCGCCAGTTGCTACCATGCATCGGCGATGACCGGGCGGACTTGGTGGTCGCGGGTTGCGCAATTTTGGAATCGATTCTTGATATCTGGCCAGCGCCAAAACTGGGCGTTGCTGACAGAGGCATTCGCGAGGGGATCTTGCGCGGTTTGATTGCGGCCGACGCGATGGGCGAGCAGCACAAGGCCGACCTCCAGCGTTCGCGCGTGGAGGCATGAGCTAATGAGCCGCACACCATGAGTCGTTCAGGCAAAGATGCAGGCCGCCGCGTCAAAACGGCGAAGAAGCGGACCGAGTCCTCAACCCGCTGGCTCGAGCGGCAGCTCAACGACCCCTATGTCAAACAGGCCAAGGCCGATGGGTATCGCAGCCGTGCGGCCTATAAACTCATTGAGCTGGACAAGAAGTTTCGCTTTTTGAATGGGATCAAGCGCGTTGTTGACCTTGGCATAACACCGGGCGGTTGGAGCCAAGTGGTCCGCAAGAAAGCGCCCAAGGCCGGTGTTGTCGGGATCGATCTCTTGCACACGGACGCGATTGAAGGCGTCACCATTTTTGAAATGGATTTCATGGACGACGCGGCCCCTGCCAAATTGGAGGCAGCGCTCGACGGTCCGCCTGATCTCGTCATGTCAGATATGGCCGCCAATACGATTGGCCATAAGCAGACCGATCATTTGCGCACTATGGGCCTTGTTGAAGCCGCCGCGTGGTTCGCCATCGAGACGCTGGAGGATGGCGGCACATTTTTGGCCAAGGTTCTGGCAGGCGGAACTGATGCAGACCTGCTCAACTTGCTCAAAAAGCACTTCAAGACTGTGAAACACGCCAAACCGCCCGCGAGCCGCAAGGGCTCGTCAGAGTGGTATGTGATTGCCCAAGGGTTTAAAGGGCGCGACTAAGCGCCGTGAAGTAAGGCCGCTTAAGCGCCGCCCTCATTGAGCTCAGCTGCTGCATCTTGCTCTGCCTCTGCTTCCGCAGCTACATCGCCTTCCGCCTCTGTCTCCTCAGCGACTACTTCGGCGTCGGCAGCTGCCGCCACAAATTCTGGCACAGGCAGGTTTGAGCCATTGGCGTTCATATAGAGCATAACCGCGGCGCGATCTTCAATCTTGGAGAGACCTGCAAAGCTCATCTTGGTACCATTGGCGAATGCGCGGGGGCTTTTGAGCCAAGCGCTCATATTGTCCCAATCCCAATTGCCGCCTTTGTCAGCGAGTGCGCTGGAGTAAGCGAAACCCGGAGCGCCTTGGGCAAGCCCTTTACCCATAATACCGTAAAGGTTCGGGCCAATGCCATTAGCGCCGCCTTGGTCAACGGTGTGGCAAGCGGTGCACTTGGCGAAAACTTTCTCGCCTTCAGATACGCTCATCTTGTTAAGCACTTCTTCCATCGACGGACCTGCGTCCACCTCACCGCCGCCTTCAGGCGCATCGATGAAATATCCCGGCTGCTCGGGGCTTACCGGTTTATCCGCCTGGAAGAAAATGCCTGATACAATTGCGCTGCCCAGCGCAATGATGCCTGCAAAAAGAACCCAACCGGCTGCTGTGTTGAACTTGTCGTCCATGCGTAAATGTGTCCGCGTAAGTGAAAAGTGATATCTAAAGGTTGGGCGTCGCTCTAGTGTCGCGTGGCGGCATTCGCAAGTGTGATCGCAACATTGCCTCTTGCGGATCATGCAAATACGCTTGCGAGTGGCGCTTTGCCCCGATAGCGCATTAAGTTCTATGCGTAATTTCCCTAAGCCCGCCCAAGATATCGTCACCAGCATGCACGCGGCTGCCGCGAGTGACCCCGCACGCACAATTGCCTTTGGGGGTGCACCTGGATCAAACTCCCATCAGGCGACCCATGACTTCGCGCCTGAGGCATTGCCCCTGCCATTCAACGGGTTTCAGGATGCGCTTGATGCTGTGAAGTCGGGCCAGGCTGGGGCGGCGATGATTCCAATTGAGAACTCGCAAAATGGCCGGGTTGCTGACATACACTTCCTGCTTCCCGAAAGCGGACTGGCGATTGTGGCCGAGCAATTCATGTCAATCACGCATGCGCTCATGGGACTTGGCGATGGACCTTTTGAAACCGCCTATAGCCACCCGCAAGCGCTGGGCCAGTCGCGGCATTACTTGCGGGAGCGCGGCATCACCCCGCAAAGCTATTCCGATACGGCGGGCGCGGCAGCGTTTGTCGCGGAGAGCGGCGACCCCACCATGGCCGCGCTTGCCCCGCCCATGGCGGCAGAGCTTTATGGACTAAAGATCGCCGAGAGCGCAGTCGAGGATGCGCATGACAACACCACACGCTTTGTCGTTTTGGCCAAGGACGCGCTCGATCCCGCTCAGATTGAAGGCACGCGAATGACGACCTTCATCTTCGAAGTGAAAAACGTACCGGCCGCGCTTTATAAGGCGCTGGGCTGCTTTGCGACCAATGGCGTTAATATGACGAAGCTCGAAAGCTATCAAAAAGGCGCGAGTTTCGCCGCGACCATGTTTTTTGCGGACATTGAAGGCGCGCCGGGTGAAGACGCGGTAGACCGCGCGCTCGAAGAGCTCGCCTTCCATTGCAATGAAGTGCGGATGCTGGGCTCTTACCAATGCGTGCGGAGACGCGGGGCCTAATTGAGCGCTGCTAAGCGAGCGTCATTCCTCGCCCGCGAGTACCTCGCCGAAAATCGCGACTTCGTTGACGCCTTCGCTGGTCGCACGGCCGCGATACATGCCAGCTGTATTGAAGCTGTAAAGGGCATGGCCTTCCGGTGTGACGAGGATGATGCCGCCATCGCCGCCAAGCGCTTGCACCTCATCCATTGCATAGTCCGCGGCCGCTTGCGCGATTTCTGGTTCTATGTTGCCGGGGAGTCGACACGGATATGCGCGTTCAGTTCCAGACGGGATCTGGTCTTCATCACAGATTACAGGCTCGCGCGACGAGTGAACACGTATCAATGTACAAATCTCTTGAGCCACACCCACCCGAATAAAATACTCACCCCAACCCGTCGCTGAAACTGCGCAGGACCGATTGTCCGCATACGTCCCTGCACCGATCACCGGCGCATCACCAATCCGGCCCCAGCGCTTCGCTGTCATCCCGCCTGTTGAGGTGCCCGCCGCGAGGTTGCCGTCCTGGTCCAGCGCGACCGCGCCCACAGTGCCGAACTTGTGATCAACATCGAGTGCAGAGAGCTGTTCAGCCTTTACCCGTTCCAACGCACGCTTGCGGCTTTCGGTTTCGAACCATTCCGGCTCGGCGGTCTCAATATCCTGCGTCGCGGCAAACTCCTCTGCACCCTTCCCGCTCAGGAAGACATGCACGCTCTCGGTCCGCACCTTGTCCGCAAGCAGGATCGGGTTCTTAATGCTGGTGACTCCCGTCACAGCGCCAGCGCTGCGATCGCGCCCATCCATGATCGAGGCGTCCAGCTCATTCGCGCCGTCCCATGTGTAGACCGCGCCCCGCCCGGCGTTAAATTTCGGGTCGTCCTCCATCAGCACAATCGCCGCCTGGATCGCGTCCAACGCGCTGCCGCCATCGGCGAGGATCTTTGCTCCGGCATCAAGCGCATTCTGCAAAGCCGCCTCATATTGCGCCTCAAGCTCAGGCGTCATACGCTCCCGCGTGATAGTGCCCGCACCGCCATGGATCGCTATGGACCATTTAGGGCTGTCTACGGCCAGCGCATCCTGCGCCAAGACCTGCCCGCCAAGCATCAGAAAGAGAGCAGCAAAGCCCAGCATGAGGCGGGAAACTGCGCCGTTAGGACATGTAAACTTAGGTTGAAGCGCGTTCATTTATGCTGCCCTGCTTTTGGTTTGTCGTTAGGAGGTGTGCTAACTTCACTTTACTTTTAGCGCAATTCCAGGGGGATTTATGCTCACGCAATATCAATTTGACCAGACGCTTGCGATGGACTTGGCCACTAAGGCCGCGTTCGTTGTTGGCATACTTGTTGTAACCTGGGTCCTTGCCAAGGCCGCAAAATGGGCTTTTGCAAAGATCGTCGACAAGGTTTCACTTTTACAGCGCGGCACAAGCAGCGGCGCCTCCATTGGTGAATCGATGGGTAAAATTGTCTCGCTGCTCATCTGGCTTTTCGGCCTGATGGCTGTCCTGAATGTGCTCGAGCTCGAAGCGGTTGCGGGACCGATCAACTCGCTACTTGAGAACATTGTCGATTTCGTGCCCAATCTGATCGGAGCAGGTCTCATCCTGTTCATCGGTTTGATGATTGCGGGCATCGTCCGGGACATCGCAACCACGGCAATGCAAACCGTTGATCTTGACAAATGGGCCAATAAGGGCGGCGTTGACAACGTCACGGGTAACACCGCGATCAGCAAGACCATTGGCCTGATTATTTACGTACTGATTGCCATTCCGGTCGGCATTCTCGCGCTTGACGCTCTCGATCTGACCGCGATTTCAGAGCCTGCCTCTGCAATGCTTGGCATGATCTTGACATCTATTCCGAAGATCATTGTTGCTGCGATCCTGCTCGGCATTGGCTATTTCATCAGCAAGTTCGTTGTTGGTGTTCTCCAAGAGCTGCTCAGCGGCCTTGGTGTTGACCGCTCGCTTGAAGCAACCGGCCTGCTGCCTGATGGCACAACCGCAAGCTCAATTATCGCGCGGATCGTTCAAGTGGCTATCATCTTGTTCTTCGCAATTGCGGCGACCAATCAGCTGGGCTTTGCGCAACTGACTGACATCCTCAACGAGATCCTCACTCAAGGCGGCAGTGTTGTCTTTGGTGCAGTGATCATCGGCGTTGGTTTCCTTATCGCAAACTTGCTGGCCAAACTGGTCGGCGGCGCGAGCGAAGGTTCCTCAGCGGCGACTATCGTTCGCTGGATCACGATCATCCTGTTCACCGTCATGGGCCTTCAGAAGACAGACATTGGCGGCATGCTGCCGGGTAATGCTCTGCTGGTCATGATTGTCGGCGCATCGGTTGCCGCAGCACTCGCATTCGGCCTGGGCGGCCGCGAATGGGCTGCTCGCAAGCTTGATGAGTGGGACAAGAAATAAACTGTAACGCTCAGGCGTTTAACGACGAACAGGGCGCTAGGGGCAACCTTAGCGCCCTTTTTCGTGCCATTTGCACCCGGCTGGCTAACTGGTTGCAAATGATAACAGTTGTTAAATGTTACGTTTGCCTATTGGAATGTTGCGCGAGCCTGATATTTGTGCAGTGCAACATGAGCAGTCGCCCAGAGTCGAAAACGACCTGGATAGGACACCGCCCGGGTCAGGATAGGCACTGGTGAGAACAATAGCTCAGTACAAGACATCAGGCTCTTGAGGAATACGCCAAAGGCGTACGCAGCCTGAAACACAACAAGTCCAGCGTATCCATACCTCGGTATAACGGGGGTGGCTGCGCCAATACTCAGGCATGCCCGGCCATCTTTGGATGTGAGGCTTTGCTTGAGCATGAAGGAAGCACCGACGTCTGGCTCACCTGCTCAATAAGCAGAGAGCCGGAAAGAACGTGGTGCCCTTCGGGTCCAAACTTGGGAGCGCGGTCGGGGGTGATCTGCGCTCCCTTTTTTTGGGCAATTGCTTTTGGGCGAATTCCTTTTGGGCGAATTGCCGGGCGCCAAGAGCCAAGCAGTGATAATTGGGCGTTAAGGGCGAGGCGAAGCGAGATCAGCGACAAAGCCCATTTGCAGCCAATTACCGATCATACCGCCCGCTTGTGCTGCGGCGGCTTCCGCCCCTATTTCCTCAGCCAACAACGCAACCGTCTCACCGAAATTTGAACCTGCCTGCATGGCACTAAGAGCGGTAGCCTCAAGCTTCGAGATGGCAGCAAAAACCGGCTGCTCATCTTCGCGCCAAATCACAAGTGCACCCTCTTCCTCCAGAGCTTGCGGCGTCGCACCATCCGTTTCCCCGCCGAGATCACCCCAGACAGACACCCAGTCATGGGTAACCGCGAGAATCGCCAGTCCTGGCAGGAATTCAAACCGCAAATTAGCCCAATCCTGCTCGCCAAACGCAGACGTGTTTTGCGAGAACTGCTCAACCGTCAGCGCGCTTGCATCTGCTGCGCGCGCCGCCTTCTGCATCAGATCTTCCAGCTGGGCGAGCTCGGCCAAATCGGGGCGATCAGGATATAGTTCGCTCAGAGTCTCGTGGAATTCCGCGCCGACGCTATCAATCGACCAGCCGGAGGGAGGCCGCGCAATGACGTGATTAATCGCGGCCTGCCGAAATGCGTCCTCGCGAGCTAGCACACCAGTGCGCTCATACGCCTCACCCAGCGTTTCAACCATGCGCGCGCGATAGCCGCCGCGATAGATCGCCATTCCGGCCTTGTGCCGCTCAGTCCAACCTTCAGGCAAATCGCGCTCTTCTTCGAGCACATGCGCCATGAATTCCGCCTGCATGGCGTGTAGGTCGCTCATTGTACTGTCTCGCGGGCCTCAGCGCCAAGAGCCCGCGCTTTGCCAAGCTCTTCCAGCAATTCAGGTAGCGGCGGGATCGCGTCATCACGCTCAATCATCACCGCGACATCGCCAAGCCCTGCATAGGCTTCAACGAACAGATCCCATACCGCGTCCACGACTGGGCGGTCATGCGTATCGACAATGATCTCGCCCGGTGTGTGGCCGGCAAGATGCATCTGCCGCACGGCTGAGGCCGGAATGCCAGCAATATAGTCCTGCGCGGACCAGCCGTGGTTTTGCGAGCTGACATAGATATTGTTCACATCCAACAGCAAGCCGCAGCCGGTCCGCTGCGCCATGGCCGCCAAAAATTCCCACTCGGCCATCTCATCCTCTGGGAAGGTGACATAGCTCGACGGGTTCTCGAACAGCATTGCCCGGCCAAGCGTCTCCTGCGCGTGGTCGATATTGTCGCAGACCGCATCCAAGGCGTAATGCGTCAGCGGCAGTGGGAGGAGATCAAAGCTGTTGTGCGCGCTCGTGCGGGTCCAGCATAGATGGTCGGACACCCACAGCGGCTCAATCCGCTCCGCCAGGCGGCGCAAGCTTGCCAGATAGCCAGGATCCAAGCCGTGCGCCGCGCCAATCGACATCGACACACCATGCAAAATGACCGGGTGCTTTGCGCGAACCTCTTCGAGGATACGCAAATGCTTACCGCCTTGGGCCATGTAGTTTTCGCTGATGACCTCAACAAAATCGACCGGAACATCTGTTTCCAGAAAATCCGCATAGTGCGTCTTGCGAAGACCAAGGCCAAATCCGCCAAAGGGTTTGATCGCTGTCATGGCACTATCATCGCATGGACTAGAGGTGGAGGGAAGAGATCCGGTGCGATTTCGGAGGGGGGGATGGGGTCTACCGCACCGGATCATTGGTGTGTTCGCGCTATATAAAGGGCTGGTTACAAGCACAGCGTATTTTTATGAATAATTTCGTGAAAACGCACGAAATTGGCAAATGGCTGAAAAAAAATCGCAAAAAATCGTGCCAGCTGTAACAACATCAGTCTGGATGCCGAATGAGTGAGTGTTCCGGCAGCAAACCCGGATCCATACAGTTCTTAAGTGAACCCATATTTGGAGAAGACAGATGAAAAACTCAGTAGCTAACCTCGCCGGCCTCGCACTTGCAGGCAGCATCGCAGCAGGCCTCGCCGCAACTCCAGTTGCCGCGCAAAAAGCCCCAGTTGAAAAATGCTACGGCGTTTCAAAAGCCGGCAAGAACGATTGCGCCGCAGGCCCGGGCACAAGCTGTGCCGGTACTTCGACTCGCGATTACCAAGGCAATGCCTGGACCTACGTCAAGAAGGGCACTTGCGAGAACATCAAGACGCCAAAAGGCAACGGCTCGCTGAAGGCTGTGCGTCGCTAAGCGGCACGCACATCACTCAAGAAGGTAAGGTGAACCATGCAAAGTCTAGTCTCAATCTATGATCGACTGATCGCATTCGCATCATCGCGTATCGTGGAAGGGCTGGCTTTGCTGGTCACCCGCCTGGCGCTCGCTGGAATATTCTGGCGCTCGTACAAAACCAAGATCGTCGAAGGCACTTGGTTTGAAATTGACGAGTTTCAGTACATTCTTTTCGACAATGAATTCGCAGGGCTCCCCCTGTCGTCAGACATTGCTGTGCCATTGTCGATGTATGCCGAGTTTCTCTTTCCAATCCTGCTGGCGATTGGCCTGGCCTCACGCTTCGGCGCGGTTGCCTTGATGGTCATGACGCTGGTTATCCAGATCTTCGTGTTCCCAACGTCAGCACACTTCTGGGGCTGGGCTATCACGCCGCTTGCCTTGGGGCTGATCATAGTGGTGCGCGGCGGCGGATTGTTCTCACTCGACGCCTTGATTGGATCGCGCCGAGCGAAGTGATAAGCTAAGCGGGCCTGGGAGGAGAGAGCGATGATCGCAGACGAAGTAACATTGGCGCGGCTGATGACCCAAAGTCAAAAGGGTGACAGCCAGGCCTACACCGTGCTGCTTTCGGAAATACAGCTCTGGCTAGAGCGGTATTTCAGGCGCCGTGTCTCGCCGGCTCAGCTCGACGATCTTGTGCAAGAAGTCATGATGGCAGTGCACAAGAAGCGTTCAACCTGGGATGCGAGCCGAGCTTTTCTGCCGTGGCTAGCGGCGATCGCGCGCTATCGCTGGGTTGATCACTTACGCAAAGTTTACCGCAATGCGGAAGACGAGCTGGGTGATTATGATGCAGCGGAAGACAGCGAAGAAGAAGCTGTCATGGCCCGTATGAGCCTGGAGCGACTATTCGTTCACTTGCCTGAGAAACAGAGCGAAGTGATCGAAATGGTCAAGATTGAAGGACTGTCCATTAAGGAGGCAGCCGATAGAACGGGTCAGAGCGAAAGCCTGGTCAAAGTAAATATTCACCGCGGGCTAAAGAAGCTGTCCGCGCTTGTTGAGAAGGCAGAATAGAAATGAACAGGGTTCCTAATCCGCTGATCGCTGAGCTAGCGGCAGACCTTGAACCGGTCCGCCCGCTTAAGCTGATCCACGGTATCGTGCTGGTCACGCTCGCAGCGGCGGTAACTGTTGTCGCAGTCGAGGCTATCGATGGCTTGTGGCGCGGCATCTTTGCCGGGCGAGCGGCTCCGTTTTTCTTTGTGACCAATGGCATGCTCGCCATTCTTGGCGCAGCGGCGTCCTTGGCGGTGGTTCGCATGGGTACGCCCCATGTTGGCAACACGCACGATGGCGCGCGCTGGTCGTTCGTAATGCTCGTGCTCCTGCCAATCACCGCTGGGATGATCCTGCTTTCGCAAGGCTCTTTTGCCCAGGTGCTTCATGATCAATACGGCGTCGAGTGCTTTGTGTCTGGTACCGCTTTCGGCTTGATCACGGCAGCTGCTTTGACCATGTGGCTGCGCCACGGCGCACCGGTTTCGATCAATTCTGCAGGTTGGTATACTGGCATTGCGTCCGGTGCGATTGGCAGCGTAGCATTTGGCCTGGCATGCCCAATCGATACCGTGGGGCATCTCGGCATCTGGCATGTCGCCCCGGTTGCTGTGAGCGCAATCATCGGACGGCTAGTCGTGCCATCGCTCGTTCGCTGGTGATCGCATAATTCCCATTGCAAGCAATGCTGGCTTTAATCGGATGACGAGAGCGCCTATAGAAGGAGCATGTCATCAGATAGCCTAGCAGCAATCCGCCCCTGGCGAACAATTGAACGGCGTTCCTCGCGCCAAATCATGGTCGGCGACGTTCCCGTAGGCGGGGACGCGCCGATCACTGTTCAGACCATGACCAACACGCCCACCGAGGATGTTGGTGCAACCATCGATCAGATCCGCCGCTGCGAAGATGCAGGTGCTGATATTATTCGTGTCAGCTGCCCGACAGAGGAAGCGACCGAGAACTTCGATCAGATTACGCGGGCTGCGAATATCCCTATCGTCGCCGACATCCACTTCCATTATAAGCGCGCTCTAGAGGCCGCCGATAAAGGCGCGGCCTGTTTGCGGATCAACCCCGGCAATATCGGCTCAAGCGAACGCGTGGCCGAGGTTGTGCGCGCGGCGAAAGCCAACGGCTGCGCGATCCGTATTGGCGTCAATGCGGGGAGCTTGGAAAAGGACTTGCTCGAGAAGTACGGCGAGCCCTGCCCCGAAGCGCTGATCGAAAGCGCGCTCGATCATATCAAACTGCTGCAGGATCACGATTTTCACGAATATAAAGTCGCGGTGAAGGCCAGCGATGTGTTCCTCGCGGTTGCAGCCTATCACGGGCTGGCAGAAACAGTCGATTGCCCGCTGCATCTCGGCATTACCGAGGCTGGCGGATTGATTGGCGGGACAGTCAAATCCTCGATCGGTATGGGATCGCTGCTCTGGGCGGGAATTGGCGACACCATCCGCGTGTCGCTTTCCGCCGAGCCTGAGCAAGAAGTCAAAGTCGGTTATGAAATGCTCAAAGCACTGGGCCTGCGCACACGCGGCGTTCGTGTGGTGTCCTGCCCATCATGCTCGCGCCAGGGTTTTGACGTTATCCGCACGGTTGAGGCGCTGGAAGCCCGCCTAGACCATATTAAAACACCTATGAGCCTATCTGTGCTCGGCTGCGTCGTGAATGGCCCTGGCGAAGCACGCGAAACCGATATCGGCCTGACCGGCGGCGGCAGCGGCAAACACATGGTCTATCTCTCCGGGGTCAAAGACCACCATATCGAAAACGAAGACATGCTCGATCACATAGTTAGGCTGGTCGAACAAAAAGCCGCAGCGATCGAAGCTGGCGACGCGGTGGCGTTTGATCCGCATGCTGAAGCTGCGGAATAAAGGGACATATAATGGCAAGTATTGAAACCGACTACCTGGTCGTGGGTGCAGGCGCAGTGGGCATGGCCTTTGTCGATACGCTGCTTGAGGAAGATCCCGATTGCCATGTCACGATCGTCGACAAACACGCTAAGCCCGGCGGCCATTGGAACGATGCCTATTCCTTCGTGACACTGCATCAGCCAAGCTCGACTTACGGCGTGAACTCAGCCGAATTATGCTCAAACCGGGTCGATACACATGGCCACAACAAGGGCATGTATCCGCTCGCCAAACATGCCGAGATCCTCGCCTATTACGAGCGGTTGATGAATGAGCACTTCCTGCCCAGCGGCCGGGTCGAGTACCTTCCTTTGAGCGAATATGTCGCAGGCGACGACGGCGCGCATTCGGTTCGCTCGATCATGTCGGGCGAGGAAACCACGGTGAGCATCCGCCGCAAGCTGGTCGACGGCACCTATTTCCAAACCTCAGTGCCATCCACGCACAAACCCGCGTTTGAAATCGGTGACGGCACGCGCTTCACCATTCCTGGCGATTTGCCGGGGCTTTGGAAGGCAGCGGGTGATATCCCGCAAAACTTCATCATTCTGGGCGCTGGCAAAACCGCTATGGATACAGGCGTCTGGCTACTCGAAGCAGGGATCGCGCCGGAGCGGATTGGCTGGGTGCGCCCGCGCGATAGCTGGATGTTCAACCGCAAATATCTCCAGCCTGCTCACGCAAACATTGAAGGCCTGATGGAGTTCCAGATGGCGCAAATGCGGGCCGCTGCAAGCTCGCAAACAGGCGATGAGATGTTCGCCAAGCTTGGCGAGGCGGGACATATGTTGCGGATCGACCCGGACACCACGCCTAGCATGTTCCACTTCGCGGTAATCTCTGAGGCGGAGGTCGCAATGCTCGGCTCCATCGAGCAAGTCTATCGCCAAGGCCGCGTGACGCGCATCGAACCGGGCGCAATGCATTTTGCCAATGAGACAGTGGAGGTCCCGCAAGACACGCTGTTTATCGACTGCACCGCCAGCGCCGTGCCGTTTGAGGTGCGCAAGAGCCCGCGCCCATTCTTTGATGGCGATGTCATAACGCTCCAACTCGCGCAGACGCCTTTCGTGCCATACAGCGCAGCGCTCGCGGCGTTTCTTGAGGTGAATTTTGAGACCGATGACGAGCGCAATGCGCTGGTCCCATGCGCTCCGCTGACCGATACAACCAGCACCTATCCTGCCGCTTTCTTCGCAAATTTGCGCAGCACAGGGCTGCTCTCACAGAACCCCAAGGTCAATGCATGGAATGCCAAGAGCCGCCTCCATCCCACAGGCCCTGCAGTCGCAAAGCTGATGGCTGAAGGCAGCCCCAAACTTGCGGCGCTGGGCGAGATTGGCAAAACCGTTCAAGAAACCATGCCAGGCATTATGGAACTGGGCATGAAGGCCTATGCCGAGCACAATGCAACCTGAAGTCGGACAGCATGAGGTTGGGCAGCCCGATACGGGGGATGCGGCCAGCCCCGCTGGGAAGGTGAACAAGCGGCTTGCGATTACCCTTGGGGTTTGCGCAAGCCTGCTTCTGCTGAGCCTCATCGCGCTGGGCACGCTGGCTTACAAGACTGGCGTGATTGGGAAAATCGCGGGCGGTCATAATTACCCGGAAGCGCGCTTGTATGATGCGTCGCTGGATGCAGATGCTGCGGTTGATGCAGCGCTGGCCCGCGCTCAGGAGACGGACAAATATGCCTTGATCGTGCTGGGTGCGAATTGGTGCCATGACAGCCGAGCCTTTGCAGGATGGATGGAAACCGAGCGCTTCCAAACCCTGATTGCGGACCGCTTTGAGCTTGTCTACGTCAATGTGGGCATGCCGCAAAGCGAGGACGGCCATAATCTCGATATTGTGCAGCGCTTTGGCTTTGAGAGCTTGGAGGGCACGCCGACGGTGCTGGTAATCGCACCGGATAGCACAGTTCAAAACGCTGAGACGGCCAAGAGCTGGCGCAACACCGCGAGCCGCAGCGAAGATGAAATTTATGATGAGCTCGCCGCGCTGAGTGAGAAATCGGGCGTGTAGATTGCATCGACATTCAGATGATGGTGAGCCGAAAGCGTGGGTTTTGCGAAACCCGGAGCACAGCGTAGACCCGCTACGTGAGCACCGGAAGTTCGCAAAGCGCATGCTTGCAGGCCATCAGCACTGAATGACGATGTAATCTAATGCTCCATGTCGTCCATCACGCCGATTACATGGCCCCGCGACCGGAACGCGGCACATTTAAGTTCGACAAGTACTATCTGGTGATGGAGGCGTTGAGGGCGGCGCGCGCGCCTATGACCGAACATGCGCCTGAGCCGATGCCGCGTGAGTGGCTGGAGGCGGTGCATGATCCCGCCTATGTCGAGCAGGTATTCACCGCCACTGTACCCCGCGAAAAAGAACGCCGCATTGGCTTTCCCGTAACCGCGCATATCGCCAGCCGCGTACGTCACACCAACGGCGGAACATGGCTAGCCGCCAAGCTCGCGCAGCAGCATGGATATGCGGCAAATAGTGCGGCGGGCAGCCACCATGCCCTCCACGACACCGGCGCGGGTTACTGCGTGTTCAATGACCTAGCCGTGGCCTCAAACCGCTTGATTGCGGAGGGTGACGCCAGCCGCATACTGATTATCGATCTCGATGTGCATCAGGGTGATGGCACCGCGAGCCTCACCGCGCTGCGCGGCGACATTTTCACTTTCTCCATTCATGCGGAAAAGAACTTTCCGGTGCGCAAGGCGCGCTCCGACCTTGATGTGGGCTTACCCGACGGGGTGGATGATGATGGCTATATGGAGGCTCTGTCGCAGCATTTGCCAGCTCTGATTACAGATTTCGCGCCGGATTTGGTGCTCTATCAAGCGGGCGTTGATCCGCACGCGCAGGACAAGCTTGGCAGGCTGGCATTGACCGATGAGGGGCTGGCCAAGCGCGACCGATTTGTGGTCTCAGAAGCGCGTCAGCGCGGCATTCCCATCGCAAGCGCGCTCGGCGGAGGATATGGCGATGATCAACGCGCGGTAGCTGAGCGACATGCGCGCTCAATGCTGGCAATGGCGGCGGTGAATGCGAGATTCCCCGCGCCAAATCACCAATAAATATCGACGTAGTCGGTCAGGTAATCGCACCATTCAAACTCGCGCAGCCGCCAGTAGGGGCGGTTCTGAGTGACTGCGAAACGCCAGCTTTTGTCCCGCTCGCACAAGCGCCCTATGTGCGGTGTATCGGCAAGGCGTATCCTGCCCTCAAAGGTGAAGTAATCCGCGCCAATCTCGCTGACATAGCCATCAAGATAGAGCCTTCCCGGACCGCCCTCCTCGCTCTGCACAGCGGTCAGGCGCAGCACGCCATCCTCCATACGCGCGTTGACGGACCCGCGCCGTTCCCATGAAATCCATTGCAGCGTCGCGCCCTTTGCGCCGAGCAGGCGCCGAGCGGCCGCCTCGTCCAAGATGCGCGTCGGCGGGGTTGGCTGGGATAGCCCTTCGGACACGACAAAGGTGCCCGTGGCGCTGGCACTTGTTGCTCCGGTGGTTTCTATCGATATTCCGGCATCTTCGCGTGCGGGCGCTGCGCACGCCGCAAGGCTGAGGGAGCTGGCGCTGAAAAGAGATATTACACCGATTTGGATGGCTTTGTTCATGACTTACACAAATACGCTGTGCTATTACGTTAGGCAATGAAACGCCGCGAACTTCTTAAAGGCGCTGTCGCCTCTGCCGCTACGCTTGCCGTGGGCGCCCCCATGCGCCTTGCTGCTCAAGTCAATTCAACCGCTGCCCGCGATGCGCGATTGCTCGCCACCGCGCGTGAACAGCTCGCGCGGGTTGGCGCAAACATTTGGCGCAAGGATATTGTCGGGATTGCCGATTTCGGCCTGCACTCTGCAAAGGAGCGCTTCCATTTCGTCGACGTCGAGAATGAGCGGGTGAAGAGCTTTCACGTGACGCATGGCGATGGCTCTGACCGTGACCATGATGGCTGGCTCAACCGCTATTCCAATGTCGAGGGCAGCCATTGCACCAGCCGCGGCGCGTATATGACGCGGAGCTGGTATGTTGGCCGTTTTGGCACATCAATGCGCCTTGACGGTTTGGACGAAACCAATTCGCTGGCGCTGCCGCGCGCAATCGTCATGCATAAGGCCGAATATGCCCGGCCAGAACATATTGCGCGCTGGGGCAAGCTTGGCCGTTCAAATGGTTGCTTTGCCATGGGCCCTGAACAGTTCGGGATGGCGCTGACAGAGCTGGGCGGTGGACGCTTGCTCTTTGCGGATAGCCTGGGCTTTGCCGAGGATGGCAGCGTGGTGACCCCGCCGCATCCTCAGCCGCATGTGACCGAGACTGAGCTGTTGCGGCCTGCGCGAGAGAACACGTTCCAGCGTACCAATCCTGGTGTGTTTTAAGGATCTGATTGAGGTTGAGCCTTGCGACCTATTAGCGAGTGCGTCCTATTGCCAAAGCTGAGCTATGGAACAGTATCATCGCCTGATACATATTGATGAGCCGCAGCCTGATCGCGCCGCCCTTGAAAAGGTGATGGAAAGCGCCCCCGGCGTAAGCAATGTCGTTATCGTTGGCTCGCATCCGAAGGGAGGCTACGAAACTCGTTTCCGCCTCGCATCCGATACGCTCGGATCGTTAATTGCCTACATGGAAGAAAGCGGTTGGCGATCAGTCCTTTAGCCGCCAGCTATGAGTGTGTAGCCTAATCTTAGGCAGCCGCACCAACGCCTGCCCGGATGGCAACATGATCATTGAGAGAGCTAGGAGCTAACCTGCCCGCGGATCAGCCTCAATCACAATCACCTCTTCTTGCGTTTCACGCAGCCGCTCGATCTGGCGCGGTTTGTCGAGCGCGGCCAGTACCGGAGCATCGCGGCCATAGATGTCCTTGAACGTCTTCAGCTCACCGTCAATGTCCTGCGCCATGGTGAAATAGGTGATATACACCGGCCAGTTATTCTTGATGTCATAAAGCGTGTATTTGCCGCTGCCAGTGATCTGCTCGACTTCTTTTTGGATCGCTGGAATATCATCCTTCGTCTCCATATTGCCGAGCATCGCCATGGTCATCGCGAGCGTGCGCGCACCTTCGACACGGATGCAGCCATGGCTCAGCGCGCGATTGGCATTCTTGAACAAATGCCGCGAGGGCGTGTCATGCAGGAAAATCGCATGGCGGTTGGGCATATGAAGCTTCATCAGGCCGAGCGAGTTAGTCGGCCCGGGCTGTTGCACGACGGTGATCCAACCATTGGCGCCCTTGGTCGCTTTGTAGCCATTGCGCTTGGCCCAGACGGGATTGTTGAGCACCTTATTGCCGAGCCCTTCGCCTTTCACAATGCTCTGCGGCACCGTCCAGGTCGGGTTGAACACAACGCCTTCGACAATCTCCGCGAGCTGCGGCGTCGCATTGCGACCCGGCTTACCCACCACGGTTTTATAGCTGCGAATGATCTTTTCATTGACGGTCAAACGCAGCTGAAACTCGGGCACATTAGTGAGCAGATATTTTCGTCCCAGATCGCGCGCCAACCAGCGCCAGCGATCCATATTCGCGCGGATCAGCTTGGTACGCGCCGGATCGTCAGTTTGCGCCAACGCTTCTTTGAGCTTCGCATAATCTGGGTGGACCGGACTAAGCGCGTTGAGATTGGCGGTTATGTCGCCGCCCGCCAGCGTTTCGGCGAGCAATTTGCCGGTCGGCATGCGGTCAGCGTCGGGATCGACCACGAACCACTGTTTACGCGCTTCCATCGGAGTGCGGCCATCGCGCAGGTCTTCGACCAACCAGACGAAAGCTCGGCTCGCGAGCGCATTGAGCACTTCACCTTCGCCCGCTTTGATCGCGGTACGCAAGCTCTCAAGCCCGTAATCCGCGGGATCAAGACCTTCCGCACCAATAGCTGCGATAAAGCTCGCAAGCTCCTCAGCCTGATCAAGGCTCCACTCACCCGTAAGGGGGTAGGTTTTCTGCACGATCTCGGCCGGCTCAGCGAAGACCGTGCCTTCAAAGGCTTCTTGAACGCTCGCGGGTTGAGCTTCGGTTGCAATAGCCTCTTCGGCGACCTCCGGCTGCGTTTGAGACAGCAGATCTTGCGGGCCGGAATCTTGCGAAAGGACTACGGTTGACGTGGCGAGCGCAGCAAGCGCACTCGTTTGAATTGCTAAGCGAATTACCTTCATCGACCCCACCGATTGAGTTGCTCGGACGGGCATTTCGCGCCCGTCGGAGCATAAATATACCAAAACACAGCTAGTTACCACATTTGGGCCTGAGTCTTACCTGAATAAAATGGCCTGAATAAAATGGCCTGAATAAAATGGCCTGAATTAACTTGCCTGACCCAACTGGCAAAATCGCTTGCCGCCCGCCGCTGCGGTTCTATGCAGGCAACCCAATGGCCACACCCAATCACAGCCTGCGCCCTATATTCGCGACGATCATCGGTATCGCATTTTTCTCGGCGATGGATGCAGTGATGAAAAGCGCCTCGCTCGCTTTGGGAGCATACAGCGCGTTCTTCCTGCGGTGCCTGATCGGGGCAATCATCATTGGCCCGGTGTGGTGGTGGCGGGTGCGCAAATGGCCCGAGAGGGCCGCGCTGAAAGTCCACCTCACTCGCGGCATAGTGGTCGCCTTTATGGGTTGGACGTTCTTTTTCGCGCTGGTCCGTTTACCCTTAGCAGAAGCGATTGCGCTGTCCTTTATCGCACCGCTCATCGCGCTGTATCTGGCGGCCATTTTGCTAGGCGAGGCCATCCAGCCCAAGGCGATTGTCGGCGCGCTGCTGAGCCTTGCAGGTGTCGCGGTGATTGTCAGCGGTCGTCTCAGCCAAACAGAAATGAGCGCGAACGCCATAATTGGCCTTGCTGCCTTGCTGCTTTCTGCAGTGCTTTATGCGTGGAACCTTATTCTCCAGCGTCAGCAAGCCCTGCTCGCCTCGCCCGCCGAGGTAAGCGCATTTCAAAACAGCATCGTGTCCCTGACTTTGCTGGGCTTTGCGCCATTTTTGCTGGTGCTGCCGAGCGGCTCTGCGCAATGTACAGAGTGGCTGACGCTGATTGCGGGCGCATTGTTCGCCATTGCCGCCGCGCTGTTCCTGTCATGGGCCTATGCCCGCGCAGAGGCGCAAGCGCTCGTTCCCATTGAATACACCGGATTTTTATGGGCAGCCCTGTTCGGCTGGATCTTCTTCAGCGAAAACATCAGCATCACCACCGTTTCAGGCGCTGTACTTATCGTAATTGGCTGCTGGATTGCTGTCCGAAAGGACAAAATGCAGAGCCCGCCATAATTTTGTTTATGGTCGGGCCTCTGCGGATGCGACTGAGGGCTCTGTATTAGCCTGTGCTTCAGCTGGATTCAGTGTGAGGAACACCGCAACCGCAAAGCAAGCCACCACTGCTGTGCTTGCGGCAATGACACCGGCGCGTAAACTAGCCAAATTGGCCTGAACCGATGTGTCCCCCATTTACGCGGTGTCCCTCATGCGTGAAACTTCGTATGAGATGGGTAATAAACGGGTAGACGACAGGAGCAAGTAAACGCTTGTAACATCTAAAACCAATTTGTCATTTTCGCCTCCAACCCTTGACCAAATGGCCCGAAAAGAGCAGGTGGCGAGCATATTTTGCCGCCCTGTAGAATCGACATGAGGCGGCTCCATTCAGAAAGGACGCATCGCGCATGACTCAGGTCGGCAAGGACACGCTCGGAACACGCTCAACCCTCAATGTAAACGGCAAGGATTACGCCTATTATTCCTTCGCCAAGGCGGCCGAGAAAATCGGTGACGTATCGCGGCTTCCATTCAGCCTGAAAGTTCTTCTGGAGAATATGCTGCGCTTTGAAGATGGAGGGTTCACTGTTGGCGAAGAGCATGTTCGCGCAGTTGCCGATTGGCAGAAGAACCCGGTCACCGGCAGCGAGATTCAATACCGGCCAGCCCGCGTGCTTTTGCAGGACTTCACCGGCGTTCCTTGTGTGGTCGACCTTGCCGCGATGCGCGACGCGATCAGCAAGCTCGGCGGCGACACGCAAAAAATCAATCCGCAAGTCCCCGTCAACCTCGTGATCGACCACTCGGTAATGGTCGATGAGTTTGGCCACCCCAAAGCGTTCGAGAAGAATGTTGAACTGGAATATGCCCGCAATGCGGAGCGTTATGACTTCCTTAAATGGGGCTCAAAGAGCTTCAAGAATTTCTCCGCTGTTCCTCCGGGCACTGGCATTTGCCACCAGGTGAACCTGGAGCACATCGGCCAGGGCGTTTGGTCCAGCGAAGATCAGGACGGCGCTACCGTCGCTTATCCTGACACCTGCGTTGGTACAGACAGCCACACCACCATGATCAACGGTCTTGGTGTGCTCGGCTGGGGCGTTGGCGGGATCGAAGCGGAAGCCGCAATGCTGGGCCAGCCGATTTCCATGCTGATCCCCGAAGTTGTTGGCTTCAAGCTTGAAGGTGCGATGGCCGAAGGCATTACCGCTACTGACCTCGTGCTAACCTGCGTCCAAATGCTGCGCGAAGTCGGCGTGGTTGGCCGCTTTGTCGAATTCTACGGCCCTGGCGTCGCCAACCTCACTCTCGCTGATCGCGCGACGATCGCCAATATGGCACCTGAGTATGGCGCGACTTGCGGATTCTTCGGCATTGACGACAAGACGCTGGACTACATGCGCTTGACCGGCCGCAGCGAGGAAAACATCGCACTGGTTGAAGCCTATTCCAAAGAACAAGGCATGTGGTTCGAGCCCGATAATGAGCCGATCTTCACCAAGACGCTCTCGCTCGACATGAGCAGCGTTGTGCCAAGCCTTGCCGGGCCAAAGCGCCCGCAGGACAAGGTTATCCTCCCTGAGGTGGACGAGCTGTTCAATGGCGACCTCAAGACAACCTATAAAAAAGACGCGCCCGTTCGCGTCGATGTGGCCGATACTGACCACGATATTGGCGACGGCGACGTTGTGATCGCGGCGATCACCAGCTGCACCAACACATCCAACCCTGATGTGCTGATCGCGGCGGGTCTGGTCGCGAAGAAAGCCAACGAGCGCGGCATGCAGCCCAAGCCTTGGGTAAAAACATCACTCGCACCGGGCAGCCAGGTAGTCACCGACTACCTCGTCAAGTCGGGCCTGCAAGATGACCTTGATGCAATCGGCTTTGACCTTGTCGGCTATGGCTGCACCACCTGCATCGGCAATTCCGGCCCGCTGGCCGCGCCGATCAGCAAGGCGATCAACGGCAATGATATTGTCGCAGCCTCAGTCCTGTCGGGTAACCGCAACTTCGAAGGCCGTGTCAGCCAGGACGTGCGCGCTAACTTCCTCGCATCACCCCCGCTCGTGGTCGCTTATGCGCTGAAGGGCACTGTCACTGAAGACATCACCACAACGCCGCTGGGCCAAGACAAAGACGGCAATGACGTGATGCTCGCCGATCTGTGGCCGACCAACGCCGAAATCGCTGAGAACCGCGCAGCCAATATCGACCGCTCCATGTTTGAGGCCCGCTATGCCAATGTCTATGCGGGCGATGAGCACTGGCAGAACATTCAGGTTGAGGCGTCCGACACCTATCAATGGCGCCCGGGCAGCACCTATGTCGCCAACCCGCCCTATTTTGAGGGCATGGAAATGACGCCTGCTCCAATCACTGACGTGATTGATGCCAAGCCGCTCGCGGTTCTGGGCGACAGTGTGACAACCGACCACATCTCGCCTGCTGGCGCGATCAAGGCAGACAGCCCGGGCGGTGAATATCTGATGCAAAATCAGGTCGCTAAGGCCGACTTCAACTCCTACGGCTCACGCCGCGGCAATCACGAAGTGATGATGCGCGGCACCTTCGCCAACATCCGCATCAAGAACGAAATGGTCCCGGGTGTTGAGGGCGGCTACACCACATATAATGGCGAGCAGATGGCGATCTATGACGCCGCGATGAAGCACAAGGCCGATGGCACACCGCTGGTTGTGATCGGCGGCAAGGAATACGGCACAGGTTCATCGCGCGACTGGGCGGCCAAGGGCACAATCCTGCTGGGTGTGCGCGCCGTGATCGTTGAGAGCTTTGAGCGTATTCACCGCTCTAACCTGGTCGGCATGGGTGTGCTTCCGCTGCAATTCAAAGATGGCGAAGGCCGCGAAAGCCTTGGCCTGACGGGCGATGATAGCTTCACCATCAAAGGCCTCGCTGACCTCGAGCCGCAGCAGGATCTTGAGATCGAAGTCACCCGCAAGGATGGCAGCAAGACCAGCTTCACCGCACTGTGCCGGATCGATACCGCTAACGAAATGGAATATTACCGCAATGGCGGCATCCTCCATTACGTGCTGCGCAAGCTGGCGGCATAAGGTGCGGGCGCTTCGACTATTGGCCGTCGGTGCAGCGCTCGCGCTGTCCGGCTGCTCGGTCACCGTCAACAACAATGATACCCGCACCGCGAGCTCTTACGCCCGTGATGCCGCACCCACGGTCGAAACACTGACCGCTACCGAGCTGGCCGCGCTGGTCGATTCGGGCGAAGTCGTCTTGATCGACGTGCGCACGCCAGCCGAATTTGCCGAACAGCGTCTCGCCGGCGCGCTCAATGCGCCAGTGCAGACCTTCGATGCGGCGTCCATACCGCGCGATGAGACCCGCGAGGTGATCCTCTATTGCCGCTCTAGTGGTCGCTCAGAGCGGGCGGCTATAATGCTGGCAGATGAGTGGGGCGGCACGGTTCGTCATTTGGAAGGCGGCATCATCGCTTGGAATGATGCAGGGCTGCCAACCATCAAATAGCGTGAACGAAAAGTAAGCTCGTTCAGCACTGATCTATCTGAGCGCTCGCACATGTGCAGGCGGAGGATAGTTATGACCGGTTTCAAACATGCACTTGCCAGCTGCGCGATCGCCTGCGCCCTAGGCAGTTTTGGTGGCGCTGCGATTGCCCAAGAACAGACCGTGCAGGCCGAACAGGCCCCGCAAATCGACTATGCCGGGTTTTCCGAGCTGACACGCGAAGTCGCCACTTATCGTGAAGGCCGCCTTCTGGAGCGTGAGGAATTCTTCGCGCGCGCAAGCAAGGAAGGCGCGCTCATCCTCGACACCCGGTCAGCCTCGGCGTTTGAAATGGGCCACATAAAGGGCGCGGTGAACCTGCCGTTTTCCGACTTTACCGAAGGCAAACTCGCACAGGTGATCGGCGACAATGCTGACCGCCCAATCTTCATTTATTGCAACAATAATTTCACGGACAATGTCGCGCCAGTTGCATCAAAGCTAGCCCCGCTCGCCCTGAACATTCCGACCTTCATCAACCTCTATGGCTATGGGTATAAGAATGTTTGGGAGTTGGAGGGGGCAATGCCTACCGCCGAGGTGGCTTGGGTCTCACCCGTATTCGATCAATTGGCCGCGAACACTTCTGCTCGGGACTAAACGCCCGCGCTAGCCCTCGTCTTTGTCGAACAGGTTCTCTTGTCCGCCAGCGCTGCCTTGCGGCGGGGTTAGGCCAAGATGCGCCCACCCGCGATCATTAAGGCAGCGCCCGCGCGCCGTTCGCGCAATGAGCCCGAGCTGAATCAGATAAGGCTCGACCACTTCCTCCACCGTATCGCGCGGCTCGGCGAGCCCGGCCGCGAGCGTTTCCACACCGACCGGCCCGCCCTTGTAGATATCCGCGATCATGGTGAGATAGCGGCGATCCATTGCATCAAGGCCGAGCGCATCGATCTCAAGCTTGGTCAGCGAACTGTCAGCGAGTGCCTTAGTCACGGTGCCCTGACCGGCGACATGGGCAAAGTCGCGCACGCGGCGCAGCAAACGTCCGGCAACACGCGGCGTTCCGCGAGAACGGCGGGCGATCTCTCCCGCGCCGTCTTTGTCAATCTTGAGCCCGAGCAGCCGCGCGCCGCGCGATACCACCAGTTCCAGCTCATCATGCGTATAAAAGTTCAGCCGTACTGGAATACCAAACCGGTCGCGCAAAGGCGTGGTCAACAGGCCCTGCCTTGTAGTCGCGCCAACCAGTGTAAATGGCGGCAGATCAATCCGCACGCTACGCGCCGCTGGCCCCTCACCAATGATAATGTCGAGCGCGCGGTCCTCCATTGCCGGATACAGCACTTCCTCAACCACGGGATTGAGGCGGTGAATCTCGTCAATGAACAGCACATCATGCGGTTCGAGATTGGTGAGCAGCGCGGCAAGGTCGCCTGCCTTGGCAATGACCGGGCCGCTAGTCGCACGAAAGCCAACGCCCAGCTCGCCTGCAATAATCTGCGCGAGCGTGGTCTTGCCCAGCCCCGGCGGGCCAAAGAACAGCGTGTGGTCCATCGCCTCGCCGCGCGATTTGGCGCTCTTGATAAAGACGCGCAGGTTCTCGCGTGCGCCCTCTTGCCCGATAAACTCCTTGAGCGTTTTGGGCCGCAGCGCCGCATCAGGATCGTCCGGCTGCCGATCAGGCGAGTGGATTGGGGTGTCAGGGTCGGTCACGCAACACCTGAGTGATTGGGGAACCAGATCCCTCGTTTCAGAAAATTGCCCATGTTTGGTCGGACATGCTTTCCTTCGATATCCCCTATTCCGCTCACTTCAGTGACGTTGCCAATCGCAATTTCCCCATACTCGGCCTCAAGTTGATCACGCGCGTCTTTCTCATCGTGACCGGTCACCCCAACACCCAGTGCAATACCCTGATCACGACCCTCTTGCGGATCTTCGAGGTCAAACCACAGCACTATCATCACCCGGCCATCCTCATCGGTGCTTCCCACAACAAGATTATCCGCCCAGTCAAAACGGGTTCACCGTATAGCCGCGCTGTTGCAGCAGGGCATGCGCGGTCATCGCTGACAGCGCCGTCTCAACGCCCGGGATCAGATCATCGGCGGCAATACCATGAGCCGTGCCGCTCTGCCCACACAGGATAAAGCGCACGCCTTGATCAAGCATTGCGCGGATCATTGCGCCGGAGGGATTGTCGGGCGCCTCTTCCTCTTCGCCAATCGGCTGGCGGGCTGCCCAAGCAACATTGTTCAGCAAATCAAGCGAGGCCTTGCCATGCACCACCACCGCGATGCGGATATTGTCCTCATCCACGCCGCTTGCGACATGCATATTGATGAAGCGCGCCGCGCTCTCAAACCCGCGATTGCGCCCGCCGTCTTTCGCTGGCTCGGCGACATCAAACGCATGGGCAAACTCTGTGTCCGCAGGGGCCTCACCCAAGCCATCGACCGGGGCATGCGGGCCGAAACCCTCAAACACCGGGCCGGTTTTAAAGGCGGACAAATCCTGCGCGGAGGCCGAGGAGGCGACGAGCACTCCTAACAAAGCGATCAATGTACTTTTCATGTGTTGCCCTCCTTGATGGTCCGCATTGTAAGATCGTAGCCACAGTTGGCGCATGAGCGCCTCGGACAAAAGCGGTATTGCGCATTGTCCGGGGCATAGCCCGAAGGTGGAGAATGGTCGAAACAGGATTGGCCACATTGAGAGCATTCCTGTGGCGATAGCCAAGCAGCCAAAGCGTCGCATGCAAGGCTTATGCGAACTTCCCGTGGATCGCCTCCACCCCCAAACCCATTGCCATTACCTCCAGCGCCAACAGACAAGATACTGATCAAGAAGACCGCGAAGAGCCACTCAATTCCTGTATGGAAGTAAACTACGACCGATAGGGGAACTAGAATCAACAAAGCGAACCAGACCCAACGCATCGTCATCCATGCTCCGTATGGGCTCCGCAGCCATCCCATCATCCCGCTGCTTTCTTGAGCGCGACGCGGATCACATCGCCCTCGCTCGCATCCTCGCCCAATTCAGCGATTGCCCGCGCAACGGCCTGCGCAGCGACAGCGGGTTTGAACCCCAAGTTCTCCAACGCGCTGACCGCATCTGCGCTCGCGCCGCCTTTGGGCACCGCCACACCGGCAACTCCGCCTACGCCCGCGCCACCGGGCAAAGCCCCCGCCTTGTCTTTCAGCTCGTTGACAATGCGCCCGGCCAGCTTTGGCCCGACGCCATTCGCGCGCGCTACGGTCGCGGCATCGCCGCCCGCGCAGGCATCGCGCACCTCGCCTGTCGAAAGTGCCGACAGTATCGCCAATGCCACCTTACTGCCCACGCCCTGAACCGTCGTCAGCAGGCGGAACCAATCGCGCTCGGAGGCTTCCGCAAAGCCTAACAGGCGCATGTCATTCTCGCTCACCTGCAAATCGGTGTGCACGGTGCACGCCTCACCCAAATCTCCCAGCGCAGCGAGTGTTTTGGTCGAGCAATGGACCAGATAGCCGACGCCGGACACATCGACGATGGCCCAATCCTCGCCCACTTCATCGAGCCTGCCGGATAGTTTTGCGATCATGGGGTGTTTGTGGAGGAAAGTGGGGCTCCGCGCCATAGGAGAGTCTTTGTTTTCCGCAGCACCTCCGTGCTGCGATATCCTCGCTCACACGATCAAAGATCGCGTCGCTGCGGGCGGGCAGTCGCCCTTGCGACGCCTGCGGCGTCGAACTGGCGCTTCCCATCCAAGTCATTTCCTTTATGGAGTCCCACATGAGCTGGAACACATTCGGACGCGTGCTGCGCTTTACGACTTGGGGCGAGAGCCATGGACCTGCGCTGGGCGCTGTGCTGGATGGCTGCCCGCCTGGGCTGGAGCTGAGCGAGGACGTGATCCAGCCGTTTCTTGACGCGCGCAAGCCGGGACAAAACAAGTTTACCACGCAGCGTAAAGAGGCGGACCTCGTCAAAATTCTCTCGGGCGTGTTCGAAGGCAAGACGACCGGCACGCCGATCAGCCTGATGATCGAGAACACCGATCAGCGCAGCAAAGACTATTCCGAAATCGCCAAGACGTATCGTCCCGGCCATGCCGACTACACCTATGACGCGAAATACGGTTTTCGCGATTATCGCGGCGGCGGACGGTCGAGCGCGCGGGAAACTGCGGCGCGTGTTGCGGCGGCGGCGGTGGCGCGGCTCGCGATCCCAGAGGTGAAGCTCACAGCCTATGTCAGCGAAATTGGCGGCGATGGGATCGACCCCGCGAACTTCGACGCGAGCGAGATCAACAACAACCCGTTCTGGTGCCCCGATGCGGCGGCGGCCGAGCGTTGGGCTGCACTGATTGATGAGGCCCGCAAGGCAGGCTCATCATTGGGCGCGGTAGTAGAATGCGTGGCTGAAGGCGTACCCGCCGGATGGGGCGCACCGGTCTATGCCAAGCTCGACAGCGACCTTGCGGCAGGCATGATGACCATTAATGCCGTCAAAGGCGTGGAAATCGGAGACGGCTTTGGTGCGGCGCGGCTCTCAGGCGAGCAAAACGCTGACGCCATGACGCCAGGCGCAAATGGCTCACCAGACTTCGCCGCAAACCACGCGGGCGGAATTGCAGGCGGTATATCCACTGGACAGCCCGTGGTTGTCCGCGTTGCATTTAAGCCCACCAGTTCGATCCTGACACCTGTCGATTCGATCACAAAGGATGGTGAAGCGGCGCAGGTCCGCACCAAGGGCAGGCACGACCCATGCGTGGGTATTCGCGGTACGCCCGTGGTCGAGGCGATGATGGCGCTGGTGCTGGCCGATCATAAGATGCTGCACCGGGCGCAGGTAGGCTCGAACTAGCGTGGCAGGATAGCACGCACGGATAGGGTCGGATCAATTGTCAAGATATGGCCAACTCAATCAGATGGTTGCCGCGCATTTCCCCGGTGCCCGGCTTTTGTCTTTTGAGGTCCTGAGCGGGGGCGTATCGGCAAATGTCGCCCGGCTGGACATTGCGCTAAGCGGCGGCAGTACGCGCTCCATAATTCTGCGAGAACACGGCGTCACTCATGATGGGCACAATCTGGATGTTGAATTTGCGCTTTTGAACACGCTCAACTCAGCGGGTCTGGCCGTCCCCAAACCACTGGCGCGTGATGACAGTCAAACGCTTCTCGACCATCCCTATCTCCTGTTGGAATTCGTTGAGGGTTCGACTGAGATACCTGCAGAGCAGGTGGACGCTCGGATTAGCATCATGGCAGAGCATCTCCCTTCTATACACGCCGTGCCCACTGCCTCTTTGCCCCCGCTTCCGCGCATCATCGACCCGGTGCCGGAATTGCTTGAGGTGATTCCCGATCATCCAGAATGGTCTAAATTGATGCAAGGGGCCCGCGCGCTAACGAACACCGCCTATGATGGCGAACCTGTTTTGCTCCACTGCGATTTCTATCCGCGCAATATCCTGTGGAATGAAGAGGGGGCGATCGAAGCGGTAATTGATTGGGAGGATGCGTCCATTGGCGACCCGCTGTTCGATGTCGCTTGCACCTGTCTCGAACTACGGTACCTTCACGGCAAGCCGGGCGAGCAGAGTTTTCGAGAAGCGTGGGAGCGACACCATACGATTGAGCCGATGCGGTTCGCACTTTGGCAGGCTTATGCAGCGGCGTGGGGACTTGAGAATATGGGGAATTGGAAACTGGAGGCTTCGACCGAGCAGGCGATGCGGCAGGAAGCTCTTGATACGATCTCGGAAGCAGCAAATATCATCGGGTGTTGACCAGTCGCCTTATCTGTCTTCGGCAAGCCCCTACCCCTAATCGAACCACTCACTCAATCACAACCAATCAATCGATTGGACGAATTAACCTCAAACCGTCATTTAGGACGGGTAAACGACTCGTGATCGGCGCATTTTTCGCGTCACCACCTCAACTCTAAGGAGAGACCCCATGGATGCAGTAACCGGAGATATGGCAAGCGGTTGCCCTTTTGATCATACGAATGATACACGCTCACTTCTTGGCCGCACCAACAAGGATTGGTGGCCTGAAAGCGCCAATGTCGAAATCCTCACGCAAGGCGGCCGCGGCGCTGACCCCATGGGCGACGACTTCGATTATTGCGAAGCGTTCAACTCTATCGATTACGATGCGCTGAAAGCTGATCTGACTGCGCTGATGACGGACAGCCAGGACTGGTGGCCTGCCGATTATGGGCACTATGGCCCATTCTTCATCCGCATGACCTGGCACGCAGCGGGCACCTACCGCACCGGCGATGGCCGCGGCGGTGGCGGTACTGGTCAGCAGCGCTTTGCGCCGCTCAACAGCTGGCCTGACAATGGCAATCTCGACAAGGCGCGCCGTCTGCTTTGGCCCATCAAACAGAAATACGGCAAGAACATCAGCTGGGCAGACCTGTTCATCCTTGCTGGCAACGTTGCAATCGAATCTATGGGCGGACCCGTGTTCGGCTTTGGCGGCGGACGCAAGGACGTGTTCGAGCCAGAAACAACCTATTGGGGCACGGAAGAACTCTGGGTCGATACCGGCGCTGAAACACGCATTGTCCCAGAAGAAGGTCGCGAGATCGAAAACCCACTTGCAGCAATTCAAATGGGCCTGATCTACGTCAACCCAGAAGGACCGGGCGGCAATCCTGACCCGCTTCAATCTGCTCGTGACATGCGCGAAACATTCGCTCGCATGGCCATGAATGACGAAGAAACCGTCGCTCTGACCGCTGGCGGTCACGCCTTTGGGAAGGCGCACGGCGCAGCTCCGTCTGACACATTCGGCGATGCGCCAGAAGGCGAAGCGCTGCACAATCAAGCGACCGGCTGGTTGACTGACCAAGCCGAGATTGATGCAGGCAACATCACGACGTCAGGGATCGAAGGCTCATGGTCGAACAACCCGACTTCATGGTCGCATGATTACTTCCGCCTGCTCTTCAAATATGATTTTGAACTCACGAAGAGCCCAGCTGGCGCTCAGCAGTGGACGCCGATCAATCCGGATCCAGAAGATCTGGCACCAGATGCGCGGGACCCGAACAAGAAGGTTCCAACCATGATGACCACCGCCGATATGGCGCTCAAAATGGACCCGGAATACGCCAAAATTTCCAAGCGTTTCCTGGAAAATCCAGAGCAGCTGGATGACGCATTCGCGCGTGCATGGTTCAAACTGTGCCACCGCGATATGGGCCCGAAGGTTCGCTATATGGGTCCTGAAGTTCCTGCCGAAGACCTGATCTGGATGGACCCTGTTCCAGCCGGTTCAACGCCATCGGACAGTGCGGTTGCCGACTTCAAAGCAGCGGTTCTGAGCAGCGGCCTGAGCGTAAGCGCATTGGTCAAGGCGGCATGGGCTTCGGCCTCGACATACCGCAACACAGACCATCGCGGCGGTGCCAATGGCGCTCGCGTGGCTCTTGCCCCGCAAAATGGCTGGGCTGCAAATGATCCAGAAGAGCTGAGCGGGGTGATCGCCAAGCTAAACGAGCTGCGCGGCGACATCTCGCTGGCCGATGCGATCGTCCTGGCAGGCGCAGCAGCAGTTGAGAAAGCGGCCAAGGACGGCGGCTTTAACGTCAGCGTTGGCGTGACCACGGGCCGCGGCGATGCCAGCGAAGCACAAACCGATGCGGAAAGCTTTGAGCCGCTTGAGCCGTTCGCTGATGGCTTCCGTAACTATCTGCGCAATAAGGCTTCGGTGAAGACCGAGGATCTGCTGCTCGATAAGGCGCATCTGCTCGGCCTGTCCGTACCTGAGATGACCGCTCTGGTCGGCGGCATGCGGGCACTGGGCGCAGTCAGCGGAAACACCGGTCACGGTGTCTTCACTGACCGGGCTGGCACGCTGAGCACTGACTTCTTCGTCAACCTGCTCGACATGAACAACAAATGGGCTCCGGTCGATGGCAGCGAAGAAGAGGAATATGTCGGTGTTGACCGCAAGACCGGTGCTGAAAAGTACCGCGCCACTCGCGCTGACCTGATCTTCGGCGCGAACTCGATGCTCCGCGCGCAAGCAGAAGTCTTCGCCGAAAGCGGCAATGAGCAGCTGTTTGTCGACACCTTCATCTCAGCATGGACCAAGGTGATGGACGCAGATCGTTTTGATCTGAGCCACGCCAAATATCACAGCTAAGTTACACGACCCCCAAGGGTCGCAGAGAGCCCCCGGCAGAAATGTCGGGGGCTCTTCTTTTGTTTTGGGGTAGCGTTTGGAAGGCTCAGCGCTCGCGGCGCAGCACCAGATAAAGCGCGCCTTCGCCGCCATGGCTGCGATGCGCCTTCCGCACAGCTGACACCGCGTCGGCATGTTCGCTAGCCGCTAGCCAATCGAGCAATTTTGCCCGAATAGCGCCGCGCCGCGCACCGCGATCGGCAGGGTCAGCAGGGCGCGGCTTACCGGCAATCACCAGCATCACCCGCGCGCCCATTGCGCGCGCCTGCGCGACACCGCGCATCAAGCGTTTGTGAGCAGCATCAAGGCCCGCCCCATGCAAATCGAGCGTGAAGTCGGGCTCCATCCGGCCAGACTTGACCTTGCGCTCCCAATGCGAATCGAGATTGCCGCTTGGCGCACCGCTGAGCGGTACATTCGTGGGCGCAGGGACCACTGCGCGCGGCATAGATCGAAGCGAAGAAGGCGGAGTTTTGCGCGGCGCGGTGACCGGCTCGCGCGGCTTGCCGCTCATCAACGGCGCCGGATTAACGGCCTTCGCTTTGCTCGGAACATGCTCGAGCGGGGTCACCGTCTCAGCGACCTTCGCCCAGATGGCAGCCTCCTCAGCGCTCAGGCCGCGCGGCGCGCTCATTGCTGGTCGCTGCGGCTGCGAAGGCGCTTCAAAGTGCCGCGTGGGAGCAAAATCAACGCCTGCCCTCGCCCGCTCATTCCGCCGGCGATCTCGCGTGCATCGCCGCCATTTCCCCAGAAAGTGTCGAAGCGGTTAGCGCCTTTGATCGCGCCGCCTGTATCCTGCGCGATCCACAACCCATCGGCCACGTCGCGGTCAAGGTCGAGCCAGACCGGCGCGCCATAAGGCACAAAGCGCGGGTCGACCGCGACAGAACTTTCGCGGCGAACGGGCACACCGAGCGAGCCAAGGGGGCCGTCAGTGTCGAGTTCTCGGAAGAATATCCAGCTTTTGTTGAGCCGCATCAGGTCAGCGCCATCTTGCGGATTGTCGCGCAGATATTGGACGATGCCCTGCATCGATCCGGCATATTGCCCCGGACCATCGCCGATCAGTCCGCGCTCACGCATTACTCGGCCAATGCCGACATATTCGCGTCCGTTTTGCCCCGCATAGCCGATCCGCATGAGCGAGCCATCGGGCAAGCGCAGCAGGCCCGAGCCCTGAATTTGCAGGAAGAAGAACTCAATAGGGTCAGCCGCCCAAGCGATTTCAAGATCGCGCCCCGCCAGCGCGCCTGCCTCTATCTCAGAGCGCTCATAATATGGCACGTGATTGCCGCTCGCATCAGTCCGGCCCAGCGGAGGGCGACCGTCGCGCTCGCTTGGCGGCACATCATCAGGCCACGCGCGTTCGAGGTCTGGGGGCATTCGATAAACCGGGACATCGTATCCAGGACGCCGCGTCCGACTACCGAGGATTTCTGGCTCAAAATAGCCGGTTGCGAACGCCTCACCCGAGCCAACGATAGCAGTCTCGAAATAGGCAGCGAAGAAAGTATCCGCCGTGCCGGGATTGCGAGGTGCGGCCTCGCACGCTTGCTCCCAATCTGATGGCCGGGTCAGCCCGCTTATGTCTTCGCGTTTGAGCAGCGACGGGCAGGTTGCGATAAATGACCTAAGCGCGGCCTCCGCATCTTGCTGCGAGTAACCAAGGCCAGATACGTAAGGCCCCTCCTGAACACCCGCCATAAGGGCGCTAGTGGGGGCAGGCGCGGCAGGAGATATGCTAGGCGAGGGCTGCGCAATCGGAGACCCGCTTGGCGGAGCAGATACTGGCGGCCCTGAGCCCGGCGGAATAATGCCGGCGCAGCCAGTGAGGGCCAAAGCGCCGAAAAGGGTAAGGAGTGCTCGCATACTAACCCAATTCGCTTGCTAAGAACTATTTGTTTGGTGTCTGCCAGCCCCGTCGATTAATCTTGGTCAGTTTCATCGAGCGTCCAGTTAGGACCAGCTGCGTCAACATTGCGCATGAACGTCCACACGTCGCGGCTCTCAACGGCATCATCCAGCGAGCCGGCGATTACCGCCCCGTCCTTATCGCGCGTTACCGCCGCGATGTCTGAGACGAAAAGCACAGAAATTCGTGCAACACGTCCATCAAGCTCTGCAAATTTGACAGTCGCGTCTTCAATGCGGATCAACGTGTTGTCGAGCTGCTCACCAGCTTCATTGCGCGCGTCAATCGCGCCAGCAAAGCTCTCATAAACATCATCGTCACACAGCTCGCGAAGGGTTTCTTTGTCGCCTTCCCAGAAGGCCCCAAGAATTAGACCATACGCGCCCTTTGCCCCTTCAAGGAATGGGAGCAGGTCAAAGCGCGAATCGGCCGCAGCAATAGCGCGCACGCCATCTTCAACGCCCGCTGGCAGATTGTTCTGCACCAGTGCCACAGCAGGTTTCGCCGGAGGCGCACCGCCGCGCTCAGCGTCTGCCTGCGCATCATCAGGACGCTCAAAACGCTGCGGGATAACTTCTTCCTCATGCTCAGCCCGGCGGCCAAGAACAGAATAGAGGCGCAGACCAAGAAAAGCCGCAACCATGGCGAGGATGACGATTTCGAAAATCACTTCAAACACCTACGCTTAAAAATTCACTGTGGTGCGACCATTCGCATCCCACAAAACCAAATGCTTTCCTGCCCTAGATAGGCACAAAATACAAATGAGCAACGCGCAACTGAACCATTACCGAACGAAAGTAACCACCGGCTTACCGCATCCGCGCGCAATCGCCCACAATGTTGCCGCGCGCACAAGCACCTGCTAGGCGGCGCGAGCGTTTATTGCGAGGAACGCGCCATCTGGCCCGTTTCGCATGTCATTTGGGCTCAACTTAAAGAAAGTACATTAATTATGGCCGAAGAAGACGGCGTTCTGACAGACCTCAACCCTGACCCAGCGGCGGGCGCAAATGGCGCTGATACGCAGCCATCTGCGGGAATCATCGCTCAGTATGTGCGCGACCTCTCAGTTGAGAACCCAAATGCGCCAGACGTCTATCAATGGACTGACCAGCCGCAAATCGACCTCCAGCTCAACATTGGCGCCAACAAGGTCAATGACGAGATCCATGAGATTGAACTCAAAGTGGTCGTCACAGCATCGGGCGAAAAAGGTAAGTTTTATCTGATCGAACTATCGTACGGCGCACTTGCGGGCATTCGCAATGTGCCTGAAGATCAAACGCATGCTTTCCTCTATGCCGAGGCGCCGCGCTTGCTTTTCCCATTTGCGCGCCGTGTGATTGCTGATGCGACCCGCGATGCAGGCTTCCCGCCGTTTATCATGGATCCAGTCGACTTCGGCGCGCTTTATCAGCAGCGTATTGCTCAAGTCGCGCAGGAACAGCAAGCTGGCGGCGCGGCTGCCCCTGCTGGCCCAGATTCGGGCAACGCCTGAGGGCGGTAACGGGATGGCTCGACTATGAGCCTGCTTAAGAATGTTGGCACAATTGGCGGGCTGACAATGCTCAGCCGCATTGCCGGGATGGCGCGGGAAATGATTTTCTCGCGCGTCCTCGGCGCCAGCGCCGTGACAGATGCTTGGTTTCAGGCGTTCATCATTCCCAATGTATTCCGCCGACTCTTTGCAGAAGGCGCGTTTTCAGCGGCCTTCGTGCCGATGTTTTCTAAGCGATTGCACGGGCATGACGACCCAGAAAAGGGCCTCGAAGAAGCCCGCAGTTTCAGCGCCGATGTGCTGAGCGTGTTTCTGCCGGTGCTGATCGCGCTTGTGGCGGTGTTTGAGATCGCCATGCCTGTAGTAATCTGGCTACTCTCGGAAAAACCGGTTGATCCCGAAACCTATCCGCTAGCGGTAGATTTCGCGCGGATCATGTTCCCCTACATCATCCTTGTCAGTCTGGTGACGCTGTTCACCGGCATGCTCAATTCGGTATCGCGATTTGCGCCGGGGGCAAGCTTTCCAATCATCCTCAATCTGGTGCTGATTGCCGCGCTGCTGACCGGGGAATGGTTGGCCAGCAATACCGGCGCGGGCGTGGAGCAGATCGCTTATGGCATCGCCTGGGCGGTGACCGGCGCGGGCGTGATGCAGCTCGCATGGCTCTACTACTGGACGCGGGTTGAGGGCTTTCGTCCCAAGCTTTTGTGGCCGCGCATTACGCCTGAGGTAAAACGCCTCTCGATCATTGCGCTGCCTGCGGCGATTGGCGGCGGCGCGTATCAGATCAATACGCTGGTCCAGCTCTATTTTCTCAATCAGCTCGATGATGGCTCGGTCAGCTACATGAATTATGCGGACCGGCTGAACCAATTGCCGCTGGGCATCATCGGCATTGCTCTGGCCACTGCGATACTGCCCAATTTGTCAAAATTTGTCGGCAGCGGTGATCAGACCAGCGCCTCCCGCCTCCAGTCAGACGCGATTGAGCTTTCAATGCTGCTCACCATTCCTGCTGCGGTGGCACTGGCGATATGCGCCGAGCCGTTCGTCACGATGATTTTTCAGGGCGGTCGGTTCGATCTGTCTGATGCCGCGATAACCGGCCAAGTGCTCGCCGCGCTCGTGCTCGGCCTGCCTGCCTATGTGCTGATCAAAGTGCTGGTGCCCAATTTTTATGCCCGCGCGGACACCAAAACACCAGTAGTCGCCGCCTTCATCTCGCTGGCCGTATTCATCGGCTTTAACATCGCCTTTCTTGGCCGATTCGGCGTGATCGGTGTTGCCTATGCGAGCGTCATAAGCGCGTGGATCAATGTCACGTTCCTGCTGATCGTACTTGGTGCGCGCGGGCATTATCGCGTGCCCGGCGCACTGATCCTCAGGCTGATGCGCCAAGCCCTCGCCGCCGCAGCGATGGGCGCCGCCTTGTTCTATGCGCAAGGCATGCTAACCGGGTGGTTCAATGCTGGCTTGTTTGCGCGCCTCGGCGCTCTCATTGCGCTGGTCGCGGCTGCCGCCATCGTCTATTTCGGAATTGCCTTTGCGACCGGCGCGATTGATCGCCAGCGCATTGCCTCATTTACAAAGAAAGCTTCCTAAATCATGCGTGTCGTCTCCGGTATTCAGCCCACGGGCAATCTGCATCTTGGCAATTATCTGGGCGCGATTCGCAATTGGGTAAAAATGCAGGATGAGATTGATGAGGGTTCAGAGTGCCTGTTCTTCCTCGCTGATCTGCATGCAATCTCTCAGCCGCACGATCCCGCTGAGCTGCGCCAAGGCACGTTGGAGATGACGGCGGCTCTGGTAGCGTGCGGGATAGATCCGGATCGCTCAATCCTGTTTAATCAGGCGCAAATCCCTGCGCACACGGAAATGCAGTGGCTGCTGAACAGCACCGCCCGCATGGGGTGGCTCAACCGCATGACGCAGTGGAAAGACAAAGCGGGCAAGAACCGCGAGGGAGCCAGCGTCGCGCTGTTCACTTACCCCGTGCTGCAAGCCGCCGACGTGTTGCTCTACCAAGCCACCCATGTACCGGTGGGCGAGGATCAAAAACAACATCTCGAGCTTGCTCGCGACATTGCGCAAAAGTTCAACACAGACTTCGCATCTGAGGACGAGCCACTGTTCACCCTGCCTGAGCCATTCATCCCGCCGATGGCCGCACGAATCATGAGCCTGCGCGATGGCATGGCGAAAATGAGCAAATCTGATCCTTCCGAACGGAGCCGGATAAACTTGTCGGACGACGCTGACACGGTGCTGGCGAAAGTGAAGAAGGCCAAGACAGATCCCGAAGCTCTGCCAAGCGAAACGGCAGGATTGGCGGGACGCCCTGAGGCGCTTAATCTCGTAACGATTTATGCGGCTTTGAAGGACTGCAGTGTTGATGATGTGCTGGCGGATTTCGGCGGCCAAGGTTTTGGGGCATTCAAGCCAGCGCTCGCAGAGCTTATGGTTGAAACTCTCAAACCGATCACTGAGCGCTTTTCTCAGCTGATGGAAGATCGCGAGGCACTGGATGCGATTCTCGCACGCGGCGGGGCCAAGGGGCGAGAATTGGCTGCACCCACGCTGGCCGCAACATATGATGCTTTGGGGCTAATCAGAGGCTAAAGCAGAGCTATATCAGTGCCTTGGAACGCATGTCAGGGCAGCTATCACGCCTACACTTTGTAAACTTTGATGCGAGACCATTCAAATTTGGTTCATTGGGTGTAGTCTAGAGGTCAAAGCTCGGTTTTGCAGGGGAGGACAGCAGGACTGTACCTGTCCGGATTGGTCGTGTCCGGCGAGAGAGACTGAAAGGACTGATTATGACTACAAGCAAAAAAGCTTGGGGCAAATCGCTCAAACTTGCTTCTGTGCCCATTCTGCTCGCGGGCCTCGCGGCTTGCGCCACCCCGTTTAAGGCTGACGTATCGCGTTTTCAATCAGAGCTCCCCGCGCCGACGGGCGAGAGCTTTGCTGTTGTTGCAGATGATCCGAAACTGGCTGGCGGGCTTGAGTTTTCGCAATATGCCGATCTGGTAGAAGCGCAGATGGAGCGGCTTGGCTATACACAAGCCGCATCGCCGGAAGATGCGACACTGCTGGTGCGCTTTGACTATGGCGTGGACAAGGGCCGCGAGCGCGTGCGCACCACTGGCGGATATGGCGCCGGCTTTGGCGACCCCTTTTTCAGTCCATGGTATGGCTTCCACCGCCGCGGCTTTTATCGCTCGCGCCTTGGCTATGGCCGAGGGTTTCACCGCCACGGCTTCGGGCGCGGGTTTGGTCGCGCTTGGGGCTACGGCTTTTATGATCCATGGTTCGGCGGCCCGGAAGTGCGCAGCTACACCGTGTTCACCAGCGGCATCGATATGAAGATTGATCGCACCGCTAGCGGCGAGCGCCTGTTTGAAGGCAAGGCGGAGGCCCTGTCGCGCTCTAACCGGTTGCAGCATCTCGTGCCCAATCTGGTCGAGGCGATGTTTACTGACTTCCCCGGCAATTCTGGTGAGACATTGCGGATCTCAATCGCGCCGGAAAAGACCAAGGTTCGCCGGATCGACTGATCGGCGGAAACTCTGTGAAATTATGAGAGAGGCGGTCTTGCGAGGCCGCCTTTTTTGTTTCTGGCTAGTTTTGAATCTGAAGAGCCGTCAGCTCAGACCAATTTCGCATGCCCGCCGGTTGAGCCGAAGCCCCCCGCTCCGCGCTCGGTCTCATCAAGTTCATCGACTTCGGTCCATGCCGCCTGAACGACCGGGGCAAGGACCAATTGCGCAATCCGATCGCCGCGCTCAATCGCAAAGCTGCTTTTCCCATGATTGATCATAATGACTTTGAGCTCGCCGCGATAATCCGAATCGATTGTGCCCGGCGTGTTCGGTACCGTCACTGCATGTTTGAGCGCGAGGCCAGAGCGCGGGCGCACCTGAATCTCGAACCCGTCGGGAATGGCCATTGCAAAGCCGGTTGCGACTGCATGCCGCTCTCCAGGAGCAAGCGCCACAGCTTCTGCTGCGATCACATCCATGCCGGCCGACCCGCGCGTCGCATAGGCTGGCATATCAAGCCCGGCGCCATTTGGCAGGCGTTTGATCTGAACACTAACCGGATCGACCGGAATGTATTCAGTCATCATCTTCCCCCTCGGCCAAAGTTTCCGCCGCTAGCTTCACCAGCTCACGCGCGACATCTTCCTTCGGCATTTCTTTCAGTTTCTGAACGCCTTCGCTCGTGACGACATGAACCTCGTTCATATCGCCGCCCATCACGCCGCCATCGCCCGTGTCGGTGACATTATTGGCGATGATCCAATCTGCGCCTTTACGCTTGCGCTTGTTCTTGGCGTTATCGAGCAGGTTCTCGGTCTCCGCCGCAAAACCAATCAGCAGCTGCGGACGGTTCTTGCCCGATGCGATGCTAGCGAGAATATCGGGGTTCTCTTCAAGGATCAGAGCTGGCGGGGCAGAGCCGCGCTTTTTCATCTTCTCAGCCGAGACGTCGCGCGTCCGCCAATCGGCGACCGCTGCAACCATAAATGCCGCATCAGCCGGCATCGCTTTCTTGACGGCCTTAGCCATTTCCCGAGCGCTTTCCACATCAACCCGGTCAACCCCAACCGGCGTATCAAGATGCACTGGTCCCGCGACTAGTGTTACTCGGGCACCCGCAGACGCTGCCATGGCCGCAATCGCAAAGCCTTGTTTCCCGCTTGAACGGTTCGCAATGTAGCGCACCGGATCAATCGGCTCCCAAGTTGGGCCTGCGGTGACCAGAACATGCTTGCCGTAAAGCGGGCGATGCTCAGGATCGGGGTCAAACTCAGGCTGTCCGGCAAGCGGATCTTGCTCGCCCGGCGCAGCGACCGAAATGCTATGCGTATCGCCTTCGATCGGCTGAGGCATTGCCTTAGCGTTCTTCTTCGCAACCTCATGATTGATCGCCTCAGGGTCCGTCGGCGGCGCGGAAGACGCTTTGCCTTTCGTCGCCAACAATGGCCCGCCAAGACTTGGCTCGGGCAATTCGCCCTCAATCAGCTCGCCTTCATCATCGCGCGGCAGATCAAGGAATTCTTCCGCTTCAGCCGGATCGAGATCGGGGAGATTGTCGAGCTCTTCCTCAATCTCGTCATGCGAGCGTTTCGTGGTGGAACGCGAGATGATGGAAGACAGCAATCCGCCAAGGCCGCCACCCTTAGTCTCTTCTTCCTCGTATTCTTCTTCGGCGTATTCTTCTTCCGGCTCTGCTACTTTTGTCTCGGCTCCTGCCTCAACCGGCGCATCAATCACCCGCTGAGCAGGCGCGGGCAGCTCCGGCAGGTCGATTTCCATATCCAGCGCTTCAGCAATTGCGCCGAGGATAACTGGCGGTTCAGGCAAGCGGCCTGGGCCAAACTCGCCGCACGCCATTGCGCCTTCGTCCGGGTCCATCACCTGCACGCCGGCTTGCCGCAGCCACTCCGCATTGCGCTGCGTTGCTTCATGCTCCCACATGCGCACATTCATGGCTGGCACAGTGAGAACAGGCTTATCGGTCGCAAGCACCAGAGTGGTTGCGAGATCATCGGCAATGCCAGCGGCCATTTTGGCCATAAGATCAGCTGTTGCAGGGCACACCACCACTAGATCGGCTTCACGCGAAAGCTGGATATGGCCCATCTCGACCTCATCCTTGAGATCAAACAGCGAAGTATAGACTTTGTTCTCGCTGAGCGCGGCAAGCGCCATCGGCGTCACAAATTGCTGGCCGCCCTCAGTAATCACGCAAGTGACATCGCCGCCAGCCTTGCGAATCAAACGCACCAGCTCGCACGACTTATACGCCGCAATGCCGCCGCCAATGACGAGCAGGATCTTTGGCCCACTCATCCGAGCATGATTCCCATCTGACTGGTCCGCTGCCTCGGCAACAACCACTGGAGAGTGCATTCCCATTTATCCATCCAGCGCTTGCTAGCGCCCCCTGATCACTATTGCCAGCATCTCATGCATGCAGCTGCGAGCACGAAACGCACCTCGGGCCACGTGTCCCGCAAGGCTTCATTAAGCACAATAGGCTCTATGGATGCATAAGTTGCATGGTTAACAAAACCTGCTGCCGGCTTAAGGAATTGGGCCTATGAGACCTATGTTCGAGGATCTCTAACCAAGCCATCCTTGGGTGATGGCGAACCAGCTCGCTCCGGCGCCGACGGCTCCGGCGACAAGGTAACCGACCACCCCCGAGCGCTCACCTTTCTTGGCCTTGCGCTCCCACATCAACTCTACCTCCGGCACTGGTGGCGGTTCAGGCGCCCCGCCTTTGGCCGGGAAGCGGTCTTCTATCCGGCGAACCAGATCGGGGATGCGGAACAGTGTTCCGGCATCTTCCTTGATCCGGTCAGCAATGGCCGCCTCTGGCCCCAGCTCATCGCGAATCCACTCGCGCACGTAAGGCGCGGAGGTGTCCCACATATTGATCTCAGGGTTCAGCTGCGTCGCAATCCCCTCAACCATCACCATCGTCTTTTGCAGCAGCAGCAAATGCGGCTGGGTCTGCATGTCAAAATCGCGGGTAATCGCGAACAGGCCGTCAAGCATTTGCCCAACGCTCAGCTCGCTCACCGGCTTGCCGCGCATCGGCTCACCCACAGCGCGCAGCGCGGTTGCAAATTCGCCAACATCGTGGTGACTCGGCACATATTGCGCCTCGAAGTGAATCTCGGCCACCCGGCGGTAATTCCCCGTCGTCAGGCCATAGAGGATTTCCGCGAGCCATTGCCGCGCGCGCCGATCAATCCGGCCCATAATCCCGAAATCAATCGCAACGATCGTGCCATCATCTTTCACGAACAGATTGCCCTGATGCATATCGGCGTGGAAATAACCGCCGCTGATCGCTTGTTTCAGAAAGGTGAGAACCAACCGGTTAGCAAGTTCGGGCAAATTGTGGCCTTTCGCGGCCAGCTTCGCGTTCTCGGAGATTTTGACTCCATCGATCCACTCAATGGTCATGACCCGGCCATTGGTGCGGTCCCAATCAATCTCGGGAATCGCATAGCCCTCAACCCCGGCCATATTCTCGGCGAGTTCAGAAGCGGATGCCGCTTCGCGCCGCAAATCAAGCTCTCGATTGGTCCAGCGTTTGAAGTTCGCAATGGTGAGCTGCGGACGAAGACGCCGCGCTTCCTCGCCGCCTAGCGCTTCCAGATGCGCCGCCGCCCATTCATAGGTCTGAATGTCTTTTTCAAACTGCTCGCGAATGCCGGGACGCAAAACCTTAAGCGCCACGTCGCGGCCATCACTCGTCACGGCGCGGTGAACCTGCGCGATAGAGGCTGCACCAACCGGCTCAGGCTCGATATGCGAAAACAGCTCCGACAAAGGCTGGCCAAAGGTCGCCTGGACCGATGCCTCAATCTGAGCGAAAGGCACTGGCGGCAGATTGTCCTGCAGTGTCAGCAGATTGTTCGCCGCTTCCTCGCCGACCAGATCAGGCCGCGTTGCGAGCGATTGCCCCAACTTGATCGCGGCAGGTCCAATGGCGCGGAAAGCGCCTGCGTAGTCTGGCACTTTGGGTTGGAACGTGCCGAAACGCGCAATCCGCGCCAAACGCTTCACTTGCGGCGGGGTGTTTGGATCGCCCTCAATCCCGCGCAAAGCACCATGCTTCGCGAGCGTCCTGCCCCATTTGAGGAGCCGCCAGATATGTGTTGCAGGCCGTGTCACGCGGTCAGATTTTCCACCCGGAGTGAATATTCACCGCGCCGCCCAAAATCGTCTCAACGCGGGTGTTGGCAAAGCCCGCATCGCGGATCATCTGTTCAAACACGGGCGGCTTTGGAAAACGGCGGATCGACTCGGCGAGATAGCGATAGCTTTCTTCATCACCGGCAATCATCTGGCCCATGCGCGGCATAACATTGTGCGAATACAGATCGTACACTTCTTTAAAGCCCGCCCAATCGGTGGTCGAAAACTCCATGCAGTAAAAACGCCCGCCATATTTGAGCACGCGGTGTGCCTCGACCAGCGCCTTGTCGATCTGCGTCACATTGCGAATGCCAAAGACGATTGTGTAAGCATCGTATGTGCTGCGCGGGTAGGATAGCTCCTCCGCATTCTGGCACGACCATGAAAGCCCATCTATGCCGCGCTCCATTGCGCGCTCAATGCCAACATCGAGCATGTCCTGATTGATATCAGCCACGGTCACTTCCGCGCCGCGCTTGACCATGCGGAAGGCGATATCGCCCGTGCCGCCAGCCATATCGAGAATCGCCTCGCCGGGCTGCGGCTTCACGCATTTAACAAAGCGATCTTTCCAAAGCCGATGCATGCCGCCCGACATCACATCGTTCATAATGTCATATTTGCTCGCGACGCTGGAGAAAACACCGCCCACGCGGGCAGTCTTCTCGTCCGGAGCGACATCTTCGTAACCGAAAGAAACTGTATCTTGCATAGCCGCGTCCCTTAGGGGGAATTGTCGGCTGCGCAAAGGGTGTTAGCGTGCAACATCCATGGCGCGCGGTGCATCAAGCACGAAGGTTGTTCAACACCAGCCCACACCCTCCACCCTTCCACCCGGATGATCTTTCGGCAGGCTCCGGGTGGAAGGGTGGAGGGTGTGGGCCGGTGCCGATCTGATGTGGTCAGCGCAGCTGGACATAGCTATCACCAAGCGATGCCTGAGCTTCCCGAAGTTGAAACCACTGTGCGCGGGCTTGCCCGCTTTCTCGATGGCGAGGTTATCACGCGAGTCGCAGTGAACCGGCCAAATCTACGCCGCCCGTTCCCGGCCGATCTTGTGCAGTCGCTGACCGGTGCTCGCGTCGAGCGGCTGACGCGGCGCGCGAAATATGGCCTAATTCATATCAATCGCGCGTCTGCAATGGTCTTTCATCTTGGCATGAGTGGTCGCTGGCGGATCGACCCGGAAGAGCCAGATAAGCATGACCATCTGGTGCTGGAAACTGGGGGCCACCGTTTTGCCCTCAATGATCCGCGCAGGTTTGGTTCGGTTGACCTGGTGGTTGAGGAAGAGCTTGATGCATGGCCCGCTTTTGCGGCGCTCGGGCCAGAACCGCTGGGTAAAGCGCTCACCGCGCAGCATTTGCGCGAGGCGACGCGAGGTCGCACTCAAGCCATCAAATTGCTGCTGCTGGATCAACGGATCGTGGCGGGCCTCGGCAATATATACGTGTGCGAGGCGCTCTGGCGCGCAGGGATTCACCCGCGAAAGGCGGGCGGCAAAGTCACCATGCCTCAGCTGGAACGCCTGGTGCCAGCCATCAAAGAAGTCCTCGCGCAATCAATCCGCGATGGCGGATCTACCTTGCGTGACTTTGCTCAGCCCGATGGCGAGCTTGGCTATTTTGCGACACGCTTTGATGTTTATGGCCGCGACGATGAAAGTTGCCGACGCGAGGACGGCGGGACGATCCGACGCTTTACCCAAGGCGGGCGCAGCACCTGGTTTTGCCCGAAGTGCCAGAGGTAGTCGTTCGGCTAGCCCCGCCACCCCCGCCCTCCACCCTTCCGCCCGGAGCCTACCGGAAACTATCCGGGCGGAAGGGTGGAGGGCGGGGGTGGCGGGGCACACAAAGACAAGGCCTCCAAACCGAATCCTTGACCAATCGCCAAGTCCCGCTTATGTGGCGCGCTTTCCGGCGGTGAATCGCCGTTCTACAGTATTTCGGATTTGATCAAGCGGCCGCGTTACAATGCGGCCCGAAGCAAGGACAGACATGGCCAATACGCCGCAAGCAAAAAAGCGCATTCGTCGCAACGCCCGCCGGGCAGAAATCAATGGCGCGCGCATGAGCCGCATTCGTTCCTTCCTCAAGGAAGTTGAAACCGCCTGCACCAGTGGTGACAAGAAAGCCGCCGCTGAAGCCCTCAAGGCTGCTCAGCCAGAACTGGCGCGCGGTGTCGCACGCGGGGTGATGCACAAGAATACGGCTTCACGCAAAATGAGCCGGTTGAGCAAACGAGTCGCCGCTCTCTGATTCGGTCTTAGGATTCGGCCTTTAAGTCGTTTTCATCACGAATTTTTCATTTGGGGCTGGTACGAAAGTGCCGGCCCTTTTTGCGTATTGGTATAGAACGGCCGTGCATTTTTTGCAAAAGAGCTAGGTACGAATCTCGCAACCCCAGTGTTTCCCGCGATTCGTGTGCTCAAAATGACGAATATCTCTATTTTTCAATGAGATGAACGGGGGCCTGCGGCTTAGAGCCGAGTCAATCGAAATATTTCTATTTTATTGCAATTTCCCCCCTTGCCCTACTGCCCGACAAGGGCCTAACTAACTCTCGTTCCGGCCATGGACAGGGGTGGAACTCACAGTTTGAAGCGCTTTGGGGTAACCCGGCGAAATGTCTCATTTCGCCGGTGTGGCGAAGCTTGCTTAAAACACTTTATGTTGGGTGAATTGCCATGCGGCGCAGCGCATGGCTTCAGGTGGGTTGTGCATAATGACAAAGTCTAATGCAGATAATGCAAGGCAAAAAGGTCGGGAAGATTTGATGGAGGATGCAGAAGCCGTAAATTTGGCAGCGGATTGGTCTGACATCAGCCGGGGCCTCCGCAAAGACTTGGGGCATCAACTTTACAGTCAATGGATCAAGCCGATTCGGCTTGGCGGGATCAACAAAGAAAGCGGCACGCTTGAGCTTTATCTGCCGACCGAATTTTCAGCCAATTGGGTAAAGGACCGCTTTGCCGACCGCCTTGCGCTCGCATGGAAAATTGCCCGTAGCGAAGTGCGCGATGTAAACATCTGCGTGCACCCAGGTCGCCGGCAAGTGGCTGACCTCTCATTGCATACTGACGGACGCCGTCCTGCCAATGATGGCGCGGACCGTTCTATGATGGCGATCTCAGCGGACACTTTAGGAGACGCTGGTTTCACCTCCAGCGTGGGCCTAGACCCATCGCTGACTTTCGCGGCCTTCATTACTGGCGAGGCGAATATTCTTGCGTGCAATGCCGCACAGCGCATGGGTGCTCCAGAGGCCCCGCAATTCTCGCCACTTTATCTCAAGGCCGCAACTGGTCAGGGCAAAACGCATTTGCTGCACGCAATCGGGCACGCCTATCTGCAAGCGCACCCGCGCGCGCGGATTTTCTACTGTTCCGCTGAGCGCTTTATGGTCGAGTTTGTTCAGGCGCTAAAACAAAACCAGATGATCGAATTCAAGGCCCGCCTGCGCAGTTTCGATCTGCTGCTGGTTGACGATATTCAATTCATCATCGGTAAGGCGAGCGCTCAGGAAGAGCTGCTTTACACGATTGATGCGCTACTAGCCGAGGGCAAGCGATTGGTCTTTGCCGCAGATCGCGCCCCGCAAGCGCTCGACGGGGTTGAACCGCGCTTACTCAGCCGCCTTTCCATGGGTCTCGTAGCTGATATTCAAGCTGCTGATATTGAGCTGCGCCGCAAAATCCTCGAATCGAAACTAACGCGTTTTGCCCCGCTGGCCGTACCTGACGATGTGATCGATTTCCTCGCCCGCACAATTACCCGCAATATTCGCGAGCTGGTGGGCGGTCTTAACAAGCTGATCGCGTATGCGCAGCTCACTGGCCAAGAAGTATCACTCAATCTCGCTGAGGAACAGCTGACCGATATTCTGTCGGCCAATCGGCGGCGAATTACGATTGACGAGATCCAACGCACGGTTTGCCAATTCTACCGGATCGACCGCAGCGAAATGAGCTCCAAACGACGCGCCCGCGCAGTAGTGCGTCCGCGTCAGGTCGCAATGTATCTCTCCAAAGTGCTCACACCACGCTCTTATCCAGAGATTGGACGCAAATTTGGCGGCCGCGACCATTCGACAGTTATCCACGCCGTACGTTTGATCGAAGATCTACGCACCCGTGATGCGGATATGGACGGCGATGTGCGGAGCCTTTTGCGCCAACTCGAAAGTTAATTCGCACACAATCTCCACATAGTTCAAACAGCTGATCGACAGGGCCATCCACAGCCCTATCGACAGGATGCTCACAGGGTGTAGACAGCCTATCCATGGTCCCGCCCACACCCCTTTCTCCGGCCAGACTCGAACGGTTTGCGCGCCACATTGTTCTGCCCGAAATTGGCGGGGCTGGTCAGGCCACGCTCGCGGGAAAGCATGTCGCGTTGATCGGGCTGGGCGGGATTGGGTCGCCTGCGCTGCAATATCTCGCAGCTGCCGGGATCGGCACGCTCACACTGGTCGATGATGATGTTGTGGATGTCAGTAATCTTCAGCGACAGACGATTTTCGCCAGCCGCGATATTGGGCATGGCAAAGCGGTCTCTGCGCGGCGCTGGCTCGCCAATTTTGATGATGCAATCACAGTCGAAATCTCTGATCAGCGGATCGCGGCTAACAACGTTGCGGGTATGATCGATGGCGCCGATCTGGTACTCGATGGGACGGATAATTTCGCCACGCGTCTTGCGGTTTCCGATGCCTGCGTCGCAGCACAAATTCCGCTAGTCAGCGCAGCCGTGGGGCGGTTTCAGGGGCAGGTTGGCGCCTTTGCCGGACACATGCCGGAACATTCCTGCTATCGCTGCTTCGTCGGCGACGCCTTTGATGCAGAAGATTGTGATACCTGCGCAGAAGATGGCATGCTGGGCGCAATGGCCGGTTGGACGGCCAGCTTTGGCGCGATGCATGCGATCCGCGTACTGCTTGATGGGGTCAGCGCTTTTGGCGACCCGCAATGGGGCGCGGTGCACTTGATGGACGGGCTAAAGCCCGCAATGCGCAGTTTCAAGATTGCCAAAGATTCGGCATGCAAAGGATGCGGCGCCTCAGCAACCTAACACCTCATCTACCCACTCCGGTACAAGCTCGCTTGCTTTGCCCTCACGCGATTCGTGGAACCAGGCCGAACCCTCTGACCGCTCCAGATTAAGCTCCAGCGTAGCCGCGCCCATTTCGCGGGCATCGCGAACAAAGCCAGCCGCCGGATACACTGCGCCAGATGTGCCGATACTAACGAACAAATCGGCACGGCGCAGCGCGGCATAAATTCGCTCCATTTGATACGGCATTTCGCCAAACCACACGACATCGGGGCGTAGCGTCGGCGCTTGGCACACGGGACAAGCCGGGCGGTTGAGCATCGGTGCATCCCACGCCGACCGCGTTCCGCATGAGGTGCACAGCGCGCTCTTAAGTTCGCCATGCATATGGAGCACATTCTTGGCGCCCCCCCGCTCATGTAGATCGTCGACATTCTGAGTCACGATCAGCAAATCACCCCCAGATCGCGCCGGCCACTCTGCCTCGAGCTGCGCTAATGCATGATGCGCCGCATTGGGCTCCACTTTCGCCAGTGCCTCACGCCGCATATCGTAAAAGCCCAGCACTAGATCGGGATCCTTGGCAAAGCCCTCAGGCGTGGCAACATCCTCCACCCGGTGCTGCTCCCACAGGCCCTGCCCCCCGTCACTGGCATCGCGAAACGTATCAATCCCACTTTCCGCTGAAATTCCTGCCCCTGTCAGCACCACAATGTTGCGAATATCCGTCATGCGCGCCATGAAGCATTGAGATACGGGGAATTGCAATGGCGCACATCGGGATCATCGGCAGCGAAGGGCGCATGGGGCAGGCGATCGCCAGCCTGTTGGATGGCGCACCACATGAATTCGCAGGCGGTGTCGATCATGATGGCGATGTGGCTGCACTGACCAACACAGCTGACACATTGGTCGATTTCTCAAGCCCTGATGCATTGCTCGCCAATCTCGCTGCGGCGACTTCGAGCAGCACGCCCATTTTGATCGGGACCACGGGTCTCCAAGACCCGCATCACCGGGCCATTGACGCAGCGGCTGAGAAAATTCCCCTCCTTCAGACAGGCAACACTTCGCTGGGCGTCCAATTACTCGCGCATCTTGTGCACCGAGCGGCAGAAAAGCTGGGACCTGACTGGGATATAGAGATTGTTGAAATGCACCACCGGCATAAGGTCGATGCACCATCCGGCACAGCAAAGATCCTTGGCATTGCGGCGGCGGAGGGACGCGGGATTTCACTGGCGGAAAACACCGAGAGCGGGCGGGACGGCATGACCGGCGCGCGCAAAGAAGGCGCGATTGGCTTTGCGGCTTTGCGCGGGGGCAGTGTGGCGGGCGATCACTCGGTTATTCTGGCGGGAGAGCAGGAACGGATTACGCTGTCTCACAATGCCGAAAACAGGCTCATCTTCGCTCGCGGCGCAATCAAAGCTGCAGCCTGGCTGATCGGCAAACCACCCGGCCGCTACACTATGAATGATGTGCTTGATCTGTGAGTGAGAGCCCCTCCCTACGCGCGCGATTGCACAAGGAAATCGATCCGCGTGCACGCAATATCGAGGGGCTGTCCAACTTCAACAAGCTGGTCGTGCTGCTGGTGTTGTGCGCGACCTTAGTCGCGATTCTGCGGACCGAACCCTCATTGCAAGCCGAGTATGCGGATGACTTCTTCTGGATAGAGATCGTCGCGGGCGTCGTCTTTCTGGTAGAGTTTGCCCTGCGCCTTTGGGCTGCGCCGGAGGAAGAGGGCGAAGGCAGTGCCACCTCCAAACGGCTCCGCTTTCTCATATCGCCGCTCACGCTGCTTGACCTGGTGATCATTACCTCGATTTTCCTGCCGCTGTTCTTCGAAAGCTCCGCATTTCTGCGCATGCTACGCGTGTTCCGCATCCTTGCGCTGGCACGGCTTACGCGGTTCTCGCGCTCACTGCATATGATCACGCGCGCGGTGTATGAACGGCGCTATGACCTGGCGATCACTTTGGGGCTGGCGGCCTTTCTGATGCTGTCCGGTGCCACCGCGCTGTATTGGATTGAGGGGCCGGAGCAGCCCGAGGTATTCGGGTCCATCCCGCGCGCATTGTGGTGGGCGGTCATTACGCTGACCACGGTGGGCTATGGCGATGTCACCCCAATCACGCTGGAGGGCAAGATGGTCGCAGGCCTGGTGGCCTTTGCCGGGATTGCGCTGGTCGCGCTGCCTACAGGCATTCTCGCCGCCGCGTTTAGCGATGGGATGCAACGCCAGCGCGAAATGATGCTCGACATCGCAGACGAGACAGCCCCGGACAAACCATGACAAAAGATCAGATTTTTGAATTCTTCCGGCGTCTGGCCGAGGACAACCCTGAGCCGGAAACAGAGCTGGAATATGGCAATGCCTATCAGCTGGTGGTGGCCGTGGCCTTGTCCGCGCAGGCGACGGATGTTGGTGTGAACAAGGCCACCCGCGCGCTGTTTGCGAAGGTCAAAACGCCGCAGGAAATGCTCGACTTGGGGCTTGAGGGGCTGATCCAGCACATCAAGACGATTGGCCTGTTCAACTCCAAGGCTAAGAATGTAATCGCGCTCTCGCAGCTGCTGATTGATGACTATGGCGGCGAAGTGCCGGACACGCGCGAGGATCTGGTGCGGCTGCCCGGTGTGGGCCGCAAGACTGCCAATGTGGTGCTCAATTGCTGGTTCAAGCAGGAAACCTTTGCGGTCGACACGCACATTTTGCGGATGGGCAATCGCACGGGTCTGGCCAAGGGAAAGACGCCGGAACAGGTTGAGACAAAGCTGGAAAAGCGCGTCCCGCAGCCGTTTCGATTGCATGCGCATCACTGGCTGATCCTGCATGGCCGCTATGTCTGCAAAGCACGCACGCCGGAATGTTGGCGCTGTCAGCTGACCGATTTGTGCAGTTTTAGGAAGAAGGTGCTGGAGAAACCGAAGGGGCGGTGATGATATTGAAGGTTGGATACTTAGGAGAAAGCCTTGCAGCTACCATGGCAGGTCCGCCTGCGCTCAATACGAAAGCGACTTAGATTAATTGCTGCAGACAACTCGGTTTCGGTCCTCAACTATCTTGAGGACCGTTGGAGGTCGCCAAACTTCGAGGGGCTCCGACTAACCTTCACAGTGTCTGGGCCGCCCGAAATCATCGGTGATTGGTCCTCACAAAGTTTTTTACAAGAGTCCATTCCACTGCAGGGCTTTCTGATCGCCGATATAGAGGTGACGCTAGCAAAAGAAGCCCAACAGCTAGCGCAACTTACCTTTGTTGTTCTGCTTCTAGATAGCGAGGAATATGAAAACTAAACATCATCCGCGCTGACCATCTCAGCTCGGTCGATCTCGCCCGTCATGCTTGCAACAGTCGTCGCGACCGCTGCATCGCCGCTGACATTGGTCGTGGTGCGCATCATATCCATGATCCGGTCAACGCCCGCCACGAAGGCTATCGTTTCCAACGGAACGCCGACCGCGCCAAACACCAGCGCCATCATGATGAGGCCTGCGCCCGGAATGCCCGCGGCGCCAATCGCGCCCAAAGTCGCGAGGATCGAGATGAGGAAATACTGACCCCAGGTGAGGTCTACGCCGAAAATGCTCGCGCCAAATAGCGTCGCAAGGCCCAGATACATCGCCGTACCGTTCATATTGATCGTTGCACCGAGGCTGACCACGAAGCTCGCCACTGAGTTCGACACGCCCAGATTGCGCCGCACGCAGCGCAGGGTAACCGGCAATGTCGCATTGGAGCTGGCCGTGGAATAGCTCACCGCAATCGCGTCCACGATGCCGCGAAAATAGTCAGTCACTGGCAGTTTCGCGATGAATTTGATCATCGCCGAATACATAATGCCGATGATCAGCAGACAGCCGAGATAATTGAGCGCGACCAGCCAGCCGAGCGCTTTCAATGCATCCACTCCCAGCGTGCCCGCCACCCACGCCATCAGCGCGAAAACGCCAAACGGGGTCAGCTCCATCACGATCATCGTGACCTTTTGCATAATGACCGCGCCGCTATCGAAGATCTTCTGGACCGGCTCGCCCTCTTCCTTGGCCATCAAAATGCCGATGCCGATCAGCATGGAGAAGACGATCAGCGGCAGCACCGCGACATCCGCCATCACCTGAACCGGACTTTCCGGAACGATGGAGAGGATCATGTCCACCGCCGTGGTCTCATTGGGTGCGGGGGTGTCGACTTCGGGCGTGCCGAGCTCTTCCTTGCTGGGGAAGAGGCCGAGGTTAATCGCGCCTGTGCCGAGCGCCAGACCCAGCCATACTGCGATTTGCCCGCTGACTAGAAATAAGATCATCGCCCGTCCACCAACCGCGCCCAGCTTGCGCAGATCGCCAATCGCCGCGACGCCGGAGACGAGGCTGAAGAAGATCAGGGGGACGACAAGCATCTTGATCGACTTGATGAAGAAGTCGCCAATCCACTTGATGCCCTCAGCTTCCGGCCCCCAATAGAGGCCCAGCGCAATGCCGAGGATCAGCGCCCCGATCACCCGCTGCCACAGCGGAATGGCAAACCATTTTGCGAACATCTCTAATCCCTCAAGTCTTCAGCGCCGCTTTGGCGATTTCCGCATATATCCGCGCTAGGCGGTCCAAATCAGCAATCGCCACCGCTTCGTCGCGCTTATGCATGGTGGCGTTGCAAAGGCCAAACTCAATCACGGGACAGACGGCGCGCAGGAAGCGCGCATCGGAAGTGCCTCCGGTTGTGGAGGGCTCTGGGTCAATGCCAGTCTCCGCCTTCACCGCTGCAGCAATAATGTCCGAAAACTCACCCGGCGGCGTCAGAAACGGCTCGCCCGAGATAATCGGATGCGCGGTGCCGCCATGCTTGGCCGCAATGTCGGCGACCTGTTTCGACAAGGATGCCCCGCTATGCAGATCATTGAACCGGATCGAAAGGCGCGCCTTAGCCGTCGCGGGGATGACATTATGCGCCGCATTGATTACATCAATTTCGGTAATCTCAAGGTTGGAAGGCTGGAACCAATCCGTCCCCTCATCCAGCGTCAGCGCATCAAGCTCAGCCAGCATCGCCACCATTTTCGGCAGCGGATTATCGGCTAAATGCGGGTAGGCAACATGCCCCTGCGTGCCGGCAACCTCCAGCCAGATATTCACCGAGCCGCGCCGCCCAATCTTCATCATATCGCCGAGTTGATTGACGCTAGTGGGCTCGCCCACCAAGCATAGATCAGGCTCTTGAGCAGTCTCGCGCATATGGCCGATAATCGCGCGTGTGCCGAACAGCGCTGGGCCTTCCTCATCGCCAGTGATGATAAAACTGATGGTGCCCGCATCCGCCGGAACATCCGCAACGGCCGCGACCATGCAGGCAATGGAGCCCTTCATATCGACCGCGCCGCGCCCATAGAGCAGCTCGCCACGCTCCTCCGGCTCAAACGCGCCGCTGGTCCAGCCATCGCCAGGCGGCACCACATCAAGATGTCCGGCAAAGGCGAAATGCTTTGAGCCTTCCGGCCCGCGGCGGATCGCGAACAGATTCTCGACCGGTGCCTCAGGCGTGCCCTCAGCCCCCTCGCCCGCGACAAAACGATGCACATCGAGTCCAAGCGGCGATAGCATCGCCTCCATCTCGTCAAACACCGCGCCGGTTGCGGGGGTGACGCTAGGGGCGGCCATCAACCGCTTGGCGAGGCCCAGAGCATCACCCATGTGTTCTTCACCCATTCTGCGGCGTGACCTCATATTGCTCAATCACCCATTCCTCCTCCTCGGAGGCTTTGATCCATTCTTGCATCCAGTCATGTTCCCATACGGCCTGCATATAGGCGGCAGCAAAACCCGGCACGGCAACTTGATAGCTGATGAGGCGGCTCACCACGGGCGCGTAGAAAATGTCCGCCGCGCCGAATGTTCCGAACAGGAACGGCCCGCCAGAGCCGAAGCGAGAGCGCGCCTCTGCCCATAGGCCCAGCACACGGACGATATCTTGCTGGCACGCCTCGGAGAGCTGCGCGCCCTCAAACTTGCGGCGGATATTCATCGGACATTCGCTGCGCAGCGCCGCGTAAGAGCTGTGCATTTCGGCGACCATGGCCCGCGCCATGCCGCGCGCGCTTTCGTCCTTGGGCCAGAACCGGTCACGGCCCACCCGGTCGGCGAAGTATTCCATAATCGCGAGGCTATCCCAAATGACATTGTCGCCGTCCCACAGGATCGGCACCTTGCCAAAGCTGGGCTGGAGGTTTTCGGTCTCACGGCGATTATCCCAATTCTCGCCAAACAGCGGCGTGATGATTTCCTCAAAGCCGAGCCCAGATTGTTTCGCCGCCAGCCAGCCGCGCAGCGACCAGCTCGAATAGTTCTTATTGCCGATAATCAGCTTCATATCGCGATCCACCTTTCGCCTACAGGTTCGACCACTAAGTGTTCAGGGTTACGCTGTCGAGGCTGAACAAGATGCTTTTCTAGGTTTGAGCGCGATGTTATGCGACCGGACATGAGTTTGCGCCCGTTTCACCTCGCCTTTCCTGTCCATGACCTTGCGGCTGCGCGCGCCTTTTACGGCGGCGTAATGGGCTGCGCCGAAGGCCGCAGCTCAGACAAATGGATCGACTTTGATTTTCGCGGGCATCAGATTGTGGCGCATTTGGCGCCGGAACGCTCAGATGACACCGCCAGCAATCATGTTGATGGTCACGGCGTACCCGTGCCGCATTTTGGCATTGTCCTGACAATGGAGGATTGGCAGGCGCTGGCCGACCGGTTGCGCGAGGCTGGCACAGAGTTCGTGATGGAGCCAACGGTGCGCTTCAAAGGCAAACCCGGCGAGCAGGCGACGATGTTCTTCCGCGACCCCAGTGGCAATGCGATTGAGATGAAGGCGTTTGCCGATGATGGGATGATTTTTGAGGGGTGAGTGCTAGGAAAGATCGTTTGCGACCCAATTGCAGACGAAGGGGTATCGTGCAATCAATGCACAATGACAGGGCGACGTTTCATTGCAGTCCTTCTACTAGGCGCGATGCTGCTTGTAGGGGTTTGGTGGTCTCAGATTGGCACGGTAAAGCACAGCGAGCAGGTCGTATTCTCAACGATTGATGCTGCCATCAGTGATTCACCACCTGACGCTGGTGATGTTATCACGGCTTTTGATCTATCGGAGCAATGTCGCACCAAGTCCTGCTTCTTCGAGCCGGGTCACATTGGTGGACTACACTTTGACGGAGGAAGCTTACGGCAGCGAGGTCGAGGGCTCATCCTAGTTCTCGAGGATTTCTCCGGTATTTGCATTCGAACAAGTGAAATTCAAACCTATTACGGAGCGCAGCAGCCACGACCGGGCTGCACTCCTGGTGGATGCTGGTATGCTGCGGCTGAATACCCTTGGGGAGGCCTATTGTTCGGATTGGAAGAGCCTCAGTCTACCTGCATATCGTCGATAGTAATAAACTCGACGGCTGACTATCGAAGTGCAAGGAACAATCAAACAAAAAGGTAGGACGGCAACGTCCAATTCCACCCGCATAAGCACACACTAAGTGCTTGCAGATCACTCAATCCTCAACGCATCCTTCATCACCGCCGCGCGAAGTTCGCCGATGCCCATGCCTTTTTCAGAGCTGGTGACGTGGATTTCTGGGAAGGCGGCGGGGTGCTTGCGGGCTTCCTCAGTGACTTTCGCCACAGTCGCCTCCAGCTCGCTCGCCTTGATCTTGTCGGCCTTGGTCATCACTACGCGGTAACTCGCGGCGGCCTCGTCGAGCATGGTCATCATCTCGCGGTCGACGTCTTTTAATCCATGGCGGCTATCGACCAGCACCAGCGTCCGCTCCAAAACAGCCCGTCCGCGCAGGTAAGTCTTCACCAGCTTCTTCCAGCGCTCGACCACTTTGACCGGCGCCTTGGCAAAACCATAGCCGGGCATATCGACAAGGCGGAACTGCGTCGGGTCGCCAACCTCAAAGAAGTTGAGTTCCTGCGTGCGGCCCGGCGTCACCGATGTTCGCGCGATAGCCTTGCGTTTCGCTAGCGCGTTGAGCAGTGAGCTTTTCCCCACGTTGGACCGCCCGCAAAAGGCGATCTCGGGAAAATCAGGCTCAGGCAGGAATTTCAGCTGCGGCGCGGACAGCAGAAACTCCACTCGCCCCGAAAACAGCCGATTGGCGCGCGTGCTCATGTTCTGGGCCTAACCCTTGGCCTTGGCGGCAGCTTCCCTCGCCTTTTCCGCCTTCTCTTTCTCAGCCGCCGCCTTCAATTGCGGATGTTTGGAATAGAGATATTTCTGCTGCGCCAGCGTCAGGATGTTGCTGACATTCCAGTATACGAGCAGGCCAGCGGCAAACGGCGCCATCACAAACATCAGCACCCATGGCATGATGTTGAAGATTTGCTGCTGCACAGGGTCCATCGCGCTCGGGTTGAGCTTAAAGGTGAGCCACATGGTGACGCCAAGACCAACCGCGAGCACACCAATGCCGAGGAAGCTTGGCGGATCGAACGGCAGCAAGCCAAACAGGTTGAGAATTTTCGCAGGATCCGGTGCGGACAAATCGTCGATCCACAAGAACGGCCGGTGACGCATCTCAATCGCGAGATAGAGAACCTTATACAGCGCGAAGAAAATTGGGATCTGTACGATCAGCGGCAGACACCCGGCAAGCGGATTGACGCCTTCTTCCTTGAAGAGCTTCTGCATCTCCTGCTGCGCTTTGACCTTGTCGTCCTTATATTTGTCCTGGATCGCCTTCATGCGCGGCTGAACCGCCTTCATGCCCGCCATGGAGGCAAATTGCTTCTGCGCGATTGGGAAGAGCAGCAGGCGCACAACCAATGTCAGCAGGATGATCGCAACACCGAAATTGCCCGCGAAGTCATAAAACTTGTTGAGCAGCCACAGCATTGGCTTCTCAAACCAGCGGAACCAGCCCCAATCAATCGCAAGGCCGAAGCGCGCGATGCCTGCGTCCTCATATTGATCGAGAACCGTGCTTTCTTTTGCGCCAACAAACAGCTGCGTCGTGCGCGTTACCGCTTGGCCAGCGGGCAAAGTGATCGCATCATAAATGACGTCAGAGCGGTATTGTTCATTGCCCAGCGAGCGGAAGTTTGCGCTCGCGCTTGTGCCATTTTCAGGCACCAGCGCAGACAGCCAGTAAATGTCAGTAAAACCGATCCACGCAGCATCGCCATCTGGCGTCACAGTGCCCGCTTCCTCGACATCCTCATAGCCGTAATCATAGTTCGCAGCGTCAGCGAACACGCCGATAGGGCCTGAATGAGCGAGCCAGAGATCTTCACTCGCATTGCGCGAGGAGCGGCTAATCAGCGCAAAAGGCTGAGCCACAGCAGCGGCCTCGCCCGTGTTGGCCACACGCTGCTCGGCGGAGATCATATATTGATCATCAATCGACAGGGTGATGCTGGTGGTAAGGCCAGCCTCATCCGCGCGGGTCAGCGTGACCGGATTGCCCGGGCTCAGCGTCTCAGCGCTCGCTTGCCATGCTGCGCCTTCTTGACGCACCCCATTGAGCAGAAAACCAAACTGGGCGAACTGCTGATGCTGTGTGCCTTGCGGCGCGAACAGGCGCACTTGCTCGCTATCATCGTCTGTCGTTTCGCGGTATTCCTTCAGCTCGATATCATCGATCGCACCGGTTGCGAGATTGATAGACCCGGTCAACAGCGGCGCCTCAATGCGCACCCGCTCTGCGCCCTCAAGCGATTGTGCCAGGTCAACGGGCCCAGCCTCGGTCAGCCCCGCGCCTTCGCCACTTGCGGGAATTTCACCGCTGGCGGAGGTCGTAGCCGCGCCAGAAGCATCGGTAGCTGCACCTTGTTGGGCAGTCTGCTCGGTCGCTTGTTCGCTCTGGGGCGGCGCAGGATAGAGATATCCCATCGCCGTGTCCCAGCCGATCAACAGCAGGAATGACAATGCGACGGCAAGCAGAAGATTACGCTGATTTTGCAAGGTATGTTCCGTGATTTCGGCTTTTGTCAGCCTAATGTATGTAGGTGTGTTATTAATTCAAGACAGCTACTTGAGGCGCTTTAGGGAACTGGATCGTGCCCATGCCCACCCCAAGGATTGCAGCGCAATATACGCATAAGGGCCAGCCATCCACCCTTGATTGCACCATGCTTGTGGAGCGCCTCTATCGCGTAGGCACTGCAAGAGGGGGTGTAGCGGCATGTCGGCGGCAAAATTCGGCTTGGTCCGAGTTGCCAGAACTTCGCGATCCAGATGAGAGGCCACTTCATTGCGGCGTGCCTTTAGCGGCAGACCTGGCTGAACCGCGGGGCGTTCGCGGACCACGGCGTTTATCACCCTCACCCGCCGCCGCGCGGCGCAGTGCGTGCTCTAGATCCGCAGTCAGCTTGGCAAAATCACGCGTCATGCCAGCATCGCGGCCGATCAGCACATGATCATGATCGGCCAGGCCATGCTCAGGCAATACCGCCCAAAGCAGCTCGCGAAAGCGCCGTTTGATCCGGTTGCGCACCACAGCATTGCCAATCTTCTTGGTAACTGTGACGCCATAGCGCTTTCCCGCGCTTTGGTTCGGGTGAGCGAGCAGCACGAACGCCGGCTTCGCAACTCTCAGGCCGCGATTCGCAGCGAGGAAATCGGCGCGCTTGCGCATGACTGAAACATTATCGCTCACACAAACACCATACGCAAAACGGGCCCCGAAATGGAGCCCGCCTAACTAGCGCTGTACGCTAAAGATCGCTTGCGAGCCGTCAGGCCCGCGAAACAATCACGCGCAGAGGTTCTTGCGACCACGATTACGGCGTGCGCGCAGAACATTGCGGCCACCCGGCGTAGCTTTACGGGCGAAAAAACCGTGGCGGCGCTTGCGCACCAAATTGGAAGGCTGGAATGTCCGCTTCATCGGAAAATCCTCATCTTAAATTACTAACGGCAAGCGCGGCTCAAACAGATCGCGCCAATAAAAAGGGCCGCCTTGATGAGGCGACCGCCAATATCGAGGAGCGCGCTTAGGCTGAGCATGGCGATGAGTCAAGCAAATCACGGCGCCCCAAAACCGATCAATCTTCGCTCGACAGCATCTATTTGTAAGGGCAGAACTTGCCCGCATGAAAAGACTAGCGGCGTGTAGGGGGCAATTTTGGTCGCATTGGTGAAAACCGTCGCTTATCTCGGGCTCGAAGCGCGCGCGGTCGAAGTGCAATGCTCGCTCGCACCCGGCCTGCCGAAATTCAACATTGTCGGGCTGGCTGACAAGGCCGTTGGCGAGAGTAAGGAGCGTGTGCGCGCCGCGCTCGCCTCCATGGGGCTCGCCCTGCCGCCCAAGCGCATTACGATTAATCTCTCGCCCGCCGATCTGCCCAAGGAGGGTTCGCATTATGATTTGGCAGTGGCTCTTGCACTGCTGGCGGCGATGGGCGTTACTGATGCAGAACAATTGGATGATTGGGTCGCAGTGGGCGAGCTCGCGCTCGATGCGCGGATTGTATCCTCCCCCGGTGTATTACTCGCAGCGATCCATGCCAGCGAGCAACAAAAGGGGCTGATATGTCCGGTCGATCAAGGCAGCGAGGCAAAGTGGGCAAGCGACGTGCCGATATGCGCTGCGCCTGATCTGGCGAGCTTGCTTAATCATCTCAAAGGCACGCAGCAATTGCCTGCCCCGCCGGAGGGGACCGTACAAGCCGCTGTACCCCGACCGGATTTAAAACAGGTGCGGGGTCAGGAAACAGCCAAACGCGCGCTCGAAATTGCTGCTGCCGGCGGGCATAATTTGCTGATGATTGGCCCTCCGGGTGCAGGCAAATCTCTGCTCGCCTCCTGCCTGCCCGGAATCCTGCCAGATCTCTCCCCTGCCGAAGCGCTCGAGGTCAGCATGGTGCAATCGGTCGCGGGTCTGCTCGAAGGCGGCGAGATCAGCAAAGAGCGCCCCTTCCGCGCGCCGCATCACTCAGCCTCCATGGCTGCATTGACCGGAGGCGGCCTGCGCGTGAAGCCGGGTGAGGTGAGCCTCGCGCATCTCGGCGTCTTGTTCCTTGATGAACTGCCCGAGTTTCAGCGCGCTGTGCTCGATTCGCTGCGCCAGCCGATTGAGACAGGCAGCGTCGATGTCGCGCGCGCCAATGCGCATGTCACTTTCCCCGCCAACGTTCAGTTGATCGCGGCGATGAACCCGTGCCGCTGCGGGCATTTGGGGGACCCGGCGCTTGCCTGCAGCCGCGCGCCAAAGTGCGCCGCAGATTACCAATCGAAAGTCTCTGGCCCGATGCTGGATCGGATTGATTTGCATGTCGAGGTTGAGCCGGTGAGCGCTGCGGATCTCGCCCAGCCTGCTAGCGCAGAAGGCAGCGACGAGGTCGCCGCACGGGTACGCTGGGCCCGCGCGATCCAATCGTCCCGCCAAGAGGAAAGCGGCGTGCGCACCAATGCTGAACTAAGCGGCGATGCACTCGATCACTTTGCTGCACCTGATGAAGAGGGCCGCGTATTGCTGATGAAAGCGGCCGAGACGATGAAACTGAGCGCGCGCAGCTACACCCGAATGCTGCGTGTGGCGCGGACAATCGCCGACCTTGCGGAGGCCGAGCATATAGGCCGAGCCCATATCGCCGAAGCACTCAGCTATCGCAGGCAGCCGCCCCGAGCCTAGATTGAGCGCTCGCAGCAAAGCGGTCAGTCAAGCCCCTGGAAACATGAGTTTACGGGACCCAGAGCGGCGTTCCCGTTATGGGACAGCATGCGATAGACCGATAGATTTCATGCGACCAACTGAGTAGGTCGTTTCACATAGTAATTGGTGTCGCACACAACCGAACCTTGATCTGCCTATGCAACAGATCGGGGCAACATAGGACGCTCTAAGGGGGGCAAAAAATGAAAAAAGCACTCGCTCTAACAGCTTTGGCTTGCGCTGGTTCGCTAGCTACAGCCGCGCCAGCTTCGGCGGAAATTATCACATATAATGTGACCAACTACACGGGTGGTTCACACGGTTTGTGGACGAATCAGCTCAACACCGCTGCAGAAAGACGCTATTCGTTCCAAGATGACGTGCGTTTTGTTGTCGACACCGTGGCAGGCACCGGAACATTTTCTGGTACGGCTATCAACAGCGTTGGTGCCGTCGCTTATCTGGACCTGTCGCTGAGCAATTTTCTTGAAACAACGTTTGGCACGGCATTTGAGTACAAGCAGCAGGGCGGCGCCGCTTATGATGCGATGAATGACATCAACGATGTCGACTTCTTCTCAGCAATGACCGGCACCATCACCATCGACGGCACGGCCTATAACATTAACGATCCGGCTTTCGCATCTAACACGGTATTTCAGTATGGTCTCGGCGCCAACGCCAAGAATGCCAACGAGTTTGGCGGCTCATCGTGGCTGAACGTTGAGGGTCAGAACCGTCACTGGGATATCAACTTCAACCTCTCAGCAGTTCCTGAGCCAGGCACATGGTTGATGATGATCCTCGGCTTCGGCGCAGTTGCGGGCGCAATGCGCTCAAACAAGCGTGAAGCACGCATGCGGGTTTCATACTCGTAAGTTAATCTGGTTTAGCCATCCTCGTTTCAATGGTCGGCGAGGATGGTTTTACCGCCCGACTGGGCATGAGGGCGCTCTGCTGATTGGCAGGGCGTCTTTTTTTGTAGTCTATTGAATGGGTGCGAGTGCAGGCGGCCGCTTTTGCTTTACGTCAAGTCTTAGCGACGCGCAGAAAGCGGCACGACCCGCCCATCATTGTCATCGCCAGAGTGCGGAGCAGCAACACTGCCATCCTCACGCACGCCAATCTGCTCGCTATCGACCAGACGCAAATCTTCATGTGTCAGCCGGCGACCATCATGAGCGCGAATGCTCATTTCGCCGATCGGCAAGCGATCCTGCTCATCCACTAGGACCGGATCTTCCATCACTTCTGCGCCGTATTTCTGGCCCCATTGCCGCAAGGCGAGCATGGCAGGCAGCAGATCAAAACCCTTTGCGGTGAGGCGATATTCGATTTTGCGACGATCCTCCGCCATCGGCTGGCGAGCGAGAATGTCATGCTCAACCAGCTTTGCGAGCCGGTTAGACAGGATATTGCGAGCAATGCCGAGCTCGGTCAGAAACTCTTCAAAGTGATGCAGCCCGTTGAAGCTGGCGCGCAGGATCATAAAACTCCAGCGTTCCCCCATCACTTCCAGCGCTTGCGGCAGTCCGCATTCGGTCAACTCGCGCAGTGGCTCTCTTAAATCGCCCATAACAGTCCTTTCCCGTGTCCTTTCTAGCGCGATTCAAAGAATCTGCAAAAAGGTTTCAGTTTTTAGTTGCAACTGAAAACCTAATTGAATAGGTAGTGATTCGCAACTGGTTGTTCTTTGCAACTTAATTGCAGGCAAACACAAGGCAATTCACGCGCCGCACACAATGGAAATGCCGCGCGGCAGATATAAGGAACGGACACATGACTATCTCTCTCCCCCGCTTGTCACGCGTCGGCGCACTGAGCGTCGCTCTCGCTTGGACTCTCGCAGCTTTCACCGCAGTGCTCACCCCGACCCCCGCAGAAGCACGCAGCGGCAGCAAGATTTTTTACACCGCTGAACTGGCGCAACCAACGGAAGAAAGCCGCGCTATTGCTGGCGGTGTCGCCTGGAGCTGTAAGGGCACCACTTGCGTAGCCGCCAAAGGCAACAGCCGCCCCGTGCGCGTATGCCGTGAACTGCAGCGTGAAGTCGGTAGTGTCGCGACCTTCACAGCGAAGGGCAAAGCGCTGGCCGAAGACAAGCTGGCGAAGTGCAACGGCTAAATCGTTTTAACACCCCCCCTCACTAGTCCACCCCCTCTCCATCCGGGTGGCACTATCAGAGGCTCTCGGCACCCCCGCCGGGAGCCTCCTTTTTTGGGGCTTTCGACTAGAGCGTTCACTCAGAACAGCAGTCCGCGCTCTTTCAAATCGGCTTCGAGTCGCTCAGCATCAGTGAAATGGTGCGCCTGCCAGCCACATTCCCGCGCTCCAACGATATTCGCCTCATTGTCATCAATGAAGATCATCTCATGCGGATCGTGCCCAAAGCGCTCAGCAGACAGCGCAAAGATCGCCGGATCAGGCTTCACCAAGCATTCCTTGCCTGAGACGACAATATCGCGGAACAGATCGAATATCGGCTGCGTTGGGCGAAACTGATCCCAAAACTCAGCGCCGAAATTGGTGATCGCAAACAGCGGCACGTTACGAGTCGCCAAAGCCTCAACCAGCTCAAGGCTCCCAGCAACAGGGCCCGGCACCGTCTCATTGAAACGCGTCGCATAAGCATCGAGCAAATGCGCATAGTCGGGAAAAAGAGCTTTGCGCTCTGGCACCATCTCGCCCAGCGGACGGCCCGCGTCATGCTCAAAATGCCATTCTTCCGTGATGACTTCGCTCAGAACCTTCTCAAGCTCAGCAGCGTCATCAACCAGTTTTTCAAACAGCGCGCTGAGTTGCCAGTCGAACAACACTCGCCCAACATCGAACACAACAGCCTTAACCGGGGGCATCTCACTCATACGGCTCTATTTCCCTAACAGAAGCGGCCCGCGCTTCCCAAAGGAAGCCGGGCCGATCTTACAAGAACATGTGAGCGGCGCGAACCGCTCCGAGTCGTCCAGCTCTTTGGCGCTTAGCCCTGGCGAGCCTTAAAGCGACGGTTGGTCTTATTAATGACGTAGGTGCGCCCACGGCGGCGAATCACACGGCAATCGCGATGGCGATTCTTGAGTGATTTCAGGCTATTGCGGATCTTCATGACTTATCTCGTCTGATGAAATGGTACTGTTAAAATAAACACGCGCCGGAGCTCTGGCCCCGACGCGGCGGTTTCTGCCTGCGCCCGATAGCCGCGACGGCCCGAGAGGTCAAGATTTCTTGCTCATCTCTGGCCGCACCTCAGCCAGGCGGCGTTCCCACTGCAAAGCATGCGAAACAATCACATCAAGATCGGCATATTTGGGCTGCCACGGCAAGGTCGCGCGAATCTTTGAAGGGTCAGACACCAGCGCCGCCGAATTGCCCGCGCGGCGCGGCTTCATCTCGCGTTTGATGGTGGCATTCGTCGTTCGGTCTACCGCATCGAGCACTTCGAGAACAGAAAAGCCTCGGCCATAGCCGCAATTCATCACAAGCGAGCGGGACGGCTGCTCGATCAGCCCTTCCAGCGCAAGCACATGTGCGGCAGCCAAATCGCTGACGTGAATGTAATCGCGCACCCCAGTGCCATCAGGCGTATCATAATCCGTGCCGTAGACATCGACATGCGACCGTTTGCCCGTCGCCGCCTCGCACGCAACTTTAATCAGATGCGTCGCACCAGCGGTCGATTGGCCTGTTCGCGCCTCCGGATCGGCGCCAGCGACATTGAAATACCGCAAGGCGCAGTAATTCATCCCGTGCGCGGCGGCGGTGTCCGAGAGCATTTGTTCGGTCATCAGTTTCGACCAGCCATAGGGATTGATCGGCACCGTTGGCGTCGTCTCTTGCACCGTTTCAACATCGGGAGCGCCATATGTCGCGGCAGTTGAGCTAAAGATGAAATGCGGCACGCCGGCCTTCACCGCAGCAGCCATCAATGCGCGGCTTTTGACCGTGTTATTCTCATAATAATCGAGCGGCTTCTCAACCGATTCCGGCACGACAATGGATCCGGCGAAGTGCATGATCGCGCGCGTTCCTTGCTCGGCGAAAATCCGCGCGAGCAAATCCGCGTCCGCAATATCGCCTTCGTAAAGCGGCACATCATCCGGCACAGCAAAGCGAAAGCCGGTCGACAAATTGTCGATAATCGCAACATCCCAGCCGGCATCTTTCAATGCGAGCACAGCATGGCTGCCAATATATCCTGCACCGCCAGTGACTAGCACCGGGCATTTTCTGACTTCATTCATGTGAGGCCCGCTAGCACGATGATGTTACAGGAATAAATGACTGACTTGGCAAATCTTATGTATAGTGGGCCATCGGGACAAAGCGCGCACGCCAAGTTAACGTCGGCAGAATTAGGAGTCGCATCATGATCCGCCCCGCAATTATCGCCATTTTCGCTGCATCTCTGACTGCCTGCGCCACTGCGCCCGGACCGGTGGAAGTCACGCGCTTTATTGCGCCGGAAAGTGCTTCGCAGCTCGGCACCGGAACTGTTTTCGTGACCGCCGCAACCGGCATAAAGCGTTCGCTCGAAGATGCCCCTTATCGCTCGGCTGTTGCGCAAGAATTGGAGGCTTTGGGCTATACCGAAGGCTCAAACACCGACGCTGCGCAGGTCGCAGAGGTCAGTGTCGAACGCTATGTTATGGATAACGGCCAGCGGCGCAGAGGCCCCGTTAGCGTGGGTGTTGGCGGCTCGACCGGCAGCTACGGCTCAGGCGTTGGCCTGGGCGTTGGCATTAATCTGGGCGGGGGCGGCGGACCCAAGGTAGGCACTGAGCTCACTGTGGTCATTCGCGATGCTGCAAGCGGCAATACCTTGTGGGAAGGCCGCGCAGATTTTGCAGTCAGCGAGAAATCAGACCTTGCACAAGGCAGCGCCAATGCGCAGACGGTCGCCAAAGCGTTGTTCCGGGAGTTTCCGGGCAATAATGGTGAAACAGTCAGCGTAAAGGTATCTGAGTGAACGACATCCGGATTGATAGCGAATTTGACAGCGGCAATATTGAAGTCCTTTCCATTGACGGCGCCAGCGCGAAGCTAGCCATACCGCTCGATGATGAGGCGGAGTTCAAGCAGTGGTTTCACTTTCGCGTCGCAGGCGCAGCGGGGCGCGAGCTAGAGCTGGTCATTACCGGGCTTGAGAAGAGCGCCTATCCCGGCGGCTGGCCTGGATACGACGCCTGCGTCTCAGAAGACCGCGAGTTTTGGGGCCGTGCACCCTCCAGCTATGATGCCAAGACCGATGGGGGCGCTCTGACCATTCGTTACACTCCGGCGAGCGATGTTGCATGGTTTGCCTATTTCGCACCATATTCGATGGAGCGGCATCACGATCTGGTATCGGAAGCCGCAGCGTGTGAGGGTGTCACACACCGAACGCTGGGCACGACGCTGGATGGTCAGCCGATTGATTGCCTCGATATGGGCGAAGGTGAGGCGCAGGTCTGGCTCTATGCGCGCCAGCATCCGGGCGAAACTCAGGCAGAATGGTGGATGGAAGGCGTGCTAGAAACGCTCACGGATCCTTCTGACAGTGTCGGGCGGATTTTGCGCCAGAAATGCCGCTTCCACATTGTGCCTAATTGCAATCCGGATGGCTCACGCCGCGGCAACCTACGCGTCAATGGAGTAGGCACCAATCTCAACCGCGAGTGGGCCGAGCCGACGCTGGAAAAATCACCCGAGGTGCTCGCGATCCGGGGTGCTATGGATGAAACGGGCGTAGACTTTGCCATTGATGCGCATGGCGATGAGGCGATCCCGGCGGCGTTTCTGGCCGGGTTTGAGGGCATCCCGAGCTGGACCGATGAACAAGGCGAGAGCTATTACCGCTATGAGCGTATCCTCAACCGCCGCACGCCCGATTTCCAGACTGAGCTTGGCTATCCAAAATCTGCACCCGGCAAAGCCAACCTATCCATGAGCACCAACCAAGTGGCCGAACGCTTTGGCGCAACGGCGATGACCTTGGAAATGCCGTATAAGGACAATCCGAAAGATCCTGAGCCTGAGCAGGGCTGGTCACCGGAACGCTCAAAAATGCTTGGCCGCGATTGTATGGCGGCCCTGTTGGAGTGGTTGGGGTGATAATCTAAGTTCTGTACCACCCACTCCCTCCACCCTTCCACCCGGAACCTACCAGGGCACTATCCGGGTGGAAGGGTGGAGGGAGTGGGTGGCTAGGCACCAAAACAAAAACCTAACCCAAGTTTGCAGGGCCAAATGCGGCAGGCAAAAGTGCGCTGAGCTTCACCGTTTTGACGGTATCCGCGCCGTTTTCACCAACGCCGACGCAGTGAATATCCGGGTCTGTTCCGCCCAATTGTGCTAACTCATTGAGCACTTGCCGGCAACGGCCGCATGGCGTGATCGGCGCGCCCTCGCCTTTGTCTGCCGGGCCTGTGACAGCAACCGCGGTTAAGCCCCCGCGTCGCCCGTCTGCCATTGCTTTTGCCACAGCCACCGTCTCCGCACAGAGCGCCAGGCCGTAGCTCGCATTCTCAATATTCGTACCGGTAAATACCGCATCGTCATCAAACAGCAGCGCTGCACCCACCGAATACTCGGAATAGGGCGAATAGGAATGCTCCGCTGCGCCGCGTGCCGCCGCGATCAAATCCGCATCAGTCATCATCGCGCCCTATCTCCTATCATCATGGCCGCACCACAACCCACGATAGCGGTTCATCTGCGGCCTCAGTCCGCAATGTCTCATTGGCCGTCCATAAAGTCCAAGGACGCCCGCCATATGTCGGTTCAAACCAATTTTGCATCAGCCAGATATTGCGCTCAATCCGGCTCGCAATACCATAGCGTTCCTCAAAATCCTGATCGATCGCCAATATCGCAGGCTTGCCCGAATGCGCCTCAATCTGATTGATCAGCGTCATCAGCTCGCTCTGGATTGCCGCACGCGTCGCCGGCCTTGGGCAATTCTCGCCAGTGTTGCGCAGCGCAATGGCTGGCGGCAACAGCTCCGCATCGCGCGGGACCATGATCACGAAATTGGCGGATTGCTGATCGGCCAGGGCGCATGGGTCAAAGATATGCACCGCGCCAATTGGCAGGCCCGCCGCGCGCGCTTCGGCAAAGTTGTCGACAAAGCGGACGTCTCGCTCATCGCTACCGCCACTCGCTTCAAGATAGGCAAAGCCCGCGCCAAGGCCTTTCAACGTGCGGAAATTCACCGGGCCATCGGCGGCTGAAATGAGTGCGCCCTGATCAGGCCACACCGCTTCATCAGGTTGCCAGTGCTGCCCTTCCCACCAGACCCAGGAGGCCGCTATCAGTACAATAAGCAGAAGCAACGCAATCATCCGCGCGCCCCACCCTGCACCGCGCCTCCGCGCCTTTCGCCGAGGGCGTGGCTTTGCTTGTTTGCGCGCCAACTCTCCGCTCAGCCTTTGATGTGCAGTACGCAAATCAGCGTGAAGAGACGCCGCGCAGTGGCAAAGTCGGTTTCAACTTTGCCCTCCAACCGTTCCAGCAACAGTTCAGCCGCTTTATTATGGATACCGCGGCGCGCCATATCGATCGTCTCAATCTCAGCCGGCGTCGCTTTGCGGATCGCCTGATAATAGCTGTCGCAAATGGCGAAGTACTCACGAATTGGCCGCCGAAAACGCGCCAAGCCCAGCACCAATTCTTCTGCCACTTGGCCCTCTTCAGAGGAAATGGTCAGCTTGAGCCGCCCATCGAGCACACCCAATTGCAAATGATACGGGCCGGTCAGGCCGCGCTCCACAGCGCGCAGCGGCTTAAAACTGTTCTCTTCAATCAAGTCAAAGATCGCCACACGCCGTTCTTGCTCGATATCTGCATTGCGCCAGATAATCGTCTGCTCATCGAGCTCAATCGCAGCGATTCGAAACTCGCCGGTGCCTGAAGGTGTGGATTCGCCCATACTTACAAGCGTGCTTTCGCAGACGGTGCATGAACACTGCAAGAGCAGCGTTGAAACAACGCGCTATTTTTAACAGTTGTTGCGGTTTGAAAGCCGCGCCCGATTGCCGCCCTCGGCGGGAGCAACAGCTGTCCCCGCAATCCACAACCCTGCACAAGAACTTTGAGCAGTTGCCGCCTTGCCCATGCCCAATTGCTGCCTCATGGAGCACACATGTCATCAGATGATCTCCTTATCCGCCCAGACGATTCGACGCAGCACAAGGTAAGCGGCGGCGCAGAAGCGGCGCGCGCGCTGCCCTCTAATATTGAGGCAGAGGCCGCTTTTCTGGGCGCGGTGCTGATTGACAATAAAGTCATCGAAGAGCTGCAAATCCCGATCCGCCCTGATCACTTTTTTGAGCCTGTACATCAGCGGATTTTTGACCGCGCGCAGACGCTGATTGAGCGCAATTCGCTCGCGACGCCGGTGACGCTCAAGCCCTATTTTGAGGCGGATGAAGCGCTCGGCCAACTTGGCGGCACGACTTATCTGGCGCGGTTGACGGCTGATGGTCAGGGCCTCTTGAACCCGCGCGAACTTGCTAGCCAGATTTATGATTTAGCGCTCCTGCGCGAACTCGTTAGCGTCGGCCGCAATCTGGTGGAGGGCGCGCTCGATACGTCTGAAACGCTCGCTCCAATGGATCAGATTGCCGAGGCCGAAGCGGATTTGTTTAAGGTGGCTGAAGGCGCGACCACTGGATCGCAGGAAACCGATTTCCGTACCGCCTCGCTCGCGGCACTCAAGATGGCCGAAGCGGCGATGAATTCTGATGGCGGGCTCTCTGGTAAAACCTCGGGCCTTGCCTCGATCGATGAGAAAACCGCAGGCTTACACGAATCCGATTTGATCATTCTTGCGGGGCGTCCGGGCATGGGCAAAACCTCGCTCGCCACAAATATCGCCTTCAATTGTGCCGAGGCGCATTTGCAGCATCAAAGCGAAGGCGGCCCCTTCAATTACGGCGGGCCAGTCGCCTTTTTCAGTCTCGAGATGAGCGCTGATCAGCTCGCCACGCGTATTCTTGCCGAACAGGCCGAGATCACCTCAGAGAACCTCCGGTCCGGTAAAATCACCCGCGAGGAGTTCCAGAAACTCTCCTTCGCCAGCCAAAAACTGGCCGAGCTACCGCTGTTTATCGATGATACACCGGCGCTGACCATTGCCGCTTTGCGCACGCGTGCGCGCCGCCTCAAACGCCGTCACGACATAGGCTTGATCGTGGTCGATTATCTGCAATTGCTGCAAGGCTCTGGTCGTTCTCAGGACAACCGCGTCAATGAAATTTCAGAAATCAGCCGGGGCCTTAAAACACTCGCGAAAGAGTTGAACGTGCCCGTTATCGCTCTTTCCCAGCTTAGCCGTGCAGTGGAACAACGCGAGGATAAGCGCCCGATGCTGTCCGACCTGCGCGAATCTGGCTCGATTGAGCAGGATGCGGACATGGTGTGGTTCATTTACCGCGCGGATTATTATCATGAGGCATCGCGGCCCGATTTCCCTGGTGCGGAAAGCAGCGCGGACGTGCAGGAGAAGTACCGCATTTGGGAAGAGCGCTATCTGGAGCTACGCAACAAAGCGACGCTGATTGTCGCAAAACAGCGGCACGGCTCGACCGGCAATGTGCCGCTTCACTTCCAGGCCGAAATCACCAAATTCACCAGCCCAAGCAAGCGCGATTACTCTGAGTGGGGAGAGGGTTAGACCGGAGCCGGCACGAGCCGTGCATCAGGCCGCTCACATCCTCAAGTTGAGCCTGCGCGTTACCGTATAATCGAGCGCTGACACCAGAAACAGGCTCGCCAACCAACGCATATAGGAAAAGAAGCCGCGCCGCTGGCAGTGGACCGCATAAGTGACCTGCTCGGATGCCTCAGCCATTTCATCAATGAGCGCGCGCATCTGGCTTGCCAGCTCCGCATCTTCAAAGCGGAACATCAGCTCCAGATTAAGCCGGATTGAGCGGTGATCGAAGTTAGCGCTGCCAAAATATACCGCGTCGTCAATCACCAACACTTTCATATGCAGCTTACTCGGCCGGAATTCGTAAATCTGGCAATCATCGCGCAGCAATGCCCCATAAAGCGCGCGCGCTGCACTGATCGTTGTGGTGTTGTCGCTCTTACCCGCCAACACCAACCGCGCTTGCCCGCGCTTTGATATTCGGCGGATCAGTCGGCGGAAACTCAGCGGCGGAGAGAAATAGGCCATCACCAGGTCAAGTCGGCTGGCCTTGCGCAAATCCGCCTTCACCTGCCGCGCCCAATTGCTCGGGACGGCCGTTGGCCCGCCCACCAACATCCTTACCGCGCTGTCCCCCGGATCCCACTCGCGCACCATCGTGCGAATAGTGCGATACCGCGCGTGCCTATCCTCAATCCAATCGGCAATTTGCCTGTACCATCCGAGCAGATGCTCCACCACTGGGCCCTCGACCCTAACCCCAAGATCGCACCAGCCATTTTCCTCCGGCGGCGCGAAATAGTGGTCCGAGACATTAAAGCCGCCAACGAGAGCGGTTTTGCCATCAGCAATCGCCATCTTTTGATGATTGCGAATGAGGTATCGGCGGCTCCAGCGAGGGTTAAAAAGAGCAAAGCTTCCGCCGACATCGCGGAGGGGTCTGAAAAAGGCTTCACCTGCATCAGTACCGAAGCGGTCAACTATCAGCTGGACGTCTACCCCGCGCTCCGCCGAAGCGACCAAGGCTGAGAGCACGCCCGCGCCCGATTCGTCATCTTGAAACATGTAATAGAACAAATGCAACGTATGCTGAGCGCTCTCGATAAGCTCAAGCAGCGCCGCATAGCGCCCCGCCCCATCTGGCAGGAAGTCGAGTTTATGGCCGTGCGAGGCCGCCGAAAATGGGGTTGGGTGCCCGCAATCCTCTGGCGCACCCGCTTCCTGCCGCTCGTCTTGGGCGCTTTCTCTATCGGGGGCCATTTCGCGGGGCATGCTGCCGCCTATATACCCTTTATCAGCCAGTGCACGATTCCTTGACTCGCAGGGCGCTCCCGCCTAATTGCCTGTCAATTCCGAAAAGCTAGTTTAACTGGAGTGCTTCATGGCGCGCGTTACCGTCGAAGATTGCGTAGATAAAGTTCCAAACCGTTTTGATCTCGTTCTGCTTGCTGCTCAGCGCGCGCGTGAGATTTCTGGCGGTGCTGAACTGACGCTTGAACGTGACCGCGATAAGAACCCGGTTGTGGCTCTGCGCGAAATCGCCGAGCAGACGATCAAGCCGAAAGAGCTTAAGGAAGCTGCGATCACCAATCTGCAGAAAATCCTCCCTGATGATGAGGATGATGCGGATGAGGTAAGCTCACTGAGCCAGTCTGCTGAAGCGCTGCGCATCACGGCATCTGCGCCGACCCGTTCGACGTCAATCGGTGCTGACTTCGAGGGCTAAGGCCCTTACCAGATTCGCTAGAATCGGATTACGTATCTTCTTTCAGGGGCGTTTCGCTCTTGAAAGGGAGCGTAAGACTGAACCCCAGGCCATTCGGCCGGCTGTCCTGATAATCAGGCATGCCGATGGTCAGGTCATGGCGGCCGCCCCGTGAGCGGGCGCTATAAGAGCCAAACACCCGGTCCCACACGCTGAGCAACGTACCATAATTGCTATCGCTTTCCGTCCGGTGCACCGAGTGGTGAATGCGGTGCATATCGGGTGTAACAAAGATAAGCCGCACCAGTCGGTCGATTTTCGGCGGCAGACCGACATTGGCATGGGTAAAAATGGTCGCGGCGTTAAAGATCACCTCGAACAGGAACACCGCCAGCACCGCTGGCCCGATCAGTACCACGCAGCTCATTTTATAGAGCATTGAGAGCATGATCTCAAACGGGTGGAAACGCGCCGCCGTGGTGATATCAAAATCAGGGTCCGCATGGTGGACCTTGTGCATCCGCCACAGGAACGGAATGCGATGCGTGATGCGATGCTGCGCGTAAATGATCAGATCAAGCAGCAGGAAAGCGATGATGAACTCGGCCCAAACCGGCAGCTCGACCAGATTAAGCAATCCCCATCCGCGCATTTGCGCAAATCCAGCCGCGCCAATCATCAAGAGCGGGATCGCGGCGCGCACAAGCACCGTGTCGAGGACAAACAGGCTCAAATTGGTGAACCAGCGCTGCCCGCGAGGATGGCGGAGCCTGCGATGCGGCACAACCGCTTCCAATATCGCAAAGCCGATAAACACCGCCGCCATGACGCCAATCGCCCATAATGCGCTTATTTCGCTCGTGATATCCACGCGCGCACTTGTCGCAAGAGCACGTGCGCGGTGCAAGTCTCCATTGCGCAGCACTCTGCGGTATTTATAAGGACAGTGTAACAGGGGTATTCGATGAGCGATTTTGGTGATGCTATTGGGACGGCGACGACCGGCGGACTAGTCGCCGGCGCGGTTGATGGCCCCGGAAGCGGAAAGAAAGAACCGCGGAAAAAAGGTGAGCGCTCACCCGTTGCCAGCAACATCAAAATGACCGAGCTCGTCAAAGGCCATTTCGCTGAGAAGCTCTGCCTCAACTGCGGCACTGAGCTAATTGGATCACATTGCCATTCTTGCGGGCAGAAAGCACATTTGCACCGCACCATCGGCGCGTTCCTGCACGATATTCTGCACGGCGCACTGCATTTTGATGGCAAGACCTGGCGCACATTGCCCAAGCTCATTTTCAAGCCTGGCAAGCTAACCCGCCGCTATATCGATGGCGAACGTGCCCGCTTCGTTTCGCCGATTGCGCTGTTCCTGTTCAGCGTTTTCCTGATGTTTGCGGTGTTTCAAGCGATCGGGCTGACCACGCCCACCAATATCGCTGCACCTCAAAATTTGGGCGTAGGGCTTGAACAAGCGCAAGAAGAACTTGAGGCCGATCTTGCTGAAGTACAGGCCGAACTTGATGGCCTACCGGAGGATGACCCGAGGCGAGAGGAGGTGCAGGCGCGCCTCACTGGGGTCACCGAAGGGGCGAAGGCTATTTCCAGCATAAATCAGAACTTGCCCTCGGACGGCACGACTACAATCGACCTCTCAGGTGCTGAATTTTCCGGCACAGGCATCGATTTTATCGACAAGAACATCATCAAAAAATGGAAAGAGAATCCGGGCCTGATGCTCTACAAGCTTCAGGCCAATAGCTATAAATTTAGCTGGATGCTGATCCCGATTTCGATCCCGTTCGTATGGCTGATGTTCTTCTGGCGGCGGCGCTTTCGCGCCTATGACCATGCAATCTTTGTCACATATTCTTTGGCATTTATGTCTTTGCTCTTTGTCACCTTATCGGTTGCAGCAACGCTCGGCGCGCCAACGCCTTTGATAGCGCTATCCGCTATCTTCATCCCGCCGCTGCATATGTATAAACAGCTCAAATATGGTTATGAGCTGAGCCGCGCGGGCGCGCTACTCCGCACCTTCTTGCTGACCAACATTGTGGTGTTTGTCGTCTTGGCGATTTTCTTATGGCTGCTGATCGCGCTTGGGGCCTTTTAGTTAGTTCCTCGTATTTATACAATACACTTAGCAAGTAAATAGAAGACCCCGCATTAAATAGATGTGGAGCGTCACTATGAGGATCAAGTTTTTTACTACACTAATACTGACTGGATCAGTGACTTTGTCCGGATGCAGCCATACGGCAAACAGCTTTTATGGGCCGCCCCGTCCAATCCAGGCGGGAAAAATTGGCGGGGAGAACAAGTGCCCAGCGGAGCCCGCGAATATAGAAAGTGAAAGTCTAGAAAGTCACTTTCGCGCTAAGGCTTGCCTGTCACTCAAAAAGCCAATGGATCACGTCAGGGCAGTGGCGATGTATGAGGCTGGTTTTCGCCTGGTCCATGCGCGATGCAACGACTTTTTTGCGCAAAAGGCGGGAACGCAGCTCGGAATCAACACTGCATTTGACTCAGTTGCCCCAATCGTCGCGTTACTGACCGGCATTTTGTCCATTTCAAATGTCGCGGACTCGAGGCGGAGAGATTATGAGTCAGCGCTGGCCTTCGGCTCAACCGCACTGACCGCAGGTCGTAAGGTCTATGAAACCAACTTTCTCTTTGCTGCCGAGAACACCGAAAGCGTGCGAAAATTGACCGTCGACACACTTAATGAGCACGCGAACAGTGTCAGAACCAAATTTTCTGAGGATAGCCACTCATTTTACACATCGACGCAATATGTTATCGAAAACCAGATGATCTGCACACCTGGAAAAATGCGCGATCTGGTCCAAGGTGCGATCAATAATCAAAAGTTTGCCTTCAGCGCACGGGGAACCGGCGATGAAGATACAGCTACTGGCGACGGTAGTGTCAGCGTTGCAGGCGAAGGTGGTGAGCGCGACAACGCCATGCAGAAACCACCGGCAGGGGCGCCCTTAGATATGAAGCCCGTCGACTAAACCTCCTCTAAGCGCCCTGCGGCTCAGCGTCGCCGCCGCCGAACTTCTTGCCAGCCTTAGGAATGGCTGAGCCTTGGCTTGGTTTTACAACCGCCGGTCCGCTTGGCTTGTCTGGACGGTCAATTTTTCCATCCTTCATCAAATTGTCGATGTCATCGCCGGTCAGCGTCTCATATTCGAGCATCGCTTGCGCTAGCAGGTGGAGCTTGTCTTCCTGCTCCGTCAGGACATCGCGGGCACGCTTCAGCCCGCCTTCGACCAGATCCTTGATTTCTGCATCGATGAGCTTGTTGGTCTCACCGCCACCCATTGTGCGCGCGGTTTGGCCCATGCCCAGATAGCCCTCTTGGCTTTCCTCATATTGAAGCGGACCGAGCTTGTCCGACATGCCCCATTTGGTGACCATGTTGCGGGCGAGATCAGTCGCATATTGGATATCGCCTGATGCGCCGCTCGAGACCTTATCGTGGCCGAAGATGATTTCTTCAGCGACACGCCCACCCATAGCGACCGCTAGGTTGGCGTGCATTTTGTCGCGGTGATAGGAGTAGCTATCCCGCTCCGGAAGACGCATGACCATGCCCAATGCCCGCCCGCGCGGAATGATCGTCGCCTTGTGAATTGGATCAGAAGCCGGCTCATTGATGCTGACCAGAGCATGGCCCGCCTCGTGATAAGCGGTCATCTTCTTTTCGTCCTCGGTCATGACCATTGAGCGGCGTTCTGCGCCCATCATGACCTTGTCCTTGGCGTCCTCAAATTCCTGCATCGCGACGAGGCGCTTGTTACGGCGCGCCGCCAGCAATGCCGCTTCGTTGACGAGGTTCGCAAGATCCGCACCGGAGAAGCCCGGCGTGCCGCGTGCAATCGTGCGCGAATTTACGTCTGGTGCCAGTGGAACTTTCTTCATGTGAACACCGAGAATTTTCTCACGGCCTTCAATATCCGGCACAGGCACCACGACCTGACGGTCAAAGCGGCCCGGACGCAGCAGCGCGGGGTCAAGCACGTCAGGGCGGTTCGTCGCGGCGATGATGATAATACCTTCATTCGCCTCAAAGCCGTCCATCTCAACCAAGAGCTGGTTCAGCGTTTGCTCGCGCTCGTCATTCGAGTTGCCGAGACCATGACCACGGCTACGACCGACGGCGTCAATCTCGTCAATGAACAGGATACACGGCGCATTCTTCTTCGCCTGCTCAAACATGTCGCGCACGCGGCTCGCGCCCACGCCGACAAACATTTCGACAAAGTCAGAACCCGAAATGGTAAAGAATGGCACGCCCGCCTCGCCCGCAATTGCGCGCGCCAGCAATGTCTTACCCGTACCCGGCGAGCCGACCAGCAAAGCGCCCTTGGGGATTTGTCCGCCAAGCTTGGAGAAACGACCTGGATCTTTCAGAAACTCAACTATCTCTTCTAGCTCTTCGCGCGCCTCATCAATCCCGGCCACATCTTCAAACGTCACCTTGCCCTGGCGCTCAGTCAGCATCTTGGCCTTGGATTTGCCAAAGCCCATTGCGCCGCCAGCGCCGCCGCCTTTTTGCACTTGGCGCAGCGCAAAGAAAGCAATGCCCAAGATCAGGATGAACGGCAGCGATTGGATCAGCACATACGTGAATACGCCCATCTCTTCCTTCTCAGCGCCAGAATACGGCACGCCCTTCTCTTCCAAGAGAGCTGGCAAAGTGCTGTCACTTGAGACAGGAACGGTGGAGAACGTTTCGCCATTGCTGAGCGTGCCAGTGATCAGATCATCGGCAATCTGCACGTCTTTGACCGTGCCCTCAGAAACCTTGTCACGGAACTCGGAATAGCCCAGCTGCTCGCCCGCAGGCGCTTGGCCGCCGCCAAATGCCGTGACGGTAATCAGCAGGGCTAGGAATACACCGCCCCAAATAACGAGACTTTTGATCCATGGATTCGGACCATTTTCCTGCGGATCGTTGGGCTGATTCTGGTCATTCATGAGGGGATAGTCCTTTCAAGACACCCAATGTAGGCATGCACTGGTGAATGGCAAGTTGATCAGCGCCCGATAAAATCGCCAATTTTTTCGATGGCACAATTCGAGAAACTTAGCCGTCAGAAGTTAACGGCATGGGGGGCGCGCCTATTCCGCCTCAGAATCAACGCCATATGCGCGGAAAAATACCTCGACTGCGCCTGCGATGCGCTCCTCATTGCGCTTTTCATCAATAGGTTCGCCAAAGCGGCGTTCAAGATCGCCCATACCCTTGCACATAGACACGAACTGCTCCGCAGCGAGCTCATGATCGGTAATCGCAAGCTCGCCTGCTTCACTCATCGCGCGCAAAAATGCCGTGAAAGCGGTTTTCATACGATACGGTCCGGCGGCCAAAAACGCCGCTCCGATGGCTGGTTCATGCTCAGTTTCAGCGGCAATACGGCGATCAAACTGAACCATCTCGTCCCGCGAGAGAAACGCCGTCATCGCTTCACCGATTGCGATTAGACGTTGGCGAACAGTGCCCGCTGGCATGGAAGGAACAGCAAAGCTGCTGCGCATCTTCTCACATTCATGCTCAACTGCCGCTGTGAAAAGCGCTCGCTTGTCACCAAAGCGGTTGTAGATCGTGACTTTGGAAACGCCAGCAATCGCCGCAACTTGCTCGATCGAGGTGGCCGCGAAACCAACGTCAAAAAAGCTCTGCGCAGCGGCCAAAACAATCGCCTCCCGCTTATCGGGATCGATTGGCCTGCCAGCACGTTTTGATTCAAGACTTGACAAAGTGAACGCTTCCGTTCAGTTGAACGACACCGTTCAGTAATGGCCGAATTGGCTTGTGAAAGCAAGTCAGCCCCTCTCAGGAGCCTTAAAGCAACGTGATCTGGATCGCTATCCGCATGCTAACCGGCGACGCTCAGAAGTTTTATGGGCTAGTGTTTGGTATTGCCTTTTCAACGCTACTCATCACGCAGCAGCTGACGATTTTCGTTAATCTGATCGAGCGCGGGGCAAGCGGAGTGTACAACGAATCCAGCGCCGATGTTTGGGTAATGGACACCGTCAGCCGCACGACCGAAGTGAATTTTCCAATGCCCTCAACCGCGCTGGACAAGGTCCGTGCGGTCCCGGGCGTAGAATGGGCAGTGCCGCATCTGCGGGCCGCCGCCTCTGTCAGGACAGCCACCGGCGACCTTGAAGGGGTCTCAGTTGTCGGCGTCGATGATGCGACCCTCATCGGCCTACCGCGCGCGATGGTCGAAGGCAGCACTGATGTGCTTTCCCAACCTGACAGCGTGATCATCGACGATGTCGGCGTGACCAACATGTTCGAGGACGGCCAAGACCCAATCGGACAGCGGCTTGAACTTAATGATCAACGCGCCGTTATTCGCGCGATAGGCGATGCGATCCCAAGTTTCACCAGTCAGGTCACTCTCTACACAAAATATAGCCAAGCGTTGCGCTACGTACCGGGCACACGCAACCGCCTGACCTTTGTCCTAGTCGGAGCGACCGATGGCGTGAGCGCACAGCAGCTGACCGACCGGATTGAAGCGGACACCGGGCTACGTGCCCGAACGCGCGACGAGTTTGCCCAAGACGGGATCGATTTCATTATCCAGAACACGGGCATCCCGCTCAATTTCGGCATCACTGTGGCGCTCGGCTTTGTCGTGGGCGTCGCGATTGTGGGCCTGACCTTCAGCCTGTTCATCCGTGACAACATTAAGCAATTTGGCGCGCTCAAGGCGATTGGCGTGACCAATGGAAAGATTCGCCGGATGGTCGGGGCACAGGCCGCTTTGGTTGGCCTGATTGGCTACGGATTGGGTATTCTGGGCACCGTCATGTTCATCCACGCCTTCTCCGGTGTCCCCACATTCAAGGGGTTTTACATCCCATGGCAAGTCCCGCTGGTCAGCCTAATGGCGGTTACGGTTATCCTCGCCTTGACCGGCTGGCTTGCTCTTCGCAATGTGCTCAAGACCGAACCTGCGTCGGTGTTCAGATGAGCGATACAGCAATCCGTACAAGCGGCGTGACCCGCGATTTTCAGGCTGGCTCGCAAATCATTCGCGTGCTGCATGGCATCGATCTCGATGTGAAGGCAGGCGAGCTGACATTTCTGGTCGGCGAGTCCGGTTCGGGCAAGACCACCATGATCTCGATCATGTGCGGGATCCTGTGGCCGACAGATGGCGATGTGCAGGTTTTCGGCACCGATATTTATGATCTATCCGACGATGAGCTGGTCGATTTCCGCCTGCAAAACATCGGCTTTATCTTCCAGCAATACAATCTGATCCCTTCGATTGATGCGGCCAGCAATGCCGCCGTGCCGCTGGTCGCGCAGGGCATGGACCGGCTTGAGGCGCGCGAACGTGCTGTGGCAATGCTCGACAAGCTCAACATTGCCGATCAGGCGGACAAATTGCCCAATCAGCTTTCGGGCGGTCAGCAGCAACGCGTCGCGATTGCTCGCGCTCTCGTGCATGAACCGCGCCTGGTGGTCTGCGATGAGCCTACCGCAGCGCTCGATGCGAAATCGGGCCGCCGGGTGATGGATTTGCTGCGCGAAGTCGCAGTTGCCGAAGATCGCGCCTGCATCATTGTTACCCATGACAACCGTGTCTTCGACCTCGCCGACCGGATCCTCGTGCTTGAGGACGGTAATATCATTCATGACGGCACTGAGATGCCGGACGATCACTAAATCAGACCTAGAAAGACGGACGCACCCTATGGCCCTCCTCCCGGAAAACTTGAGCTTTTCGCGCAAAGTGCTGCCCGCGATTGCGATCCTCGCGCTGATCGGAGCGGTGATTTACATCGCAGTCGGACTGCCCGAGCGTGAGCTGACCGAGCCCGAGCGTGAGCCGCCCCGGGCGACCGGCGAGCTGGCCGACGGTGCGCGCGTCGCAGGAGCCGGCGTGGTCGAGCCCTCCAGCGAGCTTATCCAGATCGGCAGCGCGCTGTCAGGCCTGGTTACTGATCTGCGAGTGCAGCCGGGCGATTTCGTCGAGAAGGGGCAGCCGCTGTTTGTGGTCGATACTCGCGCCATTCAAGCCAGCGCTCGCGAAGCAAACTCAGCCATCGCTGAAGCACGCGCAGCCATTGCTGAAGCGCGCAGCGCCCGCGCGACCGCCGCCAGCCAGCTAGAGCTTTACCGCAATGTCTCTGACCCTGCTGCGGTCAGCCGCGCTGAGGTGATCCGCGCAGAAGGTGAAGCATCCGCCGCCAATGAACGCTTGCGGCTGGCTCAGGCCCGCCTAAGTGCCGCTCAGGCACGCGCGGGAGCGGTGCAGACCGAGCTTGGCCGAGCAACTGTGCGCGCGCCGATTGCGGGTGAAATCCTCGCGGTTAACATCCGTCCGGGCGAGTTCCTATCCACCATGGGTGGCGGCTCCACCCCGTTTATTGAAATGGGCGAAACACGCCCGCTCTATGTGCGGATCGATATAGACGAGGAGCAAGCACCCCGCGTCGCAATGGGTGAGCCTGCCACCGTCTCACCGCGCGGCGCGGCGGACCAGCAAGTTAAAGCCAATTTCGTGCGCGCCGAACCACGCGTCGTACCAAAACGCTCGCTCACCAATAGCGCGCAGGAACGGGTCGATGTGCGTGTGCTGCAGGTGCTTTATGAGCTACCGAGTGACGAGGATGGCTTGTTCCGTGTTGGCCAACAGGTCGATGCCTTTATTCCAGCAAAAGATGGAGAGAGTGAGTGACGCCGTCTCGCCTCCTTCCATTGCTGGCTGCGGCAAGCTTGGCCGCCTGCGCTGGTGGTCCGCCGCCCGAAATCGCAACGCCTACGCCGGAACTGCCACAGGAGTTTCTATTCGCGACGGGCGCGGATGAGCAAGCCACTCTTGCGGCGCTCCTGCCATCTGACGACCCCGCTTTCATTGCCCTGTCGCAGCAAGCACTCGCCAATTCGCCAACGCTCGGCGAAGCACTCGCGCGGGTCGAACAGGCCCGTGCTGGCGCCGCGCGCGCGGGCGCTGAGCGCCTGCCCAATGTGAGCGCCGATGCCGCCGTCTCGCGCAGCCGGACGAATATTGGCACGTTTCCCGAAAACGCGCCGTTTGAACTGGACCTCACGCAAACCAATTATGCCGCAAACATCAATGCGCGCTGGGACCCCGATATTTTCGGAGCGCTACGTGCCAGCGAACGCGCGGCTGTCTTGCGGGTCGATGCCGCAGAAGCGGGCGCATCAGCTGTTCGACTTGCTCTGATTTCGGAGATCGCAGCGACGGTGATCGACTGGCGCACGCTGGCGAATCGGATGGACGAACTGCGCAGCGACCGCGATGCTGCGGTCGAACTTTCGCGCCTTGCGGCAGTTCGCGAGGATGCAGGGATTGCACCCGGCTTTGACCGGGTTCGCGCAGAAAGCGCAGCGGCGGCTTCGCGCAGCAGGCTTGCCGCATTGGCGAGCGAGCGCAACCGGCTCGCGGGGCGAATGGTGACGCTCACGGCGCAGCCACTTTCCGAAGTGCTCTCAGCTTTGACAAGCGAAGCGGGCACACCGACCATGCCGCCTGCACCGGCCACTCTGCCCTCACAATTGCTCAACAACCGGCCCGATGTGGTGCAAGCTGCGGCTAATCTTGCGGCAGCCGATGCAGACCTTGCCGCAACTGCGCGGCGGCGCTTTCCCCAGTTCACCTTGTCAGCGGCAATCGGTCTGCTCGCCTTCGATCCATCCGATGTTTTCGATGAAGACAGTATTGTAGGCGCGCTCGCCACATCAGTAGTCGGCCCGCTGCTCGACTTCGGGCGACTCGAGGCTGAAATTGACGGCGCAGCCGCTGCAAAGAAAGCCGCATTTGAGGCGTATCGCGGCGCTGTGTTCACCGCATTGGGTGATGCAGAGACGGCCTATGGCTTGGTCACATCAAGCGATGCTGAAGCGCGGGCAGCAGTCGAAGAGCGCGATAGTGCGCAGCGCGCTGCTCGCCTAGCCAATGACCGCTATGAGGCAGGGCTCGCGGATTTCCTCACCGTTCTGGAAGCGCGCCGGTCCGCCGATGCCAGCGGTGAACGGGCCGCAGCGGCGATTGGCCGAGCGCGGCGTGCCCGCGTGGTTCTATGGCAAGCAGTGGGCGGCGACAGCGCTGTGGGCGAAGATCAGGAAACCAGCCGCTCAATCAGCCAATAAGAGCCGGTGATCCCGATAGCATAAGCCGCTAGCTTGATCGCGGCAGGCTCAGTCGCGGCGGCAAAACGCTGGATCAGCGCGCGGATCGCAATAACCATCGCGATCACCAACAATTGTCCCGCTTCCACGCCCAAATTGAAACTGATCAGCGCGGCGGGCACCTCGCCCTGAGGCAGGCCAATCTCGCGCAAGGCCCCGGCAAAACCGAACCCATGGAACAGGCCGAATGCGAAAGCGACCAGCCAAGGAAGACGCCGGGTTAGCGTGTCCGGCGTGCCACGCGCGACCTCGACCGCGAGAAAGACAATGCTGAGCGCGATCAGCGCCTCGACCGGGCGGGAGGGCAATCCGGCATAGCCGAATGTCACGGCAGCCAGGGTGATGGAATGGGCGATGGTAAAAGCGGTTGCGGCCTTCACTACGGCCCAACTGCCACTGACCAGCAAGACCAATGCAATCACAAAAAGCAAATGATCCCAGCCCTCCAGAATATGCTCGACACCGAGCCCAAAATAGCTGCGCCAAACCTGCCAAGTGCTCGGCTCTGAGACGATGGCCGCCACCGGCTCAGCAGCGGTCAGTCGATAGGCCTGAACTGGCTTATCGAGCGGTTTGATCCGGACCAATGCGTCGCCGGAAATGACAAGGTCTGGCGCGCCTATCGTGCCGCCCGCGACCGGCCCCTCACATTGCAATTGCACTGTGCCGAGAAGCGCATTCACCGCGAGCCGCCGCGCAATATCGCCCGCGAAACGGCAATTGGCGGGGATTTCGGGGACCACCAGCGCCTCATCAGGGCGCGTGACCGGCTGCTTCCAAGCGAGCGTCCAGCTGCCCCCATCATTCTGCGTCAGTGAGAGCGATGCAGGGCGCAGCTCATCGGCTTGCGCGGGGGCGAGCCACGCAATCGCCAACAGCAATGCCAGAAAGGCGCGGATCATTCCTCGACCGTGACGTCATAGGCATCGCGCAGCACTTGATAGCCGCGCTCCCGCCGTTCTGCGATGGTGACTGTGCGCCAGTCATCCTCCACCCGGCCGCGAATTTCATCAAGCGGCGGGACATCGCCAAGGGTCCTCTCGCGCAGGCGCACGACATGCCAACCGAAACCCGATGTAATCGGGCCGGACCAGCCGTTTGCTGGCTCCAGCTCAGACAAGCCGGCTATAAATTCCTCGCCAAATTGCGCCTCTAGTGAGCGTTTGGCTACATTCTCCGCGCTCGCGGGAAGTGAGATTTCGCGGCCAAGCTGCTGCCAAGCTGCTCCGCCTTGCGCCGCCTCCAGACCCGCATTGGCCGCTTCCTCGCTATCAAACCACAGCTGGTCAAAGGAGTATGAGACGTCTGCCGCAAACCGCTCTGGATTCTCCGCCAACCACGCATCCAGCGTCGCCTCGCTCGGCCGCTCGGTCTCTGCCTCCGCGCCTGCCAACCCATCCATCTTCTGCGCGAGCCGCCGCCGGACTACTGCGTCCTCTTGATCGAGGCCCAGCCGGATTGCCTCGCGGTAGAGCACTTCATCGCGCACCCAGCGATCAACCAGACCGTCCAGCTCAGCATCAGTCGGCGGGCGCTGAATCGCGCGCTCAAATTGCAGCGAAAGGCCGGCCTGCGCCTCGCGTGTCACCGTGATCGACCGGCTGGCCGGATCGACCTCCGTCCCGCGCCATGCGAAAAATGCGAACAGCGCGGCACCTGCGATGAGGAAATGGACGAGCGGGTCGCGCAGGGCCCTGTGTATTGCGCTCATATTCCGGTCATGAATCGCCAGCAGAAGGCTGGAGCCAGATCGGCGAACTATAGGCGCGTTCTTGCGAGACGAGCTCAGTATCCGCTGGCAATTCGATGCCAAAGCGGACCTTGTCGAACAGCACCCAGCGCGGAGTCGGTATCTCGATCACACGAACATAATAGAACGCACGCTGCCCCGCGACATAATCGGGGTCCGACCAGGTTGCGCGCAGCTCAGCTGTGCCGATGTCGTTGGTGTAAGTCGCGGCATCGCGGTCCACAGTATCACCGACAGCGGGGACTTTGCCGCCCGCCCTTGCGCGGCTTTCCATATCGGACCAGATCACGTCATAGACGCGCTCTTGCGCCTCACCATTCGCATCGATCCACCCTTTGACGACCTGTACGCGGTCGAGGTTAGCGCCATCGGGATCTTTGAGTGCCGAGATCATGAAGCTGGGCGCAGAGCCCTCGTCCCTAAGCTCCCCGCCCATCGGCACGCCGCGCGTGTACCCCGCGCGCACCCAATCGCCGTCCCAATCCTCCGCGGTGAAATCAAACCCGCCAAACACGCGCAACGTCATCCGCGGGCCAGTGGTCGCATAGACTTCACGCCGGGCGAAAGCGTCGAAAATCTCCGCGCGCGTGTTGCCGCGCGCCCACGCCGCTGCATAGCCGCCCGCGAGATAGTGCCAGCCAAACCGGCCAATGCGTGTGCCAAGGTTTTGGGCTGCCGGAGCGCGGGTCGCACTCGGCTCATTGCCCGTATGCTTGCCGAAGAAATTGTCCTCATCACCCGTCGCGAGTGAGGTGTGGCTGTCAGTCGAGCCAATCATGCCAAAAGCGTATGGATTAACGCCGATCTGCTCCTCAATCGTCAGACCGCGTTTGAGCGCCTCACGCACGTAATTGCCGCGCTGCATTTCCGGCGTGGTTTGCGCGGTGAGCGGGAGATTGCCGAAATCCCAGCCTGTGTTGCCGAAGCTCGCAAACTCATCATTGGGCGACATGAAGGGGTGCGCTTCACTATCACCCTTGATCTGCGTCACCTCCACAACCGGCTCGTACTTCGCGCGCTTGCGGGCATACTCCACCGTCATTGGGCCGCCGCCCGGCTTAGTCAGCTCAAACATCAAACCATTGGAAAGATTAGAGTTATGCGGAATGGCCAGCGCTTTCCCGCCCGTCGCCTCTTCATAGGCCGCCATATAATCCCATAGCCCCTCTGCGTCGGTCGTTAGGCCAGGGTAAGGGACCACCTGCTTGGTCCGATCGCTGCCATCACGGAACATAACGACGCGGTGCAGATTATTGCCGCCGGGCATCAGCGTATATTCAAAGCCAGCCAGCGCAGTGAACTCACCCGGCACATTATAGCGATCAAGCGTGTCGAGATGCGCGCCCCAGATTTCGGTCGTCGCCTCTTTTTGCTGCTCAGGGTCCGCCAGAGCTTCCGGCAGCTCGCCATTCGCAGCCGCCGTAATCAGCTCGCCAATGGCCTGCTGCGATTGCTGCGGTCCTTCGTGCATCATGTCGTACCAGCGCAGCAGCGTTTCATCGCCCATCGCCACAACGCCAAGACGCGGTGCGTCATAGAGCCGCCGGGTCGCGCCGAGGCCATCAGAGTGGTCAGCGATCACGAGAAAATCGAGCGGCCGAGCGAGCTTTGCGCTCATGCCAGTGGTGGCGGTGACTTCATCGCCGCGCGCGAATTTCAGCGCGTCTTCAGGGCCAAGGCGTACGCCAAACCCAAATGCATCAACGGAATTGTCAGTGTGAAGATGGGTGTCGCCCCAATAGGGCCGGTCAGGGAATTCGGCGAGCTCAATCGTGCCTTCGCCGGTGCCGCTTTGGCTTTCATCAACCGTGTCGCCGCAAGCCGCGAGCGCCAGCGCAGCGCCGCATGTCAGCATTCCTGCCCAGATTGAGCGCATAAGTTCCCTCCCCATATTCTCTCGCTGGAGAATGTGCGCCGAGCAGGGGAGCTGTGTCAAGCAGGCGCGGATTTGAGCAGTGCCGACCGCTCGCAACTGCATACAATGTCATCACGCTGGTTGAGCGCCTCATGTTTGAAAGTAACGATACCCTGTCCGGGCCGCGACTTGCTCGGGCGCAGCGCGATCACCTCACTGCGCGCCCGAATAGTGTCGCCGATAAACACCGGATTGGGTGTCACAACGTCAGTAAAACCGAGGTTCGCAACCAGCGTGCCGAGCGTCGTGTCCCCGACCGACAAACCCACTAGCAGCGAGAATGTGAAAGTCGAATTGACGAGTATCTGGCCAAAGCCGCTTTCCTTCGCAGCTTCGACATCGAGATGCAGCGGCTGCGGATTATGCGTCATGGTCGAAAACAGAAGGTTGTCAGTCTCGGTCACCGTGCGGCGGATTTCATGCTCCAGCGTGTCGCCGATGTTCCATTGATCGAAGTACTTTCCGGCCATTATTCATACCCCATCACGGCTTTGATCTCGAGAAATTCGTCAAAGCCAAACCGGCCCCATTCGCGGCCATTGCCGCTCTTCTTATAGCCGCCAAAGGCCGCGTTCATATCATAGCCGCCATTAATCGCGACCCGGCCCGCGCGGATGCGTTTTGCCAGAGCGCGCGCGGTGCCCAGATCCTCGCCCATAATGTGGCTGGCGAGGCCATATTCGGTGTCGTTGGAAATGCGGACCGCATCGTCATAATCATCATAGCCGAGCATCACCAGCACCGGCCCGAATATCTCCTCACGCGCGATTTCCATATCATTGGTGACATCAGCAAAGACGGTCGGGCGCACGAAATGGCCGGATTCCAATCCCTCGGGCTTGCCGGGTCCGCCCGCGACCAGAGTTGCGCCTTCATTAATGCCCGCCTCAATCAGGCCTTGGATTTTCTCGAACTGTGCGCGGCTCACGACCGGGCCGATTGTGGCATTCCCTTTGGGGTCACCGGGAATGACCTTCTCTACGGCTTCTTTTGCCGCTGCCTTAGCCTCTTCCATGCGGGCATGGGGCACGAGCATTCGGCTGGGCGCTGTACAAGTCTGACCTGAATTGCCCATCATCGCGGTGGTGCCGCGCGCCACGCTCTGCGCAAAAGCGCTGTCGTCGAGAATAATGTTCGGGCTTTTGCCGCCCAGCTCCTGCGCGACTCGCTTGACCGTTGGCGCCGCATTGGCTGCAATCGCAATGCCTGCGCGCGTCGATCCGGTGAAGCTGATCATATCGATTTCGTCATGCCCGCTCATAGCGGTGCCCACGCCCATCCCATCGCCATTGATCAGGTTAAAGACGCCTGCCGGCACTCCCGCCGCATGCATAATCTCCGCAAAGATACAGGCGTTAAATGGCGCGATTTCCGACGGCTTAAGGATCATCGTATTGCCGGTCGCCAGTGCCGGGAAGACCTTGCAGGCGATCTGATTAAGCGGCCAATTCCACGGTGTAATCATACCGACTACACCAATCGGCTCATAGATATGGAGCGTTGGGCCATCCTGCCGCTCAAACTCAAAGGTTTCGAGGATCTCTATCGCAGTTTGCAAATGTCCGACCATCAGCGCGGTATGCGCCCCGTTGGCGAGCGACATGGGCGCGCCCATTTCATCGCTGATCGCCAGCGCCAGATCTTCGCGGCGCTTCTCGTATTCGCTGGCAATCGCACGCATCAGATCAAGGCGGGTTTCTCGGCTGGAGACAGACCAGCTTTCAAACGCGCGGCGCGCGGCGACCACAGCGCGCTCCACATCAGCGGCAGTGCCGAAACTGATATGACCGATGGTTTCTTCAGTCGCCGGGTTTTCGACCGCTTGTGCGTTGGGCGTGACAGGATCGACCCACTGGCCGTCAATATAGAACTGCTGAAAATCGCGCATTTAGGTGTGCTCCTCTGCGCGCTTTCTAACCACCTTCCGCCCAGCGCGCCACCACTGCGGCGCCATCTTGGTCACTGTCGCGGATCGTCCCTGGCGTCCGGCTAAAACGCGGCGCAGGAGCAGTATGGATCATGCCACCGCGCTCTTCATAAAGGCCGCGCGCTTTCATATGCGGGTGCTCGCGTGCTTCCTCCAGCGGCAAAACTGGCGCGACGCAGGCATCGCTCCCTTCGAGGATTGCGGTCCATTCCGCCTGCGTCTTGGTTTTGAACAGGGCCGCAAGCTGAGTGGTATAATCATCCCAGTTCGCGGGGTTCATTTGCGCCTCGCGCAGCGCCTCAGGCGCATCGGCCTTCTCAAGTAGCTCAGCATAGAATTGCGGTTCAATCGCTCCAATGCTGATTTCCTTGCCATCCGCGCATTCATAACAGCGATAGAAATGGGCCGCGCCGCTCAGCATGCCTTGCCCGCGATCAGTGGTGAGATAGGGCACTTGGCGCACCCCAAAGAAGAAACTCATCAGGCTGGTGACGCCGTCAACAATCGCAGCGTCCACCACTTGGCCTTTGCCCGAGCGCTCCCGCTCAAATAGAGCCGATACAATGCCCAGCGCGCAATACATTGACCCGCCGCCAAAATCTCCAACCAGGTTCTGCGGAGGAACCGCAGTATCGCCTTTGCGGCCCACCGCGTCGAGCGCACCTGTGATCGCGATGTAGTTGAGATCATGCCCCGCAGCCTGCGCGAGCGGGCCATCCTGCCCCCAGCCGGTCATCCGGGCAAAGATAAGCCGCCGATTGGCCGCAAGCAAAACTTCCGGCCCTAGCCCCAGCCGTTCCATCACGCCGGGGCGAAACCCCTCGAGCACAACATCGGCATGACGCGCTGCATCAAGGCAGAAAGCAAGGCCCTCCTCACTTTTAACATCTACCGCCGCGCGGTGGCGTGCACGCTCCACCACCGGATTGCTGGGCTGCGATCCGGGGCGTTCGATCCGCACAATTTCCGCGCCCATATCTGCGAGCAGCATGCCAACATGCGGCCCCGGCCCGATTCCGGCAAATTCCACCACTTTGACGCCCGTCAATGGGCCGTTACTTGGCATATTGGTCATAGTGCTGCATCTCTCCTCCTGCGCATCATCCTTGGCGGACTCCCTGCCCTTTTGGCAAGCCAGTTTACAGGCGGGCAAAAAGGCAAACTACCCACCCTGCAAGCAAGCCGAGGTTGTGCCAAGCGCCCCAAGCGCAGAGATAGCGCGCCAATATGACCGCACTTACACATCTCCAGCGCCTCGAAGCAGAGGCCATTCACATCATGCGCGAAGTCGTGTCCGAGGCAGATAAGCCCGTGATGCTGTATTCGGTTGGCAAGGATAGCGCGGTGATGCTGCATCTGGCGCGCAAGGCATTTTACCCCTCACCGCCGCCCTTCCCGCTGCTGCATGTCGACACCACCTGGAAGTTTCAGGAGATGTACAAGCTGCGCGGCAAGGCTGCTGAGGATGCCGGAATGGAGCTGCTGATTTGGCAAAACCAGGAGGCTAAGGATCGCGGCATCAACCCGTTCGATCACGGCCCAGTGCATACCGATATGTGGAAGACGCAGGGGCTGAAGCAAGCGCTCGATCATTACGGTTTTGACGCGGCCTTTGGCGGCGCGCGGCGCGATGAGGAAAAAAGCCGCGCCAAAGAGCGTGTTTTCTCCTTCCGAACTGCCAGCCATGGTTGGGATCCGAAAAGCCAACGGCCCGAGCTGTGGAATCTCTACAACACCCGCAAGAGCCAGGGCGAAAGCATCCGCGTGTTCCCGCTGTCCAATTGGACCGAGCTCGATATCTGGCAATACATCCAGACCGAGGAAATTGAGATCGTGCCGCTGTATTTCGCGGATGTCCGCCCGACCTTCATTTGGAATGGCGATTTGTTTATGGCCGATGACATTGACCGGCTGACCCAAGTTTTGGGCAAGCGCCCTGAGATCACTGAGAAGTCCGTCCGTTTCCGTACGCTGGGCTGCTTCCCGCTTACAGGCGCGGTGGAATCCACTGCGAGCACGCTGTCTGAAGTGGTGCAGGAAACGCTGCTCACCACAACCAGCGAACGCCAAGGCCGCGTCATTGACAAGGATGCTGGCGGCGCCGGGATGGAGAAGAAGAAGCAGGAGGGGTATTTCTGATGAGCGAACCCCGCTACCAAACCGACGCGCTGATTGCGGAAGATATCGAAGCATATCTCGCGCAACACCGGAACAAAGGTCTGCTGCGTTTCATCACCTGCGGCAGCGTCGATGACGGCAAATCCACCCTGATCGGGCGGCTGCTCTACGATAGCAAAATGGTGTTCGAGGATCAGCTCGACGCGCTTGAGAACGACAGCAAAAAGGTCGGCACGCAGGGGCAGGATATTGACTTTGCACTGCTGGTCGATGGCCTTGCGGCGGAGCGCGAACAGGGCATCACGATTGATGTAGCGTATCGGTTTTTCAACACGCAAAGCCGCAAGTTCATCGTCGCGGATTGTCCGGGGCATGAGCAATATACGCGCAATATGGTCACTGGCGCTTCGACCGCTGACCTCGCAGTCATCCTGATCGATGCGCGCAAAGGCGTGCTCGTTCAGACGCGGCGGCATTCCTATCTGTGCAATCTGCTGGGCATTAAAAACATCGTTCTGGCGGTAAACAAGATGGATCTGGTCGATTATGACCAGCAAGTCTTTGACGACATCCTTGCCGACTACAGCGCTTTTGCCAGCGAAATCGGGATCGAAGGTTTCACCGCTATCCCGCTATCGGGCCTGAAGGGCGACAACATTACCGCCGCCTCCACCGCGATGGCGTGGTATGAAGGCCCGACGCTGATCGATCATCTCGAAAGTGTACCGGTCAACAGCGCAGTGAAATCAGACAAGCCCTTCCGCTTGCCAGTGCAATGGGTCAATCGGCCCAATCTCGATTTCCGCGGATTTTCTGGGCAGATCGCAACCGGCTCTGTAAAGCCGGGTGATCCTGTTCGTATTCTGCCCTCAGGCAAGACGACTACGGTCAAAACCATCACGACATTTGACGGTGATTTGGACAGCGCGGGCGCGGGTCAATCGGTCACGCTGACGCTGGCCGATGAAGTTGATTGCTCGCGCGGCGATGTAATTGCCGAGGCCGATAGTCCCCCGCAATCGGCCGATCAGTTCGAGGCCACGATTGTCTGGCTGGATGAGGAAGAGCTGCTGCCTGGGCGTGGCTATTGGCTCAAGCTCGGCTCGCAAAGTGTGACCGCGTCAGTGCAAGAACCGAAATGCGAGATTAACGTCAACGATCCTACTGGTTCCGGGTCACATCTCGCGACCAAGACACTCGCGCTAAACTCAATCGGCATTGCCAAATTGTCGACCGATAGGCCGGTCGTTTTTGAGCCCTATGCAGACAATCCCGCGCTGGGCGGCTTCATCCTGATAGACAAGATCACCAATCGCACAGTCGGCGCCGGGATGCTGCATTTCAGCCTGCGCCGCTCGCAAAATGTGCATTGGCAAGCGGTTGATGTCAGCCGCGAGGCACATGCCAAGCTCAAGAACCAGACGCCGCGCGTGCTGTGGTTTACCGGGCTTTCCGGCTCGGGCAAATCGACTATCGCCAATGAGGTTGAGAAGCAGCTTAGCGTGATGAACCGGCACACCTTCCTGCTCGACGGGGATAATGTGCGGCACGGCCTGAACAAGGACCTCGGCTTTACCGAGGCTGACCGGATTGAGAATATTCGCCGGATTGGCGAAGTCGCCCGGCTGATGGCTGATGCGGGCCTGATCGTACTGACCGCGTTCATCAGCCCGTTCCGCGCCGAGCGCGCGATGGTTCGCGACATGCTACCTGCGGGGGAGTTCGTCGAGATCTTCGTCGACACGCCGCTGGAGGTCGCCGAGGAACGCGATGTGAAAGGTCTTTATAAGAAGGCGCGAGCCGGTGAGCTCAAGAACTTCACAGGGATCGACAGCCCCTATGAGCCGCCCGAAGAACCGGACATTTGCGTCAATACGGTTGAGATGACCCCGCAAGAGGCCGCGCGCCACATCATTGACCAAATCCTGCCGCTGAAGTGATGGCGAGGCAATGAGTATGACCGACGGGGATCTCGCCGCCGATCTGGCGTTGGAAGCGGGCAAAATACTGCTCGAACTGCGTGAGACGACACAGCTGACAGGCAAAGATCTGGGCGATGCAGGCGATGCGCGCGCCAATGCCTATCTGTTGCAGCGCCTCCGCGCCGAACGCCCCGATGACGGGCTGCTGTCTGAAGAAAGCAAAGATACTGAAGAGCGCCTGTCGAAAGAGCGCACATGGATCATCGATCCCGTCGACGGCACGCGCGAATATGGCGAAGGGCGGCACGATTGGGCTGTGCATGTGGGGCTGTCGATGGGCGGCGAGCCAGCCTTGGGCGCGGTTGCATTACCGGAACTTGGCGAAGTTCTGCGCAGCGATGCGCCCCGCACCATCCCAGAAACACCGCCGCTCTTGCGCATGGTCGTCAGCCGCTCACGCCCTGCCAACGAAGCCGTTGCTGTCGCAAAAACTCTCGGCGCTCAGCTCGTCCCCATGGGCAGCGCTGGGGCCAAAGCCATGGCCGTGATCCGCGGCGAGGCCGACATATATCTGCATTCCGGCGGACAATATGAGTGGGACAATTGCGCGCCTGCCGCCGTCGCAATCGGCCACGGCCTGCACGCATCGCGCATCGACGGATCACCCCTCATTTATAACAATCGCGACACTTATGTGCCCGATCTGCTGATCTGTCGCAAAGAACATGCGAGCCGCGTGCTGGACGAAATCGCCAAGCTGGCGCAATAGAGCCATTAGAGCGGAACGAACCGCTCATTAGACAGGGTTCTCATGAAGAAAAGATACATTGCGCTTGGTGTTCTCGGCATTGCCTGCGTTGGAGTGGGCGTCACCGCGTTTGTCGCAAGCCCGACGATCCACGAGGGCGCGCCTGGCGAAATGCCTGAGCTGGGCCGGCCCGGCGTGCACACGATCGGCACGCAGGAAATTGCGTTCACCATGCCCCAGCGCATTTCCTTCCCAAAGCTGGGCCTTGCAACTGGCCAGACAGACCGTGTCAATCGCACGTTGCAAGTGCGCTTCTGGTATCCGGCTGAGGCAATGGCTGGGGCGCAGCCAATCACTTATACGCATACGATGGACCCGCCAGATATGGAGCCGTTTAGGCTTGAGTTTTCTGGGCGGGCCTTGGCCGATGCGCCGCCCTCAGATAGCAGCACATACCCGCTCGTGATGATCTCGCATGGCTTCAATGGATGGGGCACGCAAATGAGCAATCTGGGCGAGCATCTTGCATCGCGCGGCTATGTCGTGGCTTCCATTGATCACGCCGATATGAAGCTTGAGGGCGCGGCCGACTTTATTCATTCCTTTGCCAAAGTGCTGGTGGACCGCTCACTCGATCAGCGTCAGATCCTAGCGCAAATTGCCGAGCGTTCTGGCGATAATGCTCGCGGCGTCTTCGCGATCATCAATGCTGAACAGACCGGTCTCATCGGTTATTCGATGGGCGGCTACGGCGCGCTCGCCAATGCGGGCGGGGCCTATGACTTTGACAGCAGCACCCTCAGCAGTGTTCCAGACCAAGCGCTGGAAGTGCTCAAGGCTGCAACCGCTGGGGCGGCACCGATCGATGCGGTGGTTGCGATGGCTCCTTGGGGCGGCCAGCCTGATAACCGCGTGTGGAGCGCCGAGACGCTCAGCCAAATCGAAATCCCCTCGCTGATCATTTCCGGTAGCGCAGACGATGTCAGCAATCACAGCGAGGGCGTAAGCTGGATTTTCGATAGCCTCACCGGAACGCAGCGTCATATGCTGGTGTTCCGCGAGGCGCGGCATAACATTGCCGGTAATGCGTTTGATCTGCCTGAAGGCGCGCCCTTCCGCGCAATCGAATTTCTCAACGAACCGGTCTGGAGACAAGGCCGGATCAATGGCATCAATCAGCATTTCGTGACCGCGTTTCTCGACCTCCATCTCAAGGGTGAGGAGGACAAGCGCAGCTATCTCGACGTCCCTGTTCCAAACGCGAATGACGGGACATGGGAGGTCGGCTTCGGCGATCAGCTCAATGGCAAGCTAGCCGGGCCGGACGAGGGCGAACATTGGCGCGGCTTCCAACGGCGCTGGGCGCTGGGCCTTGATCTGGTGGGCAAGGAAGCGGGCGAATAAGCAAGCTCTCGCTTTACTTGCCTCGCCGCCCGCACCCTCCGCCCTTCCACCCGGAACCTACTGGGACAATATCCGGGTGGAAGGGCGGAGGGTGCGGGTGGCGCGGTTAGAAAAAGATATCCCCAAAACAAACGGCCGCCGAGATTTCCCCCAGCGGCCGCATTGTTTCAAAACTGAGTTTAGACCTTAGAGCTTTTTGCGCATCCGCTTCGCTCGGCTGTCTGGGCTCGGGTGCGTTTGCAACCATGGCAAGCCGCCACTGCCGCCGCCCATGCCAGCCAGCTTTTCAAGCGCTGTTACGCAGGCCTGCGTATCGTAGTTATTCGCCTCCATAAACTCGAAGGCATAGTCATCTGCCTGGCGCTCATTCTTCTGTGAATGCTGCGCGGAGATAACATCACCAAACAGCTTGCCCAGCTCAGAAGAGGCGAGCCTCTTTACATCGCTGCTCGCTGTGCCCGCGACGCTAACCGCAGCCTCACGCTGCAACGCACCCTGCATACGCTTCTTGGTGTGCTCGCGTTTCACATGGCCGATTTCGTGACCGATTACATAGCGAACCTCATCATCAGTGAAGTCATCCATCAGGCCAGCAAAGATCCGGATCGTCCCATTGGCCATCGCAAATGCGTTCACATCGCGAACCAGATAGGCTTTGATGTCGAGGTCAAGCCCATCATAGGTTTCGAGCCCTTGCGACAAAGCCGCAAGCCGCTGGCCATAAGGATCATCAGCGCCTGCAACCGGATTATTGCTATCCATCTCTTCAGACATCTGATCGAAATAGACTTTCATTTCCGCATCAGAATAATTCGCCGCTTTCGCCACTTTCTTCGCTGAGCCAAGCACGTTGCCAAGGCTCTGCGCACTGACGGGAGCAGCGATGCTCATGCCGCCCAAAATAGTGCCCATGGCCAAAATCTCGCGGCGCGAAATCACGCCCTCGGTATTGTCCTTATCATCCATTATGCAATCCTCCGATGCATTAACCCCGCTTAAGCAGGCACGTTGTCCTTCTTAACGGTAATTACTTGAGGGTAGGTAAATTCCAGTAAGCCTTCCTTACCATATTCAGCGCCGAAGCCGGATTGCTTGTGGCCGCCAAATGGGGCGAAGGGCGAGAGGTGTAGGAATTCGTTGATCCAAACCGTACCTGTCTCAAGCTGTTCGGCCATCTCAACGCCCTTGTCAGGGTTGGCCGTCCAAATTGCGCCCGCGAGCCCGTATTCTGAATTGTTTGCTCGCTCGATCACTTCATCTTCGGTAGCAAATTTCATCAGCGGCATGACCGGGCCAAACTGCTCCTCAGCCACGATCCGTGCATCTTCTGGCGGATTGTCGAGGATGGTGATCGGAACATAATAGCCGGTGCCTGACGGATCCGTGTCGCCGCCGGTCAGGAATTTATAGCCATTGTCTTTGGCATCCTGAACCAGCTCAAGCACGCGCTCATATTGCTTCTTGTTCTGGATAGGGCCAACGCCTGTGCCTTGCTCCGACCCGTCGCCGACTTTCACCGTCTTGGCATATTCGGCAATCGCTGCGGAGAGATCGTCATAGATATCCTCATGGATATAAATGCGCTTGGCCGCGACGCAGATTTGGCCCGCATTAGAGAAGCTGGACCAGAACAATTGCTCAGCCACTTTCTCGACATTGGCATCGGGCAGAACGATCGAGGCGTCATTGCCGCCCAGCTCCAACGTGATGCGTTTAAGGTCAGCGCTCGCGCCTTCCATGATCTTCTTGCCCGTCGCGGTTGAGCCAGTGAAGGTGATCTTGTCGATATCGGGGTGGCCGGTGATAAGCGGCCCGAGCGAGTCTTCGCCCGTGATGATGTTGACGACACCCGCTGGCACAACGTCCTTGATCAGCTCGGCAATGCGCAGCGTCGCAAGCGGAGTAAATGGCGAAGGCTTGAGCACGATGGTACAGCCTGAAAGGATCGCAGGCGCGACCTTTTGCATCGCCATCATAACCGGGAAGTTCCACGGCACGATCCCGCCAACCACGCCCACTGGCACGCGGCGCGTGCGGCTGAGCCGCGCATCACTATCCTCATTGATCTCGTCATCGAGATCGAGCGTTGACTGCGCCGCAGCCATGCCCGCTGCACCGAAAATCTCGCCCTTGGCCTGATCATGCGGCTTGCCCTGCTCTGTCGTCAGCAGACGGAACAGCTCATCCGCGTTTTCCTTAATGACGCCCGAGATCGCCTGGACCACTTTGCGGCGGTCCTCAATCGGGGTCTTCGACCATGTTTTGAACGCACGCCGCGCGGCGGCAACCGCCCGGTCCAGCTCATCTTTACCGCAGGAAGGGACGAGAGCGATGACTTCTTCATTGGCCGGGTTCACGACTTCCATAGTCGCGGAAGTCTCAACCATCGCACCATCGATCAAATTGGGGAATGTCTTTGTCATGTCTCTCTCCAGGCTGGCAGCGCTAAGAAGCGCAGCGATTCTCAGTTTCATTTGTAAACCTACATGCAAGCCGCTCTGTGCGCTAGCTTATTGCGAGCCGCTATTTGAATTCACGCGCTTCCGCACTAGATAGCGTGCCATGAGCTTAGTGCGCGCAGATAGTCGGCAATTTCGCGACGCATTGGGTTCGTTTGCAACGGGCGTCACGATCGCAACCACGACCGGCCCTGATGATGAGCCGATTGGTGTCACCGCCAGCAGCTTTAACTCCGTCAGCATCGACCCACCCTTGGTGCTGTGGTCATTGGCCAAAAGCAGCCTGTCCCGCCCTGCCTTTTGCGAAAGCGGTCACTTTGCTGTGCATGTCTTGTCGGCTGATCAAGATGATCTAGCGGACCGCTTTGCCCGCACTGGCGAGGATAAATTCGGCGATTTGACCTGGACCAAGGGCGAACTTGGCTCACCTGTTCTTGATCATTACGCTGCGAAATTCGAGTGCCGCACTCAGCACCAATATGACGGCGGCGATCACATCATTATGGTCGGCGAAGTCGTGGGCTTTGAAACGCGCGATAAGGCTCCGCTGCTATTCCACGGCGGTCGCTATGGCGATCATCGCCCGCGCAGAGAAGCGATGAGCGAGACCGGTCGCGAAGAGGAAAACCTGTTTGCGTTGATCGCGAAGGCGCATGCTCTGATGGCAGAACGGATGTCTGCCGAAGATCGAGAAGCATCATCACCTATGAGCCTTGCTGAAATGCGCGAAGCTGAGGAGAGCTTGAGAAGGGTTATTGAGCGGCTTGAGCGAGTTTCTGCTAAAAGAGCCTAGCCACCCGCAGAGTTACTACCGCAGACCAAGCCCGCGCGCGATAATCCCGCGCAATATCTCCCGCGTTCCGCCGCGCAGGCTGAAGGATGGCGAAACCATCACCAGATGATCAAGCACAGCGAGGAAGTCCTGCTTGGCCTCATTGCGCGGCGCAAAGGTGACAAGCTCGCGGGCGATCGCCGGAATATCCTGTTCCAGCACAGCGCCCAAATCCTTAATGATGGAGGCCTGCAAGGCCGGATCTTCGCCCGCCTCCAGCATCGCCGCGACACCGCGCGAAAGCCGTCGCAGCACGGCGATATGCGCGGCCATTCGACCCAGCGCCGCAAGCGCATGCGGGTCGCTTGAGCCGGCAAGAATACGCGTTAGCTGCACCACCAATTCAAAGGATGAAAGAAACCGTTCCGGCCCGCTACGCTCAAAGGCCAGCTCGCTCATCACTTGGTTCCAGCCATTGCCCTCTTCCCCGATCAGCGTGTCGGCGGGGACAAAGGCGTCCTCAAAATTGACCTCGTTAAAATGCTCTTGGCCCGCAAGATCGCGGATCGGGCGGATGGTGATGCCGTCGGTGTTTTTAAGGTCAATCAGCAACTGGCTGGTTCCAGCTTGGCGCTGTTCCACACCGCCGCTCGTGCGGCAAAACAAGATCATATAGTCCGCGCGGTGCGCATTGGTGGTCCAAAGCTTCGTACCATTGATCCGGTAGCCGCCGTCGGTAGATTCGGCCCGCGTGCGGGTTGCGGCAAGGTCTGATCCGGAATCCGGCTCGCTCATACCAATGCAAAACACGCATTCGCCCGCCGCAATTTTGGGCAGGATTGCTCGGCGCTGCGCCTCGGTTCCAACGTTCAGCAACAGCGGCCCGCTCTGACGCTCCGCGATCCAATGCGCAGATACCGGCGCGCCCGCCGCGAGCAGCTCTTCAACCACGACATAACGCTCAAAAGCGGAGCGTTCCTGACCGCCATATTGCTTCGGCCAAGTCATGCCGAGCCAACCTTTCGCACCCAGCTTGCGGCTGAAGTCGGCGTCAAATCCATCCCAACTGCGCGCTTTGCGAACAGGGGTTTCGCTGGCCATCTCGCGGGCGAGGAAGTCGCGAACTTCCGCGCGGAGTTCCTCTGCTGCGGCGCTTTCGACGGGCTCAGGGAAGTTGATCTGGCTCATGCTGCAGCCCCGCCGAGCTGAGTGATCATTGGCCAAAGCCCAGTCGGTCCTGCCGCAACCGCCGCTTCGCCAAGCTCGCGGTTCCAATAGGCCTCATTGCCGAACTCCTCGCGCCATGACCACAAGCAGCGGGTGGAATGATTGAGCCGGTGCTCGCGGGTGAATCCAATCGCCGCAAAAATCTGATGCGCGATCGCCGCGCCATCACCGCCTGCCTCACTTGCGCGCGATTTCGCCGCCGCAATGCCCGCCCGCGCGACATTATTCGCGAAGGAGCTTGCCGCAAGCCCAGCCGCGCCATTGGCCGCGGCGCTTTCGCCCGCAAGCCGCGCAAGGTTTTGCTGAACCGCCTGAAACTTGGCGATGGGCCGTCCAAATTGCTCGCGCTCGCCAGCATATGTCACCGCCATATCCAGCACACGCTCTAGAGCACCGGCAATGGCAGCCGTTCGCAAAGCCGCGCCAGCAGCTTCGACAATAGCGGGCGTCAATTCAGCAGATTCGGCAACCATGCCATTCGACAACTGAGTATCAAAGGTGAGCGTGTCGCGCGGTTGATCCGCCAAATTTGCACCATGATGAATCTGGCCAAGCCCACGGTCGATCCGCGCGACATGACCATCAGCAATCAGCACCATATCGGCAAACCGTCCCCAAGGAACGCCGCTCACCGTGCCAGCGATATGCCAGCCCCCCACACGCCGTTCCAAATGCACATCATCGTCCGGCTGAGGCACAGCGACCGTCAGCGGCCCTTCACCCAGCGGCAACCCGGCCTGCGCGAGCGCCCAATTGCCCAGCATCGCCTCTGCTAGCGGCAAAGGCACACAAAACTGGCCCGCAAAGTGCACTAGCGCAAAGGCATCTTGCACAGGCAGGCCAAAGCCGCCCTGCTCCTCGCCGAGCAGCATCAACGGCGCGCCAAACTCTGCCAGCGCATCCCAAGTTTCGCCCAGCCATTCGCCCCGCTCAGCCCGGCGGATCGCTTCATCATCAACGGAGGCAAAAACGCGCTGCGCTGAGTCCAGTATGAGGTTTGTCTCATCTCTCATCACGCGAAGTCTTAAGTGACTGCATCGCAAGAGCAAAGCGCTAACTGCGCCGCCAGATCATGGTTTCCAACTATGGTTTACGCTTCGTAAATCTATTTATACGAAAGAGGGGAGCATGACTAAGCTCATCATCCAGATACCCTGTTTCAACGAGGCAGAGCACATCGCGGAAACCGTTCGCGCTCTACCCAGCAGCATTGACGGCATTGACTGCATCGAAGTGCTCGTAATTGATGATGGTTCGCATGATGACACCAGCAAAGCTGCCCGTGAGGCAGGCGTCCAACATATCGTTCGTCATCGCCGAAATCGTGGGCTTGCTGCGGCGTTCCAAAGCGGAGTTGACCGTGCGCTGATCGAGGGCGCAGACATCATCGTCAACACGGATGCCGATGGGCAATATGTGGGCGAAGATATTGCCGCACTTGTGGCCCCGGTTGCCGAGGGCAAAGCAGACATTACGATTGGTGATCGCGGCGTTCGCAACAATGCGCATTTTGGGTTTGTGAAGCGGCGATTGCAGCGGCTTGGCAGCGCCGTGGTGCGCCGCTTGTCACGCACGGATATTACCGATGCGGTTAGCGGATTTCGTGCGTTCAGCCGTGATGCGGCGCAGCGCATCTTCATCACGACAGATTTTTCCTACACCACAGACATGCTCATTCAGGCTGGACGCAAGCGTTTGCAAATTTCCAGCGTGCCAATCAGGACCAACCCTGTGGTACGCCCATCGCGCCTGTTCAGTTCAATTCCGAGCTTCATTTCGCAAACCGGTGTTACGATTGCGCGCGCTTATACGACGTATAATCCGCTACGCGTCTTCGTTGGCACAGGGCTGCTCATCGCACTGGTCGGTGCCTTGCCGATCCTCCGCTTCCTTTGGTTCTATGTGAATGGTGATGGCAGCGGCCATATCCAATCGCTGGTCATTGGCGGCGCGCTGCTCATCCTCGGTGTGCTGATTGCCATGCTCGGCATTCTTGGCGATCTCATCTCTGCCAACCGTAAATTGCTTGAGGCGAATTTGCGCCAATTGCGCAAGGTCGATGAGCAATTGCACCATATCACCCATTCTCTTCCCGCCGAGCCTGATCATTTTTCGGCCGGCAATTCGGCCCCAAACTCCGCTCCCACTCTCGCTTCGCACAAAAGCTGAGCGGGCAAAGGCATCGCAGGGGCGGCAAAGAGCATGAAAGACCAATCGGCCGATCGGCGCCCTAACCTTGCTGTGATGATAGTGCTGGCCGCATGCTGCATCGCGCAGATGCTGCTGATTTTGCGCCTTAACATCAATTGGGATGAATATTGGTTTCTCGGGCGCATTTACCTCGCCAACGCAGGCGAGCTTCGCGATCCGTTTCAAAACTTCCATGTCCAACTGCTCGGTTGGATTGCCCGGCTACCCTTGGGTGCGATTGACCAGATCATCGCCGGCCGCTTCGTCATGTTACTCTGCCAGTTCGCGGGGCTTAGCTGTCTCTACTGGATCGCCCGCAAACTAGCTGATGGGCCGAGTGCGCTTGTCATAGTACTGCTATACTTCGGCGCGACGTATTCACTCGCGCATGGAGCGAGCTTTCGCACAGATCCGCCTGCCGCCGCCGCAATGATGGGGGCGCTGGCACTGCTTTTTGCAAAGCCAAAATGGTGGCGCAGCGTTCTCGCTGGCAGCCTCGCCGCTATCTCGCTGCTGATCACGGTCAAAGCGGTTTTCTACCTTCCAGCGTTTCTGGGCGCATTGCTATTTAGTTGGCGAGATCATGGAGCGGGCCGCATCCTTTTCCACTTTGCGCTCGCCGCCGCCGCGACACTGATCATCGGACTTTTCCTGTGGATGTGGCATTCCGCGACCCTGACGCCCCCCGCTCTGCAAGGAGCAGCGTCAACAGCTGCCCCAGCAGCTGCGAACGGGCTCGAACGCGGTGTCGCCGCCAGCAGTAGCGCTGCTCAGAAAGTTATTGGTGAGCAAGGGTGGTTCCCAAGAGCGCGTTACATAAATGATTGGATAGTGGGCGGGGTCGTCCCGGCTTTAGCGATAGCGGCAGGCGCAGCGCTGTCCGTTCGCAGCTTGATTGTAACTCGAAAAAGAGGACTGGCGATCACACTCCTGCTATGCGCTTTGCCGCTCGTGACGTTGGCTTTCTATCGCAATGCCTATGCCTATTATTTCCCGTTCATACTCTTTCCCGCATTACTTGTCGCGCTTCCAGCGGTGCAGCGCCTCGCGCAGCTGCGCCAGCCGATCCTTCAAATGGGACTCCTGGCAGTCCTGGCTTTCGGAATGATTGGTCAAATGATCTCTTATTGGCCCCGAGTTCAAGACGCTCAGCGTGCCTATGCCGCCGCCGTCCAAGAGATGTTCCCCGAGCCAGTGACCTATATCGCGCGCAGCTCAATGTTCCCGTCCAATCACAAGAGCGGCTTTTTCATGAGCAGCTGGGGCATTGAGAGCAGCAATCTGCCCGGTCATCCCGGCATTGATGATGCGATACGGCGTGATAGCCCGCCCTTGATGATGCTCACCTCGCCAGCGCTCTTGAAAGCAGCGAAGCCAGAGTTCGACTATGATAGCCCGCGCCTATCGACTGAGGATGAGGCGATGGTGCGTGCGCATTACATTGAACATTGGGGCGATATCTGGGTGGCAGGCAAAGAGCTATCCGGGAAATCTGGCCAATTCGAAATCATCATAGCTGGCGTTTATACTGTGGAGTGTACCGGAGAACGCACGCTGGCCGGGCGCCTCCGGCGCTGCGGCGACGTAGTGACACTTGCCAAGGGACAAACGAGCTGGGACGGTGGCCCGGTGACATTGCGCTGGGGGGCCAATCTGCCAAAACCGCAAGAAGCCCCGCCAGGCAAACCGAGCTATTACCGGCTATGAACGCCGCCCATCAAAGCCAATCAAACGAAACTTTTCAGGGAAAGTCACATCATGCGTAAAGGGATCATTCTTGCCGGCGGTTCGGGCACGCGCTTGCACCCGCTTACTCTGGCGGCCTCAAAGCAATTGATGCCGGTCTATGACAAGCCGATGATCTATTATCCAATCTCGGTTTTGATGCTGGCTGGGATCCGCGAGATGCTCATCATCACCACACCGGAAGATCAGGCAGACTTCAAAAAGTTGCTTGGCACAGGAGAGAGTTGGGGCGTCGAATTTCACTATACCGTCCAAGAAAAACCCGAAGGGCTCGCGCAGGCATTTCACCTTGGCGAGGACTTCATCGACGGCGGCAAATCCGCGCTGATCCTTGGTGACAATATCTTTTATGGCCACGGCCTGCCTGAAAAGCTGCGCCGCGCAAATGCGAGCGACGATGGCGCGGTGGTGTTCGGCTATCACGTTGCTGATCCAGAGCGTTATGGCGTGGTTGAGTTCGACGACAATGGCCGTGCGATTTCAATCGAGGAAAAGCCGGAAAAGCCGCGCTCAAATTATGCGGTCACCGGGCTGTATTTCTACGACGAGCGTGTGGTCGAATACTCCAAGGCGATCAAACCATCTGCGCGCGGCGAGTTGGAAATCACAGACGTGAACCGCATGTATCTGGAACAGGGCAATATGTCGGTAGAAATGATGGGTGCAGGCGTCGCCTGGCTCGACACCGGCACGCATGCCTCGCTGCTCGATGCTTCGCTTTACACGCGCATCATTGAGGAGCGGCAAGGCATGAAAATCTGCTGTCCTGAAGAGATCGCCTGGCGCATGGGGTTTATTGATGATGAGCAGCTTATCAAAGCTGCGGAACCGCTGAGGAAATCGGGTTATGGCGACTATTTGCTCAAAGTCATGCAATCGAGGCGCACCTGATGCAAAGGCTGGAAATCGGACATCCTGACGTTGCTTTGCTGGAGCCGAAAGTCTTTGGCGACGAGCGCGGCTTTTTCCTAGAAAGCTGGAATGCGCGCAGTTTTGCTGAGCTGGGCATCGCCGAGACGTTCGTTCAAGACAATCACTCGAAGAGCGCGAAAGGCGTGCTGCGCGGACTGCACTATCAGCTGAGCCGGCCGCAGGGAAAACTGGTCCGTGTGATCGCCGGAAGCGTGTTTGACGTTGCGGTCGATATCCGCCGCTCCAGCCCGCATTTCGGGAAGTGGGTCGGCGCAGAGCTATCCGCTGAAAACAAGCACTTGCTATGGGTCCCGCCCGGCTTTGCGCATGGCTTTGTGAGCCTCGAAGATGGAACTGAATTCCTCTACAAGTGCACTGATTTCTATGATCCGAGCGATGAAAGTTGCATCGCCTGGAATGACCCGGAGCTTGGCATAGGGTGGCCGGACTTTGGCGAAGCACCGCAGCTTTCAGCCAAGGATGCCGCTGGCGTGCCATTCTCCGAAGCAAAGGTTTACCCGTGAAGGCGGTGATCTTCGGGGCTGCCGGGCAATTAGGCACTGCGTTGCGCAATAGCGCACCAAATGGTGTGGACGTCGTGAGCATCACCCGCGCTACGTGCGACCTTGCTGACGCCGACGCGATCAAGGGCGTTATCGAAGCCCACAAACCGACCTACATTCTCAACGCCGCCGCCTACACTGCGGTCGATGCTGCCGAGAGCGATGAGCCGCTTGCCGCTGCGATAAACTCTGACGCCCCGCGCGCCATGGCGCAGGCGGCGCAGCGCTGCGATGCTCGACTAACCCATGTTTCTACCGACTTTGTCTTTGATGGCATGAAGAGCAGTCCGTACCGTCCAGACGACCAAGCCAATCCGTTAGGCGTTTATGGCCAGACAAAGCGCGATGGCGAGCTGGCTGTGATGGAGGCGAACCCGTCCGCGCTGATCGTACGAGCTGGTTGGATTTATGGCACGGCAGGCGATAACTTTGCAAAAACAATGCTCCGCCTCGGCGCCGAACGTGACGCATTGTCAGTGGTAGCGGATCAAGTCGGAACGCCCACTGCGGCGCGGTCGCTTGCCAACGCGCTCTGGCGGCTCACAAGCAGCGATACATCGGGGATCCATCATTACAGCGATAGCGGCGTTGCCAGCTGGTATGATTTCGCCGTGGCCATCTTTGAAGAGGCGGTCGCCGCCGGCCTCTTGGACCGCGCACCAGCAGTATCACCAATTCCAGCGACGGAGTATCCCACTCCCGCTGAGCGTCCCAAATTTTCCGTGCTAGACACATCAGACACAGATCAGCGGCTAGGCTCACCCCCGCCGCATTGGCGCGTCAATCTGCGCCAGGTAATTAAGGAGCTCAAAGACCTTGGCTAAGCTACTCGTAACAGGAGGCGCCGGGTTTATCGGCGCAAATTTCGTGCATCATTGGCGCGCCATGCACCCCGCTGACACCGTGATCGTGCTCGACGCACTCACGTATTCGGGAAATGCCCAAAACCTTGAGGCGAGCGACACCGAGTTGGTGGTCGGCGACATCGGCGATCAGTCATTGGTCGAAAAGCTCATGCGGGACCACGCAATCGACACCGTCGTCCACTTCGCGGCGGAAAGCCATGTCGACCGCTCAATCCACGGCCCCGACGCGTTTATAGAGACCAATGTCATTGGCACGCATAGTATGCTCAAAGCTGCCAAGTCTGTCTGGCTGGATGAGGGTGATGGCCAGCCGCACCGCTTCCACCATATATCTACTGATGAGGTATACGGCTCGCTCGAGCTGGATGATCCGGCGTTCAGCGAGACGACGCAATATGCGCCTAACTCGCCATATTCAGCCTCAAAAGCGGCGAGCGATCATCTGGTGCGGGCCTATCACCATACGTACGGGTTGGAGGTGACAACCACCAATTGCTCGAACAACTACGGCCCATACCAATTCCCTGAGAAGCTCATCCCGCTGTTCCTGCTCAATTGCCTGAGCGGCAAGCCATTGCCTATTTACGGCGATGGGCAGCAGCGCCGTGACTGGCTGCATGTGGAAGACCATTGCCGAGGGATCGAAGCGGCTTTGCTGCGCGGCAAGCCGGGCGAGGTTTACAATATTGGCGGAGGCGCGGAAAAACCCAATGTCGAGGTGATCGATACTTTGTGCAGCGTGGTCGACGCATTATTTGCGAAAGACGCGGCGCTGGCGGAACGTTTCCCCGACGCGCCTGCTGCACAAGGTAAGCCCTCCAACAGCCTCAAGATCACCGTTACGGACCGGCCCGGACATGATCGGCGCTATGCCATCGACGAGTCCAAAGCGCGCGCAGAGCTGGGCTATGCGGCGAAATGGTCCTTCGAGGACGGGCTAGACGCAACGATCCGCTGGTATCTCGAGAATGAAGCTTGGTGGCGCGCGATTATGGACGGCACCTATCGCCAATGGGTCGAGCGCAATTATGATGGACGGTAGCCAACCAGTCTGGTCTATCGGCCTGACTACTGGTGCGTTCGCCGCGCGCCCCACTGGCCATCGCAAATGACCTTGGAACGTGCGGCGAATGCGGGTTTTTGGGCAGGTGTTGACCTGCTCGCGAGGCAGCTCGTCACATTCATCGCAACGGTTTTTCTCGCCCGGTTACTTACCCCAGAGCAATTTGGCATTTTCGCCTTTGCGGTTCTCGCCGTCATGCTCCTCTCAACCCTTATTCAAAACGGCTTTTCAACGCTGATCGTTCAACGTCAGGATTTGGCGAAGGAAGATCTCGATCGGATCTTTACCGCATTACTTGTAGCCTCCGCATTGGCCAGCATTGCAATCACCGCCGCAGGGCCAGCTCTGGCAGCCTTTTACGGATTCCCAGAGCTTGCTCGCCTGTTGCCGATCGTCGCGATCCATCCGTTCGTGAGCGCACTTGCAGTCGTCCCAAATGCTCTCCTAACCAAGCAAATGCGCTTCAAGCCTATGGCCAATATTGGTTGGATGTCCGCAATAGTCTCAGGCGGCGCCGCTGTTTACGCGGCATTCCATGGCGCTGGAATCTGGGCGTTGGCGCTGCAAATGGTGCTTGGCGCGGCTCTGAGCACAATAGGCATTTTCTTCGTATGCAAATGGCGCCCGGCACTTAGGTTCGATTTTGCCAAGCTGAAAGAGCAAATGCGCTTCGCACTCCCGGTCAGTGTGGTCCAGAGCCTCAGCATCATCCACACGCAAGGCTTCGTACTGATAATCGCCAAAGCCTATCCGGTGAGCGATGTTGGACTGTTCAATCGTGGCTATGGCGTGGTGCAATTGTCGCATCGAATGTTCACCGGACTGGTCAGCCGCGTCGCCTTACCCCTTATGGCGGAGCGCGCGGGCGATCATGGTGCCTTGAGGAGCGGGTTGGAACGGGGGCTGGCTGGGATCATGATCCTGTCCACTCCCGCCTATGTCGGGCTCGCCATACTTTCTGAAGATCTGATTGTGACGCTGTATGGTGAGCAGTGGCGCGCGGCATGGCCTATCTTGAGCGTGCTTGCCATTGCCGGGATCATCAACCCAGTCCATGCGGCCAATATCCAAATCTTACTCGCCAAAGGCATGAGCCGGACGTATTTTTCGAGCGAACTCCTAAAACGTTTCATAGGGATCGGCCTGATGATTTGTGGAAGCTTCTTTGGCATTATTGGCGTGGCTTACGCATATGCTGCTTCGGTGGTTTTCTCGGCCTATATTAGCGCGGCCAATGCCAAGAGAATCGTAAGTGTAGGCTTGCTGGATCAACTCATGGCCTTGCGCGACATATGGATAGCGACCCTGGCGATGATGGGAGCAATATTAGCCTTTGAATGGCTGGTACCAACTGCCTCTTTCACGAGGCTTGCGATCGTCCCAATTATTGGCGCAGCCGCCTATTTCGTCACCGGGTATCTGCTCAAATCCCCGCTTTTCATTCAACTGTTCAAGGCCGGCAGCCAGTTGCTCTCGCGCAGCCAAACCTAAATCTGGCCGACGACCTGCTAGGGCAACAACAGGCGCTGCATCCATTGCGGAGCCTTTTGCCGAACAAATTGACCTGCCGCCTTGCGATAACCCTTTGCATGAGATTGGATGACACTTTCACTGCGACACTTAATCAGCCACTGACCGATACTGTCGGCCATCGCTGCATTAGCACGCAAATCGTCAATACGTTTGAAAGGCTGCGGCGTTGCTTGTCCGGCAAGCTTATCAAGAAAGTCCTCGAACACGGGCTGAGGCGGCAGCACAGGGTATCCATGTTGAGCGACAATTTCATCGACCAGCACCTGAGCGCTCAGACGCCGTTCATTGGGCCGTCCGGAAAAGTTGAACTCTGCATTCAGCGCGTAATTTTCATCAGTCACATAGCCATCACCGCCAAAGCGATCATACAAGAATACAGGTGTTCCAGACGCAAGCGCATAGCGCACCGTCTTGCCTATCGTCACGACACAATCAGCCCAGGCGATATCTGCGGGTTCGATCCGTTTTACCTCGCGATCTCTGCCAATAAAGCGCAGGGTATGCCCCTTTCGCTTGAGCAAGCTTGCCGCTTCCAACATTTCGTCAGGTTGGTTATTGCTGACAAAGAGGATGTTCTTCAGCGTGCGCTGCTCACGCTCGAAATGGAACTTTCGCGGTGCGGCGTTTTCAAATGATATCTCAAGGCCGCGCGCCTTGGCGGTTTCCGCGCTATTCGCAACAGCGATATCGACATATTCTTTGATCAAGCTTGGCGGGATCTGCTCCATGTCATCATAAGGAGACAAAGTAGCCCATATCACGAACGGGCGATGGTCGCCGTCCAGCTTGTTGAGTAGCGTCAAAAGAACATGATGCTGGGCCCAGACCAGATCGAATTCACCAAGATCAATTTCTTCAATGGGCCGCCAGTTTTCAAGCTCGGACTTTGCCGGCGTCTGCCCCCAATAGGATGTGGCAACCGCGCCAAAATGCTCCGCAACTTCCAAGGCCATGATCTCAGAGCCGCTCCACCCCTCAAGGAAGTCAGTCGCAACAAGAACGCGCATGTCTGCAATCTCCTATGGAAGGTTCAATGAGGGCAAGCCTGAGCGAGCGCTCAGAAGAGCATACTCTCGGCTAGGGACCAATCATAATCAGTCTTGATCCGGCGTTTAAATTGATCAAGCGAGGGGCCAATTTCTTTGGCCTCTCCCCACAGAAGCGATGCCTTGACGTAAGGGAAGCCTTGCCGAACAATCGCAAACGGGCGGGCAATGGTCGGGTCATCATAATAGACCGGCTTTTTCCGGCGCCCAGGCAACATCGAGGGGCGCAGCATCGTCCAGAGCGGATTGGGCTTGATATAGCTGCTCCCGGTGAAGCCGGCACTCTGGAAATGACTATAAAGTTCCAACTCATAGTCTAGGATGATCTGGCGCTTATCGGCATGGTCCTTTACATTGCCCCAGAAGGTATCCCACGACTGCGATTGCCATACCTGCGGTTGAAAATAGAGGAAGAAGCTCTGCAAATGGTCTTTGAAAAGGCGGTTCAGCGTCAGACCCCAGAAATCGGAGCCCCGCTTATCCATTTCGACAAACATGGGGGAGAGGTCAAAAAGCGGGCCAACAATGCTGCTATTTGTGAGCAGTAATCCATCATAGCCGCTCAGCTCAACCAAGCGCAGCTCGTCGCGCCAAGCACCAAAATCAAATCCCACATTCTCTCTTTGACGTACTGATTTACAGTACTCACCAAGCTGGGCTTCGCTCGCTTCATCTAGAGGGGAGTTTGACACAAAGAAGATATCGAAATCGAGCGCTGCCAGCGCTTCAACGTGATGATGGATATAGCCGGGCAATTCCGGCTCAGCCCAATAGCTCACAAAAATGCACGCCCGCTTCATGACACCCTCAACGGACCTATCGGCGCGTCTGCCGGATGTCCTTGCTGAATGTGCGTTACTTAAATAGGAGCATGCGCGCAATGCCAGCTATTTCCATCCTGCTCCCGACTTATAACGGCGCGCAATTTCTCGAAGAGCAGCTCGACTCAATCCTTGCCCAGAGTTTTGAGGACTTTGAGCTGGTCTCCATTGATGACGGGTCCAATGACGCCAGCGCTGAAATTCTTCGAGCATATGCTGACAGGGATAGCCGGGTAAGGGTGCTCGCGTCCGACGGCAATAAAGGCCAAAAGACACGCTTGAAAGAGCTGCTCGCAGAGGCCTCTACACCGCTAATTGCCATATCGGATCAAGACGACATCTGGGGTCCGCAAAAGCTGGAGCGGCTTTACGAAAATCTTGACGGTTGCTCGCTCGCTTTCGGGCCATCACACCTGATTGATGGCGCTGGCGACCCTCTGGGTAAAACCCTGATGGAAGCGCTAAATGTCGCGCATCACGGTGATGACCGCGTTGCCATTTTGCGGAGCTCGCGCGTCTCGGCGCATGCTATGTTGTGTCGCCGCGAAATCATCGACGAGGAGCTGTTCAGTTCTAAGCTTGCATTCGACTGGGTCATCAGCCTCATCGCGGCCTTTTCTGACGGCGTGCGCTACGTGCCCGATGCCGACACCTTTCACCGTCTGCATGGCGGCAATGCGCATAATGGCGGAGTGCTCAAAATGCTCAGGCCCTGGACCATAACGCTAGGCGATATCGAAAGGCGTATCACGCGTTTCAAGGCCAAGCGTGGCGACTTGATTGAGCAATTTGACCAGATGGCAGCCGCGTCGGCGCTCGCTCCCGAAATTCGCTCAACATTCGCGCGGTGCGCCGCCTTGTGCCGCGAGAACTGGGGCGATGCTGCAATGTCTTATGGCGGGGAAGCGCGCGACACATTCTTAGCGCTGCGTGAGCTGCTCTTGCCTCTGGCCGGCTCTGAGCGGGACTGGGAACATTTTGAAGTGCATCTTTGGCCGATTTGCCTTGGTCTCCCACGCCAAGCTTCTTACGTGCTCTCGCCGCCCAACTGAGCACTTTCGACCACCTCGGCCCAGCCTCGCGCCAATTCGTCCGCTGAAAATTTAGCAGCTATCTGCGGTGCCTCACGCGAATTAGCCATAGCTTGCAGCGCATTTACCAGCGCCGCTGGATCTCCGGGCGGTACAAGAGTTACTCCTGCATCGCCATCATCAACAAGCTCTCGGATCGCTGGGCTGTCGCGCGTGATCAGCGGCTTGCCGGCCGCGAGAACCTGGAAGACCTTATTAGGGATCACTCGGGCTGCTTTGCCGCTGGTCCCGAAAATACCGAGGCAGATATCGGCATTGGCAATTTCCTTGGTCAGATCCTCGTAAGCGACCCATTGCGTCCAACGCAGTTTGGGTAGAGCCTCGATGGCCAGCCTCGCACGGATTTTCGCAGCGTCCTGTCCCTCGCCCACCAGGTGCCATGCGATCGGCAAATCTCGCGCCAATGCTGCCGCCTCGACAATCGTCTCGACCCCGTGCAGAGGGATGAATTGGCCATAAAACAGGACTTGCAAAGGCTGATCGGGCCCGCGCGAAGTCGCGGGCGGCAACGCAAATTGTTCATTTTCCGCTCCGACAAACACGCTAGCGGTCCTCTCAGCGCTGATCCCGTAAAGCTCTTGAAAAAGCGCTGCATGCGCATCTGTATCGAGCACCACGCGCGATGCGGCGCGGCTCGCAAGCCATTCCCATCCGTACACAAGCCATGCGAGCGGATTCCGCCGCCCAACCATCTGGCGGTCGGAAACGACCGTATCATGCAGCGACAGAAACGCGTCCCACACAATCGGGGCCCCGCGCAATTTAGCGAAAGGCCACAGGATCATCACATCGAGATGCCCCATATAGGGTACGAGGACGACGTCATGCGCGGGTGCACGCAAATAGCGCCAAATGAGCCACGGGTAAGCCGCGAGCCAGCGCAGTGCCCGGCCAGCCCAGCCCAGCAAGGAAAGCTGGCTTTTGTCCGCAACACCTTCCCAGATTGAGGCGTGGATTTCATCGAGACCGAAGCCTGCGCGGCGCAGCGCGTCACGCAGTATGCGCGTCCGGGGTTTCCCCAGATCATAGGTGCCCCACAGGATGACCCGGCCTTTCATCGTCCTGAGCAATACACTGGCGGGCTCACCTTGCAACAAATCACCAAGCCTCTATGATCACCGCAGCTCACGCCATCTGCTGAGCACAAAGATCCGCACATCATCGGATCCAAAAAATAAGCGTTCGCTCGCAGCAAGGTTCAGGAAACCCTATCTCACATTCTCAATTGACCGATAAGGCTGATCTGCCGATCGACCCGCCAATAACTGACTTGCCAATCGACACGCATGACGCAGGGTTTTACGACGGTTTCAGCCGCGAAGTAACGATCCCGGCCAAGATCATTGTCTCGGTGATCATCATGTGGGCGATCTTCTTCCCCGTCAGCGCGGGCGAAACGCTGAAGGTGGCCAACTCCACGATTATCGCAACATTCAGCAGCTGGTATATCTACCTTGTGGCTTTGCTCGTGGTGGTGTGCGGCGCGCTCGCGCTGATCCCGCAATCGGGGCGCTTGCGCATTGGCGCACCTGATGAAAAGCCTGAGTTCTCGCGCTTTTCATGGTTCGCAATGCTCTTTGGCGCAGGCATCGGGATTGGCATGCTGACCTATTCGACCGGTGAGCCGCTCGCTCATTTCTCGAACAATCCAGACATTATTCGCGGCACGCTGGAGGCGCGCTCAGCCGAGGCCGTGCGCCCCGCCTATATCTACACCTTCCTGCATTGGGGCCTTGCCGCATGGGGCACCTATGCGCTGGTGGGTCTAGCGATTGGCTATGTCGCGTATCGGCGCGATTTGCCGCTGACAATCCGCTCCAGTCTTGCCCCCATATTCGGTCAGTCCATGTCCGGCATTTCGGGTCACGTGGTTGATATTGTCGCGGTGGTCGCGACGATCCTTGGCGTGTCGGTTACTATGGGTCTTGGGGTCGAGCAGTTCGTTGCTGGGCTTCACCGCGTGGGGATGGGTGATTGGTTGCTCGCGGATAGCGGCACGGCAAGCACGGCAGCGATTGTGGTGTCTCTGCTGGTGCTGGTGGGTGCCTCCACGCTTAGCGCGCTTTCGGGCGTCGGGCGCGGCATTAAATGGCTCTCCAACCTCAATATGGGGCTCTCTTTTGCGCTTTTGGTGCTGTTCCTCGTGGCTGGCTCTGGGCTGCTTGGGCTGACGCTGCTCGCAACAGGTATCTGGGATTACCTGGTCACCTTGCCGACCAATTCACTCCTTATCTTTGAAGATATGGGCGATGATGTGAGTGCGGCGCTCGTCCAGTGGCAACTCGACTGGTCGGTCTTCTACTGGGCCTGGTGGATCGCCTTTGCGCCCTTCGTAGGCATGTTTATCGCGCGCATTTCGCGCGGGCGCACAATCCGCGAATACATCTTTGGCGTGGTGATCGTGCCCTCGCTCATGTGCTTTGCCTGGATGGCGATTGTCGGCGGCACGGCGATTGATCTGGAGCTGAGCGGGGTCGCGGGAGGCGCAATTGCCGATGCTGGGATCTCGGATCAGCTGTTCGCCACGCTTTCGATCCTGCTGAGCCCCGGGCTCGCTTTAATTGTATCAGCGCTCGTCGTGGTCCTGCTGATGACGTATCTGGTGACCTCAGTGGACAGCGCAATCCTTATCATCAACACCATCAACGGCGCGGGCGAGGATGAAGGCTCACGCCGCTATCACATCCTGTTCTGGGGTGCGGCGCTCGCCTTTATGGTCGGCTCCATGCTGATCCTGGGCGGGATTGACGCGATCCGCATCACCATGATCATCGGCGCGCTGCCATTCTCATTTGTCGTTCTGCTGATGGCGGTCGCGATCATCAAAGCGGTCGTCTTTGACCTGATCCGCAAGAAACATGGCGTGCCGACCACCGCGCAGGCATGTCAGGAGTGGAACGGGGAAGTATCCACGGCGGACTAGACTTGCCCGTTAAGTAGGCATTCCAAGAATAAAAATCCATCAACTTGCCTATACTTCATTGTATTTCATGTCATACTTTTAGTATTGTAGATCAAATTATGAATAAAATTACCTATATATGGAAATGATTACCCCTCTTATATAAACAATTCGCTATCTAGATTTGTATGTTGTTATTCTGCAACATAAACCTCTGCTATCGCGAATTCTTAAGGTCTCACTGTGGCCGGGGCACCTGCAGCTTGTTAGGGCACCTCAGCAATGCGCGAATTTTGTGCGCGTTCGCTATGAATATTTGATCCAGCACCCAAACCCGGATGCTGTCGATCAACATGGGTTGTCTAAAGGGGACAAACAAAATGATGAGATTTGCAAGCTGCGCCTCGGCGAGTGCGCTGGCGATTGCTGTGGCTTCACCTGCGGTTGCACAGGAAGCCCAAGGAACAGATGGCGTGGTCGAAGACCGCGGCGGTGTGCCAACAATTGTTGTGACTGCGCAAAAACGCAGCGAAGACCTGCAGGATGTGCCGGTATCGGTTGCAGCCATCGGTGAAGAGGGCTTGGAAGAGCTCAACATCGATACGTTCGAGGATTACCTCGACCAGCTACCAACGGTGACTGCTGGCGGTAGTGGCCCAGGACAAAGCACGATTTACATTCGCGGCCTTGCCTCCACCACGCCTAACCTCACCACCGCCGGTGTTGCTGGCCTCGCGCCCAACGTTGCGCTCTATCTCGATGAGCAACCACTGGCGCAGCCGGGCCGTAACCTCGACGTTTACGCGGCTGACCTTCAGCGCATTGAAGTTCTTTCAGGCCCGCAAGGCACTCTGTTCGGCGCCAGTTCGCAGGCCGGTGTTGTCCGTCTGATCACGAACAAGCCTGATCTTTCAGGCTTTGACGCAGGCGGTTCTGCTGGCGTGTCGTTCACCAAGAGCGGTGAGACAAGCTACAAAGCAGAAGCCATGATCAACGTGCCCGTGTCTGACACGATTGCACTGCGCGGCGTCGTCTTCCTTGATGACCAAGGCGGCTATATCGACAATGTTCAGGGTACACGCGATGTCAGCGAAAGCGCACGCTTCCGTCCCGCCGGTACGGTTCGTGCCAACGGCGTTCCGGTAAATGCCAATCGCGGCGGCTTCCAAGCTGGCGCTGATCTGTCTGCGGTCACATTCCTGCCAACGGATAATGCGGGCCTCGTCGAAGACAATTTCAACGACACGCAATATTCCGGCTTCCGCGCAAGCGCGCTGTGGGAAGTGACGCCTGACTGGACTGTCACGGTCGCGCACTCACGCCAGAGCATCGAATCTGATGGCGTATTCTTCGCCGATCCAGAGCTCGACGGCCTCGGCGATCTGGAAGTCCAGCGCTTTGAAGATGACCGTATTGAAGACGATTTCTCAAACACCAGCTGGACTGTCGAAGGCCGCCTCGCAATGCTCGATGTGGTTTACACCGGTGCCTATACCGACCGCGAAACCAATCAGCGGGTCGATTACACCGACTATCTGTTTGTCGGTCAATATCTCCCCTATTACATCTGTGATGGATCGGTGAGTTATCCCGGTGCCGCCGCGCCAAGCGGCACGTGTCAGCCACCGAACCTTTTCGTGACCTCGGTCAGCGACACAACTGTGTTCACCCAAGAACTGCGCTTCAGCACCCCTGCGGAAAACCGCTGGCGCGTGACGGCAGGCGGCTTCTACTCCGATCTGGAACTGCAAGAGCGCAATGACTTCGCCTATCCGGGCAACGTCGCAGCGGCGCCATTTGGTGCCTTCGCGCCAAACTTCCCGCAAGCAGGCTTCACAACTGATCCTGGCCCATTCCCAGCCTCGACCATCTTCCGTAATGATATTCGCCGCACCGATGAACAGTTTGGCATCTTCGGCGAGGCAAGCTTTGATGTCGTACCTGATCTTCTGACGGTGACATTGGGCGCGCGCTATTACGATATCGAGGTTGATTTCGAAGGCAGCGCCAACGGCTCGTTCTGTAACTCAGGCGCGGCGGAAGACGCCAATGCCTTTGGTACAGACATTAACGATTTGTATGATGGCGACGGACAGTTCACCTTCATCGGCTCATGTAATGCCGCGCTTCGCCAGACCTTCACGCAAGGTCAAAGCATTGCCGACATTGAAGCAGCTGGCCTCAGCACCGCTCAGGCAACGCAGGTGTTCAACGCACTTGGTGCGCCAGACGTAGCGGAGACCAGCGGCACAATCTTCAAGGGTACGGTCACGGTCACCCCAACCGAAGATCTATTGTTCTACGGCACATACTCAGAAGGCTTCCGCCCCGGTCTGCTTAACCGCCCTGGCGGTGCGACCGGTGCAAACGGCTTTACCGTGCCGTTTGAGCTCGAAACCGATGAGGTGAAGAATTACGAGCTGGGCTGGAAACTCGATCTGATCGATGGCCAGCTCCGCTTCAACGGCAGCGCGTTCTATGTCGACATTAGCAATCTTCAGACCACAATCTTTGATCCCAGCATCACCAATCTGTTCTTCTCGGACAATGCGGCCGATGCGGAAATCATGGGTATTGAGGCCGACTTCACCGTCGCGCCATATGCAACGCCGGGTCTCACAATTGCCGGTGCATTCTCGCTGCTTGATACAGAAATCACAGAAGTTCTCACGCCAACCAATGACGTGATCGAAGGCTCTGAGCTCGCATTCGCGCCTTCCTTCCAGGGCAATCTGCGCGTTCGCTATGAGTGGGATCTCAATGATACGCTCGGTGCGTACATTCAGCCTCAAGTGAGCCATTCAGCATCGAAGTTTACCGACATCATCGAGATCAACAAGCTGGAGCTTGATAGCTACACAATTGTCGATCTGGCTGCTGGTATCACGGCGGACAATTGGAAATTTGAAGTCTTTGGCGAGAACCTGTTCGATGAGCGGGCCGAGATTTCGGGCAATTTCGTCAATGACCGCGAGCGGATCACGACGAACCGTCCACTGACAATCGGTTTCCGGATCTCATACGACTATTGATCCTGGCGGCTACTGATCCGATCTAATCGGTGAGGAAACGGCGGAGGCGGACCCTGATCATACGGGTTCACCTCCGCCGTTTTGCTTTGTATGGGCCGCATTGTAAGGGCAGGTAATGACGCAGCGCGATGACAGTTTGAAAGCGGCTCAAGCGGCCTTGCAATCGGGCGATTACGCTGCTGGGGCGAAACTCGCAACGGCCCTGCTTGAGCAGGATGCATCGGATGGCGAAGCGCTCTATCTGGCTGCGGTTGCCGCGCGATATCTGCATGATTTTTCGGCAGCAGACGGGTTTCTCAAACGCTTGCATATGGCCATGCCTGAGTATGGCCGGGCGTGGCAGGAAGAGGGGCATCTCGCCCTTGCTCAAGGGGCCGATGCGCGCGCTCTAGACGCGTTTACGCGGGCAACGCGGTTTAACCCCGCCCTTGCTGCGAGCTGGCGCGAACAGGCCCGTCTGCTCGGCGAGGCTGGTCGCACGCAAGAGGCAGGCGCCGCCACGGCTCAGCAGCAGCGCCTCGCCGCCCTGCCCAAAGAGCTGGTCGCGGTGACGCATCATCTGGCGGAAGGGCGTGTGCTGCGCGCAGAGGAAATTTGCCGCCATTATTTGCGCCAACGCCCCCGCGACGTTGAAGGCATGCGCCTGCTCGCCAAGATCGGGCTGGAGCTGGGCGTGCTAGACGATGCGGAATTTCTGCTGGAAAGCGCAGTCTCGTTCGAGCCTGACAATGTTCAACTCAAGCTCGACTATGTTGATGTATTGCGCCGCCGCCAAAAGTTTGCGCGCGCGCATGAAGAGGCGATGAAACTTTACGATAGCGATCCGGCAAGCCCGCTGTTCCAATCACGCCTCGCCATCGAATGTATGCAAACGGGCGAATATGACCAGGCGTTTGAGCTGTTCGAGCAGGTCTTGCAGAAGCTTCCCAACGATCCCGCAACGCTCACCAGCATGGGCCATGCGCTCAAAACGCGCGGGCGCCGCGAAGAGGCGGTAGCTCGCTATCAGGCAGCGATTGCAGTCAAACCAGACCACGGGGATGCGCATTATGCGCTGGCAAACCTCAAGAATTACGCCTTCAGCGACGAAGAGTTATCGCTCATGCAGGCGCAGGCTGAGCGTTCAGATCTTGCCTTTATGGACCGGGTCCATGTGTCATTTGCGCTGGGCAAAGCGCTTGAAGATCGCGGCGATTATGCCGCCAGTTTTGAACATTATGAGGCTGGGAACGCCCTCAAACGCGCACAAACCCGTTATAGCGCCGATGCCATGAGCGAGGAGCTGGCTAAGCAAAAGGAATATTGCACCGCTGAATTGTTCGCGGACAAGGCCGGATTTGGCTGCGAAGCGCCCGACCCGATCTTTATTCTGGGATTACCCCGCGCAGGCTCAACACTACTGGAACAAATTCTCGCCAGCCATTCGCAAGTCGACGGCACGCTGGAACTGCCCGACATATTGGCACTGGCTCACCGGCTGCGCGGTCGCAAGCTGGGCCAGTCGCAATATCCCGCAAATTTGCATGATCTGAAGTTTGAAGACGCGGCGAAATTCGGCGAGCAATTCATCAATGACACGCAGGTTCACCGGCAAGATGCCCCGCTATTCATTGACAAGATGCCCAACAACTTCCGGCATATTGGCCTGATCCATCTGATCCTGCCGAATGCGAAGATCATCGATGCACGCCGCGCGCCGATGGATTGCTGCTTTTCCGGCTTCAAACAGCTTTTTGCCGAAGGTCAGGAGTTCACATACGGTCTTGAGGAAATCGGTCGATACTATGCTGATTACGTCGACCTAATGGACCATTGGGACGCGGTTTTGCCGGGCAAAGTGCTGCGCGTGAGCCATGAAGATGTGCTGGATGATCTGGAAGGCCAGACGCGCCGCATGCTCGACTATCTTGAGCTACCGTTTGAAGAGGCGTGCCTCGCGTTCCACAAAACTGACCGCGCAGTACGCACCGCCTCCAGCGAGCAAGTTCGGGAGCCGATCAACCGCAAAGGTCAGAACGCGTGGCAGCCATACCAAGCGTGGCTCGGCCCTCTTAAGAACGCGCTCGGCAATTCGGTTTAAGTTCGAGCAGCCTCGACCTTGTCGCTTTCGACGATACGGTCATGTAGTCTGGCAACCTCGCGGTCAATCCGCTGAGCTAGGCTTTCCAGCCGCTTTGACGAGTTATCAATCATCCCAATCGTCGCACCTGTCTCGTTAAAATTCGCAGATACTTGCGCGACCGCAGCGCCATTACCCAGCGCCTGCTGACGGGCACCATCAATAAGGGTTGAGAGCGTCTGGGACGTTTCACGCTGCGCAAGAGCCGATTGCTCCACCGATTCTGACAAGGCTCTCACATTGGCCATATTGCCATCAATTGCTCGGAATTGTGCTATTGAGCTACCAATCAATTCGACCAACGAGCCGATGATACCGCCAATTTCGCCAGAGGCCTCATCAGCCTGTCGGGCAAGTGCGCCAACCTCCTCCGACACCACGGAAAACCCGAGGCCAGCCTCGCCCGCGCGCGCAGCCTCTATTCGGGCGTTAAGAGCCAATACGCTGGTCTTATCCGAGATGGCCTTGATCAGTGCGACCAACCTGCCAATCGCCCGCGTGGAATCCTCCAAAGTTGCGGCGATATCTGCCCCCTGGCGGCTGGCGTTTTCTGCGTGGCTGGTTGCCTCATTCGCCTGAGCGATTTTCTCGCTCACCAGATCAAGTGTCTGCGCCAATAGGCTTGCACCCTCGGACATCTGCTCAGACATGGATACAGCCTCATTGGCCTGCTCATGAACATGCGTCACAAGCTCACCAGACTCGTCTGTGCGCGAGGCCAGATTAGTTGACCCTTCGGCAAGCTCACCGGCTTGAGCCTTCAATTCGCCGACAAGTGCAGCGAAGTCGGATTGGAACTCTCGTAAGATCTCTCCGGTTTCATCAGCTCGTTTGCGCTCTCGAACTGCCATCTGAGACAATTGTTGCTGGTTGCGCTCAATTTGCTCTCTTGCCTTGCGTTCGGCAGTCTCGACCCTGTCCAAAAACACGTTGACCGCTTCTGCAACTTCGCTGCCATCTTCAAATGGATCAAAATCTACGCGCTTGCTGATGTCAGCCTCGCCCTGACTGATTTTTTGCAATGTCTCGACCAGCGCCGCACTGCCCATCAGTGCGCCGTGTTCTACTATGTTAAGCCCGCGAGCTTCCATTTCACTGGAGATACGAAGCTTCCCGCGGCTGTTCATCACCGCAGCCAGTGCAAACATGATTGCAAACACACTCAAAGTGATAGCGGCAACGCCCAATAGCTGGACACCAAATTGCGAAACAGGCGTTCTCGTGAGCACTTCCGGACGCAGGACAAACGGCACCGCAAGCGTGCCCAGAATACCGCCAAAGCCATGTACGGTGACCGCATAGACTGCATCATCAATTTTCAGACGCTGTTCCATCCAATTGGCAAAGAAGATCGACAGACCCCCTGCGGCGAACCCGAGCAGCAACGCGCCGCCAGCTTTCGCGAATGGAGCGCTAGCTGTAATGGCTACAAGCCCAATCAACATCCCGTTGATCATACGATCGCTGCGATAATATCCCTCTACTTGCCGTCCGACCACGCAGGCAGCAAGACACCCCGCAGTGCCAGCAAAGATGGTGTTGGCCAAGGCGCGCGAAAACTCATCGCTACCGGGCACTAAGCCGCCCGAGTTAAACCCGAGCCACCCGACCAAAAGCATGAGTGCGCCGCCTCCAGCCAGAACTGGGCTATGTCCATGGACTGCGCTGTTTTCTTCCTCGTCGCTAAAACGGTGTGTCCGCGGGCCAATGATTAAGAGGATCGCCAAAGCCGCGGCACCGCCTGTCGCATGGACCACCGAAGAGCCGGCAAAATCGATAAATCCGCGTGCTTCGAGCCAGCCCTGCCCAGCTCCACCAGGTAAACTGCTGGCCCAGGCCCAGTGGCCAATTATGGGATATAGCAAGGCAGTAAGCGGTAGTGTCAGAATGACATATGCGGAAAAGTGCATGCGCTCAGCGATGGCGCCCGACACAATAGTGGCGGCTGTCCCGCAGAAAAACGCTTGGAGGAGCAGGAAGAGAACGACGCTGCCATCGTCGTCATATCCAGCAAGTGACCAATCGAAACCGACAATCCCATTAGTGTCTGAGGCGAACATGATCGCCGCTCCGACAAAGCAGAATGCAATCACAGCAAGCGCGAAATCAGCGATGTTCTTGAGCGCAACGTTAATGCTGTTTTTGGAACGCACGAAGCCAGCTTCCAGAAAGAGGAAGCCAACTTGCATACCAGCGACAAGCGTCGCTGCTATTGCGAGCCACATGGCTTGTTCCAATTTCCCCTCCACCCAAACAGCTCGGTTTGCCGGCTATCCTTCGGTTTTATATGGAAAAAGCTAAAGCAAGGTTAACTACGTAAATGCACCATTACTAAGCTGGCCCAGCGGGATTTACCCGTTACTTCGACCAGGCGGGCTTGCCCTTGTTCTTGCCAGCCTTTTTACCCGGGCCTTTGCCCTTGAAGCCCGGCTTCGGCTTGCCTTTGGATGGTTTGCCCTCGAAGTGCTTACCTTCGCCTTGCTTGCCGCCATCTGTTCGGGGCGCGTCTTTTTTGTCGCGTTTCTGGCCCGGGCGCGGTTTGCCGCCTGAGCTCTTATCGCTGCGCCCCTTGCCGCCGTGTCCGCCTTTGCGATGCGGCCTTGCATAGCCACCAGGCCCACCGCGCTTGCGGTTATTCCGCGCTTCGATCCGCGGGCCTTCCGTCGATTCCTCAATGGCAATCGCGTCTTGCTCGTCTTCGCTATTTTCGGTGCGCTTCAGCGTCTCAATAAATTTGGGTGCAAGCGCGCGAGGGATCTGAAACCAAGTCTCATTCGGCCCAACCCGAATAGCGCCGATCTCGTTGCGCGTAATGTGCCCACGTCGGCAGATAAGCGGCAAGATCCAGCGCGGCTCGGCATTCTGACGGCGGCCAATGCCCATCTTGAACCAGACTACATCCTCAAAGCCAGGGCGGTGGCGCTCGACCTTGTCTTTTGCGCGGGCTTCAGGCGTATTCGCGAGCAATTCTTCTGGTTGCGGCATCTTCGCCCGGTGCGCTTGCACCAGCGCAGCAGCGATATCTTCAGCCGGGAGCCGCTCAATAAGCTCAGCCGCAATCGCGCGGTCGTCATCTTCATATTCAGCCGGGGCCGTGAGCTTCTCCATCAGGCGCTCATGGTCTTTCTTGCGGATCGCCTCGCGTGTCGGCGCGCCCAGCCAATCCGCCTTGATCTTTGCTCCGCGCAGCATGCTCTCAACCCGCTTGCGGCGATTGTACGGCACAATGATTGCGGCGGTGCCCTTCTTACCCGCACGGCCAGTACGGCCAGAACGGTGCTGCAACGTTTCAGCATCGCGCGGCGTCTCTACATGGATCACAAGACTAAGTGTAGGCAGATCGAGGCCGCGTGCCGCGACATCAGTGGCAACGCATACACGCGCGCGCCGGTCACGCATGGCTTGCAGGGCCTGATTGCGCTCTTGCTGGGAATGTTCACCCGACAGCGCGACGACGCCAAACCCGCGGTTTTGCAGAGTTGCGTGAAGCCGGCGAACGCTTTCCCGTGTGGCGCAGAAACAAATCGCGGATTCCGCCTCATGAAAGCGCAGAAGATTGACCACGGCGTTTTCGATCTCGGACGGGCCAACCGTGATCGCTTGATAGCTGATGTCGCCGTGTCCGCGATCTTTGCCTGCTAGCGAGAGCCGCAGCGCATTCGATTGATACCGCTCTGCGAGCCGCTCAATTGCACGCGGCATAGTTGCGGAGAATAACAGTGTGCGGCGGCCCTCCGGCGTCGCATCAAGGATCTCTTCCAGATCATCGCGGAAGCCCATGTCGAGCATCTCGTCCGCTTCATCCAGCACCACACCGACCAAGCCAGACAAATCGAGCGAGCCGCGCTCGAGGTGATCCCGCAGGCGGCCTGGTGTGCCGACGACGATAGCTGGGCCTGCACGCAAGGCGCGGCGCTCTTTGCTCGCATCCATCCCGCCAACGCAGGTCGCGATCCGCAGCCTGGCTTTGGCGTAGAGCCAACCAAGCTCGCGGCTGACCTGCAAAGCCAATTCACGCGTTGGCGCGATAACGAGTGCGAGCGGCTTTTCGCTTAGCGGCGTGCCGCCAATCTCCCCAAGAAGCTCTGCCGCCAATGCGATGCCGAACGCAACAGTCTTGCCCGATCCGGTTTGCGCTGAAACAATCAGATCGCGCCCTGCGGCATCCGGAGCAATTGTCGCTGCCTGAACTGGTGTGGGCTCAGCATAGCCACGTTCAGCTAAGGCTTCGCCCAAGATCGGCGGAAGGGTCTCAAAAGACATGTTAGTTCGCTCTGGTAGCGGCGCAGTTTGTGGCGCGGGGAGAAAAGGCATGAGAAGTGCGCATGCTCTGCGATCCGCTCAAAGTGCGCCGCAGCAAATGCCGAAAGCGCCTATGCGGAATCCATTAGCGGGAAACATGCGCTTTGGCTTGCGATATTTTGCAGGTGCAAAAAATGGGAGGCAATTTATGTTAAAATGGTGCCCCCGCGGGATTCGAACCCACAGCCTTCGAGGTAGAAGCTCGATGCTCTATCCAGTTGAGCTAGGAGCGGAGTTATCGAGCACAATTTGGCAGATTGTCTGTGAGGAAACAATTGCACGCCGCTGTAAGGCAACACTCAACGCCAAAAATCACCGACCATAAAGCGCAGAGTTGCGGAAACTATTCCACACTGCGTCGGTCCTTTTTGGGCCGTTTACGGAACGTCTGCTTCCGATGAGTAGAACGCCGAGAACTGAACTTCGGCTTACGACCCATGTTCGGACATTAGGGAAGGCGTCAAGCCAGATGTCATTTAGGTAGTGTCTCAGCAATTTTTGTAAGGCCTGCTCTTAAGCTCAGAACGATGAAGGTGGAGGCCTGAGCGGTTCTTAACTGCCTACCAAACAACGGTCTAACGTAAGAGGGCAATAGAGAAGGCCACGCTTGTTACCGTTGAATATCCTGATCAAGCCTGTCATTTTCGGAACGGGATGCCAGTGATGGTCCAGACTGTGCCATTTGCAGACTGAGAGAAATCTGCAGTTGCGCCGATCTGGTCGACCAAGTCTTCGATAAGCTGAACCCCGGTGCCCTTTTGCGCGGTTTCAGCGTCGCCATGGCCAATGCCATTGTCGCTGATGACTGCATCGGCCCAGTTCTTGCCTTTTCGCAGCTCGACCGAAAATTCACCGTGCCCGTCCCTGAAAGCATGCTTGTATGCATTGATCATCATCTCACAGATGATCAGGCCTAGGGGGGTTGCGACCTCGGGCGATACGAGAAATGAGTCGCTCTCAACTCGTGCTTCCACACCTTCAGGCGATAGTGCATTGCTGGCGTGATTGACCAGTTCCGTCACAAATTCGCGCATTTCAACATCGACATGGTCATCGATGTTTCTCAGGTGCTCATGCAAAAGCGCCATCGTTTTCAATCTTTGGCGAAGCCCCTGCAAGTCGCCTGATCCATCGTTCAATTCACGCTCTTCAAGCCGGATCAAACTCGATGCAAGGTTCAGCACATTCTTCGTGCGATGGTGCTCTTCGACCAGAACTTTTCCCTGTAAGCTGGCGAGCCGCTGTTGTGTTCGATAGGAGAAGAAAGCCAGCCCTGCGGCAATGGCTGCCAACACCGCAAACGCGATTGCAACATACGTCCGTACCGTGCTTTGCTCCAAACGCAGCGACTGCAGCTCAGCGTCTTTAGCTGAAAGCTCGATCGTACGATCTTTGTCCCTCAGATCCATTTGAAGGTCAGCATTGGCGGCAGCGCGAACTTTCTCGCGTTCATATCTATCGTTGCTAAGGGACACAGCTGTCATTGAATGCCCTAGAGCGGCTTCATAGTCCCCCATGGCCGCCAGAACAGTTGACATATTCTGGTGGTATTCTGACTTCCAAAAACTGAAGGCTGCGTCCTCATCCAGCGACGAAGCGTCTACATCGTCTCTTGCAAGAATTTCAGTGACTTTGTTCAAATTCTCTTGGGCCGAACGAATGTTAGATTGCTCAATATTGAGCGACGCAGTCCATGCGTAAATCGCGGCAGCATTGATTGCGTTGCCTTTATTGAGAGCCGTTGGAATAGCGCGGCTTGCCATCTCTATTGCAGCGTCAGTATCGCCAAGAGCGTGAAGTGACCGAGCTTCGTAGTAGTCAGTATAGCCGAGTATTTGGCGGGCTGGATAATCACCAGCGATGTCACGCGCTTTCGCATAGGATACCAATGCTTCTGAGTGCCGGCCTTCGGCAGCATGCGAATAGCCAATATTGCTGTGTGCCACAGCCGCATTTGCTGTGCGTGGACCAGTGGCCTCTTCAAAGAGTGCTACAGATTGCTTGTAGACAGTGAGAGCCCGCTCATTGTCGCCCAAGTCCGAGAAAATGTTCCCAAGACTGTTGTAGATGCTCGCCTGACCACTGTAAGTCTCTTCAATTATCAGAATTTCGAGGGCTCTCTGATAATATTCAATTGCTTGACCAGAATTGCCTTGGGCATAAGCGGCTTGGCCGAGCGTGTGAAGAACGTTGAATTCAATCACCGCCATGGGATCAGCTTCAATCTCGGAAAGCAACCTCTCTCCTTGACGAAGCACCTGATCGTGCTGACCAACCATCCTCGCCAAAATTATCTTGGTCAAACTGAGGCAGAGCGCAAATGGCATCATACCCTCTCGTCTGAAGCGCTCTTGCAAATCATCAAGATATGCGTCCTCGATCTCTCTCGACGGCTCGAAAAGGAAAACGCGCCTTACAATTAAACAGAATCGCTTCAGGTCTAATTCTGGCGTTGAGCTGTCGAAAGACTGAGCTGCGTCAGAAAGTGACGCGACGGCCGCATCATGATTTTGATCTTTGTTTTGCAGTTCCGCCAGTGCCAAGCGAACAGAGGTGGCCACACTAGGGTATTCCTCAAGCTCATCCTCCTGAAGCAACTCCGTTAAACTAGAAATGGCGGTTTCTATATTGCCAGCTTTGGCAGTGATTGAAGCTTCCGCAAGTCGGATGTTGAAATCGGCCAACGGGTCATTTGCCGTACGAAGTCTCCGACGCAATTGATTGATTGCGTTTGATGGAATAGACTCTGAGTCCGCTAGTCGCAGTTGCAACCGTCTAATCTGGAGGTAAGTTCTTGCCTTACCGCTGGCATTCGAGATAAAATTTTCTAGCGCATCGCGAGACAGATAGTCGCGCTGATATGTCAGGTAATCCCTCGCAAACGTCAGTTGTTCTTCGCTGGAAAGATCGCTGAAGCCAGCTTCGCACTCGGCGCGAGACTGCTTAAACTGCTCGAAATCGTCGCGAAGTGTATTGTCAGTCGCCGACTGGACCAGAGCTCGACAAGCGCCGCCATCGTCCTCAGGCAAGCCTCCGTCACTTACTTCTTTGCAGGCAGTGAGCAGAGATAAACTCGCTAGAACCAACAAAGAGAGGCGTGTCAGAATGGCTCGATCCCTCTGTCTCAATTGAGTGTTTCGACGAACATTTCTGGTTCTCAAAAATATTGACGTTCACAAAAATCCAGAATTGCTAAAGGAGCATTGTCCGGACAAATGGTCAACGTAAATCGGGCGGAGGGATGAACTCATCCTTGTCCGCGGGGGAAGCCGAAAACGCCCTTTCTCCCAATCGCCTGCAGCCCATGCCTCTTTCGCTGCTTCGATCTTTTCTTCTGATGACGAAACGAAGTTCCACCAGATGTAACCTAAGTTCCCCTCACAACCATTGGTGAAGAGTCTGCTCTCACCCCCAATATCGGTCATTGAACGAAGTCCCGAATTTGGGCCGGAAGCTGGCTGTCTGGTTTCAGGCTGTTCTATGCGTAAAGCTGCCAGTTCATAAATGGACCCTCAGCAGATCATTGGCTTGGATGACCACACATGACATCCGTCATGCCTCAGGGCTGATACCTCGCACTGCCTTCCTTGCATCATTGGAACTAAATCATGAGCCAATGTCGAGGAGAACAAAGATGCAGACCGATCTAGGCTCCACAGTCGCTGAACTGCAATGCGTATCGAAGTCGTATGGTAGTCAGCGCGTGCTCAGCGATTTCAGTTTCGCGCTTGAACCGGGATGCGTGACTGCGTTGCTCGGTCCCAACGGAGCGGGCAAGTCGACCGTGGCCGGCCTCATGACTGGACGCCTTGCTGTTGATGCCGGTAAGGTCAACCTTTTCGGCCTGGAGCCGCGCGATCGCCGGGCGCGGGCCCGCATGGGGATCATGCTGCAATCATCTGGCCTGCCGGATGTGCTGACAGTGAGGGAGGTGATTGATTTGCACGCCAGCCATTTTGCCCGGCGGCTGACAATCGATCATGTTCTTGAGGAGGCAGGACTCGTCGAACTCAAGGACCGCCGGTGCGGCAAGCTTTCGGGAGGTGAACAGCGCCGCGTCCAGTTTGCTCTTGCCATCTCCGGGGCCCCCGATCTCTTGGTGCTTGACGAACCGACCACCGGATTTGATCCCGAGGCGCGCCGGGCCATGTGGCAGCTGGTCCGCGCCAAGGCCGAAGCGGGCGCAGCGGTGCTTTTGGCAACGCATCACATGGATGAGGCGGAAGCCCTCGCAGACCGTATCGTGGTCATCGCAAGAGGAGCGGTTCTCGCCGACGGACCTCCCGCACGGATCAAGGCGCAAGTGGCCGGCACAATGGTAAGGCTACGCACCCGGCTGCCAGCTTCGCGCTTCGGCACCTTGCCCGATGTGGTGAAGATCGACGAGCGCGGGGCAGATGTTGCAATCTTGACGACCAGTCCTCGTGCAACGCTTGAGGCGGTGTTCCGAATTGATCCCGCGCTGCAGCATTTCGAAGTTGTCAGCGCATCGCTCGAAGATGCCCTGGAAAACCTTGTCACAAGCCAGAACGTTCAGGAGGCAGCATGATGTCCACCCTTCTTCCTTCAGCGCCGCGCATCTACTGGCTCGAGAGCTGGGCAGAGATCATCAAGTCTGCGCGCATGCCGCAATTCATCATTCCGACAATTGCTCTGCCGCCAACATTTTATGCGTTGTTCGCGTTCGCTCTTGGGCAGGGCAGCACAGCTTCTGCGACGCAGACGCTTGCAACTTTCGGTGTCTTCGCCGTGATGGGCCCGGCACTGTTCGGGTTCGGCGTCAACATCGCTGCCGAACGCGAAACCGGGCAGCTTGAATTGAAGCGCCTGTCCCCGATGCCGGCAGGCGCGCAAATCACGGCCAAGATTGCCGCAACTACTGTCTATTGCGTGGTCGCGTTCGTGATCCTTTATGCGCTGGGAGTGGCCGCAGGGGTTTCGCTCGCAGCTTCGCAATGGGCCGCGATGTTTCTCGTCCATTTCTTGTCCATCATTCCCTTCTCTCTAATCGGGATCGGCATCGGCTATCGCTTTGGACAAGGCGCAGCCGTGGCGCTCGCCAACATTGTGTTTCTCTCTTTGGCAGTGCTCGGCGGATTGTGGTTCCCGATCACGGCGATGCCGCAATTCATGCAGAGCCTCGCCTGGAGTCTGCCATCGTATCACCTGGGTGAGATCGCACTGATGGCGGCGGGCCAGCGCGACGGCGGATATCTTTTGTTGCACGCGGGGCCTTTGCTGCTCATCACACTTGCCGCAGCTATTTTTGCATGGACCGGCGAACGGCAGCAGTCACGGTGAAGACAAACGGAATGACGCAAATAGTCGGAACCTCTTCAAGCCAGCAACCACCGGTAGAAGGGGATTACAACGCAGGAGGCAGGATGAGCCAAGAAGGGTTATCGGTTGCATGGTCCAAGCTCGATCATCCCGCCATCTGGCTTGCCTACTTGCCGCTGTTTTTCATTCCGTGGTTCATTGAGCAACCAAGTCTGTTTCAGATGATCGCTGCGACAGGCGGACTGATCGTCTTTCTCGGCCTTTACTTTGCAGCGTTCAAGGCGACGGGCGCGCGCCTGATCGTCTTGGCAGCCGCCACTTTGCTGGTTTCTTTTGCACTCGCTTTCACCGGAAGCAACTGGACGGTAATCGCAATCTACGCCGCAGCAATGGTCGGAAATCTGCGACCGCCGCGGCGAGCCGCTGTTCTTGTTGGTGCTTTTGCAGCAGCAACAAGCCTTTTGGCGCTGGTCATCCAGCAACCAGCGATCTTCTGGGCCTTTGGTGTTTTCCTGATGGTAATGGTCGGTGCCGCCAATATTTCGCGCGCGGCGCTCGAAGACAAGAACCGTGCACTGGCTGAATCGCGTGACGAGGTGCGTCAGCTTGCCGCAGCCGCCGAGCGTGAGCGTATCGGCCGCGATCTGCACGATCTGTTGGGAAGGACACTCACCTTAATTGCGATCAAGGCCGACCTTGCCGCCAAGCTGGCTGACCGGGATTCCGGAGAAGCGCGCAAGGAGATGCGCGACATTGCCGGTGCTGCGCGACAGGGGCTGGCGGATGTACGTTCAGCAGTGAGCGGGATGACCGGCGCAACGCTCAGCCGTGAGATCGCAAGCTCGCAAGCCGCGCTTGGCGTGGCGGGGATTGATTGCACCATAGAAGGTGATGCCGACCGGATCGATCCGGGCAGCAGCGCGGTGCTCGCCATGGCTTTGCGCGAGGCGGTGACAAATGTGATCCGCCATTCCGGAGCGTCGGCTTGCGAGATCGCGGTTAGGCAACAATCAGCGGGGCTCGAAATGGTCGTGAGCGACAATGGCAATGGCGAGGCTGTGCGGGCGGGCGGGGGGATTTCCGGCCTGGGATCTCGTCTCGCAGCAGCCGGCGGGGATCTAGCGGTCAGAGGCACGGCTGAGGGCACGCAATTGATTGCGCGCCTGCCGCAGGATGCGAGGCCATGATCCGTCTCGCCATTGCTGAGGACCAAATGCTGGTTCTTGGAGCACTTGCGACCCTCTTGGCGCTAGAGGACGATATCGAGGTCGTCTGCCGCGCAGAGGATGGAAACACCGCTCTCGAAGAGGTTAAGCGGCTAAAGCCCGATATTCTCCTCTCTGATATCGAAATGCCCGGCCTTTCGGGTCTCGATGTCGCGGAAGCCATCGCGCGGGAGAAGCTTGGAACAAGCGTCCTCATCGTCACGACGTTCGGGCGCGCGGGGTATTTGCGGCGCGCGATGGACGCAGGCGTGCGCGGATATCTACTCAAGGACACTCCATCGGATGCTCTTGCCGCCGCCGTGCGAAAGATCGCTTCCGGTGGTCGGGCAATCGCGCCTGAGCTTGCAGAACTTGCCTGGGATGCGCCCGCCAATCCACTAACCGAACGCGAACGCGATGTGCTCCGACTGGCAGAGGAAGGGCGTTCGAACAAGGAGATCGCCAGGCAACTCGATCTCTCGCCAGGGACGGTTCGCAACTACCTGTCCGAGGCATCCGGCAAGCTGCACGCATCGAGCCGCATCGAAGCGGGCCGCATCGCACGCGAACACGGTTGGCTCTGACGCCCTTGCATAATTGTGACGTTTGTCAGGTCCATGCCCTGACGGCCTGCACTGCCTGATGCGGCATTACCGACGTAATTGTCTGCTCAAAGGAGAAGCGGCAATGCGTGGACGAAAAACCCTCTTATCGGCTATGGCCATCGCAGCGCTACTGGGCGGAGCCGCTTTGTTTCAACAGGCCGCACCCGAACGCTATGGACTGCCTGAAATCGAGGTGCTTGATCCGGGCACGACAGGGCAGCGCATCGATCAGGCTGGGTTGTTCGGCAATTACTATCCAGCAAAGCGAACTGAAGATGCAATCCATGCCGACCGGCGTCCTGCGGTGCTCCTTTTGGGCGGATCGGAAGGTGGCCTCGGTAGCGGTGCCAAGCACATGGCGCTTTCGCTTCAGGAGGAGGGTTTCACCGTTCTTCACCTCGCCTATTTCGGCGCACCGGGACAGCCCGAGGCGCTTGAGCGTATACCGATTGAAGGGTTTGACCAGGCCCTGGATTGGTTGAAGCAGCAACCCGGCGTCGATCCGCAAAGGCTGTCCGTGGTCGGCGCATCAAAAGGGGCCGAAGCGGCCTTGATCATCGCGTCGCGCAGGGATGATCTTTCCGCAGTAGTGGGCGGGATGCCAACGAGCGTAGCGTGGAATGGGATCAACTGGGCGAGCAGTGGTCAGAGCCCCTATTCCTCTTGGACAATTGGCGGGAAGCAGGTCGCAACCATGCCGTTCTCTGACTGGCAGGCGTCAGAAGGAATTATCAGCGTCTATCGCGCGGTCGAGGATCCCGCACTGAGCGCCGCCGCAGAGCGCGCCGCCATTCCGATTGAACAGGCCAGCGCCGGCATCATGCTGGTTTGCGGAGAAGCTGAGACCATGTGGCCGGCTTGCCCGATGTCGCGCATGATCGCAAAGCGAAGCGCTCAGAAATCCGGACCGGCCGTTTCGGTGTTGGCATATCCGGATGCCGGGCATTTCGTCTTCGGGCCTCCCATGGAAACTGACAGTCCGTTTTACGAAAGGCTCGACATGTTCGGCGGAAGCGTTGAAGGGAACGCGAAAGCGCGAGCGGAAAGCTGGCCGAAGGTAGTGGCTTTTTTGAAAGAAATGGCACCGCAATAATTGGCCGGCGGCAATGGCACCGGTGACGGCAATTGGGCCGTTAGCCGACTGTCTGGTTTTGGAGCATCAGATCACGAAAGCAGACGTCCCACTTTCGCCCCAATCACGCTCTTTGTCCAAAGCCACGCTCTTTGACCAAAGTAAGTACACTGCGCTCTTCTCTTAACTCTAGGCGACCGAAAAAGCCGAAGAGCAAAGATGGTGCTCCAACCAATCAGACATGTTTTGAGGAGAGGAGAATGCGCAAATGCGGCATGCATCTCTCTATTCGCTTAGGATCTCCGAACCTTTCATTGTTCGCACTATGAGAGCGAGCGAACCAATATTCAGCGCTAGCTGCGCCGCCAAATCAGCGAAGCAGGGCTTCAATCCGCCAGATCCTCTCGGTTCGCCGCTTCCTCTCTAGCAGCTGCTGCCATCGCGTTGGTGCCAGTTTTCATGAAGCGCGCGACTTCGGGCTGGCGCTGTCTGACGAAGAAACCCGTGATGGCGCCTTTCGGCTTGATCTTGTAAGTCCATTCGAACTTCATCGTGTCATCGTCGATTGCAATGAACCTTTGCTCGCCAATAATCTGATCGACGCCAAGCGCTACATCGCTGGTGAATATCCAGACTTGATAGCTGAATAACTCGGGGCGGTTTTCCAACACTCTTTCGATCACGTAGTGCCCGTCTTCGAGATTGATCCGGCGGACGGAATTCGGTTTTAGCCAATCGTCGCGCAAGTCGGTCGTGCTTGCAGGTGGTGAGATATTCTCGGTCGGCTCGAAGAAATAAATAAACGGATTCTCCAGCAGCCAGGCGCGGTGCTCTTCCACGCTCATTGGAATTTCTGCCTCGACCACAGTCGTTATGAACCCATCGGTCGCCACTGGTGGCGGTTCGGTGTATTCGGGCGGAGTTTCCGGGGCTGCTGCTGCCGAGCAGCCTGCGAGGAAAAGTACAAACGCACTCAGAAGATATCGCATCTTTACCTCGCTGCTTTGGGGCTGGATCGCATCATCATGGGGACCGTTTTTAGCCAGCCGATCTGTTTGGGGATCGCCAGGGCATTCCAGCAATCCGCTTTCCAGTGGATTTGCTCGCCGCGAAACTTGAAGAACGACGTGGATGGAATGCGCCACAACTCGCCGGGTTTGGGCCTGCCCGCCGCATCGACTTTCTTGGCACCGGACATGTAGAGCTGAACCGCTACCTGGCTATCGTCGATAACGACGATCTCCGGCTCGAGACGGAAATACGGACTGAGGCGCCATGTCTCGTCGATAAATGCCGCAAGCTCGTCGCGCCCCTTCATGTTGCGGCCCATGGTGAAGTCGATGAAATCGGCGTCTTCGGTAAAGACGGCAAGCACGCCGTCCTTATCCATCGTGTTGAACGCCTTGTAATAGACGTCCAGCACGGCCTGTGTCTCTTCGCGGTTCATAGGTCAGTCCACCCAGAAATCGATGGAGGTGGCGCGGCGCTTCGTGATCGGGCTTTCCGGGTCTTTCTTGACGTATGAAGCCCAGCCATGGCGAGCATCCGCGTCGGCAACCGCGCCCGTCTGGTTGACCGAGCTGGTATAGGCGGTCTGGAGCGCTTCGAAGCCTTGCGCAGTGTTGAGGTCGGCCTCGACATTCTTATTGATGATGAACTTCAATTGGCGGAGCCCCTGATGGTTTTTCATCTGGAGCAGCTCGACCAGTTCCTGTGTCGCCTCTTCGAGTTCGTCGTTTCCAACAACGCGATTGAACAGGCCCAGATCGACGCCACGCTTTGCGGGGTGCAGCGCGCCCAGTAGGTTGATTTCCTTTGTCATGCGGCGACCGATCAGGCGAACCATTCGGGTCGTCCCGCCCCAACCGGGTGTGATGCCCCAGTCCACTTCGGGCATGCCCCAGCGAGCCCGCTCAGTGCAGATAACGAAGTCGCATGCCATAGTGACTTCGAGCCCGCCGCCAACGCAATTGCCGTCGACTGAGGCGATGGTGATCTTGTCGAGCTCCTCCAACGTATTCGCCATGTATTGGTAGTAGCGCACCCGGCGGAACACCTGATTGGGGTGCCCCCATTTGCCGGCCGCCATTTCTGTCAGATCATCGCCGGTGCAAAAATTTCCGCCAGCACCTTTCAGTACGACGATGTGAAGGTGCTCTTGATCGCGGATGTATTCGAGCGTTTCAGTGAATTCGCGCGACAAATCGATGGAAAGCGCATTCATAACTTCGGGACGGTTCAACGTGATGGTCGCGACGTCACCATCTTCCTCATAGATGAGGTGTTCGGTTTCGGGTCGCGTGGCTGTGCTGCGGTTGTATCCGTGCGGTGTTTTGCTCATCCTAAACTCTCCCTTGCGATTAGTTTTTGTCGCCTGCGTTCGGCAAGATTGTGTGCGCAATGTCGCGAGCGGAGGCGGAGACGGGAAACCCGCCATAATAGGCGAGGTGGACCATCATCTCTTCGATTTCTTCGGGGGTGACGCCGACATTGAGTGCGCCGCGCAGATGCAGCGCAAATTGCTTCTCGCGGCCAAGCACCAGCAGAGCGGCGACAGTGATCAGGGACCGGTCCCGGATCGCAAGGCCTGGTCTTGGCCAAATTTCTCCGAACAAATGTTCCAGAGCAACGCCGCGAAATGGATCATCGTTGCCATCGTTGCCCGATGCCGCCCCTTTCCCCCAGAGCTGCTCGACAATTGCACGCGCTTTTTCCTGTCGGTCGTCCGTCATGTCATTCTCCTTTTGCTGAAGGCTCATCCATCAAGGACCGAGGCCCTGATCCAGGCATCGATCTTTTCCCAGAGTGGGTCGGCATCCTTGAGCGCGCCAAAATGCCCAGCTTTTGATTTTCCGACATCCTCAGGGCGCAAGCGCCATCGTGTCATCTCTGATGCCGCCATCTCATCGCAGAAGCGGGTCCAGGCTGGGCCAGGTCCGAGGGTGTCATCGTCTGTGAAGGACACCGCCAGAGTGGGCTGCGTGACCTGACGCAGACATTCGCGCGCGTTGCCTCCGCGGTACATGTACTTCCCGTCGAGACCCCAGGATGACCAGTCGCGAACATGTTGCTTGGCGAACCGTGCACCCCAGCCAAGCTTGTCGCCGGGACCAAAACCGATCACTTCCGCACATGCTCGCATGAGGCTGAAGAAAATCAGGCCTTTTGCCTGTTGAGTGATCGACCCCATTTCGCGGAAATGCAGCCAGACGGCGCATAGATTGATCAGCGCATCGACTTCCTCAGGATGCTTCCCAGCGTAGATCGAGTTCAGCTGTCCGCCGAAGCTGTGGCCGAGAAGGATTGTCTTGGTGGCTGGGTGGTTTTCGCGGAGCCATTCGACGGCGGTTTGCCAGTCTTGTTCGAGAAACTCCCGCACACCAAAATCGACGTTGCGCGACGGAGTAAGGTCGCTTTCGCCGATACCTCGCGGATCGAGTATTCCGACCGCGTGTCCGCTATCCGCCAACGCATGGCCCAATCGCCGATAGGCTCGTGCGGGCGCTCCCATCGCTGGGGTGACTAGTATCGCTGCACCCGTGATCTCGGTCGGACGAACGTGATCCAGATGCAACCCCACACCGTCTGCTGTCTTCAGTGAAACAGGTGAGCAGATCGGCATGGATTCCTGCGGTCGCGCCGATGGGAGGTTGTTAATCGCATTGGTTTTGTTCGTTACTAGCATAGTGGAACTCTACCAGAGTGAGTTTCAATATACTAGTGAATTCTGGCGCTGGTTGAGCAATGTTGCTAGGATCCTCCGATGGACGCCAAAAACCCAACCGGGAAAGATGCCTATTTTGCTGCTGTCGACGCTCTAGGAGACGCCTGGACGTTTCTGATCACGCGAGAAGCATTCTTCGGCGCGGCGCGATTCCAGGATTTCTGTGACAGACTGAACATTTCACGAGCTCGCTTGACCGAGCGACTCAAGCATCTGGTCGAGACCGGGATATTTGAGCGGCACCAATACAACGAGGCACCGCCGCGCTTCGAATATCGCTTCACTGCAAAGGGGCGCGCGGTCTATCCAATCGCTCTATCTATGATCGCATGGGGCGAGGAATGGCGATCCGAACCAGGCGCTTCAAAGTTGATCCACAAGGCTTGCGGAAAACCTCTTAGCGTGAAGACTGTATGCACCAATTGCCGTCAGCAGATCCGCAGTCAGGATCTTGTATGGCCGCGGATCGGCGCTCTCAAACGATCGACGCCCGGAACTGGAAGCGTGCGCGGGTGGCGCAAGATGGCTTCATTCGACGACATCTCGGATCGGCCGGACCCCGCAGTCGACATGCTGAAAGCTGTCGGGGACCGCTGGTCCATGCTGATCGTTTACGGCGCGCTGCAGACGCAGTTTCGATTTCGCGATGCACAGGCAACTCTTGGTGTTGCCGACACGATCCTTAGCGATCGACTCAAACACCTTGCTCGCGAAGGAATTCTCCAGCGCACGGATTCGAGCAAGAACGCCGCCTATCGCGCGACCGATGCAGGTTTGGCGATCCTCGACCCGGTATTGGTCATGCGAACGTGGGCGCTTGATTGGGCACCCAAAGCTGACAAACCTTGGGCCGAACTCGTTCACAAACCATGCGGCGCCGATGTCAGAACAATATGCGCCTGCGCGCATTGCGAACTTGAGATCGACCCGCGCGATGTTTCGTATTGAGCATGCTACTTCGCCGAGTTGATCGAGCGGTTCTCGGTCCAGTCGAAGGTTCCAAGGTCACGCTCGCGCACCGCTTGTTTCCAGCCCATCTCCTCCGACCTGCGCTTGAAGTTCACCCCTTCGGGAGAATGCCGAGTGATCCCGTCAAACAGGGTCGCGATCATCTGAGTGTTCTGCAGTCCCATTGAGTCGAGGGCCTGATTGATCATGAGCTTTTGCATCATCAACTGATTGATGGGGACAGTGCACATGCGCTCGGCCAAACGCTCCACCTCTACGTCGAGATCGGCCTCTGGAACTGCCTTGTGGACGAGACCAATCCGCTCTGCCTCGCGCCCATCGATCTTGTCGCCCGTCAACAGCATGCGTTTTGCCTGCTCTGCTCCAAGGCGATAGACCCACATCGCCGTTGTGGGACAGCCCCAAACCCGCGCGGGCATATAACCGATCTTGGCCGTGTCAGCCATCACGACCAGATCGCAGCACAGCGCAATGTCTGAGCCGCCGGCCACCGCAAATCCATGAACTTTCGCGATGACGGGCTTGTAGCTGCGCCAGAGCGACATGAACTTCTGGTTGTTTCCCATCATGAATGCATAGTCTTGCATCGGGTCCCACGGGCCATCGCCGTATTGCGACTTTCCGCTGGTATTCTGGGCATAAGCCGTGAGGTCATACCCTGCGCTGAAGGCCTCGCCTGCACCGCTCAAAACAATGACATGCACGTCCTTGTCGTCATTCGCCTGCTCGACGCAAGCTTCGAGTTCACGGGGAAGATCTGTGTTGATAGCATTCATGACTTCCGGGCGGTTAAGCGTGATACGCCCGATGCGTCCGTCCTTCTCGTAGACGACTGTCGGCATGTCTTCGTTCCTTTCCCTGACTCAACCTTGTGTTGCGGATCGCGACTCATCCGGGCGAACCGCACGGCGCAACACATCAACATACCCATTCGAGATGCAGTCGAAGCCGTCATAGTATCCCCGCTCTGCAAGCCGCTTGTGAAGCTTGGACAGATGATATCCTGGCACCGCTGCAAATTGATGGTGTTCCAGATGATAATTGACGTGGTTGGGGGCCACCAGGAGCGCCTCCCACCAGGATACGAGCGTCGTCGATGTGTTCTCCCGAGGGTCGCTGCTGGATCTGCTCGAGGCAACGCCATGCTCGCCGATCTGTCGGAGGCGCATGATAAATGGGTACACGAAAATCTCGGCAGCCCACCACATGAGGTAGGCCCACGACGCACCGACGAGTGTCAGGATGGCAAACAGCGAAACATGAAACATGAGCCATAGATAGTTGTCTGCAAGGCGGAAGCGCTTGATCTTGCCAAGAGTGTCGCGAAAGCCGGTACGCCCGGTAATGTCGCGTAGCAGTTTCCGCTTCAAACTGTCCCGGCTGACCGGATATTTTTCAACGAACCAGAGATCTGGATCGTCTTTGGTGCCAGCGTACTTATGGTGCTTCAAATGATAGTCGCGATACGCGTAAAGTGAGGTGTTGAGCGGTGCGCCACACAGCCAATGTCCGACGAAATCGTTGATCTTCCGTCGTGTAAAGAAGGCTCCGTGTGCGCAATCGTGATTAAGGATGCCAAGTCCCAACTGCCGGCCGCCGATGATCAGTATCGCGAGGACGATTGTGATCGGATTTGGCCAGATAATTGCCAGCGCAAACGCACCCGCGATCAACACCCAGTTGAATGTCAGAGAAAAGGTTGCTCTCCAATTCGATGGACGCCGCAACTCTCTGAGCTCGTCATTGGAGATGCAATCGGATAACTTCAAACTGGTCGACATCGTCGCCTCCGGTACGTTTGCCCTTTGCTGAATGTAACTAGCTATGTAACAATGAGTCAAATGGCGTTATATTCTGACCTTTCTATCCAAGCGGATATGTCCGCAAAGAAATTGGTATTGTCGCTTTTGAGTGTGACGGATAACGAGCTGCAGTCAGCCGCCAATTTGGTTGCGGCGGGCGCCCTGTTCGACATTGAGTCTACCGCAATGCGCATGGCGGTCACACGCCTGACAAAGGACGGTACTTTGGAGGCGATCGACCGCGGAATCTATGCGATCGGACCAGCCGGTCGCGCGATGCAGCTTCAAGTGACAGGCTGGAAATCCGCCTCAGAAAAGGTTCGTCCTTGGTCTGGTGACTGGCTTGTTGTGCACACGAGCCATTTGGGGCGAACCGACAAGACCCGGCTGCGCGCGCGAGAACGTGCGCTGCGTCTTAGCGGCTTCGCAGAGACCGAAAGTGCCCTATGGGTTCGCCCGAACAATCTCGCAGCTTCACTCGCCGCGACACGAGTTTCTCTGGTCGATTTGGGTCTGGACGAAGAGGCAACGTTTATGGTCGTGACGGAGCTCGCTGTGGCGGAGGGAGAGGACTGGCGCGGACTGTGGTCGGCAGGGGAAATCGCAGCATCTTACAGCGCTGCCATCCAAACTATGGCGCAAAGCTCTCAAAAGGTGGCGAGAATGAGCGACGCCGAAGCGGCAAAGGAAACACTGCTGGTCGGTCAATCAGTCATCCGGCTGATCAATTTCGACCCGCTCTTGCCGACAGAGCTGATTGATCGCTCTGACTTCCAACAGGTTGTCGACGATATGAAAGCTTACAATGCGCTCGGCATTGAATGCTGGAAGAGGTATTACGCATCCCTTTCATAAGGCGATCATCCTGCGTTGAGCGGGATCGTCGTGACGCAGTCACCGAGACGAGGCCGCTCTGCGCAAGAACTTCTCAATCGTCATTCTTTCTCTTTCATCAAAATCGGCCAGCAGATCCGCGTTCATTTCGGAAACCCAATCCTTCGTCCGCTCGATCAGTGCGCGACCCTCTGGTGCTATGTAGAGGACTTGCTGACGCGCATCTTTCTCGCCCCGCTGCTTACGAATCAGGCCTTTGTCCTCCAATGTGTTGGTAAGGCCGGTCAGACGAGACTTTGACATTCCAGCACGTGACGCGACGATCGCACTGGGCAGCCCGTCTTCGACATACAGGACGAACAAGACAAACTGATGCGCGGTCTGAATACCCTCCTGTTTCCGAAGCGCTTTATCGGCAGCTCGAAACACTGCTGAGTGAGCTTGATGCAGGCTGTAATAAGCGCGGAAAGAATAAGTCATTGCGTTTAGTTCAATCTTGAATTAATGAAAGTACAGACTTGAACTAAACTCGCCAGCAGCCAATTGCAATCGAGGTTTCAGGCGTGTCGAAGCTAATCGGGAAGTCTTGGTATCATGATCGCAGAAATCACATATCCAATGGCTCTCATTGCCAGCGCGTTATGGTTCAGCGCCGCGTTTCGGTATTTCAGCTTTCAGCAACTGGCCGCAGCCAAGGTGCTTGTCCCGAAATCAGCAAGACAATCGCCTGTGTTTTTGACAACCGCAGCATTGGCGCGGTTTCTCGGCGGAATGAATGCCGCGCTCGCTCTCCTGTCCTTGATGTTGGTGGTGCTGTGGGCGACGGAATCTACGCTATTCTCGAATTCAATTGAGCGCGGCCTGTTGCTGCTTGTGCTTGCAGCAGCGCATTTCTCGCAATTCATATTCAACGTCCCCATCCTTCGAAACGGGGAGCGGCAAGGTGAAAGCTATTGGTACGTGTTGTCCGGACCGATGTTCTTCATCTTCGTCATGGATGCCGCTCAAGCCATCATCAGCCTGATCGCGGCCATCGCCCAGTTTGCCGGGTAGTCGATCACGAGAGTTGCTCGATCGACTTTCCTCTCAAGGTGCCAACTGTTGGCATGTCATGACCCTGGCTACGATCCGAGGCAAAGTGATAGTCATAGTATTGGCAAGATCGATCCGTCTGTAAGAAGCGACAAGATCCTTAACGACGGTAACGTCAAAATCATATTCAACGGCCATTCGCGCGGAAGAATCGGTGTCGACATTTGCGACACCTCCAACCACAATCACCCGAGAGCGGGGATGCTCGCGCAGCAACTCATGCAGGCCCGTGTCGACAAAAGCACTGAAGCCGCGTCTTTCTGGCAGAACATGGTCGCCCTCAAGTACAAGGTCTTCTGCCAGTTCCACACCTGTAGAGCCCTTCCGCAGCAGGTTATTTTTCCGCAGCGCATCCATGTGCTTTGTCGTGTCGAGCGGGAATTGGAGCTGGTCGTCTGACCATGACATTGGAGAATGATAGATTGCCCATCCACGATCGCGACAGTGCTGCAAGAAATTGCTCAATTTTTGGCGATCAATCGGAACTTCGCAAAGTCCGGCTAATCCGCCGCCTTCGATAACCGCGTCATTTTGCGGGGTCAGTACCAAGACCGCAGTCTGACGGGCCTCGAACGGCCCATATCCTTTCGCGTGGCGATTTGTCAGCACCCGGCCAAACCGATCTACTAGGCTGGCAATCATTGGCCCGGCTCCGCGATCCATTCATCCGTTGAGATCACCGAATGCGCGCACATGGGAAAACCTGTCTCAATCGCTGCATCGTGATCCGTAACTGACATCGCGGCCAGCGCGTCGGACACGATCGTTACCCGATAACCAAGCTCGATTGCGCTGCGTGCGGTGGATTCGATGCAAGTGTTCGAGAGACAGCCACACAGGGCAACATGGGCGATGTTCGCGGCGGAGAGATGTTCGTGCAGGTCGGTGCCGACGAAGCCACTTCAAACAAGATGCTCGCTTGCGACAAACTCACCTGGGCGCGGCTCAAAGCCCTTTCGAAACCTGCCACCCCAACCAGCGACGCTAAATGTCCGGAAGAACCGCGCAAGATAGATAGATGGGTTCAGGAACTGGCGATGGTCGAACAGTCCCCTGCGATAGCGCGCATGCGGCGCATAGCACACTTTCAGACCGGCTGCGCGGGCATGGGAAAGCACACGCACCAGGTTCGCATTCGTGCCGAGGCGTTTGAGCGTCGCGCGGTTCAACAGCCAAGCTCGCCCACCAACAGACAGGAAATCGTTGTAGGGATCGACGACGATCAACGCTGTTCAGTCTAAATCACTCATCCTACAATTCGCCTCAAGAGTGATGCGCGCCGACCATCGGATTGATCTCAATCTCGGCAATGCGGGCGTGCGACGGTGCCTCTATCGCGTAGAGAAATGCGTTTGAGATATCGTCGGGCCTGAGTGCATTCGGCTTCTCTTCATCGAAGAATGGCGTGTCCACCATCCCCGGATCGATGCTTGTCACCCTCACGCCATGAGGGGTGAGCTCATTGGATAGGTTCTTGGCATAGCCGCGGATGAACCATTTGGTCGCGCTATAGACAGAGCCTGACAACGCCACATGCCCTGCCTGAGAACCGATCAGCACGAGATGTCCTTTGCTCTTTCGAAGATGCGGGATGGCAAATTTGCAGGTCAAGGTGACGCCAAAATTGTTGACAAGGATCATCTCCTTGAAGTTCTCGATATTGCCATGCTCGGTGCCGGTCGCGGTTGCACCCAATCCGGCATTAGCGAAGGCGACGTCCAGTCTGCCGAAGTGGCCCACAGCTGCCTCGACCATCGCTTCTTGTGAACTGGGGGAGGTCACATCGCACTCGACCGCAAAGGCGCTCGAAGGTCCAAGCTCATCGACAAGGCTGTCCAATTTCGATTTGGAACGAGCAGCAAGCGCGACCTTGTGCCCTGACGTGACCGCCTCTCGGGCGCAATGCGCGCCAATGCCGGATGAGGCACCGGTGATCAGAATGACTTTTCCCATCTTCATTTTCTCCAATTTCGAAACGGTATCAAGGTGCTATCGGCAACTCAGGATTTAAATCGGTGTGAGCGATCAAGCATCGGCGAATTCAGCAACGCAATCCTGCAACCAGCGGTAGGTTTTCTGAATGTTTGGCGAGAGCCAATGCGATTCCTGACATAAGAAATTGTAGTCCTGAGTTTTGGCGTTCGCTTCATTTAGGGGTGCCGTCAGCCGGGTTCCGAAAGAGGGATGTCGGCGAATAAGCGGGTCCATCGCCAAGGCGATCCCATGGCCATTTTCAGCGGCGTCCAGTGCGCCTAGTATTGAGTCGAAAGCGAGACCAGGACTGCCCATGTCCGTCGCGCATCCGGCTGCTGTCAGCCAGTCTTGCCAAGCCGCTGGGCTTGCGCGCACATGGATCAGCGTGTGGTTCAGGATGTCCCTTGGGTGGTTGAGGGGGCGCGCGTCCTGCAAGTATTGCGGCGAAGCGACCGGCAGCCCTCTTACAGAAACCAATGATTTGCAAGTCAGACCTTGACTGCGGCCGCTGCCAAACCGCAGCGCGATATCGGCCTCTCCACGCCGAATGTCTGCGAACGCATTCGACGTCTCAATCTTCAGCTCCAGGCTCGGATTCTTCTCTTCGAACTTAGCAAGGTTGGGCAAAAGGACGGTGCTTGTGAAGAAAGGCAAGGCGCTGATCCGCACCACATTGGTTTGCCGCGCACGTTGAGCCTGGATGGTCGCCAACTCCAGCTCTCGCAGCGCTGGACGTATGGCTTCACAATAGTCTGCCCCCGCATTGGTCAAACGAACGGTTCTGCCCACCCGCTCAAACAAGCTTACGCCGATCTGCTGCTCCAGAGCGCGAACAGCGTGGGAAATCGCCGATGGCGTCCTGCCCAAGGCCACTGCGGCATCGATGAACGAAAGATGCGCGGCAGCTCTTTCAAACGCCATGAGTGACGTTGTCGAGGGCACGGTAGAAATCGATGAGTTATTTTCATCATTCATGAAGCAAACTCGCTTTATTCGTCCGTTCTGTCGTCGTAACCTCTCTATCGATTGAAATAACTTCAATCAAGTTTGGCAGAAGATGGCGATTTTTGAACAAGACGATACCGGTCACTGGATTGGTGGCGAAAAGGCGCAAGGACCATTCACCGGACTACAGGGTGGGGGCGTCGCTTCGGTCATGGTCGCCGAGATCGAGGCGATTGCCACGCAGCAAGGCTTGGGAGCGGCGATGTCTGTGTCTGTGGAGTTTTTCCGCCCGACTCCTCTCATGCCGCTCAAGACCAATCCGAAGATTCTTCGCCGGGGTCGCCGTTCGAGCGTGCTGACCAACGAGGTCTGGGCAGATGGGAAACAAACAGCCTCAGCGACCGTCTGCGTGATCAACCCTGTTGAGGGGTTGGCAATCGCTGCGAACGACCCGTCTAACATCGATGTTAGCAAGATCGATCCTCTTCCCGCACGAGCCGCCCCACATGGTCGCCCGTGGCTGATGGACAATTTCGAAATACGCCCAGGAACTGATGGAGTTGTCTGGTTCCATCACAAAGACGAGATCACTCCGGATGCTACTCCGCTTGCGAGCGTGTTGGGACCCGCCGACTGGACCCACGGCCTCGCTCGTCCTTCCGAGCCGAAGCTGGCCGACCCCAACGTCAACCTTCAGGTCGCCCTCGCGCGACATCCGCGCGGCGAGCATATCGGAATAAGGCCCAAGACAACCTGGATGCCGGAGGGAACTGGTCTGGGCGAAGGTGCAATATTCGATGAGCACGGCGAGATAGGCCGGGTGGCAATGTCCGCTGTGCTCATCCCCTTTCCATGAGGAATATTCGCGATGCTGCTCTCTAGAATGGCCGCAAGACTTGAGACGAGAAATTGGAAGGAGCGCATCCAATGGGCTCGCACGGGTCCTCCATCTCAATCCTGCTCTGACATTGATTTCTACGAAGATGATGTGTGCCTGATCCGATATAGGAAAGCGGGACGCGGCCCGGCTATCGTATTCCTATGCGACGGCCCTGCCACCTTGGAAGTCTATGACGCCCTGTTCGCCGCCTTGAAAGCGCAATTTACTGTCATTGCTTTTGAAGCGCCCGGTAACGGGTTCTCAGTGCCCAAACCTGGCTACGATTTCGGATTTCGGCCCGTGAACGATGGGGTGGCTAGGTTCTTGCGCTCGGTTGCGGGAGGACCGGCTATCCTCGCATTTTCGTGCGGCGGAACTTATGCGGCGATTGATGTTGCAAGTCGACACCCCGAGCTGTGCAGCCACCTTATCGCTATCCAGGTACCGTCGTGGTCTGAAGAAATGCTCTGGAAGAAGCGCCGCGACCCAAAGGGAATCGTGTCCACGCCGTTTCTTGGCCAAATCCTCTTTCCACGTATGATGAAACCGCGCGCGCCCGCTTGGTACGAGCACTCGATGGCCGACACGCCTGCGGTGGCGCACTTCTGCACCTGTACGGCCCAGGCGTTTGGCCAAGGGGCAACCTTCGCGCTTCCAACGATGTTTCAGAATTATCTGTCGGCAAGCGAGGCGCCATTCGAGCCACCTCTGCAACCGACGCTCGCAATATGGGGCGAACAAGATCAATCGCATGCCGAGACGGATAAGAGTTCGTCGCTATCGTTGGCGAAGAACTGCGAACTCGTTCGGCTCGAGCATGTTGGGCATTTCCCCGAGCTTGAGGATCCGGTTGGCTTCTCCAGGCTCCTCGTACCTTTTACCAAGCTATAGTTATAGCGATATGCTCCAAAAAGATCGTTACCGACCCATCAATGGCGGGCGCCAACTCGTATTGAGCCAGCGCCCGTTTGCAGTCAGATTTCGGTCTTCTCTGCAAGAGTAAGAGCGTCCTCAATGTCGACGCCAAGATAGCGAACCGTGTTCTCAATCTTGGAATGGCCCAACAAGATTTGGATCGCTCGAATGTTGCCGGTGGCTTTGTAGATGATTGAGGTTTTGGTGCGGCGCAGCGAGTGCGTCCCGTATTCCTCTGGCCTCAGGCCGATCGCTTCAACCCACTCATCGACGAGCCGCGCATATTGACGCGTACTCAGGTGGCGGTTGTGATCAACTCGACTTGGAAACACGAAGTCTTCAACGCCACCACCCCTCAGCTCAAGCCAGGCAAACAAACTCACTCTTACATCCGCCGCAATCTCGAATTGAACGGGTCGACCTGTCTTACGCTGCGTGATTGTCGCGCGCGTCCTGATTTCTGGACCACTAACCAAATCGCCGATCTTCAGCTCGACGAGATCACAGCCTCGCAGCTTGCTATCAATCGCCAGATCGAACAGCGCTCGATCGCGAATGCGCTTTTCGCGATCTAAGAAGAAACGGATCGCCCAGATCTGTTTCTGATCGAATGGACGCTTAGGCCCGATCTTCGCTCCAAAGTTCCATGGCACTCGGTTTTGAGCAGCGGGGTCAAAGTTTGAGTAGGTCATTGTCATTTCTCCTTGGCCGGAATGGCCTCGAAGAATGTCTGCTTTCCGGAACTAAGATCTCGGATCGCTAAGTCTTGGACTGAGGCGCAAAGCGGTTATGCGAAATCGATGATGATTTTGGTGCCCTTTTGCCGACCGTTCCGCAAAGCCGCCACGCCAGAAAGGCGATCTCTTCGTGGCCAGTGCTATACACCACCGCTTTTCAATCGATCCAGATAATCGCTCCACCACTGCGCCATTTGTACGCGCTCGGGCCAATACGCCGATCGATTATAGATGCCTCGAATTGTATTTTTGTCGCGATGTGACAAGGCCCGCTCAATCGCATCAGGGTTCCATTTGCCCGATTCATTGAGCAACGAGCTGGCAGAAGTTCGGAACCCATGCGCGGTCATTTCGCCTTGGGCATAACCCAAACGCCGCAATGCACCATTTATCGCGTTCTCCGACATCGGTCGAAGTTTGGTCCGGGCCGACGGAAAGACAAATTCAGATCTGTCGCAATAGTTCTCAACTGTCTTTAAAAGACTGAGCGCTTGGCGCGATAGCGGCACTGAGTGATCTTGACCTCGCTGCTTCATTCGTTCGCCAGGGATAGTCCATACAGCTTCCGTCAGATCCAGTTCTGACCATCGCATTTTGCGTACCTCGCCAGGGCGCTGAAATATGTGACGGGTCAGCGAAAGTGCGACCATCGTCGTCCGCTCACCAGTGTAGGCCTCAATCGCCCGGAACAATGCCCCAAACTCTTTCGCATCAGTGATCGCGGCATGGTGCTTCACAATTGGCGTCGTCAGCGCACCCCGCAAAGCGTGGGCCGGATCGGCATCTGCGCGGGCAGTAGCGATCGCATACCTAAACACTCGGCTGGCAAATGACCGCATACGGTTCGCAGTCTCATGCTTGCCGGCATTTTCGGCTTTTCTAAGAGCCCTTAGCACTTCTCGCGGCGTTATTTCAGCGACTGGGAGTTTACCAATGCTTGGTCGCAGTTGATCCAAGAACCATCGATTCTTTGAGATCGTCGTCTCAGCAAGGCCCTCTCTTACTCGCTTTGCTAGAAACTCTTCGGCAATTGCTTCAAAACTATTGGACGCACCGAGCTTTGCCTGAGCCTTAACTTCCTGCCGTTCTCTTGCAGGGTCAACTCCAGCCGCTTTCGCTGAACGCGCTTCATCACGCAATCGACGTGCATCTTTTAGCGAAACCTCTGGATAGCGTCCGAATGAGAGTTTCTTCTCTTTGCCATTGATCCGGAACTTTAATCGCCAGAGCTTTCCCCAGCCGGGGTCACTAAAAGATAAAGCCCTTTCTCGTCAGACAGTTTCCACTCTCGATCGCGAGGCTTAGCTGCGCGGATCACGATATCATTAAGGGGCATGTGGGGGCCTTTTCTGCGAAAGGTGGGCAATTCTGGCCACCGAAGAAGTCAAAGGCCCCTCAAAAAGCCCCCACTAGCCTGCGATTGCAGACAAACGCGAGCGAATAACCGCGGCCGAAAACTGCGCATTTTTGGCAGTTTTCCGAGGCCCTGGCAACCATCAGCGAACAACAATGAATGAGCAAATGGTGCCAGAAGAGGACTCGAATTAAAGCTCTATCCCTCTGAAAAATATACGTGTTTCTATGCGTAGATATCAAAAGGACCACAAAACGGCCCGCCCACTTGCTAAATAGTACCTTTGCATTTTGATTTTGGTGGACGGAACCGATTGATATCGCAGGTTGGTGATTACAGTGTCGGGTCGAGTTCGAGAAGGCCGCAACCGACATAGACATTAGATCCATTACCCAGAACAACTTGCCTATTCTGACTTTGCGGCTTGTCGGGAAAGCGCTTGTCACCTATGTTTCGGCGATGCGTGTTTTCGGGAACATCATTGCAGTTCTAATGTGTCTTGGCCTGATTTTTCAGGTTTCGGCTGAGGCTGCATCGCTCTCCCAAGCAGAAACTATGACCTTGGCGGACTGCGCCAAGATGAAGCATCACGCGTCGGATCATTCCGGGCACGCAGGTCAAAATCAAAATGACCCTTGTGATGACATGTCGTTGAAGTGCATGCTTTCCATGAACGCTGTTGCTCCGGTTTTGATGGGGAACACCCTTCCCAACCTGTCCAATAACCTTCCCCCTAATACCAAGCAGTTTTTTACGGCGGTAACTGATCAATTGGCTGGTCGAGCGCTTCCGCCTGACTACCCGCCTCCGCGCTTCTAACTCCAATGTAACAGCCGGGCTGTCAGCCCCTTGTTGAGATGCTGTCTGTGCGCGTCACTGCTCATCAACGAGCAGTGGTGGACTGCCGGGCGTGCGCATCGCTTACATCGAGTGAGATTTTTCCATGAAACGGTCCATAGGCGGTATCCTTGCCGCCGCCCTGATGCCGGCGCAGGTCGTGCTCGCGCAGCCGGTTGGCTATGAAGAAGCTTTGCGAGCAGCGCGCGCAGATCAGCCGCTGCTCCAGGCGGCGCAATTGCGTATCGACGGCACGCGAGATGCCTCGCAAGCCGCAGATGAGTTGCCCGATCCTGTTTTGCGTGGCGGGATTACAAACCTGCCAATCACCGGGCCTGTGGCGTTCGAGTTTGATCGCCAGCTTCCAACGCAGATTGCTGTTGGCATTGAGCAACCAATCCCGAACCTTGCACGGCGCAGAGCCCGTAGAGGCGTAGCGGGCGCAGATGTAGCCGTCGCTCAAATGCGGCTTGGAGTTGCGCAGCAGCGGATCGACATCGCCACATCAACCGCCTGGATCGACTTGTACTATGCCGAGGAGAAGCTCGCCTTCGCCCATACGGCGCTGAGCGATCTGCGCAGGCTTCAGCCGGTGGCAAACAGCGCTGTCGCGTCGGGTGCCGCCCGTCCGGCCGAAAGCCTTGCCATTCGCCGCGAGCTCCTTGTGATTGAAGATGCAATCACAAGAATTGAAGCCGAAAGAGATGCCGCGCGCGCCATGCTCTCGAGCTACATTCAGACAGACGACCCTACTGTCGCGGGTGATGCGCCAGCGGCCGATGTCGACAGCGGCAGCCTCGAACAAGCTCTGGACCTTAACCCCGTCATCCGTCTTGCCGATGCTGCCACCGGACGCGCAGAAGCGAACGCCGACCTCGCGCGCGCCGACTTGCGCCCCGACTTCGGCGTGAGCGTGAACTATGGCCGACGCGACCCTGCCTTCGGAGACGCATTCTCTGTCATGGGATCGGTCACCCTGCCCATTTTTACCGATCGACGTCAAAAGCCGCGCATTCGTGCCGCCGAGGCAGAAGCCGCCGCTACGCAGGCAGAGCGCGACGATCGTTTGCGGGCACTGCGTGTGCAATTCGAATCCGATCTCGCCTCATGGCGCAGCGCGAAGCGTCAATGGGAACGCGCGCGCGATGAATTACTGCCGCTGGCCCGGCAACGGGTTGAACTGGAGACGGCGAGCTTTGCTGCCGGAAACGCAGACCTGATCGATGTGATTGCAGCAAAGGCAGATTTGGCCTTGCTCGATCTTGAAATCTTTGAACGCGAAGCTGCGACCGTGGAATGGGCCGAGATGCTTCGCTTAACCTACGGGGAGCAGCAGCCATGAGCAATACAGTCGACAGCTCCGGCCCTTCAAAGCGAACCTATGCAATCATGGCAGCCGTCGCGCTTGTCAGCCTCGGCGCGGGATATGCGCTCTCGCTTATAGGCGATGAGAGCGAGGGTGGGATGTCGGGCTCCGCCGAGACGGAGTGCGAAGAGGTGCTTTACTGGTACGATCCGATGGTTCCCGGACAGCGCTTTGACGAGCCTGGCAAGTCGCCCTTCATGGACATGATGCTGGTTCCCAAGTGCGCGGGAGAAGCTGCGGAAGCGGGCGTCCGGATTGATCCGGGCCTAGTCCAGAATTTCGGCATTCGCACGGCAGCGGCGGAGTTCGGAGTTCTCGAGCCGGAAATCACCGTGACAGGCGTCCTGGCCTACAACAGCCGAGATGTTGCCATCGTCCAGCCAAGAGCGGGCGGATATGTCCAACGCACCTATGGCCTAGCACAGGACGATGTCGTGGGTCGCGGCACTCCGATAGTCGACATTCTCGTCCCTGACTGGGGCGGTGCGCAGCGTGAGTACATTGCCGTGCTCGATACCGGCGATCAGGCACTTGCAGATGCGATGCGGCAGCGCATGCGCCTGCTCGGCATGACCGACGCAATGATCGCGTCGGTTGAACGCACACGCAGAGCGCAAAACACGATCACTGTCACGGCTCCGGTGGGCGGTGCCGTAACAATGCTCGGTGTGCGGCCAGGCATGACGGTGATGGAAGGTCAGACACTGGCCGAGATTACAGGCTTCTCGCCGATATGGCTGGAAGCCTCAGTGCCCGAGGCACAGGCCGCAAATGTACGGCAGGGTCAAACTGTCAGCGCCACTCTGGCAGCGTTTCCCGATGAACGACTTGGAGGACGTATCACGGCCATTTTGCCCAACGCCGATACTGCAAGCCGGACGATCACCGTCCGGGCTGAGCTGCCGAACCCACGCGGCAGGTTGAAGCCAGGGATGTTTGCGCAGGTGTCGCTTTCACCCGACACACGGCGAGCCTTGCTGGTACCGTCGGAGGCGGTCATTCGAACCGGCCGCCGCAATCTTGTGATGCTCAAGCAGGATGAAGGCGCCTTTCTTCCAGCCGAGGTCGAAATCGGGCGCGAGGCGAATGGCAGGACCGAGGTCCTGGCAGGCCTTGCCGAAGGCGAAGAGGTCGTCACCTCCGGGCAGTTCCTGATCGATTCCGAAGCGAGTTTGGCCGGGATCGATGTCAGATCGATCGACGGAAGCATGAATATGGCATCCGACGGCCCCGCAAAGATGAAAACCTACACTGCCACGGGAAGCATAACGAAGATTGCCGGAGCTTCGATCACTCTCAATCACGCGCCGGTTCCCGCCCTCGAATGGCCGAGCATGGTGATGCCCTTTGCCCTGGCCGACGCCTCTTTGGTCGAGGGTCTCGAACCGGGGGACGATGTCGAGTTCACGTTCTCGCAGCACGACACCGGTCCGCGCATCGAGTCCATTCGGAAGGTCGAACGATGATTGCGCGGATTATTGACGCGTCGATCGCCAATCGGTTTTTCATCGTTCTGGCGGCCATCGCGGTCACGCTGGCCGGCTTCTGGGCGGTGCGCGCAACGCCTGTCGATGCGATCCCCGATCTGTCTGATGTTCAGGTCGTGGTGCGCTCGAATTATCCGGGCCAAGCTCCGCGCATCGTTGAGGATCAGGTCACATACCCGCTCGCAACCACGATGCTTTCGGTGCCGGGCGCGGAAACAGTGCGCGGGTATTCGATGTTCGGCGACAGCTTCGTCTATGTGATCTTCGAGGACGGGACGGACCTCTACTGGGCGCGTTCGCGCGTGCTCGAATATCTCAACCAGGTGCAAAACGAATTGCCCGAAGGTGTGACCAGCTCGCTCGGGCCGGACGCGACGGGCGTGGGCTGGATTTACGAATATGCGCTGGTTGACCGAACTGGGAACAGCGACCTTGCTGGGCTCAGAAGCCTTCAGGACTGGTTCCTGCGCTATGAGCTCCAGACCATTCCGGGCATCGCAGAGGTCGCCAGCGTGGGCGGCATGGTCAAGCAGTACCAGGTCGTGCTGGAACCCTACCGGATGGCTTCGCTTGGCGTCACTTACAGCGATGTCGTGCGCGCCATACAAGCTTCCAATCAGGAGGCTGGCGGATCGGTGGTTGAAATGGGCGAGGCCGAGTTTATGGTCCGCGCATCAGGCTATCTCACGTCTCTCGACGACTTCCGGCAGATCCCGCTCAAATCAGTCGGGAACGGTATACCGGTTACTCTATCCGATATCGCCACCATCCAGCTTGGCCCCGAGATGCGGCGAGGAATCGCCGAACTCAATGGCGAAGGCGAGGTCGCAGGCGGCATTGTCGTGCTCAGGCAAGGCGAGGATGCGCGGGCAACCATCGCGGCTGTCGAAGAGAAGCTCAGCGTGCTCCAGGCCAGTCTTCCTGACGGGGTCGAGATTGTCACGACCTATGATCGCTCGAAGCTGATCGATGCCTCGATCGAAAACCTGACCGGCAAACTCATCGCCGAGTTTATCATCGTCGCGATCGTTTGCGCGTTGTTCCTTTGGCACGTGCGATCGGCATTGGTGGCGATCGTCACGCTTCCATTGGGGGTGCTGGCGGCCTTCATCGTGATGCGTTTTCAAGGGGTCGATGCGAACATCATGTCCCTGGGCGGCATAGCCATCGCGATCGGCGCGATGGTGGACGCTGCCATCGTCATGATCGAGAACGCGCACAAACACATCGAGCATTGGGAAGAGGACCATCCGGGCGAACAGAAGTCCAACGATGAGCGCTGGAAGCTGATCGCGGAAGCATCGAAAGAGGTGGGGCCAGCGCTGTTTTTCAGCCTCCTGATCATAACCCTATCGTTCCTGCCGGTGTTTACTCTGCAGGCGCAGGAAGGCCGCCTGTTTTCGCCGCTGGCCTTCACAAAGACCTATGCCATGGCGGCGGCCGCCATTCTGTCGGTGACGCTGGTTCCCGTTCTGATGGGGTGGCTGATCCGCGGGAATATACCCAAGGAGGATACCAACGTCCTCAATCGCGTGCTTACCAAGGCCTATCGGCCGGGTCTTGATTGGGTAATGCGCCGACCGAAAACCACTTTGGTTGTGGCAGGCCTTGTATTCCTTACAGCGCTGGTCCCGTTCACCCGCCTGGGAGGAGAATTCCTGCCGCCGCTCGATGAAGGCGACCTCCTTTACATGCCGAGCGCGCTGCCCGGCCTATCTCCCGGTGAAGCGTCCGCATTGCTTCAGCGGACAGACCGACTGATCAAATCTGTGCCGGAAGTCGACACCGTTTTCGGAAAAGCCGGACGTGCGGATACTGCGACCGACCCTGCACCGCTCACGATGTTCGAGACAACGATCCGATTCAAACCGCGCGAAGAGTGGCGGCCCGGAATGACGCCGGAGAAGCTGGTGGAAGAACTCGACAGCGCGGTGCAGGTGCCGGGGCTCGCTAATGTGTGGGTGCCACCCATTCGTAACCGCATCGACATGCTTGCAACCGGTATCAAGAGCCCGATCGGCGTAAAAGTGTCTGGCGAGGACCTGGCCGAGATCGAGCGCGTGGCGTTGCAGGTCGAAAACGTCGCAAAACAGGTCCCCGGCGTCAGCTCCGCTTTGGCGGAGCGGCTGTCGGGAGGACGCTATGTCGATGTCGACATCGACCGGGTCGCTGCGGCGCGCTTTGGTCTGAACATCGCCGATGTTCAGCAGATCGTGTCCGGCGCGATCGGCGGCGCGAACATCGGGCGGACCGTCGAAGGGCTGGCTCGATATCCAATCAACGTGCGCTATCCGCGCGAGATCCGCGACAGCCTGGAAGAACTGCGCGCTCTTCCCCTACTCACCCCATCCGAGCAACAAATCACGCTCGGAACGGTGGCGCAGGTGAGCGTCAGCGATGGCCCGCCCATGCTCAAGAATGAGCAAGGACGTCTTATCAGCGTGGTTTATGTCGACACGCGCGGGCGCGATCTTACCTCGATCGTAGGCGATCTTCAGGCAGCGGTGTCTGAGGGTGTTGACCTGCCCGCAGGCGTGAGCATCTCTTACGCGGGCCAGTTTGAATATCTTACCCGCGCCAACGAGCGGTTGCGGGTCGTCATTCCCGCAACGCTCGGCATCATCTTCATCCTGCTCTATCTGATCTTCCGCCGGTTCGACGAAGCGCTTCTGGTTATGGGCACGCTGCCCTTTGCCCTGACCGGCGGCTTCTGGCTGCTCTATCTGATGGGCTACAACCAGTCTGTTGCGACATCGGTGGGTTTCATTGCCCTTGCCGGGGTATCGGCGGAGTTCGGCGTCATCATGCTAATCTATCTCAAGTCTGCACTAGCCCGGCGCAGCGGTGCCCTCGATGCGGACGGCGTGGGCGAAGCCATCAGGGAGGGCGCTCTTTTGCGCGTGCGTCCCAAGGCAATGACCGTGGCCGTCATTCTTGCCGGTCTCTTCCCGATCCTCATTGGAACCGGCGCAGGATCAGAGGTCATGAGCCGCATCGCCGCACCGATGGTGGGCGGCATGATCACCGCGCCGCTGCTTTCCATGTTCGTTATCCCCGCCGCATATCTCTTGATGCGGCGCCCCAGGCCCGAGCGGCCAACACAATCCGAAGGAGAAGAAGAATGCGTGCCTCAAACCTCGTAATGCTGCTGGCTGCGACTCTCGCGCTTACCGCTTGCGGCGGCGGGCACAAGGCCGAGCCCATGGATGAGATGGCGATGGAAGGACACGACAGGTCATCGATGGGTGCAAGCCATGGAGCGAAAACGGCCAGCGTGGTGGGCAAAGTGATAGCGATCGATGCTGAAGCGGGCACAATTACTGTCGATCATGAGCCAGTGGCAAAGCTTGGCTGGCCGCAGATGGTGATGGCCTTCGATGCGGGCGAGGATGTGCGCGCCGACATCGGTGTTGGCGACGTAGTCGAGTTTACCGTCCAATCAAATGAAGATGGCAACACCATCACTGCGATGACCAAGCAGTAGGTCGTATTCCAATACGGAAAACAGACGAGGTGAAGGCACTTATGACAATCATCGTCAGAATGATGATTTTATGCATTGCGATGTTTTCGTCTTTCACAAGTGTGCCTGTTTGGGCGCATGGCGATGAGCAACATGGCACCACTGCGGCGGCGCAAAAGCCTGTTGCGCAAGCGGTAGGAGATGAGCCAGCTGCCAAGAAAGCAGACGCAGCAGGGGGCGAGATCGAACTTGCTGATGAGGTAGGTTCGTCTCTCGAAACGCTTCGTATGCTGCACCCGGCCACAGTTCACTTCCCGATTGCGCTGCTTTTGTTGGCTGCTGCGGTTGAAGCCTTGCTGATCCTTCGCCCCAACTCCGGTCTGGAACAGACCGTCCGCATCATCCTCTATTTCGCTGCTGCTGGAACAGTCATCGCAGCTCTCTTTGGCTGGATACACACTGGCATGTGGATGGGAGGAGAAGCCCTGATGCGACAGCACAGGTGGGTCGGAACGGGACTGGCCGTATTGTCTATTGGTCTTGCGCTACTCGCAGCGAGACCTCCTGACCATGCGCGAAGAACCCTACGTACAGGTCTGTCAATCGCTGCCATCGCCGTGGTCCTGCAAGGGTATTGGGGAGCGGAACTGTCCCACGGGCCAGGGCATCTATCCCAGCAACACTAAGACTTCTTCGAGGCAATCAGAGATGACTCAAATGAAAACAGCAAAACTCTATCGCATGGTGATGCCCGATCATCTTTGTCCGTCAGGCCTGAAGGCCAAGTGGTTGCTTGAGCGCAAAGGCTACAGGGTCGAAGATCATCATCTTACGACGCGTGAAGAAACCGATGCTTTCAAGGACGAGCACAGTGTCAAAACTACACCGCAAGCCTGGATCAGCGACAAGCGCATAGGCGGATACACTGATCTCGCGGCCCATTTCGGGAATGCGGTCGAGAAGGACGGGGTTACCTATCGACCTGTCGTTGTGCTGTTTGGTATGATGGCTCTTATGGCCTTTGCAGCGGCCTGGCTTGCAATGGGCAGCCTATCTCAATCCTTTCTGCCGAGTGGTTCGTAAGCTTCTCGATGTGCGGCCTCGCTTATCTCAAGCTGCGCGACGTAGAGAGCTTCTCGACCATGTTCCTGAATTATGACCTGCTCGCAAGACGGTGGGTGCCCTACGGATATATCTACCCTTTCGCCGAGGGGCTTGCCGGAGTCTTGATGACTGCGCACCTGCTAAACATCATTTCGATTCCGGTAGCGCTTTTCATCGGCACAATTGGAGCAGCGAGCGTGTTCAAGGCGGTCTACATCGACAAGCGTGAACTTAAATGCGCGTGTGTCGGCGGGGACAGCAACGTGCCGCTCGGCTTTGTTTCGCTGACCGAAAACCTGTTCATGATCGGTATGGCGATTTGGATGCTGGCAAAGCCACAGTTTGCATAAGAGTTTGAGGTGAGAGCCAGTATAAAGGCCACGAGCAATTGGCTCTAGTTCTAACTATGGGTCGTGCCTTCTTCATCGTGCTGATCCTTATGCGCATCGCGCAGGATGTTGATCCCGCCGTAGATTGCGATCCCGGCAACAGCGATGCCGACCAATAGATCTGGCCAATTCGCGCCGGAAAGCATAACGACCAAGCCTGCGACAATAATCCCGCCATTTGCTACAAAATCGTTGAAGCTAAAAGTCGTTGCGGCACGCAGACTGACGTCCTTCTGCTGGAGGTTTTGAAGCAGGCGGAGGCAGATGAGGTTCACTACGGCTGCGATCGCAGCCATAGCCATCATTTCGATGCCGCCAGGGTCGGACCCCTCCAGAAAGCGACGTATTGCATCGGCAATAACGCCAGCGGCAAACAACAGGAGCAAGCCACCTGAAAGGCGAGCCGCGTTGCGCTTCCACACTCGAGAACGGCTAAGTGCGAAAAGGCTCAGGATATAGACAAGAGCATCAGATGCATTGTCGAGACCATTGGCGAGAAGCGCGTTAGAATCGGCAAAATATCCGACGAACAAGAAACTGACAGCCAACGCGACGTTGAGCCACAGGACAATCCACAGAGTTCGCCGCTTTTCAGCACTATCAAGCTCGAATTTATGATCGCCGCTCATGGCATTTCTCCGTGACCCTTTGCCTGCTCGGATTTCTCCGCGAAAATCAGGCTCACAATGGCAGGCAGCACGAACAGTGTGAGCGCTGTTGCCGTTATCAGTCCGCCGATCACAACCGTGGCGAGCGGGCGCTGCACCTCGGCCCCGGTTCCTGTCGCAAGCGCCATCGGAACGAAGCCGAGCGAGGCGACGAGCGCCGTCATCAGAACCGGGCGGAGGCGGGCAATTGCGCCTTCGACTATTGCTTCACCAAGCTCCAAACCCTTTTCGAGCCGCTGCTTGATCGCGGTTATCATGACGAGACCATTTAAGGTGGCCACGCCAGATAGAGCAATGAAGCCCACGGCTGCCGAGATCGAGAATGGCATGCCTCTCAGGGCCAGGAAGAAGACCCCGCCAGCCAGTGCCATCGGAATCGCGCTGAACACCGCGAGCGCCGAAACCCATCCGCCGACCGCCATGTAGAGCAGCAACAGGATGACCGCGAAGGCGAGCGGAACCACGATCAGCAGGCGCTGCTGCGCTTGCTGCAAGTTCTGATACTGCCCACCCCATTCGATAAACGACGCGGAAGGTAGATCGACGTTTGCGGCCACTTCGGACTGGGCCTGCTCGACAAATGAGCCAAGATCACGCTCCCGCACATTGGCGGATACGATGACCAGTCTTCGTCCCTGTTCGCGGCGGACCTCGGCCAGCCCATCGATGACCTCGAATTGGGCCACGGCTCTAAGCGGAATACTCCCGCCATTCGGGAGGACAATCGGCAAGGTGCCGAGCTGGTCGAAATCATTGCGATTGGCATCTGACAATCTGACGACGACATCGAACCGGCGATCGCCTTCGAACACGAGGCCGGCGTCGCGACCGCCAAGCGCGATGGCAACGGATTGCGCCACGTCCTCGACGGTTAGCCCGTAGCGCGCGATAGTAGGCCGGTCGAAGGCGATATCGAGTGTCGGGAAGCCAGAGACCTGCTGGACCTTCACGTCGGCTGCGCCTTCGACGCCGCGCAGCACGGCGGCGACCTCGTTTGCAGCCGAAGTCATGGCGGTCAGATCATCTCCGTACAGCTTGACCGCCACATCGCCGCGAACGCCTGCGATGAGCTCGTTGAAGCGCAACTCGATGGGCTGGCTGAACTCATACAGATTGCCAACAAGACCACCGAGAGCCTCTTCCATCTCGCTTACGAGTTCATCCTTGGACAGCGAGGGATCGGGCCATTCTTCTCGCGGTTTGAGGATCACATAGGCATCCGAAATGTTCGGCGGCATCGGATCGGTTGCGACCTCGGCCGTGCCGGTGCGCGAGAACACTAGCTCAACCTGCGGGAACTGTGTGAGACGTGTCTCGACCTGGCGCTGCATTGTGAGCGACTGCTCGAGCGGAGTGGAGGGGATACGCAATGACTGCACTGCCAGATCACGCTCGTCGAGTTGAGGTGTAAATTCGCTGCCGATGAAGCTGAACACCAGCGCCGAGAGCGCAAACACGCCGACGCCGGTGCCGATGACCGGCCATGGACGGGCAAGGGTCTTACGCAGCAGTGGACCATAGCGTTCTTTTGCCACGCGAATTGGCTTCACTTCTTTCTCGTTGAATTTTTTGTTCAGCAAGAGAGCGATCATCGCAGGGACAAAAGTCAGTGACAGGATGAAAGCCGAAGCCAGGGCAAGCATGACGGTGATGGCCATGGGCGTGAAGGTTTTTCCTTCCACACCGGTGAAGGTGAGAAGAGGCGCAAAGACCAGAAAGATGATCGCCTGGCCGTAGACGGTCGGCTTGATCATCTCATGCGCTGCTGCGCGGGTTTCAGCGAGGCGTTCACGCAGCGTTAGCAGGCGTCCTTCAAGCTCCTGCCTATGGGCAAGGCGTGCGATACTGTTCTCGACAATGATGACGGCGCCATCGACGATCAGGCCGAAATCGAGCGCGCCAAGGCTCATCAGATTGCCCGATACGCCGAGCCGGTTCATTCCGATGGCTGCCATCAGCATCGAGAGAGGAATGACCAGAGCGGCAATGATGGCAGCGCGGATGTTTCCGAGCAGCAGGAACAGCACGACGATAACGAGCAAGGCGCCTTCGACCAGATTGTTGCGAACCGTCGCGATGGTCGCATCGACCAAAGTGGATCGGTTGTAGACAATCTCAGCCACCACTCCGGCAGGCAGCGATGCACGAACTTCCTCAAGTCTTTCTGCAGCGCCAGCGGCAACCGTCCGGCTGTTCTCGCCCGCCCGCATCAGAACCGTTCCGACGACCGCTTCATCGCCGTTCAGCGAGGCAGCCCCTGTGCGAAGGTCACCGCCAATTTCGACCGTGGCAATATCGCCAACGCGGATCGGCACGCCTTCGCGTGTCGTCACTACTGCCTGTTCGATGTCCTGAACGGAAGTCAGCCGGGAATCGACACGTGCCAGAAGCGCTTCGCCAGCACGTTCGACAAAATTGGCGCCTTCCGCCTGGTTTGCCGCTTCAAGCGCAACAATCAGTTGATCGAGCGAGAGGCCGTAGCCCGTGAGACGATCGGGGTCTGGTTGTACCAGATATTGCTTTGCAAAGCCGCCGATGGAGTCCACGCCTGCGACGCCGTCGGCAGACCGCATCAATGGCGCAACCACCCAATCCTGCACCGTGCGCAGATAGGCAGCTCTGGCAAGCTCGGTGTCGAGCCTTTCGCCTCGGTCGGTGACGAAGCTGCCGTCGTTCTGCCAGCCAACCGAGCCGCCTGTTGGCGCATCTGTCCCGTCCGGATGCTCGAACTCGATTGTATACATCAAAACTTCGCCAAGGCCGGTCGCAATCGGGCCCATGGACGGTTCCGCACCTGCGGGAAGCGAAGAGGCGAGCGTGGCAAGCCGTTCTTCAACCTGCGAGCGCGCAAAGTAGATGTCGGTGCCCTCTTCGAAAATCGCAGTGACTTGGCTAAAGCCATTGCGCGAGATCGAGCGGGTCATTTCAAGCCCGTCGATACCGGCAAGGCCTGTCTCAACCGGGAATGTGACCTGCGTTTCAATTTGTGAAGGGGAAAGCGCCGGGGCTTCGGTGTTGATCTGCACCTGAACATTGGTGATGTCCGGCACCGCATCAATCGGCAGTTTCGCAAGATTGAAGGCGCCCCAGATGGCTACACCTAGGGCAAGGGCCACGACCGCCCAGCGGTTGCGCACCGACCAGTCAAGCACGCCGCCAATCAGGCCGCCATTGTTGTTACGCTCTTTTTCGAAGCCGCTTTCAGAACGATCAATGTCCATGTTCGGCTTCCTCCTTTCCGAGTTCGGCTTTCAGCAGAAACGCGTTTTCGGTCGCGATCCGCTGGCCATTCTGCAATCCGGACTCGATCACGATGCGCCCTCCAGAGCGCGTTCCCGTCACGACAGGCGTCGCCCGAAAGCCGGTTCGCGTGCGAACGAACACGACTTCACGGCCTTCGACCATCTGAACTGCGGATTCAGGCACCGACATCGAGGTCGCATCGGTTTCACCTGAGGGCCGGATACGCGCTTGCAAGAAGGCACCTGGCTGCAATCCGGGAACCGCTCCAGCGAGCGAAATAACTGCGGTTGCGCTTCGGCTTTCCGGATCGAGCGCGGGGGTTATCGAACGCACACGTCCGCCGATCTCCCGCTCCTCTCCGAATTCGAGCGTTGCCTCGTCGCCGGGCCTAATTCTCACGGCATCGCTGGCGGGCAGAGCAACCTGCACTTGCAAGCCGCTCGCGTTCACGATCTGGAACATCTCTTCACCGGCTGAGACGTAGGAGCCCAGCACGATCGGCGCGCTGGTGATCTGCCCTGAAATCGGGCTCGTCACAGCGAGCGACCGTCCATCTCCGCTGACACCAGCAGCTGCGGATGCGGCTTGCGCGCGGGAAAGTTCAGACCTTGCCACCTGCAGATTGGCCTGCGCAGCTTCGAGATCCTGCCGAGCCGTCACATTGGCATCGAACAGCCGCCTTTCCCGGTCATAGAGTGCAGAAAGTTCATTTACCCGCGCACGCGCGGCGGCGACCTGCGCAGCCAGTCCGGCAGCATCAGCGCTCTCGATCCGCGCGATCGGCTCACCTCGCCTGACATAGTCGCCAAGTGTCTTGTTTACGCTTCTAACAACTCCGGATGCACGCGCATCAATTCGCGCGCTGGCATTCGGTGCCGCTGCAACCGTAGCGGGGAATATGAGTTCTGTAGCAGCGCCAAATTGGACAGTCTCGATTTCGATAGACGAGGCTGTGATCTGTTCTTCTGTAATCGGCACGGTGCCTTCGGGAGCGTTGGTTTCTTCACCGTCTCCCTCCTCGCTATGCCCGTCCTCGGCATGCTCGTCTTCGGAGTGAGCATCTTGACCTTCTGGCCAGAAGGCCCATGCCGAAACCGCCAGAAGAATAAGGATGCCGATAGCGGCGATGAGTTGTTTGCGTGTCATGGAAATTGACCTCACTGTGCGGTAAGCCAGATGAGCCGCGCCGCGAGCAGGCCGCGGGTCTCTTCTGCCTGAATCAGATTTTCACGAATAGCGTCGCGCGCTTCGGCAGCTGCCAGCACTTCGATCAGCGGAAACCGGCCATTGCGGTATCCGATCTCGACAAGTCGGAGTGCTTCCTCGGCCTGCGGCAGGGATGCGCTGGAAAGGGTCTCCACCCGCGTTTCGGCGGCCAGATACAGCGTTCGCGTCCGCTCGAACTCCACGCGGTAGTCCGCCTCGGCTATCGCCTCGCTCGCGCTTGCCGCGCGGTATTGCGCTTCAGCGGCCGCGATGTTGCCTTGGTTACGGTTGCGGAAGGGCAGCGGAATGGAAATCCCGACAATGAAGGCTTGATCGTTGCTTTCCTGAAATCGGCGCACGCCTGCCGACAGCGTGGGGTCGGGAACGCCGAGCGAGCGTTCACGCGCAATTTCGGCCTCAGCAAAGCTGGTTCGCGCATCCGCAATGCGCAGCTGCAAGGGATCTTCGGAACCCAGCGGAGCGAGCGGCGGCGCTAAATCAGGAAAGACGTTTGATACAACCGGGTTGGGCCGGCCGGACACCCAAAGAGCCGCGAGCGCCTGACGTGCCGCTAGATCGGCAGCTTGTGCAGCCTGCAGCTCAGCTTCCGCTTCTGCAAGCGCTGCACGGGCGCGCATGGCACGCAGCGGCGGCTCCCGCCCGACCTCGACAAGCACATTGGCGATCCGGGCCAGCTCACGGTTCCGTTCGACGATTTCGAGCGCCAGGACGAGGCGCTGGCCTGCGGCGACAGCTTCGACATATCGCTCACGAACGCCCAGCGCGAGTTGCGACAGGGCGAGGTCGCTCTGCAAGCCGGTGAAGTCGGCCGATGCCTGTGCGCTCGCGATGCGCGCCCTTCGTTTGCCGCCGAGTTCAAGCTGCTGGCCGATCGCCAGAGTATATTCGGAGGAGCGCAGGCCGGAAAATGCACCGGAACCTGCAATGTCTTCCACCTCGAACGACAGCGAAGGGTTAGGCCGAAGCCGCGCCTGGTCGATAGCCGCACGCGCGGCTTCTGCTTCCGCTTGCGGGCCGTAGACGCGCGGATTACTGTTCGAACTTGTACCCTCTTGACCGTCAACGCCCGCTCTGGCGAGCGCTTCATCGAGGGTAATTGTTTCCTGTGCCGATATCGGCAAACCCGTGCTCACGGCAATCAAGGCCGCGGCCAGTGCAATGCACCGCATTTCTTATCTCCTGACTGAAACCAATCGAGCGCGCTCGAAAGCGAGCTCGCAAATGATTGTCGGTCAGGCTTTGGGAGGCTGTATCAGGACTGGGGAAGCACGGGAGGCGAGCGATGAAGTGGCAAGCGGGCCCCTCAGGTTATCCGCACTCCAGAAAGGTGATCGCAGGAGCACGCTGGTGTCAGCGAGACTAAAACTGCAATTGTGGTGGTGCGTGGCCGAATGGTCCTGTTCATCATGGTCTGGCGTTGCATCGTTCGTATCAAAATGGTTCGCGCCATGCGCATAGATATGATCTGCTGCATGAGCGAAGCTTTTACCTTCCTCGGCATGCACGTCCGGGAGGGACAGCACGCTGCTGAATAGGATCGCTAATACCGCGAGAAAAGGCAAAATCTTGCGTGTCACTTCAGCGAACATCTTAGAAACACGTGAAGATTTATACAAGTTTATATCAATGATGGAACTTGGATGGCTGAAAATGCTCATAGCTGATCGTTCACCCATCCACGCGCCGCCCATAGCCCTATGCCGCCGAGCAATATCTCGATGAGAGCTTCACGCAGCGGTTGGACGGCAAGCAGATCAGCGCCCTCCGTGAAGACAGCCGCAACTCTGCTTAATCCCACGCAGATAAAAATTGCGGCAGCAGTCAGACTAAGCTGACGCGAAGAGAGGTTGATGCGCCCCCCAAGGATCAGCACAACGCCTATACCTATCTCGCCGCCTCCGATCATGGCGCGCATAGCCACCCGGGCAGATGGCTGGTCGAGCCCAATCGCATAGTAGCTCATGATTTCCGGCTGAATGAGAGTTACTATTCCGAGCGCGAGAAAAATGCAGCCCGCAAAAGAAGGGTAAACACGGCCCAGGTTTCGATGAAGATGGCTCATCACAGAAACCGCCTGGTTTGGCGTTTATAGTCCAGATAGTCCTGACCGTATTGCTGCTCCAGCCATGGTTCCTCGAATACAGGGGCAAGCAAATACATGGTCGCCCAGAGCGCCAATAATATCCAGACAAGCAACGTGTTGGCGAGCAGGCCCCAACCAATCATGCCGACCCATGTTGCGACGTAAACAGGGTTCCTGCTTATCCTGAACCAACCTTGTGTTTTCAGGCCGTGCTTTTCGCCAAATGCATTGCGCCAGCCCATCTGGAACGTGATCCAGAATGCGAGTGCAAAGCCGACAACCAACAGCACTAGGCCCAAAGTATATTGGAGCACAGCATAAGCGGGAGCCACAGATGCAAAGTCGAGAAGGGAAAGCGCCAGCAATGGGTAAAGGAACAGGCGAAACAGCGCCATGAAGGTGCGGTGCTGCCAACTGTTTCCTGAAGGGGGAGGGAAGAACTGAAACTTTCCGCTCAAAACCGCGAAAATGGAAAGCCCGATTATCGCGCAAATCGAACTGGCCGCTAATCCGAACAAACTCCAAGAGACCCATGAAGGCAGGTCAATCATGTGCAGCACTCCTACAACCAGCGCCGCGTCTGTTTGCGGTAGGCTGTAAATGCGCTTCCGAAATTCTGCTCCAGAACTCGCTCTTCAGGGATGATCTGGAGGAGCGTGATAGAGAGGGCGTAGAGAATTGGTCCGCTGAATGCTGCAAGGTTTTGCAAAGCCAAGGCCCCTCCCAAAAGCACTAGCAGCATACCCAAGTACATCGGGTTTCTGGTGAAGCGATAAAGGCCTGTTGTGACAAGCTGCTCGGCTTCCTCAGGCGTAATCGGATTTACGGTAGTGTTCGCCTTCCCGAACGAACGAACTGCCAAGAAAAGCACCAGCGCCCCAGCCACAATGACGGGAACCGATAGCCAAAAGAGAGACACTGATCCGTAAGCAAGCGCGGGCAGGTTTTTCGCCAGAATATAGCCAGCAAGGCCATAGAACGCGAACTGCATCAGGGGCGGGAAATACAGCTTTTTCTGTTTCTTGGATCGCTCTGAAATCTGGGTTTGAGGCATTTTTCGACTCGCTTGATTGTGATTCGAGTCAAGTGATACAGTCTACAGCGACTGTAGAGGCAAGCGGGAAAAGCACATTCTTATGAAACCAATGACAATTGGCCGTCTTTCAAGTGCGGCAAAGGTCAAGGTGACCACCATTCGATATTACGAAAGTATCGGCTTGATGGGCACGCCAGACCGCAGCGCAAGTGGGCAAAGGCTCTATGGCAGCGTCGATGTGGAACGCCTCTCATTTGTGAGGCATGCCCGCGAACTCGGCTTTTCGATGGACGCAATAAAAGACTTGATTGGATTGCAGACTGAACCAGACCAAGACTGCTCGGCAGTTGACACAATCGCTCAGAAGCAACTTGCCGAAGTTCAAAAGCGGCTGGCACAGCTAGAGGCTCTGGAACGCGAGCTGAAACGCATGATCGAAAATTGCAGGGGCGGTAAAGTCGGCGGATGCCAGGTCATGGCGGCGATCAATGACCACTCTGAATGCGAGACTGACAAGCACGAGCGCTTGAAGCCGCTTTAAAGTAAAGCCGTTCTCACATTTGCTAGAAGGCGCTCCCAGCGGTGACCTTGGGCTCTAAGCTAACGTCCGCAATTGGGTCAGGACTGGAATGACCGCGAGCTCGAGGCAAAGGCTAGTTGAGCTTACCTGCGATCCACTCGTCGAGGTCGTCCTCAGACCAAGCCACGGCATGCCCACCCAGTTGCACAGGCTTGGGGAACCTACCCTCACTCATCCAGCGATAAATCGTTGAACGGCCAAGCCCGACCCGGCTCATCACTTCTGGAAGACGAATGAGGCGTGTCACGCGGCGCGGCTCGGCCAGTCTTTTTCCTAAATGCTCACCCATGATGACTTCCTTCGGCCACTGAAAAGACATCTCCGAGCAACACATCCTTTCGCTCAAGCTCATCAATATGATCAGACAGCAGCCGCGCAACACGGTGCGCAGTGCCTCTGGCCCAGCGGGGCCTTACATCTTGTAGCCGGCCCCCAAGCTCGCAGGCCAAGGCTATCGGCAGAGCGGTCAGGAAGTCTTCCAGAAACCGACCAATCTCGGTTCCCTGCCATTCTGCCGACTGATCGGCATCGGTGAGCAAGAACATCGACAGAGCTTGCTGCGGGCTAACGCCGCTGGCCTGGAGGATTCGAGCTGCTTCACCCAATGTCGCCGAACGCTTACCGTTGAGAACGCGTCGCAAGGCATCTTTATGGATCTGCGCATCGCGCGCGATGTCACAGCGAGTGCGACCGCTTGCTTTGACGGCCCCGATCAGCAGCCGTGCCAGATCAATACGGGTCTGTTCTTCGGAAAACTGCACCATGTCAGTCATTGCCGATTCCTTTCTTCCTTGGGCTTTGGTCTCAGGAACGGGCTATCGATGTAGGAAGGGTGTAGGAAATAGAAAAGAACATAGATAGAACACATAGGAAGTACCGAATCAGTCAGTGCTCCTGATTCGCGCGGATTTCGGTAACTTCAACGCACAATCCGGTACGTACTGCGCACTATCCGGCACAAAGCTCTCGATTTGACGGGCTGTCGGCTCAGTTTCTGGCCTTGATCCCTCCCATTGCTGAATTTTGCTTGGTGCAGGCCATCAATTCTCAGTTTCGCTTTTCCTACACCCTGCCACTCACTCGAGGAAAGAACATACAGCGAACACATCGCTGCTTCTTGTTCCCAATGGAGTTCCTCGATGACCAAGCCCCTTACTCTCCCCCCAAAGGCCAAAAGCAACATTCGGACACGCGATTATATCGTCCCGGCAGCCGTTGCCTTGGCCTGCGCCGGCGCGGCCTATGCCGGCGCTGATACGACCTTCGATCCCGCGCTGCAGAAGTTCACAGACTTCCTCGAAGGCTCCGGCGGTAAGATCATTACCGTCCTTAGCCTCGCCGGTGGCCTCATCGCGCTGGCCTCAGGCCGTTTCGCGCTTGGCCAGGTCGCTGTGCCTGTGGGCGTTGGCATCGGCGTTGGCACGGGTGTGCCGATCGTCACCTCTGTCGTGACCGCGACCATCTGATCGCTGGTTACGCTGAAAGGAGGGCGGCATGGCCGACACATACCTAGTGCCTCAAAGACTCGATGATCCGGAGCTGATTGGCTTTTGGACAATCGATGAGTTTGCGGGACTGCTGATCCCGTTCGCTTGGGGCATTCTAGCGCAGCACATTCTCATCGGGACTGGCCTCGCGGCCGTAACCTGGTTCGCTCTTCGGAAAGCGAAAAGATCTGGTGCAAGCTCGAAACTGGTGCACGCTGCCTATTGGTATTTGCCGGGGAGCTTCCTCGGCTTGAAAGCCACGCCGCCCTCCCATTGCCGCCTGCTTGCCGGCTGAGGGAGGAAGCAAATGAAATCTGAATTCGCCTATGGAGAAGCGCAGCGCCATTTGAAGCAGCGCAACCGCTTTGCCGCGCTGGCAGGCGTGCTGGGCCTCACCACGGTTCTCGCCGTCGGTGCCGCAGCAACCCGCGATGAAACGCTCATCCTCATGCCAATCACGTCGCAAAAAGTTGAGCTCTCCAGCGGCGCGATCGATGCGCCATATCTGGAACTTGTTACCCGCGACACAGCGCTGATGTTGCTCAACCGCGCGCCCGAAAGCCTCGAATATTGGATGGAGAGCGTCCTCAAGCTCGCTGATCCTTCTGCGCGCGGACAACTGAAGGCTGAGCTTATCAAAATCGTCGATGAGCAGCGCGGCTCGGACATCAGTCAGGCGTTCGTGATCGCACAAATCCATGTCGATCCTGACGCACTCACTTCGACCGTCAGCGGAACGCTCAAGACCTTTGTCGGCGCACAAGTGATCGCCAGCCAGACCCGCAGCTTTGAGTTCATCTGGCAGCGCCGCGGCCTCAGCCTTGGACTGACCGGTTTCCGCCAACTTCCTGCACAAGAGGAGGAAAGCCAATGAGCTTCTCCACCCGGTCCCTGCCGACAGCCCTTACAAGTGTGCTGCTCGCTTCAGCCTCGCTCATCCAGGCTTCCCCTGCGCGTGCCGATCAGTTTGTCGAAGCCGCTGATGGGGCAACGATTGATTGCGTCCTCGCGCGCGGTGCGCTCACCCGGATTGCGCTGATCAAAGACGGCTTTGCCAATGTCTCAAAGATGGCAAGCGGCTATCCCTATAATGATTTTGAAGTGACGCATGAGCCAGTGCGCGGCGACATCTATGTCTCCGTCCCGCAGCAATATGCGAGCGCACGGGTCAGCTTCTTTGCCACCAGCAGTAAGGGCCATGTCTACAAATTCGTCTGCGCAATCGAAGGCGATGAAGCGAGCCAGCTCTTCGTCACCAATCCAGCGCTAGCCAAACCCGAAGATGGCGACGGCTTGAACTCCGGACCATCCGAAGACAAAGCCGCGATCCGTCTGATCGAAGCGATGGCGAGCGATGCCGTCTTGCCAGGTTTCCGAGCGCGGGCTGCGCTGTCACGCTCGCGCCGCACTGGCAGCCTCGAAGTCCAACAGGTTGCAGAATACGAGGGCGGGGAACTCACCGGCCAAGCCTTCACCCTGCGCAATCTCGGATCTGAGACAATCGATCTTGCAAATGAGCGCGATGGGCCCGCAGGCGCGCTGGCCTTTGCCTATGCCAGCGAAACGCTCGCACCCGGCGAGACGACGCGGGCCTTCCTTGTCTTTGCCAAGGGAGGGCTGAAGTGATGGCTGAGAGCAATGCCAAAGCGCCCGACAGCAAAAGAGCGGGTCTCAACAGCGCGATCGCCAAACGGCAAAAGCTGCTCCTCGCCGGGATCGGCTCAGTAGCCCTCATCGGCGGGTCGATGTTCATTTTCAGCGGCGATGAAGCGGAAAATGGCGCGGATGGCAGCGCAACCACCATCGATACAGGCGGGTTGGTCAACCGCAATCTCTCTCAGCGGGAATTTGTGGCGACCTACGGTAATCGGCTCGATGCGCAGGGCCGGGCGATCAAGGACCTGCAAGAAAGCCAGCTTCCCAAAAGCTCAATCGAACAGGAACTCGACACGCTGCGCAGCGAGAATGCGCGCATGCTGAGCGATGGCCAGGCCGCGATCGATGCGATCTCAGCTGAGAATGCGGCCCTTCGTTCGGAGCTCGAAAGTGCAAGAGGGAATCCTCCTGTGGCGCCTGTCGCGCCGATTGCTCCGCCTCAGCCTGGCTCCAAGCCAACAGCATTGGAGCCGGCAGCGCTCACCGAGCCAAAAGCAAGCCTGCTCAGCTTTAAAAGCGAGAACTCCAAGGCTGCGCCCACCAATGTAAACGAGGGAGCACCGCCGCTGCTTTTGGAAGCGGGCAGAGACTACCTTCCGCCCAACAGCTATGCGCCTGCGACGGTCATTGTCGGGGTTGATGCGTCTACGGGCGTGACCAGTCAAAGCGATCCGCTCCCTGTGGTGCTGCGCATCACTGGCCCGGCGCGCTCTGTCCTCAAAGGCAATCGCCTCCTCACCACCGATTTGACCGGTTGCCTCGTCAATGGCGCGGCGCGCGGCGATCTCTCGGCTGAGAAAGTCTACGTCAAATTAGCGCGCATGACCTGCGCGCAGCCAGGCGGTCGTTATGCGGTAAGCGACGTCAAAGGCTTCATCGCCTTTGCTGGCAAGTCCGGCGTTCGCGGTCGCGTCGTAAGCCGCGAAGGCAGTCTTGTAAGCCAAGCGCTGCTCGCTGGGATTGTCGGCGGGTTTGGCCGGGGCTTTTCCGCCAACGCCAATGGCATTTTCGCCGGCCGTGTCGGCGAGGATGGCCAGCGCGGCGCACTTTCCCCCACCGACATTCTTGCAGGCGGCTTCGGTCAAGGCGCTGGCGAAGCCGCCGACACCGTCAGCCAATACCTCATCGAACGCGCCGAACAGTACCAACCCGTCGTCGAGATGCCGACCGGCATCGAAGTCGAAATCGTCTTTCTCGACGGCGTCCATGTCAGGAGCCCCTCTCAATGAACTTTCACGATTTTCGTCCCGGTCTGATGACACGGGCTATTCATTTCTCGATCGCAGCAGCGAGCGCCGCTGCCGTGCTCACCAGCGGTGTCGCCATGGTGACCGCCATCCCGGCCCATGCCGCGATTGCGCGCGATGTCAGCCAGGCGCTCAAGCTCCGGCTGCCAAAAACGCCGATTGATGCGCTAGATTGCAAGAGTTTTGCGCCCTGGTGCGAAGTGGTCTCAGGCGACACGCTTTTCTATATCGACGAGGCGGCGCGCTATCTCTTCGTCGGACGGCTCTATGATCTTGAAAAACGCCGTGATGTGACAGCCACTCGGCTGATCGAGCTCAACCCCGATCTTCTGGCCGCAGGAGCCGCGCGCGCCGCTGGAGGCGCTGATAGCGCGGATCAAAGCCACCCAGCCAAAGCCGCCAAGTCCAAAGTCGATACAGCTGGCCTTCCGAAAGACGGCGCAGTGCACTGGGGCAATCCCAGGGGTGAGAAGCTGATCGTCTTTTCAGACTTTCAATGCGGCTATTGCCGCCAGCTCACCGGCGCCCTCACAGACACAGGCCTTTTCATCGAAGAACGCCCGATCTCGATCTTTGGCGCATCAAGCCGCCGGATGGCTGAAGGTGTGCTCTGCGCGCGTGATCCCGTCAAAGCGATGCATCAGGCTTATGCCGGGCAGACACACCCAATACCCTCGAGCTGCGATGTAAGCGAGGCGCTAGATGCCAATGAGGCCTTTGCCAAAGCCAATGGCTTTTCCGGAACGCCCGTCATCGTTCGCGCGAAAGATGGTGCAGTGCTTCACGGCTACCGCAATGCGCAAACGCTGATCCGTTTTGCCAAAGGCGGAGCGGACCAATGAGCCGGCGCACCTACAAGCTTGCGATCTTTGCTGGGCTCGCTGTCACAATCAGTGGCTGCGCAACTTTGGGCAGCAATGTGAGCGGTGATTTCGCTTGCCGCGCGCCGGGTGGCAGCTGCGCGCCCACATCGGCGATTGATGATGCCGCGACCAAGGCGAGCTTGCCTCAAGAACCTGTCACTCAGGTCACAGCGCCAAGCAGCGACCGCAAGCTGCGTATTGTAGTCGCTGCGCGGCGTGATGCCAGCGGACGTGAGCACGAAGCGCGCGTTGTCCATGTGCCTTTGCCCGAGCCGCCGCATTCGGAGTGGCGAGCACCTCTTTCAACGGGCCACGTTCTTCGCGCGCTCGGCCGTGCCAGCCAAGGCACACAGCAAAAGCAACCCATTGCTCCACCTTCCAGTTTTACCCCGCAGCAGCTCCCGGACGTTCTGGTTATCCCCTCCCAGACTTCTCCGGAGCTGCCCGGCGCGAAAGCGCCGGCCGCAGGGGCACCCGGCCTTTCCCCCTCCCCAGGCCGGGTGCCCCAATCGCCAACAGATGATGGAGAGACGCTATGACCCTCTCACTAAGCTCTGCGCGCGATGCGCTTCTTTCAGGCCTGTTCGGCGATGCCAAAAAGGCCGACCAAACGGCGGCGCATTTTTCGCTTGAAATGCTGTCGGATTGGCTACCCTACCGCGTCTTCGATCAAGGCGCTGGGCTCTATCGCAACGCCCATTCGAAAGGCTTTGCGCTTGAAGTAACCCCGCTGATCGGTGCCGACGAACGCACGGGCGAAATCCTGGGCCAGTTCTTTTCTGAAAGTCTGCCGCGGGGCGCATGCCTCCAAGTGCTCAATTTTGCGAGCCCGCGCATCGGCTCGATTGTCGCGCCCTGGTTTGCTCCGCGTTACGAGCAAGGTGGCATCTATGAAGCGATAGCTAAAGCGCGCACCGACCGGCTTTACGATCTTGTCTGGCAATCTGGCTCCGAGCACGCGCCTTTCCATGCCCGCCATACACGATTGATCATTTCGCTTGGCGTGCCAGTTCCAAGCAATGTGAGCGACGCAGAGCTTAGCGAATGCCGCAAGGGCCTGATGGGCATGCTCAATTCGCTGGGCCTTTCGTCAATCCCGCTTGAGCCCGCTGGGCTCTTGGCGCTGATCGATGAACTCACATCGCCCACCACGGCGCGCGAGCGTGAGACTACACATTGGAACCGCGAAGACACGCTCGATGCCCAAGCGATCCGACGCGATATCGAACTGGAAGTCGAAGATGATCGGTTGATCCTTCGCACCGAGCGCTTTCGCGAAATCGGGCGAAGCCGCGATGGCGTGCCGCAAATGGGCGAATGCTATCCCGACCGCTTTGACGTTCGCCATTATGGCGTGCGTTCGACACCTGAACGCTGGGCGCCGTGGGAATGTGCGCGCCTCATCGGTGATATGTTCACCGACAAACTGCGCTTCCCTTGCCCTGCAGCCACGATGCTGTGCCTGCACTATCCCGATCAGGAAGCAGCTAGCGCTCGTGCAGGCTATAAATTCATGCGTACGACCAGCCTTTCTGAAACGAAAAGCGCGCGCTTTCTTCCCAATCTCTCCCAGCAATCGGCCGAATGGAAACACGTTCAGGCCGAGCTTCAAGCGGGCAAGAAACTGGTCAAACTCTTCTACGGTGTCACCACCATCTCCCCGCTTGGCGAAGGCGATGCGCATGAGCGCACAATCAAGGCAATCTACAAAGCGGCCGGATGGGATTTGGCCGACGAACGCTTCCTGCAATTGCAAGGTCTGGTCGCTGCGTTCCCGCTGAGCCTTGCAGACGGCCTTGTTCAAGACATGGCGCGTCTCAAGCGCTTTCGGACGATGCTCTCAACGACTGCCGCGAACATCGCGCCGATGCAAGGCGAGTATCTTGGCGGAGAAATCCCGCATCTCTTGCTGCTTGGAAGGCGCGGCCAACCCTTTTTCTGGTCGCCCTTCGAGAACAACGCGGGCAATCACAATATCGCGATCTGCGGTAAATCCGGTTCGGGCAAGTCGGTGCTGCTGCAAGAACTCTGCACCGCTTTGCGCGGCGCGGGCGCGAAGGTTGTCGTGATTGATGATGGCCGCAGCTTTGAACATTCAGTGAAGCTGCAAGGCGGTCGCTTTGTCGAGTTTACGCTCGCCTCTGGATTTTCGCTCAACCCCTTCTCGATGGTCGATGATGCGCGCGCCGAGGTCGACGAAGATTACCGGCTCGATTGCTTTGCCATGATCAAAGCGATCATCGGCCAGATGGCGCGGCCAAGCACGGCGCCATCGGACACCGAGCGTGGGCTGATTGATCAGGCTGTGACCCATGTATGGGATGCACTTGGGAGCGGCGGGGCCGTGGATGATGTCGCCCACGCGCTTCATTCAAGCGAGAACCAAGCGGGCAAAGAGCTTGCGACAGCGATTGCGCCCTTTTGCCAAGGTGGGAGCTATGCCGGGTTTTTCTCAGGCAAAGCCAGCTTTGCGCTCGAAGATGATTTCACCGTCTTTGAGATGAGCGATCTGGCGAGCCGCGAGGAACTGAGGAGCGTCGTTCTCTCCGCCATCATGTTCATGACCGGTCAGGCGATGACACGCAGCTCTAGGGCAACCAAGAAGCTGCTCCTTATCGACGAGGCCTGGGCCATGCTCAAAGGCGGGTCGATGGGCGAGTTTGTCGAGACTTACGCTCGAACAGCGCGCAAATATGGCGGCGCTCTTGCGACTGCCACCCAGTCTCTCAATGACTATTACAAATCGGATGGCGCGCGCGCCGCGCTTGAAAACAGCGACTGGATGCTTGTGCTCCAGCAAAAGCCCGAGACCATCGCCGACTTCCGCAAGGAAGCGCGGCTCGACATGGATGACCGCACTGAGACGCTGATCCGCAGCCTCAAGCGCTCGGGCACCGAATATAGCGAGATCTATGTGAAGGGCCCAGAGACAGAAGCGGTGGGAAGGCTGGTGCTCGACCCGCTCTCAGCCACGATCTTCTCCTCTGATCCTGACACCTATGCTGCCATCCAGAGCCATGTCGGAAGCGGCATGCCTCTAGAACGCGCAGTCGCTCTGGTTGCGGGCGTTTCGGGAGAAAGCCAATGACGCTCGAAACCAACACGCTTGTCGATCGCACACCGTTGCCCCTGACGAAATGGGCACAGCGTACGCGGCGCTCCTTCAATTGGCTCGCGCTCTTTCAAGGCAGCTGCTTTGTGCTGATCGAATGCGTCATCTTCGCAGCCAGCACTCTGTTACTGGTGCTTGGCCTGCCGCTGTTCGTTTTTCTGCTGCTCGCAGGCTGGGATCTCACCACGCTGTTCGCGCAGCTTGGCAATCTTGCTGACCATTACCGAACCGCTGAACCCCTAGCGCAGCGGCTCTTTGCATCGGATTTGCAGATCGCCTTCCTTATAATCGCGGGGACGCTTGCCCTCTTTAGAATACCAGGTTTCCTGCGTCGGCTTGAGCGCCGTCTCCATGAAGACGAGGTGTCCCATGCCTGATGCAAACCTAACCCGCCCGCTCCTTCTCAAAGCGCTTGTCATGTCAGCCTGCATCGCCGCTTTGCTTTGGGGCGCATGGATCACGCGAGAGATCACAAACGAACCACCCATCCAACGCATCGTCACAGTCCGGCTTGCCGAGACGATCGGGACATTTGTTGAAGAGGCTGCAAGGGCCGATGCCGATCCTGCGGCGGTCCAGGCGGCAAGCCTTGCCTATCTCAAAGCAGCGGAAAGCGCGGTTGAAGATATGGGGCGCGATGGCCGCGTCATTCTGGTTGCCGAAGCTGTGCTCGCAGGCGCAGCCGAAGATGCAACGCCCGAACTTGAAGCGCGCATCGCTGAAAAGCTCAAAGCGGGAGAGCGACAATGAATCTGCCTCTTCGCTTCAAGCGCCCGCTGCTCCTCCTAGGGGTCGTCCTCTTGCCGCTCGCCTGGGCACCACTCGATGCCTTTAGCAAAAACCACGCCTTCCTCATCAATGCGAGCCCAAGCCTGCCCAATTGGGCGTTCTGGCTCGATAAAGACGCGCAGATAACGCGTGACAGCCTGATATTCTTTGAGCCACCAAAAAGCGAGCTCGTCGAAACCCATTTTGGCAAAGAACCACAAATGTTCGGCAAGCGCGTGCTTGGCATGCCCGGCGATGTGGTTCGCCATGAAGGCGACCAAGTCTTCATCAATGGGAAGCCCATCGCGACGCGGCTCAAGAAAACCAGCCTGGGCATTTCGCTTGCCAAAGGGCCGCAAGGCGAGATCCCGGAAGGGTGTTTCTATGCCGGAACCGGTCATCCGCGCGGTCTTGATAGCCGCTATGCGGAAATAGGCTTTGTCTGCGCCAGGCAGATCATGGGCAGCGGGAGGGCTATCCTGTGATGCGCGCTGTACTCCCCCCTATCGCACTTTCACTCGCCATCCTGCCGACACAGGCAGAAGCGCGCGACTACGGTCAGCGCGGCGCGCTCTTTCCGATTGTCGAGCGCGACCTGCTCGAACAAATCCACTCGCGCCTTGTGGCAATGGAGAAGTCGGGCGAGACCGCGCGGCTCAATCAGGAATTGAAGCGGCGGACGATTGCGCGGGTTAGTCGGCCTGATCCTGTTCCCGGTCTCATCCGCGCGCATGAAAGCCGCAATTGGATCTTCGATCCAACCATCACGCTGGCTGCCGATATTCGCGGGGCAAAAGGCGAGCTCATCCATGCTGCCGGAACGCGGGTCAATCCGCTCGACAGTGTGAAGCTGCGCGCTGACCTTCTGTTCCTCGATGGCGATGATCCAGCGCAGATCCGATGGGCGCTTGAGCAAGACTCAAAGGCCAAGCTGATCTTGGTCAAAGGCGCACCGCTCGAACTCATGAAAGCTCGTCAACGCCGCTTCTATTTCGATCAAGCCGGCAAACTCACGGCCAAGTTCAACATCAAAGCTGTGCCAGCACGAGTGCGTCAGCAAGGGCGCATACTTGAGGTAAGCGAGATCGCTTTGCCAACGCGGAAGGTGCGGCCATGAGCAGTTTCCGCGCTTTCCTGGCTCTCGTGATCGCCTCGTTGTCGTTGGCCTTCGCTTCGCCCGCTTCCGCTGATGCCGGGCCGGGCAAATGCACCGGGCAATTCGTCAATCCGATCACCGATATTTGTTGGTCGTGCCTGTTCCCGATCTCGGTGGGCGGGCTAGAAATCTGGCCTAGCAGTCGGCCCGATCCCGACAATCCCGACCTGCCCGTTTGCCTGTGCGGTATCCGGCCCGGCATCGCCATGGGTTTCTGGGAGCCTGTCCGGCTTGCTGATGTCAGCATGAAGCCATGGTGCTTCGTCAATCTGGGCGGGATGAAGCTCGATCCCGGCTTCGATATCGGCTTTCGCTCGATTTCCGGGCCGTCTGCAATCGGCGGGGCAAGCCAGTATTATTCAAGCTGGCACGTCCACTGGTACGCCTATCCTCTTATCTATTGGATGGAGATCGTTGCTGATTTCCTGTGCCTCGAACCCGGCTCAATCGACATTCTCTACATCTCCGAGATTGATCCGCTGTGGCAGGACAGCGAGCTTACCGCGATCATCAACCCTGAAGCGGTGCTCTTCGCCAATCCGCTCGCGCTAGCCGCCTGCGCTGCCGACTGCGCGGCTTCGACCGCCAATCTTCCGCTTGATGAAATGTTCTGGTGCGCGGGCTGCCAGGGCTCAATGTATCCGATGAATGGCAATGTCTCGGCCTCGATCGGCCATGTGCAAGCCTCGCGGCTTGTGCTCTCACGCTTTGCCTACAAGCTGCACCGCCAGCTCGTTTCATGGGGGACGATGGGCTCAAAAGGGCTTTGCGGCAAATACCTCATGCCTGTGATGCGGAAGCAGCAATATCGCTTCCAAGCCACCAACCCCAATCCGGCGACCAAAGGCCGCTACGCATGCCCGCCCATCGGGGCATCGACCACCTTTCAATCCCCCGGACAGATGATCCCCGCCATTGGCGAAGACATGGGATATCTCGTCTGGCGCAAAAGGAATTGCTGCGCGCTATGAGACACGTCTTTTCGCTCTTCGCCATCACCAGCATTGCGATCGCTGCAACTGTGGCTGTGGCTTCGGCACAGGATGCTTCACCCGAGCTGGATCTTGCCGAAATCCGGGCTCGTGCGAGCGAACACACGAAAGACGCCGAAGCGCTCGCCACCGCAGTGCGCACGAAAGCCGATATTTTGGCACAAGAAGCCAAACAAACCCAGCAAGGGGCGATTGATAATCGCGCTGGCTACGCCGCAACTGCGCAGGCGGCGGTGGATGAAGGTCCGCTTGATCTTGATGGGATGATCCGCGCGCAAGCCGATGCAGAAGCGGCGAGCCTCACTGAGACACCCAAATTCATCGCCTTTGCTTCGCTCGGCATGCCTGAAGCTTCGCTGAAAGCGCTGGTGCGAGACATGACCCAAGCGGGCGGTATCACTGTCCTTCGAGGTTTCCCTCAAGGCGACAGCAAAGCCTTTAAGCAGCGTCTCGCAGCAATCTGGAGTGATGGTGATGAAGCCGGCGCGCTCGGCATTGATCCGCGTCTCTTTCGCGCTTTCCAGATCGAAGCGGCACCGAGCTTCGTCATGATCGCCAGCGATTTTTCTCCATGCGATGGATTCGACTGCACCGATGCCGTCCCACCACATGACCGCGTGGCTGGCAATATCAGCGTGGAAGAAGTGCTCGAGACCTTTGCAGGCGGCGGCGGCCCCGGTGCCCGCCTTGCCCGCCTTCATCTTCGCCGTATGCAAGGAGAGCACATGTGATCCGCCAATCATCCATCAAAGCTCTACTCTTCGCTCTGTCTTTGCTTGCCGCGCCTGCCTCGGCTCAGCAGCAGGAGGCCAGAAGCGATGGCAAAGCCTTTGGCGAGAGCCTGCGCGGTGAAGCGCAAGCGGCAAGCAAAAGTGAGCCGAACGCATCCGAGCTTCCCAATTTTGACCGCAACGCCGTGCGAAATCTCGAGCGGCTCGCCGATAATCCCGACCAGATCGAGGGAGCGGCCACAGCTACTTCGCGCAATCATCAAGGCCATCGCTTGGTGCGCGACAGCATGGCCAATCGCGCGCGCTTCGAAAGCGATGATATTGAAGCGGTGATCGCCCGCAGTCTGGCAATCAATAAGGCACCGCTTGATTACACCAGCGGTATGTCGATCTCGGGCAGTCAAGGCGAATGCGTCCCCTTGCCGCCTGGCTCCGGGTCCGCTGGCACTTACACAGCAACATGCAACACAGGCACACGGGTCGAGCAAGCCCAGGGGCAATGCTCTGTCCCGCTAGTCGCAAGCGTGACCCAGCGCCAGCAATGGCACTATCTCTGCAACGATACTGGCATCCAACAAGGTCTCCCATGGTGCTCTTCATTTAACAGCGGCTTGTGCCGCATCACCGGCTATCGACCAGGCCCATGTCTGCAGTGGTGGGATAACGGCTTTAACCGTTACTGCTCTGAACCGGGCGATCCTATCGCTGAGATTTCCTGCGACGCGCCTGACTCGCGCTACACGCCCTATGCGATCACCACGCAAAGCACGGTCGACGCCGCTCCAGATGAAACCCAGTGCCAGCCTTTTGCGGAGGATGGAGATTGCACACTCGATGCGGAAATCTGCACCGATGAGAGCCCGCGAACCCGAATTGTTGATGGAGTGGCTGTCACCCAGAGCTGCTGGGAATGGGAGCGAAGCTACACTTGCACATCACGCGAAGCGGCAAGCGATTGCTCGGATATCGAAGCGCTCGGCACCTGCCGCTTTGTGCGCGAAGAATGCATCACAGAGGAGGTTCCCTGTGAGACCTGGGAGCGCATCTACGAATGCCCGCTTCCAGAAACCGAGAACTCACCCCAGTTCGTCTGCGATGGCGATGTCTATTGCATCGATGGAAGCTGCGAGACCATTGAACGCACGCCCAATGATGAGTTCAAAGATGCGGTCACCGCGCTCAATGCAATGGATGAGGCGCGTGGGCAGTTCGATCCCAATACGCTGACGCTATTCCGCGGGACCCGAAACACCTGCTCGTCCAAAGTCTTTGGCGTGCTCAATTGCTGCAAGGGCAAAGGCTTTCCGCTGATCCCCGGCATCAGCTTGCTGGTCGCGCTTGGCTGCGACCGCGAGGAAGTGCTGCTCCATGAACGCGATGCGCAGGGGCTTTGTGCCTATGTCGGGACCTATTGTTCGAAGAAATTCCTCGGTGTCTGCCTGACCAAGAAGAAAGCCTATTGCTGCTTTGAGAGTAAGCTCTCGCGCATCTTGCAGGAACAGGGTCGCAAACAGCTCCCCAAACCATGGGACAAGCCCAAGCACGAGCAGTGCAAAGGATTTACCCTCGACGAGTTTGCGCAGCTTGATTTGAGCCTCATGGATTTCAGCGAAGTCTATGCCGAATTCACCGAAGCGGCGCGCCTCCCCGATGAGCTCGAAACGAGCATCCTCATCCAGCAAAAGATCGACGACTATTACGCAAGGGGCGGTCAATGATCAGCATAGCATCACGGCTCGCGCTAATCCTCATCTCGGCAGTCTTGAGCGCAGTGCCAGCAAGCGCACAGCGAGTTGAGAGCACCGAGAGAAGCTCTGCAGCAGACACGCTCTACTGCCAGGAGCGCAAGCTCGGCTATTGGTTCTATTGCGCCAAGCCGATCCCCAAAAACGAGCCACAGCAAGAGGTAGAACCGGAGCAGGAGGCGATACCAGCCACCCAAGAATTGGAAGCAATTACCAGCGAGCTGCGCGAGTTGAAAGCGCGCGCGATCCTCTATCCGACGAGAGTCAATGTCGCAGCGTACATCCGCTTCCAGCGCGCGCAGCTCGATCGTGCTTCGCTCTTCTCCGACGTCTGGCAGCGGGCCATCTGGCAGGATCCCGAACTCGATTACACGCTGCAGCGTCCTGTCGGTGCGGTCGCCAAAAAACAGTGGCAGGATGTGCGGGCAGCAGAACGCGACACCGTGATGGGCAGGCTCTCGGAGCGTTATGGCTTATTCTATTTCTTTAGCGCCACTTGTGGCCCCTGCGAAGTGATGAGCCCGATCGTTAAAGGCGTAGCCAGCCGCTGGGGGATCACCGTACGCGCGATTTCAACCGATGGCGGGCCGTCAAGGCATTTCCCCGACTACAGGGTCGAGACCAATCAAAGAGAGCGGATGGGCCTTGAGACCAAAGCAACGCCCGCTTTGGTCCTGTGGGACAGCGAGGCCAAACGGCCGATCCCGATCGGATACGGTGTGCTGTCCGCTGATGAGCTGCAAGACCGCATCTATCTCCTCACCTCAAAGGAAGCCGGACATGATTACTAGCATCAGAAACGCTGCGCTCGGCCTTGCTGCTGCCAGCATGATAGCCTCGCCTCTTGCGGCAAATGTCGGCGACAGCATGGACCGCTTCATGGATGATATGGGCGCGGCGGCCAACGTCACTGGTCCAACCGCCTTCGAAGGCCAGTCCGCAGGCTACTATAGTCTGGGCAATGTGTGGACGCGATTTCCGCAAAAGACGACCAACATCGCCAATCTGCAATTGCCAAGAGCGCGTGCGGGGTGCGGCGGGATCGATATCTTTGCGGGCTCCTTTTCCTTTATCAATGCGAGCGAGATGGTCGCGCTGATGAAGGCGGTGGCCAACAATGCAGTCGGCTTTGCCTTCAGCTTGGCGATCGATACCGTCTGCCCTGAATGCAATAAGATCATGCAGGAGTTTAGCCAAAAGGCTCAGCTCATGAACAATCTCTCAATCAACTCCTGTGAGATGGCGCAGGGGCTGGTGGGAGGGCTCTGGCCCAAAGGCGATTTGGCAGACAAAGCGATCTGCGAAGCGATCGGGAATTCTGAAGGCATCTTCACCGACTATGCCGCTGCCAAGCATGGCTGCGGTACGCGAGGCCAGCGCGCTTCCACAAATGAAAGCGCAAGTACTGACTATGCCGACGTCAATCCCGGCGTAGCGCGCAACTACACCTGGCACGTCCTTAAAGAGAGCGCCTTCTTCAACCCCAGCGGCACTTTCGACCGCGAGCTCGCCGAATACGCCATGACGCTGATCGGCACGGTTATCTACGTCCCGCCCAAGGATGACGAGCCGGGCAAGTTTGTGCCCTTCGCTGGCGATGCGTCTTCGACGCTGGTGAGCGCGCTGCTTGATGGAACCCAAGGCCAAAGCGTGCGCGTCTTCCGCTGCGATGAGACCGATCTCTGCCTGAACCCGAGTTTCCAGCAGATGAGTCTTTCGAACGCAAAGGCGATCAGACCACGCGTGGCGCAGCTCATTGGCAATATGGTCGATGCTATCCGGACGGACACGGCCATCGGGAATGCCGAGAAGGAGCTGCTTCAGGTCGCCTCGATCCCGCTCTACAAGATACTAACTGTTCAAGCCGCCTATGGGCGCGGGATGCCGACCGATGACCGCGATACGCTGGCTGAGATTGCGAGTGTCGACCTGCTCTATGCAATCCTTGACCGGATCGTCTCGGAAGCTGGCCGTTCGATGGCGAGCTTTATTGCCGCAGACGAAGCCAAGTTGGCGATCTGGCGCGGACAAGTGACCGAAGTGCGTAGCAGTCTCATCCAGCGGCAAGCGACAGGCCAAGCCAAAGTCTCTGCGATCATGCAGATCATCGAGAAGACAGCGATGATCGAAAGCGCGCTCGCCGCTTCGATGTCGCCGTCGATGTCGGCGGCGCTCGACTGGTCGCGCGGCCTTCAATCGCGCTCGATCGTGCCTTGAGGTAAAGATAATGGTCGAGATCTTCACCACCGGAGGTGGCGAATACATCGTCAATGTCCTGAACGCCGTAGCCGCATGGACAGGTGCCGGAGGCTACAAGAGCCTGATTCAGGTGGCGCTCGTTATGGCTATGACGCTGGCGGTTATAGTCGTTGCATTCAATCAGAATTGGCGCGCTTGGCTCAACTGGTTCTTGGGAGCGACACTCATCTATATGTGCCTGATGGTGCCGCGCATGGATGTGCAGGTGACAGACCGCGTCAATCCCAGCCTGGCTCCTGCGACTGTCGCCAATGTTCCGCTCGGCCTTGCACTTATGGCGAGCTTCACCAGCCAGATTGGCGATTACCTGACACGTTCGGCTGAGACCGTGTTCGGGCTGCCCGATGATCTCAACTATTCCAAGAACGGTATGATTTACGGCGCGCGCCTCCTCGAGGCGACGCGGAGCCTGCGCATCGCTGATCCTGAATTTGCCGCGAACTTCGATGAGCATGTGCGCCAGTGCGTGTTCTACGACCTGCTGCTTGGCCGCTATTCGATGAAAGAGCTCTCAGGAAGCGATGACATCTGGGCAACGATAGCGCCGGGTAGCCCAGCGCGCGCGCAGAAGTTCCTGACTCGCCAAGCTGATGACAGCGTCACAGCCAATATTGTTACCTGCCGTGAGGCGTACACAAGCCTATCTGGCCAATGGGCGAGCATGATCGATGAGATGACGCTTGTTGCCGTCCGCCAGCTCTATCCGAGGCAAACTGAAGTGCTCGCTAAAGCCAAGCTCATCGCGGACTTGCCCGTCGCTTATCAATATCTGACAGGCATTTCGAAGGATGCGAGCAGCATCTTTCGTCAGGTGCTGACGATCAACGCGATGAACCAAGCCATGCATGGCTTTGCCGGATCAAGCGGCGCTTCAAGTGTCGATGTGTTTGCCCAGACCCGAGCTGATATCCAGACCGAACGCACATATTCTTCGATCGCGCATAATGCGATGAAATGGGTGCCGATCCTCAATGTCGTGCTGACGGTGGTATTCTACGCGCTCTTTCCTGTTCTCTTCCCGCTTTTTCTCATGCCAAGGACCGGGCCGATTGCGCTGAGAGGCTATGTCACCGGCTTTTTCTACCTCGCTGCCTGGGGACCGCTCTTTGTCATCCTCCACATGATCTTGATGCTGAAAGGCGCGGGCGATGTCGCGGCAGCAAGCGGCTCGAGCGGTCTCAGCCTTGCAACCTTTTCCGGCATGACCGACGTCAACAACGATATTGGTATTCTCGCTGGATATCTTGTCGCCTCCATACCCTTCCTCGCAGGCGGGGTTGCCCGCGGGGCGATGGCCATTTCGGGCCAAGCCACAAGCTATCTCAATCCCAGCCAGAACGCGGCCGAAGAGGCAGCGCGCGAAGCGAGCACGGGCAACGTCTCACTTGGTAACACCAATCTCGACAATTCGAGCGTCTTCTCCCGCCAATTTGCGCAAGGCAGCCTCGCGCCAAACATCGCTTATGGCGCCGCGCAAACGCGAGGCTTTGGCGAGAACGGCACCCAGACAACTAGCTTCCCGCAAGCCGAGTTCGCCAACGTGCCGAACTCGAGCTATCCCTTTACCCCGACGCTTGGACAGGATTTCTCCGGCCGACTCTCGACCATGGCGAGCGAGAGCCGCAGCCAGAGCGAGACCTTCTCAAATCTCGCTCAGCAATCGACGAGCTCGGCGGTTACGCGATTCAGCGAACTGCGCGATGCTTACACCCGGTCGCGCTCGAATGAGACGGTCAGCGGAACATCAAGCAATGACAGCATTGGCAGAACCTTCAGTGAACTCGATAATGCATCGAACACACTCCAGCAGCAATTTGGCCTATCACGCCGGGCATCGGACGACATCACGGTCTCATGGTTCCTGAATGGCGATGGAGCTCTTGGTGTAAAGGGAGAAAGAGGCGCTGGATCAGCCGGTGTAGGCGTCAAGGGCGGACGCAATCAAAGCTGGACCGACAGCGATATCGGGATCGCCTCGGAAGATCGTTCGCGTATCGAAAGTGCGTTGAGCCAAATTTCAGAAAGCCAGAACTGGTCAAACTCGAGAGAAGGTTTCCTGCGCGAAACGAGTTCAAGCTCAGAAGCGCTTGTCTCGAGCAGCGCCGCCGGTGTCACAACCTCACTGACTGAAGCGCAAAGCTACACGCTCGAAGCACGGCGGGCAGAAGAGATAGCCAATAGGTTGGAGAGCCAGGCCAGCTGGTATGAAAGCACCAATGCAGCCGGAACCTTGAATCTAAGTCAGGCCTACCGCGAATGGGGCATGGCTGAGATCGATGCCAATCGCGATTATTACGGCCAAGCTCGCTTTGATGACATCGACTTCCAAATGAGCGCGCAAGGGCAACAACTGCAATCTCGCTTTGTTGAAAGCTACGCTGATGGCCTCAATGACGAGATCGCGAGCGAACTTGTCCTACCTGATGGAGCGCCGGTGGCGCGGCCCAATGTTGGAAGCGCAGGCGGTGTTCGCGGTTCTGTTCGTCTTGGCAGCGTGCCAAGCTCATTGGGGGATCCGTCAAATGGCAGAGAAGAGATCGCAGACGACGTTAGTCAGAGGCAAAGCGAGGGCTCTCGAGGCATTGTGCAAAGAAGAGGATCACTCAATCGGACCACGCGAGACGCACAAGGCGCGTCTGCAGAGGCAGCCGATAATGTGAAGGAGTGGTAGCTGTCCTTAGAGGATCATGTCGTGCGCAATCACGAACGCAACAAATGCGGACAGGCCCAAGAAGATTACGATGACCTTCAAACGTCCCCAAGGATCAGCCCAAGTCTTCTTCCAAGTGTAGGATGTCAGGCGATCCTCAGCGATAGCGCGGTCGATTTCGCGAAAGCCTTCCCAATCGCCTTTGCTCTCCGGCGGAGTTTTGTCGGAATTGCTCATAAGTCAGCGTCCTTTCGCCAGAAACCAAAGCCCCCTCTGCTTTCAAGACGAGAGTGTAAGCCAAGTTGTACGAAGCTCAAAATCTGGTCGGTCACCTTCTGGACTTAGGGTCTTTTGGTCAAACCGTTCGGGTCTTTGGCGCAATGCTGCGGGGAGATCGAAGGACGCCTGCTTTCAGGTGTATTCAAATAGGCATTGAGTCGCTCAATGGTTCTTCGGCGTGGTCTGCGCCCCATCCTCAAATCGAGCACAAAACGGGGATCGCCCACGGCTCGCCTACCAAAACGCGTTGCAGAAATATGGTTGTCTTTCAGATGCCTTTCGATCCGTTCCAGCAGCGTCATACCTTTCTCACTCCGACTCGCAAATCCCTTGTGTTCTTGTTATGTTCTTACTAGGATGATTTCCGCGAGTCTAGGAAGAAATCCTACGATCAATCCTGAAGGACCACACAAATGGAACATGTAAGAGAGGAACTTGAGAGGCTGATCACCCAGGGCGGATACGGCTACGCGGCGGTTTCGAGGCTGCTTGGACGTAATCCAAGCTATATCCAGCAATTCATAAAGCGCGGATCGCCTCGTATCCTTGACCCCGAGGATCGCAAGACACTTGCAAGCTTCTTTGGGGTCGATGAACAAAGGCTCGGTGGTCCTGCTCAAACACCAATGGATGGAATGATCGAAGTTCCCGTTCTGGACGTGGATGCCTCAGCCGGCTTCGGCGCTATTGCATCGAATGAGACCAGTTACACGCGCTTTGGGTTTGACGAGAAATGGCTCAGGAGATTGACCGGCGCTAAGGGCGCCAGCCTTTCAATCGTAAGCGTTCTGGGAGATTCGATGGAGCCCACACTTAGCGATGGCGATGAGGTTCTGGTCGATGCGTCCGATCATGGCGCAAGGCTGCGGGATGGCATCTATGTGCTGCGCTCCGACGATACGTTGGTCGTAAAGCGCATCGCCATCAAGCCCGGCGCGAAACAGATTACAATTTCCAGTGACAATCCCGCCTATCCTTCATGGAATGATGTCGATCGTGAAGGAGTTGAGGTGATCGGCCGGGTCATATGGTTTGGGAGAGCTCTTTAGTCATGCCTATCCGCAAACAGCTTGAAGCGGTACATCTTCTCGGCAATTGACCGTACTTATGGGCTTGGCCGAACTTCGGCCAATGCAACGTCAAATCCAAGTGGCAGCAGCAGCTTGGAGATAAGTCGAGCCTGACTAGCGTGAAAGCTATCGGATGGCGCTTTCACTTCGACAAAACGGGCCAGATTATCCTTCCACAAAGTCAAATCAGGCCAGCCGGATCTGAAATCGTATGGGGCATTTGCGAAGACCTCAGCAATCCTCGCTAGACGTTCAGTCCCGAGGGTTTCGAACAGGCCGAGCACGTGCTCTGCATGGACGGTGGGGTAGAATGCTGGGGTTCTCCCAGCGCTCGCAGAGATGATCTTCCAGTTGGTTTCGATCTGAGAACGCGTCGCTTGTGAAACCGCCGCGATCAGATCTCCCTTGTCGAAACGGTCCTCATCAAACGCAACGTTTTGCGCATACAATGCTTCGACAAAGGTGTCGGCGTCGCGTGGATCGAGCCTTGGAAACGATGCTGCCTTGAGCAAAGTCAAGATTAAACCGCCTTCGGAAGCAGCTCCGCTCCAGCCCAAATTGCGATAGTGTTCCAGTGAAGCAAACTCGACCGAGGACCATTGATGGGCTGCCTGTAGCCTCCAGTCCTTTCCGTCACCCTTCTCAAGCACGATTACATCATGCTCGACACCAAGCCTCTGCGCTTGTTTTTCAAAACGGCTTTGTTTTCTGCGCGCAGGTTTCGCCTCGCCCTGACCCATTTGTTTTCGAAGCTTGTCAGCGCGTCTTGCGACACCGACCTTAGGGTCTAGTGTTAGCGCCTCATCATAGGCCGTGATCGCCTTCTCACGCTTACCCTCAGCTTCATACATTTCACCCAAAAAGCGGTACGCACGAGCCTGCCCCCATAGCTCGCCTTCGCGCGCTGCACGTTCGAGGCCAGCCTTGATTTCCGCTCGTACTTCTTCTGAAGGGGGTTCTTGGGATGCCAGCAGGTCTTTGACCACGCCTAGATCGCCAGCAGCGATCCGAGCTCTCTGCCAACCGTCACGGTCGATCATAGAACCAGCAAAATCGTAAGCGACCCGCTCTCCATCTTTAAGGCAGATGATTACTTTTTCGGCGCCAGTATCCCAATCGTAGCCCTCAGCCCAACCAGTCTCGACTTCCCATCTTGCGATTTCACGCCGGGCTTCAAGGTCGAACAGCATGTACCGACAGCTGTCATCACTCCCAGGTGCATTGGCCGTCTGGCAGATGGCATAACGCCCATCAGGGGAAAGGCTATTGCTCATAAGGTTGGCTGCAAACTGCTGGTTAATGAGCTGCTGCCCATGGCAATCGTAGGCGATGAAACGGCTCTGTAATCCGTTTCCAAACATCCAATCGTGGAGAATGAAGGCACCATTGTCGGCGACCTTCCCTTCCTGCGGTCGCTCAAGTTTGCCAGATGTCACGATCTGATCGTGAAGAAGCAGTGACCACGAACCGTGCCCGCTTTCTCGGTTCCCACCTCGCGAGCCGTCAGGTGTTCTGTCGGCCCAGATCAGCCGGTAACTTCCGTTGGGTGACTTGGCATGATGACCTATGAAGTCGAGTTGTGCGATGCTGACAAGACCGTGGCTGTATTCGTCGATATCGAGCCTTGCACCTGAGCGCTTGCTTCGCCCTTTGCGCTCAGGCGAGCGTTTTCCGAACAGGCGGTCTAGGAAGCCTGTCATGTTCGCCCGTTCAAACGGTTTTGCAAGTCGGCGACGGCTTCAATAACTTCGTCGAATGCAGGCGCATCACCGAAAATCATGACACTCATTGCCTGATAATCCTGCCGCAGATCATCAATCATTCCTTCCTCGGGACACAAGGCGAAGGTTGGCGGGCGGGCCGAGGCTAGATCGAATGGCGGTCGATTGAAGAACATGCGGGCGTGAGCGACACAGTCTTTACCAAGAGCCGGGTCTTTCAGCGCTGCTAGGCCTGCGTCGGACTGGAGCAAACGAAACACATCGTAATAGTGGCGTGAGACACGTTGCCCATTACCCCGCAATTGCCCCCGGTTCTCATACCAGCGCCGCAGACCGTGAAGGATGACCACCTTGTCCCAGAACGTACGCCCGGCATCGACTACGGTCACGTTCGGTACGGAGAGATCGATGTCCGGAACATCGGCATCGACATAAGGTGTGAGGGTTTGTAGCGAATTGGGATCGAGGGCTGACTTTGCCCCTGATTCGATCTTCACCGACTTCGCGATGTAGTCATCGGTGGGCGTCGCACTGGGATAGATCAACAAGAGGGTTTGTCGATCGCGAGTATCAGGTTCCACCCGTAGCGCAGCTTTCTCGATCCCTGTTCTAGTAACGGTTTCGGCGCAAAGTGCCTCAAGGCGTTCCAATAATGGCCCGTTGATATAGGCTTCGCAGGCCTCACGCATTTGGTCGAGCGCGGCTTTGCGTTTGTTACCACTCAACGCTTCGAGTTCTTCAACTGACGCTGGATGGCCCAGATCATCGCGGAAGACAGTCACATCGATGTCTTCAGAAAAGCGCTCGATCAGACCGAATGCCTTGGACAGAGAAGTGCCGCCTTTGAATAGTAGTCGAGGCTCTTCGCCAAGTCCGTTGAATAGTGCGTCAAGTGCCCAGCAAACCCAGAGGTCTTTCTCGACGTTTTGCGGCGTCGTACCAAGCCTCTGGGCCGTTGTTGCATATAGCCCGTTGCGCGTTTCTGCATCGGCACGCAGAATTTCATCGAAAGCAGAGTTCACGATAGTGGTGCCTGATCGTGCAGCAATGGACGCAAAAAGTCCTGCATCCAGGCGGGTAGAGTAGCGAAGCCATCTGCCAGGTCGGCTCGCAGTTTCTTCCCATGAACGGGATCCGTGAGAATACTGGTCACTCTCTCGCGCCAGTTTTTGACATCATCACCCAGCATCGTGTCGCGAAGCCAGTGCAAGGCTTGGACAATCCGCATCGCTGGGCGGCCAGCCCAGTAGAGTTTGCTGGCGGCTGTCTGTTTGAACACGATGGTGAGGTTGCCGAGCTTGATCGTCTTGGACCTTGCCTCGCTGTGTACGACAATTTTCGCCGGCACTGCATTGGTTAGACCAAGATCGTTTGCTGCTGTCATTCCATCGACGAGCACGCGTATTTGGTCTCGACGCGCCACTGCCTCGACAACTTGTCGAGGATCGGGCGCACTCTTTTCTTTGGTAAGACTGTTAATTTTCGGCCGATCGTACAATCCCCGGTCGATCCTGCGCAGCTCTCCAGCGTTCACCAGCCGCTGAAGGCTTTTGTCGATTGCATCACGGTTAGCGAGCTCGAGGAAGTCAGATGGCGTCCAGACCGCGTTCCCCGGCTGGGTTGCGATGCGCTCGAGAATCTGCGCTTTCAAAGGTGAGACATCAGCATTCATGTCCGAAATATGTAGCACAATTTCGGACATTGTCGATACAATCTGTCCGAAAAATGTATGCACATTTCGGACAGAATTAGATGCATCCAATGATCCCTTAGCAGGCCAAAGCAAAGGGCAATACGCAGTCGATAGAAAGTCAGCTGTTTGGTCTGCAATCGGTCAGTCCGCATTCTTGCCACAGCCTATAAGTAGCAGATGTCCCCACTTCGCCCTCGAAAAAAGCGGTCAAACTGGGAATGTCCCCCGCATTCAGTGCGAGCGCAGATGATGAACTGCAAGTCATAATCGAAACATAAGAATAGAACTCGAAAGCCTACATCGAAGCTGAAAATAACCACAGGTACTTTTTTGGTTGATACAGGAGGTTTGATGTTCAAACTACGGCTGAGTGCCCAAAAAGGGGCGCGCAGCGAACTCTAGATGATTTTATAACCGGAGTAATGACCAGGATCAGCTTTATCTCCTTGACGGTGGTGGCGATTTTCAACCAACTGCGGTGATGAGCTATGATTTCGCCTCATTGTCACCAACTGAGTTTGAAGAGCTCGCCCGCGAACTGGTGGGTGCTGAGCTCAAAATACGTTTCGAGGCATTCGCGGAAGGCCCAGATAGCGGCATGGATGGCCGCCATTGTACAGGCGGTGACTCGACCATTTTGCAGGCGAAGCACTATCACCGATCCGGCCCTTCGAAATTGAAGTCGAAGATGGCTGCCGAACGGGAGACGATCGACCGCCTAGCCCCCCATAGGTATATTCTGGTCACATCGGCCGCGCTCACTCCCCATAACAAATCCGAGCTGAGAGATACCATAGGCCCAAGCCTCCAGAACACAGGCGATATTTTCGGACCCGACGATCTGAATGCCCTGCTACGCAAACACCCTGAGATCGAGAAAGCCCATTCAAAGCTGTGGGCTCCGTCCACCGGGATACTGAAAAAAGTGATCGCCGAGGCCTTCATGGAAGCCCAGGCGACAAGAGACACCATTCCCGAAGTCTTCGAGCGAATCTTTAAACCGAAATCCGGCGATGCCAACTCTACCGAGAAGGATACGCTCGATGTCGAGCGGGATATGATCTTTCTGATCAAGACCACGCCGGGAGACGACGAGTTTGCGCTCTGGCTGGCACCCAAGCTGGAGGCGGCGGGATACAGCGTCTATGCGGATATTTTGACGTTGGAGCCGGGCGATCGGTGGCGTCGGGTCGAGGATTTGATATTGCAGCACCGCACAGCCAAGGCGCTGCTTGTGATGACCGAGGACGCGCGCAATAATCGCCAGGTGCAAGACAATATCGATATCGCTCTCGAGGTTGCAAAGGAGCTGGAAGACGACCGTTTCATCATACCTCTGCGTCTCCAGTCGGGCAAAAAGATCAAGGGCATTGGTGATGCTATCGCGGTCGATTTTGTCCGCGGATGGGGAGAGGGTCTGACAGCGCTGCTGGAATCCTTGCAGCGCCAAAAAGTACCCAAACCAGCCAGCGGCGCAGCGATCGATCCAAACTGGGATTTGTTCCGGCGGCGAGGAAGCATTGCATTAGTCAATGAGCCAGAGCGTCTTACCTCCAACTGGCTGCGTGTCTTGGAAGCCCCGGATTCCATCCATTATTTCGAAAATGTGGGAGTTGGTGATGAGGACCGGGCCAGGCGCGCGGCGGCGACCCTACCATTTCCTGCTGTTCCCCATGGACGCGGTCTGATCACCTTTGCAGAACAATGCGATATCGACGAGTGGCTGATGGACGTCGGCCGATTTGCACTGGCGGAAGAGCTGGACACGCTGGAATTTGCCGAAAGCGGCTGGCCGGCGCTCGATCTGGAGCGGCAACCGGCGTCGAACATGATGGTCCGCATGTTCCGAGAAGCTTGGGAAGCCTTTTGCAAAGAACGCGGATTTGCGCCGCATGCCTATTCCAACGCCACTGGCTTTCATCCCTCTCCGGAACTGGCCCCGAGAGGAAAAAAGATTCCGTGGGGGCGGCAGGGATCGCATCGTTCTTCCATGCTGCGCAACGTGGCGCGCGGCCATATCTGGCAATATGGCGTGACGGGAATGCCGTTCCTGTGGCCGTTCTGGCATTTCAAACTCAAATCGCGGGTATTGTTCGCGGTCGATAACGGCACCGAAGACGGGGAGGCGATCGACGATCACAGAAAGATGCACCGGCTGCGCAGATCGAACTGCAAGGGATGGCGCAACAAGCAGTGGCATGGCCGTATGCTGGCCTTTCTTGAACTGCTGTCGGGTGAGACTGCTTACTTAAGGCTGGCTGTTTCGAGCACAAGTGCCGTCGTGCTCGACGCGACCCCGATACTGTTCAATTCGCCGGTCAGTACCGAGCTGCCCGATGAGCTCGACGCAGATGCCGAAGAGCCCGATGTCAGCACACTTGGTCGGCCAGAATCTGCGCTAGAGGAAGAGGCGTGAAGTTTCCGGAAACCTCGCTCAACATAGAGCATATTGGTGAGCCCGATCTCGAATTCGCTTTTGCGCAGCGTAGCGCGCATCCCAAAGACGGGCTGTTTCTGTATGGTCCCTACGCGAAGGGCAAAAAGTCACGCGAAATCAGGGTCGGTGTGGTCGGGACCGTTGATGGTATTGCCCATTTCCGGACTTGGGCCAGACGACTCTTGGACAAGGTCGAGGTTCCACCACCCGGCAAAGGTGAAAAAACCGATCGGCTTCACCTGGCCAATTTTCCCGGGCTTGAAGAGGCGTACGGCATCACCTTCGAGCCCGATGAGTGCAGTACGCTGTCTATCCCGCCTGACGATATCGACAGAGCAACGCGCATTTTAAATTTGCATGAAGCTGTCGACAAAGTCGCACAGCTCTACATCGACCGCGTACAGAAGTATCTCCGCAACGAAGAGCGAGCGGTGGATGTCTGGATCCTCGTGCTTCCTGAAATCATCTATGACCGCTGTCGTCCAGAATCCCGGAGGACGGGACTGAATCTGGAGAAGGGCGACTTCGGCAAGAAGCAGAGGGCCAAGGCCGAGATCCCGCTCTTGTCGACGACCGGGCTAGTGGATCAAAGCGACGAGAAAATCTTCGAGGATGTGCCCGATTTCCACCGTCGCATCAAAGCTGAGTTCCTGCGCTTGGCCCCGACCCAGATGATCCGGGAGACGACCTTGGCGCCGGACGCCTTCTTGAATAAGGCCGGTTACCCGCTGCGCAAAACGCAAGATGCGGCGACCACGGCGTGGAACCTGGCAACTGGTCTCTATTACAAGACGCAGCCCAAACCGCCCTGGCGGCTCGCCGAAGTGCGGCCCGGCGTTTGCTACATCGGGATGGTATTCAAGAGCTTGCCGGATGATCCGAATGGACATTCCTGCTGCGCAGCCCAGATGTTCCTAAACGAAGGAGACGGCGTCGTTTTTCGCGGCGCCAATGGCCCGTGGAAGACTGGAGACTATGAATTCCATCTCAAGGCGCGAGCAGCGCGCGATCTCATCAAGCTGGTTCTGGAGACCTATGTTGAGACGCATGGTAGGCCGCCTGCCGAACTGTTCATTCATGGCCAGACAACGTTCAACGATGAGGAATGGGCGGGCTTTGTTGCCGCGGCACCGAAAGAAACAAACATTATCGGAGTCCGTATCCGCCCGACCAGTGGCGAGACGAAGCTGTTCCGTGATGGCGACTATCCAGTCCTGCGCGGGACCGCGCTGCACCTCGACGACCAAACAGCCTATCTTTGGTCCACAGGTTATGTTCCGCAGCTCGACACGTACATTGGTCCCGAAACACCGAACCCACTGCACATCACCGTGCTTCGTAGCAAGAATGAAAAGCCTCATATATCCATCGTCCTCAGGGACATCATGGGGCTCACCAAGATCAACTATAACTCCTGCAACTTCAATGATGGGCTACCTGTGACCGTGCGGTTTGCCAAAATGGTGGGAGACGTATTGACGATGGGATCTGCGAAGGGCGAAGAAAAGCAACCTTTCAAGTTCTACGTCTGAGCGGTCCAGACATTAGGAGGATCCATTCCCTTGGGGCACACACCAGCTCGATCAGGCGACCACGTCACCTCTCCCAAGGCATTTTATCTCGACGAAAGCGGAAATACCGGTGATCTCACCACTGCTAAGATGGAGGGCTACTTCAAAGAGCAACGAATGTTCACGCTGGCCGCCATAGGTTGCGACCTCGATGAGACTTTCGAAGCGCGATTCTTGGCCCTCAAGGAAACTCATCACATCCGATCTCCAGAGGTTAAGTCGGGGCAAGCATACAAGCGACCTCGATTTACCAGCGACCTCATCGATCTAATTGATGCATCGGGCTGTCCGATTTTTGTCGAGGCGGTAGACAAGCATTATTTCATAGTCACAAACATCATAGACAGAATCGTTCTGCCTTATGTGGGGGAGTGCGACACCCAGCCGCAGACCCTCTGGATCAAGGGGATACTGGCCGATCACATGGCGATGTATGCACCTGCAAAACTGTCCCACGCATTCATCGAGTGCTGCCGGAGCCGAGAGCATTCCTCTGTCCGCGATTTTCATAAGCAGCTCATTCGCTGGGCGGAGACAAGCCGCTCCTTACCGACAGACGTGGCGGATGCATTTGTTCGCTTCACTCGCGATAGCCTCAAGGATTACCGTAAATTGCCCAAGTTTAAGGCAGTGCAGCGGGCTTTGCCGATCCCTGATCCCAACCCCAATGGCAAACTGGTCTGGCTTCTGCCGAACCTGACTTCCTTCACCCACATTTACGCCCGTATTAACCGCTATCTCGGGAAACAGATCTCAGGCGTGACGCTCTTCCATGATGAGCAACTACAATTTGGCGATATTCTGCGCCAAAATAAAGGATTGATGGAGGGGGTCACCGCTCATGACATGACGATACCGTTGAAGACCGCGGATTTTGAGTTCTCATCGTCCGCGAGTCTGAAGTTCCTTAACTCACACGAGTCCATCGGCATTCAAATTGCTGACGTGTTGGCAGGTTTTGTGGCGCGTTATATTCAAGACGCGGTTTGGGGTGGCATCGTGATGGATGCTGAGAAAATGCATATCTTCAGCCGTCTTGTAGTATCCGGCGAGCGCGAGCTTGGAACAGGATTGAATATTGTGGCCCCCGAGAGCCTTGTCCGCTTTCTCGGTATTGTGCCACGTGCGAACTATTCTTAGTTCCTATTATATGGTCGGAGTTTGCCGCGCCTCTACGGGCAAAAAAACAAACCTAGGAATCTTGAATGGAAAATGTCAGCGAACTTGAGCGCGAGAAGCGTCTGAGAACAGTGCCAACAGATCTACCCACTAGCCTCGGAAATGTCGTCGAATACCGAAAATCCGGCCTCAGCCTGAACCATGTAGTGGGTTGTCCGCTAGACTGTGGCTACTGCGTCCGCCACATGTTCGACAATTTCGCAATGAAACGCCCTCATCTTGTAGTAGACGATGAACGTGCGGTTGCGGAATTGATGGCACATTGGGCATTTGTGCCTCATGTCACACCGATCCAGATCTTCAATCGCGCAACAGATCCTTTTCTGCCCCTGGTGAAGGAGCACATGGCGCATTCACTCGAACTACTGGATGCTCATGGTCTCACAAATCACGTTCTTATCATAACCCGTTGGAAGGTCCTGCGGGATGATATTGAGCGCCTTGAACAGTTGCGGCATCTCAAGGTCTCGGTGCTGGTTACTTGGTCTGGCATAACAGATGCTCGGCTCGAACCTATAGACAGCGCGATCGCGGAAAGGTCACTCGAAGTGCTGGCCGACCGGGCCAGACGGACGAGAAAAATCATGTATTGGCGTCCGATCATCGCTGGTGTGAACGATACCGACGAATGCATAGACCGAGCCAGTGCGCTCTCTCACTATGCTGACGCGACAGTTTTCACCGGACTGTTCCACCGCGAGCAAATCCGCGCTCATTTTCGGTCATCGGGCGTCGAGGACTTGTATGGCGATGTGCACAGGAGAAAAATCCTCCCGCGCAAGGTCGAGCAGAATATCCTGCGTCGATACAATGGCGTACCGATATTTCGTAAAACCTCATGCGGCATCGCGTTCGCTTACGCCGAAGCAGATTACAATGGCCATTTCGGCATCAGGAATATTTGCGACATATGTCCGCCCAATCAGGTTCGGATCTGCGGCACCAGCCACCAAGCGCCTTCACGTGCTAAGCTCTCGTCGCTTGCCGAGACTGTGGGACTAGACCCTAGCCGTATAGAAGTCAGTGCCGGCAAGGTAATCGTAGAAGACAGCACCGAGCAACAGCGCTATTTCTTACAGCATGTGTTGGGCTTCCAAGTGCATGATCGAGCTTTGCCGCATCTGCCGGAGCGCCACGGCCGCGCAGAGGAGGGGTGGAATTGATCGATAGAATGTGGGCTGTCGATGTTGAGGGCAGCGGCAAATCGCCTCCAGAAATTGTCGAGTTGGCGATTGCCGAGATGAAGGGCTTGGATTTGACAGGGCGCAGCAAGCATTGGCGCTTCAAGCCGAAGAATGGAATTTCCCCCATAGCAGCTCGGATACATGGGATCTGGGACAACGATGTGGTCGATGCTCCCGAACTCGAAGACGTAGTTGAAGATGTTCTCCTTTGGCTCGAAGACAAGCCCATCGTTGGGCACAACGTCAAAATCGAAATCGATATCCTTGGTCCAGTGCTTGAAGGGTGGGAGCCAGCAGCAGCCTATGACACATTAAAAATTGCGCGCCGCCTCCTTCCAGGCCAACAAAGGCACGGTCTCGAACACCTCGGATCTGAACTTGGTCTCAGCTCCAAAGCCAAAGGAATTGCTGGAGGAACAGCCCATTCTGCCCCCTTCGATGCCGTACTTTCAGCGCTACTTCTCAATCATTTACTCCGTGATCGCACAGAAATCGATCAGCGCACGATACTCGCCGATGCCGATATACTTGGTAGCGCCCAAGGATCGCTGCTGTGAACCGATACCCATTCCGTATTGCTGTCGCAGGCACTCATTCAACCGGCAAGACGACGTTCCTGACGGAGCTGAAGCATCGCTTCGAGCAGAGCGGAGTAAGTGCGGCCTACGTCCACGACAGCGCCGTCAATGCACGGGAAAAAGGCTTTCCGATACTTGCCGATCATACGTTCGAAAGCACTGCGTGGCTCATGGCCAGGGCCATTGAATTGGAAACGGAGGCCTCTTTGTCAGCCGATGTGATCCTTGTGGACCGCCCCGTAGCGGACGCGCTTGGATACCTTCGGGCCGCGCTGATACACACCTCACGGTCGGTCACAAACGCGCGTATTTGCGCACTGGAAAAGATCTGCGAAGCTTGGGCTCCCGAATATGATCTTGTATTTCTTACTGTGCTCGACCCATTGATTGAGCTCGGTGAAGGGCGTGATGACGATGCGATTTTTCGCACAAGAGCAGCAGATGAAGTGACTCACGTAGTCGACAAATTCATGTCGGACCGTCACCTTCTTCGGCACGGTGAGACTGATGCCGCCTTGGCATTCGCCATTGCAGAGTTCGAGAGTAATCGAAGTTAGGCCAGATATGGCAGCCGAACAGCTTAATCCCATAAGAATTGCCGAGAATCAGGCAATCAAACTTGCTGGGGCAAGACGCATTGGCCTTGGCTGTATGGCTTTGACCGGCATCTATGGTGCCATTAGCCGCAAGCAAGCAATCGCAACGCTACATGCAGCTTTGGATCAGGACGTAACACTATTCGATACAGCTCCCCTTTACGGTAACGGCGAGAACGAACTTTTGTTGGGCCATGTGCTAGGCGGCCATCACGATGCGACCATCGTCACAAAGTTTGGTCTATACGCCGATTCAGCTGGCAAACTTTACCATGATAGCCGTCCCAAAACCGTCCGTCTGTCCGTCGAAGCCTCTCTCCGCCGGCTGAAGCGTGATCGCATTGACGTCCTCATACAGCACCGTGTCGATCCGGACACAGCAATTGACGAAGTGCAAGAGTGCATTGTTGACTTGATAGCTGCGGGCAAGGTGGGAGAGTTCGGCATCTCCAACGTCTCCGCTGGCGAAATTTCTAGGCTGCCGATGGGCGTTCCCCTGTCCGTCGTACAGAACGAACTCTCACTGGTTACTGGCGCTAAAGATGCTGAATGCGAGGCTGCGACAGCCAGAAGCGCAGCGTTTATGGCATATTCGCCGTTGGGACGTGGCATCCTGACAGGTTCAAAGCCTTTCCGGGCCGACGATTTTAGGACTTCGATGACAGCCTTCGCCCAGCCTCCTGCGGCGACAGATCCCTGGGATGATGAATCCAATTTGCAGATGGCAGCCGGAGAAGGGTACTCTCTTGGTCAGGCGTTAGATTGGGTGCTCGCGCAAGGTGAAAACGTGGTCGCGATACCTGGATGTCGCTCGCCGAGCCATGTGTTGGAGGTTTTCTCGCGACGGGAATAGGTCCTTTCGCAGTCACAAACCTGCTATCCAACGCGACGGCGTATGAGACGACACCAATTTGATCCGTCCAACATTTTGCCGCGTATGTGTCCAAAACAGTGCCCGTGCATCGTTGGTTCACTGCGGAAGATGAGCAATTCTGAAGCGATCCATTCACTACCAATCGCTAGTTGCTCTGATGTCCGTTTTCGAGAAAGCGACGATGATGCGTCAATGTCCGATATAGGCGCAAAGCCCGCACTATATCCCCCGATCTAGCGTTTTGCTCTTGATGCGCTCCAATTCCTGACCTGCATTTTTCTCGCTTGCAGCCTGCCGCGGGGCATCCCCGCCCGTGGCTGCAGCTGCTCGCAAACGCGATGTAACCTCCAGCGCAGAGGTTTTCTCTCCCCTGTTATGAGCAACAGCCGCAGTCATTCTCTGAGTATTGTCCAAGACCAAAGTCAGGTGACCGCGGAGCCTGGTCACCGTTACGAGGAACGTCTTCTGGTTCGAGAGATTGCGTTCGCGGCTATCCATGACTGCAATTCCGCGATCTGACGTGAGCCCCTGCGCCATATGAGCGTTCAGCGCATAGGCGAGATCAATGCGTTTCAGCATAGGATCGTCTTTACCAAGCGTCACTTGCTCACCCTTGGTGGTCTCGACCGTGACCTTACGCTTATCGATGGCAATGACCTTCGCCCGGTCAGCGTTGAATAGTCCGCGTTTGTGATCATTGCGCGTCCAGCGAATTTTGTCGCCACGATGGATTTCGAGCTGTCGGTCGTTGAATAGAGCCAGAGTGTCATTGGCCTTGTCGGCCCTAATCCGCGAAGGATCGAAGCTGAACTTTTTTCCGCGGGCGCTCTCCAAAGCGACCCTTTCGCGTTTCGTATCCCTGCCTAAGATCCTGTATTGTCCCGGCATAAGGCCAAGCGTCTTTTGTCTCTTTGAAACCTCAAGAATGCGGCCGGTCCGATAGGCCGCAACATGGCGCAGTTCTTCATAAGTGTTGTGCACGCGCTCCAGTACAGCCAGCTCAGCTTTCTCCGGCCCGATCTGCCCGCTGGCAAGAAGGCCCGTTTGCACCGCGTGGTTGACAGTTGAGCGGATCCTTCGGCCCGAGGCATAGATTGATGTGCGCTCTCGATCTTCTGGCTTTAACGAAAGCCACTGCTCGGCTGCCACAATCGCACCATCGCCTTTGGCCTCAATAGTATGACGTTTGAGCTTGGCAAGCGCAGTTCGAACATCACCTTTCTGCGCAGCGGCTTGGGCTTCGCGAACAACAGGATTACGCGCGCGCAGATTGGTGTTCATGTGTGCCTGCGCAATCCCGGCCTTTTGCAGAAGTGCAAAGGGCTTGCCGGCATCGACAGCGCCAAGCTGTTTGCGGTCGCCCATAAGCACCAAGCGATGGACGCCGGCTAGATTTGCTAGCGCAACGAGCTTCTCCTTGTCGCTGTTGGCGACCATGGATGCCTCGTCGAGAATGAGCACGCTCCCTCCGAGCGCCTGCTTTGCTTCGGCCTTGAGGCTGCGATTGGATGGATCATCAAGCAGCGACTTCCAGCCCCCCAGAAAGCGGGCCAGCGTTTGCGATTCAATCCCCGTATCGGATTCCAGCATTTGGACGAGTGTATTCTGGATAGCGAGGCCGATGACAGGCCGTCCCTCTTCCCCCAGTACTTTGGCGACCGGCCCAAGCACGCTGCTTTTGCCAGCACCTGCTACGCCTTGAACTGCAACGGTTCGATCCGATGAAGCAAGGATGAGACGCGCAGCCGAGAGTTGACCCTCATTCAGTCTAAAGCCGTGCCCGATCTCGGCTGAGGCCTGCACACGAGTTTCGGCCTCTTCAGCGTTGAGATCCGACGCGGATTCTCCTTTTCCCGCCTGAACTGCGGCGATGATGCGCTCTTCGGTTTCAATCGCTTCTCGCGATGCGAGCCAGCCCTTATGCTCGCCGCGTCCCGCTACAAGATGACCAGAATTGACCAAGGCGCGGGTTCTCGTTTCGATCTCACCGATGGTCGTTGGCAGACCAAAATCCAAAGCTGCCTTGTAGAGCGCTTCGCGTTCAAAAGCGGCCTCGCGCTGCGATAAATGCCGCACAGCCGAGGCAACCGCCTGCGCGGCCGCGATCGTTTGCTTGTCCTGTTTAAGCACCGAGGCCGGCACCAACGGATCTTCTGATGCCCCTCGAACATGGCTCGCAAACTTGGCAAGCAAAGCTCGGCCCCGTTCCACCAGTGTCGCGAAACCCGAATTGGGCTTTTCAGGCATGGCTGAGCGCAAACGCGCACGCTCGACCATGGGATTTAAATCGAGACCAATGGACTGCGCGGTTTCCTGCCACATGCCTCCAAGCGTATCGCGATCCTCGATCGGCGCTTTGGCAGAGCGGGTATCAAGTGCAGCGATCCGCCCAGCTTCAAGGCCTGGACCTTGCCTCGCTGCAAGCACTTCTTGGCGCCGCGAAGAGAAGGCCATGACATCCTCGCGCGAAATCCCGCGCGCTTCGAAATTGCCATGTTTGAGAGTTGGTCCGGTTTCATAGCCAAGCTTCTCGATTTCCATTCGGAAGCGCGCCATCGCGATGGAGTTGAGCGTGGTGTTGAGCTGCCATAGACGATCATTCTTGAGCGTCCGCCACTTACCATCCTTGCCTTGTGTCACATTGGCGATCACGGCGTGGAAATGGAGATTGGGTTCCTGATTGCGATTGGTGTCGTGCTTGAAAAGCCCAATCGCCAGATTGCCTGTCTTTTGGGTCTGAACCTTGCCCTGCGCCATGATGCGGGTTTCGGAAGCGTTCTTTTCCGCCCATTGAAGCGCTTCGACAACCGCCTCACGATAAGCGCTGAGGATGCGCTCATCTTTGCCCACAAGGGCAAGAAGCGACCAGCTCTTGGGAACAGAGAATGTAAGGTCGGTGCCCGGCCTATGGGCCTGCCCAAGGTTGCCAACTTGCGTTCCATCGGGGAGCTCACCGCGCAACAAAGCGTCGAAGGCTTTGGCGTCTACCTTCCCCTCTAGACCAAGCCGCTTTGCGCCTTCACCGAGCCATTCGCCTGAGCGATCAGCATCAGCTTTAGCGTAATAATTGTCGGATGCGAAGTAGTTGGCCGCTGCGGAGGACGAGCGGACATTGGCAACGGAGAGCATGGGCAGGCCTCACACAACTCAAGCCCCTCAGTCCTCCCCGATGATGGTAATCACATCTCAGCGTCGAAGTCGCCGAGATCGTGGTCATAGTCTTCGCGTGCCGCGCCGCCCAGGAGCGAGCGCTGCTGCTCTTCTTGAAGCGTCTTATCCGTCTTGGCGCGTTGCTTACCTTCACGCTGCGCGGCGTCAGGATCGGGCCGATCAGTGCGAGGCGAAGCCTTCTTCAGAGCGTCTGATACACGCTCATCGACTTGCTGCTCCCTAAGCGGGAGCTCGCCTTGTACTTTGCCCAAAGAGGCCGCTCTTTCGCTTTTGAACGGGGCTTCAACAGCTTGTTTGAGGGTTGTCTTAGAGCGAGACTTCGAACGTTCTTGCTTGTCAGTCTTTACCTTCTTGTCACGCGCGCGAGACTGCGCTTTGGGACGCTTCGCTGGCTCACGCTTGCGATCCGTGGCTTCCTTCATCTTGCGCGGATCGCCGCCGTCTTCTCCTTCCTCTCCGCCCTTATTCGCCGTAGCCTCGGAAGTCTCCTCGCCTTCCTTGAGAGTTTCAGCCTTTGCCGTTGACGTTAGTCCTTTGGCATCCTCGTACGGGATAAAACCTTCGGCCCGGCGCGGCCAATCTCGGGGTTGCAATGAGACAGGCGCCGCCGGAAAACCATCAGGGAACTTGATGAAGCCCTCAAGGCTTGGAAGGCCCATAAACTCATCAGGCAAAAGCAGCGGAACCACCTGCCGACGCGGCGTCAGACTGACCGCATCGCGCGCATTGTTGTAGCCATAGCTGTACCCTTCTTCCATCTCGCGAACCTCGCGGTGGCCGATAATGTCGGAGCACCATGTGGCGGTCTCGCGATCGGCAGTGGCGAGGATCAGTTTGGTTCTGGCAAGTGAGGACAAGGTCATTGCCATGTGCTCGCCGTAGACCTCCTTGAGCTTCGCGAAGGTATGGACGCCCGTCACGATAGCACCGCCAAAATTGCGCGCAGTCTGCAGACCTTTTTCGAGCGACGGCAGGCGGTGAAGCGCGCCGAGCTCATCAATCAGAAACCACAGTTGCAGGTCACGCGTCCGGCGACCCGTCATCAGCGTGTTGATCGCTGTATCAAGCCACAGCGTCAGCAATTGTGAGAGCACGCTCATGTCTACATAGCGCGCGGATAGGAACAGAAAGGAGCCCGGTTTTACTTCGCCAGTCACCCACTGCCGCACCGAAAAAGCGTCCCCTGATTGAGGCAGCATTTGCATCGCTTTTGCGTTCACATTGAAGACGGCGCGGACCGATTCCGCCATGCGAGCAGCGGCCGGCGTGCTGATCGGTCCAGCCATTGTGTCCTCTACCAGGCGGTGCAGATCCGAGAGATCTGCATTCATCAATTCATCGGCAAGCGCGGCATTGGTCCCGCGCCCTGCTTCTTTCAGCTTGATACATGTTTCAACAAATAGGGTGCGCGCAGCGAGCACCCAAAACTGTTCCGAGCCGCCTCCATCATGGGGCACAAGCGACTCCGCTGCTGCATGAAACTCCGCGCGCGATGTGCAATCATCGAAGACGCTCCAGCTTGGGCAGCGTGTATCCAATGGGTTCAAAATGATATCGCGTTCGGGATCGAAAAAGGTTTCGATAAAGGCGCCGGTCAGGTCGAAAATGACCGCACGTTCGCCTCTTTGTCTGATTTCGGAAAGGAGCTCGAAAAGGGCGACCGTTTTGCCCGTGCCTGTCGTGCCGACCAGCATGGTGTGGCTTTGCTCTTTACGCCAGGGCCAGCTTACGCCTGCAAGGTGCGCGGGGCTATAGAGACCGGCTGAAGCGAGCGCGCTGCTGCCGGCAAGCCGCCACCTCCATCCCAAATTGCTGCCATATTCGCGAGCGCGTTCATGGCGATTGTGATCGTCGATTTCGCCTTCCAGTTCAGCAAGGCTTGCAAGCGATGCGCCGCGCACATGCTTCCTTTGCTTGGACCGCCAACCGAAGTGTTCAGCAACCCACCAAAAGGCAATGAAGGCAGGAACAAGACCCCACGCCGACGTGACAAGCGCAGCCTCAACCGCCCCCTCAAATGCGGTCATTGCCTCTTTCATGGGCGGGTATTCTGTGACTACGCTGATTGGGAACGCGACGATGCTTCCATCAGCCAAGGTAAGGTTCACAAGCTTGTCAGGATCGAACTCCATAAACTCATAAAAGGATGAGTAGATGTGCATCCAGACAAGGTAGGTTTGGTGGTCAGTGAGGCTGCTGGTTACTTCCCAATAGACAAGTCCTAGAATCACCAGCAGTGTGATGATGAGCGGACCCTTGAGCCCGGCTGCAAACATGAAACCAAAGTGCCCGAGCAGCTGGCTTCCGCGAGTGAAGTTGACGAGTTTATGCTTCATCGCCGACCCCTTGCGGGCGCGGCGCAACGAGCCCCAAACGCTCCAGCCGGCGCTGATAGGCTGCGACCGTCTGCTCGCGCAGATTGGGCACAGAATGGTGCGTGAGCAGCGCATCCAAAGCTACGGTGATGAAGATGTTCTGGCGAACCGGATCGGTCGCTGGCGTCCTCAAATCGGCTTCCGTGTCACGCTGCCAGGCATCAAAAATGCAATCGCCAATCACGATGCTTGAACTTACCCGCCGCTCATCGGCCTGAGCTTTAATCCACTCGGCAATGAGAGGCGTGACATAGGTCACAAAACGATGATGTCTTTGCATGTATCCAAGTTCCTTTTGCTAAAAAGAACCTGGTTCACTCTTCGGAAAAGCGAGTGCCACTCTGGCACGGGCAATAGGGTGTAGGAAACCCGAAAATTAGGACAGAAATTCAATATGCTAAGTGAATTCGGCACACTCTGGCACAGTCAAGAAGGCCACTGGCACGCGACTGGCACAAAAGAGGACAAGACCAAATTCATGCTAAACTTCATGATCTTACTTGCCAGCCCCGCTGCGTACGGTGTGCCCGAAGTTGTTCCCCATATGTGCATGGTCTGATCAACCACCACCCCGACCGTTCAACTACAGAAAAGGCACTGGTTTCACGCGGATTTTCTAGCCCAAACCGGGCTTGAGGGGAAGAGGCGAGAACACGAGTTTGTTCTCACTAGAGATCAGTTTGGTAACAAATAGCCATTTGTTTTGGCCAAACTGCGTTGCCCCTAACCATGCCATCGAGCATCAAAAGTAGGGTCAAAGTTCGCCCGCCAAGACTAACTCGGCGAGCGCATCCAGTTCCGCTTTTGTCGAACGCCAGTTCGGTACACTCCGGTCGAGAAGCTGATAAAACCGCTTGCTGTGATTGTGTTCTCTAAGGTGACAAAGCTCATGGGTAATGACGTATTCGATGCAATGCCGAGGCACTCTTATGAGGGCTGGGTTTAAGAGGATTGAGCCTTCCGGCGAACAGCTTCCCCACTGCGTTTGCATTCTTACGAGCTTAAACTTGGGCGATGATGACACCCACGAAATTCTGTCCGCCGTTTCTTCGAGTTTGCGCCCCAGATAGTCAGTAGCTCGCTTCGCGTACCAAGAGCGAAGGCGACGCTTGATCGCGGCTGGATCGGCAACCGGAAGGGTTACCTGAATTCTCCCCCTTAGAAGCTTTACACCTGATGGACTCTTGGAGTCTTCGATCACAATCAGTTTGTGTCGTCGGCCTAGGTAAAAGTGAGATTCGCCACTTACAAACTCTCGCGGTACCACGCAGGATCGTGCCGCCTTCGCCGACGTTTGATGACGGTGCATCCACCTTGCTCGCTTTTGAGCCGCGACCCTAATTTTGGCGATGGGCTCGTCCTCTGGCGCCTCAATCTCCACGTCGCCATTGGGCTGAACGTGGATCCGAATGCGGTCAGAAAGAGACGGATTGCGAGTGACGTTGCAGGCCACCTCGTCTCGGCCATAGCGGACAATGATGCTCATTTCTGACTTTCGCGCACTAGCCCGATCCGCGTTACTTCCACGACCCTTTCGGTGATGGCCTTGGCTTTTTCCAGGCCGGTTAAGTTGAACAGCCGAGGGAGGATTGCTTTGCGGATTGCAGCTTCAATGCTTGAGGGGTTCAGAGAGTTTTCTGCGACAGCGCGTTCGACAGTTTTCTCAATATCAAGTGAGGCAGCTACAAACTCGTTGGCTGCTTCGCCTCGCACAAGCTCATCGCCCATCTCGACACGCAAAATGCCATAGTAAGCGGAAGCATGGGGCCGCCCATGAAGCTTTGGTGGAAGGTCACCCACGTCTTTAGCATCGAGCTTCTCTTCGAGGTCTTTGAATAGCACGTACTGTTTGAAAGGGTGGTCAAAAAGCGCCGACGCTTCGGCGATAGCGCGCTTCAATAGGTCGGAAAAGAAGAGCTGTGCGTAAGGGTCATCAGCGAGCTCTTGCTCGATTGTTTTCCTCACACGTGACTTGATTATGTCCGTCTCGTTGCGTGTTTTCTCATCAGACCATTCCTCTTCCGGAACCTGATTGCCGAGATCGTTGACGATTAGAACGCCGTCCTCGTTTTCTATGTCTGCGCCAACGACGTAGCGATCCACCAATCTTCGAATTTGATCCTCATAGGCGCTGTAGTCGATGGTTTCTTGCGCATCCTGCTTCACAATCCTGCGGAGGTTTGTGAAGAACTTCAGGTCACGCTTGTACTCGGCAATTTGCGCCTCAGTGATCGCAGTGTCTTCAAAGAATGAGCGGGTGCCAAGCGCGACTTTGAGACACATGCCAAAGGCGGTCAAAGCCTCGTAAAAGTCTTCTCGAATTTTCTGGTTGAGATCAATTGGCAGGCCATCATCTTCTTCGGTTGTCTTCGGAACAAGAAGTTGGCGGTATTGCTCTGTGTCCGTCCGACTCTTGACCGATTTGAAGATCGACCAAAGATTGGCGTGGAGGCTCGGTAGTCTTTTGTATTCGGTACTCACATTGGCATAGAGCTCGTCGATATCATCGACATCGAAGCCACCTTGTGTGCGCTCCGCCAAGTCTTGGTATTCTGTCAGCGCCGTGTCCAAGGCTTTAAGAATGCCTCTGTAATCAATCAGCAGCCCGTACTTTTTTTGCTCGTGAAGACGGTTCACGCGAGCAATCGCTTGAACGAGGTTATGCTGTTCAAGTTTCTTGTCGATATAGAGCACGGCGTTGCGCGGTTCATCAAAGCCGGTGAGCAACTTGTCGACCACGATCAAAATGTCAGGACGACCCTCGGTCGAGAAGTCTTCGATAACCTGTCGTTCGTAATGCTCGGCGTCGCCCTTCACGTTGCCTTTCCACCACTGCTGCACCTCTGGCAGCTCTGCTTCGTCAACTTCCGAATGTCCCTCGCGGGTGTCCGGCGGCGATATGATGATCGCGCTGCTGACCAAACCTGTGTCGTCCAGAGCCCTCTTGTATCGGATGGCCGAGCGCTTGGACTCGGTGGCCAATTGTCCTTTGAGTCCTAGGTCAAGGTCTTTGAAGTTCTCTTTGAAATGGGTTGCAATATCGAGAGCGATCAGACCAATTCGATCGCCGGACCCATAGACTGCCCCCTTGGTCCCGAACTTTTTCTTGAGATCACCTTTCTGCTCATCAGACAAGCCAGCCGTGACCTTCTCGAACCAATTGTCGATTGCTCGCTCATTCACGTCGAGGATTGGCTTACGCTCCTCATAGAGAAGGGGAGTGACCGTCCCGTCGGAGACGGCATCCTTCATCGTGTAAGCGTGGACGATGCGGCCAAACTTGTTGGCGGTTTTGTCGTCCTTGAGCAACGGAGTGCCAGTGAATGCCACATACGCCGCATTGGGCAGCGCCTTGCGCATCCTCTCATGGTTCTCGCCGCCTTGGCTCCGGTGTCCTTCATCGACCAAGACGATCATGTCAGAGCTATCGTTTTTGCACTCGGGTAGCCGCGCAGCACTGCCGAACTTATTGATGATAGTGAAAATGATCCGCTCGGTGCCTTTGCCGATACGCTTTGCAAGATCACGTCCCGATTGAGCCTTCGCCTTACCCGCATCTTTTGCGCCTATATCCGAACCGAATGCTCCGCCTGTTAGGAAGTTGCCCGCGAGCTGCTTCTCAAGGTCTCGGCGGTCAGTGACTACCACGAGGCGGCAAGCTTTGAGCTGATCATGGATCAAGAGTGCCTTGCACAACATCACCATCGTGAAGCTTTTGCCAGAACCTGTCGTGTGCCAAACCACTCCGCCTTCGCGAGCGCCATCTGGCTTTACCTGGCTAATCTGAGCGAGCAGCGCACGGATGCCGAAGAACTGCTGATGGCGGGCCACAATCTTATCAACCTTGCGGTCAAAAAGAACATAAGAACGCACGAACTCCAGCAACCGTTCGGGAGTGCAGAGGCTCACGAGCAAACGATCCTGCTCAGTGACCGCTTGTTCTTCGCTCCATTGGTGTTGGAAGTGATCACGCACTTCGCGTACCTGATTTTTCAGGAGCGCGGCGCGCGGATCGGTTTCAAGCGCGGTGTTCTTGATTGTGATGAAATGGTCTTCAGAATACTCCTCCTCGCGCCATTGTGACCAGAACTTGCGCGGCGTTTTCGTCGTTCCGTAGCGCCCCTCCGTCATTCCTATCGACATCAGGAGCTGGGCGTAGGCAAATAGGTTTGGAATTTCCTCTTGCCCCTGGTTGCGGATCATCTGGCTGATGCCTTCATCCACCATCGACTTGTTCGGATTACCGCTATCGGGCCGCTTGGCTTCGATCACCAACAATGGGATGCCGTTGACGAAACCAACAATGTCGGGGCGACGCGTATGTGTGCCCGGCACGGCAAGGATTTCCATCTCCTCGCTTATGACAAAGCTATTCTTGAGGGGCTTTTGCCAATCAATGATCGGCACAGTCACACTGTGCTTTTTGCCCTCGACGAATTCGGTAACAGTAATGCCGAGAGTGATGGCGTTGTAGAGCTTCTCGTTCGCAGTGATCAGCCCCTCATTGAGCGCAGGCGCAGTGAGATCGCGTACAATCTGATCAATAGCGTTGGTGGAGAGCGGGTAGGTCTTGCCCTTGTAGTCGAAGGTCCGCGTTCGCAGTTGCTCGATCAGGACATCGCGCAGCACCACGCCTTGGTTACCGCCACGCGCTGCGAGACAATCCTCTGGCGAGATGTAGTCCCAGCCCAGCGACACCAGCGTCGCAAGCGCGGGTATGTGGGAGCTGTAAAGCTCGGCGGTGTTTGGTGAGATGGTCATGTCAGAGCTTATCGAAGACAGAGCCCATGCGAGGGCTGAAGAGCCGCTCGTAGGTTCGAAGAAGGTAGGTGTCGGTCATTCCTGCCACGTGATCACAAATGATCCTTGGGTCGTCATTGGCTGCAGCGAACTTCGCATACGCATCTCGCGGTAAGAGCCTCTTGGGGTCAGCTTGAAGTGCCTCAAACACCGAGACCACCATGGTCTGCCCCTTAAACTCCAGGTGCTGAACACTAGGGTTTAGTATCACCTCGTCCTGCACAAGGTCTTTCAGCACCCTCAAAAACTCATTCTGCTGCTGCTGCAATTTCACCCTGTAACGCACAAGCGGGTCAGCAAAGACCTCATGCTCGACAAACACTGCAGCCGTGATGAAGTGATGAACCAACCGGCTGATGAAGCGCTTGCGAGTTCCGCTGCCGTCAAACAGTCCCTCAACGAAATGGCCAAAGACATCATTCGCGCTCTCTTCAGGGTATTTCTCTTTCAGTGCGTCGAGAAACGAAGGACACTTATCCTGCAAGGCATTGGCGAGGGTCACTTTGTCGATCAAACTGAGAGCGATGGCATCTTCCAGATCATGCACTCCGTAGGCGATGTCATCGGCGGCATCCATAATACTGCAATCAAGCGACTTATGTCGTGGCACATGGTGTTTGCCATTCTTGGGATCGCAAGCCTGAAACTCTTCGCGCTCTGATTCGGTGAGAGGTTGGATGATCCAATCGACAATATCGCGCTCGCAGTCGAGATAGCATTTGGGTGGCTTGCTCGCCTTGCCATCAATGATCTGCAGCGTCGTCGGGCCGCTAATCAGCGCGGGAGAAAGTGCCTGATTGCGAGCCTGAGAATACGCGACAGGGTATTTCAGCACGCCAAGCAGCGTGCGGCGAGAAAGGTTTGCTCCGGCATTGGCGGAAAAACTCTCAAGCCGCGATAGGATGCGCAATGTCTGGCCGTTACCTTCAAAGCCACCATGCGAGCGCATGCAGTAGTTGAGCGCCACTTCGCCGCCATGACCGAAGGGCGGATGGCCCAAATCATGGGTGCAGCCGATCGCCTGGATCATGCTTCGGTCGGGCAGGTGCGCCGTCGCCGGGTGTTCGGGGAAGCTCTTAGCCAGTTGCTTGGCAAGCCCGCCAGCGATCTGCGCCACCTCCAATGAGTGCGTCAGGCGAGTGCGATAGAAATCGCTATCGCCAAGATTGAGGATTTGGGTCTTGCCCTGCAAGCGACGGAATGAGGCTGAATGGATAACCCGCGCATAATCGATGTCCCCATCCTCGCGAGCGTCCTCGGCTTGGGGTGTCCAGCCCTCACGTCGTGCATTCCAGCTCATGCTCAATCTCCCCAGACGCTGGCGGAAGCGGCATCGTAAAATTCAACACCAAGCTGCCAGTTCGCAGGTCGCATAGCGGCCAATTCCTGGGCTCGCGCCATGATGCGTTGATTGTCATCGGTAAGCGGATCGCCAAAGATGCCCACGTAAAGCTTTTTGAAGCGCCCTCGGCCAATCCTGACAAGGATGTGATCGTCATTCGCCGCAAGCGAATGGCCGAATATGAACATGCAATGTTGGCCCTGCTTCACGTTGGCGGTGAACTGCTTGAAGCCTTGGTAAAGGTAAGCGTTGTGGCGGATCTTCGCCTTTTTCTTCGCGCTGGTGCCTTCAGCGACAAAGAGCGGGTACGCATCTACAGCAATCGCTGCGCGGGCCTGATCGACAAGCGGGACGTTCGTTCGAACCCAAGTATATTTCTTCAGCTCGGCGCCTGAATCGAAGAGGTGCAGCGCACCGTGGAGGAAGTGCACACGCGCATCGTGTGCACCGGTCTCCCCCTGCCAGACGACGTAGTCCGCATCGGGATCGTCCTCATCGTTTCCGAAGCCATCGTTCTTGGCCAGGTTGATCGGATCGCCGAACGGCATGTCGTCATGCATCAGCGTCCAGTAGAGCAGCAGGTCATAGTTGAGCGTGAAGACCTGCCCCGCTTTCGGCCCCGCGAGGAAATGCGAGAGGAAGCGACGGCAAGACCAAAATTTGGCATCAGGAATGTCTGGCGGAACGTTAGGATGATTGCCTGCAATCGTCTGGACCAAAATCTCCTTCAGCGCATTTGCGTGCTCGAGCATCTTGGCGATGGCCTCTTCACCATGTGCGACATAGGGCGGTAAGATTCTGGCCGCATTTTCCAGTGAGCGGATTGCTTGCTCAAAATCTTGGGTGCCGAGTGCGGCGAAGACAGCTTCGACTTCGGGAACCTGGCTGAAATCAGCCTGTTCGAAAAGCGACCCGTAATGAAAAATGTCAGCACGACAGGCGATGCTGAAGCCGTTGCCGAGCAACAAATGCCGCTTAGAGTACTTTTCGGAATCTTCGATTGCTTCTGCGAACGTCATTAGCGCCATCATGCCACCTCGCTTTCCGGGAGTTTGACCCGGCGTTTGCCGGTCAGCAGTTGCTGCATCAGCGCGGCCTTTTCCTGGCGGAGGACAGCGAGTTGCCCTTTCAGCTTGCTTAGCTCCGTATCGCAACCGCTTAAGACATTGGCCAAAGCGTCTTGCTCATCTGCATCTGGCAAATGAAACTTCAGCTTCAAAAGTGCCGATTTCGCGATGTTGTAGCGCGTTGAGCCTTGAGCCAAAGCTGAAATCCTTCGCCTCACCGGAGCGCTGCGGAAGAAGTGGCCTGCAAAAAGCGGTCGAATTTTGTCAGCTGAGGCGGGTCGAAAACCAAAACAGAAACTGTTCAGATAAGTTGCTTCTGCTTCATGAGTGACGACACTGCTCATTCCGACTTCTTCGGGCGTCTCGGATGACGTTGTAAAAAGGATGTCACCTTTGCGAATTGCATGCTGTCGTTCGCCTTGCTCGACCTTTACCCGGCCGACATTGGTCGGGTCGATGAAGCCGTTTTCGAATACATTCTTGTATGTGATGAACTGACTTCCCGATCCAAAGTCTTCCTTAGATTTGCCAGTCAAACCGCCGTATGTTTCACCGAGTGAGCCGAGTGAATACTCCTTCCACTCCCCCGAAAAGCCGGGGAGGCGTTTTCTGGGTGGGGCAGTGCCTTGCGGGAGCAACTGCTGCATCAGCGCCTGCTTCTGCGCGCGGGCGTTGGCGATCAGCGCCTCGACCTTATCGATAGCGCGGTCCCATATCTCCAAAGTTTCGGCTATGTGCTTCTGCTCCTGAAGAGGCGGTAGCAGGATTGATAAGTCACGTAGGTCGTTAGGGCTCATGTGTGGGACAGCCGTTTCGGTCTGAACAGATTTGACATATTGTTCGAATCCGTGCCCCCCGAAAAACTGCCTCATAAGGGACTGCTCAAGGCTAGGCTTGCTCCGAAGCCGCGCGACACGTTGTACGAGTAGGCAGGGCAAGTCTGCTTCGTTGACCTCTGCAATCTTCACGCCAGCAGGAATCCAAGTACGGTCCAATGCAATCACAAAATCGCCCAGCTTCAATGCAAATCGATCAAGCCCTTGCGCCTTCTCTTGCGGCAATTTTTTGGCGTCACGCCAGCGGATGCGATGCTGAGCGACATTGTCTCCTCGCAGCAAACGAATGTCGTCTGGGCCATCGGAGTAATCGCTGCTCTTGAACGCGAAACCGGTCAACACATGTACGTGTTCGCCGATTGTCGTGCGCTCCCACCCCTCAGGAATCATTTCGCACCATCCTTGCTCTTGGCGGGCTTGTCAGCGGCGAGCTTTTTCACCTTGGCGGTCGCCTCAATGAAATGCTGCTCGACCGCGCTCGGCGCGTTGATCGCGCGGGTGTGCCAGCGGTCATATTCGGAATCGACATGCTTACTCGCGCGCTTTGCAGTAACTTTGCCCGCACCGCTTAAAAGCGCGTGATCACCCAGTTTCAGGAAATCATCCAGCTTGGCAATCCAATCGGCCATGTGCATCGGCTTGCGGTTCTTCGCCATGGCCTCGGCAAATTCCAGGAAGGCAACGGTGATGCGGTTGAGCGTGTCCATCTCGTCCGCTTCAAGATAATTCTTCGCCACCTGCGCATCCTGCTTTGTGGGCAGGCGACCCTTTTTCTCGCCGGTCCAGCTGGTCAACCCCATCATCGGCTTGGCGCTGTCGGCGCGCGCCAGCTTGGTTTCCGCCGCCGTCTGGCCATGGGCGGCGTGGTGCATCTTGTTCTGCACCGTCTGGAAGAATTGCGTGCTCGCCTCTGCCTTGGGGTCATAGTCCACGGCGGTCGCGTAGATATCGAGCACCTTCTTGTAGAACAGCTTTTCCGACGCGCGGATGTCGCGGATGCGGGCGAGCAGTTCTTCGAAATAGTCGTTGTCCGGTTCCTTGAGGCGCTCGTCATCCATGACGAATCCCTTGACCATGTACTCGGCCAAGGTCTCTGACGCCCAGCGGCGGAATTGCGCACCGCGCGGGGAGCGAACACGGAAGCCAACCGAGAGGATCATGGGGAGGCTATAATGAGCAACCTGGCGTTCGACGCTGCGGTTGCCCTCGGTTTGAACTATTGAGTAATCCTCAATAGTTGCCTCATCCTGCTCGTCGTCATCCAATATCGCTTTGATATGTTTGTTGATATTGGAAACGGTGGTCTGAAACAGTTCAGACATTTGCGCCTGTGTAAGCCAGACGCTGCCGTCGCGCTCCTGCAAGCGGACGATAAGATCGCCGTCTTCGGTGGTGTAGAGGATAAGCTCGCCAGCCATCAGTAGCCAAGCTCCTTGAGATAGCCGTCCATCTTATCTTCCAGCTTAGCAAGCTCAGCCTTGAGCTTCAGCCGCTCCGCCCGGACCGCGACAAGATCGATTTCTTCCTCCTCCTCGAACGTATCGACGTAGCGAGGGATATTGAGGTTGTAGTCGTTCTCCGCGATCTCATCCGGGCTGGCGAGGTAGGCGTATTTGTCGACGGCCTCCCGCGTACGATAGGTGTCGACGATCTTCTTCAGATGCTCCTCTTCGAGCTGGTTCTGGTTCTTGCCAGATTTGAACTCACGGCTCGCATCGATGAACAGGACGTTGTCATCCGTCTTGTTCTTGCGGAAAATCAGGATGCAAGCGGGAATGCCCGTGCCGTAGAAGAGCTTTTCAGGCAGACCGATAACAGCATCGAGCAGGTTTTCTTCGATCAGTTTCTGCCTGACTTTGCCCTCGCTTGCCCCCCTGAACAACACACCATGCGGGGCGACGACCGCCATGCGCCCAGTCTTCGGCTTCATAGTTTCGATCATGTGCAGGATGAAAGCGTAGTCACCCTTGGTCTTGGGAGGCAGGCCGCGCCGGAAGCGCGCAAACCTGTCATTCTCAGCAGTGTCATGCCCCCACTTTTTCAAGCTGAAAGGGGGATTGGCGACAACGACGTCGAAGTGCTTGAGACGATCATCACCATCCAGCAGCTTTGGGTTGCGAATGGTATCGCCCCATTCAATGCGGTGATTGTCCTCGCCGTGCAGGAACATGTTCATCTTGGCGAGCGCCCATGTGCTGCCAATCGATTCCTGCCCATAGAGCGCGTATTTCTTGGACCCGCCGAACTTGGCCTGCACGCGGCGACCGCATTTCATCAGCAGTGAGCCGGAACCACAGGTGGGATCACAGGCTTCCTCACCTTCGGCCATATCCATGATCTCTGCCATCAGCTCAGAGACTTCAGGCGGAGTGTAGAACTCACCTGCGCCCCTTCCGGAGTCAGCGGCAAAGCGACGGATGAGATATTCGTAAGCGTTACCGATGACGTCGAGATTGCCAATGCGAGAAGGACGCATGTCCAACTCAGGTTTGGCAAAATCCTCAAGCAAATGCCGCAGAATGTCGTTCTTCTGCTTTTCCTCGCCAAGTTTATTGGCGTTGAAGCTGATATCCTGGAAGACATCACGCAGCTTGCCGACATTAGCATCTTCGATGGCATGCAGCGCCTTATCAATGCGCTCTCCGTTGCCCGGCTCATGCCGGGCTTCGAACAAGGCGTAAAAATTGGCGGATGGCGGTAGAACGAAACGCTCATTGGTCATCAGCTCGGCAATCAGCTCAGGCTCATCGCCATATTGCTCTTGATACCCATCATAGTGATCCTGCCATACGTCCGAGATGTATTTCAGGAAGAGCATGGTCAAAACGTAGTCTTTATAGACCCCTGCATCGACCGTTCCACGAAAGGTATCGCAAGCCGCCCAAACAGCCTTGTTCACTTCATCTTGCTTGATTTGTTCACTCATTTGGGAGGTTGCTCCGATTCTTGGGGCGAATTGCCAAAGATATCACTCACGATAGCATTCATCTCATTAGTTCTATTTTGAATAAGTTGTTGATAGACCTCACGCTCGGCCCGCATCGCATTCGCCATTTCAACTATGCTGGTTTGGCGTTGATATGAGGGAAGTTTGATCGGAAGGCGCTCCACCACCGCACGCTTCAAATTCAAGATGTGCGTTCCGGTCGCTCCAGCCGCGAAGTAGTTCTGCGCTGGCAATTGGTTCATTTGCCATGCGAGGAATTCTGGCAGGATATTGTCTCGCATTAGTCGAATGACGAAGAAGTGAGGCGAGCAAACGAGCTGGCCTCGCTTGCGCCCAATACAATAAGCATAGTTCCGCCCCCCGCGTGTCGAGAGGATAATGTCTCCCGGCTGCAAAAGGGCCTTTTCGCTGACGCGAGGCAACTCCACGCGAGTCAGTGCAATCCAGTCGATCCCCGTTTCGGGACTCGCGTTACGCATCTGAATCACAGCGAACTCGCCATCTGGGAGCTTCTCAATCTTGCCACGAAACGGATAGCCCGCCGAGATGGAGGCCACCTCGACAAGACGAGTCGAATCATATGCATTATCGCGCTTCATGCAGCTCAAATACAATTCTCAATGGGAATGTCAATATATCTGCATCAATCTCTTTGATGCAGATATATTTCCTGTTTCGCTCAATAGCGCTTCAAAGCTGGCTACCGGCCGACCATCATTTCTTCGATCAGGTCACCGATCCGCTGACCTGCTTCGATCACTGGCTCATCATCCAGGTGAGCGTAGCGAGCCGTGGTGGTCACATGCCTATGACCTAATAGCTTACCAATCATCGGGAGCGTTTCGGAACGGGCGGCGGCGTGGCTTGCGAAGCTATGTCGAAGATCGTGCAGTCGCACACCATGAAGACCTGCCTCTTGGCGGACATCTCTCCAAATGCAGGTCAGATCAACGCTCTTCCGCGTGTTCGGGTTGAAGAATACTTCAGGGTGGCGTTTATGACGAGGAAGGCACTTGATGATGGTCCACGCGGCTTCACCCAGCCAGACGGTGCGCGGCCCGGTTTTGCTGTCGGTCAAGAGTAAACGGCGGTTCTTAACCTCGCCCCAAGTGAGACCAGTGATTTCGGATCGTCGACATCCGGTGAGGATCAAGAGCTGCAATGCCGCGCAATGAACCGGTCTCGATTTGCGGTGTTTGTCTATCGCCGCGCCAAGGCGCCGAAACTCCTGATCAGAGAGGAACCGCTCGCACTTGCGCCGCTTGTTCATTCGGATTGAGGTGCATGGGTTCGAGCCCTCTGGCTTAATGCCCCACTCTTCGGCTTTGTTCATCATAGCGCGCAGAATCTCGCATGACCGATTTGCCGCGCCAGGCCCTCCAACTTCGGTTATTCGGTTGAACCACTCCTGCACATGGGACTGCTCGATCTCGTCGAGGAACATCCCCGCAAAGGCCGATTGGAGGTAGTTCTGCCGATACAATCCATGCGTTTGCAACGTTGATGTCTTCCAGCTTGGCGAGACTTTGCGCCAGTAGGTATCGAGAAAGTCAGAATAGAGCGGTACCTTGCGGCGCTTCTTACGTTTTTCTGCAGGGTTCTGACCGACTTGGGCGCGCAAAAGTACGCGCCGCGCAACATCCATAGCCTGCGCTTCGCTCAGTATCTTGGCGTTGCCAATCGTTACGGTTCGCGTCCGTCCCTGCATCGCCGCTTGGACAATGTAGATGGTGCGTCCACTCGCGTATTGCCGCGTCCCGAATCCCGGCAATCGTCTCGACCAGACTATTCGGCGCAGCTTGCTATCGCCTTTGGTCTTGCCGACCACGCCGATACGCGCCGTGCCAAGTTCTTCGGTGACGATGGTCTGAAGGGTCAGCGCGTTCATTGGCTCACTCCGATCAGATTGGCGATCGACCCAGAGACGCGATCGGCAGCATCGGCGATGACCTCGTCGGACAAATGCGCATAGCGCGAAGTCGTCTCGGCCAGAGCGTGCCCGAGTAACTTGCCGATCACCATCAGCGAGATGTTGTCACGGATGGCGGTAGAAGCGAAGCTGTGTCGTAGGTCATGTAGGCGGACGTCGGGCAGCGCGGCACGATTGCGAATTTCCGGCCAATGCATGCCCAGCTTGATCGGTTTCTCTCGATCGCGGACCGATGGAAAAACCAACCCCGTCGGCGTGCGATCTGGGATTGATGCGATCACTTCGACAGCCTGCCTGTTGAGGTAGACGATCTTAGCGCCGGTCTTGCTGTCATTAAGCATCAAGCGCGGCTCCTGCACCCATTCCCAGCGAAGGTTCTCGATCTCACCGCAGCGCGCGCCCGTGTAGATCAGCAAGCGTATCGCGGCGACCACAGCTGAACGTTCGACCTCAAAGTCGTTCAATGCGGTCGCGAGCTGGCCGTATTCGCGGGCAGAAAGAAAGCGCTCCATCCGCTTTCGCTTGTAGCGCGGTGTCCCTCTGCAAGGGTTCGATCCACTACGGCGATGTCCGAGCTTCTCGGCATAGCCCATCATCACCGAAAGGATCGGGATGGTGCGATTGAAGGCACCTGTGCGCCCGGCGAAGCCATCACGCCAGAACGAAATATCGGCCTTGGTGATCTCGTCGACACGGCGATCACCGAAGGTTGGGAGGATGTCCCGATCGATCCCCGTGCGGTTCCGCTTGCGCGTGGTCGGTTTCCAGTGGTGCGCATAGTCAGCCCAAAAACGCTCAGCATAGTCCCGCATCAGCGGAGTTTCCTTCACGCGAGATTTCGTGGTCTTGCGCGAAGGCAGTCCATCAAGTGCCACTTCCGCCAGTTTTTCTCGCGCGTGTCGCCGCGCTTGATTTGCGGCAATCTGCTTTGACGTTCCAAGCGAGACACGGCGCTGCTTGCCGCGCTGGCGGAACATCACGAACCAGGTTCTGCGCCCGGAGGGATGCACACGCAGCCCGAAGCCGGGCAGATCGCTATCCCAATATTCAATCATCCGTTTGCCAGGCCTGCGCCGGACGATATTGCCGTTGAGTCTTACACTCTGGATGCTCTGCTCACCCTTATCCTGGCGCTTACGCGGTACTGCGGAAATCGTATGATTCGAGCTTGATTTATGCGGTAACACATGGCCATTTCGTTTCATCGATCTGCTCCTCGTTTTTGAGGGTCAAATTCGAGCAAGATATTGGTAAACAATATCTTTCTGCATCAGCGATGCGTACGGTGTGCTACCGTTTTCCCACTGCGAGGTCTAAGTCCAGAAACGACAGGGAATGGGTTTTGAACGGGCATTGGCATCCGTGCCGATCGAGCGAAAGCAACAGCCCGGGACGCTGAAGCGAACCGCAAGCGCCAGTTCGGAAGCAAGCATCCCAACCAAGACGCACCCCTGATAAGCTGACGGCAAAAGAAGCGCGTGCGAGATAAGGGAGCGGGGTTTGTCGCTCCCGTCAGCCTCGCGCCGCTTCGACCCGTTGGCGCTCAGGAGTGCATGCGGGGCCCGGACCAAATACGCCGCGCCCGCAGGAGCGCCGCCGCAGGTGGTGCGGGACCGAGCGCGTCACCAGCCCCGCTCCTCATCACTCTACTCTTCTTCCAGCAGCGAACACAAAAAAGGGGCAGGAACCGTCACCGGCTCCTGCCCCATCGGTCGTTCAGAACTCGTCGAGCATTGCGCCGTGCACCGTGTGCACAACCCGGCTGGCCAGATGCGCCGGCAAGGCGTTGTAGTCACCCTCGTCCAGGGCGAAGTATCCTAGGTCATTATCTTCCACGACGTGCTGGTCGAAGAAGCTGTGCAAGGCCCGCCGTTCGGCAGTGGCCAGTGCTTCGAAGTAGCTGTTCGAGTTTGATTGAATCGATGCAAGTGCAGTCATGAAATCCTCCTGATATCTGTCGGTAAGACGATGAGAGGAAGGCAGATGGGGGTGTAGCTGGCGGGTCAGGGATCGCCCGGCTGGGCGACCGCCAAGCGGCGGTGGGGGCAACGATTTTGTCGGACCGCAGCGAAGCGAAGGGACGGCAAAATGGTGGGGCCCCGCCGTCCTTGACGCGCCGGCTGCACGCCCATCATCCTTGAAAGTCCGCGAGCCAGACTCCCCTCCCGTTCGATCTCAGGTGTTCGCGAAAACCAAGGGGGAAATCGCTTTCCTACAGGACGGGTGATAGTACACATCAGCCGAGGAGAGGGTCATCGGAGGGGAAGAAAGAAGTATCCTCAATGCCATCGAAACGAAGCGCTGTAGCCGCACTCCAGAAACTGGAAGCCGACAGGCTGGCAATCGACCAACGTCAGAAAGAACTCGAGAAACAGGCTGCCATTGAACTGGGCCAGGTTATTCTTGGAACGGGGTTAGAGACCTTCTCAAAGAGGGGCCTATCGAAAGTTGCAACTGAGCTTGGAAAACTCGGTGAAGAGGAAGCCATAAAGCGGCTACTTCAAAAGCAAGCCTCCGCATCAGGCACAGCTCAAAGCCACTGATAATGAATACGAGAAAGGGCCCTATCCGGTTTGGACAGAGCCCTTTCTTGGGAGGCTGGATGGCTGAGATCAGTCGATTTCGGGAGCATCCTTGTTCTCGTCGTTCTCGCCGGAGCCATTACCCCTTGAGAGGAAGTCGACCTTGTCGGCGAGGATCTCGGTGCCGTAGCGTGTGACCCCGTCCTTGTCTTCCCACTGGGTGTAGTGGATGCGGCCCTGGACGCTGACCAGCTGGCCCTTGGAGCAGTACTGGCCGACGGTCTTGGCGAGGCCGTTGAAGCAGGTCACCCGGTGGAACTCGCTTTCCTTGGCGGTGTAGCCGTTCTCGTCCTTGTAGGTCTTGCCGTCCTTGTCCCGCGCAGGGCGATCGGTGACGACGGTGATCCCGGTAACGTTGGTGCCGCCCTTGGTCTCGCGGGTTTCCGGATCGCGTGCGATGCGCCCAGTGAGAATTGCGATATTGGTCATGATGTAAGTTCCTTCAGTTCCTCAAACCGGAGACCATCTCCGGCTTGCGAACATCTGAAAGAAGCAGGGCATGGGAGGGCTGCACCGCAGGCCAACAGACATCGTCTGGGGGTCAAGGGAAACCTGTTCATGACGGGTGGTGCGGGCAGGCAGCGCAGCTGCCAACACGGCCGGAAAGGAACGGGTTGCGGCTCCTCAGCTGACCTGATTCAGGACTTGTTCGCGAAGAAAGCCGGATGGGTATCGGGTGCGGGTCTGAAGGCTCGCGTGATCCCGCTAGAATCAACCTACACCATCGCCTCCCGATGCCGCCAGGAGATCCATGAAGTTGCGAGCTGCTTCCCGGTCTTCCTCGCTCTCAAACGCCACTTCGAGGTCGGGGGCGGAGCCGAACATGTGCAGGAACGACCACAGTGCAAAGCGCTTGCCCCTGTCTTGCTGGAGGCCAAGGTCGACCCGGCAATGCTCGATGCCGGCTGCCAAAGTGTCGGGTGCTATCTCAGCCAGATTTGTCGAGGCAAAGTAGCGAAGGAGGAGATCATCGAGTTGCATGACCGCTCTTGTAGCTTGGAAAATCGGATGCGGGAACGATAAGTGCCGCGCCGCAGTTTTCAGTAACCGCGTCCGTCCAGGAAGATTGCTGCACAGGCGCGCTGGTTACGCGCGATGAGCAATGAAGCTGTTCAGAGGCGTATCCATTCGGGCATTTCATAACCCTACAATGGAATTGATTGCGTTCGGTACTCCCCTGCCATTGCGACCCGTAGGACTCGGAGCAGCAATGAGTTCTGCGCCTCATGGGCGGCCTTGAATGGGGCCGCCCTTCTTCGGCGATTGGGAATTGATCATCCGAGAGGTCTAGTTGCTCTTTCCCCGTCAAGCGGGACTAGTGCCCAACGGCCCGCGACGATCAACAACCGTGATGCGCTGCTTCTTGGCTTCGATCACGAGGCGTTCGGTCACGCCGTTGCCCGGAAATGCCACCACATAGCGAGGGCTGAGACCAAGCATTTGCTCGTTGCGCTTGAACCCTGCACGAGCACCCAAACGACGCTCAAGCCCGAATGTGAGCTGTTGCACTTCGTGGCGCTCGGCCCAGGATGCGGCCAGTCTGTCGGCTCCCTTACCGTCGCCGCCGTGTACGAGAAACATGTCAGGAACGACCTCGCGCACCCTGTCGAGTGTAGCCCAGATGTTCGCCGCGTAAGTCTTGGCGTCGGCCTCGCATTCGAAACGGTTGCGACCACCGGCAAAGACCACCGGAGTACCCTCGGGAGAATGTGCAGCCTGACGACGCTCCTTGCGTACGCGCAAAAAGTCGCGGGCATCAATCACGGCCGATGTCATATTCTTCGAGTGGCGCGCCCGCGATCCCGATACGGGCTTCCAAGAGGAACCGGTTTCGTCGCGATAGAGACCTGCTGCAACCTCACGCATCTGCTCGAACACCTGCATGCAGGCTTCAGCAGACTGGGCACGCAGGGTCTGTTCCTCGAGGTTTGATGAATGCACTTCGGAGCCGTCGGCGGATGCCAATAGGGCGCGGATTTCATCCGAAGCCCGATCCACCTGGGTCGATTTGCGGCTAGCTGCACGGTGAAAGAGATTGACGAAGCCCCAGGCGAGATCCTCGGCATCGGCCTCGAGCGCGGTGTCGGCGAACAGCGCGAAGAGATCCGACCAAACTGCTCCGAGCGTGTGAGACATGGCATCCTCGCAAGGGAAGTCGCATTCGTTGAAAGGGGCAGGCGTGATCGAGAAGCCGGATAGATCAAGGCCGGCAAGCTGGGTGGCGAAACTGTCATACATATCTGTAGTCCTCCTGAGACCGGCGAATGCCGGCAGAGGGATTTCCGCTCGGGCCTGTTCGCCGTGCCCGAGAAGGACCGGGATAAGAGACCACCGCACCGCGTCAGCGGGAAACCCCGCAAGGCAAGGCTGGCGCGGGCCACTCGGGCCGCAGCCTTGCGCGGGTTGCTGTGGGACCTGACCGGTCCAGGGCACGAGGACCAGCGAACAGGCTGTGCGGGATCGTGTCAGATTGGCGCAGGAGTTGTCTGGGAGTGATCCAGGATCGGTTCGGGAGCGCTCCGCCAGACCGAACTGACTCGGTGTGAAGGCAAGTGCCAGTATGTGCGGGCTGGCTGACAGAGTTGCTCAAGTTAAGTCTCTTATTCAGGCCGCGTCAGAAAGTTCGACATCACCCTCAGTGGCACTCGATTGGTGACCGCCCATTTCGAGCAGCAAGGTGGCTGCCTCCTCGGCCTTTGCGGCCGCGGTCAGGATCGCGCGATCGTCCTGTTTAAGGATCTTGAGCCAGGACGCGATGTAGCTAGCGTGATGGTCGAGATGCGTGACCGGAAGGCCCAATTCGGCTCCAAGAATAGCCGAGGACAGCTCGGCAATCAGTTCTTCAGCGGCATAGGCATCGCTACCGAAGCGGTTCGTAAGATCGCGGTCGAGCCGCGAAGAATGTCCGGTCCAATGCGACAGCTCGTGCGCGAGTGTCGCATAGTAGTGGTCATAGGCTTCGAAGAGTTCGGCGGGCGGCATGGTGACCTGGTCGCGCAGCGGCTCGTAGTATGCCTTCGCACCATGATGCCGCAGTTTGGCACCGATCTCGGCGAAAAAGGCGTCGAGCCGCTCCTCGCGGCCTTCGGGCTCAAGCGCGGCAACCAGTGGCTTGGGATGGTAGAATTCGGGGAGGCCATCGCACTGGTCGGCATTGAAGACTGAATAGGTCTTCAGCACGCGCCGGCTCTCCGTATCCTGCCCACCTTCAGCGTTTTCGACTTCCTTGGTGTAGTTTTTGTAGAAAATCGCGATGGTCGATTTTTCTCCTTTGCGGACTTGGCCGCCGAGTTTCTGGCACTGGCGATATGTCATCCAGTATGGTGAGGCGTAGCCGCAGGCATCAGCAACCATCCAGAGCCAGAAGGTATTCATGCCGCGATACGGCGTCCCGCATGATCGCAGCGGGCGAGAAAGCGGCAAGCCACGCCACGGCTTGACCCAAGGCTTGGTGCCTTGCTCTAGCTTTTCGATAATGGCGGCGGTGATACGCGCAGCTGGAGAAACTGAAGCAGTGCGGCGGGACTTTGTCATCGATGGTCTCCTGATCGCCGGAACGGACGTGTCCGGGTTCAGGATGAACAAAGCGTCCTCCCCTCTAAGACTCACCATCGTAGGCGACCTTCGGACGGAAACGCGAATAAGGCGGCCCATCCCGAGATGGACGGACCGCCCGCCGAGTCACCTGGACCTGTCAGGAGGGGTCAGGCAGCCTGCTCGGCAATTTCGTTCGCGGTCTCGTCCTCAACCGGGGCCGCAGTTTCATCCTCGACCGGTTCCTCAGGAGAACCGAAGCACATGATCTCGGGCACCCACGCTCCCGCGCGCGTCTTCACATCCGCTTCGCCAATGAAATTGCCGGAGAAGATACGCTCGGCTGCGCTCGCTAGTTCTGCCTTCTTCGAACCTGCATAGCGGCTGACGAGTTCGGGACCGCCTGCAGCGTCGAGCGCTTCAAGCGTGCGCGCCTTGGCCACACGATCGAAGAAGTTCGCCGCCGTCGGCCGCCACCAATGCGCGGTTTCGATCTCGAGCAGCGACCCGAGTATCTCGTGCAGCGGCGCCGAGCGATCGCCTTCGCAGGCAAGGCTCGCGACCAGTGTGCGGGATACGACATGGCCGAGCCAGGCCGAACGTGCTTCATCGCTCAATGCGCGGAAGCGTTCGAACCGTTCGACGTCAGTCTCGCCGGCGCGCCAGCTCTCGTCGAGCGAAGCGGCGAACTCGGCGAGCGCAGCACTTGCGGGGGCATCCTTCGCCTCGAATCCGGCCACCGGCCCCGATGCGACCGAGCCGACGAGCGTCGACGCCTTTTTCGCGCGCCAGTCATGCCCATCAGCATCTGCGAGCGTGAAGACCATGAAATCAAGCGCGAGCGCAGGATCGTTGGCCAGGTGGATCGCCAGGATATCGCGACGCTGCATCGCGAGCTCGTCGAGCAGACGCTGCGAAAGCGCCCCGCTCTTGCGCTTGGTATCAGCACCTGCATCCACCGGTTCGACAGCTCCGTCATCAGTGTCGATGACTTCAGCATCAGTGTAAAACTGCGGCACCATTGCAGGTTCGCCATTCCGTGAGAGCACAAGGAACGCTCCAGCCTCTGACTTTAGCTCGTCGGCAAGCACTGGCGGACGATCGTGCAGATCGCGCATCGCGCGGTCGATCGAGACCAGCTCTTCTTCCGCCTTGGCGATCTCGCTTTCGTCGCTGTCCTCATCCTCGAGGATGGCCGCTGTCCGGTCGTAGTCGGCTTCAAGGTCGCTGAGCTCGCGGGCTTCCTGCTCACTGAGCGGAGCCGGTTCGCATGGAAGCCGATTGAGGCCCTCGACGAGATCGTGGCTTACATAGTTGCCAAGCGTGGGTCGCACCCAGGCAAGTCCGTGTTCTTCAGCGACCCTCTTCGCAGCGTCATCCATCGCTTTCTGGGCAAGGTCTTCGAGCAGCGCGACATCGATCCAGCTTTCGCTGGCTTCGTCGTCGAAGAGTTCGCGTTCGATCCGACCACCTGCTGCGAGGTAGGCCTCGCGCCCGACCAGAACCGCGCGCGGATCGGAGCCACGAACAGTGGCATCGAGCACCATGCGACGGATCGTGTCAGGCGTGACCTGGTACCAGGCGTCCTGCAGTTCGGCATAGACGTGTGCTTGGCGGTCAATGTCTGAGATCGCTCCATAGGCCTTGGCCATATCGAGCGTGATCGCGCCTTCGGCGAGCGCTTCGAAGACACAAGGTGCGAGGCCCGCCAAGCGCAGACGGCCCTCGACAAAGCGGACTGTGAGACCGAACCGGCGAGCCACGTCTTCGGTGCTAGCTCCCGCCTCGACAATCGCAGCGAAAGCCTGCGCCTCGTCGGCCGGGTTCATTGCGAGGCGCTGGAAGTTCTCGGCAAGGCTCGCTTCGCGCACTTCGCTTTCCTCACCTTCGATGACAAGGCAAGTGACTTCATGGTTCTTGGGAAGCGTGCCTTCCTCGACCAACGCTTGCAATGCAGCGAGGCGGCGCCCGCCAGCTTCGACTTCAAATTTCCCTCGGGTGGCTTTGCGAACTACCAGATTTTGGAGAAGCCCGCGTGCCGCGATATCAGCCCGCAATTGCAAATCGGCAAGAACGTCGGTTGTTTTGCGTACGTTGCGAGGGCTTGAGATTAGTTTCTTGAGAGGAATGGATTGGATCATGAGTAGTCTCCTGTCTTTGTTGCGCCTCACGACAACCGTGCGGCCAAAGACCCAGGAGCTCTCTCTCCTCTAAGTTTTGCTCTTTCGGAGCAGCCACGTCTGCAGTTCATCGTTCCAGTCTTCGCCTCGCGATCTGACCTTGCGGATCAGGATTTTGCGATTGGGTGAAACGTAGGCTTCCAGTCCGCGAGTTGCCGCGAGTTCTCCACCTGCGTCGTGATCGACGAAGAGATGTAGCTCGCTCACGCTCTCGGGGATGGCAACCAGGCCGAAGCGTTCATTGCCCAGCGTTGCCCATGTTGGGATCCCGGTAAGCGCATAGGCCGACATCGCGCTTTCAATGCCTTCGGCGAGACCAAGCCTTCCCTCGGCGGGTGCGAACAGACGGACTGCCGCCTTGCCGAGAGACCCCAGAGCACGTTTCGGCTTGGCAAACGATGCCTGCGTATTGCCGGAATGCGACAGGAAAGTCCGGTGAACGGCAATCGGCCCCTCGTCGAGGCTGACCGAAGCGATCATCGCCGGCAAAAAGCGCGCGCGACCTTTCGGTCCAAGCGGTGTGCGCGGATGAAACCTCAGCGCATGGGAGGTTGCGAGGATGCCGCGCTCTTCGAGATATGCCTTGGCAGGACTTCGCTGCAGCGGTCGGGCATCGCGCCAGATGCGGAGCGCTGCAGCTGATGGCTTGCTGGAATAGCTCGGCTGGAACGGAAATTCGTCAGAAGAACCTGAGAATAGAGCTGAGGTCTCGATCCCTTCACGGGCGAGGGCAGCGAGCACGCTCGCCTGATCACACCCTGCGAAACAATGTAGGAGGATCGCCTTTCGGCCAAGCGTGACACCGAGCGAAGGCGTGCGGTCATCGTGCGCTGGACAACGGGCCATGCCCTTGGTGCCAGACCACTTCCCGCCGCGGCTCTCGCAGAGCTTGCGAGCGGTTTCCTCAAACGACGCGCGAGACTGATGGGAATTCGAAAAGGACATGCGAGCTCCTTAGTTGCTCAATTGCCCCTTCTGTCGCTTCCCTCTCCTCTTGTTGGTGCAACCAATCATATGGTTTCCTACACCCATACGTTCATAATATGTTCTCACGCCAGAATTATCAAGATTGAGAGATTGCGCAGTGAAAAGCTCGAAAATAGCGATCGGGATAGGTACGCTAGGACTGGCAGTCCCAAGCTGCGCCATCGCGCAAGAATTCCAGATTTTCGATCACGTTATGGGGTCGGTTGAAAGCGCGTCAGACCGACGAGCGGACGTTCAATACGATCCTAGAAGTCAGAAATCGCAGATTGAACGAAGCTTCAAAGAGGCGCTCTACGAGCCTCTGATCCGTCAAGCAGAAGCTCGTCACCGCTTGCCGCCAAGGCTCCTCCAAGCGTTAGTCTGGCAAGAATCACGGTTCAATCCGATGGCAATCAGCCCAGCAGGGGCGGCTGGATTAGCCCAGCTCATGCCAGCAACAGCACGGGAGCTCGGGGTTACCAATCGGCATGACCCCGCTCAAAACATCGATGGCGGCGCAAGATATTTGCGGCAGATGCTCGATCAGTTCGGTGCGATCCATCTCGCATTGGCAGCCTACAATGCTGGCCCAGGTGCCGTATCGCGAGCAGGAGGCATTCCGAAAAATCGAGAAACCCCAGGATATGTGAGAAACGTTATCCGGCGATGGATGGCATACGCCAAACAATGAGCGCGATCTTGAAGAAGCTCAAGAGTTAGCTCGCTTTCAGAAATACCAAGTCACCGCCCAACTTGAGGCTATCAAGATAGTCACTCCACCACTGCGACATCTTTACGCGCTCAGACCAGTGCTTACCTCGATGATAAACACCACGGATCGCATTACTGTCTCCATGCGCGAGCGCGCGCTCAATCGCGTCTGAGCTCCATTTTCCGCTTTCATTGAGCAGGGTAGATGCGGTCGCCCTCAACCCATGCGCGGTGACCTCCTCCTTGCTAAACCCCATCCTTCTAAAGGCTGCGTTCAAAGCGTTTTCACTCATGGGACGTAGACCGGACCGGGCTGATGGAAACACATAACCTGATTTACCCATCATGGTGCCGAGCTCTTCGAAAAGGCTGATGACCTGCTTTGAGAGCGGAACCGCGTGCGCGCGCCGTGCTTTCATCTTGCCTGCTGGGATCCGCCAGACGCCTTCATCAAGGTCAAACTCCGCCCAATCAGCATGCCTCAGTTCACCAGGACGCACAAAAACATGCGGGGCAATCTTCAACGCAAACTTTGTGAGAGTGTAACCTTCAAAGTCGTCGATAGCTCTCAACAGCCCGCCTAGCTTCTCTGGATCAAGAATGGCGGCGTAGTGCGTCGGCTTTGGCGTGATGAGCGCTCCCTTCAACAGCGAAGTTGGATCAGATTTGCACCGAGTTGTCGCCACCCCGTACCGAAATACCCGTCCTGCAAATGATCGACATTTTTTTGCCGTCTCGTGCTTCCCAGTAGCTTCAAGACGCTTCAAAGGCGCGAGCACTTCGAAAGGTTCGATCTCGTGGATCGGCCGATTTCCGATCGCTGGTGCCAGCTTATCAAGAAAGTAGTTCGCCTTGACGATAGTCGCTTCAGCGCGGCCATTCTGAACCATGATCTGCTCTATGTACTCGCGGGCGACCGCCTCGAAAGTACTCGCCGAAAGAAACTCATCCCTAATCTTCTGTTTGCGCTTCTCCACCGCTGGGTCGCCGCCAGAAGCTATGGTCTGCCTCGCTTCCATTGCTGCTTCTCGCGCATCCTTGAGGCTAACCACAGGGTAGCTGCCGAGCGACACCTTCTTTTGCGCTTTTCCAATTCGATATCGAAACCGCCAATGTTTGCCACCAGCGGGTGTGACCTCGATATATAGGCCACGCTCGTCAGCGACCTTGTAAGGCTTTGCCTTCGGTTTGAGGGCTCGGAGTCTGGTATCCGTCAGAGGCATGTGTGGGCCTTTTCATTTGGGCCTTTTGCAAAAGGCCCACAAAAGGCCCGCAAAAATGTCTGGATCGGCCGAGAACAGGTGGGACGATCCGGAACGATCCAAGGGCCAAACCCCTTGGATTTCTGCGGTTTTTATAGATTATCTGAGAGAACAAGGGAAGAACAAATGGTGCCCAGAAGAGGACTCGAACCTCCACATCCTTGCGAATACTAGCACCTGAAGCTAGCGCGTCTACCAATTCCGCCATCTGGGCACACTGCAGCGGCCTTCGCTTAGGCGAGGCCATGCAATTGAGCGGCGCGGTTAGCCCTGCGTCCTAGCTGAGTCAATCCAATAATGCCGCTCGGACGGCCGTAAAACCCGGTCAAACAAGGCCCCAGCAAACACCGCACCGCAATATGTTGGAATGCGCGCAGCTATGCCTGCGGCCATGCGCTCAAGCGCATCTCCTAGGCCGTTCTAAAGACAGGACCTCTTGCGGGGCTCGCACAGTTACGGCAAGGGGCATCGCAATAGGTCCTGCACCAATCAGAGCCACCGACGCGATAGGAACATGGCAGATCATGGCACATAGCAACCCGCTCAATGGAAAATTGGTCGTCCTGATGGGCGGCAGCGGCTTTATCGGCAACTACGTCGCGCAGGCCTTGCTTGAGCGCGGCGCCCGCGTGCGCATCGCCAGCCGCAACCCGGAACGTGCGCATAAATTGAAGCCGCTCGCCAATCTGGGGCAGCTACAATTGGTGCGCTGTAATGTGAGCAATCAGGCCAGCGTTGCCAAGGTGATTGAGGGCGCGGATGCGGTCATCAATCTGGTTGGCGTGTTTAGCGGTGACATCAAACAGATCATGGGTGAGAGCCCCGGCTGGATGGCCGAGGCGGCAGCGGCGACCGGTGCAAGCGCATTCGTGCATGTGAGCGCAATTGCCCGCGATCCGGAAGGTGTTAGCGGCTATGCGCAGGCCAAGCTGCTCGGAGAGGAGCGGGTCATGGGAGCTTTCCCGAAAGCGACCATCCTTCGCCCCTCAATCGTGTTTGGCGAGGACGACAATTTCCTCAATATGTTTGCCGGGCTGATCTCTATGATGCCGGTGATCCCCGTGTTTGGGCCAGATGCGGAATTGCAGCCGGTCTATGTCGATGATGTCGCCGAAGCGATTGCACGCACCGCAGCCCATCCGGACAAATTCGGTGGGAAACTGTTCGAGCTTGGCGGCCCGGATGTTCTGACCATGATGGATATCAACGAGCGCGTTGCTGACGCAGAACGCCGCAAACGCATGTTCATTCCCATGCCAGATGCCGCATCAGCCGCATTTGCGATGATGCCATTGACGCCGATGTCGCGCGATCAGTGGTATCTGCTCAAATCGGGCAACACCGTTGGCGATGACACAGCGGGCTTCAAGCAGCTCGGCATTGACCCCAAACCGCTGAGCCTGTTTCTTGAGCGCTGGATGGTCCGCTATCGCAAGCACGGACGGTTTGAAAACCGCTTAAGCGCGTAGCCGAGTACCCAAAGAGGCTTAGCCCTCCTCGGGTTTCAACTCCGGATCAGCCTCAATCAAATTAAGCGGCTCGACGAGAAGCTGCGCGCCGTCGCTGCCGACAATTCGTGCCCTCTCTCCCTCGGCCATATCCGGTCCCTTGGCGATCCAATCGCCGTCGCCGACATGCACGCGGCCGCTACCATGCTCGATTGCCTGAGTGACGGTCGCGGTTTGCCCCACCATACGGCCGCCGCGATTATTGAGCAGCGGATCACTGCTGACAATCGGGGAGTCGCGCAAAAACCGCTTGGCAGAAAACACCGCAATCAGCGCGAGGAAGACAAAGCACACGATCTGCATCGCGAGCGGTGGGGCCGCGACAAACACCAGCAGCCCGGTGACTAGAGCGGCCAGTGCCAGCCAGATCAGGTAGACACCCGGCACAATCATTTCGAGCGCAGCAAGCCCTAGCCCGGCAATAAACCACGCCCAATAAATCTCGATGCCATCAAAACCGTCCATCAGCTGCGCCCTTTATCCCTTATCAGTGGAACGCGGCACACTGGCGCGCGGCGTGGTGCGACGCGCGGGCTGGCGTTCGCGCGTTTTAGGAATGGGTGTGCCAGTATTCTTGGGCGCAACATTCACCGTGTCATCCGTATCGCCAAAGGTGCCCTTAACAAGCTCGCCAATACCGCCCAGCGATCCCATCAGCTGGGTCGCTTCAACCGGGAAGAGGATGGTCTTGGCATTCGGGCTATCAGCGAATTTGCCGACTGCCTTAGTATATTCCTGAGCGACAAAGTAATTGATCGCTTGGTTACCAGAGCCCGCAATCGCATCAGACACCATTTGCGTCGCCTTGGCCTCAGCCTCTGCCCCGCGTTCGCGCGCCTCGGCATCGCGGAACGCGGCCTCGCGCTTACCTTCCGCTTTTAGAATGGCGGATTGTTTGTCGCCCTCTGCGCGTAGGATGTTGGAAGCGCGGTCACCCTCTGCTTCAAGGATTTCAGCACGCTTCACGCGCTCTGCCTTCATTTGGCGGGCCATCGCTTCGGAAATGTCGGTTGGCGGGCGAATATCCTTAATCTCAACCCGGGTGATTTTGATCCCCCATGGCGAGGTCGCGTGATCCACCACAGAAAGCAGGCGGGCGTTGATTTCGTCACGTTTGGACAAAGTTTCGTCGAGGTCCATCGAGCCCATAACGGTGCGCAAATTGGTGGTCGTCAGCGCCATAATCGCATTGTGGAGGCCGGAGACTTCATAAGCCGCTTTGGCCGCATCCAGCACTTGGAAAAACACCACCGCATCCACGCCGACCATAGCGTTATCCTTGGTGATGATCTCTTGCCCGGGAATGTCGAGCACTTGCTCCATCATATTGATCTTGTGACCGATCCGGTCGATGAACGGGGTGATGATGTGCAGGCCTGGATCAGCCGCCTTGGTGAATTTACCGAAGCGCTCAATCGTATAAACAAAGCCCTGCCGCACGACGCGCACCGTCGTCAGCAAGAACATCACCAGCAAAAACAGCAAGAATGCTGCAAACAGAAAACCGCCCATTACGAACCTCTCAAATTAGTCGTTCTTCCTACCCTAGCTGAGGGCGCCGAATCTGCAAAGAAGAAGCGGATGGGGCCTAAACTGATCAAAGCGCGCGGGCGTATAGCTCCAGCTTATCAGCAAAGGCCTTCTCCGCTGCTGCCTGAGCATAGGCGGGGCTGTCCGGCACCGTCCAACCATGGTCGCCTTCGTAAACCTCGACCACTGCGGGACGGCCCGCCGCTTCAGCTGCCTCCGCAAAGGCGGTCTTGTCATCAGGAGCCGCTGCATCATCATCCTGCGCCACCGCGATCAGATACTCAGCCTGGGCCTGATCAAGCATATTATGAGGGCTTTTCGGGTCATCCCCGCGCACTAAGCCCCCGCCATGGAAACTGGCCGCTGCCCTAACGCGCTCGGGCACAGCCGCTGTGCTCCACACGGTAAAGGGTCCGCCCATGCAGTACCCTTCCGCGCCAATGCCGCGCGAGGTGTCGACCGCATCCTGCCCGTCGAGCCATTCGACAATCGCGGCAGTATCGCGTCCGATAGCATCGGCGTCCAGTTTCTCACGCCAAGGAGCGACCAAGGCGAAACCGCTCTCTGCATCAAACCCGTCTGCTGCGATCCATGCGGCAAAGTCGGCAAACTGTTCGCCCGCGACATCGCGGTAGTAGGGATTGACGACCAGCACAGCGTAACCCTCGCCCGCCAATCTGCGCGCCATATTGCGTTTTGCTTCGCGAATTGAGGCAATGTCAGGCCAGAAGATCACTGCCGGCGATGGCCCGCCAGAGGGGTGGACGAAGAATGCGTCCATAGTTCCATCTTCGGTCTCGAAGCTGACGCTGCTTTCCGTTAGGTCGCCTGACGCCTCGCTGGTGTTAGCATCCGTGCCGTTGGCTTCTCCCGGTGTGCAAGCGGCAAGGGCCGCGGCGCCGGAGAGCGCGCCAAACTCGCGCCTGCTCAGCGTATCTTTCGCCCATGCCTGAAGCTGCTTCTCGTCACACATTCTATTCTCCTGCGGCTGCGCATCTGATCGTGAAGTGGGATTATGACACGCATGCAGCGATGGACAACTGCAATCTTAACAGGCACCATACGTTTCAAAGAGAGATCAAAAGGGAGAGCGGGCTGTGAGAAGCTTGATTTGGACGGCGGCCGCACTGGCCTTGGCTGGATGCGAAATGGCCATTCCGGGCATGACTGATGATGGGATTGGTAGTGAGCAACTCGTCAATGCGGGTGATGATGACGCCAATTGGATCACTCATGGCCGGACTTACTCAGAGCAGCGTTTCTCGCCCCTCAATGCGGTAAACCGCGAAAACGTAAGCGATCTGGGACTCACCTGGTTTGCCGATATGGACACTGCCCGCGGGCAGGAAGCGACCCCGTTGGTGATCGATGGTAAGCTTTACCTCACTACCGCATGGAGCAAGGTGAAGGCATTTGATGCGGCAACTGGCGAGCCTTCGTGGGAATTTGACCCCGAAGTGCCCGGCGAAACCGGCGTCAAGGCATGCTGCGATGTCGTCAATCGTGGCCTCGCAACTTGGGGTGACCGGCTATTTCTCGGCACGCTCGACGGACGGCTGATCGCGCTCGACCGGGATACTGGATCAGTTGAATGGGAAACCGTCACAGTCGATCAAGAACAAAGCTACACCGTCACCGGCGCGCCGCGCATAATTGATGGCAAAGTGATCATCGGCAATGGCGGCGCAGAGTTCGGCGTGCGCGGCTATATCGCGGCCTATGACGCGGATGATGGCCGCGAGCTATGGCGGTTTTACACCGTGCCTGGCGGCGATGAAGATGAGAGCTCGCCGGAATATCTCCAGGCAGCCGCTGAAACCTGGAGCGGAGACGTTCTGGGCGGCGAAAACGACATTGGCGGGGGCGGCACGGTCTGGGATTCCATGGCCTATGACCCAGAGCTAGACCTCCTGTATTTCGGCGTTGGCAATGGCTCCCCGTGGAACCGCGCGTACCGTTCACCGGGCGAAGATGGCACGGGCGAAGGCGACAATCTCTACCTCTCCAGCATTGTAGCGGTGCGCCCCGACACGGGCGAATATGTCTGGCATTACCAGACCACGCCGGGCGAGACATGGGATTATACCGCGACGCAGCACATCATCCTTGCCGATATGGAAATCGATGGTGAGCAGCGTCAGGTTCTGATGCAGGCGCCTAAGAACGGCTTCTTCTATGTGCTCGACCGGGCAACGGGCGAGTTCATCAGCGGTGAGGCCTATACCACGATGAACTGGGCCACCGGGATTGATGAGAACGGACGCCCGATTGAAAACCCCGAAACGCGGATCGACAAAACCGGTGCGCCTGCGCTGGTCATGCCGGGGCCACTCGGGGGCCATAATTGGCATCCGATGGCCTATCATCCGGGCGAGAATCTGGTCTATATTCCCGCGTTCGAGGCAGGGATGCTGTACGTTCCTGAAGAAGATTGGAAACCTGACCGTGCGCGCGGCTTCAACATCGGCTTTGATCTGGGCGCAGGAGATTTGCCGCCAGATCTGGGCATCCGCCGCGAAGTCGTCAAAACGCTGAAGGGCAGTCTGGTCGCGTGGGATCCAGTCGCGCAAGAAGCCAAGTGGAGCGTCGAGCACCCCGGACCGTGGAACGGTGGCCTGCTCGCAACGGGCGGCGGACTGGTTTTCCAAGGAACTGCTGGCAGCGAGTTCAATGCTTACGATGCCTCCAATGGCGAGAAGCTGTGGAGCTTCGACGCGCAAACGGGCGTCGTCGCCCCGCCCATCACATACACCGTGAATGGCGAGCAATATGTCGCGGTTCTGGCCGGTTGGGGCGGCGCTTATGCCCTCTCGGTTGATGGCGGTTTGATCAATGATCTTGCACCAGTGCAGAATATCAGCAGGCTGCTGGTGTTCAAAATTGGCGGCGAAGCAGAATTGCCAGAGATGCCTGAGCTCGCAGCCCTACCGCTCGACCCACCACCTAGCCGCGCAAACGCCAGCGTTATTGCGGCGGGCGGCGAGAGCTACGCGCGCTATTGCGCGGTGTGTCATGCCCCGGCGGCTGTCGGGTCCACCGTCCTGCCAGATTTGCGTCGCAGCGGCACGCTGTCCAACGCGCAAAGCTGGATGGCAGTGGTCCATGACGGCCTCCTCAAAGACAACGGCATGGCCGGGTTTGAAGGGTCGCTCACTCGCGAGCAAATCGACGCGATCCGCGAATATGTGATTTTCCGCGCCAATCAGGACAAGGTGATGGAACCTGCACCAGAGGCGGACCAAGTCGCGCGGCGATGAGCGAGCCAGGCGCCTGCGAAACGATACGTAACTGGCAGCGTCGCCCGGATGGCATCACCACTTCAGGTAAGCTGACAGCTGCGGATGTTGGCGCGCTGGCCGCAGCGGGTGTGAAACATGTCATCAATCTAGCTTTGGATGATCACCCAGAGGCACTTCAAGACGAAGCGGCGTTGCTCAGCAAACAGGGCATTGCATATACGCATATCCCAGTACCTTTTGATGCGCCGACGCTTGGCCATGTACAAGAGCTGGAAAACGCGCTGCGCACGTCAGACGGCCCGGCGCATATTCACTGCATCATGAACTACCGGGTGACAGCATTTCTCTATCTAATTGATCAGAAGAACGGCATCGCCGAGCCGGAAGCACATAAGCGAATGACGCAGATTTGGGACCCGCTGGCAAGCGATGATCCGCGGGCCGAACCTTGGAAAGTGCTGCTCACCTCATAGCCACTCGGGCACCTGCTACTTCATAACCATTCGCGCGCGCATTATTTCAGCGCCATGCGGGCGCTCTGGCCATCATCGACTTTGATGATGGCTCCGGTCACACATTCACTTGCTGGCCCAACCAGATAAAGCAGGCTTGAATCGAGCTGCGCTGGAACGGGTATGCGTTTGCGCGCGACGCGGTCGCTTGGGTCGCCGATCCGCGCAAACATGCCGTCCGTCATCTCTGTCACAAACATGCCCGGTGCAATCGCATTGACGTTGATATTGGCATAGGCCCACTCAACGCTCAGCGTTTCAGTCATCCGGGCAATCGCGGTTTTGGTGACGGCATAGAGCGCAGCGCCGCCGCCATCATAGCGGTAATGCGCGGTCGAGCTGATGTTAACGATGCGCCCGGGCTTTTCCGCTGCGATGAGACGGCGCGCGACTTCACAAGCGAGGATCCATGGTCCGCGCAGGTTCACGCCCAGCACCTGATCCACTAGCTCGACCGACATTTTATGCGCGCGCTGAGCATCGGGAACACCGGCATTGTTCACGAGGATATCGACGGTGCCGAAGGCTTTTTCGGTCGCGTCCACAGCAGCCACCAACGCGCCCGCATCGGTCGCGTCCATTTGCACAGGAATTGCCTTGCCGCCCGCTGTCTCGATCTCTCTCGCAAGCGTCTCAAGCCGGTCAAGCCGCCGCGCTGCAAGCCCAACCGCCGCGCCCTTCGCGGCCAGCACGCGGGCAAAGCGTTCGCCCAGTCCCGATGAAGCACCGGTGACCAAAGCCACTCGCCCGGTCAGATCCGTGGAATCGTTTGGCAGGTCAAAATCACTCATCAGGCTACTCTCCGTTTGAATTCTATCCCTTGAACACGACCGTGCGCCCGCCGTTCAGCAAAATGCGCTCCTCGACATGCAAACGCACAGCCTCGGCCAGCACGCGGCTCTCAATATCGCGCCCTTTGCGCACCAGTGCCTCAGGCTCATCTGCGTGCGTGATAGGTTCGACGCTCTGATGAATGATCGGCCCTTCATCGAGGTCTGTCGTTACATAATGCGCGGTCGCACCAATCATTTTGACGCCGCGTTCGTGCGCCTGATGATAGGGTTTTGCGCCCTTGAAACCGGGCAGGAAACTATGATGAATATTGATGCAGCGCCCAGCAAAATGCGCCGCCTGCCCGTCCGAGAGGATCTGCATATAGCGCGCCAAGACAATCAGCTCGGCATCGGTTTCCTCGGCAATCGCGCGGACCTGAGCCTCTTGGCTTTGCTTGGTCTCGCGCGTGATTGGCAAGTGATGAAACGGTACATCGCCAATATCGGTATGGCTGATCGCCTCGCGCGGGTGATTGGAGACAATCGCCACCGGATCAATCGGCAGCTCGCCAATCCGCCAGCGATACAGCAGGCTGGCAAGGCAGTGGTCGAACTTGCTCACCATGAGCAGCACGCGGCGCGGGCGGTCACGCAGAGCAAGCTTCCAGTCCATCGCATAGTTACCGGCAAGCTGCGCAAACTCATCGCGCAATTGCTCTCGCGCTATGTCGCCGGGATCAAAGGCAACACGCATGAAAAACGCATCGCTTTCCCGGTCATTGAATTGCTGCGCCTCCAGCACATTGCCGCCGCGCTCAAACAGGAAATTGGTGACCCGCGCAGTGATGCCTGGCTGGTCCGCGCAAGACAGCGTTAGGATTAGAGGGCCGTGAGCGAGTGCGCTCATCGCCGCGACAGCGCCTCTTCGCTTTGCGTCATCAACTCGGCCATAATGTCGGCAACCGGCTCCTCTTGCTTCAGCATGCCGACCGATTGTCCGGCCATGAGAGAGCCGTTTTCAACGTCGCCCTCAATCACTGCGCGGCGCAGCGCGCCCGCCCAATAATGTTCGATCTGCAATTGCGCCTCGCCCATCTCGACCTCTTCGCGGTTAAGCAATTCCGCCACTTCCAGCTGCTTGGCCGTGAACTCCTCTGTGCCCTTGTTTTTCAGTGCACGCACAGGGATCACTGGCAGACGCGGGTCAACTTGCACGCTGGCCTCTGCATCGCGTGCCTTCGCGCGGAAGAAGGCTTTCTTGAAATCGGGATGCGCAATGCTCTCGGTCGCGCAGGCAAAGCGCGTGCCCAATTGCACGCCGCATGCGCCCATTTCGAGATAGCCGGCAATCGCATCGCCGCGTCCGATGCCGCCAGCGACAAAGATCAAGTGCTCCTCGCCCAGCTCTGGCAACATTTCCTGCGCCAGTACGCTGGTGGAGACAGGGCCGATATGGCCGCCCGCCTCCATACCTTCGATCACCAGTGCATCTGCGCCTGACCGGAGCAGCTTTTTTGCCAATGCCAGCGTCGGCGCAAAGCAGATGACTTTCGAGCCTTCGCCGCCCTCCCCCTTTATCGCCTCGACGCTGCCCTTGGGCGGAATGCCGCCTGCGAGCACCACATGGCCCACATCATGCTTGCGGCAAATCTCGATCAAGTCGAACAGCTGCGGGTGCATGGTGATGAGGTTCACGCCGAAGGGTTTGCTGGTGAGCCTTTTCGTCTCGGCAATCTCGGTATCGAGCAGATCGGGCGTCATCGCGCCGCATGCAATCACGCCGAAACCGCCCGCATTGCTGATTGCAGAGACAAGGCCCCGCTCACTTACCCAGCTCATCGCCCCACAGAGGATCGCATAGTCCGTGCCAAGAAACTCAGCCCCGCGCGCCATGAGCGCTCGTGTCTTTGTAAAGTCAGTCATTTTGTGCGGATAGAGCGGGTGCGCTTACCCCGCAAGCTCAGAACCAGCCAGCCTCTTTGAGTGCGGCGACATTGGAGCGGCTAACGGGGGCTTCCAAGCCGCCCTCAAGCACCAGGCGGACATTGCGGCCGTCGCGCTTTACGTCTTCCACAGCGCCGCGCGCGACCCACCAGCTGCGATGGATTTGTTCGCCGTCCACCCCATCGAGCTCCGCGACTGCATCCCGCATCCGCAGCAGCACAAGGTCAGAACCGAGCGCGGTGTGCGCGCGAACATAATGATCCTCCATTTCAAGCGCGAGCAATTCGCTGCCCAATTCGGGCGGCAGGCGATCTAGGAAACGCGGGCCAGGTGTCGGCTCGGGCATTGGCTCGGCGACTGCTTCCGCCTCCACATGATTTGCTTCGGGGACGCGGTTACCGCGCTCAATCAAGATAAACAGCACGGTGATGCTCGCCCCGATCACGAGCACGTTAACATACGCCGCCAGCGCTTCGCTTGGGGTGGGCATGCGTGGTGCATCAGGCAGAAAGCCAATACACCACACCGCAATCGCCATCGGGATTGTAGCGATCAACGTGGCTGCGATGTAGAGCCCCCAGCTGGGCAATTGCAGCGCCTTGCTGAGCCGCTCGACCATATATCCCATCGGGCTGTACATCGCATAGCCAAGCCAAGCGAAACCGATCCAGATTGGCAGCCGCACTCCCATCGGTTGGCTCGAACTGCCAAATGGGCCGATCATCGCCAGCACCACGCCAATTACCGTCATGACTGACAGATCGATCAGGATCTTGCGCGTCAATCGCGTGCGCCGCGATGATGCCTGCTGTGTTGGATGCCCCGTCATAAGGCCCAAACTCTAGCGCCCATTCGCGCTTCGTAAAGTGGCAAGCATCCGTAAATCGGCGCGAACCAGCGCTTTTCACGCAAAGCTTGCTCCATTTACGCAGATCGCATTGCCCGCGAACCGGCATGGGTCAGAAAGGTCTCAACGAACACGAATACGGAGACACGCCATGACAACCTCAACCCTCTCATTCGCAAGCTCGATTGCTGGCCACTTGCCCTTTACCCGGGCCGGAGCCGCCAAGAGCTTTGACATCGGCCCAGTCACAAGAGCCGCAGTCGCGGCCGTTGCTATTGGCTTTACCGCCGCCACTTTGATTGCGCTCACTCGCGGTTTGCTGGGATTTGCACCGGACCATCCCAATATCCGCGAGCTGTCGATCATGATTCACGTATCTACCGTGCTACCCGCCGTTCCTTTAGGCGGTTACCTACTGCTGGCACCCAAAGGAGGCGCGCGTCACAAGCGGCTTGGCAAGCTATGGCTCTTACTTATGGTTGTGACCGCCCTCTCGGCGATTTTCATCAAGACTAGCGGCAGCTTCAGCCCCATTCACATCTTCGTGCCGCTGACGCTTTGGAGCTCTTACAAGGTTATCGCCACTGCGCGGCGCGGCGACATGGTCGGCCATAAGAAAGAGATTGTCAGCCTCTATCTCGGCGCGCTGATGATCCCGGGCATTGTCGCCTTTGCTCTGCCGGGCCGGCTCATGAATATGTGGCTGCTTGGGTAAGCGATCAGTCCCGATAGTTGAGCTTCACGCGGCTCGCTGCCTCGCTTGCGATGCGGCGGGCTTCGTCTGTGGAGCCAGCCGAGGCCAGCGCAACGCCCATGCGGCGATATGGCCTCGTCGATGGCTTGCCAAAGATGCGGACATCGACGCTGGCACCTTCGACCACCAGGGCATGAGCAATGCCATTATATGTGAAATCTTCGCTTTCGCGGTCCGCGAGGATCACTGCGGAGGCAGATGGCCTTGCGCGAATTTCGGGCGGGACAGGAAGGCCCATCACTGCGCGGGCATGCAAATCGAACTCGCTGAGGTTCTGGCTCAGTGAAGTTACCATCCCCGTGTCATGCGGGCGCGGCGAAAGCTCGGAAAAGATCACCTCCTCGCCCTTCACGAAGAACTCGACGCCAAACAGGCCCCAGCCATTGGTGTGCTCTGGTCCTCCCGTCGCAAGGTTTTCGACGACCTTAGCGGCCATTTCATGCGCCTTGGCAATCGCTGCATCCGTCATCGGCGTCGGCTGCCAGCTTTCCTGATAATCGCCGCGCTCCTGCCGGTGGCCAATCGGCGGGCAAAAGGTGATCCCGCCCGCATGCCGCACAGTCAGCAAAGTTATCTCATAGTCAAAATCAACAAATTGCTCGACAATGACCCGCTGCCGGTCGCCGCGCATATTCGCCACGGCATAATCCCATGCCGCCTCCAGCTCGCTCGCATCATTTACTGTGGTCTGCCCCTTGCCGCTTGAGGACATGACCGGCTTGATCACACAGGGGAAGCCAGTGTGCTCAGCGCCAGCGCGCACCTCTTCGAGGTTCTTGGCATAGCGATATTTCGAGGTTGTCAGGCCCAATTCCTGCACCGCCAGATCGCGAATGCCATCGCGGTTCATGGTCAGCTGAGTAGCGCGAGCCGAGGGAACCACGTTAAAGCCCTTTTCCTCCAGCTCTGCCAAAACTTCAGTGCGGATCGCCTCAACTTCCGGAACGATCAGGTCGGGCTGATGGTGATGGATGACGTCTCTCAGGCGCTCGCCATCAAGCATGGAGAACACCTCGCTAGCGTCCGCAACCTGCATCGCTGGGGCAGCCGCATAAGCATCACACGCGACAACATAAGCGCCCAGCCGCTTGGCCGAGATCACGAACTCACGGCCCAGTTCACCTGAGCCAAGGAGAAGGATCTTAGCGGTGTGGGTCATGATGTCAGATCACGCCGCCTCATCATCCGCATCCAGCCCATAAGCAGTGTGGAGGATACGCACAGCGAGCTCAGTCTCATCCTCATCGATCAACACGCTGACCTTGATCTCTGATGTCGTGATCGCCTGAATGTTGATCCCGCGATCGGCGAGCGCGCTAAACATTGTGCTGGCCACGCCTGCATGGCTTTTCATACCAACGCCGACGACGCTGATCTTCGCGACCTTGCTGTCGGTAATGACGCGGTTAAAGCCAATTTCCTCCGCCTTGTCATCAAGCAGAACCTGCGCACGCGCCAGATCGGCCAGCGGCACTGTAAAGGTCACGTCAGTCTCGCCCTTGTCGCGGCCAACGTTCTGAATGATCATGTCAACATTGATACCAGCTGCGGCAAGCGGCTCAAAAATATGCGCCACAGAGCCGGGCGTGTCGGGCACGCGGGTCAGCGTGACTTTCGCCTCATTCTTATCATGCGCAATTCCGGTGACATGCTGGCGTTCCATTTCGCCTCTCTCCACAAGCTCGTTCATTTCTTCTTCGGACACGATCATTGTGCCCGGGTGATCATCCGCCGGCGTCGCATTATCATCGACAAAACTCGACAGAACCTGGATCCGCACGCCCGCCTTCATCGCAAGGCCGACAGAGCGCGTCTGCAAAACTTTCGCTCCTACGCTCGCCAGCTCCAGCATCTCTTCATAAGTAACCGCTTTCAGCTTGCGCGCCTTGGCGACGATGCGCGGGTCAGTGGTATAGACACCGTCCACATCGGTGTAGATATCGCAGCGATCCGCGCCCACTGCTGCTGCCACTGCGACCGCCGAAGTATCTGATCCGCCGCGCCCCATGGTCGAGATGCGGTTTTCATTAGAAACGCCTTGGAAGCCTGGAATAACGGCAATCTCGCCAGTTTCCATCGCGCTTACCAGATTATCATTTTCAATTGTCGACACCCGCGCTTTGGCATGCGCCTCAATCGTATGAATCGGCAATTGCCAGCCCATCCAGCTACGCGCCTTATTACCCAGCGATTGCAGCGTCAGCGCCAATAGGCCGCTCGTCACTTGCTCGCCAGATGACACCACGACGTCATATTCTGCCGGATCGTAAAGCGCATTGGCCTCGCGGCAGAAATTGACCAGCCGGTCCGTTTCGCCCGCCATCGCGCTAACCACAACTGCAACCTCATTACCGCCTGCCGCCTGTTTGCGCACAATATTGGCCACACGGCGAATACGCTCGGTCCCCGCCATGGAGGTTCCGCCAAATTTCATCACAATTCGCTTGTTCGGGCGCGCCACTATTCTTCAGGCCTTTCGCTAGTCAGGTGCGAAGCGCGGTGTTACGAGCGCGCAATGCGCGATGCAACCAAAGGCTCAGAAATGAAATCTTCACCCGGAGCAAATTCTGGCGCACAAACCGCCGGCCCAACCATTCGTCCGGACGAGGCCGCACACTTTGGCGCACTTGCTAAAGAATGGTGGGACCCAAACGGCTCGAGCGCGATGCTGCACAAGCTAAATCCAGTGCGGCTCGGCTTTGTGCGCGAAGCGGTGGACCTGCATTGGGGCGGCGATATTGCTTCGCGCGCTCCGCTGGCCGGAAAGACCGCGCTCGACGTCGGATGCGGCGCAGGGCTCTTGTCCGAGCCCTTGGCGCGGCTGGGCGCGGAATTGACCGGCGTCGATGCAGCGCCCGAGAATGTTCAGGCAGCGGCGGTTCATGCAGAGCGGGGCGGCCTCGATATCCGCTATATGGCGGGCGATATTGGCTCGCTTGATCTCGGGCAATTTGACCTTGTGGCTTCAATGGAGGTGATCGAGCATGTTGCCGACAAGGCCGCATTCGTTGCGGCACTGGCTGATAGGCTCGCGCCGGATGGGCTGATGGTACTCTCCACGCCAAATCGCACGGTAAAATCGCGCGTGCTTCTGGTCGAAGGGGCAGAGCTGGCCGGCATGATCCCGCGCGGCACACATCATTGGGATGACTTTATCACACCGGATGAGTTGGGCGATTTGCTCGCGGATGCGGGCCTGACTATGGGCGAGCCGCGGGGCATTGCATTCTCGCCGACCAGGGGCCTGCATTTGTCCGAGGATATGGCGCTGAATTATATTGTAACGGCGGTGCGGAGTTAAGTCTTACGGCGCATAATCCCTGCTTTCGCGCAGGATAACCGCCGCGCCGGGATGATCGGTAAAAATCCCATCCACTCCGGCGGCGACCAGCAGACCCATCAGCGGCGGCAGTCCGCCTACCCCGCGCGGATTGTCATTGGTTGCTAGCGCTGGCGGCATAAACGCGTTTTCCCGCCGCAACGTCCAAGCGTGAGTTTTCAGACCAGCAGTACGGGCATCGGCCACAAGGCTTGTCGGCGTGCCGTCGGCGTTCAAAACCGCGCCAACATTCGCGCCAATCCCGTCAGCGTAAGCGGCGATCTCAGCAAGTCCGCTCGGGCTAAGCATATCGGCATAGCGCATCGCAGGTTCATCTGCTGGTCCACCGCGTGGGTGGATCAGCTGGACCAGCTTAAAGTCGCTGCGTTGGGCCAGACGCCGCAGCGCGCCAACCTCAAAGCACTGAATGAAAACTGGATTGTCCGCTGTGATGCCCAGCTCGCGAAACTCTTTGAGCAGCAAATCCACGGCGTCAATTCCGGCATCCTGCAGCAGGAAGTTGGGATGCTTCAGCTCCGGATAAAGGCCGATTGTGCGGCCCGTCTCGGCCTCTTTTGCGCGCACTAGCGTGACAATCTCGGCCAAGGTCGGCACCTGATAAAGCCCATCATAACGCGCGTTTTCTGGACGCAAATTCGGGATGCGCTCTTTCGCGCGAAGCGTGCGCAGCTCCTCCAGAGTGAAGTCCTCGGCAAACCAGCCCGCAATCAATTGCCCGTCAATCGTCTTGTCGCGGCGGCGATCTTCGAACTCCTCACGCGTCGCCACGTCAGTCGTTTCCGACAGCTCGTTTTCATGGCGCGATACCAGCACCAGATCCTTGGTCACCACCAGATCAGGTTCGATATAGTCCGCGCCCTGATCAATCGCGAGCTCATAGGCGGCCAGCGTGTGTTCGGGCCGGTCACCGCTGGCGCCGCGATGGGCGATGATAAGAGGGTCTTGAGCCATGGCAGCACTCGCTCCGGTAAATCCTACGGCCAATGCGCAGGCGATTATGAAAAAGCTGCGGACCATGCGTCTTCCTTGAAACCGATTAAGATGCCGCCTGTGTATTCGACCACGGGCCGTTTAATCATGGACGGGTGCTCTTGCAGCAATGTGACAGCTTTTGCCGCGTCAATATCGGCCTTGTCCTCATCAGACAGCTTGCGGAAAGTCGTGCCGCGCCGGTTGAGCACCACATCAACGCCCTGCGACTCGATCCAGCTTGCCAGCTTGGCCGGATCAGCGCCTTCTTTTTTGTAGTCGTGAAAGACATACTCAAGGCTTTGTGCATCCAACCATTTGCGCGCCTTCTTCACAGTGTCGCAATTCGGAATGCCGTAAAAATGGATGGTCATTTCGTTCTGTGTATCCTTAAAATCTCGGCGCTAGATGTGCGTCGGCAATCGCCACCGCAAGTGCATCGGCGGCATCTGCCCCTGTTACTTGCGCATTTGGTAGCAGTACCTTGAGCATAGCCTGAACCTGAGTTTTGTCCGCCCCGCCAGTGCCGACAACCGATTTCTTGACCAGCCGTGCAGCATGCTCATTCACGGTGAGGCCGCTCGCCCCGCAAGCCGCCAGCACGACGCCGCGTGCCTGCGCCAGCTTGAGCGTCGATTGGGGGTTTTTGTTGACGAACACCTCCTCGCATGCCGCGCGATCTGGGCCGTGGGCACCAATCACCGCCGCGATAGCATCGTGCAAATGGTGCAGCCGCTCCGCCATGGGCATTTTCGCATCGGTTTTGATCTGGCCATTAGCGACATGCGCGACGCGGCTACCCTCGCTGCGGATCACGCCCCAGCCAGTGCAGCTGAGTGAAGGATCAAGACCGAGGATTATCATATCAGCTTTGGCCGCTCGCCGGGTCAGTCGTCGAGCTTTTCCATCACTTCATCAGAGATCTCGTAATTGCCCCAGACGGTTTGCACATCATCATCATCATCGAGAACGTCGATCAGCTTAAGCAAAGTGCCCGCGCCCTTCTCGTCCATGTCGACCGTGATGTTGGGCTTCCAGGCAAGCTTCACATTCGCCGCTTCGCCCAGCGCCTTTTCAAGGTCAGTTGCAACCTGATGCAAATCATCGCTGGCGGTCCAGATGGTGTGGCCATCCTCGCTGCTCTCAATGTCTTCTGCGCCTGCATCCATCGCCGCTTCGAGAACCTTGTCCTCATCGCCTACGCTGGCGGGATATTCAATTAGGCCAAGCCGTTCAAAACCATGCGCAACCGAGCCCTCAGTACCCAAATTGCCGCCATGCTTCGAGAATGCCGTACGCACAGCCGTCGCGGTCCGATTGCGATTATCCGTCAGCGTTTCGACGATGATAGCGCTGCCACCCGGGCCATATCCCTCATAGCGCACTTCTTCATAATTCTCGTCATCACCAGCGCTCGCCTTGTCGATCGCGCGTTGGATGTTGTCCTTGGGCATGGACTGTGATTTCGCGGTGTTAACGGCCAGCCGCAGGCGCGGATTCATATCGGGATCGGGTGTACCCATTTTCGCCGCCACAGTGATTTCGCGGCTAAGTTTGGAAAACAAATTTGATCGTTTTTTGTCCTGAGCACCCTTGCGGTGCATGATATTCTTAAATTTGGAATGGCCTGCCATGGGTTTCGCTAATCTGTTGTTTTGATGTATGCCTGACCCCTTACCGCAGCATTAGGCGCGGGGGCAAGCCAGAGGAATAGCGATGCTGTGCGGATTAGATCATTTCAATATTAGCACAGCGGATATGAGCGAAACGCTCAGCTTCTTTGAAGACATGTTTGACATGCGGGCCGAAGCTGCCCCGGGCCAAGATCCTGCCAAGAACAGCTGGCTCTTCGATCAGGCAGGCAATGCGCTGGTCCATGTCAATCTGCGTAAGCCGAGTGAGGGACAGGGGCCGATCCACCACGCCGCCTTTGCCTGCCAAGGGTATGAGGCAATGCGGGAGCGGCTGAGCGCGGCAGGGCACAAGCTGACCGAACTCGATAACCGGAAGGTCAGCGGCGTTCGGCAAATCTTCCTGCACAGCCCCGAAGGCGCATTGATCGAGCTGAATTTTCGCGGCGAATAGATTGCGCCGGCTAAGCGCGGAAAATTCGTAAGGCGCTAGATCTTCACCGCCGTCCCGCTGGCGCTGACCATCAACATCGATCCAGTATCACCGATCACCTCATAATCGAGATCGACCCCGACCACGGCATTGCCGCCACGGCTCGCGCACTCGGCCTGCAATTCCTCAATCGCTTGATTGCGTGCATCTGACAGGATGCGCTCATAGCTGCCCGAACGCCCGCCGACGATGTCTCGGATGTTAGCAAACAGATCGCGGAACAGGTTCGCGCCAACAATCACCTCGCCCGTCACGACGCCCAGATATTCCTGGATCGGGTGACCTTCGAGTGTCGGGGTTGTGCTGACGGTGATCCCGCGGGCGTCTTTCCAAGGACTGTCCATGGTGTCTCTCCTATAGATGATTTCAATTACCGTATTACTATTATAATACAGCTGGAAAATCAAGGAAAAGCGCTAAGTTCCCTGGCGCCAGCTCACTCCAGACCCAAAGCAGACTTATACGTGTCGAGCACCATTTCCATCTCGCTGCGATCATCCGGCTTCATTTTGCGCAAACGCACGACCTGTCGCATGATCTTGGGATCATAGCCAACCGCTTTCGCCTCGGCATAGACGTCGCGAATATCGTCCGCGATGCCCTTCTTTTCTTCCTCGAGGCGTTCAATCCGCTCAATCAGCAGGCGCAGGCGGTCATCAGTGGCGTCGGCCATTCGTAGTCACTCCAAAGTTCTGAGAATCAGTTGAGCCAGCGATAGCCACAGCAGCTCGGCTGGTGAACCCGGCGTGTGAATTTTCTGAGCAAGTTTTCCCGGCAAATCTCAATCAGGCGTTTTTCGCGACGCTTTCTTTCATCTTGGCCAATTGCGCCTCAGTGGCGGTGCTCTGCCGGGTCGCCTTCCACTCATCCATCGGCATGCCGTGGATGAGCTCGCGCGCCGCGCCCTTATCACCATCAAACCCGCCATCGCGGATCCAATCAGCCAGACAATTGCGGCAAAAGCCGGAAAGGCCCATCAAATCGATGTTCTGCGCGTCATGGCGATGCTGCAAATGGCGCACCAGCCGGCGGAAGGCCGCCGCCGCTACGGCATCGGGCAATTCATCAAGTGGATCAGTATTCGGGTTATTAATTTCAGCCATTGGGTTGTTCTTTCTTCACCTTGTAAAGCGGCTCTGTCATAGCGCTTTGCAATGAGCAAATTCACGCCCCGTGACCGCAAGGTCAAGATCCTCGCAACGGTTGGTCCGGCTAGCCGTTCTCCTGAAATGCTTGAGCGCCTGTTTAAGGCCGGAGTCGACGCCTTCCGCGTCAATATGAGCCATGGCGAGCATGAGGATCATGCCGCAACCATCGCTGTGATCCGCGATCTGGAGGCGCAATATGCGCGCCCCATCGCGATCCTGGCCGATCTGCAAGGTCCCAAATTGCGGGTCGGTAAATTCAAGGATGGCAAAGCGGTCATCCGCCATGGCGGACACTTTACGCTGGACCGAAATTCAGAGCCCGGTGACGAGACCCGCGTTGAACTGCCACACCCAGAGCTGTTTGGCCTGCTTGATAAGGGGCAACGGCTGCTGATCAATGATGGCAAGATTCGCCTGCGGGTCATCCGCGCAGATGAGGACGCAATCCTGTGCTCCGCCGAAGTTGGCGGCGTCATTTCAGATCGCAAGGGCGTAAATGTGCCGGATGCAGAGATCCCTATCCCGGCGCTGACTGATAAAGACCGCCGCGATCTCGCCTTTGCCACGGCGCAGGGTGTCGATTGGGTCGGGCTTAGCTTCGTTCAGCGGCCAGATGATTTGGCCGAGGCCCGCAAGCTAATGGGCGGCAGAGGCGCACTCTGCGCAAAAATCGAAAAGCCGATGGCAGTCAGCAGGCTTGATGAAATCATCGAGATGTCCGATGGCATTATGGTCGCGCGCGGCGATTTGGGCGTAGAGCTTGAGCCGCAAGAGGTCCCTCCGCTCCAGAAGAAGATCGTCAATGCGACCCGCATGGCGGGCAAACCTGTCATCGTTGCCACTCAGATGCTCGAAAGCATGATCGAAAGCCCCGCCCCCACGCGGGCGGAAGTATCTGACGTCGCCAACGCGGTCTATGACGGCGCAGATGCAGTGATGCTCTCAGCAGAAACGGCTGCGGGCGACTGGCCGGAAGAAGCCGTCACGATCATGGACAAGATCGCCGCACAGGTTGAAGGCGACGATGCCTATCTTGAGCGCGTGCGCTTTCTCGAGACCCCGCCTGACGAAACCACAGCCGACGCTCTCGCACATAGCTGTATGACGATTGCGGACACCGTCTCGATCAGCGCGATAACCGTCTTTACCGGCTCTGGCTCAACCGCGCGGCGCGTCGTGCGCGAGCGGCCCAGCGTTCCGGTCATGGTGCTCACGCCGTCGCTGGATACTGCGCGCCGCGTGGCGCTGCTCTGGGGCACGCATGCTGTCGCCACAAAAGACATTGGCAGCTTTGAAGAGATGATCGCCAAAGGCAAACGCATGTCACTGCGCCACGGGTTTGGCCAAGCGGGTAGCAAGCTGATCGCGCTTGCAGGCGTTCCGTTTGGGACACCGGGCAGCACAAATCTGCTACATGTGGTTACGCTAAGCGGTGATGAATTGGAGAAGTATGAAGGATAAGGAGCCGGCCGCATGAAACGTTTGATTATTCTGGCGGCGACGCATCTTGGCGCGCTAGCCTTGGGCTTTGCTCTCGGGATTTACCTGCTGCCCGTTCTGACTGCGCAACCTGCTCCTGATGAAGCGGTTCTGGTCGCTGAGGCCGAGGCGGCGGAGTTCAACGCAGAATTGACCCGCGACTTGCGCGGCAGCGATCGCCTGCACTGGGGCGAAGGCACGATCAGCATCTCGCCTGACACAATCGTCCACCAGGGCGAGCTCGCACCGGGGCCCGACTATAAGGTCTATCTTACGAAAGACTTTGTCGAGCATGAGGACGAGTTCGAACCGGTTAAATCCCAATCCGCCCTGATTGGTGATGTGAAAAGTTTCGACGGATTTCTTCTCGACGTGCCCGCGGGTGTCGATGTGAGCGAATACACAACCGTAGTGGTCTGGTGCGAAACCTTTGGCGAGTTCATAACCGCTGCTAAGTATCGTTAAGGCGCTCGCAGCGGGCGGAGCGGGCGCCTCAGCCCGCCGCTTTGCTGAGCCTTGCGCGCGCTTCCTCTTCGCCAATCAAGGGCAACAACTCGCCCATATCCGGGCCGTGATTCATACCTGTTAGCGCCTGCCGCAGCGGCAGAAACAGCTGCTTGCCCTTACGCCCGGTCTGCTCTTTCAGCGCAGATGTGAGCGCGCCCCAGGGGTCATCGCCCCAGGTAAGTGCGGCAAGAGCATCCGCCAGATAGGCGCGATCCTCATCGGTGAACTCGCACGCGTCGATTGGCCCCGTGACGAGCCGCCACCACTCGGCAACCTCGCCTACGGTAGAAATATTGGGACGCACCGCATGCCAGCCCGCCTCATCAATTCCCTCAGGCAAACGGTCCGCAACATCGGCAAAATCGAGGGCATGCACCAGCGCGGTATTGACGCGATCAAGCTCTGCATCATCAAACTTTGCCGGTGCACGGCCGAAGGTAGACAGGTCGAAAGTCTCAAGTAGCGTCGCCCTCTCAGCAATCGGCTCCACCGGCAGCGAAGTGCCCAGCCGCGACAGCAGCGCGATTACCGCTTCTGGTTCGATGCCGCCTTCGCGAAACGCATCACAGCCAAGCGAGCCGAGCCGTTTCGACAATTTGCCTTCCTTGCCGATCAGCAGCGCCTCATGCGCGAAGCGAGGCGCGACCGCACCCATCGCCTCAAACATCTGGATTTGCACCGCAGTGTTCGACACATGATCCTCGCCGCGCAGCACATCAGTGATGCCCATGGAGATGTCATCAACCGTGCTCGGTAGCATATACAGCCATGAGCCATCCGCCCGCCGAATAACCGGATCAGAAAGCTGGGCAGGCTCAAATTTTTGCGCGCCGCGCACGCCGTCCTCCCAAGTGATCGGTGCATCATGATCAAGCTTGAAGCGCCAATGCGGGGCGATGCCCTCGGCTTCTTTGGCTGCGCGCTCATCCTCGCTCAGCGACAGAGCTGCGCGGTCATATGTTGGTGGCAGGCCCCGGCCGAGTTGGACCTTCCGCTTGAGTTCCAATTCCTGCGCTGTCTCATAAGCAGGATACACCCGTCCACTTTCTTTGAGCTGCGAAAAGGCGGCCTCATAGCTATCGAGCCGGAGCGACTGACGTTCTTCAGAGTCTGGCGACAGGCCCAGCCAAGCGAGATCTGTTCTGATCGCCTCAACATATTCCTCTTTGGAGCGCTCAGCATCCGTATCATCGATGCGCAGCACAAACTGCCCACCAGATTGGCGCGCCAGCATCCAATTATGCAGCGCGGTGCGGATATTGCCGACATGAAGGCGGCCAGTAGGCGACGGAGCGAAACGTGCAATAGTTGTCATGACCGTCCCTATAGACTGTCCTGCAAGGATCGGAAGCGTTCTTGCGCGCGCTAGCAAATTTCAGGCCGCGAGAGGCATCGCCTTAGAACCAAGCGTGCTCAGAAGTTTGGTGAGCAACGAAAAAGGGCCGCGGAACCTCCGCAGCCCTCCCCCTGTTTGCCTTCCCTCGAAAGGGATCAGCAAATTCTTAGACGTAACGTACGCGCGTGGTCGTTTCCGGCTTGCGGCGCATCGCTGCACCCAGACCGAAGAAGCCGAGCAGCATCATTGCCCATGTGCCTGGCTCAGGAACACCGCCAGTGACTTGGCTCACATCGCCAATTGTGAGATCGTCGAAGCCGAAACGGTCACTGCCCGATTGTGCAAACGACACTGTGGTAAACGGATTGGCCGTATCCGTGATACCCCAGAAGAGCAGGCTGCCATCGTTTCCGCCAACGGTGTTTGCTACGGTGAACATGCGCTCACTAGCGAGGCCTGCATCGATCGTGATCTCGAGCGATTCGTTGACATCGCCAATGTCCGTTCCGTAAAAACCGAAGGCGGCAATTGCGGTATCGAAAGAGATTGTGAAGGAGTCGAACACGTTGTCATAATACTGCGAACCGGATGTCGCAAAAGTCCCAACGGTTGGGCTGCCCCGGAGGTTACCAGTACCTGTCAACGTCGCCGTGATCGGTCCCAGACCGCCATTGAAGACCAGCGGGAGCGGCGGCGCGCCAGTGGCAAGCCCTTCGAAATCTTCCGTGTTCACGCCTGCGGACAAGTTCGACAAAAAGTCGTTGCGCGCAGTTTCAGGATCACCCGATACAGCGCCGCCAGGGTTTTGGTTCTCACCAAAGAAGATAGTCGCAGCGGCATGTGCTGGGCTGGTCATCGTCGCCAAAGCGGCGCCAGCAAGTAGAAGTTTTTTCATCATAAATTCCCCGATTTCAAAGTCCAGTGCGCTCGAGAGACAGATGCCATTCCAGCGCGTGGTACGCCCCATTTATAGTTATTAAAATCCTAATAGACCGATTCGGAACCTAGTGAATGTACGGATGCGACATTTGCAACGTTCTCAGCCGGTTTGCAGAATATGTCCCGCTTTGGGTCAGTCTTCGCACAGTAGAGCAGCGCGAAATAGCTTTAAACGCAAAGGCTTACACAAAAGCCCCGCCAAAGCTTATGCTCGGGCGGGGCCGTTTTTTGTTCCGCTGAACAATCGTCAACTGAGATGCGTATTAGGCAAAGCGTACGCGTGTTGATGTTGCCGGCTTGCGGCGCATCGCAGCGCCAAGACCGAAGAAGCCAAGGAGCATCATTGCCCAAGTGCCCGGCTCAGGAACCGCCGACAGCGTAATCACGCGAATATAGTCACCTGGCGTGCTTGCCCGCAGATCTACGAATACCTGGTTGCCTGCAAAGGATGCAGAATCGTTACTTTCAAGGCCGCGCAGACCCGGGTTTTGATAGGTCACATTCGAATTGCCGAGAAGCGCATCCGTTGCCGACATTTGGCCGGTCGCCGTCAGGATCGCGAGCACGTTGCCATCAAAAGTGACATTACCTTCCATGGTCGTGCTGTTCTGCGGGTCAAAATAGACATAGTGGCTGTTGACGAATGTGCCTGCCGCAATCCCGGCCAGATCAGCCGTCAGCTGGAACCCCTGCACTTCATCAAACGCGAACAGGTTTGGCGATTGTTGTTGATTGTTGCCGACAGTGAATCCTGGCAGCGGGGTTTCCTGAACAAATACACCGCCTGAATTGCCGCCGGTCACGTCGCCCATCACAATCGCAGCATTCGCCGACGTAGCGCCAAGCGTCGCGGCGGCCCCTAGCAGGGCAAGTTTGGTAAGTTTTTTCATATTTTCCTCCGTTGTCCATACGCGTAATTCTCGCTCTGAATGAACGCGTTCTATGGTTGCTTTGCCCGAAGGAGGGTCCCACACGAAGTGGAAGAGCCGCTTTACATGCACCGGCTTTCTTATGGTTAATGCGGCACTAGGGGTCTTTGCGTAGCCGCGCGTGTACAGAACCGACACGAGACCCCTTTTTGCAGCCCTTGATCACATCTGTCCCAATTTGGGACAGTATAGCAAAGCCCCGCCGAAGCGCAGGCTCCAGCGGGGCTCTCAATATGCCACAATGTGACGTTTAGTGCTTACTCAGCGTCTTTTGGCGTATCAGCTTCCGGAGCAGCTTCTGCGTCAGGAGCAGCTTCCGGCTCAGCTGGCGCCGGCGAAGCAGCCGCCATAGCCGCAGCCATTGCATCCGCGTCCATCACTTCGGCTTCTGGCTCCTTCTCGGCCTCACCCGATGCAGCGAGCGCTTCCTGCTGCTTTTTCCAAGCAGCACGCAGAGCAGCATCGCGGCTAGAGGCGGTAACACGCATGCGGTTCATGCCTGCACCTGTACCAGCCGGGATCAGGCGGCCCACGATGACGTTCTCCTTGAGACCGACCAGCGTGTCCTTCTTACCCTCAACCGACGCCTGCGTGAGCACGCGTGTGGTCTCTTGGAAAGAAGCGGCCGAGATGAACGAACGCGTTTGCAGCGACGCCTTGGTAATGCCCAAGAGGATCGGCTGACCTTCAGCCTTCTTCTTGCTCTTAGTAAGCTTGGCATTCTCCTCGTCCATTTCCGCGCGGTCAACCTGCTCGCCCGGAAGCAGAACCGTGTCGCCGCCATCGGTGATCTCGACCTTTTGCAGCATCTGACGAACAATCGTCTCAATGTGCTTGTCGTTGATTTTCACGCCTTGCAGACGGTACACTTCCTGGATTTCGTCGACGAGATATTCGGCCAGAGCCTCAACGCCTAGAACTTCCAGAATGTCATGCGGGTTAGGCGAACCTGAGATGAGCGTATCGCCCTTCTTAACAAAGTCGCCCTCTTGCACGTCGATCACCTTGGTCTTGGGGATCAGATACTCAACGGCATCACCTTCCTCAGGAACAATCGCGATCTTGCGCTTCGCCTTATACTCGCGGACAAATTCAATCTTGCCCGAGATCTTGGCGATAATCGCATGGTCTTTCGGCAGACGCGCTTCGAACAGCTCAGCAACGCGCGGCAGACCGCCCGTGATGTCGCGGGTCTTAGCGGCCTCACGCGATGCACGCGCAAGAATATCACCAGCATCAACTGTTTGACCATCATCAACCGACAAGGTCGTACCCGGCGCCAGCATATAACGCTGTGCATCGGTTTCGCCTTCGTCATTGATGGATTGGCCTTCACCAAGCAGGGTCAGACGCGGACGAAGGTCTTCCTTCTTCTTCCGGCCTGTTGCGCGGTTCTCGGTCACAACACGCTGAGCAATGCCAGTGGCATCATCAACGCGCTCTTCCATGGTCGTGCCATCGACGAGGTCCTGATAGCGGACAACACCCGATTGCTCAGTGATGATCGGCAAAGTGAACGGATCCCATTCAGCAAGACGATCGCCCTCTTTCACCTTGGCACCGTCCTTGTGCATGAGCACCGTACCGTAAGGCACCTTGTGGATTTCACGCTCACGGCCCTGAGCATCGATAACAGCGAGTTCGCCGTTACGAGCCATCGACAGGATGCGCTTCTTCTTGTCGACGATGGTCGGCATGTCGCGGTAGACAACCTTACCGTCCGAAATCGCCTCAAGATGGCTGGTCTCGTTGAGCTGAGCCGCGCCGCCAATGTGGAAGGTCCGCATGGTCAGCTGAGTGCCCGGCTCACCAATGGACTGCGCCGCGATAACGCCGACAGCTTCACCAATGTTGACCGGAGTACCGCGGGCCAGATCACGACCATAGCAGGTCGCACATACGCCTTGGTCTGCTTCACAAACCAGCGGCGAGCGGATCTTGGCAGACTGTGTTTCAGCCGCTTCGATTTCGGCCACCATCGGCTCATCAAGCAAAGTGCCAGCCTTGACGATGAGTTCGCCAGTTGCTGCGTTAACAATATCCTCAGCCGTGGTCCGGCCCAGGATACGCTCACCCAAAGACGCGATGACCGAGCCACCTTGAACGATAGCGCGCATTTCCAGCGCATTGGCCGTCTTACAATCTTCCTCAACAATCACACAGTCTTGCGACACATCAACCAGACGGCGGGTCAGATAACCCGAGTTCGCCGTCTTCAGAGCGGTATCGGCAAGGCCTTTACGTGCGCCGTGCGTGGAGTTGAAGTATTCAAGGACGGTCAGACCTTCCTTAAAGTTCGAGATGATCGGCGTTTCGATGATCTCGCCAGAAGGCTTGGCCATCAGACCGCGCATACCGGCAAGCTGCTTCATCTGCGCTGGCGAACCACGCGCACCAGAGTGAGCCATCATGTAGATCGAGTTGATCTGCGCCTCGCGGCCATCCTTATCGATCGGCTGCGCTTTAATTTCGTCCATCATGGCGTCGGCCACTTGGTCACCGCAACGGCTCCAGGCATCGATCACCTTGTTGTACTTCTCTTGCTGCGTGATCAGACCATCCTGATATTGCTGCTCATAGTCAGCAACCAGCGTCTTGGTCTCTTCAATCATGCCGTCCTTACTGTCAGGAATGATCATATCATCCTTACCGAAGGAGATGCCCGCTTTAAACGCGTGACGGAAGCCCAGCACCATGATCGCATCGGCAAACAGCACCGTGTCTTTCTGACCGGTGTGACGATAGACCTCGTCGATCACATCGCCGATATCCTTCTTGGTCAGAAGGCGGTTGATGATGTCGAAAGGAACCTTGTGGTTTTTCGGCAGACATTCACCGATCAGCATGCGGCCCGGTGTGGTCACAAACCGCTTCATAGCGATCTTGCCCTTTTCATCAGCCTGCGGGACGCGGGCCATGATCTTGGTGTGCAGCGTGACAGACTTGGTTTCGAGCGCTTGGTGCACTTCGGCCATATCCGCGAACAGCGGCAGCTTTTCATGCTTCTCGCCCTTGGCATCGCCATCGACAAACTCAGGCTTCTTCTCCTGACGCTCCATCGAGAGGTAATAGAGACCGAGCACCATATCCTGAGACGGAACGATGATCGGCTTACCATTGGCAGGCGAGAGAATGTTGTTCGTGCTCATCATAAGCACGCGTGCCTCAAGCTGTGCCTCAAGGCTCAGCGGGACGTGAACGGCCATTTGGTCGCCGTCAAAGTCAGCGTTAAACGCGGCACAGACAAGTGGGTGAAGCTGGATCGCTTTACCTTCGATCAGAACCGGCTCAAACGCCTGAATGCCAAGACGGTGAAGCGTTGGCGCGCGGTTCAGCAGAACCGGATGCTCGCGGATCACTTCGTCAAGGATGTCCCAGACTTCCTTGCGCTCTTTCTCGACCCATTTCTTGGCCTGCTTGAGAGTCATTGACAGACCCTTCGCATCAAGACGGGCGTAAATGAACGGCTTGAACAGCTCGAGCGCCATCTTCTTAGGAAGGCCGCACTGATGCAGTTTCAGCTCAGGGCCGGTCACAATGACCGAACGACCTGAATAGTCGACGCGCTTACCGAGCAGGTTCTGACGGAAGCGCCCCTGCTTGCCCTTAAGCATGTCAGAAAGCGATTTCAGCGGACGCTTGTTCGCGCCGGTGATCACGCGGCCACGGCGGCCATTGTCGAACAGCGCATCAACCGATTCCTGAAGCATGCGCTTCTCGTTACGGACAATGATGTCAGGCGCGCGCAGCTCAATCAGGCGCTTCAAACGGTTGTTACGGTTAATCACGCGGCGGTAAAGATCGTTGAGATCGGACGTCGCAAAACGGCCACCATCGAGCGGCACCAGCGGGCGCAGCTCTGGCGGAATGACCGGCACAACTTCAAGGATCATCCACTCTGGACGGTTGCCAGATTCGATGAAGCTCTCAACCACTTTGAGGCGCTTGATGATCTTCTTCGGTTTGAGCGTCGACTTGGTCGTCGCCAGCTCTTCGAGCAGATCTTCGCGCTCTTGCTCAAGGTCGAGATCCATCAGCATGATCTTGACTGCCTCAGCGCCAATTCCGGCACTGAATGCGTCTTCACCGTACTCATCTTGTGCTTCGAGCAGCTCGTCTTCGGTAAGAAGCTGGAACTTCTCCATGGGTGTGAGGCCAGGCTCCGTAACAATGTAGCTTTCAAAATAAAGCACACGCTCAAGCTGTTTCAGCTGCATATCGAGCAGCAGGCCAATGCGCGATGGCAGTGATTTGAGGAACCAGATGTGCGCGACAGGCGCGGCCAGTTCGATGTGCCCCATCCGCTCACGGCGAACCTTCGTCACAGTCACTTCAACGCCGCACTTCTCGCAGACGACGCCCTTATACTTCATGCGCTTATACTTGCCGCACAGGCACTCATAGTCCTTTACCGGGCCAAAGATCCGCGCGCAGAAAAGACCATCGCGCTCAGGCTTGAACGTCCGGTAGTTGATCGTTTCCGGCTTCTTAATCTCGCCGAAAGACCACGAACGGATGCGCTCTGGCGAGGCAATGCCGATCTGGATTTCGTCAAAAGTCTCTGGCTTGGCCAGCTGGTTGGTGAATTTTGTCAGTTCGTTCATGACTGTGTTCCCATTTTCCCGCTTTGGGCGGGTGAAATTCATTCGGTAGAGCGGTGAGCGAGGCCGCGGGCTTAGCCGCGGCCCACGTTCTTACTCCGCCGCGATCTGCATACCGTCGTCGTCTTCCTCGCCGTCAGACAGCGAGGTGAGTTCGACATTCAGGCCAAGGCTCCGCATTTCCTTCACGAGCACGTTAAAGCTCTCTGGAATGCCCGCCTCGAAGGTATCGTCGCCCTTGACGATCGCTTCATAGACCTTGGTCCGGCCGATCACATCGTCCGACTTAACGGTGAGGATTTCCTGCAGCGTATATGCCGCACCGTAGGCCTGAAGTGCCCAGACCTCCATCTCACCGAAGCGCTGACCACCGAACTGCGCCTTACCACCCAGCGGCTGCTGCGTGACGAGCGAGTATGGTCCGATCGAACGGGCGTGGATCTTGTCATCGACCAAGTGGTGCAGTTTGAGCATGTAGATAATGCCCACTGTCACGCGGCGGTCGAATGCCTCACCCGTGCGGCCATCAAACAGGATCGACTGGCCTGAGCTATGCAGGCCGGCCTTTTCCAGCTCAACGGTAACATCGCCTTCGCGGGCGCCGTCAAACACCGGCGTACCCATTGGCACACCTGCACCCAGATTACCGGCCAGCTCGACAATGTCCTCGGTCGAACGTGCGTCGAGCGCATCGTGATACTGCTCGCCGTAAACTTCCTTCAGACGGTCCATGACCGCTTCGGGAGGTTTAGCCTTCGCATAATCCTCCGCTGCATCGGGGTTCGCCCGCTTCCACTCGGTCAGAGCGTCGGAAATCTGGTGACCCAGATTGCGTGCCGCCATGCCAAGGTGCGTTTCAAAGATCTGCCCTACGTTCATCCGGCTCGGCACGCCGAGCGGGTTGAGCACAACATCAACCGGCGTACCGTCCTCGAGGAATGGCATGTCTTCGACCGGAAGGATCCGGCTGATCACACCCTTGTTCCCGTGGCGGCCAGCCATCTTATCGCCCGGTTGCAGCTTACGCTTCACCGCGACGAAGACTTTGACCATTTTCAGGACGCCCGGTGCGAGTTCATCGCCGCGCTCCAGCTTTTCCTTGCGGTCTTCAAACTTGGCGTCGATCAGGCCAACGGCATCGTCATACTGGCTCTTGACCGCTTCGATCTGAGCCTGACGCTTGTCATTGGCGACAGCGAATTTGAACCATTCGTGCTTCTCGATTTCAGCCAGAACGCTCTCAGTGATCTTCTCGCCCTTCTTCGCGCCCTTCGGCACAGCAGAAGAGGTCTGACCCACCAGCATATCGCGCAGACGGTTATACGTCGCCCGGTTGAGAATTGCGCGTTCGTCCTGGCTATCCTTGCGCAGACGCTCGATCTCTTCGTTTTGGATCGCGCGCGTACGGTCATCGATCTCGATACCGTGACGGTTGAAGACGCGAACCTCGACCACAGTGCCCGCAACGCCCGGCGGCAGGCGCAATGAGGTGTCACGTACATCGCTGGCTTTCTCGCCAAAGATCGCGCGCAGCAGCTTTTCTTCCGGCGTCATCGGGCTTTCACCCTTAGGCGTGATCTTGCCCGCCAGAATGTCGCCCGGATGCACTTCGGCACCGATGTAGACAATGCCCGCCTCATCGAGGTTGCGCAGTGCTTCCTCGCCGACATTGGGGATGTCGCGGGTGATGTCTTCAGGGCCAAGCTTTGTATCGCGGGCCATGACTTCAAACTCCTCGATATGGATCGAGGTGAAGACGTCATCCTTCACGATACGCTCTGAAATGAGGATCGAATCCTCATAGTTATAGCCATTCCAAGGCATGAAGGCGACGAGGCTATTTTTGCCCAGCGCCAGCTCACCAAGGTCAGTCGATGGACCGTCCGCAATAACATCGCCCGGCTCAACCGTTTCACCAACCTTCACCAGCGGGCGCTGGTTAATGCAGGTGTTTTGGTTGGAGCGTTGGAATTTCTGCAATGAGTAAATGTCCACGCCGGATTGGCCCGGCTCAACATCACCGATTGCGCGGATCACGATGCGGGTGGCGTCGACCTGGTCAACAATGCCGCCGCGTGTCGCGGTGATCGCAGCGCCGGAATCGCGCGCCACTGTTTCTTCCATGCCAGTGCCGACCCAAGGCGCTTCCGCCTTGACCAATGGCACGGCCTGACGCTGCATGTTCGAGCCCATCAGAGCGCGGTTAGCGTCATCGTTTTCCAGGAACGGGATGAGCGAGGCCGCAACCGACACAAGCTGCTTTGGCGAGACGTCCATCAGCGTGACCTGGTCACGCGGCGCCATGAAGTAATCGCCGTTCTGACGGGCAGAGACGAACTCCTCAACAAAATGTCCCTTGGCATCCAGCTCAGCCGAGGCCTGGGCCACTGTATGCTTTTGCTCTTCCATCGCAGAGAGATACGTCACTTCGCTGGTGACCGCGCCGTCTTTGATCTGGCGATACGGCGTTTCAATAAAGCCGTATTTATTGACCCGGCTAAACGATGCCAGCGAGTTGATCAGGCCGATGTTCGGGCCTTCCGGCGTTTCAATCGGGCAGATCCGGCCATAGTGGGTTGGGTGAACGTCGCGGACTTCAAAGCCAGCGCGCTCACGCGTTAGACCGCCTGGGCCAAGCGCCGAAACGCGGCGCTTGTGCGTAACTTCCGACAAAGGATTGGTCTGATCCATGAATTGCGACAGCTGCGAAGAGCCGAAGAATTCGCGAACCGCAGCAACTGCCGGCTTCGCATTGATCAGATCGTTTGGCATCACTGTCGAAACATCGACCGAAGACATACGCTCCTTAACAGCACGCTCCATGCGCAGCAGGCCAACGCGGTACTGGTTTTCCAGCAGCTCACCGACCGAGCGGACCCGGCGATTGCCAAGGTTATCGATATCATCGACTTCGCCCTTGCCATCCTTCAGATCGACCAGCTCCTTGACCACAGCAAGGATGTCTTCCTTGCGCAGCGTGGTGACTGTGTCTTCCGCGTCGAGCTCGAGACGCATGTTCAATTTCACGCGGCCAACCGCAGAAAGATCATAACGCTCACCGTCGAAGAACAGGCCTTCGAACAGCGCTTCTGCGGTTTCCTTGGTTGGTGGCTCGCCCGGGCGCATGACCTTGTAGATCGCTTCCAGACCTTCATCACGGTTCTCAGCCTTGTCGACTTTCAGGGTGTTGCGCATCCATGGGCCGGTGGTGATGTCATCAATGTCGAGCAGTTCGATCCGGTCGACACCAGCCGCATCGAGAACTTCGAGGTTCTCCGCGCCAACTTCGTCGCCAGCTTCGATGTAAATCCGGCCGGTTTTCTCATCGATCAGGTCGCGGGCTGCGAAATGGCCAAATACTTCATCAGCCGGCAGCAGCAGGTCTTTAACGCCGTCTTTCGCAGCTTTGTTGGCTGCGCGCGGGCTGATCTTCTGACCAGCGGGGAAGATTTCCTCGCCAGTTTTCGCATCGACCAGTGCAAAGGCAGGCTTCTGGCCGCGCCATACTTCTGGATCGAATCCGATTTTCCAGCCGCCAGCATCGTCACCGCCTTTGCCAGCGACACGCTCCCACTCCACTATGTTGTAGAAGTGGTGAAGGATCTCTTCACTATCGAGGCCCAGCGCATAGAGCAGCGCAGTGACCGGCAGCTTACGCTTACGGTCGATCCGGACGTTGACGATGTCCTTGGCATCAAACTCAAAGTCGAGCCAGCTGCCGCGATATGGAATAATACGCGCAGCAAACAGCAGCTTGCCTGAGCTGTGCGTTTTGCCGCGATCGTGATCAAACAGAACGCCCGGCGAACGGTGCATTTGCGACACGATAACGCGCTCAGTGCCGTTGATAATGAAAGTGCCATTATCCGTCATGAGCGGCATGTCGCCCATGTAAACGTCCTGCTCCTTAATATCGAGGACAGAGCGCGTTTCGGTCTCTTGGTCGACCTCAAACACGATCAGGCGCAGCGTCACTTTCATCGGCGCAGCATAAGTGATCCCGCGCTGCTTACACTCAGTGGTGTCGTGCTTGGGGTGCTCTAACTCGTAATGAACGAAGTCAAGCTCTGCGGTCCCGGCAAAGTCGCGGATCGGGAAGACACTGCGCAGCGTCTTTTCAAGGCCCGACACATAGTCGATCTCTTTATTGGAACGCAGGAACTGCTCATAGCTCTCGCGCTGAACCTCAATCAGGTTCGGCATATCGACGACTTCGTGAATGTCGCCAAAGATCTTGCGGATGCGCCGCTTCGCGGTGCCCGATGAGGCGCTCTTAGGAGCTTTCGCCTTGGTAGCCATAAGGTAAAACGTGCCTTTTGCTGCTCGCCAGACGCGCTGCGCATCTGGCCGAATGATCATGTTTTAAACGCATGAGAGCCCACACCCGGAAGACGCAAAAACGCCGCAACGTACTGTACCACCGGAACCGTTGGCCTGTTGCAGCTCAATACAGCGTCGCGAATATGGTAATCGCCACTTCCAATCCTGGGACCGATCCTACGCGCACGGATCAGACTCGCTCGAAGTATGCGGTTGCGAAGAGCATGTAGAAAGAGTGCGCAGGCGCGTCAACAGGGATATTTGCGCAGGTTTGAATGACCACGCTTCCCCTCGCTCTTTGCGATGAGGACCAGTTTTGCTTGACTCAACGGCCCATGAAGCTAATGGCGCGCTTCGGTTGAAGAGCCCTCGGGCTTTTTGATCATCCGTCCGAGACAGTTGGTGGAAGCAATTGGGCTTTCTTAATTTCCAGCCTAGACGGGGAAAAGAGATTTTCACGGGCCGCTTCTAAGTCGCCCGTATTGCATGCCACAAAGTGGGCGTGCCTCCTTCCCCATCAATGGACTTTTGCCAGCGGCGATTAGCGTCGCTGGGAAACACGAGCCGGTCGTGCGCGGATGCTTTCACGCGCGGCCATGTAGAAGGAGTATGGCATGGATCGTTCGCAAAAAGCCGATGCGGTTGCCCAGCTCAATGCAGTCTTTGGAGAGAGCGGCGTGGTCGTTGTCACGCGCAATCTCGGCCTGACGGTGGCACAGTCCACTGAATTGCGTTCAAAGATGCGTGAAGTTGGTGCGACTTATAAGGTTGCGAAAAATCGCCTCGCCAAGCGTGCTCTTGAAAACACCGATTACACCGGCCTGGAAGAATTCCTGTCCGGTCCTACCGCCCTCGCCTATTCCGAGGATCCGGTTTCAGCTGCTAAAGCTGCGGTGGAATTCGCCAAGACCAATGACAAACTTGAAATTGTTGGTGGTTCTATGGGCACGCAGGTTCTCGACCAAGCTGGGGTCAAGGCACTTGCCTCGATGCCAAGCCTCGATGAGCTGCGCGGTAAACTTGTGGGTCTGATGAACGCACCGGCAACCAAGGTTGCTCAGGTCGTCAACGCACCTGCAAACAAGCTCGCTCGCGTCTTCGGTGCCCAAGGCGCCAAAGAAGCAGCGTAAGCGGTTTTTCCATTACGAAGCAAATGCATTTGGGGCTGACCGCATAATCCGGCACCCCGCACAAATTGGAGTGATACATTATGGCTGATATTGCCAAACTTGTTGAAGAACTTTCGAAACTGACCGTCCTGGAAGCCGCTGAGCTGGCGACTGCTCTTGAAGAAGAGTGGGGCGTTTCTGCCGCGGCTGCTGTTGCGGTCGCTGCACCTGGTGCTGGCGGCGGCGACGCGGGCGGTGCTGCTGAAGAGAAAGACGAATTTGACGTCGTTCTCACCGGCGACGGCGGCAAGAAAATCCAAGTCATCAAAGAAGTCCGCGCCATCACTGGCCTGGGTCTCGGCGATGCGAAGGCTCTCGTTGAAGGCGCACCTAAGCCACTTAAGGAAGGCGCGTCCAAGGCTGAAGCTGAGGAAATCAAGACCAAGATCGAAGCCGCTGGCGGCACGGTCGAACTCAAGTAATTGGGTTTTGCGGGTTGCTTGAGCCAAGGCTCAGGCGATCTTGTGGCAAGTTTTGCAGGTGTCTTGAAGCGCCTGCAGATGGAAGGGCGGTATCGCAAGATGCCGCCCTTTTTCATTGGAGATAGGGTCGGCTGAGTGGCCCCGCCAAAAAGCGAACACCCTCCAAATAGTCAGCCTTTATTGCCCATCGATTTTCCTGCGACGAAAGCCAAACCAAGACCGGCAACTGCTGCACCGGCAATGCCGAGATAAGTCGGCATATCGCTTGGCCCTGCGTCGCCAGCTTGCTCTCCAGTCTCAGTCGCCATCGCTAGCTTGGGATCATCCTCAGAGACTGTCGCATCGCTCGCATCAGCTCCAGCACGTGGCACAAAACCGTTCTCAGTGAGCCTCATCAGCGAAAGGTCAAGACCGCTAGCCTTGGCACCTTTCTTGGTAGCATTGGCAAGCTCTTCAAGCTGGGCTGGATCACCCTGTCTTTCATTGAAAGCGCGCGACAGAAGCATCGCTTGAAGCATCAACGCCTCGGCATATTCCTGACGGTCCGCATCACTCGCATTGGCAAAATCTGGTGTCGCCGCGATAGCGTTGCGGGTCTGTTGCCTAACCGCAGCTACCGTGGATGCGCTGGGCTGCTTACCAGTCTTGTTTGCTGCCGACCACGCATTGACCCACCACATCGCATAAGCGTCAGCGACATTGTGCGGATCGAGTCCAAAACCGCGCATCGCCCCGCCGATTTCCTCGATGATCGTGGGCTGTGCCGCAATCATATTCTGCAAATCTGCTCGACCAGCAGCCTCTGGCGTGCGTTCGACAAACCTGCGCAAATTTTGCTGAGTACGCGCTTTGTCATTGCGGTAGGAAAAGTCAGTGCCAGCGACATCAATCGAGGCAGGTGGCGTAAGGTTCAACGGTACGCCAGCTGTTTGCGTGTTATTCTCCAAGGCGATACTCACCGGATCGTATCCGCCCAGTTGCGGGGTCCAGTTTTGCATGAAACCATTCGCCATTGCCGCTGGTGCCGCAAAAACAGCCGATAAGAGTAAGATGCTTGAGATGATCAGGTTGCGTAGAATTTGCATCCGGTGCGCTCCTTTATAATTCGCGCTGTGCATGCCCCTGTTATATAAACAATTACAGCAAAACAGGAGACAGCACAAGCTGCCTCCTGTTCGCGTTTGAGGTTTGAAGACTAGCCGGAATTACTGTTTCCGAGCCATTGCGCTGAGGCCTTCGCCGATCGTCTTGATGACAGTGCTGGTGGTGTTCATCAGGAAGGAGAATTCCTGACCAGCGACCTGCAGATCAGTTGACAGGGAAACGGACTTGTTCTTGCCTTGCTTGTCGAGCTTCTGCGCCAGACGGTCCATGTCTTCGACCTTCTGATCAAGTACTTTGGCCATGCTGTCCGCAATCACCTGGAGCCAGCTGCGACCCTTGCCCCGGCGGCTTGCGCTTTCAGATTCTCTCTCGCCCTGCTTGATAGCTTCCGCGAACTTCTCAATGATCTCATTGACGTCAGTTGTCGCAGCACTGGTCAGCTGAGCGGTATCACGTGGGCTTAGATTGAACTGATCCGCCATACCGTTGACCGCCTCAGCGATATTTTGCCGTGCCAAACCAGGCATGCCAGCGCTTTGTGCGAATGATGCCTGCGCCATGTCGATCATGGGCTGCGGCAGTCCGAGCCGCTGGCCCAATTGCTGGATCGCGTTCATCCCAATCTGTGCGCCGATAGTGCGCATTGCGAGGCTAGCCCAACCGGCGGGCCCCATTGCAATCTGCATCAGGCTGACTGGGTTTACGAGCGAACGGGCGAGACCACCAAGACCAAACATAACAAAACTCCTTTTTACCGAAGACGGGCTGAAAGTGCATTCGTCTTGGGAAGTGTTGTGACGCCTCTTGGTGAGTCGCAGTATCAGCAGAATGCATAGAACCCCTCTGCAAAACGCATAGGCGGTGTGCCGACACCCACGCCGCCCTCTATGAGCGCCCTGCGACAGAGCGCCCCGCACGGGCGACGCATGAGTCCTCGCAATGTAACAAGGTCTTGCAAAACCATGTGAAAGCGCCGCACACTCTTCGCCCATCTACAGGAGTCGCAATGCCCGCAACAGGCCGCTCAACCCCTCGTCATTTCGCCGCGTTTTTGATGATGAGCGGACTATTTGCGCTCACAGCGATCGGCGGCACCGCGAGCCCATATCCAGCTCTTGCCCAAGCGGCTGCTGAAACCGGCGAGGCGGGCGAGACCACCGCAAGTACCGGCGTTTTGGGCGATGATTTTGCCCGCACGAGCGGTGCGATTATTGTCACCGCGAAGCGCGGCGGCAGCAATCTGTTTGAAGATGTGCCGATCCCGGAAAACTCCTGCCTCGCAAATGCCCCGGCGCTTGGTAGCAGAGAGCCCGGCTTCGCCATTGATGCATCGGGTCTGCGCAAGGTGCGCGATTTGGAGAAGATCCGCCGCAAAACGCGGGCCGGTACAATTTTTATTAGAGGCGGGTCGTTTGTGGGGCAGAGCTTTCGAAAGGGCAGGCTCTACGATGTCTGCTTTTTCGGAACGGACCTCAGCCAAACAGACTGGACCGGCGTTTCCGGGAGCGGGCTTGGATTCATAAACGTCGATCTCACCGGCGCGAAAATGGCACGCACCAAATTGCCGCATGTATTGATGCGCGATGCGACGCTGACTTTTGTCGACGCACGCGAGGCCGACTGGCGGCAAGGCCAGCTTGATGGCGGGTGGAGTGGGTCAGTCCGCGATCTCAATCTGACCGGCGCGAACCTGACCGGCTTTCGCGTAGTATGCGGGAACAGCGCGGAAACGGGTTGCCCAACTGATCGCGAGGGAATGAGCTTGACTGGCGCAAACCTTCGGCGGGCGAGCTTCCATGATTTCTTCTGGCCGGAAATGGACCTTTCTGGCGCGAGGATCGATCAAACAGAACTCGCGCTTGACCACTTGCGTTCGCTTCAAGGCGCATTGCTGGCTGGGCCAATTGTCTTGCGCAGCCCGCGCCGCGCGATCATGCTCTTTCCCGGCGAAGCAAAGCTGCTTGCTGACGCCGCACGGCCGCAAGGCGCCGCTGCAGACGTATGCACAGCGCCAAGCGAGCCTGCCTTAGCGTTAGTCTGTCAGGTGCCGGGTAGCGCAACCGGCACATTACTAAGGTCAGTCGCTCAGCTGGAAGCGACGCAAAGCGGCAATCGCGGGTTCGCCAGTCGCCGGATAGCATGGGCCGCCAGCCGCGACGCCTGCATGCGGTTTGCTGGCGAAGAGCAACAGCTTACCTGCGTCCTCACCGCCTATACATCACGCGAGGCAGAATTGCGGTCCGCCGCTGGCAACCCAGACTGGGTGAGTGATGCGGGCTATCGCCTTTTCCTCTCTAGCGAAGCAGCTTACCCTACCAATGCGGGGCAGCCCGGCCTTTACGGACGGATCCTGCCAATCTTGCTCGATTCCGCGGTTGCGGCGGTGATCGTGAAAACCGATGGCAAAGGTTATGCGACTGCGCGCGGTGTCGCGGTCGGTGGCTGTTCTTTCGAAACGGGAACGCTGGCGTATAGCGCCGAGGAAGGCACACTCCATCACGCCATCAAAAGGCGCGGACGGCGCGGCCCCAGACTGAAAGAAGCATTGCTTGGCTTCTCCGGGCCAAGCGCTCAAGTAAAGAATGCCGGGCTGGTGGCGATGGACAGCTGTTCCAGCGGCGACACCTATCCGCGTCTTACCGAAATCGAGCTCGACGACGCTTTGCTCGCGACCATTTGGGACCGTTTCTAGGCATGTAAAATGCGCCACCTATACGAAACGTATAGAGACGTAGCAGCGCCCCTATGCGATGACGATTTGATTGAGAATCGTCGCTTTTGGAGCAATCGCCCGTGGAGACAAACCGGACATCCGGCATTGGCAATGATAACGCCCTCCAATCCGCTCGTATTGGCGGCAATACCGGCGCGCTTACGCAATCCGGCTTGGCAGGTGCCAGCGAGGCCCGGATAGCGGCGGCACAAGCAGCACTGCATAGCGGCGCGATCCAGCCCACTCCGCGTGCGCAACTCGCGGAATTTACGCCAGTTCAGAACGCCGGGCCGCAGGGTCAGTTTGCCCAAACCCAAACTGCCAGCATCCCGCCCGCCCCATCGACGCGCGAACTCGCTGCAATGGCGGCAGATGTCTATGCGCCCGGCACTGCGCCGCCGCCCGGCTGGGAGCTTGCTTCGGCAACAGAGCTGGCCTCAATCGGCCTGACCGAGAACATGCTCAGCTCTCCGCAATCGGAATTCCGCGCTGAGGTTTACACCCGCGATATCGCTGGGCAGACGAGTTATGTGGTTTCTTTCAGGGGCACACAAAGCGGTAGCGACTGGGCGGCCAACCTGAAACAGGGGGCCGGCTTCCAGACGGATCATTATAACCGTGCACTCGAAATCGGGCGGCGGGTTATTGTGCCCGAAGGCGCGCGGGTCACGCTAACCGGCCACTCGCTTGGCGGCGGGCTCGCATCGGCGGCTAGCCTTGCGGCAGAGATAGATGCGGTGACATTCAACGCAGCTGGTCTGTCGCAAACCACTCTGGGCGAAGCGCAAACTATTGCCGGTCGGGATGGCCGAATTGATGTGCCCGATATCAGCGCGTTCTACGTGCGCGGCGAGATCCTCTCCACCCTTCAGGATGGTGGTGATCGCATGGTTGGTGCGCTCATTGGCGGATTGTTTGGTGCGCGCAATCTCGACATGCCAGAAGCTGTCGGTGACCGCATTGAGCTGGAGCCTGTCCGCCCCGAGGATATGCGCTGGTATCAGGACAACGCCGTGAGCCGTCATTATATGAGCTATGTCCTCTCTAGCCTTCCGCAGTAGACGCGCCGCGAACGCATACCAAAGCCGAGACCACGAAGTGACTTGGCGGACTTTCCTTCGCCTCCTATACTCCCAACGGCTATGAAACTTATTGCCAACGTCGCGAAGCATTCTGCGCTTGCGGCGGCCCTCTTGACCGGGAGTTGCACGTCCTTGAACGAAGCCTCACCTTGCTTCAAAAGATCGCAGCCGAGCCTTCCGCAGACGCAAAAGGTGCGCCCATTTCTCAGCAATGGCGAGGGCGGTAAGCGTATCTATGATGCAGTGCTCGCTGGCGATGTTGATGAAGTCGGAGCAATGGTGGCGCGCAATCCGCGCCTGCTGGCCACCAGCCGTGTTTTACAACAGGGTGAGCGCGCATCGGATGGCAACACGGGCGGCCTCCTAAGCTTTGCGATTGCTAATTGTGACGCGCGCATGCTGGGCGCCTTGCTGGAGCTTGGTGCCGACCCAGATGGCATTCCAGCAGGAACCCCGCTCACTTATGCATTGCTGGCGGACGAGCCGCTGATGGCGACCATGTTATTACAAGCTGGCGCAGCGCCGGACGCACATGAGCCAGGCAGCAACACGCCCTTGCGCGAAGTGTTGTATTTCGAGCGGGCCGATGCAGTGAGCCTGCTTGCAAGGGCAGGTGCGAATGTGAATCACAGCGATGCGGTCGGCGGCACCCCGCTGGAGGCAGCAATCAGCTTCGGCGATTATGCCTCGGCTGAGATACTGATGATTGCGGGCGCGAACCCCTGGCAAGTGGCGAACAAAGGCGCTTTGCCAGCAACGATGCTGACCACGCCAGCTAAGGATGCCTCGCAAGATCCCTTGCGCGAAAAACTGCTTGCCTCTGCCAAAGCCAAGGCGCCGATCTGGCCTCCACCAAGCCAAGCCGAAGTCCAACGACAATTCGCGAGTGGCGCATGGCCAAACTCTGAGATGACTGCGGCTGGCATGGTCGCTTCGCCCGCCGCACTGACCTCGATCAGGCAAGCCGTAGCGGCGGCCAGGTAAGCGCTATGGTCGGCTCCATTCGTCCTTCATCCGTTGGATCAGTCTCTGCTGTTGGAAGAGGTGGCGGCGGCAAATCTACCCGCACAGGAAGCGCCTTGCGCGGACTAGCGGGACGGATTGCGGAGCGCATGGCTCGCGAGTTCGACCTGCTCGATGAACGCGAGGAGCGATCCGGCGACCGCGACCAGTTTCGCGAGGGCGAGGACATTTACGAAATCCGCGCAGTCGCCCGGGAGCTCGCTGGAGATTTGCGTGCCCGGCCCACAGATGAAGGCCGGATTGCGCGCTCGCTTGATCTATTTGCCCAGGAAAGCGCCTCGCTCTTGGCGGCGCGTCCTGGCGCGGCATCACTCGATACGATTGCGCGGGTGATTGCCGTCAATGATGCGCCTACAACGCCGGAAACGCTGGAGCGCGCGGTAGGACAAATTGATGAGACAGCGCGCGGTATTGCGGACAGCAAGGCCTAGCGGACTAGCTCAGCCTGCGCTGGATCAGCTCATCGCGTTCGGGCTTCGTCCGCTCAAGATGAAGCGAGTTCACTGACAGCCTGCGCCGTGCAAAAGCATTGAGCAGTTCCAGATGCGCACGGCCCGTTTGCTGCGCGGTCAGACGCGGATCAAGACCTGCAATACGGATCGCAATACTGCCATCGGCCTCGCGCTTGATTTGCGCGGTTTCAGCGAGCGACCCTTCGGGGAATTGAATGCTCGCCGAACTTGCTTTCGCGCAAGGCCACCCCTCCGCGATCTGTGCTGCCATGCGGGAGAGCATTTGTGTGTCCATTGTCGCAGAACTGCGTCCGGCCTCGCGCGCCGCTGTCGCTGCAGCGAGTTGCAAGCGCGCATCATCGCCGCCTGACAGCATGCCTTGATCAGAGCGCTCACCTTGCTGCTCGAGTATGGCGGAACGCGCTTGGCCTTCCTTTTCGGCAATCGTTGCGCCTTTCGCAGAGCCTGACTTTTCGCCATCCTCGCGAGCAAGTTTCTCAGAGAAACGATCGCGCAATGTACGATTTTCAGCCTGCTGGCGTGGCGGCTCCTCATGCGTCCGCGCCGCATTGTTTGGCGCGCGCGATGGTTCAGGCCCGCGCTGAGCCGGAGCAGGAGTTGAGCCGGCGCCGTTCATCCCAGCCGCTCCGCCAGATCGTCTGCTTCACGTTCATCCGCGCGCATCATCATCGCTCGCTGCTGCTGCGCCATTTGGTCTGCCAAAACCCGCGAGCGCTCGCAGCACCGCTCATGCTCGCGCCGCGCCAGGTCAGCCTCCGAACATGCCTTCACCAGCTCCTCATGCGAGTTATAGCGCGCTGTCACGGCCTGTACCTCGCGCTCCCGATTGACGGTGCGCCAGAGCTGCGATTGCGGGTCAGCGGGATCGGCAATGAGCAAATGTTCCGCCTCTTCGCGCATCTGCGTTTGCAGCATCAGCGCGTGGTCAGCCTCAGCTTTGTGCGCTTCGCATTGCGCCCGCCGCACTTGTGCCTCGCGCCGCACGCGTTCCCCACGCCTTTCGCGTAAATCGGCGATACGGTTTGCCTGATCGAGTCTATTCGTCACAGGATTGCCTCTCCAATGGATCGCAACCGAGCGAGCGTGGCCGCCGCATCGCTTGGCTCATCAGGACGTTGCCGCAGGAATGCTTCGATGGCATCGCGCTGCGCCAAAGCAGCATCAGCCAACGGGTCTTGTCCCTCTTTATATTCGCCCATTTGCAAAAGCAGCTCGATATCATCGAGCTTGGCGAGCATGGCGCGCATGGCCTCTGCTGCGGCGACCTGGCCTGACCCAGCAAGCTTACGGAACAGCCGCGATTGGCTGCTCCCGATGTCAATCGCCGGATAGTGCCCGCGCGCTCCCAAACTGCGAGACAAATGGATATGCCCGTCGAGCAAGGAACGCACTTCTTCGCCAACCGGGTCCTCTTCTTCGCCCTCCGTCAGCACCGTATAAAGCGCGGTAATCGCGCCATGTGCGTCGCTGCCCGCACGTTCAAAAAGGCGCGGCAATTCGGCGAACACTGACGGCGGCAGGCCGCGCCGCACGGCAGGCTCACCAGCGGCCAGACCAATCTCACGGAGGGCTCGCGCATAGCGGGTCACGCTATCCATCAGCAGCAGGACATGCTTACCCTGAGCGCGGAAACCCTCAGCAATCGCCGTCGCTGCACGCGCGGCGCGAACCCGCTCCATCGCCGGTTGATCCGAGGTTGCGACCACCACAACCGACCGGGCAAGGCCGCGCTCACCCAGCGCATCCTCGATAAATTCGCGCACTTCGCGGCCCCGCTCACCGATCAGGCCAATGACAATTGCATCAGCATTGGCCTGCCTCGCGAGCATAGCAAGCAAAGTCGATTTGCCCCCGCCAGCTGCCGCAAAAATACCCATGCGCTGCCCCTCACCTAGCGTCAGGAGAGCGTCCACAGCGCGGATGCCGCTTTCCAATGGGCGCTCAATCGGTTGCCGGTCCATGGGCGAAGGTGTCGGCGCGATCAGAAGGCGATCCGGGGTTAGTTGAACAGGTCCAGCACCATCAATCGGGACACCATTGGCTCCGAGCACCCGGCCCAACAGACTGTCATTAGCGGGAATACGGTCGGCCATTTCGCGCAGGATGACTTCGGAATTACTGGCCACTCCGCGCAGCTCACCCAAAGGGGTCAACAGCAGGTTTTCGCCCTCAAACCCAACGACTTCCGCGCCGAGCGGCGTCTCCTCGTCAAGCGTCTGGATCTCGACCACATCGCCGATCCGGCCGCGCACTCCGCGCACGCGCAGGGTCGTGCCAACCGCTCCAACCAGTCGTCCGCGCTGCTCATAAAGGGGGGCGCGCAGCCCCTCGATCAGATGGGAGACCCCAGTGTCAGCCATCAGCATTGCCGCTCTCGGAATGCTCAGGTTTGTCCAGACCCCAGCGTTCGCGCAGCGCCGCTAGCTGCGTATCCAAATCCGCAATGATGCGCCCTTCGCCAGACACAACGCGGCACCCCATTCCGGCAAGCTCCGGATCAGCCTCGACCAGCACCTCAGGATTGTCGGCCAGCGAATGCGCCACGCTCGCCGCCCATTGCGGGGCAACTTGAACGCGCGTCTCACCAGTGACAGCCTCACCATCAGGACTGCTTCCCGAGTGCCGCAAAGCGCCGCGCGCGAGGCCCGAAATGACCTCCGCATCATCAGTCCGGCTGATCGTCTGTTCGACCACATGCATGGCCGCCGAGGCAACATCGCGCTCTCGCCGCGCATTCTCAGCCGCAAAATCGCTGGTCAACTGCGCAAGCGCCTCGCTCAAGACACCGCGCATTTCTTCCAGCGCCTGATCGCGCCCGCGCTCATATCCTCGTCGTTCCGCCTCTCGCGCCGCGATCGCAGCGTTTTCTTTTAGCGCTTTGGTTTCGGCGAGCAATTGTGCGCTCTGTCTAAAGGTAGCCACATCCTCGCGCGCAATCCGCGCAGAGGGCAATCTCAGCATGGCATCACCGCAAAGCATAAATGCGCTCATGCTGACGCCTCTGGAGCGGGCGCTTCACGAGCAATTTGCCCCGCAAGCTCGACCAATTGTGCAAGCTCTGGACTGCGTGTGGACTCAATCAGCAAGGCCTCACCATCGCTTTGCACCACATTGGGGAGCGGCAAGGCAGACCCGCCGCAATTATATAAGCGGGTAGGCAATTGGCTATCGCAAATCAGGTCAAAGCGCTCCTCCCCGACCAGCTGCGCCAGTGGGCCAAGGCGCTGGCCATTGAGCTCTGCATCAATCGCCGGGCGCGAATGCAGGAGCGCCACAAGCGGCGCGAGCTCGTCCCGTGGAACTTCGGCGGGAGCATCCGTGCAGCGCTGGCGTTTCAAATCCCCAAAGCTCGGCAAGACCTCACCCGCAAATCGTCGCCCGAACCGCAAAGCGCGCGGGGAGACCGCGTGCTCATCCTTCAGGGAGAGGTCCAGCACATCTGCCTGTTCCATCACGCCTTAGCCCTCTGTTCGGGCCAGTTCAGTGCCGGCTTGCCGCTTGCGGCGGGTCGTGAACACGCGCCATGCACCCAGCACCAGCAGAGCCGCGCCAAGCACGCCAATCAGGATCGTCAGAACTTTAGTGACTTGGTCAAAGGAAGTATCAACGGCTGGCGTTGGCGGCGGCTTCGCCTCTGTCATCGCGATGCTGACCCTGTCATATTCAAGGCCCTCAATACTGTTCATCACCAGCGATTTGATCGCGGCCGTTTGCGAGCGCAGATCAAATCCCTCCTGATATTTGACAAACACCGATGCAGAGGGCGGATTAGCGGCTCCGGTTAACGCATCGGCCTCTGGTAAAGCCAAATGCACGCGCGCTTCCACAACGCCGTCAAACTCGCTGATCGTATGCGAAAGCTCCTGACTAAGACCATAGACCAATCGCGCGCGTTCAGCGAGGGACGACGAGGTAAACCCCTCCTTCTTGAACACGCTGCCGAGCGATTCATATTGTTCGCGAGGCAGACCATTTTGCCGCAGCACCTCAACCGAGCGTGCGAAATCCGCTTGGCCGACACTAACGGTGTACATGCCCTTTTCGCCGCCGGTTTTTTCGCTTTCGATCCCAGCGCGCGTGAGCGATGCGACCATTTCATTGGCCTCGCGCTCATCAATATCGCGGTAGAGCTCCTGTCCGCTACATGCCGCCAGCACGCCAGCCAGACCAAGCGTAAGAAAAGCGGCACGCAGCCGTACGATCAGTTTCGTCATCATCTTTCCCCCAGCGGTACCGTCAGCATTATCCCTGCTGCCGGAAGAGCTGTTGCACACCGTCCGCACTGCGGTTGGCGATGTTGGATGTAAGCTGACACTGGAACATGAATTCCTGACATTTCATCGTCAGCTGCACAATTTCACCGGGCGTCAGCTCCCCATTGCTGGCCGAGGCTGACTGCGCAAAGTCCGTGACTGAGCGCGCCTGCACATCGATACCATCAAGTGCGCGCAGCAGATTCCCAACCGGCGCAGGCAGATCGCTACGCGACGCCGCGCTTGCCGATGAGGCCTTGTCCATTGCCGAAGCGAAGCGCCCTGCCTCGGTACCACTGACCGCTGCCGAAGAGCCGCTGGGGCCAAGCGAAATCACTTGGCCTCCGTTTTGCCCGCCCGCGCCAGAACCAGCTGCCGATGCGAGAGAGGATGCGACAAGTTCGATACTCATCGTCAATTCTTCCGCGCCATGGTTTCAAGCGATTTGGAAATGCTGTCGAGCGAGGTGTGGCTGCTTTGCGCCATAAAGCTCATCCGCATGGACTCAGCCGTCAGCTTGGTGATTTCAGATGGCCGATCCTCGCCATCTGGACCACTGATCTGACCAGCCTGCTGCTCAATTTTGCCTGCCTGATTATCAAGCGCCGAGCCCCAGGCCCCAGCGAATGCCTCAAACCAGCTGCGGCTACGTCCCGTGGGCATCATTGAGGGCGCAGAGCTCAGATCCGACAGAATACGTCCAGTTACATCAGTCATTTCAGGTCCTTTCTCGCCAAATCGGCGATCTCTTCACGTCAAATTTCGCACCGGGCCTCAAGCGGCCCGCATCACATAGCTAAGGTGTCGCGCAAACCCTCGCGCTCCACGGTCACGCGGCCTTCTCCAATTTCGACAATCTTGTGCCCTGTCGGCAGGGCAGCGCCCTCGAACCAGCGCGTACCATCCTCCGTCACGATGTAACCGGGATCTCCCGCTACAAAGCTCGCCGCGCCAAAGCCCGGCGCATTGAAAAAATAGGCAAGGTCCGCCTCGCCGCGATTGGGCGCTACCTTGAAGATAAACTCTCGCACGCGCGGCACATCTTGACGCAGCAATGCGGTCAGTTCCTGCTGACGATCTTTGGGCAAAAACGGACCTTCAATTGCAAGGTCACTAACGCCTTCTGGCACGGCGCGCGCCTCAACGTTTTGCGCCGCAAGCAGCTCGCTCGCCGCCTCCGCCGCGCCGCTGACGGTGCCAACGCCTATCACAACACCGGGATAATTCGCTGCGCCCCATTCGCGCAACTTCGCGGCTGCACGATCATCACGTACCAAGCCGACAATAGCGACTTCGCCGCCAGATCCGCTGTGCTCAACCGCGAGTGCGGGGAAACCAAGCGCCGCAAGATCGGATTGGATTGTGGAAGTGTCCGGCGGTGCAGGGCCGAGCGCAGCGGAGCCAAAATACGCACCGCCTGCAATCGCAAGCATTGCTGCACCGGCAATCGCCAAATGGCGCGGGGCCAGCATCATGCCGGCAAAGGTGCGGCGAACCGGCTCAGCGCGCAATTCCAGCCGCTTTGCTAGGTCCGCGCGCGGTACGTCAGTCAGCTCGCCGAGCGGATCATGCTGCGCGTCGGACAGTACTTCTGCCGCCTCGGCCCAACGCTCCTCATCATCGCAGCCAATGGCAAAATGCACATCACCAATCCGCACTGGCAAATAGGGTTCAAGCTGCATTGTATCGCCTGCGCTCAGGCTGCGACCCAGTACTTCGATGTTGCCTGAGACCACCTCAAGCAAGCCGCGCCGTCCCGATGTGGCGATATGCAAAGCGCAGCCACGCGTGGTCCTGTCACGCAGCACAATGTCATTTTCAAAGCTGTGTCCAACCAGCAGCTTACGCCGTTCCGGCAAGCGATGTTCAGCACCCACACTGCGCCCCGACAGCACGCGCAGGGTCAAGGGCGCGAGCGGAACGCGCTCTTCGGCCTCTGCGCCGGTGGCTTCGACAGGCGCTACTGCATTCACAGGCGTTTCCTTTTCACAGGCTCAGTCCCGCGCAGCTGTTCAAGCGTCAGAGGTTCGACTTCATTCGGCGCGATTTGTGAGCTGCCCAAATTGCTGATGCGCGGGGTGAGCAGGAACAGGCGCTCAATGTGATCTTCGCCCTTTCGCCGCTTGCGGAACAATTGGCCAAGACCTGGGATGTCGCCGAGAACCGGGGTTTTCTGCTTACGATCAAATTCGGTCGTCCGAGTCATCCCAGCGAGCATCACACTCTCGCCCTGACGCACGATCATCTGCGTTTGAATGCGCGGCCCCGCAGCCGTCGGAATGCCGTCAACGACCAAACCGTTCAGCTCAGTATTGCTGATCTCCAGCTGCATGCGAATGCGCATGTCGCCGCCATCCTCAATAGCCGAAGGCCGAATGCGCATCGCCAATCCATAATTGACAGAGAACGCATCTACTTCGCGCTCGCCCTGAAGCCGGACGACCTGCTGCGTCGTGATGTCAAATGTCGCCACCTGATTGTTAACGGATGAGAGAACTGGGCGCGTTACCGTGCGAACGGCGCCGCGCTGTTCGAGGGCCTTGATCCGCGCTAGGAACACCTCACCATCGCCGGTCAGATAGCCGCCAGTAATTCCGCCAGGGCCGAGACTAGGCCCTCCGCCGAAAAGAAGGCCAAGACTTTCCAACCCGAAACCGAAATCGAGACCCAGTTCCTTGAGCTTGGTGTGATTGAGTTCAAGGATCGTCACTTGCGTTTCGACCATCAATGGCTCGATATCGAGGTTGTCGATCAGCTTCTGATAAACACCCATTTTGCTCGGGACGTCCCGCACAATCACTGCATTGACCGTTGGATCGGCCGAGATGCGCGGTCCATCACCGCCATAGCCTCCGCGTGGAGCGGGCTCGCCTTCCTCCAAGTCACGAAAATCCCTCAGATCCCGGCGGCTCGAAGGTCGACGGTCGCGAAGGCCGTTAAGGCCGCTGATCGAACGTTCATTAGTTGCGCTTGAGCTGACACCGCCCACTTGCGTTCCATCGCCCATCTGCTCTTGCAAAAGCGTGGCAACACCCGGAATGATGGCGGCGCGATCAGAGCTGCGTACTTCACGGTCCGCTGCATCGCGGTATTTGAGATAGAAAATCCGCACTTCAAAAGGGCTGCCCCGGCCCGCGTTGCGGATCACTTCGGAACGTACACTGGCGCGAGCCAGCGGCGCTCTGAGCAATGGTGAGGCTACCGTGTTAGCGCCCGTTGTGAGGACGGCAGGCGTCTGTTTTGCACTCAAATTTGCGCGCGCGCTGAGCTGTCCTGCCATCGACTCAAGCCGGTCGAGAAAAGACGGAACGCCCGTTGCAAGCACCAGCCCGTCGCCCACCCGCGCGGTATTAACTGGATCCGTCAGGCGTAGTTGGTTCGCCTGAGCCACCAGCTGATCACCCGCGAACGTTGGGATTGACCGGCTTGCAATCTCGCTATTGGCATAGATGCGGACGATCGATCCATCAAAATATGCCACCAGCCCGTAAGCGCGCGAGATAGTACCCCAGATCTCACTGGGCGGGCCTTGGAAAACGCCTTGGACCTGCCCCCTCACTTGCGTGCTGATTTTAGCGCGCAGGCCTGCCTCGCTAAACAAGTCAGCGACAAAATCGCGCACGTTTTGGCCGCGCGCGCTGAGCGATACCGCATCATTTGTGAAGGGGGGGTCCGCGGCCTTCGCTGCCGTCGGGGCAAGCAAAGCCAGCATCACAAGACCAGCGCATAGCGCGCTTGCCTTTTGCAGCCTTTCACGCAAGAAATTGGCGGGGAGCTTAGTCAGGGGGATCACTCGGCTGCCTCCATTTGGAATTCATCTGATGAGGTGTGAGCGACGAGATCCGGCGCCACATCCAATTGCCGCACCACATCAAGCGGGACAGCGGGGTTGAGTTCGTTAAAACTGAGTACGGGAACATCGAAAAGATCAGCGGCGCAGATCAGCCGTAGCGGGCGCCGCAAATCCTGCGCGGTGAGGATCGCGCGGGCACCGCCAGCCTCCACCTCTTGGCCGATCAGCCGGACCAATTCGCGCATGCGCAGCGGGTCAATCGCCAGGCGCGGCTGGCCATCAATCGCGGTCAGCGTGTGCCGGATAGCTTCCTCAGCGCGGGGACCGATCATTACGACTTTGAGGCGGCCACTCTCGCACAGCGGCGCGACGATATTGCGGCGTAGAGCCACGCGCACTTTAGCGGCGATTGGCGTTGCGTCACGCTCTGCTTGGCCAGCCTCGCAAATCGCCTCAATACAATCGCGCAAATTGCGGAGCGAAACCTGCTCATCAGCTAGCATGCGTAACACTTCGACGATGGTCTGAACGGGCACCGCGCGGACGGTTTCCTTGACCACCTCAGGGTGTGTCTCGCCCAGATAATCGAGCAAATCAGTGACTTCCTGAAGCCCAAGCAACAGCGGCAAATTACGGCGCAAAAGCTCGCGCACAAAAATGGGCAGGCGTTCTTCCAAAAGGCGCGGATCTTCGCGCGCTGCGCCCAGCGGCGCGTCAAAGGCGGTCAGTTCCCAGCTACCCACTGGCTCATCGCTCGCAAATTTGGCGACCCGCAGGGCCGGCAATGCAATGCCCGAGCGTTCTTGCACTTCGGATTTGGCGCGCTCCAAGGCATCGGTCAGCCGGGCCATTTCGCCTGCACTAACCTCGCCAGTAGAGACATGCAGCACCAGCGGCTCGACCCGCGGGGCTGGCTGCGCTCTCAGCACAATCTCCTCTGGCGCCGGGCCATCCAGCGCATCAGCGCGCGCAAACATGTCTGTGAGTTTTGGCCCGGTAATCGGATGACGCCAGACGCCTGCCAAAATCAAGGTAAGTCCAAGCGCGCAGAAAATCGCGAACGGAAATCCTGGAATGAGGCCCAGAGCGAAGGCAATCGTGCCCGCCGCGATGAGCGTTCCCGGCTTAGCGCCCGCTTCGGCAAAAATGGCTGGTGCAAGGTCTGGCTTGCTTTCCGGATCATTACTGCGTGTTACCAGTAGGCCAGCGGCAAGCGCGCACAGGAACGCTGGGATCTGCGCGACTAGCCCGTCGCCAATCGTCAGAATTGAGAAGACCCCCGCCGCTTCACTCAGAGAAAGCCCGTGATAGATCGCGCCGACGGCAATGCCGCCGATCAAATTGATCACCACAATCACGACTGAGGCAATCGCATCGCCTTTCACGAACTTCATCGCACCATCAAGACTGCCGTAAAGGCGGCTCTCTTGCTCGAGCGTGTTGCGCTTGGTTTTGGCTTCTTCCTTGGTCAGCATTCCTGAGCGCAAATCGCTGTCGATGGAGAGCTGCTTACCCGGCATCGCATCCAGGCTGAAGCGGGCGCACACTTCCGCGACCCGCTCCGACCCTTTCGAGATCACAATGAACTGCACGACCGTGATGATCAGGAACACCACCAGTCCGACAACGATATTACCGCCAGCCGCCGTCTCGCCGAATTCGCTGATAATTTGGCCGCCATCCATCTCGGTCAGGATCATGCGCGTTGTTGCAATACTGATCGCTAGCCGCGCTACGGTGGTGAAGAGAAGGATCGAAGGGAAGGTCGAAAAATCCAGCGGATGCTTCACCCCAATCACCGCAATCACGAGCAGCGCAGCAATGGTGAGGTTGATCGCAATAAACACATCCAGCATCGCTGGCGGCATCGGTAGAATGAACATCGCGAAGATCGCGACGAGCCCCAAGATCACCACAAGCTGTGCGGTTGGCACGAGCCTCAAGGCGCGTTGCATCTTGGCGGCTAATTCCATCAGAAGGTCACCGCGAGCCCGCTTTCACCGGCAAGCCGTGTGTAAATCGCCTTGACCTTGACGACGTAATCCTGCGTTTCGCGATAGGGTGGGATCTGCATGCCGTGTTTGCGTACGGCACCCTCACCTGCGTTGTAGGCCGCGAGAACCAGATCCGTATCGCCATCAAATCTGCGCCACAGCTGACTGAGCAGCTTGGCCCCGGCATTGATGTTTGTTTCCGGATCGAAAAGCTGGCGAGAATCGCGCACGCCAAGCTGCCGCCCGGTTGCAGGCATAACCTGCATCAAACCGCGGGCGCCGGCATGGCTGACCGCGCGATGACGATAGCGCGACTCCTGGGTAATCACCGCATGCAAAAGTAATGGATCGACCCGGTGACGGCGCGCCGCCTGAGCAATCTTTGCATCGAATGCGGTCGAGTAACTCTGAGGACGCAGCGCTAAAACTGCTTCGGCTTCTGCGCTGGTTTCACCGCCGAGTGGCGCAACGAACGCAGAGGCCGGCGGCACAATAGCAACCGATGACCCATCAGCTGAATATCGCGCCGAGGTCGCATTTTTAGTAACAATGGCGGACTTGTCCTGACGACCGGAATTCGGGCGGTCTGCGGTCTGCGACGGTCGCGTGTCAGCAGAGCGGGTATTAGTCTTCGCAATGATCAAGCGTGCGTCAGCTTGTCGATCTGGCACGATCAGCTGGCTGGATGGGATAGACACGTTGTCCGGCGCACCGAGGGGACGGTTAGCGCGGAAGGCCGGGGACTCGATCAAACTGGTTTCCGGGCAATGCCCTATAAGCCCTTCGAAATGACGCAAGGAATCAACACTGGCGACCCTAACTGGAGCATCAACCGGACATTCGCCTGGATCCTCAATCGGCTCTGGCTGCCGTTCCTTCGCCTGCGCGGCACTACATACGAACAAAGTACTTACAAAGATGTAAGCAATAAGATTTCTTGCAGAGTTGTACATGTTGCGACAACACCACTTCAATTGATCACCAAGCGTATTAGACACGCGACCTCCATGCCAGAACGGAATTCTGGATCGACCCAAGAGCGCAAATAAAACCGTATCTGGAGGCTTCTGCCCAACCCCCACATTTAAGATTAACAAGATATTACATGCTTCTCTGAAAGTTTGAAGACTCTCTTCCCACAGGCTTTTTTTTCCTTTTTTTTCAACACTTAAAACTTAATATACGGATAGCGGGTTGTCTGAGATCGAGAGTCCATTCACCGCAAATTACCACCCATTCGTCTGTAACGGCTCAATAACAGCAATACTTCACAGGCTCCGAGTCGCCTTTAGTTTCATTTGGAAACACTCTTTTCTCAGTTGACTCTATTGTCATGTATGTGATTATCCTCGCAAATTCGGCCTGCCCGCCGGAGTCGTTTTGCTGCCCAAGTGGCGGCAATCATCAATAGGATGGGATCAATGGCGGGCTGGAATGTCGGATAAGGATAAGGGCGGCGACAAGACGGAGCTGCCCACTCCCAAGAAGCTTCAGGATGCGCGCAAGAAGGGCGATATCGCCAAGGCGCAGGACATCACCTCGATGGTAGGCACCTTTGGAGCTATCCTACTATTGCTAGTCGCAGGCGGTTATGTCGCGCGCAGCATTGCGGAGTTTGGCGATAGGGTTCTCAGCCACGCTGCGCAGGGGGAATACGCGCTTGCGCTGCAGAACCTTGGTGGTGAAGCAATCAACTTACTGATTGTGCTGAGCGCGGTAATCTTGATCCCGCTCGTCTCCATCGGGATTTTATCAGAGGTATTCCAAACCCGAGGATTATTCGCGCCCAAGCGGCTTGAACCAAAGTTCAGCAATCTCAACCCGGTCGAAGGGCTGAAGAAATTGTTCGGCAAGCAGGGTCTAGTACAGCTTGCCAAAACGCTTGCCAAAGCAATCGCAGTGGTCGCCGTCGTATGGTTCGTCGCGCGCGGGCACATCGAGCATATGGGCACTATGCTGCTGCCTGCTGCTGAGCCGATTTGGCGCGAGAACCTCGGCGCGCAAGTTGGCGAAAAGGACGCCAGCCTGACATTTTCTTTGACACTGCAAGTGATGGGCTGGGTCGGTGCGGTGTTCGTCGGCATTGCCATAGCCGACAATGTCTGGGCGAAGCATGACTTCACCAAAAGGATGATGATGAGCACGCGCGACATCAAACAAGAGGTGAAGCAGGATGAGGGCGACCCGCATATGAAGGGTCACCGCCGCCAATTGGGGCAGGAATGGGCGCAGTCAGGCGCGGTCGCTTGTGCTGGAGATGCGTCCGCCTTGCTGGTCAACCCGACGCATTTGGCGATCGCGCTTGATTATGATCCGGAGCGCGCTCCAGTCCCAGTCGTACTGGCACGCGGCAAGGGCGACATTGCAACCGCAATGCGCGAAGTCGCGATCCAGTCTGACGTACCGATCATCCGCCACATACCAACCGCCAGAGCGCTGTGGGCACGCGGCGAAGTGGGCGAGATTGTGCCGGAAGAATTGTTCGACGCTATCGCCGAAGTCATCCTTTGGGCGCGCCGTGCGCGTGACGGCAAAGCTCCGATGCAATGCGATGTGCTGGAAGAAGTCAGACGGCGCGGTGAAGCAGAGGATGCTGACGAATCTTCGCCCGAACAATCTGCTCCGCTTGAGGAAACTGCATGAGTATCGGAACTGTCTTATCATCGATGTTGGCGATCATCATATCTCTCGCATTCGTGATCGCGCTGGCTTTTGGCGGACTTTGGCTCCTGCGCAAATTTCAGGATGGCAGCTTCGGCAAGCTTCGCGGCGAAGACACTGGCAGGACGCTGAGGTTTGAGCGCGCTTTGCCAGTCGGTCAGCGCGAACGGCTGGTGATCGTCGAGGTTGATGGCGAGCACATGCTGCTGGGCGTCACCGCGCACTCTATCACGCAATTGAAGACTTGGCCCGCAGAGCCGGGTTCTGTGGGCGGAAGCGCCTCCTCACAAGATAACGGCGAAAGTGCGGATAAATTTCGCCTCCGCATGGCAAAGGATGACCGGCTGTGAGCGGTGCACAAACACCATCTGGAATTGCTGATGCAATCCCCACGCTTGACACGGAGCAAGCTGCGTGGACTCATGCCGGTGCGCGACTTTTAGCAGCGCAGGGCTATGGCGTATCGATTGCCGACGCCAACCCCAACGAGGCGAATTGGTATCTTGGAGACGTCATGGCATTCCGGCCGTCGCTGGCGCAGCGCGCGGCGCTTGGCGCGCCAGCACAGGAACTGATGCATGCCCTCAGTGCGCATGAGGCTTTGCTGAGCGAGGTTGAGGCGGCGACTGGGCTCGCGGCGGAGTTTTCAGATCATGGCGGTCCCCCGATGAGCTGGGCTGTCGCGCAGCTTTCTAAGGCGGAGAAGCTGCTTGGCGAGGTGGCCTTTCTCGCTGCGCCGCCAATGACGCGCAAGCCCTCCGCCCCCACTCCATTCGCGCCCACTTTTGTGGCTGCCCGACTGTCCATGAGCGATGCCGAACGGCTGACCGACGGTGATATGGTGGTGCTGGAGCAAGGGCCATGGGCACTGATGGCAGAGCCCGGCTCGTTTCAACCAACGAGCCTTGCACTCGACCCTCTCACTGGCCGCCTAGCCCCACCTTTTGCCGACACTACCCCTGCGCCCCCGCAACAGGAGCCTGCGCCAATGAATAGCCCAGATGATATGGAACCGCTCAGCGTGCCTGTCGCATTGCACTTGCCTGATATTCTTGTCTCACCGGTTGAGCTGGCACGGCTCGCTGATGGCGGGACGCTGGAGCTCGGACCAATCGCAGAAGGCCTACAAGTCGCGCTCGCGGTGGGCGGGCGAACTGTAGGGCATGGCGAAGTGGTCAGGCTGGGAGACCGGTTTGCTGTGCTCATGGATGCGCCTGCTGAAGCTACCCAAACGGCTGAGCCGATAATAGAGGAAGAAGCTGACGCGGCGCAGGATACGGCTCCGCCAGACTCCGCAAACCCCAACATAGTCACCGCAGAAGAGCTGGGTTCGCACTAGTGGAACTGGGCACTTTCACTCCCGGCTCCGCGCTGATCACGGTGGTGCTGATCGCGCTTGCGCCGTTCTTCGCGGTAATGGTCACCAGCTTCACCAAGATCGTGGTGGTGCTGGCAATCGTGCGCAGCGCTCTGGGCCTTCAGCAAACTCCGCCCAATGTGGTGCTCAATGGGCTCGCCCTGATCCTGACCGTTTATGTCATGTACCCCACGCTTCAGGATATGTCGGCAGCCGCCGGCGTAGGCGACACCGCCGTCGCGACCATGCCGGGTGATGAGCCCGCCACCCCAGCCCAGATCGAGGGGACGCAGGAGATCATGTCCACCGCGGACCGCGTCAAAGAGCCATTACGCAAATTCCTGATCGCTAATACCGAGGTGAACGACCGCGCCTTCTTCCTAGCAACTCAGCGCCGGATCAGCGGGCCGGACCGTGCGAGCGAGCTGTCCGATACCGATTTCGTCATCATCGTACCGGCGTTTGCGGTGCGCGAGCTGAAGATAGCCTTTCAAATCGGTTTCCTCATATTCCTGCCCTTTCTGATCATCGACCTGGTCATTTCCAACATATTGTTGGCGCTCAATATGATGATGCTCAGCCCGGTTACGATCTCGCTACCGTTCAAGATATTGCTGTTCGTGCTGATCGATGGATGGGTGAAGCTGACCCATGGATTGGTGCTGTCCTATGCCATGTAGAAACAGCCTTTCTCACCAGGGCGAGGCCCGGACATGAGCATGACTGACATCACGCTGGAGGCGCTCACACTGGTACTGCTTTTGTCGGCGCCGCCAGTGATCGCCGCGTCAGTCGTTGGCCTGCTGGTGGCAGTGCTTCAGGCGGCGACACAGATTCAGGAACAAACGCTACAATTTACGCTCAAATTCTTCGCGATCGTGCTGACGCTGTTCATCACAGCATCGCTGATGGCGGGCAGCCTCTATGCCTTTGGCGATCAGATCTTCAGCAATTTTCCGCGAATGGTTGGGTGATCGCAGGATGATGGCGAAGTGAGGATCACATGAGCCTTGGCGGCGCTATTGGCGACTCGCTCATTTCAGCGGCTCCGTGGACCGAGCAAGCGCTGCTGGTTGGTGCTGGGTCTGCTCGCTTTGCCTTTGCCTTTCTCATGATGCCGCTCTTTTCGCCCAAACTGATGCCAGCGATGGTGCGCAATTCGCTGATCATTACGTTTGGCCTTGTGGCACTGGCGCTGCCGATGCAATTCGACCCCAGCGTGCTCAGCGCAGCGCAATGGCTGGCACTGATCGGGCGCGAGGCGGCGGCGGGCATCGTCATCGGCCTGTTTTACGCAACCTTCCTATGGGCGATGGCGTCGGCAGGCGAGATTATCGATGCCAAAACCGGCGCGACCATCGCGCAGATTATTGATCCGGTCAGCGGCGGCACACAATCGCTCACCGCGACATTGCTGGGCCGGTTTGCCCAAGTCACTTTCGTCACAGCCGGCGGGCTCACGATGCTGATCGGTACGCTGATGGTCAGCTATGCGGCATGGCCAATGGGGCCGGGCGGTGTCTCGCTCGACCTTGACGCGGTTCGCTTATTCCAGGGGGAATTTGGCCGCTTCTTCTTAATTGCATTCGTGTTGGCGACGCCAGTGTTGATGGTGCTCTACATCATTGATCTGGGCATGGGATTGCTCAATCGCTTCGCACAGAACTTCAACGTGTTCATGCTCTCGCTTTCGATCAAAGCGATCTCGGCAATCTTCGTTTTGGTTATGATCCTGCCACTGCTCGGCCAATTGGTCGTGAATGAATTGACGAGCCGCGATGCAGTAAGCCAAGGTATGCTGGACCGCGCAGGAAAACCGCTGTGACAGAGAGGACGCCGGGCATGCAGCCCCCCACACCAACGCCCGCATCAGAGCCGCAAGTGGACGCCGAATTGCTGGCGTTGCTGGAGCAGATGCGCAGCGCGGCAAAGCGAGATCCGGCACGCCAGCGCGAAGTCTCAGTCGGCGAATTTCTGGTCGATGGCGCGCGCGTACCGCTGTCTCTGGTTGATGGGTTGCAACATCTGACGCGCACCGAGGCGGCCGCTCTGCGCTTTGCCGGATGGGGCCGCTCCAATGCGGATATCGCGACCCTGCTAGCGATTAGTGAAGGCACCGCACGCACCCATTTGAATAGCGCGGTGCGTAAGCTGGAACTGGACGGGATGCGCGGCCTTGTCGCGCTCGCCGGGCTACTGTTTCACCCGCTGGACTAAACGCTCGCTTAGCCGCAGTAACGGCTCCGTACAGCGGCCCAAACTATACGATCTGCAGATACCGCGCTCCCCGCAAAAGCCATATACTGCGCTCCATGATCATCGAGGAGCACGGCAATGGTTGAAGTGAGTCGTTCTGAGGGCGCTTTAGCGCGCAGCCAACCAGAAGGCGCTGATTTCAGTGTTGCCGGCACTGCCAGCTCGCTGATCAATGCCAACCGCGATCCTGTGCTCAATACCGCCGGTCTGCAGCGCGATCTCAGCACGCTCCAAGCCGCAATCCCAGAGCAAGCGCAAGCATTGCAGCAAGCTGTTCTCTCTCAGCTTACTCCGCGTGAGCAAGGCAACCTCATCCGTGTTCAAGAGACCGTGACGACGCCAACGCAAGCGCAGACGGCGACGCCGACTCCCGCCAACGATACGGGGCCAGGAACTGCTGAACTTGCTCTCGATCTCACGCAAATGGCCCTCGACATTGTTGGGATTTTCGAACCGACGCCCTTTGCCGATGGCAGTAATGCAGTAATTTCCCTCGGCCGTAGCATCGGTTCTGCCTTTAGAGGCGAAGGCTGGGACGCGCTCGGCCATTTGGGCAATGGCATCGTTTCTGGGGTTAGCATTCTGCCTTACCTTGGCGACTCAGCAAAGATTGCCAAGATTGCCGGATGGGCTGACACCGTTGCGAGTGCCATCACCGCAGCCGCACGTAGCCCCGCGGCATCCGCTGCATTGCGCGGACCTCTGGGCGAGATACGAGATGCAGTGAACCGTATCCCGCAAGGTGTGCTCGACAGTCTGCCGGCTGGCGCTCGCGAGTCCATTGAGCGGATGAAGACCCAGCTTGACGACTTCTTCGGCGCTGGTGCACGCGGCGCTGATGAGGCAGTCGTGGCTGGCAATCGTGTGGTTGGCAACACGCTCGTCATTGATGCAAATCGCGGTACGACCTTCACTGCTGGCGGACGCACCCAGGCGATTGGTGACACACCGTCAGTCAGGCCGCGCGATGATGGCCGCCAAATGGTCACAGACGTCAATGGACAAGAACATATTGTGCGCCAGCCAACATCGGCTAATTATGACACGCGCGTCGTTAATGGGGACGGCACGATCACTTACACACGGGACGGCGTTAGCGTGAATTACGATTCAAACGGTTTCCCTGACTTTGATGCGCGCGCTGACCTTTACCTCAGCCCATCAGCTATCAATAGCGGCAGTGACACCGCACATTTCCGCGAAGCCAATGGCATGATGCGTGATGCGCTGAATGCTGATCCCGGCCTGGCGCAGCGGCTCGGGCTGAATGCTGACCAAGTCGCATTCCTGACGCGCGAGACACCTTCGGGACGCTCGCCGCCCGATCTGACATGGCACCATCATCAGGACACAGGGCGAATACAGCTTGTTGATAGCAGCATACATGACCACTTTAGCGGCGGGCATACCGGTGGTATGCGCATCTGGGGCGGTGGCCGCTAAAGGAGTGCATGCGAGTGCCAGTGATGTGGGAAGCATATATCGAGGTACCCGTAAAGGGTGATGAGGCAGCTCTCGCTGCAATCGAGCAGCAGATGAATGTTAGTCTGCCCGCTGATGTGCGTCAGGTCATATTGGAACGCGCCGGTCAGGTAACAGAGCCTGAGGCCATCAATGTCGGCGAAGCGCGCGAAACCGCATTCAGCCCGATCCTCTATGCAGGCGGCGTGAAAGATCACCAACGCTACACCTATTCGATAGAGTTTGTGCTCTCGACGCTCCAAGGCTGGGCCGAAGTTGAGGAATTGTCGCAGCTCAAACTGCTGCCGTTCGCCAGCAACAGCGCTTCGGGATATTTTTGTGTCGACTTCCGTGAGACGTCCGCGAACCCGCCGATTGTCTTTGTCGATTTAGGCTATGATTTCGAGGAAGAGGGTGCGTTCAAGCCTGCGGCTGCGGATCTAGCCTCGCTGCTAGAGAAGCTGCACTAAGCCTGACCAGCTGTGGCTCGCCAGCCGCAGCCATCTATCCTTTATTGCGCGCAAAGCACGTAGCTCTTCCATGATGGGGGCAGGACGCCTATCCGGGCCGGCTGGTCATGACACAAGAGCCCGCCCAAACGCCCCTGCCCCCGATTGAGGATCATGGCAGCGATGGCTCCCTTGATAAGGGCTGGCGCGGTGAATTGGCCGCGACTTTCCAGCTAAGCTGGCCATTGGTGCTCGCAAATCTGCTTCAGATGGGCATCTATATGGTGGATGTCATCTTCATCGCGCGATTGGGTGAGGAGCCGCTGGCCGCCTCGGGATTGGTCGCGGGCCTGTTTGGCCTGATTGTCTGGTCGCTCTCTTCGCTTTCGGGGGCAGTCGCCCCGCTGATCGCGGAAGCTATCGGTGCAAAGGGTCCATCGCTCAGGCCGGTACGGCGGGCAACCCGCATGGCGCTATGGCTCGCGGCGATATCCGGGGTCATCGGCATGGGCCTCGCTTTGCTCCTGGGTCCGGCGATGCGGGTCACGGGCCAAGCGCCCAGCATCATCGCATTGGCGCTCGAGTACAATTCGCTGGTCATATTTTCACTGATCCCGATGCTGCTCGCCTCGGTATTGCGCAATTATGTCTCTGCGCTCGGCTGGCCAGTTTTTGCAACGGCGATCACCGCGCTTGGCATACCAGTCAACGCGTTAGCCAATTACGCCTTCATCTTCGGCAATCTCGGTGCTCCGGAAATGGGGCTGGCAGGCGCAGCAGTGGCGACAATCATTACCGCCCTGATCACTCTGGCCGCCTATGTCGTGGTCATCCTGCTGTTTCCGCGTCTGGCGCGCTATCACATTTTCTATCGCTTCTGGCGTCCCGACTGGAAGCGCTTCTGGCTGATCGTGCGGATCGGCACACCCATCGCGCTCACGGTGGCGGCGGAAGCAGGCGTGTTCAGCGCAGCCGCGTTCCTGATGGGCCGCATCGGAGCAGCTGAGCTTGCTGGCCATATCGTCGCGCTGAACATCGCAGCGCTTGCATTCCAGGTTCCGTTCGGAGTGGGCCAGGCCGCGACGATCCGCGTGGGATATGCCTATGGCGCGAGGGATCGCCACGGCATCAAGCTGGCTGGCTGGGTTGCGCTGGCAATCGGGACGGGTTTCATGGCCTTTACCGCGGCGGCGATGGTGCTGGTCCCCGAATATCTTTTGCGCATCTATGTCGACATTGACGACCCCAAGAACGCAGGCCTCATCGGGTTTGCCTTGCAATATCTTGTGCTGGCGGCCGCCTTTCAACTGGTCGATGGATTGCAGGCTGTTGCTGCGGGCGCACTGCGCGGGCTGCAGGACACACGCGTGCCGATGTGGATCGCGATTTTCAGCTATTGGGTGCCGGGGTTTGGTCTGGCCATTGTGCTTGGCTTTGGCGCAGGTCTGGATGGCATCGGGGTCTGGATCGGTTTGGCGGCGGGCTTGGCATTTGCCGCTGTGCTGCTGACATGGCGCTGGATGCTCCGCGAGAATTTGGGGCTGATCCCAAGGCCTACTACCGCGCGCTAAATCGGGCTTTGCTAAAAGCCCGCAAGGGCGGCCGCCCACCGACCGATAGGTCGCCCCCCAAATATCCAGCAACTGAGGCATCGGCGCAGCTGATTTGCAGTGAGAGAAAAGAGAATCAATTTTTCGCAGCACCTCCTGTTGACTCTGCATCAACGCATCCCCAAATGCGCCCCGCTGGCACTCTTAAGAGGAGAGTGCCAATCACGATCATCAACCCTAATGGAAAGGTCATAGACTATGGCATTTCGTCCGCTGCACGACCGCGTATTGGTCCGTCGCATCGAAGCCGATCAGAAAACCGCTGGCGGCATCATCATCCCAGACAGTGCTCAGGAAAAGCCAAGCGAAGGCGAAATCGTCTCCGTTGGCTCAGGCTCCAAAGCTGAAGACGGCACGGTTACACCGCTCGACGTCAAAGCAGGCGACAAAGTCCTGTTCGGCAAATGGTCTGGCACAGAGGTCAAGCTCGACGGCGAAGACCTGCTAATCATGAAAGAAAGCGACATCATGGGGATCATCGGCTGATTAGCTGACCCCAATACATCCTTTCACACTTAGAGAATTTCAGGAGAAACAACCATGGCTGCTAAGGACGTAATGTTCGGCCGTGATGCCCGTGAAGGCATCCTCAAGGGCGTGGATACGCTCGCAAATGCTGTCAAAGTGACGCTCGGCCCTAAGGGGCGCAACGTTGTCATCGACAAGAGCTTCGGCGCACCGCGCATCACCAAAGACGGCGTAACCGTCGCCAAGGAAATCGAACTTAAAGACAAGTTTGAAAACATGGGCGCGCAAATGCTCAAAGAAGTCGCTTCGAAGACGAACGACCTCGCCGGTGACGGCACCACCACTGCAACCGTTCTGGGCCAGGCGATCATCCGCGAAGGCATGACTGCGGTTGCCGCCGGTATGAACCCGATGGATCTAAAGCGCGGTATCGACCAAGCGGTCAGCACCATTGTTGCTGATCTGAAAGGCCGCTCAAAAGACGTCGCTGGCAGCGAAGAAATCGCGCAAGTCGGCATCATCTCTGCCAATGGCGACAAGGAAGTCGGCGAGAAGATCGCCGAAGCCATGGAGAAAGTTGGCAAAGAAGGCGTCATCACTGTCGAAGAGGCCAAGGGTCTCGAATTTGAGCTCGACGTGGTTGAAGGCATGCAGTTCGACCGCGGTTACCTCTCGCCTTACTTCATCACCAACCCTGACAAGATGACGGTTGAGCTGGAAAATCCATACATCCTCATCAACGAAGGCAAGCTCTCCAGCCTGCAGGCCATGCTGCCGGTTCTCGAAGCCGCCATGCAATCAGGCCGCCCTCTGCTGATCATTGCAGAAGACATCGAAGGCGAAGCGCTCGCGACCCTCGTCGTGAACAAGCTGCGCGGCGGCCTCAAGGTTGCTGCGGTCAAGGCCCCTGGCTTTGGCGATCGCCGCAAAGCGATGCTGCAAGACATCTCGATCCTGACAAAGGGCGAGCTGGTCAGCGAAGAACTGGGCATCACGCTTGATAAAGTCACGCTCGACATGCTGGGCGATGCCAAGCGCGTCACCATCGACAAGGATAACACCACGATTGTTGACGGTGCTGGCGATCAAGCCGACATCAAGGCACGCGTTGGTGAAATCCGCGCTCAGATCGAAACAACCTCATCAGACTATGACAAAGAGAAGCTGCAAGAGCGCCTCGCGAAACTCGCTGGCGGTGTTGCTGTAATCAAGGTTGGCGGCGCTTCAGAAGTCGAAGTGAAAGAACGCAAGGACCGCGTTGATGATGCGCTCCACGCGACCCGCGCAGCTGTTGAAGAGGGCATTGTCCCGGGCGGCGGTACAGCTCTTCTCTATGCGTCAAAAGCACTCGCCGGTGTCAAAGGCGAAAATGATGACCAGACGCGCGGCATCGACATCGTGCGCAAGGCTATCCTCGCTCCAATCCGTCAGATCGCACAAAACGCTGGCCATGATGGCGCAGTGATTTCGGGCAATCTGCTGCGCGAAGATGACGAGACGCAGGGCTTCAACGCAAGCACTGACACATACGAAAACCTCGTGGCGGCTGGCGTGATCGACCCAACCAAGGTCGTTCGCACTGCACTGCAGGACGCGGCATCTGTGGCCGGTCTGCTGATCACCACCGAAGCAGCCATTTCGGATGCTCCGGATGACAGCGCCGGCGGCGCCCCTGCAATGCCTGATATGGGCGGCATGGGCGGAATGGGTGGTATGGGCGGCTTCTAAGCCAACCAGTCATCTGACCTTACAAAAAGGCCTCGGCAGAGCGATCTGCCGGGGCTTTTTTGCGTCCAGACGAATAGTTAACGTCGAGTCTATACAAGTCATTGCCTCACCTTGAATACATATTGCGTAGCGTCACAACAAAAAAGGCGAGGCTTACTTCCGGCTTGCTCCGGAAATAGTTAACGCTTGTGCATGTCGGAGGGGAATTACCAATTCTTTCCGGCCCTTAGATCTCGGGTCGCTTGAAACAATCAAGCAAGAGAGATCATTATGTCAAACAGACTGCCATTTACCGAACCATCACCATCAGGATCAGTGAGAGCACGCGAGGCCAAACGCCAACGTGACCTTGCTACCGAGATTTCCCGCCTCAGACCGCAAGCCCTGACGCGGGCGAACGGTGAAGAGCTGGAGCACGGGCGCGGCAAAGACGCCGCTCGCACTTACCCTGCCAATTTCACCAAAGGCCTGGAGCACGACGAAAATGGCTTTCTGGCGGTGCCAGAGCATTACTCAAAATTTGTCGAGGCGATTAACTCGCCCGATGTAACCGGCTTTGAAAAGCACGTTATCACCGCTGAGGATGAAGAGGTCGATTTTGTCTGCCATGTCGAAGGGTCTGATGTGGCTGTATGCTGGCGCGGCTGGGAAAGCCCTCGCGCAGGCCATGTTTACGAACTGCAAGGCCCCGATGCGGGCGCAGTGGGCATGGCACCTGCACCGCGGGTCCACTCAAGCGAGTTCGTTGCCGAAATCGCTGAAGTGTACGGCATGGCCATCCTACGCGATGTGCCATTTACCGAGATTACATCAGGCGGCGGCGCGAAGATTGGCGGCGGTAATGCGGAACTAACTGCTGCCGAAGTGGTCGACGCGCTCGGCAGCCTGCCGTTCTACTCGCTTTCCGGAGACCTCGTTTCGTCAACCCCAGCGCGCACCGGCGCAGATGGCCTCAATGGCTTTGAGCGCAACCGGCGCGAGGCGCGCTTGCAAGGCCAGGCACTGTCACCGCAAAACGTGTTCCGCGGCTCCACCGCCGGCGCTTTTGCCGGGCCTTACATCTCGCAATTTATGCTAGCGGGGAATGACAGCCTTGGCGGCACGGTCAACGGTATCCCAAGCTTCCCCGGCACCGATGCCCAATTCGATGCTGAAGATGGCTTCGTCCAGTACGGCAATCAGATCATCGACCAGCGCGTGATTGTGCATGAAGAGGGCGTCGATCACATGACCAGTTGGAACCACTGGCTTGACGTCCAGAATGGCGCAGACCTGCGCGGAGCCAATAGCTGGGAGACGAAGCGCCGCTTTATTACCACCCCGCGTGACCTGGCGACCTATGTGCATTTTGATGCGCTCTATCAGGCATATCTCAATGCGGCTTTGCTCCTGCTCGGGTCTGGCACGCCGGCCTCGCGTGGTTTCCCTGAGCCGTCACCCAGCGGCAACCGGACAGCCTTTGCGACCTTTGGCGGACCGCACATTCTGTCTCTCGTGACCGAGGTCGCAACACGCTGCCTCAAGGCGGTGCGCCGGCAGAAGTTCAACTATCACCGCCGTGCCCGTCCCGAAGCGACAGCTGCGCGTCTGTCATTCGCATTGGGTGAGCGGACGAACAAGCTCGAGAATGACTGCGATCTGGAAGATCTGTTTGGCGCCTGCGCAGACGGCTGGGTCTGGGCCGAGGGGCAATTGCCAGATGCGCTGCGCGATGCTGTGATTGATCATAACAAAGAGCAGAACAAAGCGGCAGTAGAGGCAAAACGCGCGGTCAAATGCAACCAAGAAGGACGGCCTGATTGCTTCAAGAACAAGGCCGGCTGGAACGCCTCCAACCTGCTCTTGGCGATGGCTTTCCCGGAAGGCTCACCCATGCACCCGGCCTATGGCGCGGGCCATGCGACGGTGGCGGGCGGCTGTGTCACCATGCTCAAAGCGTTTTTTGACATGTATACTGACTGCCGGGCCGAGGAAGAGCGCACGCTCGACCTTGCTGGCGTCGGCAAAGCCTTTGTGCCGACGGCAGATGGATCCAAGCTGACCCGCGTGGACGAGACCCTCACCATTCAGGGTGAGCTCGACAAGCTGGCGGCCAATATCTCCATCGGTCGCAACATGGCCGGGGTGCATTATCACTCCGACTATTACGATTCGCTGCGCCTGGGTGAGCGGATCGCAATCGGCATTTTGATGGAGCAGATCCCAAGCTATGGCGAGGAAGTGGAAAGCACTTTCAAGAGCTTTGATGGTGATCTGATCACTATAACTGGGACATCAGCCAGTTGCCCGGCACTGGCAATTTGCGACCGCGATGGACTGGCCGCCTCACCGCGTGATTGGTGGCTCCGCCATGTCGTTGGCGAGGAAATCATCGAAGATTTCGGCGGCTAAACCGTTCTGCCTCAATAGCAGGGGAGCCCCGGTGGAGCGATCTGCCGGGGCTTTTCTTTATGGTCTCGTTAGCGCATGAATATTGCTGCACTAAGAACTGATCTAAGGATTCGCTCCATGAAGAACCTGGCCACTCTGCTCTTGGCATCTGCCGCCCTTTCATCATGCGGGATGATGAGCGCGCCGGTCGCTACGTATGAATGCGAGGATGGGCTCGATCAGAGCGCGTGCCTTAATACCTGGTTCGATTCCAAATTTGAAGAAGAGCTTGCATTCAGCCCGATCCGCCAGACGGCGCTGGGTCTCAAAACCGATTACGACAAGATCGACGATTATAGCGTTGAGGCTGAGCAAGCACAGCTCGAATGGTGGCAGGAAACCGCCGCGGAGATGGAAGTCAATTTCGATTATGACGAATTGTCCGATGACGCCAAACTGTCTTGGGACATGTGGATGTTCCGCAAGGAGCAGGCTGGGAAAGCCGCTGAATTCCGCGATCAGGCCTATATCCTGCATCAGATGAACGGCACGCATGCCGCCCTTCCCAGCTTCCTTATCAGCCAGCATAAGGTTGAGAGCGAGGAGGACATGACAGCATTCATCGCGCGGATATCAGGCATTGGCGGGGCGATGGATCAACTGCTGAAACGCGCGCAAGACAATGCGGCAGCTGGCACGCGCCCGCCCCGCTTTGCCTATGATGCAGTGATTGCCGAATCCGGCAAAATCACCAGCGGCGCACCGTTTGATGACGGTGAGGCATCCGCGCTTTGGACAGCCACTGAGGAGCGTTTGGCCGCGCTGGTGGAAGCAGACACGATCACTTCCGAACGCGCCGATGAATTGCGCGAGCAGGCCCGCAACGCTCTGGTTGATGATATGGCGCCAGCCTATGGCCGGGTCATCGCCTGGTTCACCGAGGATCTGCCCAATAGCGATGAAGAAGCAAAGGGCGTCAGCGAGCTGGCAGGCGGCGCTGACTTCTACAATTACAGTCTTGGAGCGATGACCACGACTGAGCTGTCATCCGAAGACATTCACCAAACTGGCCTCGATGAAGTCGCCCGGATCCGCGAAGAGATGATCGCGATCAAAGACCAAGTGGGTTTTGAGGGTGATTTACCTGCATTCTTTGAATTCATCCGCTCGGACGACCGCTTCTATTTCTCCAATGATGATGCGGGCGCGCAGGCTTATATCGATGCCGCTGAGGGGCATCTGGAGTTCATCAACACACGCCTGCCCGAATTCTTCGGCATTCTGCCCAAGGCTCCGCTCGAAGTGCGCCGGGTCGAACCTTTCCGTGAACAGGACGGCGCGCCCCAGCATTACCGCCCTGGCACTCCCGATGGCTCTCGCCCCGGCATTTATTACGCGCATTTGTCAGACATGCGGGCGATGGCGATCCCGCCACTCGAAGTGATCGCTTATCATGAGGGCAATCCCGGCCACCATATGCAGCTATCGATCGCGCAAGAGCTGACTGGCATTCCCAAATTCCGCGCGCAGGGCCAATATATCCCGGCCTTTGGTGAAGGCTGGGGCCTCTATTCAGAGCTCCTTGCCAAGGAAATGGGTGCATACAAAGACCCCTACTCTGACTTTGGCCGCCTCACGACAGAGATTTGGCGCGCGATCCGGCTGGTGGTTGACACCGGCATTCACTCCAAGGGTTGGAGCGAGCAGGAAGCCAACGATTATTTCCTCGCCAATTCGCCCATCCCAGAGGCAAAAGTGGCCGCCGAAGTCCGCCGCTATTTCGTCATGCCGGGTCAAGCGACTGCCTATAAGATTGGTATGATCCGTATTCAGGAACTGCGCGCAAAAGCGGAAGGCGAGCTCGGCGATGATTTCGACATTCGCGGCTTTCACGACACGGTGCTAGGCGGCGGCCCCGTCTCGCTCGGCATTCTGGAAAAGCGCGTCAATCAGTGGATCGAGGCCTCCAAGAGCTGAGCTTGCGCAACGGCGTCAGAGCCTGAGCCTGACCATTGCGGCGATGTCCCACGAAACGAAAGCGGGCCCGGCGCCCTTTTGAGGAGCCGAGCCCGCATCTGCAATGTGACACTATTGGGGTGTCACACGCCTAATTGCTACCCGATCAGAATTTGAACCGTACGCCGGCAAAATAACGTGGGCCATAGACCTGGATAGCGGCGAAATCGTCGGGCGCGCCGCGGAAATTCGTGCGCGGCTCATTGAACAAATTGATGCCCTCCAGCGTAAAGCGGATATTGTCGTTCAGCTTGTAAGAGATACGCGCTTCGAACACGCCCACATCATCAACGTAGCGGATCCGGCCCGGTGTCGCGACGAATTGTTGGAAGTAGTCGCTACGATATTTGTAGACACCCTGAAAATCGAAACCACCGATCTCGTAATAGGCTTGCGCCGATAAAACGTGCTTGGAGAAACCGAACAGGTTCGATGGCGGGATAAGGCCATTGCTGGTGGTCCGCGTGCCGTCTGGGTTCACCGACGTGATCGCCCCGAGCGTATCATCCTCAAACTCGAAGTTGGAATCGGCGTAGTTGTAGCTCAGTTTGAAACCAAGCCCATCGAGCGGCGCAGGCAAATAGCTCAACCTATGAGCAGCGGTCACTTCAACGCCGTAGATCGTGCTCGTGTCGTTATTGGTATCAACCGACGTCACAAAAAGGTCGAGATCTTGCCCATTGATGTTGAAAGTCTCGAAGAAGCCGACAGTCTCAAAACCGCCATTGAAGCTCTTATAATAGGCGTTGAAAGCGAGGATCGTATCGGCATTGGGATACCACTCGAGGCCAGCATCAATGTTCCAGGAAAGCAGCGGATCGGTCGCTGGGTTACCCGTTGCAGAGACATTGTTGACGCCGCCCGCCAAAGCCTCGGCTGGGGTCGCAAAATCATCATCATCGTTGAGGCTGAAAATGCGCCCATCGCCAAGCTCAGACGGGTCAGGCCGCGACAGCGAGCGATAGATACCCAACCGTCCGAGGAGATCTGGCTGAAACTCCGCTACCAAATTTAGGCTCGGAAGAAACTCAGTATATGATGCTGTGTTCGAGCGTGTCGCCAAAGCGCTATTCGATTCCACAAGCACAAAACCCTGGACGCCGTCCTCATCAACGTCATCGAGAACAATCTCGAAAGTGTTGCGGAAGCCGCGTGAACGCACCGTGGTATCAATAATCCGCACGCCAACGTTGCCGCGGATTGGCAGGCTGCCAAATTCGCTATCGAAATTGGCCTGAACATAGCCAGCCCAGCTGAGCTCATTGACGTCAGTATTTTGCACTGAGTCGAAATCGCCAGTTGGGAAAATCACATTGCCGTCAGCATCAAACTCAAGACCTGATGGATCTTCACGTTCTAGCACCTGCGCGATGCAGCGCGCATCAAACGTGGCGAAAGTGTTCGTTGTGCCGATGACATTGCCATCTAGGTCGACATTGGTGACCAGCGGATTGCCGCCCGATACCGATGACAAAAAGCCTGTGGTCGGGAAATTGGTGCGGCATTCCTGGTTCGCGACGAACAATGCGCCTGAACCATCTGTGTCGTTATAGTTGATCTGGATCCGGCTATTGCCGTTTTGTGCACCCGGCACGTCGCGATAGACCAGCTCCTGAAAACGCAGGCCGGCCTGGATCGAGTTAAAGAAGCCATCCATCTCATACGCGACGTCGCCGCGCACAGCCCACACGCTGTTGAAGCGATCCTGCTCCAGATCGGCGCGCAAACGCGGATCATTGGCGAACAGATCGTAATCGGTCACGTCAAAGTTTTGCGTGAAGAAGTTGAGTGCTTCTGAGCCGTTTTGGCGAATCAGAACCGCGGTTTCGATCCGGTCATCGGTGCCATTTGTGCGGTCCGCATTAGGCGTTTGATCGCTTTCAAAGGCTTCCGGGAAGAACGGATTACCGTTCTCATCGGTATTCCCGAAAATGCTCTCGCCATCTTCAGTTCTGAAGCGGATTTGTACTGCTTCCTCAATCCGCTGAGTTTCGGAATACGAGGCGTCGAGCGAAACAGTCAGGCGATCAACGGGGCGAAAGTCAATTGACAAACCGCCGCCATAATATTTCTCATCGCGCTCAAGATATTCACTGACCGCTTCGACGCGTTGTTCATTGGTGAACTGACGCAGCGCGCCGCTCTCAGTGAAAATGAGCGGCAGATCGATCCGGTTTGGATCGCCCGGACCGTCAATGCGCCGCCCCTCAGCAAAGTTGAGATCGCTGCGCTGCTCTCGGAAAAGGCGGGAGGAATATTGGAAATCGGCGTTGATATCGATGTCCGGGGTCGGCTGATACTGGAGCGCCCCAAAGAAGGAATCGCGCGTATCATCCGTGATGTTCGTACGGAATGAATAGCTATTGCGCGCAATCACAAAGTCATCAGTAACGCTGCCATCACGTAGGCCGTCGATGGTTGAGCCGCTCGTGTCGCAATTGCCATCATCGAAAACGCCGTCGCTGGTCGTGGTCGGGTCAATGACGCAGGCGCGGATGGTGTTGGAAACATTCGCTTCCTGCTCGGGATTGGTCGCTTCATTGCGCGAATAGCCAAGCGAGATACCAAACTCACCGTCGCCCAGTTTGAATTGGTCAACATAGCTCAGCGTTGCTCGGTAACCGAATTTCTGGAACCGCTGGTCAGAATCAATATCGAGATTGTCTGGGTTCACATTGAGCTTGAAATCGCCTTGAATCCGGCGGTCAGACAAATCAAGCGGCTTGAGTGTTTCCAGCACGATCTGACCGGCAACGCCGCCTTCGATGTAGCTCGCGGCTTGGGTCTTATAGATGCCGATTTTGTTGAACAGCTCAGATGGGAACTGACTGAAATTGACCGAGCGATCACCGCTGCCGTTCGTGGCAACACGGCCATTGATAACGGTCGAGCTCAGGAATGGACCAAGCCCGCGAATGGAGATTTCTGTGGCGCCGCCCTGCTCGCGGTGAGAGCCTGCACCCGTTAGCGTCTCAAGCGCTTCACCAATGGAAAGTGCAGGTAAGTCACCAATCTCATCCGATGAAAGCGCGTCAAACACCTCAATGGCGTTACGCTTTTCATTGATTGAATTTTGAATGGTCTGGCGAATGCCGGTCACCACAATTGCGTCACCAGCCTGCTCAGCAGAATCACCATCCTGAGGCGCGGCTTGCTCAGAAGCCTCTTGCGCGGAAAGCGGTACTGCGGCCATTGCTGTCCCAGCCATCAATACAGCCATCGCGCAGAATTTGCGCGGCACCACGCCCGCATTAGAAACACGTTTCATCAAAATTCCCTCCCAATTCTTATGGCGAAGGGGGATAATGTACTATAACCCTATGTCAACCGTTATGCATAACCAATACAATAATATCTGTCATACCAATTTGACATACGATTGATTTTTCAAGAACTTTTTCTGGGTGCAATTGTTGGCAGTCGTGAACAGCTGTATGAACATTCACAAAGGCCAATCTGCGTTCATAAAGCCAAGGCCGTGTTGTAAAGACTTGCAAAAATACGCCGCCGATCAGGGACGCTCTCTGGCAAATCTGGCGCATAAATGTAAACTCGCCCCAAGCAGCCAGTGACGCGGCTTGAGATTCTCGCACTATGATTATGGGGAGCGGTAAGCATGAGGATTGCCCTTGCTGACGATGAACAAGAACTTTTGGACCAAGTGTCTTCAGTTATTCTGAGCGCCGGGCATGAGGTTGATGGTTACCGCAATGGTCAGGACCTGCAAAATGGTTTGCGGCGGGAAACTTATGACGTTGTCCTGCTTGATTGGAATATGCCAGGCCGCTCCGGCATTGACGTGCTGAATTGGGCTACTGAGAATCTCTCGCCTCTTCCGCCTTTCATTCTGTTGACCAGCCGTCATGACAAAGAAGACATTGTGCGCGGCTTGGAAGCTGGCGCGATTGATTACATCGTCAAGCCGGAATCGGATGAAGTAATCCGCGCGCGCGTTGAAGCGGCAGGCCGCCGGACCAAATCAGAGGCCCTGCCCAGCACCGCCAACGTTGGCCCTTATGTGTTTGATCGCCGCGAGAAATCCGCCACTCTGTCAGGCGAGCCGGTGCACCTTACCGCGAAAGAATTCGACCTCCTCGATTTGCTCCTGCAAAACTTGGGACGGCCGCTCTCTCGCGGTTACCTCTTCTCCAAAGTATGGGGCAGTGAAGCAGACTTGGAAACGCGCACAATTGATGTCCACGTCTCACGCCTTCGCGGCAAGCTTGATCTCAAGCCGGAGAACGGATTTGTGATTAGAACCGTTTTCGGCTTTGGTTATCGCATGGATGAATATATAGAGGACGCCGACAACAACGAATAGGATGTTGGATGGCGACCCGGACATATGTGTCCCACATGCGCGTTTTGCCGCTAATGCTAGTAGCTTTGCTGCTGGCTGGCTGCGCTGTTCAAACGCCTCCTGAAATCAGATCAAGTCGAGGCGAGGCCGCATCGTTTAGCTCGGTTCACCTTGTGGCGAGCGACCCTGCGAATACGCAGCGCGCTGCCTTTTACGAAGCGCTCAAGGCTGAACTTGCTGCGCAAGGCCTCACCGTGTCAGACACAGCGCCAATGGTCACTGACTATGCGCTCGCCAGCAGCGCCGCTGATCTTGAGCTGTATGCGAGTGAGGCCGGCAAGACTGAAGATCCACCGGAGCAGATTGCCGATGCGCGTAAGTCACATTGGACTGATCGCTGCAAAGCCGCTCGCACACGAGCAACGCTCAGCTTGTTTGAAAGAGCTAGCGGGACCTTGCGCAAATCAAGCATTGCCCATGCGACGGGCTGCGCTGATCAAGCGCCACCATTCGATGAGCTAGCGAAGTTGCTCGTCGCAGATGTGCTGGCTGATTAGCACGCTGATATCGGCTAGCCCGCTAGGCTGGCGGGACACGGAATAGTCATAACGAAACGCGTGCCGTCACTTGCGGTTGAGAAAACCTCGATTTCCCCGCCATGCTCATCAACGACCTTCTTAACAAAGGCGAGCCCAAGTCCAGCGCTTGGACCTGCTCTGGTGTCATGCGCACCAAAGCGGGCGAAGGTATCCTTCATGCGCTCATCGGGCAGTCCCGGGCCCTCGTCGCCAACTTCCACTTGAATAAAGTCGTCTGCCGAGCGGCGCAGCGCCAGTGAAACCGTTTTGCCATTGGATGAAAATTTAATCGCATTGTCGACCAGATTATCAATCGCGCGCGAAAAGGCAGAGGCGTCGATCTGGCAAAACTCTGGGTCAACCGGAACGCGCGTTTCCATGACGATATTTTTGCGCTTGGCGAGCGGGTAAGCACGGTCGCTCGCTTCATGAAGCAGAGCGCCGATGTCCGTATCTTCACGCTCAATCCCCTCATATTCGAGACGGGCGATCTGGACAAAATCATCGGTAAGCTTGAGCGTTCTGCGCGCTTGCATCTCGATCCGCGCGCGCCGTTCATCCTCTCCCAGTGTATGGCCCAGAGTTCCCGCAAGACCAATGATCGCCACTTGGGGTGAGCGCATATCATGTGAGAGAAACTCAAGCATTTCACGCCGCTGTTGTTCGCTGGCACGCAAACCAGTGATATCGCGCAGCGCAATCACTTCGCTGCCCTCCTCAGGGTCAAGCGGAGAACGCGCAACAAGATACACTCGCCCGTCCTTGAGCTCCAACTCCTGCTTCTGACCATCGTATGACGCCTCATTTGCTTCCGCCAAGTCTTGGAAGGAAAGGGTGCTGTCACCGGATTGATCTTCGAAGATGGCTTGCCCTCGCTCATTCATGAGCGCCAGCACTCCCTCTTTGTCGAAGACCAGCATGGGATCAGGCGAGGTGGCGAGTACTTGCCGCAGAAAGGTTAGCCGCTCGCTGGTTGCGCCGATCAGACCTCTCACGCGCGAGACTTGCTGCGCGATCGGATCAAAACCGGATGCAGGCGAGGGATCGCCGCGGCCTTTGACCACTTCATCCAGGCTATACGCCTCATGCTCAAGAAAACGGCTTACGGACGCAAGGCGCCGCCAACCCCAAAGCGGGTAAGCGATGGCAATACCAAAGATCGCTGAAACAACTGGCAACCACAGACCGCCGAAGATCAACAAGCCGCAGGAAAAGGCAAGCAGCCCGCCGATGAGGCCCAAGGCGAGGTATAGGCCAAAGCGCGGTGTGAGACGCCAGAAAGATAGGAACAGCGCCGCCAGGGCCGCCAGAAATATCAGTGCCGCCTGCCATGCAGCCATTGGATAAACCAATTGCTGCTGCTTGATCGCGTTGAGGAAATTCGCCTGAATCTCAACCCCTGACAAAATACGCCCAGCATGATCAGGGACGGAATATCTATCACCCAGTCCCGGTGCCGTCGCGCCAATGAGAACGGTTTTGCCTTGCAGGAACTCAGGCGGAACGCTCCGCGACAATAGCTCAGAGGCGGAAATACTTGGGAAAGCGCCGGAGGCGTGCATCGGGGCAATCGGATTGTCTGGTGCCGCGCTGAGAGCAGAAACATCGACGCCCGAACGCTCTGCTGCCGTCACCGCAAGATGCGGAAAGCTCTGTCCGCCAACCTCCATCTGGCGTTCAAAGCGGCGTACCACGCCGTCCCTGTCTGGCAGAACCGCAACATGGCCAAGAGCCTGAGCTGCTCCCGTTAACTGCGGAAGGGGAAATGCCGGCACAGTGCCAGATGCCGTGCCCGGTTCAGGTGCGAAACTGTGCGGGAGGATAACATTACCCGCCTCCGCAATCGCTCGCGCTAGCTCTGCGTCCGCCTCGGGTGAGGTTGGTTCAATAAAGAGCACATCGACAATGATGCTTGCCGGATCATAGCTCTGCAATTGATCAATAAGCTCGGCATGGCGCACGCGATTCCAGGGCCAATTGCCGACTTCTTGGAGAGAGCGATCATCAATCTCCACCACAACAATGTCCGGCGATGGCTGCGACAGCCGCTGCTCAGTCGCAAAATCCAGCACAGTTGCATCAAGCCGATGTGTCCATTCTTGGTGGTAAGAGACCAGTACGAGTAGAACGCTCGCAATGAGCAATATCGCCCATTCACCCAGCAGGCGCACATTGGTCATCAGCAGTCTACTCGCACGCCGCCAGAACGCTCGCCACTACTCAGTAACCTCAAGTTCCTGCGCTGGGCCCCACACTTTGATCACTTCACCCTCGTCAATCTGGAAGGTCGCCACGCGCCATTTATACTTTGCGGGACTCAAATTTGAGACGAGGATAGCAGAGTTTTCAAGGCCAACTTCGTCCACCAAAAGCGTATCCTGCGCATCATCGCGCCACAATTGGAAAGCGCTGTAGGATTGGCCCGACCCGACTGAGCGCCAGGCGAATTTAAACGCATCGGCAAGCGGAGATTCCTCCACGCCGCCCTCAGCGCTCAAGCGCTTGCGGCGGAAAGTACTGGCTTTCGAGAGACCCTCTAGGCCGACTTGCGAGACGCCGCGCGCTCGAACGAAGTATCGCCCATCTTCCAGCTCAGCGAAAGAAATCTGCGTATCGCTACCCAGCGTCTCTTCTACCACTTCGACAAAGCCCGCATCGCGCGCGATCTGTGTGCGGTATCCGCTCGCCCCGTCCAAGGGAGCGATTTCCAGATTGACCAGTTCTTCAGTTTGAATGCGGCCCGCATCAATCACAACAGGCGGCTCAAGCAAGCGCTCTACAGAGCCAACCGCGCCGGGCGTTGCCGCAACACCAAAGCCTGCCTCAGGGGCGGCAGTCGCCTCGCCCACAGCAACTTCGACCGCGCCTTCGACCACTTCGGCAAGGCTCACTTCGCTGTCCGGCTCGTAAGCGACGCGAAACTCTGTGCCGCGAACCGCCGTCACCGCCACCGGTGTTCCCACGCGGTAACGCGCATCGCCGTCAATCTTGGGTGCGACCACTTCGCCGCGCCCCTTAAGAACACGCAGCTGAATATCGATTTTGCCGTTAATGAGATAACGCCGCGCATCGACAATGCGCGCACGTGAATTAGATGGGATCGAAACGCGCGAGTTGTCCGCGCCGCCAATCGCCACAAAACCGCGATTGCCGGTCGAAATCTCCAGCCCCTCGCGCATTTTGAGGCCCAATTGCGGGGTAATCGTACGCCCCCTCATGCTCAGTGCGACAGGGCCGGAAAAGCTCTGCAACTCCAGATTTACATCCTCATGCTTCAGCAAGGCGCGCGGGATCGTCAGCACTCGTCCAATACGCAATGTGCGCGGATTGCGAATGCGGTTCAGCCGCTGAACTTGCCGGATCGCAGCAGGGCCGGTGAGGTATTCGCGCGACAAATCGTACAAAGTGTCGCCGCGTTTGACCGAATAGCTAATCGAGCCGTCGGGCGCGGCATAGGCTGGGCTTGCGCCCGCGCTCGCCATCCCCAGAGCAACGCCAAGGGCACAAAGGGCACGCTGTGTTGTCTGCATTGCGATCTCTCCTGTGTATTCACGCAAGTAATAGCGCATAGACCCCGCCTTGGCATAGCCCCGACGTTAAGACTCAATGAGTTTTTACAAGGATTACCATTGGATTTCAGGCTGATGGCCTCCTACCCCGTAAGGCAAAGGTTTAGTAACCGTATTTTGCTAATCTTTTCTACCATGCAACTGCTGCTTTTCGCGCAAATTTAAGGAGGGGAGAGCCAATATGCTGGTCGCACAACTGACCGATATTCATATCGGCTTTGACCCGGATGCGAAGCCAGAAGAACTCAACGTCAAGCGAGTGCGGGCGACGCTTGCGCGCATGCTGGCTGCGCCTAATCAGCCCGAATTGATCTTCCTGACCGGCGATCTGACCGATCATGGCCGCGCTGAAAGCTATAACCAGTTGAAAGAGCTGTTCGCCGAAGTGCCGCTGTCGGTATATCCCGCAATGGGCAATCACGATGACCGCGTTAGCCTGCGCAAGGCCTTCCCCGATCTGCCGTGCGAGAGCGTTGAATTCATCCATTATGCGGTGGAGCGTGATGGCCTGAGGATGATCGTGCTCGACACCTCGGAGCCAGACCGTCACGGTGGCGCATTTTGCGAGGCGCGCAAGGCTTGGCTTTCCGCTGAGCTGAACGCGCACCCCGGCACGCCTACCATCATCTTCATGCATCACCCGCCCGTGGTCGCTGGCATCGGCTGGATGGATCCCAATGAAGGCGAAGGCTGGATTAGGCGCTTTGGCGAAGCCGTTGCTGGCCACGACCAGATCCGCTGGATCCACTGCGGACACGTCCACCGCCAGATCAATACGACATTCTGCGGCATCCCGCTATCAGTAACGCCATCGATCGCGCCGCCGGTGGCGATGGATTTGCGCCCGATAAGCCCGGACATGATTGATGGCCGCAATCTGATTACATCCGAAGCGCCGGGTTATGCGATGCATCGCTGGGAGAACGGCAGCCTCGTCTCACATTACGAATATGTCGATGATTGGGATGTGTTGGCGGCCTATACGCCCGCGTTGCAGCCGATGATCCGCGATATGTTCGCCGAGCGCAATTTCAAGACGAAGCAGGCCGCACGGCCCACTGTTTAACCGAGATTGAAGGTCCCGGTCTCATCGAGCTCGCCTAACCGTTTCAGCAGGTTTTGCAGCGCGGTATCGTCAGGATATCTGCCCGCCACTTCTTCTACAAGATTAACCGCAGTCGAGGGATAGCGCTCCGCAACTGCGCTTGCCTCGATTAGCTTGGCCGCAGCCTCGCTTGGGAAGTCCGGCGCAGGCTCCATAAGGTCGACCGGCTGCGCACGGCCCCGGAGCCTTACCCGGCCCATCGCGCGCCACCATTTGATACCTGAACGCTCGGCAAATTCTCGGCTCGCCATAACCGAGCTATCCAGTGCCTTATTAGCTGCCTCCAGCCGCGCGGCGGTGTTCATGCTGTCGCCCAGCGCAGTGTATTGAATGCGCGTCTCGCCGCCGAAATTGCCCACCACTGCCTCGCCAAAATGGAGGCCCACTCGGGTTTTGCCGACTTTGGGCAGATCTGGGTCCATCGCCGCGACTTCTGCGCGAAAAGCCTCGCCCGCTTGCCATACGGCATAGCCAGCCCGCGCCGCCCGCTCGCCATCATCATCCTTCGCAATCGGCGCGCCCCAGAACGCCACCACGGCATCGCCAACGAATTTGTCGATAACACCGCCATGGTCGAGCACGACTTGGCTGAGCATTTCAAGGTAGCGATTGAGCAGTTTGGCGACCATTTCCGGCGCAATTGCATGGCTCATCTTGGTAAAGCCTTCGAGGTCAGAAAAGAGCACGTAAATCTCTTTCTTCTCGCCATGCAGCGCCAGCAATTCCGGCTTGTCGATAATCTCCGATGCCATTTCGCGCGGCAGATATTTGCCCAAAGCGCCTTGGGCGAAATTGCGCTGCACCGCGCCCGCAGCCCGCGCCGTCGAGGTCACTGCGCTAAATGCGATGATCCAGCCGAGCAGCCAACCCGCCGCTGGCACGCCGTACGTATCCACGCCCTGCATCTGCAAGAGGAACGGGGCGCCTAGGATCGCGCCGAACTGAACCGCCAGCAGCAAGTATATCCGCCAATTGCCCCATTCGAGCAGGCCAGTAAGTATGGCCATACCCGTTATTAGCAGTGTTAACGCGCCTAGAATAATTGGCGCAGGCGCGCCCGGCGCCTTGCCATCAAGCATTTGAGCAATCTTTTCCGCATGCACTTGAAGACCGGGAGGTTGATGCGTGTCCATCATTTCCGAAATCGGAGTCGCGACGCGGTCATAGTCGATGATGTCACCCCCGATCAGGATGTATTTTCCGTCAATCTGCGTTTCAAGCAGCTCTCGTGCCTCGGGCACTGCGAGGATTTCCGGGCTGGCAAAGGTGCCAATTGGGAGCTTAGGAAAGAGCGATTCTGCAATGCCCGAACTCGTATCTTCGGTTTCGTCTCCGGCTTTGGTCAGCCGATAACGAATTGAACCTTCGTAACCCGTCAGAGCGCTGTCGCCCTCACCAGCACTGATGAGCATCGCGCGTCCCAAAACGGGGGGGATACGCGAATCAGCGGGCAGAAACCGCCGCGTCACGCCGCGCTCATCATCCAAACGGATACTGGCCGCACGCGCATTGCTACCCTCAAGCGCACCGATAAATTCGTCGAGATACTGCTGCTGTTCATAGGCAATATCGCCAGCATTGGTTTCCATCGCCGCATAGCCAACCGAAACCGGAGTTTTCATATTGCGCAGCACTTCGAGCAACTGTGCGTCTTCAGCTTGTGGTTGATCGAAAAGAATATCGATACCAATCGCTTTTGCGCCCAGCCCGTCCAATGTGGTCAAGGCATTGGCGAGCAATCCACGATCAAGTGGCGATCGCTTTTGCACATCGATCAACGTCTGATCGTCATAGACCACCATGACCACGCGCTGATCTTGATCGATAGCGTTGGCGTCAGCTTCCAACCAAACGCGTGTATCGAACAATGCCCGTTCCGCATCGGCAGTAACCGGCAAGACCCAGCTCGCCATGGCAATCACGATTGCGGCCAAAATCAGCAGGGCAGTGATCAAAAGCCTGCGCGGTCCCGCCTCGCGAACACTGCGCCACCCCCGCGCGAAGAGCTTCATCATCCCCATCGCGGGCATCCTATGACGAGAAGGCAAGTTTTAGAATAGCATGTTTTGGCCATGAGCCATGTGGGACTAGCGCAGCGGATGGGAGCTTGCGCCGCGCCCGCCGCTGGGCGAAGGATGCTTGCCAATGGACGGATCTCTCATTTTTACCGCACTCACCTGCATCGCGGCGATGGCGCTGGTCGCATGGGTCAGCTGGCTCAAAACGCGCGGGACTGCCGAAACCAAGGACGGCTATTTCCTTGCCGGACGGGGCCTTGGCGCGACATTTATTGCGGGCTCATTGCTGCTGACGAACCTCTCTGCGGAGCAGCTAATCGGCCTCAATGGCTCGGCATATGGCCACAATCTGTCCAGTATGGCGTGGGAAGTGACGGCGGCTGTGGCGACCATCGCAATGGCGTTCCTATTCCTGCCGAGGTATCTCGCTGGCGCTTTCACCACCCTGCCCGAATTCCTCAACGACCGGTTCGATCCGACGGTGCGGCGCATGTCTGTGCTTCTATTTATGCTCGGCTATGGCTTGGTGACTATCCCGTCAGTGCTTTATTCTGGCTCGCTAGCGGTGATGGCGTTTTTCGATGTGCCATCGCTGACCGGGATGAGCACATTTCCCGCTCTTTTGGCGACTGTCATCGTGATTGGTATCACTGGCGCCGCCTATGCCGTGCTGGGCGGGCTAAAGGCGGTGGCGGTCTCCGACACGCTCAACGGCATCGGCCTGCTATTCATCGGCATGCTGGTGCCGGTGCTGGGCATTATGCTGCTGGGTGATGGCAGCTTTGGCGCGGGGTTTGACCGGCTGGTTTCCGACCATCCGGAAAAACTGAATGCAATCGGCAGCGCGACCGATCCCACGCCCTTCGGCACGATCTTCACGGGCATGATTTTTGCCAATCTGTTTTACTGGTGCACCAATCAATATGTGATCCAGCGCACATTGGGTGCGCAGTCGCTGGCAGAGGGGCAAAAGGGCATCCTCGCGAGCGGTTTCTTCAAGATCATGGTGCCCTTCATGATGATGATCCCGGGGGTGATTGCGTTTCACCTTTATGGTGCAGGCATGGGCTCGATCGACGAGGCCTATCCGCGCCTCATTCGCGATGTTCTACCGACTTATTTGACTGGGCTGTTTCTGGCGGTGCTGCTCGGCGCGGTGTTCAGTTCGTTCAACTCATTGCTCAACAGCGCCGCGACTCTGTTCACGCTCGATATCTACGCCCCTGCTCGCGGCGATAAAGCGAGCGACAAAGAGCTGGTGAGGGTCGCAAAATTCGTCAGCATAGTGATCGCGCTGTTCTCTTTCGGGATCGCACCGCTGCTCTATTTTGCCGAGGAAGGCCTGTGGCAAGTCGTCCGCGTTTTCACCGGCTTCTATAATATTCCCACCGTCGCGATTGTCATCATCGGCCTGTTCACGCGGCGTGTCCCGGCACTCGGGGCAAAGCTGGTGATCATCTTCCATGTCACCGCTTATGGCCTCATCCGTTTTGTATTTGACGATGTGATCACGCTGCACTTCATCCACCTTTATGCCGTGCTATTCGTCATAGAAATCGCGATCATGCTAGCGGCGGGATATTGGCATCCGCGTGCAGAGGCCTATGTGCCGCCAAGCAAGAGCGAAGTGGATATGACACCGTGGCGCTTTGCGAGGCCAACGGCGTTCACGCTGTTTAGCTGCGTAGTGGGGCTATATCTGCTCTTCTCACCGATTGGCGTGGCGCAAACCGGAGGTGCGGGCTCATTGCTCGCGATAATGATGGCGGTTCTGGCGCTGGCCAATCTAGCAGTATGGTTTTTGGCCGCGCGCGGACAGCAAGTTGACTCAGCAAGCTAGCCAATAAGCGAGGCGAGCACCCGGCGCTTTCCGGCAAAGGGCCGCCGCCCATGCATCACCGCAAAATTATCGACCAGCACAACGTCGCCTTCCTGCCATGCGTGATCATAAGTCAGCTCATCAGCGAGCGCGATGATCGGCGCCATATCCTCCGACGTAATCTGCTCGCCATCGCCAAATGTTAACGCGCGCGAGGGATCATTGCGGCTGTCCGACCATCCGCGAAAAGCGGCAATCAGCTGATTGAAAAAGCTCTTACGGCCATCGCCCAGATCACGAACCGCAGGCAGCGTCGCAGTCGTCACCCGCAAGCTGCCGTCTACCTGCCACTCCCACGTATAGCTTAGCTCGGACAGCCGCGCTTCCGCCGCCTCGCGGGTATCGACGCCCAGCGTGCTGCGCCAGCTGCGGCCCTGCCCCGATCCAGCATCATCTGCGCCGGGCATAGTGTTCGTATAACGTACGCCGCGATTCTCAAATGTCTCCGCCAGCCCCGGGTTTTGCTCGGCCAATTGCGCGAATAGGAGATCAGATCTGCATAGCGGGGTAGCCCCGCCTTCCGCTGCCGCAATCTCGCAGTAAAAGAATAGCTTACTCGGATAGAGCGGCGTCTGCGCCATCTCATGATGCAAGTGAATTTCAGTGGTCGGCGGCGCTTCATTGGCAGTGAACACACGCGGCGTCACATTCACCCGGACCGCATTGGAGAGCGACTCTTCATAAGTGAAACCCGGCTCGCCATACGCCTCAACCACAGCGTCAAAGACATGCGCGTCGCGCACGTCAAAGCCGCGCATGAGCACTGCGCCGCCGCCGCCAAGCCCCGCATCAAGTGCGGCTTTGTGAGTGGCGACAAAGACGGCAAGACTTCCCTTGCCTTCAATGATGTTAGGTGTGCTCTCTGACATAGTTCTAGCTCACAAAATTCAGCGTCACGGGCAGGCCCGTTGCAATGGATTGCTGTGCCGCCGCGCCCATTTCAACCGAACGCGTGCCATCGCGTGCGCTCAGTTTGGGCGGCAGCCCTTTCACCAGCGCCTCGTGAAAATCACGCAGCTGGAAATAGGTCGCACCGTGATGATCGCCCGCTGCGAGAGCATCTGCAGGCGTCTCAACATGCTCGACCTGCGCGCCGCTTTTGTCACGCGGCGCAAAAGTGACCGTTGCCGCCGGGATCGCCACATCAAGCCGCCCCTTATTACCCACCACACAGATCTCTTCCTGCTGCTCCGCGCCCTCCGCAAACATGCACAGATCCAGCACAGCCCGCACGCCGCCAGCAAAATCAACCAGCACATAGGCATTGTCGATAATATCAGGCGTCTCGCCATCATAGCGCTCGTCCAGATGGTTCACATCCTGCCCACCGCTCGCGAAAATCCGCACTGGCTCATCGCGCAAGATATGCCGCATCAGATCAAAGAAGTGGCAGCATTTCTCGACTAAAGTGCCGCCCGTATTGCGATTGAAGCGGTTCCAATCGCCGACCTTCTCCAGAAACGGAAAACGATGCTCGCGAATGGAGAGCATGCGGATATCACCCGCCTCGCCAGCCTGCGCTCGCTCGGCGAAGCGCGCGACCGGCGGCATATAGCGATATTCGAGCCCCACCCAGACAAGCGGATCATAATCCGCGATCATCGCCTCGAGCGCGCGGGCATCGTCTACCTTGGTGCAAAACGGCTTTTCAACGAGGATCGCAACGCCTTGCGCCATCGCCTGCTGCACCACTTGGAAATGCGTGAAGTTGGGCGAGGCGATAATGACCGCGTCGAGTGGATGCGCGGCGTAGAGCCTCGCCGCATCGTCATACAGCGCGGGCGTCTGGCCGAGTTCGGCCGCCAACGCCGCCGCCTCCTCGCGCGATCCCGCATCCGGGTCAGCGATCGCCACCAGCTGCGCATCCGGCACAAGCGCAATATTGCGCATATGCTCGCGCCCCATCATGCCGCAGCCGATGATCGCATAGTTTCTTTGTCTACTCACGCCTGTCCTGTGTCGTGTGCGCCGCGCAAGCGCAAGCACCTTGCGATTACGCTCTCGTAAATTTCACTATTGGCAGGGCGCGCTTGCTGCACCATGACAGCCCGCATGACTAACCAATTTGACGAGATCCGCCGCGCCGTTGCCAAAGTATGCGCAGAATATCCAGGCGAATATTGGCGCGCGAAGGATGACAAGCGCGAATACCCAAGCGAATTTGTCGAAGCGCTGACGCGTGAGGGGTATCTTGCAGCGCTCATCCCAGAGGAATTTGGCGGAGCGGGCTTGCCCCTATCAGGCGCAGCCGCGATCCTCGAAGAGATCCAGATGCAGGGCTGCAATGGCGGGGCGTGTCATGCACAAATGTATATTATGGGCACGCTGCTGCGGCACGGTTCGGACGCGCAAAAGGCCGCTTATTTGCCCAAGATTGCGAGCGGCGAATTACGCTTGCAAGCCTTTGGTGTGACCGAGCCGACCAGCGGGACCGACACGCTTTCGCTCAAGACTGTCGCCAAGCGTGGGGGCGACAATTACATCATCAATGGCCAGAAAATCTGGACCAGCCGGGCCGAACATTCTGACCTGATGCTTCTGCTTGCGCGCACCACGCCGCGCGAAGAGGCGATGAAGCGCACCGATGGCCTGTCGGTTTTTCTGGTCGATATGCGCGAGGCAATCGGCAATGGCCTGAGCATTCGCCCGATCGACACGATGATGAATCACTCCAGCACGGAGATTTTCATTGAAGACCTGAAAGTGCCTGCGGAAAACCTGATTGGCGAGGAAGGCAAGGGCTTTCGCTACATCCTATCCGGCATGAACGCAGAACGCCTGTTGATCGCGGCGGAGTGCGTCGGGGACGCCAAGTGGTTCCTTAAGAAGGCAACCGATTACGCCCAAGACCGCAGCGTCTTTGGCAATCCAATTGGCAAGAACCAAGGTATCCAGTTTCCGCTCGCGCGTGCCTATGCCGATATGCGTGCCGCCGAGCTGATGGTGCATGAGGGCCTGCGCAAATATGAAGCAGGCGAAGATGTCGGGGCAGAGGCCAATATGGCCAAAATGCTCGCGGCGGACGCCAGCTGCGCAGCGGGCGAAACCTGCATTCAAACCCATGGCGGCTTTGGCTTTGCCGCCGAATTCGACATAGAGCGCAAATATCGCGAGACGCGGCTGTATCAAGTCGCGCCGATATCAACCAATCTGATCCTGGCCTATATAGCTGAGCATGTGCTCGGCCTGCCTAAGTCTTATTAAAGGGAATACCGATGAGCGAAGAATGGACCATTGGCGTGATTGGCGGGTCAGGCCTCTACGAGATTGACGCGCTGGAAGAGGCGCAGTGGCTTTCGGTCCAGTCACCTTGGGGCGAGCCTTCGGACGAGATCCTGTGCGGGCGCGTTGGTCATGTGAAAGTGCGGTTTTTGCCGCGTCACGGGCGCGGGCACACCGTACTTCCCGGACGGCTCAATGCGCGCGCTAATATCGATGCGCTCAAACGCACTGGCTGCACCGATATTCTCGCGATCAGCGCGGTCGGATCACTTTCCGAGGATTTGCCACCAGGTCAGTTTGTGACGGTCGATCAATTCATCGACAACACAAAGGGGCGCCCCTCAACCTTCTTCGACAATGGCTTTGTGGCGCATGTCGGCATGGGCGATCCGGTTTGCCCGCGCCTATCGACACTCGCCGGACAAGCCGTGCAAAAGGCAGGCGGTGAGCCGATGCAGGGCGCAACCTATCTCGCCATGGAGGGGCCGCAATTTTCAACTCGAGCTGAAAGCAAGATGTACCGGCAATGGGGCGCACATGTCATTGGAATGACCGGCATGCCCGAGGCGAAGCTCGCCCGCGAAGCTGAGCTGCCTTACGCGCTGCTCGCGATGGTCACCGATTGGGATAGCTGGCGCGACGCCGAGGCGGCGGTCGATGTCAGCGAAATCATCGCGCAGATGCAGGCCAATGGAGAAATGGCGCGCAAGGCTTTGGATGAGTTCTTCGCGCTATTGCCCGCGAAACGACAAGCATCGCCAATCGACACCGTGCTCGATGATGCAGTGATCACTGCGCCTGACAAGCATGACAAGACGCTGGTTTCAAAGCTCGATGCAGTGGCTGGGCGGCTATTCTCGCAAGCTACAGAATGATTGCGGCAGATAGTGGCAATTAGTGGCGCTCTCGGCAAACTCTCATTGTCATTCGGTTTCGTCCTCCCCTAAAGTGAGGCTCATGGGACGCATTCTCCGTTTAATCCTAGCCGCGCTCGCGCTCGTCTGGACAGTTCCGGCCGCCGCGGATGTCCAATTGAGCTTTCACAGCTTTAATGGCTCGGTGCTGTTTGGCCGCTATCCGCACACATTCATTGTGCTGGACGGCACGCTGGAGGCGAGCGGCAAGGTCATCAAAGAGAACTACGGCTTTTCGGCCAAGCGCGCGACACCGGCCGTTCTGCAGGGGCCGGTCAAACACACCATTTTGGTCGAGAAAGACAAATGGCTGACCAAGACCAATCGGCATTTTACCGTATCGCTATCGGATGACCAGTATCACCGCATCAAAGCGCTGGTCGAAGAATGGCGAAATGCGCCGGGTAAGTTTTACGATCTCGATACGCGCAATTGCATCCATTTTGTCGGCGAGATTGCTAAGATCGTCGGCCTTAAAGTGACCTATCCGCAAAAGATGCTGCGCCGCCCGAAGAAATGGCTGAACCATATTACAACCATGAACCCGCATTTGGGCGCAAAGGTTATTAAGTAGCGGACGCGATCCATGAAGTCGCCCTCGTTACCAGAACTTTTACCATGGGCTTGTGATCACTGCGAACTTCATTATCGGGACGTCTTCCGGATCACAAACCCAGTCGTCCGGGGATCCTTCGAACTGGATGCCTAGCATCGACAAGAGTGCTGTTTCTGAAAGCTCAAGCGGATGGAAGGGCAGCGGATACGGTTCGTCATCTTCGAACTCATCGTCCAATGAGTGTAAGCCATCCCAAAATGGGACCTCGAACGGCAAACGTTCACCAATGTCCTCTTGAACGCCGCTATCGGGAGAGACACCCAGGGCACGAACTAGCGTTCCCTTGTCCCAAAGCGCGAAGGAACACCAATCCACAGCCGAATGAGTAGCATGAAGATAGGCCTTCGATCCGAGATCAAGGCTGCGCCATCGAGCATCGATGCGAGATGGGAAATCACCCGAAAGGTCAGTGTGAGCCACAATCTTTAGGTCCCCGTAAACGCCAACAAAGATTTCACCATCATCCGGATTAAGAAAGCTAAGACTGCCGTCTTCTCGCGCCTCGATCTTCGCATTTGGGAGCAGGCTCTTTGCCAAAGAAAATGAAGCATCCCGATCAAGTTGGGGATTAGCGCCCAATGTCTCTTTGGGCTCGTTGTCGAAGCAAGCCACAAACCAAGCTTTGGCACCCATCTGCAACTCCTTATTCTATCTAGGATCTGATAGCCCGAGCTGATTAATATACCGAGAATTTTTTAGCGAACGAGCGTAAAAAAGACCAGCCTTGTAAGTAGAGGCGAGCCTCCACGGATATTTTAACGTTTCAGCTTGCCGGTAACGCGACAATCAGGAATCACTCTCCCATGGCGATTCTCTCAGACAAATGGATTCGGGAACAGGCGCAAACAAAGGGCATGATAGAGCCATTTGTCGAAGCCCAGCGGCGCGAAGGGGTGATCTCCTACGGCGTGTCTTCGTTTGGTTATGACGCGCGCGTTGCGCCTGAGTTCAAGATTTTCACCAATGTGAACTCCGCAACTGTCGACCCCAAGAGTTTTGATTCTGAAAGTCTGGTCGACCGCGAAACGGACGTGTGCATCATCCCGCCCAATTCCTTCGCTTTGGCACGCACGGTCGAATATTTCCGCATCCCTGACGATGTGCTTGTGATTTGCTTGGGCAAGTCCACTTATGCGCGGTGCGGCATAATTGTGAATGTGACCCCACTTGAGCCGGGCTGGGAAGGTCACGTGACATTGGAGTTTTCCAACACCACGCCGCTGCCCGCGAAGATCTACGCAAATGAAGGCGCGTGCCAATTTCTGTTCCTGCAGGGCAATGAGCGGCCAGAAGTCACCTATGCTGACCGTGCTGGCAAATATATGGGGCAGCGCGGCGTGACGCTGCCGAAGCTTTGAAACCGCTGCAGCTCCACCAATGACCGTCGCCAATTTCCCATTCTGGCGGGTCGTCCCGGCTGAGGGATTTGGTCCGGCGGATGGCAAATACATTCTTCCCGTCACACGCCCTGCGACGGTCGGGTCAGAAGGCGCGGCGCACGTTATGGGCGGCTCTGCACTGGGCGCGGTGATCGACGCATTAGAGCTAGCGAGCGAGATGCCGCTGCTGTGGGCTAATATGCAATTCCTCAGCCCAACGCAGCACGCCGAGGAGCTAACGATTAGCGTTGAGCAATGCGGCGGCGGGCGTTCCATCGGGCAATGGCAGGCGGATATATCAGTCAATGGCCGTCCAACGCACCGGGTCAATGCGGCCGTCGGAGCGCGCGAACCATCCGAGCATGTCCAATTCGCCGTAATGCCAGATGTGCCCGCGCCAAAGGACTGCGCGATCAAACCGCCAGATCATAATGGTTTTGATGACAATCTGATCGGTCAGGTCGAGCGCCGCGTGGCGCATGTCGATGAGGCAAAGGGCTATGAGGCGGCGTGGACCCGATCCAAAGCAGGCTTTGCGATTGATGCCGCATGGCTCGGCGTTGTCTCGGATTTCTTCCTTGGCGCACACACCAGCACGCATGGCGGATCAAGTCTCGATACAACGCTTCGTTTCATCCAGGCGAGCGAGCCCGGCTGGGTGCTAAGCGTCACCGAATATGGCGCGTTTGATCGCGGCGCGGTGCATGGTAGCGCGCGTCATTTCAGCGAAGATGGCAAACTGCTCGCGATTTCCAGTCAAACCGGCGTGCTGCCGCGCATTCCTGCCGCAGGTTAGAGGCCTAAGCCAGCGCCCACATGCCGTAACGGCTTTGACTCTCTCGCTCGCTAGCGTCATGCATATCGGCAAAGGAGAGAACACCCATGGCTTCAGAATTCGACATCATTATTTACGGCGCAACCGGCTATACTGGGCGGCTCGTGGCGGAACACTTCCTGCGCGAATATGCTGGCGGTGGCGGTCCCAAGTGGGCCATGGCTGGACGCAGCCTGACCAAGCTGGAGCAAGTGCGCGATGAAGTGGGCGCGCCTGCTGACACGCCTCTGATCGTTGCGAATTCCGATGACCCGGCAAGCCTTGAGGCGATGTGTGAGCGCACCAAAGTCGTCCTCACCACCGTCGGCCCGTATCAGCTCTACGGCGATGCGCTGGTCGAAGCCTGCGTCAACACTGGCACCGACTATGCCGATTTGTGCGGTGAGCCGGGCTGGATGCGTGAGAAAATCGATGCGCATCACGAAGCGGCCAAGAGCAGCGGCGCGCGCATTTGCTTCTCCAGCGGGTTCGACTCGATCCCATTCGATCTGGGCGTGTTCATGTTGCAAAAGGAAGCGAAGGCAAAATTCGGCGCTCCTGCACCCCGTGTGAAAGGCCGTGTTCGCGCGATGCAGGGCACATTTTCTGGCGGCACCGCGGCCAGCCTGACCGCAACCATGAAATCTATCGCCAAAAATCCCAAGCTGATCCCAATCCTGCAAAGCTCTTTTGGTCTGACGCCAGGCTTTGAAGGCCCAACTCAGCCATCAGGCCTGGTGCCAGAATATGACGAAAGCCTTGGCAAATGGGCCGCGCCGTTCATCATGGCGGCGATCAACACTAAGAATGTGCATCGCACAAATTTCCTGCTCGGTCACCCATATGGCGAAGACTTCAAATATGATGAGATGATGCTGACCAGCGCGGGCGAACTGGGCGAAAAAGCTGCTAAGGCCGCGACCGAAATGCTGAAAAATCCGTTCGGTTCAAAACCACCAAAGCCGGGCGAAGGCCCGACCAAGGAAGAGCGCGAGAACGGCTTTTACGATGTGCTGTTTGTGGGCGAGATGTCGGATGGCGAAACGCTGCACTACGGCGTCAAAGGCAAGTATGATCCCGGCTACGGCTCAACCAGCCGGATGATTGGCGAGACCGGCATGGCATTGCTCGAAAGCGATGCGCCCGGCGGTGTCGGCACACCAGGATCATTCCTCGGCGAAGACCTGGTCAAGCGGCTCGAAGAACATGCAGAGCTGAGCTTCGCAGTCGAGGACCAGTGATCGACACTTCTATGTGAGAGGAATTACGCATGGCCAAACCAGCACTGATCACCGCACGCATCATGCTCGCCGCTTTGTTCGTTCTGGCGGGGATCAACAAACTGACCAGCATCAGCGCAACCAGTGAGTACATCGAGACGGCGAGCGTGTTGCCAGGCTTCCTGGCGGCGCCTACGGGTGTATTTGAGCTGGTGAGCGGGATATTACTCGCGCTTGGGAAATTCCCGCGCATTGTCGCACCGATCATGAGCGGTTTCACCCTGCTCACAATCGCGTTTTTTCACTACGACTTCAGCCAGCAGATCGAAGTCACGCTTGCGCTCAAAAACCTAGCGATAGCTGGCGGCCTCCTCATGGTCTTTGCCTATGAGGAAGCCGCCCGCCAATCTCCGTCAGCTTAGAAGCTCAGGCGCACACTCGCCCGAATATTCCGGCCCGGCAGCGGCACGAAATCCTTCGTGAAGCTAGAGTGCCGACGACCGACGGTGTCGAACAGGTTCTCACCAGCCAACTGCAACACGACATTGCGATTGCTGGGCAATGGGCGCCACGAGACATACATGTTTACCAGCGTGAAATCGTCCGTCGTGGTTTCAAACTCAGCAACGTCATTCTGCTCGCCGAACCACTGCACTTCTCCGCGTAGCTCAAACGGGCCAGCCTCAGCCTCCAGCGCACCAAGCAAGCTAAGCGGCGGAATGCGCGGGACATTGGTGTCATCGTCCAGCTCTGCCTCGACATACGAAGCGCGCAGATCAGCGGTCAGGCCAAAACTGTCAGTGTCGATAATCGGGAAGGTGACATCGCCTTCAATCCCGTAGAACGTCGCATCTTGCTGCAAGAATACGAATACTGGCAGATCGTCTTCTTCCTCGCCGGTGGGCTGAAGGAAAATAAAGTCATCGAACCATTGGCCGTAAATCGAGACGCCAAATTGCGCGCCGCCAATTCCGCCGCGTGCGAAGGCCTCAAGCCCCCATGCGCTTTCGACTTCGAGGTCAGGGTCACCAATCTCAAATGATTGCGTCGCAATGTGCGGACCGTTCGCGAAGAGCTCTTCGCCAGCGGGTGCACGTTCAGAGCGCGAACCGGTGAGCCCCAAACGCACATCTTCACTGTCAAATGGCGATGCGACGAGTGACAACGCCCCCGAGAACAGATTGAAGTCGCGCTCCAGATTAAGCGGTTGCGACTTCACGTCGACGATTTCGTAGCGCGCGGCGCCCTCTATCTGGAAACCGTCAAGGTCATATTCCTGAACGGTAAACAGCGCGAATTGCGTGGTCTCGTTGGGCGCGACAAACGCCTCTTCACCGACCGCCTGAAAATCGCGGAAGGTGTATTGCGCGCCAATTATTCCGCCGCCCGACTGGACCAGCTCGGCGCGTGCTTCGAGCGTTTCAGTATCGAAAACCGTACCAACTTCATCGCCTTCAAATTCAGTATGCGTGTAATCGGAGAAACCGGCACGGATTTTCAGACGCGAAAAGAAGCCGCTGCCTAGCGCAATATCGCCGCGGAAATCTGCACGGAATTGCTCAAGGCCGATTGTGACGACTTCTTCGCCCTCTTCTTCCTCGCCGCCTTCTTCTTCGCCTTCTTCACCCTCTTCGCCATGGTGGCCACCTTCAGGGTTGCCGACGACGCCGTAATTGGTGTCGTAATAGCCGAGGGAAGCACCAAAGGTAGAGTCGCCAAGAATTACCCCAAGGCCGCCATTGATGGTGTAAGTCTCGGTCGAGCTGTTCGGCAAGAAATCCTGCTGCGAAGCGGCTTCGCGCAGCTCCTCTGCTTCTTCGAGCTCGCCCTCGGCTTCTTCTTCATTGGCGTCATCAAACAAGTCCTGACGCAATTCAGGAGCGATTTGGAAACCGCCAATTTCAAGATCGTCGGTGTCGCGGTATGAGCCGTCGACGTGAACGACGAAGCTCTCGCCAATCGCAAAGTCGAGTGATGCGCCGCCGCTAATGAGATTGCTGGCCGTGTCGACTGCGCCCAGCGCGTCGACGTGAATTCCATTCTCGGGCAGAGCAATCGGGATACGCTTATCAATGACGTTCACCACGCCGCCGATTGCCTGACTTCCGTAAAGCAAAGATGCGGGACCCCGTAAAACTTCGATCCGCTCAACTGTCAGTGGGTCAATTGTGGTCGCGTGGTCAGCCGAGGTATTGCCGACGTCCGCGGTGCCAAGACCATCAATCAGCACACGAACACGCTCACCATCAAGCCCGCGCAGGATCGGACGCGAGGCACCGGGCGCAAAACTTGTGGCAGTAACGCCGGGAAGTTTCGCCAGTACTTCACCGATCTGGCCATTCAGGTTTTCCTGAATGTCAGCAATCTCGAGCACATCTTGGCCGGAGATAAAGTCAAGCTCACTAAGGCCATCTGCCGCGACGATAATCTCACCGCGATAATGCGGGTCACCAACCCGGTCCTCATCCGATGTGGCTTCTGAGGCAGTCGCGTCAGCATCCTCAGCAAGAGCTGGCACAGCCAGCAATGTTAAAGAAAGTGCAGCCAGAGAGGTTCCGGCACGGGCGATACTTTTTGTATGATACAACATATCTTCAAGCCAATACGCACCGCATTTTGCTTTGCAAGCGGCAATTCCACGAAATGCGTGATTTGGCTGGTCAACGCCATGGAGTGTCACCAAAACGCGACACAGGGTCGGTGGAAGGGCGAGCCACGGCGTGCAAGCTGTGGTCTAGGCGCGCGCATTGTGCTCGCGCGACCCGGCGTGGACTACCATCGACATCTGGATAAGAAAATGGAGCGGGCGAGGCGATTCGAACGCCCGACCCCAACCTTGGCAATATTCGATGCGATGCTAACTGCTTGTTTTGAAATCGGATTTTCTTAGTGACTTCAATCCGAATAGTATTCGAATACCGACTTTGAAACACTGATCCTTGAGTGTTTCTCAGATCCGTGTGTTTGACGAACGTTCTCCTTCAGATATCTTCTGAGATCAACTCCAACTTTCTTGGTAGATCATGAATTCCAAAGATCGAGACGAAAAGTCTTTAAAAACAACAGCTGAGACGGAAGTTATCCTTCGGGATCAGGATAACAACTTCAGTAAAAGTTGCCTATGGGTGGAGAGTGGGAACTTTTACGGAGAAACAAACTCCGATGAATATCTCATTCTTGGCTTTGATACCGAGTTTAAAACACCGGACGAAGCCTTGTCTTATGAAGAAATACGAGCTGGAGACGGAAAGTACAAGGTTCTCTCTTATCAGTTCCACTGTAGCGTTTATGATCCGCATCAGCCGGAAGCTAAGGAATGGAGTGGCATTTGCTATCCCGACGGTGAAAAACGTCTCAATCTAACGGATGTCCTCCTGTTCGCTTTTGCCGAGGGAATCAATTCTGGTTCCATCTCAAAAATCCCATCGACAATCTACATTGCTGGCCACTTCACACGAGCTGACTTCCCTGCTTTCGGTGACTTCAAGAACATAACGGAACTGATCTCAAGCGTTCGAAACACCTTTCTTAACATTGGCAATTACATACCTGTCACGATCCGCTTCTCTGAAATCGATAAGGTCGATTTGAAGGTTATCCTTAGGGACACGATGTTATTGACACCAGCAACATCCAAAAGCCTTGCAGCTCTTGGTGACCTGGTGGGTCTAGAGAAGCTGTCGCTAGACCCCGATCCTGAAAAGGCTCTTCATTACAAAGCTAACATGGATGCCCTTCTTCAGGACAATCCTGATCTCTTCGAGGAATATGCCATCCGCGATGCCGTGATCTGTGTCCGTTATCTCGAACAGTTGATTGATCAGTGTGATGACATCTTAGGACAGAGAAAGGTTCCAGCCACGCTGACCTCGATTGGGGTCGATCTTCTAATGGATGCTTGGAAGAGTGATCTGAAAATTGATCCGCTAGAGCTGCTCGGCCAAGAGAAGCTCGAGCAGCAATACTACAGCAAGAAGCGAAATAGGTTCGTCAAGCAAACCAAGACCGTCAATTTGAAGCAGGTCGATTGGCACGTACCACTTGCTACTGAATGCTATCATGGTGGCCGAAACGAGCAATTTTGGTTTGGTCCCTCGTTTGAAGACTACTGGACCGATTATGATCTGGCAGGTGCCTATCCCACGGCCATGGCTTTGATAGGCAAACCTGACTGGCACAATCTCAAAGTATCGCTGAAGGTTGCTGACTACACACCTGCTACTCTTGGCATGGCCAACATCACATTCAAGTTTCCCAAATCCGTTCGATACCCAACGCTTCCTGTTCGGACCGAGAACGGTCTTGTGTTCCCAAGAGCAGGTGAGTGTTATTGCGCTGCTCCAGAAATTGCGTTGGCTAAATCTCTCGGAGCGAAGATCAAGATCCTTCATGGAGTGATTGTTCCCACCGATGTTGAGACTCCAATCTTTGGAAGTTTCATCAGCGATTGCATTAAGAAGCGGCTTTCCTATCCGAAAGGCTCGTTAAAAGCTCTCTTCTGGAAGGAACTTAGCAATTCCAGCTATGGTAAAACGGCCCAAGGACTTCGAAAGAAGCGTGTCTATGATCTTCGCGATCAGGAAACGAAGCCTTTACCACCTAGCAAGATCACAAACCCCTTCTTTGCTGCCTACATTACCTCATTCGTAAGGTCTGCGCTGGGCGAGATTATGAACGCTCTACCTAAGGACGTTTGCGTCTTTAGCTGCACCACCGATGGCTTCTTGACCAATGCCACTGCCGACCAAATTGCTGAAGCTTCAAAAGGTCCAATCGCTGACCTGTTCCGTAAAAGTAGAGGGGCGCTGACAGGCGATCCCACTATGCTTGAAGTAAAGCATCAGGTGCGTCAGTTGTTAGGCTGGAGAGCACGGGGACAAGCAACTTTGAAAGATGGTCTTACGGACCAAGGCGATAGCGTGAATATCGTCCTTGCTAAAGGGGGCATATACACCCCTGAGTATTTCGACTCTGACCGCGTTCGAAATGCCAACATTGTTAAGATGTTTCTTGATCGAAAACCTGACGATGAAATACCCCTCAATATTAAAACGGGCGTTAGGGACATCATCGAGTTTGATGCCGATCTGGTCGAGAAGTCTCTATCTAAGCGTTTGAACATGGAGTTTGATTGGAAGCGTAAGCCCAGCAGCGTGTGGCAAGACAAAGAACATGGCCATGTGGCTTATTCAACCGATCCTTGGCAAACTGTAGAGGAGTTCGTTCGCGTTAGAGACTATTGGACCACTTATGGTCTTGCCGATCCGCGCTGTATCAAATCACTCGATGACTATGAGTCTTTCGCAATTTATGTTCTTTCACAGTCCACGCTCTCGGAAGCTGACTCAAAATATCTAAAGAAGAGCCGGCCAGACATCACTCGGCTACGACAAATGCTTTGTGCTTCATGGCACCAGTCCAAAGCCGGACTGTGCAAGCGTATCGACGGTAAATCCGCTCAAGCTTTTGCTGATATCCTCACGGATGCGGGCATCCCTTGCAAACGAACTGATGTCGAGAATGCTCGTAAGCCACTCATTTTGAACGCATGCCCAGACACACCAGATGTTCGTGAGGCGCTAAAGCGATTGAAGAAAGTGTTCTCTAACTTGGACGCGAGTGTGTTGCTTTCAACTGGTAAGGGTATTGATCTTTTGAGTAGCTCCGGAGCGCCCATGATTTTCTCGCCAAACGCTCAATGACTTTTGTTCGGTTAGTGCCAGCTTCGCTGCACAATTGTAGATAAAGCACCAAAGCAGTGTCGCGGTTGTATATAGGTTCCACCATAAGAGCAGCATGGCCAAGAAGCCCCTTCAGAAACTGCGCGAATTCTTCGGCCCTGGATACGACGCTCGGAGTCTCCAGCTCGATGAGAAGAAGCAGTTGCGTCTTTCGCTTCAGAGCGAGACGCGTAAGATGCGTCGGCGCATCCTCAAGCGATCAGGGGGCAATCATCCTGATCCAAGCATTCGCGCAGCTGCTAGACGCCATGCCGCCGATAAAACTAGAGCACTTCGCAAGAAACTGGTCCGGACATCAAATGACATCCCGCCCTTTGGCGAGCTGCTGCGTAAGTTCAAAAGTTCACCGTTGCTCGACAACCTTGATCCTGCCCGACCTCAGGAGTGGAGACCGATTATTGCACGCAGCTATCGGTCGGATTACCGCAGGCTTCGGCTAGGCCCGCTCAACTTCCTGGACGATCCAGTCGGCACGATAAGCCAGCTACAGTCACTCGCCAAGATTGAACGTAGCGAGGTAAATGCGTTCATTGATTTTACTGATGAGCGATGTCTGGATGTTGGAGCCTATCTAGTTCTCGCAGAAATTTGGCCCCAAATGTCGCATGTCTTTCGGGGCGGCGTTATGTCACAATCAGTACAGAAGGTCTTATCGGCAATGGAGCTGGACAAGGACCTTGGTATCGGCTTGTCGTCCGTACGGGATCATCGACAAGTATCTGCTTTCCCCATTGTAAGGCGGCGACCTCGACAAACCTCAACGGATCCAAATCGACAGTTGAAACCGGCGGATCGCGAGAAACTCGCTGACAAACTTGTCGGCCTTATTGATGACTGGTTGTGGATCGCATGTTTCGAGAAAAAAGCCGAGACAGCGCTCGAACTTAGTGGGAAAGGCAAGGGCCTGATCCAGAACATGGTTGGTGAGTTACTATGCAATGCGGAACGGCATAGCATTCCTGGATCTGTAGATGGTGATTGGTCCATGAGCGCATTCATGGCTGCGCGTGAGGCGCAAGATGGCGCGTTGAAATTTCATTGCTATCTCAGTTTTTTAAATGTCGGACAATCTATCGCTCAATCGATGTCAAAAGCCCCAGCTGAGATTCTCTCGAAAACCGAAAGTTATCTCGCCAAGCATAAGGATGGTGTGCTTTCCGAAGACGGCCTCATGACGGTACTTGCACTGCAGGACACGATCACTTCCAAATCCTACTCCGACGAATTTGGTCGAGGAGGTACGGGCTTGCAGGACGTCCTCGAGGTTGCCGGTGATCTGGGGGCTTGCAATGTGCCTGGCTCAGATGTTCGCGTAACGATAGTGTCAGGAAATTCGTGCATTCGGCTCGGAAATCCTATATTAGCTGGAGTCACGGATAAATTTGGTAGGCGGCTGCAATGGTGCAACCGTGAAAACAATCCTGAACTGCCGCCCGACTCTAGCGTTGCATTCAAGCTCCCGGCACATTTCGCCGGTACGCTTGTATCGGTTGGGTTCACTCTCGATCCGCAATTGTTGATTCCTAAGGAGGAGGACGATGCAAATTGAAGCCATTGACCTCGGTGTACTTACCGAAGGCAAAGTCCACAATTTGAGCGGCCATGAGCGAGGTCTGGCTGCGCGTGATCTGTTCAAGCTCGATGCTTTGGACCGCGATGGCGTTCGACATACTATCCGTGTTCCTGACGATTTGTACGGAATCAGTCCGTCGTTTGTTCAAGGTCTCTTCACTGCTTCTCTGCGTTCGCTGGACAATGATCTTGACGCATTCAAGCAGTCGTACACAATCGAGGCATCAGACCTTATTCAACGGCAAATTGATCGTGGTTTGCAGAATATCCTGATGGATCGCAAAGCTCCACTCTGACCGGTGTCACAGGGGGCAGTAATTACCGACGCTCAGATTATCACTTGGATAGTCGCCGGATCGGGCATCTTTGCAAATCTCATATGGAACTGGCGGAACCGTATTCACACCAATAGTGTGGCGGAGGAAATTCGGAGCGACCAGCGGCGACTTGATCGATGGGATCGACTTAGGGCTCGTATCGAAGCTGCTTTGGACGGCCTAGTTGGCGATCTTAAATCCGCCCATCTTCTCGTTGCCAAAGCTGACAAAAATGCTTCAGCTGTGGTCGCAATGGTAGACGCGATAGGTCTCGAGATAAACCTGTTGCAAGACGCTCTAGCTACTGCCTTGGAAGACGCTGATCGAGCCGATTTCTGCGACGGAACCGATTGGGGCACACTTGCCAATGGCAAAGCCATTTATGATGGCGAAACAAGTTGGGATATGATCAACATCGTCCTGCGTACAGCAGCGGCGGAAAAGCATGGTCAGATTGCCACACTGAAACGTCTCAAACTTTATGCAGATGACATCGACAGGACCGTCCGAGATGCTCTTGAGGTACAAGACGACCTACTTGTACCATAACAGCTTGTTAGGAGTTCTTTACTGTGTGCTATAGCCCATACACTCGGATCATCACGACTTGAAAATCCTCTTTCAGCCTAACCACATATGTTAGCGTTCAGGCCTCTACTTTATCTCTCTGTGAAGAAACGATCAATCGTAGGCGATGGCGGTGGTTCTTCGTGTGCAACGCGCTTTACGCCATCCAAGTGTTGCACACTGTCGAATTGATCTTCGTTTCCCCACTTTACGAAGGTCCCGCACCTTCCGCATTCAACACGATAAGCGTGTATACTCTCGTCAGGTTCCTCCAGCCAGTTGAACCCCGTATGCTGGCACTTTGGACATTTCATTGTCTCTTGCGTCTCCCTAGCTTCACAACATCACACTCGATCAACGCAATACGATGTTGAGGCAACACTTGAAAGGTCCGAAGCGTCAAAAGTAAACCAACGTTTGCTTTCGACGGAGACGAGATATGACAAGGTATGTTGCCTACCTGAGGGTTTCGACATCCAAACAGCAGAAGTCTGGGCTGGGATTGGCTGCCCAACGAGCGAGTATAACCGACTTTCTGTCAGACGATGACGAGTTAGTAGCGGAGTTTGTGGAAACCGCTTCTGGGGGCAAAGATATTCGGGATGAGCTTTGGAACGCTATCCGGATGGCCAAGCGTGAATCTGCAAAGCTGCTGATCGCCAAGCTTGACCGTTTTTCAAGGAAGGTCAGCTTCATTTCCCGGATCATGGATGAAGGTGTTGATCTTGTTGTTGCTGAGATGCCTACTGCAACTGACTTCCAACTGCACATCTTTGCGGCGCTGGCCCAAGAGGAACGTAGACTTATATCTCAGCGCACCAAGGCAGCTCTAGCGGAAGCCAAAAGACGCGGCGTTAAGCTGGGAGTGAATGGCAAGCAGCTTGCTCAAGAGAATAAGCGATCTGCTGATGAGTTTGCGATCAATTTGGCTCCTATCGTCCTACCAATGCTTGATGCCGGAATGTCTTATCGAGCTATTGCCGACGAGCTTAATCGTTCCTGCATACCTTGCTTTCGCGATGGCAAGTTTCACCCTCAGACGATAAAAAACTTGGCTTCGCGGTTGAAGATCGTGCCAGTACCCGCTTTATGCTGAAGCTCGATTGTACATTCTAAGGGGGCTTGTTGATGTCGTTTCAATATCGGATAGAAATCAAGGGGAGCGGCGGTGAATTCTGCCTTGGTTCCATCTCAAACGACGCAGGCGATTATTGGGTCCAACAATCCAAAGATGGGTTTTTGGCGCACATAAACGACCTCACTGGTGGTCCAGATGACCTAAGTGATAAGGGCGTTGCATTGCCTCAGTGGCATGACATTAACAACTTTGCTCACAACTACGGGATCGAGGACATCGATCGTATTTTAGTCCTCGATGAGATGAATCATTCCAAAGTCGTTGCCGACAATGCCGAGCCGGAGTGGCAAGCGTTGATTAAGAAACATGATCTTGTTCTTTCAGATAAATTCTCTGAGCACACTGGATATGTGCTATTCTCGAGGTCACGCGAAAAAGGCAATTGCATCATAGATCTCTCAATCGAAGAGCCCTTTGACTCTCGGAAACTGGAACTGCGAGAAGTTGACTTCTGGGACCATGAGATTGTCGTCGGATTTACCTATGAAGGTGAAGAGCTGCACTTCATTGAGACTTTTGGCAAATCCTATGATGACAACGATTGCGTTCTGAAAGCCCCTGACGAAAAACTATGGTTCGAGTAGCTGGCTTCCGACACCATCCCTAGCTTATCATCGGATGGCAATTTTGATCACCACATTTGGCTAAGGCAGACAGTCAGGAAACGACCCAAAATCAGATGTAAATTGCCACCGTAAGTCGAATGATCTCGGGCAATGGATCGGAACGTTTGAATGGGTCGTCTGGTTTGGCTCTCGACCTGCGCCTCATTCCATGTTGCAACTACATTAGCTTCGAGATGCTCCGTTGGTTTTACAACATCAATGAATGGCTCTTTAGAACCCAAGTCAGTTCATCCTTCGCTACCTCCGAGTGCTGCTAAAGGATGTGGTCCGTTTGATTCGACATACAATCGCCGCTCAACCTCCCACGATTCATCTAGAAGGTTTTCACGAAGGAATTTGTCAAACATGGCGAGTGTAACGTCAGAAATTCTAACGCATTTGTTCCCATTGATCACCCTGGTTTTAGCCAACTTCATCAAGCATTGATGCATCGTCCACGTGGCTATTTGCATCCAAGGATCAGTATCTGAGATGTTTTCTTCAATCGTTTCATAGGCATCAATCAACGGCCAAAATATAGCGTGATTGTCGTTCACACCCGTGATCCCAAGATCAACGCTTCGCGGCCACTTCGCCCGGGCATTCTGAAAGAGCTCAACTGCATCCATACCATTTATATTAGCAACCATCCTTCTTCGAAATTTCGCAGTTACTGCGTGTAACGGTCACCTTCTCACTCTTGGTCGGTGGTTTTCCAGGTTTTGTGCCTACCTTGAATTCACCTTTCGGATCATTGCTATGGTTTGTTTTGCTCTTCTGGAAGATCTCACCGGTTTTCTTGTTTTTGAACCCTTGGCTGCCCTTGAGCTTAGTGAAGGACTCGGGGGAGCTGTCTGGTGTTTGCACCCTATCACCAACTTTTCCCTTGGAAACAAGCCGCTTGACTCCTCTCTCTGCTGCACGACAAACCCTCGTAGCTGAGCATGCCACTGAAGCAACAACCGCGCCAGCGCTCTCGAGCGATGGGTTTTCGATTGCAGCCCCAATATCTCGTATAGTCGCCCGTGCATCTCTTCCTGTACCGAGTGGGTCCAATACATTACCTAAGACTGGGTCGTTCAACGCCGCCTCAATGCCGGCAGCAATATCTCGAAGCGACCGCTCCCCCGTGGGGTCGACGTTATTTATTGGATCATTTGCGACATAGGCATAGAGGTTGTACTGATCTTCATATCCGATGGGATCGGTTTGGAGGAAGCGGCCGAGGGTAGGTGAGTAGATGCGGGCCTTGTAGTAATACATGCCGATCTTGGGGATCCAGGCCTGGCCGGTGTAGCGGAAGCGGCCCTTGGTCGCGATGTCATTGCCTGAGGCAGTGTCCGGGATGCCAAATTCGTCATAAGTGTTGACGGCGAGCGGTGTGCTGCTGTTTGTGACAAGAACGATACTGCCACGTGGGTCTGCGCGAAGTAGGCGCAGCGCGCTGTTTGCTGTCGACGAGCCTTCGAAGGTGAAGAGCGGATCATCAGCCTCAACATTGTTGCCATGGACATGGCGTCGCAGCAGGGTGCCATTCGCAGCATATTCTGCAACCAATGCATTGCCGTCGTAGACAAACTTCACCGGGCTCCCGGAGCCATCCGCAACCCAACGCAAACGGCCAAGCGGATCATACCGTAGATCAGCTTCCAATGCGCCTGCGTAAGACAAAGCGCTGCAATTGGTATTGATCTGGGTGCGCTTAGCCACGAGCCTATTCTCAACATCATAGAGATAGACGTATCCGCCATCAGCGGTGAGATTGCCATTCGCGTCGTAACAGAAGCTTGCCCCGCCTGCCCCAGTGTATTGATTGAGACCGTTGGTGGTATAGCTGCGGTTCAAGTTAACATGGCCATCCCAGGAATAGCTGTCATTGTTCTGCGTTTCAGAAGCAATCTGAGAAGCAGGATTGCGCGTGTAACTCCACGTCACATCACTCGAGCTACCAGCTGGGTTGTGACTGATGCTGCTTAGCCGTCCGCTGGGATCATACCCATAGGTTGTCCAGAACCCAGCGCCGTGTGTGTGCTGCAAACCTCTGCTGTTGTAGCTGAACGTGGCCATACCGGCACTGCCATTGCGCTGGACCAGCGTTGTACGGTTCAGCCCGTCGAGGGCATATGTGAAGTACTGCCCATCAGGATGCGTGATCCTGGTCCGATTGCCATTGGCATCGTATTGATACCAAAGGTACCGACCAATATTGGTCATGGTGTCGTAGGTTTTTGTCAGCCTGCCAAACCCGTCATATTCATTGGTCTGACCAGGCGCTCCATTCGCAAGCGAGTCAAAGCGCGTTCTAAGTGGCAGCCCGCGCAGATCGTAGCTGTAATGAACATCGCGCGTATGGCTTGCTGACAGCCCAGCCCGTTCCGGCACGATCTTCGCTGTCATCCGGTTGAGGTTGTCGTACTGGTAGCTGATGGTTGAGCCATCGCGTTTGCGCAGGCTTAGCCGATTGCCGTTGTTGTCGTAGGTATAGGCTTCGTAATCACCAACGTTGAGCGCGCCTGCGCTGGACATGGCGCTCGCAGGTGTTGCATCGTTGAAGCTGCTCGGCCGCGTCTTGGAGGGGAACACCCAGCGGTTCTGCCGGTCATGTCCGTCATAGCGCAGCTCAGCGCGGTTGCCATTGGCATCGACCACTTGAGCGATCTGACCATTGGCGGTGTAGCTATAGGTCGAGTCTGCGACCTCAATCGGTGTTCCCACCGCCTTGCGGTTCTGCAGCACCTGGCCAGCGGCATCATAAATCGTCTTGGTAATCCGGTCAGGGCCATCGCTGCCCTGCGTGCCCAAAGTACAGGCGCTGGCAGAAAGCGAACCATAGACAGCCGGGTTCATACGGAGGGCTGTGCATTCAAGACGGCCAACACTGTCATAGCTATATTGGGTAAGGCTAACCGTAACCCCGTTTGAGCCCTTTACGCGATCAGTCAGCTTGCGATTGGACGCATCGTAAGTGGTCTCAGCGGTGGTGTGGATCGTAAAGCCGGTCCATTGGGTGTGTGGATCGTAGGCTTCGCTCTTCCAACTGGAAAGCTCTCCGCTCTCAACCTTGGTCACATTACCGCGCGCATCATAGCTTGTGCGGGTGGCGAGATACTTAAGCGCGCCGCCGCCATCAGGATCGGGAGCTATCGTACCCACAACACGGCCCGCTGCGTCGTAGCGCGTGGCCGAAGTGTAAGGAGAGGGGCTTGCCTGCGCGGCAGCCATTGTCGGCAGTACTGCTGCGCTAAGCCCAGCAAGAGCGAGTATGGTTAGCTTCTTCATATCCCGCCCCCTCACTGACAGCTCGTCAGACCAGCCTTGGGCTGGGTCTCGGAGATCTGGCGGCCATATTCATCAAGGCCGTAACACGTGCGCAATGTCTGCCCGTCAGCAGTCACCGCCATGCCCACACGGAACAGATTGCTGCCCTTGCTGGAGCTTCCGTTCTGATACTCATAGGTGGTCACCACCTCATCCGAGGCTCCGCCAGCGCAGCCGCTACCCGAGGCAGCGGTGCTCTTGCAAAACTCTTCAGAGATCAGCACCCAAACAGGCGTTGATGCTCGCCTATAACTGCCACTGCTGTTCTTAAACCAAGCATAGCGCTGAGCGTAGGTATAGCGGGTCTGCGGCCTGATACCGCTGCTATCGGCTGGCTGCGTTGCAGTCAGCATGCCCCCATGCTGACTTGCATAGGTGTAGTTGGTTGTGTTGCCCTCAGCATCCGTGGTCGAAGTCGGCTTGTTGCAGGTCTTGCGCGTCGTCGATGTACAGCTCGATGCATAGGAGGCGCTGGCAACGATGTTGGTGTTGCCCGAGCCTGCCACCGGCTTGCTCAACGTTTGCGACAGATTACCGCCCACATACGTAAATTCCATCCGGCGGCCATTGGGTAGCACCTGCGCCTCTGGCAGCGGATCGACAAAAAAGCCTGGCTCGCCAACCATAAACTCGCGCGTAGTAACCCGGCCAAGCGGATCGGTTATTTGCTTAACCCGCCCAAGATGATCGCGGCCCAGCGTTGTTACGGCGCCATCAGCATCGGTCACGCTAAGAACCTGCGTTGAGTTTGGCGAACCAGTCGGCTCAATCGGGCAGTTCGGAGTTGGATCAAAGCTAAAGGTATAGGTCTCGCCAGTTGCCAGCGTTTGCGAGATCACCTGATCAAAGCGCTTCACATTGGCTGTCGGTGTATTGGGCTGCGGCTGACAGACATTATAGGTATTGCTGACCAGGCAGCTCGATTGTCCGGCCTGCTTGATGCAGCTTATGTGATCACGCGAGGAGTATTGATACTGCGTTGTATCGCCCACGGCGCTTGTGGCCGAGACAAGCTGGGGCGGCTTTCCGCTGGGGAAGGTATAGCCGTAACTCACCGACTGCACACCCGCCGGACAGTTCGAGGCTGGCAGCACATAATGCTCCGCCAGATTGACTACGCAGGCCTTTGACCAGGTATTAGCTGTGCCTTGCTCAAATAGGATGGCTTGCGCGCGGCTGGAGAAGACGGCCTTGGGCTGGCCGTTCGATGAGTAGTGATAGGTGAGCTTTGTTCCGTCCGCTGCCAGCCAGCTCTCAATCCGATAGCCATTGCTCACAGTTGCAAACATCAGTTCTGCGCCATCGCTTGCGATATAGCGATGCTTGCCATTGGATAGGTACGTCAGCGTATCGCGTCTACGCGAGTCCGGCTCATAGGGGCCAGGCGACTGCACGGAAGAATCCAGAAAGCCAATGGAGCCGGTTCCGAGCACCACGCTCGTATTGACCCATTCAGGTTCATTCGTGGGATCAGGAAAGCCGCCGCCTGGATCAAGATCGCCTGCGCCCTCAATGGCTGTCGCTCTTGCGGTTATCCGTCCATAGATATTGGTCGACCAGCCTTGTGTGCGCACGCCTGAGGCATTGGCTAGGCCCACATCCATATCGCTGCGATAGCTGCGCGTGAGGCTCAGCGCTTGAGGCCATTCACCCTGGCCAATAGCAAGATCAGCCTCGCTGTAATTATAGGCCCCGCTATCAATGCTGACGCCGGTTGGCGTCTCAGTATCGAAGGACGGCGGCGGCTCAGGACCATCAGGGCCAGATTGGGCGCTAGCGCTGTATGGAGACAGCGCCAGACCAGCAGTTAGAGCAAGCACGCTTGCGCTTATGCCATGACGGTGTTTGCTAAGGCTGAGAGCAGCTTTCATCATGTTCCTCATCATGAGGCTGCTCACCTCAAAAGTTTCATCTCCAGCCAATGAGGCGGACCTAAGCTCGAAGCGCGCCTGAGGTTTTGTTGTCATATTTCGTGGAGAACCTTGCTTGCTTTAATGCTGTACGGTGGAATGAGCGATTGGTCGCAGCTGCGCCGATCAGCGCGGCCCAAAGAAGATCTGCTATTGGGTAGGGGGACAGGTTGGCTGCGAATTACCGCTCGCCGCCTTATATTCTTTGCGATTGCCGGCCTTGTCGTAGCAGATCACCGACTTCTTCTTGTCATTGCTACCACCAGCGGTCTCGACCTTAATCAGGCGGCCCTGCGCATCATAAGTATAGGTCTCAGTGCTCGATTGCGCATTGACTTGCGAAGCAATAGCCAAACACCCAGCGCTTGCTGTCACCAACAAGAATAAACGAACCATACGCCCAATACCCCCAAATATTAGTTGGACTTCAAAGTTTACATTTGTGAGATCAAGTCAACTGACCAACCGCGAACCCGAAGACGTAGTAATTGTAAGTTTGCGACAAAAAACCAACCTCCGCCGAGGAGACGCAGTCTTGAAAGCCTGTGAATAAGTTCTTTCAGAAAACTCCCGAAAGCCGCTCAAATGACCAAGGGGCTACGCAGCAATGAGCCAAGGCTGGCTAAGAATAGCCCCAAATGATCGGGCGAAGGGGGAAGGTGATTCGCGTATATTCCCACCGACTTGTGCCCAACCTCATTTGCAGGAACCATCCCACCTCACTATCCAATGCTCGTGAGCCAGCGAGAGCCCCCAAAGCTCCTTAGCGCTGGCTCACACCAGCCCTCATGAATGTCTGGAATCCATCCCAATCTCGGACGTTAGCTATCTTGCGCTGACCGCTTAAAAGCGGATGTATTCTAAATCTCAAGCGTTTCTGGGAAATCCTTGACCGCTCGATCAAAGAGTTCGCTTGGATCAACATTCATCGCTTTAGCTAAGACGTAGAATTCGACCACATCAACACGTCTCTGACCCCGTTCGATGTTGCTGACGTAGCTCTGATTCTTGCCAAGTTTTTTAGCAACATCAGCCTGACGCAGGCCTGCCTTCTGTCGAGCTTCGATCAACACCTCAACAAGCTTCTCGTTCGCTTTTGTGAACAGTGATCTCGACATTTTCGCTCGTGCTTCGAAACGAGCGTTTGCCTACATGCGATAATCGGATATGCAGTTTTTGCATTTCAGGGAGAGGCAATCGTGAGAGTTATCGTCGATCTATACCGCTATTTGATCATAGGCATTTTTGCTCTTGTGATCATCGGAGCCACGTTCGGTCTTGTGAGGGGTCTGAACACTGGCTTTCTCGGAACAGAAACTGGCATACTTTGGGTCTTCGCTGCGATATTGATTATTGTCCTCATGATCTTGAGCCTTGGTATGGTAGCGGTCGCGATCTCGATCCATGATCGCTACTCTGAGGTCGGGTCAGAGATTGAACGAATTGCCGACCTCATGGAATATCGTGGAATTGCTCTGCGTGAGAATTCCGATGGCAACTGATTCAGGCGCTCATTGGAAGATCGGTCTTGTTTTTTGCGCTTGCTGCGTAGCTGTCGGTACAGGGCTGGCCTTTGTTGGCAGCACTGACGAAAGCCCGCCAACAACCGTGGCCACTTCAACGACAGCAACATTGAATGAGAATGAGGGACTTGTAGAAACAGCAAATCAGTCCGTTGAGAGTATAACGTTGGATGACTCAACAGCTGAACTGGAAACTGAAGCCTTAGAGCATTCCGCCTATCTGGAGGCGCATGCCAATATGGCTGCAGCTGCCGAAAGCGCTAGTAATGAACTGTCCGCTTCTGGGGTTGAAGTCGGTATGACTTACGGTGAAGCATACCGCAAATTGAATGCTGCTGGTATCTCAGCCCGATCACGATCTGATATGATTGCCACAGGTTATCAATGCTCAAGTGAAGATCTCGAGAACGGTTGTGTCGACCATGCCAATCTGGAAAATTGCTCGCTTGTTCCTCATCCCGAAGTTGAAAGTAGCTCCACCCATCTTTGCAGATTCGTGTTCGACGGAAAGTACGGTGGATCGATAACGGTAGATACTAACGGTGTAGATCAAAGTTCGTTAGTCACTGAAATATGGAGCCACGCGGCCTACTAGGCCGTCGAACACTGCTACGTCGGAACAATGAATTACAACAGCTCTTTACATGCCTCCTTTCTCAAATCGTTTTCTAATCGCAGACGACGCTTGCTGAAGCTGCTCATCTAGCTTCCCGGCTAGCGTCATACCGCGAACTTCACACAAAGCATGTTCAACCTCGTCAAGGTTTTGGCATTCGATGGAGACCATTCCCTTCTGCAGTTCGATGGATTGCTTTCCGTATTTAATCGGAAGGTAGTAAGTTCCGTCGGTGGACATCCAAAGCCACGAGGCTCTTGGCCTTTGTCCTTCTATGATCTGACGGACATAGCCGATTTGTTGGTCAATCCGGTGAACTAGCCGTTCACGGCGTTGGATTTCTGGAGAGATTGTCTTTGGACGGCTCTTCGATGTTAGCTTCAGTTTCATTGGTATTCCTCCTTTGCTGACAAGGGAGGTCCAACCAGGCGATTGAAAAAACAACGATTTTAATCGCTCAACCAACCAAACTCTGATCGCTTAGCATTCTTCGGTGATTGCTTGCCGCTATGGGTTCGCTCTCGTGACTTGGTAAGCTCACTTGCTGCTGAAACATTAGTGGTGTGACCATAGTGCTTTTCCAGCATCGATACGGACGTTCCCATGTTCTGAGCCAATGCATAGTGATTGGTTCCTTCCTGAAGTCGAAAGGTCGCGTAGGTGTGTCTGAGGGAATAAACGGTTCTCTTGTCACCAAACGTGTCTCTTTCCACGCCAGCCGACTTGATCAGAGAATTGAACGATTTCTTGAAGCTCTTGATCGGTGACCCATCAGGATGGCAGAATATGTAGTTGTCTAAAGCAGGCTCGGTATTCTCTCCTTTCAAATTGCTTAGCTCAGCAACTCTAAGATCAAATATCCTCTTGAGATATTTCTTCACGTCGGTGTTTCTGGCCACAACTTCACGAATGCCAGTCTTTCCTCGAACGGTAAGAACGATGATCGATTTCCCCTGTTCATCACCCAGTTCCTCCCGGACATCACGCCATTTCAATCCATGGGCTTCACCGACACGAATTCCTGTATTGCCGAGGATCAGAACATAATCTCTCAACATAGAACGGTCTCTGAGGGTCTTTCTGTTCGTTACTTTCACAAACTCCCGGAAATGCCGGACCAGCCTTCTCCACGTATTAGAATCGAAATGAGGACGTCTTGATGGTTGGGTTTTGATTTTTGGTAACTTCGGAAGCTCGTCCAGAAAGCCAGCTTCGACACACCAATTTAAGAAGTGTCTCAGATCAGACTGAATCCTTCTGATCGAATTTTCTGAAAGTGACCCTTTGGTCGAGTTTTTTGAAAGCTCTTCATAGAGCTGTGAGATCAACCTGGTATCAAGCTGATCGAATGTCTTCTTCTCCAAGAATGATCGGCATCTCTCGATCAGCAGTAGCTTGTAGTGGATGGATAGCATCGAACGCTTGGATTCGAATCTCTGAACATACTCATCGATAGCTTTCCCGATCCGTTCTCCCTGCTGCTTGGGACCACTGAGGGATTTGACGAGTTCATCGTGATAAAGATCATCAGCAAACTTGTAGGCTTCATGTTCATCGGTCGTTCGGGTGGATCGATAAACATATCCCTTTCGGTTCGGAACTTTGATCCGACACATCCAAGTCTTCTTTTTGTAGTCCTCTCGGATAAACAGATAGATAGCTCCATCCTTGAAAGTTCTTGATTCCAAGACATTCTTTTCCGAGTTGACCTTCGCTTTCGATTCCGATTCACCACTGCCAAATCGCTGATCTGAACTTTCCTCGGCCAAGCTATTCCCTCCAAAATCGGATATCCGAATGCGATCCGTATATGCACGAAATCGCACTCCCAGAAAACTGGGCTCAAATAATCAACTGATTTATAAGGAAAATGGAGCGGGCGAGGCGATTCGAACGCCCGACCCCAACCTTGGCAAGGTTGTGCTCTACCCCTGAGCTACGCCCGCTCACTGACGCTCGCAATGATCAACCTGAAACGGCCCTGATCACTGGGGAGGCGGCGCGATTAGCAGCGGTCTTTATTTGGTGCAAGCACTATTATTAGCCGCGCCAAGACTTGATGCCTGACCCTTCACATTCGCATGGAAACATCCCACATAAGCGGCCAGCAAACAGAATTTGGAAGGACTGATCGTGGCAAGCATGGGCCTTAACATTGAAGAGCAAAAAGCGGTCGACCGATTCCGCCAAGAAGTGGTCGAGCCGTCCATGTCGAAACTGGTGGTCCTCGACTTTTGGGCCGAATGGTGCGGACCGTGCAAAGCGCTGACCCCAGTGCTGGAGAAAGTCTGCGGTGAATATGCCGATAAGGACGTGATCCTTGCCAAGGTGAATGTCGATGAAGAGCAATTCATCGCCAGCCAGTTTCAGGTCAAATCGATCCCGACCGTCTATGCGTTGTTCCAAGGCCAACCGGTTGCGGACCTGACCAATGCGCGCAGCGAAGGCCAGCTTAAGCAAATGCTCGATCAGCTGCTTGAAAAGCTGCCGCTTGGCGAAGGTGCCCCGACCGAACCGGGCGCACCAACGCCTGAGCAAATCGCAAAAATGGTCGAAATGGGCGAGCGGTCGCTGACCGATGGTGATCTGGAACAGGCGCTCGCCGCATTCGGACAGGTCGTTCAGTTCGATCCCACAAATGCCGCCGCGATTGGCGGGATGATCCGCACTCAGATTGCTGGCGGCCAGACCGACGAAGCAAAGCAGATGCTCGAAGCGGTGGAGACCAGCCCTGAACTCGAAGGCATCAAAGCTGACCCCGCGATCGCTGCCGCCAAAGCCGCTCTGGAGCTAGCCAGCACGGCTGTGGACGATGGTGAGCTGGGCGCTTTGCGCGACACGGCCAAAGCAGATCCTGCCAATATGGACGCACGCCTTGCCTTCGCAGAGGCAGCCTATGCCGGCGGTCAAAAAGACGAGGCGGCTGACGAATTGCTCGCCATGGTCCAAGCAGACCGCGAATGGAACGAGGGCGCGGCGCGCGCCAAATTGCTCCAGATTTTCGAGGCTATTGGCCTGGAGGATGAGTGGGTGGTGGCCACTCGCCGCCGGCTTTCCCGGATCCTGTTCAGCTAAAACGCGTTACACTATTATGCGGCTCTCGATTTTCCCCCTGCCCGGCGCAATCCTGTTTCCTGGATTGCAATTGCCGCTGCACATTTTTGAGCCGCGTTACCGCGCAATGACGACCGATGCGCTCGCAAGAGACCGCCGGATTGCGATGATCCAGCCGCAGCGCGGCGGCGATGATGCGCCGCTTTACGAAGTCGGGTGTATCGGCCGGATTGAGGATGTCGAGGCGATGGAAGACGGACGCTTCAACCTGCTGCTGACCGGCGAAAAGCGCTTTCGCATGACCCGCGAGCTCGATGCAGGCACGGCGTTTCGTCAAGTGGAAGCCGAGGTGATTGAAGAACAAGAGGATCAGGTGCTTGCCGCAGTCGAGCGCGCCGCCTTTGAGCAGGAGGCGCGGCGTTTCGCCGATATTCAAGGCTATAGCGTCGACTGGGATTCGGTTGAGCGGCTCGATGACACTTCGCTGATCAATGGGGTCTCACAAATCGCGCCTTTTGATGTTGCGTCCAAACAAGCGCTGCTCGAAGCAAAAGATATCTCGGATCGCTGCGATATGCTGATCCAGCTGATGCAGTTTTTCTCTCTCCGCGACGGCGGAGACGACAAAGTCACCCTCCAGTAAAGAGGAAATAGGTCACAGCGCATGACGCGACGCGGCGTCGCACAATAGCGCTTTTACAATGTAGGAAAACTAACTATCTGGTTAGTTATGCCGCAACAGCTCCCCATCACCACCAAAGCACAAGCCACCCGCCAGCGCATCCTAGAGGCAGCGGCTGGCATGTTTTGGCGGCGTAGTTTTCATGGCGTGGCTATTGACGACGTCGCGGTGAAAAGCGGCGTGAACAAAGCGACTATCTACCGCTATTACCTCGATAAAGCTGAGCTCGCCCTTGCCGCTGTCGTCTACAATGGTGAGAGCGTGATCGCCGACATTTTTGAGCCTGCTTTCACCAAGCACTCCGGCCCAGACGACCGGTTGGCCGCAATCTATGGCTGCCTTTACGAAGCGCACCGTCGCTTCGCTGAGGAGGAGGGCGATATGTTCGGCTGTCCGATAGCCAGCCTCGCGCTGGAGCTTGGCCAGGACATCCCGGAGGTGCGCGAGGAAGCGCACCGCATATTCAGCCATATCGAAAGCTATTTGCTCACAATCGCCGAAGACGCGTTAAAGCTGCGCAGCGATCTACAGTGGCAGCCACCTGAGCTTGCCCGAATGCTTGTCCAACAATTGCACGGCGCATTTACATCAGCGCGCCTCGCGCGAGAAGCAGAGCGCGTCCTTGATGCAGGTAACGCCTCCCTAACATTGATCGGCAGTGCAATGCGGCTGCATCCTGAAGGAACGAACATCCTATGAATCTTCCCCTCTACACCGCCGTGCTTGGCGCTTTTCTCATCGTGCTGCAGGTCATCCTTATGCTCTCAGTTGGCCTGCACCGCGCGAAAGGCCAGTTCATCGGCAATGGTGACGATCGCGATTTGGAGCGCAAGGTCCGTCGACACGGCAATCTTGCCGAAAACTCAGGGCTGTTTCTGGTCGTGCTGGCCCTGCTTGAAATCATCGCGGGCCAAACCAGCTGGGTGCTAGGCTTGTGCATTCTGTTCGGTGCTGCGCGCCTCCTCCATGCGGTCGGGTTTTCCTCCCTCGCCGGGTCGCATGGAGAGGATTTGACCGGTGCGCGCAAAGCCTTTGCAGGAATGCGGGCGATGGGCGCCTTCGGAACACTGGCGACCGCTCTGGGAGCAGCCGGCGCAATCGTAGTGACACAGGTTTAATCAGCAGGCGCTTCTCCAAGACTGGCCAGCAAAGTCGTCAGTACGGTGAAGCCATTACGCTCAGCAGACTTGCGATTATAGTTGCGCGTCTGGACGACCAGCACCGCATCGAAAGATGGCACAAGCGCGACCATATTGCCGCCATTGCCTTTCATCATCAGCGCCGGGACATACCCTGATTTTGAACGCAGAAGCGTAGCCCACCAAAGGTTAGAGTAATGCACATGCTCGCCCAATTGATGGCGCGGGGTGAGCATGTGCTGCAGCCATTCCTTCGAAACGATTTGCTGACCCTGCCACTCACCACCATCGAGCACCATGCGTCCAATCTTGAGAAGAGCGGTATCCGAGATGGTAAGCTGACCTCCCGATTGCACTTCTCCGGAGCGTGAGCGTCGCCACTCGGCACCGTCAATGGCTAGCGGATCGAAGAGGCGGCGCTCGACATATGCATCAAACGCTTCGCCGGTTGCTGCTTCGACGACCTGACCAAGCAGGAATACGCCCGCTGTGCAGTAAGAAAATGGCCCGTCACCATCCTCATCTCGCACAAATTCGCGGGCAGGCAGGCTAAGGGCAAAATCGCGCCAGATACGGGTGCGGTACATCTTCTCCTCTTGCCCGGGCGAACGCCGTTCCCAGTCATTGCAATCGAGCGCTGAGGCCATGCCGAGCAAATCTGCAACCGTGATTGCGTCGAAAGGAGCGCCGCGTTCAGACCCCAGCAACGGCCAGACCTTCGTATCAAGGCCCGGCAATGCTCCATCATCTATCGCCATCCCGACAGCGATCGCAGTGATCGATTTGCCCGCCGATTTGATATCAACAGGCCTGCCTGGCTCGGCCTTGTCGAAGCGTTCGCGATAAATTGTCTCGCCGCTCTGCTCAATTGCCGCTGCCTTGATCTTGCCCAGCTCGCCTTCGGAAATGGCATCTTCGAGCTGCGCGATGCTCCAGTCTGGGATTGGCTGTGCCATGGTCACGCTGGGGCAAACGAGCAATGATGCGCTTGCCATCGCCACAATGTGTCTCAATATACCGATGATTGCCCCCTAGTCCGAACGCACAATCTCTCGGCGGGTTGGCGCAGCTGTCCTGAACCGATCCAGAACCGGCTAAATCCCGAAGCTGCCTTTAAGCCCATCAATCACATATTGCGCGGCGAGCGCGGCGAGCAACACGCCCAATAACCGCGTGACGACCGCCTCTACCCTGTCACCGAATAGCCGCATCAATGGCCCCGCAGCGATCAAAGCGACCATGGTGATGAGCAGCACACTCGACAATGCGCCAAGCACCATCAGCGACTGATCAAAATTCTGCGCTTCATTCATCAGCAGCATGATCGCCGCTATTGCGCCCGGCCCAGCCAGCATAGGCATCGCCATCGGGAACACCGAAACGTCTTCGACCTCCGGGTCAGCAGCAACCTTCTCCGCGCGTTCCTCGCGGCGCTGCGTGCGTTTTTCAAACACCATTTCAAACGCGATCCAAAACAGCATCAGACCGCCTGCAATACGGAAGCTATCAAGTTCGATATGGAGTGCGCCGAGCAAATCCTCGCCAAAGAGCGCGAATATCAGCAGGATGACGGCCGCAATCAAGCTGGCGCGGATCGCCATATTGCGCGCTTGCGCTGGGGTAGCGCCCTTGGTCAACCCGGCATAAATCGGTGCGCAACCTGGCGGGTCAATCACCACGAACAGCGTCACAAAAGCGGAGATGAAAAGCTCGCTCATATGTGCTGGCTCAGCCTTCGGGCGGTGAGGTCAAGGCCTCTTCCAATGGGGTTTGCCATCTGCCACCGGAGTAGAAATCCACCGCGACATATTTGGTGCCGTCCGGCTGATGTTCCCAGCGCCAACGCAAGGTTCCATCACGCGAGAGGATAGCGTTCTGCGGGTGCTCACTCGCGAGTGATAATGCTGGCGGCGGTGGAACTTCTCTGCCGCGCGTGCAGTCTGCGACCAAGCCGCGGATCGTATCAAGCGCCTCAACAACGATAGCGCCTTCAGGAATGTCTGGCTCTACTCTAGGCGCGGGCTGCGGATCATCGCGCCCGGCCACATCATATTGCCAGCGGTAGGAGCCGTCACTCTGCCGCTTCCAAACGGTGACATAATTGCCGACTTTGCGTTCGGCATCCATGAAGCGGCCTTGGCTCACCGCGAGCGCGCCATCGCAGCTCATCACCACGGTGCGCGTTGACCAAGCAGCGGATTGCTCAGGATTGCGAAGGCGGCCCAAAGTCGTGGCTGCATCGACCGGGCCATTACGCCCATGCAGAACAGCGCCCGGTGCGGCATAGTCGAGAGTGGCCGTCCACTGCCCCTGTTCTTGGGCAGCGCGTGCAAAGCCCAATTCGGTCGCGACAATCCTGCTAGGTTGCGCTGCGCCCGGCGCATTGGCAACGGCTCGCTCCCATCGCTCAATTACTTGGCGGGGCGGCCCGCCGCTCGCGCAGCTTGCCAGCAATATGCCTAGCGATAATGCGATTATTGCTCTCATAGCTCGGAAGGAACCTCCAGATTGGCGTTGCGATACGCCGCGACCAGCGTGTTACGCAGCAATACAGCGATAGTCATTGGCCCAACCCCGCCAGGCACCGGCGTAATCGCTCCCGCCTTCTCACAGGCCTCATCATAAGCAACATCGCCCACCAGCCGACCTTTCTCGGCGCCAGGTTCAGGCGGCAAGCGGTTAATGCCAACATCAATCACGGTTGCGCCGTCTTTCAGCCAATCTGCCTTGACCATCTCGGCCCGTCCCACCGCAGCGACCACAATGTCCGCACGCTTCACCACCTCGGGCAAATCTTTGGTCCGGCTATGCGCGATTGTGACAGTCGCATTGGCATCGAGCAGAAGCTGCGCCATCGGCTTGCCGACCAGAATAGAACGGCCAATAACCACGGCGTTCATTCCGGTGAGATCGCCAAGCTGATCTTTGAGCAGCATTAGACTGCCCAGAGGCGTACACGGAACCAGCCCATCGAGCCCCAGCGCGAGGCGACCCGTGCTGGTGGGGGTCAGGCCGTCCACATCCTTTTCCGGCACGATCCGATCGACAACGCGCTGTTCATCAAGATGATCCGGCAGCGGCAATTGCACGAGAATGCCATCCACTGCCGGGTCAGCATTAAGCTGTTCGACAAGCGTGAGCAGATCCGCCTCGCTAGTGCCGGCAGGCAGGCGATGCTCAAAGCTCGCCATATGCGCCGCGACAGTGGCCTTGCCTTTACTGCGAACGTACACTTGGCTCGCCGGGTCTTCACCCACGAGCACTACCGCGAGGCCAGCCTTGCGGCCCGCCGCTTGTTCAAATGCGCTGGCAAGTTCGCCCACACGCTCTCTCAAAGTGGCAGCGAAAGCTTTGCCGTCGATCCGGATTGCGGCCATATGCTTACATGCCCCGGATGATGCCGGACAGCACGATCAGTATAACGTTGAGCAGGATAATCAGCACCAGCGGCGCAAAATCAATCGCGCCTGTGCTCGGCATGATCCTGCGAATTGGGCGCAGGACCGGCTCAAGCAATTGGTTGATCGCATTGTAGAAGCTCGCCAGAAACTGATTGGACTGGTTCACGACATTAAACGCAAACAAGAGGCCAATGATGAACTGGATGATCACGAGCATCACCAGAACATTGGTGAGCATGCTGATAATATCGTAAATTGTATAAAGCGCCTGCATATCGGCATGTGTCCTTATTGCTTGCAGCCCGTCTTAGCCAAGTAAGACGGCTGCTGCCAACTCGCAAGGTCTGCTTATCCTTAGCGGGCCAAACTTTACGCTGCGCTGATCAGAGTGCCCGCACCGCGCGCCGTGAAGAACTCGAGCAGCATAGCATGGGGCACGCGCCCATCGAGCACAACCGCGGCCTCGCAGCCTGCCTCAACCGCCTTTACGCAGGTCTCCAGCTTGGGGATCATCCCGCCTGCGATGGTTCCGTCTTGCTGGAGCTTCGCGATATCAGCGGGGTTCAAATCACTGAGCAGTTCGCCCTGTTTGTCGAGCACACCAGCGACATCGGTCAACAGAAACAGCCGCGCTGCGCCCAGAGCCGCTGCCAGAGAGCCCGCCATCGTGTCCGCATTAATGTTGTAGGTATGGCCATCTTCGCCCGCACCGATTGGCGCGATTACCGGGATCATGCCGCTGGCAATGGCGGTATCAATCACGCTGATGTCGACCTTGGCAGGTTCACCGACAAAGCCCAGATCCAAAGCTTGCTCAATCAGGCTTTCCGGGTCCTTCTGCGTGCGCTGAAGCTTGGTCGCGACCACCAAATTGCCGTCTTTGCCCGACAGACCAATCGCCTTGCCGCCCGCTTTGGCCAGCCAGCCGACTAATTGTTTGTTGATCGCGCCGGACAGGACCATTTCGGCCACTTCCGCCGTCGCCTTGTCTGTCACCCGCAAGCCGTCGACGAATTTCGTCTCTACACCCAGCCGCTCAAGCATCTGGCCGATTTGGGGGCCACCCCCATGAACCACCACAGGGTTGATTCCGACAGCCTTCAGCAGAACAATATCGCTGGCAAATTCCATCGCCGCGGTTTCATCACCCATGGCATGGCCGCCATATTTTACGACAAAGGTCTTCCCTGCATAACGCTGAAGATAGGGCAGTGCTTCAATCAGCGTTTCTGCCTTGTGACGAATGCCCGCCATAGTGTCGCTTTCTGCGCTCATGAGATTGCCTGTCGGTTAGTTGCGACGTGTAGTGCGAAAAATGCGCTTAGCCCGCTTCAAACCGACATGCAAAACGGTTTCGCATGGTCCGCCTAAAGCGTAACCTTCTATAGAATCGCAACGAACCTGCGGTTCGAGGGTAGAGCACTATTGCGCTACTCCGCCTGAGAACAAAGGACTTGATATCATGGCAAATCTCAAAACTGCAGCACACTTCGGAACTGCGATTATGGCTGGCCTTGCGGTAGCCGCATGCGGCGGCGCAGCTGAAGACGGCGACGCAATGGCTGAAAAAGAAGCAATGGCCGAAGAGGGCGCGATGGCAGAAACTGCCGATGCGGACGCTGAAATGGTTGCTGCTGCTGAAACGGCTGGCGACAAAGAGAAGTGCTACGGCATCTCACTCGCTGGAGCGAACGACTGCGCGGCTGGCCCGGGCACAAGCTGTGCTGGCACGTCGACCGTCGATTATCAAGGCAATGCCTGGACTTATGTCGACGCGGGCTCTTGCGAAACTACCGAAACACCAAACGGCACTGGCTCGCTTGAGCCAATCGAAGCCTAAGTTTCACTCAGGCTATTTGACAAGGTAATGGGCGGGTCGCCATTGCAGCGCGGCCCGCCTAGTGCCACACTGCGCGTTATGAAACGACACAGTGGCCTTATCGCATTGTCTGCCTGCATCCTTTCTGGATGCTCCCAAACTGATCCTAACCCGCAAGGGACCTTTTGGTCAGCGCTGCAGTCCCATTGCGGCAAAGCCTATTCTGGTAGGCTGGTTAGTAGAGACGAAATTGATGCCGACATGCGCGGCAGAGCCATGATTATGCATGTCGCTGAATGCTCAGACACATTGATCGAAATTCCCTTCCATATCGGCGACCCGAGTGATGGCTGGGATCGCAGCCGCACGTGGCAAATCACCAGAACTGAAGCCGGACTTCGCCTCAAACACCGCCATGCTCACCGCGATGGCTCGCTTGACCAGGTCACCAATTATGGCGGAGATGCGGTGGATGCAGGCGCTTCACGCGCGCAGGACTTTCCGGCCGATAGCGAAAGCATCAGACTGTTCCAACAAACCGGACTTGAGCCATCGGTTGCCAACACATGGCGGATCGAAGTTGATGGTGCTGAGAGCGATGCTGAACAGCCGACATTTGTGTATCAATTGCGGCGACCGGTTCCGCAGCGACGGTTGTTTCGTGTCGAATTTGACTTGAGCAAGCCTGTGGATCCGCCTCCCCCAGCGTGGTGAGTGTAGGAACGGCCTGTGGTTCGCCCCGCACGTTTTGACAAAAAGTGGCAAAGCCGCCGCAAGCGCGGCAAGCTATTGCGTCGATTGGGCTGGTGGATCGTTATCATCGGCCTCGTATTTGCCGCATGGTGGGCAGGGCTTATTCCCAATATGGCAACGCGCGATGCGCGCACCGTCGACCAGACTTTTGGTATTTGCGGGCAAGGCGGTGGCAGCGCCGCCTGCGTGCCCGATGGCGACACTATCGTCTTTGGAGGCGGCGAAACCCGCCGCCGTGTGCGCTTAACCGGCTTTGATGCACCCGAAATGGATGGAAAATGCGAGGCCGAACGTCGGCATGCGGCCAAGGCCCGCGCCGCCCTCGCGCAATGGCTGAACGCGAACCCTTTCCAATGGGATGGCGGCGATGAACCGCCCTACGACAAATATGGCCGCGAACTGCGCGCTGCATGGCGCGAGATGCCCAATGGCGATGGAGATATCCGCCGCGAATGGCTCGCTGACCATATGATTGCGCGCGGGCTAGCCAGCCAAAGCGGTTGGGGCGCAGCGGAAAATGACTGGTGCGAGCCTGCCTGAATGCATTCACTATGCCCTCGCCAAGCCCCATTGCGCTATGCCTCACGCTTGATACACTATGCCTCGCAATGCGCGGCCACCACTTTCTCCGCGCGATAAGGGGACACTACTATGAGCGGTACGCAAGAAAGGCCCACTGGCCAACAGACTGGCGGCACAGTAAAGTTCGGCGATCAATCGGCTGAGCGCCGCCCATCCGGCGGCCCGCCCAGCGCTGGTGGAGGGTTCGATCTGAACCGCCCTACGATCATCAGCCTATGCTACCTCGGCAGCATTATTACCGGTATTTCTGGCATTGTGGGCATTGTCCTTGGCCATGTGTGGAAAGGTGAAGGCGAAGGCGGCAGCAATGAAAGCTGGATGACATCGCATTACACTTACCTGATCCGAACTTTCTGGATCGGTTTTGCAGCCTCTATCGCCGCGACCGTATTGTCAGTGATCCTTATTGGCTTTCTGCTGTTCCCAGTCATCGCAGTCTGGGTACTGGTACGCAGCGTCATGAGCATGCTCAAGGCGCAGAAACAGGAGCCGATGCCAGACCCCGAAACACTAATGTTCTAAGCTAAGGCGGCGCATCATTTGTGCGCATGTGATGGTGCGCATGACGCACTAGTGCCTTCTCTTTCGGAGGGGTAACATGCGCGCATGGCAAAGGTCTTCGCATGCGATGTGCCCTCGAGCAGTCTGCTCGCCGGTTTCGGCGGGCCAGAGAATTATCGCGATTGTTTTGCGCGCGATGTCCCCTCTGCGGTCAGCCTGAGTAACTTCATCGAGGCATTTTATACCAGCGCTGTTTTCCGGCCAGAGCGTCTCGCATTGGGCCTAATAAGGCGCGGTGCAAACAATGCCGATGCAGCTAAGCTAGCGCGCGGTGAAGCAGCTAATTTTGCCGCCTGGGATGTGATTGACCGGACTGAAACCGAGATACTGCTGCGCGACTTCCAAGGCGCAACTGCAAGCTGGCTCTGCGTTCAGCCAGACGGCGACGGTTCAACCCGCCTGCTCTTCGGCAGTTGGCTGCGCGAACCGGATCGCACGATCGTCCGCGCGCTTATCCCGTTTCATATGTGGTACTCCCGCGTACTGCTGGGCGGCGTTTCAATCTAAATCAGCGCCCTTTTTAAAAGCTACTCCCGCGCATTGGACGGCGGATAGATAGCAGCCGCTCCGTGATCGACGCTGATGCTTTCGGCGAGGCGGAACTGCCCCTCGTTCGCCATCCATTGCCAGATATGGATGTAGCGTGCGCCGCCAACCTGCACCCATGAAGGGCCACCTGGATCATCCACGCCATAGTGACCTGCTGGGCGCTGCCGCAATTCATGGAAAGTGTGCATGCCCCGTTCCAGCACGCCCCACTGGCCGAGCGGGGTGACCGTTCGGCTACCGGGTACAGACAGGCGGCGGTTTTTATATCCCGGGTTAGCGCCTCCGGGCTCGCGGGCCGCGCATTGCTGAGCAATCGAAGCCACGAAGCTGTCGCGGTTATCCGCAACCAGCCCGCTCAAATCATGGATCATGCGAAAGTCGTCTGTCAGCAAATCCTCTACCGCCCGCGCATTGCACCCCTCAAAGGCCGCCCAGAAAAGCTCGGCATCCTGCGCGATCACCTGTTTCGTTGCTTCCTCGAGTTGAGGGATGGGCGCAGGCTCTGGCGGTGTTGCGGAGACGGTCGAAGCGGTCTGGGCGAGAGCAAGAGCAAGCAGCACGGGGGCATCCTTCGCTTAGTGTATTGTGTGAATAATACACATCGGTGGCGCCGACACAAGGAGCCTTAGGGGCTTACACCTAAGCTACGCGTCCGGGCTGGATGCGCCTTAACGTGATCTTGAGCCTGCCTGCATCATGTTCACCGTATGAGTAATGTAGTGAAATTTGAGACGAAGAAGCAGGCGAAATCCCGGCTCTTCCCCCTTGCCATGATTGCGGTTCCGCTTGGCGCGTTTAGCGCGGTGTTCTTTGCACCGACGCTGGGCGGCGGGCCAGAGCTCGTGCAGGCCTCAAGTCTGCTCGCACCAATGGACACGGAGCGCGCGACCTTCCCGATCTGCAAGGGCCGCAGCCGGATCACCTGCGTCGTCGATGGCGACACGATCTGGTATCAGGGCACCAAGATCCGTATTGCCGATATCAACACGCCGGAGGTCACGCGGCCCGGTTGCGCGCAGGAGGCGCGGCTTGGCGCGCAAGCGACCGCGCGGTTGCAAGACTTGCTGAACGAGGGCGCATTTACGCTCGCCGCCAGCCCGAGTGGCCGGGACACCGACCGCTATGGCCGGAGCCTGCGCGTGATCACTCGCGACGGCGCAAGCCTCGGTGATGTTCTCGTGGACGAAGGCCTTGCCGAGGAGTGGACAGGAAGAAAGCGCGAGTGGTGCCGCTAGAGGCTCACTCACCCTGACCTTCCAGAATGCGGATCTCCCGGCTCTTCACCAGCCAGAAGACTGCGAACACAAAGATTCCCGCCACCTCAACCGCGATGATGAGAAAGCTCTCCTCGCCTGAGGGCCACAACCGGTCGAGCAGGAAGATCGCGAGCGGCAGGATCACCATCGCGCAGCCGAGCACGCGGTAACACCAGGCGAAGCGCGCCTTTTGGCCCGCGTCCTTCATCAGCTGCAGCGTGTCGCCGCTGCGGAAGATGCAGACATAAGCGGTCAGCAGGAAGAAGATGGCCGCCGCAATGCCGTGAATGCTGAAGGACGACGGCGAGAGGGCTGCGGAATCCGCGCAGATCGAGGGGTTGCAGGCCATCGGCACCATGGCGACGACCACTGCGGCGAGGCCCGCGACGGTCAGCGCCAGATTCTCGCGGCCCGTATACCCCTTATAGAAGAACAGGAAGGCGCCGATTGCCCACAAGATGCCGACAAAGACATCGCGCATCTTGCCCATGTCGAAATGATAATATGCGCTGAGCGAAGTCTGAATGGTGCTGAGCCCGCCGCCCACGACCAGCCAGATCGGCATCAGGATCGCGATGAGCGCCATGCCAATGCGCAGCTGCCGGTAAGCAGCTGAGATATTGTCATAGATTGGGCTGTCTGGAGCCTCGACGGGTGTGAGAGGCGCGTCACTTGGCGCGAATGTCGGTTCATCGCGAACTGCGCCGCCAGTCTGCGCCGCGATGCTCTCCAGCATGTCAGGATTGGCCCGCTTGGCCAGCTCTTCAAGAACGGTTTCTGGTCGCATTTTCGCTCTCCCCTAAGTGTGCGCGTTTTCAGCTCCGCGCAGGAGGCCTTAGCACGGATGCGGGGTTGATGCCGTGATGGGGTGTCAGGAGGGCGAGGAAGAGTGTGGGCTTGGCGAGATTTAGACGGGAGAAGGGGGACCGTTAGTTTTTCATCTACGGCACTGAAAGTGCGAGTAGCCCTGAATGACCGACAACGCTCTCAACCATCAAACAGTTGTGAGCAATAACATCTTATCCCATAAAACTAGATCATCGCAGGCTCATCTGGACGCCTTAGCGCGTGTGCCAAAAGCGTGTCTGTCTCTTTCGCGGTAAACTCTAGAGAGCAGACTTGGCACGACATTTCAGGACCTTCTCGCACGAGCAGCTGCGAACATCGCTGGCACATGAAACATACAGCACTCAGACATTCTTTCAGTCCGTAAGCCGAAAGCACCACAAAAGCCAAACGCGGATCTGCGAGTGAGTATTGATGCAAGGGACGGTTACCAGGATTTTCGATTTCACCCGACTTTTGGATTGCTCCCAGCGTCAAATAGTTTTGGATCTTTTGCCGCGCTGCTTGGTTGCTAATACGGAATATGTCACTGGCGAGGTCACCTATGGTAAACGATACCATGCCAATCTTAATTAGCTCGTCAGTCTTTGCCCCATAAAGCTCCAAAGATCGCTCACGACTAAATTTTTGTATCCCTGCTTCGATCGCTCCAATCGCAAGAGGGCTACCATCATCAACAATTCTTGTGTGCTCATCCACTATGCGCTGGGCCAAACGGATTACATCTCTCGGCGATCCAATACTCAATAAACAAACTAGCTTATCTAGATCGATGTCTACAGACCCATCAGTAAGCTGATTCAAACTCTGGATTCGCCCATCTGAGAAAGCGGACAACCGCTTAGAGAGCATATCTTCCAATTCACCAGGAGACCAATTCAAACGGTATACGGCAACCCTATCAGGCCGGAAGCCTGCTGCAGTAACGAAGTCCTCCATTCTGTCCCACAGAAAGAATTTGAAGGCGACATTATCGGTTTCCAAAAGGTGAAGGTTATTCACGAGAGGCGCAACAAACTTTTGGGAAGCCTCCGCATCATTGGCTAAGTCAGATACTTCGTCGACACGGTCCACGAGAATATAAAGTGACTTGAATCCAAATCCGATGATTATATTTTTCAAGCGAACAAATATGTCGGTCAGCGACTCTTCTTTTAATTCTTGCTCAATGGCCTTGATGTTAGGCGCATCAAACCCCCATTTCGTGGCAAGTGCTGCGATGATTGCTGCTATATTCTGCCCATGCTTGTCCTTGAAGGCTCCGATGCGTTCGAGAGCAGACCTCACTGAATTGAAAGTTTTCTCAGCTTCGGCCGCTGAAAGCGAGCCTAGAAAATTCTTGAAGGAGTAAGCAAGCGTCCGCTTTTCCTGCTCTGTCAGCTGGCTACCATGCCCTTCTTCAACGAGAGCCAGTATTCCCGCCAGAAGTCTTTGTATGATTTGGGTCAAATGCCAGTCAACGCCTAGCTGAGAAAGTCTGGACCTGTTGAAAGTACGAAATTCATCGTAGGTTATTGAGAATATTGGATTCTCTTTCTCAGACTCAGCGTAGTCTTCAAGCATAACCTTCTGGGCAGTCTTGCCTGCACCCCTAGGTGCAAAAATTACATTACTACGAGGATCTTGAGGATCCCCCCTTACGGAAGAAAAGTATGGAGGAGAGACAAAGTAGCTAGAAAGCCTTGGCTCTTTATCCGCATTAGTACTTGCAAAAGGATTTTCAACGAAACCGAACGAGCTGAAAAAACCGTCCATCCCCCTACTCCCCCACTCACTCCACCCTACTCAGCAGCTTCAAACATATCCGGGCCTTCATCAACCGCTTCGTCGCCTGCCTCATTCGCGGCTTTCGCCTTGTTGCGCTTGTCGAAGCTTGACCAGACATCGTTCCAGTCGCCCTTGGTCGCGCCTTTTGAATATTCGGTCGCGCGCTGTTCAAAGAAGTTGGCGTGCTCCACGCCGTTCAGCAGCGGCGTGAGCCACGGCAGCGGGTGCTCATCAATCATATAGATGGGCTGAAGGCCCAGCTGGCCCAGACGCCAATCGGCAATGTAGCGGATGTATTTCTTGATCTCTTTCGGCGTCATGCCCGACACCGGACCCATCTCAAACGCAAGATCAATAAAGGCATCTTCGAGCCGCACCGTCTTCTGACAAATGTCGACAATGTCTTCCTTCACCGCCTTGGTATAGCAATCGCGCTCGCGCACAAACTCGTGGAACATGCGGACAATGCCTTCGCAATGCAGGCTCTCATCGCGCACGGACCAGCTGACGATTTGCCCCATGCCCTTCATCTTGTTGAAGCGCGGGAAGTTCATCAGCATCGCAAAGCTCGCGAAGAGCTGCATGCCTTCCGTAAAGCCGCCAAACATGGCGAGCGTGCGGGCAATATCCTCGTCATTATCGACGCTGAATTGCTGCATGTAATCATGCTTGTCGGCCATCTCCTCATAATCGAGGAAGGCAGAATATTCGCTCTCGGGCATGCCGATGGTGTCGAGAAGGTGGCTGTATGCCGCGATATGCACCGTCTCCATATTGGAGAATGCGGTGAGCATCATCTTGATCTCGGTCGGCTTGAACACGCGGCCATATTTGTCGTGATAGCAATCCTGCACTTCAACGTCGGCCTGGGTGAAGAAACGGAAGATTTGCGTGAGCAAATTACGCTCATGCTCAGTGAGCTTTTGCGCCCAGTCGCGGCAATCCTCACCCAGCGGAACTTCTTCGGGCATCCAGTGGATTTGTTGCTGACGTTTCCAGAAGTCATAGGCCCATGGGTATTCGAAGGGCTTGTAGGTCTTACGGGCTTCTAGCAACGACATCTTGTGTTCTCCGGTGTTCGGCGTGATCTTCCTATATAGGGAATCAGATACGCGATTCGATAGCAAGAACAATCGAACATGCGGGGATAAAAGCGGCAAAACCCATGCAGATTTTGCATGAGATCGCGGGCTTGTGCTGCACGCAATCGAACAGCTCGATTAAACCTGCGTGTTTCCCCTGACTAACGCATTAGGGATTTGTCCACCACGCTCCCCAATCTCTTAAACACCAGAGTTTGAGTGAGTTCCTTAAGGTTGCGCGGGTTATAACGCACGTATGGCCGGGCCATCACCCCAATTCCCGCCGCGAACCCGACTGGCAAATGAAGAGCAAGTACACAGCGTGCTGGCTAGTCGTGCGCCATACGCTGAGTGGCCGAAGGATCTACGCGAGCTCCATCAGGAGGAGCAAAGCCATAATGCCGTGCGCGAGTTGCGCTTCCACTTGCTGCTCGGGCTAATGGTTGCAGTCATGTCGCTCGGCATTGATGCGATTGCCGCGCCGACGATGTTGACCTTTGCGTTGGGTTGGAAGCTGTTGACGGTCTTACCACTGACCGCGATCGGGCTGCTGTTCCTGCGCAGCGAGCAGATTGTGGCGATCAAGCTGGTCACCTCGCTTTCGATCATTTGCTTTGGTGCAGGCGTCATCGTCATCAGTACATATGCCGGACCGGATATGAGCATCCGCTATTCCATGGCGAGTGCCATGCTCTTGGGCGCGGCCATGCTGCTCTTGCCGTTTACGCCGCGAGAGGCGGGCCGTTTTGGGATGGCCTACGCTTTGGTGACAATCCTTGCCGCAATGTGGCCCAATGCGCTTAGCCCGATGGCGCAGCTCAATCATGTCATCACCAACGCGCTGATCGGCATACCTTCCTGGATCATGGTACACCGTTTTTGGGAGCTGCGCTCGCGCAGCTTTCTGCTTGGCCTGCATGACCAAACTTTGCGCGCGGAGCTGGAACGCAGCAATGCACAATTGCGCGAGCTGTCACAGCATGACCCGCTGACTGGCCTCGCCAATCGCCGCCATTTTGAGAACGAGTTTCACGCGAAATATCAGGCAATTGAATGGGGCAAGGGGCGCACTGCGCTAATGCTGATTGATCTTGATCGCTTCAAACTGTTCAACGATTCCTACGGCCATCTGGCCGGCGACCAATATCTGCGGCAGGCGGCGGCAACCTTGAACCGCGTGGTGCAGGCATCGGGCGGACTGGCAGCGCGCTATGGCGGTGAGGAATTTGTGGTCGTCGTGCGGGAGAAACGCTCGGGCGAGGCGAAGCGCATTGCCGAGGCATTCCGCGAAGAGATGACTAAGCTGGTGCTTGATCTCGATACGGACGATACAGAGCCGCTCACTGCGAGCATTGGGATTGCTCATGCCTCAACGAGCCATGCCGAAACGCTGGAACGGATTATCGCGCGGGCCGATGCGGCGCTGTATCAAGCCAAGCGTCAGGGCCGCGACCGGGTGATTTTCGCAGATATTATAGCGGCGTAGTGAGGCGTGCTTCTGAGGCTGTCCGCGCCCTTGGCTTAGTCACGCTTTTTCGACCCAAAGAAGCTTCCGCCGCCCAGCACCGTGACGCCTAGGAAAAAGCCGAAGTCATACCAGCCGCCGCGATTGGGCACGGCATAGACGGCGATATCGGGGTTGAAAAGCGATCCAATAAAGGACCACGGAAAGATGAACCCGTGCCACAGGCCCCACCAGAAACCGGGAGAGCCGGCATCTTGTGCTACGCCAGCATCAATCTGGCTCGCGCAGGCAGATAAGGCGAGCGCTGCTATTAGGATAATGGACAAGCGGTGTATCATATGCCTAACACTGCCATACAGTCGGCCGCACGGCAAGTGTCAACAAAAACGGTATTCTAGCAAAATCGTCTGGGCGGCCCCTCTGGCATCACGTCAAATTCACCGATTTGTTCGCTCCAAGACGCATCAGGCACATGGCTGTTTTGAAACTGCTCGAACTTCTCAGTGGCTAGAGGCGAAGAGAAGGTGATGCCCACTTCACCTTGCGCAGCCCACTTGACCGAGGCGAGATGCGGCCCGGAATTGGCAACGTAGATCTGCAAATTCGCGCCGAGCGGCAACGGGCGGCCACCCGTTACAAAACGGCAACCCCCTTCAGAAAGGTCAGTGAGCATCACGTCTACAGGTGCACCCAGTCCGGTGAAATACCGGCCAGGCAGTGTAAATGCCTTACGAGGTTTCTGACGCGTTTTCATTGCGCTAAGCTATGGCATAAGGTTGGTTAAAGGTCGGTTTAGGAGCAAGCCGGGGCTAGCCCAGCACCAACCTTTGATCAGAGAACGACCATGGCTCCGGTGTCAGGCGCGACGAAATTGAGCACCAGATAGGCGATGAGCGGCAAGGCCGCAGAGGCGATGAGCATCAAGGGGAGAGCTTGCTCCGGCATGGCACCGCGCTGTTTCAGCATCAGCAGGATCGGGATCTCAACCAGCGCCATGGCGAACAGCGTGAGCGGGATAAGGGTGCCGAGGGCCATAATGACCCTTTATCAATATCTACCTAGCCCAGTAAATGCGTTTGTCCTGTGCTGAACATTCAGTGGCGGATTCAGGCCTGCAATTAGGTCCTGTTCAATGTTATCTCGCTGCAACTCGTACGCAGCAGCCAAGAAACCTATGTGACTGAATCCTAGCGTATTTGCTGCCGCTTGCACATGATGACCATCGGCGAAACCGCCTGGCCTATCCAAGGCACTGGCGGTCTTGCCAACGTACAAGACCTTTGGATCAAACATCATCAAACTGCCCGCAAGCAAAATGTATATCCCGGCAACATCGCCATGATGAAAGCCGGTAGGCGCTACATTAAATTGGTAAACCGTTCCGCTTTGGCCAGTGAAACTGTGAATACTAGTCATTGTTGTTCATCCTTCAAATTGTCTGAGGGATTGACTGACTCACACTGTTCACACATTGTGGGTTTGAAACGCAGCGACCCTCAGGGTTGTTGTTTGAGGCTCGGTCCAGTTAGCGCTGTTCCGGGCCTCACTTTTTCCGGCTGAATTACCGGAAACTCAAAATTCCTTTTTCATCCTCGATCAAAGTACAACTTTGATCGAAACTACTGACAGCTCAGACACTCATCATAATCCGTTTCCGGCACGCCAAGCTCAGCTTTCAGCTCAATCTCGGGCGCGTCGGAGGTGTTATCCGCTTCCACACCGCCGGCAAAGCCTGCGCGTTGCACTGATTTCGAGCGGAGATAATAGAGCGATTTGATGCCCTTTTCCCACGCTTGGAAGTGCAACATCATCAGATCCCATTTGTCGACATCCGCCGGGATAAACAGGTTCAGTGACTGCGCCTGATCAATATACGGCGCGCGGTCAGCGGCAAATTCAAGCAACCAGCGCTGATCAATTTCAAAGCTGGTTTTGAACGCCGCTTTCTCTTCATCGCTGAGGAAATCGAGATGCTGGACGCTGCCGCCCTGCTCAAGGATCGAATTCCAGACATTGTTCGAATTCTTACTCTTCTTGTCGAGGATCTTCTCAAGATAGGGGTTCTTGACGATGAAGCTGCCCGAGAGCGTCTTATGCGTATAGATATTCGCCGGTATCGGCTCGATACAGGCCGAGGTGCCGCCGCAGATAATGCTGATTGAGGCGGTCGGCGCAATCGCCATTTTACAACTGAAGCGCTCCATCGCGCCCATTTCTTCAGCATCCGGGCACGCGCCGCGCTCCTGTGCGAGCAGCATGGAGGCTTCGCACGCTTTGCCGTGAATATGCTTGAACATCTTCTCGTTCCACACCTTGGCCATCGGGCTTTCAAAGCCGATACCCTTGGATTGGAGGAAGGAGTGGAAGCCCATCACGCCCATGCCGACGCTGCGTTCACGCATGGCGGAATATTTCGCACGGGCCATCTCGTCAGGCGCGCGGTCAATATAATCCTGCAGGACATTGTCGAGGAAACGCATGACGTCCTCGATAAATTGCTTATCGTCTTTCCACTCATCCCATTTTTCAAGGTTGAGCGAGGAGAGGCAGCATACGGCCGTGCGGTCATTGCCAAGATGGTCAATGCCGGTCGGCAGAGTGATCTCGCTGCACAGATTTGAGGTTGAGACTTTCAGGCCAAGCTCACGGTGATGCTTGGGCATCATGCGGTTCACTGTGTCGGCAAAGACAATGTAAGGCTCGCCCGTGGCGAGGCGCGTTTCCACCAGTTTCTGGAACAGGCTGCGCGCGTCCACTTCGCCGCGCACTTCGCCGGTCTTGGGCGATTTCAGATCGAACATATCGCCCGCGCGGACCGCTTCCATAAAGTCATCAGTCAGCAACACGCCGTGGTGCAAGTTCAGGGCCTTGCGGTTGAAGTCACCCGATGGCTTACGGATCTCGAGGAATTCCTCAATTTCCGGGTGCGACACATCAAGATAGCACGCCGCTGATCCGCGCCGCAGCGAGCCTTGCGAAATCGCCAGCGTCAGGCTGTCCATAACGCGCACGAACGGGATGATGCCGCTGGTCTTGCCGTTAAGGCCAACCGGCTCACCAATGCCGCGCACATTGCCCCAATAAGTGCCAATGCCGCCGCCCTTGGACGCCAGCCAAACGTTCTCGTTCCACGTGTCGACGATGCCATTGAGGCTGTCAGATACGGAATTCAGATAGCAGCTGATCGGAAGGCCGCGTGATGTGCCGCCGTTCGACAGAACAGGCGTTGCCGGCATGAACCATAGCTTCGAAATATAATCATAGAGACGCTGCGCATGCTCTGGATCGCCTTCATCGGCATAAGCATCCGCGACGCGCGCGAAGAGATCCTGATAGCTTTCACCGGGCAATAAATAACGGTCGGTTAGCGTTTCCTTGCCGAACTCAGTCAGATTAGCATCGCGGGATTCGTCAATCTGAACGTCGAAACGGCGGTCATTGACCTTCTTGCTGTCAATATCAGCCGCCGCTTTAGACGCTTCACCCACCGCCTTGGCCAGAGCCTCGCCTGCCTTAGCGTTAATCGTATCCTGATCGACTAGCTCCGCGCTGCCCTTGTCTGTCGCCTGCATATCTATTGCCTTCTCAGCACTCTTTGCAGGTGCCTTCTTCGCTGCCGCATCACTTTCAGAAGTCTGTGTCTCTGTGTCGAGATCCATTGCCGCTTCATCTCCGCTTCTGAATTCCATTATAGCCCCGCTTCTCGTCTCAAAGTTCACTATGTGTTCGACTCGGCAGGACCCCTTCCTACCTAGCAATTTCGTGGCTGGATGGGGCGAAAACTTTTCCAGTTTTTATCCCCGAAGACACCGAGCACAGACCCGAATCTCCCCTTCACCCGATATGGGCGTTCTCTGGAAAAACACTAGGTATTGTGGGCAGCCCCAACCAAACTACCACTAGATAGTGAATCAAAGACGATTCGAGCGCAAGAGGGTTACTACGGAATTAACGTTCCTTTGCGACATAAATGCGAGGTGTATTATTCGGTTGCAACGCCGCGACGCGCGGGGAAAGCTGGACTTGTGCATTGCGCAAGCCCAAAAATGAATCTGCGAAAAAATTTTTGCGGGCAAAAGTTGATTTCAGGGCTTTGAATCAAACGAATCCAACCGCGCAACTTTTGAATCGCAACTGCGTTATGATTCCATGGTCGGGAGGGTTAGCCTTGGATCGAATTTTCAACCAGGTCGCGAACATTGCGGCACGACATGAGAAGCTACTAGGCATGCTGGCATTTGCCTGGATGATGTTTACTGGCGCGGTTTATGCGCGATTTATAGAACTACCCGACATCCCATATCTGACCGACCGCAATGCCTGGATGATTTCCGGTCCATGGAACATGCTGTGGTGGTGCTATCTGCAGCCAAAGCTCGCCAAACATAAACATGAGTTGGAAACACATAGACCTGAAGACGACTAAGCCGGCACGCTCACCGCACCTGCATGATCGGCAATCTCATCAGCAATCTGATCGACCAACGCCAGCGGGAGATCATGCCCCCAGCCCGGAATGGTCTTCAGCTTAGCGCCGGGGATCGCCGCCGCCGTCGCCCGGCCGCCCTCCACCTTCACTAGCGGATCATCCTCGCCATGCAGCACCAGCGTTGGTGCGGTGACATTTGTAAGCCGAGCCGTCCGGTCACCGTCGTCGATGATCGCTGCGAGCTGACGCGGCAGGCCTGGGGGATAGACGCTGCGGCGAATGGCCGCGAGCACACGCTCCCGCTGTTTCTCTGGATCGAAGGGATAGCCCGGGCTGCCAATATGCGTGACTACATTAATGCCATGCGCGACCAGACTTTCCTCCTCCATCGATTTGATCGGTGCCGTGAGCGCGCTGATCGCAGACTTCTCTGCCTGCGGAAGTTTGGAGTCGCCTGTGGTTGAGAAAATCGAGGTCAGCGACAACACTCGGTCCGCATGCTCAATCGCCACCAGCTGCGCAATCATGCCGCCCATGCTCGCACCAACAATATGCGCGCGCTCAATCCCTAAGGCATCAAGCACGCCCACCGCATCAGCTGCCATGTCAGACAGCGTATAGGGCACCTTTGCCGGCCAGCCGATTTTCGCGCGTAGCACTTGCCAAGGCAGGCTTGGTGCTTTGGCGCCCTCAAATTTGTGGCTGAGGCCAATGTCCCGGTTATCAAAACGAATGACGCGGAAGCCGCGCGCAGCCAGCCCTTCGACAAACTCAATTGGCCACAGCGTCATTTGCGCGCCCAGCCCCATGATAAGTAGCAAGGGCGGATTGCTGGGGTCACCATGCTCATCATATTCGAGTCTGATGCCGTTCGCGGTTAGCTGTGCCATTGTAATGCCCCGTATATTTTATGTGCGTTTGTCTATGTCTGGAGCCTTGCATGACGAATTGATGTCATAATCGCAAGCGCCCACAGCATGGCGCACCATTCCTCAGCGAGTACCGCCCCTCTGGTTCGATGCACACCATCCTGATGCGGCAAAGAGCAAAGAGGCGGCACGACGCGCATGAGGAAGGGGTAATCGGGGCCCTCATGCGGGAACGGAGACTACGAGCCGAGTATAACCACTGCGTCTGCTGCGCCGCCTGCTGCGAGCCGAGACCGCTCCATTTTTCCAAGCTTCGCGGCTAATTGCTCTTTCTGCCTTAGACTTGTGGCAAAGATGATATTGGCCTGAAAAGTGCGGCCATTCGCACCTGCGCCAGGCGCATCATCGAGGCTTCGCATGCGGCGTATTGCCCATTTGGCAGCCTTTTCTCCGCTTGTTCCTGCGGTATTGCTTTGCGTCCACATGTTTACAGCTCTGCCGTCCTGATCGAGTTCGAAGCGCACTTGGACGATGCCCTGAGGCCGCGCTGTTTTGCGAAACCGATCAGCCAGTTCCAGCTTGCGATTGAGGTCACGGGTCGCGTTCTGGCGCCAGCTTTCCATTTGTTTGGCCATTCCTTTGGGCGAATTCACCAATATATCTTCGCCAGTCGGAGCCTTTGCCGACGCTGCGAATGTGGCAGTCAATGCGAATGCGCTCGCCGCAGCGAGTGAGGTTTTGACAATGTAGTGCATGAGATCATCCTCCAGTTACAACAAGTGTTGGATGATCGGCCATTTGTGGTCCAATTGCCGAGCACAGTCCCAAATTCAAACGTGCTCAAATTCGCTCGCATGGCGAGGGCAATGGTCGATCGGGAGCGGGCCGCCTACAGGTCGTTGGGGTCTGCACTGACGACCGCGCTTCCAACTCAACAAAAGCAGGCATAGGCGATAATTACAATAATGAACCTTCCAACCATTGATTATTTCCGTTGAATGCCCTTTTGACCCCGATAAATTACAATTTTTGCCAAAAATGAACCAAACGGCAGGTCGGGTGCACCTTCCATGGCATAAGGAATAAGAGCGAGTTTGGAGACAGGGCCTAGATGAACAGCGACAAAGCCCGCCTGCTTAATGCCTATCTGGTCGCCAGCGCCCGTGCAGGCAGCCGTGAGGCGTTTGAGCGGCTGGCCGCCAATTGGCATCCTCGCTTGCTCGCACATGCGGTCCGCTTGACCGGGGAACGCGAAACGGCCCGCGATGCAGTGCAAGTGGCATGGGGAGAGATTGTGCGCGGACTTGGCGGGCTGCGCGATGAACAAGCCTTTGCCGCCTGGGCTTACCGGATTGTCACGCGCAGCTGCGCAGGTGAGATCAAAGGCAAAGTCCGCCGCCGCGCGCTGGCCGCAGCAGTTAAGCGAGAGCCCATGGAGCGCTGCACCGAACCAGTGGAGCCAAGCGAGGGCGATGCCCTACGCCGGGCGATCCGCGCGCTACCCGCAGGAGAGCGAGCTGCGATTGCGCTCTATCACTTTGAGGAAATGAGCGTGGCGCAAACTGCCGTGGCCCTGAATGTGCCAGTGGGCACAGCCAAAACCAGATTGATGAATGCGCGCCGGAAACTGCGCAAGCTACTAGAAGGAGAGATGCAATGACTGACAAGCTCGATCAAATGATTGACGAGGCGCTGGACGCGGAAGAGCGTGAATTGCTGCACGCAATTGGCGATGAGCCAGGGTATTTCACACAGGCTTTCGGGCTATTCAGTGGTCAGCTCGGCTGGGTCAGTTGGGTAATGTTGATCGCGCAATTAGCGATGTTCGCGGCCGCAATTTACCTGGCAGTTCAATTCTTCGAGGCGAACGATACGCTCGAAGCACTGAAATGGGGTCTTCCCTCAGCAGTGTTGCTGATTCAGGCCTTGCTGATCAAGCTAGCCTTGTGGCCGAGCATGCAAGCGAACCGGGTGATCCGCGAAGTGAAGCGGCTGGAGCTGCAACTCGCACGCACTCAAATGAAAGGGTGAATGTGCATAAAAAAGGCGCGCCTACCGAAATGAGCAAGCGCGCCTTTTCATATCTTGGTGGCTAGATTAGCCGCCTGACTGAACATCCACGGCTTTGCTGACGAGAATGTTCACCGCAACGCGGCGGTTCTGCGCCTTGCCTTCGCGGGTGCTATTGTCCGCAGCAGGGTCAGATGCCGCCATGCCGGTTGGCGTCAGCATCCGGTACGGCTTCCAACCACATTCCTGCTGGAGGAAGTTGACGACACGGCTCGCGCGTTTCTCACTCAGCGCCTGGTTCACTTCATAGCTGCCGGTTGAGTCAGTGTAGCCGACCACCAAAAGCAGCGCGTTGTCCATCGCTTCGGCTTGAGTCGCCGCGCTGCAAAGCTCTGCACGCGCGTCGCCCGACAGATTGTAGCGACCAGTGTCGAAATACACGTTAGTGGTGCCCTTCAGATTATACTGGTCGATGTCGCCAAAGCGGCCGCGCAGCGCCTCTGTCGCAACCGTATTCTCTGTGATGCGCGCACCTTGCTCGCCAAAGCGTTGTTCAGTGCCATTGCGGATCATCGCTGCGGTTCTGAGGTCTTTGTTCTTCAGCACGACCCGCGTTGCGACGAGGCCGCCGTTCCACTGAACGGTCTTGGCAGTGACAGGCAGGCCGTTCAGCAATTGCTCAGCGCCCAGCTTGTTACGGCTTAAACCAAGGAAGCCGCCGCTTGCGCGAATCTCAGTGCCCGAGCTAATCGTCACAGGCGTATTGCTTCCATCAACGCCGGTCACTTGAACCTTGTCGTCATTGCGGGCCGAGATAAAGCCTTCGACATCGGGGCCTTCTGGCAGGCCGGAAAGATCAGCGGGCGCTGAGCCGACCACCGTGGTCAAAACATTGTCTTCTGCGGGCAGCTCTTGAGCGGCCAAACCAGTCGTCGCTGGCGCAGCAAGTGCAGCAGTAAGCACAAGTGCCATTGAGCTTTTTGCGGTAAATTTCATTACAGTCTCCTTCAAACTTTAGCAGCAAGATTTCGAGCAACCGGGCCAGTCGGCCCACCCCTACATCATTTTGGTCTTTGCTGCTGTAACCCCCGATTGGTGGTCATCATCACAAACTGTCGCTGCGACGATGTGTAAATTGAACATGGGCCGACACGTGTTGCCCGGAAGCTTTCCCCTACATGAACAATTTGGGCAGGGTCACCGTGCGAGTAGTCGGTTCGACGCGGCCTTGCGACGAACCGTTGTGATCACTTTCTTAGACCACCTGAATAATCGGCCTGTTTGCCAGCCTTTGAGCGTTTAGGGCACCAGCACTGTATCGCGGGGGTCATCGGCGAGCTCCGGATAGTCCAGCGTATAGTGCAGGCCGCGGCTTTCTTTCCGGGCAAGAGCGGATTTCACGATCAACCCGGCCGCTTCGAGCAGATTGCGTAGCTCGATAAGGTCGGTGGTTACGACAAAGCTGCCGTAATAATCCTCAACTTCCTGGCGCAGCATCTCAATGCGATTCGCAGCGCGTTCGAGCCGCTTGGTCGTCCGCACGATCCCGACATAATTCCACATAAAGCGGCGAATCTCTGTCCAGTTCTGCTTGATGACCACCTGCTCGTCAGAATCGGCCACGCGGCTTTCATCCCATGGCTTGATTTCGGGCGGCTGCGCGAGAGTGTCCCACCGCGCAAGGATGTCTTTCGCTGCGGCTTCGCCAAATACAAAGCATTCAAGCAGGCTGTTCGAGGCCAACCGATTCGCGCCGTGCAGCCCGCTTTCCGTGCATTCACCCGCTGCCCATAGGCCCGGCAGGTCCGTGCGCGCATCTAGCCCGACCAGCACCCCGCCGCAGGTATAATGCTGCGCTGGAACCACAGGGATGGGCTGCGTTGTCATATCAATGCCTAGGCCAGTGAGCTTCTCGTCGATCGTGGGGAAATGCTCGCGCACAAACTCAGGCGGCTTGTGGCTAATATCAAGGTGAACGAAATCGAGCCCGTCGCGCTTAATCTGATCATCAATCGCGCGCGCCACCACATCACGCGGGGCCAGCTCCATCCGCTCCGGGTCATAATCCGCCATAAAGCGATGCCCTGTTTCCGGGTGCAGCAAATGCCCGCCTTCCCCGCGCACCGCCTCTGTGATGAGGAAGTTTTTGACCTCCAGATTATAGAGGCAGGTCGGGTGAAACTGCATCATCTCCATGTTTGACACGCGGCAACCTGCGCGCCACGCCATCGCAATCCCGTCTCCGGTGGCCCCGCGCGGCGAAGTGGAGAAGAGGTAACACCGCCCCGCGCCGCCCGCCGCAAGGATCGTCGCCCGCGCGACATGGGCGACGACTTTGCCGCTTGTCTCGTCCAGCGCATAAGCGCCCCAAACATGGCCCGCGCCAGAATACTCGTTCTGATGCCGCCCTGTGATAAAGTCGATGCAGGTTTGACCCGGCAGCATAGTGATATTTGGATTGGCCTCAGCCGCTTTAAGCAATGCCTCTTGAACAGCCCAGCCGGTCGCATCATCGACATGCACAATGCGCCGATGCGAATGTCCGCCCTCGCGCGTCAAGTGCAGCGCATCCTCATCCCTGTTAAACGGCACGCCCAACTTGCACAGCTCATCAATGCTTTCTGGCGCGCGCTCAATCACGAACTCCACTGTCTCGCGCCGATTGAGGCCTGCGCCCGCCACCATTGTATCGCGCACATGGTTCTCAAACGTGTCGCCCGCATCCAGCACCGCAGCGATGCCGCCTTGCGCCCAGGCTGTGCTGCCGCCGGTCAGCAACCCCTTAGCCAGCACCAGCACTTTCTTATGCTCAGCCAGCTCCAAGGCAGCGGTCAGCCCCGCCGCGCCAGAACCGATAATCAGGACGTCATGTGTTGGTTTCGCAGCTGTCATGACCACCTAATGGCGAGCCGAAGCGGGCGAGGCAAGCGGGCAAACGACTATGTTGCAGCGCAAAACTATGATAGTAACTCTACGACCAGCCAAGAGATTGGCCGACTAGGGGTGGTCCAGTTTCACTGAGCGCTAAGCGCTTGGACGAAAGGGTCGTGTCTGTGAAATTTAAGCGAATATTATGCCTGTTTAACCGCCATTCGCCCATTCGCCACAGGGTGGAAGTGGATGGCGAGCGCTATGTCGGTACGTGCAGGCGGTGCGGCGCGCGCATTTATCGCCATGAACACAGGGATTGGCGCAAGCGCGGCGCTAGCGTGTCAAACGAGCAGAAAGCAGCGCTTTAGCGCGAAACGCATCGCGCTTGAAACGCGGACGAAAATGCCCCAGCTCTTGCCAATGGGGAAAAGCAGTCCAACCAATGTCCGCGACGCTTTGATAAAGCGCCTTACCAGCTATTGGAAAATGGAGGCCGGCAATGTTGTGCTTGTCCCAGCCATCATGCTGTTCCTTGCTTCCGGCAAGGTGGGCATCGCAGCATTCGTCGCGATCATGCCAATGATGGCGCTTCTCGCGGTGGGAGCGTGGTATTGGCGCGCAAAACTGCACCAGATTGAGCGAGGAATTTCTCCTGACAAAACCATCATGAAGATCGCAACTTTAAATATGCCTTTGGCGATTGCGAGTCTTGTGGCCGTATCCGCCTGCATCACTGCATGGCTGGTTCCGGGACTTGCTGTGGGCACTGCAGATCGCTGGGTAGCAACCGCCGCCGCGATTCTCGCCGTGCTCGAATATATCAATTACTACCATCGGCAGTTGCAGCATTTCGACCATCTGGCCGATTGGAAGCGATTGTTGTCCGGCGGCGGCTTTCGCAAGAGCCAGCTGCGGCAAGACATTGACCGGGTTACCAGAGCGTAGTGTCAGCAGGCGTTTACAAAGCGTAGCAGGAAAGATCGCTCGCGACCGTGACGGGTCCTTCATAGCTTTCGCCAATTGCCGCAAGACCATCGTCAAGCCGCTCAAGTGAGCGATTCATATTGTGCGTGAGCACCAGATTTTCCGGCTGAAGCGCAGCCGCAAGTTCGCCGATTTGAGCAGGAGTGCGGTGCAGACCGCGCGGCTGCCCAGCGCCGCCATGGATCACATGATGCGCAAATAGGATCGCCGGCCGCGACCCGCGCAGCCCCTCTTCAAAAACGCTCGAAAACCCGCTTTGATCGCCGGTGATAACAATCTGCTTCCCGCCTATTTCGATTGCATATCCCAGCGCCGGAACCACGCCGTGATGCACCGGATAGGCGAAGACGGAATAATCGTTGGAAACGTCTAGACCGGTAATCTCGCCCTCACCTTCGAACGACGGGATATCGCGCGGCTCTAATTTCGGCTTATTCTCATCCCCGTCGATAAACCCGCCATTATAGGCGAATGCGCCGCGTGTTTTGCTGAGCAGCCGATCAAGAAATTCGCTCGTCGCGGGGAAACGAGGGGCAGCACCGGGACCGACAATCGCAAGCGGCTCTATCCGCCCCTCAAAGCCGCCCGAATTCAATACGTCTATCAGATCGCCAGTATGGTCTGCATGCAGATGCGTGAGCAGGATGGCATCGAGGCTTGCGATCTTTCCGCCAGCCTCAGCAAACCGCAAGAAACTGCCCGAACCTGCATCAATCAGCAGGCGAGGCTCTCCATCAATCCACAAAAGATAGCTGGTGCCTGCACGCGCGGCCTCTGCAATTGGTCCACCAGACCCAAGCACTTGCAAGGCTGCGCCAGCTTCGGGACAGAACATGACATCGTCTGTCGATGAAACCGTCAAACGAACATCGGAGGACGCCGGATTGCCCATCGCACCGCCACAGCCAGCAATCATCAAGGAGAGTGTCGCCATCGCAGGGGCAATGAGCAAACGCATATTCATGCGCCCGTTCCAGTGAGCTGAACAAACACGTCCTCCAGATCGGCCTCACGCGTTGTTACATCTTCGACCTTGAGGCCCTGCTCCTGCAAGATCGCCAGCACTTGTCCCGCGTTGAGCTTGTCCTTGTCATAGGTCACTTCGACCCCGCGCTCTCCGGCCAGCTCAACCTTGGTGAAGGCTTCGTGCGACGGCGCACTTTCCACATCTGCATCCAGCGTGACCGAGACGATTTTCTCTCGGGCCATATCAACCAGCTCGCGCGTGGGCTTATTCGCAATCAACTCGCCATGATTGATAATCGCAATCCGGTCACACAACTGCTCGGCCTCCTCCAGATAATGCGTAGTCAGCACGACGGTGACACCCTGCGCATTGAGCTCGCCCACCAGCTCCCACAATTGCCGGCGCAGCTCAACATCCACGCCCGCCGTTGGCTCATCGAGCACAAGAATAGGGGGCGAATGCACCATAGCCTTGGCAATGAGCAATCGCCGCTTCATCCCGCCTGACAATGTGCGCGCATACGCATCGCGCTTGTCAAACAGCCGCACCGCCTTCAGCAGCTCTTCACTGCGCCGATCTGCTTTGCCAATGCCATAAAAACCGCCGTGATTTTCCAGTACCTCGAACGGTGTGAAAAACGGATCAAAGACAATTTCCTGCGGAACAATACCGATGGAGCGTTTGGCGTTGCGGCTGCTCTCATCAATATCGAAGCCCCAGATTTCTGCGCTTCCGCTGGTCTTGGTCACCAGACCTGCCAGAATATTGATCAGCGTCGATTTGCCCGCACCATTGGGGCCAAGCAGGCCGAAAATTCCGCCCTGCGGCACATCAAAACTGACGCCTTTGAGAGCCAGCTTTGGCGCCTCTCCCGGCCCCGGAGAGGCATATTCCTTGACCAGATTATCGATGCGAATTGCGGGCTCGGTATCCATAGCTTTCGTGCTCTACGCGTGATCCCTCTAAGTGCAAGCCTGTGTGTCTTCCTCTTGCGGGTCGGCACACGACTCAGTATCGGGGCGCTCATGAGCATACCACCGCCAGAAGTGACCATGGTTGATACCACCCGCGTGAGCTGTGATGGCTCCGGCAATATCCGTGGTGGGAAAGCCTATCGCGCCGCAGCACTGGGCCACCCGCGTGTCTATATGGAAATTGACGAGAGCGGCTATGTTGATTGCGGCTATTGCGATCGGCGCTTCGTCCTGATCGGCGGACCTGCTGACCAAGCGGTCTAAGCAAACGATCTGCTTTCCAAGCGGGCCAATGCTTCCTAGATAGGGCACATGAGCCTTATCAATGACCCCGCCGCGCTCCTTTACGGTAGCAACCTCACTCCCGACGAAGCAAAGCAGCTGACTGCGCAATTGCTCAGCCCCTGCGATGATGGAGAACTGTATCTCCAATTCAGCGCGAGCGAGAGCTTTGCGTTTGATGATGGCCGGCTCAAAATGGCTGATTACAGCCGCGATTCTGGCTTTGGCCTGCGCGGCGTTTCTGGTGAGACAACTGGCTTTGCTCATGCCAATGACCTCAGCCCCGCTGCGATCCGCCGTGCTGGCGAAACGCTACAATTGCTTGATCCGGTTGAGGCAAAACTCGCCGCATCACCGCCGCGCACTAATCAGCACCTCTATACAGAAGACAGCCCGCTGGACCTCGTGCCTTTTGCAGAAAAGGTCGCGCTGCTAGAAAAGATCGACGCGGTTGCCCGCGCCAAGGATCCGCGCGTTGCGCAAGTCACCGCCAGCCTGTCGGCCAGCTGGAGCGTGGTTGAAATCGTGCGTGCTGATGGCTTCACAGCGCGCGATATCCGCCCGCTTGTGCGCCTCAATATCGGCATCGTCGCCGAACAAAACGGCCGGCGTGAACGCGGCAGCTTCGGCATGGGCGGGCGCTATCTCTACGACCGGCTCTTCGACGAGGCACAATGGATGCGCGGGATAGATGACGCCGTGCGGCAGGCCATGGTCAACCTTGAGAGTGTCGATGCCCCCGCCGGCGAAACCACTGTGCTGCTCGGCCCCGGCTGGCCCGGCGTGCTGCTACATGAAGCGGTTGGCCATGGCCTTGAGGGCGACTTCAACCGCAAAGGCACTAGCGCTTTTTCCGGACGCATTGGCGAGCGCGTGGCGGCGCCCGGTGTGACCGTGGTGGATGATGGCTCGATCCGCGATCGCCGCGGTTCGCTCAGCATTGATGATGAGGGAACGCCCACGGAAGAGACCGTCTTGATCGAAGATGGTATCCTCAAAGGATACATGCAAGACCGGCTCAATGCGCGCCTGATGGGCGTCAAACCCACCGGCAATGGACGCCGCGAAAGCTATGAACATGCGCCTATGCCGCGCATGACCAACACCTTTATGCGCGGCGGCAATGATGATCCGGAAGAGCTGATGAGCCGGGTGGATGACGGCATTTATGCGACCAGCTTTGGCGGCGGACAAGTCGACATCGTCAGCGGCAAATTCGTCTTCGCCTGCACTGAGGCCTATAAGGTTGAGAAGGGCAAGATCGTCGCCCCGATCAAAGGCGCAACGCTGATCGGGGACGGACCAACCGTGCTCACCCGCGTATCGGGCATCGGCAATGATATGGCGCTGGATGAAGGCATTGGCGTATGCGGCAAGGCGGGGCAGAGCGTGCCTGCTGGCGTTGGACAACCAACGCTTCTGATTGACGGGCTAACGGTTGGGGGCACGGCATAAGCGAAACGTCGAAGGTCGCACGACCGAAGACGGTCAGGTCGCAGAAACAAACGCGACACGCCGAAGGCGAGCAGGTCGCCGCAAGAAATGCGACAAGACCGAGGCCATTTGTGGCTGAAGGCGTAAGGTTGCAGCGAGAGACACAGTACGCGTAAACCACTGACCGTAGCTGAGGACCTGCTCAGCGAGCATTCAGAATCGTTTCGTCATGTAATGTGATAGATCGGGGAAGAAGGAACGTGACAATGATCAAACATCTGACACTGGCTAGCGCAGCGATCGCTCTCCTGACGACCCCCGCCATGGCCGCGAAAAAGACTGGCGAAGAGGAACTTGCCGAGATGCTCGAAGGGCGCGAGGCTGGTGAGCCAACCCGCTGCATCCGCACTCTGCGCAGCAGCGGTAATCTGCAAGTCATAGATAAGACCGCCATCGTGTATAAACGCGGTGACACGGTTTGGGTCAATAAGACCCGCAACCCAGATCAACTCGATGAAGACGACATTCTGGTGATCCGCAAATTCGGGAACACAAGCCAGCTATGCCGCCTCGATAACATCACAACGGCTGATCGATTCAATGGCTTTTTCACTGGCGCAGTCTTCCTGACGGACTTCGTGCCGTATAAAACGGTCGAGACAGAAGAAGAGGGCTAAGAAAGCCTGGCCCAAATAAAGCTGGCCGAAGGGGCTCGGCGGCGCGATACTCTCTCCTGATTTTCAGGAGAGATATTGTGGCCTCATCTCAAACACCCATCTCATCACCCTTTGGCTATCGCTCAACCGCGCGTGAAGTGGCCGCGGCAAGCGATGTCAAAGGCAAAACAATTGTCGTCACGGGCGGGTATTCCGGCATTGGCACAGAAACGGTCCGCGCTCTGGCAGAGGCGGGTGCGAAAGTCATCGTGGGCGCGCGGCGCCCAGAAACGGCGCGCGAGGTTCTGGAGGGGATGACAGGCGACATCGCAATCTTGCCGCTCGATTTGTCTGATCCAGCCTCGATTGATGCCTTTGCGGAGAAGCTAGTAGAGCAGACATCCACGCTCGACATTCTCATCAACAATGCCGCGATCATGGCCAGCCCGCTCATGCGCGATGCGCGAGGGTATGAGATGCAGTTCGCGACCAATCACCTGGGCCATTTCCACCTGACGCAGCGTTTGTGGCCGCTGCTGAAAGCCGCCGCCAAAGGAGGCGGATCGCCCCGCGTCGTGACAGTGTCATCGGTGGGTCACCGGCTCAATGGGCTCGATCTGGATGATCCCAATTGGGAAACACGTGAGTATGAAAAATGGCCCTCTTATGGTCAGGCGAAATCAGCCAATGCGCTCTTCGCGCTTCAGCTCGACACACTCGGCGAGGCGCATGGCATTCGCAGTTTTGCTGTCCATCCCGGCGGCATCGCCACCCCTTTGCAGCGCCATCTGACCATGGAAGAGCAGGTCGCGATGGGCTGGTATGACGATGAGGGCAATGTCCACAAAGCCTTCAAATCGACCGAAGAAGGCGCGGCTACCAGTGTTTGGGCCGCGACGTCGCCGCTGCTTGATGGCATGGGCGGCGTCTACTGCGAGGACTGCAATATCGGTGCAATGGCAACCGAGGAAACCCCGCGCGGCTCCGGCGTTTCGCCGCATATCCGCGATGAGGCATTGGCGCAGGCTCTTTGGAACAAGTCAGAAGAGCTGACGGGCGTAGAGTTTACCGCCTAACCAGCGGGTTCCCTGCGCAGCGTCAGCAAAATCCCGCCAAGGATCAACCCGCCTGCAATGACAATATCTAGCGTTAGAGGCTCGGCCAGCAACAACGCTCCGCCGAGCGCGGCAACAACTGGCGTTGCCAATTGCGCAGTGGCAGTGGTGGCCAGCGTCAACTCGGGCGCGACACGGTACCAGATCACATAACCCAACCCCGACGTGACCGCGCCGGAAGCGATTGCCAAGCCCACACCCCACGCCGATGGCGGACCGCTGTCAAGCAGTACAAGCGGCAAGGCAAATGGGGCGGCAAGCAGGAAATTGGCCGCAGTATTACGCGCAGGATCTCGCCCGCCGCGTCCGACAATCGTGTAGACGCCCCAGGCAATTCCGGCGAGTGCCATCGTGGCCGCAGGGATGATTGCTGCCCCTTGACTTCCCGGCAAGAACAGCCACCCGAGCCCGCTCAAGGCAATGAGTAGCCCCAGCCATCCGCGCGCGCTGGGCCGGTCTCCTTGAACGATACCGATCGCCATTACGCTCGCTTGAACGCAGCCAAACAGGATCAACGCGCCCGTCGCAGCGGACAGCGTGAGATAAGCAAAGGAGAAGCAAACGATGTAGATTAACAGCGAGGCCGCTCCTTTGATGTCGCTGACCCGCGGGCGGCTCTTCAGAAAGGGCAACAATATGAGCGCGCCCGCCGTCAAGCGGATTGCGGAAAACGCCCCTGCTTCGATCGCGCCATCAGCCAGCGCAGCGCGTGCGAGCAGCGAATTACCTGCAAAGGCAAGAATCGCCAATCCCGTCAGCAACGCAAGGCTGAGCGGATTAGCTTTGGCCATATGCGCAATCGTCTTTCGCAAAGCAGGCCGAGCAATTGGGCCGACGTGGGCGGCAATAGGTCTGACCGAGACTTTTCAGCAGCAGATGATGCTCATCCATATCTTCCGCACTCCATTCAGGCGGAAGCACTGGCATCAACGCATCATAGGCCCGCCGCGTATCCGCCTTAGCCGGGACGATGCCCATGCGCTGCATGATCCGCCGATGGTGGCCGTCAATCACCATCGCCTTGCGATTGAGCGTGCTGGAATTCATAACGCTGGCAGAGTTTTTGCGCGCCACGCCGGGCAATGCCTCGAGCCAGGCCATTGCCGCTTCTGTCTCCATATCGGCAAGGTGCGAGAGATCGACTTTTCCATATTCGTGAGCGACCGCATCAAGGCAGTCTTTGAGGCGGCGCGCCGCAACACTCGGGAAGGTTTGCCTTTGGAGCCTTGCTTCGAGCTCCTCAACCGGTGCCCGCGCCACGCGGTCCCAATCGCCATACTCTGCCAGAAGGCCATCGGTCGAAGCATTGCTCGCGATCGTCTTGGTCTGAGCGCCGATGACGCTGTGGACCAGCACCCATTCCGGCGAGCGCCGTTTCTCCGGCGGGCGGATGATGCGGCCATATTCAGCCATCAACGCCGCGTGCAGGCGGCGCAAAATATCCGTGCGCGGGTCAGAGCCTAGCGGGAGTTCCATTGGGGACGGTTTGCACGATCACTTCGCTTTCGCAAACCGGCTCACAAAATCGCCCACACCCTCCATATCCTCAAATCCGAATATATAGGCGATCTCGACCGTATCGGAAAAATCCAGCCCGCCTGCCTCAACCGCCGGATTGACATATTCAGCGACCGGATTGTGCAGCTCAGACAAACGCTTGGCCTCTGCCCAGATCGGACCGACGTCTCTATCGTCAAGCAAAGGCCCCCAATGCGAATTGTCATGGGTGTTAAAGGCAGGTGTGCCATTGCCAGCAAAATTGCCATCCTGAATACGGTGATAGGTGGTGTTATAGACCAGCGTATTCATAGCGTCGGGACTGGTCTGGCTTTCATTCCAATAGCTGTGCTGGACGATATGAATGCCGCGCCATTTGGCCTCCGGAAGCTTGCGAACCGCAGCTGCTGTGACATCCGACTGTCCCGCCTCGGCAACCCAGACTTTACCCCCGCGCTGAAGCGCTTTGCTCATCAGTCGGGCAAGCGCGTCGACGCTGGCTTCCCGGTCTTCATGCGCGTCGAGCCACTTATCTCCAAATGCCAGATTGAACAATTCGGCTGCGGGCAAATAGGTGCCAGCCTGGATGCCATAGGCGCCGGATGTGGCAATATAATCGACGCATGCAAAATCGGGGTGCTTCAAGACAGACCCCAGCCCCGCGACCGCTTGGAGATCATCAACATCCGGCTTGCTGTCGTAATTTGCGATCAGCACGTCGCGCGATGGATCGAACCGGCCAATCATGGGCGCATCGGCGCATTCAGCGAGTTTAGGAGCGGGCGCATCTTGCGCAAGCGCTGTGCATGCAGGCGTCAATAGCGCTGCGACCAGAACAGCGTGAAGAGGGAAAATACGAAACGATGATAAAATTGTCATCGTTGTCAATTCGCACAATTCACGCGTCTTTGCCAGTCTCTAAATGCTCCTGCCTGATGCTATCAGCGCTCAAATGTCAGTGAGAATGTGACCGGAACGACCGGAGTGATCGACGGCAGGCCGGCCAGCTCCTGAAGCTGTGCTAGCCCATCGAGCAGTTCAAGGGTTCGCGCTTCAACAATCACAGGATCAGTCGATGCGGCGATCACGCGGTCAGAGGCTGCACGCGTCACTCGGACCTCGCTTTGAAACGGCGCTTCAATGCCCTTGAGCGTGAGTGTACCCTCTAGTTCAGTTGTCGTGCTCTCGCCAACCGCCAGACCTGAGAAAGCGGCAGGGTCGATCTGCGCCGTTACACTTGCGGTAGGATTGTCGGCAACGACGAAGAAGACCTCACGCATCCGCTCATCACGGATATCCACCCCGGTGCTGACCGATGCGAGATCGATTGTGACCGTCGCCGCGCCTTCTGCACTCACAACGCCGGTTACCGTCTCGAACGAGTTGATCTCGGCAAGCTCACCTGCCTTGATCGAGACATAGCTGAGTGAGGAATTGGCAGGATCGAGTGTCCACGCGCTGTTGGTGACCGGCGGCGCGTCAGCAGGTGGCTGCGAACATGCGGCAAGAGTCGCAAGCAGAGCAAAGAGGGGAAGGCGCTGGGTCATTTTAGTGCTCTCTTCGATGGCGATTTCATTGGTTGGTCTTATTCACAAACGTATGAGTTCAGGTTGGGGTTCCGGCGACACGCAAGGCTCATTCCGTATCCGTTGAGGTCATAAAGGCAAGCTTGTTGCCGAATGGGTCGCGCGCATAGGCGGCGTAAATGTCAGGGCCATAAAGCGGGCGTGGGCCAGGTGCGCCCTCATCGGTGTCGCCATTGGCGAGTGCAGCGGCATGCGCGGCATCGACTTGCCCCGTACCAGCGGTGTGAAAGCCTGCGGTGTGGCCATTGCCGCCCGCGGCGGCTTCACCGTTTTGCGGTTTGGTGACCCACAGCTGAAACCCGTCGGGCATCATGTAGCTTCGAGTCATGCCTGGATAATCCGCTGCGACCTTGGTCTCCAGCGCGCTCATCACTGGATCGTAGAACGCAAATGAGACATCCAGATCATTGGAGCCCACGGTAAGATAGCATTTGGTCACAAAATCACTCCCACTCAATCGTGCCCGGCGGTTTGCTGGTGTAGTCATAAACCACGCGGTTGATTCCCTGAACCTCGTTGACGATGCGCGTCGCGCAGGCGGTGAGGAAGCTTGCATCAAACGGATAGACGTCCGCTGTCATCCCGTCCGTGCTGGTCACCGCGCGGAGGCCGCACACGCTATCATAGGTGCGGCTGTCGCCCATCACGCCGACCGTTTTGACGGGGAGTAGCACTGCAAATGCCTGCCAGATCGCGTCATATAGTCCGGCCTTGCGGATTTCATCGAGATAGATCGCATCAGCCTTCCGCAAGATGTCGCAGCGTTCCTTGGTGACTTCGCCGGGAATGCGGATCGCAAGGCCCGGGCCGGGGAACGGGTGCCGCCCAACGAACACGTCAGGTAGGCCCAGCTCGCGGCCCAAATCGCGCACTTCGTCCTTGAACAACTCGCGCAGCGGCTCAACCAGCTGCATATTCATGCGCTCGGGCAGGCCGCCAACATTGTGGTGACTCTTGATCGTTACGCTTGGCCCGCCAGTGAAGCTGACGCTTTCAATCACATCAGGATAGAGCGTGCCTTGCGCGAGGAAGTCCGCCCCGCCGATCTTCTTGGCTTCCGCCTCGAACAGGTCGATAAACGCCCCGCCGATGAATTTGCGCTTCTTCTCTGGGTCAGAGACGGCCGCGAGCCCGCCAAGGAATTGCTCCTCTGCGTCCACATGGACGAGCGGGATATTGTAATGATCGCGGAACAGGGTGACGACTTGCTCCGCCTCGTTCATGCGCATGAGGCCATGGTCCACGAACACACAGGTTAGCTGGTCGCCGATTGCCTCGTGAATGAGGACCGCGGCAACCGCGCTGTCCACTCCGCCGCTGAGGCCGCAAATGACTTTCCCGTCACCAACCTGCGCGCGGATTTCCTCAATCTTGGTCTTGCGGAACTCGGCCATGGTCCAGTCGCCCTTGAGGCCGCAAACATGGCGCACGAAATTAGCGAGCAATTTCCCGCCATCGGGTGTGTGGACGACCTCGGGGTGGAACTGCGTACCGTAAAACTTGCGCGCCTCATCGGCGATCACTGCGAACGGCGCGCCGTCGCTCGTCGCGACAATCTCAAAGCCGGGCGCAAATTTGGTGACTTTGTCTCCGTGGCTCATCCAGACCTGGTGCCGCTCGCCCTCGGCCCAAAGGCCATCGAACAAAGCACAGGGCTTTGTCACGGTCAGGAACGCACGGCCAAACTCGCCGCCTTCTCCGGTCTCGTGCCCGCGCCGAACTTCACCGCCGAGCTGGTGGCTCATCACTTGTTGGCCATAGCAAATGCCCAAGATCGGCACGCCTGCCTCGAACAAGATCTCCGGTGCGCGCGGGCTGCCTTCATCCGGCACGCCAGCAGGCGAGCCCGACAAGATGATCCCCTTGGGCTTCATCCGATGAAAGGCCTCTTCGGCCTGCGTGAAGGGAGCGATTTCGGAGTACACCCCCGCCTCGCGCACGCGGCGCGCGATCAGCTGGGTTACCTGGCTGCCAAAATCGACAATAAGAATTGAATCGGCCGAATGAAGGGGTGGTTGAGTGTCGTCCATAGAGAGGCGGTTAAGCAGCCACTCGCGCTGAGTCCAGAGGGCCGAGGAGACTGCGAACAAGCATCGCACTCAATCTTGCATATTTCTCAACTCGTTTTGGCATTATCGCACTTTAGTGCAGCAATGCTCAACACTATTTGATCATCAACAGCCGGGCAACACCTCTGACCTATTACCCTCTCCATCGTTCTGGGTGAGGTGCGGTCCGGTTAAACAGGAAAACTCGGTCCCCCAAGTACCAAGCTATCCTGGCCCTCCTTGCCACGGGCTCAAAGCCCCTAGCGCAAGGCGATATGGCAGCGAGTAGAGACGCGGCCGCCGATTCCCCCTCCCCCCCAATGAATCGGCGCCGTGTCTCGAACTCGTTTCTCTTTGAGCACAACCACTTACACCCCCGTGAGAGGCTTCTGTAACCATTTGCGCTAATCCCGCGAACAGCAATTCAACAACTCGTTCTTGAAAGGAAATTACAATGATCCGCACTATTTCGTCTCACGCTTTTGTTCTTATTGCCGCAGTCTCAACCAGCGGCGCGCTGCTGACACCTGCTCTAACAGCCTAAGCAATAGCCGGCGCGGGTTCGCGTTAATGACCTTGCGGGAAGCCCCCATTTCCGCAGAGAGCTTGGTTAGCCAGCCTAATCAGCCAGTCTATTCAGGCAACCCGCGCCGCACTGCTTCATCGCGCAGCTCAGTTTTGAGCAATTTGCCAATGTGACTGCGCGGCATCTCTTCGATTGCATGCAACAAAGCCAATCGCTGCGTCTTTCCCAGCCGCGCATTGACCGCTGCGAGAATCGCGGCAACATCGGCCTCATCATCCCGCAACCTGACAAAGCCAACCGGCGTCTCGCCCCACCGCTTTGACGGCACACCGATAACCGCGGCCTCGGCTACGCTATCCTCTTCAGTGAGCGCATCTTCCAAATCGACCGGATAGATGTTGAAGCCGCCGGAAATAATCATGTCTTTCGCGCGCCCAACGAGCTCGACAAAGCCATCGTCATCGACCCGGCCAATATCCCCCATCCGCTGCCAGGCGATGCCCGTCTCCGGGTCGGTCCAATAGCCTTCGCGGGTCTTATCTGGCTGGTTTTTATAACCTGCCATCATGGTTTGCGAGAGCCCGATAAGATTGCCCGCCTCGCCCGGGGCGACCGGATTGTCATCATCATCCAGCACCTTAAGCTCGCTGCCCGGTGCGGGGCGCCCCACGGTATGAAGCTTGTCCGGAAATTCGTGGCAGGCGAGCAAGCACACCACCCCGCCTTCAGTCATTGAATAAATCTCGATCAAGCCGCCGGGCATGCGCTGGAGAACCTCGGATTTGAGCTCAGCAGAAAACGGCGCGGAGGTGCAATATTTGAGCGCCAGCGATGACAGATCAAACTTTTCAAAATCTGCATAATCCATCAGGCGTTGATATTGCACGGGGACCAACATGGTCACATTAGTGCGATCTGATTGCGCATGATCAAGCCAGCGCGCGCAATCAAACTTGCCCATCACCCGCACGGTTCCGCCCGCAAGCAGCGGCGGCAGAAACGCAACCATCGTGGTGTTGGAATAGAGCGGTGTTGAGGCAAGCGAGCGAACCTCTAGGCCGCCCTCAAGATAAGAAGCAGCAGTCGAGGCAAATTGGCGCCAGCGCATCTGGTGCGAATGAACGATCCCCTTGGGCGTACCGGTAGTCCCGCTGGAATATATAATGTTGAACGGGTCGGAAGGCTGCGGCCTGAACTCTGGCGCACGCGCGCCTTCTGGCGCCATCCACCCCTCAAGCTCCTCATCCAGCATGATCTGCTCCATACTGGGGAAGCAGTCATCGCCAAGTTCATTAAGCTTGCGCCGATCGATAAAGATATGCCGCGCGCCGCTATCTGCTGCCATACCCTTCAATTGATCGGGAGAGGCGCTGGTCGTTAGCGGCGCAGCAACCCCTCCTGCCCGCACTGCAGCCAAAAACACAAGCGCATAATTACTGCTCGATGTCCCCAAAATTGCAACCGACTGCCCGCGCTCAAGCCCGGTTTCAATAAGCTTCGCGGCGATCCGCTCCACCCGATCATGAAGCTCGGCCCAACTTAAATCACCAGTATCATCCCGCAGCGCAAGAGCATCAGGCTGCGCCGCCGCATTGCCCGCCAGAACCGCTGAGAAATCGCCAAACTCGGCCCTTAAGATTTCTAGCATAAATCGCCTCTTCCACCTGTATTGATTGGCACATCTCTACCTACCAAAAGCCCATGGCGCAAAGCACTTTAGACGCCACAAGAGCGCGCATTATCTGCCTGTTAACCACAATCAGATAGTGGCTAGGCAAGGATGCCTTGGGTGAACTCACAGTATAAAGCCGTGCGCTGAGAAATGAGTAAGCTTGGTCACGGAGAGGAAGAAATATGAACGCGGTAGCTCATGATTTCACACCGGCGGATGTGCCATCTTCTGCGCCCGAAGAAGACGTGACTTGGCTTGAGCGCCAGAGTGTTGGAAGAAAGGTCCGCTGGGCAATCATAGGCAGCACGCTATTGCTCTGGCTGATCGTCGGCGCGCTCTTGGTAGGAAGTATCTATTTCACCAGTCAGGGCGAAAAGACGCGGCAAAACCAGTCAATCGACCTCAAAATCTCTCAAGCGAATGTGGAGATCACTAGAGCGCAATCCGATCTCGGAGATTTCATCAATGGCGCTGGAGGCCAAGCGCTGAGTGAAAGCCAAGAGCATTTCATCAAAGCGAGCGATTTGCTCACAGAAGCAATAGGACAAGAGGCAAGCCTTTCGTTCGAACTTCGCACGAGAGCTTTGGAACTGGAAGAGCAAGGAATTGAGAACAAGCAGCAAGTCTTGGCCCTCTCCGCGAACAACTCCGCAAGCGATACGGCGCGCAACGCCGCACGTGAGCTCCGCTCGGAGATGAAGCTCTTGGCAGAGCAGCTTTACGGCCTCTCAACTGGCATTTCTTCAGAAACTGAGCAGCAGACCGAAGAGCTGTTCGCGACAATTTTTAAAGCGGCGACTTTCTTTGGCCTACTAATAATCATCGTTCCAGCACTTGCGCTATGGTTTGGACATAAGGTTGTCCGAGACGTTTCTGGTATGATCGAGCAGGTCACTGAGGCATCAGAAGAGCTTGCGGCAGGCAATACGCAAACGAACATTCCTGGACGCCATCGCGAAGACGAAATTGGCGCATTGGCCCGTGCATTGGCAGTTTTCCGTGACACCACGCGGCGCGAGGCAGCGCACCAGAAGGACCTCGCTGAAGAGCGCAGCAAAGCACGAGAAGCGAGGGTAGAGACCCTTCGACGCGTCTCCGACGAATTCACTAAAAGTGTTGGTGAGGCAGTTGACGCTATGGCTTCAGACGTCGCCGCACTGTCGGAAAGTGCCACAGCGATGGCAGCTGGCACCCAACAGGCTAAGTCCTCCATCTCCAACTCAAATGATGCGATGGAAGAGACCTCCGTAGTGGTTTCTGCTGCGGCGGCCGCCAGCGACGAATTTTCGCTCTCAATCGAAGAGATCAGCAAACAGGCGAGCTATTCAGCAGAAATGGCGCGCGAGGCCGGGACTATCGCTTATGGGGCCAATGAGACGATTGATCACCTGTCTTTGCATGCAACAGAAATCGGTGAAATCGTCGAGCTGATCCAATCCATCGCTCAGCGAACAAACCTGCTCGCATTGAATGCCTCGATCGAGGCCGCGCGTGGCGGCGAAGCGGGCCGGGGCTTTGCGGTGGTGGCTTCAGAAGTCAAAGAGCTTGCGGCTCAAACGGGTGACGCGACGCAGCAGGTCGCAGCAAAAATTGCCGCGATCCAAGGCTCGACACAAAGTAGCGTTGCCGCGCTTCAAAATGTCGTCAGCCAGATTGAAAAGGTCGAAGGTTCTTCTGTCTCGATTGCCTCTGCGGTCGATCAGCAGGCTATGACCGGTAGAGATCTCGCACAGAACATCGATACCGCAGCGAGCAATTCTGACAGAATTTCCCGGTCCCTCGGCGAAGTTGAACATGCCGCGTCGATCGCCGGCAAATCGACAGACCGAATGCGCAAATCCGCAAGCGATCTCGAACGCCAAGCTTTGGCTCTCCAAGCTAAGGCGGCTGAATTTTTGGGCACGATCGGCAGCGCGACCGGCGATAGCGATCTGGGGGATAGCTCTCCTAAGGACATGGCGGCTTAAGCACATAGCGAAGGCTGGGACTAACCCCAGCTACTCTCTCTGCCGTCCACCTAAGTGGGCAACATCAGTCACGCATTGCGTCAAGTATCATCCGCAGTTTAGCCAAAAGAGGAAGCAGCTCTTCAAAGAGCTCTGCCGGCACTTCGCGGTCAAGCTCTGCCAGCGGCTCAGCCAAACGCTGAATGCAAGTATCCCGCATCGCGCGGCCCGCATCCGTTATCGAAACATGCTTCGCCCGCCCATCATCCGGCGCTGGAACAAGTGTGATGAGGCCAGACCGCTCCAGCCGCGCAAGTGTGTTCGACATGGTTGGGCGCGAAACTTGGAACGCCGAGGCGAGCTGAGCCGGGGTACTAAACTCATGCCCCAGCCGGACGAAATGGTTGAGAATTCCGAATTGTGCAATCGTCATATCGCGCGGTAAACTCTGCGTGAACGCATGACTTGCAAGCTGGTCAATGATGCCGATCTCATTGAAAACCTGATAGGAAATGGGTTCATTCGCGCTCATACAAGGCGAGACTGTAGCGGCCAACGCGGCGTCGGGCCAGTCTCTGGCCCATACCCAACGCGGGCGAGCATCTGAAGCCGCTCGCCCGGCATGACGCCAGTTAAGGCCTGAACTTCAGCAAACATGGGCTGGACCTCGGCATATTCCTGAAGGCTTTGGCTCATCGGATGCATCCCAAGGCCGAGCGCGGTCGCTTGCAAGTTTGCGCGGACATATTGACGGCCTGCCTCAAGCTGATCGAAGCGGGTGTTGGCCGGTGTTTTGATCCAGATCAGCGCTGGGATTGAGCCATATATTCTGCTCATCATCTTGACCCCTTGTTGGAATGCGCTGCTGGTTGGATCGGCTAATTCTTCGCGATTAATCATGCCAGCTAGCTTGCCAGCCTCAATCATCGGGCCATGCAGCTCTATGCCGTCTGGATTTGCGTCTACCTCTTCATGGCCAATCCGCATCAGCTCGACACTTTCCATATTGGCCGCAGGCGTGTTCATTTCGGTCTGGATGGCGGAGACAATCTCCGCTTGGAGCGCCGCGAGAGTATTGGGATCAAGCGTATATTCGCCTCCATCAGCGATCACTTGAGTCAGATCACCGGAGGATACTTGGCGCGTCAGATCATATTCTTCTTTGTTTGAGCGGCGCCTGATAATCTGCGCGTGCAAAGGGTCAGGCTCAAGATCAGGATCGCCGGTAAAAGTAAGCGCTGCAATGGGTCTTGCATCCAATGTCTGATCATCATGGCCTTCCGGAAAGGGCTCAATCTCCATAGCATAACCGCGCTTGGACGCTGCGATCCGCGCAGTTTCCAGGAACGCGCCGAAGCCGATTGTTATTTGCCGGTCGAAAGGGTCAGTGTCTGGGAGACGCCTGTCGAGATCGACACCAATAACCGCGCGGCGCTCGCCCTCCAATCGGATGGTCCATGGCTGCCGATTATGCGGATTGGGCGCAAGGATAGCATGGCGAAATGCGTCGAGGCGCGCGTCTTGCGGCGGAGTTGCATCTAGCTCCCAAGGGTCAAATGCAGTTTGCGGTAGCCGCGTGGCTCGCCAAACGCCGCCAACCGCAATTAGCCCAGCTCCGCCCAGCCCAACCGTCAGAATTCTCCGCCGCGACAACACGTTCATAACTCATCTCCGATTCTCAATGTAGTTAGCTAACTAATATTATATCGAATGCATGGTCAATGATTTTCGTGGCACTCCTTCGTCCAAGCCGCAGATCGGGTGGTTTAGCCGGTGGAAAAAGGCACTCTGAGGCCCCGCCACGCTTGGGAATCGGTTCGCAAGCGCCTATATAGTGAAGATGGACGAGAACACTCAAAACAACGCTGAAAACAGCTCACAGCCCGAAAAAATGCAGGGCGAATATGGCGCAGATTCGATCAAGGTTTTGAAAGGCCTTGATGCGGTGCGCAAACGCCCTGGCATGTATATCGGCGATACCGATGATGGCTCGGGCCTGCATCACATGGTGTTTGAAGTGTCGGACAATGCCATTGACGAGGCGCTAGCGGGGCACTGTGATCTCGTTTTGATCGAACTCAACCCCGACGGCAGCGTCTCGGTTGAAGACAATGGCCGCGGTATTCCGGTCGGCATGCACAAGGAAGAGGGCGTTTCCGCCGCCGAAGTCATCATGACTCAGTTGCACGCAGGCGGTAAGTTTGAAAACACCTCAGATGACAATGCTTACAAGGTCTCGGGCGGCCTGCACGGTGTGGGCGTGTCAGTGGTCAATGCGCTATCACAATGGCTTGAGCTGGAAATCTGGCGCGATGGCAAGACGCATTGGATGCGCTTTGAGGACGGCGAGGCGGTGGGTTCGCTCGAAATCAAAGGTGACGCGCCCAAGGTCGAGCAGAACCCTGATGAGAATGGCTTTAAGAAGGGCACGCGCGTGACCTTTATGGCGAGCCACGACACGTTCAAAAACGTCACGGAGTTTGATTTTGAAAAGCTCGAGCATCGCTACCGCGAACTAGCCTTCCTCAATTCCGGCGTGCGCATTTTGCTGCGCGACAGACGCGGCGAGGAAGCGGCCGAACATGATCTGTTTTACGAGGGCGGGATCGCTGCATTTGTGCGCTATCTCGACCGTAACAAGCAGGCGCTGCTGGCCGACCCGATCTCTGTGAGCGCAGAGAAAGAAGGCATTGGCATTGATGTCGCGCTGGAGTGGAACGACAGCTATTACGAGAACGTCCTCACCTTCACGAACAACATCCCGCAGCGCGATGGCGGCACACACCTTGCCGCATTCCGCGCGGCGCTGACCCGGACGCTCAACAATTATGCGGCCAGTTCCGGGCTGATGAAGAAAGAAAAAGTCAGCCTTTCAGGTGAGGACATGCGGGAAGGGCTGACCGCGATTGTCAGCGTGAAGCTGCCCGATCCGAAATTTAGCTCGCAGACAAAAGACAAGCTGGTCAGCTCCGAAGTGCGCCAACCGCTCGAAAGCCTGATGGGCGAGAAGATGACCGAGTGGCTGGAGGAAAATCCAGCAGAATCCAAAGCGATCATTCAGAAAGTCATCGATGCCGCCGCAGCTCGTGAAGCCGCTAAACGTGCGCGCGAGATGAGCCGCAAGGGCGCGATGAGTGTCGCCAGCCTGCCGGGCAAGCTGTCGGATTGCCGCGAGCGCGACCCGGCGAAGAGCGAGCTCTTTCTGGTGGAAGGCGATTCTGCGGGTGGATCTGCCAAAAACGGGCGAGACAGCCAATATCAAGCGATCCTGCCGCTGAAGGGTAAGATCCTAAATGTAGAGCGCGCGCGGTTTGACCGGATCATTTCGTCAAAAGAAGTCGGCACGCTGATCCAGGCGATGGGCACAGGCCTTCGCGATGAGTTTGATCTAGAAAAATTGCGGTATCACAAGGTCGTGATCATGACCGATGCTGATGTCGACGGCGCGCACATCCGTACGCTGCTGCTGACATTCTTCCATCGGCAAATGCCTGAAATCGTCAAAGCAGGGCACCTCTTCATCGCCCAGCCACCACTTTACAAAGTGGCCAAGGGACGCAGCGAAGTTTACTTAAAAGATCAGGCCGCCCTCGACCGCTATCTGGTTGAGGCGGGCTTGCAAGGCCGCGTGCTGGAGACTTCTGGCGGCGCACGCAGCGGCGCAGAATTGCGCGCACTGGTTGATCATGCCCTGCGCATTCGCAATCTGCTGGCCTTTGTTCCGCGCAAATATAACAGCGAAATCATCGAGCAAATGGCCCTGTCGGGCGCGCTTGACTCAAACCTTACGGCTCAGCAGCGCGAAGGCGCACTCGCCCTAGCGGCGCAGCGTCTGGCCGCTCATGATTCTGAAGCCCACTGGTCGGTCGAAACCGCCAGCAATGGAGCCATGCAATTTCACCGGCGTTGGCGCGGGGTGACCGATGTGCATGAGATTGAGCCTGCATTTTTCGACAGCGCGGAGGCGCGAAAGCTGCATTCGCTGACGTCCGAACACGCCGAAGTGTTCGCGCAGGCCGCACGTTTGGTGAGAGTGTCCGCAGCAGCCGATCCGCAAGATGAGAGCGACACTGGCAGCGCTGACGAAGATGGTGAAGACGTGGTCGAGACGATCACTGACGACACGATTTTCCGGCCGACCGAATTGCTCGGTAAAGTTCTGGCAGCGGGCAGTAAGGGCCTGTCTATCGCTCGCTACAAGGGTCTGGGCGAGATGAACCCTGAGCAATTGTGGGAGACGACGCTTGATCCGGATCACCGCAGCCTGCTCCAAGTGAAGGTCGAAGATGCGGATGTGACGGACGAGATCTTCACCCGCCTGATGGGCGATGTGGTCGAGCCGCGCCGCGAGTTCATTCAGGATAACGCTCTGAATGTCGCAAATCTCGATGTGTAGTGACGCCGCTGTCTTACTGCTATAGGTAGGTGCGATGCTAAGTTCGCCCGAGAAGCACACGCTCGAACAATCCAGCTTCTTCTTGTTGCTGGCCGTGGTCACGCTCATGCTCGCAGTGATTGTCTGGCCTTTCGCCAGTCCGATCCTGTGGTCCGCGCTCGCTGCGATTATGTTCCAGCCGCTCTTTCAGGGCGTTAAAGCACGCGTGGGCGGACGCACAAACCCTGCGGCCATTATATCGCTGCTGATCATCTTCTTCGCTGTGCTGCTGCCTGCCATGTTTATCGGCGGGTTGGTTGCTGAAGAAGCGGCCAGCGTGGTCATCGCCTTTCAGGAAGGGCGGATCGATATCGCCGCCTGGTTCGACACGGTTTACAACGCCCTACCCGCCAATATTCGCAGTGCCCTCGACAGTTCAGGCTGGACCAATATCTCGGTCGTGCAAGACCGCCTGCAAGAAATCATCGGCGAAAGCGCCGGACTGATCGCACAGCAAGCGGTGGCTGTGGGCGGCGGTGCGCTCGGCTTTTTCTTGTCCTTTGGCCTTGGCCTATATGTCACTTATTTTCTGCTACGCGATGGCAAGGCGATCAGCGAGACGGTGCTTTCCAGCCTGCCGGTAGAGCGCGATATTGCTGACCGGCTGGCCGACCGCTTCCTCTCGATTGTGCGCGCCACCATCAAAGGCTCTTTGGTTGTCGGCGTTGTACAAGGGGTTCTGGGCGCGACGACGTTCTGGATTGCCGGGATCCCGTCAGCAATTCTGTTCGGCGTGGTCATGGCGATCTTGTCGCTGTTACCCGCTGTCGGCACCGCCTTGGTATGGCTACCCGCCGCGATTTACCTGCTGGCAGTGGGCGAGATTTGGCAAGGGGTGTTTGTATTTGGATCGGGCGCGCTGATTATCGGCATGGCTGACAATGTCCTGCGCCCGATATTGGTCGGCCGCGATACCGGCATTCCCGACTGGATCATCCTGCTCACGACGCTTGGCGGGATTGCCGCGGTGGGCCTTTCTGGGGTGGTGCTTGGGCCGCTCGTCGCGGGACTATTTTTGGCGAGCTGGTCAATCCTGCGCGAGCAACGTGCGGACCGAGCTATGCTAACTTCAGATACGGATGAGAAAGAGGCCGAGGGACCGCCTCAAGAGCCCTCAAAGTGAGGTCCATGGTCGCCCCCGGCTCTCAAGCGGAGCAGGTCGGCAGGCTCATCTTGGCGGGCTTTCTGGTGATCGCGCTGCCGTCCTTGCCGCTTGGCAATTACCTCATTTACCCCTTCACCATCCTCACCACCTGGTTTCACGAAATGGGCCATGGGCTCACCGCGATGGCGCTTGGTTTCGATTTTCAAAGGCTGGTGATCTTATCAAATGGATCAGGCTATGCCGAAAGCCTGTATCCTGGTGATCCGGGAGCGTTGAAGCGCGCTGCTGTTGCTGCTGGCGGGCCGTTGGCCCCGGCAGTTTTCGGATCGCTGCTGATCTTGGCAAGCGCACGCCGCAAATTCTGGCGCCCGGCGCTGTATGCGCTGGCTGGATTGCTGATTCTCTCAGTCGTCATCTGGGTGCGCAGCTGGACGGGGCTGTCGGTCTTGCCGCTGGTTGCCTTGGCCCTGCTCGCGATTGCGCAGCGCGCAAGCAATTATTGGACGCGCTTCACCCTACAATTTCTTGGTGTGCTTGGTGCGCTCAGCATGTTCCAGCAATGGGATTACCTGTTTACCGAGCAAGCCCGCATTGGCGGGCAGACCATGCTATCGGATACCGGCGCGATCGAGGCGAGCTTGCTTTTGCCGCATTGGTTTTGGGCGCTGGCGATTATCGCTTTGGCCGGGCTTATGATTGGAGCAAGCTTGAAATACGCACTTTCTCATCAGCGATGAGGATGCGCGCCGCGCAGAGACACGTTAAGCAGCGCTAATCCCTGAGACGCCTTGGCATGTGCCAACCTCGCTCGAGAGACCCGCAAAAGCTGTATCGATAATAGCCGCCAGCTTCTCCTCGGCCAAACGCGGCTCAATGATCATCATCATTTGCGGTGAGGTATAGCAGCTCAGCATCTGGTTGATCAGCGACAGGGTCTGGCCAATCTCCAAACCTCCGAAATAGCCCTCGTCCTGGGCCTGCGCGATCAATTCTGACAAATAGTGATCAGCCAAATCGATATAGCCGCGCACTTGCTCAAATCGCTCGGTGCCCAGCTCACAATATAGCGCAAACAGGGCCGGATCCTTGAGGTAACGCGCGCGCTCTTTCACAAAACGCTGAGCGAAGAACTCGTAAAATTTGCGCTGGATCGGTAGATTTGAAGCGACCGCCTGCTCCATGATTTGAACGTCATCAGCATACCACAGCTCAACAATCGCATCGAAGAGATCATCGGCCTCCGGGAATATCGCCTCAACCCGAGCACGCGACAAACCCGCCTCGCTAGCGAGCAGAGTCCGGTCAATCTCCTTGCCATCGCGTTCGACCAGCTTCATCGCCAGAACAGTGAGTTCTTCCCTCAACGCTTTTGTATCTGCGGCGGTCACGCGCGCCTCCCAGCTTCTTTGACGACACTAGGCGAGGTAAGTATGCGAGCGGCCCGATTAAAGACGTGAGCCGGAAATAATTCGCCCTACGTCAAATAACTCGCCCCGAGTCAGAACTCGTTCTTGCCCGCAATGATATCGCGCGCCTGCTGCTCCAAAACCTTGTACCGTTCAAGATCCGGTATTTTCGAACGAAACCACTGCGCTATCTTGAGCAGATCCTCGCCGTAATTCCCGCTGGGTATGATTGGCTGACTAAAACCAATAGTGCGCTTGGCATTGTCGGCATAGGCAAGCACGATGGGCACACCCGCCGCCTTGGCAATATTGTAAAAGCCCGATTTCCACTTGCCATCGGACTTGCGCGTGCCCTCACACGCCATCACCAGGTTGAGCTCGGTCCGCTTTGCAAATTCTTCCTTCAGCTGCTGGATTGTCCCGCCCGCTTTGCTGCGATCAACACCAATACCGCCCATGTCGAGCATGAAATTTCGCATCATGCCCTGGAACAGCGTGTGCTTGCCCATGAAGTTGGGCTGCACTTTCTCTTCCTTCGTGGCTCCGGCAAAAAACACGAAGTCCCAGTTCGAGGTGTGCGGCGCGCCCGCAATCACGCATTTCTTCACTTCCGTCGGAAAACGCTCGACGATTGTCCAGCCCCTCTGCCAATAGAAGAACAGGATGATCCGGTTCGCTATCCGCGACAATAAAGTGACATTGCGAGTTTCGTTATGCTGCAAAGCGTTATCTCCCCATGCACTATGTGCGTCGTGGGGAGTAGTTACGCAAGGGAAACAGCGATGGCTTCAAACATCACATCCTGAACACACCGAAGTTGGGGCGTTCTGGTATTGGCGCTTCCAAAGTCGCCGCAAAGGCCAGCCCCAGCACATCACGCGTTTGGACGGGGTCGATCACGCCGTCATCCCATAGCCGCGCGGTCGCGTAATAGGGGTTGCCTTCGTCTTCGTATTTCTGGCGGATTGGGGACTTGAATGCCTCGGCTTCTTCTTCGCTCCAGCTGTCCGCGTCGCGGTGGACCGTCGCTAGGACAGATGCGGCCTGCTCGCCGCCCATCACACTAATCCGCGCATTGGGCCATGTGAACAGGAAGCGCGGGGAGTAAGCCCGCCCGCACATGCCATAATTGCCTGCCCCAAATGATCCGCCGATCACCACGGTGATCTTGGGCACCGTCGCGGTCGCAACCGCCGTCACCAGCTTGGCGCCGTGTTTCGCAATGCCTTCCGCCTCATATTTTCCGCCGACCATAAAGCCGGAGATATTCTGCAAGAACAGCAGAGGGATGCGGCGTTGCTGCGCCAGTTCAATAAAGTGCGCACCCTTTTGCGCGCTTTCTGAAAACAGCACGCCATTATTGGCGAGGATCGCGACCGGCATGCCCCATATATGGGCGAAACCGCACACAAGCGTGCTGCCATATTGCGCTTTGAATTCGTGGAACTCACTGCCGTCGACGAGCCGCGCGATCACTTCTTTGACATCGTAAGGCGCGCGAACATCCTCGGGCACCAGCGCATACAGATCATCGGCGTCGAATTTCGGCGGGCGCGGGTCTTTGGTCGCAATATTCGCCGCCACGCCGGTATTCTCGCCCAGATGCGAGACGATATCGCGCACTATCGTCAACGCATGCTCGTCATTCTCCGCGAGGTGATCAACCACGCCCGATTTCTTGGCGTGCAGATCGCCGCCGCCCAGATCCTCTGCGCTGATTTCCTCACCCGTCGCGGCCTTTACCAAGGGAGGACCAGCAAGGAAGATCGTGCCCTGACCCCGCACAATCACCGTCTCGTCTGACATGGCAGGCACATAGGCCCCGCCCGCGGTGCAGCTGCCCATGACGCAGGCGATTTGCGGGATGCCGAGCGCGCTCATGTTGGCTTGGTTGAAGAAGATACGGCCAAAGTGATCGCGGTCAGGGAATACCTCGGCCTGATGCGGCAAATTCGCGCCGCCTGAATCGACCAGATAGATGCAGGGCAAACGGTTCTCCTGCGCGATTTCCTGCGCGCGCAAATGCTTTTTGACTGTCATCGGATAATAGGTGCCGCCCTTAACAGTCGCATCGTTGCACACGATCATCACCTGACGGCCCGAAACGCGGCCAATCCCGGCAATCAGCGAAGCACCGTTGATGTCGCCTTCATACATGCCGTTGGCGGCGAGTTGTCCGATCTCGAGGAAGGGCGATCCGGGATCGAGCAGACGTTCCACCCGTTCTCGCGGAAGCAGCTTTCCGCGCCCTGTGTGCCGCTCTCTGCTCCGCTCTGGGCCGCCTAGGCTCGTTTCAGCAACAATAGCGCGCAGGTCCTCGGCGAGGCCTCTATTGTGCTCCGCCCGTGCCTTTGCGTCAGGCGCTTCGCGGTCGAGTTTAGAGGTCAGGACGGGTGCGGTCATTGTGCTTCCTCCAGGCTCAGCCAGAGGCGCAGCAAGTGACGGGCCTTTCCGCCTTCGGCCCAATCCTCATAGGCTGTTCGGGAATGGACAGTGAAGTGATTGGAAATGAATTGCATGTCTCCCGCTTTCAGCTCCATGTCGAGATGAAACTCGGAATCCATGGCCAATGCCTCGTAGCGATCGAGCAGCGTTTTGCCCGCATCGTCTATCGGCGGAATACCATCATGTTGGTAGGCTGATCGGAAATATTCTGAGTGCCAGAAAGTCCTGAGGACACCGCCCGAATAGCAAGCGGGCTGAATGGGAAACACGGGCGATTCTTCCGCTGAGTGCTCACCTCTGCGGTCGAGCAAAACGGGCTCAAAAAGCCTTGCGGACAGTTCCGGCTCATCTCGTTGCAGCCGGTTGAAGATAGAAATTGAGGAAGCGATGCGGCTCTCGCCGCCCTTCTTCGCCGGATGCAGGCACAAGAGCCCAACAACGTCCGCTGCATCGCAGTGGAAAGCGATGTCACCTGCGGTCCGGTAACGGCGAACATTGGGATCTGCGCTCTCTTCACCGTAGTCGCGGACGTGACCGAGCAATTCGCCTTGCGGGTTTTGTGCTCCCGGCACGCCTAGATGATGGCCAAGAGCCCAGTAAGCGCGCGAGGATTGCACCTCACCCCATCGTTCGACTGGTAGCCCCGTCACCAGCACAAATCCGCGACCGTCGTGCAGAATCGCTTTCCAGTCCTTAATTCGTTCGCTGAGACCAGTCAGGGGAAAGCTGGAGCGCGAAATCTCCTCTATCGGAAGAGCTGCACTTGCTTCGAGTGCTGCCTCAAGCTCGGCAATATCGGCATCGCTCAGCGCGTATTGCCAGCATTCTGGCGCCTCGCGCATGGCTTGAGCGTCCCAAGCAGCCGGATGGTCGATAGGCTCTTTGGGAACACTATCATGGCTGCGCATCATGTAGTGGAACGCCTGAGCGCGGAAGGCGCGGAACTGAGCCATAGTCACCCCGCAGCCCCGATCAGCTCTCGCCCAATCAACATCCGCCTGATCTCATTTGTGCCTGCGCCAATATCGAGCAGCTTCGCATCGCGCATATAGCGCTCCACCGGCCAATCGAGCGTATAGCCCGCCCCGCCCAGCGCCTGCACACTTTCTGCCGCCACGCGGAAGGCGTTTTCGCTCGACAGCAGGATAACACCCGCTGCATCAAAGCGTGTGGTTTGGCCCGCATCGCACGCTTTGGCCACCGCATAAGTGTAAGCGCGCGCCGATTGCAGCGCGACATACATATCCGCGACCTTCGCCTGCATCAGCTGGAAGCTGCCGATGGGTTTGCCGAATTGCTTACGCTCGCGAAGATACGGGATCACGCAATCGAGGCACGCCTGCATAATGCCCAGCTGCAATCCCGCGAGCACCACGCGCTCATAATCTAGCCCGCTCATCAGCACGCCAACCCCGCCGTTCAGTGGCCCCATCACATTGTCCTCGGGCACTTCGCAATCGTCAAACACCAGCTCTGCCGTGGGCGAGCCGCGCATGCCGACTTTCTCGATCTTTTGACCGATGGAAAAGCCGGGCATGTCTTTCTCGATCAGGAAAGCAGTGATCCCGCGTGACCCGGCGCTGCCGTCGGTCTTGGCATAGACAACCAGCGTGTCTGCATGCGGCGCATTGGTGATCCAGAACTTGGTGCCATTGAGCACATATCCGCCCTGCACCGCGTCGGCCTTGAGCTTCATCGAGACGACATCCGACCCAGCGCCAGCCTCTGACATGGCGAGGCTGCCGACATGGTCGCCCGAAATTAGGCCGGGCAGATACTTCGCCTTCTGCTCAGGCGAGCCCCAGCGGCGGATTTGATTGAGGCATAGATTTGAATGCGCGCCGTAAGACAGGCCCAGCGATGCGCTAGCCCGGCTCACTTCTTCCACCGCAATCACATGCTCCAGATAACCAAGGCCCAGCCCGCCATCTTTCTCTTCAACGGTGATCCCATGCAGGCCCAGCTCGCCCATCTGCGCCCAAAGTTCATCGCGCGGAAAATAATCCTCACGGTCAATCTTCTCGGCCAAAGGGGCGATCTGTTCATCGGCAAAGCGGCCAACACTCTCGCGGATCATCTCCGCACTTTCGCCAAGCTGAAAATCGAAATCGGGGGTCGCGCGCATGCTCTCTCCTGAAGTGCTCACTATGACCCAAGCCCATACCAGCGTGCCCGGCATGCGCAAACTACTGAATTCGCGCCCCAGCGCCATTAAGCCAGCCCGGCATTGATACGCAATTTGTTCCCCGCGCGGTTTTGTGTAAGAGCGCCTGCATGGCCACGCAGGAAGCCCAGGACGAAGAAAGCCAGCTGCGCTTTATGCTCGATAGCGTTCCGGACATCGCCTGGTCCGCTGATCCCGGCCCGGAATTCACGCATTTTAACGCCCGCTGGCGAGAAGTGACGGGCAGCCCCTCACCCAAAGAGGTCGATGACTGGCGTAAGTTCATTCATCCTGAGGATTTTGAAGCGAGTTGGGCGAAGTTTGGCGCGGCCATTGAAAGGACCTCAGATTTCGAGGACGAATGGCGCCTGCGCCAGGCCAATGGCAGCTATCGCTGGGTTTTGTCGCGCGCCGTACCATCAACCGATGACCCAAGCACGGCGCGTTGGTTTGGCACAATTACTGACATTGATGACCGCTATCGCGAAGCGGAAAAGCGCGAGCTACTAGCGCAAGAATTATCCCACCGGATGAAGAACATCTTCGCGGTTGTCTCTGGCCTGATTGCTATTCGGGCGCGCGGGCGCAACGATGTGTCAGACTTTGCAGACGAACTCGCTGAAACCATTCAAACGCTCAACACAGCGCATGATTATGTGCGCCCAGACGGCGAGCCGATGGCCGATCAATTGCATGCGCTGATCAAAGAATTGCTCGCGCCCTATGAGTATAGAGGGGCTTTGCGAAGCGAATTAGCAGGAGTTGATCTGCCACTTCTGGCCAGCGCGACGACGCCAATGGCTTTGGTCATTCATGAGCTTGCCACCAATTCCGCGAAGTATGGCGCATTGTCGGATGGTAAGGGGCGGATTACGGTCGATATTGCGCGCGAGCGGGAGGACGACAAAGCCGTCATCAAAATTGTCTGGCGCGAATTTTCTAACGTTGAACCGCCTGCCGAAGGCGTCCAACCCACTGGCTTTGGTTCAACCTTGCTGCGCATGTCGATTACCAGCCAATTGGGCGGAACTTTTACCCGCGAATTTGGCGAGAGCGGCATCGTGGTAACCATCGCCATTCCTGAGGATAGGCTAAGCGCGGCGGCGCCCACTTCGTGACTCTCGAATTTCGCGATGTCGCCCGCAATTATGGCTCCGTTAAAGCGCTTAGCGGTGTCTCGCGTACCATCGAAGCCGGCGAATTCGTGGCACTGGTCGGTGCCTCCGGATCTGGCAAATCGACACTTCTCAAAACGATCAATCGCCTGGTTATCCCGAGCGGCGGTACTGTGCATTTCGGCGAGATGGACGTGGCCAAACAGCAGCTTACAGAGCTGCGCCGACGCATTGGCTATGTGTTTCAGGGTATCGGCCTTTTTCCGCATATGAGCGTGGCGGAGAATATCGCGATTGGCCCGCGCTTGTCCGGCGAGCCAATACCGCCAGAGCGTGTAGTGCAATTGCTGGAATTGGTTGAGCTTGAGCCGTCAATGCGAACGCGCTTCCCCGATGCGCTGTCGGGCGGTCAGCGCCAGCGGGTTGGGGTGGCGCGTGCCTTGGCAAACAGCCCCCAGCTTTTGCTCATGGACGAGCCCTTTGGCGCGCTTGACCCGATCACGCGCGATGCGTTGGGCCTGCGGGTGCGCGGGCTGCATGACGAGCTCGCACTCACCACAATTATGGTGACGCATGACATGGCGGAGGCCTTGCTGCTCGCGGACCGAGTTCTGGTGATGGATGCGGGGCAGATCGTCGCCGATGAAACGCCTCAGGCGCTGCTCGAAGGAGCAGGCGGCGAAGTTGCGCAGGAGCTGGTGGCAGTGCCGCGTGATCAAGCCAAACGGCTAGCGGAACTGGCTAAATTGAGCGCCCCTTTATGAGCGGGCTTTGGAACACTTTGTTGGGGCTAGGCGATCAGCTGGCGGCGCATGTTCTGCTCGCTGCATCGGCGATTGGTTTGGGGCTGTTGGTTGGTCTTCCACTGGCAGTCTGGGCGAGCCGTTCTCCGCCGGTCGCGCGCGTCGCGCTTGGCTTTGCGAGCCTTGTCCAAACCATCCCAGCGCTGGCTTTGCTCGCGCTGTTCTTCCCCGTGCTTTTGTCTTTGCGTGCAGTGTTTGGCGAGGGGTTGCCCACGCTGGGCTTTCTCCCCGCTTTGCTCGCACTGGCGCTCTATGCCTTGCTGCCGATCTTGCGCAATGCCGTGACGGCTCAGGCAAATCTTGACCCCGGCGTTATCGAGGCGGCTGACGGGATCGGCATGAGCGGGTGGCAGAAACTGCGGCTGGTCGAAGCCCCGCTTTCTGCGCCTTACATCATGGCTGGGATTCGCACCGCTGCAGTATGGACGATTGGCGCGGCGACGCTGAGCACCACAATTGGTCAGCCCAGCCTTGGCGATCCGATTTTCGCCGGATTGCAAACGCAAAACTGGGAGCTGGTGCTGGCAGGGTGTATCGCCAGCGCCGGCCTTGCGCTGATTGCTGACGGGCTGCTCGGCATAATTGAGCGCGGCTTTGCGCAGCGCAAGAGGGCACTTTGGTTGGTCGGAGCGGTAGCGGTTCTGCTGGGTATCGGGGCCGCCTTCTGGGCGCAGAACTCCGGGCGGGATGGTGAAGACCGAATCGTCATCGGCGCTAAGGGTTTTTCCGAGCAGTTCATCCTTGCCCGGCTAATCGGACAGCGGCTGGAAAAGGCAGGCTACGACGTTGAGTACCGCGACGGGCTTGGCTCGGCGGTGGCGCATAATGCACTCACCAGCAATGGGATCGATATTCTGGTTGATTACACCGGAACGATCTGGACCAATTCAATGAAGCGCACCGAAAATCCGGGCCGCGGGGCGATGTATGCGGAGATTGTGGGCTGGGAAGAGGAAACTAGCGGCACGCTGGTGATGGGCAGGCTGGGGTTTGAAAACGCCTATGGTTTCGCAATGCCTCGCACCTCAGCTGAGGCACGCGGGCTCACCTCACTCACTGATCTGGCATCAGTCGCGCCGGGCATGACCGTGGGCGGTGACCCTGAATTTTTTGAGCGGCCCGAGTGGATTAGCGTGCGCGATGCTTACGGCTTTCGGTTTGCGCAGGAGCGCACCTTCTCTCCGACCTTTATGTATAATGCGCTCAAATCCGGCGATGCCGATGTGATCGGCGCTTATACTTCAGATGGGCGAATTGCAGCGGATGATCTGGTCATTCTGGAGGACCCGCTGGAAGCGCTGCCCAGCTATGATGCGATCCTGATGCTCAGCCCCGATGCCCGCGAGGACGCCGCGCTGACTGCCGAGCTGACGCCGCTTATTGGAGCAATTGACGTAGCCGCAATGCGCGAAGCCAATTTCGCGGTTGATCGAGACGAGGACAAATTAACCCCAGACGAGGCAGCGAAGATGCTGGCGGAGCTGGTCGGGCTTTAGTTTTTTGTTTTCCGCAGCACCTCCGTGCTGCGATATCCTCGGCCCTTTCGGGCCAGCGGGCGCGCGGTGGCCTAGTGGCCGTCTTACGACTCCGCTCTTGCGGCTCGCTAGCCGCTCGCCGGACCATTCCAGGTTAAACGGTTTGAGTAGAGCGCGGGTGGCTGGACCGCAACTAGCTCACTTAGCTCGCGTCCAATTCTGGCTCTGACAGAACGGGCCAACGCACCCCTTCACTTCCAAAACGCCCGTACTCTTGCGCTTAAGAAATGACTTATAGGTCTTGCCATTGCGCGGGTCGTAAATCTTGCCGCGCCAGCGGTCTTTCTCGGCCTTGAAGCCAGTCAGCAAGGAGATACCCAGCAGCTTGCGCTTACGCAGATTGGCGTTGGGATTATTCACATCGCGCTGATCCACGCCGCCTTCCGGGGGCACCAGATATTTGCTCAGTTTCCCGCAATAGCTCGCGCCGCATTTGCTAATGGTGATCACCGAATCTTTTTCAGGGGTCACCCAGCGGCCGGTAATCGGGTCAGCAGCGTGGGAGGGTGCTGCGGCAAAAGCGGCACCAAGGGCGATGAACGCAGTCAATTTTCTCATTCAAATTTCCTTTCCCACCCCGATATACGAAGCCAAATGCCATTTGGTTGCTGAACCATTGCAGAACTGCGCATTTCTGAAGGCTATTCTGGCGGGAAGCCCGCGCCCTCGGGCCAATCTTGCGACGTAACGGCCAGAACTTTGAAGAGCTCGCCCATCTGCTCAGGCGCGACGAGGCGCTGGCGCGCAGTTTCGATTTCCTCGGCGCGGTCTGGCGCGGATGCCGCGAGAGCCTGCGCACGCATACCTATGCCCATAGCCTCCAGCCATTCGCCTTGCGTCGCGGACTGAACGCGCAGCCCAGCGCCGCTCGCAATCTCCGCCAATGTCGCAAAATCGACATGCGCAGTGAGATCAGCCTCGCCCGGTGCGGCCAGCGCATCGATTTTTTGATGGCTTTGGACCGCTTGCAAGGTGGAGCCGGTTTGCGGCGTCAGATAACCATAGTCGATAAACAGCGCCGCCCCGCCTTGCCTCGCCAGCCGCGCGGCAAGATCCTGCATAATCGCCGCGGCGGCAGGGCACGTCTCCAGCACTGTACCGGTTTGATGCGCATTGTGTATCTCAGGCACACCAGCATCCATCGGATTGGGTCCAGCGGCATAAAGGAAGTGTTCGCCGTCAAGCGCGACGAGCCGCTCACGCCAACCGCTTGCCGTCTTGACCAATTGGCGGATCGGCAAGGCATCCAGAAATTCGTTCGCGACAATCAGAAGGGGGCCATTTTTGGGCAGGTTTTGGGTATCATCGTGAAATTGCGCAGCGGGCAATGCCGCGCGCTGAAGATCGCGTAAGACCGGTGAGCCTTCTACCAGATGCGGTGCGGGCGTGAGGCCATGCGGCGCCATTGCCCGCAGCGCATCGACCGCCAAAGTGCCGCGACCTGGGCCAAGCTCCACATAGGCCGCATCGCTCGCCGCGCCTGCACGCATCCAAATGTCTGTTAGCCAGAGGCCGACAAATTCACCGAACATCTGGCTGATATCGGGCGCGGTGATGAAATCGCCGCCACCAGTCTCGCCGCTATCATTAGGCGCGCCCAGCGGATCACGGCTCGCATAATAATGCGCATTGCTCTCGCCCATAAAGCGCGACACAGACATTGGCCCATGCGCGCGGATCAGGCGGCGAAACCGCTCACCTAAATCTCTTTTGGGCTCAGCTTCTTGGCCCTCGCTCATGTCGCTGCGGCGGAGGATCCTGTGGCGGGTTTACGCATCAGAGCATAGGCCACCACGATCAGCCCAACCCCGATCATCGGAATAGTCAGCCATTGCCCTTGGCTAAGGCCCGTCTCCGCCACGCGGTGCGCCAGATGCGCATCCGGCTCGCGGAAAAACTCATTGATAAAGCGCGCCGCCGCAATGCCGATAGTGAAAATGCCAACCAGCAGACCGGGCCGGTAGCGCGCCTTGGTAAACCAGAACAGCGCCAGCATGATCACCATCATGGCAAGGCCCTCAAGCCCAGCCTGATAGAGCTGGCTGGGGTGACGCGCCAAACCATCAATATCCGATGGAAAGACCATCGCCCATGGCACATCCGCCGGGTTGGCCGGACGGCCATATAGCTCGCCATTGACAAAATTCGCGAGCCGCCCGAACAGCATGCCGTACGGCACGCCCACCGCGATATAATCGCACACGCGCAGCCAGTTGAGATTGTTTCTGCGTGTTACCCAAGTGATCGCGAGCAGCACGCCCAGTACGCCGCCATGGAAGCTCATGCCGCCGGTCCACAGCTTGAACAATTCGAGGCTGGTAAACAGCTCGGGCTTGTAAAACAGCGCATAGCCAAAGCGCCCGCCAAGGATGATGCCCAGCGTGCAATAGAAGAATAGATCATCTGAATGCCGCTGAGCCATGGGCGCGCCGTGTGATTTAAGCATCTTGGACAAATGCCAAAAGGCCAGAACAATCCCGCCGAGATAGGCGAGCGAGTACCAGCGCAGGGTGAAGAAACCCAGATCAATGCCCGGCGTCAGGCCCAGATTGGCCCATTGAATGGGTTCAGCCGCGCCGGTTGCAGCAAGTAGTGACAGCACTGGGATATCCTCTTAGAGATGTTTGGTATTGGCCGTCCAAGCGACCGCTTGGGAACCGCTCTTGGCATAGTAGGTTTGTTGGGGAAAGCCTGCGTGTGCGTTTGCGCTGCATGAAAGCATGCAATGGTCAGAGAACTGTGCCCAGAATCGCGCTGGGAATTGGAGAGGAAATAAACCAAAATGCCAACTGCACTTGATACCTCGCTCGATCACATCATTGGCGAATTGACTAAACCGGGGATGCCCTTTGAAACCGAGCCCGTCGAAAGCTACGGCGTGCAGGTTCCCTCGTTTAAATCCGCGCCCCCAACGCTGGCGCATTATTTTGCGCATTTCTGCAATGAGCACAAAGATGTGCCCTTCATCGTGGATGGCGATTGCCGCCTGAGCTTCGGTGAAGCCTATGCCGCCGCGTCCCATGTCGCACATGGTCTGGCGACAAAACAGGGTGTCAAAAAAGGCGACCGGGTTGGTATCGCCGCGCGCAATTCAGCCAATTGGATGATCTCCTATATGGGCATTATCATGGCGGGCGGCTGCGCGACCTTGCTCAATGGCTTTTGGTCAGGCGATGAGCTGGCTTACGGTATTCGCCTGGCGGAATGCGAGCTGGTTATCGCCGATGCTGGCCGGGCAAAGCGGCTTGAAGGTACAGATCATGCGGCAAAGCTGGTCATGATTGAGCATGATTGTTCACCCGCCGAAGGCCTTAGCGAAATCTGGGCTGCTGGCGATACGGCGATGCAAATGCTGGGCGGCCTCGGCCCCGATGATATTGCGACGATTCTGTATACATCCGGCTCCACCGGCAATTCGAAAGCGGCCTGGTCTGATCACCGCGGCGTGGTGCACGGCGTGATGAATTATGTCGCGCAAAGCGCAATGGCCAAGTTGCTCCTCGAAAGCCAAGGCGAGGATTTGAGCGCGCAGCCATGCGCTCTGGTCGCCGTGCCGCTGTTCCATGTAACGGGCGAAATCCCGCTCTTCGTCCAGTCCTTCGCAATCGCGCGCAAGCTCGTGCTGATGCCGAAATGGGATGCGGAAACCGCACTGCAATTGATGGACAAGGAGAAAGTGACCTACTTCGTCGGCGTTCCTCTGATGAGCTATGAGATTGCGACACATCCTAACCTGGGCAATTACGATCTTTCCGCGTGTAAGAGCTTTGCCGCGGGCGGCGCGCCGCGCCCCGTAGATCACGTTACCAAGATTAAAGAGGCCTTCCCGGGCGGGTTCCCGCTGCTGGGCTATGGCCTCACAGAAACCAATGCGGTTGGCTGCGGCAATTTCAACGAGAATTACCTCGCCAAGCCCGGTTCAACCGGCAAGGCCAGCGCGCCCATGGTCGATCTGCAAATCCTCGACAATGATGGCAATCCGCGCCCGCAAGGCGAGGTGGATGAGGTTTGCATTCGCACCATCGCCAATTTCCGCGGCTATTGGAAGAATGACGAGGCGACCGCTGCGGCCTTCACTTCCGATGGTTTCTTCCGCACCGGCGATCTCGGCTATCTCGATGAAGACGGCTATCTCTTCATCGTTGACCGCAAGAAAGACATTATCATTCGCGGCGGCGAGAACATCTCCTGCATCGAAGTGGAAGAAGCGATTTACGCGCATGATGACATTGCGGAATGCTCCGTCTTCGGCGTGCCGGATGAGCGGATGGGGGAAATCCCCGCTGCGGTCTATCATCTAAGAGAAGGTGCAGCGCCGATGAGCGCTAGCGATCTGCGCGAGTTCCTGCTGTCGAAAATCGCGCCGTTCAAAGTGCCGAATGAAGATTTAATTTGGCAAAGCGCTGATGATCTACCGCGACTTGGCACTCAGAAAATTGATAAGCGCACCGTCAAAGCAACCTTTGCGAAAGATCATTTAGACGCGTGACCTCAATTCGCCTCCCCAATCAGCGCGCCATCATTGACCGCAGAGCTCTTGCTGGCGAAATCGCTGATCTGGTCGAGGCGGAAGGGGAGAAGGCTCGGCCAAAGATCGTCGAGGCGCTCAAGGCTGCGCTGGAGAAGGGCCGCGAGGAAATGGCGCGGCGGCTGGAGGAGAACCCCTCAGCTGGTCACGCCTGCACTTATGGTCAGGCGTTCCTGATTGACCAGCTGATCCGGGTGATCTTCGATCATGCGACGACGCATCTTTACCCAGCGGCCAATCGCACGTCGGCTGAGCGGATCGCGATTATGGCGGTCGGCGGATATGGCCGGGCGGAAATGGCCCCGCACTCAGACGTGGACATTGCCTTCCTGACGCCGCGCCGGGGCACGGCATGGTGCGAGCAAGTGACCGAAGTAATGCTCTATCTGCTGTGGGACATGGGCCTTAAAGTGGGCCAGTCCAGCCGCACCATCGATGACACGATCCGCATGTGTAAAGAGGATCTCACCATCCGCACAGCTCAGCTTGAGGGGCGCTATATCTGGGGAGATGAGGCGCTTTACGAGGAGGCCTCAAAACGCTTCTGGGCCGAAGTCGTGCGCGGCACTGAACGACAATTTCTGCGTGACAAGCTGGCCGAACGCAATGCTCGGCACAAGCGCATGGGCGACAGCCGTTATGTCGTGGAGCCTAATATTAAAGAGGGTAAAGGCGGGCTGCGCGACCTCCAAACGCTCTATTGGATTGGCAAATATGTGCATCAAGTCCGCAGCGCAAAGGAGCTGGTTGGGATTGGTCTGCTGACGCAGGCGGAATATCGCAGCTTCCGCCGCGCCGAACGGTTCCTGCTCGCAGTCCGCTGTCACTTGCACATCCTGACGGGGCGGGCCGAAGACCGGCTGACCTTCGATTTTCAGCGTAAGATCGCTGAACGCATGCAATTCGCGGATCGACCCGGCAAAAGCGCAGTTGAACGCTTTATGCAGTTCTATTTCCTGCAGGCCAAACGTGTGGGCAGCCTAACCGGCGTTTTCCTGGCGCATCTCGATGAAGAGTTTGAGCGCAAGAGCAATCGCGGCGGGTTCTTTGCCGGCTTTCGAACCAAGCCGCGTGACCTCAAAGGATACCGTGTTCACGGCGGGAGGATTGCCGCGCCGTCAGATGACTGGTTCAAGAAAGACCCGGTTCGCCTGATCGAAATTTTCCAGCTGGCCGAGGCTGAGCAGCTCGAGGTCCATCCGGACACCATGCGTCAGGCGGATCGAGACAACAGCCTCATCGACAACGATTTGCGCGAAGACCCCCGCGCCAATGCGCTGTTCGTTGATTTGCTCTCTGGCAAAAATGACCCGGAGATGGTGCTGCGCTGGATGAATGAAGCAGGCGTGTTCGGCAAATTTGTACCCGACTTCGGGAAGGTCAATGCGCAGATGCAGTTCGACATGTATCACCATTATACGGTCGACGAGCATACAATCCGAGCGATTGGCCTGCTCAGCCAGATTGAACGCGGCCAGCTTGCGAGCGATCATCCGCGTTCAACCCGCCTCATTCACAAGGTCAACTCGCGCCGCGCGCTGTATGTCGCAGTGCTGCTGCATGATATTGCCAAGGGCCGCGGCGGGGATCACTCGATTCTGGGCGCAGAAGTGGCCGAAGAATTGTGCCCGCGCTTTGGCCTAACCGCGTCTGAAACAGACCTTGTTGCATGGCTCGTGCGCGAGCATTTGCTGATGAGCGCAACAGCATTCAAACGCGATCTGACTGATCCCAAAACAATCGAGGATTTCGTCGCGCGGGTGCAAAGCTCTGAGCGTTTGCGCAATCTAGTCATCCTCACCTCCGTTGATATTCGCGCGGTTGGCCCCGGCACGTGGAACAGCTGGAAGGGGCAATTGCTGCGCGAGCTCTATGATGCCGCGCAAGAACGACTCCGTCTGGGCCATATGCGTCATGGGCGGCACGAGCGCGTCGCCGCTAAACAGGCTGAGGTCGCTGCATTGCTGGGTGATCAGGCCGCGCTGGTCGAGACCTATTCAGAGCCGCTGGGCGAGGCCTATTGGATCGCGGAACCTGAAGACGTAATTACGCGCAACCTTTTGCAATTTGATGCAGCACGTTCGTCGGATGACCCGCTCTCGATCACTTGCCAGCCTTATGAGGCGCGCGGGGCAACTCTGGTGACGGTGATTGCCTCTGACCATCCGGGCCTGTTTTACCGGATCGCTGGCGGCATTCATCTGGCAGGGGGCAATATTATTGATGCGCGCATTCACACCAGCCGCGATGGCTGGGCGATTGATAATTTCCTCGTGCAAGACCCGCATGGCGGCCCGTTTATGGAAGAGGCGCAGCTTGCGCGGATCGAGACGAGCATAGCCGATGCGCTCGCCAATCGGGTTGATCTTGCGCCCAAGCTCGCCAAGCGGCCCCTGCCGATCAGCCGCTCCAAAGCCTTTGACGTGCGCCCGCGCGTGATTTTCGACAATAAGGCCTCGACTCACTATACCGTGATTGAGGTCAATGCACGCGACCGGCCAGCTCTGCTGAACCGGCTAGCCCGCGTGCTCTTCGAGGCCAATCTGGTGGTCCAGTCGGCCCATGTTACAGCCTATGGCGAGCGGGCGGCAGACACGTTCTATGTGACGGATCTGACAGGGGGCAAAGTCACTGCGAAACAGCGACTGGATGAGTTGGAAGAGGCCCTGCTGACGGCTGCGAGCGACACGACGCAGCGGGAATTGGAAAACGCTTAAAAGCCGTTGCTAACCGCGCGTGTTTAGCCTCTGGCGCCAAAGAGGGCTGTACCCACCCGCACATGCGTCGCGCCAAGCATAATCGCGGTTGCGTAATCACTGCTCATGCCCATGCTGAGGCCGCCACCTTCTTGGTCGCTCTCACCGTCCAGCCCATTGTCACGCGCCAGCTTATCAAGCATCGCAAAGAACGGCGCGGGCTCTGTGTCGAAGGGCGGGATGCACATCAGACCCGCCAGCGGAATATCTGCGCTGCGCACTTGCTCGATCAGCGTAGACACATCGGCAATCGCGCATCCACCCTTTTGCTCTTCCGCGCCAATATTGACCTGAATGAAGCAGGGCACTTTGCGGCTCGCCTTGTCCATTGCTTTGGCCAGTGCCTTCACCAAGCTTGGACGATCGACCGCGTGGATATAGTCAAACAACGCGACCGCATCCTCGGCCTTATTTGATTGCAATTGGCCGATCAGATGCAATTCCACATCGGGATATTGCTCGCGCAGAGCAGGCCATTTATCCTGCGCTTCCTGCACGCGGTTTTCGCCAAACACGCGCTGCCCTTGCTCCAGCAGCGGCACAATACGCTGAGGCGGGTGCGTTTTGCTCACTGCGATCAGCGTCACCTCATCCCGCTTCCGCCGGGCAATTTTGCAGGTTTTCTCAATCTCGGCCTCAACAATTTGAAGCGGGGTCTGTTCGTCTGTCATCACCGCGCGCTATAGCGCAGCAATGCCTGCTCGCCAGCCCCTACCGATGCTGTGGCTTCTTTCGGACGCTCGCAATGATGCTGAGCTAGAGCGCGTACTGATTGAATTGCCGCAAGGCTCTGCCTTTGTGTTCAGGCATTATCACCTTGAAGCCGGTGCGCGGCGCGCTCGGTTTAACGCTTTGTGCGGGTTGGCTCAGGCATATGGACACGTCGTGATCCTTTCCGACAATGCTGGAACCGCGCAAAAATGGGGCGCGGATGGTGTCTATGGGGAGGCTGAAAGGCTCGGTCCGCAAGGCGCGTTGCTTCGGCTCGCCACTGCACACAACTCGGAGGAACTGCAAGCAGCGGAGCAGGCCGGGGTCGATGGCATCTTCCTCTCGCCTGTTTTCCCAACCCGCTCGCATCCCGGCGGCGAGACGCTGGGGCCGCTAGGCTTTCACGTGCTCGCACAGCAGACCTCTCTGCCAGTCATCGCACTTGGCGGAATGAACCCAGCGCGCGCAGAAGAGCTCGATTGGCCGCGCTGGGGCGCAATTGATGGTTTGGTGTGATTTGTTTTGGACCAAGCCGCCCGCGCCCTCCACCCTTCCACCCGGATAATGTCCCGGTAGGCTCCGGGTGGAAGGGTGGAGGGCGCGGGCGGCTTGGGTTTTGCTCAAACACCCTCTCTTAACTTGACCGCGAGTCCCCAAAGATTCATGGTGTATTGCACTATACAGACACCGCGGGTCACCGCAGGTCACAAGTAAGGTTTAGAACGGCTATGGCGTCGCGCGCAGCAAAATCTCCAGATTGGAAAGCAGCATTTCGCCGCTCGCTGCGCCGCGCGTTGCAAATGGTGGGCGCGGGGGTGCTGGCGCTGGCGACGCTTTTTCTTACCTTGTCGCTCGCCAGCTATACTCAGACTGACCCCAGCCCCTCAACCGCTGCGGCCGGAACTGAAATCGCCAATTGGATGGGTGCAAGCGGTGCTTGGGCAAGTGAACGCGCGTTCTATTTCTTCGGCATTTCCGCAATCCTGCTTTTGCCCCTGCTCTATATCTCGGCACGCCGATTATGGCGCGATGTTGAAACAGAAGACGAGGACGAAGTACCCAGCGCATGGTGGCGTCCATTCGGTTTACTGCTGCTCGCCATCGCGCTCATCGCGAGCGTTTTATCGCTCGTTTTTGAGGAGGCTGGCGGAGCATTGCCTGCGGGTCTTGGCGGCCTCATAGGCTTGCTGGGCGCGGGCGCAATCGAAGCGGTTGCCGCGCGCTTTGGCGAGGCCCTAAGCGGATGGATTATCGGCGGCATTGCTTTGGTGAGCATGTGCAGCGGGCTGGCTCTGGTCACACGCGTCTTTGCGATTGACTGGCGGCAATTCCTAACCCTGCCTGACTTCCTAAAGCGCGGGAGAGGCGCAGATGTTGCCGGTGACAATGATGACGATGATCTGATCAAGCTGCCCCGCAAAGAGGCCAGCAAGGAACGCGCCGAAAAGGCTGCTGAAACGATTGCCGAAACACGCGACAATCGCCGTCCGCCGGAGATTTCCGACCCAACCGCCGCGCCGCGCAAGGCCAAGCCCACCAAAGCAAAACAGCGCGATATGTTCGCCGAATATGACCTGCCCAGCCTCGAACTGTTGGCCGAGGGTCAGGCAGACGAAGCACCCAAGCTCGATAAACTCGCGCTGGAGCGCAACGCTCGATTGCTCGAAAACGTGCTGGATGACTTTAACGTAAAGGGTGAAATCACCGCCGTGCGCGCGGGGCCCGTTGTCACCATGTATGAGCTGGAACCTGCGCCGGGCATCAAGGCCAGCCGCGTGATCGGCCTCGCGGAAGACATTGCCCGCAATATGAGTGCGATCAGCGCGCGGGTCTCCCCCATTCCGGGCCGCACGGTGATGGGCATAGAGCTGCCCAATGCCGACCGGCAAATGGTCAATTACCGGGAACTTGCAAGCAGCGCGGACTTTGCCGATCACAAGGGCAATCTGCCGATCATTCTGGGCAAGGATATTGGCGGCGAGCCGATCATCGCCGACCTTGCCGCGATGCCGCATTTGCTGGTCGCGGGTACGACCGGCTCGGGTAAATCGGTAGGTCTCAACGCAATCCTGCTATCACTGCTTTACCGGTTCACGCCAACCGAATGCCGCCTGATCCTGATCGATCCCAAGGTGCTTGAACTCAAGACTTATGACGACATCCCGCACCTGCTCAGCCCAGTGGTGACTGAGCCGCATAAATCCGTGCGCGCATTGAAATGGGCGGTTGAGGAGATGGAGCGGCGGTATCGGATGATGTCTTCGGTCAACTCGCGCAATATCGGCGGCTTTAACGACAAAGTGCGCAGCGCGATTGCCAAAGGCAAACCGCTCGGCCGCCGCGTGCAAACCGGCTTCGATCCCGACACGGGAGAGGAGCTGTATGAGGAAGAGCAGCTCGATTATGAAGTGCTGCCGCTGATTGTGCTGATCGTGGATGAGCTCGCGGATTTGATGGTCACGGTTGGCAAAGAAATCGAGGTACTGATCCAGCGTCTCAGCCAAAAATCGCGCGCGGCCGGCATTCACCTGATCATGGCGACGCAGCGGCCTTCCGTCGATGTCATCACCGGCGTTATCAAAGCGAACTTGCCCACCCGGATCAGCTTCAAAGTGACCAGCCGGATCGACAGCCGGACCATTCTGGGCGAGCAAGGCGCCGAGCAGCTCCTGGGCAAAGGCGACATGCTCTATAAGCCCAACACCGGCGCGATGGTGCGTGTGCACGGACCGTTCGTTTCAGATGAAGAAGTCGAGCAAGTGGCCGACCATTGGCGCGCTCAGGGCAAGCCCGACTATGTCGATGCCGTCACGGAAGAGCCTGAGGGCGGCGGCTTTGACTTCGAGGATGAGTTTACCGCTTCGGATGATCCGGAAGAGCGCAAATATCGCCAGGCCTGCCAGATTGTGTTTGAGAACCAGAAGGCATCCGGCTCATGGCTCCAGCGGCAAATGGGCGTGGGCTATAATACTGCGGCGAAATGGATCGAGCGCATGGAAGGCGAAGGGCTGGTCGGCCCGGCTGACCATGTGGGCCGCCGCGAGATCTTCCGCGACCGCGATGGGAACCCGATGTAGGCTAAGCAGATTTAGCTATCGGGTCATGCTGCTGGGTTAGGAAGCTGATTATGGCCGAAACACCGCACCCAATAATCCTGTTCGACGCGGAATGCGTGCTGTGTTCTTACAATGCACGGTTCGTGCTGAAATTCGATCGCAGTGCGCGTTTCCGCCTCGCCTCTATGCAAAGCGAAGTTGGCGCCGCGCTGTTCCGCAAATTTGGCATTGACCCCAGCGATCCCGACACCATTATCGTGGTCGAGGGCGAGACGGCCAAGCGCGATAGCGATGCGGTCCTGTCGATTTACGAAGGGCTTGGCTGGCCGTGGAAAATCGCCGGTATTGCCCGCATAATCCCGCGCGCGCTGCGCGACCCGATCTATCTGCTGATCGCCCGCAACCGCTATAAGATCTTCGGCAAGCGCGAGACGTGCTGGCTACCGCCGGAGCATATGCGCGACAGATTGCTGTGAAATCGGTTCTGGTCATTGGCGGCTATGGCGGTTTCGGCGCGAGGCTTAGCCGCAGGCTGGCCGAGGATGGGTGGCACGTAATCATCGCAGGGCGCAACCTTGCCAAGGCAGAGGCTCTTGCCGCGACGATCACATCGGGGGTGCCGACCATATTTGATCGGGAAGGCGATGTTGAGGCGGCACTCGCGAGCCTCTCGCCCATGCTGCTTATCGACGCAGCCGGACCATTTCAAAATAGCGATTACCGCGTCGCGCAGGCATGTATCGCGCAGGGCATTCACTATCTCGATCTCGCTGACGCGCGCGCATTCGTAACAGGCATCACAGAACTCAATTCAATCACCGAAAAAGCAGGTGTGGCTGTCGTATCAGGGGCGTCCAGTGTCCCAGCCTTGTCTGGTGCGGTTCTACGTGAACTGACCGAAGGCCTGAGCGAAGTGACCCGCGTGGATATGGCAATCAGCGCGTCGGACAAGTCCACCGCCGGGACTTCGGTCGCGAGCGCTATCCTGTCTTATGTCGGACAACCCCTCGCGATCTGGCAAGGACGCAGATGGCGTAAAACCTATGGCTGGCAGAATGTCAGGCGCGCTTCTGTCTGCGACCAGCATGGCAAGCGCACCTCGCGCCTTTTATCATCAGCCGATGTACCCGATCTCGACATCGTACCGCAGGCTCTCAAAGGACATCCAGCGACATCCTTTAACGCTGGGTCTGAATTCGGCTTTCAGGTCTGGACATTGTGGTTTTTGAGCTGGCCAGTGCGCTGGGGCTTGCTCAAATCGCTTACCGCAATGCGCAGGGTTCTACTGCCCTTGCAATCACTTACTCGGCCATTTTCCAGCGGCACGAGCTTCATGACCGTAGACGTTCATGGACTAACTCCGGACAGATTTGAGAAACGACGCTGGGAGTTAATCGCAACCGAGGGTCGCGGCCCAGAAATTCCTGTTATGGCCGCCCAATTGCTCGCGCGCACTGTGTCGAAAGGCACGCTCAAATCTGGTGCGCGGCATGCAGCCGAAGAACTGTCTCTGAACGACTTCGCGCCGCATTTCGAAGAACTTGAGATCGAGACTAACACAACCCGCACCGCATACGAGCCGCTATATAAACGCGTGATGGGCGCCAGCTTTTACTGCCTGCCTAAACCCGTGAGAACCATGCATGAGGTGTGCGGGGACGGGGGCGCATCGGGCAGCGCGACCGTCACTCGTGGACGTAACCCATTGGCACAGCTTGTCGCCGCGATCATGCGCTTTCCCAAGGCGGGCGAGCATGATCTGCATGTTAGCTTTCGCGAAGACGATGGCCGTGAAACCTGGGAACGCGACTTTGCTGGGGCGACATTCCGAAGCGAGTTAAGCGAGAAAGACGGTAAGCTCGTCGAACGTTTCGGCCCACTGAGGTTTCAATTTGAGTTGCCGAGCGATGCATGCGGGTTGAAAATGATGATGGTCGGGTGGAGTGCGTTTGGCATATCACTTCCACTCTTTCTCGCGCCCAAAACCGTTGCAACAGAGACGGCGGAAGACGGTGTCTTTGTATTTGATGTTGCAATCGCGTTGCCGCTCATCGGCGACATCGTGCACTATCGCGGTTCGCTGAAACCTTGCAGCAGCGCACAAATCTAGCCCACTAAAATTTTCCCCGCGACTACGAAGCAAAACCCCTCTAAAACAACATAATGACGACTCAGGGGGACAAGCAGACAGCGCCAGCAGAGCCGGTTAAACCGGCAGCGATCGATACCGCGCGTCCGGTGCAGAGCATAGCAGCTATCGTGCGCGATTGGTGGTCTGGCGAAGTCGCGGCCGACATCAACCACTCGAAAGTTCTGCTGCGCATCGCTGAGGAGAGCTCCACCACCGCACGCTACCTTTTCATGACCTGCATGTCTGCCGGTATCGCCGTTTTGGGTCTGCTTCTGTCCTCGCCAGCCGTGGTCATCGGCGCGATGTTGCTCTCACCGCTCATGGGGCCGATCTTGGGCGCGGGCTTTGCCTTGGCAGAGGGCAAGTTCAAATGGCTACGGCTGTGCGCGCGCGCCATTCTGATCGGGACGGTCGTGTCGATCCTCTTCACCGCTGCAATTGTGTGGCTCTCTCCGCTGCAAACCGTGACGGACGAGATTGCCGCGCGGACCCGGCCCAATTTATTCGACTTGCTGGTTGCGCTGTTCTCCTCGCTAGCAGGTAGCTATGCGATGATCCGCGGGCGTGAAGGTACGATTGTGGGCGTGGCGATCGCCACCGCCTTGATGCCGCCGCTTGCCGTGGTGGGCTATGGCCTCGCGACCTTCAACATGACCGTCTTCGGCGGGGCGCTGTTGCTCTATGTCACCAACCTGCTCACCATCGCGCTGACCGCGACGGTCATGGCCCGGCTCTATGGCTTCCGCTATAAACGCTCCGCCCAACATGGCATGACGGAGAGCGCAGGCATCCTGCTGACATTTGTGCTCCTAGCCATCCCGCTAGGCATTTCGCTGACGCAAATCGCGCGCGAGGCGAACGGACAGCGCATTGTAAACTCGGTGATTGAGGATAGTTTTGACCCACTCGCCCGCGTCGAGCAACCGGTGATTGACTGGGATGCCGACCCAATCCAAATCAGCGCATATGTCTATACCCCTGAGTTTGAAAGCGATGCAGACGAGCAGATCAGACGCAGGTTGACCAATAATCTTGGCGAAGATGTGGCCGTGACCATCAATCAGTTCCGCGTTGGCACTGACCCCGGTGCAGCAGAGCAGGCTCAGCTTGCCCGGGCGCGCGAGCAGCAGCAAGCCGCCGCCGCTGAACAACAAGTCGCCAGCCTCACTGAAAGGCTCGCGCTTATTTCAGGTGTGCCGCCAAGCGATGTTACAATCGACCGTGAAAACAGGCGTGCTCTGGTCAGCGCAAAACCGCTCGATGGGCTCAGCCTAGCCGGGTATCGAGCCCTCGAAATGCGGGCCGCAGCGCAAGCGCCCGACTGGGAAATTCGCCTCCGCCCGCCGATTTTAGGATTGCCGAATATTGAACTTGGTGAGGACGGGCCGAGCGAGGCAGGCAAAGCCCAGCTGGAGCTGGTCAGCTGGGCCGCAAGCCGGACGGGCATTCCCATTGTACTAAGCGGCGCTGATGAGGCCACCAGTGCCATCGTGCAGAGCCTGACAGAAGCTGGCGTCGCGGCCAGCGGCGAAACGGTATCAAGTACTCGCAATAATACCGACGTTGTTACGGCGCGCTGGTCTACTCAGTAGACCTGCGCAAACCACATCATTGCAGTAGATGAATTTGATATCAGACGGGCTTGTCCTGCACTGGTTTCAATTGTAACGGCTTGACCACCCCCAGAGGAGATCCCCCATGCATGTCGGCTGCCCCAAAGAGATCAAAAATCACGAATACCGCGTTGGCTTAACGCCAGAGAGTGCACGCGAGCTGGTTCATCAGGGCAATAGCGTCTCAATCGAGAGCGGCGCTGGCCTCGGCATTGGCGCAACGGACGCAGAATATGAGGCGGCGGGCGCGAATATTGTCAGCGGCCCGGAAGAGATTTTCGCGCAGTGCGAAATGGTGGTGAAGGTCAAAGAGCCTCAGGCAGGCGAGCGTGCGATGCTCCGCGAGGCGCAAGTCCTTTATACCTATCTGCACCTAGCCCCGGACCCAGAACAGACCGCAGATCTGGTCAAATCGGGCGTCACAGCGATTGCATATGAAACTGTCACTGGTCCGCGCGGCGCTCTGCCGCTGCTTAAGCCGATGAGTCAAGTGGCGGGCCGGATGAGCATTCAGGCCGGTGCAACCGCACTGGAAAAAGCGCATGGCGGACGCGGCGTATTGATCGGCGGTGTCCCCGGCGTTCTGCCCGGCAAAGTCGTGGTCATCGGCGGCGGTGTAGTCGGTTTCAACGCGGCACAAATGGCGGTGGGTCTTGGCGGCGATGTGGAGATCCTCGACCGTGATCCTGAGGTCTTGGAAAAGGTCGGCACTTTCTTTGAAGCGCGCGCCAGCACCCGCTTTTCCAACCGCACAAACCTGGAAGATGCGGTCGCGCAGGCCGATCTGGTGATCGGCGCAGTGCTCATTCCCGGCGCGGCCGCACCCAAGCTGATCTCACGCGAGATGCTGTCTCAAATGAAGCCGGGCGCAGTGCTGGTTGACGTGGCGATTGATCAGGGTGGCTGCTTTGAAACCTCAAAGCCAACCACACATGCTGAGCCAACTTATGTGGTGGATGATATCGTCCACTATTGCGTAGCGAATATGCCCGGCGCGGTCGCCCGAACCAGCACTTATGCGCTCAACAATGTGACTTTGCCGCACGCTTTGCGCATTGCCCGCCATGGCTGGAAAGAGGCACTACGACGCGATCCGCATCTGGCGGAGGGCCTCAATGTACATGCTGGCCATGTTACATATCAGGCCGTCGCAGAAGAACTCGGCTATAACTTTAAGTCAACTGAAGAAGTTATTGCTTAACACGGGGTTACACGCCGCTCCAATTCTTCGACAAATGTAAAATACTTTTAACCGTTCGATAAGGGTCACCACGTAGGGCCATCTGTATGAGGGGCATCTCATTCAGTGTGGCTTTGTTAGCGGCGGCTTTGCTGTGCCTTTTCGCGCAGGCACCTGCTGCTGCCAAAGACGCTCAGAGAGCTGACTGTGTGACCTCGCTCGCCGCAGCGCTGTCAGTCACAGAGATTGTCAGCAACCGGCATCTGATGCTGTGCCAAAAGAATGCGCTCAATATCGCGCAGCCCCAAACTGTTCTCCGCTTTGACCTCGCCAATCCCGGTCAGCGCTCAGCGCGTTTCCTTCAGACCCGTCTTGGTCACTTTGCAAAGCTCACCATCGCAATCGTCGATGCAGATGGTGAGGTAGAAGTGCGAAATTATGACGAGGCGAGCGTTAGGCTGACTTCAGGGCGGCCTGCATTTCTCGCAGAGCTGCCTCCCACGAGCGAAAACGCGCAGGCTCTCTTTGTCATTTTTGACGAGCCGCGCCACGATGCCACGCTGCTTCAGGCGGAGCTTCTCGATAGCGACCCTACGCTCTCATCAGATCATTCCGCACTCATGTTCGGCTTTGCCATTCTAGTCGGCCTGATGCTGTCACCCTTGCTCTTTGACCTGGCCTTCTGGACTGCGCTCAAGCAGAATTTCCTCATCTGGCACGCCGCCTTGTCCTTGTCATTTGCAGCGCTGGTGTTCTTCCGGTCCGGTCTGGCAGTCGAATTCCTCGATCTCTCCATCGCCAGTTGGCGCGCTACGCTCGTTATCGCACTAGGGGTCGCTGGCTTGATGGCGTCGCTCTTCACGCAGAGCTTCGTTGAGCAGGACAAGCTCCATCCGGCTCTGCGCAAAGCACTGCCGTTCATGGGCCTTTGGTGCTTTGCTGCGTCTGTTATTCACGCAGCTCGGTTTGATTTTCTCGCACCACTCGGCGGGACTTTTCATACCTTAGCGATGATCCCTGTGCTGGGTCTGTTCATCATGGTGCTGGTTGATGCTTGGCGGCGCGGAAGCCGAGCGATCCGCTTTCAAATGGCAGGATGGATCCCGCTGATATTTGCCTTCTCAATCCAAATTGTGAGCTTCCTTACCCCCTGGGGCATCCCGACCGACGCACTTCCCCTATTCTACATCGGCGTAGTCAGCGAAACCGCGATTACTGCGATAGGCGTGGCCGATCGGTTCATAGCGCTGCGACGTGAGCGCGATAATGCGCGCCTCATTGCCAATGAAATGGGCACCTTGTCAGTCAGGGACCCAATGACGGGATTGATGAACCGCCGCGGGCTCGATAACCGTTTTGAAGAGCTTCAGGCACAAGGTTTCAACACCTTCGCACTGCTCGATCTTGATGAATTCAAAAAAATCAATGACCGCTTCGGCCACGCAATTGGCGATGATGTTCTGGTGGCCACTGGCGCAGCGCTCAATTCAGAGCCGGGCCGCGACACAGTGGCGTTCCGCATGGGAGGCGAAGAGTTTCTGCTTCTTTTGCGCGGCCCCAAGGGGCTAGAGCGAATAGAGAACTTGCGCACAGCGATTAGCCGCCGCGTAGCCAGCGATGTAGCCGGGCTGGAGAGTGTTGTCACTGCGAGCATGGGCGTGATCATCTCGCCTGCCGATGCGTATGTGCGCATGACACTCGATGACCTATATAAGCGGGCTGACACGCTTCTCTATGAGGCAAAGGCGGCCGGCCGCAATCGCTCCGTCCATGAGCGCCTTACCCTTTTCTCTGACAGGGGAGAGGGCGTCTCGGCAAAAGCAGAAGCGGCCTCAGCTCGAGCAGCCTGAGCTAGCACGTCGCGAGCTTAGCCCGCTGCCCGCCATTTGCGATACTTCTTGGCGCGGCGCGTCGCCCGCCATTGATCGGCAAGCAAAGCGGCAAGCGGTGATCCGCCGTCGCCCGGCGTCTTGCCATCCGCCATCCGCTCCAACTGCGCCTTAGTGAGCGCCATGGTCGCCAGCCCCTTGAGCGCGCCGTTGGACCAGCCTACTTCAGGCAGCGCCACATCTGCGCTTTGCCCCTTGTGCCAGAGCTGCGGCAAGGCTGGCTCTGCGGCAAGCGCGCGCGCAATGCCCAGAATAGAAACGCCAAAGCCTTGCTCATCCTGCGCCAAAGCCGCCTCAGCTGTTTCCAGGCGCGTGATGCCGCCGGTCACCATGATCGGCATTTCGGCAACCTGCGCGATATCGCGGGCGAAGTCGATAAAATAGGCCTCGCGCTGGACCGTGGACGACGCAGTGCCTCCGCTTGCATCAGCCGCATTACCCTGCATGGCTGGGCTTTCGTAACTGCCGCCTGAGAGTTCCACGAAATCAACGCCCTTGGCATTAAGCCATTCAACGACCTGCCGCGCATCATCAAAGTCGAACCCGCCGCGCTGAAAATCCGCCGAATTCAGTTTGATGCCGACACCAAAATCAGACCTCACGGTCTGGCGAACTAGCTCGACAATCGCGAGTAGGAAACGCGCCCGGTTCTCAAGCCCGCCGCCCCATTGGTCCGTCCTGTGATTGGTAAGCGGTGATAGAAACTGACTGACAAGATAGCCATGCGCGCCGTGAATCTGCACACCATCAAAGCCCGCTTCTTGAGCCGCGAAAGCAGTGTCGGCGAACCGCACAATGAGCCGCTCAATCTCATTTTTGTTCAGTCCCCGCACTGGCGCGAAAAGCGAAGAGAACTTACCCAGATCAAGCGCGACATCGGAAGGCGAAACCGCGGTTTCACCCATGCTCTTATATAGCTGACGTCCCGGATGGCTGATTTGCAGCCAGAACTGCCCGCCACCCGCTTTGCCGATCTCGGCCCACTTCCTGAAAGGGGTAAGGTCCGTGCCTTTCTCCAGCACAACGCCGCCCGGCCCGGTCAGCGCGCTTGGGTCGACCATAACATTGCCAGACAGGATTAGCCCCGTGCCGCCTTTCGCCCAAGCATCATAGAGATTGAACAGCTTGTCACCCGGATATTGGCCGGGTTGAACGCCAAGGTTCTCCTCCATCGCTGCCTTGCAAATGCGGTTCGGCAGCGTGGTGCCATTTGGCAGGGTGAGTGGCTCAAAAAGAGGCGAGGTTGCGATTATGAATCTCCATCGAACTTTTGATCTGAAGTGATTTGGAACGGCGCTAGGACTTCTGGGCGGACACGGGCCGGCCGCTGGGTTTCACGGTTGAGCATAGCCCAAGTGGTCGCGGCGGAGACGATCACTTTGCCAGACACGTCCCTAAAGTCGACCCGGCGGATGGACTTTGCGCCGCGAGGGCTTCCCTCAATCCAGGTCTCACCGGTCACGCTGTCACCCTCAGCAATGTTACCGCGATAGTCGATCTCGTGCCGGACAACGAGCCAGATGAACTCCTCAACATGCGCAGGATCAGCCACCACATTCCAATGCGCGGTCGCCATATCCTGTATCCATTGTACCCACACCGAATTGTTGACGTGGCCCATCTCGTCGATGTGCCGCGCCTCAGCCGTGAATGTTTGTGTGTATGGCTTGCTCAAAGGCAGTCACCTTGAAGGCATGAGTAGAGTAGCAAGGTCCATAGCCCCAAGGGATAAAGCAATGGCGGCAAGGCGATCAGCAACCACCAGCGCCGAGAGGCAAAGAGTGAAATCGACAACAACAACAGCCCGATCAGCTGAACCGGAAAGGTCGTCAATATCGCTTCGGATTGAACCGTGAAGAACGATATTATCACAACCAGGGAAAAGACCGCACAGCTCAGCGCGCCAATTCCAGTCCAGCCAATGGCTTTAGAATTCACTCCCCAGCACCCATCTGCGTCAGGATAAAAGCAAACTCCTCGGCCACTTCATAGATGCTGGCGAAACGGCCCGATTTCCCGCCATGCCCCGCACCCATATTGGTCTTGAGCAGCAGCGTGTTGTCGTCTGTCTTGTACTCACGCAGCTTGGCGACCCACTTCGCAGGCTCCCAGTATGTCACACGCGGATCATTGAGGCCCGCCGTCACCAATATCGGCGGATAATCCTGAGCCACCACCTGATCATAAGGCGAATAGCTAAGGATGTAGGCAAAGGCGCGCTTGTCGGTGATCGGGTTGCCCCATTCGGGCCATTCGCCCGGCGTCAGCGGCAGGTCCTCATTGACCATGGTGTTGATCACATCGACGAATGGCACATGCGCCACAACCGCGCCCCACAGATCGGGATCAGTATTAAGCACAACGCCCATCAGCTCACCGCCAGCCGAACCGCCGCTCGCGCTAATCTGACCCTTGGCGGTGTAGCCCTGCTCAATCAGGCCTTTGGCCACATCGCTGAAGTCAGTGAAGGTGTTCCACCGCTCATTGAGCTTGCCTTGGAGATACCAATTGCGGCCCAGATCATCGCCGCCGCGTACATGCGCAATCGCATAGGCATAGCCGCGATCCACCAGGCTCAACCGCGTGGTTGAGAAGTTCGGTGGATAGGCAAAACCATACGCGCCGTAAGCATAAAGATGCAGCGGTCCGGGCCCTTTTGGCCGGTCCTTGCGCATCACCACACTGACTGGAACCTCGGTCCCGTCGCGCGCCGTCACCATCAGGCGCTCGGTTGTGTAAAGCGAGGGATCATAGCCGCTCGGGATTTCCTGCTGCTTGAGCAGCTCCAGCTCAGCGCTCGCAACGTCGTAATCATAGACCGAGTCTGGCGTGACCATGCTTTCATAGGAAAGACGCAGCTTGCTCTGATCGTACTCAGGATTGTTCGAAAGCCCCGCCACATAGCTCGCCTCGGGGAAGGCAATCGGTGTCACTTTGCCCGTATTCTCATAGTCGCGGATTTGCACCTGATCGAGGCCAGCCAGCCGCCCTTCGGTGACGTAGAAATCCTTGAACAGATCAAAGTCTGTAAGGTAAAATTCGTCCGATCCGGGAATGACAGTGCTCCAGTCATCCGGGTGGAAAACGGTAGCTACTGCAAGTCGGAAGTTCACGTGATCGTCATTGGTGTGGATCCAGACCAGATCATCGCGAATATCGATATTATATTCGACGCCTTTTACGCGCGGCTTGATCAGGATTTGCTCGCCCGTGGGATTGTCCGCTGGGACAATCCGCACTTCGCTTGTCTCATTGTCGCCGGTGGCAATGATTAGCCAATCATCCTGCGCGGACAGGCCGTGCCCGACATTAAAGCCGTCATCCTCGCCCTCGCGATAGATTTCCACATCGTTAGCCACAGGGGTACCGAGCACATGCAGGCTGGCGGCTTTGGTGCGCCAGTTTTCATCCGCAAGCCCGTAAACCAGAGCGCTGTCATTCATCACCCAAGTGAGGCCGGTGCGAATGCCCTCAATTACATCGGGCAGCAGCTCGCCCGTCGTCAAGTCTTTGACCACGGCGTTGTACCGCTCTGCACCGCTGGTATCGGTTGAATAGGCCAGCATGCGGCCATTCTTGCTGATCGAGAAAGCGCCGAGGCGGAAATATTCATGGCCCTCGGCCAGCTCATTCTCATCGAGGATCAGCTGCGCATCACCGCCTGCCAAGGGGCGCCGATAATGCTTGCGGTACTCCGCGCCCTCTTCGAACTCGGACCAATAGAGAAACTCTCCATACCGCTGAGGCACGGTCGAATCGTCTTCCTTGATCCGCGCTTTCATCTCCTCAAACAGTTCATCAACCAGCCCCTGATGCGGCTTCATTTGCGCCTCGAACCAGGCGTTTTCTGCCTTCAGATGCTCCAGCACATCCTCATCGTCGATCTCGGGATATCCCTTGTCTTCCAGCCAGTTATAAGGGTCAGAAATGGTGATCCCATGATGCGTAAAGGAATGGTCGCGCTTTTCAGCGACGGGCGGCGATGTTGGTGTGGTCACAGATGTTTCCTGAGCTATTACGGGAGCCGCAAGCGCGAACGCCGCGCCGGCAATGATTGATGAAAAAGCTATGCGCATGGGGCTACAGCGCTCCTGCTGATCGGGATGAGCGTATCTGGCTGGAAAGCGATGCGCTCAAAGTGTACGGTCACACCATGCTTATGCGGCGCGCAGGACCGCCGCAAGCGCCGAGTCGTTCAGCAAGCGATGAGCACGGATAAAAAGGACACATGAAGCGATGTTGATGCACACACATGAAGCCCGGCTCGACGCGTTGCGCCGCGAGCTCAAAAAGCAAAAACTCGACGGCTTTGTCATTCCGATTTGCGATGAACATATGAGCGAATATGTCGGCGACTATGCGCAGCGGCTCGAATGGCTGACGGGTTTTGGCGGCAGTGCGGGGAGCGCAGCAGTTTTGTCCGAACCGCAAGAGGGAAATGGTGCGGCAATTTTCACCGATGGCCGCTACACTGTACAAGTGCGCGAGCAGGTGAGCGGCGAGCTGTTCGACTATGAAGATGTGCCCGCGAACAGCCCGGCAAAGTGGCTCGCTGAGCATGCACAAGAAGGCATGCGTATCGGTTATGACGCATGGCTCCATCCGATTGGCTGGGCAGAAAGCCTTGGCGCGGCTCTAAAAGCAAAAGGCGCAGAACTGGTCGCCGTGGAAAGCAATCTGATTGATGCGGTGTGGGCTGATCAACCTTCGCCGTCAGGCGCTATTGCCGTGCCGCATGACGACACACATGCGGGCCGCTCCAGCGCCGATAAACGCGCGGAAATCGTAGATTGGCTTAAAGATGAGGGCCATGATGCGACCGTCATTTGCGCGCTCGATTCGGTGGCATGGCTGCTCAATATGCGCGGGGCCGATGTAGCGAATACGCCGGTCGCGCTAAGCTATGTGGTCGCCCATGCCGATGGCACGGCAGAGCTCTTTATCGCGTCTGAAAAGGTCACGCCGGAATTGACCAAACATCTTGGCAATGCGGTGAGCATTCGGGATCGTGCCGATTTTGTGCCCGCGCTTCGCGGCATGGCAGGCAAAGCGGTCGCGGTTGATCCCGGCCATGCGGTCGCAGGCGTGTTCCATGCGCTCGCCGCAGCGGGCGCGAAAGTGGTGCGCGCGGACGATCCAACAGTGCTTGCCAAAGCAATCAAGAACCCTGCCGAACAACAGGGCCACCGCGATGCGCAGGCTCGCGACGGTGCGGCTGTGGCGCGGTTCCTGCGCTGGCTTAGCCTTGAAGCACCCAAGGGCACGGTCGATGAGTTATCCGCAGCGGCCAAATTGCGCGAATTCCGCGGGCTTAGCGCGGACCTCAAAGACACCAGCTTCGACACGATCAGCGCTGCGGCAGGCCATGCCGCCTTGCCGCATTATAAGGTGGACGAGGAAAGCAATATTCCGATCCCGCCAGGCAGCATCTTCCTATGCGATTCGGGCGGGCAGTATTTGGATGGCACGACAGACATCACGCGCACCGTATGGATCGACAGTGCGGATGGCAGCGCGCAACCTACAGCGGAGATGATCGACCGCAATACGCGTGTACTTAAAGGGCATATTCAGCTCGCCATGGCGCGCTTCCCCGTAGGCACCAATGGCGGGCAGCTTGATACGCTGGCGCGCATGCATTTGTGGCAGGCGGGCGTCGACTACGGCCACGGCACGGGGCACGGGGTCGGCGCGTATCTCTCCGTGCATGAGGGGCCGCAGCGTATCTCCAAACCCGGCGGCGCCTTTGCGGGCACCTCAACTGAGCTTGCAGCGGGCATGATCCTCTCGAATGAGCCCGGCTATTATAAGCAAGGCCATTTCGGCATTCGCATCGAGAATTTGGTCCTGACGCGCGAGGAGGAGATCGAAGGGGCAGAGGGCGAATGGCTCGGCTTTGAAACGCTCACTTTGGTTCCGCTCGATCGGCGCCTAGTCGACAAAGCGCTACTTACCGAAGAGGAGATTGGCTGGTGGGATCGCTATCATGCCAAGGTTTGGAATACCCTCTCGCCGCAATTGGACGGCGAGGATCTGGCGTGGCTCAAGGAGCAATGTACCAGCTTGTAGGAAATCATATGTTCCTGTATTGTTCTCATTAATGAACGCGACTCGGGAAAAGGAGAAATACAATGCTGGGCTATGTAACCGTGGGCACCAATGATCTGGAGCGTGCCGCCAAATTCTATGACGCCATCGCCGCTGAAATGGGCGTGGGGCGGATGATGGAATTCGACACCTTTATCGCTTGGGGCAATATGGACGGCGCGCCCGGTATCGCCGCGACTAAGCCCTTTGACGGCGAAGAGGCCACAGTGGGCAATGGTGTGATGGTCGCGCTTGAGGCGAAGGACCGTGATCAGGTCCAGCGGATCTATGACATTGCGCTGGCAAACGGCGGCAGCGATGAGGGACCTCCCGGGCCGCGCGGAGAGCCCGATGCCAATGGCATGGTGTTCTACGCTGGCTATTTCCGCGATCCGGATGGCAATAAGCTAAACGCATTTCTGATGGACAAGGTAGAGTAGCAAAGGACCAGTACATGGACGGAAAGAGGCGGCTAAGCGAAAGTTTCATTCACTTGGGGCTGGGCGCATCCTGCGTGCCGCAGCCGCCTTTCTCCGGGGTGGAATGGTACGAACAATATGGCGCGCGGCACGGCGCTGATGGGCGCGAAGGCCGTCTCGTCAGCGAACACAGTTTCACGGCAGGCTGGGACACGTGGGAAATGCACCCGCATGGCGAAGAGGTCGTGATCTGCACCGCAGGTTCCATGACGCTCACACAGGAATGGCCTGATGGGCGGCGCGAAACCGTGACGCTGGAGGCCGGCGACTATGCCATTAACGAACCCGGCGTGTGGCATATCGCTGATGTCGAGAACGAGGCCACTGCGATTTTCATCACCGCGGGCGAAGGTACACAGATGCGCCCGCGTTAGGTGCACTATCTTACCGCGCGACGGCCAGTGCGAGAGCTGATTGCGCGCCAATGAACAGCCCTCTCGTATTGATACAAAGCGATACAATTGTGGCCGTTCCCGGCATAATGCTGCGACACTGGTTCTCTAGAAAAGATGCCAAGAGTTGCGGTGAGCGGCGGTCATTCCTCCCCTCCCCCAGAAGTCCGCCCCGAAAGGCCACAAGGGCTTGCCGCAACTCGAGTAAACCCTGACGGAGAAACACAATGAAAAAACTCACCCTTCCTCTCAGCGTAGCGGCTTTGGCTCTTATTGGCGGCACCGCCGCTCTGGCCGATAGCCATGGCAACAAAAAGGGCCCTGACGCCAATGGTGATGGTGTAGTTACCAGCGCCGAAGCCGGAACTCATGCCGACGCGATGTTCGCCCGGATGGATGCCAATGGCGACGGCGTTCTAAACTCTGAAGACCGCGCGATGAAGCGGGCGGAACGCTTTGCAAAGGCCGATACCAATGGCGATGGCGAATTATCGCAGAGCGAAATGACCGCAGCACGCGAAGCGCGCCAGGCGGAGCGCGCTGAACGCCGCGAAACACGCCGGGCGCAGCGCAGCGAACGCCGCGCTGGCAAGCAGGCCGAACGCTTCGCGCGCTTGGACACAGATGGTAGTGGCGGCGTCTCGCAAGCCGAGCTCGAAGCCGGGCGCGCGATGGCAAAGGAGAAGCGCGGCGAGCGCGGCGCACGCAAGGGCCGTCGTGGTGGAAATCGCATGGAACGGATGCTGCGCCGGGCCGACACCAATGGTGACAACGCCATTAGCCGCGCAGAGTTTGACACAGCTATGACCGCGCGCTTCGCCCGAGCCGACGCCAATAGTGATGGACAGATCACTCGCGAAGAACGCCAGGCGGTCCGCGCCGAAATGCGCGAGCAGCGTCAAGAGCGTCGCGGTCAGCGCCGCCAAGAACGCTCGGGCATATAAGCCCGACCTTGCGGCACTAGACACAAAACGCGTAGGCGCGGGATTAGAAAAATATGACTGATACCGCGCCTACCTCTCTCTTGCTGGTCGATGACGAGCCCACATTGCGCGAGCCCCTGGCCGAGTATCTCACCGGTCAGGGGTTTGTCGTCGCAGAGGCAGAAAGCGCCGCCGCCGCGCGCAGCCATCTGGTCAATGAGACGCCTGATTTGGTATTGCTCGACATTATGATGCCGGGCGAAGATGGCCTCTCGCTCTGCCGCCATTTGGTCGAGACGCGCGACATCCCGGTCATCCTGCTGACAGCTCGCGGCGAGGCGACTGATAGAATTGTCGGTCTAGAAATCGGGGCGGATGACTATGTGACCAAACCGTTCGAGCCGCGCGAATTGGTCGCCCGCATTCGCTCGGTATTGCGGCGCGTGCAGAAAAGCGGGAACGCGCCAGGACCGGAAGGTGCAAACGAAGACGCGCTTTACACGTTTGAGGGATGGACGCTCGATCCGCTCAAGCGCCGACTGACCGATCCAGAAGGCACCATCATTTCTATCTCAACTGCGGAGTTCCGCCTGTTGCGCGCGTTCTGCGAAGCGCCAAAGCAAGTGCTCGACCGCGACCGTTTACTCGATTTGGTCCAGGGCCGCGAAGCGCAATTGTTCGACCGTGCAGTCGACAATCAAGTGAGCAGGTTGAGGCGCAAGATCGAGACCGATAGCCGCAACCCGCATTTCATCCAAACTGTGCGCGGCGGTGGCTACCGCTTCGGTGCCGATGTGACACGCACCGCGCAGGGCGATCTCTAAGTCATGCGATTGCTACCCAAAAGCCTGATGGGACAAACCTTGCTCGCCGCAGCCGTGGCCTTGCTCGTCGCTCAGGCGATTTCGGCAACGCTTCTGTATCAGGCCGCTCAGGATAGGCGCGAGGCCGCGCTAATCAATGCTGCTGCGTTTCAGCTCGTTACGGGCGGGACAAGGGCGCCGCGTCTGGGCCGGGATGGTCTACGCAGAGGAGGGCCGCGCCTTGGCGGCGAGAGACCACGTGCAGATAGGCAGGGCGATCGAATCCCGCGCCGGATCATGCGGAAACTGCGTTTCACCGAAACAGAGCAAAGCCCGGTTGCCTCGGATGAAAGCCGCGATCCAGCACGCGAACAGCGCTTGAGCGATTTTCTCGCAGCTCAGGGGATCAACGTCGGGGAAGTCGCGGTAACGATCCGACCTATCCTGCAAGATGAGGACTGGGGCGCTGCTGCGCTTCGCTCGCCGCGTCTGTTGGAACGGGCCCAAAACTCGCACGGCCTGCTCGTCGCCGGTTTGCGCAGGGAAGGCAGCGAGCTTTGGCAGGTCGTGCGCCTACCGATACCCAAGCGAGACGGCATGGGGCTCGGCGCGATCACGTTACAGACGCTCGTTTTATTCGTAGTTTTGCTTGGTCTCCTCTACCTGATGCTACGTCGGATCACCGGCCCCTTGGCCGACCTTCGCGGACGCACGGAGGCATTCTCGGTGACCGGAGCTGCTTCTAAGCCTCTTCCCGTGCGCGGGCCGCAAGACGTCGCTGGCCTGACATCTGCGCACAATGCGATGGAAGCGCGAATCACAGCGATGCTGGACGAGAAGGATGTGATGCTCGGCGCGATCGGTCATGATCTCAAAACACCGCTCGCCGCATTGCGAGTACGCATTGAGTCCGTTGCGGATGAGAAACAGCGGACCAAAATGAGCGATACCATTGAGGACATCACGCGAACGCTCGATGAAATTCTCGATCTTGCCCGCATAGGTCGAAACGACACACCTGCAGAACACGCCGAGCTCTCTGCGCTGGCCGCCTCGATCGTCGAAGAGTTCGAAGACACCGGCAAGGATGTGACTCTGACTGACACGGTGCGCGCCGTTGCGCCAGTGCACCTGACATGGCTCAAACGAGGCGTGCGCAATCTCATCGCCAATGCGGTGCGCTATGCCGGTGCGGCACGAGTCAGCGTAAAGCGCGATGGCACTGATATTGTTCTGGTCGTTGAGGACGATGGTCCGGGTATTCCTGCGGACGAGATCAACGCGATGCTAGAGCCCTTTTCGCGCGGCGAAGCGAGCCGCAACCGCACAACTGGCGGAGCGGGACTAGGATTGACGATTGCCCGCGCGGTGGCTGAACAGCACGGTGGATCGCTAGTGCTAAGCAACCGCTTAGAAGACGGCAGAGTGCTCGGGCTGCGCGCAGAAATCCGCTTGCCAGCAGGCTAAGCTCTGCGCACAAGGCTGAGCATGACAGACACACTCTATGCCGCACCGCTCTCGCTCTATTCGGGCAAGGCCCGCGCCTATCTCGATTGGAAGGGCGTCGATTATCGCGAGCAGCTTTCAACGCCGGACATTTACCGCGATATCATCGTGCCCAATGTTGGAAGGCCAGTTATCCCGGTGATGCAACAGGCCGATGGCACGATCCTGCAAGACACGACGCTGATCATCGATCACTATGAGGCGACCGCATCCGGACCCTCGGTCTACCCTGATACACCGCGGCAAAAACTAGCGGCTCTCCTGCTGGAGTGTTTTGGCGATGAGTGGTTAGTGATCCCGGCGATGCACTATCGTTGGAACTACAATGAAGACTGGGTCTACGGCGAGTTCGGTAAGGTGGCGCTGCCCGATGGAACCCCAGAAGAGCAGCATGCGGCGGGTAAAGAGCGCGGATCAACTTTTCGCGGGTTTGTACCGATGCTCGGTATCAATGAAGCCACCATTCCGGCGATTGAGGCAAGCTATGAGGCTTTGCTGGCGGACCTTGATGCGCATTTTTCCCAGCAGCCGTTTCTCCTCGGCACTCGGCCATCAATCGGCGATCTAGGGCTGATCGGGCCGCTTTACGCACACCTCTATCGCGATCCTAAGTCGGGAGAGATTATGGAGCGGATTGCCCCGCGCGTAGCCGAATGGGTCCGCCGGATGGTCGATGTGAAGACCCCACAATCCGGCGAGTTTCTGACTGACGATGCGATCCCCGCAACGCTTGAGCCGATATTGGCGCGCATGATGGCCGAGCAAGTGCCATATCTCGAGAACGTCGCAAAAATGCTCGGCGAATGGGCGGCAGCCAATCCCGGCGCGGAATTACCGCGTGCGGTAGGCATGACAGACTTCACAGTAGAAGGTGTGACCGGACAGCGGATCGCCGTGCCGTTCAGCCTGTGGATGTTCCAGCGCGCGCTGGATTATCTGGCTGGCTTATCCGGTGATGCGCAAACATCATGCGAGGAAATGCTGCGCAGCATTGGCGGGGATGCAGTGATCGGTTTTGAGATCGCAAATCGGCTCAAGTTCGAAAAATTCAAGCTTACTTTAGATTGAGGTTTAGGAAACAGGCGAGTATTTCATACGGCGAGATCGAACCCACAGGGTTCGCAAGGGCGACTGCCCGCCCGCAGCGATCCGACCTTCAGGTCGTTTGAGCGAAGATAGCCAAGCGAACGGAGGTGAGCGCCGGCGCCTGGGGCTCCAAATATTACCGCATCAAACCGCCGATAAGGTTGCGCACAAACCGGCCCGCAATAGGCCCTCCAAGATCAGTCGCGATGGAGCCCACCACCGACGTAACACCTGAGCGCATAGGGTTAGCGCGCGACTTCTTACCCAGCACGGCTGATGCGGCCATCGCGGCGGCAGAACCAGCAGCAACTTTCGCGCCGCGGCTCATCGCCTTCTCCCACATGGACTTGGTTTTGCGAGGGCGCTTGCGCACTTCCTCCTCGCCCTTAGCCTCGACCTCTTTGGCAGTTTCCGCCGCATCGACGGCCTTTGCTGCGAGCACTTCTTCTGCGCTTTCGCGGTCAACCGCCTCGTCATATTTGCCGTCATGCGGGCTGACCGAATTGATGATCGCGCGCTCTTTCGCTGTCACGGGACCAAGGCGAGAGCGCGGCGGCTTCACAAGCGTTCGCTGAACCACGGAAGGCGCGCCATCCTCTTGCAGCGTCGAAACGAGCGCTTCGCCCACCTTTAGTTCGGTGATAGCCTCTTCGACGTCCAGCTCTTCATTGATGCGGAAGGTTTCTGCTGCCGCCTTGATCGCGCGTTTGTCGCGCGGCGTGAAGGCCCGCAGCGCATGCTGGACACGGTTGCCCAGCTGACCCGCGATTTCTTCTGGAATGTCGATCGGGTTCTGCGTCACGAAATAGACGCCGACGCCTTTTGAGCGGATCAGGCGAACAACCTGCTCAATCGTATCTTCGAGCGCTTTGGGCGCGTCATCGAACAGCAAATGCGCTTCATCAAAGAAGAAGACGAGCTTTGGTTTCTCCGGGTCACCCACCTCGGGTAGCGTCTCGAACAACTCCGCCAGCAGCCACAAGAGGAACGTTGCATAGAGTTTCGGACTGCGCATCAATTTGTCCGCCGCCAGAATATTGACGATGCCGCGTCCCTGCTCATCAACGGCCAGGAAATCGTCGATTTCCAGCGCAGGCTCGCCAAAGAACTGCCCCACGCCCTGACTATCGAGGCTTAGCAATTGACGCTGAATTGCGCCGATGCTCGCCTTGGTCACATTGCCATATTTGGCCGAAAGATCCTTCGCATTCTCGGCTGTGTGCGCGAGCATGCTTTGCAAATCCTCGAGGTCAAGCAGCAGCAAGCCTTCATCATCAGCAAAGCGAAACACGATGTTGAGCACGCCGGTTTGCGTGTCATTCAGATCGAGTAAGCGTGCGAGTAGCAGCGGGCCCATCTCCGAAATAGTGGTGCGGATCGGGTGGCCTTTCTCGCCATAAAGATCCCAAAAAACTGCTGCATTGTCGGAATAGCCATAGTCATCCATGCCCAGCTCTTTGGCACGCCCTTCGAGCTTATCGGCATGCTTGAAGCTAGCGCTTCCGGGCATGGAAACGCCTGACAAATCGCCTTTAACATCGGCGACAAATACAGGCACGCCGCGCGCCGAAAAACTCTCCGCAAGACCCTGCAAAGTCACAGTCTTACCAGTGCCGGTGGCGCCCGCGATCAATCCATGCCGATTGGCCTGCCCCAGCCGCAAATATTGCTTCTCGCCATTGCCCCCAAGGCCGATAAAGATGTCGTCCAAAACTCGCTCCCGCAATTCCCAAATTCTCTCTTCAAGGTGTGGCGAAGCGGGATGCAAGGGTCAAGCCGCTCGACAGCGACGTTTCAAGAGTTAAAGAGCAGCGGTGATGGGTGAACGTTCTGCAATAGTCCTGCTTGATGACGCGCGCAGTGCGGCGGGCGATGCAAGCGTGGCAGACGCGCTGCTCTATTCCGAGCCGCGTCAGATTTTTGTCGCGCATCGCCCCGATCAGGTTTCTGACGTTCTTCATGCAGCTGACGCCGCTCAAGCGGAGCATGGCGCGCATTTGGCCGGATATATCGCGTATGAAGCAGGCCTTGCGTTGGAAGAACGCCTCGCACCCCTGGCGAATCCGCGCACCGGTGCAGACGGCCCGCTGGTGTGGCTTGGCCTATTTGATGAGCCGCAAGTGATCCCGGCAAGCGAGGTGAGCGCATGGCTGGCCGAGCAAAGCGGCGGGCCAAATGCACGCATGGATGCGCGTGTCGGGCCGCTGGAACCTGCGATTTCGCAAGGCGCTTATATTCAGGCTTTCGATACGCTTCAGGAAGCCATCCGCGCGGGCGACATTTATCAAGCCAATCTGACCTTGCCGCTGGCCGGAGCGTTTTCCGGCGATCCGCTAGCGCTTTATGCCGCGCTGCGCCCAGCCGCGCAGGCGGGTTATGGCGGGCTGATTTATGATGGTTCGCATTGGCTCTTGAGCTTGTCGCCAGAGCTGTTTGTGTCGCTGAAAGAAGGCGAGGCGAAAGCCAAACCCATGAAAGGCACGCGGCCACGCGGTCGCGATGAGGCAGAGGATCAAGCGCTAGCGCAGGCGCTTGCGGGTTCCGAAAAGGACAAAGCCGAAAACCTGATGATCGTTGATCTGCTCCGCAATGACCTAAGCCGGGTGGCCGAGCCGGGCAGCGTGCAGGTTGATGAGCCGTTCAAGATTGAGAGCTATCCTACCGTGCATCAAATGGTCAGCACGGTGCGCGCCGACCTGGGCGGGGGCCATGGCGCGCATGATTTGGTGCGCGCGATGTTCCCCTGCGGATCGATAACGGGCGCCCCCAAAATTCGCGCTATGGAGCTGCTGACTGAGGTCGAGCGCGACCCGCGCGGTCCCTATTGCGGAGCGATTGGCCGAATTGATGCGCCCGATAAAGATGGCCGATCCGATGCGGCGTTTAACGTCGCGATCCGCACGCTACGGCTCACCGAAATCGAGAACGGCAATGGCAAGGCCGTGCTTGGCGTGGGCGGGGCGATTGTTGCCGATAGCGACCAGCAAACCGAATGGCGCGAGGCGATTGTCAAAGGCAGCTTTGCCCGCGCGAGCAGCGATACGCTAACCGCGCCTGGCTTTGATCTGATTGAGACGATGCGCTTTGAGCCGGAAACCGGCATTGCCCATCTTGAGCTTCATTTGGAAAGGATGAAGGCGAGCGCGCTCGAGCTAGGGTTTGCATTTGATCGGCATGCCGCGCGCAATCAATTGCACGCCTTGTGCTTTGATCTCGACAATGCTGCACGTGTGCGATTGGTCGCCTCGCGCAGCGGCGAGATTGCTTTGGAAGCTGCGCCTTTGCCGCCCGCTTGGGGCGATCCCGCGCGGTGCATAATTTTGCCCATTCCAGTCGATCCAGGCGATTGGCGGCTACGCCATAAGACCAGTGACCGCGGCTTTTACGAGGACGCACGCTCTGTGGCGCAGCAGCATGGCGCGGATGAGGCGCTGTTTGTCCGGCCCGATGGCCTGCTGACCGAGGGGACGATCACCAATGTGTTTGTGCAGGCCGAGGACGGCACTTTGCGCACTCCCGCCGCAGCCCTTGGCCTTTTGCCCGGTATTCAACGTCAAGCCATGCTTACTGCTGGGGCCGCCCGCGAAGCCGAAGTGCGCGTAGACGATCTCGCTAATGGCTTTTCCCTCGCGAATTCCTTACGCGGCGTGATGCCAGCGAAACTCATATGATGCTGTTGCCTACGCCACCCGGACTATCTCCCGGCAGGATCCGGGTGGAAGGGTGGAGGGCACGGGTGGCTTGGAAAACGAAAGACAAATGAACACGCCAGAGATCCTGTTTGAAGATGGCGAAGCACTGGTCATCAATAAGCCCGCCGGCCTGCCGGTCGATCGTCCGCGCAAAGGCGGACCGTGCCTCGATGATCACCTTGAGGCACTCAAGCTCGGCTTTCAGCGGCCGCCCGTGCCGGTTCACCGGCTCGATACCGATACGAGTGGTTGCCTGCTTCTGGCCCGCAATCCCAAGGCCTTGAAGCGCTTTAACCTCGCGTTTCAGGACCGCCTGCCAACCAAAGTCTATCTCGGCATTGTCGCTGGCGTGCCTAAGCAAGAAGAAGGCCGAATTGAGCTGGCCCTGTCGAAAATCAGTTCCGCGGAAAAAGGCTGGCGGATGATCCCGGCCAAGAAGGGCAAACCCGCGTTTAGCAATTGGTCAGTCCGTGATGTTCAAAACGGCGCCGCATTGGTGGAGTTTCGGCCCGAAACCGGCCGCACACACCAGCTACGCGTGCATGCAGCAAGTGGGATCGGCATCCCGCTCTTGGGCGATCCGGTTTACGGTAGCGGTAAAGGTGCGCCGCGCACCATGTTGCACGCGAGCTCGCTTGTCGTGCCGCGCCCGATCAACGGCGGTACTGACAAGCCGGACATTGTGGCGAGCGCGCCTTTGCCCTCCGACTTTGCCGCACTCGGCTTTAGCAATGGGTAAAATTACCGACCGCGCGCTGGAGCTGGCGGAGGAGAAGTTCATCGCCTCCTCTGGCCCGGGCGGGCAGAACGTCAATAAGGTCGCCACCGCTGTGCAATTGCGCGTTGATGTATTCGCGCTGGGCCTGCCACCAGACGCATTTAACCGCCTGAAGGAAAGCGCTGGCAGTAAGCTGACCAAGCATGGCGAGATTGTGCTTACCGCGAGCGAATATCGCACACAGGAGCAGAACCGCGAGGCAGCGCGCGCAAGGCTAACATCGATTCTCAATCAAGCGCTGACCCCGCCGAGAGCGCGCAAGAAGTCTCGCCTTAACCGCGTTGGCAAAACTCAGCGGCTAAAAGCGAAAAAGGCGCGCGGCACGGTCAAGGCCAATCGCGGCAAGCCGGATTGGTAATGTGCGCTCGCCGCACTCGGTATGATCGCTTGACTTTTCCCCGTGATTCGCTCATTGGGCGCGCCTGATCGGCGGCGTGCGATGCGCCGCTTTTGTATTTTGGGCTCACTCGGCTGGGCCTCACTCATGAGTTTAGGATACCGCCATGGCGAAACCCGCAACCGTCAAGATCAAGCTCGTCTCGACCGCAGACACGGGCTTCTACTATGTGACGAAGAAAAATCCGCGCAACATCACTGAGAAGATGAGCTTCCGCAAATATGACCCGGTCGCGCGTAAGCACGTCGAGTTCAAAGAAGCGAAGATCAAGTAAGCTCCTCGCTTTAAACCCTTTCCTGCATCCTTAACGTGCGGAATTGGCGATATTCAGTGACAGTTCAACGCTCGCGCATTATGCGTGCAGGCATGATCAAACACACATTTCCTCATATCAAAGCGGGTGCAGTAACTCTTGCGCTCGCTCTTGGCGTGGCGCTTCCTGCGACATTTACCGCTGCCCCAGCCCCCGCTTTGGCGGCTGCTGGCGATCTCGATAGCGCTGTGACCGCGCTTCGCGGCATCGCGACGATGAAGGCCGATTTCACGCAGACCGACCGTTCAGGTCGCTCAATAGGCGGCGAGCTGTCGCTGAAACGCCCAGGCAAGATTCGCTTCGAATATGAGGAAAGCGCGCAATTGCTTGTCGTCTCTAACGGTAAGTCTATGTATTTAATCGATTATGAGGTTGACCAAGTCCAACGCTGGCCGATCAGAAATTCACCTCTGGGGGCATTGCTCGACCCAGACCGTGACGTGAAGAAATATGGCCGCCTCGTCCCAACGGGCCACAGCAATGTCGTCAGTATTGAGGTACGCGATCCCAAACGGCCCGAGTTTGGCATCATAACGCTCATTTTTCAGCGGGATCGCTCTGCGCCGGGCGGTTTGCAACTGACGCACTGGGTTGCACTTGATGCACAGAATCACCGCACGACTGTACGCCTGCGCAATCATCGATATGGCGTATCAATTGCTGATCGCGCTTTTACTTTCCGCGACCCGCGCAGATCGTCTCGTCGACCCCGCTGAACGCTTCACAGTTAAATGGTTGTCTCGATGCGGCCAATTGCGGTCGATTGTTCATCGACTTGTAAGCCAAGTAATCATATTATTTCATACATAGAGCGAATGAGGATGGGTTCCCCCCTGTTGCCCGTTCTTTCGGTATTCGTTCTATAACACGCGTGACGAACGCACACAGAGAACCCTCGTGCCAATGCCCCCGGCGCGGGGGTTTTTTGTATTCACTCCCAGCCATAGGCACGCCGGATGATGTCATAGATCACATTCTGCTCAATCACACCGCGCACACGCTCAGCACCGGGTCCATGGCCGTATAGCGCAACATCTTCGCCAGCGTGCGTTTCGCTGCGCAGCGGGATTGCCGCCTGCTGCTGCGCGTTCACACCAGTTTCGGGCACTGGGCGCCCTTCCTCATGATCATGATCGATCGCGCCCGGGCCATTCCAATAACCCAGCGTGGTGTAAGGCTTATCATCCTGAGCGAGCATCGGCTCATCAGGGTTAGAGATATCGCCTTCTGGCGGGACAACCAGCCCAAGAATGTCATTCCCTCGCCGAGGATAGCCGGAGATCGTGAACACGTGGCTGTGATCCGCCGTCACCAAAATCGTGGTGTTGGCGGGGTCTGTATTGCGGATCGCATAGTCAATCGCCCGTGCAAACTCGAGCGTCTCCTCCAGCGCATAGCCCGCTTTGCCCGCATGGTGACCGTGGTCGATCCGGCCGCTTTCAACCATCAGGTAATAGCCATCAGGATCAGTCTTGAGACGTGCAAGCGCCACCTCCGTCATCTCGGTCAGCGTGGGCTCGCCTTCGCCCTTACCCTCGGCGCGCTCAGCCATGTAAGCCATATGGCTGTAAGAGAAGACACCGAGCAATGGCTTGTCCGCCGGTGCAAGAGCCAGCGCCTGCGCGCTGCGCACAAAGGTGCCGCCTGTGCGAGCAGCCCATTCAGCAGGCAAATTGGCCGACAGCTCCGCCCGGCGACCCGCGTCATCCGCGCCCTCGCCATAGAATGCACTTAATCCGCCGCCGAGAGCCACATCAAAATCAAAGTTGATCAATTGCTGAGCAATATCCGTGCAGCCCAGCCCGCGCTGGTCCACAGGTATCGCAGCATCCGCCTCCCAATTACGATCCGCACTGCGCGCATAAACGCTCGCCGGTGTCGCGTGAGTAATGCGCGCAGTGCTAACGATGCCCAATGCCAGCCCGCGCTCTTTCACCTCTTCCCCAAGCAGTGGCAGCGGATTGGCCAGCGCATCTGCGCATTGCCCCCGCTCCGCCTCTGGCCCGATGCCGAGGACGCCGATCCGCGTCTTGCTACCTGAGTGCATCGCCGTGGCCGTGCCCGCGCTATCGGGCACCTGCGCATTGGTATTATAGGTTTTTACGAGCGCGACATTGTCAAAACGCTCAAACGGCAGAACATATTCCTCACCCGTTTGACCCAGTTTCTGTCCGGCATAAATGCGCGCTGCTGTAATCGTCGAAATACCCATGCCATCGCCGATAAACAGGATGACGTTCTTCGCCTTTGGCGCTTCATTCGCGTCTGCCGCGGCGAGGTCAGAGGCAGTTGGCACATATTTCTGCCCGCCATTATAGACACAGCCGCCCAGCGACACAGATGCCGCGGCCAGTGTAAGAACCAAATTGCGGGTGAATATCATGTCCTGCTCTCCTGAAAATCGCATTCTCGCGCTATCGCGTCCCACTGTGACGATAAAGGGAAATGTTGTGCGTTTCGCATTGCCAACCTAAAGCTGCCAGCCATGCTTTCTATCGCTACTTGGAATATAAACTCGGTCCGCTTGCGCATGCCGATTGTTGAACGCTTTCTGACCGAGAGCGCACCGGACATATTGTGTCTGCAAGAGATCAAATGCCAGGAACATCAGTTCCCCTATGATGCCTTCAAAGCGCTCGGCTATGAGCATTTCGCCGTGCATGGGCAAAAGGGCTATCACGGGGTCGCAACCGTTGGCAAAGTGCCGTTTGAAGAGTTCTCGCGCCACGATTGGCAGGACAATGGCGAGGCACGCCATGTTGGTGTGCAGCTCTCTGATCCTGCGCATCAGGGTGTGGTGCTGGAGAATGTCTATGTGCCTGCGGGCGGCGATATTCCGGATCGCGAGCAAAACGCGAAATTCGGCCAAAAGCTCGACTTTCTGGAGCGGATGACACGCTGGGCTGAGAAAATTGAGCACCCAACCATGATCATGGGTGATTTCAATATCGCGCCGCTGGAAAGCGATGTGTGGAATCACAAACAGCTACTTAAGGTGGTGAGCCATACGCCGCTGGAGGTCGAGACGCTGCAAGGCTTTATGGATGCGCATAACTGGGTCGATGTCGGGCGCGAATTCATCAAGGACCCAGAGCGCTATTTCAGCTGGTGGAGCTATCGCTCGCGCGACTGGAAAGTGAATGATCGCGGGAGGCGGCTTGACCATATGTGGGCCAGCCCTGAGCTGGCGAAAAAGGCAACGGGGCACTCGGTGCACGAATATGCACGCGATTGGGAGAAGCCGTCTGACCATGTGCCGCTCATCACGGAATTTGATCTCTGAGCGAAGCCAACGCCTCCGACGTCTCATCACCGGGACGCAGGGCCGCACAGGCGGTTGACGCACTGCGCCATGGCTGGCCGATTGCGATAGATGGCGGGCCTGTATTGCAGCCAATTGAGACTGCGTACCGCGAGGGTTTGAGCGCAGAGACGCTGCTGGTTTCTGCCAGCCGCGCGGCGACTCTCAAGCTCGCGAATCAGCGTGATGCCGCGATCCCGGGCGAGCCGGTGTTGCTGCACGGTGCAGACGTGTTTACCCACACCAAAGCGGTCGCGGTGGCAGACCCGGCAAGCGATCTTGCCAACCCGCTGATGGGTCCATTTAAGGCGTTGCCGCTTGATTGGGCGGACGCGGCGCGGGCAGCGCTAGAGCTGGCGCGGATTGCGGGGATATTGCCCGCCTTTATGGTCGCGCCGAGCCACGCCGAGCCGCCGGTCGCGGTTACGCTTGAAGAAATCGCTGCGCAGGCCGACCCCGCGCATTTGCTCATCGCCAGCCGAGCGCGCTTGCCAGTGACGGCAAGCCAAGACGCGCAAATCATCGCCTTTCGCAGCCCCTCCGACACGCGCGAGCATGTCGCGCTAGTTATCGGGGAGCGCAGCGCAGAGCATACGCCGCTGGTGCGCCTACATTCTGAATGCCTCACCGGCGATGTGCTGGGCAGCCTCAAATGCGATTGCGGGCCTCAGCTTGATGCGGCGCTACATGCGATGGCCGAGGCAGCCGAGGATGGCGGCTGGGGCGTGCTGCTGTACATGCGGCAAGAGGGTCGCGGCATTGGTCTCGTAAACAAGCTGCGCGCCTATCAGCTTCAAGATCAGGGCTTTGATACAGTAGATGCCAACACGCGGCTTGGCCTGCCCGATGAGGCGCGCGATTTCGGTACCGCTGCACGCATGCTGGGGCTGCTGAAAGTGGAGCAGATCCAGCTCATGACGAACAATCCGGCCAAGGTTGAGGCGCTTAGCGCGCAGGGCGTGACTATTACCGAGCGTGTGCCGCATGCCTTGCCCGATAATCCGCATAACGCGCGCTATCTCGCGACCAAGCGCGACCGCTCTGGCCACCTCTTGCCATGACGGCCGTAACTCTGCGTCCAGAACAGCCGGGCGATGAAGCCGTAATCCATGCCCTAACCGAGGAAGCCTTCGCGCCCATGCCATTTAGCGAGGGCGATGAGCCTGATCTGATCGACGCCCTGCGCGCAGATGGCGATCTGACCCTGTCGTTAGTCGCGGAGGATTCCAGCGGGATCATTGGTCATATCGCCTTTTCCCCGCTGAGGATCGCTGACGGAACACAAGATTGGTACGGGCTTGGGCCTGTATCCGTGACTCCCAAACTGCAGCGAACGGGGATTGGTGGCATGCTTATCAACCGCGGAATTGCCGACATGCGAACGCGCGGCGCCAAGGGCATCGCGCTGCTTGGAAGCAATGAATATTACCCGCGTTTTGGCTTTGAGCATGATCCGGAGTTGACCTATCCGGGCCCTCCGCCGGAGTTCTTTCAGCGGCTCATCCTCGAAGGAGACGCGCCCAAGGGCATAGTGCGCTTTGCCCCCGCATTTGAGGCGAACAGCGCGAACTAAAGACGAGCATTAAGAGCCTGTCCAACTAGAGTCTCGCCAAGGGACTTTCCGTCAAAAACATCCTTAACGCGCTGGTAAGATATAGCGATTTCGGGCCAAACCTCTTGTGTAACGACGGGAGTTGTTCCCGCCGTACAGCGGAGAGTATGCGATGTTCCGACCAGTTTTTGTTCCAGCGCTTGGTCTTGCTCTTGGCCTGACAGCTATCTCAGCGCCGATGGTCCACGCTGAAACTCTCGATACCCCAACCGCAGAGCAAGTCAGCATCCTGCTGGAAAGCGGCGACGATGCTCGCGCCTTTGCCCAAGCCAAGGCTGGTGCAAACGCGCAAAACGCCGAGCTGACTGGCTATCTTGGTTGGTTTTACGACAATGGCCGACATGTCGATGCTGACCCCGTCCAAGCCGCCGCGCTTTACCGCCAAGCTGCCGATCTGGGCGATGCTTATTCGCAGTGGCGCATTGCGGTGATGATCGATGAGGGCGAAACTGAGGGCACGCTGGACGAAGCAATCACATTCCTGCGCAAAGCCGCTGGCCAGAAAAACTCAGGCGCTATGGTGAGCCTTGCGGTGATGCATGCCAATGGCCGCGGCGTCACTCAGGATCACATTGCCGCGCTGCGCTATTATCAGGCGGCAGCGCGCCTTGGCCACGCTCAAGGCCTGCTGGGCATTGGTATTCAGCACGCCAATGGCGAAGGGGTGGAGCGCGACCTTCGCCAAGCGATTGCGCATTGGATTGTCGCCGCTGCGCAAGGCGAAAAGACTGCGGATGCGCTGCTGGGCAAGCATATCGAAACAGTCTCGCAGGATGAGGCGCTGGCCGCATTCCAGCAGGCGGACGTATTGGCGCAGAAATATGGGGTCGCAATCCGTTTTGAACTTGCAGAGAGTGATGTTGCCGCGGGCGGGACATAATCGGTCGATGTAGCCCGCCGATCACAGGCCACCTGTTACCACGGTTTTACAAATTTGCCCTTGGCCAGCAACGCTCTGTCAGCCTATTGCTCGAATCGGATGTTCGGCAAGCCGCCGGATGGTTAGGGGAGTAACTCATATGAAAGTTCGTATCGCATTGGCTGCGTGTTCAGCCCTCGCATTGGCCGCTTGCGGCAGCGCGGAAGACGCGTCTACCGAAGCCGAAGCCGACACCGTAGAGATTCCAGCAAATGACGCGCTAGAAGGCGTGGATGCTGACGCGGTTGCTGATGAAGGCGCTGCTATGGAAGACGCCAGCGCAATGGAGGAAGGCGGTGAGCCAAGCGCAGCTGAGCAAGCTCAGATCGAAGAAGCTGGTGACGATGCCGCGGCTGCTGCATCCGACGTAATGGACGCGATTGAAGGCGAAGCTGAAGGCGCTGCCAATGATCTGCTTGATCAAGCTGTTGAAGCCGGTGAAGATGCTGCAACTGAGGCGCTTGGCCAATAATGAGCAGTCAGTAAATCACATGATTTTGCGAAAGGGCGGCGGGCTATTACGGTCTGGCCGCCCTTTTGTATTGGGAATAGCATGTGCCATTTCGGCCTGTAGCGCCGCTGATGAGCCTCCCGGCCCCGATCCAATTACGCCTGACGAAGCAAGAGCGCTTGAAGAAGCAGCCGAAATGCTCGACACCCGTCCAACCGCTGAGAACACTCTGGCAGAAAATCCGCCAGAGACGAGGACACCAGGATCAGCGGAGTGAGAGGATACAAGGCCATGAGCGCAGCCGGCATGGACGCCGATACATTCGAACAATTCATCGAGCAGCTTGATCGCTATGTGCGCGAGCGACTGATCCCGGCAGAGCCGGAGGTAATCGCGGATGATAAAATTCCCGATGATATCGTCGCAGAGATGAAAGAGATGGGCCTGTTCGGCCTGTCCGTGCCCGAAGAATATGGCGGCGCAGGCCTGAACACCACGCAGTATGCGCGCACCGTGCGTTCGATGAGCTACGCCGCGCCCGCCTTCCGCTCAATCTTCTCGATCAATGTCGGCATGTTCAATTCCGCGATTAAGAACGGCGCGACCGAGGCGCAAAAGGCCGAATGGTGGCCGCGCATTGCAGCCGGTGAGATTGCGTGCTTCGGCCTAACAGAACCTGGCTCCGGCTCTGACAGCGCCGCGATGCAAACCATGGCGACGCCCGATCCCGACGGCAATGGCTGGATCCTCAATGGCACCAAGCGGTACATCACCAATGCGCCGCATGCGAATGTCGCGCTGATCATGGCGCGGACCGAGAAAGAGGCGCTGCCCAAAAACGCGCATGTCAGCGCCTTTATCGTGCCGATGGATACGCCGGGAATGTCGACCGGTAGCCCGGATGCAAAAATGGGCCAGGCAGGCAGCCATATCTCAGACGTCATGCTCGATGATGTCAAAGTACCGGGTGACGCATTGCTCGGCGGGGAAACCGGCAAGGGTTTTCGCTTTGCGATGATGAGCCTCGACAATGGCCGCATTTCCGTGGGTGCCGCAGCAACAGGCTATGCGCGCCGCGCGCTCGATAGCGCGCTGCGCTATGCCAATGAGCGCCAGGCTTTTGGCGAACCGATAGCCAATTTTCAGCTGATCCAGCAAATGCTCGCAGAAAGCGATACGGAGATTTACGCCGCAGAATCGATGATGGCTGATGTGACCGCGCGGGCTGACCGCGGCGAAAACGTGATCCGCAAAGCCGCCGCGTTCAAAGTTTTTGCCAGCGAGATGTGCGGCCGCGTAGTTGACCGCGTGGTGCAGATTTATGGCGGCGCGGGCTATCTCGCCGAATATGATGCGGAACGCTTCTTCCGCGATGCCCGCATCTACCGGATTTACGAGGGCACGACGCAGATTCTCTATCTGCAAATCGCCAAGCATATGCTGCGGGAATTTGAGGCGGCGTCTTAGTTTAGTTGGCCGTGCCCCCCACGCCCTCCACCCTTCCACCCGGAACCTACCGGGATACTATCCGGGTGGAAGGGCGGAGGGCGTGGGGGGCTGTGCTTCAAGCCTTTGACGGACGTCGAAGGCGCACCTAACAACAACTCCCATGTACAACCTCCTCTCAGATCTTTCGATCATCGAAGCCTCCAGCTTTGTCGCCTCGCCCACAGCTGGGCTCTATTGCGCACAGATGGGCGCAGAGGTCATTCGCGTCGATCACAAGGCAGGCGGGCTCGATTACGACCGCTACATGCTCACGCGTGAGGGACGCTCGCTCAGCTGGGAAAACCTTAACAGGGCGAAGAAATCGGTCGCGCTGGATTTGCGCAGCGGCGAGGGGCGCGAGCTGCTGGTCGAACTGACGCGGGCCACCGGACAAGTGATCACCAATTTGCCGGAGAAGAGCTTCCTCAGCCACGCCGCGATGAGTGAGGGCCGAGACGATCTGGTCTCGGTCCGCATTATGGGCTGGCATGATGGGCGTCAGGCGATGGATTTCACCGTCAACGCCGCCGCCGGATATCCGCTGATGTGCGGGCCTGAAGAGTGGCCAGAATCAATTGGCGCGAAGACCGCTCCGCCGGTCAATCAGGTTTTGCCCGCTTGGGATTTCATCACGGGCGCTTACGCCGCCTTTGCGATGCTTGCCGCGCTGCGTCACCGCGATGCGAGCGGCGAGGGAAGCGAAGTCCGCATCCCATTGGGCGATGTCGCGATTGGCACGCTAGCGAACTCCGGCGCTATGGCGGAAATGCTCTATCGCGGGGGCGACCGCGAGCGGCTGGGCAATGCGATCTGGGGCGCGTTTGGGCGCGATTTTCGCACCAAAGACGGCACGCGCTTTATGGTCGCAGCCCTCACAGCCAAGCAATGGGATGGCTTGGTTGAGGCATTCGGCCTGAGCACCGCAATCGCCCAGCTGGAAGCTGAACTTGGCGTGCGATTTGCCGATGGAGACACACCGCGTTTTGAACATCGCCACAAATTATTCGACCTCTTTCAGCGGGTTGCGGGCAGTCACGACTATGTCGCGCTGGAGGCGCGCATGGCAGCGAATGGCTGCACGTTTGAAAAATATCGCACGGCGCATGAGGCGGCGAATGATCCTGCGCTAGTCACGGACAATCCGCTCTTCGGGCCAGCGCCTGCCAACCCCAGCGGCTTTGACTATCCCGCCCCGCGCAGCTTCGCCAATATCCCCGAGCGCGAGTCCGGTGACCCTGCGCCAGCGCCTTATCTTGGCCAACATAGCGAAGAAATCTTGGCCGAACGGCTTGGTCTGTCATCGGGCGCAATTGGCAAGCTGGTTGATGCGGGCACCGTGGCACTTTCAGACAAGGATTAAGGCATGACACAGCTCAGAAGGGTCGCGATCTGCTCGCCCCTCCGCACGCCGGTTGGCAAATTTCTCGGCACGCTCGCGCCGATGGGCGCAGGCCAATTGGGTGCGGTGATCCTGAAAGCACTGATGGAACGCAGCGGCATAGATCCTACCCGCGTCGATGATGTCGTCTTCTCCCAAGGTTACGGTAATGCCGAAGCTCCTGCGATTGGGCGCTGGTCATGGCTCGCCGCAGATTTGCCCATCGAGGTGCCCGGCTATCAGCTAGACCGGCGCTGCGGATCCGGCCTGCAAGCGGTCGTGAATGCTGCGATGATGGTGCAGACGGGCGCTGCGGACTGCGTTGTCGCGGGCGGAGTGGAAAGCATGTCCAATGTCGAGCATTACACCACCGATGTGCGCGGAGGGGTGCGGATGGGCGATATGAAGCTGCATGACCGTCTCGCGCGAGGGCGCCTGATGAGCCAACCGATTGAGCGCTTTGGCATAATCTCCGGTATGATCGAAACGGCGGAAAACCTCGCGCAGGACTATGATATTTCGCGCGAGGAGGCCGACGAATTTGCTGTCCGCAGCCACCAAAACGCGAGCGCTGCATGGGAGGCCGGCAAGTTCGATGCGCAGCTCGTACCGGTAGAGGTGCCGCAGCGCCGCGGAGATCCCGTGCGGTTCGATCATGACGAGGGCTACCGCGCGGATGCCAGCATAGAAACGCTTGGGAAGCTTCGCGCGATTGAAGGCAAGACCAACCCCAACGCGATCGTAACCGCAGGCAATGCCAGCCAGCAGAATGACGCAGCAGCGGCATGCCTGGTGGTAGCGGAGGACAAAGTCGAGGAGCTTGGCCTCACGCCCATGCTGTGGTTCACTGGCTGGGCAGCGGCGGGATGTGATCCAAGCCGGATGGGCATTGGCCCCGTTCCCGCGGTGGAGCGCCTTTTTGCGCGAAGCGGCATGAGCTGGGATGATATCGACCTGATCGAACTGAATGAGGCCTTCGCGCCGCAAGCGCTGGCTGTGCTGAAAGGCTGGGGCTTTGCCGATGAGGACAGCCGCCGCGAGCTGGTGAACGTCAATGGCTCAGGGATTTCGCTAGGCCATCCGATTGGCGCGACAGGCCTGCGCATTTTGGCGGATATGGCGCATGAAATGCATCGGCGCGAGGCGCGCTATGGGCTGGAGACGATGTGCATTGGCGGCGGTCAGGGTATGGCAGCGGTGTTTGAGCGGGCCGCATAATGAGTACCGATTGGGATGCATGGATTGGGCGCGAGACACGCTCGGCCGATCGGCTGGATGAGGCACTGGCGATGCGATGGCTCGCAACGTTTGATCTTGATATGCCAAGCGATGCAGCAATGCCTCAAGGGATTCATCTCGCGCTGTGCACTCCCGATGCGGCCACGTCGCAACTTGGCACAGACGGCCATCCTGCTCGCGATAACAGCCCAGACAGTTTTCTGCCGCCAGTGCCTTTGCCGCGCCGCATGTGGGCCTCCAGCGCGATCGAGTTTCACGCACCGCTAAAGATTGGAGCAAAAATACAGCGCACCAGCCACATCGCTTCGATTACCGAAAAGTCAGGCGCTTCCGGCACGCTTGTATTCGTCAATGTTGAGCACGAGACCCGCGCCAATGATGCGCTGGCCGTGCGTGAGACGCAAACGCTGGTCTATCGCGAAGCGGCAGCAGCGGACGCGCCTTTATCGCCGCCACCCCTCGCGGGCGACACCGCATTTGATCCCTCAGAATGGCGCGCGCACCGCACGCTAACACCTGATCCGCGCCTGTTGTTTCGCTATTCAGCGCTGACCTTCAACACGCACCGCATCCATTACGATGCCCCATATGCTGAGGGCGAGGAACGTTATCGCGGGCTGGTGGTGCATGGCCCGCTGACTGCCTCGCTTCTGCTGCAACTGGCTGCGAGCGAATTGGGCGAGAATAGACCCAAGACATTCAGCTTTCGCGGGGTTTCACCAGCCATTGCCGATGAGTCCCTCCATCTCGTCATGCGCGACGCAGAAGGCGGCTATGAACTCGGTGCCTTCGCCGCTGACGGACGACAAGTCACGAAAGCCAGCGCAAGCGTCTAATCCAGCGGATAACCCCTGATCGGCTTCAGGACCTCGTAGGTCTCTTCCAAAGGCTCGGCCTCCAGATCGGGAAAATCAATCGTTGGCGGCTCCACATGGGTATCGGGCAGGCGGTCCAGCAGATCGCGCACAAGCGTCAATCGTCCCCGTTTCTGATCGTTAAAATCGACCAGCGTCCAAGGCGCATGCTCTGAATGGGTGGCGGCAAGCATCGCCTCGCGTGCGCGGGTATAGTCGTCATATTTGCCGCGCGCAGCCAGATCAATGGGCGAGAGCTTCCAGCGCTTGAGCGGGTCCTCCAGCCGCTCACGCAGCCGCTCTTCCTGATTTTCCTGATCGGTCGTCAGCCAATATTTGAACAGCAGGATACCGTCATCGACAAGCATCTTTTCAAAGGTTGGGACCTGCGCCAGAAACGCATCAACATCCCTCTGCGAGGTATAGCCCATCACCTGCTCAACGCCGGCGCGGTTATACCAGCTGCGATCAAACAGGATAATTTCGCCTGCGCTGGGCAGATGCGCAATATAGCGCTGAAAATACCACTGTGTTTGCTCATCCTCGCTAGGTTTGGATAAAGCAACCGTGCGACATTGGCGCGGGTTAAGCCGCCCGCCAACGGCCCGGATCGCGCCGCCCTTGCCCGCCGTATCGCGCCCCTCGAACAGCACCACGATCCGCGCCCCCGTGGTCCGCGCCCAGCGCGCCATGCCCACCAGCTCTTCTTCCAGCGGCTCCATCAGCGCCTCATATTCCTTGCGTTTTAGCTTTCCCAAGTCACACTCCTGATTTGCGTGGGCACGATTTGCACGCCCTTCCATTTGATGATAAAGTTACACATGAAACTATGGCGACTTTAGCAACACCTGAAACGGATTATGCCGTTCTGCCCGATTTGCCAGCGGATGTCTTTACTGCACCGCTGCAAAAGCCCGATCATGTCAGCGATGACTGGCTTGAACCTGCGCAAACCGACTATTCCAGCGACGACGACGCGATTTGGAACGATCTGTTCACGCGTCAGATGAAAGTACTGCCCGGGCGCGCAGCAAGCGCGTTTTTAGCGGGTCTTGAAAAGCTTGATCTGGGCAAAGGCGGCGTGCCGGACTTTGGCAAGATGAGCGAGGAGCTCGGCGCGCTCACCGGATGGAGCGTTGTGCCCGTGCCCATGCTGATCCCCGATCACGTGTTCTTTTGGCATCTCGCTAATCGCCGTTTCCCGGCCGGCAATTTCATCCGCACGCGCGAGACGTTTGACTACATTCAAGAGCCCGATGTGTTCCACGACGTGTTCGGCCATGTGCCCATGCTGACCGATCCGGTGTTCGCCGATTATATGCAAGAATATGGCCGCGCCGGGTGGAAAGCGATGCGCTATAACCGCCTGAAAGCTCTGGGTGCGCTCTATTGGTATACGGTCGAGTTTGGCCTGCTCGAGGAGGCGGACGGGATCAAAGCTTACGGCGCTGGTATCCTATCTGGCCCTACCGAAATCGTATTCGCAACCGAGGCGAAGAGCCCCAACCGCATCATGCTCAATGTCGACCGGGTCATGCGCACCGATTACGTCATCAGCGATTTGCAGCCGACCTACTTTGTTATTGAGAGTTTCGAAGATCTCTATCGGCAGACCGTCGAGCGCGATTTTGACCGACTTTACAATAATCTTCCGGCTGCCTTCACCTACGCCAATTCAGCCGTGATTGATGTCGACTATGTCGTGAACCGCGGCACACAGGAATATTTGCTGCGCGGCGGGAATGGTAGCGGCGCTTTACCTGTTTAGCCTCAAAAGTAACCAGGCACACGAAAGCTGCCGGCACGGCACGGTGAGCGACTAGCGAGCCGCAAGGCCAAAGGCCGCCCGCAGCGATGCGATCGTCAGATCGCGTGAGCGAGGGAAGCGAAGCTGAACGACCGAAGGGAGGACAAATCGCACCCCAGATGGGGCGCGGAAAACAAACTGCCCAAAAACAAACGGGCGCCGATCGCTCGACGCCCGCTCAATTTCACAAATGTGAAGCGCTTTATGAAAGCACGTGAAACTTACTCAGCTTCGGCTTCCATGGCTTCGCCGTCAGCTTCCATAGCTTCGCCTTCCATGGCTTCGCCTTCAGCTTCCATAGCTTCTTCGGCTTTTTCTTCCATGGCTTCGCCTTCACCTTCTGCGCCAGCGCAGCCCGCGAGAGCGAGACCAAGTGCGGTAACCGAAGCAAGTGCAATCTTTTTCATTTCCATATTCCCCTAATGAAGAGGCAAAAACCCCTAGCAAGCCATTTACCGCTTGATAAGACTCTTTATTCGGACCCTCATTTTGGCACTCACACGCCTCGCGCGGCGGCTTAAAACAGCGCCAGCAAAAGAGCACCCAGCGCCACCCGGTAAATCACAAAGACCAGCATCGATGCACGCTTCAAGAAGTTCATCAGAAACATCATCGTCGCCAGCGCGGCGAGGAATGTCATTACGCCAGTTACCAGTGCCTCCATCGCCAGGCCGCCGCCTGCCTCGAAAATCTCCGGCACAATCAACACGCCCGCCCCCGCCACAGCGGGGATCGACAAAAGGAAAGAGAAGCGCGCCGATTCCACTCGGCTATAGCCGAGGGCGCGGGCCGCAGTCATGGTGACGCCGGAACGGCTGGTGCCTGGAATGATCGCCAGCGCCTGTGCCAACCCAACGATCAGGCCATCGCGCCACGTCATATCCTCAAAGCTCTTCTCATCACGGCCGAAATAGTCCGCGATGCCGAGCAAGATGCCGTAGAAGATAAGGTTCACCGCAATCAGATCGGTAAAGCGGATCGACGCCATCAAATCATCATCAACGATGGTGACGCCGAAGACGCTGGTCGCAAGGCCATTGAACAGCCCCATCTTGATCGAGAGGCCGAAGACAACCGCCGGGATTGTCCCAAGAACAATCCACCAGAACAGCCGGCGTTCTGCCGGAGCGTTAGGGTTCTTCGCGCCGATCCCAACGCTCGCAAAGCCTCCGCGAGCAAGCACTAGAACATCCTTGAAAAAATAGACGATGATCGCGAGGAGCGAGCCGACATGCACCGCCACATCGATGAGCGGTCCCTGATCGGCAAACTCGGTCAGGTATGGAATCAGGATCAAGTGGCCTGACGAGGAAATCGGCAGGAACTCGGTAATCCCCTGAACAATCGCAATGATGAGCTGTTGGACAAATGTCATGGGCCGCGCTCTCTCTCGAAAGCACGGCCCAAGTCAATCACTGATTATTTGGTTTCGGCGAGGGGGCGCTCCCCCAACACTCTTACCAAATACGCACGCGCTCTTCTGGCGGCAGATACAGCGCGTGGTCCTTGTCCACGCCAAAGGCTTCATACCATGCGTCCATATTGCGGACGACGCCATTGGTGCGGAATTCCTCAAGGCTGTGCGGGCCAACACGGATGCGCTGACGCACGGTTTCCTCCCGTGTTTGCGAGCGCCAGACCTGCGCCCAAGCGAGGAAGAAGCGCTGATCGCCAGTGAAGCCATCAATCACAGGCACGTCCTGACCCTTGGTCGCGATTTTGTAAGCGCGGTAAGCAAGGCTCAGTCCGCCGACATCACCAATGTTCTCGCCCAGCGTCAGGCGGCCATTCAAACAGGTCTCGCCGTCGTCAAGCGGGCAATAGGTGTTGTATTGCGCCACCAGAGCATCACCCAATGCATCAAACGCGGCGCGGTCCTCATCGGTCCACCAATTGCGCAGCTTGCCCGTACCATCCGACTTAGAGCCCTGATCGTCGAAACCATGCCCGATTTCGTGGCCAATCACGCCGCCAATCGCGCCGTAATTGACAGCCGGGTCTGCGCTAATCCCAAAGAAAGGCTGTTGCAGGATCGCGGCAGGGAACACGATCTCATTCTTGGTCGGATTGTAATAGGCATTAACCGTCTGAGGCAGCATGAACCACTCGGTCCGATCAATCGGCTGACCCAGCTTGCTGACATTGTCCGCTGTCTGCCAACGCGCTGTCGACATTGTGTTGGCGAGCGGATCAGTAGCCGAAATTTCGAGGCCTTCATAAACCTCCAGATTATCGCGGTAGCCGATCTTGGGATCAAAGCTGTTGAGCTTGGCCCGCGCCTCGACTTTCGTTGCGTCCGTCATCCAGTCAATTTCCTCAATCGACTGCGCCATCGCGATCCGCAAATTCGCGACCAGTTCATCCATCGCAGCCTTGTTTTCCGGCGGGAAATAGCGCTCAACATAGCTCTTGCCGACTAGCTCACCCAGCGCACCTTCGGTCGCCGCAATTGCACGCTTCCACCGGGGTCGTTGCTCGGGCGTACCGCGCAAAGTTCTGCCGTAAAAATCAAAGCTAGCCTTGTCGAAACGCGTGGGCAAAACCGCCGCATGGTCAGAGAGGAATTCTTTGATAGTCCAGGCTTGCAAGGTTGCGAGCGGGGTCTCGTTGATCAGCTGGATCATGCCTGGAAAGCCTGAGCCAATCTTATCCAGCTGCTCCTGCGTCAGGCCAAGCTCTTCCGCGCGCTCATCGGACGGCGGGATGGTGCCAACCACGAATTTAGGCGAGGCCGCAAAGCCGATTTTCTCAAGCATCGCCTCGACGGGAAAATCGCCCGCGAAACCCTTCAAATCATCGATCGACAGTGCGTTATACGTGAGATCGCGGTTACGCTGAACCGTGCGGTCCCAGCTGACAGTGCGCGCAATTTTGGCCTCCAGCGCATACACCGCCAGCGCCGCACCCTCGGGATCGGCATAGCCCGCCTCACCCATCAAAAATGTCAGATAGTCGCGGTACTTGGCCTGGATTTCCTGACCCTTCTCGCTGGTGTCAGTGTAGTAATCACGGTCTGGCAGACCGAGTCCGCCAAAGCCCAAATATGCAACATATTGGTCCGGTTGCTTGGCATCGACATTCACGAACCCACCGAGCGGTGAGCCAATTCCAGGCTCAGCCCAAAGCATGGCCAGATCATCAAGCGAAGAGGCCGCGATGATGCGGCTTAGATATGCCTGCGCAGGCGCAAGTCCGGCGGCATCAATCGCGTCGGTATTGAGAAATGCATTGTAAGCGCCGACAATCCGCGTCTCGTCAGCCGTCAGGCTCGCGGCATCTTTCGCGGTCAGCTCATCGACCAGCGCCTTAACGTCATCAGTCGATTTCTCGCGCAGCAGATTGAACGCGCCGAACTGACTGAACTCTGGCGGAAGAGGATTGGCATCGAGCCATTTCTGGTTGGCAAATCCGAAAAAGTCATCGCCCGGATTGATGGTGTCGGAAAGATAGGCAGGATCAAAACCCCAAGTGCCAAAGCTCATGGTGGGCGTGCCGGGAGTGGCAGCGGATGCGGCCGCGGCACCCGCGCTCTCTTCCTCACTTATCAGCACATGTGCTTCGCCCGGCTCGTGCTCGTGCGCATGGTTTTGCGCGGCAGCGCCTGACGCTAAACACAGCGCGAGCGCGCTCGCCGAAGCGGTAAAAACAGATTTGATCATTGCAGTCTCCAAATATGCTCCCCACACGCACCCGCAGTGCGCACCTTGACAACGACCCTAGCTCACCAAGCCAAGGCGTGAAGTCGCTCGTCGGGCGCATATACGCACCCGTCGATTGTTACATATGTAATCAAGCGGTTTCGAGGCCGAATTGCAGCTTCGCCAGCCGCGCATACAGACCGCCCGCCGCAGTCAATGTCGCGTGATTGCCTTGTTCGACAATGCGTCCCTCATCCATCACCACGATCCGATCGGCAGCGCGAATAGTGGCCAGACGATGCGCAATCACCAGCGTCGTGCGAGTTTCCATCAGCCGGTCAAGCGCGGTTTGCACCAGACGCTCGCTCTCCGCATCGAGCGCGCTCGTCGCCTCATCGAGCAGCAGGATCGGCGCGTCACACAAGACCGCGCGCGCAATCGCTAGCCGTTGTTGCTGACCGCCCGAAAGCCGTGTGCCGTTCTCCCCCAGATAGGTGTCGAGGCCCTCTGGCAGCTTGCGCAGGAACTCAGCGGCATTGGCCGCCTCTGCTGCCTCCCAAATCGCCTCATCGCTCGCGCCCCAAGCGCCGTAACGCAAATTGTCACGCGCATCGGCGCTGAACAGCACGCCTTCTTGCGGTACAAAGGCAATTCGGCTGCGCACTTCAGCAGGATCAACGCTGGTGACGGGAACGCCGTCAAGCCGGATAGAGCCCGCTTGCGGGTCGTAAAAACGCTCCGCCAGCTGGAAAATAGTGGATTTGCCGGCGCCCGATGGCCCGACAATCGCGACCGTTTCGCCCAGCTCCACCTCGAGCGTAAAGTCCTTAAGTGCAGCAGGCTCAGGCCGGGTTGGATAGCGGAAAGTCACATTGCGGAAGGATAGGCCCCCACGCGCTGGCACCGGCAATGCCAGCGGCCTTTTGGGCAAGGCTATCGTAGGCTTTTCATTTAGCAACTCGCTCAGCCTGCTAGCCGCGCCTGCACCGCGCAGCAGATCACCGTAGACCTCGGTCAGCGCGCCAAATGAACCCGCAACCAACCCGCCCGTGAGCACAAATGCGGCAATCGTACCGCCAGAAATCGACCCTTCGGTCACAGCGATCGCGCCGCGCCACATCAGCAGCGTGATCGATCCAAAAATCAGCGTAATGATCACAGAAGTCATCGCAGCGCGAATGATGATGCGCCGCCGGGCCACCGTGAAAGTCTGCTCCACTGCTTCGCCAAAACGCTCGGTTTCGCGGGTCTCCTGATTAAAGCCCTGCACCACTTTCATAGCTGAGAGCACTTCGGTGACCATGGCGCCAATATCGGCAACACGGTCTTGGCTGGTCCGCGAGACTTTGCGCAAACGCCGCCCGAAAAGGGTTATCGGGATAACGATGACAGGTATCACCAGAAGGAGTCCCATGGTCAGCTGCGGTACGAGCCAGAACAGATAGGCCGTCCCGCCAATCGCCATGAGTGTATTGCGCAATGCCACCGAGACCGTGGTACCGACCACCTGCTCGATCAGCGTGGTATCGCTGGTCATCCGGCTCGAGATTTCCTTGGGGCTATTCTCCTCGTAAAAGCCCGGCGAAAGTCGCATAAGATTGCGGTGCACACGCAAGCGCACATCGGCAACGACGCGTTCGCCCAGCCAACTAACGAAATAGAACCGCATGGCCGTGCCCATGGCGAGCACTGCGACAATCAGAAACAAATAGCGGAACCAGCGCCCAATATTCTCCGGGTCACCGCCGCCTGAAAAACCGTTATCAATGATAAGCTTGAAACCAGCAGGAATTGCCAAAGTGGCTCCCGCCGTGACCAACAGAGCAACAATCGCCAGCGCAAGGTGCCCTGGATACTCGCGAGCCGCCTGCCAAACCATGATCAGCGGCCGCAAGGAGCGCTGCTTTGGCTCGTTTACGCCCTCGCCTGACTGGTCCATTGACTCGTCCTGCGACATTGGCGCCGTTTCGTGTTGAGTGTTCCCGTCCATGCCTTCAGCTGACTATTTGGCGTGTTTTGGAAATTCCACAAGAGCTTTAGAACAATCTGAGAAATTGTGCATTGCACAATTGGTTAAACCTCTCCATCTAGAGTGTGTAGGGAGGCGCCCGGAAGAGGCGCCCCCAAAGGACATATCGCAGGGGACACGCAATGCTATATCACGCTTATGAGCTGCAGCGCAGCTGGATGAATTCGGTCAGTTCGCTGGCGGCGATCAGTGCATCGGTCATGAGCAATTCAGCCAATCCGTTCGCGAAAATGGGCATGATGCCGATCGCTGCCAATGCACTGGACGTGCTGGCCCACGCGACCGCACCTTATGGCAAGCCCGCCTTTGGCATCACCGAGATTGACGTGGATGGCGCGCTTTACCCGGTGATTGAGGCCACTGTAATCAACCGGCCCTTTGGCGATCTAAAACGCTTCCGACTGGACGGCATTGATGATGCTGAGACGACCAAGCGCCCCAAGATTCTGATCGTCGCTCCGATGAGCGGCCACTATGCTACCCTATTGCGCGGCACGGTAGAGCGGATGCTGCAGAAGTTCGAAGTCTACATCACTGATTGGGCTGATGCAGCGACTGTCCCGCTGCACGAAGGTGACTTCGACCTCGACAGCTATATCGATTATCTGATCGAGTTTCTCGAATATATCGAGGGACAACAGCCCGGCCAGCGTCCGCATATGCTGGCCGTGTGCCAGCCGTCGGTTCCCGCCTTTGCCGCAACCGCGCTGCTTAACCAGCACAAATCACCCGCCGCCCCGGCCACGCTCACCATGATGGGCGGCCCGATTGATACGCGTGAGAGCCCAACCACGGTCAATGATCACGCTATGAACAAGCCGATTGAGTGGTTCCGCCAGTCGGTAATCACGACCGTACCGATGCGATATCGCGGTGCGGGGCGTAAGGTTTATCCTGGCTTCATGCAGCTTTCGGCGTTTATGAGCATGAACCTGCAAAGCCACATGATGAGCCATTACGAGATGTTCAAACACCTCACCTCAGGCGACGATGCGAGCGCGCAGGCGACCAAGGACTTCTACGATGAATATCGGGCCGTATGCGATATGACGGCGGAGTTTTATCTTCAGACAGTCGAGGAAGTGTTCCAGAAACACTCCATCCCGAACGGCACATTTGAGCATAAGGGCGAGGTGGTTGACCTATCTCAGATCAAAACCACTGCCCTGCTAGCGGTTGAGGGCGAACGCGACGATATCTCCGGGCTGGGCCAGACCAAGGCCGCGCTAAAACTCGCGACCGGCCTCCCTAAAACAAAGAAGCGCTATTACATGGCCGAAGGCGCAGGCCATTACGGCATCTTCAACGGCAGCCGCTGGCGGACAAAGGTCGCGCCTGTCGTCGAGGAATTTATTGAAGCGCATGGTTAGGTCGGCTTCGGCTCTGGGCAAAATCACTAGCGATTGTTCATCACCCGATTCTGGCGTAAATCGCCAGCGAGATGGACAGTTTGGATAGCATACGAGAGCAGCTTGAGGACAGAGGTTTAGTCAAGCTTGAGGGTTTAATTGAAGCCGACAGTGCGCGCGCGGCCTATGGCAGCGTCGTTAGTCTAGCCAAAGAACACAGCCTGTACGTCGACGGACAGTGGATCAAGTCAACAAGCCGCTTCGGCAGTGCTAAGCCATTTAGAAACGCACTTACCAAGCTGAGTAAGTCAGCGGGATTTCCCAAGCTCGTCGGCGACCACTTGGCCCCTATGATCGAGCAGCTGGTAGGGGATCCTGTGGCCCTTATGGCGCCGGGCCAACAAATCCTGTTCTCCCTACCGAGCGATCAGCGGTGGTCAATTCCAAGCGATGTGTGGCACACTGATCTACCCAAATTCGCAGAGCGCACCACACCCGGGCTACAGGCCTTCACGTTTCTCGACGACGTCGAACCGCAAGGCGGGGGAACGTTGGTCGTTGCGGGATCGCATCGTTTGCTGAACAAGTTCTCCAGCCTTTCGTCCAAGGAAGTGAAACAACATTTGCGAAGAGAAGAATTCTTCCAGATGCTCTTTGATTCTGACCGACCGGAGGTGACTGCGCCGCAAGACGCGACGGGGCGCATCGGTGATGTGGAATTGGAAGTAGTCGAGCTGACCGGAAGCGTGGGCGACCTTTATTTGATGGATTTGCGGGTGCTCCACACGCCTGCACCCAATAGTTCAGAGAAGGCCAGGTTTATGCCCACATGCCGCTTCCCCACCGCAGAGGTAGCGCTCAAACTGTCTGAGAAGAACTAGGGCAGCTCAGTAGAAGATAACTTTCACGAAGTGTCTTGCACATTCCCATCCCGGCTACCGCCCAGCACACGCTTGATCACCCGCCGCGCCACCAGAACCAGGCCAAACACCAACGCCAGCAGAACAAACGCAATGCCGGCCGCAAGATAGGGATACTCATACGTCGCATAGAGCAGCCCGGCAGTTGCGACATCCTCTGCAGTTGACACCGTTAAATTGCTGACCGGCTCTGGGCTCGCGTTGACCACGCCGCGAGCACCGGCCTTGCCCGCATGGGCGGCCAGGCTCGCCCCGCCGCCCAGCAAAAACGCGATCACCTGCATCGCCGGGTCGGACGGATCGACAATTGCCAGCGCCAGCAAAGCGCCGCCCACCGGGCGAACGAGCGTGTGGATCGCATCCCATGCGCTGTCGAGCCACATGACTTTATCGGCGAAGAACTCCGCAAGCGCCGCAAGCGCGGCAATGCCCATAACCCAAGGGTTGGCGAGTACATCGAGGCTGGCGAGATGTTCGGGGATCGGGATCGCGTCAAAGCGCATGGCCAGCCCCGTCGCAAATACGCACAAATAAAGCCGCCACCCGGCAAGCAGACTAACACTGCCAGCTATCCCGATAATTTCCATAATGCCCATAAGCAGAGCTTATGGCCTGTTTTACCGCGAAGAGCCAATATCCACTGGCTCCTCACGATAGACAAAGCAGGTCACGCCCTAAGAACGGGCCACATTATGCCGCCGGAGTGTCATCATCCTGGCGCGCTCTCCATTGCTGGAACGCGGCCTTTTCCTCCGAACAGCTTTCCAGGGCGAGCGCTTTGATCTGGTTCTCGCTGCTTTTGCCGGTGCGCGTATCAGACGCGAGCGTGAAGCACTGTGTATCATCGGCAACAGGACGGATGGTGCCATCCTCGCCAAAGCTGATTTGCTGCGCTTCGCTTTCATCGCAAGCAGCCAGAGAAATCTCGGTGCCTTCGACAGCCACGCAAACGTCATATTCAGGCATGAATAGCGTGTTTTGCTCGAACAGGCTTGCATCGAAAATCTGGTCAGTGCCAAGCGCGCCGTCCCGGCTGTAGCAAGTATGCCCCTGCAGGCCATTGGCCGGATCGACGTTTTCACGGCCGCCCGCAATATCTAGGCAATATTCGTTTGTGACCCCGTCAAGCTGATCCTTGGCTGCGATTTCAACCGCTTCGGCATTGGCGCTCTTTTCGGTTGGAGCAGTGTCCGCTTCTGGTGTTTCGCTGGTCTGTCCGCAGGCCGTCAGGGATAGGGCAGTGGCGGCTAGAAATAGGTTCCATCTCATGAGTGGATTCTCCTGTCGGAAATACATTCAATCCCGCCGAGAATGCGGCGCAGACAGTCTAACCCTAACAGTAAGTCTGCTGATTCCCATAGTGTCTATTCATCTTTTGGCCTCAGCCGCCGATGGATGCCTCCGCATCTTTGACTGTGCTCGCATAAGCTGGGGCCGGCGGGGCCGCTTGCAATTCCGTCTGGCTTGAAGCCAACGTCTCTTTGAATGAAAAGCGGCGCGGGATCGCTCCCACGCCGCCATACGATCTTCACTTTGATGACAAAGCCACCCACGCCCTCCACCCTTCCACCCGGATCGTAACCCGGAATGAAAATCCGGGTGGAAGGGTGGAGGGCGTGGGTGGCCGGGCAGCGATGAGGTCCGAAGGCCTCATCGCCTACCAAATCACAACACCTCAAACATGCCTGCTGCGCCCATACCGCCGCCGACACACATGGTGACGACAACATATTTCGCACCGCGGCGCTTGCCTTCGATCAGCGCGTGACCAACACAGCGTGCGCCCGTCATGCCGTATGGGTGGCCGATCGAGATCGAGCCGCCATTGACGTTGAGAATGTCGTTGTCGATGCCGAGCTTGTCGCGGCAGTAGAGGACTTGAACGGCAAACGCTTCATTGAGCTCCCACAGGCCCACTTCGTCCATTTTCACGCCGGTTTGCTTGAGCAGTTTCGGGATCGCGAAGACGGGGCCAATGCCCATCTCGTCAGGCTCTGTGCCCGCAACCGCCATGCCGACATAACGGCCCAGCGGCGCAAGACCCTTTTGCTCAGCCAGCTTGGCTTCCATGAGTACGCTGGCCGACGAACCATCGGACAGCTGCGAGGCGTTACCCGCTGTGATCACCTTATCCGGACCCATAACTGGGTTTAGGCTTTGCAGGCCTTCGAGCGTCGTAGTCGGACGGTTTCCTTCATCCTTCGTGAGCGTGTGCTCAACTTGGCTGACTTCGCCGGTCTCTTTGTCCTTCACCATCATCGTGGTAGTGACAGGCACGATCTCATCGTCAAACTTGCCAGCTTCCTGGCCAGCGGCGGTGCGCATTTGCGAGTTATACGCATATTCATCCTGCGCTTCGCGGCTGATGCCATAACGCGCAGCAACCGTTTCAGCCGTGCCGAGCATCGGCATGTAGACGTCTTTGTGCATCGCGATCAGCGAGGGATCGGGGGCGACGCGCATTTCCGGCGTCTGGACCAGCGAAATCGAGTCTTGGCCGCCGCCCACAACAATATCCATATTGTCGACAATGATCTGCTTTGCTGCGGTCGAAATCGCCATCAAGCCAGAGGAGCACTGACGGTCAATCGTCTGAGCGCCGACCGAAACCGGCAGGCCAGCCCGCAAGGCAGCATTGCGACCGATGTTACCGGCCTGTGTGCCTTGGGTCAGAACAGCGCCCCAGACAACATCATCAATTTCGGCGCCTTCAATACCGGCGCGTTCTACCGCTGGAGCGATAGAGGCGGCACCCAAAGTGGCGCCGGGTGTGGCATTAAAGCCGCCTTTATAGGCCCGGCCAATAGGGGTCCGGGCGGTGGATACGATTACTGCGTCGCGCATGGCGAACTCCTTAGAAAATTGTGTTCAGACTCGGCCCTGGGGAGGGGAATGGAGTTAAACGAAGAACTGAGTGATCCACTCGCACATCAGAGCGGGTTTCTCTTCACCTTCGATCTCGATGGTGATTTCTGCGGTTTGCTGCCACTGGCCCGGACGCTTCTCGATCATTTCGGCGAGCTTCCAGTGACCACGAATACGCTTGCCGACCCGGACCGGTGCGATGAAGCGGGTTTTGTTGCCGCCATAATTCACGCCCATCTTTACGCCCTCAATCTTGGGCATGTCGCTATTGGCGGACAAATACGGGATCATCGAAAGGGTCATAAAACCATGAACGATGGTGCCGCCAAACGGGGTCATCTTGGCTTTTTCTTCGTCGATATGGATGAACTGGTGGTCCCCTGTCGCATCAGCGAACATGTTGACCTTTTCTTGAGTCATTTCGACCCATTCACTGGTACCGATATTTTCGCCGACCTTTGCGGCCAGATCCTGCGGGGTCATACATCTCTCCTGAAACATGTGAAATTGATTGGGCTGGCGACTCCAGCCAAGTCTCGGCGTTACATGGCGCATCAACGCCGCGAGTGCAATGAGGTTTCCGTTAACGTCAACCTGCCGCTACGGCACGCTCGGTCAGGTGGCACCCAAGAGTAGCGTTAAAACGCTGTTTACCAAACCCTGTTAGCGATCAAGGCTGCTCAGGGGCTTTACCCTAACCGAGCATCAGACACTTCTTAAGCGGCGAGCAAAGCGCCGCACAAAGCAAGGCGAAGGAACCAAGTATGAGCGGGTCAAGCAGGGTACCCCCGATCAGCAGTCATCCGGCATTTTCCAAGGCGGTTGCGGTATGGTTTTCAGCGCTGTTTGGCCTGAGCCTTCTCGTCTTGCCGCATTTCGCCATTGAGGGCATGCTGGATGCCGTTGGCCTGCGCGGCGCGATCGCCTTCTTTGCTGCGCCTATATCAGTTGCCGCCCATCTGACGGTCTGTGTGTTTGGCGCCGTTGTAGGCGCCTTGGTTGGCCTTGCCATTGCCCGGCGTCTTGCTGGCCCGGCCGTGAGCGAGGAGGAGAACTTTGTAGGCACTGCGAGCGAACCGAGCATTGCTGAATCTGCAGAGCCGGAAGCTGCGTTGGTTCAGGCGCCAGTCGCGGAAACGCCAGTCGCTGAAACGCCAGTCTCCGAAGTGCAAACCGAACCGACACCCCCGCCAGTATCTGAAACGGCCGAGCCCGAAATTGCCGAAAAGACACCAGCTCCGTCAGCGGCGCGGGGCTCAATCGCCGATCGCTTGGCCTCACGCGTGCGCGCATCAGAAAATCTCGAGCCATCCATTAGCGATGACGTCGCCGCGCTGGCAGCTGGCAAGGAAGCACGCGAAGAAGCGCAAGAGGCTCAGCATACTCAAGCTGCAGAGTACGAACCCGTTGTGGAGCCTAGCTATCAAGCTACCGAGGCTGTCCTTGATGAGACCGTTAGTTCCGCTGAAACCTTGCTCGCCAAAATGCCAACGATTGAGCACGGCGATTCATGGCAGAGCGGGCAACATGCAGACACCTCGGCCAATGCTGATGAAGACGGGCAGGATGTTCTGAACGCTGCTGATCCGCTTCATGACTACGATCCTTTGGAAGATGACGCGACATCAATCGACGCGGAAGAGTTCGAAGTACAAGAGGTCGAGAGCTTCCTTGAAGAGAGCTTGATCGAGGATGAGCCAAGCGACGATGTTAGTCTCGAGGCCCCTACTGCCGTCGAAACTGATGAAATGCAGAGCGCATATTACGGTTTTGAAGGTGCCCCCGAGGAGGCTCCTAATCAAGTAGCTCCGGCAATGTCTGCTGGGCCTGAGCTAGTCCAAGAGGCACCGCCAGAATTCGCAGCTGAGCCGACAGACGAGCTCATGCACGAGACAAGAATTGCACCGGAACCATTGGTTGAGGAAACATCGGTTGAAAGCGACACTGAAACCGCCGAAGCTGAAGCACCTGAACCGGACCCTTTCGAAGCTAATACCTCTGAGGCCCCCAAACCAGAAACAGGACGCAAGCCGGACCTCGGTCAAATGCTTGCACGCCTAGAAGGCGCGATTGGCAGCTTTGAAACTGCGGACGAAACCCCGCAAGAACCTGAGAGTGAAGGCGACACTGGCGGATCACGCGATGACGATCCAGTGGTGATCAACCTGCGTCAGGAGGCGGCTAGTAGCGGCGCAGAAGGGATCACAACAAGCGCACAGGACGACACCGAAGAAGACCCGGAAGAGAGCTTGCGCAAGGCTCTAGATCGTTTGACTCAGGTCAGCGGCACCGCCTGATCGTGCACCAAAGCGCTGCGCTGCTCGCTTGAACAATTCGGGCTCACATCGAAGTCATCTGCGCAATTAGCCCAGACCCCAACTTCATTCGGGTGAAATTTTCCTACGCCGTTCGCAGTTGCAAAATCGCCTCGCGGTCGGCAATAGAGTCCCTCACGACATTTTAGTAGCGCTGCGACTGGCGCCAGTTCCAGTCCAGGCCCTAAGGGTCGATTTACTCCTGCATTGAAGCTGTTTGAGACGGCTTCTGCACGGCACGAATCGCCCTGCGGCACGCTGATCGCTAAAATGCCCGCACAACTGAGGGTTTGAATGACTGAGTACGGCTTACCCGCCCACGAGGGCCTATATGATTCGCAAAACGAGCATGACGCATGCGGCGTCGGCATGGTGGCGCATATCAAGGGCAAGAAGACCCACAGTATCGTCAGCCAAGCACTCGAGATTCTCGGCAATCTTGATCATCGCGGCGCAGTGGGTGCTGACCCGCTGCTGGGCGATGGCGCGGGCATACTGCTACAAATTCCAGATCCGCTGATCCGCAAGTGGGCGGGTGAGCGCGGTTATGATCTTCCCGCACCGGGTGATTATGCCGTTGGGCAGTGCTTTCTGCCGCAAGACCCCAAAGCTGCGCAATTTGTCATTGAACAGCTCGAAAAATTTGTCACCAAAGAAGGCCAGCGGATTGTTGGCTGGCGCGATGTGCCGGTCACAGTCGAAGGCCTCGGCAAAGCGGTAGTCGAATCCATGCCGGTGATGCGCCAATGCATCGTTGCGCGCGGCGAAAACTGCGGCGATCAAGACGCGTTTGAGCGTAAGCTAATCGTGATCCGCAAGCAGACACTGAACCCGCTGAAAAAGCTTGCTGAAAAGCATGGCATTCCTGGCCTGCCGACCGCCTATATGCCGAGCTTTTCAAGCCGGACGATTGTCTACAAAGGCCTGCTGCTCGCCACACAAGTTGGCACGTTTTACGACGATCTGCGCGATCCCGATTGCGTCTCAGCGATCGGCCTCGTCCACCAGCGCTTCAGCACCAATACCTTCCCGAGCTGGCGGCTTGCGCACCCTTACCGGTTCACCGCGCATAATGGTGAGATCAACACGGTTCGCGGCAATGTGAACTGGATGAATGCGCGCCGGCGGACGATGGAAAGCGACCTACTGGGCGTCGACCTCGATAAGATGTGGCCGCTCATCCCGCATGGCCAGTCGGATACAGCCTGCCTCGACAATGCTCTCGAGCTGCTGCTCGCGGGCGGATATAGCCTCGCGCATGCAATGATGATGCTGATCCCCGAAGCCTGGGCCAAGAATGATCTGATGGACCCGGCGCGGCGCGCGTTTTATGAGTATCACGCGGCACTGATGGAGCCATGGGATGGCCCAGCGGCGGTATGTTTTACCGATGGCCGCCAAATTGGTGCAACGCTGGACCGTAATGGCCTGCGCCCGGCCCGCTATCACGTGACGAAGGATGATCTGGTCATCCTTGCCTCCGAGAGCGGCGTTCTGCCCATTGATGAGGCCGATATTGTCCGCAAATGGCGCCTCCAGCCCGGCAAGATGCTGCTGATTGATCTGGAAGAAGGCCGCATCATTGAAGATGCTGAACTTAAGGCGGAACTTACCGCCGAACACCCTTACGAGGAGTGGCTCGAGAAGGCGCAATATAAGCTCGAAGATATCGACCATATCGAGCCGGAATTGTCCGAAATTCCAGTGGCGACCACCACCATGCTCCAACGCCAACAGGCCTTTGGCTATAGTCAGGAAGACATTTCGCGCTTCCTCGAACCAATGGCGAGCAAAGGTGATGACCCGATTGGCTCGATGGGCACGGACACGCCAATCGCGGTTCTGTCGAACAAAGCGCGCCTGCTTTACGATTACTTCAAGCAGAACTTCGCGCAGGTGACCAATCCGCCGATCGATCCGATCCGTGAAGAGCTGGTGATGAGCCTGCTCTCCATCATCGGCCCGCGCCCAAATTTGCTGGGCCGTGATGGCGGTTTGCACAAGCGGCTTGAGGTGAGTCAGCCGATCCTAACCAATGAAGATCTGGCCAAGATCCGCTCGGTTGAAGTCGCGCTCGACGGCGCCTTCCGCACAGCGACGATCGACATTACCTGGGATGCCAGCACGGGGGCCGAGGGCCTCGCGATGGCATTGAAAGAAATGTGCTGGGCGGCGACGGAAGCCGTGCTGGCCGATCACACCATCCTTATTCTGTCGGACCGGAACCAAGGCCCTGACCGCATCCCTATGCCCGCTTTGCTAGCAACAGCGGCTGTGCATCATCAACTGGTGCGCCAAGGCCTGCGGATGCAGACCGGCCTTGTGGTTGAAACCGGCGAAGCGCGCGAAGTGCATCATTTCTGCGTGCTCGCAGGTTATGGTGCGGAGGCGATCAACCCCTATCTGGCCTTTGAAACGCTGGAAGAGCTGCGCGAGAAGAAGCTGCCTGAGCTTGAGCCTGAAGAGGTCCGCAGCAACTTCATCAAAGCGGTCGGCAAAGGCATCCGCAAAGTCATGTCCAAGATGGGCATCTCGACGTATCAATCCTATTGCGGCGCGCAGATCTTTGACGCGGTTGGTCTGTCCACCGACTTTATCGACGCTTATTTCACTGGCACCGCCACCACGATTGAGGGCGTCGGGCTGGAAGCGATCGCCGAAGAAGCGGTCAAGCGCCACGCGCAGGCTTATGGCGACAATCCGCTCTACAAAGGCATGCTCGATGTGGGCGGGATCTACCAATACCGGCTGCGCGGCGAAGACCACGCGTGGACGCCCGGCAATGTCGCTGATCTGCAGCATGCGGTACGCGGCAATGATGCCTCGAGCTATGAAGAGTTTGCCAAGAGCATCAATGAACAATCAGAACGACTGCTGACCATTCGCGGACTGATGGAGTTCAAAAACGCTGAGCAGGCTGTGCCTCTGGATGAGGTCGAGCCCGCTAGCGAAATCGTCAAACGTTTCAGCACAGGCGCGATGAGCCTCGGCTCAATCAGCCATGAAGCGCATTCGACCATGGCCATCGCCATGAACCGCATTGGCGGCCGCTCCAACACGGGCGAAGGCGGGGAGGAAACCTTCCGTTTCGAGCCTATGGAAAATGGCGATTCCATGCGCAGCCGGATCAAGCAGGTCGCCTCTGGCCGGTTTGGTGTAACAGCGGAATATCTGGTCAATTCCGATGATATCCAGATCAAGATGGCGCAGGGCGCAAAGCCTGGTGAGGGCGGACAACTGCCTGGCCACAAGGTCGATAAACGCATTGGCGCAGTGCGCCATTCGACGCCGGGCGTGGGGCTGATCTCGCCGCCGCCGCATCACGATATCTATTCGATTGAAGACCTCGCGCAGCTGATCCATGATCTTAAAAACGTGCAGCCGAAATCGCGCATTTCGGTGAAGCTCGTCTCCGAAGTGGGCGTGGGCACAGTTGCAGCAGGCGTATCGAAATGTAAGGCGGATCACGTCACAATCTCGGGCTATGAAGGCGGCACAGGTGCAAGCCCGCTCACCAGCCTGACTCATGCCGGTTCTCCGTGGGAAATAGGCCTCGCTGAAACGCAGCAAACGCTGCTCCTCAATGATTTGCGCAGCCGGATCGCCGTGCAAGTTGATGGAGGCCTTCGCACAGGCCGCGATGTCGCAATTGGCGCATTGCTGGGCGCAGACGAGTTCGGTTTCTCCACTGCGCCGCTTATCGCGGCAGGCTGCATCATGATGCGCAAATGCCACCTCAACACCTGCCCTGTCGGTGTGGCAACACAGGACCCAGTGCTGCGCAAGCGCTTCACTGGTCAGCCTGAGCATGTGATCAATTACTTCTTCTTTGTGGCCGAAGAATTGCGCGCCATCATGGCCGAAATGGGCTTCCGCACACTCGAAGAAATGGTCGGGCGCGTGGACCGGCTCGATATGCGCCGCGTTCACCGTCATTGGAAGGCGGAGGGGGTCGATCTCTCGCGTCTGCTGCACGAGGTTGACCTAGATGAAGGCACACCGCGTCACCATACGCTGACGCAGGACCACGGGCTGGAGAACGCACTCGACAATGATCTGATTGCCGCCTGTCAGCCAGCTATTACCAAGGGCGAAGCTGTCCGAATTGAACGGCCAATCCGCAATCTCAACCGCACCACTGGCACAATGCTGTCTGGCCGCGTGGCTGAGGCGCATGGCCATCACGGTCTCGAGCCGGACACGATCCGTATCGCCTTTACCGGTACAGCGGGTCAGAGCTTTGGCGCATGGCTCGCTCACGGTGTTACACTAGAGCTGACCGGCGACGGCAATGACTATGTCGGCAAAGGCCTCTCCGGCGGACGCATCATCGTGCGCCAGCCAGAAGGCGTCGCGCGCGATCCAAAAGAGAACATCATTGTCGGCAATACCGTGCTTTACGGCGCGATTGCGGGCGAGGCCTATTTCCACGGCGTCGGCGGAGAACGCTTCGCCGTGCGCAACTCAGGCGCGGTCGCCGTGGTCGAAGGCGCGGGCGATCATGCCTGCGAATATATGACCGGCGGCGTGGTCTGCGTGCTGGGCCGGACAGGGCGCAACTTCGCCGCAGGAATGAGCGGCGGGATTGCATACGTCTATGATCCCAAGGACACATTCGTACAGCGCTGTAACATGGCGCAGGTCGATGTTCTGCGAATTGAAGATGACGGAGCAGATGCGGCAAATTCCTGGGGTGAGCCCCAGCAGCGCCCCGTTTCGGTCAACGATATGGGTATGGGTGATCCGCTCTATCATGACGCGGCGCGGCTGCGTGTGCTGATCGAGCGGCATCAGCTGCACACTGGCTCTGCCAAGGCAAGCGCATTGCTGGACGACTGGGCGGGCACACTGAAGAAATTCAAGAAAGTCATGCCGCGCGATTACAAGCGGGCGCTGAAGGCGCTTGAGACCGAACGGCTCGAAGCCGAAACTGTAGCGGCGGAATAAGGGTTAAAGAGAATGGGCAAGGAAACCGGTTTTCTCGAAGTCGATCGGCGTGAGCGCGATTATATCGATCCCGATAAGCGGCTAAAAACGTACAAAGAATTCATCCTCCAGCCGAGCGATGACGTGCTGCGCGAACAGGCCAGCCGCTGCATGAATTGCGGCATTCCCTATTGTCACAATGGCTGCCCGGTGAACAACATTATCCCGGACTGGAACCATCTGGTCTATGAGGATGATTGGAAGAACGCGCTCGACGTGCTCCATTCGACCAACAATTTCCCCGAATTTACGGGCCGCATATGCCCTGCCCCGTGTGAGGCGGCATGTACGCTGAACATCACTGACGAGCCGGTGACAATCAAAAGCATTGAATGCGCAATTGTCGATCGCGGCTGGGAAGAAGGCTGGATCGAGCCGCAAATCCCGGAAAAGCAAACCGGGAAAACCGTCGCCATTGTCGGAAGCGGACCAGCAGGCCTAGCCGCCGCGCAGCAGCTGGCGCGGGCTGGCCATGCAGTGACCGTATTTGAAAAGTCAGACCGGATTGGCGGCCTGCTGCGTTACGGAATTCCTGACTTCAAAATGGAAAAACAGCTGATTAACCGCCGCGCGGTGCAGATGGAGGCCGAGGGCGTCAATTTCCGCACCAGCGCCGAAGTGGGCGTGGAAATCAGCTTTGAATCGCTGAAAGAGAATTTCGATGCAGTGGTTCTGGCGGGCGGCGCGGAAGAACCGCGCCAGCTTGAAATTCCTGGTGCGGAGTTGCCCGGCGTGCGTCTCGCGATGGAATTCCTGACTCAGCAGAACAAGCGCAATGCGGGCGATGATGAATTGCGCGCCGCACCGCGCGGCACTCTGACGGCGACGGGTAAACACGTGATCGTTATTGGTGGCGGCGACACCGGCTCTGATTGTGTGGGCACATCCAACCGCCAAGGTGCAGCCAGCGTTACGCAGCTGGAGATTATGCCCAAGCCTCCTGAGCATGAAGACAAAGCACTGACCTGGCCTGATTGGCCGGTGAAGCTGCGCACCTCGTCCAGCCATGAGGAAGGGGTAGAGCGCGATTGGTCGGTCCTGACAAAGCGGGTAATTGGCGCCGATGGCGTGGTCACCGGCCTCGAATGCATACGCATCGAGTGGAATGGCCGCGAGTTTACCGAATTAGAAGGCAGCGAGTTCATCCTCAAGGCTGATCTGATCCTGCTTGCGATGGGCTTTGTCGGACCAAAGCGCCGCGGCCTATTGGACCGGGCCGGTGTTGACCTTGACGGGCGCGGCAACATCGCTGCGAACACGCAAGATTACGCGACGAGCGAAGATAACGTCTATGCCTGCGGGGATATGCGGCGCGGCCAGAGCCTGGTTGTCTGGGCCATTCGCGAAGGCCGTCAGGCTGCCCGCGCGGTCGACGAGGCGCTCATGGGCGCAAGCGTTCTGCCGCGCTAAGCCAGCCCGACAAAGTGGATGATTTCAAGCCGGTAATAGAGTAGCCATAGCGCATGGCCCACTCAATCACCGCACGATATCGCCTCGCCATACTGCTATCCGCCCTAGGCCTCGCGGCATGCGCCGAGACGGCTGCGTTAGAAACGAAAGCGGCTTCCTCATCCGCCGCGCCGGGCGATGCCTCAACCAACACCCGCGATCAATTCGTCGGCATTTACAACGGCAACTCATTTGAGACCGCCATGGGGATGCGCCTGACAGAAGATGGCCGCTGGGAATGGGGCCTATCAGTCGGTGCGCTCGATATGCGCGGTAAGGGCTATTGGGAGGAAGAGGGCGGCGTCATTACGCTCACGAGCGACCCCAAACCCGTCGCGCCCGAGTTCAAATGGCTGGGCCTGGAAAAGACCGGCAACGACATGTTGATCCGGGTCGTTTGGGAAAATGGAAAGCGATTTGATCGCGCAAGCGTGCGGCTGATTTGTAAGGACGGAACTGTCATTTTTGATCAGATCGGTGCTGACGGCTGGAGACCCGAGGCAGGCGCCTGCGACAAACCTGTCAGCCTGTCGGTCAGGCAAGGTACCTACGAGATCCAATCGCAAAATTATGACTTGGCAGACTTTGGCGCAGGGGACGGCACGACATTGCTGCTCGAATTCCGGCCCAACGATCTGGGCGTTGCGGATTTCACGGGCATGCGCGGCATATTGGAAGACGGCGTTCTCAAGTTATCCGGCGGCAAATGGCCCTTAGAAATGCGCAAAATGCCGCTCCGAGTGGATAAGTAATTGCAACTGGCAGCAGGCCAAAGTCCTACGTTGTCAATCCCTGCATGGCGAAGTATATGCCGCGTATGAGAAGCTTCATTTTCCCAATCGTCCTGATCCTGTCTGCTTGCAGCGCGTCCAATAGCGCAGATGGCGAAGAAACGAATGCTGAGACCACCTCGGAGGTCTCCGGACCCCTACTTACGCATTCCGTGTTCTTTGAGCTCAAGGACAACAGCCCAGAAGCGATCGAGGCTCTTGTCGATGGAGCCTATAAATATCTCGAACCACATGATGGGATCGTGTATTTTTCTGCTGGCGCGCGCCACACCGATTATCAGCGCGAGGTCAATGATCTGGCCTTTGATGTCGCACTCACTATCGTGTTTGAAAGCACCGATGCGCAAGATGCCTATCAGGTCACCGAACCGCACAAACAATTTATCGCCGAATTAGAGGACAATTGGGCAAGCGTGCGGGTGTTCGATAGCTTGGCCCCTGCGCCTTCCTTGGTGCGTGAATAAACGCCTTCTGATTACTGGCTGCTCAGGGGGCGGGAAATCGACTCTCCTCGAAGCGTTGAAGCGGCAAGGATTTACAGTTGTGTGTGAGCCTGGGCTGCGCGTAATTAAGGGTTCCGGACCGAAGCCGTGGGATGACCGACGCGGTTTCATTGAGGCGGTCGTCAAAATGTCTCACGCTGACCTTGAGAAAGCCGCCGCGCAGACCGGTCCAGTTTTCTTTGATCGCGGAATTTTCGATGCTCTGTCAGGCCTCGCCAAGATCGAAGGGTTTTCGCTGGCGGAACTAATGCCAAGTGTTTTTCCCTACGCAGAACCTGTGTTCTTCGCACCGCCCTGGCCCGAGATCTTTGAACGAACTGAGGAGCGTCCACACTGCTTCGAATTTGCACTCGAAGAATCAGAGCGGCTGAAGCGAGATCTCAATCTTTTGGCGGTGAAGACATTGGTTCTACCGAAGTTAAACGTAGACCAACGCGTTGCGTTTGTGATGCATCAGCTCAGCGACTAGCCAGTAAATTAAGCACTGACTCCGGCTTCAAGGTCACTCCTCTCTGCTTAGTCTCCAATCAATTGCGCCGCGTCCATTCGCCTCCAAGAAAACATTCGCTTGACTGAAAGGTTTGCTGCCAAAGAAGCCGCGATAGGAGGATAGCGGACTGGGGTGCGGGCTTTTGAGCACCAGATGCGGCCCGGAGTGCAGGGTCTTTATGCGACCAGCCTTCTTTTGCGCATGGCCGCCCCAAAGCACGAAAACACACGCCTGCTCGCGCGCCGCGACCGCCGCAACGCAGGCATCGGTAATCGCGTCCCACCCCTTGCCGGCATGGCTTCCTGCTTTGTGCGCCTCAACCGTGAGCGTATTATTGAGCAGCAGAACCCCCTGCTTGGCCCAGTGGGTGAGATCGCCGTGATCAGGGTAAGTGAGACCCAGATCATCATGCAATTCCTTGAAGATATTCTGCAGGCTGGGCGGTGGCGGCACGCCGCGAGGCACGGAAAAACTGAGCCCCATCGCCTGACCCGGCCCGTGATACGGGTCTTGCCCTAGGATCACGACTTTTACACTGTCCAGCGGGGTCAGCTCAAGCGCGCGCAGGCGGCTCCCACGCAGCGGATATATCGCCTTGCCAGCATCCTCTTCTGTCCGCAGAAAGCCGCCCAGCCTGCGCGCCTCGGGCGTCTGCAAAACCGGGCCCAGCGCCGGCCTCCAGCTTTCAGGAACAGCATCACTTGTCATGACGCGAGGCTAGGCTCGATGCGCGCACCATGCCAGCACCCCTTTCCCTCAATCCCCAATCGGCCTAAAGCCCCAAGTCATGACAGTGCATTTTCACGAGGAAGACCTGCCCGCAGGCGTATTTGGCCCCAATGGTGAAGGCTCAGGCGATCTGGCGGTCGACACCGAGACCATGGGGCTCATCACCCCGCGCGACAGGCTATGCGTCGTCCAGATCAGCGACGGCAATGGCGATGAGCATTTGGTCCGCTTTGGCCCGAATAGTTCCTATGACGCGCCAAATTTGAAAGCGGTCTTGGCTGACAAAACACGCACAAAGCTCTATCATTATGGCCGGTTCGATCTGGCGGCGATTGAGCATTATCTGGGCGTGGAAGCAGGTCCGGTTTTTTGCACCAAGATTGCCAGTAAGTTGGTGCGCACCTACACAGATCGCCACGGGCTTAAGAATCTCGTCGAGGAATTGCTCGGTGAGAGCGTCTCCAAACAGCAACAAAGCAGCGATTGGGGCGGGCCCGATATTAGCGAAGCTCAGCGCGATTATGCGGCCAGCGATGTGCGTTTCCTTCACCGGATGCGTGATGAGCTGAACAAGCGATTGGTTCGCGAAGGACGCGATGAGTTAGCACAAGCCTGCTTTGATTTCCTGCCCACCCGCGCGCGGCTTGATCTGGCCGGCTGGCCTGACCACGACATCTTCAGCCACTCGTAAGGAAGCGAGGCGCAAAGCACAGTCATGGCGTTCACGCAGAAACGGATCGAAACAGAAGAAGCGGCTGAGCAGCGCAGCAAACGCCGCCATTTTGCCGCCCCCGGCGGAACACATGACAAAACAATCCGCTTTCTTGCCCGCGCCTTGCCAATGGGTGTTGGCGTCGTCGCAGCCTTAATGGTGATCACCCCGCTAAGCCCGCGCGGTGAGGTCAGCTTTCTGCTGGATCGCAACGAGGTGGCAGTGATTGATGAGCGTTTGCGCGTCGACAACGCCATGTACCGCGGCCAGGATGATACCGGGCGCCCTTTTTCGCTGATGGCCGATGAGGCAGTTCAGCAATCAAGCGCCGAGGGCGTGGTTCGCATGGAAGATATGGCGGCACGCATGCTCTTGTCAGATGGCCCGGCCTTACTCGAAGCCGGAGCTGGAGCGTATAATATCGATAGCGAGCTTATGGACGTCATTGGCCCGATGGAAATGGAAGCGGCAGATGGCTATCGCATGCTCATCCGCGATGTATCGGTTTCGCTAAATGATAAGCGCGTGACCGGCGCAGATGGCGTATCCGGCACAATCCCGGCTGGGACATTCTCGGCCAATCGGCTAGAGGCTGATCTGGAAGCGCGCACCATCTCTTTGATTGGCAATGCGAAATTGCAGATGACACCCGGTGAGCTCAGAATGCCCGGGAATTTAAGGATGACCAGATGAGAAACCTGCTAAATACTTCCGCGAAATACGCGCTGGCAGGGTTTGTGCTGACCACGGCGACGCTTGGCGCAATTGGCGGATCAATCCAGCTTCATGCGCAATCGATCGCTGCGCATAATTCCAATGCACCAGTTAATTATGGCGCTGATCGGATAGAGCTGCAGGATCGCCAAAACCGCGTGGTCTTGTCAGGCAATGTGCAGATCCAACAGGCTGGGCTGACATTAAACGCCGCGCGAACTTTGGTGAATTATTCTGATGCTGGCAGCCTCCAGATTCAGCGGATTACCGCAACGGGCGGCGTGCGTGTTCAGCGCGGGAACGAGGCTGCGTCAGGCGATGTTGCGGTCTACGACTTTGGCCGCCGGATCATCACCATGTCAGGTAATGTGCGCTTGAGGCGCGGTGGCGACACGCTTAATGGCGGGCGGCTAGTGATTGACCTCGCCAGCGGCATGTCGAGCGTTGATGGCCGAGCAAGCGGTTCCTCTGGGGTAACTGGAATTGATGCTGCCAATGGCTCTGGGAATGGCCGCGTGACCGGCACATTCTCCGTTCCGGAGAATTAGGGTGCGGGCTAAATCATCTGAGCTGTATTAGAATTCAGATGATGGCGAGCCGAAAAGGGTAGATTTTCGTGACCCGGAGCGCAGCGTACTTTTGGGTACGTGAGCACCGGAAGCATGGAAAGGTGCACTTTGCAGGCCGCCAGAGCTGAATTGTGATGCGGCTCAGCGCGGCGCAGCGCTCCGCGCAATCCGCGCTAGCCCCTGCGACAATAGCATCTCCGCCGACTGGCTATTGACCAGCAATTCGCGGTGCATCTCGGTCAGGCGCAAGGTCAGCAGATCGAGCCTCTTGCCCCTCCAGTGCCGAGCCTGTGTGCGGATTTCCCGTTCTTCGCGAAAGAAAATGCCAAGCTGCGCTTTCTCGCCTTTGCTCAGCCCATCCAAAGTGCCGCGCGTGCCAAGCTTTGCCGAGATCCTTGCCAATTGCGCCGCCCGGCGTTCCACCGCCAGCAACACGCCCACCGGGTTCAGCGCCACCTCGCGCATGCGTTTGAGCTCGCCCGACAAGCGCCCAGTATCGCCAGACAGCACTGCATTGACGAGCGGCATGAAACCATCTTCCTCACTCGTCGCGCCAATCTCATCGAGATCAGCCGCTTCTGCGCGGCGCGGCGATTGCTGCCCGGCATCAAGATAAAGCGCGAGCTTCTCGACTTCTGAACTGGCCAGCCGGACATCCAGATTGGCCCCGCGCGCGATCCGCTCCGCCAGATCAACCGATAATTGAACGCCGGCGGCATCCCCCATCTTGCGCACCGATTGCGTCACCGACGACAAATCTGGCGGATAGAACATCGCCACCAGCGCATCCTTGCGCTTCTCCAGTAGCTTGGCCGTGCGCGATTTATCCGTGGCAGAAGTCGCCACCAGCACCACTGGACACGCATCGCCGCCGCCCGCCTCACCAGTTTCGATCAGCGTCTTGAGCGCCTCATGTGCTTCATCGCCAGTGACCCGCGCGAAGATATGACGCGTCCCGCCAAACAAAGATGTCGAGCGCGCTTCATCGCCGAGCCGCGCTGGGTCACTTCGCAATTCCGCGCCTGGGATTTCGACCTTCTCGCCCGCTTCAGGCAATAGCTCAATCAGATCCTTCGCCGCGGCCGAGGCCCCCGCCTCATCCTGTCCGCAAAAGAAGAAGATTGAGCAATTGGCCGCCGCATCGCGCGCCTTGCCTTGGAATGTGCTGTTTGTGAGCTTCACTGCTCTTTGCGGAGCGTCAGCGCGATCCGCGTAATCATGCGATTGGCAAGTTGGAGCGAGAGATTTTCCAGCGCCCGCTGCTCCGCCGCAATGGTGGCATATTCGCTCGATACGACATCAATTCCGGCATCGGTCGTCTCGCTCGCATCAAGCAGGATATCCCCGCTCGCCAGATCAATCAGCTGATAGCGTGCTCTTAGCGTTCGCCGCTCCCGGCTGATCGTATCGTCGCCCAAAACGCCAAGTCCCTGTAGCTCATCGTCAAGTCGCACATCGAGACGGTATTTCGGGGTCGCTGTGCCTTTTGCGACCAAGCCATCGTTGAGCGCATTGCGCACGAGCCAACCCGCTCGGCCCGGAATGGCCGGCACATCAATCGCAGCAAGACCATTTGCAACCGCGCCCTGAGCGCCAGCGGAATAGAGCGGCTGCAAAGAACAGCCAGCCAGCGCAAACAGAGCGGAGAGGGCGAGTAGGATACGCATCACGTAACGATATTGACCAAGCGATCGGGAACGACAATCACTTTCCGGATTTCCGCGCCATCAATCGAACGCTGCACCTTCTCGCTGGCGAGCGCCATTTCTTCCAAAGTCTCTTTCGCCGCACCCTTTGGCGCGGTCAGAGTGTCGCGCAATTTGCCCTTGTGCTGAACCGCAATGGTGACTTCGTCCTCGATGAGCAAAGCCTCATTGACCGTCGGCCAAGGTGCGTCTGCAACAAGACCTTCACCGCCCATCCGCTCCCACGCTTCCTCGGCGAGATGCGGCATCATCGGTGAAGCGAGCTGCACGAGCGCCTTTATAGCCGCGCTTCGGCTCGCGCTGGGGGGAGCCTTTTCAACCGCGCTGGTGAGCTCATAAAGCCGGGCGACCGCCTTGTTAAAGGCAAGCGCTTCAATATCTTTGGCAACGGCAGCGATTGTTTGGTGGGTCTTGCGTTCAAGCCCAGCCCCTTCACCAGCCGCGTCAGCTTCGTAAGCGAGCACCAGACGCCAAAGCCGGTTCACATAGCGCCAGCACCCTTCAATGCCCGCCTCTGACCATGGCAAATCGCGTTCTGGCGGGCTGTCAGACAGCATAAACCAGCGCACTGCATCCGCCCCATACTTGTCGACAATTTCATCTGGGTCGACCACGTTTTTCTTCGATTTCGACATTTTGATGACGCGGCCAATATCGACCGGAAAGCCGTCTTCTTTAAGCGTCGCTTTCTCGCCCTCGCGCTTGACTTCGGCGGGCGTGAAGAAGCTCTGCCGCCCATCTTCGGGCGCGCGCCGCGAATAGGTTTCATGCGTCACCATGCCTTGCGTAAACAGGCTGGCGATCGGCTCTTTCACGCGGACAAGGCCAGTACGCTCCAGTGCCCGTGTCCAGAAGCGCGCGTAGAGCAAGTGCAAGATCGCATGCTCCACCCCGCCAATATATTGCTCAACCGGCAACCATTTTGCGACTTCTTCCGCATCAAAAGGCTTGTCATCAGGCTGGCTCGCGAAGCGCAGAAAATACCACGAGGAGTTCACAAAAGTATCGAGCGTGTCGGTTTCGCGGAGCGCCGGTTTGCCGCTGATAGGGCAGGTCGTGTGCTTCCATGTGGGGTGCCGTTCAAGCGGATTGCCCGGTTTGTCGAAATCAATGTCTTCCGGCAATTCTACCGGGAGCTGATCTTTGGGCACCGGCACGGGCCCATGATCAGGGCTGTGAATGATCGGGATCGGCGTGCCCCAATAGCGCTGGCGCGAAACGCCCCAATCGCGCAGACGCCAAACGGTTTTGCCCGTGCCCCAATTCTCTTTTTCAGCACGCTCGACAATGGCGCGCCTTGCCTCGTCAACGCTCATCCCGTCAAGAAAGGCAGAGTTTACGAGCAGGCCGTCGCCAGCTTCTGCGCCATCGGCAAACGGTGAATCTTTGTCCGCTGCGTCCGCCGCAACGACCCGCATGATCGGCAGTGCGTATTTGGTGGCAAATTCAAAGTCGCGCTGGTCATGCCCCGGTACGCCCATCACCGCGCCCGTGCCGTAATCCATCAGCACGAAATTGGCGATGTAGACCGGTAGGCTTACATCGGGATTGAGCGGATGCTGCGCAGTGATACCGGTCAAGAAGCCATGCTTCTCTGCCGTTTCCAGCTCCGCCGCCGTCGTCCCGCCGCGTTTGCATTCAGCGATAAATTCCTGCGCTTGCGGGTTATCCTTCGCCGCCGCCTGCGCAACCGGATGATCGGCAGCAACAGCGATAAAGCTCGCGCCGAAAATCGTATCTGGCCGGGTGGAATAGACCTCAATCTCGCCGCCATCACTAAGCGAGAAAGCGATCTGCAGGCCGACGCTTTTGCCGATCCAGTTTTCCTGCATCAGCCGCACCTTATCGGGCCAGCCCTCAAGCTCGCCCAGCCCATCGAGCAGATCCTCGGCAAAATCGGTGATCTTGAAGAACCATTGGTTGAGCTTGCGACGCTCCACCTCAGCACCTGAGCGCCAGCCCTTGCCATCGATTACCTGCTCATTGGCGAGCACCGTCATATCGACCGGGTCCCAATTGACCTCGCTTTCCTTGCGATAAACCAGTCCTGCTTCATACAGATCCAGGAAGAGCGCCTGCTCATGCCCGTAATATTCCGGGTCGCAAGTGGCGAATTCACGGCTCCAATCCAGCGCAAAGCCGAGCCGTTTGAGCTGCCCCTTCATGTGCTCGATATTGTCGCGCGTCCAACCGCCGGGGTGCACGCCCTTCTCAATTGCGGCATTCTCCGCTGGCATACCAAACGCATCCCACCCCATCGGGTGAAGCACCTCATGCCCGGTCGCGCGTTTATAGCGAGCCAGCACATCGCCCATGGTGTAATTGCGCACATGGCCAATATGGATCCGCCCCGAGGGATAGGGGAACATCTCGAGGACGTAAGATTTTGGTTTGGGCGAATTGCTATCCGCGCGGAATGTCTCCGCATCGTCCCACGCCCTTTGCCAGCGTCCATCAGCGCGCGATGGATCAAATTCCTGCTTAGTCATGCGGTGGCTTTTGCCGAGATTCGCGCTGGATTGAAAGCAGCTTTGCCGCTTTTATCGCAGTTTAGAGCGCAAACGGGTCACGCCTGCGTAATACGCTTAGTTGGTGACGGCCTGACGGCGCAATTGGCGCGCTTTGGTAAGGATGATGTCCTCCAGCTTCTGGACCGTGGCCGCCTGCACTGGCGCCTCTACCCAAGTGCCGCCCTGCGAAACCTGACGGCTAGCCGCGACGCGCAATGCATCTGCCCGCAAATCAGTATCAAGGATGGCAATCGTCATCTTCACCCGCTCTTCCGGGTTGCTGGGATTGGCGTACCAATCTGTCACCACAACTCCGCCCGCGCTATCTGCCTGAAGCAGCGGCGCGAAGCTGACCGTGTCGAGCGTCGCGCGCCAAAGATAGGAATTGACGCCGATGGTGTTGACTTGAGCCGCTGCTAAGTCAGCGTCAGGGCGCTCATTCCCGCTACTGCACGCCGCAAGGGTCGCCAAAGCAGCGGCAACAAGCGTCACACGCGATGCACGATTACGTACGGTCAGTGATTGCGGTGCAAAAGGCGTCATATCGGTATGCATATCCTTAATCGAAGTGATCTCTCGCTCTATAGCGGGCGCAGCGAGCGGAGCAAGAGAGCCTGAGCGGATGTGTCCCGCTTTGTCGACCATGCGCGCTGAACCGCTGAACAGACGGTGAATTGGTGGGGCACAGAGGTGATCGAAGTCGCCTTGCCTCGCCATGCCGCAACGCGCCATGCCTGTGGGCGCAGAGCCACACTAAGTGCAAAATAGTGTAATTTCAGGGCTCAAGATTCGCGAAAGAGTCCCCGATCCTCTACAGTGAGCCGAATCGGAGGTGGAGCGTACTAGGCACAGATCACGTGGCAGTTTAACTGCGCATTCATGTGAAACAGGCTTAAGCTCTGCGATATGCTCTTGGAGCGACGCGTTTTAAGAGCAGCGATTGGAGAGATAGGGGATGTTAGGTGGCAAATAGCCGAAACAGTTCGAGCAAGTGGCGGGTCCTTCCCGCGACGCTCGCCTGCGTCGGCATGGTCATTGGCGCGCCATCTGCTGTTCTGGCGATTGATTCGATCAGCTTGAGCACTGAAAGCATCGAGAATACGCGGTTCATTCCGTTTACTCCGGCCAATCTAGATCCTACGATTGTCAACGAAGTTGCTGCGGCCTTAGGCACGGATGCGCTGCGCTTTACGCCAGCTGCTCGCCCAGCCAAGCAAGAGCGCACTGTCACCATGGCGGTGCGTGTTGATGATCTGACCGCCCGCGCCATCTCGGTACGTAGCGCCACAGCGGCGGCCGCGAATGCGCCTGGCCTTGGCCAATCGGCGGCAACGATTGCGCCAACCAAATATAATCTCGGCCTTGCCAAGGGCTATCAAGGCTTTGCTGCTCCGGCCCCGAAAGCGCTCGAATTGCCGAGCGGAATTCGCGATATTGCGATGCCTGACCTTGGTGAGTTTCGTGCTGACGAGCGTGACAAGTCTGGCAAGCCCAGCCGTTTCCAGTCGCGCATTGCGATCCAGAAAGAAAGCAATGCTGGCCGTGCACCGCGCACGCTTGAGGGCGCAGAGGTCCGCAGCATTGAAGTCGGCGGCTCTTACCGGGTTGTTGGCAATCTGAATGTGACCGCCGGTGTCCGCTTGTCATCGGACCGTGATCGACTTGATCCACTGACAGATGGCGTCGAAGACAGCCAGGCTGTATATGTCGGAACACAGTTTAAGTTCTGATGCTTTAAGCGCGGCATAGCTGTCCGCACCATTCACCTTTTCAGCACAAGCAAAACTGGGGCCGAGCGCTTATTAATTTAGCTCGCGCTCAAACGCGCAACCCCCTAAAGCTCGAATGACGTTACGGAATCTATCATTTGGAGAACATGTATGAGCCGAATTGCTGTGGTTACTGGGGGCACACGCGGAATTGGCCGCGCTATTTGCGAGAGCCTGCGCGATGACGGCATGACAGTTGTCGCCAATTATGCCGGTAATGAAGAAAAAGCGAAGGCCTTCACCGCCGAGACTGGGATCGCAGCATATAAATTTGACGTCGGCACGCATGAAGAAGCGCTGGAAGGCTGCGCGAAAATCGCCTCGGACGTCGGCCCGATCGATGTCGTGGTCAACAATGCTGGGATCACCCGCGACGGAACTCTGATGAAGATGAGCTATGATGATTGGCACGACGTTATGCGCGTCAATCTGGGTGGGTGCTTCAATATGGCCAAGGCCTGTTTTGAAGGGATGAAAGACCGCAAGTTTGGCCGCATCGTCAATATCGGCTCCATTAACGGGCAGGCCGGGCAATATGGCCAGGTGAATTACGCCGCCGCAAAGTCGGGCATTCACGGCTTTACTAAAGCGCTCGCGCAAGAAGGCGCGCGCTTCGGCATTACCGTTAATGCGATCGCACCAGGCTATATCGACACCGATATGGTCGCCGCCGTGCCGGAGCCAGTGCTGGAGAAGATCGTGGCCAAGATTCCTGTGGGACGGTTGGGCCATGCAGAGGAAATCGCGCGTGCGGTGAGCTTTTTGACCGGCGAAAAGGCTGCCTTTGTGACCGGCTCGACGATGAGTATTAATGGCGGCCAGCATATGTATTGAAGGCTGGGCAGGCCTCAGCTCTCCTCCGGGTCGGGATCGCGCGGTGTGAACTCAAATAGCAGTGCAGCACCTGCCCAGACTGCCAAAGTCACAACCAGCTTTTGATCAACCTCGCCGACAATCTTCTCGACCATTGTAAGCAAGTAATACACGCCGAAAATGATGATCAGCTGGATCGCTGACCAGATCCGCCGCGACGTATTCGAAATGATGAGGATCAGCGCAATTAGGCAAGCGGTGAGGAAAAGCAGGACGGCATAGTCCTTGACGTCCATTGTGCTCTGATTGGCAAAATTGACGCCGACGATTGCGCCAAAAAATAGGTTGAGCGCGTCCATCGAGGCGCGATGCTCGCGCTCATGCAGGCGGCCCTCTCCTGAAACACCGGTCCATACCTCTCGAATGCCGCGCACCAGCTTTCCGTCTTTCAAACTCATCAAACCTCACCTTACGAGGGCCAGGCCAACTCGCCCAAACCCGTTCAGCAAAAGTAATAGCGCCCTGAGCAGCATCGCGACACAAATTTGTATATTCGCGCGTAAAACGGCATGAACTAGCGAGATGACACGCCCAGAACTCACGGCCGCCGATATCAGCGCGATCATAGAAATGGCGCTATCCGATCATGTCAGTTTTGCCGACATTGAGCAGCAATATGGCTTGTCAGATGCGCAAGTAAAAGTGCTGATGCGCGACAATCTGAAGCCATCGAGCTATCGGACATGGCGCAAGCGGGTGCGTGATTTCGGCACCCGGCGCGAGCATTATAAATGAGCGAGCCAAGCCCCTATCACCCGCCGGTCAAACGCTCAGTCCAGATTGCCGGGCACAAGACAAGCATCTCTTTAGAGCCCTTGTTCTGGACCATGCTGCGCGATGCAGCCGAGGCGGAAGGCGTTCCGATCAACGCTATCGTTGCGCGGATTGATGCAGAGCGGATTAAGTCTCCAACCCCGCCGGGCCTTGCGAGCGCCATCCGTGTTTGGTTAGTGAGCCAATGAACATTGTAGTCTATGAAGAGCGCCATTTTGAGGGCGTGGATGCGCTTTGGCGTCGCTGCTTTCCCAATGACCCACCGCGCAATCAGGCAGCGCAGGCAATCCCGGCAAAGCTCGCAATGGAGGATGATTTGTTCCTCGTCGCCGAGGATCAATCCGGTCGGGTGATCGGCACCACCATGGCTGGCTACGATGGCCATCGCGGCTGGCTCTATACCGTAGCAGTTGATCCCGAGTTGCAGCGCGCAGGGGTCGGGCGGCAAATGGTTGACCATGCGCTCGCGGAGCTGCGGGAACGCGGCTGCTCCAAAGTGAATTTGCAGATCAGAGCTGGCAATGAACCGGTCGCCGCTTTCTATCGCGACCTCGGCTTTGTCATCGAAGATCGCATCAGCATGGGCCGCGAGATTTAGCGGCGGCTAAGCCCTCAATCATCCACCCGTTCAATATCAGCACCAACCAGCTGGAGCTTTTCCTCCAGCCGTTCGTAGCCGCGATCAAGGTGATAAATGCGGCGAACCTGCGTCTCGCCTTCGGCAGCGAGCGCAGCGATAATCAGGCTCATCGAGGCGCGTAAATCAGTTGCCATCACTTCAGCGCCATTGAGTGTATCGACGCCTTTGACGATCGCTGTACGGCCCTCCGTTTCGATATCCGCGCCCATCCGCGTCAGCTCAGGCACATGCATGAAACGGTTCTCGAAAATCGTCTCTTTGAGCACGCTTGTGCCGTCCGCTTTGCAGAGCAAACTCATCAATTGCGCCTGCATATCAGTCGCCAGGCCTGGGTATGGCGCAGTGGTGAGATTGGTCGCGGTGAGCGCGCCGCCCGCGGCAACCCGCACGCCGTCTTTAAGCTCTTCCACTTCACAGCCGATTTGCTGAAGCGCATGCAGTGTCGCCTGCATATCGCTGGCCTTGGCGCCCGTCAGCGTCACATCACCGCCGGTTATAGCCGCCGCGCAGGCATAGGAGCCCGCCTCAATCCGGTCGGCCATCACGCGGTACGTTGCGCCGTGGAGGCGAGGCTTGCCGTGAATAGTCAGGTCGGAAGAACCAATGCCTTCAATTTCCGCGCCCATCGCGACAAGCAAATTGCACAGATCAACAATCTCAGGCTCACGCGCAGCGTTAAACAGGCGGCTTGTGCCGTTCGCCAGAACAGCCGCCATCAGCGCATTTTCTGTCGCGCCAACAGACACTACTGGAAAATCAAAATCGCCGCCGGGCAGGCCGTCGGCGGGTGCGACCGCCTTCACATAGCCCTGAGCCATCTCAATCGATGCGCCCAGCGCCTCAAGCGCTTTCAGATGCAAATCAATTGGCCGGTTGCCAATCGCACAGCCCCCGGGCAGCGACACCGTTGCCTCGCCCATCCGCGCCAGCATTGGCCCGAGCACGAGGATCGACGCGCGCATTTTGCGCACCAGATCATAAGGCGCGACGCTGGAGGTGATCCGCGTCGCCTCAAAGCTCATCACCCGGCCAAAATCCTCAGGCCGCGTGCCTTGCACCACCGAGGTGACGCCAAACTGGTTCATCAGATGCTGAAACCCGTCGATATCGGCAAGGCGCGGCAAATTGCGCAGAGTAACCGGCTCTTCGGTCAGAAGCGCACACGGGATCAACGTCAAAGCAGAGTTTTTGGCCCCAGAAATCGGAAGAGTGCCGGTCAGCCGATTGCCGCCGCGAATAATCAATTTGTCCATAAGACACCCTCCATAAATACTTCTACGTTAAGCGCAAATGACACATTGAATATGCTAGGCGGAAACATCCTATGCACACGCTCCCTGAATGTGGCATAGATGAACGAAATCAAAGAGTAATTGGCGATCATGAGCACTCATAAACCTATCAAAAAAGCCGTCTTCCCCGTAGCAGGGCTCGGCACACGCTTTTTACCTGCGACCAAAGCGATCCCTAAGGAATTGCTGCCCATCGTTGACCGCCCGTTGATTCAATATGCGGTGGATGAAGCCCGCGAGGCCGGGATCGAGCAAATGATCTTCGTCACAGGCCGCGGCAAGACCGCCATCGTTGAACATTTCGATGTCGCCTATGAGCTAGAAAGCACCATGAGTGAGCGCGGCAAGAATATGGGCGTTCTAGAACCCACCCGCGCCACACCCGGTGACATCATCACTGTACGTCAGCAGGTCCCGATGGGACTGGGTCATGCGATCTGGTGTGCCCGCGCGATTGTAGGCGATGAGCCATTTGCGATCTTCCTTCCGGACGAATTAATGGTCGCCCATCAAGGGGGGACCGGCTGCATGAAGCAAATGGTTGACGCCTATGCGCAAACGGGCGGCAATGTGATCAGCGTGCTTGAAGTCCCGCGTTCAGAGGTTTCCAGCTATGGCGTCATCAAGCCGGGGGCCGAGAATGGAAACCTAACAGAGGTGACTGGCCTGGTTGAAAAGCCACCCGTCGAGGAAGCGCCATCAAACAAGATCGTCTCAGGTCGCTATATCCTGCAACCTGAAGTGATGCGCACGCTCGAAAATCAGGAAAAGGGTGCTGGAGGCGAAATCCAGCTAACCGACGCGATGGCCAAGATGATCGGGACACAGCCATTTCATGCGGTGACCTTCAACGGCAATCGCTATGACTGCGGTAGCAAGCTTGGCTTTGTCGAGGCGACGCTGGCACTGGCTCTGGAGCGAGAAGATATGGGCGCTGACGTGCGCGCAATGGCCCAGAGACTGCTGAAGTAAGCGATGTCCAAAATAGACGCTTGCCAAAATAGAGGCGCGGCCGTCAGAGCATCAGCCGGCGGTGATCCGTAACGGTAGCGTCTTTAGCCCGCCCACGAATGTTGACTTTGACCGAGCTGGCTCGCCTGCCAATTCGGCACCCTCCAGCCGGTCAAGCAAAGCATCAAACAGCACTTTGATCTGCAGCCGAGCAAGATGCAGCCCGAGGCATTGATGCGCGCCTGCCCCAAAGGCCATATGCCGATTGGGGCTACGGCTCGCGTCAAAATCGCGCGGATTGTCAAATTGAGATGGGTCGTGATTGGCCGCAACGTAATTGAGCATCATCCAATCACCTGCCTTCACCTGCTGCCCGCCAAGCTCAACGTCTTCCGCTGCCGTTCGCATAAAATGCTGGACCGCAGTGGTCCAACGGATCGCTTCCTCGACGAGCCCCGGCAAAAGCGAGCGATCCGCTTTCACTTTGGCGAATTGCTCTCGATCGCGCGCCAGCGCCAGCATTGCACCCGACATGGTTGCCGATGTCGTGTCGTGCCCAGCCGCAGCCATGATTATGTAATAGCCTGCCATATCGCGGTCGGGCAGCGGCTCGCCGTCAACTTTCGCATTGGCGATCACGCTGGCCACATCGTCAGTCGGATTTGCCCGCCGCGCAGCAGCGATCCCGGCAAAATACTCCTCAAAGCTCTTTACCGCTCCGGCGACCAGCTCAACCACTTGTTCAGCCGTCATGTTCTCCATACCCGAGCCTGAGAGATCAGCGTCCTGTCCGCCAAACATTTGTTGCGTCAGCATCAACATGCGCGGCTCGTCTTCCTCAGGGATGCCAAGGATTTGCATGATAACGTGAAGTGGCATGGGCGCTGCAACCAGCTTCACAAAATCGACCTCCGGTCCCGCCTCGATCATGGCGTCAATCCGGCGATTCGCGAGCGTGCGAATCTCACTCTCAATTTTCTCCAGATTGCGCGGCATGAACCAGTCTTGCGTCAGCTTGCGATATTTGGGGTGTATCGGCGCATCGAACACAACCAGCGAATCCACCAGCATGTTCGATCCGGTTGCTTGCCGCGAAAACTCGGTCGCTGCCCGCGTCGCAAAAACAACAGGCTTGGGATTGTTTAGGAAGGTCTTGTTATCCTTGCTAATCCGCATCACGTCATCATAGCGCGTTATCAGCCAGAACGGCTCAAAGGAGTCATCCTCAGCGACAATGCGTGCGACCGGAGCCTCTTCCCGCAGGCGATCAAAAGTGTCGAGCAGCGGCTCCCAGGCAGCATAGCTTTCTGGTGCAATAACCGAGCGTGCAATGTCAATCGGCAGTGTAAGCGGCTGTGATGTCATAACTATGCCTCCGCCTTGGCCGCGAACTCATCGCGCAATTCGCGCTTATACAGCTTGCCATTCGCCTCGCGCGGCAAATCGGGGCGGAAGTCGAACAGTTTGGGCATTTTTATCCGCGCGAGATCGGAGGCGAGGAAGTCGCGCAGCTCTTGCTCCAACGCATCCCCAGCATCGCCCATATCCACCGGCTGCACCACGGCGACAACCTTCTCGCCTAGATCTGGGCATGGCGCACCAATTACGCCTGCGTCCATTACCTTGTCATGGGTCACCAGCAGGTTTTCGATCTCTTGCGGATAGATATTCACCCCGCCTGAAATGATCATGTGGCTCTTGCGGTCAGTCAGAAACAGGAAGCCTTCCTCATTGACATGGCCAATATCGCCCAGCGTCATCCAGCCATTGGGATGCATCGCCTCTTTCGTCTTGGCCGGGTCATTGTGATAGGTCGGCAGCAGATCATTCTCATAGAAGATCAGCCCATCCTCGCCTGCGGGGAGTTCCTCGCCCTCCGGCCCGCAGACATGCAATTGTCCATAGATCGCCTTGCCGACAGTGCCGGGATATTGCAGCCACTCTGGGGATTTCACCATGGTCATGCCGATCCCTTCGGACCCGGCATAATACTCATTCACAATGGGGCCCCACCACTCGATCATTTCCTGCTTTATCGGAACAGGGCATGGCGCGGCGGCGTGAAGTGCGCGCTGGTGACTGGAAAGGTCATAGCGTGTGCGCTCTTCCTCAGGCAGCTTCAGAAAACGCACAAAATGGGTGGGCACCCACTGGCTGTCAGTGACTTTGTACTTCTCGATCGCCTCCAGCGCAGTGTGCGGCTCAAACTTCTCCATCATCACAATCGTCCCGCCCAGGCGGTGCGCGGTCGAGCACCAGCCGATTGGCGCGGCGTGATAAAGCGGCGCGGGCGAGAGATAGACCATTGAACCATCTGCGGGCATGCCAGCACCCATAATCGCAAGACCCATGAGCGGGTTGGCAGCTTGCGGATCGGGGTCTTCGGGCGGGGCAGGACGAATGCCTTTGGGACGGCCGGTTGTGCCTGAGGAATAGAGCATCACCAGACCCGCCTGTTGGTCAGAAATAGGCTCAGTTGGCTGCGCGGCAAGAGCCTCGGCAAAACCCTCCGCTCCATCCTCATCCATCATAAGCACCGGCAAATCGGGGCATGCCTCGCGGATGGCTGGCATCACCTCATCGAAGGCATGCGAGGTGATCAGCAGCTTCGCTTCGGCATCCTTCAAGATGTAGCTAATTTCAGGCGCTGTCAGCCGCGTCGAGATCGGCACCAACATCGTGCCAGCGCGCTGCGAGCCCCAGATCAGCGTGAAAAACTCGATTCTGTTTTCGAGTAGCACCGCGAAGGCATCATCGGGCCGGAACCCATGCGCGCGCAGCAATTGCGCGAACCGATTGGCCTCAGCATCCATCTCGCCAAAAGTGATGGTCTCGCCGCTGCCCGCCATAATGACTGCCGGATGGTCGGGGCGCGTCTGCGCGTGCTGAATAGGGTGCATGTCTCTCTCCAGATCTCGCTGTTTTGTTTGACCTCTTTAGCGGGCCATCTAGTTGCGAGACGAAACCTAGCTTTCCATGCGGCGCGGGCAAGACAATTCGTGCAGTAGACCGGCGGAAAGGAACCGCGCATACGAAAACGGCGACGGATCGCTCCATCGCCGAAATCTCAATTCAATTTTTAGCTTTCGGGCTGAAGCGGCCTTACTCAGGGCCGCCGCCGATACCAGCGCCCATCGCCTTCTGATAGGCCATTGTCCCATCAGCCCCATTCATAAATTGAATTGGGTTCACATCTTGACCGTCTACACGGACTTCATAGTGAAGGTGCGGGCCAGTTGAGCGGCCAGTCGAGCCAACATAGCCTATTACATCGCCCTTTTTCACATGCTCGCCAGCATTGACTGCCAGTTTCGACATGTGGGCATAGCGTGTTTCCAAGGCACCGCCGTGATCGATCTTAACGTAGAGGCCATAGCTCGAGAACCAGTCTGCCCGGCCAACCACGCCATCAGCTGTGGCATAAACCGGCGTGCCGGTCGGTGCCGCCAGATCAACGCCTCTATGGCGTGCGCGGCGTTTGAGGATCGGGTGAGTGCGCATCCCATAACCACTCGTCAGGCGCATTGCGTCAAGCGGTGAGCGTGATGGAATCGCCACGCTAGTCGTGGTCGGCTTGCCTTCGTCGAGCGATTCCCAGCTTGCGAAAAGCTGTTTGAACTGGCGATCATGCGCTGCACCTGTCAGCGGATCACCCACGACCGGAACTTTTGAAATTGGCGCAAGCGCACTCTCTTCAACCTCGATCGGAGAGCCATCTTCAGCTTGCGCCGGGGCCGCTGCCACAAGCATGGTTGCAAAAGCCGCGCACAGAGCGCCAGCTTTCGACTTGCCAATGGTTGAATACATAGGTGTGACCCGATCTCTTTTTTGACGCCTTGCAAGCGCTTGATGTTTGTTTTGATCGACACACCCCCCGAGGATATTCCGACCTCACAATCCTGTGCATAACGACGAGGACCGTGCGTTAACCTTTGTTATCGGTGCAAAAGTTTACGAAGCAATACCAAGATAGAAATCGCGCGGTAGACCGGCGGCTGAACGCGCTGAGTCGTTAAATGGCCCTTTGAGACGCCCGGAAAAGTGCGTTTTTACGAGATTTTGCCACAGAATCGCGGACTCCAAACCCTTAACAGTGGAAATCCGCTCAAAATGCTTGGCGCCAAATCCGACATGGCGAATTTCATCGTCAAGGATTCGCTGAAGTATTTTTGCACCGTTCTCATCGCCCTGCGCCCGCACACGGTTGAGCGTGGCCGGAGTGACGTCAAGACCACGCGCCTCCAGGACCATTGGGACAATCGCCAGACGCGCGGCGGCATCATGCGCGGTATCTTCCGCCGCTTGCCACAAGCCATCATGCGCGGGCAGAGCTGTGTAATAAGAGCCAAGCGTCGCCAGCTTGCGGTCAAGCAAGGCAAAGTGCATCGCCTCATCTGCGGCCACTGAGAGGAAATCATCGATGAACTCGCGCGCGGCATCCGCGCCCAGATCCACCTCTATCTGCGCCGCAAACCGCCCGACAATATCAAGCGCCAGATCAATCGCGACAAATTCAATATGCGCCAGCGCATGCCACAATGCGATGCGCCCTTTTTCAGACGTACCCTTGCTGCGTTTGGGCATTTGCCCCGGCGTAGAAACCACCAGAGCTTCAGGCCAAGCTGGACGCGGCGGCATCTCGGGCCAGCTATCTTTCAGGCAATCAGCGGATAGCCGCCCTTGCCGCCAATCACGCACCAGCTTGCGGGTCGCAAAGACTTTGCCCTTTGCATCCCCGGTAAGCAATGCTGCGCGAATAGCCGCTCCCAAAGAACCCTGCACTGCGCTCATAGAGCTTGCGCAGCCTCCAGCACCTGCGCGGCGTGCTCTTTGACTTTCACCTTGTTCCAAACGCGGGCGATCTTGCCATCAGTGCCGACCAGATAAGTCGTGCGAACCATGCCCATATAGGTTTTGCCGTACATTTGTTTCTCGGTCCAAATGCCCAGCGCATCGGACAGGCCGCCTTCCTCCGCATCCGTCGCGAGCGGCGTGGTGAGATCGTGCTTGGCAATAAAATTCTGGTGCTTTTTGGCCGAATCCTTGCTGACCCCGAGCAGCGCCGTACCCGCCTTGTCGAACTCGGGCTTGAGCGCTGTAAAATCCTTCGCTTCAGTCGTGCAGCCCGGCGTATTGTCCTTGGGATAGAAGAACAGCACCAGCTTCTGGCCCTTGAAATCGCTTGGTTTGACCGTGCCGCCATCGGGCGTTCCCATTGCAATATCGGGGACCAGATCGCCTTCGCCAGGAAATTCACTCATCACTTATACCTTCCAATTTCTGTCCAAAAACGCGGCCCCAATGATCGGCAATGCAGCCCCGTGCATCCTCTAATACGCGCAAAAGCGCCGGAAGGTCCGGCTGACCGGCCAATTGCGCCAAAACGTCCGCAGCAGCAGGCGAAGGCTCGGCCAATTCCGGCGCGAGCAGCCGCGTACCCACCAATATCCGCGTCAGCGTGTCATGCGCCTCACCAAGCTCTTTATCGACCAGCCCCAAACCCGCAAGCTGAGCAATCGCATCTGCCAAATTTGGGGCAAGTGCCGCCCCTTCACTCAGCTGCAAAGTGTGCACCAAAAACTCTAAATCGACCAATCCGCCGCGCAGCAATTTCGCATCCAGCGGGCCTTTCGGGCGTTTATGCTGCGCCATTTCACCGCGCATTTCGAGGGCATTGACCTTGAGCGCCTCAGGATCACGGGGGCTGCGTAAAATGCCCTCGATAGTTTTGTCCAGCTGAGCACGTGCATCAGGCGGCCCGGCCAGAATACGCGCTCGGGTAAGAGCCATATGCTCCCACGTCCAAGCGCCCTCTTTCTGATATTTTTCAAACGCCCGAAGACCTACCGCCAGCGGCCCTTGCGCGCCTTGCGGTCGCAGCCGGGTATCCACTTCATACAGCGCGCCCTCAGCAGTGGGTACACTCAGCGCCGCGCTTACTCTTTGGGCCAAGCGGTTGAAGTACAACGTCTGGCTCAGCGGGCGCTCGCCATCTGAGTCCTCTCGGTCGCCATCGCTGTGAAGGAAAATGAGATCGAGGTCGGAGGCATGAGTTAAAGCCCCGCCGCCCAGCCTGCCTAAGCCCAAAACGAGCAGATCAGCGCCGGGAATACGGCCATGTTTCACGGCAAATTCCGCGCTCGCCTCGGCCACAGCAACGCCAATCGCAGCCTCTGCAACGCGCGAAAGCCCAGCTGCGATATCAAGCGGATCATGCGCCGCCTCGATCAGTTGGACGCCCAGCGCAAATCGCTTTTCGCTGGTGATGATCCGAATGCGGTCAAGCCGTCGCTCATAATCGGGCGCATGGTTACGCCGGATCTCGCGTTCAATGCGGGCCACATCGCTGGGTAAATCAAACGCGCTGTGATCAATGAGAATGTCGAGCAATTCGGGCCGTCGCGCGATTTCCTCCACGAGAGGCGGAGCCACTGCGAGGCATTTCATCAGCAAATCGAACAGCGCCGGGCGTGCCTCCAGCAGGCGGAAGAAATTGATCGCAGTAGGCATCCGCGCGAGCAGCGTTTCCCAGCGCGACAAGGCCATTTCCGGATCGTCGCTAGCAGCAAACGCTTCGAGCAAGAGTGGCTGAATGGCATCAAAGGCAGAGAGTGCAGCGGGGCTTTTGAGCGCCCGATACCGTCCATCAGTCCAGCCCATCACGCGCTCAGCCAAAGCATCGGGCGGTGTCTCTTCCAGCTCCTCAGCGAGGGCAGCAAGCGGTTCCTCGCTGGCTGCGCCAGCCTCCCCAGCGCCCTCATCTAGCTCATCAATCAGCACGCCGTAGAGTTTGCTGACCGGCTTGCAGATGGCGGTCAGCTCGCTCACCAGCGCCGCCCCATCCGCCAATCCGTCAAGCTGGGCGACCCCATCAAGCGCAGCATCGCTGGGCAGTTCATGCGTTTGCCGATCCTCGACCATTTGCAACCGGTGCTCGGCGCTGCGCAGCCGGTCATATGCCTCGCCCATAAGCTGCGCATCGGAATCGCAAATGATCTGGTGCGCGGCCAAGGCATCAAGCGCGGCCCGCGTCCCCCGCAATCGCAAAGCAGGATTGCGCCCACCATGGATCAGCTGGTGCGTTTGCGCGAAAAACTCAATCTCGCGAATGCCGCCGCGCCCTTGCTTCACATTGAAGCCGGGACCGACTGATCGCCGCCCGGAATAGCGCGCCCGCACCCGTGCAGATAGGCTACGAATCTCCTCAATCGCGCCAAAATCGAGACTGCGGCGCCATACAAAGGGGCGGATTGTTTCCAGAAAGGCCCTTCCTGCCGCAATGTCGCCCGCCGCCGCCCGCGCGCGAATAAACGCCGCACGCTCCCAAGTGACCGCAAGGCTTTCATAATGGGTCGTCGCCCCGCCAAGCGAGATCGCCAGCGGGCTTACCTCAGAGGCTGGACGCAGCCGCAAATCGACGCGGAAAACGTAGCCCTCAGCGGTATTGTCGGACAGCAGCCGGACAATTTCGCGCGCATAACGCTGGGCCGCCTCGCCGGGCTCATCGCGAGGGCGGCGCGGCAAAGTCTCAGGGTCATACAGCAGGATCGGGTCAATATCAGAGCTGTAGTTGAGCTCGCCTGCACCATGCTTGCCCAGCGCCAGCGCGATAAAACCAGCGGGCTGCGCATCGGGCACGCGCCGCGCGATGGCCGCGTTGATGGCCCGCTCCAGCGCGCGGTCAGCAAAGCTGCTCAGCTCGCTCATCACGCGCGCCAAAGGGAAGGCACCCGCCAAATCGCCAATCGCCAGCACTAGCGCAATGCCGAGCCGTTCTCGCCGCAACGCAACGCCAGTGTCGGCGATACCTTCACCCGATGCTTTGGCTGCGGTGAGCGCCGCCTCTCCCTCGCCGCTTTCCAGCAATTCCGCCAGATCCGCGCGCCGATCAAGCGCTTGGGCCAGGAAGGGCGCATGACTGCGCGCACGCCCAATCGCGTCCTTCCAGTCACAGTCTGGCCCATCGCGTATCATAGACTGTTCAGTGCCGTCCCTCGTCACCATACGCAAGCGGTTGATCGATGGGTGACTTGCCTGTCAACGCAGCCTCTGCAACAACAGAAGTCCATCACCCCAATGTTCTGAGAGAAATCCATGAAATTTGCTGCTCGCTTTCACCGAATGACCGCGTGTCTTGCCGGTGCAATTGCCCTGTCCGCATGCTCGCTGATGGAAGACAGCGACACTGCTGCGCTCGACATCCCTGAGAGTGCCGCTGGCGAGATCAATCAGGCAACCATGGTTGATATCACGCGCGAACTATCACTCGACGAATTTCAAGGCCGCATGCCCGGCACGATTGGCGAGGAAAAGACAGTCGCCCTGCTGACTGAGCGGTTTGAAGCGGCGGGTCTTCAGCCCGGCAATGATGGATCATGGGTTCAGAATGTCCCGCTCGTTGAAATCACGGGCAAGGATTTCGCTCCGCTGACGATTGCGGGCGGTGAAACAGAAATCGCGCTCAATTATGGCCCTGACTGGGTTGGCGTAACCTACCGCGAAGATGCTGAGACTTCGTTGGAAGCCAGCGAATTGGTGTTCGTCGGCTATGGCATTAACGCGCCGGAGCGCGATTGGAACGATTACGAAGGCATCGACATGACGGGCAAAACCGCCGTCATTCTGGTCAACGATCCTGATTTTGGAACAGAGAGTCTCGAAGGCCCGTTCGGCGGCAAGGCAATGACTTATTATGGCCGTTGGACTTACAAATATGAGGAAGCCGCAAAGCAAGGCGCAGCAGGCGCGATCATCGTTCACGACACGGCGCCAGCATCCTACGGCTGGAACGTGGTGGAGAGTAGCTGGTCCGGCCCGCAAGCCTATGCGCAGCGCGGCGAAAACGCGCCGCCGCTGACCATTATGAATGGCTGGGTGCAAAAGGAAGCGGCTGAGCAAATCTTTGCTGCGTCAGGCAAGGATCTTGCTGAATTGTCCGCACTGGCCAAGACCGACGGGTTTGAGGCAGTGCCTCTCGGCCTCACTGCCTCAACCAGCTTTGCGAACGATATTCGTACGTTCGAATCGCAAAATGTGATCGGTATTCTGCCCGGCGCAGAGCGGCCTGACGAATATGTCATTCACACCGCGCATTGGGACCATTTGGGCATTTGTACGGCTGCGCCTGATGGCGACAATATCTGCAATGGCGCGGTTGATAACGCGACAGGTACAGCGGCTCTAGTCGCGCTGGCAGAGGCCCATGCCAAGGCTGGCGCTCCTGCGCGCAGTCTCGTTTTCCTCGCCGTAACGGCGGAAGAATCGGGCCTGCTGGGTGCACATTATTACGCGCAAAACCCGGTCTTCCCGCTCGCGCAGACCGTTGGCGGGATCAATATGGATGCCTTCCTCATCGCTGGGGAAAGCAAGGATGTGACCGTGGTCGGCCCCGGCAAATCTCAACTTGATGCCTTCCTTGAAGCCGCGTTGGAATTGGACGGTCGGGTATCGACACCTAACCCGAACCCTGAGGCGGGCTATTACTACCGCTCCGACCACTTCGCCTTTGCCAAGCGCGGCGTGCCCATGCTCTATGTTGATGGCGGCGAAGACCTCATCGAAGGCGGACGCGAAGCAGGTGCTGCGGTCGCGGCGGATTACCGCGAGAACAAATATCACGGGCCAAAAGACGAGTTCGACGAGAATTGGGATTGGTCAGGCGTGATGGGCGATTTGCAGCTCTTCTATCGTCTGGGACGGATGCTTGCGACAAGCACCAGCTGGCCGAACTGGAACGAGGGCGATGAGTTCCGCGGGACGCGCGACGAGGATTGCGAAGCCGCCGGCGCTGGCTGCGGCGCTTAATTCAGTCACCTTGCGAACCGATCCATGACTTTTCTGATGCCGCCCGAATGGGCGCCGCAAGACTGGCTATGGATTGGCTTTCCTCACGATGAGAGCGAGTGGGGCCGCGCCTTTGCGCGCGCTCAAGAGCAGATCGCAGCCTTCGCCAATACGGTAGCGGAAAGTGGGCAAGAGGTACGCCTGCTGGTGCGCGATGAGACTAATGCAGCGCGTGCGCGGGAACTGATCAGTGCATCAGTACAGTTGGAAGCCCGAGTCTATGGCGATGTCTGGCTGCGCGACACGGGCCCGCTGATTGTTTGCTCAGAGGATGGCGTTCGCGAGGCTCGGCGCTTTGGCTTTAACGGCTGGGGCGGCAAATATCTGATGGCGGGCGATGAGTGCATTGGCGCGGAGCTGGCGCGCGATGCGGGTCTGCCTTTGAGTACCTCGGACTGGATCTTGGAGGGCGGCGCGATTGATGGCGATGGCACCGGCCTGTGCGTCACAACCGAGCAATGCTTGCTCAGCCCCAATCGCAACTCGAGCATGTCTCGCGCGGATATTGACGCAGCGCTCGCCAAAGATCTCGGCTTCGATCGTGTGTTGTGGCTGGGCGAGGGCCTCATCAACGACCACACCGATGGTCATGTCGACAATCTCGCGCGGTTTGTTGCGTCGAATACGCTCGCTTTGTCGGTCGCAACAGGGCCCGATGACCCCAATGCGCATATCTATGCCGATGCGCGCCGCCGCGCCGAGGCCTTTGGCGTGATTGTACGCGATGTTCCTTCACCGGGACGAATAGAGCGAAACGGCCAAATCGAACCCGCGAGCTACGCCAATTTCGCGATCACGACGCATCTGGTGGTCGTGCCGACGTTCGGCTCGCCCCATGACAAGGACGGAGTAGCAGCGATTGCGGAGCTATTCCCGGATCGTGAAACCATCGGCCTGCCCGCAGATGCCGTGCTGGCGGGCGGCGGCGGTTTCCATTGCGCGAGCCAGCAAATGCCGAGCATTTGTAAAGCATGGTAAGATGGCGAGTTTCGCGCGTGCAAAAAGGTTAATCTTTACCTTTCGTTAGGGTTCTTGGCCGAAAACCCTCGTATGGCTAAAGCAATCGCCCTCACCTCGGCCCACATGGCTCGCACGCAGCTCGCACATCCTGCTGAGATTCTGCGCGCAGCAATCGTGTGTGTATGCGGCGTCGCATTGGTGATGGCTGGGCCCGTTCTGCCGCTTTAAGATTGGCGCATTAAGCCGGCGCTCTTACCGGAAAACTTGGGCTTTCGCCCTTGGCAAAGCACATAATTGCGCGTCCACCGCGTAACTAATCGCGCCACGCGCACGAATGGCATCAGTAAACCTGCCATAGAAAGCGCGCGTTATGTCTTATCTTCCCCCCATCATTCCTGCGACAATTCTGGGAACACTAGCGACCGTTGGCGTATTCCTCACATTTGGGGCGCCAAGCACTGCCCTAATGGCCGGGCCGATTGTGGTCGAAACGCCCGAAACCCCGGTGGCGATTGAGCTTTTCACCAGTCAGGGCTGCTCATCATGCCCACCCGCAGATCGGGTGGCGGCAAAACTCGCCAAGGAAGACAACCTTGTCGTTATCTCACGACCCGTAACCTATTGGGACCGGCTTGGCTGGAAAGACACGCTCGCCCGTGAAGAGAACACCACATTACAGCGCGACTATGCCTTCCAAGGCCTTTCCGGCCGCAATGGCGTTTACACCCCACAAGTCGTCGTTGACGGACAGCGGGGCACCGTTGGCTCTAACGAAGCGATTGTTCGCCAATATATCAAACAGTCGGCCAAAGCACCCGCCGCCCTCGCGCTGCGCCCACAAGATGACGGCTCAGTAATCATCGGCGTCGCTGGTGACACATCCAAGACAGCGCACCTGACTTTGGTTGCACTCGATAGCCATGTGTCGGTCAAAATTGGCCGCGGCGAAAATGGCGGCCGCACCGTCAATTACACCAATGTAGTCGTCGATGAGACACGCCTTGGCGAATGGAATGGCGGCAAAGCGTCCTTCACAATTACACCTAACCAGTTGAGCCACATTGGGGCCGACCGCTACGCACTCCTCCTGCGTAGCAAAAACGCCGGTCCCATCCTCGCTGCGCGCTATGTGGTGCGCGGCGAGGAGAATGGCGCGAGTTAGTTATCTGGGATTCCCTAGCCGCCCACTCCCTCCACCCTTCCACCCGGAGTTTACTCAGGCATGCTCCGGGTGGAAGGGTGGAGGGAGTGGGCGGCTAGGATCGAAATCACCTAAAGCAGCCTAAGCAGCGCTGCGACGGCTGCGCCTGCCAGAACCAGCCCAACGAAAATTCGCCAGGCAGTGTCACTGATTTGGCCCGAGGCACCGTGCCCTATCTTGTTTCCAATCAGCACTGCCGGAAACAGCGCGGCGGCGAGCAAAGCTAATTCCAAGCGGACCAGGCCCAGCACAATCGCTGAGGCAATTCCGGCCAAGCCAGCGACTGTGAAAACCAACATCATCGAGGTTTTGGCCGTCTCGCGCGGGAGATTGCGGCCGACATAATATGGCACAACGGGCGGCCCCGGCATGCCCGCATAGCCCGTCATAAGCCCACTGATGAGCCCGACAACGCCCGTCGCGGCACGTCCGGGTGCGCTCTGATTCTTGCGCGGGATCAGGATTGCGACAAAGGCAGACAAAGCGATCATGGCTATCACAAAGCGCGCGATATCAGGCGAGGTTACCGCCAACGCATAGAGCCCAAGCGGGGTAAACAGCAGAACCAGCAGCGAGAGCGACCATGCGGTTTTTTCCGCGCCTGTCACCAGCCGCTTGATCTCAACCAGCCCGATAAACAGGGAGAGGAAGTTCGCGACAATCACCGATTCAACCGGCGGCAGAGCAAGCGCCAATATCGGCACCAGCAAGATCGCCATGCCAAAGCCAGTAAGGCCCCGTACAAAGGCGGAGCCAAGCGTCGCGGCGAGTGCCGCGCCGAGCTGCCAGACGCTGTAGCCTGACAGAAGACCGAGGGCATATTCCATTAGCGTCAGGCCGCTGCGCTATCCTCAGTGCCGCGCAAATCAGGCGGCGTTGCCTCGGCGCTGACCTGAGCCAGAGCGTCCTCCAGCGAGAGCACTTGCTGCTGCTTCTCGCCAAGCGTGCGCATCGCGACGGTGCCCTCCTCCGCCTCGCGCATGCCGACAACCATCATATGCGGGACTTTGGCAAGGCTGTGCTCGCGCACCTTGTAATTGATCTTCTCATTGCGGAAATCAGTCTCGACCCGAATGCCAGCAGCGGCGAGTTTGTCGGCCACTTTCTGCCCATACTCATCCGCATCCGAGGTGATCGTTGCGACCACCACTTGGGTTGGCGCAAGCCATACCGGCAGACGGCCCGCAAAGTGCTCAATCAAAATGCCGATAAAGCGCTCATAGGAGCCGAAAATCGCGCGGTGGAGCATCACAGGACGGTGGCGTCCGCCATCCTCGCCCACATATGTCGCATCGAGCCGGTCGGGCAGTACGCGGTCACCCTGAACCGTGCCGACTTGCCAGGTCCGGCCAATCGCGTCGGTCAAATGCCATTCGAGCTTTGGTGCATAAAATGCGCCTTCGCCCGGCAATTCCTCCCAGCCATACTCGTCATTCGCCATGCCCGCCTCAGCGACGGCATCGCGGAGTTCCTGTTCTGCCTTGTCCCAGTCGGCCTCACTGCCGAACCGCTTTTCCGGGCGCAGGGCGAGCTTGACGTGATAGTCAAAACCGAAGTCCTTATAGACGCTGTCGGCGAGCTTGCAGAAGGCGCGAACTTCCTCGACCACCTGGGCCTCAGTGCAGAAAATATGCGCATCATCCTGAGTGAACTGACGCACCCGCATCAGCCCGTGGAGCGCGCCATGCGGTTCGTTGCGGTGGCAACAGCCCATTTCGCCGAGACGGATCGGCAGGTCTTTGTAAGAGGTAATGCCTTGCTTGAAGACCAGCACGTGAGCAGGGCAATTCATCGGCTTGATCGCCATCCACCGCGCATCATCGGCGACGGCGGGCGCGGCAGAAACCGCATCGCCGCCCTCGTCCACTTCAGGCACAATGTCCGGCACGGCAAACATGTTTTCAGCATATTTGCCCCAGTGCCCGGATTGCTCCCATTGGCGCACATCCATTACTTGCGGCGTCTTGATTTCTTGATAGCCAGCGGCGTCCATCTTTCGGCGCATATAGGCCTCCAGCTCGCGCCAGATCATATAGCCTTTGGGGTGCCAGAAGACGCTGCCATGGGCCTCTTCCTGCAAGTGGAACAAGTCCATTTCCTTGCCCAGCTTGCGGTGATCGCGCTTGGCCGCTTCCTCCAGATTATGCAGGTGCTGCTTAAGCTGTTTCTTGTTGAGCCAGCCGGTGCCGTAAATCCGCGTCAGCTGAGGGTTGCGCTGGTCACCGCGCCAATAGGCGCCTGCGACACGCATCAATTTGAAGGCGTCCGGGTCGAGCTTGCCCGTGGAGGCAAGGTGCGGTCCGCGGCACATATCAAGCCATGCGCCCTCGCTGCCGGGTTCGCCCGACCAATAGACGGTCAGCTCCTCATTTTCGGGCAATTCCTGCGCCCATTCGGCCTTAAAGACTTCGCCATCAGCTTCCCATTTTGCGATGAGATCCGCACGCGACCATACCTCACGGACCAGCGGCTTATCCGCCCGAATAATCTCGCGCATTTTCTCTTCAATTGCAGGGAGATCATCGGCGCTGAACGGGGGGCGACTGTCGGGCGCTTTGACGTCGTAATAAAAGCCATCGTCAGTCGCCGGACCGAAAGTGATTTGCGTGCCGGGATACAGCGCCTGAACCGCTTCAGCGAGCACATGCGCAAAGTCATGCCGCGCCAGCTCCAGTGCGTCGGCTTCATCGCGCGCAGTGATCAGCGCGAGCTCAGCATCACCGTCAAAAGGCCGGCCAATATCGCGCACCTCTCCGTCCACACGCGCGGCAATGGCTGCTTTCGCAAGGCCGGGGCCAATCGCGGCAGCGACATCATATGGCGTGCTGCCCGGCTCCATCTCGCGCACCGAGCCATCGGGCAGGCTAATCTTGAGTAATTCCGTCATGGGTATCTCTTGTCATCTCGTTTGACACGCCCATGGCACAGCCAATCGCGCGCTTGAAGTGCGATGTGAAGATTAGTTTCCGATTTCAGGAGGACATCGCGCCACCCGAAACCGGATGACACTTGGTGGTGAGCTTAGCCCGCTACCAAACGCCCCCGGTCGCCCGAGGTGGTGGTAGTGGTCGTTACACGGTTAGCCTTTGCCATGCGGAGGCACATAAGCGAGATTGGTTAAAGCTTCAAGAAAGGGTGAGCTTGTGACTTCCTGCTTCGCTTGCGATACGCTGTGTTCCCGAAAGCGCAGTGCCGCGCGCTCGCACCCCATCAAGGAAACGATATTCGCTTGTTGCGCGGCTTGGCGTTAGCTCCACCACCATATAGCCGCGCTTTGTCGTGTTCGCCCAGCTAAGCTGTGCGTTTTCCTGAACCAAAGCGCCGGAAACAAGCCGTTCATCCACCCCGCCCAAGAAGTTCTCAAAACCCGGCGAGGTCACAGATTGCCCGCCAAATTCAACGCCTACAGCTGCGCCCTCATGCGCGAGTTCAAACGCCCAGGCGTTATGCGTGTCCCCAGCAAGCGAAATGAGGTTTGCATTGGCATTCAACGCCGCCTCAAACACGCGGCCCCTCGCCGCCGGGTATCCATCCCACGCATCCATATTAAGCGGCAGCCCCGCACGGCTCGCCATCGCGCCCGCAACCACGCGCTGACGCACGAAATCTGGCACGTTCTCCGGCAGCGCATCAGCGAAGGAAACGGGCGTTGCGACACGGCCCATGAGCACTTGCTGCGCGAGCACTTGCCACGTTTTTCCGGCACCGCGAGAGGCCTTCATGCCGCTGGCAAGCCATTCCTCTTGGGCGGTGCCCAGCATATGGCGCGCTGGGTCGAGATATGCGCCGTCACGAAAGTCAGTGAGCGAAGCCAGCGCCGTTTCGGGCGATTGTGACCCGCGCAGAAGTTCCGCAAAACTCGCCGGCTTGCCGCGCGATGTCAGCCGGGTCTCGAGCCGGTATATCGTTGCCAGATCGCCAATCTCATAAGCCTCCCACGGATTGTCGGAAACCGGCATCCATTCACGGTAAGCCCGCATGGCCGCGCGCTTGCGCACGTCCCAATCACCTTCTGTCTCTGGCTGATGATTCTGCGCGCCGGTCGCATAACTATCATTGGTGCTTTCGTGGTCATCCCAGCCCGAAATCATCGGATACATCTGATGCAGTCGCTGAAGATCGCGGTCGCGGCGATAGGTCGCAAAACGCAGCCGGTAATCGGCAAGGCTGACCGTCTCACTCGCTGGGTCTAGGCCCAACCGCTCGGTCAAAGCCTGATCAACGCTGGGATAAGTGCCCGGCGCATATTCGTAGAAATAGTCGCCCGCGTGATAGACCAGATCAACATCATTTGCCTCTGCTAAATGGGCATAGGCATTGAACCAGCCGAACCCAATGTTCGAGCAGGAGAATACCGCCATGCGGAATTGCTCTGTCGGTCCCTCGGGCAAAGTGCGGGTGCGGCCGATATCAGAAGCCGAGCCGTCGGGGGCGATGAAACGGTAATAATACCAGCGGCCAGGCTCCAGATCGTCCGCCACGCTTTTTGCGCACCAATCGCTATTGGGATGAGCTGTGGCGGAGCCTTCCGACACGACCGCACTAAAGTCGGGATTTTCGCTCACTGTCCATTCGATAGTGGTGCTCTGATCCGCCGCAAACCGGGTCCAGAGCAATACCGAGCTCTGCGACGGCTCTCCGCTTGCGATGCCATGCGTAAAGCCTTGCCCGCCCATTTGCGCCGCCAGTGGGCTCGCTGCGAGACTGGCGCCGAGACCGAGGCCCAGACCGCCGCTTTTCAACAACGTGCGCCGATCCAGCGCTGGCAATGGGGCAGATTGGGGCGGCTCGGCAATGGACATGAAGCGTTCTCCTCTTCTCACCTTTCTGCATGGCTCAGATGAAGCTGCGGTGACAAGGACTTCAATTGAAAGAGAGTATGAAAGACAAGCACTCGCTCCCTTTTGGAAAGTTTGCTTGACATTAGATCGAATCAATGACAAGTACCCTTTCCATAGTTGAAAGGGAGTTTGACATATGTCTATCCAATCGAAGGCCCTTATCTGGGCATCCATCATCATCGCGGCAGCTTTTGTCGCCAATGGGCAGGGGCTGAGCGATAGCGCATCATTTGGCATCATCATGGGCCTGACAGGTGCCGCTTATGGTTCGCTTTACACGCGCGGCTCCTGTCAGGGAGCATGCGCAAAATGAACAAGTGCACCAGCGGAGCCACGCGGCGCTACATCATCCGCGTCGCCAGCCTCATGGCGCTTTACCTCATCTTGCTCGTAGCAACGAAATGGATCTTTCAAACTTTCAAGCCAGACGGTCCAGCCGCCTGGGCACTAGCTGTGTTACCAGCGCTCCCCCTGATCGGCGTTTTCTGGGCGGTCATGCGACTTCTCGTCGAGGAAACCGACGAGTACATCCGCATGCTTATCGTGCGCCAGTGTCTGTTTGCGACAGGCTTCTGCCTGACCATAATGACAATCTGGCAGTGGCTGCAGAATTTTGACATCCTCCCGCCCGGCAATGGCGGATTTGGCGCGGCATTCTTCTGGTTTATCGGGCTGGGCTTTGGCGGGCTCTACAATCGGATCACTATGGGCGATTGGGGTAACCCCTGGTGAAGAACCGCCTCAAAGTTCTCCGCGCGGAACGCGATTGGAGCCAGCAGGATCTCGCCGATCAGCTGGGCGTCTCGCGCCAAAGCGTCAATGCGATTGAAAAGGGGCGCTATAACCCGTCCTTGCCGCTGGCTTTCAAGATCGCCGATGTATTCGCATTGGCAATCGAAGAGATCTTCGAGCGCGACCAATAATCTCCCGTCAACTTCGCCAAGTTACTTGACTTGTGCGCAGGCGGCACGAACAGTCCACCTCGTGAGTGTTTTGACGGGGATCGGGTCAGTTTAATGGAAGAGAGTAACGGCCAAGCAGACAGCGCTTTTGCTTTTGAGGGTACGTGGCAGGAATTTGCCCCGATTGCCTTTACCAATCTGCTTTTGACGATTGTCACTCTGGGCATTTACCGGTTTTGGGCCACCACGCGCGAGCGGCAATATCTGTGGTCGCGCAGCCGCTTTGTCGATGAAAACCTCGAATGGGCCGGCACGGGTAAAGAGCTGTTCTTTGGCTTCTTGATCGTGGCGGTGGTCTTGCTGCTGCCGTTCTCGATCATCACCTTGATCACCCAAGGCGCAATCTTCCGCGGGTACGAGGGGTTGGCCGCGCTGATCACGCTCACAATGTTCATCGTGATCTTCTATTTCACCGGCGTCGCCCGCTATCGGGCCTTGCGGTACCGGCTGTCGCGCACGCGCTGGCGCGGAATTCGAGGTGGTAGCGATGACCAGGGCTTCACCTTCGGCCTTTCCTATATGTGGAAGAATATGGCCGGATATTTCACCGCTGGCCTTCTCACACCATGGGCCATGGTCAGCCTGTGGAATGAACGCTGGAGCAAAATGAGCTTTGGCCCGCATAAGTTTGAAGCTTACGCAGAGAGCGGCGAAGTGCTGCTGCGCTTTCTTCTTTTCTATCTCGCGCCGTTCCTCATCTTCGTCGCAGGCGGCATTGCCGCATTGCTGGGTGCTGGCGCTGGCTACGGCTTGGGCGGCGAAGAGGGCGCAATGGCGGGCGGCATGTTCGGCATATTTATCGGGCTGCTGGTTTTCTATCTGCTTATAGGCCTCATCGCTGTCGCGTTTTACTCCAAGTTCTACGAGGTAGTTGTCGGCGGCACGCAGTGGAAAGACCTGCATTTTGAATTTACCGCATCAACCAAAGACTGGCTGATATTGTTCTTGGGTGACTTCGCGCTGGTGATTTTCACATTGGGTGTAGGGTATATCTTCCTCTCCTATCGTCATTGGAAATTCTTCATGACGCATATGGAGGCAGGCGGCGAGATTGTGCTCGATGAGCTCACCCAGTCGCAAACGTCCGACTCGCAAACCGGCGAGGGCTTGCTTGATGCCTTTGATGTCGGTGCGATCTAGCGTAAGCACTCAGCCCTTATGAGCGACACTTCATTCGAAACCTCGGCCGTCTGGTATGACGGGCAGACGGCTGTGCGGCATGAGGGCACAGCTCATTGGGACCCGGCGGGGTTGCTGGTGCTTTCCGAGCCCGGCCAGCCAGTAAGTCAGGTTCCGCTGGACGATCTGCGTTTTGCCGAAAGCCTGCGCGATGAGCTGGTCTATACCCGCGAAACCCTGCCCGATTTTCGCCTGCGTTTGCCTAACGATATGCCGCCGGGTCTAGCTCGGCATCTGCCAGAAAAGGCAAAGTACGGCCGCTGGGTTGACCGGATCGGCCTAGGCCCGGCGGCGGCCGCCTTTACGGTTGTCAGCGTCGCGGCGGTGGCGCTGTTTATGACCGCTCCGAGCTGGCTTGGACCGCGCATTCCGCCAAGCTGGGAGCGGCAAATTGGCGAAGCAATGATTGGCGATTTCGGTAACCGCTTGTGCTCGACGCCTGCGGGCGATGCAGCGCTTGCCAAAATGCTGGATGCGGTTGATCCGGCTGAAGAACAAGTGCGCGCAGGGGTCGCCAATATCGATATGGTCAATGCTGTGGCCCTGCCTGGCGCACAGGTTTTGCTGTTCGATGGTTTGATCCAGCAGGCGGAAAGCCCCGCAGAATTGGCAGGCGTGCTGGCGCATGAAGTGGGCCATGTTCGCGAGCGCCATGTGATGACCGCAATGCTGCGCCAATTTGGCATGTCGATCTTGCTTTCAGGCGCGAACACTGGCCTGGGTGACACATTGTTCGGACTGGCCAGTCTGGGCTATTCGCGCGAGGCAGAACGCGAAGCCGATACCTTTGCCCGCGCACGGATGGAAGAAAGCGACATCTCCCCGCTTGGCGCAGCGGCATTCTTTGAGCGCATTTCGGGCGAAGCGGGCGGTGATGATGCCGGAGATACGAGCCGCGAAGAAAACGCGGTAAGCGGATGGATGGCCAGCCACCCGGCGCCCGGTGAACGCGCGCTGGCGTTCCGCGAGGCAGCCGAAGAGGGCAAAACCTACCCGCCGGTCCTCACAGAGGATGAGTTCGAAGCGCTTAAGACCATGTGCGCCGAAGACCCCGATGTTGAGGAATTTGAGTTCTTCTGATCGCTTGATTTCTGGAAGCGAGCGGTTGAATACGCTTGGATGAGTGACGCCCCGCAGTTTTTCGATATGCCGCCTTCATCAGAGGGCGATGCCAAACGTATCGCATATCGCATGCACCAAGGTGGCGGCCCGACGCTGGTCTTTCTGCCCGGTTATATGTCCGACATGGCGGGCGGCAAAGCGACTGCTCTGTTTGAGTGGGCGCGCGCAAATGGGCGAGCCTGCCTATTGCTGGACTATTCAGGCTGCGGGCAAAGCGATGGCGATTTTGCCGATGGCTCCCTGTCGCGCTGGCGCAATGAGGTTTGCGCGCTGATCGAAGCAAAAGTGAGCGGGCCCGTGGTCGTAATAGGCTCCTCCATGGGCGGGTGGCTCATGCTGCTGGTGGGCGAGGCGCTTGGCGATCAGCTTGCAGGAATGATCGGCATTGCTGCTGCGCCAGACTTTACGCTTTGGGGCTATGATGAGACGCAGCGCGCGCAGCTGGCTCGCGGTGAGACAGTATTCGAAGACAATCCCTATGGCCCCGAGCCAACGCCAACCTATGCGCGCTTTTTCAAAGATGCTGAGGCGCAGCTGAAACTGGATCGGGCGATTGATATCACCTGCCCGGTACATTTGCTTCATGGCCAGCAAGACGAGGATGTCCCATGGGATATAAGTCTCAAGCTTGCCAAGGCCCTGCGTTCGGAGAGCGTACAGGTGACCCTTGTAAAAGACGGCGATCATCGCTTGTCGCGCGAGGAAGACATTGCTCTCCTGATGCGTGCCGTCGCCAATTTGCCTACGGACTAGATCGTTCATGTCACTGACCTTCGCCTTTCTCCTGTTTGCCCAAGTAGGGCCCAACCCCGCGCTGGGCGCGCCGCCCAGTGTGCCCGAGGAGCTACTCGAACAGCGTCGGCGCAATGCCGAGCGTCAGCAGGAAGCAGACGAGACGCAGCGTTCCCGCCTTGCCGAATGCCTCTCCCTGGTCGCCGAAAGCGAGAGACGCGGAACCGAATTTGCGCGCAATTGGCGCGAGACTGCGGGCGCAGATGATGCAGCGCAAGCCACCCATTGTCTTGGCTTTTCGCATATCCGCGCGGGCCGCTTTGGCGAAGCGCAAGCAAGTTTTGCGACTGCCTTGGGCGAGGCCCGCGAGGATAATCCGGCATACCGCGCAAGGCTGGGCGGTATGGCGGGCAATGCCGCATTGGTAAGCGGAGATGGGGCAAGCGCTGAGCGATATTTCGCTGGCGCTGTTGAAGATGCGCAGCGCGCCGCCGATGCGGGTCTAACAGCAGGCCTCTCAGTAGATCACGCGCGCGCGCTGGTGGCGCTGCGTCGCCCCGATGAGGCGGCAACCGCCCTTAACACAGCCCGGACGCTCGACCCGTCCAACACCCGCGCTTGGCTCTTGTCAGCCACGCTTGCACGGCGACTCGATCGACTCGTCGAAGCGCAGGAGCACATTGCTTACGCCGCGGAGCTTAGCCCTGATGATCCGGCAATTGCGCTCGAAGCTGGCGTGATCGCCGCACTTTCTGGCCGCATGCAGGATGCACGCCGCAATTTTGAAACCGTGCTTAGCCTCGCCCCTGATGGCAACGAGGCACCACGCGCACGCTCATATCTGGAACAGCTAGCGCCGCCCGTCGCCAGCAGCGGAGAAGAGGGCGCGCAATGACTCAGTTTTCCGTCCTTGATCTTGTCCCGGTGCGCGAGGGCGGCACCCTGGAAGAAGCCTTTGACGCTGCGCGCGATTTAGCCATCGCCGCCGAACAGGCAGGCTGCGCGCGGTATTGGGTGGCAGAGCATCACACGATGGAGGGAATCGCTGGCGGCGCGACTTCGGTGGTCCTCGCGCATATCGGCAATGCCACCAGCACTATTCGCATTGGATCAGGCGGCATCATGCTGCCCAATCACACGCCGTTTCAGATTGCTGAGCAATTCGGCACGCTCGCCGCGCTCTTTCCCGGGCGCGTTGATTTGGGGCTAGGCCGCGCACCGGGCGCAGGGCCTGAGCTACAACGCGCTCTGCGTAAGGATTTGCACCGCGCGGCTGAAATGTTTCCGCAGGATGTGGCTGAGCTGCGCACGCTGATCACCGGCGACATTGACCTGCCCATCAAAGCGACACCCGGCCACGGCGCTGACCTTGAAATGTGGATGCTCGGCTCTAGCTTGTTCGGCGCTCAGCTGGCGGCGAAGCTGGGCCTACCTTATGCGTTCGCAAGTCATTTTGCGCCGGATCATCTGGACGGCGCGCTAGAGCTCTATCGCCGCGAGTTTCAGCCGTCCGCAGCCCTCTCAAAACCCCATGTCATGGCCGCGATGAATCTGTTCATCGGCGGTAGCGAAGAAGAGGCCGAATATCTCGCAAGCTCGCAATTGCAGGCCTTCATCCGGCTGCGCACAGGCATGCCCGGCAAGCTGCCTGCGCCAATCGAGAACTACCGCGCATCCTTGCCAACGCCCGATCGTGCCATGCTCGAGCATATCAGTCAGGCCAGCGCTATCGGCACTGCCGAGCAGGCCGCGCAAAGCGTGCGCGCTTTTATCGAGCGAACCGGCGCGGACGAGATCATTTTTGGCGGATCAACTTTTGATCCGTCAGGCCGCAGTCGCTCAATCAAAGCCCTAATGGCCCAGATGACTCGGCAGGCCGAGCAAGAAGCCGAGCCAGCCGCTATGCATTAGTACCTTTAGGTGAAAACATCCGGCTGCTCTTTAGGCACATGAAACCCCATACGTTTTAGGCATGAGAAGAGGCCATTCACAGAGCTTGCCGTAGGGTCCTGACAGGCCTAGTGGCAATGAAGAGAGAGCGACGTTTTTCGCGTCATCCTGAGATGGCGGCGCACTTCATTTAGCAGCGCGCCAAATGAGAGGGCCATATGGGGTCAAAACCTGCAAAACGGGCAGCTACTAAGCAGCCTGCGAAGAAAACGGCATCATCAAAGCCGGCGAAACCATTTAGCAAATCTCTAGCAAAAATGATGGTCGAATCGCTTTTGCCGGGCGACCCTCCCTTTGCGGTCAAGGATGCGACCCAAGCCGCAGAGTTTGCCCTGAAAGCAGGCGCCAAGCGGGCCAAAAACCGCTCTGCCATTGCGCTTGAATCGATCACCGGTGAGCGGCGCATGATGCGCATTGCGATTGTCAATGATGACATGCCATTTCTGGTCGATTCGACCAGTGCCACTGTCGCTGCGATGGGCCTTTCGATTGACCGGCTCGTCCATCCGGTTGTGGCTGCAACCCGCAATGATGCAGGTGAGCTGACCGACCTCGCGCCTGCCGCAAAAGCTGGCGCACAGACCGAGTCCATAATCTACATCGAGACCAACCGGGTCGATGCGCGCCACCGCCGCAAATTGCTCAAAGCCTTGCGCGAAACGCTGGCCGATGTTCGTGCAGCGGTTTCTGACTGGCCCAAGGTTCAAAAGAAGATGGTCGCTGATGCCAAGGCGATCGGCGCAAGCGAGCCAGAAAGTGCAGAGCTTCTAGAATGGCTCAATGACGGCATGCTAACCCAATTGGGCCACGTCACGCGCCACCGCGATGGCAATCAAGATGGGGCATTGGGAATTTGCCGCAAGAGCGCAGCGACGCTGCTGTCTGACGAATCCTACGCCCGCGCATTTGACTGGTTCGAGCGTGGTCAGGGTAACGGGAAAGGCAAGAAGTCTTCCGCGCCGCTGATCATCAAGGCCAATCACCAGGCATTGGTTCACCGGCGCGTTCCGCTTGATGTGTTCATGCTCCCTGTGCGGGAAAAAGGTCTAAAAAGCGGCAAAGTCACCGCGCTTTCGGTGCATGCTGGCGTGTGGACCAGTGCAGCTTTAGCTGCCCCGCCGCGCGACGTTCCCAAGCTCAGAAAGCAGCTTGATCACATCATGCGGCGGCTTGATTTTGATGTGGGCGGCCATGCGGGCAAAGCGCTTGTCCATGCCCTCACCGCGCTGCCTCATGATCTGCTGGTCGGCTTTTCAGACAGCGATGTTGAGCGGGTGGCCACTACGGTTATGGGTCTGGTGGACCGGCCCCGCCCGCGTCTCGCTTTGGTCGAGGCGCCGCTGGCGCGCCATCTGTTCGCTTTTGTCTGGCTTCCGCGCGACATGCTCGCGACGGAAGTGCGCTTGCAAATTCAGGCCCTGCTTGAGGACAGCGCTCAGGCGACCATGCTCGATTGGAGCCTAGAGGTTGAGGGCGGCAATCTGGCTATGCTGCGCTTCGTGCTTGACATTCGCGATGGTGATACAGCGCCTGATGAAGCCGCGATTGATCGCAAGCTTCAGGCCATGCTGCGTGGCTGGACCGATGCGGTTGAAGCCGAGCTAAGCGAAACGGAAACCGCAGGGCGCGCTGCCGCACTTGCGCTGCGTTGGTCCGAGGCATTTCCTACCAGCTACCGCAGTGAATATGGCGCAAAGGAAGCCGCGCTTGATATTGCCCGGCTACGCACGCTTGGCCAACATGCCGACACCGAAAACGCCTGCCAGCGCGATGCCCGCCTGTGCCGCACGCGGCGTGGGGGGCAGGATGCTCTGAGCCTCAAGCTCTATCAGGCCGAAGGCAGCCTGCCGCTCTCTGATGCGGTTCCGACGCTCGAGAATTTTGGTTTCCACGTAGAATCTGAAGTGCCCACGCTTCTCGATGATGGAAGGCTCGGCACCATTCACGATTTTCACCTGAAGCTCGGCGATAATCTTAAGATTGACGATGTGCTCGCCCGGGCTCCGACCATCGAAGGCGCCATCGCGGCAGTTGTGAATGGCGAGGCGGAAAATGACGTGTTCAACCGGCTCGTGCCAGAGGCCGCGCTTGACGCGACCGAAGCTGGCTGGCTGCGCGCATTTTACCGCTATTTGCGGCAGGCCGGCATGGGCTTCACCATTTACACCGTGGTCGATGCGCTCAGCGGCGCGCCAGACATTACCCGCGCGCTCGTGACCTTGTTCCGTACTCAGCATGATCCGCAAGTCGGTAAAGGGCGCGGGCAGGCGGCAGAGGCGGCACGCGCCGCAATTAAGCGCGCGCTGGTTCATGTGAAGGCGATTAATGATGACCGCTTGCTGCGGCTGTATCAGGCTTTGATAGATGCAGTCTTGCGGACCAACGCATTTGCCCCCGCTGCCAAGGAAGCACTCGCACTCAAAATCGATTCTAGCCTCGTTCCCGGTCTGCCAAAGCCAGTGCCGTGGCGCGAGATTTTCGTCTATTCCCGCCGCGTCGAGGGCATTCACTTGCGCACCGGCGCAATCGCTCGCGGGGGCCTGAGATGGTCAGACCGGCGCGATGATTTCCGCACCGAGATTCTGGGCCTGATGAAAGCACAGCGCGTCAAAAACGCGGTCATCGTGCCAACAGGCGCGAAAGGCGGATTTTACCCCAAGCAATTGCCCGACCCCGCGCAGGACCGCGATGGTTGGGCCGCCGAGGGGCAGGCCAGCTATGAGGTATTCATTCGTACGCTGCTCTCGGTAACGGACAACATCATTGAAGATGCCGTTGTCCACCCGGACAGCGTGGTAATCCATGATGGGGAAGACCCCTATTTTGTGGTCGCAGCTGACAAGGGCACCGCGCGTTTCTCTGATGTGGCCAATGGCATCGCGGAGAGCCGCGGCTTCTGGCTCGATGATGCCTTCGCCAGCGGCGGCTCCAACGGATATGACCATAAGGCGATGGGCATCACTGCGCGCGGCGCGTGGGTTTCGGTCCAGCGGCATTTCCTCGAAATGGGCGTCGACGTTCAGAAAGACCCAGTGCAAGTCGTGGGCTGCGGCGATATGTCCGGCGATGTTTTCGGCAATGGCATGTTGCTATCCAAGGCAATCAAGCTGGTCGCCGCCTTTGACCACCGCCACATCTTTATCGACCCCGCGCCGGACCCTGCAAAGAGCTGGAAAGAGCGGAGCCGCCTTTTCAATCTGTCCCGCTCAAGCTGGGAAGATTACGATCCCAAGCTAATCTCCAAAGGCGGCGGCGTTTTCGCCCGCGATGCGAAAAGCATCACTCTGTCCAAGGCGGCGCAGACCGCGCTCGGCATCGAGCAAAAGGTGATTGAGCCGGAAACGCTGATCTCCGCGATCATGCGTTCGCCAGTGGACCTCATCTGGTTTGGCGGCATCGGAACGTACATCAAGGCCGCGCATGAAAGTCATGCAGAAGTCGGTGACCCCGCCAATGATCCGGTGCGGGTCAATGCGGCGGAAGTGCGCGCCAAAGTGGTTGGCGAAGGCGCTAATCTGGGCGCGACGCAAGCCGGGCGGATTGCCTTTGCGCTTGCCGGCGGGCGCATCAATACGGACTTTATCGACAATTCCGCTGGCGTCGATTGCTCCGACAATGAAGTGAATATCAAGATCGCGCTTGCGGCGGCACGGCGGGCCGGACGCCTCACTGATGCACGGCGCAATCGCCTTCTTGAAGAGATGACCGACGAGGTCGCCGCCCTAGTGCTGGACGACAACCGCCTACAAGCTCTCGCGCTCTCCACCGCAGAGCTCGGCGGGCCGCGATCCATGGCCTCACATGTGCATTTGATTGGTACGCTTGAGGGTTCGGGCGATCTGGACCGGCAGACAGAGGGCCTCGCGGATGATCAAGTGCTATTGCGCCGCGCCGCCGATGGCCAAGGGCTGACCCGGCCAGAACTTGCTGTGCTCTTGTCTTCGGCCAAGCTCGCTTTGCAAGATGCGATCGAGGCAAGTCCATTGCCCGATGATCCTTCGCTTACACCGATGCTCATCCAAGCTTTCCCGCGCCCGATGCAGAGCAAGTTCAAGGCGCAGATCCATAGCCACCGTTTGCGGCGCGAAATTACCGCAACCAAACTTGCTAATACCATCATCAACCGCCTAGGCATCATTCACCCCTTTGAGCTGGCCGAGGAAGAAGGCGTTGATCTCGCGCAAGTGGCCGCTGCTTTTGTAACAGCAGAGGCGCTGTTCGACATTACCGCGCTGTGGGAAGCGCTTGAGCGGGCAAAAATGCCCGAAAAAGCACGGTTGCTGCTGCTCGACCGCGTGGCCGCGGCGACGGGCAATCTTATGTCCGACGTGCTACGCTCCACCGGCGGAAATGTCGCGCCGGGCGAGCTGATTGAACGGCTTGGCAAGGCCGCAGCCGTGCTGACCAAGGCAACTGGCGAGCTTTTGTCACAGCAAACACGCCAGCAATCCCATGTGCTGTCCAAAAGTCTAACTGACGCAGGCGCACCTGCTGATATGGCCGCGCGGGTCACGCATTTGTTTGAGCTGGATGGTTCGGTCGGCCTTGCCATTCTTGCGAGTGACACTGGCCTCGATACCAAGCAGCTCACCTGCGCATTCACAGCAGTTGGCGAGCAGTTGGGCCTCGATTGGGCGCAAAGCACCGCAGCGATGATGAGCCCGTCCGATGTATGGGAGCGTTTGCTGGTCGACGGGCTGGCGCGCGACTTCCAGCAAATGCGGCTTGAGCTGGTGCGGCGCTTGTCGCGGCGCAAAGACGCCAAGGGCGATATGGTGGCGTCAGTGGAGCGATGGGCGCAGCGAAACGCAGCCTCTGTTGCGCAATTCCAAGCGATGATCGCACGGGCACAAACCCACGGGACACCGGCCCCTGCGATGCTTGCGCAGATCGCCAGCATGGCGCGCAATCTGCTGACCCGTTAGGCGGCCCGAAGCCGTCGCCGGTCTTGACCCGGCTGGCGTTTGCGGCAAAGCCCCCGGCCTATGGACACGTCTTTGGACAAAGCAGACATTATCATCGTCGGCTCAGGCCATGCCGGTGCACAGGCCGCGATAGGACTGCGCCAAGCCGGTAATGAAGAGTCGATCCTGATCCTGAGCCGAGAGCAGGAGCCGCCGTATGAGCGCCCTCCGCTATCCAAGGATTATCTCGCTGGCGACAAGCCGTTTGAAAAAATGCTGATCCGGCCTGCGGATTTCTGGGCAGAGCGCGACGTCACTCTCAAATTAGGCGTCAGCGTCGCTGAGATTGACTGGATGGGCCACGAAGTGGTGCTCGATGACGAGAGCCGGATTGGCTATCGCAAGCTGATTTGGGCGGGCGGCGGCGTTGCCCGACGGCTGCCTTGTCCCGGCACGGAATTGGACGGGATCCATTCGGTGCGGACCAAGGCCGATGTCGACCGGCTAAAGGCAGAACTCGCCGCAGGCGCCAAAAAAGCCGTTGTGATCGGCGGCGGATATATTGGCCTCGAAGCGGCAGCTGTGCTGCGCAAGCTAGGCTGCGCGGTCACGGTCATCGAATCGCTGGACCGCGTTCTAAATCGCGTTGCTGGGCCGCAATTGTCGGAGTTCTATCAGAGCGAGCACACGCAAAACGGTGTCGATATTCGCTTGAGCACTGCGGTTGAAAAGATCGAAGGAGCGGACGGCACAGTATCGGCCGTCGTGACCGACACGGGCGAGGAAATTCCTTGCGATTTGCTGATCGTGGGGATCGGCATTGTCCCGAGCGTCGGTCCGCTAATTGCAGCGGGTGCCTCTGGCGCGAACGGGGTCGATGTCGATGCCTATTGCCGCACCACGCTGGATGATATTTACGCGATTGGCGATTGCGCAGCGCATGCGAACCCATTTGCGGACGGTGCGGTGATCCGGTTGGAATCGGTGCAGAACGCCAATGATATGGCGATGTGCACGGCCCGCTCCATCATGGGCGATAAACAGCCTTACAACGCGGTGCCATGGTTCTGGTCAAACCAATATGATCTGCGGTTGCAGACGGTTGGCTTGTCACTGGGCTATGATGAAACGGTGCTGCGCGGCAACCCTGAGGACCGAAAATTCTCGGTCGTTTACCTCAAGGAAGGCCAAGTGATCGCGCTCGATTGCGTGAATAATACACGCGATTATGCCCAGGGGCGCAAGCTGGTGGAAGCGCGCGCAGAAATATCGCCAGAGCTGCTGGCAGACACGGAAACCCCGCTTAAAGAGATGCTGTAAGCCGCGCTTTTGCCCAGCGGGCGGCATCAGCCACGACCGGATCGGGATCCTCGGTCAAACCCTCTACCAGCGTAATGAGAGTGGGCGAGGCGCTGTTACCAGCGGCGTAGAGGCAATTGCGCACAAACCTGTCCCGGCCAATGCGCTTGATCGGCGAGCCTGAAAACTTTGCCCGAAACCCCGCATCGTCCAGCACTAGCAATTCAGCGAGATCAGGCGCGGCCAAGTCATCACGCGCAGCCAGTTTCGCATGCGTATGCGCGGTATCGGCGAACTTGTTCCACGGACATACCGCCAGGCAATCATCGCAGCCATAAATCCGGTTGCCCATGGCAGTGCGAAACTCCTCCGCCCAAGGCCCCTTATGCTCAATCGTCAAATAAGACAGACACCGGCGCGCATCGAGCCGATAGGCGGAGGGAAAGGCATCAGTCGGGCAGGCAGTCTGGCAGGCATTGCACGACCCGCAGCGATCATCATGCGGCGCGTCAGGTACAAACGGAATGGTCGAGTAAATCGCGCCGAGAAACAGCCAATTGCCATGCTCGCGGCTGACCAGATTGGTGTGCTTCCCCTGCCAGCCGAGCCCAGCCGCCTCGCCCAAAGGCTTCTCCATGACCGGCGCGGTATCAACGAAGACTTTAAGCTGGCTCTCCGGCTCTTGCGCAATCATCCAGCGAGCCAAGGCCTTGAGCGCCTTCTTGACTACATCATGATAATCGCGCCCGCGCGCATAGACCGAAATACGGCCCTTCTCACCCGCACCCTCCAGCACCAAAGGGTCGTCTTCAGGCGCATAGCTCATGCCCAGCGCAATCACACTGCGCGCCTCTGGCCATAGGCCTTGCGGGGACGCGCGCTGGTCCTTGCGCGTCTCCATCCACTCCATGCTGCCGTGATGGCCATCGCCAAGGAAAGCTTCCAGCCGCTCAACCCGCTCAGGATGGGCGCGAGGATCGGCAAAGCCAACACTAGCAAAGCCAAGTGAAAGCGCCTCTTCCCGCAAGGCGGTTTGGAGGGTAGCCAAGCGTTCAGCACTGATCGTTTTGTTTACACTGGGGGCGTTTTCGTTAACCAAACTTGCTGCCGCTCCTGTTCATGGATTACGGTTAACCCGCAGGGATGCTCATGCAAAGCAAGATTGTCGCCAACGAAGTGCCCGCCGCTCTCGAAACCGCCACATCATCAGACCAGCCGCTTGCTATTGAAGCGCGCGGGCTGATCAAGCGTTTCGACGATACGCTGGCGGTGGACGGTGTAGATATCTCCGTGCCGCAGGGCGCAATTTACGGCATTCTTGGCCCCAATGGTGCGGGCAAGACCACCACTTTGCGCATGCTGCTTGGCATTATTGACCCCGATGAGGGGGTTCGCCGCGTCTTTGGCCATGATCGCCCGCATGATATCGCGCGGCTTATCGGGTATCTGCCGGAGGAGCGCGGGCTTTATCCCGCGATGAAATGCGATGAGGCGATTGGCTTTATGGGCGCACTGCGCGGTCTTCCGCTGGAAGAAGGCAAAAAGCGCGGGCGCGAATTGCTCGAACGGCACGGGCTTTCTCATGCAATTGACCGGCAAATCCGGCAACTTTCCAAAGGCATGGCACAAACCGTCCAATTGCTGGGCACACTAGTTCACCGGCCAAAACTGGTTGTCTTTGATGAGCCATTCAGCGGCCTAGATGCGATCAATCAGGGCAAGCTCGAGGTAATGATCCGCGAGCTGGCGGCGGAAGGCACGACTGTGATCTTCTCCACCCATGTTATCGCTCATGCGGAACGCCTGTGTGAAGGCATTGCCATTATCGCAGGCGGCAAAGTGCCATTTGCGGGCCAAGTAGACGAGGCGCGCGACCGTATCCCTGCCCAAGTGCGGCTTGAAACCGCACAGCAAGACGGCCCCTGGCGCTCCGCTTTCCCGGCGGATGCGCGCCACGATCACAAAGCTGGCGGAGGGCATTTCTGGAACTTCCCGGTTCCTGAGGCGGGTATTGAAGCGCTGCTCAAGCGCCTTATTGAAGGCGAGGCTGGTATCCTCTCGCTCTCGATTGAGCGAGCCGGGTTGCATGATGCCTTTGTCGAGATTGCAGGCGAGGCAGCGGCACGCGCGCTCGAAGAGAATGCCGCAGAGGAGGACGCAGCATGAGCAACTCTGTCAGCAACACCCCAATCAATGATGCACGCCTCTCCATGTGGCAGGCCGCCTGGGTCATTGCCCGGCGCGACTTCCTCGCAATCCTCTTCAGCCGCGCATTTTTCTTTTTCCTGCTCGGCCCTCTCTTCCCGATTTTGGTCGGCGGCCTCGCGGGCGGCATTGGCGGTCAGGTCCAGCGCGAGGCCACGGTCAACACAATCGCGCTGGCCATGTCTCAAGAGGACAATAATGCGATGATGGCCGCACGGCTCGCAGTGCAAGAGAGACTGCCCGGCCTGCCCATCATGCGCGAGGCGGAAGACACCAGCAAAGCACCTGCGGACATATTGGCTGAACCCGGCGCTGCCTACGCAGGCGTGGTGAGCGGCACGCTAGATGCACCTATACTCACGGGTACCCCCGGACAGATAGCTGCATGGGAAGGCGCAGTGGCGATGATGGCAGCCTTCGCCAAAGGCGAAGCGCCAACCGATTTTCCTGATGTTGCAGCAGAGCCTGTCGCTGGCAGTGCAGCCACTGATCGCTCGGAGCGGATCAAGACTGCACAAGCGGGCCAGCTCCTGCTGTTCCTGCTGATGATGCTGCTGGCGGGTATGGTTCTCTCCAATCTGGTCGAGGAAAAAGCTAATAAGATCATCGAGATTCTCGCCGCAGCGATCCCGATGGATTCGGTCTTTCTCGGCAAGCTCATCGCCATGCTGGGCGTGTCCTTTGTTGGCATTGCCGTCTGGGGTTTCTTCGGCGGGCTGATCATCTTCTTCGGCGGAGAGGCACTGCCGCAATTGCCTGAACCCGCGATGGGCTGGCCAGTGTTCTTGCTGCTGGGCGTTGTCTATTTCGCCTTTGGCTATTTGCTGCTGGGCTCGCTCTTCTTGACCATTGGCGGCATGGCGACGACCGTGCGCGAGGTCCAAACTCTCTCCATGCCGGTCACCATGATGCAGCTTCTAGTCTTCTTCCTAGCGGCTTTTGCAATGACTGATCCGGGCTCGCTACTTGAGCTTGTGGCCGTCGTATTCCCGCTAAGCTCACCCTTCGCCATGCTTGCCCGCGCGGCGCAATCGCCCGAGGTCTGGCCGCATCTGGTCGCAATCGTCTGGCAAGCGTTCTGCGTGCTGCTCTTCGTCAAGGCAGGGGCCACCCTGTTCCGCCGCCGCGTTATGAAATCAGGCCCGGCGGCACGCCGTAAGGGCAAGGAAAAGCGCCTTGGCGGCATCTTTGGCGCAGCTTCTGGAAAGGCCGGGGCGCCGCAAAGCTCATGAATATTGTGCGAAGGACGTCAGTCCTTTTTTGAAACGCACTATTGACATTGCGGTTAGTAAGGCGGGATACTCCTCCTCAAGACATCGGATTTGGCCGCAATGAGCCAAACGAGTCGGGAGAGAAGTTTATGGCGACAATCGCCCAAGAGCGGCCCAAATGCCGTACATCACCCACCGCCTATCAGGCGCTTAAAGATCATTTCGCCAATCATCCTGAGCAGCGCCCGGAGCATCCGCACAAATGGGATGTGAGCCGCTCAGACATCTATTTCAACGATACATGGCAGCCGATCTTTGCCGAAATGCAGGAAGCGGGACCGCTGCACTACATCCCGGACGGCCCCTTTGGCCCTTACTGGGCAGTTGTTAGTCACAAGGCAATCCAGCACATCGAAGCGCTTCCCGATACATTCTCCTCGAGCTGGGAATATGGCGGCATTACAATTCTTGACCGGCTGACCGAAGAGGAGCTGGCCGATACCAGCGTTGATCGCCGCGAGCTGCCAATGTTCATTGCGATGGACCGTCCGCAGCATACCGGGCAGCGCCGCACGGTAGCGCCGAAATTCACGCCCAGCGCGATGACCGATATGGAAGTCGAGATCCGCGCCCGTACTGGCGAACTCCTTGATACGCTGCCGCGCGGCGAAGTGTTCGATTGGGTCGATAAGGTCTCGATCGAACTGACCACCGGCATGCTGGCTATCCTGTTCGGCTTCCCATGGGAAGATCGCGGTCTGCTGACCTTCTGGTCCGACTGGTCGGGAGACACAGAGCTGGCATCGGTGCGCGAACTAGACGAGATGCGCTGGGGGTTCCTGCACGAGATGGGAGCCTATTTTCAGTCTCTTTGGATCGAGCGGACGCACGACAAAGAGCCAGGCAATGACCTCATCTCGATGATGTTGCACTCCGAAGCCATGAACCAAATGAGCCCTGAGGAATTCATGGGCAATCTGGTGCTGCTGATTGTCGGCGGCAATGATACCACTCGCAACACGATGAGCGGGATTGTCCATTCGCTCGACAAGTTCCCTGACCAACGCAAGCTGTTTGAAGAGAACCCCGATCTGATACCCAATGCGGTGCAGGAATGCCTGCGCTACCAGACGCCGCTGGCGCATATGCGCCGGACCTGCACCGAAGATACAGAGGTGTTCGGCAAGACTATCAAAAAGGGCGATAAGGTCGTGCTGTGGTATCTCGGGGCAAACCGCGAAGAGAGCGTGTTTGAAGACCCGCACAAGCTCGACATTACCCGCGAGAATGCGCGGCGCCATATCGCTTTTGGTTATGGCATTCACCGCTGTGTTGGCGCGCGGCTGGCCGAGCTTCAGTTGCGTGTGCTGCTTGAAGAAATGCACAAGCGGCGCATGCGCGTCCACGTGGCCGGCGATGTAGAGCGGGTTCGCGCTAACTTCGTCCATGGATTCCGCAAGCTGGAAGTCGAAGTTACTGAGTTTTAGATATTCCGGCTCTTTGGTAACCTAGCCGCCCGCTCCCTCCCCCCTTCCACCCGGATGATATCCCGGTAGGCTCCGGGTGGAAGGGGGGAGGGAGCGGGCGGTTCGGCCCGGTGATGTAAAGTGAAACCTTCTTGCCGCTATCAACGTATATAGAGGTAGAAAAGAAGGATAAAATCATGGAACGCTTCGTTCAAAATCGCCGCGGATTGTTGCGCTTGCTCGGCGCAGGTGCCGCAGCTTCTGCACTCGCGGCGTGCGGGTCGAGCCCAGCCAATGCGAAAAGCTTCCCGATAAAGCTCAGTGAAGCGGGCTGGCGCAAAAAGCTGACCAAGGCTGAGTTTTACGTGCTGCGTGAGGCAGGAACGGAGCGCCCGTTCACCTCGCCGCTCGACAAAGAAAAACGCGCCGGCACATTTGTCTGCGCGGGCTGCGGCAACAAGCTCTATTCATCAGAAACGAAGTTTGACAGCCGCACAGGCTGGCCCAGTTTCTGGGAAGCGATTGATAATGGCGCGGTCGGCACCAGCACAGATTACAAAATCGGCTACCCGCGCACCGAGGTGCATTGCGCAGATTGCGGCGGTCATTTGGGGCATATTTTTGACGATGGGCCGCGCCCGACCGGCAAGCGCCACTGCATCAATGGCGTAGCAATGGACTTTGTTCCGGCTTAAGATTTTCGCGGCTAAAACCGAACCAATACAATCAAGCCGCCCAGCCAAGCCGATCTTCGCCCGGTACAAGACCAGGACATTGCAGCCGCGCGCCAAGCAATGCGAAATCGCGCAATGAGAAGGTGTTGTCGAACACCAGCCCATATTGGCCATCGCGGCACCAGCGAACCTTTGCCGGGATTTTTGCAAGGTGATCGCTACTCAGCATGAGCGGCTGGTTCACGGCAAAGGCTGTTTGGCACTCAATGCCTGCTCCTTGCTGAGATATATTGTCGGTAAACGCCTCTACCACGGTGCCATCCCGCGTTTCCAATTTGATCGGCATAGTGATATTCAGACGCACGCCGCGTTTGGGATAATGCCAATTATCATCCAGCAGTTTGACCACGTCGATATCATCGGCAAATGCGAAACCAGCGGTATCACCCTCACCATGCACCCGCTTCAGCTCAAAGCTTGCGCCATTGCGGAGCTCGAGCGCCACCTCTGGGCACTGCGGAAATTCGTGGAACATCTTGAGCGCGATGCCATCCTGCGAGGCATCGCGGATGGTGCACACGAATTCTCCACGAGCCGACACCAATTTGCCCGCTCGAATGAGCGAAGCACTTCGCTTTGACGCACGCCGCTCATCAGGAGCGTGCTCTTGTGCTTCTATCGCTGTCTCATTGGACTGCATTGTTGCGACCCCCCGGTCTAGTTTGAGCATTTGGCGCAGGGCTTTGTGCCTCGTGTTTTGCGCCGATCAACTTCTCCGAATCACAAGTAATTTACATCCGTTAATACAAGTATAAATGTCGGCCGAGTGAACGTTGGCCTTTGGCGGCCCGAGCAAAGACTCCGTAGCCGCGGACCATTAGTCAGCGCAAAATTCGCAAATTTATAGGAATGGTGCGGGTGGTGGGACTCGAACCCACACGATCTATAGGATCAGGGGATTTTAAGTCCCCGGCGTCTACCATTCCGCCACACCCGCTATTCGCCAATGCGCCTAGCGACAGCGAGCCGCCTCTGCAACGCACTCGTATCAACTTTACGGGCCAAGATATCTTGGCGATTTAATTTGATAGCAAGGGACGCGCTCCGCCCCGGCCCAAGCGCCCTGACCTCAATCAGTCGTTGAGCATCCGGCGCACTTCTTTGCCCGGCCGGAAATAGGGCACGCGCTTGGACGGCACATCGACCGATTCGCCAGTGCGAGGATTGCGGCCCTTACGAGCCTCCCGCTCGCGCGTTGAAAAAGCACCGAAGCCGCGCAGCTCTACTCGGCCACCTTCGGCCAGCCGATGAGCGATTTCATCAAAGAAGATGTCCACCACCTGCTCCACCTCTTCAGATCGCAGATCGGGGTTCTCTTTGGACAACGCCGTCAAAAGTTCAGAACGTATCATAGTCACACTCCAGACGAGGCCACGTCACGCGTGGCCGCACAGCAAACAATCCAGTTAGCGTATTTCGCCAATTGGCATGCAACCCCATCGACAACTGTAGTCTGCCAAACCATTGCGTATCCTGCAAGCGTCATGTGCTTACGTTGTTATCGCATTGTTTACTTTCTTCCCGAAGCAGCCCGCCTCGCGCAGTCATGCTTCGGCTAGCAGATCGGACGCGGCCAAGCCCAGCCGCTGGATTTTCTCACGAATTACCGGCCATTCTTCGCGCACGAATTGATCGCGCTCGCTTGATTTCAGACGTTCCGCAGCGCCTTTCACCACATACATGCCCACCCCGCGCTGCACCGCGACAAGCCCGTCAGCCTGAAACTGCTGATACGCCTTGGCCACGGTTAGCGGGTTCGCACCCTCTTGCGAGGCGAGCGCGCGAACCGAAGGCAACATCTGACCTTCGCCGTAACGCCCCTCGATAATTGCCGCCGCGATCAGATCGCGCAGCTTCAGATAAACGGGCTTGGACTGGTTGTTCATAATAGCTTCCCAACTTTGGCGCATACTTCTCCCCGCCAAGGTGATACAGTGCCATAATACAGCGCTGCGCGCAAGGTTCCCGAAAAGCAGCTCAAATGATGCAAAAATGCGGCGAAGCAATTCTGTCTTCGCGGTAACTTATGCTTCACATGCTCGATTTGGGCGCTAGGGTGCGCGCCCATGGACGGGGCCGGGAGGGACGCGGCTCGACTTAATTAATGAGGGCCGTCGGGACCATGCACGAGTTTATTTTCACATTTGATTCCGCATTTGAAATGTGGACATTCTGGGTTGCGGTGATCGCGCTGGCGGGCTTCCTGCTGGGCGGTTTGTTTCTGATCACTCGGCCGCAAGCTGAAGTCATCGGCCACCCCAAGGGGCTTTTTCTCCTGTTCATGGCTGAGATGTGGGAGCGTTTCTCCTATTACGGGATGCGCGCGCTGCTGATCTTCTATTTGATCCAGCACTGGATGTTCGCTGAGGAGAAGGCCTACGTCATTTACGGTGCTTACACGGCGCTCGTTTATATTGCGCCAGTTGTCGGGGGCTATCTGGCTGATCAATTTATCGGTCAGCGCAAGGCAGTCCTCTTTGGCGCGGTTCTGCTCACCTTCGGGCACTTCTTCATGGCGTTTGAAGGCGGCGGCGGTCAGGCCGATCCAATGATCAATGTATTCTGGCTGGCGCTAGCGCTGATCATTGTCGGCTCGGGCTTCTTGAAAGCCAATATCTCGGTCATCGTTGGTCAGCTTTACGAGCGAACCGACACACGCCGAGACCCAGCCTACACCATTTTCTATATGGGCATTAATGTCGGCGCGGCGACTGCATCGATCATCTGCGGCTATCTCGGCCAAACATATGGCTGGGAATATGGCTTTGGCCTTGCCGGTATCGGCATGCTCATTGGCCTGATCTTCTTCATTGTCGGCAAGCCATTGCTGCTCGGAAAAGGCGAACCCAAGGACCCTGCGAAGATTGCGGGCGGCAAGGAATTTGTCATCTACGGCGCTGGCCTTGCCATGGTCGGCTTGTGCTGGCTCGCCATCCAATACCAAGATCTGGTCGGCGGCGTTCTCGCAGTATTCGGAGGAGGGCTGGTTCTCTACGTCCTATTCACGGCGGTCGTGAAGCTTGCACCTGAAGAGCGCGACCGTATCTTCGCGGCGATGTTCCTGATCATGGTCTCGATCGTGTTCTGGGCCTTGTTCGAGCAGGCCGGTTCCTCGCTCAACGTCTTCACGGACCGTCATGTCGACACGCAGGGCGTAAACGCTTCGATGTTCCAGTCGATCAATGCGATTTACATCGTTTTGCTGGCACCGCTCTTCGCGATGCTGTGGCAGGGGATGGGCTCAAAAGGCATTGAGCCCTCGACGCCAATGAAATTCGGCCTTGCAGTCATTCAGGTCGGTCTGGGCTTCCTGGTGCTGGTCTGGGGCGCGGAAAGCGCGGGCATCAATGTGCCAACGCCGGTGATCTTCATCTTCCTGATCTACCTGTTGCACACAACCGGTGAGCTTTGCCTCTCGCCTGTTGGCCTTAGCGCCATGAACCGCCTGAGCCCTGCGCATATGGCCTCGCTCATAATGGGCACATGGTTCTTCGCATCGGCTGCGGGCAACTTTGCCGCTGGCCTGATCGCCGCCGCCACTGGCGGGGAAGGCGTGGGCGAAGAGGCTGGCAAGCAGGTCGTGCTCGACGTTTACTCGACCGTTGGCTGGTATGCCGTCGGCATCGGCGTTGCGGTGATGGTCATCAGCCCGCTCATCAAGAAACTGATGCATCTCGACACATTGCAGGATGACAATGTCGGTGATGATCTGCTCGGTCAGTCTGAAATTGGTGAACCGCAAGCTGCGGGCATCCGTCCGGAAACGCGCTAAGCAAATACGGCACTTGAAAAGAGCAAAGGTGAAAGACGAAACTATGCTTCAACGCTCCCTCATCGCTAGTTTGGGGGCCCCCTTGCTAGCATTATCGCTCTCTGCCTGTGCCGCCGCCGACGCTGGGGGCGAGCCTCGCTCTGCCTCCGCTGCGACCACATCGACGACCAAAGCACCAAGTGGCGCGGATGGGGGCACGCCATATGCCTCTACCTATCGCGCCTATCCAGGCCGCCCAACGGCATTGGTCGGGGCAACGGTCTTCGATGGCACCGGCGGCGTTATCGAAAACGGCACCGTGCTTTTCCGTGATGGCAAAGTTGAGGGCATAGGCGATGCGAGCCTTTCGACCGAAGGTTATGACCGGATCGATGCAAGCGGCAAATTCGTCACTCCGGGTATCATCGACATTCACAGCCACCTTGGCGATTACCCATCGCCATCGGTCCAGGCGCATAATGACGGCAATGAAGCAACCGCGCCGACCACGCCTGACGTTTGGGCAGAGCATTCGGTTTGGCCGCAAGACCCCGGTTTCAGCCGTGCACTCGCCAATGGCGGGATCACAAGCTTACAAATCCTGCCCGGCTCGGCAAACCTCATGGGCGGACGCTCGGTCACGCTCAAAAACGTGCCCAGCCGCACGGTACAGGGCATGAAGTTTCCCGGCGCGCCATACGGCTTTAAAATGGCCTGCGGTGAAAACCCCAAACGGGTCTATGGCGGACGCGGCCGCAAGCCTTCAACACGGATGGGCAATTTTGCAGTCAATCGCCAGACTTGGTTTGAAGCGCAAGCCTATGCCGAGGGTGACCGCGAAAAGCGGGATCTCGGCAAAGAAACACTCGCCGGCGTGCTCGATGGCGACATTCTGGTTCACAACCACTGCTACCGCGCAGATGAGATGGCGCTGGTGATGGATATGGCCAAGGAGATTGGCTACAAAGTCACCGCCTTCCACCACGCGGTTGAGAGCTATAAGATCGGCGATCTGCTACGCGAAAATGACGTGTGCAGCGCAATCTGGGCCGATTGGTACGGCTTCAAGATGGAAGCCTATGACGGCATCCTCGAAAACGCTGCATTGCTCCAACAAGCGGGCGCCTGCGTAGTCATTCACTCCGATAGCGATCAGGACATTCAGCGCCTCAACCAAGAGGCCGCGAAAGCGCAGGCCGCTGGCGCACGCATGGGCATCGACATTAGCGATGCTGAGGTGATCAGTTGGATCACATTGAATGCCGCGAAAGCGATGGGCATTGATGATATGACCGGTAGTCTTGAGGCCGGCAAAATGGCCGATGTGGTGCTGTGGAATAGCGACCCGCTCAGCGTCTACGCGCGGCCAGAAAAGGTCTGGATCGATGGGGCACTGATGTACGACAGTCAGGACGCGAAACGCCGTCCGGTGAGTGATTTTGAGCTCGGCCAGCCTGGTGAAGGAGACGTGAAATGAAGCGCTTCCTCAATACTCTCGCTTTGAGCGCCGCCACTGCACTTGCACTATCTGCCAACTCAGTCGCGGCACAAGATGTCGCATTGCAAGGCGTAACGCTTGCGATTGGCGATGGCAGTGAGCCAATCGAAAATGCAACCGTCATCATCCGCGATGGTAAAGTGCTCGCGGTGGGGACCAATCTTGCCACGCCTGACGCCATTACCATGGAAGTTCCTGAAGGCTCCTGGGTAACACCCGGCATTGTCGCAGCGGTCACCAATCTCGGCCTATGGGATGTTGGCGCGGTCAGCGAAAGCAATGACAGCCGCATCAATGATAGCAGCCCGTTCGGCCCGGCACTTGATGTCGCGCCTGCGATCAACCCGGGCTCTCAGCATGTGGCGATCAGCCGCGCAGGCGGCGTCACGCGCGCCGCGGTTGTTGGTATGCCCACGGATTCGATCTTCACAGGCCAAGGCGCAGTCATTGATCTCGGTGCAGATGCTCAGCCCATAACTCAGGCCCGCGCCTTCCAAGGCGTGATGATCGGCGAGCGCGGTGCGCGCATTGCCGGCGGCAGCCGGATTGCCACCCATGTTACGCTCCGCAATGCTATCGCAGAAGCCAGCGCTTACGCGGCAGGCCGTTGGGAAGGCGAAGAGGCGCTACTCACCCGCGTTGATGCCGCCGCGCTTGGCCCCGTAATCGCCGGGCGGCAGAAGCTGTTTGTCCATGCCGAGCGGGCCTCGGACATTCGCCAAGTCATCGCGCTGAAACGAGAATTTCCGCGCCTCGACATCGTGATAACCGGAGCGAGCGAAGGCTGGACCCTCGCATCTGAGATCGCCGCCTCCGGCATTCCGGTGATTGCCAGCAGCTTGCAAGATTTGCCCGAGCGCTTCGAGCAATTGGCCTCGACCCAAAGCAATATAGGCCGGATGACCCGTGCCGGTGTGAAAGTGGCGATCGATGCCTCCTCCATGCGCCAGCCGCGTCAGCTCGCGCAGCACGCGGGCAATCTGGTGGCGCTTACACGCATACCGCGGGCGTCAGGACTAACTTGGGGGCAAGCGCTCGCCGCGATCACCTCTGTTCCTGCTGACATTCTGGGCATGAAGGGCAAATTTGGCACTCTGTCTCGCGGAGCGGCAGGCGATCTGGTGATCTGGGATGGTGACCCGCTGGAAGTCTCGAGCGCGCCGACAAATGTGTTTATTGATGGCGTAGAGCAACCGCTCGGCAACCATCAGAGCCGCCTACGCGAACGCTACCGTGATCTCGATGAAACCGCCCTACCAAAGGCATATGACTGGTGAGCATGATCAAAACTATACTTTTCGCGGGCGCTTTCGCGCTTAGCAGCGCAGCCGCCGCACAAGATAACGCGGCTAGCGAAGCGCCAGCCGAGCCGGCAACTGGTCCCGGATCCCTTGCCTGGCTTAGCGCGCAGCAAACCTATCTCTCAGGCCTCAAACCCGCGGATGGCTGGCGCTGGATTGATGGCGGCCTGCGTTGGCGATGGGTCGCCACGCCGACCAGCACCTATGGCGCGGGCGCGAAGCCCGCGGTCAGCGATCAAGTCACCGTTCACTATGAGGGCAGCTTTCTCGATGGCGAAGTCTTCGACAGCTCCTATCAACGCGGCGAGCCTGCCAGCTTCCCGCTCGGCGGCCTGATCAGAGGATGGCAACTCGCGATCCCGCAAATGAGCGCTGGCGATACGATCGAAGTCGCAATACCCGCTGACCTTGCTTATGGGCCGGTAGGGCGCGGCCCTATTCCAGGCGGCGCGACTTTGCTGTTCAAGGTAGAGTTGATCACTATCGGCGACGAATAGCGTCGCAGCGCAGGAACTTGGCTCTGAGCGGAGACATAGAAGCGATAAGCTGATCGCAGCGGACGCTTCTTTAATTTGATCTTCATCAAAACCTTCTGCAATGTCCGCTTGGGGATCGCAGAAGGAATAACATGTCTGTTTCGCTCGCATTTGCTGCGCTTGCTTCATCAAGTGCGGCGATTTTTACCCCGCAGATCGCATTTCAAAGTGCAGCTCCCGTGCCAGCGGCCGTCGCTCAAGACGCGCAAGCTAGCGGAGATAACAGCGCGAATTCCGTTCAACCAACCACGCCCGCAACCGCTGAGGCTGCGGATCTAGATCAAGCGATTGATCCGTCGAGCGCGCCGCAGCCGGAGGACGGGGAACACGAGACCGGCGATACAATTGTCGTTTCGGGAGAAGCGGCTGATCCGATGAAAGATCCGCTCGTCGAGGTGAACGAAGCGGCTTTTGAAATGTCGCAAGAAGTCGATGCGGCGATCATTGAGCCGGTGGCGGAAGTTTATGAAGAAGGGCTACCCAAGCCTATCCGTAGCGGCCTCAGAAACTTCTTTCGCAACCTGCTTGAGCCGGTCAATGCGCTGAATTTCATGCTGCAACTCAAGCCTGGCAAGGCATTCGAAACACTTGGACGGTTTGCAATCAACTCGACCGTTGGAATCGGCGGGCTGGTCGATGTTGCTAAGCGCGAGCCCTTCAACCTCCCCCGCCGCAGAAACGGGTTCGCCAACACGCTTGGCTATTACGGCGTCGGCCCAGGTCCGTTTCTGGTTGTGCCACTCCTTGGGCCGACCACCTTGCGCGATGCGCTTGGCGGCGCCCTTGATCAGGCAGTGCTGCCGACCGCGGTCGGTGGCATTTTTACCTCGCCTGCACTGGGCATCCCCGCCTACACCATCACTTCGCTCGAAGATCGCATTGAATTTGACGAACGCATTGCGAAGATCAATGCCAGCGACGACCCTTATTATGCCGTGCGCGAGACTTATCTGTGCCGGCGCGAGGCAGACATTGCTGCGCTGAAGAACCGGCCTGCCCCGCGCGATTGCAGCGTCGAGGCCATCCTTGGAGAGAGCGATCCAGCTGTGGTTCCGGCAATCAGTGGCGTCAACGCGAACGCAATCACTGCGGGCGAAACTCCGAGTGAGATGCAGCTGAGCATTGCCGAGCCTGCGGCAGAACCGCCAGCCATTATCTTTGTAAGCAAAGAAATCGTTCAGCCCTTGCCGTCCGACTATGGAACTCCCGAGCGATAGCTGGCGTCGCGGGCGCGGTATGCCTTCAATCCCATTTGCGCGGCTGCTCGCCCTCCGCGAATAGATGCTCACCGCTCCATTCAGTAATGGCGGCATAGACCGGCGCAAGCGCCTGTCCGCTTTGGGTTAGTGCATAGCGCGCGCGCTTGGCGTCGGGCGGATCCCGCTCCATCAAACCCGCTTCGACCATCATGGTCAGCCGTGATGACAAAGCAGCACGGCTGATCGGCAATCGCGTCATAAAATCCTCGAACCGATCGACGCCAAGAAATGCCTCGCGCAGGATGAGCAGCACCCACCTGTCGCCGAGCACGCGGGAGGCGCGGCCAATTGGGCAAGGCGAAGTCGAGGGCTGATATTGCTTCATGGGTCTGCATATCAGACTTGATTGCGATCAAAGCAAGTGCCATTACGTCTGCCTTACAGACTATAGGAGTTCGTCATGGCTACCCCCTCCCGCTTCGATTCGCCCGAAGCATCGCTCGCCTACATGAAAGAGGTTGCGGTTAAGCGTTCTGGCTTCTCCAATTGGCTGGATGTGGAACCACTCAAGGTGTGGGAGGGTGAGAGCGAGTTGCGGCTCGTCTTGCGACCCGAAATGACTCAGCATCACGGGTTTGCACATGGCGGCATTGTTGGCCTGATGGCAGACAATGCCTGCGCTTGGGCCGCCGCGAGCGCGGTTGGCGATGTCGTCACCGGCAATTACACAATCAACTTCGTCGCGCCCGCTATGGGCAAAGCTCTCCGGTCACGCGGGACAGTCATCAAAGCCGGGCGGCGGCAAGTGGTCGTGCGCGCTGATGTGTGGAGCGAAGATGAGGCGGGCGAAACGCGCCTGGTTGCAACCGCGCAGGGGACGATCATTCCCACCGGCAATAGCGAGGCGGATATGCGCGCGAAGGACGGATAACCCACCGCGCACAAAAAAGGCCGCCCGGTATCGCTACCCGGCGGCCCCTTTGTAGAGTTCTGCTCGTTTAAGCGTAAGCGACCTTGGTGGTCACCTTCTTCTCGCGGCGCATGGCAGCGCCTAGGCCAAAGAAGCCCAGCAGGAGCATTGCCCAAGTTGATGGCTCTGGCACGGCGGCAAAGGAAAACGTTGCCGTAGCCCCGTCCACCAGTGCTGTATCAATCAGATTGATTGACAGCACGCCGTTTGTCACTGTGACATCGCCTTGTGTGAAACCATCACCACCAGCTCCTGGGCCGTCAGGTGTTATGCCATTTGTGCTGGTGAGAAGCGCGGTGGTGAACGGGTTAGCAGCATTCGTGAAGTTGAGAATGGTCGCGCCCAGATCTTGGTCTCGAAGCGCCGTCAAAACAAGAGAATTGGTGTCAAAATCGAAACTCAGAAAATCTCCGTTGGAATTTCCTACGGTGAACTCTGAGCCAGTGCCAACGGTGGCGCTGGCAAAATCACAAGAAAAAGTGCCGGTGCCCACTTGGGCACAGTCAATAGTATCGCCAATCATAACATTGGCAGCGGCCGGCGTTGCGGTAAACGCAGCACCCAGCGCAAGTGCGGGCAGGGCCACTTTAGTGAGGATATTCAAGGGTAATCTCCTAGCGCACGATCGTGCTTGATAAGAATTGACCCTTTCTTGAGACATCTAATAGCTGAGTGGGAAAGCCATTACCAGCCCGTTAACCTTCGCTCTGGCGCCTCAAGAGTGAATTGCGCCAAAATGGTACGGCTTAGCGCACCCGCCCGAGACACTATCATTCCAATTGGCAATAGCGAGGCAGATATGTGGAGGGGTCAGGGCGGATGGCGCTTGGCCTTGCCCAATCACTCACCAAGGCTATGCTGACAATGGGAGGACATTATGGATCCAGCTCTGACATCTTTGGTCGCCGCTAGCCTTGCCTTTGTCGGTCTGCATTTCGCGATGTCGCATCCGCTGCGCGCGCCGATGGTGCGCGTGATGGGGCCGCAGATTTTTGAGGTGGTTTACTCAGTCATTGTCATCGCGACGATGGTCTGGATGTATTTCGCGTTCAAAGCGGTCGAAGCGCCGAGCGTCCCGTTCTGGCCAGGCTTCGATGACGTATCATGGGCCATTGGAAGCGCTCTGACCCTGGCCGGCACAGTGCTGTTCGTCGGAGCAATTACACCCAAAAACGCCTCTATGGCCGTCCCCGGCGCCGAGAAACATGCCGCCGCCGCGCCCAGTGGCATGATGCGCGTGACGCGGCACCCGATGATGTGGGGTTTCGCGCTTTGGGCACTTGCGCATATCATCGCGGCTCCCACCGACCGAACGCTGATCGTGATGAACGCAGTTGTAATCCTCGCATTGGTCGGCGCAAAGTTCATGGACGCCAAGAAACGCCACACAATGGGCGAAGTGTGGGATGGTTATGTAGCGCAAACCCGCTTTGTACCCAGCATCCCGGGGCTGTTTCGCGCGGGCTGGAAGCCGTGGCTCATCGGGACTGCGCTGTGGCTAGCGCTCACTTGGGTACATCAGCCAGCCGGCGGCGGTGCGGCGGGCGTCTGGCGCTGGGTGTGATTACCCGCCCTTGAAGTTCGCAGTGCGCTTTTCGATCAGTGCGCTGACGCCCTCCATATGGTCATCCGTCGGATGCATCAACGCCTGCGTATTGGCAGCCATTTCCAGCGCGGTATCATAGCTGATTTGCGTGCCTTGACGCAGCAGGTTCTTGGTATGCCGCAAGGCATGCGGCGGCATCATGGCGATCTTTTCCGCCATTGCGCGCGCTTCGGCGAGAAGGATGTCATGCTCCACAACGCGGCTGACGAGGCCCCATTCGCGCGCTTGCTCCGCGCCGATCACATCGCCGGTATAAAACAGTTCGGCTGCACGGCTCATCCCGATCACGCGGGGCAAGATCCATGTGCCGCCATCGCCCGGAATAATGCCGAGCTTCAGGAAGGTGACACCAAACTTTGCCTTGTCCGAGGCGATGCGAATATCAGCAAGGCAGGCGACATCGCAGCCCAGGCCGATTGCCGGGCCGTTAACAGCCGCGATCACTGGCACACGCAGTCCGTAAAGCGCGCGCAAGATCCGATGGATATTGTTGCGATAGCCGTCTGAGATTGCCGGGGGCACGCCGCCAAATGTGCCGCTGCGCTCCTTCATCGCCTTGACATCGCCGCCCGCTGAGAAGGCCCGCCCCGCCCCGGTCAGGATGACGCAGCGAATGTCCATATCGGTGTTGATCTGATCGCAGACGGAGGCAAATTCTTCGCCATCGCCCGGTGCGCCCAGCGGATTCATTGTCTCCGCGCGGTCAATCGTGAGGGCCGCGACCGCGCCATCTTTTTCAAACTTCACCAGCGACATATGGGTCTACTCCTCTGCGTCTAGCGCGATCAAAAACTCGGCCACGCGCATTTCGGCGGCGTCCTGCCATGCCAGATCATGCCCTGCGCCGGGGAAGATGGCCAGCTCAGCATTTGGTGACGCGGCCGCAAGCGTCTCTGAATGCGCATGCGGGATCAGCGTATCTGCATCGCCATGCAATATGAGTGTGGGCGCGGCAACATCGCCAATCTTCGCTGCATTCTCATAGCGATCGCGCAGGAGCAGCTTCGTCGGGAGCCACCATATTTTCTCGCCCACAACGCGCGTTAGGCTCGCAAAAGGCGAGATCAGGATGAGCGCTCTTGGATTGATCTCTGTCGCAAGCTGAGTCGCCGTACCTGATCCAATCGAATTGCCGATCAGCACGACTTCGCTCGCGGCGACACCTCGCTCCTCCAGAAACGCGAGCGCCGCGCGCCCATCGGCATAAAGCCCCGCCTCTCTTGGCGTACCCGGATTGCCGCGATAGCCGCGATACTCCGCCGCGAGCACGCCGTAACCTAGCGGCACAAGCCGATCAGTCGCCACCACACTGGACTGCCAATCCGCGCCATTCCCATGGAAATAGACGATAGTGGGCTGGCCCGGGTCCGCCGCGCGGTAGCCTGCGCTGATCTCGAGCCCGTCTTCGGTTGTATAAGTGATGCGCTCAAAGCCCGGCACGTCCACGCCGGGTCCGCTTGGTGCGGGATAGATGAGCTTACCCTGCGCAAGCGTAACAAGGGCCGCAAAAGCGATGTAGCAAACTGCGACTACACCTAGAGTGGCCAGCACGGCGCGCTTCACCCGAAATCCGGCCCGCGCATTCCTGCTTACGCCCGCGCTTCTTCCACACCAGCTGAGTTATGCTGCAGCGCCTCCAGAACCGTATCGACAATCTGCGGCGCATTGAGCCCCGCCTCGTCATATTGCTTCTCTGGCGAATCCTGATCGATGAAAATATCGGGCAGTCGCAAAGTGCGGATTTTCAGGCCGCCATCAGTCAGACCATTGTCGCTCGCAAAGGTCAGCACATGCGCGCCAAGCCCGCCAATCGCGCCTTCCTCAACCGTCACCACAATATCGTGGCTGCGCATGAGTTTCTCGATCAATTCTTCATCAAGAGGCTTGGCAAAGCGCAGATCCGCGACCGTGGTGCTAAGGCCCTTGGCCTCCAGCTGATCAGCAGCCTTGCGGGCCTCACCCAAACGTGCGCCGAGCGAGAGGATCGCAACCTTGCTGCCTTCCTTGACGATGCGGCCCTTGCCGATCGGCAGCTTTTGCGGGACTTCGGGTAGCTCCACACCGACCCCGCCGCCGCGCGGATAGCGCACGGCAATCGGACCATCATCATATTCGGCTGCGGTGTAAGTCATGTGAACCAGCTCTGCCTCGTCGCCGGCCGCCATCACCACGAAATTCGGCAGTGTCGCCAGATAGGTAACATCAAAGCTACCCGCATGAGTCGCGCCGTCCGCGCCGACGAGCCCAGCCCGGTCAATCGCAAACCGCACCGGCAAGTTCTGGATCGCGACGTCATGGACCACTTGATCATATGCGCGTTGCAGGAATGTCGAGTAAATCGCTGCAAAGGGCCGCATGCCTTGGGCAGCCAAACCGGCAGCAAAAGTCACGCCATGCTGTTCAGCAATGCCGACATCGAAGGAGCGGTCTGGATGCGCAGCGGCAAACCGGTCCACGCCCGTGCCCGATGGCATCGCAGCGGTAATCGCGCAGATCCGATCATCGGTCTCAGCCAGCTTCGCCAGCGTGTCGCCAAACACATTCTGATAGGCTGGCGGACCAGCAGCGGATTTCTTCTTCTCTCCGGTGACCACATTAAATGTCGGCACGCCATGATATTTGTCGTCGCTATCTTCGGCAGGTGCGTAGCCCTTGCCCTTGGTCGTCACCACATGGATGAGAACGGGCCCCTGATCGCTATCGCGCACATTCTCCAGCACCGGGATGAGATGCTCAAGATTGTGCCCGTCAATCGGGCCAACATAGTAGAAACCGAGCTCTTCAAACAGCGTCCCGCCAGTCACCAGTCCGCGCGTAATCTCTTCCGCCTTCTCGAGGCCGGAATGAACGCGCCGTGAGAGCTTTTTCGCAACCTTGGACGCGAGCGAACGCAGCCCCAGATACTCGCTAGAGGAGACCATGCGCGCGAGGTACGCCGACAGCCCGCCCACCGGCGGCGCAATCGACATATCGTTATCATTTAGGATCACGACCAGACGATTCCCCGCCTGCTCGGCATTGTTCATCGCCTCATAGGCCATGCCCGCGCTCATCGCGCCATCGCCGATCACCGCGATCCCGCGCCCCGGCTTGTCCTGAAGCTTGTTAGCCACCGCAAAACCAAGCGCGGCTGAAATCGAGGTTGAGCTATGCGCAGCGCCGAACGGATCATACTCGCTCTCGCTGCGCTTGGTGAAGCCGCTGAGGCCGCCGCCCTGACGTAACGTACGAATGCGGTCGCGCCGCCCGGTAAGGATCTTATGCGGATAGCATTGATGGCCCACGTCCCAGACGAGCCGATCTTCCGGCGTGTTAAAGACATAATGAATCGCCGTAGTCAGCTCGACCACGCCAAGGCCAGAGCCCAAATGGCCGCCCGTTGTGCCCACCGCGTCAATCACTTCCGTGCGCAACTCATCAGAGAGCTGGCGCAGCTGGTCCTTGTTAAGTTTGCGGAGATCGGCGGGTGTATCGACCGTGTCGAGCAGCGGCGTGTCAGGGCGTTTGGTCATAAAGAAGTGTACTACACCCGAAAAACAAAACTGTCGATGAACGACTTATCGATAAAAATGCACGACTCGACGCTGCAAGCCTCTAGGCCGCACACCGCTGACACAGGCCGCGCAGTTCGACGACGGGGCGAACGTCTGCGAACCCTGCATCTTGCCCAGCAGTTCGCAAGGCCCCGGTCACCCGGTCATCGTCCAGATGCGTCGCCTTGCCGCAATCATCGCAAATCACGAAGATGCAATCATGCCGGCAGCCCGGATGGGTGTTGACGAGATAGGCGTTCGCGCTCTCAATTCGATTGGCTAGATTAGTGCGCACGAACAAGTCCAGGATCCGGTAAACGCTGTTAGGCGCCACCCGTTTGCCGCGAGTGCGCGAGAGATTGTCAGCAATATCATACGCGGAAGCTGGCTTTTCATGAGTCGCCAGCTCTTCAAACACGGACTGCCGCATGCCGGTCCATTGCTCGCCGGCTTCGGTCAGTGTGCGGCGCGCGGCATCAAGCAGGTCTTCGCCCGCATGTTCGGTGTGATCATGTGCGTGAACAGCCATATGCGAGAGCTAGGCTCTTGCACGGTTCTATTCAAGTTAGTTGAGAGCAAGGCGGCGAACTTGCTGGAACGCGCTCAAGGCGCCTAATTGCGCTTAAAGCTGGCCCGATAGACGCCGGGATAGAGCCGCTTAAGCGCCGAAACCTTCGGCTTGTCCCACCGCAAAATATACGGGTGGCGAGGATTTTTGTCGGCGAAATCCTGATGATAGGTTTCGGCTGTGTAGAACGTTTTGGCTGGCACAATACCAGTCACAATTGGGCGGTCCCACTTCTTCGACGCCTTCATTTGCGCAAGATAGGCGCCGGCGACGGTACGCTGTTCTTTCGACAACGGAACAAGCTCAGCATTGTAATGCGGGCCGCGATCCGGGCCTTGGCGATTCTTCAAAGTCGGGTCTGCAACAACCGCGAAGAAGATCCGCAAAAGCTGGTCATACCGAATGACTTTGGGATCATAGACGATCTTCACCGCCTCGACGTGATTGGTGAGTCCGGAGGAAACGAGCTTGTAATCCGCCTGACGTTTGGTGCCGCCGTGATAACCAGAAACCGCACTTTGCACGCCCTTCACATGGCTGAACACCGCCTCAACGCCCCAAAAACAACCGCCCGCAAAAATCGCAGTTTTGAGGCCTGTGCCTTCTTTGGCGATCCGCTCAGCCTTCGGGGCATTGACGATCCGTTCGCTAGCAAAGGCTTGCTGCTGGCAACCAGCGAGCGACAGACCGACGAGAGAGGTCAAGAGGATATGGGGCAGTTTCATACGAATTCTCAAATCACGTCGTTAAGCTACAAATGCACCAAACACCGCGAACAGCGAAGGATTGGTCAGCGTAACTACGATACCACCAATGGCAAAGCCGATGGCGAACTGGCGAAAAAGGTCTTGGCTAAAAAGTGTCATGTGGTGTCTTTCGTACGTAGAGCGCACGGGGTTACACATGGATCCTTTGCAAGAGGGTTAATGCCTTGGTTGTAATTTGTTCAGCATATCCGTGTGGAATGTGAATAGGATTAGTTTTTCGATTTGAGCCTAGCCGAGAACACAACAATCAAACCTAGTGCCTGAAATGCCGCATCCCGGTGAAGACCATGGCGAGGCCAGCCTCATCCGCAGCCGCGATGACCTCATCATCGCGGATGGAGCCACCCGGTTGAATGACTGCGCTTGCGCCCGCTTCTGCTGCTGCGAGCAGGCCATCGGCGAAAGGGAAGAATGCATCGGACGCCACCGCACTTCCTCTGGTGCGCGGTTCAGTCCAGCCATAGGTTTCCGCCGCTTCGGCAGCTTTCATCGCAGCGATGCGTGAGCTGTCACGCCGGTTCATCTGACCCGCGCCAATCCCGGCGGTCGCGCCATCTCTGGCATAGACAATGGCGTTTGATTTCACATGCCGAGCCACGGTCCATGCGAACAGGCAATCTTTGAGCTCTTGCTCGGTCGGTTCGCGCTTAGTGACGACTTTCAGATCGCTTTCCGAAAGCGCGCCATTGTCACGGCTTTGCACCAGCAGCCCGCCAGTGATCGGTTTCACTGCCAGGCCCCCGCGGCGCGGATCAGGCAGGTCGCCTGTCACCAAAATGCGCAGGTTCTTCTTCTTGGTAAATACCCCGCGCGCCTCCTCTGATACCGCAGGCGCGATCACCACCTCGGTGAAGATCTTCGCGATGGCTTCGGCGGTTGCGCCGTCGAGCTCGGTATTGACCGCAACAATTCCGCCAAAGGCTGAGACACTGTCGCAGGCCAGCGCTTCCTCCCATGCCTCGAGCAAGCTGCCGCGCTGCGCGACGCCGCAAGGGTTGGCATGCTTGACGATTACTACTGCGGGCGCACCGCCAGCAAACTCCGCGCACAGCTCAAGCGCCGCATCCGCATCGTTATAATTGTTATAGGACAGCTCTTTGCCCTGAAGCTGCTCAGCCTGAGCGATACCAGAGCCATGCGGCCCCACCGGCAGATAAAGCGCCGCCTTTTGATGCGGGTTCTCTCCATAACGCAGCTCGGTTGGTGCTCGGCCATTCACCGCGAGAAAGTCTGGAAAGAGTTTGCCCTGATCGGCAAAGCCAAACCACTGGCTAATCATGCTGTCATAAGCAGCGGTCGCGGCGAAGGCCTTGGCCGCCATCGCCTTGCGAAACTCCATCGAAGTCGCGCCACCGCGCTCTTCAAGCTCGCCCGCCAGCGTTTCGTAATCTGCCGGATCAGTCACAATCGTCACAAAGGCGTGGTTCTTTGCGGCAGACCGCACCATACTCGGCCCGCCGATATCGATATTCTCGATGATCTCGTCCCGCTCCGCACCCTTCGCAACCGTCGCTTCAAACGGGTAGAGATTGACCACCACCAGATCGATCGCGCCGATCGCATGCTCTTCCATCGCGGCGGCATGTTCTGCGTTGTCGCGCACCGCCAGCAGACCGCCATGCACCTTGGGGTGCAGCGTCTTGACCCGGCCATCCATCATCTCAGGAAAGTCTGTGACATCGGAGATATCGCGGACCTCAAGGCCGGCATCGCGCAGCGTCTTGGCGGTGCCGCCTGTCGATATCAGTTCAACCCCGCGTGCCGCAAGATCGCGGCCCAGCTCAACCAAACCGCTCTTATCGGACACTGAAAGCAATGCCCGTTTGATTGCCACTTCTGACATCTGTTGCTTTATCCCATTTTCTTCAAAATCCAGGGGAATGAACCCCCGCTGCGTGAGGCAAGGCCCTCAACCACCAATTGCTCAATCGGGTGAGGGCGCCCCTCGCCATCAATCCAGATGCTCTCCTCAATAGATAGCTTTGCATCGTCCTGTGCGTCATCATTGAGGCCAGCATTGCTGGTGCCCAAGCGGAATTGCCAATAGCTGCCATCGGGCAGAGCAAGGCCCGCGCCGCGCTTATCTTCGGAGAGGCCAAGATCAATCCCCCGCCCAATATGAAAGCGAATGGCGTAAGCAATCTTGCCGCGTTTGCCGCGCTTGCTTGACGGCTCCAGCACATCTTCGCCGCGCAATTCACCGCCGTCACCGCTGAGGATGAGGATACGGCGGTGGATCAGGCCGTAGCGCGTTGAATAGCCATCATGAGTTGCCTCAAGTTTAGTCCCGACACGCTTTCCTGTGCGAGTCTTGGTGGCGATTTCACCGCGCGTGATATCGACCTCTTCGACGCCTTTGCCAATCTGCCCCTTGATATGGACGGCGGTGGAATTGGCCTCATCCAGCGCAAGTGTGGAATGCGCCGCAGTGCCGCGTAAGCCTTGCTCAATGCGGACTGGCGTTTGCCCCCCGGCGAGCGCTGCCCCGCCGCAATTCACGATGAGCCGATGGCCGCCGCTCGACATTTCAAATGCCAGCGTTGAGGCACAACCAAAGCGGGCATGTTTAGTGCGCGGCGGAGGCGCTGCGTCAAATTGCAGAACCGTCTTGTCGGCGGTGATGTTCTGATAGCCCCATTGGCGCATATCCTTGGCCGGACGGGTCCTTACGCGGGATGCCTCGATCAGGCCGGCAAGCTCACTCGCGCCAACCGCGCCAGAACCCTGCCACGAGCCAAGCCCGCCATCGGTATGGCGCAGCGCGAGCAGCGGCGGAACCAGCAGGGCGAGCATCGTCTCAAGTGCCTTGGGCGGATCTTCATCCACTGCTTCGTAACAGCTACGCAAATCAGTGAGCACAGCAATCGCGTCCATCTGGGCCATCGGGCTGCGCGACAAGACGCCGCCATCATCGCTAATCGCCTCGCCCAGCGTGCGCAGCAGACCGCTCTCACCATAGAGGCGCCGCGGCTTGCCATCGGGTAGCAATAGCCCCGCCGCAACAACACCGCACCAGCCATGGACTGCGCCAAGCCGGTCTTCGGCCTTGCTAACATTGCGGTCGAGCCACTTGGCCGTATCGCTAATCGCCTCGAGCCCTTGCGTGCGCAGCCCAGGGGTCGCATCAGACAGTATCAGCGGCGCGTGGATTAGCCATGCAAGCAGGCGTTGCCCTGCAAATTCTGCGGTCCATGCCGGGGTTTTAGCAGGCCCCCGATGCTTTTTCAGCCAAGCGGAAAACACCCGCTCGGCCACGGGAATGCACTGCTCACGCGGCGCGCTGGCCGCAAGATCGCGCAGCCAAGCAAACCCATGAATGACCCGCGCAAATGGAGGGGTCAAACGCGTGCTGGATGCAAAATCCATTTGCGCAATCGGGGCCTTGACCCCGTTGACGAGAAAATGCCCGGCACGCATCGCCACGCCGCGCGCTCTATCGCCGGGAACGCCGCCCTCAACCGTCGCCAAAATCCGCGGCGCCGCGGCCTTGCGAAATGGCGCTGCCAAGACTGAGCCTGGAACACCAAGCCGATATGCAAGCCGGATGCTGGCATCGATTGGCCCCGTTCGCGGCGGTGCAAAATCCGCCACCGTCAGCGCCCGCCCCGGCTCTAGAGGAACGGGATCTATCGAAGCGGGTTCAGCCGGCGCTTTCGCTTCAGGAGCGTGTGGCTCAGCCGCCTTGGGCCGAACGACCATTTCCTCATCGAGTAGATTGGGCAGCGGTAGAGCAGTTTGCGCGCCGGCATCGGTATCGGGCGAAAGGCTGTCCGCAGCCTCACCATTTACGCGGTGCTCGCCATCAAGATCGAGCGATTGCGCCACTATCCCTCACCCCTCAGAGCTTTGATGTTCGCCGCATATTGACTTGGCCCGCCTTTGAATGTGGCAGAACCGGCGACCAGAACATCGGCGCCAGCCTCGACGCACAACCGTGCCGTTTCCGGATTGACCCCGCCATCGACTTCCAGATGAATGTCGCGGCCTGTCGCCGTAATCATCGCGCGAATACGGCGAATTTTGTCGAGCTGAGAGTGAATAAAGCTCTGCCCGCCAAAGCCCGGATTAACACTCATCACCAGCACTAGATCGACGAGATCCATCAGATTGTCGAGCACATCAACCGGCGTACCGGGGTTGAGCACCACGCCTGCTTTCTTGCCCATGGCCCGGATCGCCTGAAGCGTGCGGTGGATATGCGGCCCAGCCTCGGGATGCACGGTGATGATATCTGCGCCCGCCTCGGCAAATGCCTCGAGGTAAGGGTCAATCGGCGCGATCATCAAATGCACATCAAACGTCTTGTCTGTGTGCGGCCTCAGCGCTTTCACGACATCAGGGCCAATAGTGATGTTGGGCACATAATGGCCATCCATCACGTCGATATGAACCCAATCCGCGCCCGCTTCATCAATCGCACGCACCTCTTCACCCAGCCGGGCAAAATCGGCTGACAAAATGGAGGGGGAAATCAGTGGGGCGGCCATGCGGGCTCCGGTCGCGTTAGTTTATAGTCAGTTACGCGGAGCGCTCACCCGTGAACAGGGCAGGCCGAGGCCTTTTCCACATTGACCCGTGCGCATATCGGCCTTTTCTCATGGACCTTTCCACTTTGGCACACGCCGCTTAACACGTTGAAACACTTCAATTCAGGTGCAATTCACGCCGTGATCGGTATTTGTAGCGTCGAAACATGGGGTTCAAAGCATTCGCAGCCCTGCACGGCATATGCGTCATCGGCGCTCCATATGTGCCCGTATCAGAGGTTTTTTCGAACCGCCACACAACCGAAAACTAGGACATATAAGCAGACCTGACATGACCCGCGCTCTGACCCTTCTCGCCCTTGCTGCAGCTTTGCCGCTGAGCGGCCTTGCTTTGGAAAGCGAAGCGCATGCGCAATATCGCCAGAAAATCTCGCATGACACAGGCAAATGTGCGAGCGGCGCGACGGGCGTGTGGGTGACGATCAACAACATCAAGGCAAGCGCTGGCACGATCCGCGTCCAATCCTATCGCGGAACGAAGGCCGACTGGCTGGAAAAGGGTAAGTGGATTTACCGAATTGAAGCTCCTGCACGCGCTGGATCGATGAAGTTCTGCATGCCGCTGCCCGCTGACGGCACTTATGGCATTGCGGTGCGTCACGACGTCAACAACAATGGCAAGACTGACTTGTCGACCGATGGCGGCGCGATGTCGAACAACCCCAGGCTCACCATCTGGAATTTGGGCAAGCCGAGCTATAAGAAAACGCGCTTCACCGTGAATGGTTTGGAGAACATCTCGATCAATATGCGCTACCGCTAGGGGTAGGGTTACTGGCGGCCTTGCTTTCGGCGAGCGAACCACAATTCCACCAGGGCCCCCGGCGCCGCTAGCAGCGGGTGCTTCTCGCGAAACGGCGTCACTTCCAGCGCAATCCCCGTGTGCCGCTCAAGCTTCCACGCGCCATAAGCGGCCGCGCCTTCAAACGTCGTTGTCGCTTTGGCGAGCCGCACCAGATTGAGCGGTTTGCCAAGCTTTTGGCGGCGCCGCCACCACCGCAAAATCTGCTTGCGCGTCGCTGGATCAAGCGTCGGCGTCAGCATCTCTCCATCACGCGTAAACGCGAGGCCGCCCGCCTCCCAAGCGAGCGGCAACAGCCCGTCAAAATGCTCCTGATTGACCGAGATTATTGAGTCCTCCCGGCCAGCCTTTTCGACGCGAAATTCCGCCGCATACGTCGCGCGAAACAGAGCGCGCCAAAAATCCTCAGCACTGCCCGGTGTTTGTTTAAGGGCAGCCGCCAGCCGGCCAGCAGTCACGCATGCCGCGCATAATGCATCGAGCACCGCCGCCCCTGCCTGCTCATCGCGCGCCCAGATCATCGCGCAAGGCTGCACAAAGCGCGCCCAAATGGTCGTGTCGCGCGATTGGCCGCTTGCCGCTTTGGTGAACTGCGTCAGGGACATCGCCGCGATCTTAGCGCGCAGAACCTCGCCGCCTTTGTGCCATTCGCGGTAGCTCACTTTGGGCCAAATCCGCTCCACCTGATCGCCTGGCATCAGCAGGTAGAAATCGAGCACACCTTCCAGCGATTCAGTGCGCAGGTTTGAGCCGTAAAACAACACCGCCAGCGCGCCAGCCTCTTGCGCAAGCATCTGTGCATACTCGGCCACTTCTGCGCGAGGAGCCACGGCCAAGCGCCACGCCAACCGTTCCCGTAGCCCCGCTTCCACTGGATTTTCGCTCATTCGGTAACGAAAGTCAGCTCAGGGCCCTGCGAGACGCAATAACGCCCGGGAGGAAAAACCTCGCCATCCAGAATAAACTGATCGCCAATTTCCAGCTCGTACGCTTCTGCATCGACCTGGTGATAGCCATTCTTCGCCATCCACGGCGATTGCCACCCCGCCAGAATCATCGGGACTGCGGCAAGCACGCGGCGGCGGGGCGCATCAAGCACTGCCAGTTTCAGGCCATCGCGTTCCGGCCCATACAATTTGATACCCATCGGCATGCGCCGCAAAGTGCTCGACAAGACAATTGCGCGGCGGGCCCGATCGCCAAAACCCGCATGCGGGACCGGCGTGCCCGCAGGCTTCAGAAGCAAGCCCATTTCGACACCGCGCCGCCAAGGGTTGCTGTCGCTGCCAAACAGCGCTTGCAGCATGCCCCACACGCCGGTCGCGCCAACCGCCAGGCTGTTGAAGAAGCCCAGATTATGCGCATCCTGACCGGCCTTTGTGCCCAGCGTGAAGGCACCTGCCCCCAGAATAAACCCGCGAACCGGCGCAGACGTGCCGTCCAAAGTAGTGATCTGCAGCGGTCTGCGCGTAATCCGGCGACCGGCATCGCCCTTGTCAAAAGCCTTTATCGCATCGCCAATATTCCAGTCTTTGGGTGAGCCTATATCAACGTTCAGAGCGTTGGTCTTGCCTTTGGGCAGCACCGCAATCGGGGGCATATCATCGCCATAAATTGGCACAGCGGATGTGAGCACATCGCGCACTGTCCCATCACCGCCATTAATGATCAGATAGCTGATCCCAGCCTCGGCAAAATCTGCAATTGCCTTGCCGATATCAGGCCGGGTCTCTGGCACCGCAAGCAGCACACGCTCATTGTTGGCGCAGTCGAGATCTTGCCCTTTGTTGCGGTGACTGCGCGGATTATAAATGACACCGATCTTGCCACTTGGACTCTCATGAGCATTGCCCACGCCGGCGGCTCTGGCCGCAGGTGCAACCGCGGATTTCTTGCCCTGCTCAACCTCGGGCAATTTATCAAATTCGTGGATTGATCGGTCCATGATGTATGCCCCTTTACGCGTGCAAAGCGCAGAGCGCCAGTATCACTGTGATGCTCACCGTCTCAGAGGCAAGGCATGTAAGCGCACTGCTATGCAGTAGGCGCTAACCGAAGGCCCGCTTGTGTATTGGGAGTGGTCCAATTCACACGTTTGTGTAACGAAACCTGAGCACCTGCTGAGGTGAAGGATTGCATTCCATTTGTGCACATAAGAACCAGACATTCTGGCAAAAGTCGCCAGTGTGTTCACGACCCCATTGCGGTCACTTAGATTCACGCATTCTTTGGTTCGTCTGCCCCCAACCGGAACCCTATGTAGATCAAGTGAGGCCTCTCAGGATCAGGACCTAAGCTGCAACGCGCTTTTGCCATCTAAGTGAGCGCGTTTGACCCGGTCGGTAACGAAGTCTAGCGCTTTGTGAAGATCGCTCTCACCCATGTCCCGCATGATGAACACAATCCGCGAGCGCCGATCATCTGAGGGCCATTCCGGCAAGATAGCAGGGGGGTGCCAGATATGCTGGACACCATGAATGACCAGTGGCTTGTCAATCTCCTTTAAGTTCAGCAAGCCCTTAATCCGCAGCATGTTGACGCCGCTTACGGTCACCAGCAGATCAAGCCACTGATCGAAAACCTCGACAGGCAATGGCTCATCAAGTGTAAGGCACACCGACTGTATTCGATCATCGTGCCGGTTTATATCGTGATGATGATCATGCGCGTGGTCATCATGCGCATCGTGGTGGCCGTGTTTGGCGTTGGCATTGCCGATATAGGCTTCCTCGTTAAGCCATTCGCGAACCTGCTCACTCTTAAGTTCTGGGTTGAAGGTCGCGCGGCCGATCAGGTTCTTAGTATCTGGCGCATCAGGCCTATTGAGTAAGATGCTTGCAGGCGGATTGAGCACGCGAAGCCTGCGTATGAGAGCCCCAAGCTCCTTTGGATCGGCAAGGTCAGTTTTGCTCACGATCAACGTATCGGCCACGGCGGCTTGTTTCAGCGCTTCGGGCTGTGCATCGAGCGTTTGGGCCCCGTTGATCCCATCAACCAGCGTGATGATTTCAGCGAGCTGATATTGCCCTAGCAGCGCTTTGTCCGCCATAATCGTGTGAATAATCGGCGCTGGATCAGCTAGGCCGGTCGTTTCAATGATAACTCGATCAAACCAACGTTGACCGTCTCGCGCGTACCGCCAAGGAGCATCGCGCAAGGTCTTTTGGAGATCGCCCTTTATGGTGCAGCATAAACACCCGCTGGACATTTCAACAATCGTGTCATCTTCATTGCTATGCGCGATCAGGTCGTGATCGAGCCCTACTGATCCGAACTCGTTGATGATCACGAGCGAATTGGCCATCTCCGGCTCAATGATCAGCCGGTTCAGGAGTGTGGTTTTGCCGGACCCGAGAAAACCAGTGAGCAGTGTGACAGGTATGCGATCAACGGCATGGCTCATTGGAGTCAGACTGGCTCAGGTACTGGCTCGACTGCGTCCCACGCGGGGAAGGGGTCGGGCATTTCGGCCCACTGATCAGGCGTGAACTCGTTCGCCGTAACCAGGCACTCATCAAGTGCAGATGTAATCGCTCCCTGATCCATGTCGATCCCGATAAAGACGATTTCCTGCCTTCGGTCACCCCAGGCAGGGTCCCAGTGCTTGATGACAAATACCTCGAACGTACCATCGTCGGGCCAGCGGTTTTTCGGCACGGCGGCCCACCAACGGCCCATTCGGCTGACGCTCTTCTGCGTGCCCGCAATCGCCAACTCTCCCAAAAAATCCGGGCGCGTTGCAAGCCAAAAGTGGCCTTTTGAGCGGATGACATTATCCAAATTCTCACCAGTCAAAAATGCGTAGAACTTGGCCGGATCGAAGGGCGCCCGCGCGCGGTACACAAAGCTCTCGACACCGTATTCTTCCGTCTCTGGGCGGTGGCTATCGAAGTCGTAAAGCTCTTTCAGCCAGAGTGGATGCTGCTCAGCCTTCTCCTCATCATAGAGCCCCGTGCCCACAACATGATCGAGGTCAACTTTGCTATGGTCCGCTTCGATAATGCGCGCATCACCGTTCAGCGATGCCACCACTTTTTTGACCATGGCGAGTTGTTCTTCGCTGACTTCGCTGGCCTTGTTGACGATTACTACGTCAGCAAATTCGATCTGCTCGACCAGCAGGTTAACCAGGCTGCGATCATCACCTTCGCCAGCGGTTTCGCCGCGTGCCGAAAGCAGGTCGCTACTCGAATAGTCGGCAAGCAAATTCATCGCATCAACGACTGTCACCATGGTGTCTATTTGGGAGACATCGCCCAGGGATTCGCCCGCTTCATCTCTGAAAGTGAAGGTGGCGGCAACTGGTAGAGGCTCCGAAATGCCTGTGCTTTCGATCACGAGATAGTCAAACCGGCCATCTTCAGCGAGCGTGCGCACTTCCTTAAGCAAGTCATCGCGAAGAGTGCAGCAAATGCAGCCATTGGTCATCTCAACCAGGGTTTCTTCCGATCGTGACAGGCTTGCTTCTCCGCCGCGCACCAGATCGGCGTCGATGTTCACTTCGGACATATCGTTGACGATCACGGCGACGCGTTTGCCTTTGTGATTGTTAAGAATGTGATTGAGCAAAGTGGTTTTGCCAGCACCCAAGAAGCCTGAAAGGACCGTCACCGGCAGGCGTTGGTCAGCGTTTTGCATGCAAGGTGTCTCTCAGTCTTTGTCGGTGTGGTTGAGCACGAGGAGAAGCCGGGTTTGACCGGTGCCGGCGATGGGCGGAGAGCGGTGGATTGCCGGATGAGCGGCCGCGAGCTTCCCTTTGAAGATGCCGACATCACCGGTGCGCAATTGATTGATACGCTGCGGCTCGCCGCCTTGTTTGACGCGGTCAGCGTCGCCGGCATCAAGCCATTGCGGGCCATCGCCACTATAGGTCGTGATGAGGCGCGCTTTCACATAGTCTGCGTGCCATTTGCGGCACGAATCGGTGGTGACAACCTCTAGCCTGACTTCCAGTTCCTCTATTCCAAGGGTCGAGCAATATAAGTCAGCCAAGTCTACGATGTCATCGACGAGATGTCGGTGAGAGGCATGGTTGCCAAAGCCGCTAGAGGGCAGCGCCTGCGCAACATTTACTCTAACGTCGCTGAGCGGGGTGTTTAGCCGAATATCTCTAGTCCCGTCGGTGATCAGGCCGCTGGTCCAGCCGAGAGGTTGGCGTTCCCAGATCGCGATACTGCATGCCTCATCTTTGATGGATCGCAGGATCGTGGATTGGTCAGAAATTTGGGCGATAGAATCGAGTGTCGTCGACATTAGCCTTGTGGCTCCAAACGCAGCATGTGATGTTATAACATGGTATATTTGCTGGCCTTGGTTAAATCAAGTGGGTGTGTGAGCGGTATTGATATGAGTCCGTCTGCGGACCGAATGGGGATGACACTGTCGGTGCTTTGCGTGTTGCATTGTGTGGCGCTGCCGCCTGTGCTCGCCGTGTTGCTGCGATTTGAAATTTGACCTGCGTGCCTGCCATTTGGAGATGTCAGGCCAATGCTCCGAGTGTAAGGCTGGACTCAATTCAGGATGTGATATAATGTGACACACCATGGTAAGAAAAGTTATCTCGCTCGCCTCGGCGCTTACTCTCGTGGCTCTTCCAACCGCGGCCTCTGCCTGCGATTTGGACGGGATGCCTGGGTTCCATCGCTACAATCCATTTGCCCAGATGCCCGGCTTCCGTGGTTTGGCTCCGCCACCTGCCCCGACGCAGTCCGCTGAGCGGCGCAAGCCACCCCAGCAGGCCGAAAGCCAGGACGAAGCTGGCAAACCAAAACCGCGCAAGCAACAGGCGAGCAAGACACCTCCGCGTGAGTGGGAACGAGACACAGGCAATGGTCCGATTTCCGCTGAGGATCTCGCTACCTTTCGTTGACGCATTGCTTGGCGGGCCAAAACGATGGAACTTGCAGTTCTTGAAGTCGGCAAGGCTTATGGCGGCCAACCCGTACTTTCTGACATTTCGTTTACGCTAAGCGAGAATGATCGGGCGTTGCTGTTGGGGCCTTCCGGCTCAGGAAAATCAACTCTGCTAAACATCATCTGCGGGCTGCAAACGCCTGACAGTGGCTCCGTTCGAGCGGGCGATGAGTATGTGACGAAGGCCGGAAACGCGGCCAATGGCGACCATGTTCGCAAGCGTTCGATGGGCATCATTTTCCAAACCCTGCGCCTCGTATCCGCCCTCAATGTGACGGCAAATCTTGCGCTTGCCCAAAAGTTGCAAACCGGCGCAACGGATAGCGCTCTGATTTCACAGACACTAGATAGATTGAGCATCGCGCACCGGGCACATGCACGTCCGTTTGAGCTAAGTCAGGGCGAGGCTCAGCGCGCGGCAATTGCGCGAGCCCTGGTGGTTCGCCCGAAGGTATTGATCGCTGATGAGCCGACATCTGCGCTCGATCATACAAATACCGAAAGCGTGGCCAAGTTGCTGATCGAAGTGGCTGAGGAGGCTGGTGCAACGCTCTTGGTAGCGACGCATGACGACAGGTTGAAACCGTATTTCGAGCGGACATTGGAGCTCAAAGAAGGGCAGCTGGGCGCATGATCAGGCTAGCTATCGCTTACTTACGGGACCGACCGCTTACCACTGCGCTCAATGTACTATTGCTGGCAATCTCGGTCGCGATGCTGGTGCTTTTGCTGCAATTTGGATCGCAGGCGAGCGAGCGTTTTGAGCGTGATGCGCGCGGTGTTGATCTGGTTGTTGGCGCTAAGGGCTCACCGCTCCAACTGATCCTATCCAGCATTTTTCATATCGACCAGCCGACCGGCAATATCCCGCTCAGCAGTCTTGATCTATTGAAGCGTGATCCCGCTGTGGCGCGGGCAATACCGTTGGCGCTCGGCGACAATTTCAACGGCTATCGCATCGTTGGAACAGACGCCGGTTTTAGTGAGCTCTATCAGGCTGAGATTGCTCATGGGCGCACATTTAACGCTCCGATGGAGGCGGTTTTGGGCGCGAGCGTTGCGGCAGATACGGGTGCCGGTCTGGGGCAGAAATTCATTGGCAATCACGGCTTCGGCGATGAGGAAGACGGTGCGCAGGGCCACGACCATGCGCCTTTCGAAACGGTCGGCATCCTCGCGCCGACAGGCACGGTGATTGACCGGCTGATCCTGACGCCAGTCGAGAGTGTTTGGGACGTTCACGGGATCGCGCATGACCATGATCATGAGGGCGGCGAGGCTCATGAGGGACACGATCACGGTTCTGATGAAGGACGCAGTGGGCATAGCCACAATCACGGCGATCATGAACACGGCGCCGCGGTAGCCGCGCAAACCGCGACAAACCTACCAGCCCGAGCCTCCTCAGCAGTGCTTCAGGCTAGCGGCGGGCTTGAGCCAGAATTGACTGCCCTGCTTGTGACATATCGCAATGCTGCTGGTGCTATCCGCATCCCGGCAATGGTCAACCGGCAAACCGAAATGCAAGCGGCTGTACCCGCGACCGAGACGGCAAGGCTGCTTGAGCTGCTGGGGGCGAGCCTCGAAGGCATTCGCATATTTGCATGGCTCCTTGCTGTTACAGGGGGGCTCGCGATTTTCGTTGCGCTGCTCAACATGGTCCGCAACCGCGAGGGTGATCTTGCTTTGCTGCGCGTGATGGGCGCCAGCCGCGTTCAGGTCTTCGCAACAGTAATTGTGGAAGGGATAATAACGGCGGCTTTGGGCGCTGTGCTCGGCTGGATCTCAGCGCATTTGCTGATTATGGTTGCAAGGGAGAATTTCCCAACATTGGCGGATCTTGGACTTGCACCCTGGCAGCCAGTATCGGCGGAGCTGGGCTTAATTGTCGTGGTGCTCGCGATTGGCGCAGTTGCAGCGCTCATTCCTGCGCTGCGCGTTTATCAAATTGATCCGGCGCGGACTTTGGCGCGTGCGTGAAGAGATGGACTTTTAGGAGATCATGGCAATGAAAGCTTGGATGAAAGACCTGATTGTTTTCGGCGGAATTTTGGCGCTGTTCTTCCCCATCACTATGGGCGCCTCGGCCATGCAAGATACGGGAATCAAAGCGACAGAGGACATTTGGAAGCCAGCAGCAACACCTAAAGGTGGTACGTCTTGGAAAGTCCTGGAGGCCACCGGCGAGACGACGCGAACCGATGCGCAGGGCTATATTGTTTCCAAGCCCAAATTTACACCTGAAGTGAGAAAACTGGCGGGCAAGCGCATTAAAGTCGCTGGCTGGATGATGCCGCTAGAGGCAGGGGCAAGCCAAAAGCGCTTTGTGCTGCTGGCATATCCGCCCGGTTGCCCATTTCATTTCCACGCCGGGCCAAATCAGTTCATTGAGGTCTATGCCAACACCCCATTCCCCACCAATGAAACCAAGGTTCACATAGTGAGCGGCGTTCTTGAGCTTACAGGTCAGGACGAGAGCGGCATTTTCTACCGTCTCAAAGCCGCGAGGCCCAGCTGAGTCAGCGCGTCCTTGCGATACTTGCGCCAATCGGAGACGAGTTCGCCTTTAGACTGCCAGCACCTTGCGCCCTAATCGTCGAAGCTAGATTTCAAGAAGCAATCTATAAGAACGGGGTAGCTTCAATATGCGCCCGGCTCGAATGGCTGGATCAGCTTAAGCAACATACCAACTAGATCGAGAGCCGGTGCGCTTGCCCGCACCGGCTCTCTTCCAAACCATCCTGGTCTGCCTTTCGGTTGGGACTGCATCAGCCAACCAGAATAGTCGGTTTCTGTGAGGTGAACTTCCTGAGATCGCACTGAGGCGCGTTTCGCCAAATTCACCCATGTGTTGCAGACATGGCTTTCCGCGCGGCCATCGCCTGGTTTCGTAAGGTTCGCATAGTCTTTCTTGAGATGAGTCGGTGGTCGATATTGAGGGCGCCGTGGAGCGCCAAGTGGGTAAAAACTGACGGTAGGGAGGGTTCGTGTAGTTTACTCTCCTGCAGCAACCACCTTTTGGAAGGTCAGTATCATGTCCGATCTTTGCGTACGCGAGCCCATGTTCTCTGGCGCCGCGTATAGCGATTTCAAAAGGGCTAGATCCCACCGGGTCAACGCGTCAGGTGGAGTTTCGAATGGGCTATCTGCATCAAACAGACCCAAGATCGACTCTACCGCCACATTCGATTCCTCATCCGACGTAGTCATGATTAACCCGCGCATGATCGCATGGTCAGCGATCTGGATTGGTGTGAGGCCCAATACTGCCTCGCGCTCGATCAGAACGAAGGAATGCTCCATACTCTGGTAAACCGGTTTTTGGACAAGCGACTTTATGTGGCTACGCCCGGCATTCAGGCGATCCTGGGTCAGGAAACCAAATGGGCCACCGCCCTTTGAAATATCCGTATTGAATCCAGTGCCGACATCGCCGCGACTGCGCCTGTTATCGGCCGAGCGTTCCTTGATAAGATGCCAGTTATAGACCGGGCCTTCGCTGCGCTTTATCTGGTCGATGCGGTAGGGCCGCAGTCCGCCGAACGCGCCTTTTTGCTTTTGGCGGATGGTGGCGATGGCCGAGCGGCCATCATCGACGATTACAACGTGCAGGTTGGGATTGCAGCCCTCAGGCTTGGTGCGCACGTTGCTCGCTTCGGCGACAGCACGCATGCGCTGTTCAATGAATTTGGATGTATCGACCTCAAAGCCGATTACGGAAGGACAAATCGGGGCGTCGAAGCGGGCATACTGACCGCGCGGCCCTTCACTAATGGTTGAGGCAATGTACTCGCGGACGATCTCTTTCTCGCTTCGGTCTCCCGTTACGACAATAGTATCACCGCTTGCCTGCGCTAGAGCAGTCGGAGCATGGAACATGAGGCTTGCGCTCAGAGCGATCGAGAGAAGTATTGTCTTGTCCATAGGCTTCCCCATCCTTGGATTGCACACCGGTCGACAACCTCGACCCGCAGCGATCTATAAAACATGGAACTAGGTGTCCGCGCTAGGACTAGCGCGATCAAGTCGCGAGAAAAAGCGACGAATCCTCGCAGCCCTCGTGAAGAACGCGACGAAACCGTACCTGATCGCGACGAACCTCGTGGATTGGGGCGACCGGAAACTGAACTTGCTGCGACGAGATCGGGAGAATCTGCGACCTAATCGGTGGAAAAATTACCGCAAATCAGGCAGGGCGGCGGTGCTTATCAGCTCGGCCTGTCCAGCACCGCTAGGAGCGACACACTCAATGATTGAGAAATCTCTCTACAAGCCCCTTCTGGCGGTGAGCCTTTCCGTGTGGTTCGGCTTTTTGGGGATTTACGTAGGCATCTCTCTGTTTGAAGGCGCCTTACCGCAGGACCTTGCGCAGAGATTGGTGACATATTCCTTTTCGTCAATCCTGTGTTTTTGCGCCGGCATCGCCGCATTCGCATTGCTTGCGAGCCTTGATCGCTTCCGCTGGATATGGGTCGGCGCGATAGCCTTATCTACTTTGCTTATCCACGCCGCCTTTGGAGTGGCGTTTTTCCTCTGGTTCCCGCCCTATGCTTACCTCGAAAACGCTGAGTTTCTGCCTCTGTTTAGAGCCGGGATCATCTATGATAGCCCGATCCTAAGCTCGGTCTTCATGGGCTTTATCGCCATCCATTTTGGCCGCGAGCTAGCTGAACAACAACGACTTGCCCTGAAGCGCGAAGCCGCGGCGCGCGAAGCACAACTCGCATCGCTGCGCCATCAATTAAGTCCACATTTTCTCTTCAATACGCTTAACTCAATTACTGCACTGATCACAGAAGAGGACACGGCGAACGCCGAACGCGCAGTCTTGATGCTCAGCGACTTTCTTCGCTACGCGCTTGAGACTGAGGCCGGTGAGCTAGTGACCTTGGAGCAAGAGCTGACCTCGATGAGAGCATATCTAGCGATTGAATATGTGCGCTACGAAGATCGGTTGCAGGTTCGAGAGAATATTGGCGACGGCGTAAAATCCATGCTCGTTCCGCCGTTCCTATTACAGCCAATAATTGAGAATATCGTCAAGCATGCGGTTTCCAAGCAGAGTCGTCCCGTAAACGTCACGCTTGAATGCGTTTTGGCTGACGGCGATCTCTTTGTTTTAGTCGAGGATGATGGGCCGGGCTTGGCTAGTCCGGATGCTCATCTCAACGGAACCGGACTGCGCAATTTGAGACAACGTTTGCGGCTATTGTACGGTCCACGCGCGAGTGTGACTATTTCCGAACGGTCCTCAACGGGACTTCGGGTGGAAATCAGATTCGAGGCTCAGTCGGCTAAAAATGCTTAGGATTGCCATTGTGGATGACGAACGGCTGGCGCGTCGCCGGCTTGCAAAAGCGATCGACACGATGCCTGATGTTGAAATCGTTTGCGAAGCCTCGAACGGTGCTCAGGCTATCCAACAGATCGCTCGCGAAAATCCTTCTGTAGTGTTGCTCGACATTGAAATGCCGGACGGTGACGGGTTTCATGTGGCAGCGAAAGTTCTGCAACTGCCGGAATTGCCCGAAATCATATTTGTGACAGCGTTTAGCAACTACGCTGTACGAGCCTTCGAGCATGGTGTTGCCGACTACCTTCTCAAGCCTTTCTCTCGCCAAAGGCTTGTCCATGCTTTGGATCGAGCACGCGAACGTATTCGCCTCAAGTCGCTCAGCGAACGATCAATGCGCCTACAACTCCTGGTGGATAAGCTTAGAAGCGAACGTGTTGGGCAGGAACCTTCTAAGTCGATCTGGTTTCGATCCGGAGGCGATCAAATTCGAGTTCTGCCTGATCAAATTCGGTATGTGAGCGCAGATCGCGACTACGTCGAGATCAAGACGGAGCGGCAAACCATACATCTCCGTCACACCATTTCAGCCTTGGCTCAAGCCTTGGGCAATGAGAAATTTGCTCGCATTCACCGGTCGCACATTGTCAGAAAATCTGCGATCAAAACTCTAAAATCTCTCGGCCGTGGTAAGTATCAGATCGAATTGGAGACAGGAGAGACACTTCCAGTGGGCGCAACATTCAGGAAGTTTCTAGATTGAGTGCCATGGGAACTGTCAGAGTAAATGCACGGGATGCGAGTCGAGGCGGTGATGGTAGGGCGAGCGGGCGCCCAACCCTAGGAAGCCAGTCAGTCCGTCTCGCTATTTCAACTTGTCACCTGAAGTTATCCGGCTCGTGGATATGATGCGCAGACGGTTTCCGTTCGCTTGACTGAATGCCCGAAACTGATCGTGAGCGGAATGCCGACTTTTGTCCTTACTTTCGGCAAAGCCGGCGCGGACAGGCTTGGCCAAAAGTGGACGCTTAAATGCGCAAACTCCTGATTTATTGTAGGAAAATCACGCCCTGCACTTACACTTCACTTACAGGCAATAGCGCGAAAATTGTGCGGCGCACTAAACGCTTGAAATAATGGCGCACCCGAGAGGATTCGAACCTCTGGCCTCTGCCTTCGGAGGGCAGCGCTCTATCCAGCTGAGCTACGGGTGCCAACGCCATTTGCACGGTGCGGCATGTTCGCCCTCGCCGTGAAAGGGCGCGCTTAGCAAAGCGCCTCTGACGATACCAGCCGTTAATTTTACACGCATCGCACTGCCGCAAGGCCAACCGCGTAATATCCCCCAGCCGCGTTAGGATTTTGGCAAGCATACAGATTTAGGCTCTTATCCCATGAACGCACTAGCTCATGAATTCGACCTGGCGCAGGCCACTATGCTTCCGACCGGAGTGGCTGGCGATAATGCGCAAGCACAAATCGCCGCTCTCAAGGCGCGCTGGGACACGCTGCATGATGCAGCCCACGCCGTCGCGCAGCTCGCGCAATTGGCGCGTGAAGATATGGATGAGGCGAGCACGTCTCTGCCTGAGCGCGCATATTCCGCCGGCGGCCCACGTCTCGATGCGGTCGAGCATGGCATTTCAGATCTTGCGCTGGTTATGCAGACGGGGCTCACCGCTTTGCTTGCCGCGACCAGCCAAGGCAAAGATGCAAGCTCTGCGGCGCTGACGCTTTGGCTTGAGTTTCACGCGGGCCGCAAGGCAATTGCCGCTCTGCTGGAACCGGCTGAAACAAGCGCTCTTCAGTAAACATGCGGGGCGCTTTTCTCGCCCGATAACACTGCTGACGACTTGACGAAGTTCACATTATGTTCCAATTATGGGGCATGAGCGAATCGTCCGTTATCTCTGCCAAAGCCAAACAAGCAGAACCAACCGCCTTGACCATGCAGGCTGCCGGGCAAGCGGCCAGTTCAGCGGCAAGCACAATTGCAAATCCAGCCGCATCCGACGTGGTGCGAGGCATTATGCGCTTGTTCGCCCGCAACGGGATTTGGAGTCTGCCAGAAATGCCGCTGCGCCCTCTCAAAAGCGCTGGCCAAACGAGCAGTCACAGACGTGCAGATCTGATGGGCATCGACGCCAAGGGAAAAGTCATCATTGTTGAGATTAAGGTTCAGCGCGGTGATTTGCTGGGTGACAGCAAGTGGCCCGATTATCTTGAGCATTGCGACCGGTTTTTCTGGGGTGTTCCGCAAGGACTTGATCGCTCGCCGCTCGAAAGTGCGAATTATCTGCCCGAAGAGTGCGGGGTTATTGTGGCCGATGGCTATGATGGCGAGATTGTCCGGCCTGCACCTCTGCGACCCCTTGCTGCAGCGCGGAGGAAAGTCGAGATTGAACGCTTGGCGCGGGCTGCAACACGGCGGCTTGCCGTATTGGGCGATCCCGATTGTGAGCCGAGTTTTTAGGTTTTTGGGCGGTCTAGGCCAGGCCTAGACAAGGCGCGCCAAGTTTAAGGGCCGAATTCAAGGATTGCCAGTCCGTTGTCACCGAGGGCATAAGCTGGACCAATGCTTCAAGCTGTCCTTATCTCTGCGCTGGCCATGACAGCAATTGTGGGCGTGCGTTATCTAGTCGCGAGCGGGCTGTTCGCCTGGCTGACTCAAAGACGCCTGCCCGGTCATTACAGCGGGCTTTCGGGGCAAATCCGCCGCGAAATCGGTTGGTCGCTCGCCTCTGCTGCAATTTATGGTGTGCCCGCCGGAATTGTCGCCTGGGGTTGGCAGTCGCAGGGGTGGAGCGCGATTTACACCGACATCACGGCATACCCGCTGTGGTATTTACCTCTCTCGCTCCTCATTTACCTCTTCCTTCACGATACGTGGTTTTACTGGACGCATCGCTGGATGCACCGGCCCAAATGGTTTCGCATTGCGCATGCGGTCCACCATGACAGCCGCCCACCCACGGCCTGGGCGGCGATGAGCTTCCACCCGATTGAAGCGATCACCGGCGCGGTTGTGATCCCGGCACTTGTGCTGCTCATCCCGATCCACGTCGGGGTGCTCGGCCTAGTGCTCACGATTATGACGGTCATGGGCGTGACTAATCACATGGGCTGGGAAATGTTCCCGCGCGCCCTGGTTCACTCTCGGTTAGGGGGATGGCTGATAACAGCGAGCCATCATCAACGACACCATGAAGAGTATCGTTGCAATTATGGACTTTATTTCCGCTTTTGGGACCGTTTATGCGGCACCGATAAAGGCCTAACGGAGAACCCGATTTGAACTTTGCTGCCAAACTTAGCCCGACCCACTTTGCCAAGGCCATGGCCGCATCGGGGGTTATCGCGGCGGGCCTGTCTTCTGCGCCAGCCGCAGTCGCGCAAGACGCTTCCGCAAGCAAAACTGCGACCGGAAACGTGACTGTCACCGTCACCAACCTACGCAACACCAAGGGTGTGGTTCGTGCCTGCATGACGCCGGAGCCCAAGCGCTTCCCCCGCTGCCGCGGCATTGCGGGTGCTTACAGCGTAATCGTGCCAGCGTCTCAGACGCTCAAGCTCACCTTCACCAATGTCAAAGCCGGGCGCTATGCCATCGCGCTTCTGCATGACGAAAATGACAATGGCAAAGCTGACCGCGCCCTGTCGATGATCCCCAAGGAGGGGTTCGGCTTTTCGCGCGATGCGAAGGTGCGCATGGGCCCGCCAAAATTCCGCGACGCGGTGTTTGACTTTGAAGGCACATCAGACACGCAAACAATCCGCATGCGGTATATGCTGTAGTCCAAACCCCTCGCATCTCCAGCGGTAGTGATCCCCAAGATCATTTCGGATCGTGTTTAACGTGATCTTTACCACGGACGCCCAGAAGCAAGGTGAAACCAGCACTTTTTTGGGGGCAGACCGTCCATGGACAGGCTTGGCGGCACAATCGGATCGCACGATAGTTACGATGACAATGAGCATGATCTTGCCGATGATGGCGCGAGCGCAGAAGCGCCGCCCTCGCCGGTCGGACAGGATGAGCGGCGCATGCAAGTGCGCGCTTACAATCATTGGGCGGGCCTGCTTGGCGACAACAACTTTCCTTCAATCGGTTCGCTAGAGCCTGAAAAGCTTGATGATTTTGGGCCGTACTCCGTCCTGCTCGACTTTACCGGCGGGATCGAAGACCCTGCCATCCGCTTCCTGGGCGGCGAGCTCGCCTCGGAATGCGATGCCGACGAGAAGATTGACACGCTGGCAGATGTGCCCAGCCTGTCACTGCTGAGCCGGATCACTGACCACTACATGCAAATCCTCGCGAATCAGGCCCCAATCGGGTTTGAGGCAGAGTTTGTGAATCAGCGCAGCCGCACCGTCCTGTATCGCGGTATCCTGCTGCCGTTCACTAGTGATGGGAACACGATTGATTTCATCTTTGGAGTGATCAACTGGAAAGAGATGGCCAATCAGGACGAGGCTGATGAGCTTCTGCTTGAGATTGACCAGGCGCTAAACACTGATGTGACCGGCCCCGAGATCTCTGAAGAAGACGAAGGTGATCATGCGCCTGAGCTTGAGGATCGTGTGATGGCTGATCCTGACGCCGATCTCGCAGGGCTTTCTGGCTATAGTAATGCCGATCAAGAACCGCTCGAAATTGCTGGAAACAGCGACCACGCCCCGATGGCAGATGTAGCGTCCGACGATGCCGTGCTGGATCTTGGTGCATTTGCCGCCCAGCAAGACGGCGATGATGTGCCGGTGGAGCTTCCTGTGCCAGCCTTTGGCGCAGCAAGCGATGAAAGCCTCGAAACCGAGGAAGAGCCAGAAGACGAGAATCCTGACAGTGATGAGGACGCAGCAGCCTTTGAAGGCGGCCATTTTGTCGCGCTGGATGAAGACGGCGAACCCTATGACTATGGCCTGTCCGAGTTCGGCGATGAAGCCCCTCTGGAAGACGTCGATGATGTGGTTGACCCACTTGCTGATGAAAAGGCCAGCGCCGGTCTGACTTCACTGGTTAGCCGCGGCGACAAAGCCAAAGCGCCGATCGGTCTTTCGCTTGACGCGCTCGCTAATCAGCCTGCCATTGCTGAAGAAATCGAGCCGGAATATGCAGCTACGGAGCACGGCTTTGGCCGCTCCGGTAACGACGTCAGCGCTCCGGGGGGCATGCCTCCTGCGATCCCATCAGAATATGTACCGGAAGAAACGCCGGTTTACCAAGAGACGCCTGCATACGAGCATACGCCTGACCAATCGCATTACGACACTGTTGTCTCTGGCGACCTGGATCCAGAAGAGCCGGCGCCAGAGTTTGAAGCCCAGACTGAAGCCGAAACCGCCTATGAGCTTTCTGAGGAGAGCATCGTAGAAGACGAGCCGGTCGATAACGAAGCCGAGCCAGATGCCAGCCCGCTTGAGCTGACCGAAGAGGTCGCGGTCGCTGAGCCAGAAACCACTGAAGAAGCGGTTGAAGACATCGTTCCGGCAGCGCCAAGCCTCGACGAGCTATGTGAAGCAGAGCCCGACGGGCTCTATGATACGCTTGCCGTGGCACGCGAAGCCGCCCAGCAAGCGCGCTCTACCGAAGATCGTAGCCGCAAGGCGCTCTATGATGCAGTTGGCCGCGCCTATGACTTCAGTCTGGAAGCGCAATCAAACCCGGATGATTTTGCCGAATTGATCGCTGAAAACGGCCTGAGCGTCCAAGAACGTGCACCGATGACACCGATCGTGAAGCTGGTGTTCGGCGCAGATTACGACAAAACGCGCCTCACTGAATATGCCACTGTTCTCGCCTATGCTCACCGCAATGGTGTGGAGCGCGGGGGCCTAGTCGATGTCCTGCGCAGCGCAGAGGGCGGCCTTAAAGGCATCGTCCAGGACGAACGCCGTGCCCGCCGCGAAGAAGCGGGCGAAGCGGTCGAGCCGAAGGGCGTCATACGCGCGGCTTTGGCCAGCAAATTGCTCGAATTCGAGGCGGTTGAGCTTGACGATATTGCGGAAAATGACGGCGCAGAATTTGCGCTACTCATGGTCCGCCGAACCGAAACCGGTGAAATTGAAGTCGTCGGCGAAGTGCCCGATGACGTGAAGCTGGTCGAGCGGGCTGCACGCAAGCTCCTGAAGTAGGCACCGCTGTTTACAGAACAGATTTGCGCTTGCGCGATGGCGTGGCTGACCGCTAGCTCATCGCAGCATTAACAATGGCATGATGGGCTTCGCCGCTTAGAAGCGAGCTCAATGGCAGTTGTTATGGTCACGCAGCGGGGCGCAATGAGTATCAAGCGAATGGTTATTTGGATAATCGGCGTCATCATCGGATTGGCGCTGCTCACCGGTCTTGCAATTCTCATTGGCGTGCAGACCAATGGCGCTGGTACGTTGAACCGGGTCGACCGCGTACTAAACGGGTTCACCAGTGTAAGCGCGAGCGAGCCGATTTCGTTCGGTGATCATCCTCAGCAACGCCTGTTTGTTTTGAGCGATAGCGGCCAAGCTGACACGGGCAATGATGCAAAGGCCAGCACCAAACCTCTGCCGGTGATCATCTTCATCCATGGGGGCAGCTGGTATCACGGCGACCCGGAGTATTATGGCTTTGTCGGCCGCACGCTTGCACCAAAGAGGCACGTCGTAGTCAATGCTGGGTACCGGCTTGGTGATGACGGCAAATATCCCGCCATGCTCCAGGATGCTGCGAGCGCTGTAAAGTGGGTCCACGACAATATCGCTGACTATGGCGGCGATCCCGAACAGATTGTCCTCGCCGGACATTCGGCAGGGGCCTACAATGCGGTTATGGTAGCGCTCGAGCCGCGCTGGCTTGAGCGGGCTGACCTTTCAGAGCAGACTATCAAAGGCGTCATCGGGCTCGCTGGTCCTTACGATTTCCTGCCGTTCACCAGCGACGGTGCAAAGCGCGCATTTGGTGATGAAGAGGATCCATCGATCACCCAGCCGGTGAATTTCGCGCGCAGCGACGCGCCGCCGATGTTGCTGATGACGGGCGATGCCGACACCACTGTCAGACCGCGCAACACTCAAGCGCTTGCCGAGGCTTTGCGCGAACAGGGAGGCCGGGTTGCGACTCATGTCTACCCCGAGGTCAGTCACGCGCGGATCATCATGAATCTGGCGAAGCCGTGGGCGGGCAGCAACGACTTGGCTGACCGCATCAGCACCTTTGTCTCAGAAAATTCCGCGACAAACAACGCCGAAAGCCCTAGTGAAGAGGCGGCTGAAAATGACTCAGCTTCAGCACCAGTTCAGGCCGAAAGCCGCTAGGGATACGCTATGATAAGACCCGTGCTCATTCGCCCAGCAATCACCGGTGCGAGCCCTTCTGCCGTCTCCCCGGCCATCAACCCGCACCGCGGCTTGTTTTCAGCCTTCCTGGCGCTGGCGGTCGCCGCGCTCTTGCTGGCCAGCCCAGCGCGCGCTCAATCGATCTTGCGTGATGCCGAAACTGAGCAATTCCTGCGCGATATCTCTGCACCGCTGGTTGAGGCATCTGAGCTCGAAGAGGGCAATGTCGACATTGTTCTTATCAACGCCCCGTCAATCAACGCTTTCGTCGCTGGCGGCCAAGTCGTTTATTTGCACAGCGGATTGATCGAAGCGGCCGATGACGTAGGCGAAGTCCAAGGCGTAATCGCTCACGAGCTTGGCCACATCACCGGCGGGCATATCGTGCGCCGCGGCGAAGGAACGCGCGCCGCAAGCAACATCTCAATCCTCTCACTCCTCGCTGGTATCGGCGCGGCGCTCGCAGGCTCAGGTGACGCGGCCCTCGCAGCGATCTCCGCCGGACAGCGCGCGGCACTCGGCAAATTCTTGGCTTACTCGCGCAGTGAAGAGAGCAGCGCAGATGCAGCTGGTGCGCGTTATTTGTCGGAAGCGGGCATTTCAGGTCGCGGCTCGCTTGCATTCTTCAGCAAGCTCCAAAATCTCGAATTTCGCTATCAGCGCCGTCAGGATGATGATGCGACTTTCACCCGCACCCACCCCTTGTCGGGCGATCGCATTGCAATCCTGCGCGACAGCTATGAGCGCGATCCCGCATGGGACACTCCGAGTGATCCCGAGCTTCAGGCGCGCTTTATTCGCATCAAAGCGAAGCTCTCAGGATTTCTCGCTGATCCAAATGCAACCCTGCGCGATTATCCGGTCGCCGATCAGAGCGTGGCGGGCCGTTATGCGCGCGCCTATGCCTATCACAAAAGCGCTCAGGTTGATCTTGCTCTGGCCGAAGCAGAATCGCTCATCGCAAGCGCGCCAAATGACCCCTATTTCCTTGAGCTCAAAGGGCAGGTGCTGCTCGAGTCTGGGCGCGTCGATGAAGCACTGCCGCCGCTGCGCCGCGCCACAGCGCTTACCAATTCCGAGCCGCTTATCGCGGCAATGTTTGGTCATGCGCTGATCGCGACGGAAGATGAGGCGAATTATCCAGAGGCTGAGCAAGTGCTGCGCGCATCGGTCTCCCGTGACCGCTTCAACCCCTTTGCCTGGCGCCAATTGGGTACTGTGTACGCGGCCAAAGGCGACATGCCGCGCGCGCGCCTCGCGAGCGCTGAACAACAAGTCATGAGCCGCCAATATTCGCAGGCCATTCGTAGCGCACAGGCAGCCGAATCGGGCCTTCCAGCAGGCTCACCGGACTGGATCCGCGCGCAGGATGTTGGCTTACAGGCACGAGCACTGCTTGAGGAGCAATTGGAGCGCGCCGGGCGCTAAATGAAATAGATGCGCGTGTTGGCCAGACGCGCTAAGGGCTGATCCCATGAAACAGAACCTCCTTTCCGCCGTGCTTGCGCTCATTTTTGGTTTCGCGGGCGCGGGGCTATGGGCCATCAGCGGTCTCGGCAATGGGCTGACCCGCGAATATCTGGTCGCCAATCCGGAAGTTTTGCCCGACATGGCAGAAGCTCTGCAGCGCAAGCAGGGCGCAGAACGCCTTGCGCAGGTCGAAGGCGAAGTGACTGCCGCTTTCCCGGGCGCCGTTTTGGGCAATCCCAATGGCACTAAAACGCTGGTGAAATTCACCGACTATGGTTGCGGATTCTGCCGCACCAGCCTGCCTGATATTGAGCGCTTGATCGCCGCAGACCCTGACCTGAAGGTGGTGGTCCGCGAGTGGCCGATTTTCGACGGCAGCGAGCAAGCCGCACGCATCGCTCTGGCCGCCGCAAAGCAGGGCAAATACCCCGCCTTTTACAACGCGATGTTTGCCGCCGGGGCGCCGACCCCAGCGAACCTCGCCAAAGCGGCAGGTGAAGCAGGGCTCGACATGGACGCAGCCATCACCTTTGCCCAGTCGGACGAGGCTTCGGCAGAAATCGCCAAGAACATGACTCTGGCGCGCTCATTGGGCTTTGGCGGAACGCCGAGCTGGGTCGCGGGCGATCAAGTGATGGAAGGCGCGGTTGGCTATGATACTTTGGCCGAAGCGCTGAGCACAGAAGACTCCTGATAATGCGCGGCGTCTGCACATTGGCGCTTGCGCTGATTTTGAGCGCATGGGCAGTTCCCGCAGCCTCGCACGCTCAAAAAAGCTCGATCCGAGCGCTACAAAAACTGGATGCGCAGTTGTTTTCGGTAGGCTGGAAGCTGGTCACTGGCAATGCGCCCTATTGCAAGAACGCGGCGCCCGCGATTGGCCTTATGCTGCATGATGCGCATAGTTATGGTCAGCCTGAAAAGGTGCGAGAAGAACTGGGTTTGACTGGTGATATCGGCGTGCAGGCGGTCGCCCCATGGTCTCCTGCAGCGCAAGCTGGCGTCCCGATCGACGCGACAATCACCCATCTTGACGCCGCCACGGTCACCGCAACATTTCCGCCCTCAGATCCGCTTTGGCAACGCTTAACCCGTATCAATGATACGGTAGACCGCAGCTTGGCCGAGAATGGTCAGGTCGCTGTGATCTGGAAAACCCGCGATGGCGGCGAGACAGTGGCGCTTTTGCCCGGTGTCGCGGCCTGCCCCACTCGCTTCGAAGTTCTGTCCAAAGGAGGGCGCGCTGTCGCCGATGGTAAGCGCGTGATCTTGGGCCGAAAGTTTGTCGGCTTCAGCTATGACGAGCCGGAATTTGCCGCAGTCGTCGCGCATGAGCTGGCGCATAATCTATTGGGCCACCGCGCTTTGCTTGACGAGCTGGGGCGCAAGCGCAAGTTCATCCGCCTGACCGAGCGTGATGCCGACCGGCTGATGCCGTGGCTGCTCGCCAATGCAGGCTATGATCCGTGGGCCGCCGCACGCTTTATGAAGCAATGGGGCCCGAAGCACAGCGGCGGAATTTTCCGCAAGCGCACGCATGATGGCTGGGACGAGCGGCTCGAATATATCGAGGCTGAGATTGCGCTGGTCGAAGATGCAATTGCTCGCACCGGACGCGCCGACTGGTCGCAAGAATTCGTCCAATCTACCGATGGGTATTCACGCGACCAATAGGCCGCGCAACGCACAAATACTAAGCCGCCTCATCCTCAAGTGCTGATTTGTAAATCGAGGCTAGTGGCTCGGCCATCACCCGGCGTACCATCGGCTCGAAAAACTCCAGTGGCTCGCTGTCGTATCCAGGGTCAAAGGCAGCCTGATCATACTTCTCGCAGAACTCCGCGCAGGCATCATAATAAGGATTGCCCGCATATTTATCACGCAGATTGCGGTCCATGCCGAGGTGGTGGAAGTAATAATAGCCTTGGAACGCCCCGTGGTTCTGGCAAATCCAATGCAGCTCCTCTGTCACAAACGGCTTGAGGATCGCGGCGGCCACTTCGGGGTGATTATAGGACCCCAGCGTATCGCCAATATCATGCAGCAGAGCCATCACCACATATTGCTCGCTGCGGCCATCGCGGTGTGCGCGGGTCGCAGTTTGCAGCGAATGCTCCAGCCGGTCGACTGGGAAGCCACCAAAATCGCCATCGAGCAGCCGCAAATGATCGAGCACGCGGTCCGGCAAATCCTTGGCAAACTCGCGGTATTCGCCGCCAATGATGGCCCAGTCCTCAGCCGTGCCTTCTTTCATCTCCGTAAATTTGGCGCGGCTCTCTTCTTTAGTGTCGATGGCACTCATCGCGACTCTCCTTCGCTTTACCGTTTCGGGCGCAGTGTAACGGCTGGCGTTTCGTACTGCAATTCGTCTAAGAGAAAGCGTAATGGCCGTTTTGCCGATCACACCAACGCCGTTCTTCGCGAATAAGAACAGGGCCTTCTGGATGCTGCAATTGGTCGGCTGGGGCGGTGCTTTTCTGCTACGCGCTGTCTCGGCAATCGCCAACGGCCAGCCGCCAGATCGCCTGATTATCATTCTTATTGCGACGATTACGGGGTTTTCGCTGAGCTTGGTTCTCTCCGTCATTTATCGCAATCTAATTGGGAAGCGCCCAGTCATCACTTGGGGCCTAACCGGCGTGACACTGGCTATTGCGGTCGGAATATATGCCTTTATCGATAGCTGGGTGCTGGATCTGGCGAGCCAGGACACGGATAGCAATTTCGTGCTGCTGTTTGTCGGGATCTATTTTTACGACCTCACGCTGCTGGGCGCATGGTCAGCGCTTTACTATGCGATCAACTTCTTCGTGCAGGTCGAAGAACAGCAAGATCGGCTCGCTCGGCTCGAAATGCAGGCCACCAGCGCTCAACTCGCCATGCTGCGCTATCAGCTCAACCCGCATTTCCTGTTCAACACATTGAATTCCATCAGCACTCTGGTTTTGCTCAAACAGACAGAACCCGCAAATGCCATGTTGACCCGTCTCTCCTCCTTTTTGCGCCATACGCTGATTACCGAGCCGACCGGCAAGGTGACGGTTGCGCAGGAAGTCGAGACACTGAAACTCTATCTCGATATTGAGCGGATGCGGTTTGAAGACCGGCTCCAGACAAACTTTGAAGTGGATGAACAAGCAGCGACAGCGCAAATCCCTGCCATGCTGCTCCAGCCCTTAGTTGAAAATGCCATCAAATATGCCGTGACCCCGCAAATGGACGGCGCGATGATCACGCTCACTGCGCGGATTTTTGGCGGCAGATTGCGGATGGTGGTTGCTGATGACGGTCCGGGCATCGCCCAAGGTACCGCTTGGGGTGACGCGCAAAGCCGTGCGATGGCCATGGCTGAGCAATCGCGCCGTACAGGCTCAACGGGCGTCGGGCTGGCCAACATCCGCGACCGTTTGGCGCAGGCTTATGGCCCCACGCATACATTTGAGATTCGCACGCCGGAAGACGGCGGCTTTGAAGTACTGATCGATATACCCTATGAAACAGAAGGGGATATCGCGCCGGGGGGCGGGATGATACGAAGACAGGGTCACCCACAGGGATCGCACCCTGAACCAGCGAGCGTTGCCGAACGCGAACCGGTTCCACAAAGCGCAGGAAAGTCACTATGACCATTCGCACATTACTCGTTGATGATGAAAAACTAGCCATTCAGGGCCTGCAGCTGCGGCTCGAGAATTTCGACGATATCGACATTATCGACACCTGCCAGAACGGGCGCGAGGCGATCCGAGCAATCAAAACAAAGAAGCCCGATCTGGTCTTTCTCGACATTCAAATGCCGGGCTTTGATGGTTTTTCCGTGGTCCAAGGCGCGATGGAAATCGACCCGCCGCTCTTCGTGTTTGTGACCGCCTATCAAGAGCATGCGATCCGCGCGTTTGAGGCGAATGCGGTGAATTATCTGATGAAGCCGGTCGATGAGGATAAGCTCGCTGATACGATTGAGCGCGTGCGGCAGCGCCTGGCTGAGAAGAAGTCATCGGAAGAGGCAGAGAAACTGCTGAATGTACTGGCTGAAGTGGCCCCGGATGCCGCGCAAGATTATAACGCAGACGAAGGCGAAACCGCGAGCCGGTTTGAAAAGCTTATAAATGTGAAGGATCGCGGGCAGATCTTCCGCGTCGAAGTCGATACGATTGAGCATATTGAGGCTGCGGGCGATTATATGTGCATATACACGGGCGACAATTCGCTGGTCCTGCGCGAAACGATGAAAGATCTCGAGCGGCGGCTTGATCCGCGCAATTTCCAGCGCGTGCATCGCTCTACAATCGTCAATCTCAACCAAGTTCGCCAAGTTAAACCGCACACCAATGGCGAATGTTTCCTGGTGCTGGAAAGCGGGGCCGAGGTGAAAGTCTCGCGCAGTTACCGCGATGTTGTGGCAAGGTTTGTGCATTGATTTATTGATTTTTTGGTTCCGCACGCCCTCCGGCGTGCGATATCCTCGCGGCCAGCGGACAAGTCCGCGCCGCTGCGGACGCACAGTCGTGCTTGCGGCTCGCTGATCGCTCGCCGGAACAGTCCTGATCACGGGGGTCGGCTTGGTCGCGGAGCACGGGCCACGACCAGTGGCCCGCAAGGCCAAGGGCCGCCCGTAGGTGCCCGTAGCGAAGCGGAGGATCTGCACCGAGGACGCACCCACGGAGGTGGGTGCGCGGAACAAAAATCTTTGCGGAGACAAAGACTCACGCGTGTCTCGACTTTGCTGGACACCAACGGGTAAGGAGCCTCGATGACCACATTCACTCTCCCCGGCTTTGACCTTGACCGTTTTGTTGGCGGCACACTTGCAGAGGACTTAGGCGAGGGGCTGCCCGGCGGCGGGCATGACGTCACCTCTGAAAGCGTGATCCCTGCCGACGCGCGGTTTGCGGGCGTCATGGACAGCCGCGATCCTATCGTCGTCGCCGGGCTTCCTGTGGCAGAGGCTTTCTTCCGTGCGCTGGACCCGTCCGCAGAAATCGAACTGCTCGCCCAAGATGGCGACGTGGCGGCGCCGGGCACAGACTTAATGCGGCTAACCGGCAATGCGCGCGCTTTGCTGACCGCGGAACGCAGCGCGCTTAACACCGTCCAGCACCTCTCCGGCATTGCCACCATGGTCCGCGAATATGTCACTGCGATGGACAATGCAGACTGCACGCTCCTCGACACGCGCAAGACCATTCCCGGCCTGCGCCACCTTGAAAAATACGCCACACGTCAAGGCGGCGCGAGCAATCACCGCATGGGATTGTGGGATGCAGCCATGATCAAGGATAATCACGTGGCAGTCGCGGGCAGCGTCGGTGAAGCGGTGCGCCGCGCAGTCGCCGCCGGGGTAAAAGAGATCATTTGCGAAGTGGACCGGCTCGATCAGATTGAACCTGCGCTGGAAGCCGGCGCAACCCGGTTGCTGCTCGACAATATGGAGCCCGATACACTGCGCGAGGCGGTGGGGATGGTGGCGGACCGCGTACCCACAGAAGCCAGCGGCGGGATTAATCTGGACACGATCAAGGCCAAGGCCGCCACCGGCGTGCAATTCGTGTCGGTCGGGCGCCTCACTCAGAGCGCACCAGCGGCAGATATTGGGCTGGACTTCACACCGCTATAAGTGCGGGCTAGATTTACCAGGCTATCAACGGGGGTAATCCATGCGGCCACAATCCATCATCTGGTTCGAGCAGCTTTATCTGACATCGCTCGCCATCGGCGCGATTAACGGCGCGCTATCGCTGAGTGAAACTGTCGCTCAGCTCAATGCCGATCCAGCCATGAGCCAATATGGCTTTGGAACCGGGTTTGTCATTGGGACCATGGTGTTCAGCATCGCCATCAATCTGCTGCTGTGGTTTCTGGTCGCCAGAAAGGGCATTGAAGTGGTGAAGTGGATCTTGGTGGTCTTTCTTGTTGGCGGCCTGCTCTTCCTGCCGTCAGGCCTCGCCACTATGAACATGGTCGCAGCGGGGGTCGCCTTGATCCTCACCGCGATGCAATTTGCCGCAGTCTATTTCCTGTTCCGCCCAGACGCGAAGGAATGGTTCGCATCGCTGCGGGGTGAGCCAATTGAGAAACCTGAGCGGGGCGTCGATATCAAGTGAAAGCGAGCCAGTTTTTGTGGCTGGTGTGCGCGCTTGCCGCGCTTATGCCCGGCGCAGCCAATGCGCAGGCCTATCAATGCCGCATGCCCCAAGTGACCGAGGCGCCCCGCATTGAGCAGCGCGGACCCGCTCGGCGTCTGCCCGTCACGGGCTATACGCTGGCGCTGAGCTGGAGCCCGGAGTTTTGCAAACCGCGCGAGGGGCAACGCGCGCATGCGCTCCAATGTTCGGGCCGCAATGGCCGCTTTGGCATGGTCGTCCACGGGCTCTGGCCCAATAGCGGGAATAGCTGGCCGCAATGGTGCGGGTCACGCTCGGGTGGGGCAGCGCCGCGCCCCACCGGCGCGCAGATCGCGGGCGCGCTGTGCATGATGCCGTCAACGCGTCTGGCCGCGCGGCAATGGGCCAAGCACGGCAGCTGTATGGTCCCGCGTCCCGAAACCTATTTCAAGGTCACGCGCATCCTATACGATTCGCTACGCTTTCCCGATTTTGACCGGCTGTCGCGCAAGGATGGCCTTACCGCAGGCGATCTGCGTGAGTGGTTTCTTGTCGCAAACCCCAGCTGGAAGGGGCGGCGGCAGGCAATCGGCATCAAGATCAACCAGCGCGGCTGGCTGCAGGAGCTCAGACTTTGCTACAATAAGCGATTTATGCCGACCGCGTGCGATCGCGGACGGTTTGGGCCAAAAGACGGTACGCGGGTCAAAATCTGGCGGGGGCTTTGAATGGCTTACCAGCTGCCATTACTTGCACTCGAGGCACCAGACTGGGCTGGCGGTGTCGAGGCCCCAACCACAAGCCGTGAAAACGTAGCTTGCGCATAATGGCCATTGGCTTTGTCAGCCTTCCAATCGCCGGTACCCGGACAGCCTGCGTACCACATCGATTTGCCGCTGCGGGTGCTACACTGGTTGTAAATGCCCGCTTTGAAATAGAGCGAATCGCCCGCGTAAGCGTAAGGGTTGTCTAGCGTGTTTGCTGGGCGGACCAGACTGCGCACGTGTCGCACGGTGCCGAGGCGCTCATTGTGGAACGTCAGGTACATCGTGTTGCGATGAACGTTGATCGTATAGCTAAATTCTTCCCCCAAAGCGATGCCGCTTTCGCCGGGATCTTGCCGGCCGTCCCAGTCATAGCCGAACACCGGCACAGCCAGATCTGTTCGGTCCGGGTTGTCTTTTGCAAGGTTGAGTTCGTAAGTCCAAAATACCGAGCCAGTCTCGTGCTCAGGGAACTTCTTATAGTAGATTTTTATCGGTTCATTGCCGTACCCAAAGCCGCTTCTTGTGCTCTTATGCTTCACAGCGTGAATTTGCCCGACGACCGCCGAGTAGGCTGAGCGTTTGTCGGGATCGCCCGCCGCGGTCGAAACGTGGTCAACCTTGAGAGTGGCCTCTAGCTTTCCGCCAACCGAGCCGAATTTGTCCGAACCCTTCCGCGCTTCAACAGCAAAGTTGTTTGCCGGTTCATGCGTGCCGATGCGTGTGTTTTTACCGCGCAGCATATGGCGCAGTTCGCTACGAGTGTTTGTCGAATTGGCTGTGGTTGGCGCCTTATTAGGCGCTGCAAACACCATGCCCCCGGTGCTATCGAGATAGAAGAAGTTGGGATGTGAAAATTTGCTAAGCTTTGCGACGCTGATCTCGTCAGGCTTACCATCGTCATTATCGTCAGAGGGGAGCGTTATTTTCCATTGATCCAAACTGAAGGCATCGGCGGGCTTTGGCGAGGCCTCGCTGCTTGCATGCGCAGCGATAGGCATCGCGCAGGCGCACATCGCACCAATACTCAACACATTCACCTTTGCGGACCGTCTAACTTTATGCAAATTCACCACCTCTGATGCAGCAATATATCGTTTCAGCTTGTATTCGAGGTGAATGAAATCGGCCCGCAGCTTAGTTCAAGTCCACTTTGCGGTTGATGCCGTCGATCTCAAATGACGCCTCGATATCGCCATTAACGACTTTGGCAGTTCCGCTGGAAAATCCGCCCATATCGAACAGATTGACCGACACGTCCTGCAAATTGGCTGGCTGGCGGCAGGCAAACTCGATGTCGAAAGTGACCATCCACTGCCCATCTCTCTTAACGATCGATTCGCTTCCTTCATCATAAGAACAGCCCGCAGTCTGATTGAATGCAAACTTGGACCCGATAGAGGGTTCAATGTCGTCGATTTCGTCCGCGATGGCGCGCGAAAGTTCGTCGCGCAGGTCATTGTAGTCGTCAAATTCGGGGACGCCGTGGTTCTCAGGCGGAATAGCCAGATTTGAGGCGACCCCGTAATTGGCCATGGGCGATTCGATCACCACCCCGACAAAGTCAGGATCAACGACGAAGACAAGGGTGACCGGCCCAGCTCCCTCGAATTGAGTTGGTTGCGCGCCCTCAGATGATGCCTGTTCCGATGGTGTCGGCTCAGCTTGGGCCGAACATCCGGCCAAGAGCGCTGCTGCGGCTGCAAGTGGCACTATTCTCATAGAGCATCTCTTTCTGGGTGCGTCATCGCACCCGTCTGTAATCCTCGCCGCCAATCCACACGACGCCGTATTGACCGCCCTTGGCACTGCGTTTGCGCGAGGCGCTATAGAAGACCGAGGTTCGCAACACCCGCCCATTGCCATAGCGCAAAGTCAAATTGGGGCCATCAAGGCTCCAGCGGCCAGCAGTGCTCGATCTTGCCCCGGCCGCAACGCGCGGCGCGCTGCCAGATTTGGTGCTGCCTTGAGAAAATGTGCCGTCACTGCGGAAAGTAAACTGTTTGACCTCCGCGACGAGTGTCTGCCCACCAAGCGCGGTATTTCCGCCGCCACCAATGGCTTGATACGTGCCGGACAAAAACTGCGCGGAAGGCAACGGCTTTGGTGGTCCAACAGTAGGCTTCAGATCTGAGCTTTTACCGTTCTGCCAGCGCACGCGGTATTCGCCTCCGGCTCGTTGCCATGTGCCAACATCTTTGCGGGGAAGCGCCGACATATTGATGCTATCCACCGCAAAGCTGCCGAGTTTTGCCGCCCAGCCGCCCTCAAGCAGCGCGACGAGATTATACGTCGGGTAGACAGCCCCGCCAACGCCGTAGCTATATTTAAGATCAAACAGGACCTGTGAAACCGCAGGGCCAGTTGTGGCAGTCGGGCTGGAGCGCTCCGCCGCAGTGCGAACGGGGGTCTGCCGCGCAGTAGGCGTTACGCTGGATCCGCCAGAGAGAGCCGCCATCTTTTCGATGCTGGTCGCCATCCTGCCAGCCAACCCCGGCTCAGACTTGGGCGCAAAATGGGCTAGCGCGAGGAACACACCGCTCGCTTGCCGCACACCGATCACCTTGCCGCGCATCACGACATTGCGCCGCTCATACTCAAGATCATGAACCGCAACTTGGCTCTGACTTCCCGGTTCAGACACCAGGACAGCGTCGGCGTGCTGCGTCAGGCCGTCCGCAATCATTTTGACCGCCGCCACCGGGTCTGTGACGTCGGCAATCTCGCGGAACAGCATCGCTTCGCGGCCATTGGCAGATCGGTAGACGGTCAGATCTCCGCGCTGCGAGCTTTGCCAGCCCTCTGGCGCGACCGCCGCGGGGCCAGCCAGCGCTGCCGGCGCGCCTAAAGTCAGCGATAATACGATAGCAAACAACGCACGGACCATGCCAGAACTCCCTGCCCTGATATCCTGTTATCGATGCCCCGGGCTGCATGATGCTGGACACCAATAAGAATGTCTACCTATTTGGCCCAGCCTCACCGCCGCTCTTCAAAGAACCCGCGCAGCAGCTCTGCCGCCTCGCTCTCACCAATGCCCGCATAGACTTCAGGCCGGTGCAGCGCTTGAGGGTGCTCAAAAACACGCGCGCCATGTTCCACCCCGCCGCCCTTGGGGTCGCTCGCGCCGTAATAGAGCTTCGCAAGCCGCGCATGCGCAATCGCGCCCGCACACATAGCGCAAGGCTCCAGCGTCACCCATAGTTCGCAATCCGTAAGTCGCTCATTGCCAAGCGCTTTAGCAGCGGAACGAATGGCGATAATCTCCGCATGCGCGGTCGGGTCATGGCCTTCGCGCGGGGCATTGCGCCCCTCGCCAATGATTGCCCCATCCTTGACCACCACCGCGCCAATCGGCACTTCGCCCGCCACAGCAGCCTCGCTGGCCAGTGCTAGTGCGCGCTGCATAGGTTCGGGGATTGGCCAAGTGCTCATCGCATCGCGCGTTACCCTGCCTCATCGGTAGTCGCAAATGCGCTTTAGTCTGTTTCTTGGTTGGGGATTTGCTTGACGATTCGCGTATGCGCAGTTATGCGCGCGCTCTTCCGGGACAACCCGAGCTTCTGGGCCAGCGAATCTTTGGCGGCCTGCAACTGTGAACGAACGAGATTTATCATGTCGCGTATTTGCGAACTTACCGGCAAAGGCCGCCAAGTCGGCAACAATGTCAGCCACGCCAATAACAAGACCAAACGCGTCTTTCTGCCTAACTTGCAGAATGTAACGCTGCTGAGCGAAAAGCTGGACCGCAGTTTTAAGTTCCGCGTGTCAACGAATGGCCTGCGCTCGGTTGAGCATAATGGCGGTCTCGACAATTGGCTGCTCAAGACCAGCGACGACAAACTGTCGCCGCGCGCCGTCAAGGTGAAGCGCGAGCTTAAGAAAGCTGCTGCCGAAGCCGCTTAATCGCGCATCAGTTTTGATGGGCGCAAAAAAGGGCGTGCGAGGCGTACTCGCGCGCCTTTTTGCTTTTGAGCCATTGTTTGAAGCTTAACCACCCGCTCTAAAAACAATCCGCCCAGCTGAGTTTCAGCAAAAGCGTCCGCTGAAAGAGGCTGAAATTATCGTCTGAGATCAGCCAGATATCGCATGCACCATCGGCTCGCTGCTTAAGCGCAATCCCCTCATAATTATCCGGCGGAATGGGGGCATCTAGCCGCGCAAACACCTCGATCGGCCAGTTTTCGCCTTCTTCTATTTCACCGGGATCCGCCACAGCAATTACCACATGCCAGCTGGGCCAAGGCAGAAGATCATAATTGCGCAATAGGATCAGCACGCGGCCATCGGGCACCGGCACCATGTCGACCGGGCGCATTTCATCGGGCGTCGCGAGCTGAAAAACCAGCGGCTCTGCTCCAGTTAACGGATCGCTCGGAAAAAGCAGTCCCTCATGACTGTCTCCGCCAAACCGGGTGCGTTGCTCAGCCAGCACAATAAAGCGGCCATCAGCAAGGCGGGCCATCGCCTCTGGCCCTGAAAACTCGCTCCAGAGCGCCATCTCATTCGGTGTGGCGCGCTCGCCGACTTGCGTGAAATCGGCATGGCGATCAATCGCATTGGAGCGCTCATAAGCAGCCCATAACGTTCCGCCTTCAGTGTCCTGCGTCATTGCCTCCAGATCGACATCGCGCTTGTCGCGGTTTTCGGCGTTCGGAAAGGCGCCAAAAACCGCCTTTGAATCGCCCTCGTCAGGTGGAGTAAGCGAGAGCAATCGCCCCGCATCGCTGCCCGCAAGCAATCGTCCATCGGGACGATAGAGGAGCGCGGAGTAACCGCCAAAATGATCGTTTTCGCTGGTGAGATGCCATGCGCCTTCGAGCGCGAATGGCCCAATCTGCACCTCCTCCAATGCAAGGTCGGTCAGGGTAAGACCGGAGGAAAAGTCTGGCTCTGGCATCGGCGTGCGCACAAAGGTCCCCGGCGCTAAACCAAGCGCAACACACAGTGTCAGAAGCAAACGTTTGCGGCGCATGGTAGCGCTAGGCCTATATCTTACATTGGGCCGACAAAGAGCAGAGGATCGAGCCTTGCCTCGCGCCATTTCAGACCCCAATGCAAATGCGGGCCGGTAGAGCGTCCGGTGGAACCTACATTGCCGATATGTTCACCTTGACGCACCTGATCGCCCTCTTCCACCATCAGTTTCGAAGCATGTAGAAACGCGCTGTTCAGCCCGCCGCCGTGATCAATGATAATCAGACCGCCTTCGAGGCTGAAGCCAGTCCGCGCGAGCACAACAACGCCGTCAGCAGGCGCGACAAAAGGCACGCCGTGCCCCGGCGCAATATCAATTCCGCTATGATAGCTGCCCGCCTCCCCGCCGCGATAGATACGCTGGCGACCGAAATGCCCCGAAATACGGCCCTTAACCGGCCAGATGAAATCCTGACTAAAGCCAGTCGCGCCGGTCAGTTTCTCACGCGCAGCCTTAATCGCCAGCCATTCCGGTTCGCGCCGCTTCCACCATGCCTCGCTCGACCCGCTGGGGCGCTTAGCCACATTAACGTGCTGAATATTCCACTCGCGCCGCGTGATGGTGAGCGTCTTGGTCTTGACGCTGCCATCTTCCATTTCCGCGCGTAGCACCGCCTCGCCGCCTGCATCGCGATCAAATGCTCCAAAGAACTTATCCGAACTGTCGAGCTCCAGCGGGGTGTCATTGAGAAATGCGTTTCTGGTGCCGAAAGGTACTTGCCCCTTGATCCAGCCGCCTTGCGTGAGCTCGCCCGAGTAAACGAAATCGGCGGGGCGAGTGGGTTCAGGTTCAGGCGGTACTGGTGGTGGGGGCACCGCAATAGTCCGTATAGCCGGAGGCGGGCTAACTGATGCCGTATCGGCTGCTACTTCCGGCTCAGCGGCGGCGGGAACGCATGCCGTCACAAGCCCTAAACAAGCGAAGGCGCAGGCCGATGACATCGCCGCTCTTGTGATCACGGCTTAAGCCGCTCAGTTGCCATTTCCGCGCTCGCATAAGGTTCCTGATAGTGCACGCTCCAATAGCGCAGCTCCTCCAGCGGCACAGCCTCGCCGCTCACTGCGCAGAAGACATGCTGGCCTGCACGCAGCACACGAAAGCCATTAGGGCCATATTGCAGCTTTGCCTCGCCGCCAGCCGATTTTTTATCTGATGACATCAACATATGCGCTCCCTTAGCAAGGGGTTGCTATCCGAACAAATCATCTTGCACGCCGCCTGTGTCAGTTTGCTGAATAGGTGCCTTGCTCCTGGGCTTTTTTTGCTTGGGCGGCGGGCTTTTCGGTGTGGGTGGCGCGTCGCCTGTTGTAACGCTCAAATCACCATCACGGAATTTGAGCGTCAGCGCCGCTTCTTTCGCAGCTTGCGCCTTGTCCGTCAGTGTCGTGCCCGCCTCGCTCATCACCCGCACATAGCCGCGCGCCAGCGGGCGATCAGGGTGCAATTGCTCGGCCAGCCGCGCCTGACCTGCCAGTTTTTCGCGGCTCTGCGTTATTTTGCGCTGGACCAATGCAGGGTCCAGCCGCTGCGCCGCCAAGGCCTGTCGCCCATCGCGCAATCCCCGTTGCAGCACGGTTGGCGATAGCCGCAAGCGCCCCAAAGCCTCGCGCCCTTTGCCCGCCCGGTCCATCAGCCCGCGCCGCAAGCGCTCCGCCATATCATCCAGCCGCTGCGCTTGAGGTTGCAGCAAGACTTCGGGCTTGGGCATCCGCTCTGCCCGCGCTGTCAGCCGCTCGCGGCCAAGCGCCACCGGACGCAGGATCGCACTGCGAGAGCGGGCGGAAAAATCGCCGAGCGTCGCGGAAAGTTCCGCGCGAACAGGCACCGCCATTTCCGCCGCTGCTGTGGGTGTTGGCGCGCGGCGGTCTGCGGCGAAATCCGCTAAAGTCGTATCTGTCTCATGCCCAACCGCACTGATCGTGGGGATGGTGCAATCGGCGATAGCGCGCACCACCGCCTCTTCATTAAAGCCCCACAGATCCTCAATCGAGCCGCCGCCGCGTGCGACAATAACCAGATCGGGCCGGTCGCCGTGCCCCTCGGGCAGTTCTGAAAATCCGCGCACCGCGCCCGCAACTTGTTCGGCAGCGCCTTGGCCCTGAACCAGCACTGGCCAGACAATCACGCGGCTAGGGAAACGATCCGCCAGCCGGTGCAGAATGTCCCGGATCACCGCGCCAGTGGGCGAGGTCACGACGCCAATTGTGCGCGGCAAGTAGGGCGGCGCTCGCTTGCGTTCAGGCGCGAACAGCCCCTCTGCCTCGAGCCGCGCTTTGGTTTTCTCCAGCAAGGCTAGCAGCGCGCCCTCTCCGGCAAGCTCCATCCGCTCAATCACGATCTGGTATTTCGATTGCCCAGGATAAGTGGTGAGCTTGCCCGTCGCGATGACCTCTAGCCCTTCCTCAGGCTCGAAACTCATCCGCGCCGCATTTCCCTTCCAGATAACCGCATCGAGATTGGCTTTTTCGTCCTTCAGCGTAGTGTAGACATGCCCCGAACGCGGGCGCGATACGCGCGAAATCTCTCCCCGAACTCGGACGAAACCAAACTGATCTTCGACCGTCCGCTTCAAACGCGCGGAAATCTCGCTGATCGAATAGGCTTGCGCGTTGTCGCCCGCAGCTTCCCGCGCTACGAGGCCTTTTTCGCTATCATCATCGTCGGAGAAGGAATTGGCGGGCATGAATATCCTGTTGCTTGGATCGGGCGGGCGCGAACATGCGCTTAGCTGGAAGCTGGCGCAATCCCCCACTTGCAGCGCGCTCTACGCTGCCCCCGGAAATCCGGGCATTGCGGAGGGAGCGACGTGCGTTCCGCTGGATGCGGGCGATCATGATGCAGTGACCCAGTTCTGCCGCACAAACGACATTGGCCTTGTTGTGATTGGGCCGGAGGCACCGCTGGTCGATGGGCTGGGCGATAGTTTGCGCGCCGCAGACATTCCCGTGTTCGGCCCTTCGAAAGAGGCCGCCCAGCTGGAGGGCAGCAAAGGCTTCACCAAGGATTTATGCGCGCGGGCAGATATCCCAACGGCGGGCTATGTCCGCACCAGCTCATTGGAGCAGGCGCTTGGCGCGCTGACCCGTTTTGATGCGCCGTTCGTGCTCAAGGCGGACGGGCTCGCAGCAGGCAAGGGCGTGGTGATCGCCGAAACGCGAGAGGACGCGGAAGCGACGCTCACCGATATGTTCGATGGCAAATTCGGCGATGCCGGCGCCGAGGTTGTCATTGAAGAATTTCTGCGCGGCGAAGAGGCGAGCTTCTTCGCAATCACTGATGGCGAGACAATCGTCCCGATTGGCACTGCGCAGGATCACAAACGCGTAGGCGAAGGCGACACTGGTCCCAATACGGGGGGGATGGGCGCCTATTCGCCTGCTCCAGTGTTGACGGACGAATTGCAAGAACAAGCCATGCGAGAGATTATCGAGCCGACGGTCAAGATGATGGCGGCCGACGGCAATCCCTATTCCGGCGTGCTCTATGCTGGCTTCATGCTGACCGAGAGTGGCCCGCAATTGATCGAATATAATGCGCGGTTTGGTGATCCAGAATGCCAAGTGCTGATGATGCGGTTGGAAAGCGATCTGGTCGAACTGATGCTGGCCTGCGCGAATGGGACATTGGGCGAAGTCGCTGCGCCAGTACTTTCTGATGACTTTACCATGACCGTTGTGATGGCCGCAGAAGGCTATCCCGGCACGCCCAAAAAGGGCGGCGTGATTGAACTGGGCATTGCGGAAGCAGACGGCGCGAAAGTCTTCCATGCTGGCACCAAGCTGGATGGCGAGCAATTGGTGTCCTCCGGCGGCCGCGTGCTCAATGTAACGGCCCGGGGCAGCAGCGTCACAGAGGCACAGACGAACGCTTATACCGCGCTCGACAAGATCGAGTTTGCTGACGGTTTCTGCCGCCGCGACATCGGATATCGCGAAGTCGCGCGCGAGGCTCAATAAGACACGTGACCGAAACTCGCTCAAAGCCAAGAGGACCGCGTCAGGCGCTGATATTGGCCGGGCTTGTCGCAGTGGGCTTCGCCATGTCCGTATTGCTACGCCAATCGGTCTTTACCGGCGAGGATCTCTCCGAATTTGGTTGGGCTGAGCGTATCTTGGCCGAAGAGGGATATCCCGTGGGCGGCAGCCCGGATGGCGATGTGACCGTCATGGTTTTCACTGATTACGCATGCGGAATTTGCCGTATCTCCGACCCGGAGCTGGAACGGGCAGCGGAAGAGGATGGCAATGTGCGGATCGTCTACCGGCTCTGGCCAGTATTCGGCCCGCCTTCAGAACGCGCCGCGCGGCTGGCGATGGCCGCTGATAGGCAAGGCGTGTTCGCGCCATTCCATACCGAGTTGCTCGCCAGCGCAGCTCTCTCACCGCAAGGCATTCAACGCACATTGGAACAGGCGGGCGGGAACTGGAACAGAGCCCAAAGTGACCTGGCCGAACATGGCGAAGCCGTGGACGCAGCGCTCAGCGCAACCCACAAATCCGCCTTCCGCATGAGCTTGCGCGGGACACCCGCCTATCTGGTCGGACCATATTTGCTGCGCGGCAAGGGCAGTGAAGGGATGTTCAAAAAGGCGTTTGAGCGGGCGCGGAAAGAAAAGGGTAAGTAGTAGGCTGGCTTGAGCGGATAATCGGTTGAGACTAGCCTAACAAGGATATGGCGAAAACTGAAACCTCCCAATACGTAATTTTAGCCAGCGATGAGGCTATGGCGCTCTGGCGCGAAGGCAAAGAGGCGTGGAATGCCTGGGTTGAAGAGAACCCGAATGCCAATGTCGATTTTTCTAGTCAGGAGTTTGGAAGTAGCTCAGATCACAACGGAGAGGCCGGACACGTAAACTTCTCTGGCTACCACTTTCCAAATGGGCGGATCAACTTTTCGGGTGCTACTTTTCACGCTGGTCATATCACGTTTATGCGGGCTAAGTTCGGACAGAGCGAAATCAACTTTGACCAAGCTCAGTTCGGAAACGGTCAGATAATTTTCAATGATGTGGATTTTGGCAAGAGCATCATTCGCTGCTTCGAGACGGCTTTCGGAGAAGGTATATTAAGTTTTAGTAACGCCAATTTCGAAAAGGCTAGGGTGCTATTCTACGCCACTGCGTTTCATAAAACGAAGGTCGGTTTTATGAATTGTACCTTCGGGGAAGCCATAAGATTCTATGAGCTCACAGGCTTAGAAGAAGTGCCCACTTTCTCCTTCCATGGATCGAGCTTTGAAAAGCTCTTTACCTTCTCCCACACGGGAAAAATGGGGTGCCCTCTTGACCTGAGGCGCACCAAAATATCTCACAATGTAGTGCTGAATGATGTAATCTGCGAATTTGAAGCTAGTCCGATGCCGCGCTGGGCAGTGCTCGCTAGCCGATATTGGTCAGGCATGCCCGCCGGTAGTGAGCCCGTCTGGCGCTGGGCCTGCAATGCCAAAGAGAAGGAAGACAGTCAGAGATTTCGTCGCTTGAAGGAATTGGCGCTCAACAATCGCAATCATGCAAAAGCTCTGGAATTTCACGTCCAGGAAATCCGAACACGACGCGGTCACGAAACGAATTGGGTGCAAAACGCGGGACAGACGCTCTATTGGGCGTTGGGTGATTATGGCCGAAGCGTTTTTCGCCCATTCAGCTGGCTCCTCGCCTTATGGTCGAGTTTCGGCTACCTGTTCTACAACTGGCGCGATGTGGAAGCGACCAGCTTTTCAACCGCCTTGTCCTATTCCGGAAGCCATATTTTGTCGTTTATTCCAATAGGCCGCACTGCAAGGCTTCAAGGTGAGGAACTGTTGTTCGGCAAGGATATGCCAACGCCAGACTGGGCCATCGGATTGGGCGCGATAGAAGCGATCCTAGCTGTGATTTTACTGTTCTTACTGGGCCTTGGCCTGCGCAATATGTTTCGCGTGTAATCAGCCAAGCTTTTCAGCCACCAGCGCTTTCAAATCGACTTCAGGACGCGGGCCGTAATGGCTGATCACTTCCGCCGCCGTCACAGCCCCGCGTGCGAGGCAGCGCTCCAGCGGTTCACCCTTGGCATAGCCTGAGAGGAAGCCCGCCGCGAACTGATCTCCAGCGCCGGTCGTGTCGACCACCTTGTCAACCGGCTGGGCCTTAACTTCCGCCCGCTCGCCATGCGCGATTGCGATCGCGCCCGCTTCGCCCTTCGTCGCCACCAGCACAGGCACTTTCCCGGCGACCGCAGCGACCCCAGCCTCAAAATCAGCCTCGCCGGTCAGCGTCGCCAGCTCATGCTCATTGACGAACAGGATATCAATCACGCCGTCCTCAATCATTGAGCGAAAATCATCGCCGTGGCGATCAATCACAAAGCTCTCGCTCGCGGTGAAGGCGACCTTGCGGCCTGCTGCGCGCGCAACCTCAATGGCGCGGCGCATGGCGCGGCGTGGCTCTTCCGGATCCCACAGATAGCCCTCGAGATAGAGGATGCCCGCGCTTGCAATCAGCTCTTCATCCAGTGCAGCCGCAGGCAGATATTGCCCGGCGCCGAGGAAGGTGTTCATCGTCCGCTCGCCATCAGGGGTCACGAAGATTAGGCAGCGCCCTGTCGGTGGGTCGCCCGCGCGCGGCGCGGTATCGAAGTCAATTCCGGTTGCGCGCATATCATGCGTGAAAACCTCGCCAAGCTGATCATCTGCTACCTGCCCGATGAAAGCGCATTGCAGCCCCAACATGGACGCGCCCGCCAGCGTATTTGCCGCTGAGCCGCCTGAAATCTCCCGCGCAGTGCCCATCGCATCATAGAGCGTTTTAGCCTCGTCCGTATCGACCAGCGTCATTCCGCCGCGATTAAGGCCAAGCTCTTCAATCAGCTCGTCGTCACAAGAGGCGATCACATCGACGACGGCATTTCCGATCGCGATTACGTCATAACGTGGCTCAGTCATTTCAGGCGGACTTTCTGCTAATAAGAATGGAAATCTGTTCAGATCATCGCCGCCCGTTAGCGGTTGATCGAGAGAACGCCAAGGGTAGCGTTGACTTAGCCGCACTCTCAACGCAAGTCGCAGCCTAGTGATGATGTCTCTGCCCAGCGCCCTTCTGCTTGCCTTTGGTCAGCTTAGCGACACCGCTATTCTCAAAGTGCTCGGTAAGTCGCTCGCCATTACACTGGCGATCTTTGCGGTAATTGGAGCATTAGTCTGGTGGGTTGTGGCGGAGGAAATCACGTCTTTTGCAGGCGCCATGGGCGATGATGATTACACTGGGATCTTCGCCACGCTCATCACTGTGCTAATTGTCGGTTTTGGCGGATGGCTCTTGTTCCGTATTATCGCGCTGGCCGTGATCCAATTCTTCGCTGATGAAGTCGTGCGCGCGGTGGAGTGCAAACATTACCCGGGGCACGCCAATACGCCGGGCCTACCCTTCAAGACGGAATTACGCCACAGCATCCGCGCCGCTGCCCGCGCACTCGGCGTCAATTTGCTCGCTGCACCCATTGCGCTGCTGCTCCTATTCACTGGCATCGGCAGCGCGCTGGTGTTCTGGGCCGCTAATGCGTTTCTCCTGGGCCGCGAATTGCAAGATATGGTGTGGCTACGTCATCAACATGATGATAGCGAAGTTACCCCGATTAACGGGCTCAACCGTTTTGCATTGGGCGGTGTCATCGCGCTGTTGCTGGCTGTGCCATTTGCCAATTTTTTCGCGCCGATTCTGGGCGCAGCTGCCGCCACCCATCTCGTTCATAACCGAAAGCCTGCCCCCCATGGATCTAAAGATGCGCCTGCCTAAGCGAATTCCGATGCATCAATGGAGCGCCTTGATTATTGCCGCGAGCCTGGCAGGCTGTGTCGGCGCGCCATCCGGAGCGCCGGTGCAATCACGCCCGGTGAGCCAGCCAGCGCCTGCCAATAGGCCTGCGCCCGCCGCTCCGCTGCCCACGCAGGCCGCCCCTTCGAGCAACACCTTTATCGCTCCACAAGTGCTCCAGGCCCCGGGGCTGCGCGGTGTGATAGGGTCAAGCGAGCGGCGCCTCACTCAGATTTTCGGACCTCCGCGGCTGAATGTGCGCGAAGGCGATGCGTTAAAGCTGCAATTTCGCGGGCGCGCCTGCGTGCTCGACGTCTTTCTCTACCCGCTCCAGCCGAGCCAAGAGCCGAGTGCAACCCATGTTGAGGCGCGCCGCGCCAGCGATGGGCAGCCGGTCAATCGCGGGGCGTGTGTCGCGGCGCTAAGGCGCTGATTTGCCCTCGCTGCACCCAGCTAAAACTCCCTATTGAGGCGGGAAGTAACCCCGTTTTAAGGGTATTGTGGCATTGCAGACCCTCAATTCAGGGGGTCAATCCGCACCATGAGCATGCAATTCGCGAATCTCGCCAAATCTGTCGCTGAAGACGGCCACGTTTCTGCAGAGGAAATCCTCTCACTGCGCCGGTTGGGCTGGGGCGACGGGATCATGACGCGCGAGGAAGCCGAGGCGATCTTCACGATCAACAATCAGATCAAGGATCCGAGCGACGATTGGGTTGATTTCTTCGTCGAGGCGATCCGCGAATTTGTGCTGAATGGCACAGAGCCAAAATACATGTGCGATGCGAAAGAGGCCGCATGGCTGATCGCTCAGCTCGATGCAGATGGAAAGCTCGAAAGCATGGCCGAGCTTGAGGCGCTGGTACGCATTATTGAGCGTGCTGAAAACGTCGATGACAGCCTCAAGGTTTACACGCTCAAACAAATCGAACATGCCGTTCTGAATGGCAAGGGGCCAACGCGCGGCAATGGTACCCTAGAGAGCTGTCACATCACCACGACCGAATGCTCGATCCTACGCCGCGTTGTCTTCGCTGCGGGCGGCGAAGGGCCAGCCGCTGTGAGCCGGTATGAGGCAGAAATGCTGTTCCGGATCAAGGATGCAACGCTCAAAGCTTCCAACGCGCTGGAATGGCCGAAACTGTTCGTTGATGGCGTGGCGAACTACCTGCGCGGCTTTTCCGCCGCCAATGCGCAGCTCTCGCATGAACGCATGAAAGAGCTCGAAAATTTCATGAATGACACCTCTGGCGGTGTCGGTCAGTTCTTTGGCCGGATGGCGAAGAGCGCTCCTGCAGTTCACAATCACTTCGGCGCGGTTTTTGGCAAGAAAGACACCAACTCCTCTTTCACCGAACGCGCTGCAGCAGGCGAAGCGGTTACCGAGGCTGAGCAGAACTGGCTCGGCAGCATGGTCGATGCCGATGGCGAGCTTGATGCGCTGGAAATTCAGCTGCTGGAGCGCGTGGCTGAAGACCTGAGCTAACGCTTAGGATATTGCGCTAAAGTTGTCGCTGGCGAGCGTGCACCAGCGGCGCTGGCGATGCCCATAGAATATGCGCGCAAACGCCGCGATGAGCGGTGTGAGTAGGCCTGCCTCGATGTAAACGCGGTCCGTGTACCGGGTCTTCTCGCCCGAGGTCTTGTCAACTTCCGGCGCAATTTCGATCCAGTGGTCCCAGCGTTTGATCAACGGGCCATAACCATTGTCACGCAAATAGCGCGTGTTTTCTGTGGATGTGCCCCGCTCATCGGTATCGGGAAAGCTGATCCGTATTGCCTGCCAGCCAATTGGGATGACGCCGAATAACAGCATCCATGCCCGGTATTCGCCTTCGGTCCAGCGCTCTGGGAAGGGCGTTGCCTTGGTCGGCACAAACCGAATCAGTGGGTGCGTTATGTGATGCAGCAAGGCTGATGAGCCAACGTGATGCCATGCCTCGTCCGCTGTGCAATCCAGTGTTGAGGTCAGCTCAACAATACGGGTCATCAGACCATAAAGCTCTCGCCGCAGCCGCAAGCGCCCTTGGCATTGGGGTTTTTAAAGGTAAAACCGGCAGAGAAATCGTCGACTACCCAGTCCATAATGCTGCCGATCAGATAAAGCACGCTCGCCCCGTCAATGTAGAATACACCGCCGGGGGTGACGATTTTCTCATCCATCGCGACTTCTTCAGTGACGTAATCGACTGAGTAGGCAAGGCCGGAACAGCCGCGCCGCGGCGTCGACAGCTTTACACCAATCGCATCGACTGGTGCCTTTTCCATTAGCTCAGCAATACGCGCCTCTGCGCCTTTGGTGAGCGTCACAGCGGCTGGAATCTCGCGGGTTTTCGTGTCAGTCATAATTCGCTTCCTGAGCGGTAGGCGGGTTTGTCATATCATGGAGTGAGAATAGTACCGAGCGAGAACCGGCGCGCAGCGGACTAAAGGTCCGTGAGCACCGGAAGCGGAGGAAGGTGCTGTTCGCAGCCCGTGAGATGGCATAGGCCAGCACCGCTCAGAGCATTCCCAATTCTAAGCGCGCCTCATCTGTCATCTTTTCCGGGCTCCATGGTGGATCCCATACCAGATTAACCTCTGCATCGCGAACACCGGGCACGCTCGCCGCGCGTAGCTCAACTTCGCCCGGCATACTTTCAGCCACTGGGCAATGCGGCGTGGTGAGCGTCATAATCACCTCGACATCGGCATCTTCCGACACTTCAACCCCGTAAATCAGCCCGAGATCGTAGATATTGACCGGGATTTCCGGGTCGTAAATCTCTTTGAGCGCGTCAATCACCGCCTGTTGCAGCGCGCTGCCCGCACCGCCTACCGCATCGCCTTCAGGTTTCTTCTGCAAAAAGCCTTCGAGATAATCGCGCTTGCGCTCCAGCTTTTCGCCAGCAGTTTCCGGCTCCAGTTCCGTGTCCACCACATCGCTAACCCGCGCGCGCGGCGGCTTTTGCGGCGTTTCTGCGGCCACAAACTCATTCTCTTTTTCTGGCTTGTTCATCTCTTTGTATTCCTAGCCGAAAATCTTTTGCGTGCGTTCAATGCCGCGCACCAGCGCCGCGATATCATCTTGCGTCGAGTATAGACCAAAGCTGGCCCGCGCCGTCGCCGGGATGCCGTAATGATCCATAAGCGGCTGCGCACAGTGATGGCCCGCGCGGATCGCGACATTCTCTTCATCTAAGATAGTGCCCAGATCGTGCGGGTGAACCCCTTCCATGGTGAAAGAGACAATGCCAGCACTGCTATCTGGGCCGAGCAGATGGATCGAATTGAACCGGCCAAGCGCCTCACGCGTCTCGCGAACCAGCGCATTTTCATGGGCGTACAAGCTGGCCATACCGTCCTCGCCCGCTTGAGCAAGCGTATAGTCGATTGCGGCGTGCAGCGCGATCACCTCAGTGATCATCGGCGTGCCGGCCTCAAAGCGCTGCGGCGGCGGGCCATAGGTTGTTTTTGCGAAGGTCACGCGGTCGATCATCGCGCCTCCGCCTTGCCATGGGGGCATCGCGTCCAGCAGCTCTTCGCGAGCCCACAGCACGCCAATGCCCGTAGGCCCGTAGAGCTTGTGGCCCGAGAAGACGAAGAAATCGCAATCAAGCTCCGCCATATCGAGGCGCATGCGCGGTGCGCTCTGACAGCCATCGAGCAGGATCTTCGCACCAATGCTGTGTGCTGCTTTCGCAGCGCGTTTTGCACCCAGAACAGAGCCGAGAACGTTGGAAACATGGGCCAGCGCGACGAGCTTATGCTGCTCGGTGAGGTTCGCTTCCAGCCAATCGAGATCAATTCTTCCATCATCGGTCAGCGGGCAAATGTCGATATGCGCGCCCACACGCTCAGCCAGCATTTGCCACGGCACGATATTGGAGTGATGCTCAAGCTGGCTCAGCATAATCCGGTCACCAGCCGCAATATTCATCCCGCCCCAGCTTTGCGCGACCAGATTGATCCCTTCAGTCGCGCCGCGCACGAACACAATCTCGCTATCGTTCTTCGCGCTGATAAAGCTCGCCACACGGCTGCGCGCCTGCTCGAACCGCCGCGTCATATCCGCCGAACGCGCATAAACACCGCGATGCACTGTGGCATAATCCTCGCCCATTGCGCGCGACATCACGTCGATCACTTGCCTAGGCTTTTGCGCCGTTGCAGCGGTATCGAGATAGTGCCAGCGCGCACCGTCACCGGTCAACAGGCCTGGAAAGTCCGCATGGATGTCGTTTGCCGGGGTAAGGTTTACTGGCGCGTTCACAGTGTCGCTGCCTCCAAATAGGAGAGCGCGCTTTCCAGCATCCGGTCGCGCGCCGCATCATCTTCAATGGCCACAAAGGCATCACCAATAAAGGCCTGCACGAGCAGCTTGCGCGCTACATCAGGGGCGATGCCGCGGGCCGCCATGTAATAGCGGGCCATTTCATCGAGCTGGCCAATCGCCGCGCCATGCGCGCACAGCACATCGTCAGCAAAAATCTCCAGCTCCGGCTTCGTATTGGCGCTTGCGCCCTTTTCCAACAGGATCGCTCGGAAATTTTGTGCTGCATCGGTTTTTTGCGCATCTTTGACCACCTCGATCCGGCCGAGAAAATTGCCCGCTGCGCGGCCCCATTGCACCGCACGGACCACTTGGTTCGAGGTGCCATTGGGCGCCGCATGGATCGTACGCGTGACGAATTCCTGCGTCTTGTCGCCGCCGCCAATGGTCACGCCGCCAAACTCGAAATGCGCGCCTTCTTCCAGCGTCACCTCGATCTCTGCGCGCTGATACTTGCCGCCCGCCAGCACAATGAACGCCTCGAAGCGTCCGCCTTTGCCGACATGCACACGGTAGCGATTGACCATGCCTTCGGCGGTGTCAGGGCCGGAATGCGTACTGATTTCGCGGTGCGTCTCGCCTGCGGGAACTTCGAGCGTGCGCCATTGATTGAGCGTCTCCGGCGCAGCGCCGGCAAGAAAATCCGCATCGGCATAACGCCAGTCTTCATCACGCGTGGTTGGGCGCTCCAGAATAGGTGCCTCAGGCATCCGCCATCACCACGTCATATCCCTCTTCTTCAAGGCGCAATGCAAGCTCTGGACCACCGGTCTGCACGATACGACCATCCGCCAAAATACTGACCTTGTCGGGCTTCACATAGTCGAGCAGGCGCTGGTAATGCGTGATCAGCAGCACGCCCTTGTCGGGTGCGCGCATGATCGCATTGATGCCTTCGCCCACCACGCGCAGAGCGTCGATATCGAGGCCCGAATCGGTCTCGTCCAGAACCGCAAACTGCGGACCAAGAATACCCATTTGCACCATTTCAGAGCGTTTCTTTTCGCCGCCCGAAAAACCGACATTCACATGCCGTTTGAGCATGTCCATATCGAGCCGCAATAGCGCCGCTTTCTCTTTCGCCAGCTTGAGGAATTCTCCGCCAGAAACGGGTTCTTCCCCGCGTTCCTTACGCTGAGAATTGAGTGCCTCGCGCAGAAACTGTACGTTCGACACGCCGGGAATTTCGACCGGATATTGGAAGCCTAGAAAGAGGCCCGCCGCCGCGCGTTCATGCGGGTCCAGCTCCAGCAGATCTTGCCCCATAAATTCGACTGAGCCGCCAGTCACTTCATAGCCCGGACGCCCGCCCAGCACATAAGACAGCGTCGATTTGCCCGCGCCATTGGGGCCCATAATCGCATGCACCTCGCCTGCCGCAACACTCAGCGTCAGGCCCTTTAAGATTTGCTTGCCGTCAATTTCGGCGGAGAGGTTTTCAATTTTCAGCATGGGTTCGTTCTCTTTGAAAAGTTTATCGGTCCCTGGGCGCAGGCCGGTCGCGCCTTTGGGGATAATCCTGATTAGGGTTTGCATCGCGGTGCGCGCGGTACGCTTCTTTCTTATCGCCGATCCGCATGCGCATGCCGAGCGTGATCCGCTCCAGCACGGCGTCCATATCTTCGAGGATATCGGTGGCCTTGATGCGCATCACGCGAATGCCGACCGCCTCCAGGCTCTTGTCGCGGCGTTTGTCGATCGTCTCGTTCGCATCCTCTTCCTCGATCATGATCGCCATGCCGAGATTGTGGCAGCCAAAGTCGACGATGGCCGAGCCGATGACCGCGAAGCGCTTAAAGGTGTAGCGGCCCAGATCTGCCTTCGCGAAACGCTCTGCGAGCGCCTTGTGTGCAGGCGAAGCAAAGCGCTTCATCTCGCGCGCACGATCGTGCAACGCATCGAGCCGCTTTTCCGAGATCTCCCAACCGCGGCCCTTCTTTTTGAGGTTGGGCGCGTCATCCGATTGCTCGGACGGGGATTTGAGGGCGAGTTTCTTGCGGTTGGTCATGTCGATATCTCGAGTTCAGCGATTACTTCGCGCAGAGTGTCGTCAACCTCGGCCGCGCGATCCTCCTTCCCAAGATGTGGATGAACGTCTTCCAACAACCTCAGCCGGTATGGTTCAAGATTTGGTTGTGCACGGACAGATACAAAATCGTCCCACTCCCAATCTCCGCAATCGGGCTCATCGCCTACAAACCGGCGAAGCATGGATGCCAATTCTGCCCTCGTCACCCCACGCTCCCTTCTAGCGAGATCGCCAGCAGTTTCTGCGCTTCGACTGCAAATTCCATCGGCAGCTCTTTCAGCACGTCCTTGGCAAAGCCATTGACGATCAGTGCAACCGCCTCTTCCTCGCCCAACCCGCGCTGCATCGCGTAGAACAGCTGGTCGTCAGAGATCTTAGACGTCGTCGCCTCATGCTCGATCTGCGCATCGGGGTTTTTCACCTCAATATACGGCACGGTGTGCGCGCCGCAGGTGTCACCAAGCAGCAGACTGTCGCATTGCGTGAAATTGCGTGACGATTCCGCATTCGGTCCGACGCGCACCAGCCCGCGATAAGTGTTGTTCGACTTACCCGCGCTGATGCCCTTGGAAATGATCGTTGAGCGGGTATTGCGGCCGTTATGAACCATTTTGGTTCCGGTGTCGGCCTGTTGGTAGTTATTTGTAACCGCAACGGAATAAAACTCGCCAACTGAACTGTCGCCATTGAGCACGCAAGATGGGTATTTCCAGGTCACTGCACTGCCCGTTTCGACCTGAGTCCAGCTAATCTTGGAACGCGCGCCCTGACACAGGCCGCGCTTGGTGACGAAATTGTAGATCCCGCCCTTGCCCTCGGCATCACCGGGATACCAGTTTTGCACGGTCGAATATTTGATCTCGGCATCATCCATCGCGACAAGCTCAACCACGGCGGCATGGAGCTGATTCTCGTCGCGCATCGGCGCTGTGCAGCCTTCGAGATAGCTAACGTAAGATCCCTTTTCGGCGACGATCAGCGTCCGCTCAAACTGGCCAGTGTTCTCCGCATTGATGCGGAAATAGGTGCTGAGCTCCATGGGGCACCGCACGCCCTCTGGAATGTAGACGAAAGTGCCATCAGAAAAGACCGCGCTGTTGAGCGTCGCGAAGTAATTGTCACGCTGCGGCACCACTTTGCCGAGCCATTTTTTAACCAGATCGGGATATTCCTTGATCGCCTCGGAGATCGATAGGAAAATTACACCGGCCTTTTTAAGCTCTTCACGGAAAGTGGTCGCGACGCTGACGCTATCGAACACTGCGTCGACCGCGACTTTCTTTGCGCCCTTGACGCCTGCGAGAACCTCTTGTTCTCCCAGCGGAATACCAAGCTTATCGTAAACTTCCTTGATCGCGGGATCGAGATCATCGAGCGAATCGAGCTCTACCTTTTTCGTGGGCGCCGCGTAATAATAAGCGTCCTGATAGTCGATCTTGGGATAACCAACCTTGGCCCAGTCGGGTTCTTCCATCTGCTCCCACATGCGGAAGGCCTTCAGGCGCCAATCGAGCATCCACTCAGGCTCGCCCTTTTTGCCCGAGATAAAGCGCACGGTGTCTTCCGATAGGCCTTTTTCGGCAAATTCGGTGTCGATGTCAGCTGACCAGCCATGCTCATAGTCAGCCGCTTTCGCCGCTGCATCCTTCGCATCCTGGTCCATCTCGGAACGATCCGAGACTTCAAGATCAACGTTTTCGCTCATACTGTTTCTTTCAGGGCGTGTGTTTGGGGCAGCTGGGTAGCCGCCAGCTGAGTCAGAGAAATATTGGCCAGTGCCCCGCGAACCGCGTCGTTCACTTGAGGCCAGTGAGCCTTAGCGGTGCAGCTGTGATCAAGCGTGCATCCTTCACCCTCAATACATTCCACCAGCGCAATCGGGCCTTCAACGGCCTCAACAATGTCGGCAACGGTAATCGCCGCCGCGGGCCGGGCAAGTTGCAAACCGCCGCCTGCACCGCGCACGGAACGCAAAAGACCCGCACCAACCAGTCTGCTCACCAGTTTTTGCACCGTTGGTGTTGGCAGGCCCGTTTCTTGCGCCAATTCAGCCGCACTGACCCGCTGCCCGCCGCAATGGCGAGAGGCCTGGCTCATGGTGAGAACCGCGTAATCAGCGAGTTTTGATAGGCGCATAGTTAAATCAGACCAGTCTTGTCGGATTTGCACTTATGCGCGCTTTTCTGGGGTTTCAAGGCGAAAACGCCTGTTGCGAGTCGTTAGCAACTGATCTCACTTAATATTGTTGAACAGCTGCAACCTTTGAAAGTTCTTCATTTGCAAAAGCGTGACAAGGATGGGATCCTCGTCCCCCCCAAGCCGAGTGGGCGTATGAGCACAGTACCGACTGATTTCGTGCACCATGTGCGGCCTGTCATGAAACGCCGCCGCGATAATCGCCTGCGTCCTATCGCTAAGCTTCGGTTGAGCCAGCAGAGCTGCGGCTCTGATCGCACGATATTTCCGCGCCAATGCGGCGGGAGGTGAACCAAAATACCGCTCCACCAACCGTTCGGTCTGCCGCCGCGAATAGGACATTCTTTCGTATAAGCCTGCAAGCGGTGGGTTAAGCGATTTGCCGAGCCAATCGAGGGTCTGCTCAATCAGTGCTTCGTGCTCTGGCTTAATTGGCTTGAGGCGTTCCGCGATCCAGTCGCACAAGGCGTAACCTGTCGCCTCTCCGCTCAACTCTCCAGAAAGATAACGTTCATTCACATCGTCGGCAAAGGACGTTATCTCTGGCCCGAGAAGCTCCTCAGGATCGAAGAAGCGATCCATATGGTCCCTGAGCGGCACACCGGTAAGCGCCGCCCAGCCAAGCGGTGACAGCGTCGCGCCGATAGTATGCCAGGGGCCGTTCACGTCAAATGGAATGGCGGTTGACATTCCGCCAGCCAAATTCACCCGGCCAAGCCGGTCATAACGGCCATCGGGAAACCGCATCCCGCCCGTACCTTGCGGGCATAGGATAAGCTGTGGGTGTGCGCCCGGGTTACGGTCAGAGACGTCTTTCTTGGTACTATAAAAATGAAATAGAACAAGAATATAGCGCTGCAAGTGCTCTGGCGGATCGTAATATCGAAGATAGTATGGCGAAGACATTCTAACCTTGGGAGCTGTTGTGACGAACTACCACTGACGTGGCCTCACTGCATGGGTATTAAGCAAATTGGGTCCCTGCCTCACACCTCCCTTACAGCTATATGAGGCAGCGCACCTGGTTGTTCAACCACCCGATGCCACCTCCTCAATCCAATCGTCAACATTCTCCTCGAGAATGGAGAGCGGCACTGGCCCAGAGGCCAGCACGGTGTCGTGAAAGCCGCGAATATCGAAGTCTTCACCCAGCTCAGCCCGAGCCTTCGCGCGGATCTCCATAATCTTGAGCTTACCGATTGTGTAGGCGGTCGCTTGTCCGGGATAGACGATATAGCGCTCAATCGCCTTGCGAATATCGCCGTCTGGATTGGGTGTATTATCCGTAAGATATTGTATCGCCTTTTCGCGGCTCCAGCGCTTTTCATGGATCCCAGTATCAACTACTAGCCGGCACGCGCGCCACAGCTCCATGCCGAGACGGCCAAAATCGGAATAGGGGTCAGTATAGAAGCCCATTTCCTTGGGCAGCTCTTCTGAATAGAGGCCCCATCCTTCAGTGTAAGCGGTGACCCCACCAAACCGGCGGAAGGGAGGGAGTTCCCCCATCTCGGTTTGTAAGGCGCGCTGAAGGTGATGGCCGGGTGAGCCTTCGTGATAGGCAAGCGCCTCCAGCTCGTTCTTGCTCATATCGCGCAGATTATAGAGATTTACATAATAGGTGCCGGGGCGCGATCCATCGGGTGCAGGGCTTTGGTAAAACGCCTTGCCCGCACTTTTCTCGCGGAACGCCTCGACCGGCTTGATCACCATAGGCGATTTGGGAAGGCGGCCGAAATACTCTGGCAGCCTCGCCTCCATCGCGCGCAGCACCGCATTGGCATCGGCGAGATACTCCTCGCGCGTGGTGTAGAAGAAGCGGTCGTCAGTGCGTGTATATTGGAAGAAATCTTGAAGGCTGCCTTCAAAGCCGACCTTGGCCATGATTGAGCGCATCTCGCCATGAATGCGTTCAACCTCGCTGAGACCAATCGCATGAATTTCATCCGCTGTCAGATCGGTGGTCGTGTAATTTTTGAGCAGAGCCTCATAATAGGCCGCTCCTTCCGGCAAGCGCCACACGCCGTCATCTGTCGGCGCAATTGCCTCTTGGCGTTTCATTTCTGCCAGGAGGCGTTGTAAGGCGGGTTCTGCTGACAATGTCCAAGCATTGAGAGCATCCTCTTTGAGCCCTTCACTGTCGTCGCTCGCCAGACCAAGCGCATCGACCTTCGCGCCAAAGTCATACAAGACAGCGTTGTCGTCATCTGCGCTCAGCAGGTTTTCAATGTCCGAGATCACATAAGGATAGACCCATTTGGGCGGCATCACACCATTGTCGGCCCGCTCGCGCGCCTCGGCGATCAGCGTGTCGATCACCTCACCCATGCCCTCAATCCGGCTGACATAGGCGATGGCATCTTCCGCACTAAAGACCCGGTGGATATTGATCAGGAACGCTGGCAGGCTGCTTTGCGCGCCGCGCATCTGATTGAAAAGATAGACATTTTTGCGGAATTTATGTGTACGCGCACTCCGCTCGGCCATAGCTTGGAACAGACGGAAAGACAGTGCATCCTCTGCGCCAAGCCCATCAGGATTATACTGATTACGCAGCGCCTCTGCCGTGTCTTGCAGAAGTTTCTGGCTCGCCACAGCACCCGCGTCCGAATAATCACCCCAGCTTGCATAATCTTCGTCTCGGATCCCGCGGAAAGATTTCGCCACAGGCGACAATTCCAACTCCGCCCGATCAAAGCGTTCAAAAACATCAGCAATTGGGAGCGCTTTGGGTGCGGACGGCGCCGCGGTGCTCGCGACCGATTCGGGTCCGGGCGCTCCGACGCACCCAGAAAGTGCAATCGCCGACACGATCAACAAGCCAAATCCCCGCCTCATAGCAATTCCCTCACTCACACAGGCTCCGCCCTAAACGGCGGAAATGTAACAATATATCTCAGCACTGTATACGGGTGTCCACGAAATGGGGAGCCAAAATAGATTGGGGGTCAAAAAAAGGGCGGCCCCAGAAACGGGACCGCCCTATTAAGTTGAGGAACTCGTTGCAGAAGCACCGAGCCCTTCGGGTCGCAAAAATTGCCTAGGCCAGACCAGAATAGATTTATTGTATGCAAACGACACAATCCGCAATTCTCACTATATTTTTGCATTTAGTTCTATAGGAAACAGGCAGATAGCGTGATTTCTGCCCTGTCTTACGTTGTCAATGCTCTGGTCGGGACAACCTCAATCGCGATGCTCTACTCATTATTAAGACCCGCAATTTTCACACTCGACTCTGAGCGCGCGCATCGGTTGACGATTGCGGCCTTGAGAGCATCGCCAAGCAAGAGCCCACCACCTTCTGGCGCATTGGCCGTAAGCGTGGCCGGCCTCGATTTTCCCAATCCACTAGGCCTTGCGGCGGGTTTCGATAAAGATGCCGAGGTTCCAGACGCAGTATTGGGGCTGGGCTTTGGCTTTGCCGAGGTCGGATCTATCACCCCGCTACCGCAAGCGGGCAATCCTAAGCCGCGCCTCTTCCGTCTGGTCGAAGATAAGGCCGTCATCAATCGGATGGGGTTTAACAATGGCGGGGCGGCCGCAACGCTTGACCGGCTGCAAGCACGCGCCGCGCGCAAGGGCATTGTCGGCATTAACATTGGCGCGAATAAAGACGCTGCTGATCGGATCGCTGATTATGCGACCATGACGCGGGTGATGGCACCTTTGGCGAGCTATCTCGCGGTCAATATTTCCAGCCCTAACACGCCGGGCCTACGCGCACTCCAAGATGAAAGCGCACTAACCGATCTGCTCGATGCTGTATTCGAAGCGCGGGGGGAGAAGGGGCCGCCAGTTTTCCTGAAGGTCGCACCTGATCTGGAGCCTGCCGATATTGACGCGATCGCGCGCATTGCCCTGGATAGCGGCCTCGCCGCGCTGATCGTCTCGAACACAACGATTTCGCGGCCAAAGCTAAGGTCACATCATGCAGGCGAGGCAGGCGGTCTCTCGGGCGCGCCCTTGCGTGATCTCGCAACACAGCGCCTGCGCGATTTTCGCAAAGCAACGGGCGGCGCCATCCCGCTTATCGGGGTTGGCGGAATTGCCAGCGCTGAGGATGCGTGGGAGCGAATTAAAGCAGGGGCTAGCCTCGTCCAGCTTTATAGCGCCATGGTCTATGGCGGGCCCGGCCTTCCGCGCCAGATAACCACCGGGCTGGAGCGGCTTGTGAAACGCGAAGGCTATCAATCCATTGCCGAGGCCATCGGAAGCGAATAGCAGGCAGACTTATGATTACACGCACCCTCCTCTCGCTTGTCGCACTCGCTGCTCTGCCGGCTTGCACCACCGCGCAACCCGCAACCGAAGAGATCACCCCGATCGCATCTGCGGGCGCTGTCACTGCGGCCGACCCGCTTGCGCAGGAAGCGGGCATGGAAATGCTCCGACGCGGCGGCAGCGCGACCGACGCCGCGATTGCCGTTATGCTCGCGCTGACGGTGGTCGAGCCGCAAAGCTCAGGCATTGGCGGCGGCGGCTTTTACGTCCGTGCGAGCGCTGATGGCAGTGTGCAGACATTGGACGGCCGCGAAACTGCGCCGCGGGGCGCTACACCCGAATGGTTCCTCCAAGAAGACGGCACTCCGCTTTCCCGAAGCGAGAGCGTGCTGAGCGGGCTCAGCGTCGGCGTGCCCGGCAATATCGCATTGGCCGCCAAAGCACATGAGCAGCATGGTAAGCTGGAATGGGCGGAGTTGTTTGAGCCTGCCATCGCGCTCGCGCGGGGTGGGTACAAAATCAACAACCGCTTGTTCGGCTTTCTCGAGCGTATGCCCGAGCGGGTCGGAAAAAGCGCCAGCGGCAAAGCGCTGTTTTATGATAGCGAGGGCGAGCCGCTGGCTGCGGGAACTCTCGTTCGCAATGAACAGCTGGCGCAAACGCTGGAATTGATAGCGAGCCAAGGCCCGAGTGCGTTCTATAATGGCGCATTGGCGGGCGAGATTGCTCAGACCGTCGCGGATGACACACCGCGCGAAGGGGCGATGACGACGTATGACATCGGCTCCTACACCTCATTTGAACGCCCGCCCGTTTGCGGCAGCTATCGCGGTTACAAAGTCTGCGGGATGGGTCCACCCAGCTCTGGCGGTGTTGCGGTCATGCAGATGCTTGGGCAGCTGGAGCGGTTTGATCTGGCCGAATTGGGCGCTGAGAATCCGGTCACATGGCACCTCTTCCTCGAATCGCAGCGGCTGGCCTATGCTGACCGCGGGCTTTATCTCGCCGATTCCGACTTTGTGACTGTGCCGGTCGCGGGGCTGGTCGCGCCGGACTATCTGGCTCAGCGTAGCGAGCTCATTTCCGCCGATGCCCGCGCATCAGAAGTTAAGGCAGGCACGCCTACTGGCGCACCGCAAGCGCGCGCGCTGGGCGATGAGCTGCCCGAGCGCGGCACCTCACATTTTTCCGTCGCGGGGCCAGATGGCACACTCATCAGCTACACCTCCACGATTGAGGGGCCATTTGGTTCGGGCCTGATGGCGGGCGGGTTCTACCTCAACAATGAACTCACCGATTTCAGCCGCAGCCCAGAGCGTGATGGCAAGCTTGTCGCCAACCGCGTCGAAGGGGGCAAACGCCCGCGCAGCTCCATGGCGCCCACCGTGGTGTTCGACCCGTCGGGCAAGCCAGTGTTGGCCATTGGCGCAGCGGGCGGCGGGACCATTCCGGTGCAAACCGCGCGCGGGATCATTGGCGTGATCGACTTCGGCCTGTCTGCGGAAGAGGCCATCGCCCTGCCGTTCATAATGGGCTTTGGCGACCGCGTATTGATTGAGAAGGGCACGTGGATGGAAGAGGCGCAAGAGGCCTTCAAAGCGCTTGGTCATGAGGAGCTGATAGTGCGCGAGGCACCTTTGAAAGCGGGCGCGATCCTGCGCACCGAAGATGGCTGGGATGCGGCCCGCGACCCACGCATCGCAACAGGTTTGATCGTACCCTGAGGCACAGCCCATTACGCCAAAGCTTGCCGTCCGTGTTTGGTCTGCTTAGACCTGCACCTGAGAATAACGGGGCCTGATAACAACAGGACAAGAGAGGCTGCGCACCGGTGCCAGACATTTTAGCGGATATTGACGAGGCAAAAACCCTTGTCGAATTGTTCTTCAAGCGGGCCGATGCAACGCCCGGTGATCCTTTTCTGGGCGCCAAGATTGACGGCAGCTGGCAAACGATCAGCTGGCAAGAAGCGTCGGACCGCGTGTGCTTACTCGCGCAATCTCTGCGCAAAATGGGCTTGGTGGCTGGCGACCGCGTCGCACTGGTCAGTGAAAACCGGCCTGAATGGTGCATGGCCGACCTCGCGATCATGGCTGCAGGCTGCATCACTGTGCCGACCTACATCACCAACACTGAACGCGATCACGTGCACATCCTCGACAATTCGGGCGCGCGCGCAGTGATCGTTTCAAATGAAAAACTGCTCGGCCCGCTCCACGGCGCAATCCAGGCAAGCGGTGTGGCAGAGCATGTCATCGGGATTGATGATCTGCACCGCCAACAAGCGGGCAGCTTTGAATATCACCACTGGGACGATCTGGTTGCCGGTGATGCCGCAGCAGCACGAACAGCTGTGAATGAGCGCATGGCCTCCATTGGCCGCGATTCTACCGCCTGTATCATCTATACCTCGGGCACAGGCGGCGCGCCGCGCGGCGTCATGCAGCATCACGGCGCAATCCTGTGCAATGTCGCGGGCGCAGCCGAAGTTCTGCTTGAGGATTTCGGCATTAAGGACGAGCGGTTTTTGTCCTTCCTCCCGCTATCCCATGCCTATGAGCATTCAGGCGGACAATATCTCCCAATCGCAGTGGGCGCAGAGATTTATTATTCGGAAGGCCTCGAAAAACTCGCGAGCAATATCGAGGAAGTACGCCCGACCATCATGGTGGTGGTGCCGCGCCTGTTCGAAGTGCTGCGCACGCGCATTATGAAGCAAATCTCCAAGCAAGGCCGCGTTGCCAACCGGTTGATGGATGCAGCGCTCGGCGTGGGGGAGCGCCGCGCGGATGGCGCGTCGAAATTCGGCGACGGGTTCAAGGATTTTGTCGCCGGACGTCTGCTCAAGCCCAAAATTCGCGCAAAGTTTGGCGGGCGGATCAAAGCGATGGTCTCTGGCGGCGCGCCGCTTAATCCAGAGGTTGGCATATTCTTCGAGGCGATGGGTCTCACCATGCTGCAAGGTTATGGTCAGACAGAAGCCGGGCCTGTGATCAGCTGCAACCGGCCCAAGGCTGGCATCAAGATGGATACGGTTGGCCCGCCCTTGCGCGGCGTCGACATCAAGATCGCTGAGGATGGCGAGATCCTGTGCCGCGGCGAGCTGGTCATGCATGGCTATTGGCAGAACAAGGCTGAGACTGACCGCGCTATTAAAGATGGCTGGCTGCACACCGGCGATATCGGCCATGTTGATGACGCTGGGCGGATCGTGATTACCGACCGCAAGAAAGACATGATCGTCAATGATAAGGGTGACAATATCGCCCCGCAAAAGGTCGAGGGGATGCTCACCCTGCAGCCCGAAATTGGTCAGGCGATGGTGACCGGCGACAAGCGGCCTTATGTGGTCGGGCTGATTGTGCCTGATGCCGAATGGCAGCTGGAATGGTGCCAGAAAAATGGCAAGAAATTCGATTGTAAGGACGTGCAGAATCTACCCGAATTCAAAGCCGTGATCCGCAAAGCGATTGACCGGGTGAATGCCGATCTCTCCGTGATAGAGAAAGTGCGCCAGTTCACCTTTGCAGACGAAGCGTTCTCAATTGAGAATGAGGAAATGACGCCAAGCATGAAGATCCGCCGCCACAAAATCCGCGAGCGCTATCAAGAGCGGCTTGATGGGCTGTATCGGGGTGAGGTTTAGTTTGGTTTTTGTCTGATCCGACAAGAATGAAATGCGCTTTAGGCCTTGTAGCCGATGATCCGGGTCCCGGTCTCTGTTCTTTCTAGCGGGAATTTCCCGAGAGAAGATACCAGTGGCTCAATATCCATAGGGAGCTCGAGCCACTCAATCGAACGCAGTTCGACGGGCCCGAATTCAATTGAATCCATGTAAGCGTAGTGACAATCTAACCAGGGCGGGAAATTCATTGTGCGTGGTTCTGGCACGTCAATAAACTTCACGTTCATTTGCTGAATGTCCTGCCCTTCAATGGCATTGAAAAGTTTCCTCCACTTAGTATCGCTCATGAAAGCGGAGCGGAAATTCTCCCGCGCAAGTTTGCCCTCTTTCTTATGATCAAGCTGCATCATTACCTCAAGAATGACAGCATACTATCGACCTGGCAATCTTAGCTAGCAACCAGCTGAAAGGCTTGGGTCCTCAAGCGGCAACTTCCTCGATAAACTCAGGATAAAAGGCTGGTTCGCGCGCGGACCAGCCCGGCGCGGTGGCAGCCGCTTCGCTCAGTGACTGAAGCAAGAGCTTGCGGCGTTCGGGCTTGATCTGCGGCAATGCAGCGGCGGCACAAAATGCGCTCGGCAGCCACGGGCGCACATCAGCACCCAGCAGACGCTCGTACAAAAACCGAAACGATGAAAAGCAATCGATCCGCTCCTGTGCCAAATCAAAGGCAGCAATGCGGGTGAGCTTGCCGACGAAGCTCTCGACGCCATCGAGACCATCTTCTGAAGGAATGGCATCGCGTAGAATCTTGAGGTCTTGATAGGCGACATACTGACGCCGGATCGCGGCGCTTTCGCCCTCATTGCGCGCCCAGAGTTTAAATGCGTCGGAGCGGCCCAGGCCAATGTCGAGACTGCGGCGGATATACCGCTGCTCGGCGGCGGAAAATCCCGCAAACTCGCGCATTTCGGCGATGGTGACAGACGCAGTACCGGCTAAGGCCATCAGATAGGCTCCCCTGTTGTGAGGAGACTGTCGCGCAATATGGTTAATAAGAGGTGTTTGTTATGTGACCTAGCCACCCACGCCCTCCACCCTTCCACCCGGAACCTACCGGGAGATAATCCGGGTGGAAGGGTGGAGGGCGTGGGTGGCTAGGCAAGCTCAGAACGGACGTTCTGAGCGCACCATATCAAATAAGCCCCGCCAAAGGACTGCTCGGGTCAGCATATTTGCGCCTGCCCATGCGACCAGCCAAATACGCATCGCGGCCAGCCTCCACCGCCAGCTTCATCGCGTGGGCCATGCGGATAGGATCCTGCGCCTCCGCAATTGCGGTATTCATAAGGATACCATCGCAGCCAAGCTCCATACCGACCGCCGCATCGCTTGCCGTGCCAACGCCAGCATCGACCAGCACAGGCACGCTTGCGCCCTCAACAATCAGCCGGATCGTCACCTGATTTTGAATGCCGAGCCCCGAGCCAATCGGCGCGCCTAGCGGCATGATGGCGACTGCGCCCGCCTCTTCCAATTGCTTGGCCGCGATGGGATCATCCACGCAGTAAACCATGGGATGAAAGCCCTCTTTCGCGAGCACTTCGGTCGCTTTCAGCGTCTCGCGCATATCCGGGTAAAGCGTGCGCGCTTCGCCCAGCACCTCAAGCTTGACTAGGTCCCAGCCGCCCGCCTCGCGCGCCAGCCGCAGTGTGCGGATCGCGTCATCAGCGGTAAAACAGCCCGCCGTATTGGGCAGGTATGTGACCTTCTTTGGATCGATGAAGTCGGTCAGCATGGGCGCCTTCGGATCGCTCACATTGACCCGGCGCACAGCGACCGTGACGATTTCCGCGCCGCTTGCTTCGAGTGCCGCGGCGTTTTCCGCAAAGTCCTTATATTTGCCGGTGCCCACGATCAGCCGCGATGTGAAAGTGCGGCCGGCAACGCTCCACGTGTCGTCCGATGCAGGCGCGGTATCGCCGCCGCCGACAAAGTGGACGATCTCCAGCACATCGCCATCCGACACCGCCTGCGCGCCAAGCGTGCTGCGAGGGGCAATTACGCCGTTATGCTCAACGGCGACTTTCTCCGGGTTCAGCTCAAGCTCGGTCACAAGCGCGGCAATCGTCGCGGCGGAGGTGCGGCGGCTCTCGCCATTTATGGTAAGGGTTTTAGGACCAGTCATAGTCCCGTTCATCTAGTCAGATGCGCCAATCAGGCAAGAGCTGATGCTCTTATATGCCGGTAGATGCAGAAGCAGGCTTGCGTGTGCGCAGGTTGAGCACATGGCCCAATGTGACGAGGCCGACACCGATCAAAGTCAGCGCTACCTCTTTGCTGCCATGCGGGACTAACAACGCGCCGACCATAAAACAGAGACCGGTCAGCGCAATCACAATTGGCGCAGCGAGGCGGTGTTTGAACGCGCCCCAGCCGATCGTGATGGCTGCGATCACTATTGCCAGCACCAAAGCGACACCGTGAAATTCGGACGCGAAAAAGAACTGCCCGCCAATGCCCAATGTCGGCACGAGCATGATGCTCGCCAGACAATGCAGCGCGCACAGGCCCGACACGGCAATCCCAGCGTGATCGAACCGGTTTTGAATCGAGGTTGAGGGCGCATTTTTCATGACTGTTGAGCCATGTATGTTACGATGTATCATCCTGCAAGGTAAAACTGGCAGTAAGAATTTGGCTGTCGCTTGGCTTCTTTGGTCTGGCAGCATCAATTGCGCCATCTTGCGAAAGCTATTGCTGCTTTTGCACTTGCCCGGATGACACACTAAATACACATGCACCCTAATGGCCCACGAATCCACGCCCCTAAGCCCGCCCGTTTCTGTCGGTTCGGAGCCTGACAATCGCGATCTTGCGTCGCACGCGAATCCCGCCGCATTAGCCATATGGCTGTGGTGCGTTGCGGGCATGGTGCTGGTGATTGTCGCGGTCGGCGGGATTACGCGGCTTACCGAGAGCGGGCTTTCGATCACCCAATGGCAACCAATCACGGGCGTTCTGCCGCCCTTAAATGAAGAGGCCTGGCTCGCCGAATTTGCCGAATATCGCGCGACGCCCGAATACATCTATGAGGCTGGACCAGCGGGCATGACGCTCGCGGATTTCAAATTTATCTATTTCTGGGAGTGGTTTCACCGGCTGCTCGCGCGGCTGGTCGGCGTGGTTTATGCGGTCCCGCTTGTGTGGTTCTGGGTCAAGGGCATGATCCCGGCTGGCTTCAAGCCCCGACTGGTCGCTTTGCTGGCACTCGGCGGATTGCAAGGCTTTTTCGGCTGGCTGATGGTGCAGTCAGGCCTGACCGGTACGATGACTGATGTCAGCCATTTCAAACTCTCACTGCATTTGATGACTGCGCTGATCACGCTCACGCTGCTTACATGGACCGCGCTTGATATGCGAATGCTTGCGCGCGATCCAAGCAGCGCGCCTGCTCGGCTGACCGGGCTAGCCGCATGGACGGGCGTTATTCTTTTCATCCAATTGCTGCTCGGGGCATGGGTTGCCGGGCTCAATGCTGGGCTGGCGTCGGACACATGGCCGCTGATGCAGGGGCGCTTTATTCCCGAGTTTGATGCCAGCAAAGGTATGTTCTGGGCGATGACCCATGACCCCTTCTTCCTGCATTGGCTGCATCGCTGGTGGGCATGGGTGGCGGTCGCCGCATTGGTGGTGATGGCACGTCAGCTGCGGCCAATCTCGCGGCCAGCCTCCATCGCCATTCATTCCGCATTTGGCGTTCAGATCATTTTGGGAATCGCCACAGTGATGACCGGCGTTGCGCTTTGGCTTGGCGTCGCGCACCAATTCGTCGGCGCATTGCTGGTAATGGCCACAAGCTGGGGCGCGCACGAATTGGGGCGGCCCAGATGAACAGCGATGAGGCCCATAAAGCAGCGCTGATTTGGTGTCCGTTTCCCAGCTTAGAACAAGCCGAGCTGGCGCTTAACACACTGATTGCAGAGCGATTTATCGCATGCGGCAACCTCATGCCCGACATGCGGTCTGTGTTTGTGTGGGGCGGCACCATGGAACAAAGTGATGAATGCGGAGCTTTACTTAAGACAAGTGCGATTAAGCTTGAGGCAGCGATGGAGCGGCTCCACACTCTTCACCCTTATGAGACACCTGCGATTACGGGCTGGACTGTACACGCCAGCAAGGGCACATTGGATTGGATCAATGCAGAGACCGAAATGGTTCGTGGGGGAGGATAACAATGCGGCCTGATCGTCGCGAGGCGATGCGCGTGCTGGGCGCTTTAGCCATAGCGCCATCGCTGGTGTTGGGAGCGGCTCCACTGTCCGCGCGCACAGCAAAGCTTGTCACCGCGCCTCAAGGCAGACGTGTGCTCGAGCGCAAACTGGTCCGAGCCTTGCCTGATGGCAAAGCCATTATTGTGACGCGCCGCTGGCAATGCGAGTTTCGCACCGGCTCATCGGGCTTTGAAGTTCTCGGACAGCAAATGGGCGTGTCGGTTGATGCTCCAGAAAAGCTGGCAGCCCTCGCAGAAATTGAGGAAGGCCGCGTCGATGCAGGTCCATTCCCCGCCCAGCTCGACCAGTCCGGCAGGCTTCTCGATTATCAGCCCACCCAATCACCCAATGCCGTGGCGAGGGCGGTCGATGAAGCGCTGCTGATGGTGGAAAAGAAAGATGACGCGCGCCAGCGAGCCAACGCGGCGAGCTTCTTGCGAGATCTGCAGGCTGCCGGAAGCACATTGATTAGCAAGGCGCCGCAAGATCTGTTTTTCCCAAATCCAGGCACGCACCGAGAAAGCCGCGCGATTGAATTGCCGGGAGGCGGATCGGGCAGCTTTGAGCTTACTATTAGTGCAGAGGCCGAGGCAGAGACTGGGGTTCTCAAAAGTCACAAGCGCGATATCGTGACGCGCGTGGCCGATAGTGAGCGGTTTTCAAGCGAGAGCTGGTCGTTGACGGCAGGCTGAAGCCCAGACCTGTGAGGAGCTAACCAGCCGTAAATTCGACGCGGTATTATTTTACCTCCTGTGAAACCCGCAGATTTGCTTGACTTGGAAGGCCTAAAACGCCATTGGGCCGCTTCCGCGCGGCCACCTGCATAGGTGTACCGCAAGCAATCGCTGGCTTTGGCCGGCGATGCGTACGAAACACAAGCATGGAAATTTCCCCATGAAGGCGCTCACAAAGACGACGCAGTCGGCCAAGCCCGCTGAAGTCGAAAAGAAATGGCATTTGATTGATGCAGAAGATCTGGTCGTTGGCCGGGTTGCATCAATCATCGCCAATATCCTACGCGGCAAGCACAAGCCGAGCTACACACCGCATGTTGATTGCGGCGATCATGTCATTGTTATCAATGCGGACAAGGTGAAATTCACCGGCCGCAAGATGAGCAATAAGATCTATTACAAGCACACCGGTCACCCCGGCGGCATCAAGGAAACCACACCTGCGAAAGTTCTCGAAGGCCGTTTCCCTGAGCGTGTGCTTGAAAAAGCTGTTCAGCGCATGATCCCGCGCGGGCCATTGGGCCGCGACCAGATGCGCGCGCTGCATCTTTATAATGGCACAGAGCACCCACATGACGGCCAGCCCGTTGAAGTGCTCGATGTTGCCTCAATGAATCGCAAGAATAAGGTGACCGGCTAATGGCTGACAAGAAAGACACCGAAGCCAAGGTTGAGGAAACCGCAGCTCCTGAAGCAGTGGCTGAAGAAGTTAAGGCTGAAACCGAAACCGCGGCTGCTCCTGAGGCGACCGAAACCGTATCTGATCTCGCAGATCTTAAAGATATCGCTGGTGATGCGCCTGAAGGTGACGCTGCTGAAATCGCGGCCAAGGCTGAAGTTCCTCTGCGCGAGCAAGAGCTCGACGCGCAAGGCCGTGCATATGCAACCGGTCGCCGGAAAGATGCGACCGCCCGCGTTTGGATCAAGCCAGGCAAAGGCAAGGTCGTGATCAATGGTAAGGAGCAGGAAGTGTATTTTGCACGTCCAACGCTGCGCCTGATCATCAATCAGCCGTTCGCCATTACTGATCGTGAAGGTCAGTATGATGTGATCGCAACCGTTCGCGGCGGCGGCCTTTCTGGCCAAGCTGGCGCGGTCAAGCACGGCATCAGCCAAGCACTAGCCAAATATGAGCCTGCGCTTCGCTCAACCGTGAAAGCCGCTGGCTTCCTCACCCGCGATAGCCGGGTTGTGGAACGTAAGAAATATGGCCGCGCGAAAGCCCGCCGGAGCTTCCAGTTCTCGAAACGCTAATTTCGCGTTCTCGCTGGTACCCAAACAAAAAGGGCGGTTCCTCTCGGAGCCGCCCTTTTTATATATGCTGTGTAGAAGCTTAACGCTGAAGAATTGTCAGGCTCCACCAAATCCCAGTGGTGAAGAAGAAAATCGGCCAAGACCAATAAGCCTTATGGCCTTCCAGACTAACCTGGTGGATCGCGGCATAGCCTGCGCTTGTTCCCTGAGACCCAATCACTAAAGACAAGACCGCAGTCAAAAGCGCGCCAAGAAAAATCGCTTTGAACATCTCGTTTCCCAAGGCCCCCCATGGTTTGCTTGTGCGCGCACGATATTGGACGCGCGTTAAACAGTTGTTGACCAAAAGTGCTTTGCCGAATGGGTTTTGAGAAAAGGTTAATTTGACGTGATGAAAAGAGCTTGAAGCACTGCCAAGCCGCGCCCCCCATGCGCCTGGAGACGTCATGGAGCTGGTATTAAGCACGCTCTAACCAGAACAGTTAAACCGCCAAATTCTCCGGCGAAAGGAATGTCCGAGCGGACACATCAAGCGCGCCATCTTCCCATTTCAGCACATTGAAGCCGGGCGGGGTTGAGCGCAGCCTTTCCGACAAAGTGCCTGCACCCACCATGCGAACCGGACCGTTTAGCGTTTCTTCCATAATGTCGAACGGATCATGCACATGGCCGCTCAGCACACCTGCAATCTTGCGCCTCGCCAATTGCTGCAAAGCCTCGCTCCCGCCGCGCGTCAACGCGGTTCCTTGGGTGCCACTTTCGCGCAAGGGATGATGTGAAGCAACGAGCACGCCCGTTGCTTCCGGAAGTGCATCAATTTGCGCAAGGCAATTAGCAAGTGATTGCTCGCTCACATGGCCCTTGGACCAGTTGAGCCGCCATTGCGCAGGCGGAGAGGTGTTCAAAGGGATGATCGCAAGGTCAGGCCAGTCAGGCTTGTTGCAAACCGCCTCCTCAAAACGCGCAAAGCGCCGATAGGGATCAAGGTACCGCAATGGCAAATGATAGCCGGGCAAATCATGATTGCCGACAGACACGGCGACGGGTGCGGGAAGCGCATTGATCCATTTAAGCGCTGCGGCAAATTCATGAGGCCGCGCACGCATCGTCAAATCGCCAGTGATCAGCAAAGCATCAGGGCGTTCACGCTCAACCTCTGAACGCACCCAATCAAGCGCTGCGCTATCCTCATTGCCCCAATGCACATCACTGAGATGGTAGATCACCTTGCCCGTCATAACCCGCCCTTAGCAAACATATGTAGCAGGCCGCCATGCCTTAAGTTGCGGCGACTCGCTAAAGCCGGTGCCAGCCGCCCGAATCGGCTATCTCGCTCGACCAACCGCCCCAACAAACGCCTTGCGGCGCGCGCAGAACAGCCGATCGGCCAGTAAAGAGGGCGCCTTATGTCGCTCGCGCGCATTATTGCATTATTGCGTAATCGCCGGTCGGCCCGAAACAGTCGTTCGTCGGACCTGGCCCGTAATCGGTCCAAATTCCGTCACGCCGGTCGAGTGTCTGATGCAAGCAATACGCCTCTGGGCCATTACTGCTCAGGCAGGACGGGTTCTTTCACAACCCCCAAGTCCCCCAAACTTCTCGAAGCAATTCGAGCATGGACCCGCCTGCAACTGAGGAGGAATTACCATGAAGACCCCTATTATTGCACTCGCTGCAGCGAGCCTAGCCATCACCGCATCCCCCGCACTTGCTGGCGGCGATCAGCAAACAATGGATATCCAATATTCAGATCTCAATCTCGGCAGTGAAGCCGGTATCGCCCGCCTTGAAAATCGCATTGAGAAGGCGGCACGCGAAGTTTGCGGCGTTCAAACGGTCCGCACCGGCACTCGCTTGAAATCACTCTCGGGTGAACGCTGTGTCAAGAATGCCAAAGCGCAGGCCATGAAGCAATTCGCATCCGTTATTGAACGTGAGCGTTTGGGCGGCTGATCCCCAGCGACGGCCCATTCTGTGCCTCGGCCGGACGCAGTCCCCCGGCCGGGGCACATTCTTGTTTGCTTTAGTTTGTTTTCTCTCGCGGCAATTCGCTTCGCTCATGACTCCGAGAGGCGGCCTATTGGCCAGCGCGGACTCGTCCGCTCGCCGCGAGGATAACGCAGCACGTCAGGTGCTGCGGGAAACAAATCCCTACCGCCCGGCCATCGCCTTCACTTTGGGCAGATAGGTCCGGCCAATCCGCAGAGCCTCACCATCATCCATTTCCGCTGACCACACACCCAGCCCGTCATGACGCAGGCCCTTGATCCGGTCTTTGCGCAAAATGGTGGAACGGTGAATGCGGATGAATTGCGCTGGATCTAAGCGCTGTTCCAGCCCGGCAATGGTTTGAAGCAGCAGATAAGACCGGTCTTCCACATGCAGGCGCACATAGTCCCGCTCGGCATCAATCCGCCCAATCTGAGCAGTTTCAATCCGGATAAGCTCTGAGCGATGCGGAATCCAAAGCTCATCAAGCCATTCGCTAGTCTGGCGCCCTTCGCCGTCGCGCCGGCCAAGAGCGCGCTTGATCGCACGCTCGAGCCGGTCAGACTTTACCGGCTTGAGCACATAATCCACCGCATCGAGATCAAACGCATCGACTGCATAGCTGTCGTGCGCAGTAACAAAGATCACAGCAGGCGGGTTAGGCTTTTTTGCGAGCGCCTTGGCCACAGACAAACCATCCGTTTCCGGCATTGTCATATCGAGCAGCATGAGATCGGGCGAGAGCGCGTCTGCCAGCCGCAAGGCTGCCGCACCGTCGCTGGCTGTGCCGACCACCGCAAGATCGTCCATCTTTGCGCAAATGACTTGCATCCGCTCGACAGCAAGCGGCTCATCATCGACAATCAGAGTGCGCAGGCGCTCGTCATTTTCTTCAGCCATGATTTCCCTCAACCATGCTTCACCATGGGCAGTCGCAATTCGGTTTCATAGCCATCCAATATTGGGCCCGAAGTGATGCTGGCCTCCTTGCCAAAACGAGCTATCAAACGGTCGCGCACATTGGCCAGCCCAATGCCAAAGCCGCCATTGGGTGTGTCTGACCCCGCCTTGCCGCCAGGCCCATCATCAGACACAGTCAGCACCAAGCGGCCATATTCCTCGCGCGCCGCAATGGTGATGGTCACCGGCTCGGTGCTGGCAGACACGCCATATTTGACGGAGTTTTCAACCAATGGCTGAAGAATCATACCCGGCACCTGATATCCGCCCAGCTCGCGCGGGCAAGCGATCGTCACGCGCAAACGCTCCGGGAAGCGAACCGATTCGATTTCGAGATAATGCTCCTGCAGATCGATCTCATCGTCGAGGCTGACATCACCAGTGGGATCATCGGCCAAGCTATGCCGGTAAAAGCGCGAGATCGTCTGGATCATCTCCTCAGCACGCTCTTCCTTGCCGGTCATCACCAAGGCGGAAAGCGAGTTCAACGCATTGAACAGAAAATGCGGATTAACCTGATAGCGCAGCGATCGCAGCTCCGCCGCTTTGGCTGCTGAGCGAAAACGCTCCCCGCGCCGCTGCGCATCTCGTGCCTCTGCACCGGCAACCATTGCCAGATAGAGCGAGGCCCATGCGAGAAGCAGGAAATACCTGCCCAAAGCAATGTCAGTGACTTGACGCCAGTGATCAAAACCATCCGACGCTGGCGCCAAAACAAAAGTAGCGCTCGGCGTCTGCGGCCGATCGGCATCTCCGGCGCCTTCTGCTTCTTGCTCATCAGACTCAGGAAATTCACGCGCCTGCCATGCCGGGACATCAATCAGCAGATTGCCTGCTTCATCGCGGTAAACATTGGCCCCCTGCTTCTCGCCGGCCTCGCGCATAAACTTCTCTTCCAAAGGCGCGAACATGGTGTGATTGATTTGCGCGATCAGCAAGGCCGCTGGGAGCGATGCGATAAGCACCACCATGACCTTGGCCAGCATACCGCGGTTCTCGATCAAGCGAATGACTTGCCACAAGCCGCAGGTAATCACGATCCCCGCAACAGCAACAATCGCCCGCCGCCAGAGCATCTCCGTCTGCATGTCGAGCCCGACGATGCTGCCACGCACAGTGATCAGCACAAAATAGCAAAGCCACAGACCAACAATCGAGAGAACCACCACACGCGCAGTGAGGCGCACGGGTTCATCCTGATCAGAAACGATATTTTGCATTTCAATAGACACAATAAGCCAAGCAGTGCCTGAGCGGCGTATGAAAGACCAGAGCCGCTATCGAAAAGTCTCAGTCGTTAGTCGATGGCTATTTGTCGGTGATCATAGCTTACCCGGCTGAAACAGTGGGCATTTATCCAGCGCGGGTCGGCGTAGGTCAGCCGGTCTCAAGCAGGCCTTCCTTGGCAATTTTTGCGCGCCAGCGCGCGGGCGCCAGCGTGTGCACATTGTTGCCCTCAGCATCGACGGCGACGGTCACCGGCATATTCTCGACCGTAAACTCGTAAATCGCCTCCATGCCCAGCTCTTCAAAGGCCACCACTTTTGCCTCTTTGATGGCGCGCGAGACGAGGTAGGCCGCACCGCCCGTTGCCATCAGATAGGCGACTTTGAACCGGCTGATGACCTCAACCGCATCATGACCGCGCTCCGCCTTGCCAATCATCGCTAGCAGGCCCAGATCGAGCATGGTTTCGGTAAATTTGTCCATCCGCGTCGCGGTGGTTGGGCCAGCGGGGCCCACCACTTCGCCCATCACCGGGTCGACCGGGCCAACATAGTAAATCGCGCGGCCCTTAAAATCGACCGGCAGTTCCTCGCCCTTCGCGAGCATGTCCTTGATCCGCTTATGCGCGGCATCACGCCCGGTCAGCATCTTGCCCGAGAGCAGCAGGCGGTCGCCATGCTCCCAGCTCGCGACTTCCTCGGGTGTCAGCGCGTCGAGATTTACCCGCTTGGCGCTATCATCAGGCTGCCAATTGACCTTGGGCCATTGGTCCAGATCAGGCTGCTCGAGATAGCTTGGCCCGCTGCCGTCCAGTGTGAAATGCGCGTGGCGCGTCGCGGCGCAATTCGGGATCATCGCGACCGGCTTGCCTGCGGCATGGCAGGGCGCGTCATAGATTTTCACGTCCAAGACTGTCGAAAGGCCGCCCAGCCCTTGAGCACCGACACCCATTGCGTTGACCGCATCAAAGATATCAATCCGCAGCTGCTCAATATCGGTCTTCGCGCCGCGTTTCTTCAGCTGACCCATATCAATCGGGTCCATCAGGCTTTGCTTGGCGAGCTTCACGCAATGCTCCGCCGTGCCGCCAATGCCAATGCCCAGCATGCCCGGCGGGCACCAGCCGGCGCCCATGCTGGGGATCTGCTCAACGACCCAATCGACTATATTGTCGGATGGGTTCATCATTTTGAACTTGGACTTATTTTCGCTGCCGCCCCCTTTGGCCGCGACGTCAATCTCGACTGTGTCACCCGGAACCATCTCTACGGATAGCACACATGGCGTATTGTCGCGGGTGTTGCGGCGGGTGAATGCAGGATCGGCAAGGATTGAGGCGCGCAGCTTGTTTTCCGAGTGATTGTAAGCGCGGCGCACACCCTCATCGACGACATCTTGCAGGCTCATTTTGGAGGCGAGGCGGCAATTCTGACCCCACTTCACAAACACGTTGACGATGCCAGTATCTTGGCAAATCGGGCGGTGCCCCTCGGCGCACATGCGCGAGTTAGTGAGGATCTGCGCAATCGCATCTTTGGCCGCTGGGCCTTGCTCGGCCTCATAGGCCTCACCCAAAGCGCGGATATAATCCATCGGGTGATAGTAAGAGATGTATTGCAGAGCGTCGGCCACACTCTCAATCAGATCAACTTCATCTATAATCACCATGTCGCTCATCGCGGCGAACCTCCGTTTCGCAGAATTACAGCTTCCCCTTGGCGGGAAAACGCCTGAGGGTCAAAGCGCTTGGCTGCAACGCGACTTGCGCTTAAGGCAGCAGCTCACGAGCGCCATTGCGTTGCTGTGTTATTTATGTAATACACGTTTCAGAGGCCATAATGAATACACAAACCACTCCCATCAACTTTGCCGCTGCCCGCCGCGCGATGATTGATAGCCAGCTGCGCACCAGCGGCGTGAATGAGGCATTTGTGCTTGGCCGGATGGGTGACGTCGCGCGCGAGGACTTCGTGCCAGAGGGCGCGCGCGGCACCGCTTACATGGACCGCGCAATCCGTTTGGACGATGGCGGATCGCTGCCCTCGCCTCTTTTCCACGGCATGATGTTGGCTGAAGCACGTCCGCAATCGGGTGATACCGTACTAATCGTAAGTGGAGGCTCAGATTACCTTGCTGAATTGGTCCGGCCACTGGTCGCCTCAGTTGAAGTTATCAGCGCGGCTGACGGTGCGGCAGGCAAGGCGAAAACCAAAAACGCAAGCTTGCTGCTCATTGATGGCGCAGTCCAAGAATTGCCCGCCAAATTGACCAATCGCTTGGCTGATGATGGCCGCGTGGTGGCTGGTTTGATCGAAGATGGCGTCACACGGCTTGCTGCCGGCCGCAAGGCAGGCAAAGGCGCCGCGCTCATCGCGCTCGCTGAAATTGGCGCGCCGCGCATCGGTGCGTTCGACAAGGAAGAAAGCTGGAGTTTTTGATGCTTAAGGGAGGGGTTTCTACTGTCATACTGGGGGCGAGCACGCTTGCGCTGTCTTTGACTTTGGCGGCGCCAGTACAGGCTGACACGCTGCAAGAGGCGCTGACCCGGGCCTATAATGATAACCCCACCCTGCTCGCCGCGCGGGCCAATCAGCGCGGCGTTGATGAGAATGTGGCGATTGACAAGGCGCGCGGTCGCCCGACAGTCAATGCGACCGCGACCTACATCGAATTTCTCAAAGTCTCCCCCAACAGTTTCACCGCGCCAGAGCGCACGCTCCAGGTCGGACCTGAACTTAATGTGCCGGTCTATCAGGGCGGCGCAATCAAGAACGCGATCAAGGCCTCCGAGGAGCGCGTGAGCGCAGGCCAGGCGGATTTGCGCGGCACCGAAAGTTCTGTTTTCAGCCAGGTTGTCGCCGCCTATATGGATGTGCTGCGCAATCAGGCGTTGGTTGGGCTTTCATCCAATCAGGTCGATGTGCTGATGATCAATCTGGAGGCGACCAGCGACCGGTTTGAAATCGGCGATTTGACCCGCACAGACGTAGCACAATCACGCTCGCGTCTGGCGGTTGCACAAAGCGATTTCCGCACTGCACAAGCCAATCTTATTGCCGCGCGTGAGACCTATACGCAGCTGGTCGGCGCTGCGCCGGACGCACTCGAACCACCACCGCCTCTACCCGGCCTGCCTGATGATGTTGAGCAAGCTGTACTGATAGCGATGGAGAACAATCCCGACCTGATCGCAGCGCGCGAACGCGCAGAAGCTGCTGGATTTGACAGCGAAGTCGCAGGCGCTGGGCGTCAGCCTACCGTTGGCCTCTTTGCTCGCGGTCAATATCAGGACTTTTTCGGCACATTGGGCGGCCCTGTCTCGGCTGATTTTACTCAGAACGAAACCACCGCCAATGCCGGCGTGCAAGTGAGCATCCCAATCTTCCAAGGCGGGCTTACCGCCGCGCGCCAACGCCAGGCCTTTGCCCGCGAGAGCGCATCGCTGGAACAAGTGATTGCGGCCGAGCGCAACATAATCGCGCAAACGCGCTCATCCTGGTCAAGCTGGCAAGCATCGCTCGCCATCATCGATAGCGCTAACGCCGCAGTCCAGGCCGCCGAGCTCAGCCTCGAAGGCGTGCGCGCGGAAAACAGTATCGGCAATCGCTCAATCCTCGACGTGCTCAATGCCGAGCAGGAACTGCTCTCAGCCCGCGTGCAATTGGTGACCGCGCGGCGCAACGCTTATGTCGCGGGCTTTAGCCTGCTGGCGGCGATGGGCCGGGCCGAAGCGCGCGATCTAGGCTTGGTTGGCGAGGGTCTGCTTTATGATCCAGAAGTCAATTATCAGCGCGTGCGCGGCAAATTCTGGGATTTCGACCGCGATCCAGAGCCTGAGGCACAGAGCACTTCTACCCGCGATATTCCGGCGGCTGACGCTTTGATCGGCCCGCAATTAGAAGATTAGGGGTGATCCCCTCGTATTTTACCCGCTATTAACCACATGCGTTTTCGCATAATGTGATTCGCGATTGGTCAGTAATAGGGCAGGCTGAAATGCAGCAAACAGGCGAACCTTCGGTTGAGGAAATTCTTGATTCGATCAAGAAAGTGATCGCACGCGACAATCGCGACGGGATCATTGCTGAACGCCGCGAACGTACGGGCCTCGTGGCGAATTCTGATCAAACGGCCTCTGGCTCTGACGATTTGATTGAGTCTGCATCCGAAGATAAGGCTGAAGAAGTGCTCGAGTTGAGCGCCGAAGTTGAGCTGGAAGCGGAAGCGGAGGCTGAAGATACTGACGCGAAAAGCGCCGATGCTCTAATCACAGAAGCAACTCGCTCTGCCATGCAGGAAAATTTCGCAGCGCTGGCAATGATTTCAAAACCAAGCAAGCAGCCGCAAATCGTGCGTTCTGGCGAAACCTCACTCGAAGGCTTGGTCAGCGATATGCTGCGCCCAATGCTCGCGGAATGGCTCGATGCAAATCTGCCCGATATGGTCGAAGAGCTGGTTAAGGCTGAAATCGCGCGGATCGCGGGCAAACGCGGCGAATAAAACGCATCTGACAGCTTAACTTTGGCGCGCGCCGTGTTTAGACTCGGGCGCATGACACGATACATGCGCAGCGCGCTCGCCTTTTTGGGCGGCCTCACCCTTACCGCCACGCCTCTCTTAGCCGATGATCATGCAGATATGATCGATCCAAACAGCACTCCGATGAGCGCTGAGGATCTCATCACCATGCCCCGCCTTGGCTCGCCGATCGTCAGCAATGACGGCTGGCAAGCCGTCTATCGGGTGACGAAGACTGATCCGGAAACGTTTGAGCGAACCAGCACATATTATCTGGTCGATCTTGGCGACCCTAGCGGCGCGCCGATACCGCTGGATTTCGGCATCAATGTTCATTCCCTCGCGTTCGGGCCGGATGACAGCCTCCATTTCCTGTCGGACCATGTCGGCGAAGAGGAAGCCATCGAGACTCCTTACACGCGGCTCTGGAAAGTCGGGGTGACCGGTGGCGGCGATATGCGCGAGCCGTTTTTGGTTGCCGACATAGGCGGCAAGAGCATCGATGGTTTCAAACTCTCCCCCTCGGGTGACAAGGTCGCGCTATGGGCAGAGATCGCACGCGACTGCCCCAAGTTTGGCTGCGAAGGTGATGGCAAGAAGCACTTGCCGGGCCCTGGCCCAAAAGCGGGCAGCGGACGGCTGTATGATGGTGACGAAGGATTTGTGCGCCATTGGGACCACTGGACCAGCCCCGGTTCTTACAACCGGGTGTTTGTCTTCAATTTAGAAGATTCCACCCTGGTTGGGCACGGCACCGCGCTTGATGGGCCAGCTGGCGAGGGAGCACTTGTCGCGCACACACCCACGCGGCCCTTTGGTGGCGGCGGAGACATTGCCTGGGCAGCTGACGGCAGCGGGGTCTATTTCACCGCGCGTCAAGCCGGGGCGAGCGAGCCGACATCAACCGATTTCAACATCTGGTGGTCTGACCTTTCGGGCAATGCGCCAACCAATCTCACAGAGAGCAACAAGGCGGTAGACACTGCGCCGACACCATCGCCTGACGGCAAATATCTCGCCTATCTCGCGATGGAGCGACCGGGTTACGAGTCAGACCGGCTGGTAGTGCAGCTACGCGATCTTGAAACGGGGGAAACGCGCGCGCTGACCGAAGGGTTTGACCGCAGCTTTGGTTCACTCGCTTGGACGCCGGATTCGCGTTATATCATCGCCACTGCGCAGGATGTGCTCGACACGCCAGCTTTCCAGATTGATCCGCGTGACGGCTCGGTCAAACGGCTTGATCTAATGGCCGGCAATGAGGCGCATCTGGGCAATATCACGCCGCTTTCTGGAGGGCGTCTGCTGTTTACCCGCGATTCCATTGGCAGCCCAGCCGAGCTTTATCTGTCTGAGGGCATGGGACAGGCTCGCCCGCTCACCGACGTCGCGCGGAGCAAGGTTGGAAGGCTCGCCTCGATAGTCGTGCGGCGCTTCAACTTTGCTGGTGCCAATGGTGATACTGTCTGGGGGCAAATCACCAAGTTAGATAATCAAGAGGGGCCAATGCCCGCCATTCTCTACATCCATGGCGGGCCTCAGGGCAGCTTTAACGATGGGTGGTCTAGCCGCTGGAACCCGCGCGTTGTCGCCAGCCAAGGCTATGCGGTCATCTCCGTCGATTTCCATGGCAGCACTGGATACGGGCAGGAATTTACCGACGCAATCAATAAGGATTGGGGCGGTAAGCCGCTGGAAGATCTGCAAAAAGGCTTTGCCGCTGCACTCCGCCTGGACAGCCAGATAGATGGCACTCGCGCCTGCGCCATGGGGGCAAGCTATGGCGGCTATATGGTGAATTGGATCGCAGGAAAATGGCCAAATCGGTTCAAATGTCTTGTCCAGCATGACGGCCTGTTCGACATGCGCAGCTTCTATTACACCACAGAAGAATTGTGGTTCCCGCGCTGGGACTTTGGCGGATCTTACGCTGAGGCGCGCGATGAATATGAGCGCTGGAACCCGGCCAATCATGTCGACAATTGGCAAACGCCGATGTTGGTGGTGGCCGGCGAGCAGGATTTCCGCGTGCCCTACACGCAAGGCATAGCCAGCTTCACCGCCTTGCAAGAACGCGGTATCCCCTCGCAATTGCTGGTCTTTCCAGATGAAAATCACTGGGTGCTCGGCGCCAAAAACTCGCTGCAATGGCACAATACCGTGTTCAACTGGCTCGATCGCTGGCTCAAAGAAGACGAGAGCGCAGAGCAGCAATGAACGACAACGCACTCCTTGCCTCACGGACGGCCTTGGGGCGCCATTATGGCACCGAGACCAAGGCCAACGTCATTGAGCGGCAGATCTTCCTATGCGCGCTATCAGACAAGCAAAAATGCTGCTCGCCTGAGGATGGGGCGGCATCTTGGCAGTATCTCAAAACTCAGCTGAAAGAGCGCGGGTTGGTAGGGCCGAAGCGCGTCGAGGATCATCCAAGGGGCGCCGGCGGCGGCATTCAGCGAACCAAAGCCGATTGTCTGCAAATCTGCGGCAAGGGCCCGATCGCGGTCGTGTGGCCAGACGGGGTCTGGTATCACTCTTGCAGCCCAGCCGTGCTCGAGCGGATCATTGAAGAGCATCTTGTGGGCGGCAAACCGGTAGAGGAATTTAGGCTACGTGCCCCCTGAATTGAGGGAGCTAGATCGCAGCGCTTCAATCGTCCTTTTTATCGCCGAACAATTCATCAGCATCAGGCAGACGATTATCAACCGCCTCATCATGGCCCGTGCCATGTGACAAAAACACCAGTCCCATCAGCGCACCGGTCAGCAGCATGGTGAACCCAATACCGAGCGCCGTCGCGATGTAGAAATGGACCGAGGCCGCGCCATCAGAATCGTACAGAAGCGCAATCGCAACCGCGACCACGCCAATTGTGATCAGCAACATCAGCCGCATAATCCGCTTATACCGCGCCCAGGCATAGGCAGCGGTTTCTGGATCATCGAGTGGGGATTTTTGAGCCATGGTTTGGCTCTCATGGCCCCCCCGAAACGGGCTGGCAACTGCCTAAGTGGTTACCGGATTCGCATTTTCGCACAGGAAATGGCATGTTTTGCACCGCGCATATGGAGGCCCGCACTATGACTATCGCCAAGATTATCGCCAACCGCTCATCATCCGACATCATCGCTTGCGACGTGAATACGCCGGTTCGTGAAGCAGTTTCGATACTCGCGGGCAAGCGAATCGGAGCTTTGCCAGTGCTTGATGGGGGGACAGTCGCCGGGATCTTATCCGAGCGGGATGTGATTTACCGGATGGCCGAAGAAGGTGCGACTTGCCTCGATAAGCGCGTGGGCGAGATAATGACGTCTCCCGCCGTCACGGTCGAGCCAAGCACTAAGATCGATGACGCCTTGGGGCTGATGACTCGCCGCCGCTTCCGCCATTTTCCAGTGATCGACAATGGCGCGCTATGTGCATTTATCTCAATCGGCGATCTGGTGAAAAGCAAGATTGACGAGGTTGAGCACGAGGCTGAGGCGCTGCGAACATACATCCAAACCTGAGGACGCGCGGAGCATTCACTTGAGCTTCGCCACCCGCGCGCCTAAATAGGGTGTCTATGGCCGATACACTCACCCTGACCGATGCGGCGGCAAAACGCGTTGCCTGGATCGCAGAGCGGCAGTCCAAGCCTGCGATCCTTCGCCTTTCCGTTGAAGGAGGTGGCTGCTCAGGCTTTCAATATAAGTTCGATCTAGCCGACAATGCCGACAGCGATGACAGCGTTAGCGAAACAGACGGCGTGAAGTTGGTAGTCGATCCGATCAGCCTCGATCTGGTCGGCGGCAGCGTCGTTGATTTCGTCGAATCGTTAGGCGGCGCAGCTTTTCGCGTCGAAAACCCGCAAGCGGCCGCTGGTTGCGGCTGCGGCTCCAGCTTCGGGATTTAGTTCTTGAAGCTGTACCGGGCCACCCGCGCCCTCCACCCTTCCGCCTGGAGCCTACCGGACACTAATCCGGGCGGAAGGGTGGAGGGCGCGGGTGGCCCCGCATATCACGAGGAAGGGGCCCCATGAAAATCGCCAGCTTCAATATCAACGGGGTTAAGGCCCGGCTCCCTCGCCTCAAGGAATGGCTAGAGGAGTCGCGGCCATCGGTCGCCTGCCTTCAGGAAATCAAATCGATTGACGACAATTTCCCCGCTGGCGAGCTGGAAGAGCTTGGCTATCATGTTCTCACGCACGGACAGAAGGCGTTCAATGGCGTCGGGATCCTAACTGACAAGAATGCAGGGTATGGACCGCCGCAAGAGGTGCAGCGCGGGCTGGGTATTGATGGCCCGAAAGAGGGGGAGGGCGAGCAGGCCCGCTATCTCGAGGTTGATGTTGAGCGGGCGGGGCAAACCACTCGAATAGCCTGCATTTACTTGCCCAATGGCAACCCGCATCCAGGGCCAAAATTTGACTACAAGCTAGCGTGGATGAAGAAACTGCGGACGCGGATGGCGGCTATTTGGGCCGAAGAAGTGCGCGCAGCGGTTGTCGGGGATTACAATGTTATTCCAGAGAACGACGACGTCTGGGCAGTCAAGGCGATGGCGAGTGATGCGCTGATGCAGAGCGAAAGCCGCGATGCCTATAAACAGTTGCTTGCCGATGGATGGACCGATGCGATCCGCACGCTCAATCCGCGCGGCGGCGTGTGGACTTATTGGGATTATCAGGCGGGCGCATGGCAGCGCGACCATGGCTTCCGCATCGATCACTTGCTGCTGACGCCTGAATTAGCGGACGGGCTGGTCGCAGCGGGTGTCGACAAGGAGCACCGCGGCCGCGAGAAAGCGAGCGACCACGCGCCGGTCTGGGTTGAAGTGCAGGACTAAGCGGACTGACAGCTATCGACCCAAAATGTGGACCGACTTGTTGGGCGGTGCGATGTTGTGCGACTGCACAAGCCTTCGCCATCAATGGTCCCCGCGTTTGACTCTGTATTGCTAGATTAATACACTATGACGATCTGCAAAGAGGAGGCCGCTCAATGTCAATTGATCACCAATCCATTCCGACAGTAGCTGGTTGGCGCATTGCGGCACTCCGTATCTTGTACGCGTTAATCGCCATCGGCCTAAGCAGCTTTGTGTGGCAGCAACTCTTCTTCGAGTCCGCCGACTGGCCTCTCATGCGAGGCATTGCCAAGTCCATGATGGGCGCTCTCGTGTTTCTTTGCCTGCTTGGATTGCGTTATCCGCTACAAATGCTTCCTGTCCTGTTCTTTGAAATGCTTTGGAAAACAATCTGGCTCCTAGTGATTGCTATGCCTGCCGCATTCAATGACAGATGGACGTCCGACATTGAGTCAGTGTTTTACGAGAGTATCGGCATAGTCATTGCGTACGCAATCATGCCTTGGAGATACATTTGGGCACGTTACATTAAACAACTCGGCGAACCCTGGAGAGCTTCTAGCAGCTAGTTTCACCAGACGTCTGTAATCTGGTAACTTACGGCGCAGAGCCGACGTTACGCTCACGACCCAGTTGCTGTCGTTCAGCTGCGTTGGGTTGCCTTCCCTTCCCTTCCCCTTCCTAAGTTGAATAGACAAGTACGAAAATGACCCTTACCAACTTTTGCGAGGGAGGATGCGGCAGATGGCAGAATACGAATCGGCACTGTGACCGACGAAAGCAGCGCGCGGGGCTGGAAAGCAAAGCTCGCCCTGTTTCTTCCAGGAATTTTCCTCGTTGGCTTTAACATTGGTACCGGCAGTGTCACGACCATGGCGTCGGCTGGTGCGAACTTCGGCATGGCGCTGCTATGGACGGTCCTGATTTCCTGCGCCGCGACCTTTCTGATGGTTGCAACATATGGTCGCTACACTTTGGTCACTGGTGAAACTGCGCTCCAGGCATTTCGCAAACATATACACCCAGTCGTCGGACTTTTCTTCATCGCCGCGTTAGGCGTAGGCGTATTTGCAAGCCTCATGGGGGTCATGGGGATCGTGGCCGAGATCAGCTATGAATGGTCGAAGACGTTCATTCCCGGCGGCATAAAACCGCTATATTGGGCAGCGTTTTTCTGCTCGGTCGCCTATTTCATATTCTGGAGCGGCCACACTCAGGTTTTCGAGCGCATATTGGCGGTGGTCGTTGCCATCATGGGCGTGAGCTTCGTGCTCAATTTCTTCATCCTCATGCCGCCTGTCTCGTCTATGGCGGCGGGGTTATTGCCATCCGTACCTGACCCAGGATCGACCGATGCTGGCCCGTTGCTGTTGATCGCATCGATGGTCGGCACCACTATCTTCTCGGGGCTGTTCATCATGCGCACGAGCCTGGTGAAAGAGGCAGGCTGGACGATCGCTCACGACAAGCAGCAGCGGCGCGATGCTGGCTTCGCGGCAATCATGATGTTCGTGATCAGCGCATCGATTATGGCAGCAGCAGCGGGTAGCCTGTTCGCTGAAGGCATCGCGCTCGATAAAGCATCGCAAATGGTCGGATTGCTTGAGCCGCTCGCTGGCCCGATGGCTGTCTCAATCTTTGCGATCGGAATTATCGCGGCAGGGGTCTCTTCTCAGTTTCCGAACCTCATCCTCATTCCTTGGCTCATCTGCGATTTTCGCGGCACGCCGCGCGACATGACCATCTGGAAATACCGTCTATTCGTGGGGATTATCTCTTTACTCGGACTTGTCGTGCCACTTTTTGATGCAAGACCAGTCTTGGTCCTCATCTTGAGCCAGGCATTCAATGTGGTGCTTCTACCAGTGACTGTCGCATGCATTCTGTATCTCGGAAATCGCGCTGATCTGATGGGCGAATATCGCAATTCTTGGCTGACCAATATCGGGCTTGCCGGGATATTCCTTTTCTCGCTAGTCACCGGCTATATGGGCTTTCAGGGCCTGATGGGCATGCTGTGATGGAGCGGGTGTAATGCGCGAGTCCTGGCGCTGGTTTGGGCCGAATGATCCGGTCTCGCTCGAGGAGATTCGTCAAACAGGCGCGACTGATATCGTGAGCGCGTTGCACGATATCCCAATCGGCGAACCATGGCCGCGCGAGCGGATTGCGGCGCATCGCGCGATGGTCGAGCAAGGCAATGTCGCAGGATCAACATTGCACTGGACCGTGGTCGAGAGCATCCCTGTTCATGATGACATCAAAATCGCTTCGCCCGGATGCGAAGCCTATATCGATGCATGGATCGAAAGCATGAGCAACCTAGCGGCGGAGGGAATCAAAACCATCTGCTACAACTTCATGCCCGTTATTGATTGGACGCGAACAGACCTCCGACACCAACTTCCGAATGGCGCCTATGCACTAAAATTCGATCAGGACCGCTTTGCAGCATTTGATCTGTTCATTCTAAGACGGGCAGGCGCAGAAGCGGACTACAGCGAAGGCGAGCTGGCCCGCGCGCGCGCCGCATTCGACGCGATGTCAGCCAAGGATGTCGCTGGCCTAACCAACACGATCATCGCCGGGCTTCCAGGCAAGATGACAGATGCCTATTCGCTAGACGATTTTCGCATGATGTTGGCGCGCTATAGCGGGATCAGCCATGAGCAACTGCGCGCAAATCTCGTCCATTTTTTGAAACGCGTGCTGCCGGCTGCAGAGAAGCTTGATGTTAAGCTAGCGATCCATCCCGATGATCCGCCTTGGAGTATGTTTGGCCTCCCCCGTGTGATCTGTACTCCAGCCGATCTGGATATGCTTTTTGAAGCCGAACCGAGCCCGTCAAACGGCATCACTCTGTGCGTTGGCACCTACGGCAGCCGGCCCGACAATGATCTTCCGCAAATGGCGCGCGATTACCGCGATCGAATTCATTTCGCCCATTTGCGCGGCGTTTCGCGAGACCCTGAGGAGCCGCGCACATTTGTTGAGGCAAGCCATTTGGACAGCGACATCGACATGCTCAGCGTGATCCGCAATCTGCTCGCCAATGAGCGGGCCACGAAGCGGGAGATATTCATTCGGCCCGATCATGGCCACTTGATGATGGGAGATATCTCGAAGGAGACCAATCCTGGCTATTCGGCGATTGGAAGGATGAAGGGTCTGGCGGAAATACGCGGCGTAATCCGCGCTATGTCCCGACCCGCCTAGTAGCCCCAATCCGCAGAGTTCGGACTCTGTCCGCTTTCATCCTCAAAATCAGACGTTGGCCATCAGCTTTTATTGGGCTGTTTGCGGACGTGCACAACAAAAAGCCCCCGCCGTTCCCAGCGAGGGCTCTTGAATAGCTTTGGTAGCAATCAGCGGTAAAATATGTGTGTGTTGATCGCCGCGCGGCGAGTTTTCTTGCGGCTCCAGCTTGGGCGCACGTAAGTCGCATGGAAATAGAGCGAGTCTTGAGCTGCACTATCCCATAAGCCTTGGTGCGCGATGCGCGCTACGGCTTTGGCCTTGCGCCATGCTTTGCTGCCCTCGCGGATGCGCGGCATGCGGCCGTTTTTCACAAAACTGAACTGCGCACGTTGATGGACGACGCCGCAATAACTGTCTGGAAAAGTCTTTGAGGCAGTCCGGTTGATGACCACTTGCGCCACAGCCAGCTGGCCGTTCAGTGGCTCACCGCGCGCTTCAAAATAAACGGTGCCAGCAAGGCAGCGAAGCTCTTCTGACAATTCGCCTGAGGCAGGCATGGCTTGCACCAGCTCGCGCAGGCTCGCCGCAGCCGCTGGAGCAGCATCTTCTTCGCTGACTTCCGGCAGAGGTTGAACAACCTCATTTTCAACAAACACCGGCATGATATCCTGTGTGTTGACTTGGTCCACGTCCTGTGCGGACTCTTCTTGGGCTTCGATGCTCAGACCGTCAGCATTGACGTCTTGAGCGAAAGCTCCAGTTCCTTCGGCAGTTGTTATAACGAAGAACAATCCCGCAGCAATAGCAGCCGCAGAGGCGGTAGTGGTCTTAAAAGCCATGAAAGTGTTAACTCAGGGCGGTGAGCGGTCGCTATCTCGTTAAGAGATCACAGGCCTGGATTGGAGGCGCGTTCTTGCGCGCCATCTACAGCAATCCGAAATGTACCTGCCGGCCAAACTCCCCGTCTCTATGCCAATATGCCGACCGTATTGCCGCGCACACCGCATATTTAATCAAAGTTCGGGGGCGGCAAATAGTCACAAATGCGACTAAGTCAAGTTGACGAGACCCTAGGTATCCAAACCCGGGACAAACCGTTCTGGATTTGCGACCTCTAGCTCAACCAGCCATGTGTCGGGGTCTTGAGTAGTCCTACGGTCGAGATATTCAGAGAATTCCTGTTTATTTTCAGGATCTTCTTCACGGGTGCAGACGAAGGCCCTGGTGCCGTCCAATTGCGGCATCCGCTCCCACAGCCTTGCATTTTTGTCACGCTCTTGTGTCAAAATGAGGATGACACCAGCATCACGCTCACCCTTTGAGACGACCATGGCGAAGCCGCCAGCACCCTGAACCGCACGGATTAGGCCGGAAATTTCGACATGAGCTGGTAGACGCGCATCCATCGCGGGCTGAGCTCTAACTCTGGTAGCCCGCAAGGCTGGAGAGCGCGATACGGCTTTGCATAAATGTGCCCGTCCCCCGGCCAATTTCATCACCCTCAGCATCAATCAGGCGCGATTCAGCAACAAACACCCGTTTGCGGCCTGACACCCATTTACCTTCTGCGATAACCTCGCCTGCCTTGACGGGCTTCGTGAAATGGAGGTTGAAAGAGGTAGTCAGCAAAAATTTGTCCGTCGCCAGCGTGTTTGCCGCATAAAACGCCGCATCGTCGAGCATCTTGAAATAGATCGTGCCGTGCGCAGCGCCCGCGGCATGGTAACTCGCCTTGGTCACTTGGAAAGTTAGGCGAGAGCGGCCCTCACCCGTGATCTCAAGCTTCGAGTCAAAAAGTGCGTTGACCGGCGCAGAGCCATAAAGCCGCTCCAGCGCGCGGTAATGCCGATCAGCCCCCTCAGACATAACTCGCCCTACTCGCCAGTCCGGCTCAGCGCGGCTCAACCCAGCCGACCGAGCCATCGCGGCGGCGGTAGACCATGTTGTGGCGCCCAGAGACGGAGTTTTTGAAGAACAACGCACCTGTATCACGCAAATCGAGCATCATCACCGCATCCGCCACGCTGGTTTCGGGAATATCCGCTGTTGTCTCGGCGACAATCGGCGGACCACCTTCGGCGACCTCGTCATCAATCTGCTCTGGCTCTGGCGCGGCAAAAACCCTGTAAGCCGCCTCTTCCTCAGCGGCCGCATGCTGCATCTGCTCGTGATGATCTCGCACGCGGCGTTTGTACCGGCGCAATTGCTTGTCAATCTTCTCAGCGGCCTTGTCGAAAGACTGATGCACATCATGCGCATCGCCATGACTTTTGAGGATCAGGCCCTTGTGAACATGCGTCACAATATCGCTGGTGAAAGATCCGTGTGCGCCTTTGCCGAACGTCACATGGCTCGACAAAGCGCGGCTGAAATATTTGTCAACCATGCCATTCAATCGGTCAGCGACATATTCCTGCAGAGCTTCGCCAGTGTCGATTTGATGTCCGGAAACGCGGATGTCCATAAGGCCTAGTCCTCCTTTTGTGTCATCGCATGGTTTTGAATATTGCGATGAGGGCATTTGAATTCAAGCATGTGTCAGCTTGACCAAAGCGGCGTGTCGATCTGCTTCATAAATTCGGCGTGGCGCGCAAGCTCAGCCTCGCTTGGCGCATGAGGGCGAGGCTCACGGCGCGGACCGGTTGCTTTTCGGATGAGGTTTTCTGGAACAGATGTGCCAGCCTCGGTGCCGCCTGCACCGGCGGCGTCGGCAGCAAGCCCAAGGCCGATTTGCCGCCCGCCTTTCAGCTCAACATAGACCTGAGCGAGCAATTCCGCATCGAGCAGCGCGCCGTGTTTGACCCGGTGGCTGCGATCAATGCCATAACGGCTGCACAGCGCATCGAGCGATAGTTTAGCGCCGGGGTGTTTCTTGCGTGCCAAGGCAACCGTGTCGACCATGCGGTCCATCGAAACGGTCTCACGCTCGCACAGTGTCAGCTCAGAGTTGAGAAAGCCGAAGTCAAAACCCGCATTATGCGCAACCAGCGGTGCATCGCCGAGAAAGTCGAGCAATTCCTGCGCGCTATCACGGAACAGTGGTTTGTCGGAGAGGAACGCAGCAGAGAGGCCGTGCACGGCTTCTGCACCGGCAGGCATATCGCGTTCTGGATTGTAATAGGCGTGATAGGTGGCGCCGGTTGGCACCATATTGACCATCTCAACGCACCCAATTTCGACCATCCGGTCACCCGTTTTGGGGTCAAGCCCGGTCGTCTCGGTATCGAAAATTATTTCGCGCATATGACAGCTTATCTGCGCCTCTTCCTGAGTCGGTTCAAGAGGGAAAGCGCTTAATCGCCGCGATCCGCCTTTTGGGAGAGCCGTTCAATCAAACCAGCCACTTGGCGCTGAGTTGCATTCAGAGTGGTGCCTGTATCGATGATATGATCGGCGCGTTCCCGCTTCTCGGCATCGGGCGTTTGGATCGATAGGATATGGGCGAATTTCTCTTCGGTCATAGCCTCGCGGGCGAGCACACGGCGGCGCTGCTCTTCCGCGGGCGCAGACACAACAATGACCGCGTCGACGTTTTCAAAACCACCTTTCTCAAAGAGTAGTGGGATATCGAACAAAACCATGGGCGCGCTGGCGTGCTCGAGCATGAAGGTGGAGCGTTTCTCCGCGACAGCTGGGTGAACAATGGCCTCAAGCTGTGCGAGTTTGGCAGAGTCGCCGAAGACTTGCTGACCGAGCTTGTCTCTCAGCACGCCTTCTGGGCCGGTGCTCCCGGGAAAAGCGGCCTCAATTGGTGCGACGAGCGCGCCATCTGGCCCCTGCATCGCGCGCACCTCCGCATCCGCATCGAACACTGGCACGCCAGCTTCCGCAAACATCGCGGCGACGGTGGATTTGCCCATGCCGATCGAGCCTGTGAGGCCGAGAATGATTGGGCGGGTCACTTTATCAGCCTTTCTCGCAATTCCGCGTCGTGCTCACGCGGAGGCGGCGCGCCGAAGAATAGCTCAAACGCGCGGGCCGCTTGACCGATCAGCATGGAGAGCCCGTCAATCGTGCGGTGGCCTGCCACTGCAGCGCCGCGCAAAAAATCGGTCTCTTGCGGGTCAGTGACAATGTCATAAGCAACGCTGCCTGGCGGAGCATGGCTCCAATCAAAGGCAAGCGGCGGCTGGCCGCGCATGCCCAAGGGCGAGGCATTGATAACAAGATCATAGCAATTTTTGCGGTCATCGAACGCGAAATTGGTCGGCGCGGCGAAATGATCGAGATGCACGGCGTGGTGCTCACCGTTTGGCGCAAGCTCATCCAGCATTGCGCGCGCCTTATCGGGATTACGCCCTGCAACAACCAGTGTGAAACCTTCACCAGCAAGAGCCGCGATTATCGCGCGGGCCGCGCCGCCCGTGCCCAGAATGCGCGCCATGCGGAACAAATGCGTTTCAGCGAGATCTGCGCGCAATGGTTCAAGAAAACCCTCCGCATCGGTGTTGGTCCCACTGAGCGAACCATCATCCTCACGAGAAACCGTGTTTGCCGCGCCAATACGCTCAGCGATTGGGTCCAGCTGATTAGTCAGCAACATTACCGCCTGCTTATGCGGCATCGTCACATTGCAGCCGCGCCAATCGAGGTCATTGCGGCGCGCGGCGAGATAATCCGCCAACTCGCTCGCCGCGACCCGATGGGCGCGATAGTCTGCATCAATCCCCAACTTCTCTAGCCAAAAGCCGTGGATCACTGGCGATTTGGACTGCGCAATCGGATCGCCGATTACTTCGGCATAGTGAGTCATCGGGCAATCGCTCGCCTGTCACGCAGCGCAGCCATCACCTGCAAGAGAGGCATGCCGAGCACAGTAAATTGATCGCCAATAATGCTCTCAAACAGATGCGGGCCAGCCGCTTCGATGCGGAATACGCCGACACAGCCTGCGACCTCTGGCCATTCCGCTTCAAGATATGTCTCAATGAATAGATCGCTCAGCTCGCGAAATTTGAGCCGCGCAAAATCGCCGCCCACCCATATGATCTGTCCGCCTTGCGCAAGCGCAGCCGCGCTGTGGAGCGTCATCACTTGGCCAGAGAAGCTGCGTAAATGCTCCGCTGCTTGCTCGCGACTTTCAGGCTTGTCGAACCGCGTGCCGCCGACATCCACCAGCGAATCGCTGCCCAGAACAATTTTTCCGGGATGCTGCGCTGACACCGCTGCTGCTTTGGCGGCGGCAAGCGCCTGAGCAATCTCAGCAGGCGTGCTATCGGCCATTTCCGCTTCAAGAGCGCGCTCATCAACATCAGCTGGGATCGCCTCATAGGCTGCGCCCACCGCATCGAGCATCGCTTTGCGGGAAAAACTGCCAGACGCGAGAATGATCGGTTCACGCGAAAGCCCGCTCATATCGGCTTCACCCCTTCAAACTTTCCTCCAGAACCATCTTGATCCTTGCGGCGTTTGCGCTCTCCCACCAGTTTGATCACAGCAGCTGCAGTTTCCTCAATCGAGCGCCGCGTCACATCAATCACAGGCCAGCCATTGTCAGCAAACATACGCCGGGCAAACACAACCTCGCTCTTCACCGTGTCGTTGTCGACATAGGAGGTCGTCGCTTGCTCATTCAGCGTCAGCAGGCGGTTGCGGCGGATCTGAACCAGCCGCTCGGGCGCGCTGGTGAGGCCAACCACCAGCGGATGTTTGAGCTTAAACAGCGATGGGGGCGGCGGGCTTTCGACCACTAGCGGAATATTGGCGACTTTATAACCGCGGTTTGCAAGGTAAATGCTGGTTGGTGTCTTGGAGGACCGCGAAACGCCCGCCAAAAGAATATCAGCCTCTTCCCAATTTTCCCAGCCAACGCCGTCATCATGCGCAATGGTGAATTGGATCGCCTCAACCCGGTCAAAATAGGCGTCATCCATCAAATGTTGACGGCCCGGACGGCCATGTGCCTCTTGCCCCAAGGCCGCCTCGAGCGCCGCGGTCACGGAATCGAGCACTGGCACAGCGGGCAGGCTCAGAGTGCGGCAATGTTCCTCCAGCCGTTTTCGCGTGTCGGGATTGACCAATGTGTAAAGCACCAGGCCTGGTCTTGCGGATAATTCGGGAACAATCCGGTCGAGGTGTTGCACCGAGCGGACCATTGGCCAAAAGTGCCGATCAACATCAGCTTTGTCGAATTGCGCCAAAGCTGCCTTGGCGATCATCTCCAGCGTTTCGCCTGTGGAATCGGAAACTAGATGCAAATGTGTGTGAGCCATGGGTAATCGGTCACCAATAAAAAGCGCGGTTTGTTTGTGGGTTGCATTTCGGTGAAACCCAGCCTGTTAATTGGATGGGCATAAACCACGGGAGAAACCTGCCGACAAGTTCGGGGACAGTTTTCATACCCGCAATCTGCTCTTTTGACCTGTGGCTTGTACCCCCATGCGCAAATGTTCTCGACAGGGTGGGGACAATGGGGAGAAATAAGACTCGACTCAGCTCTCCGTGCGATTCGAGCAATATTGCGGGGCTACACAAAGCGGGAGAAATCAGGCAGAGCATGGTAATTCCCAGTTTCCACAGGGCCAACAAAACCCATCTACCTATATAATATATATATTATTTTATTGATTGGACGCGCGCGCAATGCCCGGATTGCTTCTCGATACGTTACACGGAAAACGCGGTGATCAGGTTCCGCTATGGCTGATGCGTCAGGCTGGGCGATACCTCCCTGAATACCGAGCACTTCGCGCGGATAAGGGCGGTTTTCTCGAGCTGGTCTATGATGCTGAAGCAGCCGCCGAAGTGACGATCCAACCGATTGACCGTTTTGGCTTTGATGGGGCGATCCTGTTTTCCGATATTCTGATTGTGCCTTATGCGATGGGTCAGGATCTGGAATTTCTGGCAGGCGAGGGCCCAAAGCTCTCTCCGAAGCTGACTGATCATGCCCTCACAGCGCTTGAGAGCGTTCCTGAGCGCCTTGATGGGATTTACGATACCGTGGCGAGGGTAAAGGCGCGCCTAAGCGCTAAGGCGGGCTCTGAGACGACGCTGCTAGGCTTTGCGGGCAGCCCTTGGACCGTCGCGACCTACATGGTTGCTGGCGAGGGCAGCCGTGATCAGCATGAAGCGCGCGCCATGGCATATCGCGATCCGGCGGCAATGCAGGCGATAATGGATGCGATCATCGCGGTAACTGTCGATTACCTTGAGGGGCAAATTAAAGCAGGCGCAGAGGCCGTTCAATTGTTCGACAGCTGGGCGGGCAGTCTTGCACCTGCTGAATTTGAGCGCTGGGTAATCGCCCCCAATGCAGCGATTGTGACCGCTCTGCGTGAGTGCTGCCCCGATACGCCAATCATTGGCTTCCCCAAAGGTGCAGGCGAGAAGCTGGGCGGTTATGCCCGCGAAACCGGCGTTGATGCGATGGGCGTTGATGAAACGCTTGATCCCACATGGGTAGCGCGCGAATTGCCTGCCGGAATGCCGGTACAAGGCAATTTTGATCCGCTGCTTTTGCTCGCAGGATCGGACGAGTTAGAAACGCAGGCCAAGGCAATTTTGGAAGCCTTTGCTGACCGGCCGCATGTGTTCAATCTGGGGCATGGAATTGATCGGCGCACACCAATTGCTTATGTTGACCGGCTCATCTCGACGGTTCGCAATTGGCAGGGGTGACGTGCGTGCCAAGGCTCCCTACATAGGCCGGCGATGCAGGATGTTTTGGCAATGACATATCTTTGGCTCAAAGCGGGGCACATCATTTTCATGGTGTTCTGGCTTGCCGGGCTGTTCATGTTGCCGCGCCAGATGATTTACCTCCATGGGGCTGCGCCAGACTCGCCGGAAAGCACACTTTGGGGCAAACGCATGGGGCTGCTGCGCAAGATTATCCTTGTGCCCAGCATGATTGTGGTTTGGGTGTTGGGCCTTGGTCTGGCCAGCGCGATTGGCGCATGGGATCAGGGCTGGTTTCATGCCAAGCTGCTGCTGGTTGTGCTGCTCACTGGCTATCACGGCTGGCTGGTCGCGCAGTCGAAAAAGATGGTCAGCGGAACGCGTCCTCTATCAGAAAAGCAATTGCGCATGTGGGGCGAGGTGCCTGGCATATTGCTCGCGCTGATTGTTGTGCTGGTGATCGTCAAACCGTTCTAAGCAATTTGCAGCTGGGGCATTTGCGGCCAATTGCATCAATTGCTGATTGACCTTGAGCGCTCTCCCAGATAATTCACATGGCTTCTAATCCGACTTTGATCTGGCGGTTCTAACAGGGCAATTGCCTATACTGCGGGTCAGGTCTGCTTTCTCCAAGCCCAGTTCTTTGCCATTTGCGCAGGGACATATTGACCAGTCGGCCACCACAATTTTTCCCGAACGGAAATCCATATGCATCTCAGAGATCTAAAAGAAAAAGCATCGGCCGAACTTGTCGGTATGGCCGAGGAGCTTGGCGTTGAAGGCGCCTCAACCATGCGCCGCCAGGATTTGCTCTTCAGCATCCTGCGCGAGCTGGCAGAGGATGAAGATTATAGCGAAGATATCATGGGTGTCGGCACGATCGAAGTGCTGCAAGATGGCTTCGGCTTCTTGCGTTCGCCGGAAGCCAATTATCTCGCGGGCCCGGGCGACATTTATGTTTCACCCAACCAAATCCGTAAGTGGGGTTTGCGCACAGGCGACACTGTTGAAGGGCAAATCCGCGCACCGGGCGAAGGCGAGCGCTATTTCGCGCTGACCGATTTGACGACAGTCAATTTCGAAACGCCTGATGCCGTGCGCATGCGCACCAATTTCGACAATCTCACCCCGCTTTACCCTGATCAGAAGCTGACGCTTGATCAGGCTGATCCGACTGTCACTGATAAATCTGCCCGCGTGATCGACATCATCTCACCCCAAGGCAAAGGCCAGCGCGCACTCATCGTTGCGCCGCCGCGTACCGGTAAAACGGTGCTGCTGCAAAATATCGCGAAGGCGATCACGGACAATCACCCTGAGGTCTTCCTGCTGGTTCTGCTGGTTGATGAGCGTCCGGAAGAAGTCACCGATATGCAGCGCAGCGTGAAGGGCGAGGTGATCTCCTCAACCTTTGATGAGCCGGCTCAGCGCCACGTGCAAGTGGCTGAAATGGTGATCGAGAAGGCTAAACGCCTGGTTGAACACAAGAATGATGTTGTGATTCTGCTCGATTCCATCACCCGTCTTGGCCGCGCTTACAACACAGTTGTGCCAAGCTCGGGCAAAGTCCTCACAGGCGGTGTGGACGCTAACGCTTTGCAGCGCCCCAAGCGCTTCTTCGGTGCGGCGCGCAACATCGAGGAAGGCGGCTCGCTATCGATTATCGCCACTGCGCTGATCGACACGGGCAGCCGCATGGACGAGGTGATCTTTGAAGAGTTCAAAGGCACTGGTAACTCGGAAATCGTGCTCGATCGCAAGGTTGCTGATAAGCGCATCTTCCCATCGCTCGATGTCGGTAAGTCTGGCACGCGTAAGGAAGAGCTGCTGGTCGAGAAGGATACGCTTTCGAAGATGTGGGTGCTGCGCCGGATCCTTATGCAGATGGGCACGGTCGACGCGATGGAATTCCTGCTCGACAAGATGAAGGATTCCAAGACCAATGAGGATTTCTTCGACACGATGAACCAGTAGCGAACCGGTAGGTGCAATCACCTATACGCGTTTAGGCGGATGATTCAGTGGCCCGGCAATAATGTCTGGCCATGGCCCAACCAATTCAACAGATTATCTCGGCAGCGCCCGCATCACCCCATATGGATGGTGCAGGCCTGTTTCGGATTGTCGAGAGTGCTGCCAGCTACACCAGCGAGCACGACATAACAGGCGTTCTCGTCTTTGCGGGCAAGCATTTTTACTCAGCACTTGAGGGCGAACCCAATGAGATTGGTTTACTGCTCAACGTGGCAAGTAATGATGGCCGGTTTGGTACGCCGCGCATCCTGCGCGAGACACAGCTTGAAGTGCGGCAATTTGAAGGATGGCGTATGAAGCGGCTTGCGATCCATGATGCCGACCTGGCGCAACGGGAGTTCAAGCGCCTGATGACACGGCACCGAAATGCACGGCGTGTTCTCGAAGAGTTTGAGCGCTTTATTGATATGAAACGTGCTTTGGCGGCTTAGCTCTTGGCTTTCTCCAGCTCGCGGCCCATCATTTCCCATACCTTATTGACCGCTTTCAGGGGCCTGACCATCACTTTAAAATCAGTGATTAACCCATCATCGTCGAAGGTGATGAGGTCAATTCCATTGATGGCGATTCCTTCCATCTCAGTGCTGAATTCAAGCATGAGGTGATTGCCATCGACGATCTCGCGGACATAGGTGAAGCTGTCGTTCCCCAGCGTTTGCCCCGCTGCCATAAGGTAAGCCATCACGATGGGCTTGCCGCGCTGCGGCGTGTGCACAACGGGTGAGTGGAATACAGCATCATCATGCAGGATCGCGCCGAGACCATCGGCTGTGCTGCCGCCCTCGATGACTTTATGCCAATGTTTGAGACCTGCTTCGGCAATCATGATACTCTCCGGAAAGTGGCGGCGCTGGCGCTATGCCAATGGCGCCCAATGGGTGTTGCATCAGGCTCAGTCAGCAATGCGCCGGGCTCAAGAAATGTGTAAATCCGGTCAATCGCGTCAGAGCGCGCGCCGTTCAAGCGCTCGCGCATATCATGCGGTCCGATTGACCATGGATCGCTGAGGCCCATCGCAACAACAATCTCGCGCAAAGAATGCAGCGTCTGCTTGTGGAATCGGGCGACGCGCGGTGCCTTATCTTCGACCACCAACCCAGCCTGACGCCATGGCTTTTGCGTGGCGACACCTGATGGGCAATTGCCAGTGTGGCACTGCATGGATTGGATACAGCCAAGTGCGAACATGAAGGGGCGAGCCGCGTTGCACCAATCCGCACCCAAACCGAAGGCCTTGGCCATTTGCGCGCCCGAGTGAATCTTGCCGGAGGCGGCGATTTTGACCTTGTCCTTCATATCGATACCGACCAGCATATTGCGCAGGAAAATCTGCCCTTCGCGCAGGGGCATGCCAACCGAATTGCTGAGCTCTAGCGGGGCTGCACCTGTCCCGCCTTCTGCGCCGTCCACCGTTATGAAATCAGGGTGGAGACCTGTTTCCAGCATGGCCTTGCCAATCGCGAAGACTTCATGCGGCTGGCCCACGCATAATTTTATGCCAACCGGCTTACCGCCGGACAGCTCGCGAAGTTCGGTGAGCCATTCGAGCATTTCAATCGGGGTGGAGAAAGCTGGGTGCACCGCTGGTGAATTGACTGTTTCACCAACGGGCACCCCGCGCGCCTCAGCGATTTCTTCTGTTACTTTTGCACCCGGTAAGACGCCGCCGTGACCCGGCTTTGCGCCCTGGCTGAGTTTAACCTCGACCATTTTTACTTGGGTCTGCGCGGCATTGTCTTTGAACTGCTCAGGGTCGAAATTGCCGTCCGGCGCGCGTGCACCGAAATATCCGCTGCCCAGCTCCCAGATCAGATCACCTCCTGGCCCCCGGTGATAGCGGCTGATGCTTCCTTCGCCGGTGTTATGCGCAAAGCCGCCCAGTTTTGCGCCTTGGTTGAGCGCTTCGATTGCTTTGGCCGATAAGGAGCCGAAGCTCATGGCGGAGATATTAAGCAGGGAGGAGGTATAGGGCTGAGCGCATGTGCCCTCGCCGATTGCCACACTCCAGCTTTCTGGCGCGTTTTCGCTTGGCGCAATCGAATGGCTGAGCCACTCATATTCATCGGAATAGACATCGAGCTCCGTGCCCATCGGGTGTTTGTCGAGATCCCCTTTGGCGCGCGCATAGACCAGTGCGCGGGCCTGATGGCTAAACGGCCGTCCTTCCAAATCCCCCTCAACGAAATAACTTTGCGCAAAGGGCCGAAGATCTTCCATCAGCCAGCGAATGCGCCCGATTAGCGGATAGTTTCGCCTAAGTGTATGATTATTTTGTAGAAAATCCCAAACGGCAACGAGTAGAGCGGGAACCAGAACCCACAAAGCTAGGCGTGCCGGCGCAAAGGCCCATGCGGCCGCCACCGCACCCAGCAATAGCGCTGGGACAAGGTAGCGAAATGGTAGCCGTTCCAATATGTGCGTCCCCGAAACTTGCTTGCGCCTGCCCTTGATGGCGCATTTTCTTGCTTTCCAAGCTTGGCAGACCCACATTGGTAAATGCAAGAGAACAAAATGCTATACACAATGTGACGCTCAGCACAGGGAGAGATACTCATGAAGGTCAATATCGAGATTGATTGCACGCCGGAAGAAGCGCGCAGCTTCATGGGTCTTCCCGATGTTGGCAAGGCCAACGACATTTACGTCGATATGATGTCCAAGGCGATGAAGGGCGTCTCCAGCCCTGATCAGCTTCAAGATTATGCCCGTCAATTGGCGCCGATGGGGCAGGCGGGCTTCAAACTCTTCCAGAGCTTTATGGAGGGTGCGCAAGCCAACCGGACATCGGGTAAAAGTTCAGGCAAGAAGAAGAAGTCGTCTGACGACTAACGTCGCTTGGAGTGCTCGCTGATTTGCCGTGACTGATACGATTTTCGCACTTTCGAGCGGCGCACCACCAGCAGCGCTTGGCATAATCCGAATTAGCGGGCCCTCAGCGCGTGATGCTTTGGCTGCACTAGCCGGCGAAGTGCCTGAGCCGCGCCGAGCATCTTTGCGGGTCCTTAAAGACGGTAAGGGTGAAGCACTCGATCAGGCCCTTGTACTGTGGTTTCCCGGTCCCGACACAGCGACCGGTGAGGACCTGGTGGAACTGCATTGCCATGGGGGCAGGGCGGTTATTGCGGGCGTGGAGCGCGCTCTTGGCGCTTTGCACGGTTTTCGGCGGGCAGAGCCTGGTGAATTTACCCGGCGCGCTTTTGCCAATGGGCGTCTCGATCTCGCCGAAGCGGAAGCTCTGGCCGATCTCCTTTCTGCCGAGACAGAATTACAACGCCGTGCCGCGCAATCCGCTTTTGGTGGAGCGATCTCCGAACAGGTCGAGGCGTGGCGCGAGGAAATCTTGCGATTGGGCGCTCAGTTGGAAGCGGCGCTTGATTTCTCTGATGAGGATGACGTTGCTGAATTGCCTGAGGTATTCTTTAACGAGGTGAGCACGCTGCGTGAGGCGATGCGCCATTGGTTGGCGCGTCCAGCAGCGGAGCGTTTGCGTGATGGTGTGAGAGTAGTGTTGGCTGGCCCACCAAACAGTGGAAAGTCGAGCCTATTCAATGCTTTGCTGGATGATGCAGCGGCGATTATCTCTCCGCAAGCTGGCACAACGCGCGATGTCATAGAACGGCCAGTGGCCTTAGGCGGCATACCGCTGGTCTTGGTCGATACCGCCGGCCTAAGGCTGGCGCAGGATGACGCGATTGAGGCGATGGGCATCGAGCGCGCGCAGGCGGAGATCGCACAGGCTGATCTGGTCTTGTGGCTTGGGCCAGAGGGTGAGGGGCCGCATTCTGCGCTTGAAATCCAGACTAAAGCGGATTTGGCGGATGCTTTGCCCAAGCTTGCACCGGACTTTGTGGTTTCCGCGCAAAGCCGTGTGGGGATGGAGGCGCTTGAGGCGGGGATAATGGAGCGGGCCTCCGCGCTCTTACCTAAACCCGGACAAGCGGCACTCAATGCGCGTCAAAGAGCGATGACACGCGATGCTTATGATGCGCTTGCTGCGATCGCACCGGGCACCGACTTGCTGATTATTGGCGAACATTTGCGCAGTGCGCGGCGGGCGTTTGATGCGCTTTTGGGCCGCGATTCCACTGAGGAAATGCTCGATGCGCTCTTTGGCCGCTTTTGCATTGGTAAATAGCGCGACCAAGATCGCCGCAATCATGTTTCACGTGGAACATCGGCTTTGACGCATTTGGCTGGATAGTAAGGCGAATCTGGCCTATCGGGTGCGCGCATTATGAGTAGCCAGAACACAGATTTTGATGTGATCGTCATTGGTGGCGGGCACGCAGGGGTAGAAGCCGCCTGCGTTGCCGCGCGTATGGGTGTGCGCACCGCTCTCGTAAGCTTTGATCTGGACGCGATCGGCGCGATGAGTTGCAATCCAGCAATAGGCGGGCTCGGCAAGGGGCATTTGGTACGCGAAGTTGACGCGTTTGACGGTGTGCTAGGCCGCGCAAGTGATGCCGCTGCAATCCATTACCGCATGCTCAACCGCTCAAAAGGAAGTGCGGTATGGGGGCCGCGCATTCAGGCGGACCGCGCTTTGTTCAAACGTGCGGTACAAGCCATCGTGCGCGCCGAAGCTAACCTCACACTCGTAGAAGGTGAGGCTGCGAGTCTTGTTCTCAAGGGTGGCGCGGCGACCGGCATAGCTCTGGCTGACGGAAGTGAACTGACCGCACCGCGAATTGTGCTGTGTACCGGCACATTCCTTGGTGGCATCCTCTACCGCGGCGAAGAGCGGATAGTCGGTGGGCGCATTGGGGAGAATGCGGCCCATAAGCTTGCGGAGCAGCTGCGCGGAGCAGACCTGCCAATGGCGCGACTCAAAACGGGGACGCCGCCGAGACTGGATGGACGCACGATTGATTGGTCGCGCCTCGCTGAACAGCCCAGCGATGATGAAAGCTGGACGATGTCCTCGCTTACGCCGACCCGCGCAAACCCACAGGTGTTTTGCGCGATTACCCGTACAAATCAGACCAGCCATGACATAATTCGCGCCAATCTTGACCGGTCACCGCTGTTTAGCGGTGCCATCGATGCGCAGGGGCCGCGCTACTGCCCCTCGATTGAGGACAAGATCCACCGCTTTGGCGACCGCGATGGCCATCAGGTGTTTCTCGAGCCTGAGGGCCTTTCATCGCATATGATTTACCCCAATGGGATTAGCACCTCGTTGCCTGTGGATGTGCAGCTTGCGATGCTACGCAGCATGGATGGGCTAGAAAAGGTCGAGATGGCGGTGCCGGGCTATGCGGTCGAATATGACCACATTGACCCACGGGCACTGACGAGCGCCTTGGAAGTCAGAGCCATTCCTGGCCTTCATTGCGCTGGCCAAATCAACGGCACGACGGGTTATGAGGAGGCGGCTGCGCAAGGCCTCGTCGCGGGCATGCATGCTGCCGCGGCCGTAAAGGACGTGGAGCCGGCGCAGCTGGATCGGGCAAATTCCTACATTGCCGTAATGGTGGATGATCTGGTTCTGCAAGGCGTCACCGAACCATATCGTATGCTCACCTCGCGCGCTGAATATCGCCTGCGTTTGCGCGCGGCGAATGCGGATACGCGCCTCACCCCCTTAGGTATTGATGCTGGATGTGTGGGTGATGAGCGCAGGGTGTGGTTTGAACAGCGACAGAACCTGCGCGCCCAGTGGGACGCTGCGCTTACACATAAGATGAGCGGCAAAGAGCTCGCGGCGCTTGGGATTAACGTGCGGCGCGATCAGGCAGCGAAGCCTTTGGAAGAGTGGATAAGCACCGGCCATTTGGCGAAGGCTGACTTGCGGGCCTTATTGCCTGATGAGCTTCCATGGGACGACACACTTGCCAATGAGGTGATTGAAGACGCGCAATATGCGCCATATCTCGCCCGCCAAGAGGCGGAACTGCGGGATTTGCGTGCCAATCAAAGTCTGCCTCTCTCGCGTGATTTTCCTTACGGGGAAGTGCCGGGTCTCTCGAACGAGATGGTCGAGCGTCTCTCAGCGGCAGAGCCGGCAAGCTTGTCTGAAGCTGCGCGTATATCCGGCATTACACCTACAGCGCTGGCTGCATTGCTTGTACATGCGCGCCGCCACTTGGAAACAGTGTGGTGATTACTAGCGAAGATGAGGCACGCGCGTTTATCGAGCAGCGTGCTGCCGATGGCGCAACAGGTGATTCAGCATTTGTCGCCATGGAGCGTCTTGGGCAGCTGATTGCCGCACTTATGGCAGAAAATGAGCAACAAAACCTAATCTCACGCGGAAGTGTGGAATTTATTTGGTCGCGACATCTGGCCGATTCCGCCCAGCTACTTGACCATGTTCCACGTGAAACATTGGTTGGCGGTGCTTTTGCCGCAAAACCCTGGCTTGACCTCGGTGTCGGCGCCGGATTTCCAGGGCTCGTGATTGCCGCGCTACGGCCTCAAATGCCTGTAATTCTGGTGGAATCCCGTGCGCGCAGGGTTGAGTGGCTTGAGCGTATTGTAAGTGAATTGGCACTTGAGCACTGCCGTGTGGTCGGCTCCAAACTCGAGTTAATTGATAGTTTTGAGGCCTCCGTAATCAGCGCCAGAGCGTTTGCGCCACTAGGAAAATTACTCAAGCTATCCGCACGATTCTCCACAAGCGGTACATATTGGGTCTTGCCCAAAGGCCGCAAGGCAGCGCAAGAAGTGGGTGAGCTTCCAAGGCCCTTGCGAAAAATGTTTCACGTGGAACAATCGCAAACGGACGCTGAAGCAGGGATTATCGTTGGAAAAGGCCGCGTTTCGAAGGTCTAGCCAACCATTAAACGGAGCCGCCCCCTATGATCACCATCGCGATTGCCAACCAGAAGGGTGGAGTGGGCAAGACCACCACTGCCATTAACATCGCAACTGCCATGGCTGCGACAGGCTCGAAAGTTCTGCTCATTGATCTGGATCCCCAGGGCAATGCCTCTACCGGAATGGGTGTCGAGGCGGATGCGCGTGAGTTTTCAAGCTATGATCTGCTCGTTGACGGTGTTGAGCTTGCGCAATGCACGCAGGCTACCGAGATCCCAGGCCTCGATATTGTCCCTGCTACCCAGGACCTATCGGGAGCAGAAGTGGAGCTGGTCTCGATTGATGACCGCACGGGGCGGCTTGGCAAGGTGTTAGATCGCGCAATTCAGGGCAATTTTGCGGGTTATGATGTTTGTTTTATCGACTGCCCGCCGTCATTGGGGCTGTTAACGCTTAATGCCCTTTCGGCCGCAGATACCTTGTTAGTGCCGCTTCAGTGCGAATTTTTTGCCTTGGAGGGCCTTAGTCAGCTGCTCCAGACTGTTGAGCAGGTGCAGCAGCGCTTCAATGCGAATTTGGGCATTATTGGCGTGGTTCTGACCATGTTTGACCGGCGTAATCGTCTGACAGACCAAGTCGCTGACGATGTCCGCGACTGCCTGGGTGGATTGGTGTTTGACGCGGTCATCCCGCGCAATGTGCGCTTGTCTGAGGCGCCGAGCCACGGCCTTCCAGCGCTAGTTTATGACCATAACTGCTCGGGGAGCCGGGCGTATATAACCTTGGCGCGCGAATTGATCGGACGCCTGCCAGAAGAAAGGAAAGCGGCATGAGTAAGATGGTAGACAATTCTGGCGCTCCCGCTGCGGCCTCTCGCAAGAAGAAGTTGGGGCGCGGCCTTGGTGCGTTGATGGGTGATGTTCAGCGTGAAGAGCCGCTTGTTCGCGTGAATCCCGGTGCTGACGATGCGGGTGTTCCCATGAGTGAAACTGCGGGATCCCCCGCACAAGCAGTGGCGAAATCTGCAGATAATGGCCTGAAATCGCTGTCGGTTTCATCGATATCCCCTCTGCCGGACCAACCCCGCACACACTTCGATGATGAAGCGTTGGACGAACTGGCGGCTTCGATTGAGGCACGCGGGGTTATTCAGCCGATTATTGTTCGACCAAGAGGTGTGGGCACCTATCAATTGGTCGCGGGCGAGCGCCGGTGGCGTGCGGCGCAGCGGGCTCGTTTGCATGAAATTCCAGCCTTGGTTCGCGATCTCAGTGATCATGAGGTCACCGCGCTGGCTCTTATAGAGAACCTTCAGCGTGAAGATCTAAATCCGGTAGAGGAGGCCCGCGCTTATCATCGCCTGTCTGAGGATGATGGGATGACCCAGGCAGATATCGCCAAGATGGTCGATAAGTCCCGCAGCCATGTTGCGAATTTTCAGCGACTTTTGGCGCTTCCCGATGATGTCTTGGCCTTTGTTGCTGCTGGCGAGCTGAGTATGGGGCATGCGCGCGCCTTGATTGGCAAAGACGATGCATCATCTTTGGCCAAGCGCGCAGTTAAGGATAACCTCTCGGTTCGCGATATTGAGAAATTGGCGCGCAAGGGCAGCAAGAAAGGCTCTCAAACGGCGAATCCTGTAAGTTCCCTTGCAAATGTTGGTGCCCCAGAAAACGCTGACATTGCGGCTGTTCAAGCGCATCTGGAGGAATTTCTGGGCCTGCCAGTGCGGATCAAGACGGATGCTGATCCGCGTACGGGCGCAGTGACGATCCGGTACCGCACGCTCGATCAGCTGGATCTGATTTGCCAGCGCTTGACCGGCGGAGATATTTAGTAATTTCAGTCCTTTATGGCGCTCGTATTGAGGCAATTGCTGGGCTTTGAGTTGCGCCGCGCAACTTCTGCGCTCGCATTTTGTGGCGCAATGCCGCCTAAATTCGCCCGGCTAACATCGCTGCGAGTGCTTCAATCCCGGCCGCATCCTCTTCATCAAAACGCGCTTTGGAAGGGCTGTCGAGATCAATCACTGCGATCACCCTGCCATCGCGGATGACCGGCACCACTAGCTCTGACTGCGTATCGCCATCGCAGGCGATATGCCCTGGGAAGGCGTGAACATCTGCCACTAGCTGGGTTTTGCCAGTCTTGGCCGCTGCTCCGCATACGCCTTGCGCGAAGGGGATCCGAATACAGGCGGGGCGGCCCATAAACGGCCCTAGTACCAACTCTTCTGGCTCATTGTCACTCACGCGGTAAAACCCCGTCCAGTTCACCTCCGCGAGAAACTCCCACAAAAGCGCCGCGACATTGGCCATATTCGCTACTGCATCGCTTTCATCACGTGTCAGCGCATCCGCGGCCGAGAGCATATCAGCATAGAGTGTCGCTTTGGGCGTGCCAGGGGCGGGGCGGAAATCATACATGCGGTGTATCTAGGCCCGATATTGCAAGCCGCAAGCTCTACTACATGCGCGGGAAAGGACATCTCCCGCCATTGTCGCGGGCAAGAGAGCCGCCTAAAGAGAGTAAATGTCTCTATTCAAAAAGATCCTCATCGCCCTGATCGTCCTCATCCTGCTGCTCGGTATCGCTGGTTACTTCCTGACACGCGGGGACACAGCCGACGTGCCGATCGAAGACGTGACGGGAACGGACCCGACGTTGCAGGCCCCGAATATGGAGAGCATCCCAACCGTTCAGATCGCCAAGCCGGTGGGGTGGGGCGATGATGAGGTGCCGCAAGCGGCTGAAGGGTTAGCTGTAGGGCGTTTTGCCGATGGGCTGGATCATCCGCGCGTTCTGCTTGCGCTGCCCAATGGCGATATTCTTGTCACGCTTACCCGCTCGCCCGCAAAGGAAGATGGAGGGGGAATTACGGCATGGATTGCCGATTTGCTGCTGACGCGCGCCGGAGCAACGGGCGATTCTGCCAATCAGATTGTCCTGCTGCGCGATGAAGATGGCGATGGCAGCGCGGAAGGGCGCTTTACGCTTACTGACACCCTCGATTCCCCGTCCGGAATGGCGTGGTCAGATGACACGCTCTATGTGGCCAATCACGACGAAGTGATCGCCTTTGACTATGCTTTGGGCGGGACTGAACTGACCGGGGAACCGCGCAAGATTATGGATCTGGCGCCCGGTGGTGGCCACTGGATGCGCAATATGGAAATTCATCCCGATGGTGACCGGCTCTATGTCGCGGTTGGCTCAGTTTCCAATATTGGCGAGCAGGGCATGGAAGTCGAAGAAGGCCGCGCCCTGATCTGGGAGTATAATCTCGAGGAGCAGTCGCAGCGCATCTTTGGCGCAGGGCTGCGCAATCCCAATGGACTTGATTTCAGCCCATGGTCGGGTGAACTTTGGACTACTGTGAATGAACGCGACATGCTCGGCTCTGACCTTGTGCCTGATTATCTCACCAATGTACCTGTCGGCGCGCAATATGGCTGGCCTTGGGTGTATTGGAAAGACAATGTGGACCGCCGGGTTGAGGCACCGATGCCGCAATATCTCACCGAATATTCGCGGCGTCCCGAGTTTGCGATGGGACCACATGTTGCGGCCTTGGGTCTCGTCTTCAGCAAGGAGGGTGCGCGAATGGGCGAGAACTTCGCCTCAGGCGCATTCGTTGCCAATCACGGTTCGTGGAACCGCAAGCCGCCATCAGGCTACAATGTGGTCTATGTGGATTTTGACGAGCGCGGCAATCCGCAAGGCAAGCCTGTGCCGGTGCTAAGCGGCTTTTTGAATGACGATGGCACCACTAAGGGCCGCCCGACATGGGTAGAGTGGGCAGCGGATGGCTCATTGCTGGTGAGTGATGATACGGCGGGCATAATCTGGCGCGTGATTGCTCCGAATGCGGAGCCGCAAGCAGGGATTGAGGCGCTGCGGGGCGAGCGACTACCAGCCTTGCGCAATCTGTCTGGTGAGGCGCGTGCCACCTTTGGCGAAGATGACTTCGCCCGCGAGGTTCCTGCGAATTAAGTACCGTTTAGGTTATATATTACTCAGCAGACAAACCAATTAAGCTGACAGCGCATCCGCTTCGATTGCGTATAGGCCATCGGCTCCAGCGGTTGCGCCCGCTTTCAGCCCAGCGGCCTCCGGCACGATCCGATCGAGGAAGAAGCGCACGGTAGCTGGCTTGCTTACTGCCAAGGCTGGGGCGTGCCCTGCGGTAACAGCATCCGCCTGTTTGATCAGCTGCCAGCCGGCGGTGGCCACTGCAAACATGGTGCAGAACGGTACGCTGCCGGCCAAGCGGTCATCGAGGCTCGCCTCGCTGCGCATCCACTCGGCAATACCTATGCAATCCTGCGCGAGCGCTGCCAGAGCGGGTTCTCCCACCGCATCCCGGGCAATCTCCTGGGCCAAACCGATTAGCGCGTCGCCGCCTTCCATGCCGAGTTTGCGCGTAACCAGGTCAGCGGCCTGAATGCCATTGGTGCCCTCATAAATCGGGGCGATGCGCGAATCGCGCCAATGCTGGGCCGCGCCTGTCTCTTCGACAAAGCCCATCCCGCCATGGATCTGAATGCCGAGGCTGGCGACTTCGATGCCGATATCGGTGCCCCATGCTTTGATTAGCGGAGTGAGTATTTCGCCGCGCATGGCCGCAGCTTCATCGCCCAAAGTGCCGCGATCGACTTGGCCGGCGGTGTAATAGAGCAGCGCGCGCGAGCCCTCGGTCAGCGCCTTCATCCGCATCAGCATGCGGCGCACGTCGGGGTGCTGAATAATCGCTACGGGCTCTTTATCACCTGAGCCCGCACGGGCCGATTGAACGCGGTCAGTCGCATAGGAAATCGCCTGCTGCGTGGCTCGCTCGGCGATCTGTACGCCCTGACTGCCGACGTTGATGCGCGCATTGTTCATCATCGTGAACATCGCCATCAGCCCGCGATTTTCCGCACCGATCAGCTCGCCAATACACTCGTCATTATCGCCATAGCTCATCACGCAGGTCGGTGAGGCGTTGATCCCAAGCTTATGTTCAAGGCTGACGCAGCGCAGATCGTTTTTGCCGCCAAGGCTTCCATCGGCATTCACATGATACTTTGGCACGATGAAGAGCGAGATACCGCGCGTGCCTTCTGGCGCATCTGGCAGGCGCGCGAGCACGAGGTGAATGATATTGTCCGCCAGCTCATGCTCACCCCAGGTGATGTAGATCTTTTGGCCTTTGATCCGGTACCTGCCCGCATGCTCGCCTTCTGTGATGGGCTCAGCGGTACTGCGCAGGGCGCCGACATCGCTGCCTGCTTGCGGCTCGGTCAGGTTCATAGTGCCTGACCACTTGCCGCTCACCAGATTGGGCAGATATTGCGCTTGCTGAGCCTCACTGCCGTGATGCTCCACTGCCTCAATCGCGCCAACTGAGAGCATTGGTAGCAGATTGAACGCCATATTCGCGGTGCCGAGGTTTTCGAGCACATTGCAGGCGAGTGTGAAAGGCAGACCCTGCCCTCCAAACTCAGCTGGCGAAGCAATCGCATTCCACCCCTGCTCGACATAGGTGTCATAAGCCGACTTGAACCCGTCGGGCAGGCGAACAACCCCATTCTCCAGTTTTGCGCCTTCCAAATCACCAATTCGGTTAAGCGGTGCAAACTCGCCAGCGGAAAATTGGCCTACGCCATCGACGATTGCCTCAACCATATCGGGCTCAGCGGCAGCAAACCGCTCGGACTGAGCAAGCTCTTCGATGCCTGCGTTAACGCGGATGGCGAGCAATTGGTCTTGCGTGGCGGGGGTATAGGGAATCACGTGTTTGAACCTTTTGTTTGGGCTTTGCAGCAATGCGAAATATAGCGCTCAGCCATGACCCGCAAGAACGTTACGGAAACGGTACCGGCCGATGCAGAAGGAATCGCGAAAGCGGCTGCGATTCTCAAACGCGGGGGGCTGGTCGCGGTTCCGACAGAGACGGTTTATGGCCTGGCGGCGCGGGCTGACAGCGCTGAGGCCGTGGCCAAGATTTACACGGCTAAGGGACGGCCAGACTTCAATCCGTTGATCGTGCATGTCTCGGATCTGGAGCAGGCGCGAAGATTGGTGGATGTGAGTGCCGCGGCGCAGGACATGGCCGCTACACATTGGCCGGGTCCGCTCACCTTGGTTCTACCCAAGCGCAAGGATGCATCGCTTGCACCAGCAGTGACGGCTGGTTTGCCGACCGTGGCGGTGCGCGCTCCTGCACATTCCGTTATGCGCGGCTTGCTCGAGGCGGTGGATTTTCCACTTGCTGCACCATCTGCCAATCGCAGTGGGTTTATCAGCCCGACGACTGCTGAACATGTCTTGGCGTCGCTTGATGGGCGCATTGATATGGTGCTCGATGGCGGCGTCTGCGCGCAAGGTGTTGAGTCGACGATTGTCGCATTGCGCGAAAATGGCGAGTTGGAGGTGTTGCGACCCGGACCGATCACCACCAAAGGCGCGGCGCCTCATCAGCTTTCGTCAATCGAGGCTCCAGGTCAGCTCGCGAGTCATTACTCGCCGGGCAAGGCAATGCGGCTCAATGTTGAGCTTTCCGAAGTTGCGCCAGACGACTTTGTGATAGGGTTTGGCGAGGTCGCAGGTGATTGCAACTTGTCGGAATCTGGCGATCTGAAGCTGGCGGCATCACGGCTTTACGACTGCCTGCATCAGGCCGCAGCCAGCCCCAAGCCGCGCATTGCCATTGCCCCTATCCCGGAAGAGGGGATTGGCGTTGCTATCAATGATCGTTTGCGACGGGCCGCTACTCCGCCTGACTAAATGCTAACCCTCTGGCTCAACCGGAATGGTCGGGAGCAGCTCTTGCATCTCGTCATAGGTCTCGCGCGCATCTTTGCACGCGCTGCGGTCCCCATCCTCGCAATCCTCAACCTCTTTTTCATAGCGCCGCTCAAGCTTCGCCAAGCGCTCCTCGCGTCGACGGATCTCGCGGCCGCGCTTCTCATCGGCTTCAGACTGACTGGTGGTCGCCAGATCAACGCCCTTACTCACGACTTTGACGGGCGCAGTCGCCACATCCAGCGCGGCTTTGGCAAGGCATCCAGACAGGAGCGGCGCGGCGGCCATCAGCAATAGAAACGAAAAGCGGCGCATGAGGTGTTCCCTTCACACGCCGCCTTAGTGGACCCGCGCTTGATCCTCAATGAACTTGAGCCAAGCGGATGCGATTACTCGTCGCTTGCCTCTTGGTCAGTTTTGGCTTCTGGCTCGGCAGGTTTACAGGTGAGCTTGCCTGAACCCATCGCATTAACGCTGCAGGTTGCGCGGCCATAGACCGTGACATTGCCTGATCCCATAATGGTCGCATCAACCTCACCATCGGATGCGAATGCGCCACTGCCCGATCCTGCAATGGTGATGTCAGCAGTTTCAATGGTCAGCTCGTCGAGCTGCGCTTGACCCGATCCAGCAATGTTAAGCTCAAGATTGGAGAGCGTTCCCGCTGCACCGACTTGGCCTGAGCCCATCACATTAAGGTCGAGTTTTGATGCAGAAAGACTTGCCACGTCAATCCGCCCAGATCCGGCGATAGTGATATCAGACTGTTCGGCCATTGTTTGCGCAGCGATGTTGCCAGATCCGGCCATCACCAGCGATTTCGGGCTGGGCATGGTCACGCGTACTGTGGCGACGCGGCCATCGCCGTCAAAATCGGGTTTGCGCATAATTCCGATTGTGTCTTCGTCGAGTGTGAAGCGCATAGCCTCGGTTACGTCATCATCGCCCTCAACATTGATGGTCAGAGCATCGCCCTGCGTGATGACGACACTGTCGGGTGAGGCGAGGACTAACTCATCAGGAGCTGCTCCGCTTAGATCAAGCTCGGACAGCGGTACGCCGTCTTCGTCATTGATCGTGATGTTCATGCCGCTGCACCCGGTGACCATCGCACCCATGGCGAGGGCCGCTGCAGGCGCGATACCTTTGAGCAATTTAGTGATCATTATGCTGATGCCTTCCAAAAAAGCCGAGCGCAGCGCCCGGTCTCAGTCCCGTATTGCCGATATAATACACTGCGGCTGCCCATTCAAGGGTTTTGGCATGCTGGGGGCGGGGCGGTTTGGGCGATCAACATGAAAAAGGCCGCTGACGCGGATAGTGCGCAAGCGGCCTCTTTCATGAACGCATGAGAGCGCGGCTAAGCGGTGCTTAGTCCTCTTCAGTGCTCTCATAATATTGCGGTGCGTGCGTGCGCAGCACGTCGAGGATTTTCTCGAGTGCAGCTGGCTCGTCAGTCTTTTCCATGGCTGCGAGTTCGCGTGCCAGACGGCTCGAGGCCGCTTCGAAGATCTGCCGTTCAGAATAGGACTGCTCCGGCTGATCTTCCGGACGGAAAAGATCGCGTGTCACTTCGGCGATAGAAACGAGCTCACCTGAGTTGATCTTCGCTTCATATTCCTGAGCGCGGCGGCTCCACATGGTTCGCTTGACCTTGGGCTTGCCCTTCAAGGTCTCCATCGCTTCCTTGAGCGTCTTGTCGCTGGAGAGCTTACGCATGCCAATCGATTCGACCTTGTTGGTCGGAACGCGCAGCGTCATCCGCTCTTTTTCGAAACGCAGCACATAGAGCTCAAGCTCCATGCCCGCGATTTCTTCATTCTGCAGTTCAATGACACGGCCAACGCCGTGCTTTGGGTAAACAACGTAATCGCCTACATCAAAGATGTTTGCTTTGCTCGCCATGCGAGTTCCTTTCAAATTCGGCCGTTTTCTGAGCTTTACCAAGCAGCGGTGTAAGCGATCCGTGTCCGCGTGCCATGCCTAGCGCGCGGTGTTAAGATTCACCGATTTTGGGATGCTCCCGACACTGTATCCGTAACAAAAACGCCGATTTCTCGGCGCGATTGATCGCTTTTGTAGCATAAGTGAAAGAAAATTGCGAATCGCAATTCAATTTGCAAAGCGTGGGCGTGCAAGCCTTGTGCTAAAGCACGCGCTTCCGCTTCCATGTGAGCACTGGCCTTAGTCGCCTTCGCCTGGCTCTTCCGAGAAGAATTTCTCAAATTTGCCTTCTACGCCCTTGTGGTCATCAGCGTCCGCAGGCGGTTCTTTCTGTGTGGTGATATTGGGCCATTCGGCAGAGAATTTGGTATTCACCTCAAGCCATTTCTCCAGCCCGTCCTCTGTGTCAGGCAAGATCGCCTCAGCGGGGCACTCTGGCTCGCACACACCGCAATCAATGCATTCGCTGGGATTAATGACCAGCATGTTTTCGCCTTCGTAAAAGCAATCGACAGGGCAGACCTCGACGCAGTCAGTGTATTTGCATTTGATGCAGGCGTCGGTGACGACATAAGTCATTGTTGTGGCATTCCCTTCTTAGAGCGTTCTGGCTTAAGACCAGTACTTGGCGAGGGTGCTAATGCGGATTGCGCAGCCCCGTCAAGCGCCAGATCGCAAGTCGTGGTAACAGCCCTGTGCCTCTTGCGGGGGTCCGCGCCGTTTTGGCAGCGCGGTAATCTCAATGAGCTTGACCACATCGCCCACCGGAATGGTCAGGACATCGCCAGGCATTACCGTATGGCTGGAGCGGGTGATGCGGATGCCGTTGCAGCGTAAATGGCCGCGCCCGACGAGCTTTGCAGCGAGGCTGCGCGTGCGTGCGAACCGCAGGTAGCAGAGCAATCTGTCAATCCGCATGGCTCCCGCTTTGCTCATGCCAAGAGACTCGTTCTTACGCCCAATCTAGCGCACCAAATCCGCCAAAGCGGCAAAGGCGTTTCCGGGTTTGGGCTCCGATTTCCGGCTGTTATTGGGATTGCCCGCGCGCGTTCCGGATGGTTTGGCGTTTTTGGCGTTCTGTTTGCTGCGGTGCTTGTTTTGCCCATGTGGTCTCCCGCGCGATGGGCGCCACTCCCACCGATCAGGGCGCGGCGGACCGAATGCACCTTCAGTCAGCGGCTTGGCGCGTTGAACGCGAAAACCGGCCTGACCCAGCAGCCGGATGGCGTTTTCTTCCTCCAGCCCGATCGAAATTGGCAAAGCGAGGTCGAGCACAAACTTCGCGCGTTTCTTGCCAGCTTCTTGCGCCTTTGCCTGCACCTTCGCGCGCGTTTCATGGGTGGCGCGGACAATCTTCTCGGCAAGATCAAGCCGGATCGCTTGGCTGCCCGCATGACGATATCCGGATGGGAGTTTTTTGCGGTCTGCGATCACTGGCAGCATCGCCTCTTCCAGCGCGCGGCGGTCAATACCCAGCGCATGAAGCAGTTGGCGCGGTGCGGGTTTCAGCAGGGCTGGCGCGAAGATATCGAGCGCACCAAAAGTTACACCGATTTTACGGAGGAAGGGGCGCATCTCCTTGGGCAGATGCTCAATGCCCGCCTTCTCGCGCGCGACATGGCCGTGGCCCGCAATCAGATTAAGCAGCAATGCGCGAGCCTGCGAGCCTGCCTCCGGATCGCGGGCCGCCATGTGCAGTTTTTCGAGAGGCTCAAGCGGAGCAAGCTTTGCGGTGAGCCACACCTCCAGCGCCTCTTTCAGTTTCGCTTTCGAACCATCGGGCAATGCCTCGATTTCTTTTGCGACCGTTAGAACCGGCGCGAGCTGGCCATCGCGAATCTCAAGATCGGCCAGCAGATGGCCTTTCCAACGCAGCGCGCCGCGTGCGATCGACACATCCTCCAGACTGCTTTCCGCTAGCTCTTCCGCCCTCTTACCCAGAATGCTGGGAAGGCCCTTCTCACCTGCCGCGAGCAGCATCTTTCTGTCCGCATGGCTTCCTGCATGATCGGCGATAAAGCGGAAGCCCTCGACTTTGCCGATGGGCTCGTCTTCGACAAATACCGCGCCATCATCATCGAGAGTAATCGGCAGCGCCGATGCATCCTGTCCCAGCGATTTCATCAGGATCGTCGTCCTCCGGTTCACAAATCTTTCGGTCAGACGCCCGTGCAGAGCATCTGACAGCTTGGCCTCAACGCCGCGTGCCCGCGCCGCCATTTCATCACGCGCCAGCACCCAATCGGGCCGCTGACAAATATAGGCCCAACTGCGCACCGCAGCGATGCGCCCTTGCAGCGTATCAATATCGCCGGACATATTGTCCAGCTCGGCTATCCGCGCCGCAACATAATCCGCGCCGAGATAGCCCTCACACAGATCCTGCCACAGCCGCGCGACAAAGCGAGCATGGACATCCGGCCCGCGCGCACGAAAATCGGGCAGCGAACATGCTTCCCAAAACCGCCGGACAGAGCCTGCGCCCTTGATGCTTTGCGCGAGCGGCTCTTCGGCAAGGCGCTTCAGCGTGACAAGATCAATTGCGGGAGGCGGTGTGCGCAGTACGTCATGCCGAGGGGGTTGTTCTAGATCGCCGATAAGCACCGGAAGCGTGTCAAAACGCGGCTCTGCATTGCGCCAAAACAGCTTGGTGACGGGGGCAAAATGATGCTCCTCAATCGCGTAAATCTCTTCCTCGGTAAACTCCGGGACTGCCGCGCCGCCGCGCCCCTCGCGTTTACCTATGCCCGCTAGCGTTCCGAATGTCCCATCGCGTTGATGCCGCCCCGCGCGCCCAGCGATCTGCGCCATTTCGGCCGGGGTTAGCCGCCGCGTGCGCTGCCCGTCAAATTTGGTTAGTCCCGCAAAGGCCACATGATTGATGTCGAGATTGAGCCCCATGCCAATCGCATCAGTGGCGACGATGTAATCCACCTCGCCCGACTGAAACAACGCGACTTGTTTGTTGCGCGTTTCCGGGCTGAGCGCGCCCATGACCACGGCAGCACCCCCGCGAAAGCGCCTGAGCATTTCGGCCACTGCATAAACCTGCTCAGAGCTGAAGGCGACGATTGCGCTGCGCGGCGGCAGACGGGACAGCTTGCGCGGACCGATATGGGTCAGCGTTGAAAAGCGCGGGCGGTCGCTGATCTCGGCTTTCGGTACCAAAGCTTCAACCATAGGCGCCAGCGTCGCCGCGCCCAGCAGCAAAGTCTCATCACGGCCGCGCGCGTTCAAAAGCCGGTCGGTAAAGATATGCCCGCGCTCCCGGTCGGCCCCGATTTGCGCTTCATCCAGCGCCACGAAAGCCGCTCCGCCGCCACCTCGCGGCATCGCCTCAGCGGTACAGCACAGATAGCGTGCGCCTTCCGGCTCAATCCGTTCTTCGCCTGTGATCAGCGCAACTTCGCGCTCCGGCTTGATCTTGCAGAGCCGGTCATAAACCTCGCGCGCCAGCAGCCGCAGCGGGAAGCCCATGCACCCGCTCGAATGCGCCACCATCCGCTCAATCGCGAGATGCGTTTTGCCGGTATTGGTCGGGCCGAGAACCGCTTTGATGGAGGCGCCGTGTTGCACACCATAATCTTTGCCATTCGCGCGAGCCGCACACAAGCCAGCAGCGCCAGTCTTTCATCAACTCCCATGCTTCATCCGGCCAGATGCTCATTTCATCGCAGAGGGGACTCGCATGGGCGCGGATTAAGCCGCCCTTAACTTTGATAGCCCAAGAAATTGAGTCAGGGACGTCGCAATAGGCTCGGGTCCTTGCACTCGGGCAAATATCACAGCAGAGAGAAGGCACGAGCCGCCCTCATGATGAGCCGATGACAGAAAATTTTTCAAGCGAGACACCTGCGACCAAGACATCTTGGTCAGACCGTGCCGCGCGGCTTGATCTTGCACCTGACCTTGGCGCGAATATCGGAAGCGGCCGCTGGTTCCGGGGGCTGGGGACTATGGTTGGTCTATCGGCCGTTGCATTGGCCTTCTGGCCCAATTTCGCCCCGCTAGAAGCTGCTCCTACGCTCGATCTTGACCAGACTGCGCGCGACGAGTTTCGCAGCCAGATGATCATGCCGCTTGCACTGGGCGGTGATACTGGCCGCCGGATGGGCGCGACGCCAGCTGTGCGCCCGCTCACCGCTGCGCCTGAGCGCCCTGAGATACAGCTGGTCGCCACCCTTTCAGAGGGCGAGAGCTTTGGCCGTACGCTGCTGCGCGGAGGGATGGGCCAGGAAGATGTCAGCCGTGTGCTGGCGCTCATCGAAGACGCGATCCCTCTCGCTGAGATTGAATCGGGCACGCAGGTCGACATTACGCTCGGTCGCCGCCCTGCTGAGAATGCACCGCGCCCGCTCGATAGTCTCTCGTTTAGAGCAAGCCTTGACCTTGAGCTGACGATTGACCGGCTTTCGGATGGCGATCGGCTGGCCCTGAATAAGCGCATTATTCGCGTGGATGACACTCCGCTGCGTATTCGCGGCACTGTGGGTGAGAGCCTCTATCGGTCGGCAAGGGACGCCGGCGCTCCGGCAAGCGCCGTACAGGATTATCTCAAGCAGCTCGGTCAGCAAGTGAACCTGCGGCGCGACATTCGCTCCACTGATACCTTCGATATGATTATCGCGCATCGCCGGGCCGCGACAGGCGAGAGGCAGGCCGGCCAATTGCTCTATGCGGGCATCGACCGCGACGAAAAACCCAAATATCAGCTGATGCGCTGGGGCAAGGACGGTACCTTTTTCGAGGCATCGGGTGTGGGTGAGCAGCGCGGCGGTTTTGTCGCGCCGGTCCCAGGCCGGATTTCCTCGCGCTATGGCATGCGTCGCCACCCGATCCTTGGGTATCGCCGGATGCATGCTGGTATCGACTTCCGTGCGCGCTCTGGCACGCCGATCGTCGCTGTTACCGATGGCCGCGTTCTGAGCGCGGGACGCTCTGGCGGCTGCGGCAAGACAGTCAAATTGCGCCATGCTGGCGGTATTGACACGCGCTATTGCCATATGAGCCGGATGGCGGTGCAGCGCGGGCAAAGCGTGCGGCGCGGCCAGGTAATCGGCTATGTCGGTTCAACTGGCCTCTCAACCGGACCGCATCTCCACTATGAGATGTACCGCAACGGCAAATCAGTGAACCCCAACAGCGTCAAATTCGTCACCCGCGCGCAGCTAAGCGGGGATGAGCTCAAGCGCTTCCGTGAGACTCTAAAGAAGGTAAAAGCGGTGGAAGTGGGCGCGGCTCTTGAGGATTTGGAAGTCATGCCGGATGAGCTTGAGGAAGAAGCACCTGAGCGCGAGATCGACAAGCTCGATCAACCAGTTGAGGTTTCTGGCGGCTGACCAGCGATGCGCCGCGTGATGCGGCGAACAATTGCAACCGCTGCGTGAATGCGCCATGTCTCCCCGCATGACAGCTAGCTATCCCAATACGCGTTTGCGCCGCACCCGCGCCACCGGCTGGAGCCGGAGCATGCACCGCGAGAACATCCTCACTCCAGCGGATCTTATCTGGCCGCTTTTCGTGACCTCGGGCAAGGGGGTTGAGGATCCCATTCCAACGCTTCCCGGTGTCTCGCGGTGGTCCGTCGACAGGATTGGTGAACGCGCTAAAGAGGCTGTGTCTCTAGGCATTCCCGTCATCGCCATCTTCCCCAATACACCAGCGGACAAGCGCAGCGAAGGGGGCGAAGAGGCGCATAATCCCGACAATCTCACGTGCCGGGCGATCAAAGCGGTGAAGGATGCTTGCGGCGACGACCTTGGCATTCTCACCGATGTCGCGCTCGACCCTTATACGACTCACGGGCAGGACGGGCTGCTTGATGCAAATGGCTACGTCACGAATGATGACAGTGTGGCCATGCTGGTGGATCAGGCGCTCAATCAGGTTGACGCCGGATGCGACATCATTGGCCCCTCCGACATGATGGATGGCCGCGTCCATGCAATCCGCATGGCACTGGAGATGGGCGGGCACCATAACACCCAAATCATGAGCTATGCGGCTAAATACGCTAGCGCCTTTTACGGGCCGTTCCGCGATGCCGTGGGCTCTGGCGGCGCGCTGAAGGGTGACAAGAAGACTTATCAGATGGACCCTGCCAATGGGGACGAGGCTTTGCGCGAGGTCGAAATGGATCTGGCCGAGGGCGCGGACAGCGTGATGGTCAAGCCGGGCCTTGCCTATCTCGATATTGTGCGGCGAGTGCATGAGCGCTTTGCCGTACCAACCTTCGCTTATCAGGTGAGCGGCGAATATGCGATGATTGAGGCAGCAGTTGCGGCGGGTGCGGGAGACCGCGATGCGCTGGTGCTGGAGACGCTGATGGCGTTCAAACGCGCAGGCGCATCGGGCGTGCTGACCTATCATGCGGCGCATGCCGCGAGACTACTGAATGGCTGAAATGGGAGCTGAGTTTCGTCTGGAGACAGAACGGCTGGTGCTGCGCCAAATCGGCGAGGATGATGTGGATGCGCACCTTCAAACACTCAATTCTGGGCGTGTTATGGAGCGACTTGGCGGTCCGCGAACGCGCGATGAAATCGCTCAAAATCATGCGAAGACACGCGCGAGCTATGCGGAAGAGGGATTTGGCTTCCTGTTCGCCTATGAACTCACCACTGGTGAACTGGTCGGCCATTGCGGCATGAAGCGGGTCGATAACGAGCATGCGCCGAATCTCGGGGATCATGAAATTGGCTGGCTGATACGGGATGATCGTTGGCGCATGGGCTATGCTGAGGAAGCGGTTCGGGCGATTATGGGGTGGGCATTTCGTGATCATGACGCACCGCACCTTGTCGCACTTACGAGTACGGCCAATGCCGGCAGTTGGAATTTGATGCAAAAGCTAGGCATGGAGCGCCGCGCAGATCTTGATTTTACGGACCCCGAATTCCCGCCGGAAGACAGCCCAACCATTCAATATTCGATCACGCGTGACCGATGGGAAGCCGCCCAATGACTGAATTTCGCCTCGAGACAGAGCGGCTCATCCTGCGCGATTGGCGTGAGGAAGATTGGCCGCTGTTTTGGCGGCACTGCAACACGCCTGCGGTCATGCAGTGGCTGGGCGGGGTTGCTGATGAGGCGACGATGGCGGCGGCCAATGACCGGCTCGAAGGATATCGCCGCGACCATGGCCACACCTTCTGGGTGTGTGAGCGCAAGGATGATGGCGGGCATCTGTCCGGTGAGATCCTTGGCTTTTGCGGCCTCAAATGCTGCAATGAAGAAAACGGCCCGACGGGCGATGTGGAGGCGGGCTGGAGGCTGCGCGAAGATGCGTGGGGCAAGGGTTACGCCAAGGAGGCTGCGTTCGCCTCGCTCGAGGCAGGCTTCGAACAATTCGATGCGCCGCATATTATCGCGCTGACAGTGCAGGAAAACGCGCCTAGCTGGGGCCTGATGAAACGCCTCGGCATGCAGCGCCGCGAAGACCTTGATTTTGAGAGCAATCAGTTCGGCCCGGAATCTGTTATCGTCTATTCAATTACCCGCGAACAATGGGAACAGACCCAATGACAACCAAGGCGCGCTTTCCCGGTGCAAACATCATCCCCATTCACGGCAAAACACCGAAGATCCATGAGAGCGCCTTTATCGCGCCGGGTTGTACGATCATCGGCGATGTTCAGATCGGTGCGGAAAGCTCAATCTGGTACAATTGCGTGCTGCGCGCGGATGTCTTCACCATTCGCATTGGCGAGCGGACCAATGTGCAAGATGGCAGCGTGCTGCATTGCGACCCCCCGCGCCCGGGTGATGAGGCGGGCTCGCCGCTGGTGATCGGCGATGATGTGCTGATCGGCCATATGGCGATGGTTCATGGCTGCACCATTCATGACCGCGGCTTTGTTGGGTTGGGTGCGATTGCGATGAACAAGTCTGTGATCGGTTCTGACGCCATGTTGGCAGCCGGCGCCATGCTGACCGAAGGCAAAGTGATGGAAGAGCGGATGCTGTGGGCGGGCCGTCCGGCCAAGCCGCTGCGCGAGCTATCCGACGCTGCGATTGCGGGAATGCGCGCTGGGGTGATGCACTATACCGAAAATGCGAAGCATCACGGGGAAGCGGCGAAGGATTGTTTGGGGTAGTTGCCAGCGCGAGCGGCGCTGGCCCCAAAGCCTGGAGTTCCTAACTACCCGTATTCAGATGACGCATCATATGCGGGACTACGTCAGCCTTGCCCAGCTCAACGCCGTTTGCGCGCAAAATCGCGTAAGCGGTGGTGAAGTGGAAGTAGAAGTTGGGAAACACCCAATCCGCCACATAATCGGCTGCGCTCATTTTGAACTTCATGCCATTGGGCAAGTCGAGATCGACCATGGTGTCGTCGCTCATGAAGCTGGCATCACCCGCTTTGCCCAACAGCGATAGCGTTTCTGTGATCCGCGCTTTGGCCTCCTCAAGTGTCTCCGGATCCTCATCATTTGAGGCGATGTCTGTGCCCGCAACGGTGTTCAGCGCTTGAAGGGGGAAGTTGGCGATCATGCGAAATTGCGTAGCCAATGGCAGCATGTCGGGCGCGATCCGCGCGTCGATGAGGGTCGCCGCATCGCCCTGCGCAGCCGCCTTGTCGACAATACCGCCCAAAGCGCTGAGCATGTTGCGGAAGGTTGTGAGAGTGTGCGTTGATAGCTGCATTGCGATTCTCCAGTTGCAAATTGCAACTTAAAGACAAATTTTGTGCGGTCAATCCCTGATCAGCGCCCGCAAACTCTCGATCCGATCCGCTTCGTGCACTGGCTTGTCCCAGCGGATCCGGTGAATGCGCGGGAAACGCATCGCTAGGCCTGACTTGTGGCGTTTGCTGGTGTGGACGCTGTCGAACGCGACTTCGAATACCAGCGTGCGCTCCACTTCTCGGACGGGCCCAAAGCGGTTCAGCGTGGTCTGGCGCACCAGCTTGTCGAGCTTTTTCAGTTCGGCATCGGTGAAGCCGGAATAGGCTTTGCCGACGGGCAAGAGCTCCGCATCGCTATCGGGCGCATCCGGGTCGCCATTCCAGCAGCCAAAGGTATAGTCGGAATAGAAGCTCGAGCGCTTGCCTGAGCCGCGCTGCGCGTACATCAGCACGCAGTCGATCAGCAGAGGATCGCGCTTCCATTTATACCACAGCCCGGTTTTCCGGCCCGCGATATACGGGCTGTCGCGGCGCTTGAGCATCAGCCCTTCGATCGCATCTTCGCGTGCACTTTCACGAATTTCGGCGAGGTGCGCAAAATTGCGAGCATCGACCGTTTGCGAGAGGTCAAAATGTGTGTCTGGTAGCTTAGCCATCAGTGCCTCAAGCTGCTCGCGGCGATCCGACCAAGCGCGATCGCGCAAATCCTCACCTTCGACAATCAGCGCATCATAGAGCCGCACAAAGGCGGGCAGTTCGGTGCGCATTTTCTTGCTGACGGTCTTGCGACCGAGCCGCTGTTGCAGAGCGTTGAAACTCGCCGCGCCGCCAGTTTCGCCGCCTTGCGCATTTCCGCGCACCAAAAGTTCGCCATCAAGCACCGCAGGGAAGGGCAGCACATCGAGCAGCTCTGGGAAAGTCGCGGAAATATCATCGCCTGAGCGCGAATAGAGCCGCGTTTCATAGCCCGCGCGCACGATCTGCACACGAATGCCGTCCCACTTCCACTCCGCGGCGTAGTCCGCCAGATCGACTTGGGCCTCCTCAAGCGGATGCGCGAGCATAAAGGGGCGGAAGGTCGGCATGTTCTCGGTGTCTGGCGGGTCCGCACCATCGGCGGCCCACGCGAATAGCTCTGTGTAGGGCGCCTCAAGCGCGTGCCAATACTCCTCAACTTGATCGACCGACACATCAAACGCCTGCGCAAAGGCGGTCTTGGCGAGCCGCGCCGACACGCCAATTCGCATACCGCCCGTCGCGAGTTTGATGAGCGCATAGCGCCCGCTTTCATCAAGCCGGTCGAGCAGTTTGGGAAGGTCCTGCGGTGCGGTTTTGCGGGTCATCTCGGACAGCATGGCGACCACTTCGGCGACGCCTGGCGGATCGGGGTCAACGCCGCTTTCCGGCCAGAGCAGGCTCACTGTTTCGGCGGTATCGCCAACAAAGTCACGGCTGAGCGTCCAAAGTTCCGCGTCGACCCGCTCTTTCATCAGATTGCGCACGGTGGAACTTTTCACCGCTGGAAAATCCAGCCCGCCCGTAAGCGCCGCGAGCGCCCATCCGCGATCGGGGTCCGCCGTTTCGCGCAAATACTGAGCGATCAGACGCAGTTTTTCATTGCGGCTGCGCGTGTAGACCAGCGCGTCGAGCAGGGCGGCAAAGGCTTCCACCTACTCGTCCTCGTCCTCGCGCCCAACCAGAGCCAGCGCCCGGGCCTTGCGTTGATTAAGCTCGCACCAGCGCAGCAAGGCCGCCTCGCGTCCATGCGTGATCCAGGTGTCCTGCGCATCGACCTCGCGGATCGTATCGGTCAGCTCATTCCAATCGGCATGGTCAGAGATGATGAGGGGCAGTTCGACATTCCTTTGCCGCGCCCGCCCGCGCACCCGCATCCAGCCTGACGCCATGGCCGTAATCGGCGCGGGAAGCCGGCGGCTCCACCGATCATTGAGCGCGGATGGCGGGCAGATGACGATGTGCCCGCGCATATCGTCTTTCGGCGTGTCGGCGACAAGCCGCAGCTCGCCAAGGTCGACGCCGTATTCCTCATATAGCCGGCACATTTTCTCCATTGCGCCGTGCAGGTAAATCGGAGCGGTGTGCCCCGCGGCGCGCAGCTCCGCGATTACTCTTTGCGCTTTGCCCAGAGCATACGCACCGACCAGCACGCAGGCGTCAGGATATGCCGCGAGCCGCCCGAGCAGCTTGGCCATCTCATCGGCAATCGGCGGATGATTGAACACTGGCAAGCCAAAGGTCGCCTCAGTGATAAACACATCGCAGGGTGTCACTTCAAATGCCGGACATGTCGGGTCAGCGCGCCGTTTATAGTCGCCGGTGATCACCACGCGCTCGCCGGCATGCTCCAGCAGGATTTGCGCGCTGCCCAGCACATGACCCGCGGGCACGTAAGTCGCCTTGACGTCGCCGGGCAGGCTGATCGTCTCGCCATAGTGAACCGGCGTCGCCCCATCAGAAGTCGCGTAGCGCAACTTCATGATCGCCAACGTCTCAGGCGTGGCTATGGTCTTGCCATGCCCACCGCGTGCGTGATCGGCATGGCCATGGGTGACAAGAGCGGTGTCGACCGCGCGGCCGGGATCGACCCAGCAATCAGCAGGCGCGATGTAAATGCCCCACGGGTGAGGCTGGATCCAAGAGAAGGGCGAGCTCATCAGTTGCTAGTATTATAGCGAGCATGCCGTTTCGTGCGAGGGCCAAACAAAAGAGCGCCAACCGTTTCCGGCGTGCGCCCTCTTATCTGGTGAGGTCGGGCTTTACTTGCCGCCCTTATCCTTGCTCTCGCTCGCGTCGGCATCAGGGCTCTTCTTAGCAGCCGCTTTTTTGGCCGCAGGCTTCTTCTTGGCAGGGGGCTTGCGCTTGGTCTTGGGCGGTGCCGGGGTGAGATGGAAGCTCGGCTTGCCATCCTTGACCGTCACCTGCACCTCGCCGCCATCGGCGAGCTTACCGAAGAGAAGCTCCTCGGCAAGCGGCTGCTTGATCTTGTCTTGTAGCAGGCGGCCCATGGGCCGCGCACCGTAGAGCTTGTCATAGCCCTTATCCGCCAGCCAGGCGCGTGCCTCACTATCAAACTGAATATCGACATTCTGCTCAGCCAGCTGCAATTCCAGCTCGAGGATGAATTTGTCGACGACACGCGCGACGGTCGGCTTGTTGAGATAAGCAAACGGCACAATCGCATCGAGACGGTTGCGGAACTCCGGCGTGAACATCTTCTTCACCGCTTCCGCGCCCGCATCTTCCTTCGACACATCGCCAAAACCGATGCCCTGGCTCGCCATATCGGCCGCGCCGGCATTGGTTGTCATGATCAGCACAACATTGCGGAAATCGACCGTTTTACCGTGATGATCGGTCAGGCGGCCATTATCCATCACCTGAAGCAGAATGTTGAACAGGTCAGGGTGCGCCTTCTCAATCTCATCCAGCAGCAGCACGCAATGCGGGTTTTGATCAACCGCATCGGTTAAAAGGCCGCCTTGGTCATAACCAACATAGCCCGGAGGTGCACCGATCAGGCGGCTCACGGAGTGCCGTTCCATATATTCGGACATGTCGAAGCGTTTCAGCTCAATGCCCATAATGCTGGAGAGTTGGCGTGCGACCTCGGTTTTACCCACACCGGTTGGGCCAGAGAATAGGAACGAACCAATCGGCTTGTCCGGATCGCGCAGGCCCGCGCGGCTGAGCTTCATCGCGGTCGCAAGCTTCTTGACCGCCGCGTCTTGGCCAAACACCACATGCTTCAGATCGCGTTCGAGGTTTTCGAGCGCTTTCTTGTCATCCTTGCTGACCGATTTGGGCGGGATCCGCGCCATGGTCGCAATAACTTGCTCAATCTCGCGTGCTGTGATCTTCTTCTTGCGGCGGCTCGGCGGCACGAGCATTTGCATCGCGCCAACCTCATCAATTACGTCAATCGCCTTGTCCGGCAATTTGCGATCATTGATGTAGCGCGCCGACAGTTCAACCGCAGTTTTCAGAGCATCAGGCGTGTACTTCACCTTGTGATGCTCTTCAAAGGCGCTGCGCAGACCCTTGAGGATTTTCACCGTGTCTTCGATCGTTGGCTCATTCACATCGATTTTCTGGAAGCGGCGCAGCAGCGCGCGGTCCTTCTCGAAGTGATTGCGGAATTCCTTGTAAGTGGTCGAGCCGATGCAGCGGATCGTTCCGCCTGACAAAGCAGGCTTCAATAGGTTGGAGGCATCCATCGCTCCGCCGCTGGTCGCGCCAGCACCAATGACGGTATGAATCTCGTCAATAAACAGAACCGCTTCGGGCATTTTTTCAAGCTCGGAAACGACTTGCTTGAGCCGCTCCTCAAAATCGCCGCGATAGCGTGTGCCCGCGAGCAATGCGCCCATATCAAGCGAATAGATAACCGCTTCTTCGAGGACTTCAGGAACATCGCCTTCGATGATCTTGCGCGCCAACCCTTCGGCGATGGCGGTTTTACCAACGCCGGGATCGCCAACATAGAGCGGGTTGTTTTTTGACCGGCGACATAAGATCTGCACCGTCCGGTCAACCTCTGGCCCGCGGCCAATCAGCGGATCGATCCGCCCAGCTTCTGCCTTGGCGTTGAGATTGACAGTGAACTGATCAAGCGCGGTTTCTTTCTTGCCGCCCTCTTTGCCGTTCTGCTCTTCGGGCGCAGCGGTCTCTTCCGAACCCTCAGCAGGTCGCGACTCCAGCTGCTTGCCGCCTTTGCCAATGCCGTGGCTGATAAAGCTCACCGCATCGAGCCGGCTCATATCCTGCTGCTGGAGGAAATAGACTGCGTAGGAATCTCGCTCAGAGAACAGCGCAACCAGCACATTGGCGCCTGTTACCGTGTCTTTGCCCGAGGATTGCACATGCAGGATAGCGCGTTGAACCACGCGCTGAAAACCAGCGGTCGGTTGCGGGTCGGCTTCATCATCGCTTTTGAGCGATTGATATTCCTGCTCCAAATATTGCTTCACCGCTGCGCCAAGTTCAGTCAGATCAACCCCGCAGGCGACCATGACCTTGGCGGCATCTTCATCATCAACCAGCGCCAGCAGAAGATGCTCAAGCGTTGCATATTCATGGTGGCGCGCAGATGCGTCAGCCAAAGCTTGATGAAGGGTCTTTTCGAGATTTTGCGCAAAACTGGGCATTAGAGATCTTTCAAAGCGACTCGCGGCTTGCGAGCAATAAAATAAGCTACCGGCTGAAAGTTAGCCAAAGCTGTATAATAGGGCGAGTGTTTGTGTCGTAACTCGCGCCGTTCGGATGATATGGTGATGATGATATGGTGATCTCGGGGGGCAATTGTAAGCCGCCTTTTGTTACGTTTAATATCGGGGCGCCGTCCATTAATTGGACTTCGCACCAAATAAAGCATCTGCCGCCGCGCGGTGGGCGCTGGCCTTGTCACGGTGGGCCGAGACACGGGCGATCTCCGCCTCAAGCAAGGCGATCCGCTCGGTCAATTCATCTTGTGAGTAGGGGCCGAGATCTTCGCTTGCGAGCAAGCCGGCCGCATCGCCCTTTGCGCGGGGGAGATTCTCTTCATCCATTGTTGACAGTTTCACCCGTGATGCCGGTTGCTGTCAATGGCGCAGAAAGCTATTTGTCTCGCAAGAAACGCAATGCAGCGAGCCAGAGCTAGGCTCTGTAGACAGCAGCGAGCAAAAAGGGGTGGGGTAATGGCTCGGTCTATTCCGGCAGTAATGACAGCAGCAGGCTTTGACGAACCGGGCGGTCCCGAAGTGCTCCGTACCGAGCAGCTGGATGTTCCCACACCGCAGGCCGCGCAATTGCTTATCGAAGTGGCTTATGCGGGCGTTAATCGCCCCGACGTGATCCAGCGGCAAGGCTTTTACCCGCCGCCCCCCGGCGCTTCGCCAATTCCAGGGCTCGAGATTTCCGGAACGGTTGTTGCTGTTGGCCCGGATGCGCCGCCCGAAATGCTCAACCGCCGCGTTTGCGCTCTGGTGACAGGCGGAGGGTATGCGCAATATTGCCTCGCGGAGGCGGCCCATTGCCTGCATGTGCCCGACAGCCTGCCGATGGCTGAGGCGGCGGCTTTGCCTGAAACACTGTTTACCGTGTGGCATAATGTGTTTGAGCGCGGCTGGGCCAAGGATGGCGAGACGCTGCTCGTGCATGGCGGGACCAGCGGGATTGGGACGATGGCGATTATGCTCGCCAAGGCGTTTAACCTCACAGTTATTACGACCTGCGGAAGCGATGCGAAATGCGATGCGGCGCGGGGTATCGGCGCAGATCTGGCGATCAATTACAAGCTCCAAGATTTTGTCGATGAAGTGCGCGGTTTCACTAAGGGTGCAGGCGTCAACATCGTGCTCGACATGGTTTCCGGCGATTATGTCGCGCGCAACATCGACTGTCTGGCTGAGGATGGCCGCCATGTGACAATTGCGGTGCTCGGCGGCCCCAAGGCTGAGATCAATATGGCCAAGGTGATGATGAAGCGGATTAGCCTGACCGGCTCTACCCTGCGCGCGCGGCCTGATGATTTCAAAGCCATGCTGGCGGATGAAATTCACATGCATGCATGGCCGCTGATCGAGGGGGGTGATATAAGGCCTGTCATGGATGAGGTTTTCCCGCTGGCCGATGCCGCTGCAGCCCATGCCCGTATGGAGGCTGGCGATCACATTGGCAAAATCGTGTTGAAGGTGACGGAGTGACATTCCCGCTGATCGAGATGAGCGAATACCGCGCCTATGTAGAGGTGGCGCGTGGCCGCAAGCTCGATCAATGGCGCGACATGTTTATCGATTATCGCGGGCCCGGCGCCGCCGGACAGACATGGACCGGCGATGAGGGCGAGCGTTTGGCGATTCGCTATGTGCTCTTCCCGGATGACCCAAATTCGCAATTGTCTTGGCCGCCCCATGTCGTCGATAGTGAGCGCGGCCTGGGTGTAGGCAAACCGAGACGTCTGGTTGTTCCTTAGCTACGCATTGCCGGATCAGCGGAAGCTGCTTGCTCAATGCGCCATGATCACCTAAGTAGACGCAACAGTGGCCGCTCCGAAAGGGGCGGTCCTTCTATTTCTGGCTCACGTATGAGCCGTCTATTTTGACATATCAGGACGCGCCCCATGGCTGACCAACCAAAACCGCTTATGCCGCATGCCACCGCCACTTGGCTGGTGGACAACACTGGCTTGTCGTTTGAGCAGATCGCCGAATTTTGCGGTCTTCACCTGCTCGAAGTGCAAGCCATGGCGGATGATCTTGCGGGCAGTAAATATACCGGCCGCGACCCTGTTCACGCTGGTGAGCTGAACCAGGAAGAGATCGATAAGGGTCAGGCGGATGCGAATTACAACCTTGTGATGCAGCGCGCTCCGGTTGAGGTCACCCGCACCAAGGGCCCGCGTTATACGCCGGTTTCCAAGCGGCAGGACAAGCCCGACGGTATTGCCTGGCTCTTGCGGAGCCACCCCGAGGTGTCTGATGCGCAAATCTCCAAGCTGATTGGCACTACGCGAAACACGATCAATGCTATTCGCGATCGTTCGCATTGGAACATTCAGAACATTCAGCCCAAAGATCCCGTGACGCTGGGCCTGTGTGCTCAGCGTGAGCTTGATGCGGTTGTGGCCAAGGCGGCGAAGAAAGCTGGCCTTGATGAAGGCGCCGAAGCGGCTCCAGCTGAGAAAAGCGGCAGTGACCGCGAGCGGCTCATCGAAGAGCTGCGCGCTGAGCGTGAGGCAAATGAAAAAGCCGCTTCTGAAGCTGCACAAGAGGCAGAAGCCGCCGCGTGGCTGGAGAATAAGCGCGCTGAAGAGGCCGAAGGCGGCGATGCAGCGAGCGAAGGGCCACCGACTACGCGTCCATAGAGCGGCCTATCTTTTTACAGGTCTGATAACGCACTTGGCGTAGTTTCGCCTTGCGTGATCACTGCGAAAACGCCATCCAAGCTGACATGGATGTAAGTAAGGTCGCCTATCACCACCCCGCGCCATGGGGCACTGAGTTTGAACCCATGGTTCTGCCTGAGATGCTGGCGCAAACCACTGCCCGCAATCCCGGCGCGCCGCTGGTCCACTTCATGGGCCGCAGCTATAGCTATGGCGAGCTTTATGATCAGGCGCAGCGTTTTGCCGCAGGGCTGCAAGCTGCGGGCATCGCCAAGGGCGACCGTGTCGGCCTGTTCCTCCCCAACGCGCCGATTTACATTTCTGCCTATTATGGCGCGATGATGGCCGGCGCCGTGGTGGTCAATTTCTCACCGCTCTACACGGTAGAGGAGCTGTCATGGCAAGTCGAAGATTCGGGCACGCGCATGCTCGTTACGCTCGATGTGCCGGAATTGTACGGCACGGCGCGCGATGTTGTGAAGGCATCGAGCCTCGAAAAGCTAGTAGTCGGTGAGCTTGCAACGATGCTGCCCGCGCTCAAAGGCTTCGCGATGAAGCTGTTCGCGCGCAGCAAGATCGCCAAGGTTGCTTACGGGCGGGATGTGCTGCGCTGGTCCGATATGATGGACGGAAACACCGCCCCTAAAGACGCTGAGATCACGCCGCAGGATCTCGCTCTGCTACAATATACTGGTGGCACCACCGGGCGGCCTAAGGGCGCCATGCTCAGCCATGCGAACCTGTCGGTGAATGCTCAGCAGGTTGCTGCGATCAACCCGTTTGGCGATGCTGACAAAGAAGTGTTCATGGGCGCGCTGCCGATGTTTCATGTGTTTGCCAACACCGCGCTGCTCAATCACGCGGTGGCGAGCGGCGGTTCGATTGCGATGGTCCCGCGCTTTGACGCTGGCGAGGTTCTCGCGACAATGCAGAAGTACAAGACCACCGGCATGCCCGGGGTGCCCACCATGTTTCAGGCACTGCTTGATCACCCCGACCTTGCCAAGACCGACATGTCATCGCTCAAGGTTTGCATCTCGGGCGGCGCGCCTTTGCCTGCGCCCTTGCGCGACAAGTTTGAGGGCACAACGGGCGTGCGACTTGTTGAGGGTTACGGCCTCACGGAGAGCTCGGGCGTAGTCTCGGTCAATCCCTATGCGGGCACACGCAAGCCCGGCACCATTGGTCAGCCGGTTGCGGGCACTGAGGTGCTGCTGCTTGATAAGGAAGATCCCTCGATCAAATCGCCCGAGGGTGCGCCGGGTGAGATCGTTCTGCATGGGCCGCAAATCATGGGCGGCTATTGGAACCGGCCCGAAGTCGCAGCGGATATCTTCGTGGAGCATGACGGCAAGCAATGGCTGCGCACTGGCGATGTCGGCACGGTTGATGAGGGCGGGTTTGTCGCCATCGTGGACCGGATAAAGGATATGATCGCCGTGGGCGGCTTCAAAGTCTTCCCGAGCCAGGTCGAGGATGTCTTGCTGGAAAATGAAGCGGTGAAAGAGGCGTTGGTGATAGGCGTACCGCATGATTATCTCGGCGAGATGCCGCGTGCCTATGTGACCCTTAATGAGGGCGCGTCTGAAGATGGCGAGACGTTGGCTGCATGGCTTAACAGCCATGTCGGCAAGCATGAGCGGGTCGATGAAGTGGTCGTGCGCAGTGAACTGCCCAAAACGCTGATTGGCAAATTGGACCGCAAGGCGCTCCGGGCAGAAGTATTGCCCGCAGATTAGAAACGCGCAGAAGTACTGCCCGCTAGCTAGGTCTAAATGTCACTAGCTGCTGAGGAAGTTCAGCCGGCGACTGCGAGCGTTGGTTGATCTGATCCACCGCTCTTATCGCTGCTCGGTTGCTTCACCGCCGCAGCCTTATTGGCATCGCGGTGCGCGAACCGGCCTTCGACCTGAGCGCCCTGCTCAATGGTTAGCGCGTCGTAATAGACATCGCCTTCGATCCGGGCGTTCTTGAGAATCACCAGCTCGCGTGCAGTGATTGATCCTGTGACGCGCCCGGCCAGCCGCGCTGTCTCTGCAGTAATGGCGCCCTTGATTTCGCTGCTGTCGCCTTGCACCAGCGAGGAACAGGCGATGTCGCCTTCAACTGCGCCATCGACATGCAGGTCAGCAGATGCTTCGATATCGCCTTTGATATTCAAATCAGCGCCGAGCACCGAGAAGGTCGAATTGCCATTGTTACGCATGGAGCTCTTACTTTCCGACTTGGTTGGCAGCGAGTTCTGGGGTTCGGCGGATTTCTTTGAGAACATCGGGTGCGATCTCCAGGAATTTGCGTGGGTTCACGGCGCGATTGTTGATGCGCACTTCGAAGTGCAAATGCGGCCCGGTTGAGCGGCCCGTACTGCCAATGCCCCCAATTGTTTCGCCTGCGGCAACGCTCTCACCCACTTGGGTGTCGAAGCGTGACATGTGCGCATAGCGGGTCATTAGGCCATTGCCGTGGTCGATTTCGACCGTCTTGCCATAGCCTGATTTCCAACCGACGAAGCTGACTTTGCCCTTGGATGCGGCGCGTATTGGGCTGCCGATTGGGCCCTTGAAATCGAGGCCGTTATGCATCGCGCCGCGCCCGTTGAAAGGATCGCGGCGATAGCCGAAGCCAGACGACATGCTGGCCTGGCTCGCAGGGACTACTTGCGGGACTCCGTCGAGAACTTGTTCCAATGCGCTCATCCGCGCAAGGCTCATACCCAAGCGCTCAAAGCGCGGGTCAATGCTGCCGTCACTTGACGTTGCGAGCGTGAGCAGGGGGCCGCCCATTGCTTTACGCTCTGCATTGGCCAGTACATTGGAGGGATCAAAGCCAAGATTGCGCAAAGCCGTTTCAGCTTTCTTGGCTCGCCAATCGGCGAAGTGTGTGACCCGCTCAACAAAGGCGAGCTGCCGCGCTTCGATTTCCGCCAGCGCCTTCGCGCCGGGCACGACCATGCTGACTTTGTCCACGGTCGCCTGAGCTTCACCGCTTGAATCGCTGACTTTGCCGCTCGAGAGAACATCGCTCGGCAGCGACTGCGTCATATCTTCAATGATGGTCTGGCGCCGCTGAAGGTCTTCAGCGACCTGATCAATATTGTCGCGGTAAGCGGCCAAGCGCTCTTCCGAGCTGCTCACCTTGGCTTCGCGATCAATCAATGAAGCGCGATCCGAAGAGGCTTGATATTGCATCCAGCTCATCGCGCCAACAGAGCCGCCCCATGCGAGCAATGCTGCTGCGGCAATTCCGGCTGCAGTCATTTGCAAACGCGACGAGATTGTCACGAAACGCACCTGACCTTGGGAGCGCATGAAGAACTCGCGCTCGGGGAACCAGTCCCTGATGCGCGCGATCATACTGCGCTTGGTAATTTCTTCAGACAATGCGACCCCCAAGCCGTATTTTGCGACATATTTTTTGTTTCGACCCAGTTCGTCGGAGCTAAATGAATTGTCGGGGGGAATCGAATCGGAATCGTTAACCCACGGGTGAACCGAAAGACTCGCGGGATGAAGCGTTTAGGAATCCCCAAATGAGGCCGAATCGCTACCCCGCAGAGATTAAATTCATATTTACCATGACTGAGGTTTTCTGCAGCGATTCGGCCCCTGACAGCGGATCACGAGGCTGCTAGACGGTGCCGCACTATGGCCACCCAAACTGCCCCAATCGATCCGCAAGTGTGCGTAACCGAGCTTGCTCGAGCGGGCCGCGTAGCGCAGCGCGCTTTGGCAAGAGCAAGCGATGCTGAGAAGGCAGATGCGCTGCGGCTTTCCGCGCGGGCTTTGCGTGACGATGAGTCGGCGATTCTGGCAGCAAATGCACGCGATCTTGAGGCGGGTAAGCAAGCTGGATTATCGGATGCAATGCTTGACCGGCTGCGGCTGGATGCCGAGCGGCTTGAGGGAATCGCCAAAGCGGTGGATGCGGTGGCAGGTTTGCCTGATCCGGTTGGCCAAATCATCGACCAGAGCCAGCCTGAAAACGGCCTGAAGCTATCGCGCGTACGCGTGCCGATTGGCCTGCTTGGTATCATTTATGAAAGCCGCCCCAATGTGACCGCGGATGCGGCGGCGCTGTGCGTGCGCAGCGGCAATGCAGCTTTGCTGCGTGGGGGCAGCGAGGCGGTGCATTCAAACCGCGCGATACACGCGGCATTTGCCTCAGGTCTGGTGGCAGGAGGTCTGCCTGCTGAGGCAGTGCAATTGATCCCGACCCAAGACCGCGCGGCGGTTGGCGCAATGCTCGGCGCAGCGGGCCTGATTGATATGATTATTCCGCGCGGCGGGCGCAGCCTAGTGGAGCGTGTTCAGCGCGATGCTCGCGTCCCCGTTCTCGCGCACCTTGATGGCCTTTGTCACACCTATATCCATGCTGCTGCTAATCCAGCCATGGCATGTGCGATTGCGGTCAATGCCAAGATGCGGCGGACCGGCATTTGCGGAGCGATGGAAACGCTATTGATCGACCGTGATTTTGCCGAAGCTGACGCAGTGATTGAGGCTTTGCTGGATGCGGGCGCTGAGCTGCGCGGTGACGAGGCTGCACAGGCGCTCGACACGCGAATCGCAACCGCAAGCGCCGAGGATTGGGACACCGAATATCTCACGCCCGCGCTCTCGGTTGCGATAGTCGATGATCTCGCCGAAGCACTCGCCCATATTGCCCGCCATTCCTCCAATCATACCGATGCGATTGTGACTGATGCTGCTGCTGCTGCGGAGCGGTTTCTCGCCGAAGTCGATAGCGCGATTGTGATGCACAATGCCTCCAGCCAATTTGCCGATGGCGGCGAATTTGGGCTTGGCGCAGAGATAGGTATTGCCACCGGGCGCTTGCATGCACGCGGGCCAGTCGCGCTGGAGGGGCTGACCACTTATAAATGGCAGGTGCGCGGTAAAGGACAGACCCGCCCTTGATGGGTGTCACCCCATGAAGCGGATTGGCTTACTGGGCGGCAGTTTTAATCCTGCGCATGGCGGGCACCGGCGTGTGTCTCTATTCGCGCTGGAGGCGCTCGGGCTGGACGAGGTCTGGTGGCTGGTTTCGCCGGGAAATCCGCTTAAGCTCAAAGCGGGCATGGCACCGCTCGCGGCCCGGCTCGCCTCGGCCAAAGCATGGTCGCGCCGCGCGCCGATTCGCGCCACTGCTATCGAGAGCCAGCTAGGTACGCGCTACACCGTTGATACGCTTCGAGCCGTCACCCGTCGCTACCCCAAGAACCGTTTCGTTTGGCTTATGGGTTCGGACAATTTGGCGCAATTCCACCGGTGGAAGGATTGGCGCACTATCGCCCGGACAATGCCGATTGCGGTTATTGCTCGCCCGGGCTATGATAGCGATGCTGTTGCAAGCCCCGCAATGGCTTGGCTCAGGCGCAATCGCGTGTCTGCTGCCAGATTTTCTGATGGGGGCGAATGGAGTGCACCGACACTGGTGACTTTGCGGTTCGATCCAGATGAAAGGTCCGCCACGGCTATTCGCCGCGGTGATCCTGACTGGGCCTCGCGCTACAGCGATATCACGCTGCGAGACCCGGTAACGCATCGGTCGATACCAATTGAAGAGAAGGCCCCGGCGTCGTGATGCGCTTTTGGCCTTTGTTCATTTTCCCAACATATTACCGAAGTAGAAAGCTCGACCATGAATATGGCGCATACGCATGCGGCTCCCGACAATTCGGGCGCTGCGACCAGAAAGGTTTTGCCGTTGACTAAGGATGGCTCGCAATCGCTGATTGATCTCGTTCTCCAGCATCTTGATGATGATCAGGCGCAAGAAATTGTGACGATTGATCTGGAGGGTAAAAGTTCGATTGCTGATCATATGGTGATCGCATCGGGTCGCTCGACGCGGCAAGTGGCTGCGATTGCGCAAAAGCTCGCGGAAAAAGTGAAGCAGGCAGGTTACGGCCCAGTGCGGCTGGAAGGGCTTCCCGCGGCGGATTGGGTCCTGCTCGATGCGGGCGATGTGGTGGTTCATGTGTTCCGCCCCGAGGTGCGCACTTTCTATAATCTTGAGCGGATGTGGGCGTTTGGCGATGCGCCGACAACCGTTGCTGCTGGCAGTGTGTGAAGCTCCATATTATCGCGCGCGGTAAGATCGGCCGCTCGCCCGAAGGCGAGCTGGTTGGTCGCTATGCAAACCGTATTGCCTGGCCGCTCCAACTTACCGAGCTGCCCGAGACTGGCGGCAAGATCCCCGAGGCGCAAACACCCTTTGCAACCGTATTGCTGGACGAAAAAGGCAAGTCTCTCTCGTCCAGAGAGCTGGCGGGACACCTCGAGAAATGGCGCGACAATGGCATGCGCGAGGCGCGCTTTGTCGTCGGCGCGGCGGATGGCCATTCCGATAAAGAGCGCGCCGAGGCCGATTTGCTGCTCGCCTTTGGCACCGCAACCTGGCCGCATTTGCTGGCCCGCGCTATGCTGGCTGAGCAATTGTACCGGGCCACCACAATCCTTGCCGGACACCCCTATCATCGCAGCGGATAATCCGGCACAACACTGCCTAAGATGACCCGCCGACCCCTCCTTATTGCTGCGCTCTGCATGGTTGCTTGTGGCGCCATGACGGCGAAATCACTGGTGCAGGCGCAAGAGGAGGATTCTTCAGCATCAACCCCCGAGGTGCAAGATGCCCGCAAGGCACTGGATGCCGCAAGAGACCGCGCAAACCGAGCGCGCAGCCGCGTCGCATCTTTTGAACAACAATCGCGCGATGCGCTGAGCGCCTCGGAGCAAGCCCGCGCAGAAGCAGCGGCTTTAGCTGCAAAAGTTCAGCAGGCGGAGGCCGCGGTCGGCGTCGCCGAGGCGGAGCTTTCGCTGGTGCAGGGCCAAAGCCAGATGCTTGCGCGGGAGCTCGCTGAGAGGCGTGAGCCGATTGTACGTCTGACGGGCGCGCTCCAAACTCTAGTTCGCCGGCCAGTTGCTTTGAGCTTGCTGCGGCGAGGCTCCCTGCGTGAGACGGTTTATCTGGGCGCAGTGCTCGACAGCGTGGTCCCGCAAGTGCGCGCGCAAACCGAGTCATTACGCGGTGATCTTGATCGGTTTAGCGCGCTTGAAAGAGAAGCGAGCGATCTGGTGGTCCAGCGGCGCGAAAGCGAGCTTGCGCTTACTCAGCAGCGCGATGTTTTGGAGGCTTCGGCTCGCCAGCAGCAGCTTGCCTCACGCGAGGCGTCTGGTGCGGCTAATCGCGAAGCCATGCGGGCGCTTGCCTTGGCCGAGGAAGCACGCGATTTGAATGGCTTGGTCGGACAGCTTGAGCGCGCCGGAGGCCTACGCGCCCAATTGGCGGCATTGCCCGGGCCGGTGATGCGCCCTGCCGATCCGACTGCTGCGCGAACTTCGCTCGCCTCCACGCGAACCGCCTCCACGCCGGCGCCCGCTACATCACCAAACCCTTATATATTGCCAGTCGACGGGCGGATTTCGGCAGGTTTTGGCGAAGCTGGCCGTAGCGGCGCACGCGGCGCGGGGCTGGAACTTGCCGCGAGGCCGCAAGCACAAGTGGTCGCGCCCGGAGCAGGGCGAGTCGCCTTCGCGGGTCCGTTTCGCGGCTTTGGTCAAATCGTTATCGTTGAGCATGATGATGGCTGGTCTAGTCTGATTACCGGCCTTGGCAGCCTTACGGTTGAGGTTGGCACGCGGGTAATCGCGGGGTCGCCGCTTGGGAATGCTGGGGGCAGGTCCGGGGGCGATGTACCGCTTGTCTCACTTGAATTGAGGCGCGATGGTGAGCCTGTTAACCCGCTGGAGTTGATTGCGGGTTAGCTTGCTTGATGGTGGAAGCCCGCGCGTTGTAGGTGCGATTTGGCGGTAACAACGCCTCACCGAACCTCATCTGGCGTTCATCGAAAGAAGCAGATAACATTGTGAAATTGCCGATATTGGAAAACTGATATGAAATTCCACACACTCGCTCGCAGCACGGCCCTCGTTATGGCGGTTGCCTTGATCCCGTCGACAACCGCATTGACGGCGCAGGTTGATGGCCGCGCAGGGACGGAGTTTTCCAAGCTTTTTGCGACCTATCAGCGAATCAAAGCAAGCTATGTTGAGCCGGTCGAGGATGAGGCGCTTATTCGCGGCGCGATTGATGGCATGCTGGCCTCGCTTGATCCGCATTCCGCCTATCTTGATGGGTCGGATTTGCAGCGTCTCGAAACATTGATCGATGGCAATTATTCCGGGCTAGGCCTTTCGGTTGTGATGGATGATGGCGCAGTGAAAATTGTCTCGCCGTTCCGTGGCAGCCCGGCAGACAAAGCAGGCATCAAAGCAGGCGACTTCATAACCCATTTGGATGGTGATCTGATCGTAGGCGGCGATCTTGATGATGCGGTTGCCCGGATGCGCGGGCCCGCAGGAACCTCGATCGACCTGACAGTCTTCCGCCCCGGCCGCGACGAGCCATTTGATGTGAGCGTAACGCGCGGCGTGATCGAACTCGAGCCCGTGACGCACGATTTGAAGCCCGGCAATATCGGGCATATCATGATCAACGAATTCTCACGCGATGTCGGCAGCGATGTCTTCGCCTCGTGGGAGGCGCTTAAGGGCGAGGCCTCTGGCCGCTTGAACGGCTTGGTCCTCGATCTACGATCTAACCCAGGTGGTTCGCTGGATGAGGCGGTGGCCTTGTCCGATCTCTTCCTCGATGACGGGCAAATCGTGTCTCAGCGAGGGCGCGGACGTGGCGAAACCATCACCTATGATGCCGAAAGCGTATTCCGCGGCGATATTGCCGAAGGCTTGCCAATCATAGTCCTGATTGACGCAGGTTCTGCGTCAGCTTCAGAAATTGTGGCGGGCGCCCTTCAGGACCATCGCCGGGCGGTGATCATGGGTGACCGCAGCTTTGGCAAAGGCAGCGTGCAATCGCTGCTGCCGCTGGGGCGTGATGCTGCGCTTAAGCTAACCACGGCGCGCTATTACACGCCTTCGGGTCATTCGGTGCAGGAAGGCGGGATCAAACCTGATATTACGGTGCCGCAAATCTCGGACCCTGATCTTGCCAAGCGAGCGAAGTTCATCATGCGCGAATCGGATTTGCGCGGCCATCTAATCAATGAAGTTGGCATTGAAGATAGCGCGCTTGAGCGCGATAAGCTTGATGATCCGCGCTTCAAACTGACAGCTGAGGAGCTCGAAGCGCAAGGCATTGAAGATTTCCAACTGCATTATGCGCTAGAGACTTTGCAGCGTACTTCGCCTAACTCGGTTGCGCGCAATTAGGCGCGATTCTTAGAGTGTAAGCGAATAGGAGGCGGGGCTTGTTGCAAACGCCCTCTGGCATTCTGGCTCAGCGTCTTGCGCTGGCTATCCCGCTGGGTCTGCTCGGCGGGGCATACCTTAGCGAATATGGCTTTGGCCTGTTCCCATGCGAAATGTGCTGGTGGCAGCGCTGGCCTCATTTCGCCGCAGTCCCCCTCGCGCTGCTCTCTTTCTGGGTAGCACCCAAGCGTGTCTGGGTAGCTTTGGCTGGGCTCGCTATTCTGGCCTCGGGGCTGATCGGCGGCTTCCACGCTGGCGTTGAGTATGATTGGTGGGAAGGCATCACCGGCTGCGCGGTCACCGCTGTTCCGGTTGGCGGCAGCGCGCTTGATGCGGTGATGGATGCGCCCATGGTTCGCTGTGATGAGGCGCCATGGGATTTGTTTGGGATCTCGCTCGCGGGCTGGAATTTCCTGATCTCCACCTTAAGTGGTGTAGGCATAATGGCGCTGCTCACAAAGGACGCTCGCAATGACGCAAACTAAGCTCTCAAGGGACGATATTCACCGCATGATCCGGGTTGATCAGGCGGGCGAATTTGGCGCAACGCGGATTTACGCAGGCCAGCTTGCAGTGATGGGTGATCGCGGGCCGGATTCTGGCGAAATTGCACATATGGCCGAGCAGGAGGAGGTCCACCGGGCCAAATTCGATGCGCTGATGGCCAAGCGCGGCGTGCGCCCAACCGTCTTGCAGCCCTTTTGGTCAGCCGCGGGCTATGCGCTGGGCGCGGGCACGGCATTGATTGGTCCTGAGGCCGCGATGGCCTGCACAGCGGCGGTCGAGGAGGAGATTGACCGACATTATTCAGAGCAGCTCGATCAGCTTAGCGAGACCAATCAGGACCCCGAACTTGCCGGGATGATTGAGGAATTTCGCGAGGATGAGCGCGCGCACCGGGAAACGGCACTGGCTGCCGGCGCCGAACGCGCGCCTGCCTATCCGGTTTTGTCCGGGCTGATCCGTCTGGGTTGCCGGGCAGCGATCAAAATGGCTGAGCGCGTTTAGGTCGGAAAAACAGCCGCCTGCCTGCTTCAGCGACTGTTCACGGCCACACTGCTTTGAGATGACCATATTGCTTCGTGGCGGCTTATGCTAAGGCTGCCCATTAGAGCGAAATCACGAGGACTATAATGACCGTTCGCAATTTCACTGCCCTCAGCCTTGCTGGAACCATGCTTTTGTCGAGCGCTGCGTTGGCGCAGGATGCTGATTTGCAGCCAGAGGCGGACGCCATTCCTGACAATGTGCAAACTGCCTTTGTTTACGGCGATGATGCAGCGCCGCCATGCCCTGAAGACGCGATTTGCGTGGTCGCACGCTTGCCCGATGGTGACCGCTATCGGATTCCGTCAAACCTGCGTTTTAGCGATAATCCCGCCAATGATAGCTGGACGCAGCGTGTTGAAAAGCTTGAATTGGTTGGCAATTTTGGCGCTTTGTCCTGTTCACCAGTAGGCGCTGGCGGCTTTACCGGCTGTACGCAGCAGCTGGTGGATGCGGCCTTTGCCGACAAACGCAATGGCGAGCAGGTTCGTTTCAGCCAACTGATTCAGGCTGCGCGGGAAGAGCGTTTGTCGACGATCGATGAAGATGCTGCTGCCGAGCAAGGCCGTGTTGAGCAAATTGAGCGCGAATATCTCGAGCGGCTTGAGCGGGAGCGCGCCGCCCCGACGCCGGGCGAGGAGACCGCGAGCGAATTGCCGCGGCTTGATGTTGAGCCCGAGTCAAGTGACGGCCCCAACAGCTAAGATAACGGGCTGAAATCTGAGCCAAGGTGCGCTACGCGTCGGGTGAATGAGCCATCCGCCCAAAAAAATCCTCACCGTGTTCGGGACTAGGCCGGAAGCGATCAAGCTATTCCCCTTGATCCACGCGCTTGAAGCCGATGACAGGTTCGTCTCGCGGGTCTGCGTTTCAGCCCAGCATCGCGAAATGCTTGATCAGGTTTTGGACCTGACCGGCATCGTGCCCGATCACGACCTCAACCTGATGATGCCGGGCCAGACATTGGATACGCTAACCGCGCGGGCGCTCGTTGAAATTGGGAAGGTTCTGGACGAGGAACGACCTGACTGGGTTGTGGTTCAAGGCGACACCACCACCGTGATGGCGGGCGCGATTGCGGCCTATTACCGCAAAATTCCGGTTTGCCATGTTGAGGCTGGCCTGCGCAGCGGCGATATTTATCATCCTTGGCCCGAGGAGGTAAATCGCCGCGCTGTTGGCACATTTGCAGCGCTCCACTGCGCGCCGACCGCAACTGCTGCTGCCGCACTGAAAGCTGAAAATATTGACCCTGCGATTGTCCAAGTCACCGGCAATACAGTGATTGATGCCTTGCAATGGGTGACGCGCCGCCTGACCGCAGAACCCGGCTTGGCAAGCGGCCTTGCCGAGTGTGAGGTGCGTTTCGCCGGCAAACGGATCATTGGCATGACCAGTCACCGGCGGGAAAATTTTGGTGAGGGGATGGAGGGAATCGCGGAGGCGGTAAAACGCCTTGCGAGCCGTGATGATGTCGCCATCATTTTCCCTGTTCACCTCAACCCGAATGTGCGCGAGGTGATGAATGCGGCGCTCGCAGGGCTCGATAATGTCGCGCTTATTGAACCGCTGGATTACCCGCATTTTGCGCGCTTGATCGGGCTTTCTGACATCATGCTGACCGATAGCGGCGGCGTTCAGGAAGAGGCGCCTGCGCTGGGCAGGCCAGTGCTGGTGATGCGCGAAACGACGGAGCGCCCCGAAGGCGTCGATGCGGGCACGGCCAAGCTGGTGGGAACAGATGCGAATGTGATTGTGCGCGAAACAGAGCGTCTGCTTGACGATCCCCAAGCCTATGCAGCGATGGCCCGCGCGCATAACCCATTCGGCGATGGCAAAGCGGCGGGGCGGATTGTGGAATTGCTAGCGGGCTGAGCGGCTATCACAGCCCGGTATAGCCGCGGAACCACTTCACAAAGCGCGGGAAACCCACTTCCGCGGGCGTCGTGGGGGCATAGCCATGATCGCGTGCAATCGCATCAATATCGGCAAAGGTGCGTGGTACATCGCCGGGCTGCATATCCATCATATTAAGCTCAGCCTTGGTGCCGCAAGCATCCTCAATAATGCGGATGATATCGAGTAATTGTGCGGGGCGATTATTGCCGATGTTATAGAGCGCATGGGGCGACAGACTGCCGCCAGCTTTCACCGCGCCATCGTCTGCTGGCGGGTCGTCCAGACAGGCAATGACGCCTGCAACAATGTCATCAATATACGTGAAATCGCGGCTCATCTTGCCATGATTGAAAACGGGGATGGGTTCGCCGCGCAGGATTTTATTGGTGAAAATCCACGGCATCATATCGGGCCGGCCCCAAGGTCCATAGACTGTAAAAAAACGCAGGCCCGTCTGCGGTATCCGGTAGAGGTGAGAGTATGTCTCGCTCATCAACTCATCAGCCTTTTTGGTCGCGGCATAAAGTGAGCGTGGGTGATCGACGCGGTCTTCAACCGCAAAGGGGATCTTGTCATTGGCCCCGTAAACCGAGCTGGAGCTGGCGTAGACAAGATGTTCCACACCGCGCGCACGGGCCAGCTCGAGCATGTTCACATGGCCAACCAGATTGGATTGGACATAGGCGTGCGGGTTTTCGAGGCTGTAGCGCACGCCCGCTTGTGCACCGAGATGGATGATACGATCGAAATTGACGCCCGAGAGAGCAGCCGACAAAGCGTCAAAGTCAGCAAAATCGACCTCAGAGAATTGAAAGCGCCCCGCTGCAACCGCCTTCGTCTCCGCGAGCCGGGCAGTTTTTAGCGCTGGATCGTAATAGGCGTTGAGATTGTCGATCCCGACGACACTGACGCCGCGCTTGCACAGCGCTTGCGCAACAGCCGCCCCGATAAAACCTGCAGCTCCGGTGATTAGAATATGCGGCATTGGCATTCCTTATAGCGCTCAACCAGCTCCGTCACTCAGAACACTCTCTTCATCGCACAAGTTTCCCCGCTTGCCTTATCGGCTTCGTGGTATCTGCTCTTTCAACCTCTATATTCTCACTTCGAGTGGAGCATGCAGCGACCCCACGTCGCCTTCGCGCTGTTAATGAATGCGAGGGGCAACCCGTTCCGCCATTCTGTTTTTGACCCGCCACCAGCCAGAACGACCCTAAGTCCAAAGCTAAACGGGTATCTTCGTGGGATACGCGCGAAAGTGCTGACAATATAATTTCCTCATGTCCGCCTTTGATCAAAAAGCTTCGTAGCCCGCCGACTAAGCGGGCTCTTCGTTTACCTTGGATTTTGGGTCCAAACATCGCAACTGATCTTTACGATCAAGTTGGCGCTCGTTATCAGGGCCGAGATTCATAGACAAAGCTCCCATCATGCGTAATTTGCCACTTCTCCTGCTTTCTGTTCTGGCCTTATCGGCCTGCTCTAGCGCGCCACCTTTGCGTTCGACTGCTGATCTTACTGTTGTAAACCACCTGTCAGGCCTTCCAGCTCCAATGCGCGCCGATCTAACTGCCGGCGACAGGGTGTCTCTTATCGGGCCTCTCGATTCGATTGCGGTCGAAATTTTTGGTGTCCCGGAATTAAGCGGAGAGATGCAGGTCGACACCAGCGGTCGGATTGCCTTGCCGCTCATTGGGACCATTGATGCGAACGGCAAGACAGCGGCTGAACTTTCCAGTGATATCGAAAACCTGCTTGCTGACGGTTATGTGCGCGACCCCAATGTCACGGTGAATATTAAGAATTCGGTGAGTCAAGTCGTGACCGTTGATGGTCAGGTGGTTCAGCCTGGCCTTTATCCAGTAACGAACCAAATGACGCTAATGCGTGCGGTGGCTTCTGCGCGTGGCCTGACTGAGTTTGCAAAGCTCGACGACGTTGTGGTTTTGCGCACCGTCGAGGGTCAGCGGATGGCTGGTGTCTACAATTTGACCGCCATTCGCCGCGGCACTTATGCCGACCCGCAGATCTATCCATCTGACCTCATCGTTGTGGGCAACAGCCCTCAACGTCAGGCTTTCCGCGATCTCATCGGACTGTCTCCCTTGCTTGCCTCGCCCCTTGTGGCTTTGGTGCGATGAGGCAGGATAGCGTCTCATGAACAGGATATCCAATATTCCAGACAGCGGCGGTCATGCTGCGCCCTCTTTGATTGATGTCTCTCAAACACCTCCGGGATTAGGTTTGGGCTTGAGGCAGTATTTGCTAATCATCATGCGAAGGCGATGGGTGATAGCGGGCATCACGCTGGCCTCATTGTTCCTAGGCATTCTAGTCACCTTTTTGATGACCCCTAAATATACTGCCGAGGCTACCATCGAGATCGCCCGCGTTGCCGATCGCGTGACTAATTTTCAGGGTGTTGAGAGAGATGCCAGTGCTGCGGACCAGGAATTTTACGAAACCCAATATGGCTTACTTCGTTCTAGGTCTCTTGCCGAACGCGTGGCGGTTGAGCTTGAGTTGGTAGATGACCCAGCCTTTTTCGAAATGTTCGGTGCGATTGACGAAGAGAGCCCCACATTTGATATGGGTAACGGGCGTTTTTCGGCAGGTGGCCGCAAAGATCGGCAGAGAGTCGCGGGGGAAATTCTACTTGAGAATCTGGGGGTCGACCCGACTCGCTTGTCGCGCCTGGTGGATATCCGGTTTGTCAGCCCGGATGCAGATTTTAGCGCAGAAGTCGCCAACGCATGGGCCGAGAACTTCATTGCCAACAATCTAGAACGCAAAATTGAGGCCAGTTCGTATGGCCGCGATGTGCTTCAAGAGCAGCTTTCCGAATACAAAGAGCGCCTTGACGCCTCCCAGCGCCAATTGGTGGCTTATGCTTCCCAAGCACAGATCATCAATTTGCCTTCCGCAGTAGAAGGTGGCGATGAACGCTCTGTGGTGGTGGATAGTCTCGCAACTTTTAATGTGGCTCTGGCCCGTGCCAAGGCTGATCGCATTGCGGCCGAGGCGCGCTTTAGCAAAAGTGGTGCGAATGGAAGCTCTGCCCAGGCCTTAAGCAATACGGCAATTAACAACCTGCGCCAGAAAAGGGCCGAACTGGCCGCTGAGTATGAGCAGCTCCTTGTGCGTTTTGAGCCAGCATACCCCTCTGCCGTGGCGCTGAAGACGCAAATTGATGATCTTGACCTTTCAATACGCCGCGAGGAGCAGCGAGTAACAGATGCGGTAAGGGCAGAATTTTTGCAGGCGCGTGAGCGCGAACAGCTGCTTGACGCGGAGGTCGTGAAACTGAAAGGCGAATTTCTCGACCAGCGCCGCCGGGCCATCCAGTATAATATATATCGGCAGGAGGTAGACACAAATCAGGCTTTTTACGACGGATTGCTTCAACGCTTTGAGGAAATTGGCGTTGCGGGCGGGGCTGGAGTCAACAATGTGTCTATTGTCGATGGTGCAGATGTGCCTTTGGAGCCGTCTAGCCCAAGGCTTATCATTAATTTGCTGGCATCGCTGCTCGGTGGGCTGATGCTGGGCGCTGGCGCAGCCTTTGCGATGGAACAATTGGACGAATCAATTGGCGATCCGGAAGAATTGGAGCGCCGGCTTGGACTGCCATTGCTTGGCTCTGTTCCGGTGGTGGAGTCTGGTGCGACGATTGAGGCGTTGCTGGATCGCAAATCCGATCTGGTCGATGCTTATCTTGCCGCCCAAACCAGCTTGAGCTTTTCGACAGAAAACGGCGTGCCAAAAACTATGGCTGTGACCTCAACGCGCCCAGCAGAAGGTAAATCGACCACTGCTTTTGCGTTGGCTGTCATTTTGAAGCGCAGCGGCCGTAAGGTCATTCTGGTTGATGCAGATATGCGCTCACCTTCCGTTCATGAGATGGCAGGCCAAGCCAATGAACGCGGACTAAGTAATTTGTTGGCTGGTGACGACAATATGTCGAGCGCAATCGTTAGAATGACTGAGACTGATCTCGATATTTTGCCCGCTGGCCCAACCCCACCCAACGCCGCTGAGTTGCTGACTGGGTCACGCCTGTCTGACGTCATTGCATCGCTGCTCGAAAGCTATGACCACGTGGTCATCGACAGTCCGCCAGTCATCGGATTAGCTGATGCGCCACTTATTGGGGCCGCGGTAGAGGGAGTTGTCTATGCTGTGGAGGCACAAGGGATCCGCTCTAGTCAGGTACGCACGGCCCTTGGTCGATTGAGCGGCGCGAACATCCGGGTGCTTGGCGGGATTCTGACGAAACTCAACGTCGAAAAGACCGCCGGCTCATATGGTTCAGGTTATGACTACGGATATGACTATGGCGGCAAGAGCCGAACTTTGGAGGTCTAAGTGGCGGGGGCGCTTCAAAGTCTGAGCGTTTACTGGCTAGTCAGCAAGCGCTGGGCAAAATGAAAAGGTCCCGATTGGCCCTCGCTGCAATATGCCTATTTCTTGGGGCGATGAGTGTAGCGGGATCCTTGGCAAGGGTGGTAGAGCGTACAGATGCGCAAAACGCCCTGTCCTTGGCTCCAAGAGATGCTCAGGTCGCTGGGTCAGCAGCTCAGCAGGTCTTTCGTGAGGCCCCAGTGAGCGATAGCAGCTCGTTGGCTGCCGCCTTGGCGCGCCAGTCGCTGATGGCCGATCCAACCAGTGCAGAAGCGGTCAATGTACTCGCACTCCAAGCGCAAATGCGCAATGAAACCGAAGAGGCGCGGGCGCTTTTTGAGTACTCACTGCAGTTATCGCGCAGGGAATTGCCGGCTCGATTGTGGGCCATCGAAGAGGCTGTGACGCGTGGGGACATTGGTACGGCCCTCTACAATTATGATCTCGCTTTGCGTACATCATCACGCGCTACTGAGTTGCTGCTGCCCAATCTGATCGCTGCTCTGGAGGAACCGCTTGTGCGCGAGGCGATTTACCCGATCTTGGCAAAGCAGCCCCCCTGGGGTACGAAGTTCTTGGTTGAAGCGGCGGTCAACAGTTCGAATCCGCTCAGCGTGCTTGCTTTTTTTACAGAGCCGCTAGCCAAGTCGCTTCCGATCCCACCCGAGACCTCCGCCTATCTGGTCAATAACCTCGCGAGCAAAGGGGAATGGGATGCTGCGTGGGAGTATTATACGGCGTCTAACATCGATGTTTCGCGAACAAGTTCACGTGACCCCGATTTCAGCGCCGATCTCGATGTGCGCACTGTGTTTGACTGGCAGACAACCCTCGAGCGCGGCTTTGTCGCCGAAATTGTGCCTGCACTCGACCGCCAGCTGTTGGAGTTCGAGCTGCGACCGGGTCAACGCGGTATGATCGTCCAACAGCGTCAGGTCCTGCCGCAAGGCCGTTATCGGCTGTCTAGCGCGTCAGAAGACCTAGATTCTGAAGATTTTGAAGAGATTTACTGGGCACTTGATTGCGATGATGGCGCCGAGCTCGCTCGTATCGCTTTGTTGAGTGAGGCAGAGGCGAACGCCAATTTCAACGGCGTGTTCGAGGTTCCCGCCAATTGCCCGCACCAAAATCTACGGCTCATGGCTGTGGCCGCCAGCGCGCCTCCAGGTCCGGCAGGTCGAATCCTGAGGGTGTTAATTGAGCCATTCTGACAGAAGGCCCCTTGTTTCAATGAGGATGCGCTCGGTTTGTCGGCTCTGTATCTTTGATATAGATCGATCGGCTTTGAGTGTGCCGACTTGAGATACCGGTTTGTGAACTTCTGTCTCAGGGTGTTTACCCTTGGCATGCGTTTTGGGCTTATTGCCTTGCTGGCCCGGTTTCTCGACGTTGCTTCGGTTGGTCATTATGGCCTGTTCGCAGCAGCGATCTTCTACGGTCTGCTTGTGTTTGGGCTAGACCTGTACGTTTTTGTCAATCGCGAGATCGTCAGAGCGAAGCCCAATGAAATTAGCGGCCTTCTCAAAAATCAGTTCCTCGTTATCTGTTTGGGCTATCTGCTGCTTGCTCCGCCGGTCCTTTACGTGCTGCAGCAGAGCAACCTTCCCAGCGATCTGTTGTGGTGGTTCCTGCCGGTTTTGCTGCTTGAGCACTTCAACCAGGAAGTGTTTAGGGTCCTGGTTGTTCTGGAACGGCAACTGACCGCAAGCATTTTGCTGTTTGTGCGACAGGGCAGCTGGGTAATGATCCTTGCTGTGCTTTTCTGGCTCGATCCCGAGAGCCGCAACCTGACCCTATTGTTCAGCCTTTGGCTCGGTGCGGGTATTCTTGCGGCGATTGGCGCTCTCGTGGCATTGCGTGCCGTAGGTTTGGGGCGGCCAGACGCCGGGCTCAAGCTTCAATGGGTGAAAGCAGCGCTGCTGGTGAGCGCAATTTACCTTCTCGCCACCCTTGCTTTGCGCGCGATTCTTACGTTTGACCGTTTCATCATGGAGGAGTTGAGCGGCATTGAGATTGTCGGAGTTTATGTCTTTTTTGTAGGACTTGCCGCGGCTTTGAACGCGCTCTCCGATGCTGCAGTATTTGCGTTCAAATACCCCCAATTGTTGCGTCTGGCTGATCCTGATCCAACCGCTGAGTTTTGGCGCCAGTCCGCCTTTATGGCTTTGCAGGCTGCTATTTTTGCGATCGTGTTTGTGGCCGGAGCAGTTTTCGTCTTGCCTTGGATATTGGCCTGGGTGAGCGCGCCGATCTATGCGCAATTCGCGCAGTTGTTTTATTGGGCGCTTGCTGCTGCAACTTTGCTTTCATGGTCCATGGTCCCTCACTATATTCTTTATTCGCTAAACAGGGACACGCTGATTTTGTCTTCTCACCTTATAGCTATGGCGATTTTTTTTCTGTCGACCTATCTCATTTCCGCTCAAAATTCGCTCTACGCTGTTCCAATCAGCGTGGTTCTGGCTATGGCTACAAACCTCGTAGCGAAATCATTGGCTAGCGCCTATGTCTATGCGTCACTTAGCAAGCGCAATGCGGCCAATTAGGCCAATGCAATGGGAGCACTGAGGGTCTATGATCAGATACGGCCAACAAGACATCAATCAGGCTGACATCGATGCCGTTGTAAAGGTGTTGACCTCTGTCAACCTTACCCAGGGGCCCAACATTCCAGCTTTTGAGCAAAAAGTTGCGGCTTTGTCGGGGGCCCGTTATGCAGTAGCCGTCAATAGCGCAACATCAGCTTTGCATATCGCCTGCTTGGCGCTTGAGCTTGGTCCTGGGGATATTCTGTGGACCGTGCCCAACACTTTCGTCGCCTCATCGAATTGTGCCCTGTATTGCGGCGCAAAGGTTGATTTCGTAGATATCGACCCGCTCACTTACAATATGAGCGTTTCTGCGTTGGAGGCGAAATTAGTCAAGGCCGAAGCCGATGGTCAGCTGCCTAAGATCGTTGTCCCTGTCCATTTGTCGGGCCAACCTTGTGATCTCGCAGGGATTCATGCGCTTAGCCAGATATATGGGTTCAAGATTATTGAGGATGCATCGCACGCGATAGGCGGCTCATACAAGGGTGAGCCGATTGGTAACAGCCGCTATAGTGATATCACCGTTTTCAGTTTTCATCCGGTCAAGATCATCACCACGGCTGAGGGCGGCATGGCGCTCACAAATGATGACTTGCTGGCGCAAAGGCTGGGTCTTTTCCGCAGCCACGGCATCACGCGCGATGATGCATTAATGACCAAGCCGATGGACGGCCCTTGGTACTACCAACAGGTCGAGTTAGGATACAATTACCGAATGACGGATATTCAGGCCGCGCTCGGGGTTAGCCAACTCGATAGGTTGGAGGCCTTTATCAAGCGCCGACATGAGATTGCTGATCGCTATGGAGAGCTTCTAGCGGATTTGCCGCTCACCCTGCCCTTTCAACATCCCGACGGTTACTCAGCATTTCACCTTTATGTCGTCCGCTTACAGCTTGATAAGATTCACAACTCGCACCGCGAAGTGTTCGAACTTTTGCGAGCCAAAGACATTATGGTCAATCTACATTACATTCCAGTGCATACGCAGCCCTTCTACCAGAGAATGGGCTTTGCCGAAGGTGACTACCCGGAGGCTGAGCAATATTACAGCGAGGCAATCAGCATCCCCATGCACCCTACATTGAGCGATGCGGAGCAGGATTATGTCGTGGCGGCCCTGCGGGAGGCGTTGACAGCTTAATGAGGCTGGCGGTTATTCCTGCACGAGGTGGAAGCAAGCGCATACCCCATAAGAACATCCGCGAGTTTTGCGGCAAGCCGATGATCGCCTGGTCGATTGAGGCAGCGCAAGAAGCGGATTGCTTTGATCAAATAATCGTGAGCACTGACGACCAGAGTATCGCCGAGATATCGCAAGAGTTTGGCGCTGATGTGCCGTTTGTCCGCCCGGCCGAACTTGCCGATGATCATTGTGGGATCGCGCAGGTGATTGCGCATGCTATTGGCGCTTTCTCGGTCGAAGGCCAAGACGTCAACGCGGTGTGTTGTATCCTTGCAACCGCCCCGATGATAAGCGCTCAAGACCTTCAAATGGGATTATCGGTGCTTGATGCAGGCGAGGTTGATTTCGCTTTCTCTGTGGCTTCTTATCCGTTTCCTATTCAGCGCGCACTACGGCTAGTCGAAGAGGATAAAATAGCAATGATCCAGCCCAAGCATGCCCAGACCCGCTCGCAGGACCTTGAAGAGACCTTTCACGATGCTGGCCAGTTTTATTGGGGCACCGCTATTGCTTGGCGGGAAGGGCGTGCGATCTTTTCCCAGCAAAGCGCACCAATCATTGTGCCGCGATATCGTGTGCAGGATATAGATACCCCGGAAGACTGGCAAAGGGCCGAAGCAATGATGCTGGCTGTGCGCGAGACTGCTAGAGCTAAAGCCAAGAAAGGCGCATAGTCATGGCAGGTCTGGTTGCCACAGATCACCGGGTTGTGATCAGGGTAGATTCCTCGATCGATATCGGCACCGGCCATGTTATGCGGTGCCTCACTTTGGCCAACGCGTTGAAGGCTGAGGGTATTTTGAGTGTTTTTTTGTGCCGCGCTCACAAGGGCCATCTTGTGGAATCCATCGCGGCACAAGGCCATGAGGTTATTGCGCTCCCGAAGCCAGATGAGGCCTTTCACACCACAGTAGGCGACCCGTCCCACGCTGAATGGTTGGGAGCGTCTTGGAAAACCGATGCGAAGCAAACCCAGGCTGCTCTTGGCTCGCGAAGATTTGCTTGGATGATTGTTGATCATTACGCGCTTGATAGGCGTTGGCAGCGAGCGATGCGGCCGTTTTGCGAGCGTATCTTGGTGATGGATGATCTGGCTGATCGGAGTCATGACTGTGATGTGCTTTTGGACCCGACGTTGGGACGCGAAATGAGCGAGTACAAGGTCTGCATCCCACTCAAAGCCAAGGCCCTACTTGGGCCAGGATATGCGCTTTTGCGGCCGGAGTTTGCGCAAAAACGTTCCACCAGTCTTGCGCGCCGAGAGAAGCCCAGACTGGAGCAACTACTGATTAACATGGGGGGCGTGGATAATGGTAACGCAACGCTTGGCATTCTCACGGCGCTGCGTGCGACCCCATTGCCCAATGGATGCAAGATCTGCGTTATCATGGGATCACAAGCGCCTTGGATTGAAGAGATCGAAGCTAGCGCCAAATCATTGCCTTGGCATACAGACGTGTTGATCGGTGTTGACGACGTGGCCTCAATAATGTCTGCCAGCGACCTAGCCTTTGGCGCCGGTGGCGGGACATCATGGGAGCGGTGTTGTATGGGCTTGCCGACAATGATGCTCTGCATGGCTGAAAATCAAATCGAAATGGCCCGCAGCTTATCAGACGCAGGCGCGGTCCAAGTGGGGCGCTCGCCGGAAGAGCTGACCGATTTTTTGAGTGCATTGCTGAACAAAGGCGACCTAGAGGGGTTTATGGTTGCCGCGAGCACAAGGGCTGCGGCGGTGACCGACGGTAAGGGGGTCTCGCGGGTGATTGGTGAAATGGACTTATGACGCAAAGCTGTTTAGTGCGCCAAGTACAGGCCAGTGATCTGGCACAACTCAGGGCATGGCGCAATCACGCGAGCATCCGGGCGTTTATGTTGACACAGCATGAGATCGCTCCCGAAGAACACGAAGATTGGTTTGCCCAGGTGAGCGCAGACCATACGCGCAGGCTGATCCTCATTGAGCAAGCGGGTGCCCCGATCGGGTATGCCCAATTTTCCGGCGTGGAGCCCCTGGGGGTTAGCGATTGGGGTTTTTATGCGCGGCCTCATGCGCCCAAGGGTTCAGGGAAAATGCTCGGCATAGCTGCACTCGATTTTGCATTTGAGGCCCTTGATCTGCACAAGGTACGTGGACAAGCTCTCGCCCTTAATGAGGCGTCGATTGCGATGCATCTAAAGCTGGGATTTGAAAAAGAAGGCGTGTTTCGCGAAGACGTTTGTGTAAAGGGCGAATGGCACGACCTTATTTGCTTTGGTTTGCTCAAATCTACTTGGAATGAAACTAGAGATCTCCGATGACTGATTTTGAAATCGCTGGACGCCGGGTAGGAACAAACCATCAGCCTTACATAATTGCTGAAATGTCCGCCAATCACAATGGCGATATTAGCACAGCTAGGGCGATCATCAGCGCGGCCGCAAAGGCGGGCGCAGATGCGATCAAAATGCAGACTTACCGCCCCGACACTATCACGCTTGATTGCGATAACGACGAGTTTCAGATCGTAGGTGGCTTGTGGGACGGGCGAACGCTTTACGACCTGTATGAAGAGGCCCACACCCCGTGGGATTGGCATGCGCCTTTGTTTGAGCATGCGCGCAATGAGGGCATTCCCATCTTCAGCTCACCGTTCGATACAACGGCCGTCGATTTGCTCGAAGATTTGGGCTCGCCGGCTTACAAGATTGCCTCGTTTGAGGCGGTTGATCTACCACTCATCCGCTATGTGGCGGCGACCAAAAAACCGATCATCATATCGACAGGCATGGCCAATGATGAGGAAATCGCAGAAGCTCTGGACGCAGCGCGGAGCGCAGGCGCAAGCCAAATTGCTGTGCTGCACTGCGTCAGCGGATATCCCGCGCCTGCTGGAGATTATAATCTCCAGACCATGGCTGACATGAAGGGCCGTTTTGGCTGTGTCGTCGGCCTGTCTGATCACACTTTGGACAACACGACCGCGGTGGCCAGCGTAGCGTTGGGTGCATCCATTATTGAAAAGCACTTCACCCTCGACCGTTCAGGCGGCGGGCCGGATGACAGCTTCTCCTTGGAGCCTGATGGTCTGGTCGAGTTGTGCCGGGACAGCAAAACCGCATGGCAAGCGCTGGGTCGTGTCGACTATGGCCGCAAGTCCAGCGAGATCGGCAATGCCCAGTTCCGGCGATCCCTGTATTTTGTCAAGGACGTCAAGGCCGGCGAGGTGATTGAGGCCGATGCAGTGCGCAGCGTTCGCCCTGGTTATGGTATTGCACCGAAGCATCTTCATGAGGTGATTGGTGCAACCGCGAAAACTGATATTGCCAAACATTCGCCCGTTGCCTTTGAGCATCTGAAAAAAGATGGCTGAAATTGGCCCCATGCTAGCAATTCTCAAGGCGCTTGGGAGCGAGGGCGATTATCATCACCACCGGCTTTTGAAGGATGGCCGTGGGAGCTTTGTGTGCTTAAAACTGCTCCGCGAAGTGATCTTTTATGCTGTGAGTGGCGCGCATAGGCAGGATAGTAGGCCTCGGGTAGCGGTTCTTCTCAAAGGCCCCAATCAATTGCGCCTGTTTCATCGCCAGCAAGATGTGCTTGCTCAAGAGCATGGCGCGCTGACAAGCTTTGCGGTTTCACGAAGCACCAAAGCTGCAGCGAGTCAGAGTTTCGCGCGGGTTGAGCTGCGCTCCGCAGTGCTTTTGGCGCTGTGTCTTTTGCGCTTGTTTGTGACGCGAAGGGCGCGCGATCTCAACCTGTTCTACCTACACTTTTTCGGCGCTATGCGGCGCGTATGCGAGACCAGCTTGCCCGAGACGCAAGTGGTGATTTGTTTTAATGACCAACCTTTTGATGTGGCTGCGATCATTCATGCGATGAACTTGCGAGCAAACGCGCTGACGATAGTCTGTCAGCATGGCCTCGTTTTGAGCGAGAGTTTCTACTTTCCGACTAAAGCGCAAAAATTCAGGGCGTGGGGGCGGCATGGCAGCCAGCATTTTTGGGGGTTGGACCGCCGCGCTCATCTCGATCTGGTTGGACGGTATGCTTTCGACAAAAGCAACCTTGTCGCCAATTGGGTTTTCCCGGACAAAAACGCACCCAGCGTGAGGGTGCTTTTGGCGCCCTCGTTTAATCGTTGTGAAGTTTTGCAGCTAGCTAGCGCATTGTCCGCAGTCGGCAAGCCTGTAACATTGGATGGTGGTTGGCAGGTTGGTCTTAAATTGCATCCCGCAACTAAGCGGCCAGAGGCTTTATGGCGCAAGATTAAGGTGATCTTGCCTGGCATTAAGCGTGAGACGGGGCATATGGAGGATTTGGCTCACAGCTATGATGCGCTTGCTACCAAGAATTCTACATCGGCGATCGACTTTCTTTTGCTGGGCAAACCTGTTGGCTTTGCCGATATACCTAAGGAAGCCGCCTTCCCATCGCGCGACTACGGTTTTGCTATTGACGAGCTGCCGAGTTTTTTTTCCGCTCCATACAATGCGGATGTAGCAGCCCTTCTGGCGGGGAAGAACGAGGGCCGCCTGCGGTTTTTGAACGAGGCGCTCAATGTCTAGCGTGCCTGCGCCGTTTCAGCCAACGATTCTGGCTGCTGAGGCGCGGCCAATGCAGTATACGCGTCCGCTTGCTTTTGCGATAGTGGTTCTTGGTCTCGTGATGCTTTCACTAGAATTCGCTCGGCCTCGTGTCGTGAGCGAAATGGAAGAGGTCGCACTTTATACATTCGCCTGGGGTGCCTTGGGTCTTTACTTGTTGGGTGCGGTAAGGGAGGCGCCCAAAGCTATCTTGTCTTCTCTTTATCAGGTCTACTACTTTATCAGCGTTCTAGCCGGAGCCACCCTTGTGTCCTTCGGCGCGCGCATGAATGAAATCCAACAGCCAGGCTACGCCAATGGTGCTTTCTGGATGCTGCTTGTCTGCCTGATTGTCTCGCTCGAATCGATCCGAGTTGGCTATGGCTTGGTGGAGCGTCGAGTCGGGAACCGTGCAAGGCAGGCGCCTGATATTGTGCAGGTCGCATCCTCCATGCTGTTTATTCTTTTTGTGGCAGCGGTCTCCTTTAGCATCTTATACTTCTATGGCAGCCCTCTCACATCTGGGGTCAACCGCATCCTTTTCTGGAGCGTGATCGCACCACCAGTCTTGTCACCAGTGCGCATTCTGATTTTCCTCACCTTCTTCTTGGTATGCTGTCTGGCGATGGGCAGAGTGTCGCGAAGAATAGCTTTTTTGGGGCGCGTGCTTTTTCTGATCTACGTTTTCTTGGGGGTTGTTTTGTTGGGAGAGAAGGCGTCGCTTTTTATTATCTACCTCAGCGCGTTCCTGTTTGTCTTCGCAGCGAACTCAGAGCGTATTGCCATTACCACGGTGAGCTTCGTTGTTATCCTTGTTGCGATCACCCTCGGGCTCTTTGTGGCTTACACCTACGAGACATCTGGCCTAGGGGCCGATTTCGTGTTCGCGAGGGTTGCTTTGCAGGCTCAGATACCATGGAGTGTCTTGCTCGAGCCTGAGGCAATCCTCTCCGATGGGCTTGGCTATCTTGAGCGAAATTTGGAGGTCGGCACGCTGCGAGAGGAAATTAGTGGGCGATATCTGCCAGCTAGCGTCTTGGCTGCACACTCGGAATCCGGCACCTCGCTGACAGGATTCATGCCAGCTTGGCAAATTTTGTTTTTTGGCACGAGTGGCGGAATGATTATCTTGATTGGGTTTTGTATCTTTCTCGGGGCTGTGCAGTTCTACACCGTTGACGCAGCAAGACGGGGTAAGCTGATCTTGTCTTTCGTGCTCTTCAGCGCGCACTTTCAGCTGCTCTCCATTTGGTATGTTGGCAACTTTAATGTGGCGATCATCCTTTTGTTCTTTACAGTTATTTTAGGAATTATCTCGTTGGCGCCCAAGATTCATGTTGGCGCCCGAGGAGAAGGTTTAAATTATGCTCAGTAATAAGACGCTTCTGATCACCGGGGGCACGGGATCATTTGGCAATGCCGTTTTGCGACGGTTTCTCGACTCCGACATAAGCGAGGTGCGCGTCTTCAGTCGAGATGAGAAGAAGCAAGACGACATGCGTAAAAAGTATGCCGATCCCAAACTCAAATTCTATTTGGGCGATGTCCGCGATTACCAGTCGATCTTGGCTGCTGTGCGCGGATGCGACTATATCTTTCATGCAGCCGCTCTCAAACAAGTGCCTTCATGCGAATTTCATCCGCTGGAAGCGGTCAAAACCAATGTTCTAGGTACCGAAAACACGCTGGAGGCAGCAATAAATTGCTCGGTTCAGCGGGTGATTTGTCTGAGCACCGACAAGGCCGTTTATCCGATTAACGCCATGGGCATAAGCAAGGCGATGATGGAAAAGGTTGCTGTTGCTAAAGCGCGATCCAGCGGCAAGACGATTATCAACATCACCCGGTATGGCAATGTGATGGCCTCGCGCGGTTCGGTTATCCCACTGTTTGCCAATCAGATTCGCGCAGGCGAACCGATCACCATTACTGACCCGGAAATGACCCGCTTCATGATGACCTTGGATGATGCGGTTGATTTAGTATTGTACGCTTTTGCCAATGGTAGACCGGGGGAAATTTTCGTTCAAAAGGCACCAGCTGCAACGATTCAAGTTCTAGCTCGGGCGTTGGTGAATCTGCTTAACGTCCCGGAACATCCGATCAACACGATTGGCACACGTCATGGCGAGAAACTGTTTGAGGTGCTGCTGAGCCGGGAAGAAATGACGGTGGCCAGCGATCTGGGTGACTACTTCTGTGTCCCGCCTGATTTGCGCGATCTCAATTACAGCAAATATGTTGAGCAAGGCGAAGAGAGTATTTCTGAGGCCGAAGAATACAATTCGCACAACACTGAGCGCCTCGATCAAGCGGGTATGCAAGAGCTATTGCTCAAGCTGAAAATTATCAGAGCGGCGGTCGAGGGCAAGTATATTGAGCCCGAGGAGTAACTCTCATGAATGGCGTCACGCGCAAAGTGTTGGTGACCGGCGCGAATGGTTTTGTTGGCAAGAACCTGACCGTCCATCTGCTTGAGCAAGAGGGAGTTGAGATCGTCCCTTTTACCCGAGACAATGCACCTGATGAGCTTGAGCGATTGGTTGGCGAGGCCGATGCTGTTGTACACTTGGCCGGCGAAAACCGCCCGGAAGATGATAGCGCCTTTGATGCTGTTAATCATCAGCTTACGCGGCACTTATGCGAAGCGATGCGGACGCAGTGGTGTGATCACCAACGTAAGCCCACCATGATCTACGCCTCCTCCGCGCAGGCGGAGCTCGATAACCTCTATGGAAAGAGCAAACTTGCTGGCGAACGCGCTGTTGAAGCCTTGGCGAAAGAAACTGAAATCCCGTGTATTGTGTTTCGCTTTACCGGCATTTTCGGTAAGTGGTGTAAGCCTGGCTACAACTCTGTTGTTGCAACCTTTTGTCATAATATCGCGCGAGATATACCTTTGCGCATTGACGATCCCGCGGCCGCTCTAGAACTGGTCTATATTGATGATGTGGTAAGTGCTATTCAGACTGCGCTTGATGGCCCTAAAGACGGTTATCAACTGCGCGAGGTGACGCCGGTCTATCGCACTAGTGTCGGCGCTCTTGCAGAGCATATATACGGTTTTGCCCATGGGCGCAGAACCTTGCATGTGGGGCGTGTGGGCGAAGGTTTTCAGCGAGCCCTATACGCCACCTTCATCAACGCGCTGCCGCAAGAGCAATTCAGCTACTCCATCCCAGCGCATCGAGATCCCAGAGGCGTGTTCGTAGAAATGCTCAAAACCCCCGATGTAGGCCAATTCAGTTTTCTGACGGCGCTACCCGGAGTAACGCGGGGGGGGCACTACCATCATACCAAGACCGAAAAATTCTTGGTCATTCGAGGCAAAGCGTCATTCGGCTTTCGGCATTTGCTCACCGGAGAAAGGCTTGAGCTCGTGACGGAAGGCGACCAGCCCCAAGTAGTTCAAACAATTCCCGGTTGGTCGCATGACATTACCAATATCGGAAGCGAAGAGTTGATCGTCATGCTTTGGGCGAATGAGATTTTTGACCGGCAACGTCCGGATACTGTTGTGAGCGAGGTCTAAGATGCAAAAGCTCAAAGTTGCCACAGTTGTTGGGACCCGGCCCGAGATCATCCGATTGTCACGAGTTATGGCAGCGCTCGATGAGCATTGCGACCATACGCTAATCCACACCGGGCAGAACTACGATTACGAGCTTAATCAGGTCTTTTTTGACGATTTGGGCATTCGCGAACCAGACTACTTCTTGGAAAGCGCCAGCGGCAGCGTAAGCGCTGCCAATACAATCGGCAATATGATCGCTGCGGTAGATACTGTGTTGGCCAAGGTGCAACCGGAAGCATTGCTTGTGCTGGGTGATACCAACAGTTGCTTGTCTGTCATTCCGGCCAAGCGCCGACAAATTCCGATTTTCCATATGGAGGCAGGCAATCGTTGTTTTGATGAAAGAGTGCCGGAGGAAACCAACCGAAAAATTGTTGATCATACGGCCGATATCAACTTGACCTACAGTTCGATCGCACGCGAATATCTGCTGCGAGAAGGCAAACCGCCAGACCAGGTGATCAAGACCGGCAGTCCGATGTTCGAAGTACTACATTATTACCGGCCTCAGATCGAGGCGTCGTTGGTTCTTTGTGGGCAAGAGATTACCAAGGGCGAGTATTTCGTTGTCAGCGCTCACCGCGAGGAAAATATCGAGCTTGAGGACAATTTTTTGCGCCTGGTCGAGGTGGTCAATTCGTTGGCGCGTGACCATGGCAAGCCGGTTCTGGTCTCAACGCACCCGCGCACCCGGAACCGGATTGATGCAGCCGGCGTAGAATTTGATCCCTTGATACGATTGCTCAAGCCACTGGGTTTTTTTGACTATGTCAAGCTGCAGGAAAATGCCAAGGCGGTCATTTCCGACAGTGGAACCATTTCCGAAGAGGCTTCCATACTCAACTTTCCTGCCCTCAACCTGCGCGAGGCACATGAAAGGCCTGAAGGTATGGAGGAAGCCGCCGTGATGATGGTGGGCCTTTCTGTTGAACGGGTCCGGCAGGGTCTGACCATCCTTGCCAGCCAGAAACGCGGCGAAGAACGCGACATGCGGCTGGTAAGCGATTACTCCATGCCCAATGTAAGCGGAAAAGTTGTAAAGATCATTCACAGCTACACAGACTACATCAACCGAGTGGTCTGGAAGAAGTATTGAGCGGGTCGACGTGCGTATCGCGCTGATCGCCGATACTTTCCCGCCGCAGCGCACTTCAGGCGCTGTACAACTGCGTGACCTGGTCCGAGAGTTTGCCCGGCAAGGCCATCACCTTACCGTCCTGCTGCCGGCCCCTGATCTTGCGGCACCCTGGAAAATGGACGATTTTGACGGGGTCGAAGTGCTGTGGCTCAAAGCGCCTAGAACCAAGGACATTGGCTATCTGCGCCGAGCTTTGGCTGAATTTGCAATGCCTTTTGTAATGCGGACTAGTCTGGCGAAAAGCCCGTTGGCAAATGTGCAGTGGGACGGTGTGATTTGGTATTCACCTTCGATTTTTTTTGGGCCGTTGGTCCGTTCCTTGCGCGCAGAGAGTGGTTGCAAAAGCTACCTAATCATTCGCGATATCTTTCCGCAATGGGCTGCTGATATGGGCTTGATGCGGCGTGGACCAGCCTACTACTTGCTCCACAAAATTGCCCAGTTTCAATACTCCGTCGCCGATGTCATTGGCGTCCAGACGCCCGGCAATCTCGCCTATTTCACAAGTTGGATGCGACGATATCCAGATCGCCATATCCAGGTTCTGGCCAATTGGTTAGGCGCGCCTGGCGCGCTGCGTTCGACCATTGATTTCAGCCAAACCACGCTCAAAGGGCGTAAGATCTTTGTCTACGCAGGCAATATGGGTGTTGCGCAGAATATGGATGTGATCGTGGAGCTGGCCAATTTTTTGAGGCACGACACAAGCATCGGATTTGCGCTTGTTGGACGCGGCAGTGAGAGAATGCGGCTAGAGGCGGTCGCTGCATCGATGGAGCTTGATAACCTCTTGTGTTTTAATGAAATTGACCCTGATGAAATCCCGTCCCTATATGCTCAGGCTACTGCCGGAATTGTGACACTTGATCCGCGCCACCGTTCGCACAATATTCCGGGTAAGTTTATTTCCTACATGCAATGTGGATTGCCAGTGCTCGCAAATGTTAATCAAGGCAATGATCTGGTGAGCCTCATCAATGAATGCAATGTCGGCGTAGTGGCTGAAAATGCAGAAGCTCCCAGGCTCTCGATACTGGTGAACAAGCTTTTGTCCTGCATTGACGATGAAGTAATCACCGCTGAGCGCTGCCAATCGCTTTTTGCCCGCGACTTTGCCGTTGAAGCGACGGTTGAGACCATTTTGGAGCACTTGCAGGGTCCATAGTCTTGGGAGTGAGCTACCTCTGGGCGGTAATTTGATTTTGGCAATGTCTAGCAATCTTGTATTAGCATTAGCCAGATTGGCACGCGCGAACCTTGCGATCAAACTTTCCAGGACGGATTTATGACGGCACATAGTGATTTCTCAGCCACGCCTAAAGAACCGCTCGATACCAAGCCACTTGCCAATAGTGCTACGGACACGGTTTTAAGCGGCCGCCCTTGGTATGATCGCTCGCGAGTACAGATGCCGATGTTGATCGTAGTGGTTCTGGCGTTGCAATTGATTGCGGTCTTTTCCTTAACCGGTTCGTTTGGTGGCCCAGTCCAGACTGGCACTTCATTGATCGGTACGCAGATTGCAAATATTCTTGGCGCATTCTTCTTTCGCAAAGCACAGCGGGTTCCTGGTGCCCGGTCGCTACGCTTCTTGCTACCCTCGCTGACTGCCAACTACGTCTTTTTGATCGGCTGCTTGTTCGCGTTTCGTATTCCTTACAGCGTCTGGTTGGTGGGTCTCGGATTTGTAGGTGCGCTGCTTGTCTTGTGGTTTCTCAACAGCCGCAGCAGGGCAGCTCCTAGTGAGTCATTGCATCTGATAGAGACTGCACAAACCAAAGAGCTGTTATCTGAAATCGAGCATATCCCATTCAGGGTTCTTCCGGATGCCGAGGCATTATCCCGGCTGTCGGATGGGGCTGTTATCGTGGATCTGCGCGAGGAGCTGTCGCCGGACTGGGAAAGGGCTATTGCTCAGGCGGTTTTGCGCGGCATCCCGGTTTTTCATGTGAAGCAGGCGTATGAATCTTTGACAGGTAAAGTGCGATTCGATCACCTTTCGGAAAATCATTTCGGTAGCCTTGTGCCCTCGCTCAGCTATCTCGCCATCAAGCGCATCATTGACGTCTTTGTCGCCTTAGCGGGGCTAATTGTGTTGAGTGTGCCCATGTCAATTTTAGCCCTTGCCATCCGGCTTGATTCCCCGGGGCCAGCGATTTTTAAGCACACGCGTATGGGCTATCGTGGCCGCTTCTTTAAGACCTATAAGTTTCGAACAATGGCTACTCGTATAGAGGATGATGGAGATCGCGAAAGCCAAATCACTCAGGCCAATGATCCGCGTGTCACCCGGATCGGCCGCTTTTTGCGCGATACTCGGCTCGATGAGCTTCCGCAGTTGCTGAACGTAGTTATGGGCGAGATGAGCTTGATCGGGCCCCGACCCGAAGCGGCGGCACTCTCGGAATGGTATCATGGAGGTTTGGATTTTTATGAGTATCGGCATATCGTAAGGCCCGGGATAACTGGCTGGGCTCAGGTTAATCAGGGCCATGTTACTGACATGGAGGATATCTTTCACAAGACGCAATACGATTTTTATTACATCAAAAATATCTCGTTCTGGCTTGATTTCCTGATTGCCATCAAGACCATTGAGATCATGTTTTCAAAACGTGGCGCGCGCTAGGGACCGCACCGGCTCGCCGGTTGTGCGACCTCGTAGCACTACCGATCCTCGCAAACTCTTATTATGTCAAGCCTCTCAGGCAGCCAATCGCTCGACGTGCTTGGGTTTGTAGGCTTAAGTCCAATTCCTCTTGCGCCCTTTGGTCTGCCGAAACAGTCTGCTGCGATTTGCCACTAGACTCTGCCTGTTCGTTTAGTTGCCGGGTGTAAGTATCCATGGCGCTCTTGATCGTAACGACTTGCTCGGACGCTCCCCCACCCGCTGACAAATGATCGACAACAGTATTTAGCGCGGCGATGCAAGCGATCGACTGTTCATATGCGTCGTCCTCTTGGGCATCTGTCGTTCGTAAAGCTCCCACAGACAGGGATTGAGCAGCGCGCTTTTCCTCCGGGCTGAACTGCGCCATTTGCTCAGGTCGTTCTCCGGGCCAATCTGACGAGCCAGGTGAACCGCATGCTGAAAACAGACCCACAATGCCAATAAGAGCCCAAGTGAGGGGTGTTGCATGGTTTTTCATAGTCCCCCACTTATGCCAAAATTGATTTGGCTCCAACCCCCAAAGCAGCTATCCACGCACCATGGGCCTGACCGCAAGAACCTCGAAAAAGAGATGGCTTTCGCCAGCCGCGCTGTTGGTTTTTTTCCTCGTAATTTTGTGGCTTGCTGGCGGCGCGTCCCGCGCTGATGTATTGGGGCAGCCCGTTGTGCGGCTGTCTTCTTGGGGTATTCTCGCGTTGAGCGCCCTCTTCTTACCCAAGCCCGATTGGGCAAGGATCCGCGTACCAGCACTGTTCTTGATCTGTGCGGCCAGCATTTTGCTTTTGCAACTCGTGCCGCTTCCGCCGGATTTGTGGCAGCGGCTGCCTGACCGTGCGGTCTATTCCGATGCCGCTTTTTTACTAGGTCTCGAACAACCTTGGCGGCCTTTGTCAATTTCGCCGTCGAGCACGATGAACGCTCTCGCCTCTCTGGTCGTTCCCGCCACTATTTTGATTTTGGCGAGCTATCTTTCAAGCGAGCAGCAATGGCGTGTGGTGATGGTTTTGCTCGGCATGGTGGTCTTGGGTGCGCTTATTGGGCTGCTTCAGTTTACTGGCCTAAGGTTCTCTAATCCCTTCTTGAACGCTACGCCGGGGTCAGTGTCTGGAAATTTGGCCAACCGCAATCATTTCGGCCTGTTTCTAGCGATCGGGTGCGCATTGTCATTGGTGTGGTCAACACGGTTGGAAGGCCAGCGCGCTATGAGCCTAATTGGGCTTGGCATATGCCTTCTCTTCGTGCTGCTGATTTTGGTGACCGGCTCGCGGGCGAGCCTCGGTCTTGGTCTGGCTGCGATCATCATGGGTTTGATTATTGCGCGTGCGCGCATCGCCGAGCAGCTGGCCAGTATCTCTAAGGCTTGGCGGATTGGCGTGTTGGGCGCGGGCGCTGCGGGGACAGGGCTCGTTTGGCTCATTATTCGTTCAGGTCGGGCGGCGTCGGTTGATCGTGCTTTGGCGGATGAATTTAGCGGTGATAGCCGGTCGGAACTATGGCAGGTCGTATTGATGATGACCGAAAGATATATGCCCTTCGGCACCGGTTTTGGTACGTTTGACCGTGCGTTTCGGTTGAGCGAGCCGGATGCGATGCTCCGCCCCCAATACTACAATCAGGCGCACAATGACTGGTTGCAGGCGATGCTAGAAGGTGGCCTGTTGGGGCTTGGACTGGTGGTAGGGTTGGTGCTCTGGTTCGTTTGGCGAGCCGCGTCCATTTGGGGGTCTGCTTGGCGCAAAAAGAGCGAGGCTCAAGCGCAGGGCATGCGCGTTGTTTTGGCTCAGCTTGGAACGGTGATTATCGCGTTGGTGATGGCCGCTAGCCTCATCGACTACCCGGCGCGCACGCCAATCATCATGGCAGTCTTAGCGCTTGCATCGGTTTGGATTTGCAAGCCAGCTGGCTCTGACTTACCTCAAGCCCGATCCGGGTAAAATGTACTCTTGACGCCCACACCTCAACTCACCGAAATATCAGGCGCATCTTCCTGTTTCATGCCGACTGTGTGATAGCCAGCATCCACATGGTGCACCTCGCCAGTGACGCCAGATGACAGGTCCGACAGGAAATAGAGCCCTGATCCGCCAACATCATCAATCGTCACAGTGCGGCGCAGCGGCGCGTTGTATTCATTCCATTTAAGGATGTAGCGGAAGTCGCCAATCCCGCTCGCCGCGAGCGTCTTGATTGGCCCCGCGCTAATCGCGTTCACCCGGATATTGTCCGGCCCTAAATCATTGGCGAGATATTGGACGCTGGTCTCCAATGCAGCCTTAGCCACGCCCATGACATTGTAATGCGGGATGACCTTTTCTGCGCCGTAATAGGTCAGTGTCAGGATCGATCCGCCGCCAGTGCCAGTCTCGGCATCATAGGCTGGCATCATCTCCGCAGCGCGCTTCGCCACTGCGACCAGCGAATAGGCCGAGATGTTCATCGTCTTGAGGAAATTATCAAGGCTGGTGTCGACATATTTGCCGCGCAGCTCTGCTTTGTCGGAAAAGCCGATGGCGTGGACCACAAAGTCGAGGCTGTCCCAGCGGCTCTTCAGCGTCTCAAACGCGCTATCGAGCGCGCTCATATCAGAGACATCGCACTCAAAAGTGAAATCGCTGCCTAGCTCCCCGGCGAGCGGCTCAACGCGCTTCTTCAGTGCATCGCCCTGATAGGAAAAGGCAAGCTCAGCGCCTTCAGCAGCCAGTTTCTTAGCGATGCCCCAGGCCAGCGACTTATCATTCGCCAGCCCCATGATGAGCCCGCGTTTTCCCGCCATCAAACCGCTCATGCCTTACGCTCCTTACTCATATTCAACTGGCCAACTCGTCTGCTTCTTCAGCACCAGCAGCTCCCGCAAGCGCTGCGTTCAGCTCTGCGCCGATAACCGTGCCTAGTCCAACAAGCCAGAAAAAGAATAGCGTTATCATGATCCCAGCCAGGCTCCCGTATGTCAGGCTGTAACTGAAAAACTCGCGCAAAACGATGGGCAGAAGCGTGGCTGCGATGATCCACCACAGCGTTGTAAAAAACGCACCGGGCCATTTCGGATATTGCCTGCCGCGATACTCTGGGGGTGTGAGCAGCAAGAAGATCATAAACAGCGAGCCGAACAGTCCAAACGCGGGGGCAATGCGCGACAAATGCATCTCAGCCGCCTCCCCCATTAATTGAGGGTATGCCGCATCAATCATTTGCTGGGCCATGCCAATGCCAATCTGCACGAACAAGGACAGCACAAGGAGCAGGGCCGCGCCCAGAATGACGCCAGTTGAAAATAAGCGATCAACCCAGAAGGCGCGCGCAGGCTTTGTGCGATAAGCGCGGCGCAAGATGTCACGAACGGTCTCGATCAAGCTGCTCGCGGTCCATAGCGCCACAGCGGCGCCGGCCCATAAGAGCCAGCCAGATCGCGCATTGATCGCGTCATAAGCCACCGGCTCGATGACGTCTCTCGCCGTGGGCGGCAAAGCGACCAGCACCGTATTGATTGTCATCGCGCGCTCGTTCGCCTCGCCAAAGGCAGAAAAGATAGCTGCACCCAAAATGAAGAAGGGAAAGATGGCGAACATCGACAAATAAGCGAGATTGCCAGCGTGGATGAAGCCATCCTCATAGGTGCCAACGATCGTGCGCTTGGCGACCCGCCAGGCACGGGTCCCAGGGCCAATTTTGCTCGTGACGCGGCCGCGCAGACCCTCTTGTTCTGCGCCAGACATGTCAGCTCATTTGGCCGCGCGGGTCGCTGGTATCCTGCCAGCCATCAAGGCGCTTTTTCAGCTCATCCAGATCATCGGGCAGTTGAATTTCCAGGGTCACCAGCTGATCACCGCGCCCGCCGCTCTTCTTGGAAAAACCCTTGCCCTTCAGGCGCAAGACCGTGCCGCCATGCGTGCCGGACTTGATCGTCATCATAACCACGCCATCGACGGTGGGGACTTTGACTTTGGCACCATTGACCGCCTCATCTAGAGTAATAGGCAAATCAAAGCGCACATTGTCCCCGTCGCGCCGATAGAGGCTGTGGCTATCGATCTCGATCGTCACCAGACCATCGCCCGCGCCGCCGGGCCCAGCCTCGCCTTTGCCCTTGAGGCGCATTTGCGTGCCGCTTTCAACGCCCTTGGGCAGTTTCAGGTCAATAGTCTTGCCATCGGCCAGAGTGATCCGCTGATCCGTTAGCGTTGCTGCCTCGACAAATGGAACGCGCAATCGGTAGCCAATGTCAGCGCCTTTGGGTGGAGGTTGGCGGCGTTGTTGGCGTCCGCCGCCAAATGGCCCGCCGCCACCGCGCGAACGTCCGCCAAACAGGCCTTCAAAGATATCGCCAAGGTCAACGTCATCGCCGCCAAAGCCCTGCATGTTTTCAGGCCGAAAGCCGCCGCCACCTGCGCCTCCGCCGAAACCCCCTCCGCCAAAGCCGCCACCAAACGGATTTGCTGGATTGCCTTCTGCATCGATTTCGCCGCGATCAAACTGCGCGCGCTTGTCCTTGTCAGACAAAAGGTCATACGCCTTGGTGACGTCGGAAAAACGCTCCGCAGCCTTGGGATTGTCCTTATTGCGGTCAGGGTGCAGCTCTTTGGCGAGCTTGCGATAAGCGCTCTTCACATCCTTTTCAGATGCGGTGCGCGCGACGCCAAGAGTGGAATAAGGATCAGACATTGTGTGTTAGCTAAGTGTAACAGTGGCTGAGCGCAAGTTCCATGCTTTCCCAGCATCATAGTTGCGGTTAGAGAGCAGAGCTATGGATACCATCAGTCAGATACCCAGCAGCGATCCCTTTGCCTTGTTTGAGGAATGGTTTGTCGAGGCGAAAGCGAGCGAGCCGAATGATCCCAACGCAATGGCGCTCGCCACCGCGACGCCGGACGGCGCGCCGTCGGTGCGGATGGTCCTACTGAAAGGGCATGGGAGCGATGGATTCGTCTTTTACACCAATGCTGAGAGCCGCAAAGGCGGCGAAATCCGCGCCAACATGCAGGCGGCTTTGCTGTTCCATTGGAAGAGCTTGCGCCGCCAGATCCGCATCGAAGGGCCGCTGGAAGAAGTGACGAGCGATGAGGCGAATGCCTATTTCCACTCGCGCGGGTTTTTAAGCCAAGTGGGTTCGGCGGCGTCCGATCAATCGCGCGCCCTGCCTGACCGCCAGACGTATGTGGACCGGGTTGCCGCGCTGGATGCCGAACATAAGGAAGCGGGTAAAGTGCCGCGTCCCAGCCATTGGACCGGCTTTCGCATGCGCCCGGTCGCTATGGAGTTCTGGCTTGATCGGCCAGGCCGTTTGCATGATCGGCGCAGGTTCACGCGCGCGGATGAAGGTTCGGCTTGGTCGAACACGCTACTTTACCCTTGATTTCACACGAACGCTTGAGGAAATCTGATGGCTCAAATCCCCTATTGGCATGTTGATGCCTTCGCTGACCGCCCCTTCACTGGCAATCAGGCGGCGGTGATGGTGCTCGACGAATGGCTCCCCGATGATGAGCTGGTCGCGATTGGCGAGGAGAACATGTTTGCCGAAACCGCTTTTGTCGTGCGCGATACGACGGGTGAGGCAGACTGGGAGCTGCGCTGGTGCACCCCGACCTATGAGATTGCGCTGTGCGGGCACGCGACCTTGGCAAGCGGGCATGTGCTGCTGAGCCGGGATGCCGAGGGGAAAAACAGCGAGAGGGTGACATTTCGGACGCGCAAGGCGGGCATTTTGGAGGTGCGGCGGGCTGATGCTGGCTATGAAGTCGGGCTGCCAGCAATCCTAACCGAGCCGCAAGCCTATCCAGAAGCGGTGGCTCTGCTTGGGGCTGAACCGCAGGAGGTGTGGCGCAATGACACGCTCTACAACATTTTCCTGTTTGAGAATGAGGCGCAGGTCCGCGCGCTTGACCCAGACTTGCGGGCGCTTGGCGAGTTCGGCGTGGAGCAATTTGCCTGCACAGCTCCGGGTGATAGCACTGACATTGTCAGCCGCGTTTTCGTGCCAGGAGCAGGCGTAGATGAGGATAGCGTGACCGGCTCTGCCCACGCTGCGCTCACGCCGTTCTGGGCGAATAAGCTTGGGCGTGAGAGCTTTACCGCACATCAGGCAAGCCAGCGCGGCGGCACTCTTACCTGCATGCTCGATGGTGATCGCGTGTGGCTCGGCGGGCCGTGCGCTACGGTGGTTGAGGGTGTGTTTAAGATTTAAGCTGGAATGGTGGCACTGGTTCGGCGAGCGAATGCGAGCCGGAAGCGCGACTGCGCGTCGGCCGTTAGGCCGGAAGCCAAGTGAGCGGACGCGAACGCCGGCGCTTGAGGCCAAACAAACAACCCCCCTACGGATATAACTCGAAAATATCCGCTACTTCGCCAAGCATCTTCACGCGCTCTTCCCTATTAGAATGCCCTAGCCGCACGACGGTCAATTTCTGCTCGGGCGAGACGATCACATATTGCCCCATATGGCCGATCATCGCGAAGACACTGTCCGGGGCGCGATCCGGGAATAAAGGGTGCGGTGTCTCGGCCTCTTCTCGTTTCCGGTTGAGCCAAGTCTGAAAACCGTAATGCGCCGAGGCTGGGCTAGGTGTCACCATTTGCTCGGCCCAGGCACGCGGCAGGATCTGCGTGCCCTTATAAGAACCCTTGTTGCGTAAAAACTCGCCAAAGCGGGCCCAGTCGCGTGCGCTCGCATGCATCAAGCTGCCGCCGATAAATGTGCCTGCTGCATCAAATTCGGGGACGATAGTGGTCATTTCCAGAGGTTCAAACAAGCGCGCGTGCAAATAGTCCGCAACCGCTTTGCGGCGCGCCTCCGGCTCATCGCTCTCGGTTAATGCGCGGGCCGCGATGTCCGCCAAGATGACGCTGGTGTTAGAGGAATACTCAAATTTCGCACCCGGCTCGGCTTCAAGTGGCTGCTCCTTCGCCCAGCGCGCCATATCGCTGCGTCCGTCGAGAAACAGCATGCGCACCTCAGAGCTTTCATAAGGCGGACTGCCCGCTTCGGTATGTTCAAGGCCGGAGCGCATTTGCAGCAAATGCCGCAAGGTGATCTCTGAGCGCGCATCGCCCGTGCGCTGCCAGCGCGGCACTGGCGCAGGCTCATCAAGGCTCAGCTTACCATCGGAAATGAGCAGGCCAATGAGCGCTGCAGTGACGGTCTTGGCCATGGACCAGCTGATGTGGCGCGTATCGGCATCATAGCCTGCGCTATAACGCTCCGCGATAATCTCACCCTCACGCATCACCAGAACCGCGCGGGTTTCGCCAACGCCCTCGGCGGTGAAAATATCGTCCACGGCGCGGGCCAAGGTCTCGCGTGCAGTTCCCGGCTCTGGCCCAATCGCGGCCATCGCATCTTCTGTGAGCGGGGTTGGTTCACTCGGTGGAGCTTCGCTGCATGCGCTCAGGGTTGCCGCGAGGGCCAAGGCAGGGATAAGGGGCGTGGACGAAAAGTGAGGCCGCAATTTCATGCGGCGTCACTCGCATGGAGATTCCCAGTTTGGCAACGGTAAAGTCATCATCCTCTAAGCCGCGCCGTGCGCGGCGCTGGCCATGGGCGGTGCTCGTGATCTTTTTCGCAGCTGCCGCCGTCTGGTGGGCTTACGGCGATACTATTCGCGGCACTGCCAAGGTCGGCACAGCCTATGCTGCGCGCGTAGGGTGCTCATGCAACTTCGTGGCAGGCCGCAGCCTTGATGATTGCGCCAAGGACAAGCTGGCGGGCATGGAGCTAATCAGCTTGTCGCGCGATGCCGAGGCGAAAAGTGTCACCGCAACTATGGCGCTGATCGCCTCGGACACCGCGAGCTATCGCGAAGGCTATGGCTGCGTCTTGGAAGACCAGACGCCTTAAACGCGATTCGCTTAAGCGGCCTCAACCTGATCCGCGAGCGAGCATGTCGCATCAATCCAGCCGCCGCCGATCACACGTTCGCCTGCATAGATGACTGCCGCTTGCCCTGGCGCAACGCCAAGTTCGGGCTGCTCAAAGTGCAGCATGATCTGTGCGTTGTCACCCATGCCTCCTTCAACGGAAACCGGGATCGGCTTGGACAGGCTTCGCACTTTCGCCGTCAGAGGCGTGTCTGGCAGCGGTCCAATACGGTTGGTTTCGATGATCGTTGCAGAGGACACTGCCAGCATGCGGCGCGGGCCAACACGGACCTCGCGGCTGGGCGCATCAATACCAACGACATAGAGCGGCTGTGCTTGCCCGCCGATTTCAAGGCCGCGGCGCTGACCCACGGTATAGTGGATGACGCCCTTGTGTTGCCCCAAAGTCTCGCCCGTTTCCGCATGGACAATAGCGCCGGGAATGCCGCCTTCGGGCCGCATTTTCTCGACGATCTTGGCGTAATTGCCATCCGGGACAAAACAGATGTCCTGACTATCAGGTTTAGACGCGGTGCGCAGGCCAGACGCCTCGGCTAATTCGCGGACCTGCGCCTTGGGCATGCCGCCCAGAGGGAAGCGCAGATAATCCAGTTGAGCATCAGTGGTCGCATAAAGGAAATAGGATTGGTCGCGGGCCGGGTCATGCGCGCGGTGAAGCTCTGGGCCATCGCTGCCCATCACGCGGCGCACATAATGCCCCGTGGCGAGGCAATCTGCGCCAAGCTCGCGCGCCATTGTGAACAAATCAGTGAATTTAGGTCCCATATTACAGCGGATGCAGGGGACCGGCGTTCGGCCAGCGAGATATTCATCGGCAAACTGCTCAACCACATCTTCGCGAAATGCGCTTTCGTGATCGAAGACATAGTGCGCAATGCCCAAGGCATCGCATACAGCGCGCGCGTCACTAATGTCATCGCCGGCGCAGCACGCGCCCTTGCGCCCGGTTGCTGCGCCGTAATCATAAAGCTGCAAAGTGATGCCGATCACCTCGGCCCCGCTCGCCGCGGCTAGCGCTGCCACGACTGAGCTGTCGACGCCGCCAGACATAGCCACAACGATGCGCGCCTCACTCGCGGGCTTGCCCAAATCGAACAGCGCCGCAGCCTCGTCAGCGGGTAGGATCGGGTCTTTGATGATTGCACTCGTCATATCGAGAGCGCCCCTACACGCACTGAACGCACGTTTCCAGAAAACTTAGGCTGACAAATGCAGACCGCATCACATCTTCTGGCCTGTTAACCTATGTTCACAGTCTTTTTACCCAATGCGCCTAGCAAGGAGCCATGTTCGAGGGGCGCATCAAGCCAAAAGGCTACACCGAAGAGGGCGAAAGGCCAGTCCTGCGCGAGATGCGCTGGACGGATCTGGTCGCTCGTCTTGAAGCGAATCGGGATTACCGGGACGCTGATGATCAGCCGTGCGATGCAGGCTTTGCTAGTTTTAGCTCGCTGCGCGCGTTTGATGAGATAAGCCAGAACCTTACCGAAAAGAGCGTAGCTGTTAACCATGAAGTTTTAAGCCATGGAAAAGCCCCTGCGTTATCTAACGGTCAACCCGCCAAATCAGCGGACAAAAGCGACCGAGAGAAAATATGATCGAGAATCAGGATATCCGTCCAGCACAAGTCATTGGCCCCTTGGGCGAGCCATTGTCTCTGGATGATCTGCCTCCACCGGAGACGAAGCGTTGGGTTGTCCGCCGCAAAGCTGAAGTGGTGGCTGCGGTCAATGGCGGTTTGCTGACGATCGATGAGGTTCTTGAGCGCTACACATTGACGCTCGAAGAATTTGCCTCTTGGCAGCGCGCGGTCGACCGCTCCGGTATGCAGGGTCTGCGCGTCACGCGCATTCAGCACTATCGCGATTTGTACGAGCGCCAGTTCAAGTACTAGGCTCGCAGAGCTAGCTAGGCTGGGCGAAAAGACATAATCCGACATTCTAAAGCGGCTCGCACTATGTGTGGGCCGCTTTGCCATTGGCCTTTTGCGAAAAACCCCGTATTTGCCCGTGCATAGCCTGACGCTCTCGCGTCAGGGTTATGGATTTGAACGGGAGGAATATAAAATGGGTTGGATTGCTACAATTATTCTCGGCGGCATCGCGGGTTGGCTTGCCAGCATGGTGATGAACCGTGATGCTTCCATGGGCATTTTCTGGAACGTCGTTGTCGGTGTAATTGGTGGTTCCATCGGTAGCGCAGTTGGTAATTTCACAGGTTTTCTGACAACTGACAGCGGATGGATCATGTATCTCATCACGGCGACCATCGGCGCAGTCATTTTGCTGGGCATCGTCAATATGGTTCAGCGCGGCAAGGTGCGCTAATAGCATCGGGAAAGGACCTGCGCTATATATAGTGTGTCCTTTGAGCGAAGTTAGAAGGGGGGCGGTGTGCAAGAAGCGCGCCGCCCTTTTTCTTTGCGTGTTTCTTGCAGGAGCCCCGTGTAATTAGGCCGTTCGGCAGAATTACGCCCAGATGTTGCTTGTCCGCGCACTTTTGACGTCCGTCGAGATGCGGATTGCTTGGCGTTCATCGCAGGTCTAAGGCACTTCAGAGGTCTCTTGCGTGTAGTGCATTAGTCATGTAACACACTCTGGACCGAAGACCGAGGTTCAAGACTATGAATTACCAAAGCGATGTAACTGCAGAGCGCGCTGATGGCTTCTCCACCGTGGTGGATGGAGACGCACGTGATGATGCCCGCAGCCGCATTTGGCGCATCGCAATTGGCGCGATGGTGTTGCTGCTACTCGCTGCGATCGGCGTTTTTGCTTACCAGAAGTTCTTTGGCGCAGCGACGCCTGCAGGCGATGATGAGGGCCAAAACCCGGTCGTAACAGTGATCTCGCCGGACGCAGAGACCGTGCAGGGACAGATTTCAGCCACTGGCTCAATCGCCGCTCGGCGCGAACTGCCCGTAGGCGTAGTGGGTGAAGGCGGACGCGTAGTTGCTGTACCAGTTGATGCTGGTGAGTGGGTGTCACAGGGCCAAGTGCTCGCAGTGATTGACCGCTCCGTACAAACTCAGCAGGCGCAAAGCGCGCAGGCACAGGTTCGGGTGGCCGAGGCTGATGCAGAGTTGGCACAGGCCAATCTTGATCGGTCTTTGCAGCTGGTTGATCGCGGTTTCGTATCGGCAGCGGACGTTGACCGGCTGACCGCGACCCGCGATGCCGCCGCGGCGCGTGTTCAAGTTGCCAAGGCGCAGGCTGCTGAGCTGCGGGCGCGCAATGCACGGCTCAATATTGTTGCGCCTGCGGCAGGGCTGGTTCTCGAGCGTAATGTTGAGCCTGGCCAAACCGCCAGCCCGGCGTCCGGACCGCTGTTCCGGATCGCTCGTGGCGGCGAAATGGAGCTGATGGCGCAGGTTAGCGAGGCAGAAATGGCCAGCCTATCCCCTGGCGTCGCGGCCACGGTTACTCCGGTCGGTTCGGCCAAGAGCTTCACCGGGCAAGTCTGGCAGATATCGCCAACTATTGACCCCCAAAGCCGCCAAGGCATGGCCCGCATCGCGCTGAGCTATGCGCCAGAACTGCGTCCCGGCGGATTTGCCAATGCGACGATCAATTCCGGCACTGTGGTTGCGCCAATGCTGCCGGAAAGTGCGATTCTCTCAGATGGCGATGGCAGCTTCGTTTATGTCGTGAGCGAGGACAGCAAGGCTGAACGCCGGCCTGTGAAGACGGGGCTTGTCACCTCCAACGGAATTGTCGTGACCGAAGGCCTCGACGGCTCCGAGCAAGTCGTGCTTCGCGCAGGCGGCTTCCTTACCGAAGGTGAGGCGATCGTCGCACGGGCGCAGGAAGAGGGCTGATAATCATGGATTTTCGCAATCTTTCCGCCTGGTCGATCCGCAATCCAGTTATCCCTCTGGTTGGGTTTACTGCGATTTTGCTCGCAGGGATCCTCAGTTTTATCCGGATGGATGTCGTCAACAATCCAGATATCGAATTTCCTGGCGTCAACGTAACCATTTCACAGCCTGGTGCTGCCCCGACAGAGATCGAGAACCAGATTACGCAGCAGGTTGAGGCAGCAATCCGTTCGCTCAATGGCGTGCGCAACATTTCCTCCACTGCACGCGAAGGCAGCTCCAACACTTTTGTTGAGTTTGAGCTGGGCATTGACCCCAATGTCGCGGTTGCCGAGGTCAAAAACGCTGTCGACAGTACGCGCGGTAACCTGCCTGATGGCATTCTTGAGCCGCGCGTAAACAAGGTCGAAATCGCGGGCGGCTTCCTCGGCATCTATGCGGTTGAAGCCAACGATATGACGATTGAGCAGCTCAGCTGGTTCATCGACGATACGGTGTCCAAGCGCTTGTTGGCGATTGAAGGTATGGCCGAGGCTGGCCGCTGGGGCGGGGTCGACCGCGAGATTGAAGTCATTCTGGATCTGCCGCGGATGCAGGCTCTTGGCGTAACCGCGAGCCAGATCAACCAAGTCCTGCGGCTCGACAATATTGATGCGGCAGGCGGCATGGCTGAGGTCGGCGGAACGCGGCAGTCTGTGCGGGTGCTGGGCAATACCGAAAGCGCTTATGAGCTGTCGCAGCGTCAGCTGCGCCTTGCCAATGGCACAGTTGTCAAACTCGCTGACGTGGCGCGCGTTCGCGATGGATTTTCTGAGCGTACTTCGATCGCCAAGGTCCGCGACAAGGAAGTGGTGAACTTCTTCATGTCGCGCGCGAAGGGCGCCTCTGACGTCACCGTCTATTACAAGGCGCTGGACGTTATTGCTGAGATTGAGGCCGAGAACCCTGGGGTGAAGATCATCCCGCTCTTCAACACCGTTAAATATACCGAGGATCAGTACACCAGCTCGATCTCGGCTATGGTTGAGGGCGCTGTTCTCGCCGTCGTTGTCGTATTCTTCTTCCTACGCGATTGGCGCGCGACGGTGATCTCGGCCATTGCCATTCCGCTCTCGGCCATCCCGACCTTCTGGTTTATGGATTTGATGGGCTTCAACCTTAACCAGATGTCGCTGCTAGCGCTTGGTCTGGTGGCGGGCGTCTTGGTCGATGATGCGATTGTGGAGATTGAGAATATCGTGCGCCATATGCGCATGGGCAAAACCGCCTATCAGGCCTCGATTGACGCTGCTGATGAAATTGGCTTGCCAGTGGTCGCGACATCTTTTTGTATTATTGCGGTGTTCTTCCCCGTTGGCCTGATGCCGGGGATTACGGGTCAATTCTTCAAAAACTTCGGCTTCACGGTCGTGATCGCGGTGTTGATGAGCCTTGCTGTCGCGCGGATGATCACTCCGATGCTGGCTGCTTACTTCCTGCGCGCAGAAGGGCACGCGGCGCATGGCGAGGGCAAGTGGATGGATCGCTATATGGCGGTGCTGCGCTGGTCGCTTGACCGCGGAAAAATGATGGCGCGCCGCGAGGGTGTGGAGGCGCCCAACCGCCGCTGGGCTTATGTGCTGAGCCTGTTTTTCGTATGCTTGCTTGTTTTGGCGGCTGCCGGTGCAGGTGTGTTTGGCGCATTCACGATTTTCGAGGAAGCCGCCATTCCGGCGATGCTTGCGGGCATGGTGTCTTCAAACGAAGGTGGCCTGCTGTGGAGCCTGATAGCCCGTCCAATCCAAATCCTGCAGCTTGCCGCCGTATGTGCCGCAGGTCTGGGTCTGCTGATCGGGGTGTTGTTCATTTTGCGCTTCGCCATGCGGCTGTTCGGCGAGCGAATTTCCCAGTCCTGGCAATATCTGGAGGCGCGTTTCTTCGACCACCGGGTCTGGATGCTCGGCATTGGTTACTTCGCGTTCCTGCTCACAGTCCTTTTGATGCAGCAAACACCGTTTCAGGTTTTTCCGGACACTGATGATGAGAACGTCCGGGTCGAGATCGAAATGGTCCCCGGAACGACCCTGGCGGGCACTGAACGCGTGACCGATCAGGTCTCTGATCTGCTGTATTCTCAGCAAGAGGTTGAACTCGCGCTAGAGCGCGTGCGTGAGGGCAATGCGAGCATGTTTGTCACGCTCAAGGAAGATCGCGAGCGCGCGTCCTTCGAATTTACGCGTGACCTTGCGCCAGAGCTGGCTCGCATCCCCGATGCCCGTGTAAGGTTCCAGAATGATAACGGCCCGGGCGGGCCTGGTTCGGGCCGAGACTTTACCGTTATGCTCGCGGGTTCTGACCCAGCTTTGCTCAATGCAACCGCTGCACAGGTCGTGGAGCAAATGAAGGGGCTTGATTCGCTGGTTGCCCCGCGGATCAATGCCGACATTCCGCGGCCGGAGATCATTATTCGGCCGCGCTCTGAGCTGCTTGCCGATTTGGGCGTTTCGACCGTTGCACTTAGCCAGACGATCCGCATCGCGACGATGGGCGAGATCGAGCAAAACTCGGCCAAATTCTCTTTGTCTGATCGCCAGGTCCCCATCGCGGTTCGCTTGCCAGCATCAGCGCGCGAAGATCTGACCACATTGGAAAATCTTCCCGTCCCCACCTCCTCAGGTGGTTCGGTGCCGCTCGGCACGATTGCTGATATCTCCTTTGGCTCAGGCCCCACGACTATTCAGCGGTACAATCAGAACCGCCGCGTGTTCGTCGGCGCTGACTTGGCGCAGGGTGTCCAGCGGGGCGATGCGACAGCACAGATTGAACAGCTCCCCATATTGCAGGACCTGCCAACGGGCGTGGTTCGCGATGCGGTGGGCGCAGAGGAGTTCGAGGCTGAGCTTGCTTCGAGTTTTACCACCGCGATTGTCTCCGGCGTGTTCCTGGTCTTTGCGGTGCTGGTCTTGCTCTACAAGCGTTTGATGAGCCCGCTGGTCAATATGACCTCGTTGGCACTCGCGCCGCTGGGCGGTATCTTCCTGGTCTGGCTAGTGGGTCAGCCACTCTCCATGCCAGTCCTGATTGGTATTCTTTTGCTCTTGGGCATCGTCTCGAAAAACTCCATCCTGCTAATCGATTTCGCGATTGAGGCGATGGATGCAGGTGTCGAGAAGTTTGAGGCGATTATGGACGCGGGCCACAAGCGGGCTCAGCCGATTGTGATGACCACGGTCGCCATGACGGCGGGCATGGTGCCAACCGCGCTTTCGCTATCGGGCGATGGCGCATGGCGTGCTCCGATGGGCACTGTTGTGATTGGCGGTCTGATTCTCTCGACCGTGCTGACCTTGTTGATCGTCCCGGCGGGCTTCAGCCTCGCGGATGGACTAGAGAAGCGCATGGGACCATGGATGCGCAAGCGCTTCCTTACTTATAAGCCTGGCGATGACACCCGCCCAATCTCCAAACCGGAGGGTGGGGCGGCTCCGGCCGAGTGAGCGAGCCTCTGACTGGTTCTCTTCAACCGCACGCGAACGTTTATGGCGGGGGAATCCTCACCATAGATAAGGCACGCCAGATGCGCCGCGCAGCCACCGGGTTGCTGGTGCTGATGGCGAGCATATTTATAGTGTCGGAGATTTATCTCGAGACACATCCAGCCTGGGGCTATGTCCATGCCTTCTCCGAGGCAGCTCTGGTTGGGGGGCTGGCTGATTGGTTTGCGGTGACCGCGCTTTTCCGCCATCCGCTGGGCATCAAGATCCCGCATACGGCGATCATCCCGGAAAACAAAGACCGTATCGCCGATACGATGGCGCAATTCCTCCGCGAGAACTTTCTCACGCCTGCCGTGGTGGCGCGGCGGATGAGCGGCATGAATGTCGCCAAAGCGGCAGGTACATACCTCTCTGAACCCACCGAGAGTGGCAGCTCGCGCATCCGCGCAGGCGCCGGAGAGCTGGTGGTGGAAGTGCTCGAATCGTTGGAGCCAGAGCGGCTGGGCGATCAGGTGCGAGGCGGGTTAGCTGCCGGGATCGAACGGCTCGATTTTGCCCCGCTGATGGGCCAGCTGCTTGATGCAATGATCGCTGATGGTCGCCACAAGCCACTCATTGATTCCATCATTCGCTGGTCTGGCCTGGTGCTGGAGGACAATGAAGAGATGGTGCGCGGCGTCATTCACGAGCGCGCCAATGCTCTACTGCGCTTTACCGGATTGGACGAGCGGCTTGCGAATTCCGTCCTCGATGGGCTGTACAAACTTCTGGCCGAGGTGCTGGTCGATCCCGAACATCCCTTGCGTGACAAGGTCGAGGAAGGCCTTCAGGATCTCGCAAGAGGCCTGCGCGAGGACCCGGAGCTGCGGGCAAAGGTCGAGAAGATGAAGAGCGAGATCATCAACAATCCCGCCGTTGCGGAATGGTGGCAGAGTGTGTGGGAGCGGATCCGGCGCAAGCTTATCGCGGTAATCCAAGGCGAGGGCGGCAGCGAGGAGCTTGCCAAGCTAACCGATGCTTTGGCCGAGATGGGCGAGGCGCTGCGCGATGATCCGCGTTTGCAAGCCCAAGTAAACCGCTTTGCCCGCCGCACCGCCGTGGGCGTCGCGACCCGCTATGGCGGCAACATTGTTCAACTGGTGTCAGAAACGGTGCGCCGCTGGGACGCGCAGACGGTGACGGACCGGATCGAAGGCGCGGTGGGCCGCGACCTTCAATTCATCCGCATCAATGGGACGATGGTCGGCGGCCTTGTCGGCGTGACCATTCATGTGCTGACGGGGCTGTTTAAGTAGGAACTCGCTGTTTGCGGGAGAAGCGCGCGCCCTTATCCAATACTATAGATGATCTGTGTCGCGTAATATGAGCGCATCGGCTGACTATTCTTGTCCAATGCGGGTTCGAATTTTGCATTTCGCATCGCCTCGCAAGCTGGCGATTCAAGTTCATCAACAGTCGTCGCATTTTCCAGCTCGCACTCGGCAACTGTGCCATCCTCATCGACAATGACCCGTAAGCGTATGATGCCCTGTTCGCCTTTGCGCAGCGCGTCGCTCGGGTAAGTTGCCTGGATTCGGCGTGCAATGGCGGCCTCATTTAGCCAGAATGGGAGACGCGTCGCGGATCTGTGCGCATCGGGACTAAGCCCCCAATCGCTCAACAGATCGAAGCTGCAATGAGTCAGTGCGGCGAGAGGCTTTGCCAAGTCGTCAGCAGCGAAATCAAGCACGCGCTTTCCAAGTTTCAACCGCACAAACTCAGCGCCAGCGCCGACACTTGGATCGGTAAGTGTGCGATAGACGCGCATCGCTTCTTCCGGATCTTTTGTCGCGTCGTCATCGATTTCGACAAGCGAAACGCCTGGGTAAATCAGCGCTGGCCCTAGATCATCCAGATCGCCAGCATAGGGTTGCTCATCCTGCTGTGGACCATCAAAGCCGAATTGCAATTTGACCCTTTTGCTACCTCTAAAACGTCGGACCTCAGATCCGCCGAGAACGAGCATTCGAGAACTGCCCGGAGCGCCTTGTTCGAAGAACAGCACGTGCTTGTTGCCGTCCCCTCCAAACACACGGGACAAGCGACATTTCTTCTCTGCGTAATCGAGATGCCAAGGGCTGCTTGGTTGCAGCACCACTGGCTCGGCGGCGCTCGCAGAAATTGGTGTGAATGATGTTGCGGTTAGCGCCAATGCTGCGCCCAGATAAGAAAAGCCCCTCATCCCGGCATAGTAGCGCGGGAGAGGGGCCAATCAATAGCACATTCGTCTAGGCTTAGAGCTTCTCCATCAGCTCCGGCACAGCCTTATACAGGTCCGCAACCAGGCCGATATCCGCGACTTGGAAAATCGGCGCATCCTCATCTTTATTGATAGCGATGATCGTTTTGGAATCTTTCATGCCTGCAAGGTGCTGAATCGCGCCGGAGATACCGATCGCGATATAGACCTCCGGTGCAACGATTTTGCCGGTTTGTCCGACCTGGTAATCGTTCGGCACATAGCCAGCATCGACTGCAGCGCGTGAGGCGCCGATGCCCGCGCCCAGCTTATCTGCCAGCGGCGTGATGACGCTTTCGAATGTTTCGCTGTCTTTCAGTGCGCGGCCGCCTGACACGATCACTTTTGCGCTGGTCAGCTCCGGGCGCTCGCTCTCGGCGATTTCTGCGCCGACAAAGCTCGAGATTCCAGCATCGCCTGCACCGGAGACGTCGGCGATGGCGGCTGAGCCGCCTTCAGCCGCGGCCTTTTCAAAAGCCGTGCCGCGCACAGTGATGACGAGTTTCGCATCCGAGCTTTCAACCGTTGCGATGGCATTGCCTGCATAGATCGGTCGGGTGAAAGTTTTCTCGCCCTCAACCGAAAGAATGTCGGAGATTTGCATCACGTCGAGCAGAGCAGCAACGCGGGGCGCAATATTCTTGCCCGTGGTCGTTGCGGGCGCGAGGAACGCATCGTGACTGCCCATGAGGTCGGCCACCATCGGCGCGACATTCTCAGCCAGCGCATTGGCATAAGCTGCATCATCAGCGAGATGCACCGTCGTAACGCCTGCGACTTTCGCGGCTTGCTCGGCCACACCGCGGCATCCGCTACCCGCGACCAGCGCGTGCACTTCGCCCAGCTTTGCAGCGGCGGTGACGACGCTCAGCGTAGCGTCCTTCATCTCTGAATTGTCGTGTTCGACCCAAACGAGAGTTTTCATGTCTGTTTTCCTAACTTGTCTGAGTGAACTTACGCGATACCGAGTGCTTTGATCTTGGCGACCAGAGCATCAACATCTTCGACCTTCTCACCAGCCTGACGCACAGGTGGTTCGGCGACATTGGTGGTGGTCAGGCGCGGCGCAATGTCGACCCCGAAATCAGCCGGCGCCTTGGTGTCGAGCGGCTTCTTCTTCGCCTTCATAATGTTCGGCAGCGAAGCATAGCGCGGCTCGTTCAGGCGCAAATCGGTGGTGACGATTGCGGGCAGTGTGAGCTTGACCGTTTCCAGACCTCCATCGACTTCGCGCTTCACCGTGACGCTGTCCCCCTCGACTTCGACGGTGTTTGCAAAAGTACCTTGCGGGCGGCCCATCAGGGCGGCGAGCATTTGACCGGTTTGGTTGCTGTCATCGCTGATTGATTGCTTGCCGAGCATGATCAGGCCAGGGCCTTCTTCCTCGGCAATAGCCTTGAGGATCTTGGCAACGGCGAGCGGCTCCACTTCCTCATCGGTTTCGACCAGGATCGCGCGATCTGCACCCATGGCGAGCGCGGTCCGCAGCGTTTCCTGAGCCTTTGCAGGACCAATAGACACCGCGATGATTTCTTCGGCCTTGCCCGCTTCCTTGATACGGATTGCCTCTTCCACGGCGATCTCATCAAACGGATTCATGCTCATTTTGACATTGGCCAAATCAACGCCCGAGCCATCGGCTTTGACGCGTGGTTTGACGTTATAATCGATCACCCGCTTAACGGGGACGAGGATTTTCATGGGTGCTTCCTTCCTCTTTGGATTTGTTGGCCACTGCCTAGCTTGCGTTTACGTAAACGTCAAGTTGAGCGAGCGGGCGAATCTTTTTTCACTTATCTGTCGAATTGCGGTCTCGCGCTACGTCTTTGTTACGTCAACCCTATGCTTGGTGGTACTATGCACTATTGTTGCAGGTGGGCGGACGTTCTGGATGGGAGACATGCCATGTTTGCAATTGGGCGGATGATTCGAATGGCCTTGGCGGCGGCCGCATTGGCCTCGACAGCTACAGCACGGGACACGGCGCCAGAAACGCGTCTGGGCGGGGAGGAATTTATCTCACCTCCTGCCGCCTTGGCGCAAATGGATTGGCTGGTGGGTCAGTGGCAGGGCGAAGGCATTCAGGGCGCCCCAGCTATGGAAAGCTGGCTTCCGCCAACTGGCGGGGTGATGGTTGGAACATTCGTGCAGGAAAGCGCGGACGGCGCGATTATGTTCACCGAGCATATGTATCTGATGCAAGAAGACGATACGCTTGTCCTGCGCCTGAAGCACTTCAACGCCGATCTTACTGGGTGGGAGGAGAAGGATGATATGCTCTCCTTCCGCTTGGTCGCAATTGAGGAATGTGCGGCCTATTTCAATGCACTGACTTTGCGCTGCGATGGGCCGGACGGATTGGTGGCTGCTGTGCGCATGAAAAGCGATAAGCCGGAGCCGCAGGAGCTGCTGTTTCGTTTTAGACGATCTACTAAGATTTGGCGCCCAGTTTCATATGCACCGAGCTGCGCGGAGGCTTATACTACGCTCGATATGAATGAGTGCTTGGCAGGGCTTTTAACCCAAGCCGACATGCGCCGTGCGCAATATCTCGCGAGCGCGCTTGAACGCCATACGGATCGGGCGGCGCTGACCACGAAGATTGCGGCGAGCGATGCAGCTTTCACGGCATACCGTGATGCAGAATGCGGTGCAGTCTATGAAGACTGGAAAGAGGGCAGCATTCGCGGAATAATGAGCCTTACTTGCCGTATCCATCTGACCGACAAGCGTACCACCGACATTTGGCAGAACTGGCTCACCTATCCAGACAGTACGCCGCCGCTTCTGCCTGAGCCAGAACCGACGCATTAGGCACTCTGGGCTAGGCGGGGCGCTGGTCCCACTGCTCATACGCGTCTGTCAGTTTGAGAAACTCCACGGCCGACGACGGCGCGGTTTTGAAACTGAGCGGCGCGCCGCTTGTCATTCCCGGCAAGATCTCTTGCGTGAAAAACTCCGCGAAAGGCGGAAAAGCGGCCGCATCTTCCAGCATTGGCGTCCGGATGTTGACCATCCCCTCAAGCCCGCCCGGCCTGGTGTAGACCCAGCTAAAGCATGCCTCGCAAAAATAGTGCTGTCCGGCCGAGTTGCAGCGTCCGACTGCTACATCGCCGCTCGATAACTGAAAGCGATCTTCCCGATAGAGCGCACTAAGCGAGAAAGGCCCAGCGGTCATCCGCTGGCACTCGGTGCAGTGGCAGGCGCTGGTCAATAATGGAGGACCAGAGACCTTAAAGCGGACTCGGCCGCAACGGCACTGTCCGCCATAATTGGTCACATCACGCCGCCTGTTTCACCTCAGCAACGATCTTCTTCGCGGCATCGCCCAGATCATCCGCAGGGACGATCGGCAGGCCGGAATTCGCGAGGATTTCCTTACCCTTGGCCACGTTGGTGCCTTCAAGCCGCACGACCAATGGTACGTCCAGCTCGACTTCCTTGGCTGCGACAACAATGCCTTCTGCGATAGTGTCGCAGCGCATAATGCCGCCGAAGATGTTGACCAGAATGCCTTCAACCGCCGGGTCTTTCAGGATAATCTTGAACGCAGCGGTCACCTTCTCTGTCGTTGCGCCGCCGCCCACATCGAGGAAGTTTGCCGGGAACGCGCCGTTCAGCTTGATGATGTCCATGGTCGCCATGGCCAGACCAGCGCCATTGACCATGCAGCCAATATTGCCGTCCAATTTTATGTAAGCGAGGTCATATTCACTTGCTTCGACTTCCGCCGGATCTTCCTCGGTTTCATCGCGCATCGCCTCAACCGCCGGGTGGCGATAGAGCGCATTGCCGTCAAAGCTCATCTTTGTGTCGAGCACTAGGAGGTCGCCGGTTTTCGTCTCAACCAGCGGATTGATCTCCAGCATCTCACCGTCGAGCGCCATAAACGCATCATAAAGCTTGCGAGCAAGTTTCTGTGCTTGCTTGTTCGTGTCACCGGTCAGCTTCAGTGCAAAGGCCACTGCGCGGCCATGATGCGGCATGAAGCCTTGTGCGGGATCAATCGTAATCGTCGTGATTTTTTCCGGCGTGTTATGCGCCACGTCTTCGATATCCATGCCGCCTTCGGTTGAGGCAACCATCGCCACTTGACCGCTTGCCCGGTCGACCAGCATGGCGAGGTAATATTCGCTTTCGATGTCGACTCCGTCAGTCACATAAAGACGGTTCACCTGCTTACCCTCATCGCCGGTCTGGATCGTCACCAGTGTATTGCCGAGCATTTCCTCGGCGTCCCTGCGAACGTCATCAATGCTATGCGCCAGACGAACGCCGCCTTTCGCATCAGGGCCGAGCTCTTTGAACTTGCCCTTGCCGCGTCCACCAGCGTGGATTTGTGCCTTCACAACATAAAGCGGGCCAGGCAGCTTTTCAGCCGCCGCCACTGCTTCTTCAACGGTCAGTGCAGCATGGCCGGTTGGAACAGCAATGCCGTGCTCGATGAGCAGTTCTTTCGCCTGATATTCATGAATGTTCATGGGTAACTTGGTCCTTCGCGCATCTACGCGTTTGAAGTGAGCTGTGATTCGATTACGCCGGAGCCGGCGGTTAAATGCGCATAAGCATGGTTCGGCGCGCTTGAAAAGTGGGCATTCGTCCGCCACTTCAATCAGCACGATTATGATAGATCACAAACGCCTTGAATCCATCGCCGCTGCGGCAGGTGAAATTGCATATGATTTATGGCCGGGTGCGGGAAATGCGGTAAAAAGCTGGGAGAAGGAGCCGGGCAGCCCGGTGAGCGACGCTGACCTTGCCGTTGATGCCTTTTTGAAGCGAGAGCTTGGCGCGCTACTGCCTTCGGCAGGGTGGCTATCGGAAGAGACCGCCGATGACCCAAGGCGACTTGAGAACGACCTCATCTGGCTGGTCGACCCAGTTGATGGCACGCGCGACTTCATTCGAGGGCGCAGCGGCTGGGCAGTATCGGTAGCCCTTATTAGCCAGGGCCGGCCACTGATCGGCATTTTGGCAGCACCCGCACGCGGTGAGATGTGGATTGCGCAGGCGGGCAAAGGCGCATCGCGCAATGGCACTGCTCTTGCTGCTTCCACGCGGCGGGAATTTAGCGGCGCCCGGGTGCCAATCGAGCAATTGCCCAAGGTGGATAGCGATCTGGTGTGCGTCGACAAACCTAACTCGATTGCTTTGCGGATTGCCATGGTGGCCGCAGACGAGGCCGATTTGCTCGCAACCATGCGCTGGGGCTTTGAATGGGATGTCGGGGCCGCCGCCCTAATAGCACGCGAAGCTGGGGCGGCCGTCACTGACGTGTTTGGCCGCAAGCTTGATTATAACAAGCGTGATCCGCGTGCTTTTGGTGTGCTGGCCTCAGCGCCGGGCATTCATGGGGCAGCGGTGGACCGCCTCGCGCAACGCGCGGCGGCCCTCGCTAAAAACCCTTAATTACCCTGCGCTGCCTGCGCCTCAGCAACATCTTGCTCATCAAATGGGATGATCTTGATTTCAACACGGCGGTTCAGCGAGCGGCCAAACTCGGTCGCATTGTCGCCTTTGAAATAGGCCGGATCCTCACCAAACCCTTGCGAGCGGATGCGCGAACTCGCCACGCCTTGGCTCACCAGATAGCTTGCGACCGCGCCTGCGCGCTGTTCCGACAGGCGCTGGTTGAACGCATCTGACCCAGTGCTGTCGGTATAACCATACACATCGACCAGGCTGTTGGGGTATTGCACCAGGCTGGCCGCGACATTGTCGAGCGTATTGCGGAAGGTTTGGTTGATCGTATAGCTGCCCGTTTCAAAGGTCACGCCATCAGGCAAATTGACGAGAATGGCCTCGCCATTGTCGACCTCGGTCACATCCACGCCGCTGCCTTGCGTGCTTTCCTTCAGCTCCTTGATTTGCTGATCCATGCGGTAGCCGACAAAACCGCCTGCCGCTGCGCCGCCAACAGCGCCAATAATGCGCCCGGTCTTGCCGCCAATAACGCCGCCCAGCAGCCCGCCCAAGACTGCGCCGCCAACTCCGCCGATTGCGGTACGCGATGCTTTTCGCTCACCCGTATTGGGGTCCGTCACACAGCCCTGCAGGCTTATAAGGGACACAGATGCCAGCGCCGCGACGATAATTTTGGGTGTTTTCATGGAAACAGTCCTCCGATTAAATTCTCATATTTCCAGCCAAATGGCTCAAGTTCGCGCACACAACGCCTCTCAATCAAAACAGTGCCTGAACATCGGGGCATTTCCAAGGCGAGGTGCGCTTTTCCTCGGTAGAGAGAGTGTAAACACTGGTTTCACGATTGAATTATGCTAGGCGGATAGCACTGTGACACCGTTTCCTTGGACTGACCTTCTCATCATCGCCGGCCTTATCGTGCTCAATGGCGTCTTTGCCATGTCCGAGCTGGCGATTGTTTCTGCGCGCACGGCGCGGCTCAAGGCTTCGGCTGAAAAGGGCACGAAAGGTGCGAAAATCGCACTGTCGCTGGCGGCAGACCCTGGCAAATTCCTCTCCACGGTGCAAATCGGGATTACCCTCATTGGTATTATAGCAGGCGCGTATTCCGGTGCGAGCCTGGGAACGCCGGTGGGGGAGCGGCTGGCTGCGATTGGCTTCCCAGCGGAATATGCTGAGCAAGCTGGCTTTGTCTCCGTAATCGCGCTGACCACGTATTTCAGCCTCGTGGTGGGCGAGCTGGTTCCCAAACAGGTCGCTTTGCGCGCAGCGGTGCCCATTGCTCTGGTGATGGCCGCTCCTATGGCTTTGCTCGCAAAAGTTGCTGCGCCGGTGGTGTGGGTGCTCGATGCCTCATCAGGATTGCTCATTCGCTTGCTTGGCGTGCGGCCCGGTGGGCAAAGCTCGCTATCCGCAGAAGAGCTGCAAGTGCTCTTTGCCGAGGCCACGCGCACCGGCGTAATTGAAACCGAGCAGCAGCAAATGCTGCAAGGGGTTGTGCGATTGGCGGAACGTCCGGTGCGCGAGATGATGACGCCGCGCAATCAATTGGACTGGCTTGATATCAATGCGGGGGAGGATGAAATCCGCGCGACGATTGAGCGGAGCGCGCACTCGCTGCTGCCGGTCGCGGATGGATCGCCAGACAAGATCCTCGGCATTGTAAAAGTACGCGAAGTCTTGGCGCGGCTGGTCGCGGGCAAGCCGATTGCACTCAAGAAAATCATGACCAAGGCTGAGATTGTCCCGGATCAGCTTGATGCGGTCGATGCGCTGCGCGTGTTGCAACAGGCGGGCACCGCGATGGCGATGGTGCATGATGAATATGGCCACCTTGATGGCATCGTCACACCGGTTGACCTGCTCACCGCGCTGGTTGGCGATTTTGCTAGCGATTCCGATCATGGAGAAGCGCCAGGCATGGTCGAGCGTGAGGATGGCACGCTGCTGATATCTGGCGCCTTGTCGGCGGATGTTCTCGCAGACCGACTGGGCCTCGAATATGGCGAGGACCGCGAATTTGGCACAGCGGCGGGCTTCGCGCTGGCTGTGCTCAAGAAGCTGCCAGCGGAAGGCGAGGCGTTCACCGAGCAAGGGTGGCGTTTTGAAGTCGCCAGCATGGATGGCCGCCGGATCGACAAGCTGATGGTGTGTGAGGAAGAAAAAAATGAACTAAGCTAGATGGCTTGGTCGCGGAGCACGGTCACCGTCTAGGTGACCGCAAGCCCAAGGGGCGCCCGCAGGCCCGTTAGGGCCGAGGATATCGCACGACGGAGGTCGTGCGGAAAACAAGCAATCTTCGGCGCTTGAGGCTAAACAAAAACCCGCGAGGATGACCGCCCGGAGGGGCGGTCGCCAAACTAAGAAGGTATAACCGCTTGCGCGGCTTGCCCATCCCCTTCTGGGGCCGCAATAATATCGCGCGTCACGCGCCCTTTAGCGACTGTGTTGGTTTGCGGATCACCCACTGATGTGCGGATACCCGGCGCAGCGGCGCCAGCACGGTCAAGCGCGCTCGTCTCGATTTCGCTGCGCGGTGCAGGGCCGCCAAACAGTGCTTCGAGCGCTTGCTCAGCTGCAGTGCCATCGGCGGGGCGCGGCGCACCAGAAGAAGGTGGCACAAGGTTGAAATCTGGCGGAACCACGAGAGGTGCCTGACGTTGGACCGCAAACTCATCTGGCCGCTCACGATCAAGGAAACCGCCGCCGCCGCAGCCAGCCAGAAGCGTCGCGCTCGCGCCGAGCAGAACAAAGGAAAGTCGCTTATTCATCATAATGTCTCCGCGGGTTTTTCCGCTGTCTGGTCTATTGGTTCGTCTGAAACTTCATCATCATTGTCGCTGAAAAAGAAGGAGCGGACAAGGATGATCACGACGCCGATGGTGATAGCAGCATCGGCGACGTTGAAAATGAGGAAGGGCCGAAACTCGCCGAAATGCAGATCGGCATAGTCGATGACATAGCCCAGATTAAAGCGGTCGCGAATATTGCCCAGCGCGCCGCCCAAGATAAGCGCCAGCCCGAGGATTTCGCCCAGGACTTTCTCGCGCAGCATCCAGATCGTCACGACTGCCGCGATCAGGCCAGTCACTGCTACTAGCACCCAGCGCATTTCTGTGGTGGTCGCCTCAAACATGCCGAGCGACACGCCGAAATTCTGCGTCCAGCGCAGGTCGAAAATGCCGATCAGCTCAATCACGCCGCGCTCGCGCAATTGCAGCGGGCCGACGACCCACCATTTGATCAGTTGATCTACGCCAAAGATGCTGAGCGCGACCACAATGCCGATGATCCGGTTGCGCGTAAGAACTTCGCTCATGAGGCGGCATCCAATTCAGCCACGACCGTATCGCAGCGACCGCATAGCGCGCCGTCTTCGGCCACTTCCGGCAGCAGACGCCAGCAGCGGCCGCATTTGGAGAAAGTTACACGATCGGCGTGAGCTATGACTTCCCACATCTCTTCACTGCCCTGAATATGAGAGGCATATGAACCTGCGGGACTACTGCCATGTGTCCAGCAGTCTGCTCCTATTTCGACGTTTGCGACCATCAATAATTCTGGCAAATCAATCCCCTCGAGATAAGGAATTTCCAGTCCTGCAGGGGTTTGGAGCCAGACCTTTGCTTCTAAACTCGACTTAATATCTTTACTGCGTCGAAGAGATTCAATCGCGACGTTGGCGGCATCCCGAATGCCTCTCAAGTATGTCCACTTCTCTATTAGCTGCTTGCTATCTGGGACATGAATAACGCTTGGCCAGTCGAGCAGATGCACGCTGCCGCCCTCGGGATAGCGCGTGGTCCAGACTTCTTCTGCGGTGAAGACGAGCACTGGCGCGGCATAGCGCACTAGCGCGTGGAACAGCAGGTCGAGCACGGTGCGATAGGCATTGCGGGTGGTGCTGCTTTCGCCGTCGCAATAGAGCGAATCTTTGCGGATATCGAAGAAGAACGCGCTTAGGTCTTCATTACAGAATTCCACCAGTAGGCGGACGTATGTGTTGAAATCATAGGTCTCGAGCGCGGTGCGCAGCTTGCCATCGAGATCTGCCAATAGCGCGAGCACATAAAGCTCCAGCTCAGGGATTTCGCCAGCATCGCCCATATCGCCGACAAATCCATCGAGCGCGCCGAGCAAATAGCGGAAAGTGTTGCGCAATTTGCGGTATTGATCGCCGACACCTTTGAGGATTTCATCGCCGATCCGGTGATCTTCCGTAAAGTCGACCGAGAGCGCCCACAGCCGGATGATATCCGCGCCATATTGCTCCATGATCTTCAGCGGATCGATGGTGTTGCCGAGCGATTTCGACATTTTCTTGCCGGCCTTGTCCATGGTGAAACCATGCGTCAGGATGGCATCATAAGGCGCACGGCCGCGCGTGGCGCAGCTTTCCAGCAAAGACGATTGGAACCAGCCGCGATGCTGGTCCGAGCCTTCGAGATAGAGGTCAGCGGGCCATTGCTGTTCGGGCCAGCGCCCGCTTTCCAGCACAAAGGCATGGGTGCAGCCAGAATCGAACCACACGTCGAGAATGTCAGTGACCATTTCGAAGTCTTGCGCGTTGTGATCGGGACCAAGGAACTCCGCTTTGCGGCTCTCGTCCCAAGCATCGACGCCCTCTTCGCGCACCGCGGCGATCACGCGGGCGTTGACTTCGGGGTCTTGCAGATAAGTGCCATCGGGCCGCACAAACAAGGTGATCGGCACGCCCCAGGCGCGCTGGCGTGAGAGGACCCAGTCAGGTCGCCCCTCAACCATGCTTCCAATGCGGTTGCGGCCCTTTTCGGGGTAGAATTTGACGCGATTGATTTCGGACATGGCGCGTGCGCGCAGCGTGTCGCCCTTTGCCTTGGGCAATTCGCTCCCGACCGCCGCATCAAGGGCTTCGGGTGAGGCGGAGTGGAGCGAAGAGACCGCCGCCAACTCTTTGTCCATCGGCACAAACCATTGCGGGGTGCAGCGGTAAATGACCTTGGCTTTGGAGCGCCAGGAATGCGGATAGGAATGCTTGTAATCCGCGCTCGCGCTAAGCAATGCGCCCGCCTCGCGCAGATCAGAGCAGATGGGTCCGTCCGGCGCATTGAATGGCTTGTTGATGACGGCGCGGCGGCGCTCTTTGCCGTCTGCATCTTTGTCATCCGCGCCGAGCCAGCCCCAATCATCGCGATAGCGGCCATCATTCATCACCGCGAATTGTGGTTCGAGCCCGTTGGCGCGGCACAGATCGAAATCGTCCTCACCGTGGTCAGGCGCCATATGGACAAGGCCAGTACCTGAGTCGGTCGTTACAAAATCGCCCGGCAGGAAGGGGCGCGGGTTGGCGTAAAACCCGCCGAGATGGTGCATGGGGTGTTTCGCGACGGTTCCGGCAAGGTCGGAGCCTTTGCACGACCGCAAAATCTCAAAGCCAACCCCGCCGGCTCTTGTGGCGAATTCGTCCACAAGGTCCGCAGCAATAACTATTTTGGACAGCTCAACAGCAGGCGGTGATATTGCCTCACCCCATTTCATGTCACCACTGCTGAAACGCCCCAGAACATACTCAACGTCCGCCCCATAAGCGATCGCCTGATTAACCGGGATCGTCCAAGGCGTCGTCGTCCAGATCACCGCATGCGCGCCGACCAGCTCCTCGATCGGGCTTTCAGTGATTTCAAACGCCACATCGATCTGCGTCGAGGTGATATCCTCATATTCCACCTCAGCCTCGGCCAGAGCGGTCTGTTCCACCGGGCTCCACATCACTGGCTTTGACCCGCGATAGAGATTGCCGGCTTCTGCAAATTTCATCAACTCAGCAACAATCGTCGCCTCAGCCTGAAAATCCATGGTGAGATAGGGATTGTCCCAATCGCCCATCAGGCCCAGCCGTTTCAGCTGCTCGCGCTGAACATCGACCCAGCCTTGCGCATAGGCGCGGCATTCGGCGCGAAATTCCTTGGGTGGAACCTCGTTTTTATTCTTCTTTTTCTTGCGGTACTGCTCTTCGACTTTCCACTCGATGGGCAGGCCGTGACAATCCCAGCCCGGCACAAAGGGCACATCTTTGCCCAGCAGGGTCTGGCTGCGGATGACCATATCTTTGAGCACGCGGTTGAGCGCATGGCCGATATGCATGTCGCCATTCGCGTAGGGCGGGCCGTCGTGATAAATAAATTTCTCGCGGCCCGCGCGTTCCTCGCGCAGCTGCTCATAGACTTTCTCATCCTGCCACCGCTGCAAAATGCCCGGCTCCTTTTGCGGGAGGCCAGCCTTCATCGGAAAATCGGTCTTCGGTAGGAAGACGGTGTCTTTATAGTCGCGTTGTTCAGTCATGTTGCTCAGTTTAAGTTTGGGCGGCGCTTAGAAGCCTTCGCGCTTCCTCGCAATCCTTCTCCATCTGTGCGGTTAATTCATCAAGGCTATCGAATTTGGCCTCGCCGCGCAGGAAGTGGTGGAATGCTACCTCGATTTCCTGACCGTACAGGTCGCCGGAAAAGTCGAAAAAATAGGGTTCGAGCAGTTCTTTGGGCGGCTCAAATTGCGGCCGGATGCCGACATTGGCCGCGCCCATCAACTCTTGTCCCGTCGCGAGCACGCGGCCTGTCACGGCATACACGCCGTATTTGGGCCGCAGATAGCTTTCGAGATTGAGGTTCGCGGTGGGATAGCCAAGTTTGCGCCCGTTCTTGTCGCCATGTTCCACGATGCCGCGCACCGCGAAAGGCCGGGTGAGCAGGCGCGCAGCCTCTTGCGGGTCGCCTTCGCGCAAAGCCTCTCGCACGCGGCTGGAAGAAATCGCGGCATCACCATCGATCACTGCGCCGACGGTGCGTGATTGCAGTCCTATCTCTGCGCCAAAGCCCTTGAGCAGATCGACATTGCCCTTTGCGCCTTTGCCGAAGGAGAAGTCTTCGCCGGTCACCACGCCATGTGCGCCAAGTCGCTCGATAAGCACTTTTGTGATGAAGTCTTCCGCACTGGTGCCGGATAGCTCGGCGTCGAAATGGAACACCAGCATGGCCGTGGCGCCAGCGGCGAGATAATGCTCTTGGCGTTGTTCCAGCGTAGTTAGACGGAAAGGCGGCGTGTCAGGCCGGAAGAAGCGGACGGGATGCGGATCGAAGGTTGCGATAATGCTGGGGCGGCCCTCGGCGCGGGCCCATTCAATCGCTTCATTGGCGACCGCCTGATGGCCCAGATGGAAGCCATCGAAATTGCCCAGCGCAATGATCGCACCGCGCAAGGGATCGGGCGTGACTTCGCGGTGATCGAGCCAGCGCACTAGCTTTCCGTTCCCTCGGCCGTATCTTCTGAAGCTTGCGGCAGCTCCGCCAACGGGATCATACCCTGCCCAAGCACGCGCATTGCATTGCCGCCCATAATCGCGCGGATTTCTCTTGCCGTGAAGTCAGCGTCCATCAATGCCTGCGTAATATGGATGACGCCCGCTGCGTCAAAACGCACTTCGACCGCGCCGTCATAATCACTGCCCAGCGCGACATACTCAATCCCGACAAGATCGCGAATATGCGCCATGGCGCTCACCACATCCGCTGGTTCTGTGCCGCAGACCGCGCCCTCCCAATAGCCAACGCCGATAATACCGCCGGTGGCCGCAAGGCCGCGAATTTCCTCGTCAGTGAGGTTGCGATTGACCTCGCAGGTGGCTTGCACGCCGCCATGGCTGGAGACGACCGGGCGCCGCGCCATGGCCAGCACTTCGGCTACGCCTGCTTTGGAGAGATGCGCGATATCGATGATTATGCCCCTGTCTTCCATCGCGCGCACTGCGGCGCGGCCAAGATCAGTCAGCGGGCCTTTTTCCTCGCCATGCATTGATCCGGCGATCTCATTATCAAAGAAATGGGTGAGGCCCGCCATCCGCACGCCCGCGTCATAAAGTGCATCGAGATTGGCAATGTCGCCTTCCAGATTGTGCAGGCCCTCAACACTGAGTAGCGCGCCAACCGGCTTAGCTTCACCTGAGCGTGCAGCAATCAGCGCGCCGAGTGATGGGGCGCTATCAACTTTGACCATCGCGCCGTCAGAACCGGCGACTGCACTGTCCAGTTTCTCACCATGATAGAGCGAGCGCTCAAGCAGCGAAGTCCATGTGCGAATTGGCTGTAGCTGCGCAATTGCGAGCAGCGTGATATTGTCGCTATCCGCGCTGTTATTGTCGTAATTCTGGTCCTTCGGCGTTTTGGTTGGGCTAGAGAACACTTGCAGGCCGACATTGCCCGCTTGCAGGCGCGGCAAGTCGACATGGCCTCTGTCGGCGGCGTCAAGCATAGAGCGCTTCCACAGCAGCGTGTCAGCATGGAGATCGACGATGAACAAGTCTGCATGGAGCGTGCGCGCTTCGTCTGAAACCGGGGGCAGCGGCTTGCCATCCACCGTGTTCATACTGCGCTCGGTCATGCCGGGGGCGAGTGTGAAGACCGCAATCGCAGCGACGACGAGCAGCAGCAAAATGCCAATGAGAAATTTCTTCATACCGCTTCCAATTCCTGCCGGTAGGTGAGGAAGGAGTAGGCTGGGCGGGTCCCCTCCGCGTCAAAGTCTTCACGCATGGTCAACTCCCACCCGGGCCCAAGCGCAGGCATGAGCACATCGCCCTCATAATCGGCGTGGATTTGCGTGACTTCGGCGCGGCTTGCATGGCGCATAAAGACATCAAAAATCGCGGCCCCGCCGATGATGGCGACCTCGCCATTGCCTGCGAGAGCGAGTGCTTCTTTGGCCGAATGCGCGATTTCTGCGCCATCGCCCGACCATTCATCACGCCGGGTCAGCACAATATGGCGGCGGCCGGGCAGCAGGCCGGGCAGGCTCTCAAAGGTCTTGCGGCCCATGACCATAGGTTTGCCAAGCGTCAGCGCTTTGAAGCGTTTGAGATCAGCGGGCAAATGCCAGGGCAGCGTGCCATCGCGCCCAATCACGCCATTGGCCGCGCGGGCATAGATCAGGAACAGTTCCTGTGTGGTTGCTTCTATGCGAGGTTCGTGACCGGCAATCAATTTTGCCGATGCCTCGGGAGCGCCGCCGCCCACATAAGTCACATGGCCCATCTTGCGGCCATCCTTCGCATCCGCCTTGCCATAGAGGTGCAAATGGGCGCTCGGATCGTCGAGCAGCGCCAGCGCCCCTTCGGCAGGTTTGCCAATGATGTTGCGCATTTCGACCTTAGCGGCGACGCTGCTGGTGTCGCCTAAAGGCAGACCAGCGACCGCGCGGATATGGTTTTCAAACTGGCTGGTGGCCGCGCCTTCGATGGTCCAATGCCCGGAATTGTGCACGCGCGGGGCCATCTCGTTAAAGACGGGGCCTTGCTCGGTCGCGAAAAACTCCAGCGTCAGCACGCCGACATATTCAAGAGCATCCGCCACTTGTTTCGCCAGCGCGCGCGCCTCGTCAAGATGCTCGGCGATCAGATCGCCTGGCGGAAGAACAGTGCGCGCCAGAATGCCGTGCTCATGCTCATTGCGCGTGCTGTCCCAGAAGCGGATCGCGCCATCTTGCCCGCGCGCCAGAATGACTGAGAATTCGGCATCGAACTCCACAAAGCCCTCATAAACTGTGGGCACGTCAGGCAGATCGAGCGCCTCTACGTCGTCTGCGTTGGCGAGGCGCCACTGGCCCTTGCCATCGTAGCCATCGCGGCAGGTCTTGAGAATGCCGGGCATGCCGATTTGCTCGATTGCGCTGTCCAGATCAGCGCGGCTTTCGACGGCGCAAAACGGGGCAGTGCGCCCTCCCAGCTCGACAACAAAGCGCTTCTCATTGAGGCGGTCCTGCGCGGTCTCCAGCGCCCTGCGCGGCGGATGCAGGCGCGCGCTCGGCAAGGCATCAATGGCGGCAAGTGGGACGTTTTCAAACTCCCAAGTGATCACATCACACTTGGCCGCGAAGCTTTCCAAAGCCGCGGGGTCATCCCACGCGTTCTCGAAAAATTCAGCGCAGACATCGGCGGCAACATTGTCGCCTTGGGGTCCATAGCCAATGCAGCGATAACCCAATTGCGTGGCGGCTACGGCCATCATGCGGCCTAATTGGCCGCCGCCGAGAATACCGATTGTCCCCCCGATGCGCAGCATTAGTCGACCGGCGTCTCGCCCACGGCATCGCTGCGTGCCTGACGCCACGCCTTCAGCCGCTGCGCAAGGGCGCCATCGCTAACCGAAAGGATGCTCGCCGCGAGCAGGCCTGCATTGGTCGCGCCAGCCTCGCCAATCGCCAGCGTGCCCACGGGCACTCCGGCGGGCATTTGTACGATCGAAAGTAAGCTGTCCTGACCCGACAGCGCTTTGGACTGCACTGGCACGCCAAGCACGGGGAGATGGGTCATCGCCGCGACCATGCCGGGCAAATGCGCGGCGCCGCCGGCCCCCGCGATAATCACGCCAAAGCCATCACTCTCTGCTGCCTTGGCAAAGGATACCATGCGGTCAGGCGTCCGGTGCGCAGAGACGATCTGCACATCATGCTCGACGCCCAGCTCTTCCAGAATATCGGCCGCTTTGCGCATGGTTGGCCAGTCGGACTGGCTGCCCATGATAATCGCGACTTTTGGAGTGGCGGCGCTCATCTCATGCGCCCTTGAGATAATAGCGCTCGCCCAGCGGCTTCATATCATCGTCAAAGTCGTAAATTATTGGCTGACCAGTGGGAATTTCCAGACCGGTAATCTCTTCATCGGAAATGTTTGAAAGATGTTTCACCAGCGCGCGCAAGCTGTTGCCATGGGCTGAGATAATCACGGTCTCACCGCTCGCCAAAACCGGCAGAATATCGCTTTCCCAATAGGGTAGAACTCGCTCAATGGTCAGTTTGAGGCTTTCGGTGTAAGGAACGTCAATCCCTTCATAGCGTGGGTCGGCACCCGGATCATATTCGCTGCCCGGCTCCATGGGCGGCGGCGGCACATCGAAACTGCGGCGCCAGATATGGACTTGTTCATCGCCATGCTTGTCGCGGGTTTCTTGCTTGTTGAGGCCCGTAAGCCCGCCATAATGCCGCTCATTAAGACGCCAATCCTTAGTCACTGGCAGCCATAAGCGTCCGGCAGATTCCAGCGCCAGATTGAGCGTTTTGATCGCGCGCGTTTGAAGCGAGGTGAAGCAGGCGGTTGGCAGCACGCCTTTCTCTGCCATCAACTCGCCTGCTGCGATGGCTTCGGCAACGCCTTTTTCCGTAAGGTCAACATCCCACCACCCGGTGAAACGGTTGGCGAGGTTCCATTCGCTCTGGCCGTGGCGAACTAAAATGAGCTTGGGCATTGTTTCTCCGATGATCCGCGCTGCGGATCAGATCAAGTCCGCCCACTCCCTCCGCCCTTCCACCCGGATGATTTTCGGATACGATCCGGGTGGAAGGGCGGAGGGAGTGGGCGGCGTGGCACTTAGCGTAAAACTCTAACCTTGCGGACCCTTTTTGGAAAGGCCTTCACCGCACGAATCGCTCAATTCTCTGCTCTGCGACTTTCGCCGGCGCAGATTCTCGCGCAATTTCGCGGCCAGACGCTCTTCCTTGGTTAGTTTCTTGTCGGTGTCTTCACTCATAGGAAACGCCTTGCAGCTAATGGCTCAAATGCTCAAGTAGCGAAGCGTAAGCTTAGCAAAAACGCTTCAAGCTTAGCTTGACAATGACGCGCATCACAACGATAGGCGCGCGTCTTGAACAGGCGCCGCGGTAGCTCAGTGGTAGAGCGCACCCTTGGTAAGGGTGAGGCCGAGAGTTCAATTCTCTCTCGTGGCACCATTATTCTGAGGTTTTTTGTTTCCGCAGCACCTCCGTGCTGCGATATCCTTGCGGCTTGCAGAAGTTCGCGTCGGTTCATGCGAATGGGTACAACCATTTCAATTCAGAACGTCATCTGATCGATCGCCAAACTTACAAGACCCGCCGCTTAGCCGCCTTGGCCGAGTGGCAAACTCTTATGGCCTGAATAAAGGCGAGGGTAGGGCGCTCTACGCCTAGGAGAGACGAGTTCGCATCCGACTTACACCACCCGTCGGAAGCCATGCATCTACCTCAAAAGTTGTGCGGACAAATTTGACCCATGTACCTTAAACTGTCAATATCAGTCGGATAATGCCGCTAAGGAATATGAATGGTGGCGATGAGTTCTAGGTGATTTAGCGAAACTGAGAGCGCCTACTTGGCGGTTGGTGATGAAAAATGCGCTTAAGGTATTGCCAAGCTGCAATTCCCCGCATCAATATGTGCTGGCCCATTGGATTATGGCGTAAACTCTTTTTTCCGAAGTATACCGATTTGTTGGTGACCAGAAATCTTGTAGCTCTCGTGCTAGCAGCGTTTATTGGCACATCCAGCATGGGTGCGGCTGTTAGTGCGGCAGGTGGACTACTCGCGGAAACCGGAGTGTTTTCAGACGATCTGCCCCCATCATGCCGTATTCGACTAAAGGTTGCGACCACCTTGGAAGAGGGCGCTGACCGATGCGCGGCTAGGCTAAAAGCTCTTCCGGAATCAACACTTCTTGCTATTGTTGATGATGACTTAAAGCTCGCGCGTTTTTACCTGCCGACGAGCGATATTGAGGACCTCGCCGAACAATTGCGAGGACGAAGCGGCGAGGCGCTTAAGGCCGCAGCAATTATGCTGGCGGCGACAAATGACGAGCCAATTGATCTAGCGGAGGTTTCCTCAGCGATCGGTTCAGCGAAACGGACAAAGAACTGGATCGCAATGGCCTACCTTGCTCACGCGCAATTTCTCTTGAGTGATGCGGATGAGAGCATTGCAACGCTACATGATAAGAGTGCTAGGACTGCTTTGTTTGCAAGCCATGCTGATATGGTTGGTTTACAATCACTCATCGCATTTGACAGAGGACAAGCTGCTTTCAGCCGACGCGCATACACCGCGGCGGAAGAAGACTTTAAAAGAGCGTTTGATCAATTTGTCGATCTGGGTGATCGATTCAGAGCGGGAAGGGCATGTTATCAACTTGGACTATCAGCAGCTGCACAAGCAAACACGACTTTCTTCGACTTATCTCGACTAGCCGAGGCGGCACGCGGCACAGTTCAAGAGCCTTGTTTGCTAACAGCCGCCATCTCTCGCGGAGGGAAAGAACAAGTCGATTACGAAGAGCTGTTGCGCCTCGGATCGGAACAAATTGAGACCGCTGAACGGCTTGGCTTCGTCGCTATGATCCCGAAGAGCTACAATACAAGGGCAGTGAACGCAAAACGAACGGGACAGTACGCCGATGCAATGAGCATGTATCAGAAGGCTCATGATAGTTATATACAAATTGGGGAGAACGCGATGGCGGCCGCCACCTTGGTCAACAGGGCAGTGGTATTTACCGAAATGGGCGATCCTGACTCCGCAATCCCCCTGATTGAGCGAAGCATCCCGATCATGCGCCGGTATGAGCCAGATCGCCCCGACATGGTTCTCAAGGCTCAGTATCAATTGGCCAAAGCGCATGCGATGGCGAATCGCCATGAGGCTGCTGCAGACTGGTTCGCGAAAGCAATGGAAACGAGCGCGGAACAGCCACACCGAAAATTCGACGGGCTGATCGCGGCGCGATATGCGCGCTCACTCTACGAAATCGGCGACTATGACCGCGCTTTCTTGACTGCGGAGATGGCGTCAAGAATCCTTCTTGAGCATGGAACTGCTGCCGATGAGCCTGAAGCAGCAGCCCTATTAGCATGGCTTGGCGCGCGTTATGTCGACAATGGGCGCACCGGACCTGCTCGTTCTGCGCTCTTTCGGGCTCGTGAGCTAATGAAGAGCGATGACGATAGCCGGTTCTACGCCTTGGACGCGCCGGGCGACCTTTACGCAAAGACCGACTACGCCGAGGCCATGGCTGGTATCATGAACGCCATGGGCCGCGATGATGAGGCAGCGCAATATGCTCTTGCAGCGCTTGAGCTTAACAGGCGTAGGCTTGAAGAAACTGGCCTGCGTTCAATTGCGAACGCAGAAACTCAGCTGGCACTAAAGGAGAGCGAGGCCTCTAATATTTTGATGGAGAAGGAATCCGCTTTGACTGCGTCGGAGCTGCGTGCCTCACGAATGCGAGCAGGTCTCAGTGCGGTCACGACAGCGCTGGCCATAGCGCTAGCTTTGTTCGCCTTTACCGCATTTCGCCGTCAGCGAAAATTCGCGCAGCAAAAGGACACATTTCTGGTTGAAATGCACCATCGGACCAAAAACAATCTGCAATTGCTAACGAGCTTGTTCAACATGGATGCACGCCGTGAAACCGACGTGAGTGATCCTAAATCGCATCAACGAGAGGCAGCCAACCGCGCTCGCACAATGGCTTTGCTGCACGACCATATCTATCTGCAGCCTAACGAGAATAGGAGCAAGATCGCACTTCAACCCTACCTTGAAAAATTGCTTGATTTGCTGGCGGAGAGCCTTGGACGAGAAGGTATCACGATTGATCATGACTTAGATGAGGTGAGCGTCGACCTCGACCGCCTCACACCGCTTGGCCTGCTTGTCAACGAACTGGTCACCAATGCATTTAAGCATGGCTTTTCTGAGGTTGGCGGCCGTATTGACGTTGTTTTGCACGATCGTGGAACACAGATTGAGCTCAACATTGTGGACAATGGTTCAGGGATTGATCCGTCAGAAAGGACAAAGGAAAGAGCTGGCCTGGGCTTGTCTTTGATTGATGATTTAGTGACGCAGCTTGAAGCAGAAAAGAGATTAGAAACAGGACCTGACGGAACAGTGTGGTCATTCACCATTGCCAAGCAAACCCGTTGAAACTGCGAACTGTGTTAGCTAGATAAAGCGGTATGGAAGATACTGAGCTTACGCTTTTGCACCCCAACCATGTGAAGGCGACGCGGCTTGTCGCAATTCTCATTAGCCTGCCCTTACTTGCCGGGGCGATCATCGCAGAGTTTGCCGCACCGCTTGTGCCGGGCCTCATCATCGTGCCTGCTTTGCTGATCTTGGCCTTCATCATTTTTCGCTTGCCTTGGCGGCGGTATCAGGCGCGCGGATACACGCTCGCCGAAGAGCGGCTGCGCGTAGTCAGCGGTATATTGTTCAGGTCTGACACGCTTGTCCCGTTCGGCCGGGTTCAGCACATTGACGTAAACCAAGGCCCGATCCAGCGCATTTATGATCTTGCCACGCTGACGGTGCACACCGCGGGCAGCCACAATGCCTCAGTGAATTTGCCCGGTCTGGCGCATGGTGATGCGACCGAAATGCGGGAGGCGATCCGCGCCGCGATCAAGCGCGATACAGCATGAGCGATAATGCGACTAATTTGGAGGGTGTGAGCGAAACCAGCACCGTTCAATTCGCTGGGGCAAAGCGCGCTCTGCTCAATCACTCGGCGGACCCTCAGCGCACTAATCCGAAGAGCTTCGCGGTGCGGGGCGTTGCCATGCTTGGCCAGCTCATTATTCCGCTCGGCATTGCTGCAGTCACCATCCTGGATGATGGGAAGTTTGGCGATTTTTTCATCTACGTTTTGCCGATCGCGCTGATCGCAGTCGGCTTTTCGTTCCTGATGGCATATCTCGCCTGGTACCGGCTCACCTATCAGGTGAATGAGGCCGATATTCGGGTCGAGGGCGGCATCATCAGCCGCACTGCGCGCTCGGTCCCTTATGACCGGATACAGGATGTCAGCCTCGAGCAGAAACTGATCCCGCGCCTGTTCGGGCTTGTTGAGGTCAAGTTTGAAACGGGGGCGGGCGGCGCTGATGAGTTGGCGCTGACATATCTGAGTGTGGATGAGGGCGAGCGATTACGCGAGCTTGTGCGCGCCCGGAAAAGCGGCGCTGAGGCTGGCGAGGGTGCGGGCACGCCGGTAACTGAAACCGAGATTGGCGAAGAGACCGAGCCATCCAACCAAGCTCCTATCTTTGCGATGGGTCCGCGCCGCGTCATTACCTTTGGCATCTTCGAGTTTTCGCTCGCCTTCATGGCGGTGCTGGCTGGTATTGCTCAGCAATTTGGCGATCTCTTGCCATTCGACTTATGGGACGTTGGCGGCTGGGAGGAGCGACTGGCTGGGCCGGGCGCGATGCTGGCAGGGCTAGGCCCGCTGGCTCAAGTGATTAGCGTGCTCATCGTGCTGGCGAGTTTGGTGGTGGTTGGAACTGTTGCGGGGCTCGTGCGCACTGTCTTGCGCGATTGGGGCTTTACGCTCACTCGCACCGCCAAGGGGTTTCGGCGGCAGCGCGGCCTGCTGACCAAGACAGATGTGGTCATGCCTGCGCACCGCGTTCAGGCGCTCAAATTCGGCACGCGGATCATCCGCCGCCGGTTCGGCTGGCATGGTCTTAAGTTCGTCAGTCTTGCACAAGATGCCGGCGCCTCCAGCCATGATGTTGCGCCCTTCGCCCAGTGGGAAGAGCTTGAGCCGATTGTCCGTGCTGCTGGATTTGAGCCGCCGCATGAGGATCTGGATTGGCATCGGGCGAGCGAGCGCTACCGCACGGACAGCGCGATCCTGACTTCGCTTTTCGCTTTGCCTATCGCAATCGGGACCGCCAGCATCGCGAACTTCACCGAGTTTGCATATGTTCACTGGCTGATCCTTGGCGGTGTTCTCGCGGTTGGCGCTTTGGTGGCTCAGTCGCTGTTCCAATGGCGGTTTGAGCGGCATGCGATTGATGGAACGCAGCTTTATTCTCGGCGCGGCTGGCTTGCTCCGCGTACTGATGTGGCGACGCGTGAAAAGCTACAATCCGCTGAGATTGCGCAAGGGCCAATCGCGCAGCGGCGCGGCTATGCCAGTCTGCAGCTCGGCCTTGCTGGCGGCAGCTTTGCGGTGAACGGCCTGCCTCTTGAGCGGGCGCAGGCCCTGCGAGCCGAAATCGCGCAGAGCATGGCTGTGCGTGACTTTAGCCATCTGATTTAGATGTGATCTGACCCTGTTTTAGTCCGCGCCACTGCAATATGGCTGCGTGCCCCGCATTGGACTTCTTGGCGCTAGGTTAAGCGCGCAAGTCGCTCCATGCCGGGTTACGGTCAAACCGAGCCGCCACATAGGAACATTGCGGGTTGATCTTAAAGCCCAAAGAACGCGCATCCGCGATCATCGCTGCGACCAATTTTGCCGCTATGCCTTTGCCGCCGATTTGCGGAGGAACCAGTGTATGCGTCGCGACATGCGCGCCGCTCTCGTCAAATTCCCATTCAAGCCGCCCGCAATGCATGCTGCCGCTTGCCTTGGCGATATATTCCCCGCCGCCGCTATGTTCACAATGCGTGATTTTGAGTTCGTTCATGGTGCGCCCTTTTATAGTCTGAACGGCTTGCCCTTATTTTTTTGAGCCTTATTGCCGTCATCGATGACTGCGACGAAACAATTCCTTTCGGACAATGCCGCCAGGGTTCACCCACAGGTCTGGGACGCGATGCGTCAGGCTGACCAAGCCGATACCCCCTATGACGGCGACTCATTGTCGCAATCACTCGATGCATCCTTTACTAACACATTTTCGCGTGAATGTGCAGTATTATGGGTGGCGACCGGGACGGCGGCCAATTGTCTGGCGCTCGGCAGCATGGCCCAGCCTCACGGCGCAGTGGTCTGTCACCGCGAGGCGCATATCGAAATGGATGAGGCGGGTGCGCCGGGATTTTTCCTTCACGGCGCCAAGCTGATTTTGGCTGAGGGCGAGAGTGCGAAGCTGACGCCTGCTGGCATTGCGGCGGCGATTGATCCGATCCGAGATGATGTCCATCAGGTTCAGCCGCACGCCATTTCGATTACGCAGGCAAGCGAATATGGCTGTTCTTACCGTCCGCAGGAAGTGGCTGATATTGCTGCGTTTGCTGAGGCGCGTGGGCTGGGTTTGCACATGGATGGCGCGCGTTTTGCCAACGCAACTGCGTTCCTTGGATGCTCGCCCGCAGAGGCTACGACTGGCGTTGATGCGCTCTCATTTGGCTGCGTAAAGAATGGCGGAATGAGCGCCGAAGCGGTGCTGTTTTTCGATCCCGAAAAGGCCGATGTAGCGCGCTATCGCCGCAAGCGTTCTGGCCATTTGCAGAGCAAGGGACGGTTTCTGGCAGCGCAGCTTGCGGCCATGCTTGAAGGTGATTTGTGGCTCAAAAATGCGCGCACTGCGAACGCTGCTGCAGCAGAAATTGCGGGGGCTTGCGAGGGTCGTTTGATGCATCCGGTGGAGGCAAATGAGGTATTTGTGCAACTATCGGCCGATGAGCGCGAGTCGCTGCGCGTCCAAGGCTTTGAGTTCTATGATTGGGGCGATGATGCGGCCCGTTTTGTGACCGCCTGGGACACGCGCGAGGATGATGCGCGCGGGCTCGCGGTGGCGATTGCAGGTTTGTGAGCGGCGGCGCACCCGTGCTGAACTGGCGCGTAATTCTTCCCTTTATCCTTACCGGTTCCATTTGGGGGTCAACCTGGTTTGTCATCACCGGACAGATTGACGGTGTGCCTGCGGCATGGTCGGTGTTTTACCGATTTGCACTGGCAACGCCCGCGCTGTTCCTCGCCGCGTTCTTAATGAAGCGGCGGCTCAAGCTGACGCGGCCCGAACATTTGCTTGCAGCGTTCGTGGGCATCTTTCAGTTCAGTGGCAATTTCCTGTTTGTCTATCACGCTGAGCTCTACGTAACCTCAGGTATTGTCGCGATGATGTTCGGCTTGCTGATGGTTCCCAATGCGCTGTTCGGGCGGATTTTCCTCGGAGAGCGGGTCGAAAGCGGTTTTGTCCTCGGCAGCATTGTCGCGATCATCGGCGTCTCGTTCCTGCTGTTCCATGAATGGCAGGCAAACCCCGATGCGGGCGTGATTGGCGGCAATGTTGGACTTGGGATCTTTCTAGCATTTGTCGGCATTCTCTCGGCATCCATCGCCAATGTAATTCAGGCCAATCCGACAGGGCGCGCCGTGCCCATGGTCAGCCTGCTTGCTTGGGCGATGCTCTATGGGACGGTGTTTGATCTGGGCTTTGCCGCGCTTACCGCCGGGCCTCCGCCGTTCCCGACGAGCACGTCATATTGGATGGGGATCGTCTATCTCGCGCTGATCGGGTCAGTGGTGACTTTCCCGCTGCATTATAATCTGGTGCGTGAAATTGGGGCTGGCCGAACAGCGTATAATTCGATCCTCACGATTTCTGTCGCGATGCTGATTTCGACCCTGTTTGAGGATTACAGCTGGACCATGCTCACTGCAGGCGGAATGGTGCTGGCGGTGATTGGGATGGTGTTGGCGCTAAGGGCGAAAATTAGGTGAGAAGGCTGGTTTTAGTGGCCGGGAAGGGTCCGGCGAACGGCTAGTGAGCCGCAAGGCCAAAGGCCGTCCGCAGCGATGCGATCTCTGATCGCGAGAGCGAGGATATCGCAGCACGGAGGTGCTGCGGAACACAAAAACGGGCTAAAACAAAAGACTCCTCAGCCCCTCTCGATAGGTCGGATAGCGCGGCTCCCAGCCCAATATACGTTTGGCTTTACCATTGGCGACGCGGCGGTTCTCTGAGTAAAACCCCAGCGCCATTTCCGACAAATTCGCCTCTTCCAGCGTCTGAAGCGGAGGCGGTTCTTGGCCCATTAAGCGGCACGCTTCTTCGATCACAGCATTGCCGCTCGCAGGCAAATCATCTGCTAGATTGTAAGCTCCCGCCGGCGCATCGCTGCTCAGAGCCGCGGCAACGCCGCTGACAATATCATCGACATGCACGCGGCTGAAGACTTGATCGGGCATATCGATCCGCCGCGCTTTGCCCGCCGCGATCCGCTCAAAAGCGCTGCGGCCCGGCCCGTAAATTCCTGGCAGGCGGAACACGCGTGCGCTGAGCTTCACCCACAGCGCATCCGCTTCTGCGCGCGCATTGCGGCGGCCTGCTCCTGTTTCGGCGACGGTGGGCGTATGTTCATCCACCCATGCCCCGCGCATATCGCCATAGACGCCGGTGGAGGAGAGATAGCCATACCATACTTCGGGGAAATCACGGCCGTAAGTGTTGAGCACGGGGTCCAATCCGCTTGCCCGGTCGGGCGGGACTGAAGAGAGCACATGGGTGGCGCGGCCCAGCGCCGAAAGCACCGCATCACGGTCCGTGAAATCAACGTCGCCCGCGCTGCCCGTCGCCTCTACTGTCCAGCCGTCACCGCGCAGGCGCTCAGCCAGCCGCTTAGCGGTGTAGCCCAGACCGAAGATCAGCATATGTGTCATCGCGTGCAACTCTAACCGCTGGACGTTTTGAGGAAAGGCCCTAAATCTTCGCGCATGGAAAATCTCAGCAACACGCCAACCGCGCAGCCCCCTGTCATTTATCGCAAGGATTATCAGCCATTCCCCTGGCTCCTGCCCGAGACAGAGCTCGTCTTTAACCTTGGCCTTGAGACAACGCTTGTGCTGGCGACTTTTACGGTCACGCGTAATCCGGATGCCGAGGCCTCACAGCAGCTGCGGCTCAATGGCGATGGCCTTACCCCGGCGCGTGTGACGGTCGATGATGTGACCATCGAAAATCCAGAAATGGACGGCGATGATCTGGTTCTGACCTTGTCGGGCGATAGCCACAAGATCATGATCGAAACCGAGCTCGATCCCTCGAGCAATACGCAGTTGATGGGGCTCTACGCTTCGAACGGAATGCTGTGCACACAGTGCGAGGCGGAGGGCTTTCGGCGCATCACCTTCTTCCCTGATCGGCCTGATGTGCTCTCGACCTATTGGGTTCATATGAGCGGCCCTAAAGATCTGTTTCCGGTGCTCTTGTGCAATGGCAATAAAGTCAAAGAAGGCGACAGTGTAGGCGGTCATCACTTTGCTGAGTGGCATGACCCTTGGCCCAAGCCGTCTTACTTGTTTGCGCTGGTCGCAGGTGATTTGGTCGCGCGCGAAGACACATTCACGACCATGGGCGGGCGCGAAGTCGACTTGGCGGTATGGGTGCGCGCAGAAGATCTGGACCGCACGGAGCACGCTATGGCCTCCCTCATCCGCTCGATGAAATGGGATGAGGAAACATTTGGGCGCGAATATGATCTCGACGTCTACAACATCGTGGCCGTTTCGGACTTCAATATGGGCGCGATGGAGAACAAAGGCCTCAACGTCTTCAACACCAAATATGTACTGGCCGATAGCGACACTGCGACGGACGCAGATTTTGACGCGGTTGAAGGCGTGATTGCACACGAGTATTTCCACAATTGGTCTGGCAATCGCGTGACCTGCCGCGATTGGTTTCAGCTCTCACTAAAAGAGGGCTTCACCGTGTTGCGCGATCAGCTGTTCAGTCAGGATATGCATTCAGAAAGCGTCAAACGGATTGAGGATGTGCGGATCCTGCGCAGCGCGCAATTCCCGGAAGATTCTGGCCCGCTCGCGCATCCAATCCGGCCCGACAGTTTCCGCGAGATCACCAATTTCTACACCGCGACCGTCTATAATAAAGGCGCGGAAGTCATCCGCATGATGCGCAGCATGGCTGGGGCTGAGAAGTTCCGCAAAGGCACCGACCTCTATTTTGACCGCCATGATGGCGAGGCCGCGACCTGCGAAGATTTCATCTCAGCGATTGAGGATGGTGCGGAGCTGGACCTTACGCAATTTCGAGGTTGGTACCGCCAGGCCGGCACTCCGCGCGTTGCCGCTGAGCTTGCTCACACCGATGGGAATGTCGAGCTGCGCCTAACCCAAAGCGTGCCCGATACACCGGGGCAGAGCGACAAGGCGCCCATCCCCATCCCGCTTAAGGTCGCTCTGCATGACCGAGCCGCTGGCAAGCTCGGTGAAGAGCAATTGATCGTTCTGAGCGAGGCAGAAATGCGAGTGCCCCTCGGCGAGGCGGCTGAGCCAGTGCTCTCAATCAATCGCGGCTTTACCGCGCCAGTAGTGATTGAGCGCGATATTGCGAGCGCCGATCTGGCATTTCTTGCTGCGCATGATGATGACCCATTTGCCCGCTATGAGGCGATGCAGGAACTGGTTGTCGGCCATCTTCTGGGCGCTGAGAATGCTGGTTCTGCGCAAGACATTACCGAGGCCATGGGTGCGATCATCGCCGATGGCTCTCTTGACGATTCGATGCGAGGCGAGCTGATGGCGCTGCCCGGTGTCACCTACCTGATGGAGCAAGTTGAGAAGGCCGACCCGACGGCTCTTCATGAAGCGCGCGAAGGCCTAAAAAAGACGCTCGGTGTCGGCCTGCGCAGCGAGCTGGGGCAGCTTTATGACCGCGCTGCTGCAATTGGGCTGGACGATCCGCAAGGGCGCGGCGCGCGCAAGGTGAAGACCATGGCGCTGGGTCTGTTGGCAGCCGGCGATCCGGGTGCAGCCAATCTCTTGGCGGCGCATCAATATGACCATGCCGACAATATGACTGACCGGCAGGGCGCATTGATGACCTTATGCGGGTTCGACACGCCAGAACGCGTGGACCGGCTCGCGGATTTTTATGAGCGTTACCGCGCCAATGATTTGGTGATCGACAAATGGTTCACGCTTCAGGCGCTGTCTACTTTGCCGCAAGTGCTCGATCACGTGCGTGAGCTTGCCAAGCATGCAGATTTCACGCTGAGCAATCCCAATCGTGCGCGCTCGCTATACATGGCGCTGGCGAGCAATCCGGCGGCGTTTCATACGCCAAGCGGCGAAGGGTATCGGATGATTGCCGATCTTATTCTCGCGCTTGATCCGATCAATGCGCAAACCGCGGCGCGCTTCGTCCCGGCACTGGGGCGTTGGCGGCGGATGGAAGAGGGGCGCGCGGCTTTGATGCGCGCTGAGCTGGAGCGGATTGCCAACGCTGAAGGCCTGTCGCGCGACACATCTGAGCAAGTCACGCGTTCGCTTGGCTGAGCTACTCAGATCCAATGCACTCGGGCGCGTCCCGCATGGCTTTTCGGCTCGCGCCGGGGCCAGCGCGGATGATGTGATCCCCGGCAGTCAGCTGGTGACAGTCAAACAAGTGCACTCGCCTGATGTTGTCGAAGTGACAGAGGCTTGGGACAAGAACGCGGCTGTTGAGGCTGATGCCATGGTCACAAACCGTCCGGGGCTGATCCTCGGCATTGTGACGGCAGATTGTGCGCCGGTTTTATTGGTCGATTCGCATGCGCGCATCATCGGCGCGGCCCATGCCGGATGGCGCGGCGCGGCGAGCGGCGTCATCGCCAATACGGTAGCGGCAATGGAGAAAATCGGTGCATCGCGGGCAAGTATTGTCGCGGCGATCGGCCCTTGTATTGCGCAGCAAAGCTATGAGGTGGATGCGTCCATGAAAGCAGAATTCTCAGCCGAGGATGCGCGCTTTTTCGCGGCTGGAAAGCCGGGCCATTGGCAGTTCGACTTGCCCGGTTTCGTAGCGTCGCAGCTCACCCTCGCGGGTATCACCCAAGTAGATGATCTTGGCCTGGATACCTATGCCAATACTAAGCAGTTTTACTCGTTCCGCCGGTCAACACACCGCGATGAGCCGACTGGTGGGCGTCAGATTAGCCTGATTGGGTTGCACGCAAGCGAATAAGCCTTGTCAAAATGGCAGTTGGCATATTCCGGCAATCGGTCTAGGGGCGCTGGAATGTCGGTGTTAAACCGTGCGGGGCGAGCGGAACTTTTCCAATGTGGCACCGTTATAGTTTGATCCGGATAGGAGCCGAAACGGTGACCCATGTTCATTGGCGCTAAGTCGGCAAAGCAGGTTGAATATTTAACGAGGCAAGGGGCCGATGGCAGAAACTGCTGCAAGCGAAACTCCCGAAATGATCCATGAGGCTGACGGCGAAGGTGTTCGTCGCCGCGACTTCATCAACATCGCTGCGGTTTCGACCGCCGGCGTTGGCGGCGCTGCGGTTTTGTTGCCGCTGATCAGTCAGATGGCGCCGTCCAAGGACGTGCTGGCAGAAAGCACGACCGAGCTTGATATCTCCGGTGTCGAGGCGGGTCAGACGATCAAGGCGATTTTCCGCAAGCAACCACTGTTTGTACGGCGTTTGACCGAGGCTGAGATTGCCGAGGCGAATGAAGTGGCGCTGTCCGACCTGCGAGAGCCCGAAACCCTCGCTGATCGCACGAAGGAAGGGAACAATGATGTTCTCGTCACCATGGGCGTATGTACCCACCTTGGCTGCGTTCCTCTCGGGGCTGCGGAAGGTGAGAGCAAAGGCGAATATAACGGCTATTTCTGCCCGTGCCATGGCTCGCATTACGACACCGCTGGGCGCATCCGCAAAGGCCCCGCACCGACCAATCTGGAAGTTCCAGATTATGAATTCACTGGCGAAACGACCATTCTTGTCGGCTAATTGGCGATAGAGAGAGAATTATGAGCTTCCCCTGGGCACGCGAATATAAGCCGAGCAACGGTTTTACTCAGTTTCTGGACGAGCGGCTGCCATTGCCGCGTCTCGTCTACAATGCTGTTGGTGCAGGCTATCCTGTTCCGCGCAACTTGAGCTATTTCTGGAATTTTGGCGTTCTGGCCGGTTTCTTCCTGGTTCTCCAGATTGTTACTGGCGTTGTGCTCGCGATGCATTACGCCGCCAACACAGAAGTCGCCTTTGGCCAGGTTGAGCACATCATGCGCGATGTAAACTGGGGCTGGCTGATGCGCTATGCGCACATGAACGGTGCGCACTTCTTCTTCCTTGTGGTCTACATCCACATTTTCCGCGGCCTGTTTTACAGCTCATACAAGGCGCCGCGCGAGATGATCTGGCTGCTCGGCGTCGTCATCTTCCTGTTGATGATGGCAACCGCCTTTATGGGTTACGTGTTGCCATGGGGCCAAATGAGCTTCTGGGGCGCGAAAGTGATCACCGGGCTGTTTGGGGCGATCCCGCTGGTCGGCGAATCGCTGCAAGTGTGGCTGGTCGGCGGTTTCGCTCCTGACAATGCTGCGCTGAACCGCTTCTTCAGCCTGCACTTCCTGCTGCCCTTTGTGATTGCCGGTGTGGTTATCCTCCACATCTGGGCGCTGCATATTCCCGGCTCTTCCAACCCCACCGGTATTGAGGTGAAGCAGGAAAGCGATACGCTGCCCTTCCACCCATATTACACCGCGAAAGATGGGTTCGGTCTGGGCGTTGCGCTACTGCTATATTTCACGCTGGTTTTCTTCCTGCCCAACATGCTCGGGCACGCCGATAACTATATTGAGGCGAACCCGCTTTCGACACCGGCGCTGATCGTTCCTGAATGGTATTTCTATCCCTTCTACGCGATCCTGCGAGCGTTCACATTCGACTTCATCCTGCCAGCCAAGCTGTGGGGCGTGATCGCAATGTTTGCCTCGATCCTGGTTTGGTTCTTCCTGCCATGGCTCGACAAGTCGCCAGTGCGCAGCGGCCACTATCGCCCGCTGTTCAAGAAGTTCTTCTGGTTCGGCCTTATTCCAACCATGGCGATGCTCTTCTTCCTTGGCGGTGCGCCGGCAGAAGAGCCTTATGTGATGCTCAGCCAGATCTTTACGGCTTACTACTTCCTGCACTTCCTGGTGATCCTGCCGATCATTAGTCAGATTGAGCAGCCTGAAGAATTGCCGTTCTCGATCACTGAGAAAGTGCTTGGCAAAGATAGCAATGCGCCAGTCGGCGCCACCAATAATGCACCAGTGGGTGCAACGGCCCAACCGGCCGAATGAAGCGCGATTCGAACGAGAGAAGAGACTTAGAATGATCCGCCTTATCTCCATTTTCGTCGGCCTTGGCTTTGCTGGCGTCGCGCTCATCTCGCTGGCTTTCGGCGCCTATGCCTATGCAACGGACGAGCCGGTGGCACATTTGCCTTACAAGAAGCCTGAGAAAGTCGATTTCTCGTTCAATGGCCCATTCGGCAAGTGGGACTATGGCCAGCTTCAGCGCGGCTATAAGGTCTACAAAGAAGTGTGCGCGGCCTGCCACGGCATCAAGTTTGTGTCGTTCCGCGATCTAGCTGATCTTGGCTACACGGAAGCTCAGGTAAAGGCTGAAGCGGCGAGTTGGACTGTGCCGGGCATTGACCCCGATACTGGCGAAGCCACCACACGCCCAGGCCTCCCAACCGATCCGTTTCCAGAGCCTTACCCTAACAATGTTGCGGCTGCTGCGGCGAATAATAACGCGATCCCGCCAGATCTCTCGCTGATGACCAAGGCACGCAATGATGGTAGCAATTACGTCGCCTCACTGCTCGCCGGGTATCAGGACGAACCCGATCCTGAAGTGTTGGCAGAGTTCCCTGAAGCGGCACCGGGCCCTGGGCTCTATCACAACCCTTACTTCAAGAACCTCAATCTCGCGATGTCGCCTCCGATCGCGATCGATGATCAGGTCGCATATGACGATGGTACAAAGGCGACCGTTCGGCAGATGAGCGAAGACGTTGCTGCATTCCTCACCTGGACTGCGGAACCGTCGCTGATCAAGCGCAAGCAAACCGGTTGGCCGGTAATGATCTTCCTGCTTTTTGCAACTGTGCTGGCCTATTTGTCCAAGCAACAGATTTGGTCAGCGGTGAAGCCGAAAAAAGACTGATCTTGACCATCATCTGGTTAATTTGAAGCGCCCTGCCTTTCTCAAGATTGGCGGGGCGTTTCGCATTTATACTGGTACTGAAAGAAGACGATGACAGCTGACGAGCTCAAAGCCCTCATTCGCACAGTTCCCGATTTCCCGGAGCCGGGGATTGCCTTCCGCGATATCACCACGCTGATCGGCCATGGCCCGGGCCTGCGCGCGGCGGTGCGCTTGCTCGCAGACCATGCGCGCGCTGTCGGCGCTGACGCAATCGCTGGGATGGAGGCGCGCGGGTTTATCTTTGGTGCCGCGGTTGCGGTCGAGCTGGAGTTGGGCTTTATCCCGGTGCGTAAGCCCGGCAAGCTGCCCGTGCCGACCATTGGCGTCGACTATGCGCTGGAATATGGCACAGACCGCCTGGAGATTGACCCGGGCGCCGTGTCAGCTGGACAAAATGTTGTGCTCGTTGATGATCTCGTGGCAACTGGCGGCACGGCGTGCGCAGCGGCAAGCCTGCTGCGTCAAGCGGGCGCAGAGGTATCTCACGCAGCCTTTGTGATCGATTTGCCAGAACTTGGCGGTGCAAGCGCTTTGCGTAGCGCTGATGTAGCGGTAGAAGCCCTGATGGAATTTGAAGGGGCCTGATTGAAACGGCCTAGCTGGCGCAAATGCGCGCCCGCATCACACAAGAGGGGTTGAGGCTGCATGCTCGCGCGCAGCTGAGCAGTGATGGAAGAACAAGCAGTCGTAATCGCTCTAGTGGGCATTTTGGGCATTGGCGCGCAATGGCTTGCTTGGCGCACAGGCTGGCCAGCTATCGTCTTGATGCTGGTCGCAGGCTTTTTGTTCGGGCCTATTCTCGGCGTGATGAACCCCGAGCGCGCATTTGGCGATTTGCTGGAACCGATGGTGGCAATCGGGGTGGCGCTGATCTTGTTTGAAGGCGGGCTGAGCCTCGATTTTCGCGAATTGCGCCATTCGGGCAGCGCGGTCTGGCGGCTCGCGACTATCGGCGTCGTTGTGGGCTGGCTGCTGGGCGCATTGGCCGCGCATGAAATTGCCGGCCTCGCTTGGCCGGTCGCGGTGCTGTTCGGCGGCATTTTAGTGGTAACTGGTCCGACGGTGGTCATCCCGCTGCTGCGCCAATCCTCGATCCAGCAACGCCCCGGCTCCATCCTCAAATGGGAAGCGATCGTCAATGATCCGACCGGCGCACTATGCGCTGTCATTGCGTTTGAATATTTCCGCTTGTCCGCTGATGGGGCGACATTGTTCCAAGTGGTTCCGCCAATGATCATCGCGGCCATTTTGGCCGGGCTCATTGGCTATGCTGCGGCGGTCGCCATCGCCTGGAGCTTCCCGCGCGGGTTGGTGCCGGAATATCTCAAAGTGCCGGTACTCTTGATCACCGTCATTAGCGTTTTCGTTATCTCAAATTTGATTGAGCATGAGGCGGGGCTAGTGGCAGTCACGGTCATGGGCGTCGCGCTGGCCAATATGAATGTGTCCAGCCTGCGCAGCATTCATCCGTTTAAAGAGAACATCGCTGTGCTGCTCGTTTCGGGCATTTTCATCGTGCTTTCTGCTTCCCTGACTTGGGACGAGATCGCTTATCTCGATCCTCGCACAACGGAGGGTCTCAGGGTTTTTGCATTCCTGCTCGCTCTGCTGTTTGTTGTCCGGCCTGTCACTATTCTCATCAGTCTGCTCGGCAGCTCAATCCCGTGGAATGAGCGGCTTTTCCTGGCCTGGGTTGCACCGCGCGGCATTGTGTTGGTCGCGATTTGCGGCCTGTTTGCGCTGCGCTTGACTGAAATGGGCGAACCTGACGGTCAATTATTGATCGGCCTCAGCTTCGCAGTCGTCGTTGCGACCATTATTGCGCACGGCTTTACGGTTGATCTGGTCGCGCGCTGGCTCAAGGTGAAGGGCGATACACGCCCCGGCATTCTGATTGTCGGCAGCAGGCCGTGGACCATCGCTCTGGCAGAGCAACTGCGTGACCTAAAAGCCCCGGTGCTGGTGGTCGATTCCAGTTGGCAGCGTCTCGCCGCCGCGCGGCAAAAGGGCATTCCCTTCTATCACGGCGAAATCCTCAATGAGGCGACTGAACATAATCTCGATCTTGGGCCGTATCAGGTGCTGGTCGCGGCCTCAGAAAATGAGGCGTATAATACGCTGGTGTGCAATGAATTTGCACACGAGATTGGGCGCGACAAAGTCTATCAGCTGGGCGAAGAGGGCGATGATGATGACAAGCACGCTCTGCCTGAAAGCCTTCGTGGGCGCGCTCTGTTTGAGGCAGGCTACGGCGTAACCGAAGTCAATGAGCGCCAGCAGGAAGGCTGGGTCTTCCGCAAGACCAAGCTGTCTGACGAGTTCGATTTTGACGCCGCGCAGGAGCATTTGCCCGATGAAGCGCATATGCTTTTGCTCGTGCGGCCTGATGGGCGGATGCGCTTCTTCACGCACGCCGCACGGCCAGACCCGCAAGTCGGCGATATTCTGGTGAGCTTTGCCCCGCCGCAGGAGCGCAGCGCAGAAGAGCGCGCGGCCCGGCGCGCCGAAAAGAAGGATGCCGAGAAGAAGGGTGCTGGCAAGAAAGACGGGCCCGCGCCGCAAACTGCGTGATGCGGCTTGGAGTGAGCGCGGGTTCATTATTCGCGCAACCCTTAAATCTTGGGTTGACCGCCAGCCTACATCGGTGGCATTTGCGCGCCTTCGCTGAGACGCGAGATGAGCGGGTATAGCATAGTGGTAATGCTCTAGCCTTCCAAGCTAGCTAGAGGGGTTCGATTCCCCTTACCCGCTCCAACCTCTATCGGCTGTCACTATCGCGGGTGAACTGCGCAAGAGGGGTTCGATTGTCCTCGCCCCATCGTTCCTCAGGGCTCGTTCAGCTGCGCTTCCCCCTTACCCGCTCCAACCTTTCTGGCCCTCTGCAAAACGCAAAAGCCGAACGTTGCAGATAAGGAGCTGTGCAACGCTCGGCTTCATTAGCGACCCAAGAGGCTGTGATAGCGCTTCTGAGTACGTGAGATTCTAGGTTGCCGCGCCGACTGTGTGAAGGCGGGGTACATGATTTTACACATTCAGCGCCGCTGGCATATTGTCGATCAGCCGCGTGCCGCCAATACGCGCGGCCAGAAACAGCCGCGTATTTTCACTGGCCTCATTGGCAAGCTCAATCGTATCGGCATCGCGCAGCTCGGCATAATCGATGCTCTCAAAGCCGCTGGTGAGGAGCGTGTCTTCCAGCTCCCTGAGGGCGCCAGCCGCAGCCACTCCAGATTTCATCGCTGCGATCGCGGCCTTCATAGCTCGAGGCAAAGTTCCCGCCGCAGCGCGCTCTTCCTTGCTCAAATAGGCATTGCGGCTGCTCATCGCGAGACCATCTTCCTCTCGCACCGTCGGCACGCCGTGAACGGCATCAACATGCGGCAAGGTAAGGTCGAGATCGCGCGACATCCGGCGGATCACGGCCAATTGCTGCCAATCCTTCTCTCCAAAAAATGCGCAATCTGGCCGCACTTGGTTGAACAGTTTGCAGACTACCGTGGCCACTCCGTCAAAATGGCCGGGCCTATCATCGCCGCATAACCCTGAGCTGACGCCCGCAACTGAGACATTGGTGGCATAGCCTTGGGGGTACACTTCCTCAGGTGCAGGCGCCCAAATCGCGCTCACGCCCTCAGCTTCGAGCAATGCGCTATCGGCCGCTAATTGCCGCGGATAGGCGTCCAAATCCTCGCCCTCGCCAAATTGTGTGGGATTGACGAAGATGGAGACCACAACGTGATCTGCGGCTGATCGGGCTGCGCGCACCAGTGTGAGATGCCCCTCATGCAAGGCGCCCATTGTGGGGACCAGCGCGATGCGCGCGCCCCCTGCGCGCAGGCCATCAACGGTGTTTCTCAACATTTTGAGCTTTGTGATCGTTTGCATGGTAGAGGGCCCTCCGGTACAAAATACCCTCGCGCGCTGCCTAGCAGTTTGCGATAATGCGACCAACCAAGCATTCACGCTTCGCCAAAGGTTCTCTCTTACGTGACACTGGCCCGCCCACATAGAATTACCTTCGCCAATGAAAAGGGCGGCACTGGCAAGTCGACTACGGCTGTGCATGTCGCGGTGGCGCTCTCGTATCATGGGTTTCGCGTTGTGGCATATGATCTTGACCACCGTCAGCGGACAATGGATCGCTATTTTGAAAACCGCGCGGAAACCGCTGGCAAGAGAGGTATCGACCTACCGACGGCTGAGAGCCACGTAATTGAAGACCTTGATCCCGGCGAGTTTGAAGCGCTGATCGCAGAGACCAGCGAGGGTGCGGATTTCATCCTCATCGATACGCCCGGCCGCGATGACGAGCTGGCGCGCCATGCTGCTGCGCAAGCGGATACGCTTGTCACCCCGATGAATGACAGTTTCGTTGATTTCGATCTGATCGGTCAGGTCGAGGCGGAAACCTTCAAGGTCAAGAAGCTGTCATTTTATGCCGAGCTCATTTGGGAGGCGCGGATAAAGCGCAGCCGAGCGACCATTGAACAGCATCGCCGCGAGATGGATTGGGTCGTCGTGCGCAACCGCACTGGCTATACCGAGGCGCGCAATATGGCGCGGATCGAGAAGGCGCTCACGGAAATGTCAAAACGCGTTGGCTTTCGCACTGCCAAAGGCCTATCTGAGCGTGTGATTTACCGGGAACTTTTCCCTTCTGGGCTCACTTTATTGGATAAGCGCCATCTGGGCGAACTTGGCACGAGCCATCTTGTTGCGCGTCAGGAACTGCGGGGCCTCGTGCAAAACCTGCGCTTGCCGGGGATGGCTCAAATTGAGGATACTGTCGCGGCGTGATTAAACTTGCGGTGATTTTAGCATTGGTGATTTTTGGCTGGCGCTGGGCGTTTGGCACTTGGCCGTGGGATCATCTGACGAGCGGCCAAAATGGCGGCCCCAAGGGCAAGCTTTCGCACGCTCAGCAAGTGTCACGGGCACGCCGTCTGCTCGGCGTTGATGCCAAGGCCGATCTGCAGCAAATCCGCGATGCGCATCGCAAGATCGCCAGCGATATTCACCCCGATAGAGGCGGCAGCGATGCACGCCTTGCAGAGATTAATACCGCGCGCGATCTATTGATCGAAGAGGCGGCCAAGAACGAGAAAGACGGCTAATTCATGGGACACCAATTTCACTCAACGATCCTGCGCGAATATGACATTCGCGGCATTATCGATGAGACGCTCAGCGCGGATGACGCGCGCGCCATTGGCCGCACATTCGGCTCCATGCTGCGCGAGGCCGGCGGTAGCCGTGTGGCGGTGGGCTATGATGGCCGGATCAGCTCGCCCATGCTGGAAGAGGCGCTGGTCGAGGGGCTGACCGCAAGCGGCTGCGATGCGATCCGTATTGGCCTGAGCGCTACGCCAATGCTCTATTACGCCGAGGCTTCAGCCGAAGATGTGCATGGCGGCATTCAGATAACTGGCAGCCATAACCCCCCCAATTACAACGGCTTCAAGATGGTGATGCAGGGGCGTCCGTTCTTCGGGAAAGACATCCTCGCCCTCGGCGAGCGCGCTGCGGCAGGGCAGCTGCTCGACGGGGCGGGGAGCACCGAGGAAAGGGAGGTTCTCGGTGAGTACGTCGCTCGCATGCTTACTGCGCTCGACGGGACAGATGCTTCGCGGCTCGAAGGGCTGCGGATCGGCTGGGATGCCGGTAATGGCTCTGCTGGCCCCGCGCTTGAGCAATTGGCGGCATTGCTGCCCGGGGAACACCACTTGCTGTTCACTGAGGTCGATGGCCATTTTCCTAATCATCATCCCGATCCTACTGTCGAAGCCAACCTTGAGGATTTGCGCAGACTTGTCGCTGAAAAGAACCTCGATTTCGGAGTAGCTTTTGACGGGGATGGGGACCGGATCGGCGCGATTGATGGCCAGGGGCGGGTGATCTGGGGCGATCAATTGCTGATGATTTATGCCGAGGATGTTCTCTCCCGCCACCAGGGCGCCACCGTCATTGCAGACGTGAAGGCGAGCCGGGCTTTGTTCGATCATGTGAGCGCGCATGGCGGCACCCCGCTGATGTGGAAGACGGGGCACTCGCTGATTAAGTCCAAAATGAAGGAAACGGGCAGTCCTTTGGCCGGAGAAATGAGCGGCCACGTATTTTTTGCGGACGAATATTACGGCTTTGACGATGCGCTTTATGCAGGTGTCCGGTTAATCGCGGCTACTGCGCGGCTTGGCAAATCGGTGACAGATCTGCGCAGCGCGATGCCGGATATGGCCAATACGCCCGAGATGCGTTTTCAGGTTGATGAAGCCCGCAAGTTTGCCGCGATTGAAGAGATTGCGGCGCGCATCGCGGCGAGCGATGCAGTGGCAGACACGACCGACGGTGTTCGTGTAAGCAATGCTGATGGCTGGTGGCTCCTGCGCGCCTCCAACACGCAGGATGTGCTGGTTGCCCGGGCTGAGAGCGATAGCGATGAGGGCCTAGAGCGCTTGGTCGCACAGATTGACGAGCAATTGGAACTGTCAGGCCTCGAGCGCGGCGAGAGCGTGGGGCACTAACTTTAGAGGACTAAGGCGATGCGGATGAGAAAATTTGGATTTGCTGCCAGTGCCGCTGTGTTGGCCGTGGCGGCCCCAAATGCGGCACATGCGGATGATCACACGAGTTCCCGCGACGCTGCCTTTGCGCAGGCGATGGCCGATGCCTTTGCCGCTGAGCCTTTGACTGCAGAGCAGGAGATGCGCGTTCCCGCCGCCGTTGCGGTGGTGGATCAAGTGTTCCCTGAGGGCACCTATCGGCGGATGATGGACGAATCGCTCAAACCCATGATGGGGTCGCTGTTCGGTTCCTCCAGCGCTTTGCCTATGGCGATGATCGCCGAAATGCTGGGGATTCCATCAAGCGATGTTGAGGCGATGGGCGATACTACGGTCGGCGAGGTCATGGCAATTGTTGACCCCGCATTTGAAGAGCGCTCATCACTCACGACCAATCTGACCATCGAATTGATGGACGGTATTGTTGATCAGGTCGAGCCGCCCATGCGGGCCGGCCTCGCACGGGCCTATGCGGTGCGCTTCACCGATCAGCAATTGGCCGAGCTCAGCGCTTTTTTTGCGACCGAAACTGGCGCTTATTATGCGGGCGAGTCCTACATCATTTTCACTGACCCTCAGGTTATGGGGGCGATGCAGGAAATGGTGCCTGCTATGATGGAGATGGTGCCCGAGCTGACGCGAAAGATGGAAGAGCGGATGGCCGCTTTGCCGCCTGTGCGCAGTTATGCCGATCTTGAAGAGGCGGAGCGCGATAAGCTTGCAGAGCTTCTGGGCATGACGCGAGAGGAGCTGGAAGCGAGGGAAAGCAACTTCTTCCGAAGCTCTTATCCAAGTGGCCCCGGCTCCTATGACCACGAAGGCGACGAGGGTGACTATACCGAAGAGGCGGTAGAGGCAGATTCTGACGAATGAATGCTGAACAGGATCGCTGAGGGCTGCTAAAGCTTAAGGCGTGCCGCAGACAATCGTCCCACCTGAAATTGAGAGCTGGTTTTCCGGTCGTGGTTGGCGCATTCGGCGCCACCAGACTGACATGTTGGCTGCTTCCGATGCGGGCAAGCATGCAATGCTGGTTGCTGATACCGGCGCGGGTAAGACGCTCGCTGGGTTTCTGCCGACGCTGGCCGCCTTTACGCCTACGCGGTTGGGCGATGACGCTGCGCCCGATGGGCTGCACACGATCTACGTCTCGCCTCTGAAGGCGCTGGCCCACGATGTTCAGCGCAATCTGGTGACGCCGGTTGAGGAAATGGGGCTGCCCATCCGGATCGAGACGCGCAGCGGCGACACGCCTTCTGACCGCAAGAAACGTCAACGGGCCAAGCCCCCGCATATCCTGCTGACCACGCCGGAATCGCTCTCGCTGCTGCTGTCTTATCCCGATAGTCTGGAGCTGTTCCAAGGCTTGAAGCGTATTGTGATCGATGAGGTCCATGCCTTTGCCACGGGCAAGCGCGGCGATCTTTTGGCGCTGGCCCTGTCACGTCTGCAAGGAATCGCGCCCGATATGCAGCGCGCGGCATTATCGGCCACAGTCGCGCGGCCCGATGCGTTTCGCGATTGGCTCGCCCCACATGGTGATTTGGATCAGGTCGCACTGGTTGAGGGTGAGGTCGGCGCGCCTGCCGAGGTTGAGATCCTCCTGCCGACAGAGGAGCGCGTGCCATGGGGCGGGCATGCCGCGACTTGGTCAATCCTTCAGCTTTATGAGCAGATCCGCGCAAACAAGACCGCGCTGATCTTCACCAATACACGCTTTCTGGCGGAGTATATCTTCCAGAATTTGTGGGATGCGAATGAGGACAATCTGCCCATCGGCATTCACCACGGCTCGCTCTCGAAAGAGGCGCGCCGCAAGGTCGAAGGCGCCATGGCACGCGGCGAATTGCGCGCGCTGGTGGCGACGGCCAGCCTCGATCTCGGCGTCGATTGGGGCGATATCGATCTGGTGGTGCAAATGGGCGCGCCCAAAGGATCATCGCGGCTTTTGCAGCGGATTGGCCGGGCTAATCACCGGCTCGATCAGCCAAGTCGCGCATTGCTGGTGCCGGGCAATCGCTTCGAATTTCTTGAGGCGACTGCCGCACAAGAAGCGGTCGATGAAGGTCAGCGCGACGGCGAAGAATTTCGCCCCGGCGGGCTTGATGTGCTCGCGCAGCATGTGATGGCATGTGCCTGCGCTGGGCCGTTTGAGGAGGCCGCGCTGCTGGCGGAGGTGCGCTCTAGTCTCGCCTATGCCTGGGTCGATGAGGCGGCGTGGCAGCGGGTTCTGAGCTTTGTTGAGAACGGTGGTTACGCGCTCAAGGCCTATGATAAGTTCAAGCGGATCACGCGTGAGAAGAATGTAGATGGCCGCGCGACCTGGCGCCTGACGCATCCGGAACTTGCGGCGCGTCATCGAATGAATGCCGGGATCATTATCGATTCTGAAATGCTTGAGGTTCGCATCAATGCTGGCGGAGGAAGAGGCGGGCGTTCCCTTGGCCGAGTAGAAGAGCGCTTTGCCGCGACGCTCTCGCCGGGAGATACCTTCGCCTTTGCGGGGATGAGCCTTGAGGTGGTCAAGCTACAGGACATGGAGGTGCTGGTGCGTGCCTCCAAGAAATCGGCAATGATCCCCAGCTATGGCGGTGCGCGCATGCCGCTCACCACGCATCTGGCCGAGCGTGTGCGTGCGATGCTCGTTGACCGCGCGGGCTGGAACCGATTCCCAGATGATGTGCGCGAGTGGCTCGAGGTGCAGGATTGGCGCAGCCGCATGCCCGGACCGGGCGAATTGCTGGTCGAGAGCTTCCCCCATGCCAAGCGCGAATACACGGTCTACTACACCTTTGAAGGATGGAATGCGAACCAGTCGCTCGGCATGCTGATTACGCGGCGGATGGAAGATCGCGGGCTTCAGCCCATGGGCTTCGTCGCCAATGATTATTCGCTGGCGGTGTGGGGGCTGAAGCCTGTGACCGATCCAGTGCCGCTTCTCTCACCCGACATTCTCAAGGATGAGTTTGTCGAGTGGGTGCAGAACTCACACTTGCTGCGCCGAGCCTTTCGCGAGGTCGCAGTAATCGGCGGGCTGGTGGAGCGGCAGCATCCCGGCAAACGCAAATCGGGCAAGCAAGTCACCTTTTCGACCGATCTGATTTACGATGTGCTGCGCAAATATGAGCCGGATCACGTACTGCTTGAGGCGGCATGGGCCGATGCGAAAGAGCGAATGACCGACGTTGGGCGTTTGGCGGATCTGCTTAATCGGTCAGAGCGCGAACTTGTCCATGTCGAGCTGGAGCGCGTTAGCCCACTGGCCGTACCGGTGATGGTGATGATCGGCCGCGAAGCGACGCCGCAAGGCGCGGCAGATGATGAGTTGCTGCTTGAGGCGGAGAGCCTAGCGGGGCAAGCGATGCGGGTGGATGATACGATGCGGCCGGAAGGCGACTAAAGAGCATTAGTTATCGCCGGGGCAGATGACGTCGTGGGCAGGTCTGGGCTCCAGGCGATAGCGTGGCATATCTGCAAGCCTGGTGCTCGGCTCAACCAGCGTTAGTGAGGTCAGCAAACCTGGCGGTGCGCTCGTGCGATGCACTGCCCGCGGGCGGTCGGATTTTCCAAACCTGCAATGGTCACGCAGCCCCGCAAAATTAAACTTGCTCACGCCTGATGCCTTGATGATGTAGAGTGCTCGCATCGCCGTTTCGTAGCTGGCTGATGGATCAGGCTCAAAGAGCAATTCCGGCTCGGGCTGCATCATCAATGTGGCATAGAGCAACTCGCTCAGCCGCCACTCAGTGATCGCCTGACCGTTCCACTGAATCTCGTCAGCCCGAGAGATGGTGACTTTGTTGACCGGGATACCTAGTCGATTTTCAACAAGCCATGCTTCCAGGCTCGCTTCGCGTTCGGTATCGAGGTTTTCCAGAAAGGCGGCATCAGCAAGATCAATCGTAAATGCATGCGTGGTTGGTGGCGCAGTCCCAATGATCAGCAGCACCAGAAAGCTAAACACAAACGCCATGGGCCGAGTGTCTATCCGTGCAATCGGCTCGCCATGGTCAAACCGCTTGTCGTTCACCAAGCGATCAGGGCGTTCGCCCCAACGCCGCGCCCCGAGCGACTTCCTCACCGTTCAAAGTCCCGATATTTGTGATTGCCGACAAAGGCAAATTTGGTGACGCCTGCGTCTTTAATCAGCGCGATGGTTTTGGCTGAGCGATCATAGCTTGCGAGTGCATCAGGTTCGAAACGCAATAGGGGCTCCTCAGCTTGGCTGGTGGCGGTCACTAGCTGATTGATCAGTTCTTGCTGCGAAAGCGGCTGACCATTCCATAGCAGCTCGTCCTGCGCGCTGATTGAGACGGTGTTGGCCTGCTCCACCGGATACTTACCCTTGCCCGTCGCAAGCGGCATTTCGAGCGAGTGCGTCGCCATGGGAATGGTGATGATGATCATAATGATGAGCACCAGCAGCACATCGATTAGCGGGGTTGTGTTCATCTCACCCATGGGGCGAGGAGCTGCTTTGGCGCGTTTGGGGGAGTTGAACCCTGATTGCCGTTGATGACGGCTGCGAGGTATCGCTCTGGATGAAAGGGCGGCGGCGTAAGGCATCGGCACTCTCCTTCAATCGGTCCGCGAGCATATCATTTAAGCAGGATGTGGGCAAATTGAGAGGGTTAGAGCGCGCAGCGGCTCGCGGCTGAAGGCCTGGTTATGAGCGGCCTCGCTCGCTCGCTTCTCGCCCAGCGAAGCGCGCCGTGAGAACCCGGCGATACCCAATAAAAAAAGGGGACGGATCGCTCCGCCCCCTCTCTCGGTGATTAGTTTGTCCGGCGCTTATTGCGCTCCAGCCGCCTTACCGAAAGTACGGTAGCGCTCATTGCCGACGAAGCCGAACTTGGTCACGCCGCTAGCCTTAATGATGTTCAGCACTTTGACTGATTTTTCATAACTGGAGAGCGCTTCTGGTTCAAACTGAAGCTCTGGTTCAGGAGTGATTTGCATCGACTCTTGCAGCAGGCCGACCAGTTGCCCCTCAGTGATCGCCTCACCGTTCCACAAGATTACATCTTGCTGAGTCAGAATGAGCTTATTCTTATCGGGCTCGATCACAACCGGGTTATCTACTGGTGAAGGTTGCGGCAGGTCGATATCGACCGAGTGCGTTGCAACGGGGATGGTGATGATGAACATGATGAGCAGAACGAGCAAGACGTCGATGAGCGGCGTCATGTTCATTTCCATCATCGGCGAACCATCATCGGAACCGCCTGACATTGCCATAGTGTGGTACTCCTAAATTCTCTTAACGAACGCTGGTTGTCCAGATGGCATTTAGCCGTTCGGATCAACCGGGTTCGATATAAAGCCAACCGTTGGATAGCCAGCGGCTTGCACATTGTAGATCGCGCCCGCGACACAGGCCCAAGGGGCATTCACGTCGCCGCGAATATGCACTTGCGGGATAGCGTCAGGGTTTTCCATGATCGCTTCCGGCCCTCCAGCACGCTGAACAATAGTATCGAGGCGCTTAAATGCCTGATCATACAGTTCTTCCGAGTTCACCGGCGAGATATTGTTGAAATAGACCCGGCACTCACCAGTGCGCGAAGCACCTTCGAAACCGGGGTCACCAGCGCTGCGTCCTGCTTCGTCCGCAGTCGAGATGGTCAGCAAAAGGTTTTCAACCTTATCTTTCGATTCTGTCGTTTCCAGAATTGGAACACGCAGTTTCTCGATAGTCTGGATCGCGACCGGCACCGCGATGAGGAAGATGATCAGAAGCACCAGCATAACGTCCACTAGCGGCGTTGTGTTGATGTCCGACATAGGCGTCTCTCCGCCTCCTCCTGTCGAAATCGCCATAGCTTAAATCCTATAATTCGAATTCTGGGATTGATGCGAAGGCGTCAGGGGAGCAGCGACGCCGCTCCCCCGGGCCATTTCATCAATTACTTCTTCGGCGCAGCAGCTGCTGGCTTAGGAGCGGCAGTCGTGCGCGCCTTGGCCGCTGTGGGCGCTGATGGCTTCACCGTACCGTTCGAGTTGATGTATGCGAGCAGATCAGTTGAAAATGCGCTGAGCATCTCGCCAATCCGCTTATTACGGCTCTGCAGCCAGTTGTACGCAAACACGGCAGGCACAGCCACGAGCAGACCAATCGCGGTCATGATCAGAGCTTCACCGACTGGGCCAGCAACCTTATCGATCGAAGCCGAACCAGCCATGCCGATGTTGATCAGAGCGCGGTAAATACCGATCACTGTACCCAGCAGGCCTACAAACGGAGCGGTCGCGCCCACGGTTGCGAGGAAGGGCAGCCCGCCAGCAAGCTTGGAGTTAATGGCGTCTTCTGAGCGAGCCAGTGAGCCGTGCATCCAGTCATGCGCTTCGAGCTTGTCTGTCATTTTAGCGTGCTGGTCATCTGCGATGAGAGCATCGTCAACAAGCTGACGCCATGCGCTGTTCTTCTCAAGCTTGGTCGCACCATCTTTCAGGCTCGGCGCAGACCAGAACTTCGCGCGGACGTCCTTGTACTGGTTCATAACTTTGCGCTGTTCAAACAGCTTGGTGAAGAGAATGTAGAATGAGCCAACTGACATGATGACCATAACGCCGAGGATAAACCAAGCGACGAAGCCGCCCTGGTTCATGGCTTCCATGAAGCCGAAGGAGTTTTTCGGCGCATCACCGGCTGCTGCAGCAAGAAGTTCGATAGTCATAGCGAGTAGTCCTTTTAGGTAATTTCTTCGATCCGCTAAGCGGGAAATGAGTTCGGTTTAATTAAGCCGATATACAATTGCGGTAGAATAGCTGCCCGTGGTTGGGTTGCCTGCATCGTCCAGCGCTTCATTGAAGCGAGCATAACGCTGCATACCCTTACACGCTGCATCATCCAGAACGCTCGATCCGCTAGAGCGAGTAACGCGGCATCCTGATACGCGGCCATTGGCGCCAACTGTAACAGAAACACCAACCGTACCTTCCACTTCTTCACGCAATGCACGTGAAGGATAATTCTCTTGGATCCGGCGTGCCCAGCGGGCCTGGCCCTTCGGCGTTGCACCGCGTGCTTGCGATGGCGGTGCTGGCGGCGGCGCCGGCGGTGCAGGCGGATTGATAACGGCGACAGGCGGTGCTGGCGGCGGAATTTCCGTCTGCGTCACGATTGGCGGCGGTGCCGGTGCAATGTTAATTGGTGGAGGCGGCGCAACTGGCGGCGGCGGAGCGTCAGGCTCTGGCGGCGGCGGTTCATCCGGCTCTTCCTCAGGTGGTGGTGGCTCTTCAACGTCAATCGTGGTTACGCGCTCAATCACTTCCACAGCGGCGCTATACGCCAGGCCAGTAACCAGGGCGTAAGCAAGTCCGATATGAATGAGCGCAACAATAATAATCGCAACAATGCGATTGCTGCTCATCTCTTGGTCAGCATATGCCATTCGGTAGCATTACTCCATCGTTCCGCACCGGGGACCCCCGGCAGGTAAAAGCGCCGCTAAAGACGAAATTCGCCTTTCACAAGCGCCGAATTCTTCCCATCCACGCGTGTTTCGTCCCAGTAGAGAGTTTTGGCTTTCGCCACCCCAAGTTCCCCAAAGGAAAATCCATACGCGGATCTGCCTAGGCTGTGTTGTGTTTTTGCCTCGACAGTCCTGTTCTTTAGCCATCAAGACGGGCCATCGCAAACGCTTTATCAGTTAAGCGGCGATTCAGGACACATAGGCTTCTCCACTCGAGCCTGCGCCGCAACAATGTTAGCAAGGACCACTTAATGCGCCGAATAAAGACAAACCCCTCGGTAGCCGCCGCCCTCGTTGCGGCCTGCCTGGTGATGGGTGGAATCGCCGCATCTCCCCTCGGTGCACAGCCTTCCAGCGCGGCGGCATCGCAGGCCGTTCCAACCTATGCTGATCTGGCTGATTTGTCCGATGCCGCCAGCCTTGTGATTCGGGCGAAAGTTCGCCGTCAGGCAGCTCTGAAACCCGAGCGAGCGCCCGATGTGCCAGCCGATATGGTGCGCCTTTATATCGAGGCGGAGACTATTTCTTTGCTGTCTGGGAGCGTCCCGATCGGCGAATCGCTTACCTATCTGGTCGATCTTCCGCGCACCGCAAAAGGTAAGCCGCCTAAGCTCAAAAAGACCGAGGTAATTGTGTTTGCGCGGCCCGTGCCCAGGTCGCAAACGCAGCTCCAACTGGTTGATCCTTCCGCTCAGCTTGTCTGGTCGCCTCAGCTCGAAGGCCGGCTACGCCCGATCTTGTCGGAATTCGTGGCCAATGATGCGCCCCCGCGAATCGCCAGCGTGCGTGATGCCTTGTCGATTGCTGGCAATCTAGTGGGCGAATCAGAGACGCAGTTATTCCTTGAGACCGCAGATAACAGCCCGGCAGCCATCACCGTAACGCGCCGCCCCGGGCAGGCACCGCGATGGGGCGTTTCTTTCTCTGAATTGGTTGATCAATCAGCAAGACCGCCGGAGCGCGGAACACTTGCTTGGTATCGGCTGGCGTGCAGCCTCCCGGCGCGTTTACCGCCTCAGGCCAATCTCGCCCGCAATGCCGATGACCGCGCGCGAACAGAGTCGGATTATGTCTTTGTGATGCAAGCGCTTGGGCCCTGTGAACGAAATCGAAGTTAGAGCAAGCCGGATCAAAGCACAGCGCGCCGTCGCAATCGCGGCTTAGGCCGCTGCAAGACAAAGTGGTTCCCTTCCTTCCGGGCGGTCCGCTAGGGGGCCAAGCATGGATCCTTTCACACATAGATTTCGCGTGCGCTATGCCGAGCTCGACCCGCAAGCGGTCGTCTTCAATTCGCGCTATCTTGAATATGCCGATATTCTGGTAACGGAATTTTTCCGCAGCGCACACGCCAATGGGATGCCGCAAGATTTGGAATTTCACGTCCGCCGCGCTGAGGTTGATTTTCTCAAACCGATTCGCGCTGATGAAGAGATTGAGGGTCAGCTGACGATCGACCGGATTGGCAATTCAAGCATGGCGATGACGATCTCGCTTGATGGTGCGGGTGGTGGCCCTGCGGATCGCCGAGCGATTGTAACGCTGCTGCAGGTGCATGTTGACCTCGCCAGCGGTGAGCCGCTTCGCATCCCTGATGCATTGCGCACCGCCTTTGGTTTCGAGTTGGAGGGCGCGGCACATGGCTGATGCCTCAACCACTAAACCACTCCGGATTGGCCTTGCAGGCCTCGGAACAGTCGGCATTGGCGTGCTGCGACTGCTCGAGGAAAACCGGACAACGATTGAAGCGCGCGCTGGGCGGGCTTTGCAAGTGGTCACCGTGAACGCGCGCGACAAAACCAAGGATCGCGGCTTTGATTTGAGCGGCATGGCTTGGGCCGACGACATGGTGGATCTGGCAAGCCGCGATGATGTGGACGTTGTTGCTGAGCTGGTCGGCGGGTCTGAAGGGCCTGCGCTGGATTTGACGCGCGCGGCGCTCGCCAGCGGCAAAGGCGTGGTCACTGCTAACAAAGCGATGATCGCGCATCACGGGCTTGAGCTTGCCAAGCTTGGCGCGGCAAATGGTGCGGCGCTGAAGTTTGAGGCTGCAGTTGCAGGCGGCATTCCGGTGGTTAAGGGACTGCGCGAAGGGGCAAGCGCGAATCGGATTGAGCGGATTTACGGCATTCTCAATGGCACTTGCAATTTCATCCTCTCAGAGATGGAAAAGAGTGGGGCCGATTTTGCCGATGTCCTCAAGGAAGCTCAGGAGATGGGCTATGCTGAGGCGGACCCGAGCTTTGATATTGGCGGCATTGATGCCGCGCATAAGCTCGCCATCCTCGCTTCAATCGGCTTTGGCGCTCAGATTGATTTTGATGCGGTCGCAACCAGCGGCATTACCGAAGTGCGTGCCGCTGATATCGCTCAGGCCAAGGCGCTTGGCTTTGTGATTCGGCTGATCGGCGTTGCTGATTGCGATATTGGCGAAGCGGGCACTAGCCGCATGCTCCAGCGTGTGAGGCCATGCCTTGTGCCAAAGCGGCACCCGCTCGCGCATGTCACCGGGCCCACAAATGCGGTGGTGGCAGAAGGCAATTTCTCCGGGCGGCTTTTGTTCCAAGGCGCTGGCGCAGGCGAAGGCCCCACGGCCAGCGCAGTGGTGGCCGATATTATCGACATTGCCCGCGGCGATATAGGCGCGCCTTTCTCGCTGCCGGTTGACGATTTGGTGCACATGGCCCCAGCTGATCCCGGCGGACGTGTGGGCCGAGATTATATCCGCTTCACAGTTTCTGATCGTCCTGGCGTGCTCGCCGAGATTACTGCTGCGATGCGCGATGCGGGTGTTTCTATTGAAAGCCTGATTCAGCAGGGGCGCGAAAGTGCGGGCAGCGAAGTGCTGGTGGCGATGGTCACACACGAAGGGCCCGAGCGCCATGTTGGCAAAGCTCTGGAATTGCTTGATGGCTCGCCGAGCCTGACGGCCAGTCCCTTGGTATTGCCGATTTTGCGGGATTAGCGGGGCGCAATTTTTTGCAACTGGCCTGAGAAAGCCCGCTAAACCAAATCTTACCGCGTCGCTAACCAAACATTGACTAGTTTTGGTTAAGCCCTGCAACCAGTGAGGAGTGCGGGCACGCCGATGGACATTGGCTTGCGCTCCTTGCGAAGGAGCAAGGACGGTGAAGCTAAGACTGCTTGTCGTGGCGATATTGTTACAGCTGCTGTTTGCGGCCGCTCCCGCCCGCGCGCAGCTTGTGATCTATCAGGACGATTTCAACGCCGGAGCTAGCGGCTGGTCCAGCAACACCAACGAATCGAACCCCATTACCGGCGGTTTCTTAGGGCGGTTCCGGCCCGGCTCACCCTCGCTTAGCACCAGCCGAACATTTGGAGTTCCTCCCAGCATAGAGACTGTCGTCATCGAGTTCGACTTTTTGGAAATTGACAGCTGGGATGGCGATCAGGGCGATGAATTTGCAGTCAATATCAATGGCACGCAAATCTTCAGCCTGCCGTTCCTGCATGAAGGGCGCGCTGGAACCGACGGGAATGATGCCGCGCGGTCCGGAACCACAGGCAATGTTAACTGGTCCGTCAACCCAACAACAGACAACACCATTGTGCTAGGCTTTACCTCCCGGTGGAACGATCAGATCCACCGCGTCCGCCTGCAGATCATCAGCCCGCCGCCCTCTCTCGCGCTTACACTTATTGCGGATATTGATCAGTCAGACGAAGCGGTTGGCATCGATAATATTTCAGTCATTGGCTATGCGGCTCCGGTCGTGACGCTGGCCAAGACTTCTTCGATTTCTGCGGCCACAAACGGATTTCCCATCCCAGGCGCAGAAGTCAGCTACGTGGTGACTTTGACCAGCAATGGCGAGCAGCTCGACGATGGCTCAATCATCATCACCGATCTGCTGCCGGCTGAAACATCGCTGTTTACTGGTGATCTAGGTGGCAGCGGGAGCCCGGTGATTTTTCGCGACACGTCATCGTCGGGGCTTACCTGCTGCACCTCAGGCCAAATCAGCTATTCAACATCGACTTCGCCCGCGGGTCCGTTCAATTACACGCCCAACGGGGCATTTGACCCCAACGTTCGGCAAATCCGCATCGCGCCGAGCGGCGCTATGCGCAACAGTTCTGCCATCACGAGCGAGGTTGAATTTGAGATGCTCACCCGCATTGAATGAGGTAAAGTGGGAGCTAGTCTGCGGTTTCAAAGTCCGGTTTCGGCGGCAATGCCAGCTCCGCTTCGGTGATGCGCTCTTGCTCATCAGGCTCCGGTGCGATTTGTGGTGGCGGTGCGGCCATTGGATCGCGCAGCTTTGCAATCGGCGGGGACAGCGGTGTCCCATCATCATTGCCGAGCGGAGGCAGGCCGCGCCCAACCCGATCAGCATCTGATCCCGGCGGTGCTTCGGGAATTGCTTTGAGGTCAATCAACTCCGGCATTGGCGGAGGGCATGAGCCCGGCAGACAGCCGCCGCCGGCCGTCGCTGGCCCGCGGAAGATCCCAGGGCCTGCAAAGTCTGCTGGCAAGCCTTTTGGTAGGCCAAAGTTGTCGATCTGTTCCTGCCTGGAGCGTGTGTCTGAATTGTAATCATCTGAATAGCGATAGGAGCTGTCGTCCGTGATTTCACGGCAGACGATAATCTCGCCTGACAAAATCGCGGCTTCTTGTTCTTCATCACATAATTCGACCAGTCTCTGATCGGCTGGCGGTTCGATAAGAATATCGATGCGTTCTTCAGGGCTTGTAGCTTGAGGGTCAGTTTCTTGCGCGGCCAGAGGCTGTGCCAAGGGTGGGACAAGTGCCAGCACCGCCGCTGCAGCAATACCAAAAGTAAGATTTGGCAAACGTATTGTCCCAGCCGGTGATCGTGTCAGCAATGGGCGTGTCACTTTACTCGACAATGCCCCACTCCTGCGTCTATCGGCACACATTAAAGGGTGCAGCTGTCTATCGCTGCACCATCTTAGCTGGCCCACAACAGGCAATAGGGACTGAACTCATCATGAATTCTTCTGACAATCCAATCGACCGCGTGCTTGTTTTGGAGATGGTCCGCGTCACCGAGGCCGCCGCCGTTGCTGCTTCGCAGCTGATCGGGCGCGGCGATGAAAAGGCGGCCGATGCTGCCGCGGTTGAGGCCATGCGCAAAGCGTTTGACGAGCTTTATATGGACGGTACTGTGGTTATTGGAGAGGGCGAGCGCGATGAAGCTCCGATGCTTTACATCGGCGAGAAGGTCGGCGGCGCGCCGGGCACAGGCCCCAAGATCGACATTGCGCTTGATCCGCTGGAAGGCACCACGATTACTGCCAAAGCAGGCCCCAACGCGCTGGCTGTGCTGGCGGCGGCAGAAGAAGGCAATTTGCTGAACGCACCCGATGTATACATGGACAAGCTGGCAGTTGGACCGGGCTATCCCGAAGGCATTATTGACCTTGCCAAGACGCCCACGGAAAATGTGAAGGCGGTGGCCGAAGCAAAGGGCGTGAAGCCCAAGCACATCAATGTCTGTGTGCTTGACCGTCCGCGCCATGCACCGATCATCGAAGAGCTGCGGGCAATTGGTTGCGGCGTAGTGCTGATTGGCGATGGTGACGTCGCTGGCGTCATCGCGGTGACCGATGAGGACACCACCATCGACATGTATATGGGGCAGGGCGGAGCGCCTGAAGGCGTACTCGCAGCAGCCGCGCTGCGCTGTGTCGGCGGACAATTCAATGGACGCCTGCTCTTCCGTAATGATGACGAGCGTTCGCGCGCCCGCAAATGGGGCATTGAGGATCTCGATCGGATTTACACCTTGAATGAGCTGGCCAAGGGTGACTGCATCTTTGCCGCCACTGGCGTGACAGCAGGTTCTTTGCTCGACGGTGTTAAGTATCGCCGCGATGGCCGGATGACGACGGAGAGCGTGGTGATGCGCTCCTCATCCGGTACAGTGCGCTGGATCAAAGGCGAGCATAATCGGTAACAGTCCAGCTGATGGGGGCGGCGCGGCTAAATGGGTAGGCGGTCCTGCGCACCTTTGTTGAGGAAAGTGGGCGCTGGATCAAAGGCGAGCATCGCGGGAAGTAGGGGAGACCGGGTGACTGAGTGCCGCGCTGTCCGCTTACGACCCAGACACGGACATTCAGAGAAACGAAGCCCATACTCATCAAGGCTGACAACCGTCATGCATGTTTCAGGGAATGCTTCGGGTCTCTAAGTCGGAACAAAAGCAGCGACCTATACACGCGCAGCGCGCATCGCCCATAGCGACAGACGTATTTCAGTGAGTTCTCAACTTATCCCAGAACACTCACCGTAGGCTAAGCGCGAAATATCTCTCAAATTCGCCGCGATCCAGCATGGAGATTGCTTTGCGAGCGAGCCTGCGGGAATCCACCCAGTCGCCTTCGGCTGTTTCGAGCTCAACGCGCTCTTTATGTGCAATCACCGCCTGGAATAGCGCGCGTGCGGCATCGTAATCGCCTGTCCGTGCCCGCGCGATCCCGAGGTTGATCAGCCGAGCTGGATCATCAGCATCAAGCTCTGAATTGCTTTCGATTTGCTCGATAGCAGCATGATTGCGCCCTTCCAGCAGAGCATCTTGAGCTACGTGAGCAGAAGCCATTGCAGGCGCTTGGGCCATCATTGTAGCAAGCGCGATTTCGAACAGTGCCATTGAGCCTCTCCATATCTCTTATGACCTTAGAGAACCACAGGAAGGAGCGGCATGCAACAAAACTGTAACACTGTCATATTTCTGTAACTGAAGAGCGAGCGGAGCGTGCGGACTCGGCCAAGACGCCTACAGAACACGCCTTGTCGCAAACCTGAAACGTAGCCGTCACAATCAAACACAAACTGTCACAGGATGATCCTAGCTGGCGAGTCGCGTCTCTTCTGACGTTCTCTTTTCACACCGGTTTTAGGGGACCGAAACTCGTGACCACTTTATATCGCTCGCTCATTCTTGGCTCTAGCGCACTGGCTCTCGCGAGCTGCGGCGCAGACGAAATTGTTTCCCCCGGCACAGGCGGCAACATCACCATTAATAACCCGCCTGCCACTACGACGCCGCCGACAACCCCAACCCCTCCTCCGGCGACTACCTTGGTCACACCAGCAGCGGGTTGCCCGACCATTTCCAACCCAGATCAGCTTACCGATGCAGGCACAATAACCGGCCCAACCGGCGAATATCGCATTTGCACACTGCCAGCGCGCTTTGATGCCTCAAGCACGCTGCCACAGGTTGACGGCTTGCTGTACTTCATGAGTGACCGCGTTGACGTGGGCACTGACGGCGGCCCAGCCCCTGACAACTCAGATGGCCTTGATGACACAGACGTTACGCTGACCATTGATCCCGGCGTGATTATCTACGCCCAAGGCGCCGCCTTCCTCATGGTCAATCGCGGCAATGAAATCGAGGCAGTCGGCACACAGGCGGACCCAATTATTTTCACCAGCATCGACAATGTCCAAGGACTGAACAACGTCAACTCTTCCGGCCAATGGGGCGGCGTAGTCCTAGGCGGACGCGCACCAGTGACCGATTGTATCGCTCCTGGCGCTACTCCGGGCTCGGTTAACTGCGAACGCCAGGTTGAAGGCGCCGCACAGCCAGCCATTTTCGGTGGCGCGACACCCGACGATAGCTCGGGCACAATGAGCTATGTGCAAATCCGCTACTCAGGCTTCGTTTTGTCCGGCGACAATGAGCTGCAGGCCCTGACCACCGGCGGCACAGGCTCCGGCACAACGTTCAACAACATCATGAGCTACAACAGCTCGGATGACGGCGTTGAGTTCTTTGGCGGCTTCGTCGACATGCAGAACCTCATCGTGGTTGGTGCTGAAGACGATTCTATTGACACCGACACCGGCGTTAAAACCAATCTGCAATATGTGATTGCCGTGCAGCGATCCGGCGCTGGCGACACAATCATCGAAGCGGATTCGAACAACGGACTCGAAGATCAAACCCCGCGTCAGAACACGCAGATCTCAAATGCTACCTTCATCCAGAACCGCAGCGACGACCAGGTGGTGCGTATTCGCGGAGGTACAGACTATGCGATTGTGAACTCGGTCATCTTCGACAACACAGGAGGCACAGCTTGCCTGCGCGTCGACCTTACCGAAACAATCCGCGCAGCTGACCCTGGCCTTGATGATGTTGGCCCTCCGACGTTCGAATCGCTTGTGCTCGACTGCGCGACTGATTTCCGTGACGGTTCAGGCGGCATCACCGCCGCTCAAACTCAAGGCATCTTTGATGCAGGCAGCAATAACAATGCAAGCTTCGTCAACACGCTGACTATGACCTTTGTGAACGGCGCAAATGAAAATGCGGTCGCGGTGTTTGACCCAACTGCGCTCAGCACGTTCTTTGAGGTACCAAGCAACATTGGCGCGGTCTTCCCGGGCAATGACACCTGGATCAATGGCTGGACGTGTAACTCTGCGACGGTGACGTTTGATGCCGCCGTCAGCGATTGCACCTCGCTGCCAACCGGCTGATTAATCAGAGAAATCGGGAGAGCGAACGGTTTGCATAGAGCAGGCCTCCTGCTCTCCCGATCCGCATTTACGGGCCTAGTGAACCGGCCTGAATTGATCTGTTGACCTAAACTTGAGGGGGTCAAATATTATGTCATCCGGCAAGCGGCTTGCAGGCCTGCTGCTTCTCACCACCGCATTGTCGGTACCCAGCATTGTTGCTGCACAAGATACACAGGAAACGCCCGATCCTTTGGCGGACGCTGTTGCAGCTAATCAAGAGGACGAGGAGCAGGCTGAACAACCTGAAATCTCCATCCCTGGTGGTGGAAATTCGATCATTGTCACGGGCCGCAGGCGCACCGATGTTCAACGCTCCTCATCGCAAGTTGTCTCGGTCCTCAGCTCAGAACAAATCGCTCGGACCGGCGAGGGCGATATCGCCGGTGCGCTGAACCGCGTGACCGGACTGTCTACCGTTGGCAATGGCCTCGTCTTCGTTCGCGGTCTGGGTGACCGCTATTCGCTGGCACTGCTTAATGGTTTGCCGCTGCCTTCCCCTCAGCCTCTCAGCCGTGTGGTCCCGCTCGACATTTTCCCGACTAGCGTGGTCGCATCCAGCCTCGTCCAAAAAACCTATTCAGCAAACTTTCCGGGCGAATTTGGCGGGGGGGTGATCAACCTCACCACCCGCGCCATCCCTGATGAGAGCTTCCTTAAAATCAGCGGCGGCGTTAGCGGAGATACGGTGACCACCTTGTCCGACGGGCTCACATATTTCGGCTCGGATACCGACTGGACCGGCTTTGACGATGGCCGCCGCGACATTCGCCCTGCGCTGCAAAATTTCCTCGATAGCGGTGCGCGCATCAGCGATGCTGGCGTTGATACGCAGGGTATTCTCCTTGAGCTCGGTGATCCAAATTTGGTGCTGGTTCAGCGCAATGGCGATATTCCCGCCAACTTCTCCGGCAGCCTCACCGCAGGCACGAGCTTCGACTTTGGCGAGACTGGGCGTCTTGGCGTCATTGCCACTGCATCGCTCAGCAACAAATGGCGCACCCGCGCCATTACATCGCAAACAGCTGTAAATGCTGATCTTGATCTCGACACCGACTTTATCGAAACCGTCACCGATCAGCGCATTCTGGCCAACGCATTGCTCGGCTTTGGTCTCGAAATTGGCGACCATCAATTCCGCGTAACCAATGTGTTCATCCGCGATTCCCTGAAACGCGCAGCCATTGAACTTGGCACAGATTTTCAGGATGAGGACACTGAGCTCAACCAGAGCACGGCCTGGTTTGAGCGGCAATTGTTCAACACGCAATTTGTCGGTGAGCTGGAATTTGGTGATCTTTCGGTCGATTTGCGTGCAGGCTATGCGCAAACACAGCGCGAAGCCCCGTTTGAATGGGACTTCAGCTATGTTGCGACAAACAATGCGAACGATCCAACGGGCGAGCTGTTCCTCAATACGCTGGATCCGCAGCGCGGCGGCGCGATCGTCTCCTTCTCCGATCTAGAAGAAGATCTCTATTACGGCGGCATCGACCTCAGCTATACGTTCAACAGTTGGCTCTCAGCCACCATTGGCTATGCCTATACAGACACCGAGCGGGTCTCCAGCCGCCGCGAGTTTGACGTTCGCGCATCAACCGGTTTTCCAGACATTTTCGGTTCCTTCCGCCCTGACCTCTTGTTTGGCGATGCCATAATCAACCTGGGTTTTGACCCAGAAGCTCAGGCTGCAGCAGGTGTCGGGCCGTTCGAGTTTGACATTTTTGAAACGACGCAAGCTGATCCTGCCTTTGTCGCTGCGCTCGAAGTGCAGGCCGCGTATGGCCTGCTCAGGCTTAACCCGTTTGATACGATCACCTTGGATGTTGGCGTGCGATATGAAGACGCCACACAATCGGTGACCCCGCTTGAAGTATTCGAAACACCAACCAATTCCGGCAGCGCGACGTTCCTCGACAATGACTATTTTTTGCCTTCAGCCACAGTGACGTGGGAAGCCAGCGACCGTCTGCAATTCCGCGCCAGCGCCTCGCGCACCATCGCGCGGCCGCAATTCCGGGAGCTGATTTTCCAAACCTATTTTGACCCAGAAACCAACCGCCAGTTCAACGGTAATCCCTCGCTGATCGATAGCGAATTGCTGAACTTTGAAGTACGCGGTGAATATTACATCGGTAGCCAAGGACGAGTGAGCCTGGCGGGTTTCTACAAGGATATCGACAACCCGATTGAGGTTTTCTCCAGCTTCTCCGACAATGACCAGATCAATGGCTTTGCCAATGCTCCCAGTGCGACTTTGTTCGGCGCTGAGCTTGAGGCACAGTATAATTTTGACCTGTTTGATTTAGGTGGCTGGTTCGAGACCAAAGAACTCGTGGTGGTGAGCAATTACACTTTCACCAATTCCGAGCTCAAAGTCAGCGATAGCGACATTGCGCGGGTTTTCCCCTTCGCGGATCAGCCCGCCACTAACTTCTTCCGCGATGGGGTTCCGCTGACCGGGCAATCCGATCACTTGGTCAACTTCCAGCTGGGTCTGGAAGACACAGACAAGCTGCAACAGATCACTATGCTTGTGAATTATGCGAGCGAGCGGGTGACCAGCCGGGGCACTGCTGCATTGCCTGATATTGTCGAGGATCCTGGCCTGAGGCTTGATCTGGTCGCTCGCCAGGGCTTCACTCTGGGAGGCACGGAGATGGAGTTGAAAGCCGAGGCCCGCAACATCCTTGGCCGCGATAATTTCGAGTTTCAGTCAAACGGAACGAACCGAATTGAGATCAACAGCTATCAGGTGGGAACCAGCTTCTCGCTGTCACTGTCGGCGGAGTTCTAATGCACGCCTTTAGGGCGTGTCGAAAACATATCCCATAGAGCGGACGGTGCGCAGAATATCGCCTGCACCCACCTTCCGAAAGGCGCGGCGCAAACGGCCAATCCAGACGTCCACTGTCCGCTCATCAATTGCCGGTTCGCGCTTGCCGAGGCCATCGATCAGCTGTTGTCTGGTGAGTACGCGATCGGGGTTCTCCGCGAAAAAGCGCAGCAAACGAAATTCATTGGGCCTTATCGGCAAAGGCTCATCATTCCAGCGTGCCTGCAAGGATGCCAGATTGATGGTGAGCGGTCCGCGTTCAATCAGATCTGCGCTGCTCCGCTGTTCCAAGTCGCCATGAACCGCCATCACCCGATCAAGCACCACGGTGCGGTCAATCGGCCCGACCACATAGTCATCCGCGCCCGCCTTTAGCGCACGGCGCCTATCCTCGGCATCATCCTCTTCGAGCACCATAGTGATATGGGCGTCGGAAAGTTGGTCGCTCGCGCGTAGACGGCGGCACATCTCCAGCCCGGCCATATCCGGCATCACCCAGTCAACGAAAATACACGCTGATCCCTCGACCAAACGGCGCGGGCCAGCTTGGTCAATCTGGCCAAAAACATATTCATGATCACCGAGGCTAAGATCCTCGAAGCTCTCAACAATCTCGTTGGTCAGAAAGATATTAACGACGCGCATTGGTCCCCGCCTCAGTTGGCGACCGGAATGACTGCGCAATGTGACCCGATTGTTACGATGAGCGCCCGAAAGGCCTGATTTTGATGACCAGAGCAACTTTCAGCTGAGAACTTGGGGGGACTTGCTAACTTAGAAGTCTGCTTGCACCCCCAATTTCGGGCACCAAACTTTAGTCGAGAATGACGAAAGCAGTCGTTCGGGACTGTCGGCGATGGGCGGCTTCTTTGTTCATCTGAGGACAAAGCGACCTGACCTCTGTTGCATTCGCATGACCGTAGGCTAGTCGGTCTTTATCAACTGCACGCGGGGATTCGCACCGATGAAGATCATGGCCGCCAATTCGAACTTGCCGCTCGCCCGCGCGATCGCTGGCTATCTCGAAATGCAACTAACCGATGCAAGCGTGCGCCGCTTCGCTGATGAAGAGATCTTCATTGAGATCCACGAAAACGTGCGCGGCGAAGATGTGTTCGTGGTCCAGTCAACCAGCTTTCCGGCCAATGATAATCTGATGGAACTCTTGATCAGTATCGATGCCTTGCGGCGGGCATCTGCGCGGCGGATTACAGCGGTGGTCCCCTATTTCGGCTATGCCCGCCAAGATCGGAAGCCTGGCCCGCGCACCCCCATCTCCGCCAAGCTGGTGGCCAATTTGATCACTCAAGCTGGGGCTGACCGCGTGCTTTCGGTAGATTTGCATGCAGGCCAAATCCAGGGCTTCTTCGATATTCCAACCGACAACCTTTATGCTGCGCCGGTGATGGCCGCCGATATTCAGGCGCGCTACGGCGATCAGGATCTGATGGTGATCTCGCCTGATGTGGGCGGCGTGGTCCGCGCAAGAGCGCTGGCCAAGCGGCTTGGCAACGCCCCCCTGGCGATCGTTGATAAACGCCGCGACCGTCCTGGTGAGAGCGAAGTTATGAACATCATTGGCGATGTCTCGGGTCGCCACTGTATTATGATCGATGACATTATCGATTCCGGCGGCACGCTGTGTAATGCTGCATCTGCGCTGCTTGAGAACGGCGCAAAAAGTGTCGCGGCCTATATCACGCACGGCGTTTTGTCGGGCGGCGCAGTGGCCCGCATTGATGGGTCCGACCTTAAAGAGCTCGTCATTACAGATACGATCAACCCGACTGATGCCGCCATCGATTCGGAAAAGATCCGCACTCTTACGATTGCCCCGCTGATTGGTGAGGCAGTGCGGCGAATTGCAGATGAAAGCTCTGTTTCCAGCCTGTTTGACTAACTCGGCCTTCGCCTAATCAGCCTGCCAAGGCCTCTGGGCGCCTTCTGGCAGACGCTCCAATTCTTCTAACCGGCGCGCTTGACGCTGCTCCAGAGTAATGGTGAGCAATGGCCTTGGAACACTACGGAACTCGCGCGGCGTAAAGCCGAAGAATTTCGCAAACTCGCGGATCATGTGCGACTGATCGAAGTAGCGAAGGATCATCTCCTCCTCTTCCTCATCATCGGCCACTCCGCAAAGTTGGGCTGCGAAATCCAGCGCGCGGGCTCGCCGCAATACCTTCTTGGGCGGCATGCCGAAATCTCGCTTTACGAGCCGCTCTAGCTTGCGCAGGCTGATCCCATATTCTTCGGCAAAATCAGCCAGTACGAGGCTAGGGTCGGCAAATGCAGCCACTTCAAAATCGGTCGAGATCTTGTTTGGCGGTTCCGGATCGAGCTTGGCGATCACTCGGCGGATTGCTTCTTCCATCGCCAGATTCCATTCCTCCGGCGTATGCTGATCGGTCAAGGTGTCCCGAAAATCTGGACCCATGAGGCCGAATAGGTCGTTCTGTTCAATCCGGTCAACAATGTCATGGGCCGATCTTCCAAATAGCGCATGGAAAGCGCCCGCGCGCAGGCCGAAGCCTGCTGACATGATATCGCCCTCGCATGTGAGCGGCATAAATTTGGAATGCTGACCAAACAACAGCGCTTCGCGTTCATATTCGCCGTGCCCATCGAGCGTTTCCGCTGACCATTTGGCGTTGAAGATCGCGCGCACATAGACCAGATCGTTGCACATGCCGCATTCCATCTTCGTACCTGGCGGCAAATGGATCTTGGCGGCGACAAGGCGCGCTACCCATGGGCGCAAATCCTCGGCAGGCTGACGATTTTCTGAAAGGGGCGCGCCGGCCGATGACGTACCTGATACCGGTGCCATCCCCTTGCGCCAGATTTCAGCGTCACCCCCGGTGGATGCCATCGTTTACGACCCTCGAATCCCATCACTATGTAAAATATTGTAAACCAACCCGACGATTTTGTACAATTTTTTGTCGCTTGACCAGGCGGTGGTCATCCCGCATCCGCGCTGCGTCCCATCTAAGAGAGTGCAATGATTTCAATCGATGACCGTAATTTTGCCAATCGCTTGGCTGATGCTGCTGGTGCAGCCATACGCCCGCTCTTCCGCGGAGACTGGGAGGCGGAGCATAAGGAGGATCACTCGGCGGTAACCGAGGCCGATCGCGCGGCTGAGGCCGCTATGCGCGCGCTGATCGAAGCTGAGCGGCCCGATGATGGGATTATTGGCGAAGAATATGGCACGCATAATGAAGGCGCTGGACGCCAGTGGGTGCTTGATCCGATTGATGGCACGCAAAGCTTCGTCGCGGGCCGCCCGATCTTCGGTACGCTGATTGCACTGATGCAGGATGGCTGGCCGGTCCTGGGCGTCATTGACCAGCCGATCAACAAAGAGCGCTGGGCCGGCGTTATTGGCGAAGGCACAACGTTTAATGGCAAACCTGCCAGCACGCGTCGTTGCCGGGCGCTTGAGGGTGCTTCTGTAGCCACCACCAGCCCGCATTGCTTTGCTGAGAGTGAGGTCGATGCCTATCTGCGCGTCGTCGCCAAAGCATACCCAAACAACCCCTTCCCGGTGTATGGCGGCGATTGCTATAATTACGCTATGCTCGCCTCCGGTCATATCGACATTGTTATCGAGAGCGGCCTCAAGCTCTATGATTACGCCGCACTCGTGCCGGTGGTCGAAGGGGCAGGCGGATTGATGAGTGACTGGCAAGGCAATCCTCTTGATGCAGACAGTGATGGCAGCGTGTTGGCCATGGGCGAACCGGCCAGACTCGAGGAAATTCTCGAAGCTATGAATGCGTGAAATGAATGCGTGAAATTCCGGGAAAACCGCAGAAAACCGTCAAAAAGGGTCTAAAAATAACCTCTCCTTAACTGCATTGGTTTCCCATTCGCAAGAGTCTCCCTGCGTAAAACTACGGGGAAGCGAAGGCCATAAGGGTCCGGGATTCGCTAAGGAGACGATAGATGAAATACGCAACGATCGCTGCAGTCGCAGCTTTGGCAACAGGCTCAGCAGCGGTGGCACAAGATGCCGTAGTGGCTGCTGCTGACGAGACAGCGAACGCTGTTGTTATCGAAGACAGCTTTGACGATAACCGCGACTATGTTTTCGAAGATAGCTTCGATGACAACCGCGACTATGTCTTCGAAGATAGCTTCGACGATAACTCGGACAACATTAATCAGGGCGTTGGCTCTAACAAGCAATTCAACTTCAACGGCGCCGCTGTTGTAGCCGAATCTGCGCTGTCTAACGTCGTGACCGGCGTTGACGTCGACTATGACGATATCACTGACACTGCGCGTATCTCGAACAATCTGGTCAACCGCGGTAACTCGTTCCGCAACTATGCGGGCAACAACGCTCTCAACCAGAACACTGGCATCGGCGCATCGCAAAATGCGAGCGTAACGATCGCTGTGTCTGGCGACGGCTTCGGCGGTCAATAAGCGCTTTCGAGATGGTCTGCGCCGCACCCAGGTGCCGGCGCGGACGCTCGGAATTAGGAGAAAAGCTATGACAAAGATGAGCACAGCACTCGCGCTTGGATGCGCAATGCTTGCCGCTCCGGCGCTGGCTGAAGAAGCGCAACCGGTTGAAAAAGATCCGGTCGCTAAAGAAGCTCCGGCATTTGCCGATGCTAAGCCAATCACCGAGGGCAAGCTTGCCAAGATTGCTGGCCGTGAAGACCTGACTCAGCTGAACAATGCTGATTTGAAGAACTCGGTTGAAGGCAACGCCGTGGGCGACAATTCGAATACGGGCACGATTGCGTTCTCGGACAATGCGTTCAGCGAGATGAGCGGTTTGTCGATCGTGAATGCGAACACCGGTAATAATGCCGCGATTAACGCCTCTATTCAGGTGAACATCACGCTGCCGGGCAACTGAGCCAACACTTCAGTATGACAATGGATCGCATCATGAAATTGGCCCGCAGCGCTTTGGGGGCCGCAGCCGGAGGGCTTACGCTCTCCGCTTGCGCCGCTGTGCCAATGGATGATGGCCGGATTCAGCTTGCCACGCACCAAGGCGGGCTGACACTGGCTGGTGCGGCACCGCGCAGCATGATCGAGATGCGTTACAGCACCGTCGTCCGCCAGCAGTATGACTTCAGCTGCGGCTCGGCGGCACTCGCGACCTTGCTCACATACCATTATGGGCAAGACAGTCAGGAAGCCGATGTCTTTCAGGGCATGTGGCGCGATGGCGACCAGGCCGCGATCCAGCGGCAGGGTTTCTCGCTGCTCGACATGAAGCGCTATCTCGGCGCGCGCGGGGTTGACGCAAATGGTTACCAGGTCACGCTAGACCAGGTCCGCGAGGCCGAAGTTCCGGGCATCGCTTTGATCGCACCTGACGGTTACCGCCATTTCGTAGTGGTGAAGGGCATTGAGGACGGTTTCGTCCTCGTCGGGGATCCAGCGCTCGGTTTGCGCCGGATGGATCGCGACGAATTCGAAGAAACCTGGAACGGCGTTTATTTTGTCGTGACAGGCCGTGCAAATATTAACGGATATGGTTTTAATGAGGATGCGCAATGGGGCCGCGTCGCAGCATTTGGACCGGACCAGGGCGTGTTCCAGCCGTTGAGCCAGCAAGCGCTCACACTCACCGCGCCGGGCTATGGGGAATTTTAAGATGCGAGTTATTCGCTTTCTTTGTGCGTTATTCGCTTTTGTGGCTGCACCCGCTGTCGCGCAATCGCCTTTTGGTGAGATTGTGGCAATGGATAACACCGCATTGGCACAAGAGCGTGGTGGTTTCACCCTTCCCCGTGGCATCGAACTGGACATGGCTATCCTTCAGGAAACCAGCATTGATGGGGAGCTCGTATTGCGCTCTTCATACGTGCTTTCTGAGACCGGACCCGTTGTATCGATTGAGCAAGTGTCTCAGGGTGTCTCGGTGCAAACCGCAGGCGACGATACAAATAGCCGTGTAACCATTGAGGTTCCAGGAACGCAAGTTTCACACCTCGCTGGCCGCGCGACGGGTAGCGTCATCACCAACACAGCTGACAACCGCACCATCTCGACCGTCACGACGATTGATCTTGACCTGTCAAACATGGACGTTGGTTCGATTGGCTCGCTGGTACCCACCTTGGGCACACTTGCTAGAGACACAGCAAGCCTCAAGTTCTAACCGGTTGGGTTATTCTAGAGGCCCAATACGGGTTTTAGATGATGCGTAAAGCATTGCAGGTTTTGGCGCTCATGGGCGCAGCGTTGTTCGCTGCGCCTCTTTTTGCGCAAGAAGCTGGCGGTGATAGCGCCACACCAGCCGCCAATGCTGCACAGGCCTCAGAGCTTGTGCAATTGCGCGCAGAGGTCGCTGCGCAGCGTGCCTCGCTCGACGATCAGATCCGCGCGCTTCAGGCTCAGCGGGCACAGCTTGCTTCGCTTGAGCAGCGCTTGATGGCTGCGCTTGGCGAGGAAGCCGCGGCACGGGCGAATGCTGAGCCAGTGCTCATCGCGAGCCTAGAGGAAGAGCCGCAGTCTACTCAGCGATCTGCGCCTCAAACCCAGCCACAAGCACCAGCCGAAACACGCCGCGTTGCGAACGCATCTGGTACTCAGAGTTCGACTGACGAACCACAAGGCGCAGTGGGCGTTGCCCCAGAAGATCAGGATCGCCAGCCCGAAGTTGCTGTATTGGGGCGCCAGGGGAGCGCGATCACGCAGAAGGGCAAGCTCTCCGGCGAAGTCGAATGGAGCTATGCGCGCGCTGACCGCAATCGCGCTCTCTTCCGTGGCGTCGAAGTCGTGGAATCTGTGTTGATTGGCGTCTTTGACATCAACGAGAACCGTCAGGATGTTCTCACGCAAAAGGTGGGCCTGCAATATGGCCTGACCAGTGACCTCGAAGTTGGCATTGATGTACCGATGATCGCGCGCTGGAACACCTCCGTGCTGACGCCAGTTGCTGGCCCTGGAGAGAATGGCGAGACCCGTGAAGTTGATAACAGCGCCAATGGCTATGGTATCGGCGATATCGAGTTCTCCCTGCGCAAGCAATTGCACGCGCCGGAGGGCTTTGGGGCTTATGTGATCGGCAATCTACAAGTCACTGCGCCAACCGGAACGGGACCGTTTGAAGTTCCGCGTAACCAATTTGGTGAAGCGCAAGAGGCGGCAACTGGCTCGGGTTTCTGGAGCCTAAGCCCTGGCGTCACTGCCATTGTGCCGAGCGACCCCGGCGTCGTCTTTGGCAGCGTCAGCTATACGAAGAACTTCGCTCGTGACGTCACGGCGTCAATCCCGCCTGTACAGATTGAACGAGTGGATCCGGGCGATTCTATCTCCTTTAGCGCCGGTGTAGGTTTGGCACTAAATTCGCGCCTTTCCCTCAATTTTGGTTATGCGCATAGTTGGGGCTTTGGGACCGAGACGACCACGCGGGCGCTGGTTGAAGATGCTGAGCCGGTCACCCAAACCTCGCGTGATCTGCAAGTTGGGCGGCTGCTCCTTGGCGGCACCTATAAGGTTGACCGTAAGACGAGCGTCAATTTCGGGCTTGAGGCTGGGCTCACCGACGATGCGACAGATATGCGGATGGTACTGCGAATCCCGTTCGTCCTTTAAAATGCCCAGCTGTTGCAGGTGCGAAATCACTTGCATTTTTATCCAGCAAAGGTAATTGCGCGCCCTTCACTGACACGAATCAAGAGCCGGCCTGGCCGATAGGGCTGCCAGGGCTGGTGCGACGTGTCTCTGCTTAAGGAGATGAAAATGCCCAAACTGAAGACAAAAAGCGGTGTGAAGAAGCGCTTCAAATTCACCGCAACTGGCAAGATCAAACATGGTGTCGCGGGCAAGCGTCACCGTCTGATGAGCCACAATTCAAAGTATATCCGCCAGAACCGTGGTACCGAAGTGGTCTCCGATGCTGATACGAAGACCATCAAAAAATGGGCGCCCTACGGTTTGGGTTGACGCACGCAGCGGCTTTGGGCCGCAGCTAAACGAATAAAGGATATACTGATATGCCTCGCATTAAACGCGGCGTGACCACACGCCAGAAGCACAAGCGTCTACTCGATCAAGCCAAGGGCTATCGCGGTCGCCGCAAGAACACTATTCGCATCGCGCGTCAGGCCGTCGAGAAGGCTGGCCAATATGCCTATCGCGATCGCAAAGTTAAGAAGCGCAGCTTCCGCGCATTGTGGATCCAGCGGATCAACGCAGCGGTTCGCGCAGAAGGCCTCACCTACTCTCAGTTTATGCACGGCGTGAAGCTCGCCGGTATTGAGCTTGATCGTAAGGTTATGGCTGACCTCGCTATGAATGAAAGCGCTGCATTTGCCGCGATCATCAAGCAGGCGAAAGACGCTCTTCCCGCCTAACCGCTCGGGACACCTGCGATATTGCAAAAGGGCGGCTCCAAAACGGGTCGCCCTTTTTCGTTTGGGCTCGCGGCTTCCCGGCGCTAGGGCCTGAAACCGATTCAAACACCTGCATAAATGAAGTGACCCATGACTGACCTAACAAGTATGCAAAGCGAGGCGATCGCGCGGATTGAGGCGGCTGATGATGCCGCTGCTTTAGAGGCTTTGCGGGTCGAATTTTTGGGGAAACAGGGTTCGGTTTCGGCGCTGCTCAAGACGTTGGGCAAGATGACGCCCGAAGAGCGGCAGAGCGAGGGCCCGAAGATTCAGGCGCTGCGCGCGGCGGTTAGCGATGCGCTGACCACTCGCAGGGAAGCGCTGGAGGCAGAGGAGCTTGAAGCGCGTCTGGCAAGCGAAACGCTGGACCTAAGCTTGCCAGCGCCCGATGCTCCGCGAGGCAGTGTCCACCCTGTTAGCCAGGTCATGGATGAGCTGGCGGAGATTTTCGCGGACCTCGGCTTCACTGTCGCGACCGGCCCAGAGGTTGAGGACGATTGGCACAATTTCACAGCGCTTAACATGGATGAAAACCATCCCGCGCGAGCGATGCATGATACGTTTTACTTCCCGGAATCTGACAATGATGCGGATGGGAACCGCATGCTGCTGCGCACGCACACATCGCCAGTGCAGATCCGCAGCATGGTCGTCCAAGGCGCGCCAATCCGCTTGATCGCACCAGGCCGGGTTTATCGCAGCGATAGCGACGCGACACACACGCCGATGTTCCATCAGGTTGAGGGGCTGGTGATCGATAAGGACATCCATCTCGGACATCTCAAATGGACGCTGGAGACCTTCCTCAAGGCCTACTTCGAGCGCGACGATATCGTCTTGCGCCTGCGCCCGTCATATTTTCCTTTTACCGAGCCGTCAGTCGAGGTCGATGTCGGCTACGCCAAAGAAGGCGGACGCCGCGTGGTAGGAGGATCGGGCGATGATCCGGGGCACGAATGGATGGAATTGCTCGGCAGCGGCATGGTCAATGCGCGCGTGCTCGAACACGCGGGGCTGGACCCTAAAGAATGGCAGGGCTTTGCCTTTGGCGTCGGCGTCGACCGGCTCGCCATGCTGAAATATGGCATGGATGATCTGCGCGCCTTCTTTGACGGCGATGCGCGCTGGCTCTCGCATTATGGCTTCAGCCCGTTTGATCAACCCACGCTTTCCGCCGGTGTGGGAGCAGCGTCATGAAGTTCTCAGTAACCTGGCTCAAAGATCACCTCGAAACCACTGCTTCATTGAGCGAGATCACGGATGCGCTCAATGCCATTGGGCTTGAGGTTGAGGGCGTTGAAGATCCGGCAGAAACGCTGGCCGGCTTTACGGTCGCCGAAGTGCTGACCGCGAAAAAGCACCCCGATGCGGACAAGCTGCAAGTGCTGACTGTCGACACGGGAGACGGCGATCCACTCCAAGTCGTGTGCGGCGCGCCCAATGCCCGCGCGGGCATGAAAGGTGTGCTCGGCCTCCCCGGGGCAGTGGTCCCATCGAACGGGATGCAGCTCCGCAAGAGCGCCATTCGCGGCGTCGAATCGAACGGCATGATGTGCTCTGTCAGCGAGTTGGAGTTGGGCGATGATCATGACGGAATTATCGAGCTGCCGGATGATGCGAGCGTCGGCCATAGCTTTGCCGATTATCATGGCTCCTCGCCGATTATTGACGTTGCGATTACGCCAAACCGCCCCGATTGCATGGGCGTGTACGGCATTGCGCGCGATCTTGCGGCGGCAGGTCTGGGCACGCTCAAACCGATTGCGATGCCAAGATTTGCCGCGGTGGGTGAATGCCCGGTTGAGATCCGCACGGACGACGCCGAAGGGTGCCCGGCGTTTTATGGCCGCGTGATCACGGGCGTCAAAAACGCTCCATCGCCTGACTGGCTGCAGCAGCGCCTGCAAAGCGCTGGTCAAAAGCCGATCTCGCTGATTGTCGACCTGACCAACTATCTGATGTTGGCCTATGGCCGTCCCGCGCATGCCCATGATCTGGCAAAACTGTCGGGCGCGGTCTTCGCGCGGCGTGCCAAGGATGGCGAACAAGTCGTCGCGCTCAATGACAAGACTTATACGCTTGACGATAGCATGACCGTTATTGCTGACGATGCGGGCGTGCATGACATTGCGGGCATTATGGGCGGCGCGCATTCGGGATGCTCGAAGGACACTACCGATGTCCTGCTTGAGATCGCCTATTTCAACCCGCCGCGCATTGGCGTGACAGGCCGCAAGCTCGGCCTTGCCTCTGATGCGCGCACGCGGTTTGAGCGCGGCGTTGATCCTGAGTTTCTAGACGACGGGCTTGATCTGCTTACTGGGCTGATCGTTGAGCTGGGCGGCGGAATGGCAAGCGAAGTGACCCGCGCGGGCGCAGCGCCAACTGAGCCAAAAGTGATCGAATTTGACTCTGGCCTTACCGCGCGATTGGGCGGTGTTGAGGTGCCCGCAGAGACGCAGCGCGCAATTCTCGAGAGCCTCGATTTCAAAGTCGCGGATGATTGGCCAGAAAACGGGAAAGTCACCTGTCCGCCGCGCCGCCATGACATCGAAGGATCAGCGGATCTGGTCGAGGAAGTCGTGCGAATTCACGGCCTCGACAATGTCGCCAGCGTTACTTTGCCCCGCGCCGAAGGTGTGGCGAAACCCACTGCCAGCGCTGATCAGCTGCGCGAACGCAAGCTGCGCCGCGCCGCGGCGGCAACGGGCCTCCATGAAGCGATCACATGGTCGTTTATCTCCGAGGAACAGGCCGCGCATATTGGCGGCGGGCGCTGGGTGCTCGACAATCCGATTAGCGAGGACATGAAAGTCATGCGGCCTTCGCTTTTGCCGGGCCTCTTATCGGCGGTTCAACGCAATCTTCATCGCGGTGCCTCAGCAGTGCGTCTATTCGAGATTGGCCGTCGTTATTTGGCCGATGGCGAGCATCCGACATTGGTTGCCGTGCTGGCGGGAGAGCGCGATGGGCGCAGCTGGGCCAGCGGCAAAGCCAGGAGCTTCGATGCCTATGATGCGAAAGCGGTGTGCCTTGAGCTGCTGCGTTCGGCAGGCGCTCCGGTTGATAAGCTGATGGTGATGGGCGAGGCGGGCGATGTCTATCACCCTGGCCAATCGGCGACCTTGCGGCTTGGTCCGAAAAACCAGCTGGCCAGTTTTGGTATGATCCACCCCAAGACGCTGGCCGCGTTTGATATTGATGTGCCGGTTGCAGCCATCGGCATTCACCTCGATACGATCCCTGCCAAAAAGGGCGCTGCTAGCTTTGCCCGCGCATCTTATGCGCCGCCTGCTCTGCAAGCGATCACGCGTGATTTCGCTTTCCTCGTTCCAGCTGACCTGGCGGCGGGTGATTTGCTTCGCTCGCTGAAAGGCGCGGACAAGCAGGCCATCGTCGATGCACAAATCTTCGATGTGTTTGCGGGTCAGGGAGTGCCCGAGGGTAAGAAGAGCATTGCCATCGAGGTGACACTACAACCTGGCGAAAAGACCTTCACCGATGAGGAAATCAAAGCGATTTCTGACAAGGTGGTGGCAGCGGCTGCGAAACAGGGGGCGGAACTGCGCGGGTAAGCCCGCACGGCCTGTTTTCTGATGTCAGACACCCCATCGAACCGCCGCACCTTTGCGATCATTTCCCACCCTGATGCAGGTAAGACTACGCTGACGGAAAAGCTGCTGCTGACCGGCGGCGCGATCCATCTCGCGGGCGAGGTGAAGGCGCGCGGCGATCAGCGGCGAGCCCGTTCTGACTGGATGAAGATCGAGCAGCAACGCGGCATCTCGGTCACGTCCAGTGTGATGACATTTGAAAGAGAGGGCGTGACCTTCAACCTGCTCGACACGCCGGGGCACGAGGATTTCTCTGAGGATACGTACCGCACGCTAACCGCCGTCGATTCTGCCATCATGGTCATTGACGCCGCGAAAGGCATTGAGCCGCAGACGCGCAAGCTGTTTGAGGTGTGCCGCCTGCGCAGCGTGCCGATCATCACCTTCGTCAATAAAGTCGACCGTGAGGGACGGCCCGTTTTTGAGCTGCTCGATGAGATCGCCGACATGCTCGCGCTGGATGTGTCGCCGCAAGCCTATCCCGTGGGTATGGGCGGCCAGTTTGAGGGTGTGCTCGACTTTGCGACCGGCGCGGTTGCGCGGCCAGAGGGTCCGTCGAAAGAGTTTCTGGGCACGCGCGATGCAGACCCGGCGATCCCGGAGATGTTCGCGGAAGAAATTGAGCTCGCGCAGATCGGCTATCCTGAGTTTGATCTCGATGCTTATCGTGGTGGCGATCTGACGCCGGTTTACTTCGGCTCCGCGCTTAAGAATTTCGGCGTGACTGAATTGATTGAGGCGATTGCGAAATATGCGCCGCCGCCGCGCCCGCAGCCCGCTGGTGATGAGCAAATTTCGCCAAGCCGCGACGAGGTAACCGGCTTCATCTTTAAAGTTCAGGCGAATATGGACCCCAATCACCGGGACCGGATCGCCTTTATGCGGCAGGTTTCCGGCACTTTTAAGCGGGGCATGAAACTGACGCCATCGGGCCTGGGCAAGCCAATCGCAATCCACTCGCCCATTCTGTTTTTCGCGCAAGACCGCGAGCTTGCCGACACAGCCGAGGCGGGTGATATCATCGGCATTCCCAATCACGGCACTTTGCGGGTTGGGGATACTCTTTCTGAGAAAAATCAGGTCCGCTTTACTGGTCTGCCCAATTTTGCGCCGGAGATTTTGCGACGCGTTGCGCTGGTCGATCCGACCAAAACCAAACAGTTACGCAAGGCATTGGATGACCTGTCTGAAGAGGGTGTGATCCAGGTCTTCTACCCAGAAATCGGCGCGCAATGGGTGGTCGGCGTGGTCGGTCAACTTCAGCTTGAAGTGCTGATTTCACGGCTCTCGGCTGAATATAAGGTTGAGGCGAAGCTGGAGGCGGCGCCCTTTGCGACTGCGCGCTGGGTCTCCGGCCCGGACGAGGCTTTGAGCGAGTTCGAGGGCTTTAACCGCGCCAATCTCGCGCGCGACCGCGATGGTGATCTCGTCTTCATGGCGAAGAGCCCATGGGACGTGAATTACGCCCAGGAAAAGAACACAGCGCTTGTCTTTAGCGCGACCAAAGAAAGGTGAGGTTGCGGGCCGCGCAACTTCGCGGCATGGGTGCGGCATGAGCGTCGCATCTTCTTCTACTTCCGGCCCCACTTCGCAGATCTACATCTCGCAGCGGCTCAAGCTGCATTATCTCGACTGGGGTAACAGGGGTAAGCCGCCGCTGGTGCTGGTCCATGGCGGGCGCGATCATGCGCGCAGTTGGGATTGGGTAGCGCAAGAGCTGCGCGATGATTGGCACGTTGTGGCGATGGATCATCGCGGTCACGGCGACAGCGATTGGGTGTCGGACGGTAACTACAATTCCAACGATATGGTCTATGATCTGGCGCAATTGGTGCATCAACTGGGCGTTGGGCCAGTGACAATTGTCAGTCACTCGATGGGCGGCAATGTCGCGCTGCGCTATGCGGGGATGTTCCCCGATATGGTCACCAAGATTGTCGCGATTGAGGGGTTGGGGCCAAGCCCGGAATGGCAAGCGAAACAGCGCTCAACGCCGTACCCTGAGCGCATGGCGGAATGGATCGAGAAGAAGCGCAAGGCGGCCGGGCGCAGCCCGCGCAAATATGAGACCATCGAGGCCGCTTTCGCTCGGATGATCGAGGAAAACAGCTATCTTACTGAGGAGCAGGCACGCCATCTAACCATTCACGGTGTTAACCGGAATGAGGATGGGACCTATACGTGGAAGTTCGACCCGCATCTCAATGTTTGGGGTGTTGAGGATATTGCGGATGAGTTCCTGCAACAGGTGTGGGGCGCAATTACCGCACCGACATTGCTGCTCTATGGCGCGGATAGCTGGGCCTCAAATCCTGAGAAGGATGGCCGGATCGCGCATTTCAATAATGCTAAGGTGATTGAGTTTGAGAAGGCGGGCCACTGGCTCCACCATGACCAATTCGACCGGTTCATGGCGACGTTAGCTGAGTTTCTGTAAGCGCGCTTTACCCATTTAAGGAGCGACCCCGATGGCTGAGTTTTTCGATACGCTGAATGACAAGCACATCGCGATGCTCGCCAAGCAGCCGGTTTTTTTTGTTGCGACTTCAGCGCCCGATGCGCGGATCAATTTGAGCCCCAAAGGCTATGATGCGTTTCGGGTGATCGCGCCGGACCGTGTGGCCTATCTCGACCTTGCTGGGTCAGGCAATGAGACGCATGCGCATCTTGTGGCGGACCCGCATGAGGATGGCGGGCGCATCACCATTATGGTCACCAATTTTGACCGGCCTGCGCTGATCTTGCGCATATATGGCCGGGGTAAGCCGGTGTTGCCGGGGGATGCCAAATGGGATGAACTTGCAGAGCACTTCAAGCTGCTCCCCGGCACGCGGCAGATCTTCGACATTGCGGTAGAGAGCGTCCAGACCTCTTGCGGCTGGGGCGTGCCCTTTATGGCGTTTGAGGATGAGCGTGGCACGTTGCAAAAGGCGCATCGCCAGTCTGATCCGGAAGAGTGGGTCGCGAAGCAGAAAGGTCGCAACACAAGCATTGACGGTCTTCCAGTGACCCCGCCGGATCGTTTCTTTGCCGGTGACTAGCGGCGCGCCTGCATTCAAAAAGCCATGCAGCTGAAATTCGCCAGCTATAATATTCACAAGGGCGTCGGGCTGGATGGGCGACGCGATCCTGAGCGCATTCTTGCCGTGCTGCGGGAAGTGGATGCCGATATCATCGCTTTGCAAGAAGTCGACATGCGGCTCGGCGAGCGGGCGAGCGTTATCCAGCGTTCGGCGCTCGATGATACGCCGTGGCGGGCTGCGCCGGTCGCGCGGCGTCCGCGTAGTCTGGGCTGGCATGGCAATGCGCTACTCGTGCGGCGAGGCATGGAGATCGTATCGGCGGAGGCGCTGGACCTGCCCACGCTGGAGCCGCGCGGAGCCGCTGGCGTGGTGGTGAAGGTCGAGGGGCAATCTATCCGTGTGATAGGTACGCATCTTGACTTGTCGGGCCTGCGCCGCCGAGATCAGGTGCGCGCACTTCTTGGCCATATTGCAACGGCACAAGAGGCTCTTCCGACAGTGATTATGGGCGACTTCAACCAATGGGGGCGGATGACTGGCGCAATGCGCGAATTCGGCCCGAACTGGCAGGTGATCAGCCCCGGGCGCAGCTTTCCCTCGCGCCGGCCGCTCGCGCGGCTTGACCGCATTGTGGCATCGGCGGACTGGGCAGTGGAGGAGCACGGCGTGCATCATTCGCGCCTAGCAGCGGTCGCTTCTGACCATTTGCCTGTCGAAGCAGCATTCACCCTGCACAATAATTAGGCTGGCGATTATTATTTAGGCAGCAATCTTGCTAAATTGTTGCGCGCTCGCTCAAAAAACCCAGTAAAAATACTGCGCTTCGCGTTTGGCACGGCCTTTGCTGCATATGCGAAGCCGGAAACGGGTCCGGCGTGCCAATAAGGGGGCTTTTACAGCGTGAAATATATCATCGCCGTCATCAAGCCGTTCAAGCTCGACGAAGTACGCGAGGCGCTTGGCGCCATCGGCGTCGCGGGCATGACCGTTTCAGAAGTTAAGGGTTTCGGCCGTCAAAAAGGCCAGACTGAGATTTATCGCGGAGCAGAATACTCCACCAACATGCTTCCTAAAGTGAAGTTGGAGATTGCCGCTGCCGATGATCTCGCGCCGCAAGTCGTCGAGACCATTCAGCAAACCGCCAGCACCGATGCCATCGGCGACGGTAAGATCTTCGTTCTTGATCTCGCCAACGCAACACGGATTCGCACAGGCGAAACCGGCGATACTGCGCTGTGATGAGGGGAGCACAACTCATGAAACTACGTAATCTTGTTTCGGGTGCTGCGGCTCTCGGATTTTCACTTTTCGCCAGCACTGCTGCGGTGGCTCAGGAGGCGGCAGAAGCTGTTCCTAATCCGGGTAACAATGCCTGGATGATGACCGCCACCGTACTGGTGCTGCTTATGATCCTGCCGGGTCTGGCATTATTTTATGGCGGCCTGACACGGTCCAAAAACATGCTCTCCACCATGACGCAAATTGGCGCGACGGCATGTCTCGCCATGCTCATTTGGGTGATGTGGGGCTATTCGCTCGCTTTCGGCGATACTGCTTATCCTGAACCGCTCGGTTCATTCATTGCCGGGGGGAGCTATTTCCTCGCAGGCACCGATGCAAGCAGTACGGCAGCGACCTTTACCGATGAAGTCATCAACAAATATGTGTTCATCAGCTTCCAGATGACCTTCGCGGCGATCACCGCTGCGCTCATTCTGGGCGCGACGGCAGAGCGGATGAAATTCAGCGCGGTGATGGCGTTCGTGCCGATCTGGCTGACGATCGTCTACTTCCCGATTGCGCACATGGTGTGGTTCGATGGTGGCGATGCGGGTGCGAGTGGGCTGCTCTTCGCAGACGGTGCGCTTGATTTTGCTGGCGGTACCGTCGTGCATATCAACGCCGGTATCTCGGGCCTCGTCCTCGCATACCTTCTCGGCAAACGTCGTGGCTATCCCAATGAGCCAATGCCGCCCCACTCCATGGTAATGACCATGATCGGTACAGGCTTGCTCTGGGTTGGTTGGTTCGGCTTTAACGCAGGCTCTGCATTGGAAGCAGACGGCTCTGCGGGCCTTGCGATGATCAACACCTTCGTGGCGACTGCTGCGGGTGCGCTCACCTGGATGGTTATCGAGAAGATGGCTGGTCATAAAGGCAGCGCCTTGGGCTTCTGCTCCGGCGTGATCGCTGGCCTGGTCGCGGTAACGCCTGCGGCTGGTAACAGCGGGCCTTTCGGCGCCATCTTGCTCGGCATCCTGTCATCCATCGTCTGCTACTTCTTCGTAGCCAAAGTCAAAGCCAAGTTCGGCTATGACGACAGCCTTGATGCTTTCGGTATTCACGGCGTTGGCGGCATCGTTGGCGCGATCGGTACTGCGGTTGTTTACCAGCCATGGATCGGCGGCCCCGGCGATGGCTCAATCGGTGTTGGCGCACAGCTCGGCATCCAGACATACGGTGTCTTGGTGACGATTGCATGGGCCGGTATCGGCACGCTGGTCGCGGCGATGATCGTCAAGGCAATCATCGGCCTGCGGGTCACTGAAGAGGCCGAGGTCGACGGGCTCGACATCTCCGAACACGGAGAGCGCGCCTATAACTAATACTGGGGCATCCGCAGGGAGTGTGATTACTCGCTCTCACCTCCCGCGGGTGCTGCCAAACTGAAATTCAAGTTTGGCGGGGTCATCTTCTCTCTCTCCTCTCTCAGGCGGCCCCGCCTACCGATGTTCCTCCTGCGAACATAAGACTACCAGGCCAGAGCATAGAGCTCTGGCCTATTTTTTATTTGGAGCCGGTTTTTCGTTTTGCCTCAAGCGCCGGCGTTCGCATCCGCTCACTTGGCTTCCGCGCCATAAGGCGCGACGGGCAGTCGCCCTCGCGAACCCTAGCGGGTTCGAAACACTAACTAAGCGCGGCGTTCACAAAATCCGCGCAGCGTTCGCCGATCATAATGCTCGGTGCATTCGTATTGCCCGAGACCAGCCGCGGCATGATCGAGGCATCGGCCACCCATAGCCCTTCCACGCCGCGCACTTTCAGCTGCGGATCAACCACGCTGTCCTTTTCGCCGCCCATGCGGCAGGTGCCAACGGGGTGATAGACGCTGTCCGAGCGGTCACGGATCAGCGTATCGAGCGCATCATCATCATCAAGGTCAACCGGATAGCGATCCTTGGGTTCATAAATGGAAAGCGCAGGTGAGCTTGCGATCCGATGCGATAGGCGCACACCTTCGCGCAGCACGGCAATATCCTTCTCATCATCCAGGAAATTGGGGTCAATCACCGGCGCACTGCGCGCATCGCGGTCCGCCAGCCGCACTGTGCCTCGGCTTTCCGGACGCAGCACGCAGGCGTGCAGTGAGAACCCGTGCCCTTTCACTTTCTCGCGGCCATGATCTTCCAGCATGGCGGGCACAAAATGCCACTGCACATCAGGCGCGGGTGCGTCTTTGCCGACCGTCCAAAATCCCCCCGCCTCGGCATAGGGCGTTGTCATAATGCCAGTGCGTTTGCGGCGATGCTCGATGATCGCTTTGGCCATGCGCGCCGTGCCCGCTAGACTGTCACCGATGAAGTCTTTGCTCTCAGTCTCCCAGCTCGAGACGTAGTCAATGTGGTCTTGCAAATCGGAGCCGACAGCGGCGCAATCGCGGCGCACGCTGATCCCGTGTTCATTCAGATGTTTGCCCGGGCCAATACCCGACAGCATCAGCACTTGCGGGCTATTGAACGCGCCCGCTGAAAGCACTACGCCGCCGCGTGCACGAATGGTGCGGCGCTTGCCGCCGACCGAATAAGTCACGCCATTGGCGCGCTTGGTGTCTGCGTCGATCTCAATCTGCTGGACGGTTACGCCAATGCGCGTGTCGAGATTGGGGTGGCCGCGCTTGGGCTCTATGTAAGCGCGCGCAGCGGACCAACGCTCGCCCTTTTTCTGGGTGACTTGGTATAGGCCAAATCCGGCCTGCTCTGCTCCGTTAAAGTCTTTATTGCGAGGCAGCTGAAGCTGCGCCGCCGCCTCGACAAAAGCGAGGCTGCCGACATTGACCCATTTCTGGTCCGAAACATGCAGCGGTCCATCGCCGCCATGAAACTCATCCTCTCCGCGCACATTGTTTTCCGCGCGTTTGAAGTATGGCAGCACATCATCATAGGCCCAGCCTTCGCAGCCCAGCTTTGCCCAATTGTCATAATCCCAGCGGTTACCGCGAATATAGACCATAGCGTTAATCGCGCTCGATCCGCCAAGGCCTTTGCCGCGCGGTTGATAGCCGATGCGTCCATTGAGGCCCTTTTGAGGAACCGTGTCGAAGCGGTAATTGCTCTTCTTTGGAAGGAACGGCATGAGGCCAGGTGTTTTCACCCGCATGTTGTTATTGCGGCCGCCAGCTTCCAGCAGGCAGACGCTCTTGCCAGCATCGGTTAGGCGTCCGGCTACCGCGCTGCCCGCGCTGCCGCCACCGATGACGATGACATCAAATTCGTCCAAAGACTCTGACAAAGTTCCCGACATGACCTCTCCTTTACGGAAAGGTTAAGCAGGCTTTCGCTGCGCTGCAATCGATTCTTCTTGCTCGGTAGTGTTGGCGGCTCGATCATCAGCCTCGTTCTGAGCCTTTCCCGCCGCCAACCAACGTGCGCGGATCATATCGCTGGTGTCGCGACTGCCATCGTGAGTCCAGCCGGGCTCGCGCAGCAAATACGACAGCTTGTGCCGCCATGGCGCGCGCCAGATATCGCTCACCATCCCGATCCACTCGTGGAACACCGCCCAGAGCAGATTGAAGCTACCGAGCTGCTTGACGATGCCATAGCGGATCTGCTCCTCCTCGGTTTCCGGCTCAAACGTGCCAAACATCTTGTCCCATATGATGAAGACGCCAGCATAATTGCGGTCGAGATAGCGCGGATTGGTGGCGTGGTGGACGCGGTGATGGCTTGGCGTGTTCATCACCGCTTCGAACCAGCGCGGCATCCGGTCAATTGCCTCGGTATGGATCCAAAACTGATAGATCAGATTAAAACCGCCAGCGATCGCAATCATGCCTGGATGGAAGCCAAGCAACACCAGCGGCAGCGCGAATAGCAGGCCGAAGGTGAAAGTGCCTGTCCACGTTTGCCGGAGCGCGGTTGAGAGGTTGTAGTGCTGGCTCGAATGGTGATTGACATGGGCCGCCCACATCCAGCGGATGCGATGCCCAGCACGGTGAACCCAGTAATATTTGAGATCGTCGAGCACGAAGCACAGCGGCCATGCCCACCAAATGCTCCACCATTCTGGGCCGAAATCAAACAGCCGGTATTCATAGGCCTCGACGAAGACGAGCACCGCGAACCCGCCGAAGAGGAGGCCCGCGACCGTGCTGCCCAAACCAAAGCTGAGGCTGATCAGCGTATCTTTGGGTTCGTAAGCGTTTGGCCGTTTGTAGCGCGACCAGATCATCTCCGCCAAAATCGCAAGCACGAAGAGCGGCACAGCATAATCGGTGGGTGAGAAATCAGGCATCTGTTGATGTCCTTAGCGCCTCGATGGCGTCTGCCCAAGCCGCCTCATTAACAATGATCAAGGAGATATCGCCGAAACGCTGCTCTCCCGTTGCAATATGCAGCGCGCCATCCTTGATCCGCGCGCTGGCGTCAGCCGAGAGTTCGCGCCCGGCGAAATGCGAGCCATGCTGGCGCAGCGCGATGATCCGTCCGGCCGCATCTTTTACCAATGCCCCGCGACCTTCCCGGTCCAGCGCGATCTCCTTAGCGATAAAGCCGGAGACAACTTCATCCGCCGCGCGCCGAGCATCGCCGTCGGTAATCAGGCGCGGCGATTGGCCTAAGCCCAGCTTCCACGCCAAGCCCGCCAGCAGGACAATCGCGATTAGCGATCCGCCAAATTGTAGAAGTGAGGGCGGTATTTCCATAACACACCATGCTTGGCATGGGCCCCGCTTTGCGGCAAGTATGAGGGACTTGGGGAGAGAATTCATGAAAAAGTCCAGCCTGCGCTTTGCCGTTCTTGCCAGCCTGATGGCTTGGGCACCTGCCTATGCCGAGGGAGCTCCCGCAATCACTCCGGAGCAGTTTGTGGATTCTCAGGAAGAGCGCACCGCGCGCGTCGCGATGCAATTGTGGGAGTGGGCGGAGCTTGGCTATCTGGAGACGCGCACGAGCAAGCTCTTGAGCGATGAGCTGGAGGCCGAGGGATTTCGCATCACGCCCGGCGTTGCGGGCATCCCAACCGCATTTACTGCCGAATGGGGCGAAGGCGGCCCGGTCATCGCCATCATGGCGGAAATGGACGCGCTGCCCGGTATCAATCAATCGACCTCTGCGTCGCGTGATCCGATTGCTGGCAAACATGCAGGCCACGCCTGCGGGCACAATCTGTTTGGTGCCGGGTCGCTGACGGCGGCGATCGCGGTGAAGAGATGGCTCGAATTTATGGGCAAGCCTGGCCGCATCAGGTTCTATGGCACGCCAGCCGAAGAAGGCGGATCGGGCAAAGTCTATATGACGCGCGCAGGCCTGTTCGAGGATGTGGATGTCGCGATCCACTGGCATGCCGATGATGAGAATAGCGCGGCGGCGCAAACCAGCCTTGCCAATCGCTCTGCCAAATTCCGCTTCAAGGGCATCTCAGCCCATGCCGCTGGTGCGCCGGAGCGCGGGCGCTCGGCGCTCGACGGCGCCGAGGCGATGAACATGATGGCCAACATGATGCATGAGCATATGCCGCAGGATGCGCGTATGCATTACGTCATCACCTCAGGCGGGAATGCTCCTAATGTGGTGCCCGATTTTTCTGAGGTGTTTTATTATGTTCGCCACCCCGACCCGGCTGGAGTTGAGCAAATCTGGAAGCGGCTGGAAAATGCGGCGCGCGGGGCAGCGATCGGCACGGGCACCGAGGTCGATTGGGAGGTCATTCACGGTAACAACCCGCTTCTGGTAAATGAGACTCTGGCGAAAGTTATGGACAGCAAATTGCGCTCGCTTGGCGGCGTTGAATACACCGCTGAAGAGCGCGCTTGGGCAGCAGAACTGCAGAAGTCTCTTGGCGATGCAGCGAAACCGCTGGAAAGTGCAGGGGAAATCGGCCCCTATTCGAAATCGCTTGGCTATGGCTCAACCGATGTTGGCGATGTTTCCTGGACAACGCCGACCGTTGGTGTGCGCACAGCCACTTGGGTGCCCGGAACGAGCGCGCACAGCTGGCAAGCGGTCGCCGCAAGTGGCCATTCGATTGGTTTCAAAGGCACTCAGCTTGCCGCGAAAGCGATGACGCTTATGGCGGTGGAACTGTTCAGCAATGAAGGGTTGCGCGAGGCTGCGCGAGCGGAGTTCGAAGCTGCGCGCGGGCCGAACTATCAGTATAAATCGCTCTTGGGTGACCGTGATCCGCCGCTCGATTACCGGCAGTAGAACTAGCCTTTAGAACGAGCAGCAAACATGTCCATTGCCGGGCGGATAGGCGACACGTCATACCCTGCGCCGCGTGCTGCTGCGGTGATCGCGTCGGGGTCTTTGCCAGCCGCGGCTTGGGCAAGCGACCACAGCAGCGTTGAACGTGTGCCTGACCGGCAGAAGGCAAGCACCTTGCCCTGTGTTCCAGCGAGCGCTTCAGTCATCGCCTCGACTTGCGGTTCGCTAAAGCCAGCCGATGTTACTGGAATTGCGACATAATCCATGCCCGCTGCTTGCGCGGCTGCTTCGATCTCTCCGCCGGCAGGTTGGCCTGCCTCTTCATCATCGGGGCGATTGTTGATTATGGCCGTAACGCCGAGTTCTTTTGCCTCGCTAATAATCTCAGGCGTGATTTGGGGGCTGGCGAGAACGGTATCTGATAATTTTCGAAAATCGCTCATGATTTTGGATCACTTCTACTCTGGCCACTCACATGTGGGCATGGACCATTTAACAAAGGCGCGGGGCGAAGACAGCATCAAGTAAAGTGCGCGCAGAAGCCCCTCTGCCCCTCATGCCGAAGGGCAATCAGCGTGTCAAAATGTCATAAACTTGCGCTATTCAGCGTAAGAGATGGTAAATCATTCGCATATCTCATAATTTGCGGTATGATGACGTGTACAAAGTGGGTTTTCCATCTGTGATTCTTACTTTTGCGCGCGCCGGTGGTAAATGCGCCCCCGTTCACTGGCTCGTTAAAACATCTGCTTGGGGTGCGTGAATTAGGATACGAATTTTATCATGGGTTACGATAGAGGCCGTCGCAAGGGACGGGACAAGCGGGACAACATTGGCGAAGAGAGCTACGATCCGTTTGGCGGCGGTGCACCGGACGGTTTTGCTCCGCAAGGCGGCGGCGGCGGTGGTTACCGCGGCGGCGGCGGTGGCGGCTTCGGCGGTGACCGAGGCGGCTTTGGCGGTGATCGTGGCGGCGGCGGTGGTTTCCGCGGTGGTGGTGGCGGTGGTCGTGGCCCAGGCGGCGGAGGCGGCTTTGGTGGCGGCGGCGGTGATCGTATGCCCGCACAAGTTGTTGGCACTGGCAAAGGCACAGTGAAGTTCTTCAACTCGCAAAAAGGCTTCGGCTTTATTCAACAAGAGGCCGGCGGCGAGGACATCTTTGTCCATATCAGCGCGGTTGAACGTGCTGGCCTGGAAGGGCTTGGCGAAGGTCAAGGGCTGGAGTTCAATCTGGTTGACCGCGGTGGCAAAGTCTCTGCGCAAGATCTTCAGATTGTCGGCGAAGTTGTGGCTGTTGAAAGCAAGCCCGAAGCGCCTCAGCGTGAGCTGACCGGTGACAAGGCGGTTGGCACGGTCAAGTTCTTCAACTCTGTGAAGGGCTTCGGCTTCCTCACACGCGAAGACGGCCAGCCGGACGCATTTGTCCATATCAGCGCAGTTGAGCGGTCCGGCCTTGCTGGCATCAACGAAGGCGAGCGCTTCGAGTTCGATCTTGAGGTCGACCGACGCGGCAAATATTCAGCGGTCAATCTCGTTCCAGCACCGGAATGAGGCTGCCCCTCGCGGTTTGAGTTTGACTGGGGTTTGACCCAAGTTTGACCCGGCGCATAAGAGGGCATAGATCAGCTGAACAAAGCGAATGGCGGTTCCCATTAGGGGCCGCCATTTGTGTTTGAGTTTGTATTCGATGGGCCAAATTTGCTGGCCGATAGAATTGGGATCAATCTGGAGGAATAATGTCCATCACACCGCTCATGCCCGTTTATCCGCGTTGCGGAGTGCGCCCAGTCAAGGGCGAGCATTGTCATCTGATTGATGAGGATGGCACGCGCTATCTCGATTTCGCCAGCGGTATTGCGGTGAACCTTCTGGGGCATAGTCATCCGGGCTTGATTGGCGCTATCCAGAAACAGGCCGAGACGCTGATGCATGTCTCCAACCTCTATGGCAGCCCGCAGGGCGAAGAGCTGGCGCAGCGGCTGGTTGATAAGACGTTTGCCGACACAGTCTTCTTCACCAATTCTGGCGCCGAGGCAGTGGAGGCGGGGATCAAGACTGCGCGTGCCTATCATCAACATGCCGATGGCGATTCCAACCGGACAGAGCTGATTACTTTCAGTAACGCTTTTCACGGGCGGACAATGGCGACGATCAGTGCCTCGAACCAAACGAAAATGCACACTGGCTTCCATCCTATGCTGGAGGGTTTCAAATACGCTGAGTTTGACGATCTCGACAGTGCCAAGGTATTGATGAGCGACAAAACCGCGGGCTTCCTAGTGGAGCCAATTCAGGGTGAGGGCGGCATTCGCCCTGCTTCTGATGCCTTTATTCAGGGCCTGCGCGATCTGTGCGATGAGCATGATCTGATGCTGGTGTTTGACGAGGTACAATGCGGCGTCGCGCGTACCGGCAAGCTTTACGCCTATGAGCATTACGGCGTTGCGCCCGACATCATGGCGAGCGCCAAGGGTATTGGCGGCGGCTTTCCCCTCGGCGCATGTCTTGCCACTGAAAAGGCGGCGCGCGGCATGACCTTTGGCACGCATGGTTCGACTTATGGCGGCAATCCGCTGGCGATGGCGGCAGGAAATGCGGTGATGGAAGCGGTTGCGAATGATGAGTTCCTCGCTAGCGTGAACGAAAAGAGCGACCGCATTCGCGCGCGTCTAGAGCAGTTCATTGGCAATTATCCTGAGCTGTTTGATTTTGTGCGCGGCAAGGGGCTGATGCTGGGCATTCGAATGAAGGTCGAAAGCCGTCCCTTCTTTGTCCATCTGCGCGATAATCACGATTTGCTGACAGTTGCGGCGGGTGATCAGACTTTGCGTCTGCTCCCACCGCTGGTGATTGGCGATGCGGAGATTGATGAGTTTTTCGAGAAGCTCTCAGCCGGCGCGGCCAGTTTTGAAGCACCCGAATCAGCCTAAAGCGATGCCGCATTTCCTCGATCTCTCGGACGCGGGCGGCAATGCGATTGCCGCGATGATTAATGACGCGCAGGACCGCAAGGCTGCGCGTGCCGCTTGGCCAAAAGGTCAGCCAGACGCAGATGCGCCGCTGGCGGGCAAAGTCTTGGCGATGATCTTTGAAAAGAGCTCGACGCGAACCCGGGTGAGTTTCGACATTGCCATGCGGCAATTGGGTGGCAGTACGCTGATCCTCGACACCGCCACTAGCCAGCTGGGCCGGGGCGAGACGATTGCTGATACGGCGCGCGTGCTAAGCCGGATGGTGGACTGTATCATGATCCGCACTGATGATCATGCCAAGGCGGAGGAGTTGGCGAAACACGCGACAGTCCCGGTGATCAACGGGCTGACTGATCGCTCCCATCCGTGCCAGATTGTAGCGGATCTGCTCACGGTGATTGAGCATGGCAAGGCTTTGCCAGGGCTTGAAGTTGCTTGGTTGGGTGATGGCAATAATGTGCTGCATTCCATCCTCGAGGCAGCCGCTTTGATGAAGTTCAATGTCCGCGTCGGCACGCCGGTCGGCTATGAACCAGATAGCGAATTTCTGGATATGGCGCGTTCATCCGGGTCGCACATCACACTGACGCAAGACCCGCAAGCGGCCGCATCCGGCGCGGATGTGATTGTGACTGACACTTGGGTTTCCATGGGTCAGGAGCATGCCGAGGCGAAGCTCGCGGCTATGGCGCCGTTTCAAGTGAATGCCGAACTAATGGCGCAGGCGAAACCTGACGCGCTGTTCCTGCACTGCTTGCCCGCGCATGTCGGCGATGAGGTAAGCGAGGACGTTTTCGAGGGGATCCAATCAGTCGTTTTCGACGAAGCTGAAAACCGTATTCACGCACAGAAATCCATCCTGCTGTGGTGCTTTGATCAGCTAACCTCCTAGCTCCGAAATGCGAGTGGCTCTGGCGAAACGCACCTGCTCACCCCATATCGGCTGCGATGACTACAATCGACGACACCCAAGAGACATATTCAGGCGCTTTGCTGAGCTGGACGATCCCTGCGCGAGAGGCGCGCGGGCGTATCGTGCGACTTGACAATGTGCTGGATGAGATCCTCGCCGCGCATGATTATCCCCCGCCGGTCACGCATTTGCTGGCTGAGGCTTTGGTGGTCACAGCTTTGGTCGGGTCGCTACTCAAGGACGAGGGTTCGCAAGTCACGATGCAGGCGCAGACCGACGCCGGTGCGGTCAGCTTGCTGGTGTGCGACTACAAAGACGGCGCGCTGCGGGGCTATGTCGATTTCGACCCGGAACAGCTGAGCTCGCTGGGCGCAAATCCGTCACTCGCCGCTCTGTTTGGCAAGGGATATCTCGCACTCACCTTTGATGTCACCGGAGATCAGGGGCGCTATCAAGGCATTGTTCCGCTGGAGGGAGAGACTTTGGCGCAGGCTTGCGAGAGCTATTTTGCACAATCCGAACAAGTGCCTACTTTGCTGCGCGTTGCGGTGAGCGCAAGCAGCGAGGGTTGCCGCGCAGCTGGCCTGCTGGCGCAGCATTTGCCCGATGGTGAGGAGGGCCGCGAGCGGCTTCACGCGCGTTTGGATCACCCAGAGTGGGAGCATGTTTCCATCCTTGCTGGCTCGATCAAGCACAGCGAGCTGCTGGACCCCGCGCTTTCGTTAGAGGCCATCGTATGGCGCCTCTTTCATGAAGAAGACGAGGTTCGGACCTTGCCAAACCTTCCGGTTACGAAGGGGTGCCGGTGCTCTGCGCAGCATTATGAGAGCGTATTGCAGCGTTTCCCCGAGGCAGAGCGCGCCGAGATGCGCGATGAAAAGGGTGAGATCGTGGTGGATTGCGCCTTTTGTTCAAAAGCATTCGCAATCTCTGCCTAAAACGATTCGTCGCGCAAACAGCACGGTTCATGCTCTGTAAGTAATTGGGCGGCTATGGTATACTCAAGCTGCAACAATGGTTTGAAAGTATAGATTCGTGAGAAAAGCACTACTGACAGGATTGGGAGGCATGGCGCTGGTTGCTGGCTCGCTTTCGCTCGGCCTGTCTGCTGCTGCTCAAGAAGCTGCGCAGAATGCTGACTTGGCCATGCTGAGCGAGTTGGAGCCGGGCGCTTGGGATATTCGTTTTCGCGGTGCAGGAGAGGAAACTCGGCGGGTCTGCATGCGCACGGGTCTGGAACTGATCCAGCTTCGCCACAGCGAAAGCAATTGCAATCGCTTTGTTGTTGAGGATGGCGCGCAGCAGGTGACCGTCCAATATACGTGCCGCGGGAATGGCTATGGCCGTACTAATGTCAGGCGCGAAAGCAACACTCTGGTACAGATCCAAAGCCAAGGGATTGAAGGGGGCGCCCCCTTCGAATTTTCCGCCGAGGCGCGGCGCGTGAGTAGCTGCTAGACTCTTGTCGATCGCGCTCAGAATGCAAACGGCGGCTTGCGGGAATATCCGTTCGCGCTTAGCGGTTCTGGCATGCCACTAACCGACACTCCAACCCTTACCGAAAACAAGCGACCCGCCGTTATCCTTCTGTCGGGCGGACTCGATTCAATGGTCAGTGCAAGCCTCGCACTTGAGCAAGGCTTTGAGGTGCATGCCCTGACGATCGACTATGGCCAGCGCCATCGGCGTGAGCTTCAATCGGCCGTGGAGATTGCGATTAAGCTCGATGTGAGGCGCCATGTCATTCTGCCGCTGGATCTGCGTCAATTTGGCGGGTCGGCTCTCACTGATGATATCGATGTTCCCAAGACGGGGGCCGGCAATGAGATTCCGGTCACCTATGTCCCAGCGCGCAATCTGGTTTTCCTCGCGCTGACTACTGCTTTTGCAGAGAGTGCTGCGGCCCGCGACATCTTTATCGGGGTAAATGCGCTCGACTATTCAGGATATCCAGATTGCCGCCCAGAGTTCATCGAGAGCTTTGCGGAAACGGCCCGGCTTGGGACCAAGCAAGGGGTTGAGGGTGCGCCCTTCACTATCCACGCGCCGTTGCAACACATGTCCAAAGCCGACATTGCGCGGGAGTGTGATCGGCTCGGGCTGGACCCGGCGTTGAGCTGGTCTTGCTATGACCCGATGGCTGATGGGACCGCATGCGGCGCGTGCGATTCGTGCAGGCTACGCCGAAAAGGCTTTGCTGATGCGGGACTTGTCGATACCACTGCATATTCAACTGACGCACCCGTCGCTGTGGAATGATATCGCTTGACCCAATCGACTGACGTAGCCGCAGAGACACAGGCCCCAGCCGCTGGACAAGCGGCTCCGGATACGGTGCCACCGTACAGCTGGTATGCGCTAAGTGTTTTGGTCTTGGTCTATGTGCTTAACTTCATCGACCGGCAGATTCTCTCGATCCTCGCAAATGACATTAAGGCCGATTTCGGCCTTAGCGACGAATATCTTGGCTTTCTATACGGCACAGCGTTCGCAGTGTTCTATGCTTTGTTTGGGATACCGCTCGGGCGCCTAGCAGACAGTTGGAAGCGCCTCAGATTGATGAGCTTCGGTCTTGCGCTATGGTCAATGATGACTGCGCTCTCTGGCTTCACCAAAAACGGCACCCAACTCACATTGGCAAGAGTTGGAGTTGGCGTAGGTGAAGCAAGCGCGAGCCCCGCTGCTTACTCCTTGATCTCCGACTATTTCCCACCCCGACTGCGCGCGACAGCGCTGAGCATTTATAGCTCGGGCCTCTATATCGGTGGTGGTTTGTCGCTGCTGATTGGCGGGTTGATCGTTGAGAAATGGAATGCCGCCTATCCTGGTGGCGGTCCATTGGGTCTCGTCGGATGGCAAGCTGCTTTCGTTGCAGTGGGCCTGCCAGGCCTTTTGCTTGCAGTGTGGGTGTTGACCCTGCGCGAGCCGGTACGCGGCGCCATGGACGGTATTGAAAGTAAGCCCGTTGAAAAACCGTTCGCCGGTTTCTTCCAAGAGCTGTTCACTGTCATTCCACCCTTCACATTCATTGGTGCTGCGCGCCGTGGAATGGGCGCGCTTGCGGTCAACGTCGCTGTGGCCGCGAGCATATTTGCCGCTGGGTATGTCCTGACGTCCTTATTGGGCAGCGGTGCTGGCCGGTTCATTTCCGCGATTTCAGATCAATGGTTGTTTTTGGGAGTTGGGCTCTACTCAGTCTTTTGCTGGGGAACTGAATTGCGAGGGCGCGACGCTGCGACCTTTAAGCTGATCTGGGGATCGCCTGCTTTTCTGACCACAGTCCTGGCCTACTCTACCGTGGCATTTATGGCCTATTCAGTGTCGTACTGGGGCGCGCCATACGCTGAACGGACCTTTGATATTCCTAAAAGCGAACTTGGCTTCTGGATTGGCGGGCCTGGCGCTGCGGCTGGCTTCCTAGGGGTTATTTTAGGGGGAGCGATCGCCGACGCTTTGCAGAAGCGCTTTCCATCAGGACGCGTCTGGGTGATCTTGTTCGGCATGGTAATGCCGCTGCCAGCTATGCTGATTATGTTCACCACCGATAATCAGCCGGTCTTCTACATCGCAAATTTCTTTGCTGGGACACTAGCCGCCACCGCTTTGGGAGCCGCTGCGGCGACCACGCAAACCTTGGTTCTGCCGCGAATGCGCGCCACTGCAACCGCGACATTTTTTATCGGCACGACCCTGCTAGGGCTTGGTCTGGGGCCGTATCTCGCGGGCTATGTCTCGGCGCGGAACGGCGATGATCTTGGTATTGGTGTTCTTGCGACCATTGGTATTGTGCCAATCGGCCTGATCGCTGTTTTGGCTGCGATTAAGCTGGTTCCAGCGGCGATCGACACGATGCGCGAGCGTGCTAAAGCCGCTGGCGAACCAAACCTGTAGCAGCTGGTCTCAAACAAAACTGCCGTTATCACCAACCGTGATATTGGGCAGGTCCCCCAGGCGTTTCCCGCCTTTTGACAGGGAGCCATGAGTGTTTGAGAATATGTTTAGGTGACCTTGCGCGCTCTTGAAATCAGGTTCGTCGCAGGCACCTATGGTATGGAGGTGGAACGCTTTCTCGCCCGGCTTAAGCCCACTGTCTGCTAGCGAACTGTGACGCTGCTAGACAAAGCGGTCAGCATGGCAGAACCGATTTCGCTGCCGGATGCATCAGAAATAGACGGCTGGGCGATTGGATCTGTTTGCGCGTCAACGTTTGCATCAGAGCCATTGGTTTGTGGAGCTTCTTGGCACGCTGAAAGCGCTAATCCTGTGAAGCGACGGGCAGCGATATGTGCGAGTTTGAGCAAAGTGAACTTCTAAGTCTGAGCGATTACATAACCGAATTCAGACTGACGCGATATTTTTTTGCTCTCGTGCAACGAAAAAGGGGCCGGATTGCTCCGACCCCTCAATCATCGTCGCAAATGCGAGAGACTTACATGCCGGAACCCGGACCGTAAGTGATCTCAACACGGCGGTTCTGCAGTTCGCGAACACCGTCAGCGGTTGGTACGCGTGGCTGCGATTCGCCAAATGCTTCACTTGCGATCCGACCGTCCGGAACACCGCGAGCCGTGAGGTAATCACGAACCGAGCCGTTGCGACGCTCAGCAAGACCCATGTTGTAGGCTACTGAACCTGAACGGTCAGTGTGACCTGCCAGCATGACCGCTGCTGTACCGCAGTTGGCGTAAGCCGAAACCGCATTGTCCAGAATTGTTGCCGCCTCTGGTGTGATCTCAGCCTCATCGAAGTTGAAGAACACGATGTACGGACCGGTCTCACATACCGGCGCAGGTGGCGGCGGTGGTGGAGGTGGCGGTGGCGGTGGTGGTGGTGGTGGTGGTGGTGGAGGAGGTGGCGGCGGTGGTGCTTCGCCTCCGAAGTTGTAAGTCAACGTACCCAGAAGCGAGTGCGAGCGAATGTCATTTTCCAAAGTACGGCCAGCGACATCTGTCAATGATACATCCTGAGCATTGAACAAACGATACTTTAGACCGATATCCCACCTGTCGTTAAGTGGGGCACGGATGCCCGCAAGAGCCTGCCAAGCAAGACCAGTGTCTGAATCATCGAGAGTTGCAGGACCGCTTGCGCCAAGAATTGCTTCAACGCTTGTGCGTGCAACACCAACACCGCCGCCAACAAAGCCTTGAAGGCCATCGTCGTCACCGAAATCCAACATCCCGTTCAGCATGAAGCTGAGCGAGTCGATCCCACCATTAGCTGGGAAAGAGCCAGACTGGCCTGGTGTGTTGTTAAATGTGGTGCCAGCTGCGCCAGCTGCAAAGCTGTCGATATTGTAATCACGATAGCTCGTTTCAGCTTCCAGACGGAAGCCGCCGAAGTCGTAACCAACAAAGCCGCCCAGATCGAAACCAGTGTCAGCTTCGATGCTGTTTATGTCCAAGCCATCATTCACGTCAAAGTTGACGTCCTGAACGATCGATGGGCCAGCTTCAACGCCGACATACCATTGACCGTCACGTGCGAGGGCAGGCGATGCAAGGGCCGTAGAGGCCATCGCCATACCGATGACGAATTTCCGCATTATATAATTCCCCTTTTTAGCGAATTTATTTCACCGAGTGAGCAGCTATCTAAACTTTCACTCAAGCGGTGGCAAGCAGACAATGCAACGAACTGTTGCAAGAATGTCGCGATTCAGCCGGGTACATGCACGACTAGTCGCTAAATCGACTTATCGGGCACGGCTGAGTACTGCGAAAACACCGGCGCGTTTCAAGGAGACGGTAAAATTCCGTAAACTTGCAAGGCACTTAGGATTGATTCGATTGCGGCCCGTGCTTCTGTGTCTTCACTAGTTCCGCCAGTGGGTGCAGCAATCGCGCTAGGCCGTATCCATGACCCTTGAAAAAGAAGCAACTGACCGGCGCCGGCACCCGAACTAGCATCGCGCAGCATCATACCATCGCGCGGCTCAATCAGCAGCCAATACGAACCTTGCCAAACCGCGATTTGGTCTTCCTTACCTTCCCAATTCCCAGTAGCAGTCGTGGCGATCAAATATGCGTCGCCTTCGGACGGCGAGGCCGGAGGGTCACCTCGTTCTTCGACAATGGTGGGATGTAAAAGTGCGTCGATCCTCGCGACGCTTTCATTGACGAAGAACTCCTTTTGAGATTGGCCGGCAAATAGGAACGGCATGGAAAAGCGAGCCGAGGCGGAAGGGAAAGTAACCGGGTGTGGCATAGTAACTCCTTAGCGAACTTACTCGCTTATGAGGGGGTTTGGTGTGAACTTATGGAACGATCGCGAGGCGCAGAGCATCAGAGCGTGCATGACTTCCCGTCTGGCGGACCCAAATGTCCAAGCCGCTATAAGAGGCCGAAATATCCGCCATTTGCGCAGCGTCCAGAGAGACCAGAGGTTCTACTGAGTGCCACTCAATCAAAGGCGACGAGACCGGCCCAATACCGATTTGGTAGTTTTCGGCCTGCTCGACTAGCGGCGCTTCCACCTCATCTGGCCAGTTCCAAGCGCCGCGCGCGCGCCGCGTCCAGCATAGGTGCCACGCACCTTGCGCATCGAATGAGCTGCGCGGATGAACAGGCGTGAGTGGTTTGCGAGTGGAGCCTGCGCCTTCGAAGTTGGCGAGCACCGGATGTTCGTCGCCAACACCAAGCGCCGCCAATTGATCGGTCTGCGGATCGAAGCTTGTCAGCGGCACGTCGAACACGCGTCCGTTGAGCAGTGTTATAGCTGTTCCAGCGCTTTGGTTAAGCTGGGCTATTTCCTCCGTGCCGCCGCGTCCGCGAAGTAATCCGCTCAAGCGCCATTGCCCCGCAGACTGTTCTTCCGCGTTGAGAAATTGAACGATCTCGTCGCCGATAAGCAAGCGATTTGCACCTGCCGCAAGGCCAGCCACATCGGTGCTCGTGAGCAGCATCTCCGGATCGAGCAGCTCGACCAATAACTCTGCATCACCTTCCAACATCAGGGCGCTAGAAGGCGGAAGGTCAGAAATGGTTTGCCCCACGACTGCTTTCACCGCCGGTGCAAATGCGATCTCCGACAAAACGCCATTTTGTGACAGCGATAAGTTTGCGCCAGCCCACCGTCCGGGGCCAGCGCTTACCGCAGCATAGATTTGCGGCGTATCAGATGATCCGGTTCCGTCCCATGGCAATTCAAAAGCGCGCAGCACTGTAGTGGCAGCGGCGCGATCTGGCGGGGTCCAAACGGCGCCGCTGTCCGAACCACCTTGAGCGGCCTGGGGATATTGGAAACGCGAAAGCTCCAGTTCAATGCCTGTATCCCGCCATTCCCAAGCGTCGATTTGCCAGATGCCTGAAGTATCAGGAAGGCGAACAAGCCTGCCCGGTCCAAGCTCTGGATCAAGCTCAGCGATACGCCACATCATACGCTCGGCTTTGGCTGAACGTCGCAATGATACTCTCTGTGCAAGCCTTTGAGCATTGGCCGCGCTCAGGGCCGCAGGGAAATCTACCGCCCGCTCGCCAACATTGCTGGCTCTGCCATTGCTGCTTTGCACGCCGGCCTGATAATCGCGGTCTATATCGTAATAGCGGACCGAGGTCGCGCGCCGAGGCGTACCGCGCTTCGTTAGTTGCGTGCCGTCACGCTCACCAAACTCGCTCTCGCTGGCGGCAATAGCGCTGGGCAACATGATAGGCTCTGCCTGACTGGTACCCGCCGGGGCGATATTGAGCGGCAGGATCTGTTGCTGAGGGGCCAATTGGTGAAATTCGCTCAACAGGTCAAAGACTTGGAGCAAGGTTCCATTGGTGTGGCTAAACCCTTCCAATCCCTGCGGTATTGCATCTGGCGTCGCTGTGGCACCTGTTTGGATCGCCAAATCGCTTGCCAGTTCCGAGGCTTCGCCTGCAAAAATCTCAAAGGTCAGCGCCGGAATACGATTGCCAAAATCCGCCAACTCAAGATCTTCAAAAACAGCATAAGCCATGCCGCGATTCGCCGGGCATTGCGCGCCAAGAGCGGCAGAAAGGAGCGGATCAACCGGCTGGTCACCGTGCCCTTCATATATGCGCAGTATTCCGTTGCTTTTGAGATCGCCTGCCGCGCCGCGCAGAAGATTCCCGTCCGCCCAAATCCGGCCAAGCCCTTCGATTGGCCGCGATGCAAGGGCCACAGCAAAAGACACTGAATAACTATAAGTCGTGACTTTGGGTTTGCCCTTGCCACCGCTGGTTTCGCTCTGCTCCTTAAAGTCAGTCGCCCAGATGACCGTACCAGCGCTGCGCATGCGGCCATAATGGCGCCCCACAGCTTGGCCGTAGGTCGAGGTCGAAACGGCGAGCTCTTCCAGCCGAGGGCCTTCGCGGCTTCCCGCGCCGAAAATCTCTCCATCAATGCTGCGCCCAATCAAGGCACCGATGCCGCCGCCAATAGGCCCACCGATGAGCGTTCCGACAGTCGTCAAAATCAAGGTTGCCATATTTTGCTCTCTTCACATTCGGACAGCTGCCAGTGCAGCAAAACCGGCCACGCAAGCGGCCCTGGATGTTCGACAATTTTGCGCAAACCAGCATGGGCATGGATGAAGCGGTTCTCGCCCGCGACAATGATCAGATGATGCTGAGCGGGACCGGGCCGGACGAGCAGCATGTCACCGCGTCTTCCCGGGCCAGTCGTGAGCGCAAAACCTGCATGCTTGGCAAAGGGTAAGAGACGCTCGATATGTGTTTGCCGGATCGTATAATGCTCAGCGAAATCGGCGCGGGCACCGGCCTTCTTCAGAGCCAATATGACCAGTCCGACACAATCCAAGCCTGTTTCGCGGCTGCGGCCAAACATTCGGAAGGGAACGCCAACCAAAGCCTGCGCGGCATCGGCAAAGCGGCTGGGTAAATCACTCATCGCGGCACGGGATATTGCACCAGCAAATCATTGCCGGGCAGGAACGGTTCGCCTTGGAAATTTGCAGCATTGTCAAAGCGGGCGGTGCAGGTCGCAATGGTGTGGTCGCACCCTTCGCGCAGGGACACTTGGGCGCCTGCAATCAGTTCGGTATCTAATGGGCCATCGACAGTGAGCATGCCGTTTTGAGTGCCGATAATGCCCATCAGAAAACCGGCTTGCGGGCCGTCAATAAACCTCAGTTCCCCATCAACAAAATTGCTGAGCTGGAGGCCGGTGAACCCCAATGCATTTGCATCAAAATCGATATCTGTGATGGTGGCTCGATGGGTGAAACGGGTATGCGATAAAGTGCAGCCGCGATCACAGAAACGCGCGCGGCAGGTGGGGCTGGTGCGCGGAATAGTATCGACATCGAGATCAATTTTGGCCGATTGCAATTCAGCGCTGAATTGCCCGCTTTCCCGGCTGACGGAGCCAATCTGGCCACGATATAAAACCGCGTTTTCTCTGCTTTCCCAATCGACCAAACCAATCGCAATCCGCGCTAGGTCATAGCGCCCGCTCGCCAGGTCTTCTGCCGAAATGGAATCGTGTGCAAGCGCGCCGTCAACATCGGCCGGATCATCTTGAAGCGAGGCTGTTTTGCGAATGGCCGATGGCAGCATTCCAGGCGCCGCTCGGTGGAGAATACCGCCGAACCAGATATCCCGATCATGCGCGGTAAAGCCGAGCGTCACTCCGTCGCGGCGCAGCACCTGCCAGAAGGTTGCAACAGTATCGAGAGGCCGGTCAAAGAAGGTCCTGCTCATACGTCCTCGCGCACTTCAACAAGCGGCACTGATGGAGCCTCACCCACGGCGAAGTCCAACCCGCTAATATCGAGGCGGTCGGAGGCAAAACGCACCGGCACGTCAAAGGTAAAACCTGCCCTGATATCGGTGCCTGCAGGCGGCGCGGTGTGAAAGGCGATGCTGCCACCTTCTTGAAAATCCCATGATGTGGTGGGCACACCGTCGAGACTGATCAGAATGGAGCTTTGCTCGGGCCGCGTTATCCGGCGCACTTGCTCGCCATAGGACTTGATCAGATCGAAGACTGACTGGATCCCGTCGCCCGTCCCGATTTGTTGATCAATCGCCGTTGGTTCCTGCGTCATCGCATTGGTGCTGAAATCATAGGGATCGCGCAGTCGGAACGCGGTTGCTGGGCCATGCCGAGCGCGGAAAAAGCCAAGTAGCACGCCCAGCTCTTCCTCAGACCGAATGCCGGGCCCCACATCATATTGGAGCCGCGCGTCTGACCACAGCGCATTGCGTCGTTCGTGGCCTGATGCGGTCACCGCAACGGTGGTTGAGAACTCTGGGCTGGCGGACATGTCGCGGCCAAGGGGTAGCGGGTAAGCAATATCGTCAAAGGGGTTCACATCATCCTCCGATTGGTTAGCAGGAAGCCGGGTGAAGCCATCGCGCGCTACTTGCGGTAAGGCCCAGACAAAGAGCTGCTCCACGCCGCGGGCCGCAGCCTCATCAAGGGCCGCATCAATGCGCCGCCAATAGGCGTCTGCATCCTCAGCATTGAGCACAAAGCCTGACAGGTAATCCTGGCGTTCAATGGGGTAGCCAAGCCGCGCATTGACCGTTTGATAAGCCGCCTTACGCTGAGCATCGGCGCCGTGGGTTAGCCAGTCGTAATCTTCCAGCTGGAGCCGGTCGAACGCTGGATAGGCCCAGCCGACGGGCATATTGGAGCGATATAGCTCGGGCATCAGACCATCGAAAATTGTTGGTGTGAAGGCCAGCAACAGGATCTCTGCTGGGCCCGTCGCAGCATCGCGAACCGCCTGACCCAGATCGCGGGTAGTCGCCGCCAAAAGAGCGCCGGCTTGATCGAGCAAATGCGTCTGAGCGCTGTCTAGATCTATGCGCATGTCGGTGATAACCGGCGGGTTTCCGCCGAAAAACGCGGTCGCAGCGGGATCATATAGGCACGGCGCAAAAGTGCCTGGCTGGACCCACCACCAGGGCTCGCCGATTTGGAAGTGAACCGGCTGACCCACTCCCTCGGCGAGCCCCACAAACCGCGCGGCGACATTGTGCAGCCACGCCATTGCCTGCGTATTGGCTGGCGACAGTAGCGCAGAGGGCGGGACCCATCCGGTTCGTCCGGGTGAACCATCATGCGCAAGTTGCTGCCAATCCTGCGGGCAATGCTCGGCGAAGAGTTCATAAGATAAGGATATGATGGGCGTGAGTGATGCGTCTTTAAGCGCCGCAAAAAAGTCCTCATGCCAGCGCCGCGCTGGCTCACACAGGCTGCCATCGCTAGCCGCGAGCAGCCGATTGCTCTCCGCGCCCAAACCACTCTCGAGCCGGAAGAAATGGCTCATCCCAACATAATGCAGAACCTTGCCGCGATAGCCGAGTTGCTCAATGCTGCGCACCAGCCGCGCGGGCGTTTGGTTGAAGCTGTCGTCATATGCACTGGCGATTTGAATATCGTGCGGCGGCACAAACACATCGCCAATGGTGAGCATGCCGTGATCGCCGTAGCAATTGATCTCGGACAGCTCAGCCCAGCCGTCGGCGCGCTCTGCCAGCCGATCGGTGCTTCCGGGCGCATAACCCTGCGGCACCAGCGAAATGAACATGCGGTCAATATCGCCCGGGTAAATCAGCTCACCCGGCAGGCCGTAGCCCGATTCCAGCTCGCTGAAAGGCAGCGTGATCTGCGCGTCCTCAGGCGAGCCTTGCGCATAATTCCACAGGCGGACGTACCAAGTGCGCGGCGCACCGCTCGCATCGCGGCCCTCAATCGTCAGCGTAGGTCCATGCGGCACATCCAGCGCAATGACGCCATTGGAGCGCCACCGGAACGACAGGACGGTGTGCGCATAATCGCGATTAGTTTCATAGCGCAGGAGCGGGTGATCAAGCGTATCCTCGCTTTCCCAAATGACGCCTGCAAGGTCGCCCTCGTGATGAAATTCGCAATCAATGCGCAGGGTTTGCGGGTTGGGCGTCACAGCGCTTGCCATGACGGGGCGCGGAAAGTTGACAGTCCAAAAGCGCGGGTCAAATCGCTGGATGACATCGCTGTCTTGCCCGTTTCTTTGCTGGGCGAGCCAAAAAGCCATGATCGGCCCCTTTCTAACGCGACAGCGCGCGGCGCACAGCGCTGGCGACTTGGCGGCTGGAGCGTTGCAGAGCGACCGGCGCATTGGTGCCGCGTGGCTGGCTTAGGTTGATTGATACGCTGACATCGCGGCGCCCCGCTCCAATGCCGGTTTCAACCCGCCCTGCGGTTGTAGGGACGAAGACCTCTGGTCCGCGCTCCCCGACAAGGAATGGCCTACCCGGGCTAACATCGCCGCCGATTGCACGGCCTGGCAGGCCAAGCAGGCCGCCCAGCGCGCCGGAAAGTAAAGAGCCAAGTCCCACGCTACCGCTCGATTGCCCACTGCCGAACAGGCCGCCGAAGTCAATATCCAGCGCTTGCTTTGCAATGGCATCGAGTGCGCTCAAACCAATGCGTTTGAGGTCATCAAAGCCGAGACTGCCACGCCTCAGCGCTGACAAAAGCCCGCGTTCCAGAACATCGCCTGCCTTGCCAAAGCCATCAACCAGATTGCTGTCGAAAGCGCTGCGCATTGATTTGATGTCATCTTCAAAGCCAGATGTGTCCGCTCGTACTTGGACAAGCAGCTCGTCAAAATCATCGTCCATTGTCTTTGTCCTGTTTGATTAGCTGCATGATGTGGTCGCGCGTGGGCGGCGCGGTGCTGTGCTGGCCCGCTGGCCGCATCGCCATTTCAAGCTCTGCGGGGGTTGCTTGCCAGAAGGTGCCGGGCGTCCAGCCAAGATGCTGCGCGGCGTGGCCAAAGACCTCGGCAACCGCTTCAGCGAAGTGCTCACTCATGTGCGTCCGCGCAAAATTTCGCCCAAAATTACCTTGAGGGGCGCGGTACAATTGGCGAGGCCAAGGGTGAGAATAGCCTCGCCCATTTGCTCGCGCGACACAGCCTCTTGGCGTTCAAGACAGTGCCAAAACAGCGTTGCCATTTCGGCAAGACGCAGTTCGCCATTGCCCGCTCGCTCGACTAGCGCGAAAAGCGAGCCGAGCTCCTCCTCCGCGCAAACAAGGGCCGAAAAGCTGGGCCGCAAAAGATGCTTTGTGCCGGAGATTTCCAGACACGCCTCGCCGCGCAACGGGTTCGCTCGCGCGGTCATATTGGCGTGACTTCACCGGAGCTTTCAAGCTGGAGCGAATAGGTCCGCTCGCCATTGAAATCACCTGCATAGTCGAGCCGCTCGACAAGGAACTTGCCCTGCATCCGCGCGCCGTCTTCAAACGATAGTTCGTAATTGTCGAGCGTGCCGGCCAGGGCATGGCTGCGGATTGCGCCCTCGGCATTGCTGCCTAGGAAAATACCGCTGGCCGATACCGAAACGGAGCGCGATCCCGCGCCGGACAGCAGCTCTCGCCAGCCATCCGATTCCTTATGAGTGACGACAACAGTATCGCCATTGATTGACATTTGTGTGGTGCGAAGACCAGCGACTGTTTCGTATGTGGGGGTGGCGCTTCCATCGCTGATTTTGAGCAGGAAGGCGGCTCCATTTTGGGCGGGCATAGCGGGTTACTCCGTGGTGTTTTTAAGAAGGCGGAAGCGGTATTCGAGAAGAACCGCGCGCAAAGAACGCGGCCGGCGTTCAGCGCGGCTGCGGATGAATTGTGTGACGACGATGCGGTAGCCATTTTGGTCTGGCGAAAGAGCGGCGATCCTCAATTCAATCAGCTCGATAGCCCGCGTAATGGTGGCGGCCTGATCACCGCGATCCACCAGCTCCAGCGCGACGCGCACTTCGCGGCCCATGCCGCTTTTGGAGCTCCAGTCTGCGCTAGCGCTTGATGCGATGGACAGTGTCGGAGGTTGGCCCTCAAGCGGGCTTTCCTCTTCAATTCTGTTGATCAGCGCATCAAGGCCTGGATCATCGCTGAGCCAGGTGATGAGGTCAGTGCGAAATTGGCTTTCCATGCGCTAACCCCCTGACCCAAAGAGCGGCCACAGATACGGGGCAGAGCGCCAATGCGTTCCGGCCCGCCGCATGCTGGCTTGCCGCGCCAATGCGCGCCTGTGAGCGATAGCTTCCGCCTTTTCGCCGAGCGCTCTGGCAAGGCGTGTGAATGTATCAGCCGACCCGTTCATAGCCGCATCCTTCGATGCGGGCGCCACAGGGCCGCAACCGAGCTGGGCGGAGTGCCAATAGCGCCGCCATCTGAGCCATTGTCGCGCTCGCGGTAAGCATGTGCTGCCAAGCGGACGAGGCCATGGCGGATGTCAGGCGGTAAAGTCGCCCAGGACGAGGCCGATTGCGCAGCAACGCGAACGATTAGCCGGGCATCGCTAGGTGTGCTTTTGACCATTCGTACCTGCGCCATGCCATCTGCATCGATACGCACATCATAATCACTGCCGCTGAGGGCTTCGAGAACGCCGTCAGGGTCAATCAGCTCGGCTTGGCTGATCAAGATCACAGGGTTTGTATTGAGGGTTTGCCACGCGCCGCTTGGCGCAATTGTTTCATCAAAAACAGAGGCCAGCGCGATGCGCCCGGTGAAGCTCTCATACAGCGCATGTGCGCTTTGCAGGAGGCGTTCAAGTAGGGCATCGTCGCGTTCAACCGTGATCGACAAGAATTGCTTCAGGTCGCCAAGCGGTTCGCCGCTGAAATCGGGATGGGACACAGCGGTGCGCACCATTCGGATCTCCTGTCGGAAAGTGTGTAAACTAAAGTGCCTGCGCCGCCGGGGAGGAGGGGACGGCGCAGGCGGGCGTATGCGGCCAGGGGAGGAGCCGCGACTAGCGCCCTTACTCTTCGATTTTCAGCAGTTTGATCGCGCTGGAATCGAGCACTTGTCCGCCCACGCGTTTGGTCGCGTAGAAATGCACGAACGGCTTGTTGGTGAACGGATCACGCAGGATTTGCGTCGCGCTGCGCTCAGCAATCAGATAGCCATGGCGGAAGTTGCCGAAGGCGATTGGGAAGGCATCTGCCGCGATATCCGGCATGTCTTCTGCTTCGACCACAGGATAGCCCAGCAAGCGATCCGGTTGACCCTCGACCAGACCCGGCTGCCACAGGAATGCGCCATCATTGGTTTTTAGCTTGCGCACTTCGGCAAGCGTAGCGGAGTTCATGACAAAGCTGGCGCCCTGACGGTGGCCCGCTTTCATAGTGTGGACCAGATCAATGAGCCGAGCATCGGGATTAGCATCAAAGCCATCTGGATCGCCCGAGCCGATGTATTGGAGCGCGCCAAAGGCACGCACGCCATCAGCAGCTGTCGAGGTTGCGGCGGATAGAAAGCCCTCAGGTTGGTCGCTGCCCGAGCCGTTCACGAAGGCTGCCCCTTCAGCGCGGGCAAACTCCATTGCGATCTCGCTCGCGAGCCAATTCGGCAGATCAAAGCCAACATCGTCCAGCATCGCCTGACTTGCGGCAGGATTGGCGTAGAGCTCACCAGTTGGCGGGGCGATTTCGGCAAATTCTGGCGTGTCTGTTTCTGGACGAGCTGCCGCTTCGCTGACCCAGCCGCTGGCGGTTCCGCCGGTGGCGATAAGCTTGCGGTAGCCCGCGCTACCGGTTTGCACGACTTGGGAGATTCCGCGGATTGGGCTGATTTCAGCCAATTCGCTGGCGATGATAGCGTCAATCTGGCGTGGTACAGCAAATCCGCCTTCGCTTGATGTTACACCGCTGATCGACTTAATTTCGCTTTCCTGGCCGCGGCGCAAATAGCCATCGACAAAGCCTTTAACTTCGGTGCTTTCCTCAGTGCCCGAGATTGCCGGGCGGACGGCTGCGCGGCCGATTTTGTCAACGCGTGCTTTCACCTCATCAACGTCGCTGCGCAGTGCAGTGATGGCCTCATCGGCCTGATCTTGGCGAGCGACAATGTCGAAGCTCGCGTCAAGCTGCTCGTCTTGGGCGGTCATAGGAGTGGGTACATTTTCCATGTGGTTTTCACCTTTCGAGGGGGTAGGTTTTGGTCGTCTTGAGTTTGCTTGGGTTGGCGGCACAAAAAAGGCCGCCAGCAGAAGTGGCGGCCCGGTAGAGCGATGCATGGCGCTTTATTCGCTGATCAAATGCACGCGGGCATCGTGGTGCAGCGGGTGCGTCACGAGGCTGATTTCAAACAGATCAATCTCGCTTAGCTCGCGGCCAACTGGCGTGCGGCGAAATCCGCGCGCCAGGTAGCCGAAACTGAGCCCGCTCACCTTTTTGCGGCGAAGCAATTCAGCTGCGCGGCTATGCGGATTTGTGATGGTGGCAATTACTTGCAGGCCGCGCCTATCCTCGCGTGCCACGCTCACCCAGCCGATCTGCTTTTCCGGTAGGTGCTGCCAATAGAGCGGGAGGTCCGTTGTCCGCTCACTCAAGCTGCGGGCAAAAGCGCCGGGAATGATGGTATCACGCGCGCCGTCTGCTTTGCCGAATAAAGCAGCATATCCGGCGAATTTGAGAGCCTGTGGCTGGCCGCTCATGAGAGCATGTCTCCAACGCCTAGCCTGACGGCAATGCCAATCAGCAGGAGGGCGAGAACCGCGCGGACCAGCCATTCGACCGCGGCCTTCCACGCGCTTGCTTTTGCGTCGCGCCATGCCGAAAGCAGCTCGCGCAATTCATCAATGTCATCTTGGGCATCCTCATCGCCAAGGCCGAGGCGGCCCAACACGCGGCTAGCGCCCAGTTCCGTGGCTTCTTCAACCACGGCCCGCAATGTGACCAAATCGCCGCCATCGCTTTCCGCCTGAGCGATTAGCCGTGTGAGCATATCTTCGCGTGTCATTGATCATCACCTTTCGCAGCAAAGCCGAGGAGCTTGCGTTTCTCATCATTCGTCAGGAAATCGGCGTCGCTAATCTGTGACCAGTATCGCTCGCGGTCCTCCGAGAGAGCTGGAACTTGATCGAGATCGACGGCGATAGTTGCGTCAGGGAACCAATCCCCAAGGCCGGTCATCAACCCATCGAGCAGGCGCTTGGCGAGCGGCAATAGCGTGAGCCGCCACAGGGCGCGGTTCGCCTCGCGGTAATTGGCATAAGTGTTGTCACCCGGCAGACCGAGCAACATGGGCGGGACGCCAAAGGCCAGCGCAATGTCTCTTGCGGCGGCCGATTTGAGCGTCGCAAAATCCATATCGGCGGGACTCAGCGACATCGATTGCCACGACAATCCGCCCTCCAAGAGCATAGGGCGCCCAGCGTTGGCGCTGCCTTGATAGACCTCGTTCAATTCCTCTTTCAGCCGGTCGAACTGAGCCGGAGTAAGCCCCGCCGCGTCCTCGCTTTCATAAACCAAAGCGCCTGAGGGGCGGGCCGCATTCTCGAGCAAAGCTCGGTTCCAATCGCTGGCCGCGTTGTGGATCGCCACCGCCTGATGCGCGGCGCGTAAACACCCAGCGCCGTAATGATCATCCAGCGGGTTGAAGCCCTTGAGGTGGATGATGCAGGGCCAGCCATCCTCATCCTCAAGCGGGATATCGATGACTTGCTCATCCAGTCGATACCGATAGCTGGCGGGCCACCCATCCTTGCCTGCATTGACGGTAACCCGGTCTGGCCGAAGCGGGAAAAGCTCAACCGGTACGCCGGCACCATCGCGCATGATCTGCACGTAAGCATTGCCGTGTAGAGCCAACTGCGCGGCGATCACTTCGAGCAAAGGCTGCGTCCCGCAGGAGGCCAGCACGAGCCGCGACAGATCCACATTATCGGTCTGGACCGGCGCGCCGCCAATGCTTTCTGAAATTATCCGCACCGCGCGCTGAGCGACGGGATTTGCCATATACGCATCGTCCACCGCGCCGCGATATTCAAAGCCCTGCCGCATATCGGCATGACCGATTGCCACGGCCCAAGGCGAAATATGGCCCCGAGTAATAGGCACGCGTGATGATCCCCCGCCTTTGAAGGCGGTGGCCAGATTGTCGAAAATAGACATAGATTTTCCCTAAGATTGGAAGGGTGGTTTCGCTTATCGGACGCGCCTGATGTTGGGCGCGCCGCGCGGTGTGAGCATCAATTCAGTCAGCGCCCAGACCAGCGCATCGGCCCGGTCGGGACTGCGTCCGGGCCCTTGGTATCCGCCGCCTGCAATCAGGCCGCATAATTGGTCTTCGAGCTGGGCGAACATCTTCTTATGTGCCACGCGCCCGGCCTCATAGAGCGCGGCAATCGGCTCTGCGCGGGCCGATTTGCTGCGGCTGGCATGGACCAGCTTGATAGGCAAAGTGCTGCCGGTGGCCTGCAAGACGCTCGATACCATCGCGCCGCCCTGATTGGCCTCGGCAACAACGCGGTCCGCTTCCCATTCCTGTGCTGCATTGGCGACCGCGCGGGCCCATTGCTCCGGGCTGACTTGTTCGACCGTACAATCGGCTAGTACATGGCCAGTGCCACTCGCATCGATCCCCGCCACGATAATGCCGCATGCATCCCCTTTGGCCGATGCTGGCGGATCGACGGCCACAACAATGCGTACAAGCTCGCGATCTTTACTGCTTGAGCTGCTCGTATCGAGCGCATTGTCCAGCATCACGCGCGTCCACAGCGCGCCTTCAATATCGCTCAGCATTTCACCGTGCAGCTCTTGCCGACCTAAGCGAGATTCGCCAAAGTCAGTCTGCATCGCCTTTACAAATGCGGCCGGTAGATTGCTGGCATTATCAAATGTCGTGCCCCTGGTGACCGTGACATCTCCGCTCTTTTCGCCTTTGAGCAAACGTTTCATCAAAGTCACATTGCGCGGCGTAGTGGTTGCCAGGGTCTGCGGCGTTTCGCTGAGCCGCATGCCCATTTGCAAATTGTCCCAGGCGCGCATCGCACGCTCGCTGGCATTGTCCCATTTGGCGATTTCGTCACACCAGGCATGGCTATGCTGGGGGCCGCGCAGGCTCTCCGGTTCTGCCGCTGAATAAAGATAGGCGTGTGCACCGCTCGCAAAGGTGAGGCGGCCGCGCGAAGGCTCAAATTGAGGCCGCTCAGCCGCTGCGCAATTTTCCAGCAATCCGCTTTCTCCTTCGACCATGATCGAGCGCGCCTCAGCCATCGATGCGCCCACCAAAGCAATGCGCGCATCGGGCGTATCACGAGCGACCTGCTTGACCCATTCCGCACCTGCACGCGTCTTGCCAAAGCCGCGCCCGGCGCAGATCAGCCAAACCCGCCAAGGTCCGGTTGGGGCGAGCTGTTGTGGGCGCGCCCATACGCGCCAGTGATGGCTTAAAGCATCGCGTTCTTCCTCGCTCAATTGGGCTAGTAATTCGGCTCGTTCATTGGCGTCATGTGAGATCAGCCATTCGCGCAATTGTTGACCAGGCATAGTCTAGCTCTCACTGCCTTTGCCCTCGATCACTTTGGCCTTTTCCCCTCCTTGCCGAGGTTCTTGTTCTGATGCCTTGGCTGGCAGTAGATCGATCGTCCGCACGGCGGTTTGCTCAACGTGACGCAAAGCCGAGATTTTGGCGTTAATCGCTTGGATCACAGCCTCTTCATTGTTGTGCGCTTTGAAAGCGCGGTGTTTCGCCACAGTATCCCGGTGCATGCCAAGTAGGCGCAAGGCATTGGCAATGTCATATTTGCGATCATTGCTAATCATGCCGTGGCGCAACCGGCCGAGTGTTTCGAGCTCGAGGCTCTCATACCCCTGCAACAAAGCTTCATTCCATTGGTTGGCAAATGCGGGGTCTTCGCGTTTGAGCCGATACACATGCGATGCCGAGATTTTGGCGCGTTTTATCGCGGCTTTCACATTCGATGTTTCGGCGAGCCCGTTAAAAAATGTCGCATGCCAGTCGGAGCAGGTGTTCGCTTTTGGGCAATCGGCACAGCTCTTTGCTTCGGAGCATTGCTCACGATCCATTGATCAGTCTCCGGAGGGGGTGGGTCTTTCGCAGGGCTATTTGGTAAGCAGCGCTACGGAGCGAATCACACTATCGTGATGTTCCGTTTCTCTAACCAGGTATCGTTACAATGTCAACATAAATCACCAAATAGGTTATTTTTTTGCCCTGTTGCCTTGTTCTGGGGAGTGCCCTAACCGCGTGATCAACCGCAGGTTTACCGGGGAAATTGTCGATCATGATGAAACTGCTGCGCGGCCTATACGATTGGACCATGGATAAGGCGGCGCACCCCCATGCGGTGTGGTGGCTAGCCTTTTTCTGCTTCATCGAATCGAGCTTTTTCCCGATTCCACCGCATCCGCTTTTGGGCCTGATGTGCCTTGCAGAACCAAAAAAGGCGATCCGCTTTGCTCTTGTAGCCACTGCCGCGTCAGTGCTGGGCGGAATATTCGGTTATGGCATAGGCTTCTTCCTCTACGAGGCGATCGGGGCTTGGGTCATTGCGGCACTTGGCCTTACCGAGACTTTTCCTGTCGCCGCTTGCTACATTCGCGAGCAAGGCGCTCTGGCGGTGTTCTTTGCAGCGGGCACGCCGGTGCCGTTCAAGCTGATGACGATTACCGCTGGCTTCATTGAGATGAATATCGTCACCTTCACGCTGGCGGCGATTGCGGGGCGCGCGCTTATATTCATGGCGGTGGGAATTCTGTTCCAGCTATTCGGCGCGCCAATCAAAGCAGTGATCGACAAATATCTCGGCTTGGTCACCAGTGTTTTTGTCGTGCTTGTCGTTGGCGGTTTTATCGCCTTCACTCAGCTTGCAGGCGGCGAAGACGATGGCGAGCCAAGCCCTTGTGATACGGCGACTTCCGTAAATGGGCGCTAGACCGACAGCCAATTTGATGCGCCGCCTTGCCGCCGAAGGGCTGGGAAGTTTCTTCCTCTTCGTTTGCGTGATTGGCTCAGGGATCATGGCCGAAGCGCTTGCTGGAGGGAATGTCGCCATCGCGCTGCTCGCCAACACCATCGCCACCGGCGCTATCCTCTATGTGCTCATCACCATGCTGGGGCCGATTTCGGGTGCGCACTTCAACCCTGCGGTCACGCTCGCGTTCTGGCTCCGTAAAGAAATCACCGCGCGAGAGGCGGCGCTCTTCGTATTGGTCCAGGCAGTGATCGGCGCGCTCGGCGCATTTGCTGCGCACTTGATGTTCGGCTTGGATATCTTGCAATTTTCCACCAAGGCGCGAGCAGGGCTTGGTCAGTGGACCGGCGAGGGCATTGCAACTTTCGGCTTGGTGCTCACGATCTTGCTGACCGTTCGTTATCGGCCGGATAGCGTGCCAGCCAGCGTCGGCCTCTACATAACAGCAGCCTATTGGTTCACGTCATCAACCAGCTTTGCGAACCCTGCGATCACCATTGCGCGCAGCTTGAGCGATAGCTTTGCAGGCATCGCGCCAGCTGATGTGCCGATGTTTATCGCTGCACAGATTGGCGGAGCGATTGTCGCGACTGTGCTGGCGGGGTGGTTCATCGCCAAGCCTGCAGAAAACTAAATAATACCTACCGCCTTACCCGCGCGTTCAAACATGCCCAGGATCGTGGTGACCTCTTCCTCGGTATGCTCCGCGCACAAAGAACAGCGTAGCAGCGTCATATTGGCAGGAGTTGCTGGCGGGCGGGCGAGGTTCACGTATAGCCCTTCTTTCACCAGCGCTTCCCACATAGCTGCGCCTCGCTCCAAATCAGGCATGATCACCGCGATGATTGCGCTCTGCGGCTCATCTGTACCAATTGAAAAGCCGAGGTCTTTGAGGCCGCGGTGCAGGCTCTTGGAATTCTCCCAAAGATGCGCGCGCTTGTTTGACCCGTGCATCAGTTTGCGAATGCTTGTCGCAGCCGTCGCGACAACGCTCGGCGGCAGGCTGGCGGTGAACACATAAGGCCGGCAAACCAGCCGCATGATGTCGAATTTGGGATGGTTGGAAACGCAGAAGCCCCCGACCGTTCCGACGCTTTTTGAGAAGGTGCCAATAATGAAGTCGACCTCATCGATAATGCCAGCATCTTCGACTACGCCGCGGCCATTGTCGCCGATAAACCCCATAGAATGCGCCTCATCGACTAGCACCATGGCGCCGTATTTCTTGGCAATCGCGACCATCTCCTTGAGCGGCGCGACGTCGCCAAGCATAGAATAGACGCCCTCTAGGATCACGAGCTTACCCGCGTCCTCGGGGATCCGGCGCAGGCGCTTTTCCATGGCCTCTATGTCATTGTGTTTGAACGGGACGATCTCTGCATCGCCAAGCTTGCAGCCGTCCCAAATGCTGGCATGGCTGTCGATATCGAGGACGATATAATCGCCCTTACCCGCTATCGTAGAAATGATCCCGAGATTGGCCTGATAGCCAGTTGAGAAGACCATTGCGTGGTCCATATCATAGAACTCGCGCAGCGCGTCTTCGCACTCTTTGTGGCCCTGATACGTGCCGTTCAGAACGCGGCTGCCGGTGGTTCCGGTGCCGAACTCTGTCAGTGCTTCTTTGCCCGCATCGATCACATCGGGATCGAACGTCATGCCCATATAATTATAGGTGCCAAGCAGAATTGTGTCGCGCCCGTTACAGATCGCGCGGGTCGGCGAGAGCACCTTTTCCATGACCAGATTAAAGGGATCTTCCACCCCGCTCGCCAGCAATCCCTCCCGCATCGCAATGATCGGGTCGAATTTGCTGAACAGATCGCCGCTTGCGTCTGACGTAGCGGCCTCAGGATGTGCTGGATTGTTCATAGCTCGCCCTCACCCACCTGCTTGCAATTTGGTGACCGCGTCGATCAATTGGCCGAAGTTTTCGATCTCGGCCTGCTGGTTCATTGATATGATGATGTCGAACTCATCCTCAATCTCTGCCACGAAATCCATCACTGTGAGGCTGTCAAATTCCAGATCATTGACGAAAGTTGTCGCATCAGTGATGTCGACGCCTTTCTTGTTGAATGGCTCGATCAAGGAACGGATTCGTGTGTCGACGTCTGCGCGATCCATGTGAAGGTCTTCCTATGCTCATCTTGCATGCACGATAGCATGCCATACACCTGACGCGCAGGCAAAGCGGGCTTCATCGCCGCTTGTCAAGCGCCAGTGGCGATGGCAAGCCATGCCTACGGGCGCAAAATTCTGGTTGGATATGGGGATATTGCGATGGCGGAACAAGGCACTGAAAAGCTAGAGGATGAGCCACCGCGCACATTTGCGCCTAATGCTGTGCAGATGTTGCGGACTGTGCAGGCCAACACGATGGCCTTGTCAGCCATGGCCGATCAAAAAGCGTCAATCCTGATGGGTGCGACCTTTGTGGTGTTTTCTATCTCGGTCAGCCGGGCGCTGACGCAGGATCTTCCGCTATCGCTGACTGTGCTCGCGATATTCGCATTCGCCAGCTCGCTTTGCGCGGTGATTGCAATCCTGCCGTCGATCACTAAACCAAAGCCAGCATCACTCACATCGATCCCAGCCAACCTCCTCTTCTTCGGCCACTATACCGGTGTCGCGGAAGAGGAGTGGGCCGCGTCTGTACTTGATCAGATGGGCACAGAAGAAGAAATGTACCGGATGATGCTGCGCGACATTTATCAGAACGGGCAAGTGCTCCAAAAGCGCAAATATCGGTTTTTGACCAATGCCTACCGGCTGTTTGTCTTCGGGCTGGTGCTGACAGTAATAATTTTCCTGTTCGAGATAGGCCTTTTCGAATTTGGCGGTTATCTGTCGGGCTAGCCGCTTTCCTCGGGGCCTTCGATTAGCGCCTTCACCGCATTCATAAACGGGGTAATCGACACCGGTTTGGCGAGATAGTCATGCGCGCCAGCCCCGCGAATTCGGTCTTCATCACCTTTGCCAGCATAGGCGGTCACGGCCAGAACCGGGGTTTTAGAGAGCGCTGTGTCGGCTTTAAGCTCGGCGATTAGATCGAGCCCTGAAATATTGGGCAATTGGATGTCCATTATGACAAGGTGCGGATCAAACTTACGCGCCGTTGCCATGACATTTTGCCCATCCGCGACAGGCACAACCTCAAAACCGCTTGCCTTCAGCACATCACAGAACAATTTGCGGTTAAGATCATTGTCCTCGACAACCATTACTCTCTTTGCCACGACCAGAACCACACCACTATAAAGAAACCAGAATTTCGATCGCTCTAAGCCAAATTGGGGAGCCTGACAATTAACGAAGATCACGGCAATCAGGCTCTTAGTGCTGAAACCATTGCATTGGCCGCGCTTGGTTGGCTTTTGCAAGATGGCACGCGGGCCGACCGGCTGCTCTCGCTCACAGGGCTCACGCCAGACCATTTGCGCACCGGATTGTCGGAACCGCGCGTGCTTGGGGCCGTTTTAGAGTTTCTGGCCAATCATGAGCCAGATTTGATTGCCGCGGCAGATGCTATCGATATGTCGCCTGAGACAATAATCGCGGCTCATAAGGAATTAAGCCAATGACGCGCCCTCTCATTATCTCGGACTGCGACGAGGTGCTCCTGCACATGGTAGTGCCATTCCGCGATTGGTTGGACGAGACGCAGGGCATTTCGTTCAATATGGACGGCGCCGATTTTGCCAATGCCTTGCGCTGGCAGAAGACGGGCGAAGTGCTCGAGCAAAACGAAGTCTGGCGCATGCTGGGCGGGTTCTTTGATACGGAAATGGGCCGGCAGACGCCGATAAACGGGGCGATTTCTGGCATCAATACTCTGGCTGAGCATGCCGATGTCGTCATCCTCACCAACCTTGTTGATAAGCGTCAGGAAATGCGCAAAGAGCAGCTGGCCGACCACGGACTGCACGCGAAAGTTTATACCAACCAGGGACCAAAGGGCCCCGCGCTGAAGGCAATTATTGAGGAATATCAACCTTCTAAAGCTATCTTCATTGATGATCTGCCGCAGCATCACCATTCTGCGCGTGAAACCGTCGCGGGGATCACGACTTTGCATTTATGCGGAGAACCGCTGATCGCGTCGCACATTGCTTGTGCGCACAAGGCGGGGCATGCCGATGCTCGGATTGATGCATGGGACGAGGCGCTGCCGTGGCTAATGGGGCAGCTGGAAAAGGAAAACGTATGAGCATTGAGACACGTTTGAACGAGCTGGGGATCAACTTGCCAGAGGCGGCGGCGCCAGTGGCGAGCTATCTACCGGTCGTGGTCGCGGGCAATATGGCCTATGTTTCGGGCCAATTGCCGTTCATCAATGGGAATTTGGTGAGCGGCCGTCTGGGCGAAGATGTCGGGCTGGAGCGAGGTGTCGATGCAGCAAAGGCGTGTGGTTTGATGATCCTCTCACAAATCAAAACGGCTGGCATTTCGCTGGATCGGATTGAACGGATTGTGAAGCTTGGTGCATTTGTCAACTCGACACCAGATTTCACCGATCAGCCCAAGGTCGCCAATGGCGCTTCGGATCTGATGTTCAACATTTTCGGTGAAAAAGGGCGCCACGCGCGTGCCGCTGTGGGTGTTCCATCACTGCCTCTGGGCGCTGCGGTTGAAGTCGATGCGGTCATCGCGCTGACAAGTGAGTGAACGCACTGTACCGAACTGGCTGACCGCTTGGGAGTTTGCCCATCGCGGCCTGCATAATGGCACCACACTAATCGAAAACTCACTCAGCGCAGGCGAGGCGGCGATTGCTGCTGGCATGGGCATTGAGTGTGATATTCAGCGCAGCGGTGATGACCATCCAATGGTTTTTCATGATTGGGAGCTAAGCCGCCTGACCAGCGTAGAAGGGCTAACCGCGCAGCATAGCCGCGCCGCGCTGGAGCAGCTCACTCTTGGCCACACGGACGATCTGATCCCGAGTTTTGAGACGTTCTTGCAGATGGTTGATGGCCGCGCGCCCTTGCTGATCGAGCTTAAGTCACTGCCGGATTACGATGTGGAGCGCAGCTGCGAGATCGTAGCGGCGAGCCTCGCAGGCTATGCAGGCGACCATGCCGTGATGAGCTTCGACCCGCGGGTGAGCGGCTGGTTTGCCGAGCATTCTCGGGCGACAACGCGGGGGCTTGTTTGTACTGATACGCTCGATCACGGCTGGCTGAGTAAATGGCGTGAGGCGGGTGTTTTGGAAGCGTGTCAGCCCGATTTCCTTGCCTGTGATATTCGCGATTTGCCGAGCGACATGGCCAGCGAATGGCGCGCCTCCGGCAAGCCGCTGCTGACCTGGACGGTGCGTTCGGCTGAACTGCGCGAGCGGGCTTTGCGCGAGACAGATGCCCTGATCAGCGAAGGTGCGGGGCTTGCACGGGCTAGTTTGGCATGAGCGAGCTGGTCGCCAAAGTTGGTGGCGGCGTCGGCGCTTTTGCGCAGGAGCAATGGGACGCGCTTAACCTCGCGGGCAACCCCTTCGTCAGTCACGCTTTCCTGACTGCGCTCGAAGATTCCGGTAGCGTTGGCGAGGGCACGGGTTGGCAGGCTGCTCCGCTGGTCATCACTGACTCAGAAGACCGCCTACTCGCAGCAATGCCGTCCTATCTGAAGGGCCATAGCCAAGGCGAATATATCTTCGACCAAAGCTGGGCCGATGCGTATCAGCGGGCTGGGGGCCGCTATTACCCCAAGCTCCAGATTGCCGCGCCCTTTACCCCCGCCACGGGCCCGCGGCTGTTGCTTTCAGATGATGCGCTGGCCCCGCCATTGCTGAGCGCCGCGCAGCAGCTTTGCACGCAAAACGGGTTTTCCTCCGCTCATGCGACATTTGTCGAAGAGGATCAGGTGCAGCTCTTTAGCGATGCTGGCTGGATGCTGCGCAAAGACATTCAGTTCCACTGGCATAATCGCGGCTTTGCCAGCTTTGATGATTTTCTCGACGCGTTGTCATCGCGCAAACGCAAGGGCGTGCGCAAAGAGCGTGCGGGCGCACAGGAGGATGTGTCGATCGAGCAACTGCGCGGGGACGATATCAAGCCTGAGCATTGGGACGCGTTTTGGGCGTTTTATCAAGATACGGGCGCGCGCAAATGGGGAACGCCATATTTAACGCGCGATGCGTTTGACTTGTTTCAAGAGCGAATGGGCGAGCAATTGCTGCTCATTCTGGCGTTTCAGGATGATGTTCCTGTCGCGGGCGCATTAAACTTTGTCGGCCAAGATGCGCTCTATGGGCGCTATTGGGGGTGCACGCGCGACATCCGCTTTTTGCACTTTGAGCTATGTTATTATCAGGCCATCGACGCCGCAATCGCGCTGGGCCTATCCCGCGTCGAGGCGGGCGCTCAGGGCGGACATAAGCTTGCGCGCGGCTATGAGCCTGTCGAAACCGTGTCCGCACATTGGATTGCGGATGCTGGCTTTAGCGAAGCGGTGTCAGATTTTCTCGAGCGAGAGCGACAAGGCGTCGCGCTTGATCGCAATTTTCTAAGCCAGCGAACGCCCTTCAAAAAGGCGTAACACTGTCCAGGTTGAGCGCCAGAAAACTATGCGACGCGGCGGGTGCCTTCGGACAGCCATTCGCGTGCGCGGCGCTGTGCTTCGGCAATTTCGCGTGCAGTCATTTCTTCAGAAACGTCAGCGCGGCACCAAGCGGCTTCTTCGTGACCCTTTGATGCGGCAATGTTGAACCATTTATGCGCTTCGATGAGATCGCATGTTGTCCCATGGCTGCCGGTTGAGAATGCAACCCCCAGATCATACAGCGCGTCAATGCTGCCGCCGCCATAATTCTGCAGGCATTCTGCGATTAGCTTGTCTGCTTCTGGCCCTTGAACAATCTGTCCTGCGCCGCCATCAATCGAAGTCAATTCCATTTTTACGCCCCCGTAAATCCCGACTTCCCTGAGCCGGCATCCCCATCACTCGGGCATCATGGTCAAGAAAAGGTTAACGTATGCTAGGGTGAAACAAAAGTTTGCCTGTTCGTCCCTCCTTAATGTTTGGGAACCTATCCGGGCACTTGATCGTTGATAGCTTGCTGGCAGGTCTAAATGTAGCCGTTAGCCGCCTTGTAAATTGCCTAAGACGCGGGCAAGGGGCGGACCGTGAGCAAATCTGAAGTTGTGCAATTTTATTTGAGTTGAGAAACTACATGGCCACCGCGCTACAGGCTGAAAAAGTCAATATAGACGACGTTAAATCAGCCTTGGGATCGTCCTACACGCCGAGTGATGACGAGCCCTATATGAGTGAGCAGCAGCTCAAGTTCTTCAAAGCGCTTCTGATGGAATGGAAGCGCACCATCCAAGAAGCGGCTGAGACCACGCTTCAATCACTACAGGATGGACCTATTCGTGAGCCCGATCTTAATGATCGTGCATCGAGCGAAACCGATTGGGGCATTGAGCTGCGTACCCGAGATCGCCAGCGCAAATTGACCTCGAAGATCGAATCCGCGCTTCGCCGCATTGAAGAAGGCGAATATGGCTATTGCGAAGTGACTGGAGAGCCAATCGGTCTTAAGCGGCTGATTGCTCGGCCAGTAGCAACCATGACGGTCGAGGCTCAGGCGGCACATGAGCGCAAAGAGAAAATCTCCCGCGACGACTAGCTGCCCTAATTGGATTGGCCGCGTTAACAAAGCGCGGCGAGAGGTGCCAAATCGGGGCGCTGCTAATTTTGAGCTTACAGTTTGTTTAGGCTTTCTGGTTAAAGAAAGACATCGCGCGTCGCACATGTTGGGCGGCGTTAAGGATAGAGTTTAGCCAAGGAAGCCGCTGTATGGCCGGTGTCGAGACCCGCAATATCAATCGCGACAGCCTGTTTCTGCTCGCCGATTTGACGTTTGAGGGACACACAGAAACGCAACGTGTGAAAGTTCGCAATTTGTCGACCGGAGGCCTGATGGGCGAATCGGATCTTCAGATCGAATCTGGTGCGCGCCTTTCGGTTGAGTTGCGCAATATCGGTAAGATTGATGGCACCGTTGCCTGGGTGCAGGGGCGTCGCTTTGGTGTGGCTTTCGAGCAGGAAATTGATCCGAAACTTGCCCGCTCGCACGTGGGCGCCAAAAATGGTGAAAGCGATGTGCCGCGCTTTGCTCGGGCCGTGCTTGAGCAGTCACCTGCCGAGAAATGGCGCACCAATATTCGCCCGCTTTGATAGCTTAGATTAAGGCGCGCCGGGCGCGGTTTTTATACTCATTGAGAATCTGACTACTGACGATTGCGAACGGGGCTGTTAAAGCTCCTTGCGTCATGCGATCGCTGTTTCTCTTTGCGAGCTTAACCCTCTTGTCTGCATGCGCGCTGCGTGATGATGACGGCGCGATCGATGTCGCAATAATAGGCGAGAATGAAGAGCTTTTTTCGGGCGGATTGCGCCTGTCCTATGGTGCACAACATGTCCGCGCGGCCACCAGTCAAGGGCTGGTCCGGTTGGAGACTGGCGGCGAGGTTGTGCCGGCAATTGCTGAAAGATGGATCGTTACCGATGATGGGGCGAGCTACATCTTCCGCATTCGCGAATTTGATTTGCCTGATGGTACGCGCCTAACCGCCCAGAGCGTGCGCGATTCATTGCGCCGCAGTATCTCGCGGTTGGGCGGCACGAGCATGGGATATGACCTTGCTAAAATCCGCGATGTGCGCGCGCTGACCGGGCGTGTTATTGAAATCCGCTTGAAGAGCCCGATGCCCGGCTTCCTGCAATTGCTAGCGCAGCCTGAACTCAGCTTGCAGATTGACGCCGTGCCGACCGGCCCAATGTCGATGGCTCGCGAAGATGATGTGGGATTGCTTAATGCCTTACCTCCGGAGGCGCGCGGCCTTCCTGCAAGACCCAATTGGGACGAAGACATTCAGCAAGTGCGCGTGTCAGCGGCTGATGCGCAGACAGCCTCGGATGGATTTAATGACGGGCGGTTTGATCTGGTGCTGGGTGGGCGGATCGAAAACCTGCCAATCGCCGAAACCGGTGCGCTCACGCGCGGCACAGTGCGGCTCGATTCGACCATAGGCTCCTTTGGGCTCGACATCCTCAACACCGAGGGCTTTCTCGCCCTGCCTCAAAATCGGGAAGCCCTCGCGATGGGGATTGATCGGGAGGCTTTGATACAGCCTTTCAACATAGCTGGCTGGGTTTCGACGACGCGGCTCGTTTCACCCGGACTGCCAGACGAGAGTGAGTTGCTGGGCGAGCGCTGGACCAATCTGACGGATGAAGAGCGTATCCAGACCGCGCGTGCCCGCGTCTCGCAATGGCAGACGGCGAATGATGAGCCGGTGCGTTTGCGCCTTTTTCTGCCCGAAGGAGCAGGTTCCGACATCTTGTTTGAAGGCCTAGCGGGTCAGCTGGAGCAGATCGGTGTTCAGCTGGTGCGCAGCGAGGATGTTGAGGGCGCTGATCTTGCCTTGCGTGACCGGGTGGCCCGTTATGGCGGCGCGCGCTGGTTCCTCAATCAGTTTAACTGCGAGGTGAGCCGCGCAATCTGTTCCGAAGATGTCGATTTCCTCGTCCAGCTTGCGGTCGATAGCAGTAACCCGGAGGAAGCCCGCTCTTATCTTATTGAAGCAGAGACTGCACTCACCGTTTTTAACCCCTACATCCCGCTGGGTGCGCCGATCCGCTGGTCATTGGTACGCGGTGATATTGAGGACTTTGTCGAGAATCCGTGGAACGTGCACCCCTTGTTCCCGCTCTCCAGAGCCCCCATATAGTCAGGGAAAGGGCGGGAAATATGAACGAAGATGATCGCGTACAGGCAATGGGGCTCGACCTGCCGGTTGGTAATGACCCGGTGGCGATCCGCCGGCGTGTGGAAATGCTGGAACACTTGCTGGAGCGCAGTTTTCACATTCCCGGCACGAATTACCCCATCGGGCTAGACTCGATCATTGGTCTCGTCCCTGTGATTGGCGATATCATCACTGCCGGACTTGGCGCGTATATCGTGTGGGAGGCCAACAATTTGGGTCTACCCAAATGGAAACTGATGCGGATGGCAGGCAATGTTGCTTTTGATACCGCCATTGGCGCTGTCCCGGTAGCGGGCGATGCGTTCGATTTGTTTTTTAAATCAAACACCCGCAATTTGAAGATCATTAAGAAGCATCTCGACAAGCATCACCCCGCGCAGCGTGTGATTGAAGGGTAGAGATTGCCCTTAAGTAGCGAAGCGATAGGGCGGAAAGATTGCCCTCAAGTAGCGAAGCGATAGGGCGGAAAGATTGCCCTCACCGTCCGCGCGCGGTTCACTCCTGAAGCTCAATATCCCAATAGAGCCAATCCATCCAAGTCTCGTGCAGGTGATTGGGCGGGAATTTCTTGCCATACTCTTGCAATTGCCAATGCGTCGGACGGATCGGCTGCCGGGCTAGTCGCATATGTGCCTGCTCGGGCGTCCGGCCACCCTTTTTCATATTGCACGGCGCGCAGGCGGCGGTGATATTCTCCCACGTCGTTTTGCCGCCCAATCTGCGCGGGATGACATGGTCGAAGGTCAGATTGCTACCCTTGCCGCCACCGCTACCGCAATATTGGCATTGGAACTGGTCCCGCAGAAACAGGTTGAAGCGCGTGAAAGCGGGGAATTCACTGGGCTTCACATATTGCTTCAGCGCAATCACGCTGGGGATTTTAATATCGAGACTTGGTGAATGAACCTCGCGCTCATAGGTCTCAATCACATCAACCCGGTCGAGGAAAATCGCTTTGATTGCGGTCTGCCATGGCCACAGGCTGAGCGGATAATAGGACAGAGGCGTATAATCCGCATTGAGCACAAGCGAAGGGCATGCCGACAGGCTGCGTGTCGGATCATCTTGAGTGCTGCGGAAATTCGCAGCTTTTTCGATCAATTCGGCCTTGAACACGTCTTTGCGTCCTCCGATCAAATCAAATGTGCATTGGCGGCGAAAAGAGTCAAACCCATGACACAGCGGTTTTCCCCGACGGTTTTCCAGCAGTCGTTAATTGTGGCATGCGATCTGAACCGGTTATGATTGTCACCCGTTTCGCTCCCAGCCCCAATGGCTCCTTGCATTTAGGCCATGCCTATTCCGCAATCTGTGCGCACGACCTCGCCCGCGAGGAGGGCGGGCAGTTTCTGCTTCGGATTGAGGATATTGACGGCGCGCGCTCTCGCGCCGAGCTGGCCGATGAGTTTCGCGAGGATCTCAAATGGCTTGGCCTTGATTGGGATGAAGTGCCCGCTCAGTCGCGGCGGCTGGAGACGTATCAAGCCGCTGCCGAGCAGATCAAAAGCGATGGCCTGCTGTACCCTTGCAGCTGCACACGGGCGGAGATTGAAGCGGCCAGCACCACGCGCGGCGCAGAAGGGCCAATTTATCCGGGCACTTGCCGCGGGGGCAAGGCGGATCTGAAAAAGCCGCATAGCTGGCGGCTAGATTTGGAACGCGCACTTACAAAAACCGGCTCGCTCGAATGGTATGATGTGCATCGCAGCGTGCAGCAAGCTCAGCCGCAGATGCTGGGCGATGTGATCATCATGCGCAAGGAAGAGCCTGCGAGCTATCATTTGGCCGCAACGCTGGATGATGCAGCCGACGGCGTGACGCTGGTGACGCGCGGGTCAGATCTGTTTGCCGCAACGCATATTCATAGGCTGCTTCAGGCTTTGCTTGATTTGCCAGTGCCGCGCTGGCATCACCATGGCTTGCTGATGGATGAAAGCGGGAGAAAGCTTGCTAAACGGCGCGGCTCGCCTTCGCTGGCGGATCGGCGAAAGAGCGGAGAAGATGGGGCGTTGCTTGCACAGCAACTGCGCTTGCAGCGATTGCCGGTTGGTATTTCGCTTCAAAATCCCTAAATCACTTTCCATGACAACATTCTTCATCATCGTCCTCGTGATGCTCTGCGCGCTCGTGCTGTATTCTCTGGTACGCGGGATCGTCGCATTCCTGAAAAGTACCAAGATTGATCTTGAGACAGGCGAGGCTCAGAACGCCAGCGACATGCAGCTGTTGCAGAACAAGATGATGTTCAATCGCATCAAATATCAGGCATTGGCGATTGTGGTTGTGGCCGTGATGCTGGCCATCTCGCAGTAAGCGAAGGCAGCACCCGCGTATGGTCAAACTCAACACAATTTACACCCGTACAGGTGATGATGGCACAACTGGGCTGGTCGATGGCTCGCGCGCGGCCAAGCACTCTGCCCGGATTGACGCGATTGGCGTGGTCGATGAAGCAAACTCGGCGATTGGCTTTGCGGCTATAGCTGTTGCAGGCGGCCCGTTGGCTGAGCCGCTTTACCGCGTACAAAACGATCTGTTTGATCTTGGTGCGGATTTGGCGACGCCAGCTGAAGAAGGCGATGATTTTGCGCCGTCTGAAATGGTGCTGCGCATTGTCTCTGCGCAAGTTGAGTGGCTTGAAAGCGCGATTGACGCGGCCACTGATCAGCTGGAGCCGCTCACCAGTTTTATTCTGCCGGGCGGAAGCGAGGCAGCGGCCCGTCTGCATCTGGCCCGCGCTGCCGTTCGCCGGGCGGAGCGCAGCATGGTCGCCATGGCGGAAACCACGCCGGCTAACCCGCAAGCCATGGCCTATATCAATCGCTTATCCGATTATCTGTTCGTCATTGCCCGGCTCGCCAATGATGGCGGCAAGGCTGACGTAAAGTGGATCCCCGGCGAAAATCGATAGAGACTTATGCTGAGGCGCTGGTCAGCGCGCTTTTCGCGGGCTAACAGGCGCGCTTTGTTGCAAGTGCGAAGGATTCTTTATGACAGGAACTGTGGCCGTTATCGGTGCGGGGCAAATGGGCACTGGCATTGCCCAAACGGTGGCGCAGCATGGGATGAATGTCCTGCTCGCGGATATCGATCTTGCAACTGCCGAGAAGGCTGTCGCTGGAATTGAGAAGGGGCTTGGTAAGCTGGTCGGGCGCGGCAAGCTGGAAGTGGCCGACGCAGAAGCGGCCTTGGCCAAGATCACGCCGATTGGCGATTATGCGCCGATGAAAGATGCTGCACTTATTATTGAAGCGGCAACTGAGCGCGAAGAGGTCAAGAAATCGATCTTTGAGGCGGCCGGTAAAGTCCTCGCCAGTGACGCGATCATGGCGTCTAACACCAGCTCCATCCCCATCACGCGCATGGCAAATTATTCGCCAGATCCGGAGCGTTTCATTGGCCTGCACTTTTTCAACCCAGTGCCAATCATGGGCCTGATTGAAGTTATTCCTGGCCTTGCGACCAGCGACGAAACAACCGAGCGGACAAAGGCTTTTGCTGAGGCTCTGGGCAAGCAAGTAGTGCTGTCACAGGATGAGCCTGGTTTTGTCGTAAACCGAATTCTCTTGCCGATGATTAATGAGGCGATTTTCGTGCTGGGCCAGTCAACAGCGGGCATTGCCGACATTGATAAAGGGTGCCGGCTTGGCCTGAATCACCCGATGGGGCCGTTGGAGCTCGCAGATTTTGTGGGACTAGATACCTGTCTCGATATCATTCGCGTGCTCTACAAAACCACGCGTGACACCAAATATCGACCCGCGCCATTACTGGTGAAATATGTCGAGGCGGGATGGCTGGGCCGGAAAACTGGCCGCGGCTTTTACGATTATACGGCAGAAACGCCGGTGCCCACACGTTAATTCGGCGTCAGTACGATTGGCTTACCATTTTGCTGACGGTTAATTTGTGGGTCCAACATTGATTGGCGCCCCGCCGGGCTGACCTTCGAGAGCCAGAGCCGGTTTCGACTTAATATTATCCCAATCAATAGCGTCATCTTCTGACTGGCTGTCCTGATCGTCACGCGGTCCCGCAAGCGGATTGGGGTCTGGTGATGAGCTAGCGTACCAATTGCTGAGCTCTGCATCATCTTGCACACTCTCTTGCTGCTGTACGCCGGGTGTTCCGCCATCCCCCTGCACAACCACGTCGTCGCTGCCGCTTGTCCCATCTTCCATAGTTTTCTGCGCCATAGTGACGATGCCGGGTCTATCTTCCCCGCCAATGGCGAAGGCGACGAAGGCCAGAAATACGCCAGCAACCATCAGCTTTTGCGGCGTTGTTAGGCCCTTTTTCTGATAGGGCTTGCGTCGGAGTGTGGGCGTATCGCTCATCACCAGAGCATAACGGGATCTCGGTTAAGACTTCGTTTCCGCCGCTTCGCGCTTTAGCTGATACAGAATTTCGAGCGCATCGCGCGGGCTAAGTGCATCCACATCAAGGGCCTCAAGCCGCTCTCGCAAAAGCTCGTTTTGGCTTGGTGTGTCTTGTGTTTCTTGCGCAGCGAATAGGGGCAATTCGCCAAGACCTGCGGCGAGACCGCCCGTTTCTTCGCGTCCTTTTTCTAGGCGCTGCAAGATTGTTTTCGCGCGCTTGAGCACGGGCGCTGGCACACCAGCAAGGCGAGCTACATCAATCCCGTAAGAGCGGCCCGCCGCACCGCGCGCCAGCTCGTGCAGCAAGACAAGATCGCCCTTCCACTCACGCGCTCGCACATGATGCAATGACAGCGCTTCGCATGTGTCGGACAGGCGGGAAAGTTCGTGATAGTGGGTCGCGAACAGGCACCGGCATTGCACGGTGCCGTGAATCGCCTCGACAATTGCCCAGGCGAGAGACATCCCGTCATACGTGCTGGTGCCGCGCCCGACCTCATCCAGGATAACAAAGCTGCGCGGTGTTGCTTGGCTCAGGATCGCTGCCGTTTCGACCATTTCGACCATGAAGGTAGAGCGGCCTCGCGCGAGATTATCTGATGCGCCCACGCGGCTGAACAGGCGGTCTGCAAGGCCAATGGTCGCGCTGGTCGCGGGAACAAAACTACCCGCTTGAGCAAGCAGCATGATCAGCGCGTTTTGCCGCAAGAAGGTCGATTTACCGCCCATATTTGGCCCGCCGATCAGCCAAAGGCGGTCCTGCGATGTAAGCTCGCAGTCATTGGCGACAAAGCGCTCGCCAGTACGCTCAAGCGCGTCCTCAACTACCGGATGACGCCCTCCGGTAATCTCGAGCACAGCTGCATCGACAACCGCCGGCTTGCACCAATCGCCTTCCGCTGCGCGCTCCGCCAAAGCGGCGCTGACATCAATGCGGGCAAGCGCCGCAGCAGTTGCTGCAATTGCCTTGCGCGCTTCGCACACAAGGCCCGTTAGCTCCTCAAAATGTGCTTCCTCGGCGGCGAGGGCATGCGACCCTGCCTCGGCAATGCGGGTCGCTTCCTCGTGCAAATGCACCGAATTAAATCGCACTGCACCAGCCATCGTTTGGCGGTGAGTGAAACCGCTGTCCGGTGCCATCAGCCCGTCGCCATGCTTTGCCGGTACTTCGATGAAGTAACCCAGCACCTTATTATGTTTGATCTTGAGCGCGTTGATATCGGTCTGCTCACGATATTGCGCTTCCAATGCGGCGATGGCGCGGCGGGCATTACCGCTGGTCTCGCGCAAGGCGTCAAGCGCGTGGTCATAACCTTCTGCAATATACCCGCCCTGATTGCGCTCAGTTGGGGGCGCAGCGACCAAAGCCCTGTCAAGATGATCGGTCAACGCCCCGTGCCCGCCGAGCGAGTGCGCATTATCAGCGAGCAATTGCGGGACGTCTGAGGCGGCTTCGATGACCGCTTTGAGGCGGCGTGCTTCGCCCAAACCATCGCGGATTTGGCCAATGTCTCGTGGGCTACCACGCCCCGCGACCACGCGGCCCAAAGCGCGGCCAATATCTGGCACACTGCGTAGCAATGCGCGCACGTCGGCTCGCAAAATCGGGTCAGTATGAAAGAATGCGACGCTTGCCAAGCGGGCTGTGATGGCTGTTTGATCGGCCAAAGGCGCGGCGAGATCTTCTGCCAATTGGCGCGAGCCTGCCCCGCTTGAGCACCGGTCGACAACGCTGAACAGACTGCCCGCGCGTCCGCCCGATTGCGCCTCAAGAATTTCCAGACTTGCTCTGGTCGCGCCGTCCATCGCCAGACGCATGCCAGTCGCCCGGGCGACAGGGGGCAGCAGGAAGGGCAGCTCACCCCGGCCAGTATGCTCAAGGTAAGCGATCAATCCGCCAGCTGCAGCCAGCATTGGCCGGGTAAACTCACCAAGCCCATCGAGCGTCGCGAGGCCATGGATTGATTTGAGCCTCGCCTCGCCGTCTTCACTGCGGAAGGTTGTGCGGGCGCGCTCGATTGCGTCATCGGGCTTACCAGGCGTATCTCCCGGCCAGTCTTCCGGCACCACCACTTCGCTTGCGCCAAGCCGTGCGAGTGCCGCCTCCAGCGCGTCAGTTGCGCATTCCTCCAGCTCCATCCGCCCCGTTGAGATGTCGCAAGAGGCGATTCCCACCGCATCGCGCAATGGCGCGGCGGCCACCAGTCTGTTCGCAGCGCGCGGGTCGAGCAAGGCCTCTTCGGTTAGCGTGCCTGCCGTCACAAAGCGCACGATATCGCGCGACACCAGAGCCTTGGAGGAAGGCGTGCCCTCGCGTTTGGCGCGCTCCTTTGCCTGGTCTGGCGTCTCAGTTTGCTCTGCAATGGCCACGCGGCAGCCGCTCTTAATCAGGCGGGCCAAGTATCCCTCGGCCGAATGGACGGGCACGCCGCACATCGGCACAGGCTCTCCGCCATGCTCGCCTCGGCTGGTCAGGGCTATGTCGAGGATACTCGCGGCCACTTTTGCATCGTCAAAGAAAAGCTCGAAGAAATCCCCCATCCGGTAAAACAGCAAAGCCTCGCCCGCTTCCTCTTTCAAGGCGAGATATTGGGTCATCATGGGGGTGGTCTTGCTGGCCATGTTAACGCCAAGTGCCAAGCCCGCTTCGATTCGGGCAAGGCTACTTAGGCCTCTTTCCCCTATCGCATGTCAGCGCGCCGCGTTAAGAGCGCTCATAAGCGACATTACAGGGATATCTGATGGCGGATAAGAAGCAGGCTGGATTCACGAAGCGCGAGGCGCTTTTCTACCATGAGACTATCCGGCCAGGTAAGGTTGAGATTGTCGCGTCCAAGCCAATGGCGACGCAGCGTGATTTGTCGCTGGCCTATTCGCCCGGTGTTGCCGCGCCAGTTGAGGCGATTGCGGAAAATCCCGCCAATGCTGCGCGTTATACCGCGCGCTCTAATCTGGTTGCCGTGATCTCGAACGGTACCGCGATCCTTGGGCTGGGCAATCTCGGCGCGCTTGCGTCCAAGCCAGTGATGGAAGGCAAGGCAGTGCTCTTCAAACGGTTCGCCGATGTGGATTCGATTGATATCGAACTCGACACTGAAGACCCCGATGCTTTCATCGAAGCAGTGGCTTTGATGGAGCCGACCTTTGGCGGAATCAACCTTGAGGATATCAAGGCGCCTGAATGCTTCATTATTGAACAAGCGCTGCGTGAGCGGATGAATATTCCGATCATGCATGATGACCAGCATGGTACTGCGATTATAACCGCCGCTGGTTTGCTTAATGCGTGCCATCTGACGGGCCGTGATATTAAGGATGTGAAGGTCGTTGTGAACGGCGCGGGCGCCGCCGCGATTGCCTGTACCGCGCTTATCAAAGCGATGGGCGCACGGCACGATAATGTGATCATGTGCGATCGAAGCGGTCCGATCACGCGTGACCGCGACAATCTCGATCAATGGAAAAGCGCGCATGCGGTCGATACCAAAGCGACCACTTTGGAAGAGGCGCTGGACAGCGCAGATATCTTCCTCGGTCTATCGGCGGCGGGTGCGTTGAAGCCCGACTGGGTCACCAAGATGGCGGACAAGCCGATCATCTTTGCGATGGCTAATCCGGTACCCGAAATCATGCCGGATGAGGCGAAAGAGGTGCGGCCTGACGCAATCGTTGCCACTGGCCGTTCTGATTTCCCCAATCAGGTCAATAATGTGCTTGGTTTCCCCTTCATTTTCCGCGGCGCATTGGATGTGCAAGCGACCGCCATCAATGAAGAAATGAAGATTGCCGCTGCTCAGGCTATTGCCGAGCTGGCGCGTGAGCGGGTGCCAGAAGAAGTCGCCAGCGCTTATGGCAAGAATCACAAGTTCGGCACTGATTACATTATCCCTGCGCCATTTGATCCGCGCCTGATCGAAGTGGTTTCCTCAGCCGTTGCTAAGGCGGCGATGGATTCTGGCGTCGCGCAGGCCAAGATCCGCGATTTCGACAAATATCGCCATGATCTCAAATCGCGGCTTAACCCGACAACCTCGGTGCTGACGGGTGTTTACAATGAGGCAAAAGCCAATCCCAAGCGGATGGTATTTGCCGAGGCGGAAGAGGAAGTCGTATTGCGCGCGGCGATCCAATATCGCGACTTTGGCTATGGCCAACCGATCCTGGTGGGCCGGACGAAAGCGGTTTTGGATAAGTTGCATCAGCTGTCTGTATCGGACCCGCAAAGCTTTGAGATTCAGAACTCTGCCGATTCCCCGCATGTGCCCGCGATGGTCGAGTTCTTGTATAAGCGGCTTCAGCGCAAAGGCTATACTGAGCGTGATGTGCGCCGCATGGTCAATAATGACCGGAACACATTTGCGTCCTTGCTGGTCGCACTCGGGCACGGCGATGGCTTGATCACCGGCCTTACGCGGACTTTCGCGCAAAGCGCGCGCGAGGTGAACCGAGTGCTTGATCCAAAGCCGGGTGCAGTGCCCTTTGGCATCCACATGATGATCGGCAAGAACCATACGACATTCCTTGCTGATACGACCATCAATGAACGACCCACCGCTGAAGAGCTTGCCCACATCGCGACAGAAACCGCCGCGGTCGCCCGGCGCATGGGGCATGAGCCGCGAGTGGCGTTCCTGTCCTATTCGACCTTTGGCAATCCTCCTGGACGCTGGCTTGAGAACATTCGTGCCGCCGTGGCGATCCTCGATGAGCAGGATCCGGGCTTTGAGTATGAGGGCGAAATGGCACCCGATGTTGCGCTGAACCCGACGGTGATGAAGCAATACCCCTTCAGCCGCCTGTCTGCCTCTGCCAATGTGTTGATTATGCCAGGCCTGCAATCGGCGAACCTATCGGCCAAGCTGCTGCGCGAGCTGGCTGATAACGCCACCATCGGTCCGATGCTGATCGGGATGGAAAAACCGGTGCAGATCGCGCCAATGACGGCGATTGCGCCAGATGTGCTGACACTGGCGGTGCTCGCGGCGGCCGGCGTGGTTGGCTAGCTTCTAAGGGCTGCTAGGGCCTAGGCCTTTTCGCTATCATCGACCCATTGCGAGAGGTCGATATAGTGCTGCTTGGGCGCATTTGGATCAATCAGCACGGGCACAGTCTTGCCATCTAGCTCCTTGCTGAGATCCAGCCAAATCGGGTCGCTTTTGAAGCTGGCCAATTTACCGGTGCCCGGATGCGTAGCCTGAGCATGCACCCGATATGGGCTGCGGCTGTTGACCTTGATGCTGCGGTCCAGTTCACAGCGCGTGACCTCGGCCTCAATGCGCATGCCACTAAGCTTCAAACGCTCGACTGTTTTCTTGCGGCGTAGGAACAGGAACACGAAAACTGCTCCCAATATCGCGAAGAGCGAGCCCATCCCGCCAAAGACGAGCGGCAGCATGAAACGTTGGCCGAAGCTATCGATTTTGGCTTGGCCAGGTTTGGCTGGATCATACATCACGGTGACTGCTTCACCGCGTGAAAAGCTCGCCGGGCTGCTGCTCGTGGAGCTAGTGAACTCATGGCGCGTTCCATCGCGATCAGTCCATTCGACCACGGGGGCATAAGTCGACCCGCCTTCACTGCCGCGCCGCCGATCGAGCGCGATGACAGTGCCCGGTGCGCGCAATGCCGTCTCCGCCATTTGTTGATCAGCAATGTAGGTGTACCCGCCAATGCCGGCGAACAGCAGGCCAACGGTCATGAAGATGCCGCCGATCCACAGAAAGATCTTCGACATAGCGTTTACCTCCGCACCAGCTCTTCGATTGGCCGGTAGTCGAGCTCGTATCCGAAATAGCGAGGGCTGAAGACAGCGAGTCCGCCATCGGTCCGCCATAGCGGATCAGATTTGAAGCCCAGCACGGCAACCGCCTGCCCCCGCGTGTATCCCGGGTTGACCACGCCATCGTGGGTCTCAAGGTCAATGACCGATATGAGGTCAGGGCAGGTGGCGATCACCGCGCCATCGCGGCGGGCGACCAAATGCTCGTTTTTGACATCGGTAGTGAATGACTGTCCGGTAAACTCGCCAGTTCCAGCGAGTGTAAGCTCTCCTTGCAAGAAGCCATCTTCGTCGCGCCACTCGAAATCGGCAACAGTACCAGTGAACAGCAGATATCCGTCCCCAGCGGCGCGTGCTGCCTCAATTGGATCGGTGCCTGCCGCCTTTGCCTCACGGACCGCTGACCCTATTGACCGAGCGAGTGTCAGACTGCCGGTGACCAGAGTACCATCCTGTTTGGCCTGCGCGCCGGTGATCGGAGAATCTGCGACACCACATGCTTGGCTGGCTTCTGCGACTGCGCGCAGCACATCTTCTGCGCGGGTTGGATCGCCGAGCGTTTTTACAACCATCTCATCGCCGAAGGGTGTCGCCGCGCCGATCGGCGTCAACGGAATTCCTGCAACTTTGACAGAGTGCTGATTGATCTCCGGCACTGCGCGTCCAACAGTGTCCGCATCGAGCGCAGGCACGCCAAGGCGGGCGGCGATTGATAGGCCCTCGGCGAGGCTCAGCGGGCCTATTTCGCCCAGAATGACACCGGCAAACTTCGTATCCAGATGCTTTTCCAGCGTCTCGAACGCCAGTTGAACAGGTTCGTCCACCCGGTTTTCGCTCGCATCGAGCTTCGCTTGCATCGCGTCACTGATTGGGGCGAGGCTGGCGAGGCCATAGGGACACGCGACCCGTGCATCATCGGCAAGATCATCAACGGAAATGGCGGTGAATGTGTGGCCCGCAGCAAGGTCCGCTGCGATCAGCTCGCGCGCTTCGGATAGGCTCCCGCCACCGCCAGTGCCAAGGTAAGAGCTGCCAACGAGTGCGTCTTCCAGATCGGTTGCGGAGAGGATCGCCCCACCGACCGCGGCACCTGAAATACCCGATTGTGCGCCATCACCTTCAATCTTCTTACATGCTGCAAGTGCGCCGCTCGCGAGCACAAGCCCGCCCATAAATTGCCGTCTTGGTATCATTACTTGAACCCCCGATGCTCGCTTGGCGGGAGTGTGAGCGGCAAATGACCGAATTGCAAATCCGTCTTCCGCGCTACCGCCGCCGGAAGCGGAAGTACCAGACCTCATGCAGGAATTTGGTGCGCGCCTTGCGCTCATAGCGGGTCTCGCACCAGCCCGATGGGCGGTTCTGCCAATCGGCTGGCACGCTTGCGACCCACTCAAACTCATCAGTAAAACGCCGCATCACCATCAGTGCATGCCGCAGGTAAATCGCATGGTCTGTACCGAAACGAAATTCGCCGCCCGGTTTCAGCTTGTCCGCGATCATGCGCACCGGGCCATCATTCATCATGCGCCGCTTGGCATGCTTGTTCTTGGGCCATGGGTCAGGGTGCAGCAGATAAGCCATGGTGAGCGCGCCGTCAGGTACGCGGGCGAGCGCTTGGAGGGCATCGCCGTGAACCAGACGAACATTGGCTAGGTGCCCTTCCTCAACATGCGAAAGCGCTTGCGCCACGCCATTGAGGTAAGGCTCAGCGCCGATAAACCCATGGTCGGGCAAGAGGTCCGCCCGGTAAGCGAGATGCTCTCCTGCGCCAAAGCCGATCTCAAAATGTAGGGGGCGATCTTCTCCAAACAGCTGCTCAGCCGTAACCGAGCCTTCTTCAGGCACAGCGATTTGCGGCAGTAGATTGTCGACCAGGGTCTGTTGATGGGCCCGGAGAGGTTTGCCCACGGATCGGCCATACAGCCGGCCAAGCGTTGTTGGGTCGCCTTCTTTGAATGCACTCATGGGTGACAGCGCTAAAGAAAAACCGCCCCAGAGCCAAGGCTCCGAGGCGGTTTCTCGCTGTTCATCCGGGTAGAAGACGTACTAGCTAGTTATTGGCCAGTCAGGTATTGGCGGGCTGGGATCGCCCGCAGAAATTAAACGCTTAGGCCGCTTCGACCTCTTCGCCTGGATCGCGCAGCACATAGCCGCGGCCCCAAACGGTCTCGATGTAGTTTTCACCGCCGCAAGCGTGGCTCAGTTTTTTGCGCAGCTTACAGATGAAAACGTCGATGATTTTAAGCTCAGGTTCGTCCATGCCGCCATAGAGGTGGTTAAGGAACATTTCCTTGGTGAGCGTCGTGCCTTTGCGCAAGCTCAAGAGCTCAAGCATGGCATATTCTTTGCCGGTCAGGTGAACGCGGGCGCCGTCGACTTCAACAGTCTTGGCATCAAGGTTCACGGCGAGTTTGCCAGTGCGGATGACCGATTGGCTGTGGCCTTTCGAGCGGCGCACAACGGCATGAATGCGGGCAACCAGCTCTTCCCGGTGGAAGGGCTTCGTCACGTAATCGTCAGCGCCAAAGCCGAAGCTGCGAATCTTGCTGTCCATTTCGGCAATGCCAGACAGGATGAGGACCGGTGTCTGAACCTTGGCAACGCGCAGCTTCTTGAGCACATCATAGCCATGCATATCAGGCAAGTTCAGGTCGAGCAGTATGATATCGTAATCATACAGCTTACCGAGATCGAGGCCTTCTTCGCCAAGATCGGTAGCGTAAACATTGAAGCCTTCAGTCGTAAGCATGAGCTCGATAGCTTTTGCTGTCGTTGGCTCATCTTCAATTAGCAATACTCGCATCGGGTCTGGCCCCCCTGGCCCTAAAAGCTAACAAAACCTCGGTAACATCTGGTTAGGAAGTCTTGATCTGAATTAACCACACAACATCTGAACGGAAAAGGTTAACGCCGGGTAAAGACCCATTAACATTTCTTTGTGTGACTTCGATGACTCACTGATTTGAGCAGTGCTTTAGGATGGCAAATCAGCCCAGATCGCGCATCTTCTTCTCGCGCCTGCGTTGCGCGCTGGAACCAAGCCCAATGGCCTCGCGATATTTGGCGACTGTGCGGCGGGCAAGGTCGAAACCTTCTTCCTTAAGAATGTCGACGAGCTTCTGATCAGACAGAATTTGCTTAACGTCTTCGGCATCAATCAAAGCTTTGATCCGCGCCTTGATTGCCTCCGAGCTCGCCCCTTCGCCATCGGCGGCGGCGACCCCGCTGGAGAAGAAGTATTTAAGCTCAAAGGTGCCGCGCGGACACGAGAGGTATTTGCTATTGGTCACCCGGCTAACTGTGCTTTCGTGCATTTCAATGGCATCAGCAACATCGCGCAGGATCAGCGGTTTCATCGCGGTCACGCCCTCTTTGAAGAAGCCCTCCTGACGTTTGACCACTTCGCCCGCCACCTTAAGAATCGTCTTCTGCCGCTGGTCGAGCGCTTTGATTAGCCAATTGGCATCAGTCAGATGTTCTTTCAGCCAAGCCTGACTTTCCTTGTCTTGAGCGCCATCCTTAAGCTCAAGGTAATAGCTGCGATTGACGATCAGGCGCGGCAGGCTGTCTTCATTGATGCGAATGTCCCAGCCATTCTTGGCCGAGGGCGTGATCAGAACATCGGGCACAATCGCCGCTTCCACCGATCCGCCAAATGCGTGACCCGGTTTGGGGTCATAGGATCTCAGCTCTGCCAGCATATCGGCAAAGTCTTCATCATCGACTTGGCACATGCGTTTAAGCCGCGCGATCTCTCCCTTAGCCACCAACTCCAGATTGTCGATGAGCCGCTCCATACATGGATCGAGCCGGTCCGCTTCCTTGGCTTGCAGCATGATGCATTCAGAAAGGGAGCGCGCGCCGACGCCGGTGGGATCAAGCGATTGGACCAGCAGCAGCGCGTCTTCCGCTTCATAATCGGCAATGCCTAGCTCGCGCGCTAACGACGTGAGATTGCCGACGTAATATCCCGCTTCATCCAGATCGCCGATGATGCGCGCGGCAATAATCGCTTCTTTCTGACTATAGGCTTCTGCGCCCAATTGATCGGTCAGATGTTGCGCGAGTGTGGGTCCTTCATCAGACCGGTTCTCGAGATCAGGCAGATCAGCCGAGCTTACCGCGCCAGCGCTTGCCGCCTCGCCCCAGTCCCCGCCTTCGCCTGACCCGCTTGCGGGGCCATCGCCCGGTGCACGTTCGGGATCGAGTGCCGTAGCGCCAATGTCGAGCGGTGTTTCGCCCTGCGCGGCGCCATCGCTCATCAGTGCATCGGCCTCGCGCTCTTCCGGCGCTATCGGTGCATCCCCATCCTGCGCATCACCAGGCTCGCCGCGCTCCTGCCGAATCTCACCAATCTCGAGCAGCGGGTTATTGTCGAGCGCTTCGGAAATATGCGCTTCGATTTCCAGATTGGACGCAGCCAGCAAGCGGATTGCCTGCTGAAGCTGCGGTGTCATGACCAGCGATTGTGATTGCCGGAGGTCTAACCTCGGACCGAGCGCCATGGGTCAGGTCCTGCGTAGCCGGAAAATCGCACCCGACATTACAGCGTAAACCCTTCGCCGAGATAGAGACGCTTTACATTCTCATCGGCCACCAATGCCTCCGGCGTGCCGGCGAAAAGGACTTGCCCGCCATAAATAATGCAAGCGCGGTCCACGATTTCGAGCGTTTCGCGGACATTGTGATCGGTAATCAGCACGCCAATCCCGCGTGTCTTCAAGTCGGCGACGAGATCGCGGATGTCGCTGATTGAAAGCGGGTCAATCCCTGCAAAGGGCTCATCCAGCAGCATGATCGACGGCTTGGCGGCTAGCGCGCGCGCAATCTCGCAGCGTCGCCGCTCACCGCCTGAAAGCGCCATAGCCGGGCTTTCGCGCAGCTCGGTGAGACCAAATTCTTTGAGCAATCGCTCGAGCTCTCGTGCCCGCGTCTCCTGCTCAGGTTCAACCATTTCCAGCACGCTATTTATGTTCTGCTCGACCGTCATCCCGCGAAATATACTGGTTTCCTGCGGGAGGTACCCGAGCCCCAGAATAGAGCGGCGATACATCGGCAGATTGGTAACATCTTCTCCATCCATCAGGATCCGGCCAGCGTCGGGACGTACCAAGCCCATGATAGAATAGAAACACGTGGTTTTACCTGCGCCATTGGGCCCAAGCAGGCCAAGCACTTCGCCCTTACCGACAGTCAAAGATATATCGCTGAGGACGGCGCGCTTATCATAGCTTTTGGCGATAGAAATGACTTCGAGCCCGCCCTGAGGGATCGGCGGGGATGCATCATGGACGGCATCATCCGTCAGCTCGGCTTGGTCGATATCAGCCATAGCCCATGCTTTAGCAGGCCAAACGCGCCTGAAAAGCCCCGCTGGTCGAGCATCAGCAGCTTTTGGCAGGATTCCTGCATGTTCGGTTATATATAGGCCACTGACCGTCCCCGCACGGCACGCAAAGGTGGGGACTTGCGGCGCAAACTTGCCAGCCTGTCTTGTATCTGAAATACTCCGAATCGGAGTGGGGTATTGGGAGAGAAGCGCATGAACAAAGCGCTCGATAAGTTTGAGAACCGTTCGTCAGCGACCGGTGAGGCGCCGAAATATCACGACTGGCGCAAGAAAATGAGCGACAATGTCGCGCTCGCGCTGATCGTTTACACTGGCCTCCATATCTTTGCGACGGTCGGCGCCATCAAAGCAACCGGGCTTAAATCGCTAGCTTTGGCGGCGCTGGTTATTTTGGTCGCTGGGATTATTCCCGCTTGCCGTTGGTTTGAAAAACGCTGGACTGATTTGTCTGATGAGGAGGCCGTTGATCTCAGCCTGACAAGCGCATTTCGCCGTGATCAATTAGCGCTTTGGGTTCTCGCACTTGGGTTGCCCATTCTTATTACAACCGGATTTACGCTGGCTGCTTAAACACGCATTGCTAATTGCCAGTAGCGGTACCACATCCTAACCGGTAGAGCATTCTCTCTGTCGGAGCTTAGACTTACATGATTGACCAAGATGCGGCGCTGGAGCGCTGCGAAGGCCTCATCAAGCTGGCCAAAGCCAAGGGCGCTGATGCCGCCGATGCTATGGCGCGGGCTGAATCATCTGAGAGCGTCTCGGTTCGCTTGGGCGAGCTGGAAGATGTCGAGCGCTCGGAAGGCGAATCCATTGGTCTGCGCGTTTTTGTAGGCTCACGCTCTGCATCCATCCAGACCAGTGATTTCTCATCCAGTTCATTCGAGACTTTGGTAGAGCGGGCTCTCGATATGGCGCGGCTTGCACCGGCGGATGAGTTTGCGGGTCTCGCCCCGGAAGATCAACTATCTTCGGGAACCGCGCCGGATCTCGACATGGTTGATGCAAACGAGCCGAGCCCTCAGGAATTGCGCGATGATGCGCGGGCGGCAGAGGATGCAGCACGCGCAGTTGAAGGCGTCAGCAATTCCAATGGCGGCGGTGCAAGTTTTGGTCGGTCGCTCGCGGCTCTGGTAACCTCGCATGGGTTTGCGCATGCTTATGAAGCAACCTCTTGCGGTATTTCGGCGAGCGTTGTTGCGGGTGAGGGCAGCGGTATGGAAACTGACTATGAATACCGCACTGCGCGCCATCGCGAAGATTTGCCCGATGTCAGCTGGATCGGCACTGAGGCAGGCCGGCGCACAGTCGCGCGGCTAGGCGCTGGCTCAATGGCGAGCAAGGCGATGCCGGTTGTGTTCGATCCGCGTGTTGGCAGCGGCGTGATTGGCCATTTGCTGGGCGCGATGTCTGGCGGCGCGGCGGCGCGCAAATCGACCTTTCTGCTAGGCAAAGAAGAGGAGCAATTGTTCGATAGCGCCATTCGCATCCTTGAAGAGCCGCTGCGCATGCGCGGGCAGCGTTCGCGCCCCTTCGATGCAGAGGGGCTTGCCTGCACAAGCCGCGCTCTGGTTGATAATGGCCGAACCTTCGGATGGATGACGAACGCAGCAGCTGCCCGCCAATTGGGCGCTCCCATGTCTGGTCATGCCTCATCGGGCGGCGGCGGGGCGCCTGGCATCTCCTCCAGCAATGTGCATTTGGAAGCTGGCACTGCTTCCGTCGCGGAGCTGATCGCGGACATTGATGAGGGGCTGTTTGTCACCGACGTGTCAGGCCAAGGCGTCAATATTGTAACGGGCGATTACAGCCGCGGGGCGTTTGGTTTCCGCATTGAAAAGGGTGAAATTACCACGCCGGTTTCTGAAATTACGATCGCGGGCAATTTGGCGGACATGTTCCGCGCGCTAACCCCGGCCAATGATCTAGAGATGATCCGCGGCGTGAATGTGCCGACCTTGCGCGTGGATGGTATGACGGTGGCTGGGGAGTAGGCGCTCCTTAATTTCCCTTTTTCTTCGCGCGTTCAATCGCTTCGACCACGATCTGACGAGCCTCGGCGGCATCGCCCCAATTGCCGACCCGCACCCATTTCTCCGCTTCGAGATCCTTATAGTGAGTGAAGAAATGCTCGATCTGCTGGAAAATGATTGACGGCAAATCCTTGGTTTCGCCCACATCGGAATAATATGGGAAAGTCGTGTCGACTGGTACGCAGACAAGCTTTTCATCTCCGCCATGCTCGTCTTCCAAATTCAATACACCGATTGGCCGTGCGCGCACAACGCAGCCTGCCATGAATGGGCTGCGAGAAATCACCAGAGCATCAAGCGGATCGCCGTCAGGGCTCAGCGTATGCGGAACAAAGCCATAATTCGCTGGATAGCGCATTGGCGTGTGCAGAATGCGGTCAACAAACAATGCGCCGCTTTCCTTGTCGAATTCATACTTCACCGGCTCGCCGCCGGTCGGCACTTCGATAATGACGTTGAGGCTTTCAGGCGGATTATCGCCCATGCTGATTTTGCTAATATCCATGTGCAGGCCCCTTACGGCGTGCCCGAGCAGCCGCCAACCCCCAAAATGCTGCGCCCTTGGTGCTTTTGGGCGGCAATATTGCGGTGACGCGCGCACTCGCCTAAGCGCGCTTCCATGAGCAAGAATACCCCTAAAGCCATTCGCGGCACACAGGACATCTTCGGCGCCGATGCCGAGGCCTTCAGCTTCGTGGTCGAGACGTTTGAGCGTGTTCGCAAGCTTTACCGCTTCCGCCGCGCGGAAATGCCCGTGTTTGAAAAGACGGAGGTGTTTAGCCGCGCTATTGGCGAGACGACCGATGTTGTTTCGAAAGAGATGTATTCCTTTGAGGATCGCGGTGGGGATTCGCTCACCCTGCGTCCAGAGTTTACCGCTGGGATTGCGCGGGCTTACCTCACTAATGGCTGGCAGCAACATGCCCCGGTGAAGCTCGCAACACACGGCCCCCTGTTTCGCTATGAGCGCCCACAAAAGGGCCGCTATCGTCAATTTCATCAGATTGACGCCGAGATTATCGGCGCGGCTGAGCCGCAGGCCGATGTAGAGCTGCTCGCGATGGCGGATCAGCTGCTGAAAGAGCTCGGCATTGAAGGTGTGACGCTGCATCTAAACACGCTGGGCGATGGTGATAGCCGCGAGGCATGGCGGGCGGCGCTCATTGACTATTTTGGCGCGGTTCGCGGTGAGCTGAGCGAGGACAGTCAGGAGCGGCTTGAGAAAAACCCGCTGCGTATTCTCGACAGTAAGGATCGGCGCGACCAGCAATTCGTCGCCGATGCACCCAAGATTGATCAGTTTTTGTCCGATGAGGCGAAGGCGTTTTTCGAGAGTGTGACGAGCGGCTTGGACGCAGCGGGCGTCAAATGGGCGCGCGCGGAGAGCCTCGTGCGCGGCCTCGATTATTACCGGCATACGGCGTTTGAGTTTATCCCGGACGAAGGCTCTGCAGCAGCGGATGCGCTAGGCGCGCAAAGCACCATTCTGGGTGGTGGGCGTTATGATGGGCTGATGGAAAGCCTTGGCGGGCCAGCTACGCCAGCGGTCGGCTGGGCAGCGGGCATTGAGCGGCTAGCGATGTTGGTGGGTGAGAAAGCGGAGCCTCTCGCGGATGCTATTGTGGTTTTGGAGGACGACTCTGATTTCGCACATAACCAAGGATGGATCGCTCTGAGATCCCTGCGCGAGCACGGATTGAGCGCCGAGATGATTGCGTCAGGCTCACCAAGAAAGCGATATGATAAGGCTGTAAAACGGTCCCCCAAAGAGATTGTCACATTCAATGCGACTGGGCACGGTTTTGGTTCTGATCCAGATACAGACCCAAGGTTTGTCGCAGCTCTTGCGTTTTTGCCATGACCATCCCCTCCGAACGTCTTGATCAGATCGCGCATCGCTTTGCCGAGCTTGAGGCCCGCATGGCGTCCGGCACGTTGGAGGGAGACGAGTTTGTGCAGGCATCACGCGATTACGCTGAGCTGGAGCCGGTCGCCAAAATCGCTGGCGAAGTGCAAGCTGCGCGCGCTGAGATCACCGATCTCGAAGAAATGCTCGCAGACCCGGAAATGAAGGCGATGGCGGAGGAAGAGCTTGCGAGCATTCGCGCTGCACTGCCCGAAAAAGAACGCGCACTCGCCATTGCCATGTTGCCGCGCGACAGCGCCGATGCGCGTCCCGCCATGCTCGAAATCCGCGCAGGCACAGGCGGCGATGAAGCGGCTTTGTTCGCAGGCGATCTGTATCGCATGTACGAGAAATTTGCTGGCGAGCAGGGCTGGAAAGTCGAACCTGTCAGCATGAGCGCATCCGAAGTCGGCGGCTTCAAGGAAATCGTCGCTAACGTGCGGGGCAATGGCGTCTTCGCCAAGCTCAAATTTGAAAGCGGAGTTCACCGTGTTCAGCGCGTGCCCGAGACCGAAAGCGGCGGGCGCATACATACATCGGCGGCGACCGTGGCGGTTCTGCCGGAGCCGGACGAAGTCGATGTGCGCATTGACCCCACCGACCTCAAGATCGACACCTATAGGGCAAGCGGCGCGGGCGGTCAGCACGTTAACACGACCGATAGTGCGATCCGCATCACCCACTTGCCAACCGATACGGTCGTCACCTGTCAGGATGGCCGCAGCCAGCACAAGAACCGCGAAAAGGCGATGCAGGTCCTGCGCGCGCGCCTGTTTGAACAGCAGCGTGAGGCGACGCAAGGTGCTGAGGCCGAGGCACGTAAGGCCATGGTCGGCTCAGGTGACCGCTCGGAGCGCATCCGCACTTATAATTTCCCGCAAGGCCGCGTGACGGACCACCGGATCGGGTTAACGCTACACAAATTGCCTGAAGTGATTGCGGGCATGGGTCTTGGCGAAGTGATCGATGCGCTGATTGCAGAGGATGAGGCGAAACGGCTTGCGGCGCTGGAAGAGTGAGCGTTGCAGACGCGATCCGCGCGGCAGCCGAGCAGCTTGGCGAGACCAGCGACACCGCGCGGCTTGATGCAGAATTGCTGATGGCTCATGCTCTTGGCGCGGCCCGCTCGGATATGCTTTTGCGGCATATGCGAGATCCCGCGCCCGACACTTTCGCTGCGCTGGTCGAACGACGCGCGAAGCACGAGCCAGTGGCTTACATCACAGGGTTTCAAGAGTTTTACGGACGGGCCTTTCATGTGACGCCCGATACGCTCATCCCGCGCGGTGATAGCGAGACGCTGATTGAGGCGGCGCTGGAGCAGGCGCCAGGCGCCAGCCGGGTGCTAGACCTAGGAACCGGCACTGGCGCTTTGCTGCTCACCTTTTTGGCCGAGACACAGGCGCTAGGCGTCGGGATCGACCGATCACCTGCTGCGATTGAAATCGCTACCAAGAACGTCCAGCGTTTGGGTATGACAGACCGTGCTGAGCTGCGCGCCGCCGATTGGACTACGGCTGGCTGGGCGGAGCCCTTTGGTCAATTTGACCTGATCTTGTGCAATCCGCCTTACGTTGAAGAAAACGCCGAGCTGGAGCCCGATGTTCACGATTTTGAACCCGCTAGCGCACTTTTTGCGGGTCCAAAGGGTCTTGACGACTATCGCATTCTGTTTCCGCAGCTTGGCAAGCTTCTTTCGCCAGAGGGGGTAGCGATCTTCGAAATCGGCGCCTCCCAAGGAATCCAAGTCTCTGAAATCGCTAATAAAAGCGGTTTTTCGGCCCAGTTGCGACATGATCTGGCGGGCAGACCCCGCGCGCTCATCTGCACCTCGGCACGCGCGCAAGGATCGCCCAAAATAGGAATGATTAACGATAGGGGCTTGGCAAAGCCGTTCCGACTCGATAGGCCTTGATGTCGAGTTCAGCGGTAGGCGATTTCGCAGCTGCTCGAACTTAGCTCCAAAATCTACGGCATTGAGTAAGGCAAGGGGCCTTGCGGCATGTGGATGGATACGGTGGAGCGTGCGACCTGCAAAAACGCATGAACGCAAAAGGGGCTAGGCGGCAAAGAACGAATTTTCCCGGGATTATGTTTCCCAGAGCCGCGTCACGAATGAGGATCCACTTCCTTTGAACAACAACCGCAATAACAATCGCCGCCGTGGTCGCGGCAATCGGAACCAAGGTGGCGGCGGCAACGCTGCTAACCGGATTGATAGCCGAGCGCGCGGTAATGCGCCGCAGCTGCTGGATAAGTATAAGAAGCTTGCCCAAGACGCCCAGCATAATGGTGACCGGGTTCAGGCCGAATATTATCTGCAATTTGCCGACCACTATTTCCGCGTGATCGCCGATAACAAGGCGCGTCAGGAAGAGGCACGGGCCAAGCGCTCTGAGGAGCGCGGCGGCAGCGAAGATGGCGATGATAGCGATGGCGAGAGTGATGACAGCCGCCGCAATAACAATCGCCGTGGGCGCGCGCGTCGCGACGATCGCGACCAAAAGCAGAGGCGCGAGGATCGCGACCGAGATACAAAGCGTTCTGACGGCAATGAGGGCTCTGAAGGTGAGCAATACGACGCGGGTGACAATCCGATGGCGTCAGAGGAAAAGCCTAGTAAGCGCAAGCCTCGGCAGCGTAAGGAAAAAGCTGAGGAAGCAGAGCTTGACGCGGCAGTTCTGCCTCCTTCCATCTCGGCGAGTAACGACGCGGAAGATGATGCTGATGGCGAAGAAAAGCCTAGGCCTCGGGCTACCCGTCGCCGCAAACGCAGCGATGATGACGATACGCTGACCGTCGCAAGCTAATCAGTCTTTGCCTCTAAGGAATTGATGCGCTGATGATGTGGGCCGTAAAGCAGTTTGCTGTCAGGCCCCGTATCGCCGCTTTATTGGCGGGAGCTGTGTCTGCGGTGGGCTTCCCTCCGCTAGGCTTATGGCCCGTTACCCTGGCCGCGCTGACTGCATTCGTGTGGCTCGTCTGGACTGCGCCCAATCTGCGTCAAGCTTTCATGCGCGGCTGGCTCTTTGGCGCCGCGCATTTTACCGTCACGAACAATTGGATTGCGACAGCCTTTACCTATCAGGCTGAGATGCCCGCGGCGCTAGGCTGGGCGGCGGTGCCGCTGCTCGCGCTCTATCTGGCGGTCTATCCGGGCATGGCCGCCTTATTGGCGGTATGGGTCACTAGAGATAATCGCAATATGGCCGGGTTTGCCTTCGCTTTTGCGGCTTCTTGGATCCTGACAGAATGGCTACGCAGCTGGGTTTTTACCGGCTATGCTTGGGGACCACTTAGCCTGATTTTGGTCGGCCCGCATGACCGCGCTGGTATCGCGGCGCATCTTCCTATCTTTGGGACATACGCGATGTCGGGCATCGTGATCCTGATCGCCGCAGCCATCGCTGTCGCGTTGATCGCGCGCAAATGGTTGCCGCTTGGTCTGCTGCTGGCTGTGCTGAGCATCGGCATGTATCTGCCTGCTGGTACGCGCGATGAGGGCAGGCTGGCGATGACGCTGGTTCAGCCGGACATCCGCCAAGAGGTGCTCGATGATCCGAGCAATTTTGAGGAGCAGTTTGCGCGGCTAGCGCGTCTTTCGGCACCGCGTGCGCAAACCGAGAACCGCTTGGTTCTGTGGCCCGAATCGGGCGTTCCTGACTATTTGCGGCCCGGTTACCCCATGCGATATTACCTTCGCATGACAGCGGGCGGAGATCCCGATTTTGCGCGGCTACGCATTGGCCGCGTGATCGGTGATGATAGCCTGCTTCTCACAGGCGCGGTTGATCTGGAGATTGGCGATAAAGATGGCCGCCCTGGCGCGGTGGGCGCATATAATTCGATCACGCCGATTTCCGCAGATGGCACATTGGGGGAGCGCTACGCCAAGGCGCATCTCGTGCCGTATGGCGAATATTTGCCAATGCGTTTCCTGCTGGAGCCGCTTGGCCTGACGCGTCTGGTGGCAGGCTCTATCGACTTTATTCCGGGGCCTGGTCCTCAGACCAAGGACTTTGGAGCCTGGGGCAAGGCAGGCATGCAGATTTGTTATGAGATCGTGTTTTCCGGCGATGTTGTCGACCCGGCGAAGCGGCCTGACTATATTTTTAATCCCTCGAACGATGGCTGGTTTGGTGCATGGGGGCCTCCGCAACATCTTGGCCAGGCGCGGATGCGGGCGATTGAGGAAGGCTTGCCGGTTTTGCGCTCGACTACGACCGGGATTAGCGCGGTGATCGACGCAGACGGTGTCGTCCGAGCCAAGATCGGCATGCGCCGGGAAGGCCGTATTGATATGGCTGTTCCGCCCGCGCATGCGCCGACACTTTTTGCCACGCTCGGCCATTGGCTCACCCTTATCTGGGGCGTCCTATTCTTGGGTGCTTCTTTGGTTGCCAGCCGCTTCCGACGCGTCTAAAGAAGCTACACATAAAGACTTCTTTATATCATCAAATGCCAGCTAAGCAGGACCATTATGCGCGCAGATTATCTGTTCACTTCGGAAAGCGTTTCTGAGGGCCACCCAGACAAAGTCTCCGATCAAATCTCGGACGCGATTGTCGATCTGTTTCTTTCGAAAGATCCAGAAGCGCGTGTCGCTTGCGAAACACTGACCGCGACGCAGCGTGTTGTACTGGCAGGCGAAATCCGCTGCAAAGGCGTGTATGAGAACGGTCAGTGGGCTGACGGTGCGCTTGCGGAGATTGAGCAAACGGCGCGCAACACTGTTCGCGAGATTGGCTATGAGCAGGACGGGTTTCACTGGGAAACGCTAACCTTTGAAAACCATTTGCACGGCCAGAGCGCTCATATTGCGCAAGGCGTAGATGCCAGCGGCAATAAGGATGAAGGTGCGGGCGATCAGGGCATTATGTTCGGCTTTGCCTGCGATGAAACGCCCGATCTGATGCCAGCGACGCTCGATTACAGCCATAAAATCCTTGAGCGTATGGCGGCTGATCGCCACTCAGGCGCAGCGCCCTTCCTAGAGCCAGACAGCAAGAGCCAGGTCACGCTGCGCTATAAGAATGGCAAGCCGGTTGCCTGCACTGCCGTAGTGGTATCGACACAGCATGCCGAGGGCTATGACGCAGGCGAAAAAGAGGCTGAGCTGCATGCTTATGTGAAAGGCGTCGTTGCCGACATCCTGCCAGATGGCTTCATAACTGGCGATACCGCATGGCACATTAACCCCACTGGCAGCTTTGTTATTGGCGGACCTGACGGTGATGCGGGTCTTACCGGACGCAAGATTATTGTCGATACCTATGGTGGCGCAAGCCCGCATGGCGGCGGTGCATTTAGCGGCAAAGACCCAACCAAGGTTGATCGCTCCGCTGCGTACATCACACGCTATCTTGCGAAGAATATCGTCGCAGCAGGCCTTGCCAAGCGCTGCACCATCCAGCTTGCATATGCGATTGGCGTGTCTGCGCCGCTCTCGCTTTATGTCGACACGCATGGGACGGGCACGGTTGGTGATGATACGCTGGAAGAGGCGATTAAGTCGATTGAGGCATTGGGCGGGCTGACCCCGCGCGGTATTCGCACACATCTTGGCCTCAATAAGCCGATCTACCGCAAGAGCGCCGCTTATGGCCACTTCGGCCGAACGGCAGAGGGCGATCTCTTCCCGTGGGAGCGGACTGATCTTGCTGATGTGTTGAAAGCAGCCGTCGCCTAAGCTCAAACCACCTCTTTAATACAAAAAGGGCGGCCCGGTGACGAGTCGCCCTTTTTTCGTTTGGCAGCGAAGGATTCACCGCATGACCACTTGTGGCGGTTCCTCCACGTGTTCCGGAGCTGCTATGTGCAGCGCCTTTTCCTCGCGCAGCCATGATCCGACCTTGCGTCCGAACTTGGCAATCGCATTCATATTGAAGAAGTGCATCATGCCGAGGACCAGAACCACCAGGCCCACTTTGCCTGAGATGAACTCAATCGCTTCTGCCATGCTGTCGGGCGGGCTACCCCAGCTTAGTGACAGTAGGATCCAGCCGAGATTGACGAGGTAGAACCCGACCACAAGCAGATGATTAGTTGACCGCGCCAGCAGCTCATCATGGCCGAAGCACTCGATCAAAAACACAATCCCATTGCGTGAGAGAGTGCGTGCCACCCAAACAGTTAGGGCAATGCTGGCGATCAAATAGACGAGGTAGGAATTGGCGAGATACATGATGTTCTCCTGTTATTTCTGTAATTAGAGAAATAGATATTTGTGCATGTGGTTTAGTGACGTGTCTCCTTTTTCCATTGTGCCGTGAGGGTTTAAGTCTTTGGCTTCGTCTTGCCGCCGGGGAGCAGCCGCGCCACCCGTCCGCCGAGCTTCATCAGCGTGACCAGTGTTGAGCGGGGCAAGCGGCGGACATCATCATACCAAGCGCCTAGCTTATCGAGAAAGCCGTGCATCTCACCGATCCGCTCGCGGACATGCGCTGGCACATGCGCGCGGCCTTCAAGGCTTTCAGCAAGCTCACCCAGCAGTTGAATAGTTGGGTCAATCTCGCGCCGTTTGCGCTCTGCCGAAATCTTCATCAGCATGTCCCACAAGTCAGTATCCGCAGTGAAGTGATCGCGCCGATCGTTTTCGACGTGCACCCGCCGGACGATACCATAGCCTTGCAGTTCCTTGAGGCCGTTCGAGACGTTTGAGCGTGCCAGGCCGAGCTTGTGACAAATCTCTTCGGCATGAAGAGGTCTATCTGACAGATAGAGCAACGCATGCACCTGCGCGACGGAGCGGTTGACGCCCCATTGTGTGCCCATCTCGCCCCAGTGGAGGATGAAAGCACGAACTTCGGGGATGTCCATGAATGCGCTCATTTTGACTTCCCTTCATCGCCTTAACTGTAATTTCTGTAATGACAGAAATACACGAAGGGGCGCGCAGGTCTATTGCGAGTTTTGCATCATGGCGTGCAGCCGGTTGATGATTTATTGCGGGTTATGCTCGCCCTTCTTCGGCGAGGGGCTGTCCAGCGCCAGCTCCGCATCTGAGAAGGTAAAGGGGCTACGTAGGCCAGACACGCCGCCTAGCTCCACCTGCATGGCGCGCGCAGTCACTTGCGGATCGACCAAAGCCTCTGCGACAGTGTTGATCGGCCCGGCGGGCACACCTGCCTTTGCGCATTGCCGCAGTAGGTTTTCACGCTCCCAAGACGCAGTTTCAGTCGCGATCATTGTGTCAAGCTCGGTTCGGTTTGCGATTCGCGCTTCATTGGTGGTGAAGCGTGCATCTGCCAGCAGATCATCACGCTCCAGCAAACGCAGCAGCTTACTGAAAAGATTGTCATTGGCAGGAGCAAGCACCACCGGGCCGTCTTTGGTAGGGAACACGCCATAAGCGCTCACTTGCGCATGCGCATTACCCATACGCGGTGGGCTCTGGCCGGTCGCAAAATAACTCGTCGCCTGATTGGCCAGCAACGCGACCGAACAATCGAGCAGGCTCATATCGATATGCTGCCCTTTGCCGGTGCGGTGTCGCATCAGCAGTGCCGATTGGACCGCGTTGGCGGCATAGAGCGCGCATGCAAGGTCAGAGATCGAAACGCCGAATTTCATCGGATCGCCGTCGGGCTTTCCGTTCAGGGACATAAAGCCGCACATCGCCTGAATGACGAAATCATAGCCGGGTTCGTGTGCTCGCGGGCCATCCTGACCAAAGCCTGTGATCGAGCAATAGATCACGCCCGGATTTACGCCCGCAGCGCTGCCATAATCGAGCGCGAACTGGGCAAGCTTGCCCGGCAGGAAGTTCTCAATGACAACGTCGGCGCCCGCGCTCAGCTCGCGGACCATGCTGAGCTGATCTGCATCGCGAAAGTCCGCTGTGATAGAGCGCTTCCCGCGATTGCAGGCGTGGTAATAGGCGGCCTCGCGCTCCGTTTCGCCATCCGCGCCCTCTCTCTCAAACCAAGGCGGCCCCCAGTGCCGCGTGCCATCGCCTTCCGGGCTTTCGACCTTGATCACATCTGCGCCGAGATCGGCCAGCATTTGCCCGGTCCATGGGCCCGCGAGCACACGCGCGAGTTCCAGCACTTTCAGGCCCGCAAGGGGCGCACTGGTGTTACGAGGGTGTTCGAACCACACGTTAAGTTAGCCTTGCTCAAAACTCTGGCTGAGTGTGGTAACCGCCTCGATAAACTCCTCGCGAAAGTCCTGCACTACTTGGCGGCTGGAGCGGACTTGCTCGACCAGTCCGACGCCTTGGCCGACGAAATAGCTGACCAGCTCTTTCGCCTCGCTATTTCCCGCTGCGGCTTCGCGTTCGATCCGTTGGAAGGCAGGTTCTGATATCATTCCCATAAGTGGCATGGGCAAAGTGCCCGGGCCATCTTCTGCTTCCCATGCATCATGCCAGGCGGTCTTGAGCTGCCGCGCGGGTTTTCCCGTCCGGCTTGTCGAGCGTACCGTGTCCCGGCTGCGCGCGGCGACCATTTTGTCGCGGAAAGCCTCGCTGGTTTCGGCTTCTGGTGTCGCAAGCCAGACCGAGCCCGTCCATGCGCCCTGCGCGCCAGCGGCCATCATCCCCGCCATTTGCCCGCCGGTCATAATGCCGCCTGCCGCCAGAACCGGGATCTCATGACCTGCCTCCTCAAGCGCGCGAACAACTTCGGGGATCAGCACCAGCGTAGATACCTCGCCGCAATGCCCGCCAGCCTCAGTGCCTTGGGCCACGATGATGTCGACGCCAGCCTCGGCCTGACGGATGGCATGTTCTTTTGCCCCGACGAGCGCCGCGACCGGCACGCCGCGCCTCTTGCCTTCCTCAATCATAGCTGCCGGGGCGATACCAAGAGCGTTAGCGATCAGCTTAATCGGGTGGCGAAATGCGACCTCCATCAGCGCTAGCCCGTTCTCTGGCGTGATGCCCATGCGCTCACGCAAGATCGGCATCTCCTCTTCTGCGGCTATGCCATATTGACCCAGTACCTCATTGGTGAACTGCTGATATCGCGGGTCGATTGCCGCCGCCCGGGATTTGTTGTCAGCCAGTTCGCGTACGCGCGGATCGACCACTTCGGGCACCAATACGTCGACGCCGTAAGGTGCGCCATCGACATGCGCGTCGATCCAAGCGAGTTCTTCCTCAAGTTGCTCCGGGCTGAACCTTGTTGCACCGAAAACTCCGAAGCCGCCAGCTTTGCTCACGGCGGCGACCACGTCGCGGCAGTGGGAAAACGCAAAGAGCGGGAAATCCGCACCCGTCATCTCGCAAACGCGGTTCATTGGCATCCTTTTCTCTCCATCCCTACTAAGTGTACCCCCGGTGCCCAAAAAGGAACAGCATGTTTCCGCACAACTCGCTACTCTCAAGTGTGAAGTACTGCTCGAAGCCCTTTGTGACCTGATGGACGGTTTGCGGCGCGGCGGCTTCGCCTCGTTTGTACAGTGCATGGAGCCAGCGATCGCCCAGCGCACGATCTGCCAGAACGAGCGTACCCAGCGCAATCACGCCACCTGGCTTCACCACCTTCTTGAGCCGAGAAAGATAGGCGGCCCCGGTACCGAAGATATGCAGCATGCCCCAACTCATCGCGCCAGCAAAGCAGTGTTGATCGAATGGTGGGTCGAGCGCGTCACCTTGCAGAAAATGCCCGGATGGCAAGCGTTTCTGGCCCCGTTCCAGCATGCGCCGCGAGAGATCGAAAAGGACAGTGTGGTCCTCTTCGCCGCGATATGAGGCTGCAGTAAAAACAAGCGATCCGCATCCGAAATCGATAATCGGCCCGCTTTGTACCCGTTCGAAAAACGTTGTTGCGGCGTCCCGATACGCCCGCTTGGGGCATCCCCATATTAACCGATTATAGATGCCATTGCCGACAACCAAGTCATAGAGAGGCGCGATATGGTCGTAATTCGTCTCGCGCTCACCCTCGGGCAGACTGGTTAGAATGCCGGATGAAAGCCGCTCGAACCGCGCCAGTAACTCCTGTGTGGACGTCACCGCCTGTTACAGCGCTACCTGATAGTTTGCGGTCGTTTTCGCAGCGACCTCATCGGCGGTGATACCCGGAGCAAGCTCGATCAGTTTGAACGGACTGGCATGATCTGCCCTTTGGAATACGCCCAGATTGGTGATGATCATATCAACCACATTAGTGCCCGTTAGCGGCAAAGTGCATTCCGGAATGAACTTCGGATCGCCCGCTTTGCTGTTGTGATCCATGACGACGATGATCTTTTTAACGCCCGCGACCAGATCCATCGCGCCGCCCATGCCTTTGATCATTTTGCCCGGGATCATCCAATTGGCAATATCGCCATTTTCCGCCACTTCCATCGCGCCCAGCACGGTGAGATCAATATGCCCGCCGCGGATCATGGAGAAGCTGGTCGCGCTATCGAAATAAGCGCTGTGCGGCAGTTCGCTAATGGTTTGTTTGCCCGCATTGATCAGGTCTGGATCCACCTCGTCGTCATAGGGAAACGGGCCAATGCCGAGCATGCCATTCTCGCTTTGCAGGGTGACCTGCATGCCATCGGGAATATGATTGGCAACCAATGTCGGGATGCCAATGCCGAGATTGACGTAATAGCCATCCTGCAGCTCTTGCGCGGCGCGGGCAGCCATCTGATTGCGGTCCCAGCCAGTTTTTTCTTGGACTACGGTGTCGGACATTACTGGTCTCCGGAAGGGTCGTCTGAAGTGTTAGAGTTTTGCGTTGGGGCTGCGCTTGCTTGGCCAAATTCAGGTGCAAGAAACCAGCCTTGGCCGATGATGGATTCGAGCGCGAAGGCAGCGTCATCGTTTTTGAGGTACAGGTATAGTTCGTCGAAATCTGCGCGGTCATCGCCCAAGATGGCGATCACGCAATATTGCTTGGAGAGGCCTTCGCGCAATGTCTGTTTACGCTGATCGAGGTTGGCGGGTATCGCCACAAGATCAGAGTATGCCGTGTCGAAGCCTCTGCGGACTAATTGCATGCGGAGTGGATCGGCAAAGCCCTCGCCAATGCGGGAGACCCAGGCAATGCGAATGTCGGCCTCACGCAAAGTCTTAAGCGCGGGCGCGAGTTCTTGCGGTATGGGAATGTCGGTTAGCGGGTCAGCGGTGTCTTTACCGGGGTCAAGGTCGATCAGAACGGCCGGCGGCAGGCCCTTACAATTGGCGCGCTGCGGCCTCAGCGAGCCGGGCTCTTCGAGGAGAGCGGAGAGGCGCGCCTCATCTGCATCAGTGCCGTAAAATGCGGCTTGCTCAAGGCTATAGCTGGCAAAGGAGTTGATGACGCTGACTGATCTCGCGCTGGTTCCGGCTGGAGCTGATGGCGGTGGCAGCTCAGTGAGGTCGAGCAGTTGGATACTCTCGCTATTACCCGCATTTGCGGCGGCGGCCTCTGCCGCTAAATTTTGCGGCGAAGCATTGGCGGGCACAGCCTCAACAGTCTCAGTCTCTCCGGCCTCGGCAATTTTGACAGTCCCGCCGCCGGTATCATTCCCCTTGCGTAGCGTGTCGCCCATAAGCACGCCCGCTGCGACCGGGATTACCGCAGCCGCGCAGCCTTGGAGCAAGAGCCCTAAGCTTCCCGCGATAAGCCAGCGTGAGTGGCCGCGCAATCTCATCCCTCGGGATCGTAATCCTGAATAGTGTCAAGGCCGGTCGTGTTATTCGCGCGCTCCATATCGACGCCTTGCCAAATCGCGGCCAGCGCGTCTTCTTCGCTAATCCCGTAGCATTGCGCATAGGCGCGCGCGCCGTGGCGAATGGCATCAACCATCAGCAGGCCAAAATGACGCGGGTCTTCAAGCTTGTCAGGCTGAATGATGCAGGTCGCAGGGCCTTCATTCTCCACCCAGAGCCGGGCGACCTCAACCGAATCTGCGAGAAAATCAAAGGAGCTGACGTCGATCTCTGCAAAATCCGCTTGCTTCTTACCAAACATTACGCGTTCTCCCGTTCTCTTACCGTGCGGAACTCAATCTGTTTGTCATAAGGCGCGCCCACGATCATGCGGTTGACGAAGACGCCGGGCAAGTGGATCGCATCGGGGTCAAGCGCGCCCGCGGGCACCACTTCCTCCACCTCGGCAATGCAGACCTTGCCGCACGTCGCAGCTGGCTGATTGAAATTGCGCGCGGTTTTCCGGAACATCAGATTGCCTGTCTCATCCGCTTTCCAAGCCTTCACGATCGCCAAATCGGCAAAGATGCCTTCTTCAAGAATGTAGGTTTCGCTCGCCCCATTGCGTCCGGCAAAATCCTTATGCTCTTTGCCCTCGGCTACCTGCGTGCCGACGCCGGTCTTGGTGTAAAACCCGGGAATGCCAGCGCCGCCTGCGCGCATTCGCTCCGCCAGCGTGCCTTGCGGGCAAAATTCAACTTCCAATTCGCCTGCGAGAAACTGGCGCTCAAACTCCTTATTCTCGCCGACATATGAGGAGATCATTTTCTTCACTTGCTTGGTGCGCAGCAGCTTGCCGATCCCTTCATTGTCGATCCCGGCATTGTTACTGGCGAAGGTCAGGCCGGTCACACCGCTGTCGCGGATCGCGTCAAGCAATCGCTCCGGAATACCGCAAAGGCCGAAGCCGCCCGCCGCAATGAGAAGATTGTCTTGGAGGAGGCCCTCAAGGGCGGCGGATGCACTAGGATAAAGCTTGCTCATAAGATGGGCGTTTAGCGTCCGGGGAGTGCGGTGTCACGCCTGCTTAGGGTGCGGCGTGCTGACGCCTGACAAAGCCATGATCGTCATACCGCGATCATGTGCAAAAAACGCAACCAGCTCTGTTTTTTTCGCACTTGCACAAAAAATGCTGCAACCGCATATCTCTCCGTGTCCTAACGGACGTGCCTTAACAGGCATCCTCTCCCAAGACTTATTCGCCCGGTCGGTTCTGCTGACCGGGCTTTTTCTTGTTATGAGTCTGCGACTTCTTGCCCGTTTGTGCGGCACTGGGCGTCTATCGCATTGCATCTGCCTGATCAGATGCTTAGGTCCATGGATCAGACAGATAGTCACGCGTCCATGCCTCCCATCCAACCTGTGGACGACGATGAGAGAGGAAATTTCCTATGGCAGATGGTGACGCGGCGAAACAATCAAGCGAAGTAAGGCTGCAAGTCGCCGCCGCCCGTCAGGAAGAAAGCGGCCAGGGCATTGCTCGCTTGCCGCGTAGCGCATTTCAGGCGCTTGGCATCACTGAGGGGGATGTCGTTGAGGTGGCTGGCAAGAGCAGCACTGCGGCAGTTGCCATGCCGGCCTATGATGAAGACCAAGCGCTGGACGTCGTCCGGTTGGATGGCTTGCAGCGCAGCAATGCTGAAGTTGGCTCAGGTGAACATGTGGTGATCTCGCTCGCTAAATCGCGACCTGCGACCCGCGTAGTTTTTGCACCAGCTACCCGCGAGCTACGGCTGCAAGGGCCAACCCAAGCGCTCAAACGCAATTTCTTCGGTAAGCCAGTGGTTGCGGGCGATCTGGTCGCGACAACGGGTCAGCAGCCGGTGCAGAATATGCCTCCAGAAGTACGCCGCATGTTCAACGCGCCTGCCTATGCGCTCACCCAAATCCGCCTCAATGTTGTGGCGACCACGCCCAAGGGCATTGTTCACATTGATGAGAATACTGAGGTTGAGCTGCGCGCCGAATTTGAAGAGGCGGCCCTTAATAATAGCGCGCTGGTCAATTATGATGACGTCGGCGGCATGGCCGATACAATCCAGGCATTGCGCGAAATGGTTGAGCTGCCCCTGCGCTATCCTGAGCTATTCACTCGGCTCGGCGTCGATCCGCCAAAGGGCGTATTGCTGCACGGCCCGCCCGGCACCGGTAAGACCCGTCTGGCTCAGGCTGTTGCGAATGAAAGCGACGCCAATTTTGCGATCATCAACGGGCCTGAGATTATGGGCTCCGGCTATGGCGAAAGCGAAAAGCGCCTGCGCGAAGTGTTTGAGGAGGCGGCCAAAAACGCACCTTCGATCATCTTTATTGACGAGATTGATTCGATTGCGCCCAAGCGTGACAAAGTGCCCGGTGAGGCGGAAAAGCGGCTAGTCGCGCAATTGCTCACACTTATGGATGGGTTGGAGGCACGCTCCAACATCGTGGTGATCGCCGCGACCAATCGCCCGGATGCAATCGACGAGGCGCTGAGGCGCCCGGGCCGGTTCGACCGTGAGATTGTGATTGGTGTACCTGACGAAAGCGGGCGCCGCGAGATCCTGGCGATCCATATGCGCGGGATGCCGCTTGGCGAAGGCGTTGATCTGGGGGAACTCGCGCGGACCACGCACGGTTTTGTCGGCGCAGATATTGCTGCGCTGGCTCGGGAGGCGGCAATTGATGCTGTCCGGCGCATTATGCCCAAGATCGATTTGGACGCTGGCGAAATTCCGCAAGAAGTCCTCGATGACCTCTATGTCAGCCGCGACGATTTCCTCTGCGCACTGAAACGCATTCAGCCCTCTGCCATGCGCGAAGTTATGGTGCAGGTCCCCAATGTCGCATGGAGCGATATTGGCGGGGTCGGCGACGCGATTGAGAAGCTCAAAGAAGGTATCGAGCTGCCCCTGAAGAACCCCGACGCCTTCCGCCGATTGGGCATCCGGCCTGCCAAGGGCTTTCTCCTTTATGGCCCGCCCGGCACTGGTAAAACTTTGCTCGCCAAAGCGGTCGCCAAAGAGGCCGAGGCCAATTTCATTTCGATGAAAAGTTCTGACCTTTTGTCCAAATGGTACGGTGAGAGCGAGCAGCAGATCGCCCGCATGTTCCGACGCGCGCGTGCGGTCGCGCCGTGTGTGATCTTCATCGACGAGATTGATAGCCTCGTGCCGGCCCGCGGTTCCGGCCAGGGCGAACCGCAAGTGACGGGCCGCGTGGTCAACACGATCCTTGCGGAAATGGACGGGCTGGAAGAGCTGCAATCTGTGGTGGTGATTGGGGCGACCAATCGTCCGACACTGGTGGATCCCGCTTTGCTACGGCCGGGCCGTTTTGACGAGCTGGTTTATGTTGGCACGCCGGATAAGGAAGGCCGTGAGCATATCCTGAAGATCCACGCCAAGAATATGCCGCTCGCCAAGGATGTTGATCTGACTGTCGTCGCGGGCAAGACCAAGCGCTTTACTGGCGCTGATCTGGAGGATGTTGTGCGCCGAGCAGGGCTTAATGCACTGCACCGAGTCGGTAGCGATGTGAGCGAGGTTGAGGCGATTGATTTCGAGGAAGCGCTGAGAGATTCGCGCGCGACCGTCACCACGAAAATGGAGGCTGAATATCGCAAAATGCGCGGCGTGCTTAAGAAGCGTGCGGTGCAGGCTCAGCCGATCGGCTTTGTCCATGACGGCATGGTTGAGCCAATCCGCGACAAGAAGCACACGGACGGTGAAATCACCCCGATAGAGTGAGTTCGGGCTTCGGCTTAGGTTGCTACGTGATCAGGGCTCTCCCGCTTTGGGATGGCCGTGGGGAACCTCAAGCCGATGACGGATTAGCGCGTCTGGCATTTCGGTGCGCAGCCAGCTTATCATATGCTCGCGGACGTCGCAGCGCAGCGCCCATAAATCGCCAATCGTTTTTGAACTCATCGATAGCCGCAGCTCGATGCTCTCTGGATACGCCTCTGTCATCAAGAGCACCTTATTGCGACCGTCGAACAGCGCATGCTCGCTGACATAACGCTCAAACTCGGCTCGGATCGGCGCGACTTCTGTGGCGGGATCTAGGTGCAGGAAGACTGGCCCGGTCAGCTTTTCGCTCTGGCGTGACCAGTTCTCAAAACTCTCATCAAGGAAGCGGCTAGTTGGCACCACGAGAACCCGCTCATCCCATGTGCGCACCGTGACAAAGCTCATGCGGATTTCCTCAATCCGCCCGACCTCGCCATCTACTTTCACCAGATCGCCAAGCCGCATTGGCTCGGTCAGCGCGACTTGCAAGCCAGCGATCAGCGATTTGAGCGCGGGCTGCGCGGCAGCGCCAACCGCCAGAGCAGCAAGACCGGCAGATGCCAGCAAGGTTGTGCCGATATCGCGAACCGCTGGAATGCCTAGCAGCATGAGGCCAACCGTAATGAAGATAATCGCGAAGGTTGCTGTGCGCGAGAGCACCGCAACCCGCGTACGCCGACTGCGCACAGCGACTGGATCGTCTGATGCATCCAGCCGGAACTCCATCGCCGCGGTGAAGGCTTTGACCAGCGTGTAAGCGATCCAGCCAAGCAGCGCCGGGCGCAGGAATTTTGCGAGCGGCTCCCAGATTGATTGCAGGTCGGGGTTGATCTGCGCGACAATCGTTATGCTCAGCGCAATGAACGACCATTTGACCGGTCGCCGGATCTTCTCGACGATCATTTCATCAACCGTTGTTTCTGACAGGCTGGTCAGCCGATCAATTGCGGCAAAGACGATCCGGTAGAAGACGTAAGCGATCGCTACAGCCAAGAGCAGTGCTAGCGCCGCGAGGCCAACAGCAGTCCAATCAATCGTGAAACCGCCCGGGAAGATTTGATCCATCATGCTCAGTGTGCCTCGTCCCAACTTTGCCCCGTGCCGATATCTACCCCGAGTGGCACATCGATTGTGACCGCAGGGCCCGCTGCCTCCGCCATGGTTTTTTCAATAATTGCCGACGCTGCCTCCACGTCGCCCTCAGGCACTTCGAACACCAGCTCATCATGCACTTGCAAGAGCATGCGCACGCCTTTGGTGCCGTCATAGCCAAGCCCAGCTTCCTCTAGCGCGGGTACCATGCGGACCATCGCCCGCTTGATAATGTCCGCGCTGGTGCCCTGGATCGGCGCGTTAATCGCCGCGCGTTCGCTTCCTTGACGTTCAGCCTGGTTCTTCGATGAAATCCGGGGGAACCATGTCTTGCGGCCAAACAGCGTTTCAGAATATCCGCGCTCACGCACTTGCTCGAGCGTTTCCATAATGTAGCGTTGAATGCCGGGGAAGCGCTTGAAATAGGTATCGATCATGGCCTGCGCCTCATCAGGCTCTACGCCGAGCCGCCCGGCAAGGCCCCAGCGCGAAATGCCATAGAGGATTGCGAAGTTGATGGTCTTGGCCTGCGCGCGAGTGTCGCGGTCAACTGCGCCGAACATCTCTTGCGCAGTGCGATTGTGAATGTCCTCGCCTTTGGCAAAGGCGTCTTTCAGCGTATCGACATTTGCCATGTGGGCCGCCAGCCGTAGCTCAATCTGTGAGTAATCCGCCGCGAGCAGGACGTTGCCGGGTTCTGGCACAAAGGCCTCACGGATTTGCCTACCGATAGCAGTGCGGATCGGGATGTTTTGCAGGTTCGGATCGGTCGATGACAGCCGTCCGGTTTGCGCGCCCGCCAGGCTATAGCTAGTGTGAACGCGGCCCGTTTCGGGGTTAATCGCCTCTTGCAGCGCGTCTGTATATGTCGACTTGAGCTTCGCAAGCTGACGCCATTCGAGAACCTTATTCGCGATCGGAGCGCCTTCACCTGATAGCCGCTCCAGAATGCTCTGATCAGTTGAATATTGCCCGCTTTTGCCTTTGCGTCCGCCCTTGTAACCGAGCTTGTCGAACAGAATATCGCCCAATTGCTTGGGGCTGCCGACGGTGAATTCCTCACCGGCGATTTCGTGAATTTCGCTTTCAAGGCGGCTGGTTTCTTTGGAAAACTCTTCCGACAATTTCGCCAGCCTTGCGCGGTCAACTTTGATCCCATGGCGCTCCATCTGAGCCACCACCGGGATAAGCGGGCGGTCAACGCGCTCATAGACCTTAGTTCCGCCTTCCAGCGCCAGTCGCGATTTTAAATGCGCATGCAGCCGCCACGTCACATCTGCATCTTCGGCGGCATACTCAGTCGCCTTATCCAGCGGCACTTCGCCAAACGGGATCTGCTTTTTGCCGGTTCCGCAGACCTCTTTGAAGCTGAGACAAGTGTGGCCAAGGTGACGCTCCGCCAGCTCATCCATCCCATGCCCGCCACCAATGCCGCTTTCGCCGCGCCCGGCGTCGAGATCAAAGCTGATGATCATCGTGTCATCAATCGGGCTTACTGCAATACCCTGCCTTGCCAGCACGTTGAGATCATATTTCCCGTTCTGGAATATCTTGAGCACTGCATCGCTTTCAAGCAGCGGTTTGAGCGCGGCGAGCGCAGCCTTCCGCTCAATATGCTCCGGGTTCTCGCTGAACATGTCAGTCCCGCCATGCCCGAGCGGGATGTAGCAGGCGTCATTGGGGCCGAGCGCAAGGCTTACTCCGACCAGATCAGCGCGGATTGCATCCAGGCTGTTGGTTTCAGTGTCGACCGCTATCAGCCGCGCTGCTTTCGCGCGCTCAATCCAAGCCTCGAGCCGCTCCATTGTTTGCACGCATTCATACGCGCTGCGGTCGATTTTTGGCATTTCAGGCAATGGCTGGCTTGTGCCCTGCGCAGTACCATCGGCCGAGTCCGTCTCGGCTTTGGCGGGGTTGAGATCGTTGGGTCTGTCCGGGCTGCCGCTCCCTGCATCCAGGCGCTTAAGCAGGCTCGTGAAGCCGTGCTTTTCAAGGAACGCCGCCAGCGGTTCGGGCGGCACACCGTCCAGCTTGAAATCATCCAAAGCCTCAGGAAGGTCGCAATCTTCCTTCAGCGTCACTAGCACCCGGCTGAGCTCAGCGTCGTCGCGATGCTCTAGCAGGCGCTCTTTCAGCTTGGACTTCTTCATGTCTTCGGCAGAATCGAGCGCAGCGGAAAGCGAGCCATGTTCAGCAATCAACTTTGAAGCGGTCTTTGGTCCGACGCCGTAAATGCCCGGAATATTGTCGACGCTATCGCCCATCAGAGCGAGGACATCACCGACCAGTTCTGGTTCGACTCCGAACTTTTCCGACACTTCCTCTTTGTAAATCCGCTGGCTCTTCATAGTGTCGAGCATGTCGATGCGTGCAGGGCCATCCGGCCCATCTTTCTCGCTGATCAGCTGCATCAAATCCTTGTCGGAAGAAACGATGGTAACATTCCAGCCTTTGTCCTGCGCGGCGCGGGCATAGGATGCGATCAAGTCGTCCGCCTCAAGGCCCATCTCCTCAATGCAAGGCAGGCTGAACGCCCGCGTTGCATCACGGATTAGCGGGAATTGCGGCACCAGATCTTCGGGTGGCGGCGGGCGGTTGGCCTTATATTCTGGATAAATATCGTTGCGGAACGATTTGGACGAGGCATCCAAAATCACCGCAAGGTGCGTTGGGCCATCTGCTGCATCGAGATCATCGGCGAGCTTCCAGAGCATAGTCGTGTAGCCATAGACCGCGCCAACCGGTGTGCCTTCGGGATCGGTTAGCGGTGGAAGGCGGTGATATGCGCGGAAGATATAGGCCGATCCGTCGACCAGATAGAGATGATTTTGTTTGCCCATACCGCCTGCTCTAGCAGCGCATATAAGCGATGGGGAGTGGTTTATCCCCTCCTAAAGCGCACGGTGAAACGGGTGCTAATTAAGGCAAAATTATGGCAAAATTGGGCGAAAATGAGTCAAAAGGGCTTGCGCGGTCACATTGTCGCCACTATTTAGCCATTGTGAGGTCGCAATTTGTGAGCTCACGCAGGCCCCTCAAAAAGGCCTGCAACACAATACTCGCTGTTTTAAAGAATGGAATTTTTTATGCGTAAGATCGCACTTGTCGCTGCTGTTTCTGCAGCTGCTCTGTCACTCGCTGCTTGTTCAGAAGCTCAAGACGCTGCTGAAAATGCTGCTGCGGACGTAGAAGCAAACGCTGACGCTGCAATGGACGCTACTGGCGAAGCTGCTGGCGACGCCATGGAAGCTACCGGTGAAGCTGCTGAAGGCGCAATGGACGCTACTGGCGACGCTGCTGAAGGCGCAATGGAAGCTGTTGAAGGTGCTGCTGAAGACGCAGCTGCTGAAGCAGAAGCTGCTGTTGAAGGCGCTATGGAAGGCAACTAAGTCGCACGACTTAGGAAGCTTTTCGCTTTAAGAGGGGCGGTGCCGGAAGGCGCCGCCCTTTTTATTTGGGCTCACTCGCCCCCATAATTTGCATTGGCCCAATTGCGCCGAGGCTGGGCGGCATAACCATCATATAGAGCCCGCGCGATTGCGGCGATCTTCGCTTCGCGCGCACGGCGCGAACCCTGACCTGTCACATAAATGGCCATTGCGATCGCACGCCCATCAGCTGTCTCAATAATGCCGATATCGCTGGAGGTGTTATTCAGCGAGCCCGTCTTATGCAAAACATTGGCCGTCGGCGGAATGTGATAGCGAATCCGGCGTTTGCCAGTTCTCGTCCGGCTCATCGCCGATAGAATAACCCGCCGGTTTTGCTCATTAAGATAGCGCCCCTGATAAAGGCCAGTAAGCAGCTCGATCATCGCGCTTGGCGTTGCGCTATCACGCAGATCAATGTGACTAGCAGGATCAAACTCGCCATCATCGCGCACCAAAGTCGCAATGTCGCGGTCAATGCTAAACTCGCTAATGCCATTGCGTTGCATCCAGTCATTCACAGCGCTTGGACCACCGACGACGCGCAATAACGCATCTGTTGCCGGGTTGCTGGAGCGGGTGATCATGATCTCGATGAGATCAATCGCTTGCATATATTGCCCCTCGGATACGGGGGCAGCGGCGCTTGAAAACTTCGCTGACCGCCGCGGGATCAGCAGGGGGAACTCGCTGGTCAGGCTCCATTTGCCCTGCTCAACACCTTCCAGGAAAGTGGCCGCCACAGCGATCTTGCTGGTACTCGCCATAGGGAAGCGCTGATCACCCAGAATGGTGACAGCCTCACTATTAGAGAGGTCCACTGCTGCCACACCAATGCGCCCTTGCGCGCCATCGGCGATAAGCGCGATGCGCTGCTCCAGCGGCGATTGGTATACCGCCTTATAGCTCTTGGGCGCGCGCACCTCGGTGCCAAGCGCATTATCAAACTGTGCCTCGAGTGCCTGCGTTTGCGCCTGTGCTGGCACGCCAAGACCGAGAGCGCCTGCGACGAATGTACCGGTGAGTGTTCCGATGAATTTTCTAAAAGCCATGCGGTATGTGTAACCCTAATATGGTGTGCAGAACCTTAATGAGCCTACTCGTTAGCCAAACAATGCTCTGGCGATGAATTGTGTCCCAATAACGACGCATCCTTTCAAGATCGAGGCATAAGAGTCGCCAAAGTTGTTTTTGCATATCGCAAGGCGCTCTTGAGATGGAAGCTGATCGCTGCAACAAAGGGGGTGTGGGAGAGAACCAAACAATGGGCGAACTGGCTAAGGGCCTGAACACGGCGCTTGCCCGTGTCGGGATGGCCGAGGCTCAAGAGATTGAGCGCTTGACGGGCGGCGCGACAATGGAAAGTTGGCGCTTTATCTCGGGCGGCGAGCCGCACGTACTGCGCCGCGCGCCAAGCCTGGAGTTCATGAATGACCGCCCCTTTGGCCATGATGTTGAGGCGGCGGTCATCCGCGCTGCCCATGCTGCGGGAGTGCGCGCGCCCGAGGTGATCCTCGAGCTTGATCCAAGAGACGGAATCGGAAGCGGCTTTGTAATGCGCGCTCTGCCGGGCACTGCTGACCCCAAAGTGATCCTGCAATTTGACGAGGCGGATGCTCTGCTGCGCGAGGCTGCACAGGACTTGGCCCGCATTCACTCGCTCACCCGCGATGATGTGCCCGCTGCCGTGCCGGTGATGGACTACCGAGCGGCCATTGCTGATCTGCGCGCGCAGTTTGAGGAGGCTGGCGGCGACCGCCCGATCATCGCGCTCGGCCTCAAATGGATGGAGGACAATTGCCCTGAGCCTTGCGAGCCTGTGCTCAACCACGGCGATTACAGGCTTGGCAATCTGCTGGCGGAAGAGGGGCATCTCACAGGAGTGCTCGATTGGGAGCTGGCGCATTTCGGCGATCGCCACGAGGACTTGGCGTTCGGCTGCATGGCGGTGTGGCGGTTTGCGCGGTATGATCGACCGGCGCTCGGGCTTGGATCGCTGGAGGCGTATTTCGCAGCCTATGAGGCGGAGAGTGGCTGCAAAGTTGACCCCGCCCGCTTCCGGTACTGGCTGATTCACCGTACCGTATGGTGGGCGCTCGGCTGTCTGCGCATGGCAAAGTTCTGGCGCGAGGGTAGCGACCGCATGCTCGAACGCGTGGTGATCTCGCGCCGCACATCCGAGCAGGAACTCGATCTGCTGATGCTGCTAGAGGAGAATGCGCCGGAGGAGGAGAGGGCTCCTGAGGTTCAAGCCCTTACACCCTATGATGATCTTGGCGAGGCACGAGAAGGTGAGCTCGCTGAAGCTGTTTCGGAATGGCTTGAGACCATTAAGCCCTTGATGACCGGGCATGACCGTTTCCAACTTGCTGTCGCACGAAATGCGCTCGGTATAATTGCTCGCAAAGACCTCTATTTGCCGCAGATCATGGAAGACGAGAAGATGACCAAGGCGATCCTTGAGGGTGGCGGGGATGTAGGTTTTCCCGGATTACTTGGCACGCTGCGGCAAATGGTTTTTGAGAAAGTGTCGGTCGATTCCCCAAAATACCCCGCACTCGCTGCTGCTCGCAAAAAATGGACTGGAGAGAACTAAATGGACTTCGCGATTCCCGCAGATCTTCAGGCCTATCTTGATGAGCTTGAGCGCTTTATCGAGGCTGAGATCACTCCGCTGCAAATGCAAGACGATAACAATCGCTTTTTCGATCATCGGCGGGAGGATGCGCGCACCGATTGGGATCGCGAAGGCCTGCCCAATGAAGAGTGGGAGGCTTTGCTGCGCGAGGCCACCGCGCGGGCTGACAAGGCGGGGCATTGGCGCTTTTCCGCTCCCAAGAAGTATGGCGGCAAGGATGGCTCAAACCTCTGGATGGCAGTGATCCGAGATCGGTTTGCGCAGCGCGGCCTTGGCCTCCATAATGATCTCCAGAACGAGCACAGCATCGTCGGCAATTTTCCCTTCGTCGAAATGTTCGAACAATTCGGCACTGAGGAGCAACGCCAAGAGTTCATCAATGGAGGCTTTGCACGGACAAGGCGCGTTGCTTTTGGCCTGACCGAGGCTGAGCATGGCTCTGACGCAACCCACATGGAAACGCGCGGCGTCAAAGAAACGCGCGATGGCGCGGCGGGATACCGCATCGACGGCGAGAAGATGTGGATCACTGGCATGCATCACGCAACGCATTGCGCGCTGTTCGCCCGGACCAGCGGAGAGGCTGGCGATGCACGCGGCATCACCTGCTTCCTAGTCCCCAATCCCTCCGAGGGCCTCAAAATCGAGGAGTGGATGTGGACATTCAATATGCCGACAGATCACCCGCGGTTGTCGATTGAGAATGTCTGGGTGCCGGAATCGGTGATCTTGGGCGAGGAAGGCAAGGGCCTAGCGCTGGCGCAAAGCTTTGTGCACCAGAACCGCATTCGCCAGGCAGCCTCCAGCCTCGGCGCGGCGCAATATTGCGTTGAAGAAAGCGTGAAATACGCCCGCGCACGCAAGCCCTTTGGCGAGGCTTTAGCCAAGAACCAAGCGATCCAGTTTCCGCTGGTTGAGCTGGCGACCCAATGCGAGATGCTGCGCATGCTGATTTATAAGACCGCGTGGCAGATGGACAATATGCCGCACAAAGAGATTGAGCGGACCATATCTGACAAGGTTTCAATGTGTAATTATTGGGCAAACCGGCTGGTATGCGAGGCGGCAGACCGCGCGATGCAAGTGCATGGCGGGATTGGCTATTCACGGCACAAACCGTTTGAACATATTTATCGCCACCACCGCCGCTACCGGATCACCGAGGGCGCGGAGGAAATTCAGATGCGCAAGGTGGGCGCCTATCTGTTTGGCTATCTCGGTCCCCGCAAAGGCGAATTTGCTGAAAGCTGATCGGTCCGGCGAAGTCGTTCGCAGAATTGCTGCTTGACCTCACCCTGATATTCCGTCTCATTAGAGGGGATATTTTTGGGGACTGCATAACCATGAAAAATACGTCGCTTTTTGCGCTTGGCGCCACGCTTTTGGCATCAACATCTACCGCCGCGATTGCGCAGGATGCGCCAATCGTTTTGCCGGGCGCACCTGGCACAGCTGGCAGTTTGCTGACTGCGGAAGAGGCAACGGACTTGGCCAGTACCACCCATTCGCCTGCTGATGTGGTGTTCATGCAGGGCATGATTTTGCATCACCAGCAAGCGGTTGAGATGGCGCAGCTGATCAAAGATCGGACCAATCGCGAAGAAATCGTCACAATTGGTGGTCGGATTGAATCGGGTCAGGCTGACGAAATTGAATTCATGCAAGGCTGGCTAAGGGATCGCGGGGAAAAGGCCCCGATGGTCGGCGGCGAACATGCTGGTCATCATGGTCATCATGGCGGCGGTGAGTGGGCGAGCCTGCATGAGAACATGGCTGGCATGGCGAGCGCTGAAGACATGGCCCGCCTCGCGACCCTTTCGGGTGTTGAGTTTGACCGGCTGTTCTTGCAGCTCATGATTGCGCATCACGAGGGTGCGATCGAGATGGTTGATGATCTGCTGGAGCAGCCCGGTAGCGCTTCTGATCCGGTGTTGTTCAAGTTTGCGAATGACGTGGACAATGATCAGACCAAAGAAATCAACCAAATGAATGCGCTCCTCGCGACGCTTTCTACAGACCCGCGCGCCAATCTGGCGGCGGGTTTTGACAACGCTGGCGAGGCGATCTGGAACCTGCGCAAGGTTGCTAGCCTGTCAAAACCAGCGGGTTTCTTCGATCCGGCTAACCCGGCTGACCTGAAACCTCCAAAGGCCAAAGACGAGGATGAGAAAAAGGCAGCAGAGACAACTCCGGAGCGCGGCGAGGATGATACGCTGACCGAGTTTGCTGAGCGTTCCCCGCTGCTCGATTTTGCCAATACTGACATGGCTTTCTTCGACGATATTATGGTGGCAGGTAGCTATCACGGCTATAACATTTATCGGCTGGGTGATGACGGTGCGCCGGGCCTCGTCAGCTCTATCGTATGCCCTGGCGGGCAGGGCGACGTTTCGGTTGTCGGCGATATTCTGGTGATGAGCGTTGAGCAAACGCGCGGGCGGGTCGATTGCGGCCTGCAGGGGGTTGCTGAAGATGTCAGCCAAGAACGCTTCCGGGGTCTGCGCATATTCGACATTTCTGATCTCGCGCGGCCTCGTCAGGTCGGGCTGGTTCAGACGTGCCGTGGCAGCCACACGCACTCCATCGTGAGCGCGGATGACACGCGCATCATCGTCTATAATTCGGGCACATCGCGGATTCGCGACGAAGAGGAATTGGCCGGATGCATCGGCGGTGAGCCGGGCGATAACCGAACCGCCTTGTTCAGCATCGATGTGATCGAGATACCGCTGGCGGACCCATCGCAGTCGCGTATCGTAAAGAGCCCGCGCGTCTTCGCAGACCCGGAAACCGGACAGATCGCTGGCCTGTGGCAAGGCGGCGAAAGTGAGGAAGGTGCACAGGATACTCGCCCAACTGATGAGTGTCATGATATCACAGTATTCCCCTCGAAGAACATCGCCGCTGGCGCATGTTCGGGCAATGGTATCCTGTTTGATATCTCCGACCCGATGAACCCCACGCGGATCGATGCAGTTTTTGATAAGGGCTTCGCTTATTGGCACTCGGCCACTTTCAACAATGATGGCACCAAGGTGATCTTTACTGATGAGTGGGGTGGTGGCGGCCGTCCGCGCTGTCAGGCATCAGACCCAATGAATTGGGGCGCGAATGCCATTTATGACATTGCTGACGGCAAGCTTGTCTTCCGCAGCCATTACAAGATGCCTGCGCCGCAGACTGACAAGGAAAACTGTGTTGCGCATAATGGCTCAATTGTTCCTGTGCCGGGCCGCGATCTCTTTGTGCAAAGCTGGTATCAAGGCGGCCTAAGCATAATGGATTTCACTGACAGCTCGAACCCCGTCGAAGTCGCCTATTTTGATCGCGGCGCGATCAACAAGGAGCAGCTGGTCGTTGGCGGATATTGGTCAAGCTATTGGTACAATGGCCGCATCTACGCGACTGAGATCACGCGCGGGCTTGACGTATTTGCCCTGGAGCCAAGCGAGCATTTGACGGCAGAAGAAATCGCCGCCGCAGAGGCTGCGCAGTATGAAGGCGATCTGTTCAACCCGCAGACGCAAACTGAGGTCACTTGGCCTGATGATGTTGTCGCGCGCGCCTTTGAGAGCCGCCCGGTAGGGACGAATAAGGGCGGGTAACTGGTCTTGAAATGAAGGGGTGGTGCGACGTCGCGCGTGGCATCCTCAGGCCTCTCTTGCTCTTTGGCCGGCATTGCATAAAGTCGAGCGGACAAAAGAGCGTAAGAGGATGAACTGATGAGCGAATTTGTGCAGCGACCATCTGCGGCGGGTGCCACCCATTGCAGCGCGGAAGACTATGCTGCGCTTTATCAGCAATCGATTGATGACCCTGATGGGTTCTGGTTGGAGCAGGCTAAAGGCCTCGATTGGTTCACCGCGCCTGCTAAAGGCGGCGAGTGGTCGTATGATCCAGTCAGTATTGAGTGGTTTTCTGACGGTGTTCTGAATCTGTGCCACAATGCAGTGGATCGCCATGTGGAGACGCGCGGCGACCAGACTGCGCTCATTTTTGAGCCTGATGATCCTGCAAGTCCTGGCCGGACGCTCACTTACAGCGAGCTGCTCGGTGAAGTTATCGAAATGGCCAATGCCCTGAAAGCGCTCGGCGTGATGAAGGGCGACCGTGTCACGCTTTATATGCCGATGGTCATCGAAGGTGTGTTGGCTATGCTTGCCTGCGCGCGAATAGGCGCGATCCATTCGGTAGTGTTCGGCGGGTTCTCACCAGAGGCATTGGCCGGCCGGATTACCGATTGCGGCAGTCGGTTCGTGATCACTGCGGACACGGGCCTGCGCGGCGCAAAACCGATCCCGCTCAAGGCCAATGTCGATGCGGCGCTCGCTTTGCCGAGCGTCGAAGTTGATGGTGTTCTCGTGGTCAAGCATACCGGCGCCGAGATCACTATGACCGAAGGCCGCGACCACTGGTATCACGATGTTAAGTCAGATGCCGAGTGCCCATGTGAGCCGATGAATGCGGAAGATCCGCTGTTCATTCTCTACACATCGGGATCGACCGGAGAGCCTAAGGGCGTGCTCCATACAACCGGAGGGTATGGCGTTTGGGCCGCGACAACGTTCAACTACATTTTCGATTACACGCAAGGCGAAGTGTTCTGGTGCACTGCGGATATCGGCTGGGTCACGGGGCACAGCTATATTGTCTACGGTCCGCTTATGAACGGGGCGACTGGCGTAGTCTTTGAAGGCGTACCGAATTACCCTGACCATGGGCGTTTCTGGGACGTGGTCGACAAGCATCAGGTCAATATTCTCTACACCGCGCCCACCGCGATCCGCGCGCTAATGCGCGAAGGCGATGAGTTCGTTACGAGCCGCGATCGCTCGTCACTACGCTTGCTCGGCAGCGTCGGCGAGCCGATCAATCCAGAGGCATGGCGTTGGTATTACGACGTTGTGGGCAAGGGGCGTTGCCCGATTATTGACACCTGGTGGCAGACAGAGACCGGTGGCTGCATGATTACTACGCTGCCCGCGGCGCATGATATGAAACCGGGAAGTGCTGGCTTGCCGTTTTTCGGAGTTCAGCCGCAATTGGTTGATGGCGACGGTGCAGTTCTGGAAGGCGCGACTGACGGCAATCTATGCCTTACGCATAGCTGGCCCGGCCAAGCGCGCAGCGTTTACGGCGATCATGAGCGCTTTGAGCAGACCTATTTCAGCACATACAAAGGCAAGTATTTCACTGGCGATGGGTGCCGGCGTGATGAAGATGGCTATTACTGGATTACGGGCCGCGTGGACGATGTGATCAACGTCTCAGGTCACCGCATGGGCACCGCCGAGGTGGAAAGTGCGCTAGTGCTGCACAGCCTCGTCGCAGAGGCCGCAGTGGTCGGATATCCGCATGATATCAAAGGGCAAGGCATCTATTGCTACGTCACGCTAAACGCCGGCGAGGAAGGCAGCGAGGAGCTCGGCAAAGAGCTACGCGCGCACGTCCGCAAAGAGATCGGCCCGATTGCCACGCCTGATCACCTGCAATTCACCGATGGCTTGCCCAAAACACGCTCTGGCAAGATCATGCGGCGCATCCTCCGCAAGATTGCGGAGAACGATTACGGCTCGCTTGGTGACACCTCGACATTGGCGGACCCATCGCTCGTCGAACGCTTGATTGATGGGCGGCAAAACCGCTGAACATCTGACCTGTAGCGTCTGGTCTCTAGTGTCCGTGAGCCTCGACCGCACCGCGAGGCACGCGGATCGAGTCCACTAGCCTGCGAATTTCGGGCGGTGTTGCCGCGGTCATGCTTGCCACACCAATCGCCACGCCGAAATTGATCAGCATACCGATAACCCCAATACCTTCGGGCGAGATGCCGAACAGCCAGTTATCCGCCAAATTCGCCGCCGGGTTCACCAGCTTGAAGTAGGCAATATAGCCGAAGGTGAAGACCAAACCCGTCACCATGCCGGCAATCGCGCCTTCCTTGTTCATCCCCTTAAAGAAGATGCCCATGAAGATCGCTGGGAACAGGCTGGCTGCTGCCAAACCGAAGGCGAATGCAACAACCTGCGCCACCCATCCTGGAGGATAAATCCCGAGGTAGCCTGCCACACAAATCGCAACTGTTGCGGCAACGCGAGCAGCAAGCAGCTCGCCCTTCTCCGAGATGTTCGGTCGGAAGGTCGATTTTAGCAGATCGTGACTGACCGAGCTGGAAATGACCAGTAGCAAGCCCGCCGCTGTCGACAGTGCTGCTGCAAGACCGCCTGCTGCCATCAGGGCAACGACCCAGCCAGGCAGATTGGCTATTTCCGGATTGGCGAGCACCATGATGTCACGGTCGACATACACTTCATTTTCGCTATCCGGGTTTGGCGTATTGGCTAGCAAACGCTCGCCTGATGCGCCGGTTTCGCCGGTATACTCAGGCTTGCCCTCGAACGCGGCGCCCGGCCGATATTGCATGCGCCCGTCGCCGTTCTTGTCCTGGAATGCGAGCAGTCCGTTGCTCTCCCAAAGCGGGAAGAACTCATCCACCTCGGAATAGGCGGTATCATCCACCTTATCGATGAAGTTGAGCATGCCAAACGCGCCGACAGCTGGAGCGGTCGTGTACAGCAGAGCGATGAAGATTAGTGCCCAGCCTGCTGATTTGCGCGCATCCGATGCCTTGGGCACCGTGAAGAAGCGGACGATGACATGCGGCAAGCCAGCCGTGCCGACCATCAGTGCGAGTGTGATGCAGAACACGTCAATCATGCTTTTTGAGCCGTCCGTATAGGCGGTGAAGCCTAGATCAACGAGCACGCTATCGAGCTTTTGCAAGACCGATAGCCCTGACCCATCGGCCACCTCCGAGCCGAGACCGATTTGCGGGATTGGTGTGCCCGTGATCATGAAACTAAGGAAGAAGGCTGGCACCATATACGCGAAGATCAGCACGCAATATTGCGCGACTTGCGTATAGGTGATGCCTTTCATTCCGCCGAGCACCGCATAGATGAAGACGATGCCCATGCCGATGATCACACCCATGGTTATCTCAACATCTAGGAAGCGTGAGAACACGATCCCCACGCCGCGCATTTGGCCTGCGATATAGGTGAAACTGATGAAGATCAGACAGATCACCGCGACCACTCTGGCGGTCTTGGAGTAGTAGCGCGTGCCGATGAAATCGGGGACGGTGAATTGGCCGAATTTGCGTAAGTATGGCGCCAAGAGAAGAGCCAGCATCACATATCCGCCGGTCCACCCCATCAGATAAACTGAGGCGTCATATCCTGCAAAGGCGAGGATTCCTGCCATTGAAATGAAGCTCGCCGCGCTCATCCAGTCCGCTGCGGTGGCCATGCCGTTTACGACTGGGTTGACCCCGCCGCCAGCGACATAAAACTCCTTGGTTGAGCCAGCCCGGCTCCATATCGCGATGCCAATATACAGCGCAAAGCTCGCACTGACAAAGAGGTAGATCAGGGTTTGCGTTTCCATGGTCCGCGCGCCCTAGTCGTCGAGATCGTATTTGCGTTCGATCTGCTTCATCCGAATGACGTAGAAGAAGATCAGTGCGATGAAGATGTAGACGGCGCCTTGCTGCGCAAACCAGAAACCCAGCGGATATCCGCCAATGCTGAACTGGTCGAGCCAGTCTCTAATGAGGATGCCCGCGCCAAACGAGCAGGCAAACCAGATTGTCATCAATGTGCAGAGCAGTCTAATATTTTCGCGCCAATAGGCGCCTTCGGCTGCGTTGGTTTCAGTGCCTGTGTCCTCCGGGGGGTTTATGTCATCCCCGTTCTCATTCTCGTTCATTCGTGCCCCTCCCACTCGATGCATGGCGAGACTAGGTGACCACAGACAGCAACGCGAGGCGAATCTTTGATTCGCCCCGTGATTATGGCGCTTCCGGTAGTTTGCGGTAAACAACGCGGCGGCAATATGGACGTGCTCCTCAAGAGATTTCGGTACTTGTTTTCGTACCTATTTCGGCGCATCACTTGCGCCAAGAATCCACATGGACGCACATTTCGGAGCGCTAAGATATGAACCTCGATTTCACCCCTGAAGAACAGGCCTTTCGCGATGAAGTTCGCGCTTTCATAGCCGAGCAATATCCAAAGCATTTGGGAGATACTGGCCTGCGCGAAGATCTCCCTAGGGAAGACTTCCTCGTATGGCACAAGGTCCTGGGCGCAAAGGGCTGGTCAGTTCCAGCATGGCCAACCGAATATGGCGGCACTGGCTGGACACCGACGCAGCGCTATATCTGGTCGGAGGAGAATGCCCGCGTAAATGCATTGATGCCGCTGCCATTTGGCGTATCGATGGTTGGGCCAGTGATTTACACATTCGGCAATGATGAGCAGAAAGAGCGGCATCTTCCTGGTATCCGTGATGGCAGCGTGTGGTGGTGTCAGGGATATTCAGAGCCAGGCGCGGGCTCTGACCTCGCCTCGCTTAAAACCACGGCTGTGCGCGACGGCGATCACTATGTAATTAACGGGCAGAAGACTTGGACGACACTGGCGCAATATGCGGATTGGGGCTTCTTCCTGTGCCGCACTGATCCGGATGCTGAGAAGCCGCAACAAGGCATCAGTTTCATCCTCATCGACATGAAAACGCCCGGTGTTGAAGTGAAGCCGATCAAGCTTCTCGACGGCGGGTATGAGGTCAATGAAACTTGGCTTACGGATGTACGGGTTCCGGTCGAGAACCTTGTGGGCGTAGAGAACCAAGGCTGGACATATGCCAAGTTCCTGCTGGCGCATGAACGTAGCGGCATTGCCGGTGTTGCCCGCTCCAAGCGCGGTGTCGAAAAACTGCGCGAGATCGCGGGCAGTGAGCAACTGGATGGCGAACCGCTGATGAGCGATTTCGACTTCGCTCGCAAAGTCAGCCAGCTGGAAATTGACCTTGCCGCACTTGAAATCACTGAGCTGCGCACGCTTGCAGGCGAGCAGGCTGGCAAAGGCCCGGGGCCGGAAAGCTCGATCCTCAAGATCAAGGGCACTGAAATACAGCAGCGCCTGACTGAGCTCACGCTTGAGGCCGTCGGCAGCTATGGCACGCCCTATTACGGGAGCATTGCCAACGATACTGGCTCGAATGAATACCAGATCGGCCCTGACTACGCCTCGCACTCGGCAGCGACCTATTTCAACATGCGCAAGACCTCGATCTATGGCGGGTCGAATGAGATCCAGCGCAACATCATCACAAAAATGATCCTCGGCCTTTAAGGCCGCAGAGTTCCGGAGAGACAAACGTGGACTTCAACTTCACCGAAGAACAAGACATGGTGCGCGACGGCCTTTCGCGCATGGTCCGAGAAGCATATGGCTGGGAAACCCGCAGCGAAGTAATCGCGAGCGAGGCTGGATGGCGGCCTGAGATTTGGGCGCAGCTCGCTGAGCTCGGCATCCTTGGCATGCCTTTCAGCGAAGAGGTTGGCGGCTTTGGTGGCGGCGCGGTCGATTCCATGATTGTCATGGAGGAATTTGGCAAAGGACTGGTGGTTGAGCCATTCGTTCCCACAGTCGTATGTGCGGGCGGTTTCCTGAAGCATGCGGGAACGGAGGCGCAGCGCGAGGAACATTTGTCTGCAATCATCGATGGCAGCCGCGTTTTTGCTTTCGCTTATGCTGAGCCGCGTGGCCGCTATAATTTTGCGGATCTCGAAACAACCGCCAAGAAAGACGGCGATGGGTACACGCTCAGTGGTCACAAGGCTGTTGTGATTGGCGCGCCTTGGGCTAGCCATCTGGTCGTGACTGCGCGCACGGGCGGTGATCGCCGCGACAAAGAAGGTGTGAGCGTTTTCATTGTAGACAAATCCGCCAATGGCGTGGTCACACGCGATTACGAAACCGTCGATGGGCGGCGTGCTTCGGAAGTGTATTTTGAGAACGTTTCAGTTCCGGCTGACGCCTTGATCGGGGAAGAAGGCGGCGCTTTGCCGCTGATCGAGCTGGTGACTGACGAAGCGATTGCGGCCCAATGCGCCGAGGCGTGCGGCGCTATGAAAGTCGCGCACGGTATGACGGTCGAATATTCGCGCCAGCGCAAACAGTTCGGCGTGCCAATCGGCTCGTTCCAGGTGCTGCAACACCGGATGGTCGATATGTACACTGCATATGAACAGTCGGTTTCGCTGAGCTATCTTGCAACGCTAAAGCTCAGCGCAAGCGAGCAAGAGCGTAAGCGAACTGTGTCAGCGGCCAAGGTTGGTGTCGGGCAAGCAGCTCGGTATATCGGGCAGGATGCTGTCCAGATCCACGGCGGCAACGGCGTGACTGATGAATACGCAATCGGCCACTATTTCAAACGCCTGACGGTGTTCGATTCCGAGTTTGGCAATGTCGATCACCATATGAAGCGTCATATCGCGCTTAGCTGAGCTGGGCGTATCGCACTGCAAAAGTGCATGCAGTAAGAGGGGGATGTGATGGAACCTCCGCTCTTACAAAACCGGCTCGCGCGGCGCCTTTTTTTGGATCGGCATCTCTTGCTGCGTCAGGGATCGGGTCCGGGCAGCGGCGGTGATTTGGAGAGCGTCCTTGAGAGGCTGGGGTTCGTTCAGGTCGATAGCGTCAATACGCTCGCCCGCGCGCATGATCTGATCTTGTGGTCTCGGCGCGGCCAATATCGGCCGAAAGCCTTAGAGCAGCTGGTGGCGAAGCGGCGCAGCGCGTTTGAGCATTGGACGCATGATGCCGCGATAATTCCGCTGAAGTTTTATCCTATGTGGCGCTTGAAGTTTGAGCGCGACGAGACACGGATGCGTTCGCGTTGGTCGGAAGATCGCCGCGCGGGGTGGGAGACGGAAATTAGACAGGTTCTCCGGCACATTACAGACAATGGGCCTACCTCATCGCTTGATGTGGGCGAGGGCGGGAAGAAGGGCTCGTCGGGTTGGTGGGATTGGCATCCTTCAAAAACTGCTTTGGAATTTCTTTGGAGATCGGGGCAGCTGGCGATTTGTCATCGCAAGGGCTTTCGCAAATTCTATGACTTGGCCGAGCGTGTGATACCCTCCGAGTATCGCGACATTCGACAAGAGCGGCACGAAATAGTTGATTGGGCGATGTCGGAAGCGCTCCAGCGTCTTGGCTTTGGTACTAGCGGCGAGCTGGCAGCATTCTTCGAGTTAGTCACAAGGAGCGACGCGAAAGAATGGTGCATGAGGGCACTTGAAGCCGGGCAAATCGTCGAGGCCGACATAGAGATGGCCGATGGATCGCGGCGGTGTAGCTTTGTGACTGAGGCTGCTCTCAATGAAGCCGCATCTTTACCCGAGCCAAGCTCGCGCATTCGTCTGTTGTCGCCTTTCGATCCTGCGCTGCGGGACCGTGCCCGCGCTGAGCGCTTGTTTGGGTTCCACTATCGGATCGAGATTTTCGTGCCGGAAGCAAAGAGGCACTACGGCTATTATGTGTTCCCCGTGATGCAAGGCGACCGGCTGATCGGCAGGCTCGACGCCAAGCGTGCCGGCACCGCGATCAGCGTTCGCGCGTTCTGGCCTGAGTCCGGAGTTCGAATGGGCAAAGCACGCACCGCCGCGCTATTGTCCGAGCTTGAGCGGGTCAAATATCTGGCAGAGCTTGAGGAAGTTGTGTTTGCCGATGATTGGCTGATCCCCACAAGATTCGACGACTAGCCCTACCGTTTTCCAAGCTGATAATCGTACAGCGAAGGCACGCTGGTGATCTCTTCATTGAGCATCTCAAGGTAGGGAGCAGGCGTGAAATCTAGCTCGATCTCGCGGTTTCCATACATGCTGATGACTCGCGCATCTGGCCCTTCTGAGCCGGCATACAGCACAATCGGGATACCCGGTGCGACGTTCCCACCAACCATCACCTGCAAATTCCACGTCGTGTTGTAGCGGCCATGGCCGGGGTTCCAATAACCCGCGCCGCCAGCCTTGTAGAGATCATACATTGGCTTGCCATCGTCCGTGGTTTGATCTGGCACAAGGTGCACCGTTATCCGATCATAAAGGTTCTGATGATTAGCTCCCGCATGCTGATCAAGCGTTGGCTGGTGCCACGCGACCGAGTCCTTATAGACTGATTTTGTCGCCTGCGTGTTGAAGCTGAACGTATGTTCAGTTGGGTTGAAGACCGTTAGCTCTTCGACCAGTACATTGTGCACATTGCCCACATGGACCCCGTAGTGCGCCTTATGCGTGCCATCGGTAACGATGTTGGTAATCGTCACATTCGCAAGATCATCAGTCAAAATCCCGGCATCAGCCTCTGAGATGCGCACATCGCGGATCCAGCCATTGTAGACGCCGGTAAAGTAGATCCCATTATACCCCGCCTCATTGTGGTGGCCGAAATAGGGGTTTTCGGGAAATGTCAGCGCGAGGCCTTGAATGCCCACATCGGTGAGATGATCCCAGCGCGCAAAATAGGCTTGGAGCTGCTGCGAAATATCGTGCAGCAATGGGTCAGCAATCGTCACTTGATTGCCGTCAATCGCCTCGATCCGGGTGGCTTGGCGGACTAGCGGGCGGTCAGGCTTCTCCCAGTGACGACTTCCCACCTTGAGATCGGTCTCGCCATAAAGCGACTTAACAAGGGGCCCGTCCGGGCCTTCCCTGTTATGCCAATGAATTTGCACCACATCGCCAACCGATAGCTCCTCTGGTGACGCGACTGTCAGCTCTCGGCTGAATTGCTTACCACCTGTGATGCTGGAGATCGTTGCAATCGGGCGGTCATAACTCTCTTTGTAAGTCGCGTGGCGACCGCCAGGGTAGCGGACCCAAATGAAGCCCGCGCTCCAGCTATATTCGGAAAACAGCACATTGAGATTGGCCTCTGGCTGGCGCTCGTATTTGTCTTCTTCCTCGAGATATTCGCGAATCTCAGTCAGCGCACCGCCGTCATCAATCTGATCGAGTGGCCGCGGCATAAACAATTGTGTGCCGCCCTCACCAGAGCCCATTCCTGACAAGACAACTCCGCTTTTCTCGATCCACAGAATTTCAGTGAGCTGATATCGCCCTGCGTGCAATTGGACACGCACCGGCCCGGACATCTCATGTGCAGCGGCAAGCGCCGCTTTCAAGGCAATGCTATCGTCTTTGCCGTCATCTGGCACCGCCCCAAAATCGGCGACATCGAGCTCTGTTGTGACGCGCGGAATAGGCTCAACCCCAAAGCCATAACCCGCGTAGGAAAAGTCGGGCAGCGGTTGCTCCGCCGCAACCGTTTCATCTGCGAGGATTTGCGGTGTCTGCTGCGCGGCGAGAGGCGCGCAAACGCATAGTGATGCGATCGAGACACAGCCTATAGAGCTGATATAATTAGAAAAAACAATCATATTTGGCATCCTCACAGCAGTCTTATCATCTTTTTCAATACGGGTCTTGACCTTCAATGGCACCGGTGTCAATTATTTAGGTAACCGGTGTCATAACCGGCTTGCGCATTGGGAGTGCGTATATTTTGGGAGGGAAATATGACGTCATTTGATGTTCGCGGAGCGTCCGCCGCTAACTGCAACTTCACTAAATTTCGCAGTGCACTACTCGCCTCGGCCATAGCTTTCGCGCTACCTAGCGCCGCATTTGCGCAAGATGGCGCTGGTCAGGATGAGGGTGAAGCTGCTGAAGATGTGATCGTCGTAACTGGCGAGATCAGTCGCACGATCGAGAGCTCACTTGCGGCAAAGCGCAATCTCGACGTGATTGGCGATGCGATTGTTGGCGACGACATTGGCGATTTGCCCGATCTCTCCGTGGCGGAGACGCTGGAGCGGATCGTTGGTGTTACGTCTGACCGCTTCAAGGGCGGCGCATCTGAACTATCAATCCGGGGGCTTGGCGCATTTTTGGGGGCATCGTTCCTAAATGGCCGCGAGATTTCCTCCGGCAGCGATGGCCGTGATGTGAATTTCGGTCAGTTCCCCTCAGAGCTCGTCAATGGCGCCGTGATCTATAAATCCCAGCAAGCAAGCTTTGTTGAAGGCGGTGTATCTGGGATTATCGAACTGCAGACGCTCAAACCGCTGGAGTACGGCAAGCGCCGGATCCAAATTCAAGCGCTCGGCGGCTTTAGCGAATATGAAGACCGAGTGACCGATGGCGACCCGTTCAATTACCGGCTAACGGCATCATATGTTGATCAATTCCAACTCGGTGATGGCGAGCTGGGGATAGCAATCGGTGGCCAGCTGCGCCGCGATACGGCTCCGGAAGATATCTACACATCGAGTTCGACCTATCGCCCATGCAACACGATCGAGGGCATTGATCGCAGCAACAATTGCACCTTCTCGACGGATGCTGATGGCAATCCTGACGGGGCATCAGATACCTATTTCATCTCGAACCAATATATCTTCCGCGCTCAGGCGACTGAGGCGGATCGTGATGCGGTAATGGCGACCATTCAGATGGCGCCAACTTCCAATTTCCAGATCACGCTGGACGGGCAATATTCCTTCCGCGATGATATTGAGGAGCGCGCCAATCTTGTCATTGCCGACGGTCGCCGTGACATCGCGCCGATTGAAATTTCACCTACTGGCGCGCTGCTTGCGCATAGTGGTGAGACGCGTTTGGAAAACCAGTCTGTCTGGCGTCAGCGCACTGAGGAATATATCGGGGTTGGTGCGAATATTGAATGGAGCACCGGGCCGCTCACATTGGCAGCGGACTTTTCCTATTCTCAGACTCAGCGCCGCCAAGACGAGCTGGATATGCGCATTCGGACCAACAGCCGCGTGTTCTTTGAGCTGGATTCGCGCGGGCTCCAGGTGCCTAACCTTACCCTCACAGATGTATCGGCAGTAGAGGAAAACACTGGTCTCGCCTTCGACCTCAACAATCACGATATCTACACCAATGGCGCGCGTGCACGCCGTAGGCTTGAGAATGTTGATGACGGCATTTTCGGTGCGCGGTTTGATGCGACCTATGAAACTGACGGTAGTTTCTTCAGGAGCTTCCAGGCAGGTTTCCGTTTTGCTGATCGTCAACGTATCCAAGATGACGGGATCGACCAGACCCTCTCGCTAGTCGCCGGTTATGACGATGCCGGCGCTATCGCTGCTCGCAACGATACGTTCCTTGTCGATGATCTGTTTGAAGGTGCTGACGGGACGAACGTGCAAGGCCTGAGCTTTGCCACCTGGGATCCTATTGCGCTGTTTGCAGCACTAACAGGCAGCGCAGATGCGGGGCTTCCCGCCGCCGGTATATCCACACTGTCGTCGCAAGACACAGATGTGACTGAGAAAACCTATGCCGGCTATGTGCAGGCAAATTTCGATACCACCATGTTCAATGTGCCTGCGCGGGGCAATTTCGGCCTTCGCGGTATTCGCACTGAAGTCACTTCGCTTGGTATTAGCTCGGCTCTAGAAACGGCTCCCGGTCCATCGCCTGACACAATCACGATTACCGAAGTGGGTGACCCGATTGTCAATGTTGAGCAGAACAAGTTCTGGAATTGGTTGCCGAGTGCGAACCTGATCCTTGAACTGTCTGATGACAAGCTGCTGAGGTTTGCCGCATATCGCGCAATTGCTCGCCCTGATGCGTTCAGCCTTTCAGGCGCGCTTACCTTTGATGATGAGGCTGATCTTGGTGACTTGGGAAGCATCGTTGATGCCGCTGGCAACCCGTTCCTCGAACCGCTTTCCTCATGGAATGCTGATGTTTCGTTCGAATGGTACGCATCGCGAACCTCGTCGCTGTCTGTCGCGCTTTATGCAAAACAGCTGGCCACCGGCGTTGAAACCGATGTGACACCGCTCACAATCGTTGTTGATGGCGCCCCGCAAGATGTGCTTGTCGGTCGTTCAGTCAACTCCGATGACAAGAGCCATCTGCTCGGCTTTGAGATCGCTGCCCAGCATAAGTTTGACTTCGGGCTTGGTTTCCAGGCGAGCTATAACTTTGCAGACTCGGATTTCGAGTTCGAGGATCCGGTAGTTGTGAGCGGCCTTGCGCTGGCTGACTTTACCGATCCCGCAAATGTTGTTGGCTTCTCGAAGCATACCGGCAACGCAACAGTTTTCTATGAGCGCGGAGCGTTCAACGCGCGGCTCGCTTACAAGATCCGCTCGGGCTATTTTAAGCCGTTCCGCAATGGCTCGAACCGGTTTACACGGGCTCAAGACTTCCTCGACTTCTCGGCTGGGTTTGACATAACGGACAATATTCAGCTGCGTGCGCAAGTCTTAAACATTCTGGACGAGCCGAACATCTTCTCGCGGCCAACGCTAGATGGAGTGGCTCAGGCAGACTTCTCAGGACGCCGATATTTCCTCGGTGTTCGGGGGCGGTTCTGAGCAAAGGGGAACCCGGCGAGGCAATGATGAATGCGCAAGCAATATCGAGGCAGGCAAGGCTGCGGGAAATTTCCAGCGCCTTGGTCATTGCGCGTCGTTCCGCTTCCGCTTTGCCGAGCTTCCCTGGCGAACTGCCAGATAGCTTTGATGACGCATATGCTATTCAGCAATTGTCACGCGAGAGCTGGGAGGATGAGGTCGCCGGCTGGAAAGTCGGCGGCGTACCTCCCGATTTTATCGATACCTTTGGCGAGACCCATTTGGTCGGTCCGATCTTCGCAAAATCAGTAAAGTACGTCGGCCCCGGCGAAAGCGTAGACATGCCTGTATTCGCACGAGCCTTCGGAGCAATTGAGCCGGAGTTCATAGTCCAGTTGGGTGAGACACTCGCTCATGATCGGCTGTTTATTGGCGCCGAGATTGCCAGCAGCCCGCTGCCTGCGATTAATGACATTGGCCCGATTGCCGTTATCAGTGATTTCGGCAACAATAACGGAATGATTATAGGGCCGGAGATTGTCGGTTGGCGCGAGCATACAGTGGCCCCTACTCTTGTTGCATGCGAGATAGACGATCAGCAGGTGGGTGCTTGCGAAGTGCGGGATGTAGTAGGCTCTGTGGACCAGGCGATTGCGTTTCTACTGTCGCATGCAGATCGGCGGAGGATTGAGATCCCTGTAGGCACATATATCTCGACAGGAGCGATTACCGGCATCCATGAGGCCGAGGCAGGGGCAAGTTCGCGTATTTCTTTTGGCGACCTTGGCGATTTTTCTCTCACCTTGATTGAGGCGCCGGCAAGCCAATAGCGCAAGACGCGAAAACGGCCAGCACTAACGCGGCACTCAATTTCTTCCGACAAGCGATGATAAGCGGATCTTTGGCGTTGCTTGGAGCTTGCAAGGCGGGTTTTTCTGACTTGTTCACCGCAACCGATAGGCACGTCCTCGGCTATCCAACGGTTCAAGCGGTGCTCCGGTTTGGCGAGGTCTCTCGATCGTCAGTTTCGATGACACACCAATTTTAAGCCATGGCTGGCTGCCTCAGACTGCGGTGAAGTGGCCAATCGTCGAGATGGAGCGGATTGCGACGCTGAAATTGATGGCGCAGCCCGGCAATCCACCAATCCCTGAAACGCTGCTGTCATCGCAATTGACTACGCGCGATTCCGTTGCGCCTCCACTTGATATGTGAGAGTGATTTAGTCGAGGGCGCAGTAAACAGCTCTTGCATCGCCAAATGACACCGGTTACCAAAAAGCCAAATCAACGATAAAGCGTTCGGTCAGTTCGCTCGCTTCGCCAGAAACCCAGAAGAGTGAAATATCATGAAAATTGCCCTGATAAATGAGAATAGCCAAGCCGCCAAAAACGGCATCATCCATGATGCGCTGACAACTGTCGCTGAGCCGCTTGGGCACGAAGTCTTCAACTACGGCATGTACACCGCAGAGGATGATGCGCAGCTGACTTACAATATGGTTGGCCTGTTAAGCGGCATATTGATCAATTCTGGGGCTGCTGATTTCGTGATCAGCGGATGCGGAACTGGCATGGGCTCAATGCTCGCCTGCAACTCAATGCCCGGTGTATTTTGCGGCCTCGTAATCGATCCAACCGACGCTTTCCTGTTTGCACAAATCAATGACGGCAACGCGATTGCGATGCCTTATGCCAAAGGCTTCGGCTGGGCAGCTGAGCTGAACCTGCAGGATTGCTACCGCAAACTTTTTGAAGGTGAAAGCGGCGTTGGCTATCCCAAAGAACGCGCGGCTATCATGAAGACTAATCGCGGCATTCTGGCAGAGATGAAGGAGGCTAGCTGCCACGACATGCTGAGCGTTCTCAAGAATGTCGATCAGGATCTGTTGAAATCAGCAATTGCTGGCGAGAAGTTTGCTGATTTCTTCTACGCGAACTCCAAGGATGAAGACATTAGCGGATATCTTCGCGCGCTCTAAGCGCCTCGAACTTTCCAAGCTAACATTAGCGAGAAGACACACATGTCTGGCAATCTTTTTGATCTTTCCGGCAAAGTCGCGGTTGTTACAGGCGCCAACACGGGCATCGGCCAAGGTATCGCGCTGGCGCTGGCTCAGGCCGGCGCGGATATCGCTTTGGTCGCGCGCAGTGATGCATCTGAGACCGTTGGTCTGATCGAAGGCACTGGACGGCGCGCTTTGGTAATCACAGCCGATCTTGCGTCGACTGAGCCATGCGAACGAATTGTTGCAGAGACCGTGAGTGGGCTTGGCCGGCTTGATATTCTAGTCAATAATGCCGGGATTATCCGCCGCAATGACGCGACCGAGTTCACTGAAGACGATTGGGATGCGGTGCTCGACACCAATCTCAAAGTGTTGTTTTTTCTGAGCCAAGCGGCGGGCAAACACATGATTGCGCATGGTGGCGGGTCGATCATCAACATCGCGTCCATGCTCACATTCCAAGGCGGCATTCGCGTGGCGAGCTACACTGCATCGAAGAGCGGTGTTGGCGGTCTGACCAAACTGCTCGCCAATGAATGGGCAGGTCAAAACATCACCGTGAACGCAATTGCACCGGGCTATATCGCGACTAACAACACTGCCGCGCTTCAGGCCGATGAAACACGCAATCGCCAGATCTTGGAGCGCATCCCGGCTGGACGTTGGGGCGAGCCCTCCGATCTTGGCGGTGCGGCGGTGTTCCTCGCATCCGATGCCGCGCGTTATGTCCAAGGCCATATTCTGGCCGTCGATGGCGGGTGGTTGGCGCGCTAGTCTTCGGCACTTTTGCAAGCGCGGGAGAGGCCAGCATGAGGGGTTTGATAGCATTAGCTGGAGCAGCGTCACTTGTAGCCGCCGGTTCAACAGCTGCGGCGAGCGTACCAGCTTTCGAGTACCCTGCTGATGGCCCGATATGCCGAGGCTCTGAAGGCTATGCCGCAGATTTCGGCGGACGGCGCACCTTTCTTTGGCGACCGGTTTGGCTTGAGGCGATTGCCAAAGACGATGCACACAGTCGGAGCGTCGTAAGGCAAGCTGACGAGGCGCTAGTCAGAGGGCCATACAGCGTTGCCGATAAGCCCAAGCTGGTGCCTGGCGCCTCGCGTAATGACTATGCCTCGATTGGCCCATACTGGTGGCCAAACCCGAATAGCGATGATGGCCTCCCGTATGGCCGCCGCGATGGCGAGGTCAATCCAGAGCGTGATGGGCCAGAGTTTGACAAAGATCGCTTGCGCAATCTGGCGAATGATCTGGAGGCGCTTTCGGTCGCATATTTCATCACCTCGGATGAGAAGTATGCAGACCGTGCCGCGAAGCTTCTGCGCGTCTGGTTCCTTGATGCAGACACGATGATGGCGCCGCATATGGACTTTGCGCAAGGGATACCGGGCAAGGTCAAGGGGCGCGGTGAGGGCATAATTGAGGCATCGGACTTGTCGACCATCGCCGAAAGCATTGGGCTTCTCGCGCCTTCGCCAGCCCTATCCAAACGAGAGCATGCCTCTTTGCGCCAATGGTATGCAGATTTTGCGACATGGATGGCGACCAGCGACAATGGCGAAGCTGAGATGCGTAAGAGCAATAACCACGGCGTATTCTACGATTTCTACCTTGCACATTTCGCGATTTTTGCAGGCCTCGATAGCGTCGCGCTGAACATTGCGGATAATTTCCTGAGGTTCCGGCTCGGCGTTCAGATGGACAAACAAGGGCGCTTCATCCGCGAATTGAAACGCACGCGTAGCTGGCACTATTCGAACTACGTGGTTGGCGGTGCCGCGCGCCTTGCAACGATAGCGGAATGCACGGGTCGCGATTTGTGGAATGCTGAGCTTGAAGATGGGCGCAGCTTGCAAACCTCGATCGCCTTTTTGCGTCGCTATTCAAGAGATCCGCAAAGCTGGCCGTTTGAAGATCGCGATCATCGGGCCGGCAATTTTGATAAAATGCGTAGTACTTTTGACCGGGTGGATCTGCTCTTCGCAGGCGCGAAGGCGCCCTCCAGCGGCCGCATTACTCTCCCTTAACTTTTGGATTTGGATTTTCTCCCCGTGGCTCAATTTCTTTCATTTGGTGAGATTATGTTGCGGCTGAAGACGCCCTCGCGTGAGCGTTTTTTCAGTCGCCCGGGTTTGAGCCGACCTTTGGCGGGGGCGAGGCGAATGTCGCGGTTGCGCGGTCGAACTACGGCCTTGATGCTGGCTTTGTGAGCGTGCTGTGAGTCTTTGAAAACCCGATAACAGCTCGCGCCCGCTCACCAATCTAACGACTGGCTTTGCCGGTGATGCCCCGCCTGTTATACACCTGCATGCGGCAAAAAATTTCAGATCGATAGATGGCCGAAATTAGCAATGGGATCGCTCGCAAGCGCGTGCTCGTTTTTGGGGCGAGTGGAACAATCGGACGCGCGACGCTTCGCCAATTGAAATCGGATGGGTACGATGTGACTGGCGTTGTCCGCAGCGCCTCAGATAGACGCGATGAGGCAAGCGCTGCACGGCCGTCGGATGCCAAGCTTCGCTTTTGCGATTTCGCTAACTCGGACTCAGTATCCAAGGATGTCTTCAGGAACGAGAGCTTCGATGTGGTGGTCTCATGCCTGGCTTCGCGGACTGGTGAGAAGAAGGATGCATATTTCGTCGATTACGAGGCGAATATGCAGATCTTGCGGGCCGCTAAGTCTGCCGGGGCTGAGCACATGATCCTCGTTTCAGCAATCTGTGTGCAAAAGCCTCGATTGGCTTTCCAGCACGCAAAACTCGCATTCGAGAAAGAGCTCATAGCCTCAGGGCTGACATATTCGATCGTCCGTCCGACAGCCTTCTTCAAATCATTGTCGGGCCAAATCGAGCGCGTCAAACGCGGAAAGCCGTTCCTGGTATTTGGTGACGGAACACATACTCGCTGCAAACCGATTAGCGACGCTGACCTCGGGCGCTACATAAGCGAGTGCATTACAAACCCGGAAAGGCATGACCGGATCCTGCCGATAGGCGGGCCCGGCCCGGCAATTAGCCCGCGTGAACAAGGAGAGATGCTGTTCGAACTTCTCAATATGAAGCCGCGATTTCGCTATGTTCCGATTGCGCTGCTTACTTCCTTCATCCATATTCTCGGAGCGATGGGCAAGGTCTTTGAGCGCGCTCAGGCAGCAGCAGAATATGCCAGAATAGCGCATTATTACGCGACGGAATCGATGCTGGTGTTTGATGATGATCGCAAGGTCTATTGCGAAGCCGCAACACCTGAGACGGGCGATGACACGCTGTTCGAGCACTATGCAAAGGTGCTTGATACAGACCACTGATCCGCAACAAAATTGCCGGCCTCCTCCCCTCAGGTCCCTTTGTATTTACTCGCGAATTAGCGCCCGATGTGCTGATCTAGAAAGTTGAGATAGGCTTCAGAGGCTTCAACCCGGTTTTCCTTCTTGCGGAAGCCATGGCCTTCATCCTCAAACAGGACGTATTCAACGTCTACCCCATTCGCTTTGACTGCGGCCACCAATTCGTCACTTTCGACCTGCAGAACACGCGGGTCATTAGCGCCTTGCACCACTAGCATCGGCTTCACGATATTGGAGGCATGGAACAGCGGCGAGATCTTGCGCAGTCGCTCCTCATCCGTTTCTGGATCGCCCAATTCATCGAACAGGGCCTTGCGGTTAGCGCCCCACCAAGGCGGGATGGATTTGAGGGTGCGGACCCAATTGGTCACGCCGAAAATGTTGACCCCGGCGTCAAACACTTCCGGCTCAAACGCGAGCGCAGCAGCAACCATATAGCCGCCATAGGACCCGCCCATGATCGCAATCCGATCATTGGCAATCCAGTCCTTGCCCTGAAGATAATCCTTGGACGCGACGACATCGCCTAAATCGGCCTCGCCATGGCGTTTGTCGTCCATGTGGAAGAAAGTTTTACCATAGCCGGACGAGCCGCGATTGTTGATCGCATAAACGGCATAGCCATTGTTCACCAAATGTTGAATCGTCGGATTATAGCCGCGGCGACTCTGGCCGCCCGGGCCGCCATGAACCCACACAATGGCCGGGGCTGGATTATCCGCACTCGCGCTTTGCGGGCGATACAATACGCCAGGGATCTCCACCCCGTCATAGCTCTCAAATCGCCCGATCGAAGCGGTAACGAGATCTGCTTCGTCAATTGCCGAATTCAATGCACTGGTCAGGCGCTTTGCTTGTCCAGAAGCCAAGTCAGCGACATAGATATCAGATGGTGATGTGTCCGATGAGACGGTAAAAGCGATCTGGTTTTCACCTTCATCAAAGCGGATGCTGCCAAGATTGCCTTCGGGAACACCAGTGAGCTCCACCTCTTGGCCCGTCTGTTGGTCAAGCAAAGTCAATTGCGTCAGTGCATCAGCGTTGATCCCGCTGACACGGTAGCGCCCTGAGCGCGAGTAGCTGACAAAGCTGACATCCCAGTCAGCCTTCAGGTACGGCGCAGTTTCGCCCGTTGTCAGATCATAGGTCCATGCTTGGCTGAACTCGCCATGCTCGTTGGTGGCGAAGATCAGTTTCGAGCTGTCGCGGGTAAAGCCATAGCTGCCATAGCTGATATTGCCCTCGTGCTCGGTAATGAGTTTCGGTTCAGCGTTCCCTTCCAGATCGACCAGAAATAGATCGCTGTCCGCACTCGAATTGTTGCGTGAAAGGACCATCCAGCGCCCATCATCCGATACGCTGCCGGGAAAGAAATTACCTGGGTTTTCGAACAGCAACTCACGCGAATAATCATCCGCACTATAGATGTAGAGATCGAAAGCCTGCGGGTCGCGCTCATTTGTGGCGATGTAGAAAGACGTGTCGTCTCCGCTCCATCCGCCAAACCTTGCGGTGTGGCCTTCCCCTGGGGTGAGATCACGCACAGTGCCATCAAGCTCGCGCAGATAGACATGGTTTAGCTCGTTACCGCCGCCGTCCGAAGTGTAAATCACGCGGTTATCGTTTGGAAACAGCGAGCTCGCGAAAACCGCGTTCGTGGTTGAATTGGTAAGTGCGACTGGCTCGCCGCCCGCCAAAGGCAGCAGGTAAGCATTGAACACGCCCGAGCTGTCTGAATTGATCAATACATGCTCGCCATCCGATGTGAACACATGCCCGCCTGAAGAGCCGAGGCCAAAGGAGGTGGAATCGAAGAATTGCTGCGCCGTGTATGTCTCGCTCTTACGCTCCTCAGTAGATGACTGAGTTTCTGCCTCATTTGAGAAGGCTGGGGCGCTCAGCGCCAGCAATGAAGCGGCTGTCGCAAGTTTCAGTGTGTTGAGCATCTGATCTCTCCTAAATAGTTGGGCTTGCCGCATCCAAGCTGACGAAAGCGTTCGCCGGAATTCTGTGAGGCCGGTTACTGCCATGTTTCCAGCAGCGTATCGTATTCGATCGTAACCGGCTCGGGATCTTCATTTGCAAGTCTTGCTTTGGGTGATCCTGGCTGGCTCAGCCAATAGGCGCTGCCTCGCTCTTCATTGAGCTTTGGCCCAAGATCGCCTTGCAACTCTGATCGCTCAAGCCGACCGAGAACGCGCTCCTGTTGCTCGCACAATGCATCAAGCGCGGCTTGCGGGGTCTTTGTTCCCGAAGAAGCATCACCGATGTTCTGCCACCATAGCTGCGCCAATCGGGGGTAGTCAGGCACATTCGTTCCTGTCGGCGACCACCGCGTGCGAGCAGGTGAGCGATAGAACTCGATAAGCCCGCCCAATTTGGGTGCTCTTTCGGTGAACGATTCATGCTGAATAGTGGATTCCCGGATGAATGTGAGGCCCACATGAGCCTTTTTGACGTCTACGGTTTTCGAGGTCACAAACTGGGCATAGAGCCAGGCGGCCTGTGCTCGGTTGGTGGGGGTAGATTTCATCAAGGTCCATGATCCGGCGTCTTGATAGCCGACTTTCATGCCCTCTTCCCAATATGCGCCGTGAGGGCTGGGCGCCATGCGCCAACGCGGCGTCCCATCGTCATTGAGAACCGCAGACGCTTCTTCGCCGACCATATTGGCAGTGAAGGTGGTGTACCAGAATATCTGCTGCGCGATTGCACCCTGTGCGGGAACCGGTCCGGCTTCTGAGAAGGTCATTCCTGCGGCAGAGGGCGGCGAATATTCGTTGAGCCATTTGGAATATTTGGCGAGCGCGTAGACTGCGGCAGGCGAATTGGTCGCGCCGCCCCTTGCAACGCATGAACCCACTGGCTGCGAGCTATCATTTACGCGGATGCCCCATTCGTCCACTGGCAGTCCATTGGGCTCGCCGACGGAACCCATGCCAGCCATTGACATCCAGGCATCAGTAAAGCGCCATCCCAGTGATGGATCTTTCTTACCGTAGTCCATGCTGCCGTAGACTGTCCTGCCGTCAATTTCCCGACCGGTGAAGAACTCCGCAATATCCTCATATGCTGACCAATTGACGGGCACGCCAAGATCATATCCATATTGCGCCCTGAAGTCGGCCTTGATCTGAGGATCGGTGAACCAGTCGTAGCGAAACCAATAGAGGTTTGCGAATTGCTGGTCCGGCAATTGATAAAGCTTACCGTCGGGGCCAGTCGTGAAATCGATGCCAATGAAATCGGGAAGATCAAGAGTGGGGCTGGTGACATCACTGCCTTCACCAGCCATCCAATCGGTTAGATTGCGTACCTGTTGGTAACGCCAATGAGTGCCGATCAGGTCAGAATCGTTGACATAGGCGTCGTAGATATTCTCGTCAGACTGCATTTGTGTTTGCAGTTTTTCGACGACATCACCTTCGCCAATCAAATCATGGGTGACCGTGATCCCGGTCATCGCGGAAAACGCAGGGGCGAGTACCTTGGCTTCATATTCATGAGTGGCGATAGTTTCTGACACGACCGAAATTTGCATGCCTTGGAACGGTTCGGCGGCCGCCATAAACCAAGCCAGCTCTGCTTCCTGCTCTTCGCGGGAGAGGGTAGACATGTCGCCTATTTCCTCGTCAAGGAATGTGGTCGCAGCAGCCAGCCTTTCGGCTTCGCTAAGAACAACATTGTTCGTGTCGCCGGACCCCGAGCAAGACAATAACGCCAAGCTTGCTCCAAATACCGCTGTCGTTCTTATAACTCTCATTCAGTCGATCCGATCTCTTTTTGTCATCATACCCAGCGGAAAACGCAGAATGCAAACAAGGCGCAGAAGATGAGTGCCAAATATTGCGGTGCGTCTGTCAGGCCGATCCATGCCAGGTTGATGAAGGCAGAACCCAGCAGAGATATGAAAAACCTATCTCCGCGCATTGTTTCAATACCAAGCGCTCCGGTTCGAGGAGTGCTTGGATATTTGACATGCAACAATGCGAGGATGGCGAGCGCAGAGGCAATGCCTGCGAAAAATAGCGCCGTGGGCCACGTCCAAGCCATCCACTCCATTTAGGAAATCTCTTCCATATCAATCCTGTTCAAACCTGCCGCTAAACCCACCACTAGACCCGGCCCAAGGCAAAGCCCTTGGCAATGTAGCTGCGTACAAAATAGATCACAATCGCACCGGGAATGATAGTGAGGACGCCAGCCGCAGCAAGGACTCCCCAGTCCAAGCCGGACGCAGAAACTGTGCGCGTCATAATGGCCGTAATGGGCTTGGCATCGACGCTGGTGAGGGTGCGGCTGAGCAAAAGTTCGACCCAGCTGAACATGAAGCAAAAGAACGCTGTCACGCCTATTCCCGGCGCTATCATGGGGATGAAAATGCGGGTGAAGAAGCGTGTGAAACCGTATCCGTCGATGAATGCAGTCTCGTCAATTTCGCGCGGCACGCCCCGCATGAAGCCTTCCAAAATCCACACCGCGAGCGGCACATTGAAAAGGCAATGAGCGAGCGCGACAGCGATATGCGTGTCGAACAGTGATACGCTGGAGTAGAGCTGAAAGAAGGGCAGGGCGAAGACCGCTGGCGGCGCCATGCGGTTCGTCAACAGCCAGAAGAACAAGTGATTATCGCCGTAGAACCGGTAGCGGCTGAACGCATACGCTGCAGGCAATGCCACCAGCAGCGAAATCGCCGTGTTGAGCGATACGTAGATGAAACTGTTTACATAGCCCATATACCATGACGGGTCGGTGAGGATTGTCCGGTAATTCTCGAAGGTAAAGCTCTCGGGAAAGAGCGTGAAGGTATTCAATATCTCAGAATTCGATTTGAAACTCATGATGATCAGCCAGTAGATCGGCACTAGCAGAAACAGCAGGTAGGCAATCATCACCAGAGCCGATAGCCGTAGTTCGGGCATCTGCTTTCTAGCTTGAGACTGCTCGCTCATTGTTTCGCCTCATCTTTGTCCATGGTTATCATCACCGTGTAAAACACATAGGAGATGAGCAAGATCACAAGGAAATACATGAGAGAAAAGGCAGCAGCTGGCCCCAAGTCAAATTGTCCAAGGGCCATCTTTACGAGATCGATCGACAGGAATGTGGTCGCATTGCCTGGCCCGCCGCCAGTCAGCACAAACGGCTCAGTATAGATCATGAAGCTGTCCATGAAGCGCAGTAGCACAGCAATGATCAGTACGCCGCGCATCTTGGGCAATTCGATGTACCGGAACACACTCCAGCGGCTCGCCTGATCAATCTTAGCCGCCTGATAGTAAGCATTGGGTATCGACCGGAGTCCGGCATAGGCCAAGAGCGCGACCAGCGATGTCCAATGCCACACGTCCATCGCGATGACGGTCACCCAAGCATCAAAAGCATCTTGCGCATAATTATATGAGAAGCCGAGATCAGTGACAACGCGCCCAAGCAGACCAATGTCTGCACGTCCGAACACTTGCCAGATAGTCCCCACGACATTGTAAGGAATGAGCAGCGGCAGCGCCATCAGCACTAGGCAGAGCGAGGCGAGCCAACCCTTTTTTGGCATCGATAGGGCAACCAAAATCCCGAGCGGTATTTCGATCAGAAGTATGATGACAGAGAACGCTAACTGGCGGCCAAAGGAACTCCACAGCCGCTCTGAACCCAACAATTCGCGGTACCATTCCAGCCCAACCCAGAAAAACTCATTGCCGCCAAAACTGTCTTGGAACGAGTAATTCACCACCGTCATCATCGGGATGATGGATGAAAAAGCGACAAGTGCCAGCACCGGAAGCACCAGAAGCCATGCACGTTGGTCGACTGGCTTATCCATTAGGAAGTCCCCCTTTCGACTTCGCCGGTCGGGCCGCCTTCGACCCGCCAGTCATCGCAAAAGCCGCCAGTCATCGCAAAAGATGCTGACCTTTTTGGGATCAAAAGTCACGTTGGTCATGTCTGCTTCAATCTCAACGCCCGCATCGGCCACAATGTTAATCTTGGCATCGAACAAAGTGGCGCTGACGAGCTTTTGCCTACCCACATCTCGAACATGATCGATGCTCACTGGCAATCCGGCGCCCTTTGTGAGCCGGACAAACTCTGGCCGAATGCCCAAGGCAGTTGTGCCGCGTGGACTTCCGAAATTGCTTGCCAGATCGACAGTCTTGCCGTTTGTGATAGCCCTGTTTCCTTCGACAGACACAGGGATGAAGTTCATGCCCGGTGATCCAATAAAATAGCCAACGAAGGTATGAGCGGGAGTGTCAAAGAGCTCTTGAGGGGTTCCGATTTGCACAACCAGCCCATCGTGCATCACCACTACTTTTTCAGCAAAAGTGAGCGCCTCAGTCTGATCATGAGTGACATAGATCATCGTATGGCCAAACTCGCGGTGGAGCGACTTGAGCTGTGTCCTGAGCTCCCATTTCAAGTGAGGGTCGATGACGGTCAGAGGTTCGTCGAAAAGAATAGCATTCACATCGTCCCGAACCACGCCTCGTCCGAGCGAAATTTTTTGCTTCAGATCCGCTGTTAGGCCTCGCGCCTTTTGTCGAAGGTGCGCCTCTAGCCCAATCATGTGCGCGACCCGCTGCACACGGCCGGCAATATAGTCGGCTTTCATGCCGCGATTGCGCAGCGGGAATGCTAAGTTTTGGCCCACCGTCATTGTGTCATAGACCACCGGAAACTGGAACACCTGAGCAATATTCCGCTCCGCCGTGTTAGCTGCGGTGACGTCTCTCTCATCGAATAGAATGCGCCCGCGCGTTGGCTGGAGCAGGCCGGACATGATGTTGAGCAATGTCGTCTTGCCGCATCCACTTGGGCCAAGCAGCGCATAGGCATGCCCGTCCTCCCATGTGTGGTTCACTTGCTTAAGAGCAAAATCGGCCTCGCCCCTCGGCTTGGGGTGATAGCTGTGCGCCAAATCTTCGAGAGTGATCGAAGCCAAGACTATGCCCTCGACTTTTCGGTTTCAGAGTTTGGCACGCCCGCCAGTTTCCCCTTCCCGTCGAAGTAGAAAACGTTCTCTGGATCCAGACAGACTTGGAGATCCTGACCAATCCGGAACGAATGGACACCCGGAACCAAGCCGATCCACCGTTCGCTTCCAGCGTCTAAATGGATGAAGGTCTCTGATCCGGTGAGCTCAGTGACAGTCAATCTTGCGTTGAATATCAGCGAGTTGGCGTTTTCTTCGCCAATCTTGAGGTGGTGGGCACGAAACCCAGCGCGATATTCTCCGTCGGGTAAGCCGCCCAGATCATCGCTTGCCTGCGTGGATCGCCCATTCGGGAAATGAACCATGGATCCTTCTTTGCGCACCGCCACAAAGTTCATGGGTGGATCGGAATAGATACGCGCGGTGATCTCATCGATCGGTCGGCGATAGACATCCATTGAGGGGCCAAATTGGGTTACGCGCCCTTCCCATAGGGTTGCCGTGTTTCCTCCCAAAAGCAATGCCTCCTCGGGCTCGGTCGTGGCGTAGACAAAGATGCTGCCTGATGCCGCAAAAAGTCGAGGAATTTCGCTGCGCAGCTCCTCGCGCAATTTGTAGTCCAGATTGGCGAGCGGTTCGTCCATCAAGACCAGCCCAACATCTTTCACCAATGCCCGCGCGATGGCGCATCGTTGTTGCTGCCCTCCAGAAATTTGATCCGGCTTGCGATCAAGAATGGCGGTGAGCTGCAACAGTTCAGCCATCTCGTTGACGCGGGCATCGATTTCCTCCGCTGACTTAATCCGCAGTTTCAGCGGTGATGCGATGTTGTCATACACGGTCATAGAGGGGTAATTGACGAACTGCTGATACACCATCGCGATATCACGATCTTGCACCCGCATTCCCGTGACATCCTCGCCATTCCAGTAGATTTTGCCGGAATTGGGCTTATCCAAACCTGCCATGAGGCGCATCAATGACGTCTTGCCCGCTGCTGTTGGCCCCAGAAGGACGTTCATCGTTCCCTTCAGCAATTCCAAATCGACGGGATGAATATGCGCTTCTTCACCGAGTGATTTTGAAACGCCTTGTAGCCTCAGGCTCATAGCGTGTTCTTTGAAAGGGTAAGTCTCAGCACACTCACCTGATGTCCTCGGTGCAGTTCGAAGTCAAATGTCCCCCGTGAAACGGCAAGGAATAAATAGGAGAGTGTTGGCGGCAAGGTTTTTGCCGGCCCTGTGCATCTCAGAAGAGGGCGCAGCGTCCGATTCTAAGGGCGGAAAAACGCGAAGGGGCAGCACCTTGGGCAGAACGTTTGTCTGCAGTCCCTGAACGCAACTATGTTAAAGTGAGCCTTCCACAAAATAGCTGTGTTGCGGTCGGGAGATCAGGACTGTTTGGTGCGGTCGAGAAGACTCGAACTTCCACGGGTTATTCACCCACAACGACCTCAACGTTGCGCGTCTACCAGTTCCGCCACGACCGCACACAGTCATCAAAGGCCTCTGCCCTCGATTGGTAGGAGCGCGCCACTAGCAGGGGAGTTCTCGCCTCGCAAGCATCTTTGACAGTGTTTGTATAATTGGATCGGGAGCGCAAATTTAGGCCGCACAAGGAGAGGCCCACAGCTGAGGTTGCACCATTAGTTCAATTCGGAGCCCAGCCGATATCAGCGAACACCGCGGCGCGCGGGATTTGCGTGGTCGCCTCGTTGATGGTGATAACTTCACCTGGCGCCAGCTCGTTTTGCGGCGGTACGACAACCCAGTCAAACACCTTGCGCTCGCGCCCGTCACGCAGGACAATCAGCAGGTTTGGCAGAGCCCGCGTCTCACGCGCAGTGTTGGTGATGGTGATCCGCGCGCCGAAATATTCTGTGCCATCGGGAAGCGTGCGGCGTTCTTGCTGATCAACCGGGAATTGAATTTCTAGATCAGGCTGCGCGCTTCCCCAAAGCGATTGCTTGAACGGCGCCCAACTCGGCATGCCGAAATATTGAACCGCGCCGACCGTTGCCAGCGCCAGAACCGCGAATATCGCCGCAGCCCAAGTCCAATATTTGAGGATATTGCGGCGCGGCTTGAACGGCGGCTCATAATCAAATTGCGAGACGTCATGATCCGCATAATCGCTGTCGTCGTAAACAGCGGGCTTTGGCGCAGGCTCCGGTTCCGGTGCTGGCGTATCAATTTGCTCGCTGAAATCAGGCTCAGCATCCTGATAGCCATAGTCATCTGCACTTGGCGCCGCGTTTTCTGCAGGCTCACTGACTGGAGGCTCTGTTTGAGCTTCACTCACTTCAGCGGGCGCAGTCTCGGGTTCAGGCGCAGGATCCTGCACTGGAGCAGGAGGAGGTGGTGGTGGCGGCGGAGTTTCCCGCGCCGGTTCAGAGGCTGGCGCGGAAGTTGCCGAAGCCGTCTTCGCGCTCTCCGGCACCTCAATCTCAGGCCCATCCTGATACCAACTATGCTTGCATTTGGCGCATCTGACCGTGCGTCCATCCACGCCGATTGCACTGTCGGGCACGACATAACGTGTATTACAGGCAGGGCATGCGATAATCATCGTGATTAAGGGCCTTACGCGCCCGTATTGTTTGCAACAAGTGCACGACACTGTCGGCAAGGTGTGCGAACGGCTTTTTTCCACACCGAAGCGCCTGTATAGGGCTCAACGAGATGATTAATTCCCCATCCTGCCTTCCGCTTCACTTCTCGGACCGCCACGCGCCGGGTAAGGCACGCGCATGAGCTCGGCTGAACCTGAAATCGTCCGGTTCGACAATGTCGGCCTGCGCTATGGCACGGATAGCGAGGTATTGAGCAATGTCTCTTTCACGCTTTACCCTGGCCGGTTTTACTTTCTCACCGGGGCCAGCGGGGCGGGCAAGACATCCTTGTTGAAACTGCTTTATCTTGCTCAGCGCCCATCCCGCGGCGCAGTGAACATGTTTGGGCGCGATGTCATAACCATGGCGCGCGAAGAGCTGCCGGCTTTTCGCAGGCGCTTGGGCACAGTGTTTCAGGATTTCCGCCTGGTCGACCATTTAAGCGCATTTGATAATGTCGCACTGCCCTTGCGTGTCTCCGGCGTGCGCGAAGCTGATTTGGAACAGCCGGTTGCTGAAATGCTCGATTGGGTTGGCTTAGGGCACCGCGCCGATGCGCGCCCCGCCACTTTGTCTGGCGGAGAACAGCAACGTGTGGCGATTGCCCGTGCCGTAATCGCGCGGCCCGATTTGCTTGTCGCGGACGAGCCCACCGGCAATGTCGACCCAGAAATGGCGCAGAAACTGCTGGGGCTGTTTGAAGCGCTTAATCGTCTTGGCACGACCGTCGTGGTGGCAACGCATGATTTTCAGCTTATCAAGAAAGTGCCGGATTGCCTGATTATGCGGCTCGACAAGGGGCGGCTCGCTGATCCCACGGGCGCTCTGCGTTATCCACCGCGTAGAAAACCGATTGAGAGCGAGACATGAGCGGCCCTCCTGTCCTTGCCCGCGCGGTTGAGCGCGGCCTTGCCCCGCTCAAGGGCAAGCAAGCTGCGCAGCTTCTTCCCAAAGCCCGCATGGGTGGGCCAATGCTATGGGTGATTGCGATCATGGTCGCGATGACTGTGCTCGCAGCAGGTGGCGGGCTGGCGGTCACTAACCTCGCCAACTCCGCTCGCGGCGATCTTGATGGCGGAGTAACGGTTCAGATAATCGAGGCAGATCCAGCGGCGCGCGACGCGCAAGCTAGCCAAGCTCTCGAAACGCTGGAACGTCTGGAAGGGGTCACATCCATACGGCTGGTGCCTGAGGAGGAGCTATCTGCTCTAGTTGAGCCATGGCTGGGCGAGGGAAGCAGCGCATCGGTCGTGCCGCTTCCTGCGCTGATTGATCTGCGCCTTGATGGCCCCGTCGATGATGCGCGGCTTGAGCAATTGCGGGCTGCGTTGCGTGATAGTGCCCCTGATGCGCGCGTCGATGCGCAAGCCAATTGGCTCGGACCAGTTTTTAGCGCGTTTGCCACATTGAAATGGCTCGCGATTGTCTTGATCGGTCTGCTCGCCCTCACGAGCGCAGCGGCGGTGTACCTTGCGGCCCGAAACGCCTTGAACGCCAATCGCAACACCATAGAAATTGTGCATTTGCTGGGCGGCACAGATGCTCAGATTGCGGGGATCTTTCAACGCTCCATCCTGATCGATTCCGCGCTTGGAGGGGCCGCTGGCCTCGCATTGGGCGGCATCATGGTTTCGGTCATGGGCGGGCAATTTGCCGCCTTGGAATCCGGCATGGTCAGCGGCGGCGGCTTCACAGGAATTGATTGGCTCATTCTTGCATTAATTCCGCTCGCAGCAGTGTTGATTGCCTTGCTCACCGCGCGATTAACGGTAATGCGATCGCTGGGAAAAATGCTGTGATCCTCCGCTTCTTCGCTTCGATTGTCTTGATTTATGCCGTCGGCTTTCTCGCCTTTGCCACAACTTTGCCTGGGCCAATCAGCGGCGCTGAGACAGATGCAGTGATTGTACCTACTGGCGGGGCGGGACGGATTGCGCGCGGGCTCGCGGTGGTACGCAGCGGCAAAGCAGAGCAAATGTTCGTCTCTGGGGTTGATCCGGAAGTGACGGAGCAGGAATTCGCAAACCAGTTCAAGGTTACGCGGGGCGAAATGCGCTGCTGCGTGAAGCTGGGCTATCTCGCCGTCGACACCCGCAGCAATGCCGGTGAGGCGAGCCAATGGCTTGCAGAAAATGAGTTCACTTCTGTTCGGCTTGTGACCACCGATTGGCATATGCGGCGCACCGCCTCTGAATTTCGCGATGTGCTACCCGGTACGATTTCGCTGGTGGAGGACGCAGTACCCTCAAAGCCCAATCTCGGCACGCTTTTCCTCGAATATAACAAGCTCATCGCGGCGGTTGTGCTGCATGGCTGGCCGAGCTGACCCAGATACTTATGTTGCTGATCCGAAATCTTGCCTTTTATCTGGTGTTCTATGCTGGCTCTGTCGTGGTCACCGGCGCATGTTTGCTCGCGCTACCCTTTAGCCGCGATTGGTTCCGCCGGTTCGTCCATATGTGGAGCGGGATGCATCGCTGGGCCGTCATTCATGTGCTTGGGTGTGAGCTGGTGATTGAGGGGGAACCGCTTGAGGAGCCGGCGCTTTATGCAATCAAGCATGAGAGCTTCTTTGAAGCGATAGACACCACGCAATTGCTCCGTGTGCCCGCCGTCTTCGCCAAGCAAGAGCTGTTCAGCATTTGGGGTTGGGGCCATGCCGGCCGCGCTTATGGGCTCGTGCCAGTTGCCCGCGATGCTGGCGCAAAAGCGCTCATGGCGATGATCCGCGAAGCGCGCGCGATGGTCAAAGACGGCCGCCCATTAGTGATCTTTCCTGAAGGAACCCGCATCCCGCATGGCGAGCGGCCCCCATTGCAAGCCGGCTTTGCCGGGCTGTATAAAATGCTTGGTCTGCAAGTGGTGCCAGTCGCGATTGATGCTGGGCCGCTTTACCAGCGTAGGCTGAAACGCAGGGGGCGCATCACTTACCGCTTTGGCGAGCCCATTCCGCCCGGGCTCCCGCGTGCAGAAGTCGAGGAGCGCGTGCTGGATGCGATTAACGCGCTTAACACCTAGGCCTTTGGTGCTTTCGCCATTGAAGCACAATCTAGAGAGCTCATGACAAAGACAATGCAAAGCAAACTCACCTTTATCATGGGGCCCCCACGCTCAGGGACCACGGCAATTACACGGCTGCTTATGAGCCACCGTGATGTCCTGCTTGCTGATGCACCGATGCTGGGAACGGCTCTACCGGATGCGCCCACCTATTATGAAAGTGGAATATTCGTTCGCGATGTGCCCGATGAGGAAATTCTTGCCCGCTTCAAGTTACTAGATGGGAACGCGCCGTTTATTGTCGAAAAGACGCCGTCACATATCGAACAGATCGAACGTATCCGGCGTCTGTTTCCTGAGGCATTACTCATTGTCACTCACCGTGAGCCGGTCGGCTGTCTACGTTCTTGGAAGGTCGCCAATCGCACCTTTATAAACTCGTCTCAGGCCTTTCACCAAGCCTGTAAAACATGGCGCAGCGCAACGCGCATAGCCATCGAAAACCTTAGAAAGCCCGATGTTTTGCCAATTGATTTCGCTGAATTTATGACCAATCCGTCTGTCGCTGGCCGGATCATTTTTGACCGTATCGGGCTATCGACTGACCAATTAGACCATTGCCTCGGCGCCATGAACGGCGCTGAAACCGAGAGATTGAAAGAGGTGGTCGGAGAGACAGTTAGGGGCGGCAATACCCGGCTCAATCTTGCCGAAAAGCTGCAAATTGCGTTCTTCTGCCGGCAGACCGAAGTGGAATGGATCGCCGAATATGAGAGTATGGAGGGCTTGGCCAACTAAGGTGCGCCCTAGTGATCCCGGCCAAAGTCAGGCCGATCATCATCTTGGCCTTGTTCGATAATCGAGCGCCGGATGTCGCGCGTGCGGCTGAACAAATCATGCAAAGCCTCGCCATCTCCTGACCTGATCGCGCGTTGCATCACGGATAGATCCTCGCTGAAGCGACCTAGAACCTCCAGAACCGCCGATTTATTGTTGAGAAATACGTCGCGCCACATCACCGGATTGGACGCGGCAATGCGGGTGAAATCGCGGAAACCACCTGCGGAATATTTGATTACTTCACCGCGCGTCACCTCCTCCAAATCAGAAGCCGTGCCGACAATCGTATAGGCAATCAGATGAGGAATATGGCTGGTGACCGCGAGAACCACGTCGTGATGTTCGGCGTCCATTATCTCGACCTTGGAACCCAGCTTTTCCCAAACTGCGCGCACGGCTTTGACGGCTCCCTCTGGCGCATCATCACCGGGCGTAAGGATGCACCAACGCCCCGCAAACAATTCAGCAAAACCCGCCTCTGGGCCGCTTTGCTCAGTGCCTGCTACCGGGTGTGCAGGGATAATGGTACGGCCCGGCAGAGCCGCTTTCAGCGCGCTTGCTACGCTTTGTTTGGACGAGCCGACGTCGCTGATGATTGCGTCGGTTTTGAGGGCTGGTGCGATTGCCCGCGCGGCGGCATCCATTGCGCCGACAGGAACACACAGGATCACCAGATCGGCTTCTGCTACCGCCTCCTCTGCGGTGCTGCAAACCTGCCCGACCAAGCCGCGCTCAGCCGCGCGGGCGCGTACATCTGCGTCACCGTCATAGCCAGTCGTGACAATGTTCGGCGCACGCTCAGCCAGCGCCAGCCCCAGCGATCCTCCCAGCAGCCCAAGGCCAATAATCGCGATCCGTGTGATCTTTGTCTCGCTAGGCGTCATGCGCGCTCTACCAAAGTCCGGAGTGTGTCCGCGATCGCGTCCATATCGCCCGCTTTGCCTATGGTGATGCGCAATGCTTGTGGCAGGCCTTGGCCTGGCAGATGGCGCACTGCATAGCCCGCATCACCCAATGCGTGGAGCGCAGCTTCCGCGCTAACTCTGCCTTCGAATAGAACCAGCAGGAAGTTTGCCTTGCTTGGGATCGCGCGCAATCCGTGATTGCCCAGCGCTGCAATCTTTGCCGTGAAACGCGCCAATTCGGCCGTGTTGTGATCGCGGCTGCGGGCAACGAAATCCTGATCGCTGATTGCTGCAATCGCAGCGGTTTGGCCTGAACTCGTCACATTGAACGGCCCGCGTATGCGATTGAGAGCATCGACCAGAGCAGGCGCGCCTGTGGCCCAGCCAATCCGTTCGCCCGCCAGCCCATAAATCTTGGAGAATGTCCGCGTAACCAGCACATTTTCGTGGCTCGCAGCAAGCTCCAATCCGCCATCATCTTCGGTCAATGTCAAATACTCGCCATAAGCTTGGTCAATCACCAGCAACACGTCCTGCGGCAGCCCAGCGTGCAGTCTAGCCACGTCTTCTCGGCCCAAACACGTTCCGGTCGGATTGTTTGGATTTGCGAGAAAGACCACCTTAGTCCGCTCAGTCACGTGGGCTACCAGAGAATCCACATCCGTTGCGAAATCCGCATCCGGTGCCTCTACTGGGGTCGCGCCGCACCGCCGCGCCGCAATGTCATAAACCGAGAAGCTATACCGGCTGAACAGCACTTCATCACCCGGACCGGCAAAGGCTTGTGCCGCCAGATTAAGCAGCTCGTCCGAGCCTGTCCCGCACACGATGCGCGCCGGATCAATTCCGTGCAGATCGCCAATCGCGCCGCGCAATTCGCGCGCATCCGGGTCGGGATAAGTCGCGGGCGCGCCAGCATTCGCAAGCGCAGCCAGCGCTGCATCGCTACATCCCAGCGGGTTCTCATTAGCCGAGAGCTTGATGAGCGCGCGCCCGTCCGCCCCTGTCGCTTTACCGGGAACGTAGGCGTGGATGCCTTCGATCCATTCCTTGATCTGAGGCCCTGTTTGCGGCGTGTTCGTCATATCGCGGCGTCGAATACCGCATTCGCCAAATAATGACAGCATGAATGACAGCCCGAATAAGACCGCAATTGACACCTCACCGTCGCTCGCCCAAGCGTCCTTTCCGCAATGCCTAACCCGCCTGCCTTCCAGAGCCTGATGCTCCCCAACCCCCTGCCACTCGATGGCGGGGAGAGCCTTTCGGGCGTCCAAATCGCGTATGAGACCTATGGCGAACTGTCCCCAGACAAAAGCAATGCGATCCTCATTTGCCATGCGCTAACCGGCGATCAATTTGTCGCAAGCACCCATCCAGTGACTGGCAAGGAGGGCTGGTGGACGCGGATGGTCGGCCCCGGCAAGCCGATCGATACGGACCGTTTCCACGTGATCTGCGCCAACGTGATCGGCAGCTGCATCGGTTCCACCGGCCCAGCCAGCACAACCGATGACGACGCCCCTTACGCCATGCGTTTCCCGGTGATTACCATCCGCGATATGGTGCGCGGGCTTGTCGTGCTGCTCGACCAGATGGACATTGAGCGGCTGCACACAGTCATCGGCGGGTCAATGGGCGGCATGCAGGCGCTGAGCCTCGCTGCCAACTGGCCCGAGCGCGCGGACAGAGTGCTGGCGATTGCGACTACAGCGCGCCACTCGGCCCAGAACATCGCCTTTCATGAGGTCGGCCGCCAAGCGATTATGGCTGATCCGGCGTGGCGCGATGGCGACTATTACGGCGAAGCTGATGCGCCCGATGCTGGCCTTGCGGTTGCGCGCATGGCCGCACACATCACTTATCTTTCGGAGGATGGGCTGACTGAGAAATTCGGGCGGCGCCTACAAGATCGCGATGCCAAGGGCTTTGGCTTTGATGCAGATTTCCAGGTCGAGAGCTATTTACGCTATCAGGGAAGCGGCTTCACCAAGCGTTTCGATGCCAATTCCTACCTCTATATCACCCGCGCGATGGATTATTTCGACCTCGCGGAGGAGCATGGCGGCACGCTGGCTCAGGCATTTGCGGGCCACGAGAGCGGGAACGGCACGCGCTTTTGCCTGGTCAGCTTTGACACCGATTGGCTTTATCCCACCTCCGAAAGCCGACATATCGTCCACGCGCTCAATGCGGCGGGCGCGCCGGTCAGCTTTGTCGAGCTGTCTGCGCCTTACGGCCATGACAGTTTTCTTCTCGACGTGCCTGCGCTCGATCGGGTGGTGAAGGGCTTCCTCGATGGTTGATGTGTCGACCTTGCGCCCAGACCTCGCGGTCATCGCTGCGCACGTCCCCCAAGGCGCGCGGGTGCTTGACGTGGGCTGCGGCGACGGCGCGCTCATGGCGGTGCTGCGCGATCAGAAGCAGGTCGATGCGCGCGGGATCGAGATTGATGGCGCCTGCGTGGAACGCTGCGTCGCGCAGGGGCTGTCCGTGGTTCAGGGCGATGCCGATAATGATCTAGGGTTTTACCCCGATGGTGCGTTCGACATCGCAATCCTTAGCCAGACTTTGCAAACCGCTGCGCGGCCTGACCGCATGCTGAAGGAGCTGCTGCGAGTTGGCACGCGCGCTTATGTCAGCTTTCCCAATTTTGCCTATTGGCGGATGCGCTGGGCGCTGATGAGCCGGGGCCAGATGCCGGTGACCCGGCACTTGCCCGTCAGCTGGTATGCGACTGAGAATATCCACCACGTCACTGTCAAAGATTTTGAACTACTCGCAGCTGATCTGGGCGTGACAATCGCGCGCCGCTGGTTCTTTACAAACGAGCGCGAGATCGGCGCAGGCGGGGCAAACTGGCGCGCAGAATACGCTCTGTTTGAAGTCAGCGGCGCGTGAGAAGCAGGGGTAAGCGCCTAAGGTGAGCTTACTTGTGAGCTTACCCCTCCTACCAATCACTCAACCCGCATCATGGTGCAGACCTTATTACCTGCCGGATCGCGCAGATAGGCAAGGTGCATTTTCATGCCGCCGCCCTCGCGAATGCCCGGCGGATCTTCAATAGCCGTGCCGCCATTGGCAACGCCAGCAGCATGCCATGCCTCGGCCATCTCGACGCTATCGACATTGAAACCGATTGTGCCGCCATTGGCGTGGCAGGCCGGATTGCCGTCAATCGGCTTGGTCACGATGAAGATGCTGCCATCCTTGAAATACATCACGCGACCTTTGGGATCGACCGATCCCTCGCGGCCGCCCAATGCAACAAAGCAAGCATCATAAAACTTTTTGGCAGCGTCAATATCGTCCGCGCCAACCATCACATGACTAAACATAGTGTATATTCTCCTGAAACTAGAAGCGGTTAAGCTGGGCGGTGAATGCCGCAGAGTTTGTGGCCATCAGGATCGGTGAAATAGGACAGATACATCGGCCCCATGCTGCCTTCGCGCAGGCCCGGAGGATCTTCGATCGAGGTGCCGCCGTTCGCAATAGCTACATCGTGAATTTCGGTGACTTGTTCGGGCGAGTTGCACAGAAAGCCAATTGTGCTGCCATTGGACGGCGCAACCGGCTCACCATTGATCGGCTCGCTAACGCTGAAGGTAGACCCATCATGTATGTAAAACAGGCGTGTTTGCCCAGTGTCATTGACGTGGGCCATCGGCTCGCCTGCGCCGAGCACGCCCAGCACGGCATTGTAGAAACTCTTCGATTTCTCAATATCGCCGGAGCCAATCATAATATGGTTCAGCATTTCTCTCTCCTATAGTTCAACGGCCGCTGTGGCCGTCGCGTGATTGCCGGTATTGGCGTTATCTTTGGGGTCGATAATAAGCATCTGCACCTCGCCATCCAGAGCGCGTGGGCGGTGTTCAACTCCGCGCGGCACGACGATCATTTCGCCTGCGCTGAGCGTCTGGGTGTGATCTCGAAATTCCATGGTGAGCGTGCCAGAGACGATCAGGAAAAGCTCGTCACTGTCAGTATGCGAATGCCATTGGAAATCGCCTTCGGCCTTAGCAAGCCGCACTTCATTATCGTTGTAACGCGCAACGATTTTTGGTGACCAATGCTCGCAGAATTGCGCGAATTTATCGGCCAGACTGACTTTGGAACTAGCGGGGGCGCTGCGATTCTTCACACGCCTTCGGTAGGGCAGCGCCGATGATGCGGCAAGCGGTCGTTTGCGGTTCATAATCGGCAAGCTACAAACATGTGCATGATCATACATTTCTTAAGCGTTCTCGCGCTGGCCGCGCAGCAAACCTCTCCGGCGAATGCGCCTGTTGCTCCGACTACGAGCGCGCCGGTGCTCGCTCTCGAGCAAACCGCAGCCTTACGCTGCGCCGCCGCGATTGCGGTTACTGCGCGGCTGCAAGAGGCTGGCGTGGAAGAAGCAAAAAATTACCCGCCATTGGGTGAGCGCGGACGCGAATTCTTCGTACGGACAGTCGCCAAGCTGATCGATGATACTGGGCTCACACGCGAGGTGCTTTCGGACAGACTCGCTGGGGAAGCTGAGCTTTTTCTGGACAAGGATCGGTTGTGGGCGACGATGCCAGCCTGCCTGCTTATGCTGGAGACGGCAGGGGTCTAACCCGCTGACCTATATTGTCTTTTACATTGTTTAACACGCATTTCAGCCACTATTCAGACGCGCCGAGATAATCCGGCGTCACATCAATTATGAGGAGCCAACCTATGCGACGCAGTGTACTTGCCGCCGCCCTTCCTTTTGCCCTGCTCGCAGCGCCAGTTGCCGCACAAGAGATCGCTCCTCCTGATCAGGCCGATGGCCTGACTGAGTTGTCGCAGACACTTTCCGATCCGGTGAAACAGCAGCAGATCGCCAATACGCTGGCCGTGCTGAGCGAGGTAATTCTTGATTTGCCGCTCGCACCGATTGTCGAGCCATTGTCTCGCGCCGCTGGCGATATCACTGGCGAGGAAGCTGAACCGGTTGATCCCAATATGACCTTGCGCCGGATGCGCCCCGAAGCGAGCGATCTGCCCGCCGAAATCACGGATAAAGTGCCCCGCGCAATGAGCAGCATGGCAGCCATGAGCGATGGGCTCGCTGCGCTCCTTCCAGCGCTTCGGACCATGGCCGAACAGCTTAAAACTGCGCTCCCCTCTGATCGCGGCAATGACTATTGATCACGCCTCTGGTCTGACGACCAAATTCTCCTGCGGATTGCCCGTTTGATCGCTGGCTTTTAACGGTCCCTTGCGGCATTAGCTAAAGTCAGCATGTGGCAGCTTTATCAATTCCCTTTGTGCCCCTTCAGCCGCAAGGTTCGCCTTGTTATGGGCGAGAAGAACATCGCCTATGATCTGGTGCATGAAGAGCCATGGGCTGCACGCGATGAATTCTGGGCTCTAAACGCAGCGGGCCGCACACCAGTCTTGCGCGAGAGCGACCGCGGCATAACCCTCTGCGATAGCCGGGCAATTTGCGAATATCTGGAAGATACGGTCGAGCGCATGCCAATGCTTGGGGGCACCGCGACACAGCGCGCAGAAATCCGCCGACTGGTCGCTCTGTTTGATGAGAATTTCTACGCTGACGTCACAGGACCGCTGCTGCAAGAGCGGATGAAGAAGCGCCTGATCCTGCGCCAGCCGCCGGACTCGCGCATTTTGCGTGAGGCGATGAAGCTAGCGCATGAGCATCTCTACTACATCGACTGGCTCGTCGATAATCGCAGCTGGCTCGCCGGTCCGACCATGAGCCTCGCTGATCTAGCGGCCGCCGCGCAAATTTCGGTCGCAGATTACCTCGGCGGGCTTGATTGGAAGGGTCACGAACAGGCGCGCAGCTGGTATTCGGTGTTTAAGAGCCGGCCTAGTTTCCGTCCGCTCTTGGCCGAAAAGATGGAAGGTATTCACCCGCCTGCTCACTATGCCAAGGTGGATGCTTAAGGAGAGCGAGATGTCTGACCCAAAAGACCTCACTGACGCTGATTGGCGTAACAAACTCAGCCCAGAGCAATACCATGTGCTGCGCGAGGCGGGCACTGAGCGGCCCTTCACGGGCAAATATGACAAATTCTACGAGGACGGCGAGTATCACTGCGGCGCTTGCGGGCATAAGCTGTTCGATAGCAGCGCCAAATATAATAGCGGCTGCGGCTGGCCAGCATTTACGGCTCCTGCCGAAGGCGAAGCCGTGGCGGAGCATCGCGACACCTCTCACGGAATGATCCGCACTGAGGTGACCTGCTCTAATTGCGGCAGCCACCTCGGCCATGTCTTTCCCGATGGACCACCCGAAGCAGGCGGTCTGCGCTATTGCATAAACAGTGCCAGCCTTGATTTCGAGGCGGAAGACAAGGCCTAGCCGCCTGCATAGAGCTCTCTGTCTGGGGGATTACGGAGGCGTAACCGTTCACCGCATGTTACAAATATTATAGGCATGACGGTGGGCGCTTACAGGGTGGGTTGAGTTGGCCGGAAACAGACGTAATCAAATTCAGAAACGCGGTGGGCGCAGGCGCGCTGCCGAGGAACAGGCGCGTCAAAAATCCAGCAAGAGCAAACGTAAGTCCTCACGCGGAGGAGGAGGAGGCGAGCGCACAGGCTGGCGCTTATGGATCCGCCGAATGTTCTTTTGGGGCGGCGGCGCTGCCTTACTCGGTATAATCTTCCTTGCACTAGCGGTAGCTTTTGCGGCCCGCTCCTTGCCCAGCTATTATCAGCTGAAGGCCTCCCAAACCGGACAAACAATAGTCGTGCGTGCCCGCGATGGCAGCGAGCTGGTCGAGCTGGGCCCCAGCTTTGGCCAGTGGCTCGAGCATGATGAAATCCCGAAGGTGATGAAAGATGCGATGATCTCAGTTGAGGATCGCCGTTTCTATTCGCATTTCGGTGTTGATCCGATTGGCCTCGCGCGCGCGGTCTATGTCTGGGGCACCAGTGACAAGCGGCTAGGGGCGACGTCCACCATCAGCCAGCAATTGGCGCGCAATGTGTTCCTCAACTCCAACCGCACCTTTGACCGCAAAATGCGCGAGGCAGTGCTTGCTATGGCGCTGGAGATGAAGTTCTCGAAGGAACAGATCCTCGAGCTGTATCTCAACAAGGTCTATTTTGGCGGCGGGGCATATGGAATTGACAGTGCAAGCCGCAAATTCTTCAGCCATCCCGCGCGCGAGCTATCGGTAGCCGAAGCCGCAATTATTGCCGGCCTTGTCAAAGCGCCAAGCCGCTATTCCCCCACCGCTGATGTCGGCAAGGCCGTGGCGCGCGCCGCAACCGTGCTTCGCCTGATGGAAGAGCAAGGACGGATCACCGCTGATCAAGCCTCAGTCGATGTTTCGACGGTCAATCTCAAGAAAGACGTGGGCACCAACTCGGTTCGCTATTTCACCGACTGGGCCCTGCCTCAACTTGACCTGCTGCTGCCTGAAACATTCGAGCCGATCGAGGTCTGGACCACGCTGGATCCGGGCATGCAGCGCGCCGCGACCGCCTCGATCCAATCTAACACTCCCGATGGCGCGCAAGGGGCTCTCGTCAGCCTCGACCGTGACGGTGCGGTGCTCGCGCTGATCGGCGGCACAGACTACGTCGAGACGAGCTATAACCGTGCTACCGATGCCAGGCGCCAACCCGGCTCCGCCTTCAAGCTCTTCGTCTATCTGGCCGCGCTAGAGGCGGGATATACGCCAGGCGACCGCGTGGTCGACACACCGGTCACGATTGATGGGTGGACCCCGCGCAATTCCAATGGCCGCAATGTTGGCGAGACTAATTTGCGCACTGCCTTCGCCTATTCGATCAACACTGTCGCGGCGCAATTGGGCAATGAAGTCGGCTTTGGCACTGTTGCCTCGATGGCTCGGCGCTTTGGCATCACGACACCTGTCAAAACCTACCCGTCCATGGTGCTGGGCACGTCAGAAACCCGTTTGATCGATATGACCCGCGCTTTCTCAGCCATTTCCGCAAAGGGCAAATCGGTTGAGCCTTACGGGATTGTCAAAGTCACCACGGCGAGCGGTGAGACGATTTATGAGCGCGAGAAGAAGGACCCCAGCCAGCTTGTGCCTGACTATGTTGCGGCGGGGATCACTGACCTTCTGCAAACTGCTGTCAACACTGGCACGGGCCGAGCTGCTCAGATCGGCCGCCCCGTTGCGGGCAAGACCGGCACTACCAACTCCAATAAGGACGGGTATTTTGTGGGCTTTTCCAGCGGCGTGACAACGGGCGTCTGGATGGGCCGCGATGACAACGCCCGCGTTGGCGGTTTGCAAGGTGGCACCGCGCCCGCCCGCGCGTTTGCGGCCTATATGCGCGTTGCTGTAAAGGATCGTCAGGTCGAGGAGTTCGACACCGAATTGAACTTGCCAGAATGGCAATTGGAGCCAGATGATGAGTATCTGTTTGGTAATCCGGACGATTACTATTTCATCGATGAGCAGGGCAATCTGGTTGAGCCAGGACGCCCGGATGAGCCTCGCGACGATCCATTTGGCGTAGATGGCGAACGCCCAAATAGCACGCCGCCGCTAGCGCCTGATACGCCGCCCGCCCCGGTGGGCGACGCTGTGCCGGAGGACGATCAAGCGGCGAGCGATGACTTCCTTGAGCAAGCAACTGGCGGCGCTGCTGATCCAGAAGGTGATCAATAAGGCGTCGGTGAACCGTCAAAGCGTATCCTCACCCAAGCCGCCAAAAGAAAACCCCGCCCGGTTAGGGGCGAGGCTCTCGATCTTCAGATATGTATGATCGCCTAGTTGGCGCTCTGCTTAGCGCAGTCTTACAGCAACATAGCGTGCAGGCCCACTGCGGCTTTGCACACGCAGCAGCAGGGCGTCACGGTTGTCAGCGTCAGCGCTTGTTACCGCTTCTTCGAGCTCCGCAATCGAGCTGATCGATTGGTAATTGACGCTCAGAATAATGTCGCCGCGCTGCACACGCTTGCGTGCTGCGTCCGAATTCGGATCAACAATGCCAACCGCGAGACCTTCGGTGTCTTCATCCGCACCCAGCTGACGCGCAATTTGCGGTGTAAGCGCCACAACTTGTAGACCAAGACGTTCGGCGATCAGGTCACTGCCGCCCTCATCCATGTCCGGCTCTGGTTCGCTATCCGGATTGAACATTTGCTGACGACGTAGCTCTTCAGCGCTTGGACGCTTGCCGATGGTTGCGGTCACGCGGCGACGCTCTCCATCGCGCAGTAACTCAATCGGAATCCGTGTGCCCGGCGCGATATTAGCAACGAGAAATGAGAGCGTTTGCTCAGGTGTCACATCCTGATTGTTGATCTTTAGAATAATGTCACCTTCACGGATGCCAGCATCCGCTGCGGCTTGATCAGGCTGAACCACTTGGACAATCTCGCCGCGATTGCGAGCGAGACCGAGCGAATCGGCAAGATCATCGTCGACTGGCTGGATCGATACGCCGAGAAAGCCGCGCTGGATCTCTTCACCATCGCGAAGCTGGCTCACAATCGGCTCTGCGATCTCTGCCGGAATGGCGAAGCCGATGCCGACACTGCCGCCCGAAGGCGAGAAAATCGCATTGTTAATACCGATAACATTGCCTTGCATATCGAACAGCGGACCGCCCGAATTGCCCCGGTTAATGCTGGCATCGGTTTGAATATAGCGGTCATACGCGCCGCCCTGTCCGGTGTTACGATAGACCGCCGAAACGATCCCGCTGGTCACAGTGCCGCCGAGGCCGAATGGGTTGCCGATTGCCATTACCCAGTCGCCTGGACGGGCTTGACTGGAATCGCCGAATTTCACGAAAGGAAACGCCTCGCCGCGGCTGATTTTGAGCACGGCCAGGTCAGATTGCGCATCGGCACCCACCAGTTCTGCTTCGTACTCAGTACCATCGGGCATGGTCACGGTGATTTCCTCAACCGTCCCGCGCCCATTCGGGCTAACCACGTGATTGTTGGTCACGACATAGCCATCAGCCGAAATGATAAAGCCTGAGCCCAGCGATTGCCCTTCGCGGAATTGCGGTTGGCTGGGTTGGTTCTGGCCCCGGCGACGGTTGAAAAGCCCCTCAAAAGGCGTGCCGGAAAACGGGTTGCGGCTACGCACTTCGATGCGCTGGCGCGTCGAGATATTGACGACCGAAGGCTGCAATTGCGCCGTAAGATCGGCAAAGCTCGATGGTGCACCTGCGCGGGGCACCACACTGCTCATGCGTGCCTCGTCATTTTGCGCGGTTTGCGCGCCAGCCGGTTGCCCGGTGGTAAGCGAAAGTGCAGCGCCGCCGATTAGCAGCGCGCTCGTCAATCCATAAGCATATCGCACAGGTTTCACGTCCTCTCGTTGTCTACTCATATCATTCTTGTTCAAGGCATATCCTCGTCATGCTATTCGGTAAGCCTATACGCTTAGTTACGCGAGGCCAGCCATTTCGGATGCCCTACGATTACAAGCGTCACCGTCTGAACGGTATTTGAACGCTACACGTGCTCCTCCACAAACGGTCAACACCAAGCGATCAACAGCGCTTAACGGCGACCGCGGAATTGGCGCAGATATTCATTCTCAGGCGACAGAATCACTGAACTTTCCGCTTCGCCATTTTCGAACGTCCGCCGATAACTCTCCATCGCGCGATAGAAATCATAGAACTCCGGATCTTTGCCGTAAGCCGTCGCATAGGTACGTGCGGCTTCTGCTTCTGCGTCAGCACGGATAATCTGCGCATTGCGTTGACCCCGAGCACGGATCGTCGCTGCTTCTTCCTGACGGTCGGTCTGCATCCGGGTGAAGGCCGCATCGAGCGGCGCACCGTCAGGCAAGTCGGCCCGCTTAATCCGCACGTCGATGATCTGCGCACCATATTGGCGAGCCTGCCGGTCAAGCGCGGTGCGAATGTTGGCCATAGCCGCGCTCCGCTCCGTGTTGATCAGCGAAGCAAATGGCAAACGGCCCAACTCTTGTCGGATGACGGAAGAGAGAATTGGCGAAAGCTGTGTCTTGACGTTTTCTTCCGTACCCGCGCTTTCGACCATTTCAACCGGGTCAATAATGCGGAAACGCGCATAGGCATCAACTTGCAGGCGCTGCTGATCATTTGAGAGGATCTGCTGCGGCTCCATGTCCAGGTTCTGCACACGCCGGTCAATATATTGAACCGACTGGATCAGCGGGATCCGGTACCAGATACCTGCTCCGGTCTCGCCAAAGGCGACATCCGGCTGATAGCGATTGACGATTGAGACCGGCTTACCAGTCTGGATGATCACCGCTTGCTTGTCTTCTGGCACGACGATGATGAAGGCCATGGCCACAAGGATCGCGCCAAAGATCGCGATCAGGGTCATTTTATGGTTTTCCCAGATCTGTTCCATCTTAATTGCCCCCTTGCGAAGTTTCAGGTGGGGTCACCGCCTGCGATTGCTGCGAGCGCCTCCGAATCTCCGGCAGCGGCAGATATGGCGTAACGCCCTGCGTTTCGACGACAGTCTTGTCAGTTTTCGAGAGCACGCTTTCCATGGTCTCATAATAGAGCCGGCGCCGGGTCACTTCTGGCGCCAAGCGATACTCTGCGTAAATCCGGTCAAACGCGCCTGCATCACCTTGTGCACGCGCCAAGATTTGCTGCGCATATGCGCGCGCACGGTTTTCGGCCGCATCCGCATCCTGTTCCGCTGCCGAGACGTCCTTAAACGCATCAATCACGCGGGTCGGCGGGTCAGTCTTGTCGATTTCGACACCCTGCACCGCGACGCCTGCTTGGTACGCGTCGAGAATATTCTGCATCCGCTCACGCACCGCACCTTCGATTTCTGCCCGGCCAGCACCAGACAGCACGCGGTCGAGCTCCTGCTCAGCAACTGAGGCACGCATTGCAGCCTCTGCTACTTCGCGAACAGTCGCAGTCGGATCGGCGAGCTGGAAGCGGAATTGCCCCAGATCCTTAATGTTCCAACGCACGATGTAGCTCAGATCAACGAGGTTTTGATCGCCAGTCAGGATCAGCTTTTCCGCCGTGCCGTCAGGAATCGATTCGCGGCGGATCTGACTGACATTCTCAATATCAACGCTTTGGACGGGCCAGGGCACCGTAAAGTTCGTGCCCGGATTAAGCGTATGGCTGAATTTGCCGAAGGTAGTCACAATGCCTTGCTGGCGTGGCTGAACAAAGTGCACGCCAGTAAACAGGAACCACGCGACCAGTCCGCCGACAATCAAAAGAGGCGTCCAGCTTTTGCCGCCGGGCAGCTCGGGAAGGCGGAAGTTCGGTCCGCGTGGGCCGCCTCCGCCGCGCCGTGGGCCTTCTGGCCCGCGGTTCTTGAAGATATCTTCAATATTGGCCGAGCGACGAGAGCCCTTGCCAGAGCCGGTTGGAAGCCACGGGTTCTTAGGTCCGTTACCCTTATCGCTGCCTTTGTCGCCACTCGGCGATTCGGACCCGGAAGCGTCATCGCCGCCATCGGAGCCTCCTCCATTGGAAGAGCCCCAAGGGTTTTTGCCAGCCATTGCCAACCCCTCAAAACGTGACCTGAACTTTTGTGCGAACTGCTCGATCCATCTCATAATTGTTGTTATAGGTGGCCTTTCGGGGAAAAACAGGGGTTGCGGGGTCCTTTTTGATGTTTCACCGCATTCATGATGACTTCTGATGATCTAAAAGCACTCCTTCCCGCCTCGATTGCGAGCCGGGTGAGCTCGGCCAAATTTACAGATGGTACCGCCACCGTCGTGCTTGATGTGAGTGAGTTGGGCGCGGGCGGACGCAAAGATCTGGAGCTGGCAGTCACTGATATTCTTGGCGCGCAGGAGAGAATAAGCGATGTGCGCGTCGCGATGACCGCCGAGCGCAAGGCCCGGCACATCATCGCTATTGGCTCGGGCAAAGGCGGCGTTGGCAAATCAACGCTGACCGCGAATCTCGCGGTGGCCTTGAAAGAGCTGGGCCTAAAAGTCGGTCTGGTCGATGCCGATATTTATGGTCCGTCACAGCCGATGATTCTCGGCAATAGCGGCCAGCGGCCCGAGGCGCGCGACAATAAACTGGTGCCAGTGCCCAGCCGCCATGGCATTCCGGTGCTGTCGATGGGCCAGCTGGTCGAACAAGGCAAAGCAATCGCCTGGCGCGGCCCGATGGCGGGCAATGCCTTGACGCAATTGATTGATGCGCATTGGGACAATGCCGAGGTCTTGCTGGTGGATTTGCCGCCGGGCACTGGCGATGTGCAGCTGACTATGCTGCAAAAATTCAAACCAGCAGGCGCGATCCTCGTCTCCACTCCGCAGGATCTTGCACTGATTGACGCGGCCCGCGCAGGGCAATTGTTTGATCAGGCGGATGTGCCAATCATCGGCCTTGTTGAGAATATGTCAGGCTATGCCTGCCCGCATTGCGGCGAGCACTCAGACCCATTTGGCGCAGGCGGCGTCGAAACCGCAGCCGAGCGCCTTGAATTGCCATTTCTGGGACGCATTCCGCTCAATATGAAAATTCGGGAAGGCAGCGACGCGGGCCAGCCAGTGGCGAGCGAAGAGAGCGCCATTGCCGAACCGTTCAAAGCTATAGCAAGCCAGCTAGCAGGGTGGATAAGAGAGAGGGCATGACCAAAAGCCGATCCTCCCTCCCAAAAGTTTCACGCAGGCAATTGCTCACCGGCGCTGCAGCGGGCGGGGGCCTGCTGGTGGCATGGTGGGCTTGGCCGCGCAGCTATGATCCGCCACTAGCCCCTAGTGAGGGTGAGGAAGGCTTCGGTGCTTGGCTGACCGTTGGCACAGACGGCGTGGTCACTATCGCTGTCCCTCAGCTTGAAATGGGGCAAGGGGTCACAACCCTTCTGCCGCAAATTATCGCCACAGAAATGGGGGCGGATTGGCGGCAGATTGCTATTGTTCCTGCCCCGCCAAGCGGAGCGCAGCCCAACATCCCGCTGGCCGCAAAATGGGCTCCGCTCTGGTCCATTGCTCCCGATCTCGCGGGCCAGCCCGATGGTTGGCTGCCCGAACGCTTTGCCCGGCGCAATCGCTTCACAGCGACCGCAGAGGGCCTATCACTTGAGGCCTATGAAGCTGATTGCCGCGAAGCTGGAGCTACTGCGCGGGCGATGATGGCCATGGCCGCCGCGCAGGAATGGGGCGTGGCTTGGGAAGAAATCGTCATCTCGGCTGGGCTAGTGCGGCATGGTGAGAAACAAGCCCGCTTTGGTGAGCTCGCGGCGGTTGCTGCGCAAATGACGCCGCCTGACCCGCCGCCCTTGCGGCCCAGCGCCCCAGCGGAAGATCCGCGCGAGTTCACTGGCGAAACACTAACCGCATTTCCGCGCCTCGATTTGCCCGCCAAGGTCGATGGCAGCCTCACCTTTGCCGCTGACATTCGCTTGCCCGGCATGCTCTATGCCTCAGTGCGCCATGGCCCCATTGGCCAGCCGGAATTGGCACGCTTTGACGAAGAAGCAGCCGCGAAAGTGCCCGGTGTCGCCAGCATCATCAAAGCCAAACGCTGGATCGCTGTTGTTGCCGAAAACTGGTGGCAGGCAGAGCAAGGTTGCAAGGCGCTGCGCCCGCGTTTCTCCGGTCCTGGCGCAGTCAGCAGCATAACAATTGACGAACAGATGGATGATGCGCTGAGCGAGGGCGAGGCTCAACGCGTCCACGAAATTGGCGAGCCAGACGGCTTAGTTGGCGCGCCCACAATGGCCCGCGCCTACAGCATCGCGAGCGCGCATCATGCGAGCATTGAGACAAGCTGCGCCACCGCGCATTACACTGAGGGTAAGCTTCATTTATGGATCGCATCTCAAGCGCCAGAGGCCGCAAGAGCGGCGGCTGCAGACGCTATCGGTATCAGCATCGATGATGTGGTGCTTTATCCGGTCGCAGCTGGCGGAAGCTTTGATGCGCGGCTTGAAAAGACCCACGCCATTGAAGTCGCGCAAATAGCTGAGCAATTGGGCCAGCCAGTGCAGCTCACCTGGTCGCGCGCTGAAGAGATGAAATCGCTCCCCCCGCGCATGCCAGTAGTCATTCAGCTTGCAGCCAAACTGGCCCCGGGCGAACAGCGCACACCGGAGCACTGGCAAACGCGTATTGCTTGCCCTCCCGGCACATTTGAATTTGGCTATCGTCTGTTCAACAACAACACGCCTGAGGCCGCCATTCGAAACGCCACTGGCAAGCTGGATGCGCTTGCCTGCGAAGGCGCAGTGCCGCCTTATGCCATCCCCAATGTCTCGGTTGATCACGTACCAGTTGAGCTATTTCTGCCTACAGGAAGGTTGCGCGGAAATGCCTATGGCTACACCGCTTTCGCGAATGAATGCTTCGTTGATGAGCTCGCGCATGGGCTAGGCCGCGACCCGCTGCTCTATCGCATTGCGATGCTGGGCGATGATCAACGCATGGCTATTGCCCTGCGCCGCGCCGCGCAGCTTGGTGGATGGGATGGCGGCCGCCCCGGCACAGGACAAGGCATCGCTATGCTCCGTATGGAGACGCCAAGCGCAAATAGCTGGTCCAGCGATGGATACATCGCCTGCGTCGCGCGGGTGCGCATGGTCGAAGGGCGACCTCAAGTCAGCAGCTTGCACGCGGTGGCCGACATTGGACGGATCGTGAATCTTGATCTCGCACGCCAGCAAATCGAAGGCGGGCTCTTATTCGGTGTTGGCCTCGCCATGGGCTCAAGCGCGGTTTGGCAGAATGGTCAGCCAGATCCATCGAGGCTAGCAGGCATGAACATACCAACGCTTGCCAATGCGCCGGAAGTCACGGTCGATCTGATCGCGAGCGATGCGCCTCCCTTTGACCCCGGTGAGCTTGGTGTAGCAGTCGCACCGCCTGCAATTGCCAATGCGTTCTTTGCTCTTAACGGTGAACGTCTCCAGTCGCTGCCTCTGTTTGACTCAGGCATGCTGAATGAGGCCGAGCCCCAGGAAGAAACAGAAGGCGGTGGGGAACAATCGGGGCCTGAAGGCGTCGAACAATCTGAAGAGCCTGCAGCCTCGCCTGACGATACTGCACCAAATGATCAGGAAGCAGCCGAACCAGCATGACTTGGCAGGAACAACAATTGCCGGGCGACCACCCGCCAGTGAAGAGCGGCGGCATCGGTGTTCTGGTGGTCAATTTGGGCACGCCCGACGCCCCGGATCGCAAGTCGGTGAAGCGCTATCTCGCGGAGTTCCTTTCTGATCGCCGCGTGGTCGAAATCCCGCCGATTGCGTGGCAGCCGATCCTGCGCGGGATCATCCTCAATACCCGCCCCCAAAAGAGCGCAGCCGCCTACGCTAAGGTATGGAGCGAGGACGGCTCTCCGCTAGCGGCAATCACCAAGCGACAAGCAGAGCTGCTGCAAGAGCGCATTGGCGGCGGCGTGATAGTCGACTGGGCCATGCGCTATGGCCAGCCATCCATTCCAGAGCGTTTGCAGGCAATGAAAGACGCGGGATGCGAGCGTATTCTGATTGCGCCGCTCTATCCGCAATATTCCGGCGCGACGACCGCAACAGTGATGGACAAGGTGGGCGAAACTTTGGGCGGAATGCGCTGGCAGGCGAGCTTGCGGACCTTGCCGCCATATCATGATGACAGCGCTTACATTGATGCGCTCGCAAGCGACATTGATCGGCAGCTGGGTGCGCTCGATTTTGAGCCCGAAGTGCTGGTGCTGAGCTTTCACGGAATGCCGCAGCGCACTCTGGAGCTGGGCGATCCTTATCATTGTCATTGCCAGAAAACCTCGCGGCTCTTGCAGGCGAAGCTTGCGCGGTCCGGCCTGCGGTTCCGCACGAGTTTTCAATCACGCTTTGGCCCGGCCAAATGGCTTGAGCCCGCGACGGACACGGTGCTTAAAGAAGAAGCGTCGACTGGCACAAAGCGCCTTGCGATTGCCGCGCCTGGATTTTCCGCTGATTGCCTGGAGACGTTGGAAGAGCTGGGGATGGAAGGCTGCGAGCAGTTTGAAGAAGCAGGCGGCGAGCAATTCGCTGCGCTTTCCTGCCTCAATGATAGTGACGCTGGGATGGATATGCTGGAGCATCTCATTCGCCGCGAGCTATCGGGCTGGATCAAACCTTGACCCCTAAGCAACGATTTACTTACATCTTAGTTAGTAAGGAGCTCAAATGGCTACGCTAGCACCCGATTCATCCACCCTCGATAAGCCCCGGCATTGGTCCGAGGGCAATCCCACCGACGCGGATCTGGCGCATATCCCGGGCGAGGCAGGCTGGCCGCTGGTCGGCAACACTTTCAAAATGCTGGCCGATCCGCATGGCTTTGCGAAAGGGATGGTCGAGAAATACGGCCCTGTTTACAAGAACATGGCCTTTGGCGGGTGGAACGTTGCGCTGGTGGGTGCAGACGCAAACGAGCTCTTGCTGTTCGACCGGGGCAAGAACTTTTCGTCAGAGCAAGGCTGGGGTCCGGTTTTGGATCAGCTGTTTCCGCGCGGGCTGATGCTGCTCGACTTTGACCATCACCGGGCCGACCGCCGCGCTTTGTCTATCGCTTTTAAGCCCGAGCCGATGCGCCATTATTGTGATGCGCTCAATCGCGGCATTGCAGATCGGGCGGCACAGTGGTCGGACCAAGAGCTACAATTTTGGCCTGTGATCAAGCAGCTTACGCTCGATCTCGCTGCTGACAGCTTCATCGGCATTCCGTGGGGGCCAGAGGCCGACCAGATCAACACTGCCTTTATTGACATGGTTCAGGCCTCGGTCGCGCCAGTGCGCAAGCCATTGCCCTTCACCAAGATGAAGCGCGGGGTCGATGGGCGCGCGTTCCTCGTCGATTTCTTCACTAAGGAAACACACAAGCGCCGCGAGACCGGCGGCGGGCAGGACATGTTCAGCCAATTTGCGACCGCAACGCGCGAGGATGGATCGCTATTACCGGTCGACGAGGTGGTCGACCACATGAACTTCCTCATGATGGCCGCGCATGACACAATCACGTCCAGCGCGACATCGATGATGTTTCAATTCGCCAAGAACCCAGAGTGGCAAGAGAAGGTCCGGCAGGAAATTCTCGCGGTGACTGGCGGGCTGGATGCAGGCGGCAACCCGCGTCCGCTGAGCTATGATGATCTGGGCAAGCTTGAACTGACCGATATGTTCTTCAAGGAAACGCTGCGCCTGATCCCGCCAGTGCCCTCCATGCCGCGCCGCGCGCTGCGCGAATTTGAATATGGCGGATATCGGATCCCAGCGGGGCAATTGGTGGGTATCAATATTCACTATGTCCACCACTCAGAAGAGTATTGGGACAGCCCCGAGACCTTTGATCCGATGCGCTTTACGCCGGACAAGGTGAAGACGCGGCACAAATATGCTTGGACGCCATTTGGCGGCGGCGCGCATATGTGTATCGGGCTTCACTTTGCTTATATGCAGATCAAGATTTTGGCCGCGCAAGTGCTGAGCCGGTACCGCGTCGAGATGGAAGAAGGCTACAAGCCCAAGTGGCAGCCCTGGCCAATCCCTATGCCCAAAGATGGGCTGAAGGTGAGTTTTAAGAGTCTTTGACTTGCGCACCCACCTCCGTGGGTGCGATTTCCTCGCTCATGCGACCTAAAGGTCGCATCGCTGCGGGCGGGCAGTCGCCCTTGCGGCTGCTACGCAGCCGAGACTTTCCGGCTCTCTAAACACTTCACCTTCTCAAAAATCCCAGGCGATGCCGTCCTTCTCCCAATCGCCATAACGGGTGGGCGAAAGATCGCGCGGCTCATCCTTTTCAGGGTCAACCGCCTTGGGTTTAGGCGGCGGATCATTGGTCCAATGAGCAGGCTTGGCAAAGCCATCAGGGCGGCGGGTCGCTCGTTCAGTCATATCTCTATAATGCGCACGCTGGCGATTGGTTTCAACTGTCGCTAGGGGCAGGTGGATGGCTCAACCTTCCGGAATTTATGCGCGCCGCTCTGCTTTGCGGCTTCTTGATGCGGTCTTTCGGCGCGGAGAGACGCTGGATCAGGCCTTTGGCCCGGCGACACGCGATATTCGCAAGCCCGCCGACAAGGCTCTGGCGCGGGCGATTGTCAGCGAGACTTTGCGCTGGCTCGTTGATCTCGATGCGCTGATTGATAGCGCAACCAAGAAGCCGCTGCCCCATGATGCAAAGGCGCGTATGGTGCTGCGCCTGATGCTCGCACAATGGCTAAGGCTGGAAACCCCGCCGCATGCGGTGATCGCGACATGCCTGCCGCTGCTGTCTGGGGGTCCGCGCAGACTGGCTCACGGGGTCTTCTCAACCCTTGATAAGCAAGCGGCAAAACTGCCCGAAGTGCCGACCCTGCCCGAGGCTGTGGCCGCGCGTTGGGGTGAGATGACGCCCACAATTGCGCGCGGCCTTGCCGAACCGCCACCGCTTGATCTGAGCTTGCGCGATCACGGCGAGACGCAGCATTGGGCTGGTCAACTCAGTGGCGACAGTATTACTGCAGGCCATGTCCGCTTGTCGCGCGGCGAGGCAGTCGAAAAGCTCAGCGGCTTTGCAGATGGCGCATGGTGGGTTCAGGATCTCGCGGCGACATTGCCAGCAAAGCTACTCGGCCTAGGCGAGGGAAAGCACGCACTTGATCTATGCGCTGCCCCCGGCGGCAAGACTATGCAGCTGGCTGCGCAAGGCTGGAACGTAACAGCGCTCGACAATTCAAAACGGCGGCTTGATCTGCTCAAGGACAATCTGAAACGAACAGGGTTGAAGGCGAGCCCAGTTCGCGCCGATGCCCTGAGTTGGGAGCCGAAGCATGCGTTTGACGCGATCCTACTTGATGCGCCCTGCACCGCGACAGGCACATGCCGCCGCCACCCCGATGTGCTCCACCGGATTGGTCCCCGCCAGATTGAGCATATGGCGGATCTGCAACGCGAACTGATCATCCGCGCGTCCGAATGGCTGAAACCGGGCGGCGCATTAGTCTATGCCGTATGCTCGCTGGAGCGCGAAGAAGGCGAAGAGCAAGCGGCATGGATCAACGAGAATTTCGACCTCAAACCGCTACCGATCCAAAGCGAGGATATCCCACCAGGCCTCGAACCCACAGCAGAAGGCCATCTGCGCACACACCCCGGCATGCTGCCCGATTACGGCGGGCTGGACGGGTTCTTTATCGGGCGCTGGGTAAAGCCCTAAAGCTTCTCAAACCGCAAAGAGGCGATGCAGCACGGCGTATCATTCTGCGTGATTTGCATGGCCATCGCGCCCTCACTCTTCTCAGCCTGTTCAATCGTAAAAGGCACGCCCAGCTCAACATAATGGGTAAAGCGCATCTCGCCGCCGGTCACGCGAAACGGCGCACCTTCGCGGCATAGCGACAGGAATTGCGTCGCAGCCTCAGACAAATGGGTGGAGTTCACATGATCGCCTGACCCATCCAAATACGGATGGCCTGGGGGCAAGCCATTTTCCGCCGTGATCAGCGCGTCAGCACGAGGCGCCGCTCGACCTTGCAAAGGCGATAGCAACGGCACCCCGAACTCCTCTATGCCTGCCAATGCGGAAGGGGCATAAGCAAAAGCCTTCTCGCCGCCGCTTATCCCAGCTTTGGATTTCGCCTCTGAGCGCCAAGCCGGAAAATCGCGAGTGCGGAAAATAACGCCCTTCCCTTCAACCTCATATGCGAGCCGGTCTTCGGCATCGAACATCGCCAATTGATAACCAAGCCGTTCGCCTGTCTCATCCCGCTTGCCATTCTGCGCTTCGAGCCGCACCATCCGCCCGCGCACTGGCTGTCCAGCATCACGTTCGCCAATCTCCCATTGTGTCCACGTCAACGCGCTCCACTTTTCAGTGTCGAAAGTACCTGCAGCGATCGATGCACCAACACTGGCCCAGAAATGTACCGCTTGCACGGCGGTGGGATGATGAACGGGGAGCTTCAGCCAAGGCCATGCCTCGCTGTCGGCGGAACAGCGAAACTCGACTGTACCATTCTCCTTCAGCACATGGGTATGCGTGAAGGATTTTGTCGGGGCGTTGGACATTGGCCCTTATGCGTCTGCCTTGACCTTGCTTTGAAAGCTCTTGCGAAGCTTCATCAGCTTGGGCGGGATTGTCGCGAGGCAATAGGGGTTTCGCTGACCATCACCCTCCCAATATTCCTGATGGTAGCCCTCCGCCGAATACCATGTCGCTGGGCCTTCAATGGTCGTCACTGCCTCGCCAGAATTGTCAGTGTTCCAGCGCGCAATCGCCGCCTCAGCCTCGCTTCGCTGCGCGTCATCCAATGGGAAGATCGCACTGCGATATTGCGTGCCGACATCATTACCCTGACGGTTAAGCTGAGTCGGATCATGCGTGCCCATGAACACGTCGAGCAATTCGGCATAGGAAATCACCGAAGGGTCAAACGTCACACGCACAGCCTCGGCATGGCCGGTCGTGCCGGTGCAGATTTCCTTATACGTCGGGTCAGCGGTGTCGCCGCCGATATAACCGCTCTCAACTGCACTCACACCGATGACATCATTCATCACCGCCTCAGTGCACCAAAAGCATCCGCCCGCAATAATTGCCTGCTGGGTTCCAATCGCTTGATCGCTCATCGATATCTCCTTTGCATTGGCAGATAGGGATGCGCAGCCTGCTTGTCATCGGGCGGCGCATAGGCGATAGAAATTTCCAGTTGCTCCACAGCCCCTTGGCCGCCGCGCCAACGGGCCTTTACGAAAGGCTCTTTAGATATGCGTTCGTTACTTCTTGCTGCCGCTGCTCTTCCACTCGCATTCACCGCCGCTCCTGCTCTGGCCGATGGCCACGGCGCGCATTCTGCTGATCTTGCAGAAGTGCTCGCGCACGAGCGCCGTGATGATGACCGCGCCCGCGATCAATACCGCAATCCGGCAGAAACACTGGCCTTCTTTCAGGTTGAGCCTGATCAAACCGTGGTCGAATATGGCCCAGGCGGCGGATGGTACACCCGCGTCCTCGCGCCTTATGTGATGGGAAGCGGCGAATATATCGCGATCAATCAAGACAGTGATGGGCGGACCTATCGCAACCGCCTGCAAGAGGCCCGTGCAAAAGGGTGGACTGAGCGGTTCAAGGCTGACCTCGCGGAGGCGATGGGTATGGAAGCCGATGAAGTGATGGCCTTTGAAACCGATGAGGTGCCGGAGGAAATGTTGGGCACTGTCGACCGCGTGATGATTTTCCGGTCAATGCACGGTCTTGCTAATGGCAATGTTGCAGATGCGGTTCTGGGTACAGTGCGCAACATGCTGGCAGATGACGGCATGGTCGGCGTGGTGCAGCACCGCGCACCAGAGGGTGCCAGCTTTGACGATTATGCGCCTGCGCCGGGCTATATGCCAACCGAGCGTGTGCTTGCTATTTTCAAAGCAGCTGGCTTTGAGCTGGTTTCCTCGTCTGAAATCAACGCCAACCCAAAAGACCCGGCCAATTGGGAAGGCGGCGTTTGGACGCTCCCTCCTGTACTGCGTTACGGAGAGCAAGACCGTGAAAAATATCTCGCAATTGGCGAGAGTGACCGGATGACGCTGCTGTTTAAGAAAGCGGACTGAACAAACTGAGCTGGAACATAATTGGAGGGATACAATGCGCAAACTGACTCACGTGATCGCACCGCTGGCAGCGCTGGCGATGGCTACCGGCTGTTCGCAGGCGGAGGTTGAAGAGCCCGCGGGCGAAGAAAGCGCCGCAAGCGATGTTGTGTTGGACGAGGTACTTGCATCCGACCTCCGCGCTGAGGATCGCGAGCGCGACCAGTATCGCAATCCGGCAGAGACGCTGGCTTTCTTCCAGCTCGCGCCGGACCAGACGATCATCGAATATGCTCCCGGCGGCGGATGGTACACCCGTATCCTCGCGCCTTATGTGGCTGAGAATGGCCAATATATCGCGGTTAGCTTTCCGGCAGAGGCTGCTATCAGCCTGGGTGAAGACTTTGTCGCGCGCGTGCGCGAGGGCGGAGAGACTTTCTCTGCCTCGCAATCGGAAGCGCTCGGCATCCCGGCCGAGAAGTTGCCCTTTTATCCGGGCAATGCCGTTCCAGACGAGCTTGATGGGACAGTCGACCGCATTCTGATGATCCGAATGATGCACAATCTCAAACGCTGGGACATTGACGAAAGCGAGATTGCGGCGCTGCGCGATACGCTCAAGGATGATGGAATGCTTGGCGTGGTGCAACACCGCGCCAAGGCCGATGCGCCAGATGAATATGTCGATGGCAATGCCGGCTATCTTAAACAGGACGAGATGGTCGCATTTTTCGAAGCGAACGGCTTTGAATTGGTGGACACATCCGAAGTGAACGCCAACCCGAAAGATCCCGCCAATTGGGAAGGCGGGGTGTGGACGCTACCACCATCGTTTGGTTTCGGTAGCCAGTCTGAAGAAGAGATCGCTGAGCATACAGCGATTGGTGAGACTGACCGCATGACGCTGCTCTTCAAAAAAGCCGGTTAAGCGCTAAAGGGCGGCATATGCGCGAGGTAACCATTGCCGCCCTCCAGCTGCCCTTGGGTAGCGATGACGAGGCTGACAACATAGCCGCAGTCGGCGAGCTGGTGGAGCAGGCCTTTGCGCGCGGCGCGGAGATAGTCCTGCCGCCGGAGCTCTTTTCCGGGCCATACTTCTGCCAGAAAGAAGACGAGGCGCTGTTCGCGCTCGCGCGGCCAACGCTGGAGCACCCTTCAGTCATTGCGATGCGTAAGCTTGCTGCGAAGCTCAAAATCGCGATTCCCACCAGCTTCTTCGAACGCGATGGCCATCATTATTACAACACCGTCGCGATGATCGACGCGAATGGCGATGTGATGGGCACTTACCGCAAGAGCCACATTCCCGATGGACCGGGTTATGAAGAGAAATTCTATTTCCGCCCCGGCAATGATGGCTTCAAAGTTTGGGACGTCGCGGGCGCAAGAATTGGCGTCGGAATTTGTTGGGACCAATGGTATCCGGAGGCAGCCCGCGCGATGGCACTGATGGGCGCGGAAATGCTGCTCTACCCCACGGCCATCGGCTCTGAGCCTTACGACGCAGAGCTCGACACCAGCCGGATGTGGCGGCGCGCAATGCAAGGCCATGCAGTCTCCAACTGTATGCCGGTGATCGCAGCAAACCGCATCGGCACAGAGGGCGAGCAGAGCTTCTACGGGCACAGCTTCATCACCAATGAATGGGGCGACATGATCTGCGAATTTGGCGCAGAAGAGGAAGGCTTGCTAGTCGCAACGCTAGACCTAGACGAAGCGGCCAGGCACCGAGCGGGTATGGGCTTCTTCCGCGATCGCCGCCCGCAGCTCTATGGCCGACTCTGCGAAGATATCTAAGCGACAACAATTGAGCGGCACTCACCATTATCTGATCGCTCTGGGAAGCAATATGCGCAGCCCCCGCTTTGGCACTCCCCGCCAGATTGTGCGCGCGGCATGCGGCCATATCGAAAATGCGGGCGCGGAGATCTGCGCGCTCTCGCCGATCATTCGCAGCAGGCCCATCGGCCCCTCCGCCCGTGAATTTGCCAATGCCGCCGCTGTTGTCGCCGCTCCGTTCACCCCGCGAGCAATGCTGGCGATGTTGCAGGACATAGAGACGCAGTTTGGCCGCAAGCGCTCTGGCCAGGCCTGGCGCGCCCGCGTGCTGGACCTTGATATCGCGCTGTGGAGCGGGGGGATTTATGACGAACTCGGCTTGCAAATACCGCATCCCGGTTTGCGCGAGAGGCCATTTGTCCTGGGCCCAGCAAGCGCAATCACGCCCCATTGGCGCGACCCGATCAGCAGACTTTCTCTTGCGCAGCTCAATGCGCGCTTGACCCGCCCGCAGCCCCTATCTAAGTGAGCGCGCTCCGGCAGCGCTCACAGCGGCGCGATTCCATGCCATGTGTGGGCCCTTAGCTCAGTCGGTAGAGCAACTGACTTTTAATCAGTAGGTCGCTGGTTCGAACCCAGCAGGGCTCACCATCCATTTTCTTCGAACATCGGTTTCTGTCGTCTCTGCCGAGGCGGCTGAAATTGTGCCCGTAGTTCCGGGGCTTTGCAGGCTTGTCTGCTCGCTGTGCCGACGGCAGAGACGTAATGACCTACCAAATCGTTCCATAAATGGGCGAAGTTCTCCGTGGTCGATTTGGTGACCTACTTGCCAAATTTCAGGAGTGCGAGAAGCCCAGCGCGTCGCGCTGATCAGCGAAGCGGATTGGCAAGTCGCCCATTCGCCAAAGGCTCCGGGCGCTAAGGCCCTTGGGTTGGGTGCCATTCAGGATGCTGCGGATGATCGTGGGATCGAGATAGCTAAGTCTTGCAAGTCGTTGGAGATGACGCAGCTTGGTAGTTTTGATCGTCCCAGCTGTCACCTCATCCATTTGGAGAAGTTCCTCATTTGCGGCAAACGCCCGACCGAGCAACTCAACAAGCCGATCGTCTTTTGCGACCCGATCAGGCTCTGCTGGCTGCAATCGCAGGCGAGGCTCGTGACCATAGTTCTGTCGTTCGAACGGGATCTTGAAGTGCGCTTTGATCGGGGTGCCTTCATCGTTTTCCGAGATCCCTAATGCAGTAGCGGGCTCGAACGATCCGCTTATCCCGTTTTCGCCAACCGCGACGCTCAAGGCTATTCGGGAGAGGACTTCGCTTGCATTGCTCACAGCCAAATGCTCGACATCAGCCGCAAGTTGTTCGGCATTCTCGAAAGCCCTTTGCTTCTCATTGGCCTGCTTCGATGTCATCAGCTCCCGAACATTGGTATCTGTCCTCAACCACCTCGCGACAGCACGGCGTACAGCCTGTTCAATCTCACCCGCAGGAAGGCGAAGCGCGGGCGCATCGGAATCATCATTCATGTTCGAGGCATAGTAAGTGTAGCGCCGACCGTGGTTTTTGGTGTGGGTTGGAGACATAGGACGACCGCGGTCATCACGGATCATGCCTGCCAGCAATGCCAAGCGCCGTTTTGGGCCTGCCGCTGATCCGGATGAGCCGCGCGCCTTGAGCTTCCTTTGGATTGAATCGAACGTCTCCTGGTCGACGATAGCGTCATGTTGACCGGGATAGGTCTTATCCTTGTGCCGGACCTCGCCGACATAGAGCGGATTGGACAGGAGCCAGGTTAACGATCCGCGCTTGAATGGATTACCACCCTTTGCGTTGCCTCTTTTCGACACATACCGCTTACTGACAATGCCGTCGCGTCTGAGTTCGCCAACAAGTGCTCTGATCGAGTCCGCTTCGAGATAGCGGCGCATGATCTCACGGACAGTCTCAGCTTCCTTCGGAATGACGACGAGCTTTCGATCGACGGCCTTGTATCCAAGTGGGACGCTCCCACCCATCCACATGCCTTTGGCTTTGGATGCAGCGATTTTGTCTCGGATCCGCTCTGCGCCCACCTCGCGTTCAAACTGCGCGAAGGACAAAAGCACGTTGAGCGTTAGTCGTCCCATCGAACTGGTAGTCGAGAATGCTTGGGTTACACTGACAAAGGATGCCTCCGCCTCGTCAAGCACATCGACGATCTTGGCAAAGTCCGCGAGGCTGCGCGTGAGCCGATCGATCTTGTAAACGACCACCACGTCGATCTTGGCTGCCTGAACATCTGCTAGAAGTTGCTGCAGGGCTGGGCGTTCCAGCGTGCCACCTGAGTGGCCACCGTCGTCATAAAATTCGGGCAGGAGCGTCCAGCCCTCGTGTTGCTGGCTAAGTACATAAGCTGCGCACGCCTCACGTTGAGCATCGAGGCTGTTGAAGTCCTTGTCCAAGCCTTCATCAGTGGATTTGCGGGTGTAGATGGCGCAGCGGAGCTTGTTTTTAGGCTTAGCCATTGGCCGCCACCTTTAGCTCGCCCAGCCGTGGGCTGCTCAGTCCAAAGAAGCGTGGACCTGACCATTTGGCTCCAGTGATATGAGACGCGACTGCGCTCAGTGATCCAAATGTCTGCCCGCGATACTCGCATCCGCTCTCCAAAACGACCACCTCATGAACTTCGCCATGCCATGTTCGCGAGAGCCAAGTGCCGGGCTTGGCTTCGGTCGAAACCCGACCTTCTTTACGATGCTCGTCTTTTCGACCAAGTGCACCGAGCTGTCGGAGCTCGACTTGAGTGAGTTTGCCAGCCTCGGGTTCCTGCAAGCGAGCCGCTAGGGCTCTTTTTATTAGAGCAAGGCCTAGAGCAGGAGGCGCTGGGATCCCATTCGCATCACGCCAAGCCGCACGTAATTCTGTCGGTGTCATTTCCTCGATGGCCGCGATCCTGTCTTCGATATCCATGACTGCATGGATCTCGAATGGCCGAACTAGTCGAGTGGTTTCTGGCGGCTTTCGCTCATTCCAGTGGACTTGTGGCGACGTTCGAGCATTGCGGTAGATATGGACAACATCGACCAAGAACTAATCAGCCTGCTTTGTGCCAAGATTGGAATGCTGATGGAGGACCACAGCACCCTCGCGCTGACTGCTTGCAGTCAGTCCGATGGCGAGCAGAGGGCTGCTATCGATGAGCTAGCTGTCGCTTCGTACAAGATCGCAAGACTGGCTGCCGCTGCTCAGTCCATCGCAGAATGACCGCAATGCGCCCTAGTCCAAGACGTAGCCATCTGAGATCTTAGTCCCTGAAAGCGGACGTTCTCCGAGACCATTCCGGGCGGGGCGAATGACAATGACCTACTCACAGTTTGACCCTGCCGCTCAGAACCGTGTGTCTTGGAACTTCGGCGCGAAGATCGGCCCAAAACGACCATTCAACCAAAAGCAGATCTGGGCGATCCGTCTCTTTCTGGATCGCGAAGAACGCATTCGAGATCGAGCGCTCTTTGACTTGGCGATAGATAGCAAACTGCGAGGCTGTGACCTCGTCGAGCTGAAGATCGGTGACTTGGTTAGTGGTCCAGAAGTCAGAACGCGGTCGACAATCACACAGCGCAAGACAGGTCGGCCTGTTCAGTTTGAGATCGCATCAGACGCGCGTGCAAGCCTGTTTGCCTGGCTGGAACTCAGAGGAGGTGACGTCGTGGACTATGTCTTTCCCAGCCGTGTTGATCACACCCGTCATCTGAGCACGCGACAATACGCTAGGCTTGTTGATGAGTGGGTTGAGGCTATGGGCTTGCGGGCCGACGAGTACGGCACCCACTCGCTGCGCCGGACGAAAGCTTCGATCATTTACAGAGCCACCGCCAATATCCGGGCAATCCAGATATTGCTCGGGCACTCCAAGATCGAAAACACGGTGCGATATCTCGGTGTCGACATAGAAGATGCTCTCACTCTCGCCGAGAAGACCGAAATCTGACCGCTGCCGGGCGCCAGCCTCAGTGTGACTGGCGTCCGCTAGTGGGGATGAATTGCGGACGTTGGTGTGAACAGAAGCGCGCTAGCTAGTTGGCCAAACCTTATAATTTGAGAAGTGGCGCAGTCTCCGAATAGACCGGGTTAGAAAGCATCTGGCTTGGCTGGACCGCAGCGCGAAGGTCTGTCAGATGCGCCACATCTTCTGCGAATATCTGCGACACATGCTCCCACTCACGCAAACCTGTGACATAACTGTTGACCGCAGAGCGAGCTGGCATTTCCAACGCGAGCATGGTGAATAGACGGACGCACCAAAGCAAATACGCGTCGGCCACGCTCCAGCGATCGGTGGCGATGAAACGCCTGTCATCCAAATGCGCATTTAAGTGCGCGGACACGATGGTGAAACGGTCCAAGAGAGTTTTACGTGTCCTCTCATCTGGCTCGCCGCGCGCCAGCGGCCAGATGATCGCTTTATGAAGTTCGGCCGCACAAAACGCCAGCCATCGCACAGTCTGAACTGAGACTTGGACGCCTCTTTGATTCTCGATCCAATACATGACCGCAACGTTCTCAGTTACCATCTCGCCGGATGGCAAGACAAGGGTCGGCACCTGACCGAGCGGGTTTATGGCGAAGAACGAGCCGCCTGTGTGGAGATCTTTGCTGTAGACGTCGACCAGTTCGATCCGAAGATCAATTTTCGCCTCCGCAGCGGCAATCCGCACTGCCGTCGAGCACGCCATTGGATAGTGATATAGCGTTGCATGGGTTTGCTGAATAGATGCCGAGAGTTCAGTCATTCCAGACCGACCTCCACGCGAACAAGATCCGACGATGAACTGTCGCAAAAGGTCGCGAAGCATTCGAAAAACGATTCCGGAGAAATAATGTCCTCCGGAGCGAACACGCCGCGTCTTGTAATCGCTCCGTCGGCAATCAAGCGAAGCGCGATCGCTGCGGGTATGCCTGTGGATGCGCCCATACCACCCGGCGGCAGGTCGTCGATCTCAGCCACGACCGTCGCCGGCGTGCCCTCAATAAGTCCCGTGGCAATCGCACCGACCGCTGGCGCCTTAGATTCTCTGCTACGGCGTCTGTCTGCCTCAGCTTCCAACGTTATGGGTTCGCCTAGTCTGTATTCGCTAACCAGCAGATCCGCCGCGCCCTCGATTGTCAGAGTACCCCCATCGATCCGGTCGCGGATAGGCCGGAGCAACTCAAAGATCCCGGAACGCCCCGTCATGAAATTCGCGCACTCGTGTAGCTCTGGATATGCGGCAGCCAGCGTAACCGGTTCCGGATGCGCGACGGACCATCCGGTGACGGACCTCCCGCCAAGAAAATGTAGTGCGGTCGGCTCAAGTGGCCGGACAACCACAGTGCGGCCGTTCTGGGTGACGGGCACATCGCCCGAACAGCAATGCATCCAGTGCACTATCGCTGCCGGTGTCTGTGCTGCGTCCCAAGGCGCGGCAAAACCGTCATCGACCGTTACGGTCATTTGAAGGTCCCAGGTCGTAACGAGCGACGTCGTGGTTTCGAGGCGTTCGACTGCAATCCGCGCGAGAAGATTGGTCAGGCCGGGGCTTGCGCCCATACCGATGATTGCGGTGATACCGGCTCGTTGCGCCTTTTCGTGCAATGCAAGCATGGAACGGGTCGGTTCAACATCGTCGCAGATGTCAACGTAATGTGTACCCGATGCAATGGCTGCTCGCAGGATAGGCCCGGCCAACTTGTAGAAAGGTCCGGTCGCGTTCGCCACGACATCGACTTCGCCAAGAGCGCGGAGCAGGTGATCCTCGTCAGTCACATCGAGAGAACGGTACTCTGCCTTGCCCCCCAAATGCTTGCAGAACTCCAGTCCTGCCTGGTCGTCGATTCCGGCAACTCTAATGTGCCCGATAGAATCCATGCCGACCAAGGCTTGGCAAAGGTGGCGGCCCATTGCCCCGGCCCCGCCCAGAACAAGAACGGTCGCTCCCATTATGAAGAGCTTTCGGGGAACTTCGGCGCGTTTGCCTGGATCATCACACGCGCCATTTGCGTTAGCTGCTCGCCAGCCAGTTCGGGGCGGCCCGCATGGAAGGGCGGAGTTGGTTCGTATTCCACGAGCAACTGGATGAGTTTCGCCGCATTCTCGCCCGCCATCTCGCTGATGAGCGTAAGGGCAATATCCATACCGGACGTAACGCCGCCGCCGGTGATGAACTTGCCATCTACGACGACGCGTTCATCAACGAACTCGGCCCCGAATTCGCCAAGGTGCTGCGTGTAAGCCCAGTGGCTGTTGGCCTTGAGCCCCTCGAGAACACCGGCTTTCGCGAGGGTGATCGATCCCGTGCAGACGCCTACAACATACTTCGCGCCCTCTGCCTGTTTACGAACGAAATTGAGATAGGCATCGTCCTGCAAGATCCGGCTCTGCCCCGGTCCGCCCGGCAGCAGGATAACGTCGTATTGCGGCGCTTCATTCAGCGTCATAGTCGGATTAACGGAAAACCCTGAATCGGTCTGGACCGGTTCAAGATCCTTCCAGACAAGATCGACATCCATGCCAGGCACCAGATTGATCATCTGGATCGGTCCGGTGAAATCGAGCTGGGTCACACCAGGGAAAATCAGAAAGCCGGTCTTCATCACTTATCTCCATCCATTATGATTGCGTAATAGTAGCAACGAGCATTTGGCAGAATGACATAAATCGATTATTTCCTGCCAAATGCAGGTACGATCTATCATCTTCGCGCTCTACGACGGGTTCTTCACTCTCGATCTCGCCGGTGCGTCGGCCGTATTCGCCACCGCTGCGCGTTTCGATCCAGAACTGAAATATCGCTTGATCTATGCCTCCAGCGACGGCGGAAAGATTGACGCTATGGCGGGCCCGCCGGTTGAGACGAGTTCTTTTGAGAACACACACGTCGATGCAACAACGACGATACTCGTCGTCGGCAGTGAAGCGGACGAGACCCAAAGCGCGGTTGCAGATCAGAAAATGATCGACTGGTTGCGAACGTCGGCGCCGGTTTGCGAGCGTATCGGTTCAGTTTGCACCGGAGCGTTCTTGCTCGCTAAGGCCGGGCTTCTGGCAAACAAGCAAGCCGCAACCCACTGGCGGGCATGTGATGAACTGGCGCGGTTGAAATCGGTTGGTAGCGTGGATCCCGATGCGATTTTTGTAAGCGATGGGAAAGTCTGGACGTCTGCGGGGGTCACGGCAGGTATCGATATGGCGCTTGCGATGGTGGAGGCCGATCTGGGACGCGACATGGCAGACAGGATCGCGCGCCAGCTTGTTATCTACGGCAGGCGCTCCGGCCACCAGTCACAGTTTAGCGACATTCTGGACGCTCAGGCAAAGGCTGGCGCACCTTTCGCGAAGCTCGTGGACTGGATCGAAGGGAAGTTGCCCGAACCCATCGATGTAGACGCCATGGCCGAGGTCATGGGAATGTCGCCTCGCTCGTTCTTTCGCAAATTCAAGGCGCAGACTGGACAGACACCTGGGTCCTTCCTCAATGACATCCGCTTGGACCGCGCGCGGCAGCTACTCGTCGCAAACACGCGTGTCGGGCAGGTCGCCACCCAGGCGGGCTTCGAAAGCGATGTGGGTTTTCGATCGGCTTTCCAACGCAGATACGGAATGTCTCCGTCTTCTTATCGGGCGCTCAACGCCAAGTCTCAGACCGAAATTGACTCGTAAGGGGACCGTCGGCTTCGCCGAGCGTGTCGGCCCGGAACAGACCTTCTGCTATCGGCCCAGCTCTCGCCCCCAGCGAATAACCGAATTTGGGATGGGAAGTAGACATTCGGTCACTTCACACGACAAGACCTGCGAAGGCATGAGCCCCCGCAGGTCCATGTGGCCAAGTCCAGTTAGGCCTATTTCTTGCAGTCCTTGTCTTCATCTTTCTTGCGGAAGATATTTCCAATTCCGCAGGCAACTTTGGAACCCACCTTTTTAGCATTGTTGCCGTGATGCTTGGCGCGCTGTCCAGCGACGCGGGCAACCGCGGCGACAGGCTTGTCAGAGGCCGCCGCCGCTACATACCGATTTCGTGTTTCGCGCAGGCTACGTAGATCCGCGCCCGTTACATTCCCAGCCGCTGCGCGACTAGTCGCACCAAGCGCTCTCGCATTGTCGATGTGATGCTTCGCGCGATCGCCAGCTACGGTTGCAACACCTTTCAAGCCGTCATTTTTGAGACCCGCTCCATACCGTGACACAACATCCATCTTACGCTCTGTCTTGATGCCGGTATGCTCTTGGATGAACGCCCTGCGCTGACGATCAAAGCGATCCATCATGCGCACCCCTTTGCCCAGCGCTGGGTTCTTGCTGTCAGTATATTTGGTGATGTTATCCATCACTTTGCCCTCGGTTGTCAGGGTCTCGGCCAGATTTTTGAAGTTCTCTCGGTGATGCGCGCGGCGCTGAGCAGCGACATCGGCCAAAGACACATCCTTGTCGAACAGCGCCGCCCCGTATTGGAAGCCGGTCGACAACGGGTCTTGCACCTCTACGCCCGTAGTCGCTTTGATGCCCTCTACCGCGGCCATTTCGGCAACCACAGCTACAGCACCAACGCCGGTACCAGCCAATATTGCGCGTCCGCCTTTTCCTACTTTGGCGACTGTACCAGCGGTTTTTGCGGTCTTCGCCATCTTGGCAGCCCGGGCCATTTTGGCAGCATCCGCTGTTGTCGAGGCGGCTTTCAATCCGCCAGCACCGCGAGCAACCTGAGCCGTTCGTCCGGCCTTGTTGAGCTTGGAAATGTCGCCGCCATTGGCCGCGATGTTTCGGACGACTTGCGCTTCGTTAACCGGCGCTAGCCTGCGAGCGTGCTGCGCTACATCACCTTTGCGCAGAACATTGCCAAGATCACCACCATTGGCGAGAATTTGGCGGCCAAGCTGCTGACTGCCTTGCCCTGCCTTCGCGACATTGCGAGCGTTGCGGGCAACGTCACCGCGACGGGCCAGGCCGGCCAATTCATCGGCGCTGCCAGCAATACGTGTGGCGCGAGCTGCCCTGGCATTTTCTCCGTTCTGAACTACTCTTCCGAGGTCAGAACTGGCGATGTTCGCGGGCCGAACCGCAGCGGGCTTAGGCTGGGCCTTGATGGTTGGATTAGGCTTACCTGTCACCTGATCGCGGAAGGTTACCTTGCGAGTGTTGCTCGTTGAGCGCGTGGCAGCGGTTTTGCCCGCCGTCTGGCGAGCGCTCTTGGCTGCGTTGCCGCGCCGCTCCAGCTCAGCCAGATCGCCCGCCGAACCCGCGATCCGGCTGGCGCGAGCTGCCTGCGCGCTCTCGCCGCCCTTTATGACCCGGGCGAGGTCAGTCTTTGCGATATTCGCGGGGCGCGCAACGGCGGGTTTAGGCTGCGCCTTGATCGTTGGGTTAGGCTTGCCCGTCACCTGATCGCGGAAGGTTACCTTGCGGGCACTGCCGCGATTTGCCGCGCTCGGCTTTTTGGTGCCTGCGCGCGCTGCCTGCGCGTTTTCACCATTCTTGATGACTCTTCCGAGGTCAGTTTTGGCGATGTTGGCAGGGCGCGTTGCACTACGTGCCTTCAGTGCCCTTAGGCTAGTCGGCCTCTTAGCAGTCGCAGTGTTCTTGGCCGAGAGCTCGGGAACGGGTCCGTTGCGTGCCTCAAATTTGCGCAGGCTCTTTTTCGGCATATTGTTGCGACCTTCGCCGATAGCTTCGACCGCACTCTCCGCCATCTGGCTTGCGACATAGGCGCTGCCAACGAGAGCAACACCGCAAGCAGTTGCGGCCCCGGCATTATCTTCGCAGATGCTCTGGTCATCATCTGTGGCATTCTCTTGCTGCGCATCCTGTGCCATCACAGGCGTTACCGCCATGGTGATGGCGATTGTTGAAGCGCTCAGTCCTGAAAGTAGTTTCTTGGTCTGCATGGTGGCCTCCCTCTAATCCCTCAGCCGCTTCACCAATCGGAACGGCTTTGTTGGATCTTGTTTAGGAGAAGGGGTGGCTGTCTAGAATGAGGTGAATACCCCAATCCTTTCGCTGGGGTCACACACTGTTAGGTACTAGCTTTGCGGGAGAGTGATTGTCGCGACGGTTCCCTCGCCAGGCGAGGATTGGAGCGCAAAGCTGAAGCCGTGCCGCCGGGCGAGATCATGAATTATTGCAAGGCCCAGCCCGTCGCCGTCTGAGGCTTGATCCTTCGCCCCGCGCTCTTGGACCGTCTGCAAGGTGGCCTCATCCATGCCGCGCCCATTGTCGCGCACCTCAATCAGGCAACCATCGTCATGCCGAACGGCCAAATGCACTTCACTGGCGTCCGCATGGCGCAGCGCATTGGCGATCAGATTGCTGACTGATCGGATGAGCGCGAGAGCAGGAACACGTGTTTCACATGGCGTCATCTGCGTAGTGAGTGTGATCCCTGATAGGGCGGCCTCGGCAGCGAACATCTCATCGACCGTCTGGACAATCAGGTCGAGCGAGTAGAGTTCTCCACTATCCTCGCTGAGCGTCGCACCGCGATTCTCCTGATCGCTATATTCATGCGTGAGCTCTTCGAGATAATCGATCGCTTCACCCAGCCGCTCTTGCAGGTCGGGTGAGAGTTTGTCCGCTTCTTCGCGAATTGAGGCACGCAGGCCGACCAGTGGCTGTCGTATGTCGTGACTGGCAGAGGCAAGCTGCTGCTTACGGCGCACGGCTGTTTCACGCGCCCGGGCGTAATCCCGCTCGGTTTGAAGCAATCGTTGGTCGGCCTTGGACTGCGCTTGAAGCGCGGCGATGCGCTCCTGGCTAAGACGATCACGTTCCAGTAGGCTACGTCGAATATCGACGATCACAATCACGAGCAGTGTCGCTGACACAGCAAGCCTCATCATGTCTCTGATGAAGTTCGAAAACAATTCTGGCACGATTGTGCCCACGAGCGCTGGGTCGACCAGAACAATAGCCAGCGAACAGGCGACAATCGACAAGACGGCAATCCGTCGCAGCCCCTTTGCGGTTTCGATACGCAAGGCGACTACCGCGACCAGACCAATGACCAGCCCGTAAAACGCGCCAACCAGCAATGCATCCCTTTGCAGGAAAAATGCCGATGCAAAGATCCCGATGGGAACGATCAGCGAGAGCACCTTCGCAAGCATATTTGTCTTGGGAGCGATAACGTCCCAGAAAGCGGCCATGATCATGAAAGCCAAGGTCAGTGAGATGAGCGTTATGCTGCTGCGCCACACGAGGCGCGCTTGCTCAAAGTCAGAGGCCAGAATGGTTGTGAAAAGTGAGACATCGCTCTGAATTGCAATCAGCGAAAACCCGATCGCGACGATGATCGTGTTTGGCCGGCGAGCTAAGATGCCCAATACGATCAGGCATGTCCCAACCGCCAGAAATGTGATGATCACTCCGGCTTTTAGCAAAGTCCCGATGATCTGATTGCGACCTAACTCCCCCTCTCGGAAGAGGCCAATCGACGGCCGGTCATCAAGCGCGAGATTGATCATCAGCAGTTCGGATTGGCCCGGCTCTAGTTCAAAGCTAGCAGAGTGCAAATAAGTCAGTTTTTGATGCAGTAGCTCATTGTCCGCCGTGGCTTCTCCACCAAGTATCTGGATCGTTTCGCCGTCGCTCTGTGCAAGATAGATGTCGGGCACGGTGTAGAATATACCGCCTAGGCCCACGCTTCGTCTGATAGGCCTCGAATTCTCGCTAGCCGCGCGTATGGGTAGCGCGATCCAGAGGTCCCTTTGCTCCTTCACGCTCGTGCGCTGAGGATTGAAGGTCGCTGTAAACTTACCTGCGTCGAATGCCGCCAGCGCGCCGTCGACATCGAACGATTGCCTCCCCGTCGAAACGAAGTACCAAGCCTTACCCTCGACTTGTTCGGCTGGCTGACCTTGCTCAAGAAGAACCGGGTCGGCCTGCAACGGCGCTGTCACATCTTGCGCATGCAGGACCGATGGCTCCGTTAGAGCCCCCAACGCCGCCATCACCCAAAGGCAAACGCACCGGATTATTGTTCCTGCCCCCATCATGTGTGATATACACGTCCTGCTGAGTTGCAGCAGGGGGTATTGTTAGTGGGGCGGTGGGCACCGTGACATTTGGCAAGGAATACAAGGCTGTGATCGCTGATGATCACGGCGTTATTCGCGGCGCTCTGGCGCGGCTGCTTGGCGATGCTGACGCACTTGCGGGATACCGCTTTGCCATAGCTGACGAAGTGGCTGACGGCATCCGGGCGATAGGCTCTGTACGCAAACACCAGCCCGATTTGCTGATGCTCGACGTCACCATGCCGCATGCTGGCGGGACGGAAGTTTTGATCGAAGCACGTCGCTGGGTACCAGAATGCAAAATCATCATTTTCACTGGTGTCGAGGCGAGCGGCAAGATTGCGGAGCTGGTTGAAGTTGGCGCGGACGGTGTCTTCTGCAAAAGCGATGAGCTGGACGAGCTCGGCGCTGCGATCCCGCGCATCATGGAGGGTGGAAGGGTGATCTGCCAGCGCTTCACGAAATTGCTGGAAGATGCCGCTGATCTTGAACCGCTCACCAGTCGCGAGCGGCAAATACTGAACCTCGTCGTTAGCGGGCAGACCAATCGCGAAATCGGCGAGACTTTGGGCATCAGTATCAAGACCGTCGATCGTCACCGCACCAGCGTGATGCGCAAGGCGGATGCGCGCTCTGCTGCGGAACTGATTGCCTATGCTCTGCGCGAAGGGCTCGTTGACGCCAACGCTGGCTAATTCGCGAGCAGCCGAGGTGGTCCCCAGTCGCAGACTATTGCAGATCTTCGACACTGACCCACCCTAAGACGCCGTATGCATCGCTGACGGGCAGGAATATCCCCTCAAGCCCGCCGATTGGTGTCAATTCCTGACCCGGGCGAATGGTGCGCACGGTCTCGGCCTGACGAGAGGGCTCTAGATAGAGGTTTGATTGGATCGCAACGATAACTGGCGGCGGTCCAGCAGGCTCAACTGGCTCGATAACAGCCGGTTCCATTGCGGCCATGGCTTCGGCGAGAGCTGCCTCCTGCGCTCGTTTGCCGACGCCCATTGCCTGAGCTTGCGTGACCATATTGTTGTACGCGATCACAAAGCCCTGGATCATCTCGCGGCCTTCTTCTTTCTTCGTGAAGCGCAGATCCGAGGACGCATCTTCAACAGCTTGCATCCAGAAACCTTCCGGCGTGCGCGCCATCGCATCATCGTCATCGTCGTGAAATTTCAACTTGGTCTTTTGGACAAGACCAGTGCCCGACGCGATTGGTGCACCCTCATTTGTGTCGATCAGGGTCAGGCCCGTGATCACTGTATTTTTCTTGCCGATCCCCACTGCACCGGCAAGCCCATTCACCACCGCGCCTGCAAGCGGTATCATCCCTGCAATGTCGCCAGCTGTCCCCATCCCGCTGCGATAGCCGCTGTTTTGGGCCATGGCCGCAGCATTGGCCACGCCAGCGCTGTTGAGGTTTGTAGCGGTGGCCACCTCAACCTTGTCGCCCGCCACGATGGTCAGCATGAATTGCGAAGCTTCTCCGCTGCTTGGCTCGTAAGGCGTGAAACATCCTGATTGACCAACCAGTGCTTTAATTATTTGCTTCGGGCTGCCCAGCTTCTTCTCGACCCAGCTACGCGCATCTCCTTCGATCACTGCTACAGTTCCCAGCGGCGTGTCGCATTGCACTAGCTCAATTGGCCGATGCTTGGAGCCAGCCCATGCGGGGTTGGCCATTAGCGTAGCAGCGAACGCGACGGCAAAGTGGTATGCCCGTGGCATCACATGCTCCAGCTTTGATTGTTACCGACAAAGCAATCCCAGATCTGGATCCTGCCGCCATTGCGCTTTGACTCTGGGCCATGCGCGTCCAGGCAGCGCCCCGTTTTAACATTTACGAAAGCTGTGCGCTGCTTGCCAGGCAACTGCTTGGTCGTCCAAATCTGCGCCTCGTTGCCATCGCAACCGAATGCGCGCACTGGGGCACCGTTATCGCTGCCAACCGCTTCCAGACACATGCCGCTGGCGGACATGATCATCCCGTCATCCTCAAGATAGATGAAACGCTGGTTGTTGCCACCGAGGCATTCCCAAACCCGAACTGTGCCGCCTTGCTGCCCTAAATCTTTCGTATCAAGATCGAGACACATGCCATCGCCGGTCGTGAGCGGAGCGGTGAACTCGATCTCGATCTCGAGTGCTTCAGACCGAGGCATGACGCCAAAACCTTCCGGCGTCAGCACGACTTCTTCGCCCTTTACCAACGCCTCAAATACACTAGGGTACGAGAGTTCAACCGGTTCGAGAGAGAACTTTGGTGCGAGCATTCCAGTCCCGCCACTGGCGAAAATGGTGCCATCTGCGCGGACAGTCCACTCCATTTCCCGCTTGAGCAGCTCGTCATATGCAGTGAACTTCTGCCGGTCGGTCTGGCGCAGCTTTGATGATGTGACCATGCCCGGATCGACCACCCAGACGAACAGATGCGTCCATTCTTCCATCGCGATAACGATGCCGTTTTCGACGATCACTTGTTTACCGAGTTCGCGCAGACGCCAGATGCCATCGATGGGAAGTGGCGTGCCCTCACCGTACTGCTCGTAGCTGGCCAGATCAGCACGCGCGCGCGTGTCCTGCGCATGCAGAGGCACGGTTGGCATGATCAGAGCGAATACCAAAACTGCTACTGCGACTAGCCATATTGGACTGACAAACCGTCCGAGCATTTGCTGCACTCCACCCACCGGCATCTCCTTCGTCATCTTGGTGCAACCTTGGATCACCAAGGTGGGAGTGTGAATGAGGTGAATGCCTCAATTGCTCGGCCCGTCGTTGCCGAAACTATTCTGAGCAAAATGACGTTGCGGCTGGGAAGCTCTGGGCCGTCCGGTTGTGGGTCGTGATCTGCCAGTCCGTTCTTGGGACAAATCCAGCTCAAGCCGACAAACCGCTCTTAGACGGTGACTGCTGAGCAGATTTGGTCTGCTTAGGGAGTGGAAGCGGACGTAACCTGCGCATGGCCTAGAGTTCTGCATTTAGAATGCTAAGCTTGCTTTCAGACTTCAGTCACATTTTGAGGGCGTATATGACAGGCTGGACGCGTAGAAAGGTATTGGCAGGGGGAGCAGCGACCACATTGGTGTCTGCGTGTGCTGACGGTAGCTTTAGCGAACAAAAGCGTGTTGCCGTCATTGGGGGCGGTATCATCGGCGCATCGATCGCTTACAACCTCTCTAAACTGGGCACTCAGGTCACCGTCCTTGAGCGTCATGACCTTGCTACCCGCGCAAGCAGAGGAACATTCGCTTGGCTTAATGCTACATGGGCAAAGCAACCTCGCCACTATCACAAGTTCAATCAACTGGGGCTTGCAGGCTGGCAAGAGCTCGAAAGCGAGCTGGATATCCCAATCAAGTGGGGCGGGTCGATTGAATGGTTTGGCAACAGCGAAAGGCAAGCTCGACTAGTCGAACAGATTGAAGAGCAAGTTGACTGGGGCGAACCGGCTCGAATGATCGAGATCGACGAGCTTCGACGACTCGAGCCAAATGTCGTTTTCGACCCAAATCAGACCGCTGCGTTCTCTCCTAACGATGGTGCGCTCGACCCCGTATTTGCGACGAGTGCCCTCATTGCCGCGGCGCAGAAGCTGGGAGCAAGCGTCAAGACAAACTGTGCGGTAAATGCAGTGAGGAGCCCTGTCGGCGACGGGACTACGATATTGGAAACCGATCAGGGTGATGTTGAGTGCGATGTGTTCGTCCTCGCGACGGGTGCGGACCCCAAAGCAACGCTAGCGCTCGGTGGTATAGACATTCCTCAGCGTTCAACCCCCGGTGTGATCGCCGTAACCCAGCCCATGAAACAATTGCTCAACCGCATTGTTGTTGCTCCGGGCGTCCACATTCATCAACGTAGCGACGGGCGCGTCATTCTGGGTGAGCAAGATGGGGCTCCCCAGACAGATGCTCATGCGCAGCGTCTCGCAAATAGGCCTAACAGCTTCCCGAGCCGCGAGCTCTCACTTCAACATGCAGGTCGCCTTCTGAGTGTAGCACAGACCTACATGCCAGCTATCGCAAATGCCGAAGTCGAGGAAGTCTACATCGGTTGGCGGCCATTGCCGCTTGATGGCCATCCAGTCATGGGCTTCTCTCCCGCGATGCAGTCAGCATACCTAGCTATCTCTCATAGTGGTGTCTCCTTGGCCCCGACCATTGGTCGCTTAGCTGCGCAAGAGATCATGGAGGGCATTCAGGTCGAAGCCTTGGCACCCTATCGGCCTGGCCGCTCATTCGAGGAAGTTCGGCGATACTGAGTTTGTGTGACAGCCTGACCTGCCCATCGCGTCGTCACACGTCAGCCAAAAGAACACGGTTTACGGGAACTCTGGTAGCTCCCTGTGGCCCGGTGCCTGAGCCCACCGCGACGGCCGGTGTGTGTCCGCTTTTTGACGGCTCGCGACCGACTGTGCAAGACAAGCAATTCGAATGTTTGGAAGCTGAGCAGCTATCGAAGGTTGGTTGAGTTGCACCGCATGTAAGCCGCTTCGTCCTGAGGGAGAATACGTGCTGTTTTTCGACGCGATAGTCAGATTCAGTGGAGTTAGTCTGCTGCTCCTACTCGCAATGTTTGCCTGGACGCATCGGCGTGATTGGGCAAGCGCACCCTATCTGGGTCTGTCCTGCATCAGCGTCAGCGCACTTTTGCTAGGCTATGCCCCGCCCGAACTTCGCCCTCCGGAACCGGTACTCATGCTCGTGCGGTTTTCAGATGCACCGCACCTTGTTTTTGTCTGGTTGTTCGCCCTATCGCTGTTTGAAAGTGGGTTTAAGCTACGTTTTGCGCATATCGTTGTGGGTGTCTTGTATACCGCTCCGATCGTATGGCTCAGGCTGTCGAACATCGGCTTTGCTCCGAAAATACCGGATTGGATCCTCATTTATGGGAGCATCACTTCTGTCGCGTTGATGGGGCACCTGGTATATGCCACATTACGCGGGCGCGCAGATGATCTGCATGAGCAGCGGCGTGCGGCAAGGGTCTACTTCGTCATAGTTGTTGTCTTATTCGCAGTAGCCGCTGCACTATCGGAGCTTCTGCCACGTTCATTCTCTGACTATAGATGGACAATAAAGGCGGTCTCGATCTGGCCTCCAATCGTCTTCGCCAGTGCATGGATGTTGAAGTTTGACCGTGCTGCGGTGCATTTCGAGAAAAAACCGAAGCCTTCAGAGACGCTGGATGCGCGAGACAAAGATCTCCTTAAAAAGCTCGAAAGTGCAATAGAGGACGGTCAGGCCTTTCGCGATCCCTCGCTGACCATCAAGGCTCTCGCTAAGCAGCTTGGGGTAAGTCAGCATCGCTTACGGCTGGTGATCAACACACATCTTCGTTATGCTAATTTCAACTCCTACATCAATAGCTTCCGCGTCGCAGAGGTGCAGCGCGCAATGGCCGCTCCCGATACCGCCCACCTGCCCATCATCACCTTGGCAATGGATGCGGGTTTCAAATCGCTGTCTCCTTTCAACAAGGCTTTCAAAGAGACCGCGGGCATTACTCCGACGGAGTTTCGCGGGACCCTACCAAACCGCGTCCAATGAGCGCGGAATCCGTCAGCTTTTTCGACAAATCGATAAGACCCGCCTCCATGTTTTAACTAACTCCCACAAGTGATGTGTGGCCCCAGAACGGCTCACATTCATGGCTGGGAGAGTGTTGATGCGCCTGAATATGATACTGAGTGTACTTTTCATTTTTAGCAGCGCACCTAGCATTGCTCAGACAGAGAGTGTGCGTACCGACGTGGCGATAGAAAGAGTCGTTGATGCCTATGGAGGTCAGCGTCTTGTCCAACTTCGGACTATCTCGATCGACAGTGATCGGCGCCTCGCCTGGCCAGGTCAGGGGCAAACAGCGGCTTTTGTGGAATTCGAGATTGATAGAGTGACCAAACACTTCGATCTGGTTTCGGAGCACGGTAGCGTCGAGCGATGGACTCATCAAAACGGGAATGTCTATCACAACCGCTATGTTGTGACCGCAAGTGGTGTGAGCACAATCGACTACTTCGACATGACCCAAACGCCCAGCGAAACGGGCGGCTATTGGCAGTGGTTCAGCGGTGATTACCGTAGTGCAGACACGCTGCTGGCTCATTTGCTCGCCACCAATCCGCCAGAAATCGAGTATGCAGGTGAGGCCACTTATCGCGGGCGGCATCACGATCTGATTGCTTTCACTGTAACTCCCGATTCACCGCAAGTGACGCTCTATATTGACCGCGATAGCGGGCTCATCCACCGGCTGGTGATGAAGCGCGAGATTGGTGAAGTGAACATTCTGTTTTCCGCGCACGCTAAGTCTGGCGGCATCGCCTTTGCAGGGGAGGTACATATATTTTTGGATGATGACCTGACCGAGTATGAGCAAACTCGGAATATCACATTCAACGAACCGGTTTCAGCCAAAATCGCAATCGAAGATGGGTTGACCTTGCCTGCACCAGCGCCGGACCTTTCAGAAATGACAGTTGATGAAATCGCGCCGAACGTCTTTGTTGTCGGGCGCGGCGACTACAGCCTTTTTGTCGAGCATGAAGGGCAGTTGCTCGGGGTCAATGCCTATGCTGGTCTGAGGGAGCGTTATCTGGCGCTGATTGCCCATCTCGGCAAGCCTACACCGCTTGCCAGTATGATCGTCACGCATCACCACAGCGATCATATGGATGCCGTTCTCGAAGCCGCTGCCTTGGGGGCTACACTGCATCTGACCGACCAGACGAACACGGTGCTGGAGGGACGGGACAACTGGCCAGACAATCTCAAGGTCGAGTTGCTCGGTCGCCGGTCCGACATTGGGCCACTTTCCGTCTTCGTGAAAGCGACCGGACACGCCACGCAAAACGCACTAGTCTATCATGCGGCCACAAGGACGTTATTTGCTGATGATCACTATCACGGCCTAGCGCGGGATGCCCCTAGCCGCATTCAACCGTCTGCACGCGAACTCCATGGAATCATTGGTCAACTAGAGCTGGATGTCGGCTTTATGCTTTCCGGCCACGCTCGCAAGGCGGAGATGTGGGAGGTGTTTGATCAAGCGGTTACGACCTCCTCAAATGACGTTTGTCCCAGCAACCGCGTCATTTGTAGCGATCAAAAAAGTGGCGGCTGATCCCGGGGAGGCAAGTATGCAACGTCCGACGTTTTACCGCTTTCTCCCACTTTTTATGCTGGCGTTCCTATGGGCCCTGGCAACCAACGCATCAGCAACTACCCCGGCATTGATAGCGAACAAGATTGTTACCGCATATGGCGGCGAGAAACTGCGCGATTTGCGGTCAATCCGCATTCAAGATGACGGGCTCTATTCCGAATACCAATATGGCTTCACCCCGAACTTCTACGAATATGATGTCCGAACCACCGATCTGGAGATCGATTTTGCCAGCCTTCGTGGAAGTTATGACTACCGGTTGACCGGAGATCGTTTTGCCTTTCACAACCGCACACTGAGCCTTCCAGACGGCATCGCACACATCTCCTACGCGATGAGAAATTATGAACCGTCTGCCTTCGAGAATTTCTATCAGGCGTTCGGCGCGTCGATGCGAACGTCGGACACGCTCATCGCAAAGCTGATCGCCCTCAACCCTGAAGGTGTTACGGCCATCAGACGATCTTCGTATCTGGGACGCGAGCATCACATCGCGCAGTTCGATTTTCCCGGATCGAGCCCTGTTGAGCTGTATGTCGATGCGAATACTGGTTTTCTGACACGAATGAACCGGCAAATGTCGGGACCAGCAAAGCTCACATATCTTTGGAGTAATCATGCACGCGACGAGGGCCTCGTATATGGGACACTCTTCCAGCTTCATGTGGATGATCATCTGGAGGCGGTTGTTACCAGGCGGCGTTTAACCGCCAATATGGTGACGGCATCTGCCTTCCGTATCGATTCTGGAATTTCTAGAGAACCGGATCGCCTTGAAATGGGAGGTCCATCGGACCGAGCCCTTTCCGATACGGTCCATCTTACCGGCCAGGACGGCAGTTATTCTCTGTTTATCGATGCTGGCGATCACATAGTGGCAGTTGGCACCACTCGTGGGTTTCGCGAGCGATTTGAACGCTACTCTGCTGCGCGGGGGCACACAAAGCCGCTCAAATACGCGGTCGCTGCTCAACATGCGGCCCCGCATCTTTCAGGTATTTCAGATGCGGTTGCATTGGGCGCGCGCATCATAGCTCATGCCTCACACGCTGAGACAATAGCGCGAACGATTGGTGCGGCTGCAGCTGAGCTACAGATCATCGCCTTGGATAGTTTTATGCAGATTGGAGAGGTGGAAATTCATGCAGTAGTGACGACGCATGCGGAGCAGCTCGCGTTAGTCTATCTGCCAGAGATCAGAGCAGTTTATCAAACTGATAGCTATGGCAATAGTTACGGGGATGCACCTGGATTTGCTGGCATCGGAGGTGTTACGCTCAAGTCGGAGATTGACCGTCTCAAACTTGACGTAGAAACGATACTGTTTGTCTATAGTCCATGGCCAGACAGCTATTCCAATTTTGGGGAAGCAGTCGAACGCTACGTTGAAAGACCATGCTATTCCACTCGGGCAATGTGCTCCGGCTGGTAAGTTACAGGTCTAATGGCAAGAAGACTTGGGGCCGAGCATGTGGGGAACTAGGATCAAAGGAAAAAGTCTTGTCGAAAAACGAACTCCAAGTTGCTGACTTGTGCGGTCCGAGAGCGCAAATTCAACTTCCGCAATTGGGTCGATTGCGGACTGTCAGCACTTTGTTAGCTGAACTGAAAGGCAGCCGTTCCGCTAACGACCCAGATTCAGACGCGAGGCACTGGATGCTTCGCCCACCCATTTCGAACCATAAATCGCGCGCTGTCGAGAGCACCCCTATGCAATCGCCGGTGTCTTTAGCGTTTTGCTAGGCGGTTCCTTGAACTCTTCTCGGTAAAGCTTGGCGAAATGGCTCGAACTCGCAAAGCCGGAAGCGTTGGCAATTTCGGCAACAGTATCGAATTGCCGCTGCAAGATCAGATCACGCGCATAGCTCAAACGGATAGATCGGATAAACGCAGCGGGCGCCAGACCTTGCGACTTCTTCAGCCTTCGGCCAAGGGTTTTCTCAGTGATGCCCAGAGCTGATGCTAAGGCGCCAGCACCAAATCCGCGGTGGTCGATATTTTCGATAACAGCCCGGGTCGCTCTGTCGAGAAAGCCTCTACTTGCCATAACTTCGACCGCCTCTGCCGTAGCTGATCCAATAGTTTCCAGTTCTGCATTCCTCTGTTGCTTTGCTCGCTCCACTTCACTGCGCAGCCGGACCGTTTCGGATACGGCCAAATTGCGCTGCTCCTGGATGGCATTGATCATGCTCGAAATCGCGAACATCATGAAGATGCCCTCGGCGATAGTCGACGAGGCGTAGCTCAGCGTGATCGGGCGCATCATGATCACCTCGAACGCCGATCCAGTTGGCACGACTTCGACCGGAAAGAGGAAGAAATACAGCGAGGAGAAGAGGCCAAGTGACAGAGCGAACAAAGACGCAAAGACCGGCACTGCCTGCTTCATACCTTTCAGCGCTTTGCGCCCCGATACAAACAGTAACACGAATGGGCACAATAAGAAGACAATCGGGAGCGGAGTTCCAGCCTCCCATGGGTCGGCCACTGCCCATATTGTTGCGGCCAATCCGATGCCGGTCAGCACATGAAACACCAACTGGCGTCTCTCGCGCGGGTCCGGATCGACGGTGAGCAGGATCCGGCAATATTGGATATTGGCCAGCATTACCAAGCCGGATGCAAACTCAATAACGCGCCGGACGTGTTCGATTGGAACGGTGATGCCCCATGACTGGATGAACCATCCATCATAAAGCGATGTCAGGCAGAACATACCGAACAGATAGATCGTATAATATTGGTAGAAACGGACATCGAAACGCCTGAACAGGATTAGACTGAAAACAATCATTATCGCGCAAAAACCGAGCAGCGAGGCGGATATGATCGTGAAAATGTCAGACCAGTCTTCCAGCATCCTTGCCGAACTGATTACCGGCGTGAGAGATGGCGCGTAGGTTCCCGACACACGGATATAATAAGACTGCCGTGCGCCGGGTGCGATGACGAAAGAAACAGCCGTTTTCAGGCTGCTGTTCTCATTTTCCTCGGCCGGAACAATGCGGCCATCGCGCATGACCGGCACTAGCGCACCGTCTACCTCTTCGTAGAGCGCGGCCTCATCGACAATCGTTTCCAAAAACGCGACGCCCCAGGTCTGCTCTTCTGCATGGGCGTTTGCAGCCTCAAACCTTAACCACAAAGCGCCGTCTCTTGAGGGAATATCGAACACTGTCTGGCAAGGCGCAAAGGTGAAGTCTTTTGCTGCAATGTTCTTCGCGTCGACATTTCCTTCGGGGTCGAGGAAATAACTCGTTGATAGCGGTTTCAACTGGCCCGCAGGTAGGTCTGCAAGAGAGTTGGTTGGTTCTAAAGCTTCGCTGCATGTCTCAGCGCCGGTTTGCGCGCCAGCTTGCTCCGGCATGATCGACACGAGCGACGCCATCGCCAGCAAAAAAAGCACAGCTTGATGCGACAATCTGATCACTTCGATTCCCTAGAATGGACGTGCCGGGCGAGAGCCATGGGTCCTATTTCCTGACTATGGCAAGCGTGTTTCAGACAAAATTGGATGCGTCTCGGACAATCGGACCTCCGCCTCTTTTCTCTTCTTCGGCGCTGCTTCTTAGACGCTCTCAGAAATGGGTCGGAACTGCAATGCCTGTGCGGTGACATGCAGCACATAGGCGCTGCGCCTGATCCGTTTCCCAGATTTCCAGAGGGAACGAACACATGAAATTTTCAACCAGAACCATCCGGTGCGGCCTTCTTGTTGCAACCAGCATCGCCGCTCTTTCTGCCGCCAACCCTGCGTCGGCGGAAACCTGCCTGATCGATCGTGATAACAATGGCGAAGTCGATCCAGGGACCGACGATGATGGTGGTGCCAATGCCGAAGGTAACGATCAACAACTGGCTTGCGGGGTTGGAGCGGCTGCAACTGGCGATAACAGCACCGCCTTTGGCCAAACTAGCCTAGCAAGCGGCGCGTCAGCGACGGCCATCGGTCAAGACAGCCAGGCAACCGGCCTCTTCTCCACTGCAACTGGAAAGGCAAGTAGAGCGACTGGCGGTATCTCAACCGCGTATGGAGCCAACAGCAAAGCTGAGGAATCCGGAAGCACTGCCATAGGGCACGCCAGCCAGGCTAGCGCGCAAAGCAGCACTGCAATCGGCGTAAACAGCCTTGCCAATCAAAACGGAGCCTCCGCACTGGGCGGGTTTGCTGAAGCGACGGGCAACGCCAGCATTGCCATTGGTAATGCCAGCAAGGCGACCGCTGGTTCAGCCATCTCTATTGGAGGTTCAGCTTTTGCAGACGCGAGCGCAGCCACCGCAATCGGAGGTTCAGCTCTTGCGAGTTCGGCTGACAGCACCGCAGTTGGTACCTTCAGTCAGGCCAACGGGCGCCTTAGCATCGCCTTGGGCGCGAGAACTGAAGCCAACGCGCGAGGCGGGATTGCGATCGGGAGCTATGGCTCTAGCGGCACTTTCATTGGCGCGCGCGTCTCCGGGATAGATGCCGTTGCAATAGGCACGGAGGCCTTGGCGAGCGCACGCGATTCGGTCGCTCTGGGAGCAACATCTGTGGCTGATCGCGAAAACACCATTTCCGTTGGAGCAAGCGGTGCGGAACGCCAGATCGTCAATGTTGCAGCAGGGACCCTGGATACCGATGCGGTAAACAAGGCCCAGCTTGATGCCGCAATGGTTGGGAGCTCTTCTTCCGGCACCGGCCTTAACAGCATCGCTCTTGGAGCAGGAAGTGATGGGTCGGGAGATTATTCGATTGCGATCGGCGAAGATGGTGACGATGCCGATGACCAAGGCGCGATTGCTTCCGCTAACGGCGCTGTCGCGATCGGTAATGATGCGCTGGCAACCAATGAACGATCCGTAGCAATAGGTCTTGGCGCCTTTGCATTTGGCTCCACTGCGATTGGCGGAGGCGCTCAGGCCATTGGTGCGAGTTCTGTCGCGATCGGCAGCGAAGCTCAGGCTACCGGAGATCGTTCAATTGCAATCGGCGAAGATGACGGCAACGGGGATGTCGATGATCTAGGTGCAGTTGCTTCCGGCGAGGACAGCATTGCGATCGGCACTGAAGCAGTTGCCAGCGGTGATGACGCTATTGCCATCGGGGGATTTAGCAACGCTGAAGGCGACTTCAGCACCGCGATTGGTCGTTTTAGCGACGCTGTAGGCGGTAAAAGCACCGCGATTGGGGGAGCGGACTCTATCGGTGATAGCAGTATTGCGATTGGGTGGGCGAGCGAGGCCAATGCCGATTTCAGCATCGCGATTGGGCGACTCAGCGAAGCTAACGGAAATAAGGGAATCGCAATCGGGGAAAGTAGCGAGGCCACCGGCGCTGGTAGCATCGCAAATGGAGCGGATGCAGAAGCCACCGGTGAACAGTCGATTGCTATTGGCGCGGACGGTGATGATGCCGATAATGACGGCGCCATCGCCTCCGCCAATGGCGCCATCGCGATCGGTAGTGATGCGCAAGCGACCAACGAAAGGGCGGTGGCGATCGGATTGGGCGCAATTGCATCCGGTTCCACCGCGCTTGGCGGCGGCGCTCAGGCCACTGGCGCTGGTTCGGTTGCTGTTGGCACCGATGCGCGGGCGACTGGAGATCGTTCGATTGCCATTGGTGAAGATGGTGAGGATGCGGACACTCTTGGTGCAATTGCTTCCGGGGAGGACAGCACTGCGGTCGGCAATGATGCGATTGCCAGCGTTGGAGACAGTACAGCAATCGGTGCTCAGAGTCTTGCTACCGCTGACAACGCCACCGCCATCGGCGCATTCAGTGAGGCCAGCGGTGAACGCAGCGTCGCGATCGGGGTTTTCAGTGAGGCGATCGGTGAACGCAGCACCGCCATCGGATCTTCCAGCGGGGCAGAAAGTGCATATAGCACCGCCCTAGGGGCCAGCAGTGAGGCTGCCGGTAACCAATCTATCGCTATCGGCGCGGATGGCGATGATATTGACGAGTCTGGTGCGATTGCCTCAGCCGATGGCGCGATTGCCATCGGCAATGATGCGGTCGCAAGCAGCGAGCGGGCGGTGGCGATCGGATTGGGCGCAATTGCATCCGGTTCCACTGCGCTTGGCGGCGGCGCTCAGGCCACTGGCGCTGGTTCGGTTGCTGTTGGCACCGATGCGCGGGCGACTGGAGATAGTTCGATTGCAATAGGCGAAGATGACGGCTCCCAGGATACAGATATTCTAGGTGCCATTGCTTCCGGGAATGGCAGCATTGCTATCGGAAATGATGCGCTTGCTTCCGGCCAATCAGCCGTTGCGTTCGGAGGCAACAGCATAGCCAGCGATCGGCGCAGCACAGCCATCGGGCGTTTCAGCGTGGCTGCTGGCGGCGGCAGTACCGCAACCGGCTTTGGCAGCGAGGCTCTTGGTACAGGCAGTGTTGCAATCGGGAATTTCAGTGACGCTGAAGGCGCATATAGTGTCGCGCTCGGGGACAACAGCGATGCTACTGGTGGTGGGGGCGTCGCAATCGGGTTTTTGAGCGAGGCTGATGGCGAACTGAGCATTGCACATGGCGGGACGGCGAAAGCGACCGGTGACCTCTCTATAGCGATTGGTTCGGATAGAAACTTTGATGAGTTAGGAGCCCTGGCATTAGCCGATGGCGCGATTGCAATCGGCAATGATGCGTTTGTAGACGCCACCAATGCCGCCGCTTTCGGGATTGGAGCGCAGGCGACCGCGCTCAATTCGGTAGCGCTTGGTGCAGACACGATTGCTGATCGTGAAAATAGCATTTCGGTCGGCGCGGTGGGTGCAGAACGCCAGATCGTAAATATCGCGGCAGGCACCGAGGACACTGATGCGGTCAACCTTGCCCAGCTCAATGCCTCTCTCACGGCGGCCGCCGCCAGCGGATGTCGCAACAATCCCGGCCTCGATGGCATCCCCGGCAATGCCGACGATCCTGCCGACACGCTTGAATGCGGTGAAGGGGCTATGGCTTCGGCTGCCAGCAGCACAGCCATTGGTGACAATAGCCAAGCGACCGCTTCGGAGACGACTGCGGTTGGCAAAAGTGCACTGGCTTTGGGTGAAAACGCAAGCGCCTTTGGCTCAGGCGCAGTAGCCATCGGGGAAGACAGTGCCGCTATTGGTGTCCAAAGTTCGGCCAGCGGTTTCCGGGCGACTGCCACTGGCTTCCGGAGCAGCGCCTCTGGCGAGCGGAGTACAGCTATCGGTGCCCGGAGCCAAGCCTTGGCCAACTTCAGCACGGCTACGGGAAGCGATAGTAGGGCCAGCGGAGATGCCAGTACCGCCACCGGCTATAACAGCGTCGCGAGTGGCCTTTTTGCTACGTCCATGGGTTCCGGGAGCATAGCATCGGGCAGGCAGGCTATTGCCGTCGGTGCTGGAAGCATAGCGGAGGCCAACGGCGCGATCGCCATCGGTGGTGACGGGAGTGATATGGATGCTGAAGGCGCGGTGGCATTGGGTGAAAATGCTGTTGCACTTGGTCTTGATGCCCAGGCCCTTGCGCTCGGCTCGGTGGCGCTTGGTGCAAACTCTATTGCTGATCGTGAAAATAGCATTTCGGTCGGTGCAGTGGGTGCAGAACGCCAGATCGTAAATGTCGCCGCGGGTGCCGCGGATACTGATGCTGCGAATGTCGGACAGCTCAATCTCGTCCAAGATGCCGCTGCCGATGCTCAAGCGACTGCCAATACGGCGCTGGCAAATGCTGCGGCTGCGCAAGGAGCTGCAGACAATGCTCAAGACACCGCTAACCAAGGGGTTGCCGATGCGGCGGCAGCGCAAAGCCGCGCGGATGACGCGTTTGCAAATGCAGCCACGGCTCAAACAACCGCAGACACTGCCAGAGCGGAGGCTCGGGCGGCGCAGCTGGCTGCCGATCAGGCGGGAGCAGGGGTAGTGGATGCTCAAGCCAGAGCTGATGAGGCGTTTGAGAATGCTGTTGAAGCTCAGGCGGATGCAAACACTGCTCGAGCCGAAGCCATGCGGGCCCAGTCCGATGCCAATACGGCGCTCGCAAGGTCAGAAGCCAACAGTCAGGAACTGGCATATTTCGATAGCAATAGTAGTGGCCCCGGCGCCAGTGCTACCGGCCTTGACGCTCTCGCTATCGGAACGGGTAGCGAGGCTAGCGGCGATCGATCCGTCGCCATTGGGGCAGGCGCGCAAGCGACAAATGGGCAGGCAGTTTCCATCGGCGCTGGCAATATTGCCTCAGGTAACGGAGCAGTCGCCATCGGTGACCCAAACTTTGCCACAGGTAGAGGTGCGGTGGCGCTGGGCGCAGACAATAGCGCAACCGGCACTGGTGCAGTGGCAATCGGCAATCTCAACCTCGCCAATGGTAACGGCGCGATCGCGCTGGGCAATGGAGCGTCAGCGGTCGGCGATGGAGCAATTGCCATCGGCCCTGGAGCAATTGCGAACCGCGAGAACCTAATCGCGCTAGGTGGCGAAAGCGCAACCGTGCGCATCTCTGGCCTTACCTCTTCTGTCAGCCAGGCAGCACAGGAAGGCGCACTGAGTCTTGTCACCACTGATGCAGCGGGCAATCTGGGCGCGACATCTCTCGACGTTGGCGGGCTGGTCAATCTTGGCGGGCGTTTAACGGGGCTGGAAGGTCAAGTCACTGAGCTGTTTGATCTTGCGTCGATGGAACGGCACGAAACCAACAGGGGCATCGCAGCCGCTGTCGCACTAACGGCAGCACCTTTGCCTTCAACCCGTGGCAAGACCAGCTACACCGCGAACGGGTCAGTATATCGAGGTGAGGTGGCGATCGGCTTTTCGGTTGCTCATCTCCTGGATACGGACAATCCGTTTGCATTGACTGGCGGCATATCAATTGCGGGGGGCAAAAACACTGCCGCACGGTTTGGCATAGCGGGAGAATTCTAGCCTTGGAGAAGAAACAATCACATGCGTCCTCCAAGCAATTGGATAGCGTCCAATTTAGGGAAGAAGCGCCGTGTCGTATGTTCAATGCTGAAGCGTACTAAGTCGCCCAACGTCGCCGATCGGTCCCGTTCGATCGACAAGTTTCCTACTCGCATAAGAGTTTTGATGATTTTGGGAATTTCGTCAGTTCTTTGGGTCGGTCTTATAGGTTCGGTCATAGTGTTTTTCCGCTGAATAGCCTCTGACAATACATAGCAAAGCGGCCGGGCAAATTTCTAGAAAGATCGATTGTAGTTAGTCTTACCAAGAGTTTGTGCCGATTAATCAACCCACAAGGCAAAGTCAGAAAGAGGTACCAACCACGGCGGCAGATATCTACGCTTGCCGGCCGTGTTGCGGAGGAGGTCTGGGTTTCGGCGGGATCACCGGATCGACCGTGCGCGGAAGCAGGGCAGCAGATTTGAGGTCACCTTCAGGTTTTTGACCGACCGCATCGGCCCTCGGGTCGCCCTCAGGCCCCACCCTGGTCGGTCAGGGCGGCGACGGCGACTACGCCGCGCCGCCCACACAATAACAACTAGAAGCTACGATCACGTCCACTTCCCATCCCAATATCGGATATCAGGATCAAACGACGCCTCACCTAGAAGCAGACTTCAGTCCAAAAGCTCACCCATTCTTGCTTTGAGCGCTTTGGCCACGCGTTCAACCACTTCTATCGACGGATTGCGAGCAGCCCGCTCCAGGTCGCTGATATATGTGCGATGGATGTTGGCTTCGTGAGCGAGCTCTTCCTGAGACCAGCCCTTCGCCAGGCGCAGTCTTCGTAAGTTTCCAGCAAGGCGATCGTGCACATCCACCATTGAGTGATGCGCTTTATGTCGCCGATCAATCTACAGACGATCAGTGACATTTTGCTTGAACTCTTCCGAAGTTCGAGCATGGTGTTTGTCACTTATCGACGACATAGCGGAGGATTATGCAAACATTTCGAAGACCAATTCGTCCGCAGAAGCGCAGCGCTCGGAGGACCACGCCTGCGGTTCTCCTTTGCTCCGTCGCTTTGGTCACATCCGCACATGCACAAGACACAAGCCCAGTCTCATCATCTGCAAATGCTGAGACCTCACATGACGAAAATGGCGCCTTATCCAAGGCTAAGCCAGTCACACTCTGGCAGGGACTTGAAGCCGGGATGTCTCCTGAGAAAGCCCTCCCAATCATTCAAGAGATGCCGGGCATAAAGAGAGCCCGACTCTACCGGAGGCGTAGCGCTGAGAACCCGGACCAAATCAGGATCGGCTATGCGTCAGGCAAAATACAAATAGGCGACATGGAGTACATCTTGCAGCCCCGCTTCTCGCAGAAGCGATTAAAACAGGTCTGGCTCGCCTCAGGCGATCAATGCAGCAATGATGCTATCTCGGTGTTCAATCGTCTATCATCTGGCCTGGCCGTCAAATATCCTCAAGTGATCTTCGAAAAGGATATGCGCGAAAGCGATATTTCTCGCGCCAACCTCAATGCACGGCGAAGCGGTGAGAAACAAACAATCTCACAGATCTATGCGTCGGATAAAGTTGTGGTCTTGCTTACGTTTGCCTTTTCGAACGAACGCCCACCCCCTTTCCCAACAGCGAGAAGTAGATTCGCGCTCGCGGCCTATGAGATCGTGAGAAGCAATTTCGAGGCTCGTAAGCAAGAATGCTCCGGCACAGGAAACAAACGGATGGACATCGCCCTCCAATATATGACGCGACGCGATTTCGAAGCGAAGGCTTCGGAGACTTCAGAGTCGATTAGAGCCAGGCAAGACCAGCTAGTTGACCAGCTATAGGCCGTTCAATAAGTTTGGTCAGAGCTTGATAAAGTGCGCCATGCGCTCAATCGAGCCCCACCGTTCCCGGCTCAACTCCTGCCATTTTGCAAAGCAATTGTCCGAACAAATCCATCTCCTCTTCATTTAGACGGCTGAGATCGTACTCATCTTCACTCTCATTGTTGGAAGTCTCAAACTTTTCCGCATACTCCATGACTGAGCGTATGGCTGGAGTTTCCCCTCTACTCGCCTTGTCAAATAGCCGCATAATGACTGCTTGTTGCTTTGTGACCCGACGGGCTTTGCCGTCTACCTTGACCGAGACATAGTGGTTGCGTTCCTTCTCAAAGTCTGTGGCGAGGTTCTGGGTTCCTTTAGCGCGGCGCCCCCTCTTGCGTCCGTCACCTTTGCGAAACTTTCCATGTTCGGGCGGACGGCCCTTGCCAACCTTGTAACTTCCATCCTCGTCGACATTCCCCGACTTGTATGACTTTTCGGGTTTTTTCTTTGGATCGGTCATGTGACCTCTCCATGATGGCTCCGCTGCTCGGCTATTTCCTCGAACGATCGGCCATCGAGCTGCGGTGTTTCATCAGTGGCTTTCGCCAAACGGCGCAAAGCTACATCAGCATATTTGGGATCCAACTCCATCGCGCGGCCAACACGGCCAGTTTCTTCGCAGGCCGCAAGCGTTGTCCCAGAGCCGAGAAACGGATCAAGGACAATCCCTCCGCGTTTCGAGCAATCAAGGATCGCATCGACAATCATTGCCTTTGGTTTGACGGTTGGGTGATCGGCGAGGTCGCTCATTCGTCCAGCCCGGAATGTATTGGCTCCCGGATAGCTCCACACATTGGTACGGTATCGTCCGCCTAGCCCAAAATTGTTGATGTGCTTTCCAGACTTTACTTTGAATGCATAAATCAATTCGTGAGCCGAACGATAGAACGCACCTTGCCCGCCATTGGTCTTAGCCCAAACGATCAGGTTCTTCGCTTCGTGAAACACCCCCTTCGCTGCTTCATAGAGATAGGGTGCACCGCGCCAATCGATAAAGACGAAGGCGATCGCACCTTCTTTTGCATTATCAGCGATACGCTCAAAGGCCGGTCTCAGCAGCGAGCCTGCAAACTCGGTAAGGTCGGTTTCGCCCGCGCCCATCACAAAGTTGCCATGCTTAACCCGGCCACCGCCAGATACGTTGTTTGCGATCACGCAGCCATAGGGAGGATCGGTGATAACGAGCTCAGCTTTCTCACCTTGAAGCAACGCATTATAGGCCTCTTTATCGCGAGCATCTCCCACAAGAAGTCGATGAGCCCCAATCTCCCAAAGATCGCCCAGTCGCGAAATCGGCTGTGCTCCTTCGTCTGGAACCTCGACTTCATCCTCCTCGATCGGATCGTCTCCGATCGAGAGAACCGTATCTATTTCCAGCGTATCGAACCCTGTGAGTTCCAAATCATAGCCCAGCTCCGCGAGGCCGCTGAGTTCGTTACGCAGAGTGGACTTCGACCATTCTGCCTCTTCAGCGATGCGGTTGTCGGCAATTATGTAAGCCTTGCGATCAGCTTCGCTCAGCTGGCCAAGCGGAATGACTGGCACGGTCTTTTGATTGATGAGCTTAGCCGCTTCCAGACGGCCATGGCCGCATAGCACCACCCCGTCTGCATCGATAAGGATCGGGTTCGTCCAACCAAACTTTTTGAGGCTTTGCGCAATCTTGCGGATCTGGCTTTTGGGATGCTTTCGCGCATTCCCCGAGTAAGGGGTTAGGTCGCTAACAGAGCGATATTCAACGCTCAGCCTGGCTATTTTCGATAAGTCGGTTTTCAACGTGCATCTCCACTTGGGTCAAAGTGGAGAACCATTTGAAACACAAATCCAAGCTTAGAAAGAGTTAAAATACGACCCTAGGATTGCTGAGTTTTTGACCTTGATTTCGCTCTTCGCAGTTTTGTCCGCACAGGTTTTACCTTTGGAGCAAGCCATTCCTCACTCCAGGTCGGCTCGACCAGATTGAAGAGATCAACAAGACATCGGCCTGCACGACCCTTTAAGTGCGGTTGGGGATTGTCTTTTGTGCCGCTGGAGATCGTGAGATCGCCAAGCCCATGCTCCTCGAGAAGCTCAATGAACAAACGGAGCATACTATCGCGATGATGGCTGGTAGGTCTGCCCTCAGGGCGCCCGAGTTCCCTAGCGGCATCAATTGCGACAAGCGTGAAATCGTTCAACTCTTCTTGCAATTGGTGGAGAGGCAGACCTTCGTGTTTGGACACACCTGCAACGCCAGCCCGCTTATAATGCAAGGCAGCAAGTAGCAGTGGCGACAGCTTACCAATTGTCCGGCGAAGACGCTGAGCTGTGTTTGCCGCTTGCGATAACACATCACGTGATCGCGCTGGATCGAAGCCTAGCGCTTTAAGCTGCTTGGGGCGTTGGTAGAATGAACAGATGAGCCAAAAGTCGAAAGCTGCGCTCTCCTCAATCCCATGATCAAGAAGGAGCTCCTCCACTCTCTCGATCTCTATACCCGGCAAGTCAGGTATGTTTCCTGCTGCCCAGTTCTCAAGCGACTGGTAGAGTTCTTGCTGTTCTTTGATTTCCCTTAGGGTGACTTTTGCATTCCCATATCCCGCCCAGATCGCATGATATGGGAAATCAGGGCGCTCATCAGCAGAATTTGGCGTTTCTTCATCAGACATATGTGCCGAAATGGCCATTTACGCCGAATATTCCCACTACTTTCCCATAAACATGGGAAATTTGACGCGGAGACCCGTTAGAGATGGACTGCGCCATTCACCACCTTTTCTCTTACCTTGCAGCGCATTGAGCGGGCCTTCCGACGGTTGCCCTGCTGGATTTGATGACTAAGTACCGAATAGGCACTGATATTAAGCTCTAAGCCTTGCTGAGCGCTTCGCGACAGTGGGCCAGAGTCTCTTCTTTAGCTCGCATCGATTCAAGGTGTTTGTTCAGAAGATCGGTGATCACAGCCCACGAGATATCAGGGGCAAGAGCAACAATAGCCGCAGCAAAATCGGAAGCTGAAACAAAAGTAAGATCGAAACCCTTGGCTTCGTATTGAGCTACTATGCTGGGTGAATTTTCCTTAGACGTCGCGTTTGGGCCGTGAACAAACAACATCGTCGAATGTCTTGCTTCTGCCACCTTGCCAACAGCATGATCAATGTCAGCACGTCCGAACGACTTGTCTTTAGCTTCACAGGGTGTTGTCAGACTAACTGTACCCGATTGACGGATGTTGATGTGCGGGTAGGTCGGTTTGATGCCCAGACACCGCAAATCAGCCAGCCCATTCAAGCGCTTTAACTCATAACCCGAGGTGATCCGCCTGGTCGTGATGATGTATGTGAGGTTTCCCGGCCCAGAATCCGACAGTCGGCAGGGTCTCGACCAGAGCGCAAAGCTAACTTTGCGCTGGCGAATATCGAACTGCGGATACGAGACTGCGCTCTCAATCGCCGGCGTAATCTCCCCATTCGCGCTGCACTGGCGGCTTCCCTCGGTTTTCCCAGTTCAGTAACGTTAAACTCCAGCTCTTCGTCTAGGGAATTTAGCACAGAGATTGGCAGTTTCCTGCGGGTTTCAATCGCCACAATGCCGAGTGAAAAGGCCCAAACTTTCGATTTCTCTGTAGATACCCTGCAAAATAGGGAAATCAGGCAAGAGCGCCGTTCGCTTAAGACTGCACCGCGCACCAATTCTCTAATAAGATCGAGCAATTCGACAAGCGCATCAGCGCCGCAAAAAGTCCTGTACGTTTGCCTTTGCTTGCCCGGAACGTCCTGGCCTGCTTAGGGTTGATCGGACATGGCCTGATCACAAAGGCCTCTGGAAAAAGCGAGAGATATGATGGCGATACCGGTACAAGCAGTGGGAAGATCTGTGATCGGCTTAGTGGTCGCTGGGATCGTGACAGCGTTGGGCCTTGCTTTTGCCTATTTTGCTGGGATCAACGGCAAAACCGCGTTTGGCTATCCGATCTTTTTCGTCTGCGCAGCGGTGGCTTTCGGGGTCAACTGGCTGGCCTTTATCCCAGCCGCTATTGCGCAACAGGAAAAATATTATGACCTTGTTGGCTCGCTCACCTATCTCTCGATCATAGCGGCCGCATGTTATCTTGCCTCACCGCTTGATCTTCGCGCTATGATCGTGGCGGCAATGGTTGCAACATGGGCGACGCGCCTTGGCGGTTTTCTTTTTATGCGGGTCGGCAAGACTGGCGGCGACAGCCGGTTCGACAAGATCAAGACTAATCCTACACGCTTCTTTACCGCTTGGACGCTGCAAGCGCTGTGGGCGACAGTCAGCGCATCAGCAGCAATTGTGATTATCTCCAGCAGCGAGCGGGTCGAGCCTGAGTTCTTTTTCTGGCTGGGCGCAGCTGTCTGGCTCGCTGGTTTCGCGATCGAAGTGATTGCGGATTGGCAGAAATCGGCGTTCAAAGACGATCCAGCCAATAAGGGCAAATACATCACCACCGGCATTTGGGGCTGGTCGCAACATCCGAACTATTTTGGCGAGATTACGCTGTGGTTCGGTCTTCTTATCATGGCCTGGCCCCTGCTATCAGGCACCGGCTTCTTGGTCATTGCATCGCCAGTGCTGATTTATTTGCTGCTTACGAAAGTGAGCGGGGTGAACCTGCAAGATAAACAAGGCGATGCGCGTTGGGGTGATGATGCGGGATATCAGGCATACCGGCGCAATACCTCGGTGCTGGTCCCATTGCCTCCAAAAAAGGGCTAGGCCATCACCAAGATGACCGAGCCTACTGTGACAATCTTTGCCCGCTGGCCTGAAGCTGGCAAGGCCAAGACGCGCCTCATTCCGGCTCTCGGCGGCGAAGGGGCGACTGTGGTGTATCGCAAGCTCCTCCAGCATACGGTGAGCACCGCGCGGGAGAGCGGATTGCCCGTGCAATTGCGGGTAACCGGCGCCGGCAAAGAAGCGTTTCAAGACTGGCTTGGAGCGGGCATTGAGGTTGTCGATCAGGGTGAGGGTGAGCTGGGCGCGAAGCTGGCCCGGGTGCCTGCGCCCGCGATATTAGTCGGCAGCGATTGCCCGATGCTGGATGCGGCGCTTCTGCGCCGCGCGGCAGATCATTTGCGCGATGTGCCGGCGGTTGTCGGCCCGGCCAATGATGGCGGCTATTATCTTCTCGGGATTGCTAGGCCCATGCCATTCCTGTTCGATGATATGTCCTGGAGCACGGCGGATGTGTTGCCAGAAACGCTGAGACGGTTGGAACGCAATGGTATTGCGCCCGCGATGCTGGAGCCGCTCGATGATATCGATACCGCAGAAGACCTCGCGCGATATCCAGAATTCGCCGTTTAGGGCGCGCGGCTGATGAGTGTCACGATCCTTATCCCAGCGTTTAATGAAGAGTGCGCGCTGCCTGCGCTGATCGAGCGCTTGGCCGCTCTTGACCCAAAACCCGCGGAAATCTTGCTGGTCGATGGGGGCAGCGAGGATGCAACGATTGCTCTCGCTCGGGACGCGGGCTGGCGGATTGAGAAAAGCGATAAGGGCCGCGCTTTGCAGATCAATGCGGGCGTCGCTGCGGCGCGCGGTGACAAGGTGGTCGTGCTTCATGCTGACACTCTGCCGCCGCTCGATATGGCGCGGATTATTGAAGATACGCTGAGCGATAGTCGCATTGCGCTGGCCAGCTTTACTCCTTTGATTAAGGGGCCGGATAAAACGCGCTGGTTCACGACCTTCCACAATTGGATCAAGACTTGGTACGCGCCTTTGCTAACGCGGCCCCATCATTTTGTGCGCGGCGTTAGATTGCTGTTTGGCGATCATGCGATGTTCTTTCGCAAGGCCGATTTTCTGAGCGTTGGTGGCTGCACGCCGAGCGATGCGGTGATGGAAGAGGCCGATTTGTGCGTGAAGTTCGCGCAGCTTGGGCGAACAAAAATGGTGCCGCGCTGGGTGGAGACATCCGACCGCCGGATCGCGGAATGGGGCCCACTCAAGGCGAACTGGATCTATTTCAAAGTCGGCATGCTATGGACCTTTGGCATGCGCAAACGCATGGCTGATCACTATCCTGATATTCGGTAGCTTTCGTGTTTAGGTTCCGAGCCACCCGCGCCCTCCACCCTTCCGCCCAGAACCTAACGGGATACTATCCGGGTGGAAGCGTGGAGGGCGCGGGCGGCTTGGCTGTTTGAAGGCAAGCTAGCTTGTCTGTTCAATAAGCTCGGGCGCCGCGAGAAACTTTGCTTCAATGCAGTAGTCAATCAAACGCCGTACAAATGCCTCATCCGTTTCTGGACAGCTGTAGCCAGTCAGCGCGCGGAACTTGGCATCATCAAAATGCGGATTGCGCTGAAAATAGCTTGCATAAAGGCCCGCCACGCGCCGGAAGAGACGGCGTTCCAATGCAGGCAGTTGCGCTGGGTCAAACTTCTCTGGCGGCACCAGCTCTGGCTCGTGAAAATGCGGATAGGCCCCGATGACCGCAGTGAAACGCTCAACCGGCAGCGGCTGGCCCGATACAAGATGATAGGTGCCGCCCGCTGCGCTTTCCATATCCTGAGCAATCGAAACGATACCGCTTGCGACATGATCAATCGGCACGAAATCAAGCGTTGAACCAGCCCGTGATGGCATATGCCGCACGCGGCCTTCCGCGATCAGTTTGAAGGCGGTGTAGGTCGTGTCGAACTGGCGGATGGTGCCGTCATCGCTTGCTCCCACCACGATCGAGGGACGGGCAATGGCAAAGCGCAAACCGCTCGCCTGTACCAGTTTTTCACCTGCCGCTTTGCTTGCCTCATAGCCGTTGGCGAAACCTGCGTTTGGCAGCGAATCACTCTCGCTAATTTCTCCATCACGGGTCCCGCAGACATAGGCGGTGCTGATATGGAGAAAGTCCATAGTGCCAGCCTTGGCCAGCGCCAGCGCATTGGTGGTGCCGTCGACATTGACCGATTGATACTCGTCTTCCTCAAGGTCAAAACGCACGGTGGCTGCGCAATGGATCAGCAGATCATGCGCTGCCGCAATCTCGGTAAAATCAGCCACGCCCCAGCCAAACCGCTCTTGCGATACATCGCCGCTGATCGTCTTTGCGGCGGCAACCGGTGACCCATCATTGGCGCGGATATCATGATTACGATGGACGAGCGCCGTGACTGTGTGCCCAGCCTCGATGAGCCGCGCGCATACTTCGCCGCCGACCAATCCGGCCGCGCCTGTGACCAGAATGTTCAGCAACAGGGTGCCGCCGCTGGTTCCGGCCCATCACCCGACGCGGCACCTGTGGCACCAAATGGCGTGGCTACTCCGCAATCGGGGAAGACCCCGTAATGCTTGGAGAAATTGCCGAAAAACTCGAAATGCTCGGCAAAGCGCGTATCGGCCAGCATCTTCCAACTATTGCCGCAAATGGGGAACATATAGCCAGCTTCGATGTGGTGATGCCCGTCGAGGCTGAAGACGCGTTCTTGACCCGCGACTGTCCCTTTATAACGGACCGCTTGGCCATAATCCTCGCATTGCATTTCGAGGCTCGGTAGCTTGAACAACCGGTAAGTGGCGGAATGGAATTCGATGCCCGCCAGTTTTTGCGCGATTACCGGATCATTGATCCCCAAAGGCCGGCTGGTCACAAGGCGCGGATCGGTAAAGCCTGCCCCCTTCGCGAGGTCCACGAAGTCGCCCCAATAGAGCGCGCCAGACAGGCATTCTCCATGCAACACCGGGTCGCTGCGCAGATCTTCTGGCACGCGGCGCTCTGAATAGACGTCAGAGAAATAAAGCTCGCCGCCATCCTTGAGCAGTTTGAACGCTGCGGCAAAGACGGCTTGTTTGTCGGCAACCAGATTGATGACGCAGTTCGACACGATCACATCGAAATGCCCCTCAGGCAGGCCAAGCTGGTCTAGCTTTTCAATGTCGCCTTCAACGAATGCCACGTTGGACTTGGCATAACCAAACCGCTCGCGGTGCCATTCCTCATGTTCGCGTGCGACGGCCAGCTGTTCCGGCGTGGTGTCGACGCCGGTAACCGACCCGCTCTCGCCGACCATTTGCGCCAATAGATAGGCGTCCTGCCCGCTCCCCGATCCCAGATCGAGAACATGGCAGCCTTCGATAGCCTGAGGCGTCACCAGACCGCAGCCATAATAGCGCGCCTTCACATCCTCATGCACATTGCGGAGCGCGGCAAGAATTTCTGGCGGCGGCGCGTCCGTCGTGCAGCAGGCATCGGTCTTGAGATCGTCAGAGCCCTGCAGAACTTTGCCATAATAATCGCGGCTGTTTTCAATATTCATGTAACAGATGAGCCTTTCGCGGCGTAAGAGCTTGTAAGTGCAACTTGGGTTCGCATTTCCACGAAATTCGGTTACGGGGCAAGTCTATGAATTTTACACATGATGTAATCGTGATCGGAGGCGGAGCTGCTGGCCTCACCGCTGCGGGTGGTTGTGCACTGTTCGGCCTCAATGTTGCTCTCATCGAAGCGAACCATATGGGCGGTGAATGCCTGAACAATGGCTGTGTGCCGTCCAAGGCTCTTATTACTGCGGCGAAACGTGCCGCAGAGGCCCGCGTGCCGGAGCTGCACGGCGTCACATTAGCGGCGCCGAAAGTGGAATGGAGCGGCGTTCACAAATTCGTCCATGATGCGATTGCTGAGATTGCCCCGCACGATTCGCAAGAGCGGTTTGAGGAAATGGGCTGCGAGGTGATCCGCGACTATGCGCGTGTAACCGGAAAGCATTCTGTAGAAGTCGCGGGCCGCACGCTCACTGCGCCCCGGATTGTGATTGCGACCGGGTCGAAGCCCTTTGTTCCGCCGATTGAGGGGATCGATAGCGTTCCTTATCTCACCAATGAGAACCTGTTCGATCTAACCGAACAACCGAAGCATCTGATCATCATCGGCGGCGGCGTGATCGGCATGGAAATGGCGCAGAGCTTCTGTCGCTTAGGCAGCGAAGTGACGGTCATCAATCCCGGCGCTCTGATGGGCCGCGATGATCCAGAATCCGTCGCTGTCGTGGCCAAGACTATGGCCGATGAAGGCGTTAAATTCGTCGATGGCAAAGCGGCCAAGGCCGAGGGCAGCGCTGGCGCGGTAACCGTCCACGTCGACAATGGCGATACGCTGAAGGGCACGCATTTGCTGGTCGCAGTTGGACGTTCGGCAAATACCAAGGGCTTTGGCCTCGAAGAATTGGGCGTCGAAATGGCGCGCAATGGTATCAAGGTTGACGCGCGCCGCCGCAGCTCGATCAAGTCAATTTATGCTATCGGTGATTGCCGCGATGGCCCCCGCCTGACGCATGTCTCTGGTTATGAAGGCTCCAACGTGGCGCTCGAAATCACTTTGGGTCTACCCACGAAAGTTGATTGGAAAGCCTTGCCCTGGTGCACTTATACTGATCCGGAAGTGGCCCAAGTCGGCCTCACGGAAAAGGAAGCGCGCGAGAAGTATGGTGACAACATCACCGTGGTGCGCGAGGGCTTTGACCACAATGAACGCGCCATCGCAGAAGGCTCAACGAAGGGGCAAATGAAAGTCATCCTCAAGGGCAAAAAAGTGATCGGTGCCAGCATTGTCGGCAAAGGCGCGGGCGAATTGCTCCTGCCGCTGACCCAATCAATTACCGGCAAAAGCAGCACGCTGGCGATGGGCTCTGCGGTCATTAGCTATCCCACCCGCAGCGAGATCACCAAAGCAGTAGCCTTTGCTGCTTGGGAGCCGACTGTGTTTGGCTCGCTTCCGAAGAAATACGCTGGCTTTGTTGCTAATACACGCCGGATGTTTTCGTGAACGAGATGCAGAAAGTCGGGCGCACAAAAGCCCGCCCAAAAACACGCAACGCGCCGACTGGTCCTTCTCCTTTTGCGATTGAAGCAGCCCCTCTGCCGCGCGAGAAATTCTCCGATCTGGAATGGACCGCCAAGGGAGAACGCCGCGCAAGCGTGCCGCTGGCGGGGCTCGATACGCTCTGGTTCAACACCGGCACACTGTGCAATCTCGCCTGCACCAATTGCTATATTGAGAGCAGCCCGACCAATGACGCGCTCGTTTATATGAAGGCTGCCGATGTGGCGCGCTATCTCAACGAGATTGCGGACGGTGATTTTGGAACGCGCGAGATCGGGTTTACCGGCGGTGAGCCGTTTATGAACCCCGATTTTGTCCCGATGCTGACAGACGCTCTGGAACGCGGGTTTGAGGCTTTGGTGCTGTCAAACGCGATGAAACCGATGCGCCGTTACGAGGCGGAATTGCTCGCGCTGAAAGAACGGTTTGGTGACAAGCTCACCATGCGGATCAGCCTCGATCATCATACGCAGCCGGTCCACGATGCGGAGCGCGGTGCGGGCGCATGGGACGTCGGTATGGCTGGTCTACGCTGGCTGACAAGCCAAGGCTTTTCGCTGGCGGTCGCGGGCCGCATGTTGCCGCATGAAAGCGATGCAGAATCGCGCCAGCACTATGGCGCGATGTTTGAACGCGAAGGCATCAATGTCGACGTATCCGATCCGATGCGGCTGGTGCTTTTTCCTGAAATGGACGCAGACAAGGACATTGCCGAGATAACGACTGCGTGCTGGAGCATTCTAGACAAAGCACCGACTGATGTGATGTGTTCGGCCAGCCGAATGGTGGTCCACCGCAAGGGTGAAGATACGCCGCGTGTCGCGGCGTGCACATTGCTACCGTATGAGGGCGATTTCGATTTAGGCGAGACGCTGGCTGAGGCCTCTCGCGATGTGTCGCTCAACCACCCGCATTGCGCGCGCTTTTGCGTTCTGGGCGGGGCAAGCTGTTCTGCTTAGTTTGTTTGGCCTCAGGCGCCGGCGCTCACATCCGTTCGCTTGGCTTCCGGCCTAACGGCCGACGCGCAGTCGCGCTTGCGGCTCGCTGGTCTCTCGCCGGATCAGTGCTAAGTCGGACCGCAGGTCCGCAAGGCCAAAGGTCGCCCGCAGCGACGCGACCTTCAGGTCGCATGAGCGAGGATATCGCAGCACGGAGGTGCTGCGGAATACAAAACTATTTGCTATCCAGCCACTTCGCCAGCGCCACACCGCCAGTAATCAGGAAGGGCACCAGCACGAAGCTGAGGGTGACCTTCGCGATCACCTGACCAATCAAAAGGTCTGTAATGTCGAACTCGCCATAGAAGGCGAGGGTGATGAAGATCACCGAATCAACCGCTTGGCTGAGCGCAGAAGCAATCGCGCCGCGCACCATCAGGCCTATCGTATTGCCTTCTCCGCTGCCCGCTAGCTTGGAGAAGATCCAGATATTGAGCAGCAGCGAGGTTATGTACGCGAAGGGTCCGGCCATAAGAATGCGCGGGGTTTGCCCCAGAACGCGCTCAAAAGCGGCAAGGTCATCACCGCGAAACTCCGTCATTTCAGGCGATGGGGGGAGGCCCAGCACGAGGAAGATCAGCGCGGCCGATAGCGCGAGCGGCACAAACCCGAACCAAACCAGCCGGTTGGCCAGATCCTTGCCATAAAGCTGCGTAATGGTGCTGGAGACCACCACGAGAATGAGGAACGGGAATATCCCCGCCTCAACCGCCAGATTGCTCGGCCATAGTTGAACCTGCTTGAAGGCCACGACACCGGCTAGCACGGTCATCCCGCCGTAAATCAGCAGAAAGAGGAATAGCCCCCTTGGGGCAGATGGGGCGGTTAGCTTGGTGTCTTGGCTCATGGATTGGCAGCCCTTTATCTGTCTGCTTGAACAGGTCTTCTTACCCGAAAAATTGACTAACGCGCTCGCTCGCGCAAGACAGCGCAAGATTTCATCCGCAGTTGGGGAGGCTCTTCCCCCGGGATCCTGCGGAATATAGAGGGGTATTATGCCGCCATTTCTAACAAGCCTGCTGGGTATTCTGGCGATTTTGTTTGTCGCTTTTTTGCTCTCGACGGGCAAGAAGCGCATCAAACTTCGCGTGGTTGGGGCGGCCTTTGCGCTGCAAGCGGTGATGGCCTTGCTGGTTTTGCGCACACCGTTTGGCGTGGGCGCAATTCAGTTTCTGTCTGACGGCGTGATCGCTCTGCTGGATTATTCCAAAGTCGGGATCACATCGGTGTTTGGCCCGATGGAAAGCAATCCATTTGCCAATACATTTGTGATTGCAGCCTTGCCGGTGATCGTGTTCTTCGCCGCGATTGTCTCAATTCTTTATCACTGGGGCATCATGCAGAAGCTGGTGCGCTGGGTGGGCGGGGCCATTGGCTGGATTACTGGCATTAGCCAGGTCGAGGCATTGGGCAGCGCAGCCAATATCTTTGTCGGCCAATCGGAGAGCCCGCTGGTGGTCCGGCCCTATCTTGCGGCGCTCACGCCGAGCAAGCTGTTCACCTTGATGAGCGTTGGCATGGCCGGCGTCGCGGGGACAATTCTGGCAGCTTATGCGAGCTTTATCGGCTCAGAGGCCGTCCCGTTTCTGCTAGCGGCGGCGTTTATGTCCGCTCCCGGAGGCATCTTAATGGCGAAGATGATTATGCCGGATGATGAGAGCGAACTTGCTCGCGACGCGGCAGAACTGTCGGGCGCGATCCCAGAGAAAATTGAGCTGCCAGATGCGCGGATTAGCGCTGAAGGGCCCGGCTCTTTGGTCGAGGGCGGCAAAGCGCCTGAGGTCGAAATGGCCGAGACGTTTGAAGAGGGGCAGCGACCGGCCAACGTGATTGAGGCGGCGGCGCAAGGCACGCAAACCGGCGTGAAGCTGGCAGTGGCCGTCGGGGCGATGGTGATGGTCTTTGTCGCGCTTGTCGCGCTTGCTAATGGCATCTTGGGTGGTGTTGGCGGCCTGTTCGGCTATGGCGACATCAGCTTTCAGCAATTGCTCGGCTATGTGTTTGCGCCGGTCATGTTCCTCATCGGCATTACCGATTGGGACCAGTCACTGGTGGCTGGCGGTCTGTTTGGCACCAAGATCGTGCTTAATGAATTTGTCGCATTTATTGATTTGGGCACTTTGAAACCTGATGAACTGACAGAGCGCAGCAAAGCGATTGTGACCTTTGCTTTGTGCGGCTTTGCCAATTTCTCGTCGATCGCGATCCAAATGGCGGTGACTGGAGGCCTTGCTCCGAACCAGCGTCCGGTAATCGCCAAACTGGGTCTGCGCGCGCTGGCGGCAGGCTCGCTCGCCAATTTGATGAGCGCGGCACTAGCGGGCTTGTTCCTGCCGTACTAAGTGTACGCTTATGTCTGACATTGCATCTGTTTCGCTCGCCCGCCCACTCGAAGAAATTGCCGATGAGCTTGGCCGCTCCTTTGCTGAGTTCGGCTTTGGCGTGGTTCGCGACCACGGGATCCCGCAAGAGTTGATCGACCGGGCAGAAGCGCTCTCGAAAGAGTTCTTCGCACTGCCTGACGAAACCAAGAGGCAATATCAACTTCCCGGTGGCGGTGGCGCGCGCGGTTACACGCCGTTCGGCACGGAAAAGGCCAAGGACGCAAAAGTCCATGATCTAAAGGAGTTTTGGCATGTCGGGCGGTCTTTGCCCGATGGGCATGCGCTGTCCGAATTTATGGCACCCAATGTCTGGCCCGGTGAAGTTGACGGTTTCGAGGAGACTTTTGCTGAGCTTTACGCAGCCTTTGAGGAGGCGGGTGGGCGCGTGTTGGAAGCTATTGCGTTGCACCTAGACCTTCCGCGCGATTTCTTTGCTGACACTGTGCGTGATGGCAATTCGGTAATGCGTCTGCTGCGCTATCCGCCGCTTGAGGGCAAAGAAGCAGAAGGTGCGATCCGGGCAGCTGCGCATGGCGACATTAACACGATCACGCTTTTGCTCGGCGCGGAAGAGGCAGGGCTTGAGTTGCTCACAACCGAGGGCAAATGGCACGCCGTCGGATCGGAAAAAGGCGCATTGGTGATCAATGTCGGTGATATGCTCGATCGGATGACCAATGGGCGTTTGCGATCGACCACGCACCGGGTGGTGAACCCGCAAGGCGAAGCGGCGTATCGCGCGCGCTACTCCATGCCGTTTTTTCTGCATTTTCGGCCGGATTTTGTGATCGAGACGCTGCCCAGCTGTATTGATCCAGCTGATCCGGACGATCATCCCGAACCAATTTCCAGCCATGAGTTTTTGCAACAACGGCTGCGCGAAATCAACCTCGCCTGAGTCGCTCCAAATCCGGCGCGCTGGCGGGGTGCTGGCAGGGCAAGAATCGCATATTCCATGAAAGTTTTGTGGCGTTGCGTTTGCGCAACAGCGAAAAACCCACGGTTTTCTGCGGTTTTTGTGCACTGCGTCATTGCGATGTCCACACCGGTCATATGCACGTCTTGACTCTGTAACATTTGAATCGCTTGGCACGTCTCGTGCCCGTCTGCGCGGGTTGAATACCTAATTCACATTGTAGCAATTCCTACCGAGACGAAGGGGTCTTCTCGATGAAACTCAAGTATCTTCTAGCAGCATCTGCGGTCAGCTTGTCCGCCGGAGCAATGTTGGCGGCGCCTGCTGCCGCTCAGCAAATTACATCAGGCATTGAAGGCAGTGTCACAGATGAAAGCGGCGTGGCACTGCCTGGCGCGACCGTCACGATCACTGACACGCGTACGGGCCAGACCCGTACTCTGACAGCTGGTCCTGATGGCAACTTCCGCGTTGGCCAATTGCCACCGGGCGGCCCATATACTGTTACTGCGACTGCAGGCGGCTATGAAGGTCAGACCGTTGAAGAGCAGTTCATTAGCATCTCGGGTAACACCTCTTACCGTTTTGAGCTTGCATCAAGCTCTGCTGGTGCGGCGGACAATGTCATCGTTGTTACCGGTGCGCGCGTTGGTGCACGTCAACTCGCGGTTGGCCCTGGTACAGCTTTCGATACCGTTACGCTTGAGAACTTTCCGTCAATTACACGCGACGTTCGCGACATTATCCGGATCGACCCTCGCGTAAGCCTTGAGCAAAACAATGATGTTGACCGGATCTCTTGCCTTGGCGGCAATGACCGCGGCAACACCTTCACAGTTGATGGCATTATCCAGTCGGACGTGTTCGGCCTCAATGGCACGCCATTTGCCGCACGTAACTCACTGCCACTCCCATTCGACGCGGTTGCGCAAACTTCGGTTGAGTTCGCTCCATTTGACGTTGAGTATTCCGATTTCACCGGCTGTCTCGTCAACGTCGTAACAAAAGCTGGTCAGAACGAATTTTCTGGTTCTGCATTCTATACTTACTTCGACGAGGGGCTTCAGGCCGATTCTGTCGAATTTGCTGATGGCGAAGTGCAAGACATCAATGCTGGCCGTGAAGAGCGTTGGGGTGCAACACTGTCTGGTCCAATCATAAAGGATCGCCTATTCTTCTCGCTTGGTTATGAAGAAGTGAAAATCGCAGATGGATATAATGATGGTCCGATTGGCTCTGGTGCAGCCAACGAAGTCCCATTCGCGACAATTGACCAATTCAACGAATTCGCCCGTATCGCTCGTGAAGTTTACGGGCAAGAAATAGGCGAACTTCCAACGACTTTGCCTGAAGGCAACCAGCGCTATTTCGGTCGTCTCGATGCCATCATCAATGATGATCATCGTCTCGAGGCGACTTATCAGCGTCTGGAAGAAACCAATGTTGAATTCGATGGCGGCGGCAACACGTTGACCGGAATCAATTCGTTCGAAGACGAAGGCACCATTTCGGACTATTACTCAGTCCGACTATATTCGGATTGGAGCGACAGGGTCTCGACAGAACTTCGTGTTAGCCGCGCAGAGGTTGCTGACGTTCAGGGGCCAGTTGGTTTCGGCGAAGCCCAATCGGACAATCCGACCGTTCGCCTGGTAGTGGGCCTGCCCAATGCCACTAACCCGGATGTGATTGCAGCGGTCGGGCCGGATGAAGCAGACAATGGCGGCTTTGCTACAGGCCCAGGCATCTTCCGCTCGGCTAATGCGCTTAACACAAAGATTGATCAGGCTCGTTTCGTGCTGAACTATGATGGTGGCGATCACCAGTTGAAGTTTGGTGCTGAGGTCAACGATCTCGAAGTGTTCAATCTGTTCGCGATCAACGCGACAGGCACATTGTTCTTTGATGGTCTGGCTGACTTTGAGGCTGGCTTGCTTGCTGCTGGCACTGGTGGCGATTTTGACGGTCCCGACGAAATCGTCGAAGACGGCGCTGGTGGCGGGACCATACGTACCGGTATTGATGGAGATATTAACAATGCAGCGGCTGAGTTTAGCCGTCGGATCTTCTCATTCTTTGCCCAAGATGAGTGGCAGGCCACGGACCAGCTGAGCATTAATGCGGGCGTTCGTGTTCAGCTCTATGACGGTGATGCGCCGCGCCCCAACCCGCTGTTCCAGCAACGTATTGGCTTTAGTAATGCGGTGTCATTTGACCGGACTGATCCGGTCATCCTGCCACGTCTTTCGGCCACTTATGAGCTCGACAATGAGGGCTTCTTCTCCAATACCAGTCTGACTGGCGGTGTCGGCATATTCGCAGGCGGCGACCCCGTCGTATTCTTCTCGAACGCGTTCTCAAACGATGGTTTTGCGTCCGTCAACGGAAATACTGGTGATTGCGATCCAGCCGAACTTACGACCGATCCAGTTACCGGGCAAATTTCTGTGGTTTCCGGCGGTCAATTCACAGGCTTCCCGCAATGCGCAATCGATGCGGGCGCCGCAGGCGCAGCTGCCGGAGGAGGTGAAGTTCAGAACATCGATCCAGACTTCGACATTCCAACTGCGGTTCGCGCGAATATCGGGCTTGCCACGGAGCTTGGCACTGAAACCGGTTTCTTCTCGAACTGGAACCTGAATGTCGACTACATCTACACACGCTTCAATGACACGCTGGCTATTCGCGATCTCTTGCAGGTCGTTGATACCCGTCAGGCCTTGGATGGGTTTACAGTGGACGGTCGCCCGATTATCGCTGCTATCGATCCTCTCGTGACTGGTTGTAATGCGACCTTCGATAGTGACGCTGGTACTTTCGTTGGGGTGACAGACGTTTGTTTCAACACAGGACTCGATGAGTTCCTGCAGCTGACCAACGGCCCGAGCTTTGACAGCCACAACCTGTCATTCATCCTTACTAAGCAGTTCAGCGAGGGCATTTTCACCGAGAATGGTAGTGTGAGCGTCAACCTCGGCTATGCATTCAACGACAGTGAGCAAACGATTAACTCTCGTTCGGCGACTGCAGGCTCTCAGTTTGACGGAACGGCTGTGTTCGATCCCCAAAACCCGGCTGTATCTCAGTCTGGCTTCGAAACGCGTCACAACATCACTTTGTCGATGTTCTTCCGCGAACAGTTCTTCGATGGCTACAATTCGGGTCTCGGTGTGTTCTTCCGCGCTTCGGAAGGCCGACCATACAGCTTGACCTTCGATGATGGCTTCCCGGATTTCCGTGACAGCGGCTCGGCAGAAGAGAACATTCTTGCCTACATCCCAACTGGCCTTGATGACCCTAATCTTTCGCCAGCCAGTGATTTTGATGATGTCGCGTTGTTCCTCGATGCCATCAATGGCGGGGATAGCGTTGTCAGCAATATCAATTGCGATTTCACGCCGGGCCAGACCATCCTTCGCAACACTTGCCGTAACCCATGGTTCTTCGATGTCGACTTCCGCCTGAGCCAGGAACTACCATTTATTGGCAGCCTGACCGGCATCAAAGAAGATCGCATTGAAGTATTCGCCGACTTTTCGAACTTCCTGAACCTGCTCAACGGTGATTGGAATGTTCGCCGGTCGCTGGGCGACTTCGATGGCCGCGTTGCGCTGCTTACCGGCGAGTTCGATGACGAGGGACGTTACGTCCTCGAAGACTTCCGGGCATTTGAAGGCGAAGCAAATACTGCAATCAACAGCAGCATCTGGCGTATCCAACTCGGTGTGCGTTACGAGTTCTAATCTCGCAAACACACGCTGATCGATTGATCAGAGAACAAGCGGCGGCTCTTGGGGTTAACCTGGGGGTCGCCGTTTTTTATGCGTCCGCGGTCTGCTGTGCTGCGGCGAGAAATGCTTCTGCGAGCTTGCGACAGTCACCCGCCGTGTCGCCATCGTGTAAGGCGCGCTCGAGTATGGCGGCGTGCTTGCCTAACTCCTCTTCGCCATAGAGCCCGGCGGCGCGGGCGATTTGGCGTAGTGCATTAGCAAGCAACCTTCTGCTGCGTCCATCGAAGGCGTGATGCGCAATAGCCCGCTCAATCGTACTGACGGCGTCGCTCCGGCGGGTTATCCATCGTTGCAGCTCATCCTCAACCTCATCAATATCAAGGTCGTCGAGGGGGTCATCAATAGGGCGAGTGGACTCCTCAACGATACGATGCGGAAGCCAGCGATTAAGCGTGCGAACGAGATCCTCCATCATGACAGGCTTGAATATGTGCGCTTGGCTCTGGGCAGGTGTTCTGCTGGTCGCGTCACCAATGAGCGTGTCAGGAAGGAGCGTAATGATCGGCATTGCTTCCGCCTGAATCCCGGCAGAGCGGACTGCCCGGCAAACCGAAGATCCGTCGCTTTGGTGCATATAGGCATCGATCAGAGCGAGATCGAATGGCTCGCCGAACTCATTGGCTGCAAGGAGCAGCTCGATAGCATTTTCTGCGTCAATTGCGATCTCCACCTCCATACCGCAGCGTCCAATCATGGAGGTGATAGCGCGGCGATCATGGTCATTGGTCTCAGCCAGCAAGATCCGTCCGTCTGCGGGAAACCGCGCGTAGGGGGCATACTGCGGGCCTGGAGACTTCGATGAAATGGCCGAGCTAGAGGGAGCCTCGTCATGCTCTTGTGCGGCAGAAAAGTGGGCGCTGACCGGAGTGGCAGGCAAAGGCGAAGGTTCGCTAGCCTTCACGCTGGGTGTGTCAGGTTCAGGCGCGCTGGTGGGCTTGCGAGGAGGCGCGCTTGATATCTGATTATCGATTTCGTTGATGGGGGTGAGCACGGCATCGCATGTGGCCCCGCCGTTCGCCTTGAGCGCGCCAGGTAGTATCCTCGCAATGTGTCGACCAAGCCCAGCGCAGAAGACGGCTGCACCCATGATCATGGCTATGGTGAAGATAACGGTGAAAGAGGCATCACCTGTGCCTACCCGGTGCCATCCCCAGATGCTCGCCACGCATTGAAAGGCCAGCATCACCGCAGCCGCACAGATAGCCGCCATCGCACCAGCGATACTGAGCTTTCCCCATAAGCTGTTAGTAATACGGCTCCAAGGCGCCGACGGATTGGTCATTTTGCAACAAGTCCTTTTTAGGGTTCTGCCATTGGGCTAATAGAGCAGAGGACTAAGGAGGGGTTTGAAGTCGATGTCCGTAAATGAACCGATGCCGACGCGATTTAGCGCACGAAAGCGTAAACCTCGTCCTGCTTTAATCGCACTTATTGTGCTATTACACGTGGCCGGGCTTTACGTATTAGCCCGTGCGTTGGTGCCAGATACCGTCACTATGGCCCAGCGTAGCGTGGTAAGTGCCTTTACCGTCACGGTGACGACCCCGCCTGAGCCGCCGCAAGAACCTGAACCTGATGAAGGTTTAGCAGGCGATCCGGGTAAAGAGGCGGTCCCTAAGCCTGTAACGGCGCCTACCCCGAAGCAAACCTTAAAGCCTGATCCGCCGATGCCGCGAGCCGCGTCGACCGGTGCAGAAACGCAGTCGGGTGCGCGAGAAACCGGCGATGGCACTGGCGCAGCGGGCAGCGGGCCGGGAACTGGCAGCGGGCGCGGCGGCACCGGACAGGGAGGCGGAGCTGTCACCAAACCATCGGTTCGCTCAGGACAGATCAACGCGGCACGCGACTTTCCGATACCAGCAGGCGGGCGTTCAGTGCGCGAAGGCACCTCGGTGACCGTGGTGTTCACTGTCGGCGTTGATGGCCGGGCATCTGGGTGCAGCGTATCTAGGCCGGGCCCAGATCCCGCGACCAACGCACTGGTGTGCCCGTTGGTGGTCGAGCGTATTCGCTTCAACCCGGCGCGCGATGCAAATGGCAATCCCGTCCCGGCAAAATATGGCTGGCGCCAGGATTTCTGCCGAGGCTCCTGCTAGGGTGTGGGCGTGTGTTAAGACTTGCAAAGCGGCTGTCCCGTCTGCGTTTTTGCAATGAAAAAGCGCTCGCCAGTGAGGTGGTGTGAGCCTATTAAGGCGCCATGGTTTTGATCCACCCCATTATTCTGTGCGGAGGCAGCGGGACCCGCCTTTGGCCGCGTAGCCGCAAGGCCGCGCCCAAGCCGTTTCTAAAGCTACTCGGCGAGCGCTCTTTGTTCGAGCAAGGGCTCGACCGGGTTGCGGATCCCGCAAAGTTTGCCAGCCCGACTATCGTGGCGGGCGCGCAGCATGTGGCGCTGATTCAAGAGCAATTGTCAGGCGTGGATGGCGCGCGGTTGATTGTCGAACCGGCGGCGAAAAACACCGCGCCTGCCATTGCTCTGGCAGCTCACGCTTTGCCTGAAGATGCGATCATGCTCGTATGCCCGAGCGATCATCACATTGCGGATATGGGAGCGTTTCAGGAAGCGGCGGCTGACGCTGCTCAATTGGCATCGCAAGACCGGCTTGTGTCGATTGGCATTGCCCCGACCGCGCCCGAGACGGGTTATGGCTATATCAAAACAGGGGAACCCCTTTCTCCCGGCAACGAGGTTGAGCGGTTTGTCGAAAAACCTGACCTAGCACGCGCTGAGGCTTTTCTGGCCGAGGGCGGATATGTTTGGAATGCAGGCATTTTCGCGTTTCGCGCAGGCGCTTTTCTCGCTGAGCTTGCCCAGCACCGCCCAGAAATGGCGGCACATGTTGAACACGCCTTTGCCAAAGCGCATCAGGATGGTTCCAACATTCACCCCAATGCCGAAGTTTTTGCCGCGATTGAAGGCGATTCGATCGATTATGCAGTGATGGAGAATACGGCCCACGCGGCGGTCGTCTCCGGCGCGATGGGTTGGTCCGATATTGGCAATTGGCACGCGCTTATGGAGGCTCGAGAAGCCGCTGGCCATGCAGATGAGGCAGGCAATATTGCGCTGGGCAATGTTGATTTTGCCGACTGCGCACATGTGATGGCTGAGAGTGATGGGCCGCGCATTTCTGTAGTCGGGCTGGAAAATGTCGTGGTGATCGTCGATGGCGGCGAAGTGCTCGTTACTTCGCTGGAGGGCGCGCAAAAGGTCGGGAAACTACCCGGAGCGACTGATCAGTGAAGCTGACCCAACGCAGCGTCGAGAAGGTTTGGGGCAGACGGGTCTTGCCAGCTCCGTTCGCGCGCGAGTTGACCCAGCCGGTTGGCGAGATCTGGTTTGAACCGAGCGCGCAGCATGATGAGCTACTGATCAAATATCTCTTCACCAGTGAGAAATTGTCGGTTCAAACTCACCCCGCTGATAATCAGGCGGGCGAAGGTGTTCGCGGCAAAGACGAATGCTGGCTTGTGCTTGATGCTGAGCCGGGCGCTTCGCTCGCCATTGGGTTTCGCGAGGAGATCAGCAGCGAGGCGATGCGCGCCGCCGCGTTGGATGGCTCGATTGAGGATCTGCTCGAATGGCACGCTGTGAAAGCGGGCGACTTCTTCTACCTTCCCGCGAATACGGTGCACGCGATAGGGCCAGGCCTTTCGCTCATTGAGGTACAGCAAAATACCGACATAACTTACCGGCTTTACGATTACGGGCGCCCACGCGAGCTACATCTGGAGGACGGCATGCGGGTTGCCTCAGGCCTGCCCTATGCCGATCCGCGCCAACGTAATGTTGCCCCAACTGAGGCATGTTGTCTCGTCGAGGGTTCGTATTTCCGGCTCGATCACTGTGTGGGTGCGCCGGACCCGGCGACTTTGCAGGCGCATGGGGATGGCTTGCTGGTCTTGCCGATCTCTGGCGAAGTTCATGTCAGCGGTGAAGCGGTTGTCGCTGGCGAATGCGCCGAAGCAAGCGACGTGGCCTCGATTGACTTTTCCGCTACCGGGCGGACTTTGCTGGCGTCCCCACGCTAGTCAGCCGAGCTACTTGCTCTCAAGCAGCTTTTGACCCTTGTCTTTGACAGCTTTTGAAACTGCGGGCTCAAAGAATGACAAGGCCAGGGGTAAGTTGATCTCAAACACGACCTGACCCTCTTCTATGATGACTTGGCCGTCGATCCCTTGGCCCATGGCCTGCACGCCGATGGTCATGTGATCCTCATCGGCCCAACTAGTATTCACATCAGCGATATTGCCGGGAATGTGGTCAGCAATTTCATGACTGCGTTCGCGCAGGCGGCGGCGCACTTCCTCTTTGCTGAGGTCATGTGTGATCGGAACCCGCATCAGCTTTTGTTCTCCAGTGCAGGAGTGCTCTCAACGCCCTCGCCAAATTTGTAATCGAGATAGCGGTGCTTGATCGCCAGATCATCGAGCGAGCCTTCCGCCAATTGGCGCGTGATGCTGTCGATTTCCTTGCTAATATTCCCGAGGCTTTGGGTCAGCTGCATATCTGGCGTTGAACCAGCGCGCTCTTCGGTTCGCATGTGCGCGGGGATCTTTTGATAGCTATCGATCATTTCCGGCAATTGCTCGCCGACTAGCTGGCGCACTTCGCGGGCCTTTGGATGGCCTTGATCAACCCCTTCAAGCTGAAGCCCAAGCGCATCAAGCTGTACGCCCATATCCTCGACAATCTTCGCCGCTGGTGGTGGGAGAGCAGGGCGTTGATGCTCAAGCCACAACTCAGTACGGCTGACCATTTGCTGGACATTACCCTTATTGATGTCGACGCGCTTAGGCACTTTGATCTTCTGGCTCATCACGCCGCCAAACAGTAAAGCCATCAGCAAGAAGGTGATCATGATGCCCCAAAAGCCGATCCCATTGAGGATCGCGCCAGCAACACCGGCAGCGATCAGAATTCCAACGAAGCCTATCGCCAGTTGTATGAGCTTCTTGGTAAAATGCTTGGTCCTGAGGCCAGCTGACCCTTGCCCAATTGAGCCTTCGCGCCGATGACGTCCGCCTGCGCGGTTATCGTCACGCACAATACGGGCCTCTTGGATCAAGCGGTCGCTGTCTTTGGTGAGATCACTCATACCGACTACTCATCCAGCGAAAGCAGCTTGGATTCTTGCACTTGCTGCTGCGCTTGCGATTGGCCTTCTGCCCGCGCGATATAGCCCTTGGATTTCTCAACCTCATCGGTCAGCACATTGACTGTCTGCTTCATGCTGTCGAGCGCGCGGACCTTGAAATCATCGACCTCGTCCATCGTGTCATAAATATTCTGGAAGGCGCGTTGCAGTGTCTCTAGCGGGATAGTGCTGGCAGCGGCCTGCTCGTGAATCTTGCCGGTCTGATCGCGCAGCATGGTGGACGTGCTGTCGATAATGCCTGCTGTGGTGTCATTCAGCGCAGTAATCTGCCCCAGCACGAGCCGCTGATTGGTCATTGCTTCGGCCACCGTTACCGCAGTGCGCAGCGCGCCGACGGTTGTGGTGCTGGCGCGGTCCACACCTTTGACCAGCTCAACATTGTTCTTCTTGACTAGATCAAGCGCCAGGTACCCCTGCACGCTAACCGCCATTTGCGTAAGCAGATCTTGCGTGCGCTGACGGACATAGAACAGCGCGGTCTCGCGCAAGGCCTTGGCCTTGGCGGGATCAGTCGCGTCCAGCTCAGCCGCTTTCTCTTCCAGCTTGCCATCCAGCGTGTTGGAGATGTGGATCATCTGCTCCAGATTGCCCATCGCCTCCCATAGTTTCTGCCGCTCAACATCAATCGCGGCATTGTCCATGATCAGCTCATCCTTGCCGCTCGAGAGATTGGTGAGGATGCCCTGAATATTGGTCTGCGCGCTTTGATAGCTGCGGAAGTAATTGGTCAGCTTGTTACCAAACGGGATGATGCCGAGGATTTTGCGCGTACCCGACAGCTTGCCCTTCTTGCCGGGGTCCAGCTCTTCGACAACACGGCGGAGCTCTGCGAGGTTCGCGCCAACGCCTTCGTCCTTGTCCATCGCGCGCAACGGGCGATCAAGGAAGCGGTTTGACATTTGCGCCGCCGCCATAATTTCCTTGCGGCCCATATTGGTGAGCTGATCGACCTTTTTGCCGAACTCGGGGGAATTGGCATCTTCTGCGATCAAATCAGCGACGAACCCGTCGACCTTGGTTTCCAACTTGCTTTTGGTCTCGCTATCAACGGGAACCAGACCGGCGGCCTTTTCAGGCGCAACAGCGGGCACCGGATCGGGCGGGGTTAGATCAAATGCTACATCTGTTGCGGTTGCAGTTTTGGTTTCGTTCGTGGCCATGATCTTCGCTTAACTCCTTACTACTGTATTAGTAGCATAAAACACGCGTTTCAAGGGTAGCTAAGTTTAGCGCCGCATGAAATGGTGATTTAAACAAAGGCGAATTTGATATCGCCGCAGTTTGTTATGCCGCGAGCTCTAGCGGCTGAATCTCGCCGCTCAGATACTGCTTCTTCGCTTTGGCGCGGCTCAGCTTGCCGGAGCTGGTGCGCGGCAATGTGCGCGGCGGAACAAGCTCGACCACGCAATTCATGCCAGTGACAGAGCGCACTTTGTCCGAGATTTGATCGCGCAGTTTGACGCGTTCCTCGGGGTCGGAGACGCGGCAATGCACCAATACAGCAGGCGCTTCTTCGCCATTATCCGTTTCAACCGAGAACGCAGCGATGTCGCCATGGTTGAAGCCGGGTAGCTGCTCCACCGCCCATTCGATATCTTGCGGCCAATGGTTTTTTCCATTGATGATGATCATGTCTTTGGCGCGGCCGACGATGAACAGATAGCCATCGGCCATATAGCCCATGTCGCCCGTATCGAGCCAATCGCCTTTGGTTTCATCGTCGCTCGGGACGAGGCAATCCCTAGTCGCTTCTTCGTTGCGGAAGTAGGAATGCATCACGCTGGGGCCGCGGCACCAGACTTTGCCGATCTGGTGATCGCCGCGCGAATTACCATTTTCGTCGTGAATTTCGACTTCCATATCGGGCAGGGCTTTGCCGCAATTGACGATCGCGCGGTAACGGGCGGGGCGCGAAATATCGCGCGGCGTGCCGGACAAGCGTTCTTCCTCTACCAGCTCAACGCGGATCCCCTCGCCCGGGGGCATAACAGTGACCGCGAGTACTGCCTCGGCCAGACCATAGCTCGGCGTGAATGCGCTTGCTTTGAAGCCAGCATCGGAGAAAGCGTTGACGAAGCTCTGCATGACATCCGGGCGGATCATATCCGCGCCATTGCCCGCAATGCGCCAGCGCGACAGGTCAAAACGCTCCGCCACATTGGTTTGGCTTGAGATGCGGCGTGCGCAAATATCATAACCAAAGGTCGGCGAGTAAGAACAGGTGTTGCCGGGATTGCGGCTGATCATGTCGAGCCAGGCGAGGGGCCTGCGCGCAAAGGCATCGGGCTTAAGGTAATCGACTGAAAACTGGTTGGCGACGAGCGAGAGAAAGCAGCCGACCAGACCCATATCGTGATAGAGCGGCAGCCAGCTTATGCAGCGATCATTCTCTTTGAGGTTCATCGATACAGCGTGGCCATAGAGGTTATGAAGCAAGGCCTTGTGCGTTACGGCAACCCCGGTCGGAAACCGCGTTGAGCCGGACGAATATTGCAAATAGCAGATGTCTTCTGGATCAGCCTTAGGTAGCTCGCATTCCGGCGCCTCACGCTTGGTGAAGTCTTGCCAGCTTTCGCTTGCGCAGCTGCTTTTCTCAGCCGCACTGCGGGCCATTTCGGCAATTTCTTCGGGGTATAGCAAGAGGGCGGGATCAGAGCTTTTCAGTTGGATGGCGAGTTGGTCAATGAAGCTGTCCTTGCCGCCAAAACTAGTTGGCAAAGGCAGCGGAACAGGCCACGCGCCAACATAGACGCAGGCGCAAAAAAGCGCGGTAAACTCGGGGCCAGTCTCCGCGATCAATGCAACGCGGTCTTCTTTCTTGATCCCAAATGCCACGAGCTGGCGCGCCATGACCAGCGCATCCGCGCGCATCTCAGAATAGGGATAAACCCGTTCCAATTGCCCGCGCATATCATGAAAATTCATGCCTTTTTCGCTGCGAGCGGCGTAATCAATCGCGTCGGTAAAGGTGGCAAAGTCTGATCTGCGGCGTGGGAGCGCGCAATCATTTGGCGTCAGCGTCATTACGGCATCGGTCATATAATCGGCGAAACCTATTATTTTTCAGCGCCTTGCGGCATCCCTCAGTCCTTAATTCAGCACGTACTTATAGTGAAGGCTGAACTAATCTTTCCCATTTGAGACAGAGTGTGGCACGAATATGGCCAATGAGCCAAGCCTACTCACCTCGGCGGGGGACAAAAAAGCACCACCGTCCAAAACGTCGCCCGCTTGATGATGCGCAATTGCAGGAGCTCGCGCTCACCTATGTCGCGCGGTTTGCGACAACGGCAGGCAAGCTTGAAGACTATTTGCGGCGTAAGCTTAGGGAGCGGGGGTACGCCGGTGAAGAGGAGGGCGAGGGTCCACCTGACTACGCCGGTTTAGTCGAGAGCTTTGTCGAAAAAGGCTATGTCGATGATGCTGGCTATGCCCGCTCGAAATCCTCGGATTTGCTTGCTCGCGGCTATGGCGCAAGGCGGGTGTCGCAAGCCTTGTATCAGGCGGGGATTAGCGAGGAAATTTCGGAGGAGCTGGAGGTTTCCGAACTCGCCTTGAGAAAAGCGGCTGTCACGCTGGCCCGCAAGCGCCGGTTCGGCCCGTTTGATGTGCAGGCTGCCGCACTTGGCCCGGATGAGCGCCGCAAACGCGAGGAAAAGCAGCTTGCCGCGATGATCCGCGCAGGTCATGATTTCGCCAAGGCCAAACAGGTGCTGAGCGCTCCCGGTGAAGAGCATCTGCTGGAATGGATTGACGAAGCGCGTGAGCATGAGGATTTTTGATGAGCACTAAGATGATAGGACTCCTTGCCGCGCTTGTTGTGGCGGCTTGCTCGCCGCAGGCTGACGCGCAGGCAAGCGCAACCACAGCGCCGGCGAATAGCGAGAGTGGATCGGCGATCCATCCCGTGTCCGGGCTGCGGGTGACACCACTCACCATCACTGCGGCGGGCCAGGTGCACAGCTTTGACGTGGAAGTCGCGGCGACGGATGAAGAGCAGGCTCAGGGCTATATGTTCCGCACCGAAATCGGTGATTTTGAGGGGATGATCTTCCCATCGAAAACCCCTCAAGTGCGCAGCTTCTGGATGAAGAATACGCCGCTGCCGCTCGATATCATCTATATCGGGATCGATAGTCGCATCCTCAACATTCACGCAATGACAACTCCCTATTCGCTGGAATCCTATGCCTCAGATGGACCAGCAATCGCCGTGCTTGAGCTGCGCGGCGGGCGCGCAGAAGAGCTGGGAATTGAGCCAGGCGATCTGGTCCAGTGGGAGGAGTGATTGTTTGCCTTGTAGTGGCTTAGCCAGCCCACGCCCTCCATCCTTCCACCCGGAGCCTACCGGGAGATCATTCGGGTGTAAGGGGGGAGGCGGTGGGCTGGTGCCAAAGCCAACAAAGACACTTTGCCTCTCCCGTCAAATCGGCTAACCGCTCACCCCATGAGTCTTCTCGGAAAAATATTCACTTGGTGGGATGGTGCGACCATCGGAACATATCTGTGGTCTGCCCGCAATGGTGAGCATGTTGGCACGGATGCCGAGGGCAATAAATACTATCGCTCCAAGGCGAAGGATGGCGGCAAAGAGCGCCGCTGGGTAATGTATGACGGCGCCAATGACGCGAGCCGCGTTCCGGCCGAATGGCATGGCTGGCTCCATGGTAGCGGCGATGACGTGCCTGAGAGCTTTCTGCCGCCAGCGAAGATCTGGGAAACGGATTACACGCCCAATGCCACTGGCACTTCTGAGGCTTATCGGCCTGCTGGCGCGCTTGAAAAAGGCGGGAAGCGTGCCAGCGCGACCGGCGATTATGAGGCTTGGTCTCCGGACGCTTGACCAGATGACGGGGTCGCGCATCAGCCGTATTGTGGTCACCGCCGCTATCGCAGGAATGGTGGCAGCGTGCGGCGACAGTGCGCCAAGCGAGCCGGTTCCAGCCTCGACTGAGGTGCCTGAAGAATTGCAGCAATCTGCGCCGCCGCCCGAAGTGCCGGGCGAGGAGGCCGCTATTGGCACCCCGCTGGAAGAGCGGGTGGCGACCATTGGTTTGCTCAATAAGCGTAACAATGTCTCGCAGGATATTGAGCTGAAGCCGGGCGAAACGCAGCGGCTCGGAAATGTCATTGTCCGTCTGCAATCGTGCGAGCGTACCGCGCCATGGGAATTGCCGCAGGAAACGGGCGCGTTTGTTCAAGTTCTGGTTGAGCGGGCTGATGAAGCTGATCAATTTGACCGGATCTTTTCCGGCTGGCTTTTCAAAAACTCACCCGCGCTCAATGTGGTCGAGCACCCAGTCTATGACGTTTGGGTCAAAGACTGCGCGATGAGCTTCCCCGGCGAAGAGGCCTGAGCGTAGCGGCCTAAGCTTTTCGGCAGCGATAGGCTTGGCTCCCCGCCAGCCTCGGCAATCTTCTTCATATAGTCGGCTTGCGGCATTGCTTTCGCGCCGAGCGAGGCGAGATGGTCGGTCATAAACTGGCAATCGAGCACTTTGAATCCAGCCTGCCGCATGCTGGCGATAAGCCAGGCGAGCGCGATCTTGCTGGCGTTATTGGCCTCTGAAAACATTGATTCGCCGCAGAAGACCCTATCAAAGCGGACGCCGTAAAGCCCGCCGATCAGTTCTTTGTCGTCTCCCACGCCGCGCCAGCATTCGACCGAATGGGCATGGCCTGCTGCGTGCAGGCTGAGATAGCTTGCTTCAATCCGGTGGCTGATCCAGCTTTCCGCATGGACCGCCCGCGGTTGAGCGCAGGCGTTGATCACGCCGGCAAAGTCAGCATCGCAGGTCACGCTATAGCGGTCCTGGCGCAGGGTCTTTCGCAAGCTTTTGGAAAGGTGGAATTCATCGAGCGGGAACACCGCTCGCTCGCGCGGCTCCACCCAGAATACGTCCTCATCATCGCGGTAGTCCGCCATTGGGAAGATGCCGTTGCGATAAGCCAGCAACAGCAGGTCTGGTGGTATAATTTCCGGCGACTCGACGGGGGCGTGCATCTGCGTGCTTTAACACAGCTTCGCCTCTGTGTGGCGACATAAGCTGACAGCATATATGCGAGGCAAGACAATGGCTGCTTGCCAAGCGGCCTCGCGCGCATTAGTTGGGCGCGCTTGACCATGCAGGGGCGTAGCTCAGTTGGTAGAGCGTCGGTCTCCAAAACCGAAGGTCCAGAGTTCGAGTCTCTGTGCCCCTGCCATTTAAATTCAGACTAAAACACTGGCCACACAAAAGCGGGCGACCCGTCGTCTCGCCCCAAAGGGTTTTGCGACAGGCCGCCCGGTTCTCTCCTCTCCCGAGAGCTCAGTATTATTGCATTAGTATTCGTTCGGTTCTTCCGGCGTATCGGCATGGTGATCCTTGCCTGCCGTCTTATCACCCTTGGCGATGGCGAATACCACACCTGAGAGCAACAGCAACGCTACAAGGTTAGGCAGCGCCATTGCGGCATTGGAGATGTCGCCCAAGCGCCACACCAGTGTGAGATCCTGCGTCGAACCTACATAAATCACCACGCACCACAGCACGCGCCAGATCATGTGCAACACTTTTTCGCCGCCGCGTGTTGAGCCGGGGATACGGTCATAGATGAAGGTAATTGCCCGCTCGCCGTAATAGGACCACGTCAGCAGCGTGGTGAACACGAACAGGATGAGCGCGATACTGGCCACCAACGTGCCCAGCGCGACACCAAAAATCTGGAATGGGAATGCTGCGGCAAAGGCGCCGCTGGTCATGGCAAAGCCTTCGAGGTCCGATTCCCAGGCATGCTTGACTGCTTCTCCGCCGCCAGTGAAATCGCCTTGTACCGTTAGGATGACCAGCGCCGTCATGGTGCAAATCACGATGGTGTCAATGAAGGTGCCGAGCATGGCCATCCGGCCTTGCTGTTCAGGGTCATTGGTCTGCGCAACGGCGTGAGCGATGGGAGTGGAGCCTTGGCCGCTTTCATTGGAGAACAGCCCGCGTGCAACACCTGCGCGGATCGCGATAATTATCAGCGCTCCGGCAAAACCACCTGTCGCCGCGGTCGGATTGAAGGCGGAGTGGAATATCAAACCGAAGGTCGCGGGGATATCCGCGATGTTGAGGATCAAGGCGACGATGGCCATGACGATATACGCACCTGCCATGAACGGGATGACCTTCTCCGCGACGCCGCCGATGGATTTGATACCGCCGATGATGACGACGAACACGGCCACTGCGACGAGCAAGCCGCCAAGCCATTCTTCAATTCCGAACAGCTCATTGAGGCCATCCGCGACGGCGTTGGCCTGAATCGAGTTGCCCGTGACCATCGCTGAGAACAGCGTGCCAAGGCAAAACAGGATCGCAAGCCAGGTCCATTTCGGCCCGAGCCCCATCATAATGTATGTCATCGGGCCGCCGCGATAGACGCCGTCGCTTGTCTTTTCGCGGTAACGGATCGCCAGCGAGCCCTCAGCAAAGCCAAGCGCCATGCCGATCAATGCGGTAATCCACATCCAGAAAATCGCGCCGGGTCCGCCCAGTGCAATGGCCGTTGCGACGCCCGCCAGATTACCAGTGCCGACTTGGCCAGAAAGCGCGGTAGAGAGTGCGGCGAAGGGTGAAATCTCACCAGCACCTTCGCTCTTGCGGCCCGCAAACAAGCCTTTGAACGCGCTGCCAAGTTTGCGCAGCGGGTAAAACCGTAGACCGACCATGATGTACAGTCCGATGCCCAGCAGGATGATGACCATTGGCGGGATTGGCTGCCCGCCAATCGATAGCCAGCCAAGCGTCTCGCCATTCCATGTGCCGCCCCAGATGAAGTCTGAGACATTGGTTACTTGATCGATCAGCGTTGCCGACCCTGCTTCATTTGCAGCCATAATGTGGCGATTCCCCAAAATTTTCCCGTCCGTAGCCCTTGGCTCCGGTTCAAGCGCGCTACGCTAGTGAGGCAATTTTGCCTTGGCTAGCCTTTAGTTGTTTTGGGTTTGCTGGATCATAAGCTGAGCCACCCGCGCCCTCCACCCTTCCACCCGGATAATGTCCCGGTAGGCTCCGGGTGGAAGGGTGGAGGGCGCGGGTGGCCAGGAACCACACAAGCACTGCTTGCTTTTGCCCAAAACGCGGCCTAGTGAGCACTCGGTATTTCCGACATTGGAATCAGATTAGGCCCCTCCCAGACTTGTTTGGGGCGGCGAAGAACCCTACCTGAAACACAATGGAACGGACAATTTGAAGCAGGATTAAGACGAATGGCTGATAAGAGCAGCAAGACATCGCCCGCTGAATTTGTGAATCAAGTTCGCACTGAAACGCGCAAGGTCGTTTGGCCGACGCGCGAAGAGACCATTCGTACGGCGATTTTCGTGTTCATTATGGTGGTGGTGCTGTCGCTCTTCTTTCTGGCTATCGATACAAGTTTTGGCGCGCTAGTTCGCTGGCTTCTCTCGCTCGCCTAATTATTAGTATTTCTCAAGTTTAGCAGGACGCATTATGGCACGCTGGTACATTATCCATGCCTATTCCGGTTTCGAGAACAAGGTTCGCGAAGCCATTCTTTCTGAGGCTGATCGCCTGGGTCTTTCCGATGGTGTTGAAGAGGTCGAAGTGCCGACTGAGACCATCACCGAGGTAAAGCGCGGTAAGAAGGTTCAGGTCGAGCGTAAATTTATGCCGGGATATGTGCTGGCGAAACTGCAAATGACCGATGACATTTATCACCTGGTCAAGAATACGCCCAAGGTCACGGGCTTCCTCGGCAATGACAACAAGCCTCAGGCCATCAGCGAAAAAGAGGCTGCGCGCTACTTTGGCGGCGTTGAAGAAGCGAAAGCTGCGCCTAAGAAACAGATCAGCGTCGATTATGAGATCGGTGATCAGATCAAGGTCTTGGACGGTCCGTTTGCAAGCTTCAACGGTGTTGTTGAAGAGCTTGATTTCGACAAGGCGAAGGTCAAGGTTTCGGTCTCAATCTTTGGCCGCGCAACTCCTGTTGAGCTGGAATTTGAGCAGGTTGAACTGGTTAAGTAGTTCGCTTGAACCCCATTGAATTTTCAAAAGGGCTCCAGCGGCAAGCTGGGGCCTTTTTCTTTTTAAATCGGCCAGAACGGCTGGCCAGATTGCGCCTGCACATACAGGAAAGTCGCCAGTGCGATCTGGGCGGCAGTCACACCGAACACAACCAGCTTTGCGTTCCAGCCCCGCCTGTCCGCGATCCACCCTGCAAGCGGGATAGTCTGCATCAAATGCATGCTGACAAAGTGAGCGGGGCGCAGGTCGCCATATTCGCGCGACCAGCCAAAGAACGGCACCACTTCGCCGCCGCCGGTCAGCGCGCTACCGACATAGCGGCTGGTGGCTGACATGGTGAACCCAAAATAGAGCGTGGCGAAGAAGCCCAGGCTCATCCCGACGATTGTACCCAGCCACAGCCCGCGATTGCGTGTGCGCTCGCCCTTGCGCCACAGCTGTACCGCGAGCGCCAAGCATACAGCGATCAGTCCCACTGCGGCCACTCCCATGCCTGCATACATTGCCTGTTCGAATACGCTGTCATAATTGAAATGCGACCGCCTGCCGCGAGCAGCTTGAGTGTTGAGATAGATGTATTCGAACACCACACTCACAGCCGCGAGATATGCAGCCACGGTCATCGCTTTGCCTGCGCGAACTTTGCGCGGCAATTGCTGCGCGAGCAGGGCGAGTGCACCAAAATGCACGACGAACGAGACGTTGAACTTTTGCGGCTTGGTCCACACTGAGGCGCTATCGAGTATGCGCGAGTCCATAATCCAGGCCGGGGTGAAAATGATGAAATTGGCCGCGGCAAACAGGGTAAGTGTCAGCAAGATCCGCGTCACATGATCATTGTCCAGCTGCGGGAGAATGGGCATCCATGAGGTGCGCGCCGATGCGTGTGCACTCATGCTGGCTCCCCCACCATTGGCATGGCATTAGCCCGGGGTCCTTCGCGAAAATAACCTGCGCGCATCGCCATAAACAGCGCGAGACCCAATGGCCCGGCCATAAAGGTGGCGATCAGAATTGGCACTTGGATAATGCGGCTGATGCCAACCTCATCTGCCTTGACCGCGATCCAGCCGCCAATGAATAGGTCAAAGGCGAGATAGTGAACCCAGCCCGCGAGCAGCGCCCAATCATTCGATAGCAGCGTTTTGACCTCTGCAAGTGAACCAAACCCGCCCCCCTCAACTGTGAGCATGTGGGACATGGCAAGACCCGCATAGAGCAGCGACAGACCAAACGGGATGATAAAACGAGGCAGCCAAAGCAGTTGCGGCCAGCGGCGCGGCAGGAATAGGAGGATGACCCAGCCGAGCATTGCTGCTTGTCCCGCCCATCCGAAGATCTGCTCTGGATTGCCCAAGTGCCTTCTCCCCCTACAAATTTAGCGTATTGCTAAGGTAAGACACCGGAGTAAGCAAGGGGACAAACTCAGATAGCTGTGCCAAGCTGCGGGGTGATGAAGACGACCCTCGCCATTTGCCGTAAGAAGAAGCGCTATGCGACCCGCGAGCTGGCAGAGCTGGCGGCGCGCGATGCGCCATTCAAGCTGCGTGCGTACAGGTGCGGGCTATGCCGCCAATTTCATCTGACTAGCCGGACCAAGGGTATGAAGACGCCGCGGCATGAATTGGCTGGGTCTGCGAGCCCAAAATAGAGCCATCTCAGAAACGCGCATTTCCCTTGCATTTCGGTGCGGTTTCGCTATCTGCGCCGCTCCCCAAGAAACATCGCGGGAAATTCGCGCGGGAGGCCTGTGACAAACAGGCTGTTTGACCGCTTAACATGAGGGTGCGTCAATTGGCCCATCCGACAGTGTGAAAGGAGGCCTCTCATGGCCAAGAAGATTGACGGCTATATCAGCCTGCAAGTGCCCGCAGGCACTGCAAACCCATCCCCACCGATCGGCCCTGCGCTGGGTCAGCGCGGCGTCAACATCATGGAATTCTGCAAGGCTTTTAACGCCGCGACGCAGGACATGGAAAAGAACGCGCCGATCCCGACCAAGATCACGGTATATGCCGATCGCAGCTTTACCTTTGAGACCAAGACCCCGCCTGCCAGCTACATGCTGAAGAAAGCGGCGAAGATCAAAAAGGGTTCTGGCGAGCCGAATAAGAACCTCGTGGGTCAAATCAAGCAGTCTCAGATCAAGGAAATTGCTGAGGCCAAGATGGTCGACCTCAACGCAAACGACATTGACCAGGCGATGAAGATCATTGCCGGTTCTGCCCGTTCGATGGGCCTCGAAGTGGTGGAGGGCTGATCCCATGGCAAAATTGAACAAGAAGCAAAAAGCCTTCGCTGAACTCGACCGCGAGAAGCTCTACTCAGTAGACGATGCGATTGCCACGCTGCGGAAACACGCCAGCAAGAAGTTCGACGAGACGGTTGAGCTCGCTATCAACCTGGGCGTTGATCCGCGTCACGCCGACCAAATGGTTCGCGGCATGATTTCGCTTCCCGCTGGGACCGGTAAAGACGTCAAGGTCGCCGTGTTTGCCAAGGGTGACAATGCGGACAAAGCGACCGCTGCCGGCGCTGACAAGGTTGGCGCGGAAGACCTGATGGAAGACATGCAGGCTGGCAATCTTGATTATGACCGCGTGATCGCGACCCCTGACATGATGGGCGTTGTGGGCCGTCTGGGTAAGGTTCTTGGTCCCAAAGGCCTGATGCCGAACCCGAAGCTGGGCACGGTTACTCCGAACGTCGAACAAGCCGTTAAGGACGCCAAGGGCGGCCAGGTCGAGTTCCGCGTAGAAAAGATGGGCATCGTCCACACCGGCATCGGCAAAATGTCGTTCAAGGATGCTGACCTCAAAGCTAACTTCGAAGCGCTGACGCAAGCAATTGTGAAAGCCAAGCCATCAGGCGCGAAGGGCAAATACGTCAAGAAGGTCTCTCTGACGTCAACCATGGGGCCAGGCCTCAAGGTTGATTTGACCGAGGTGGAGGGCGCTTAAGCCTCTCTACCCAAACAAAAGGTGGAGGGCGCATAAGTCTTCGCTCAAACCGATAAAGAGGGGGCTCCGGAAACGGGGCCCCTTTGTTTAGTTGCTGAATGCACTCGTGATGGTGGTTGTTCTTATGTCTCTGTGGCTCCCTCTTTTGCCTCAGCGTCCGCTGGTTTCGTCAGCAACCGCGAATAGACCCAGCCAATGGCGATCAGGCTGAAGCCTAGAGCCATGAAGGACCCGATCCTCAGCAAGCCTTCAAGACCAGCGGCGTCGATCAGGAACACCTTGAGCACTGCGATTACCATCAAGACCATAGAGCCGATCCGCCAACTGCGCTTGCCCGTCTTTGCGCCCCAGGCAAGGAATGCACCCGCCAGAATGATCCCCAGCAGCGAGCGCAGCAAGTCTTCCGTCCCGCTCATCGGAACGGGCGGCATGATGGAGCCTGCGAAGACTTGCCTGAGCAGTGTCAGCCCGAGCATGGCGATCAAGAACATGGCCGCCGGTTCGACAAGTACCCGCAAGCGGCCGAGCCGTTCTCCAGAGGACCGGCTGAGCAGGTAGAGCGCTGCCAAGGCGACTCCATAAGAGGCGAGCGCAAGGTTGGCGATCGGCACTTGGCCGACGGCTTGTTCAGCCCAAAGCGGATTGTGCAGCACGAGCGAGAACACCGCGAAATGCGTAAGCGATGCGGTGATAAATAGCGGACCGACTTGCCGTATTTCTGGCCGCTTGCCGAATTGTACCAGCGCCCACCCCGCCGCTAGAAGTGCCGCCTGCCACAGAGTTCGCTCCAACAGGCCGAGTTCGACAAAGCGGGTTACCGTTTCAAGCGCGAAGAGCTGCTTATAGAGGCTGTGCGCGGCGATAGTTGCGACGCCGATACCGAAGCTCTGCCAGATGCGTTGGCGCATGCTGCTCACGGGGCCGCGCATCGCGGCAATCCACAAAGCCGCTACGCCAAATGGAAGCAGCTGTGTGACAACCTCAAATGGGGTCGGCAGAACATTTACGAGAAGAGGATCGCCAAACAGCGCCTCAATACCATCTTCGAGCCAGTCCAGCGCGGGCACCAGCGCCCACAGTCCGGCAATGATTGTGAGGGCGAGCGATGCGGCCCAATGGCGCGCCAGCCACCAGCTTACTGCAACTCCAGCAAGTGCTGCGATCCATGGCAAGAACATTTCGCCGATCAATTGAGCAATCGCGAAGTAGCCGAGAATTGCGACTAGCGCGTCTGCAGCTGGGCCAGCGCGCTCCTCTCGATCAAACCACGCCAGCGCGGCGAACGGTATGGCCGCCGCGAGCCAGCGGATTGCCCCCAGACCTTCCGATTCCCCGTGCCTTTCTCCAAAAGCACGCGCGACCTCGTCAAAGACGAGGGTTTCTGGGATGAATACACTCGAAAGCGCCGCAGCAGCACTTCCCCAGGCGAGGCCGCTCAGCAAGATTTCATTGCGCCTGCTCGAGAGATAAATCAACGCCAGAGCAATCACCGCTCCGGCCAGAGGATAGGTCCAGATCGGCAGGGCGACCATGCTCGCGCTGAAAGCCAAAACAGCGGCGCTGGCCAGAGTAACAAAGGTGAGCAGGCTGTGTTCTAGGCTAAGGGCATCACCCTCGCTTTCATCGCCCTTGCGGGTCCACACCAAGCGCGCAGCTAGCGCCGGGAACGCCGCCAGCGCTGCGATAACGCCAGCGACTAGCCACCTGCTTTGCGCTGTCATATCGAAGCCAAACTGGTGCCAAACAGCAAAGGCCAAAGCGGGCGAAGCCACCGAGATTTGCCAGATGTCAAAATCGCGCCCCTTGCCGAGCAAAGCCAGCAGCAGTAGAACCACCAGAGAGATGAGCGCGATGGCGCCTGCGACAAGCGCGAAGTGACTTGCGACAGGCTCTGGCCAGAGCAGCAGCAGACTAATGCCAATTGCGGCCACTACGCCATTGGCCTCGCGCAAAGCAGGTGTGCGCCAACTTAAGAAAGCGATCGCTGCAGCGAGCAGCAAATAGAGCCCCCAGGTGAGCGGGGCAAAGCCTGCGCTAAATACCAGAGCGGCCATTTGCACGCTGGCAATTCCTGCCGCGCCGAGCCTCTGCCACGGTCTGTCAGACAGGCTGGAGAGCAGCAGTGGAATGAATGCACCGAGGCCCACGATAAGCAGACCAACCGAGACAATCGCGCTGGTTTCATCCAGACCGCTGACGAGCAGGACGAGGCCCCAGAGGAAGCCACCGCCGAGTGCTGCCAGGCCCAGCCACGAGCGGCTTTGGCGTTTGCCGGTATATGCAAGTCCCGCGGTCACAAGGCCAAGATAGACGGTCAGTAGCGGGATGTTTGGCTCTGCACTGGCAACCAGAGCAGGCGCGGCGAAACCGCCAACCAATCCCAAGATCGCGCAGGGCAGGCCGTACCGATAAGAAAGCGCAATGGCCCCAGCTGTGACCGCTGCCAGACCCGCAAAAGCGAAGCCTGCGCCGATCAGCCCATAGGCGGTGCCGGCCAAATAGAACGCGGCGTAAAGCGTCGCGAGCCCAGCCCCGGCCAGAGCTTGGCGCACGCGAGGATCAGCCAGCCGAGCCTCAAAACGGTGAGCGAGTTCAGCAGCGGCAAGCAGGCCAAAACCGAACAGGAAGCTCAGGGCAACGCGTACGGTAGGCGATAATAGCCCCTGCTCGATGGAATATATGACTAGAAAAACACCCGAAATCGCAAGTGCGATACCGCCTGCCCAGATGGATAGCTTTTGCCCGACGAGTTGCTCAAAATCGAAGCTGAACCGGTCGAAGAAACCTGTTTTGACGGTATGTGGTGGTCCCGGCTCATATGCTGGCTCAGGCTCGCTCTGAACCGTGCTAGCCGTTTCAGGCGCAGGCTCTTCTGTTTGTGTAGGCTTCGCCGGGAATTCCGTGCTCGCGTTTTCTGGCGCGGCTGAGAGGCTTTCCTTTTCTGGCTCGTTGGTTCGCTTAACAATAGTGACCCCTGATACGCGTGCGACAGCCGCGTCTTGCTCCTGGTCAGGTTCAGGCTCTGATGTGTTTTCGGTACGCGCAAAATCTTGCGCAGACGCGCTCTCAACCGGAGCTCCCTCACGATAGTATCCAGGCTCCAACAGACCGCGCAGCTCATCCAGTTGGTTCTCGACACCCTTGATGCGCTGCCACAGAATGATCAGTGCCGCCGCGCCCACAACAAGCAGAATTTCACTCAAGAACGCGTCCCCCAATCAGCGCGCAGCTTAGTGGCTGCGGCGGTCGGTGCAAGCAGCTCTTTTCTGGCCCTGCATGGCGTCAAATTCCGCCAGGCGTAAAGTCGAGCCCAGCCGTACCCAGCCCGTCGCACAGTGTATCGACGCAGCTCTTAAGGTCGTCCTCATCCGTCGAGCGGATGACGAAATTCGCCCCGATCTTACCATCGCGAAAGAAGGGGTAGCTGCCGATTTGGCAGGTCTCATGCGCTTGCTCGGTTTCGCGCAGCAAATCTGCCACTTCGCTTTCGGGTATCCAGCAGCCCACCGTTTCCGAGATCAGCGGCGCGCCGCCTTCCAAAGTACCGGTTAGCGCATCGAGCATCCCGGCGGTGATGTGGGGAACCCCGGCCATCAAATGGACATTGCCGACCTTAATGCCCGGTGCGCCCGATTTCTGATTGGGGATCAGCTCAGCGCCATCGGGCACGCGGGCCATGCGCAGCCGAGCCTCATTGAGCCCGCCCGGTTTGCCCTCATAATACCGCTCAAGGATCGCGCGTGCATCAGGATGAATGACGACGTCGACGCCCAGCGCCTGAGCCACCGCATCAACGGTGATGTCGTCATGTGTGGGGCCGATGCCGCCCGTGGTGAAGAGATAATCATTGTCCTCGCGCAGCGCATTTACCGCGACCACGATCTTCTCAATGTCATCCGAAACGACGCGCACCTCGGCCAATCGGATACCCTGCACTTGCAGCCAGCTTGCCACTTGCGCGATGTTCTTGTCATGCGTGCGGCCAGAGAGGATCTCGTCGCCGATAACCACCAAGCCTGCTGTATAGATACGTTCGCTCATGGGGTGGCTCGTAATACGCCTTGCGGCAGAATACTACTCTGCCGCTTGCAATTGCTCACCTGATTGGGTGGCATTGGCACCCATGCGGGTGAAGGTCATCAGTCCATCCTCGACTGGGCTCTCCTTCATGATCTTGCGATCAGTGACGTATTCCTGATTAAGGCGCCATGGATAGCTTACCGCACTTTTCGGCATGATCGCCTTGGACCGCTGGATATAGCCTGAGGAGAAATCGAAAATGTCGTCTTCTTGCAAAGCTGCTTGCGCCTCGGGCGACAAGACCGGTTCGGCCACATCGGTTTCGGTCTTGCGCTTATGCTCGAGCACGCGGCAGATGTAGTCTGAATTGACATCTGCGCGCAGGGTCCAGCTGGCGTTGAGATAGCCGAACACCACCGATAAGTTCGGCAGATTGGAGAACATGCAGCCCTTGTAATAATAGTGCTGCGTCAGATCGACCGCTTGGCCTTCTTTGGACAGCGCGATTTTACCCGCAACTGCCAGCTTGAGGCCCGTCGCGGTGACGACAATGTCAGCCTCAAGAAATTCGCCCGATTTGAGCCTTACGCCGCCCTTTTCAAATGCCGCGATATGGCCGGTGACAACGCTCGCCTTGCCGGCATTCATCGCCTCAAACAGATCAGCGTCTGGGACCAGACATAGCCGCTGATCCCACGGATCGTAAGGCGGAGTGAAAGCGGCCTCATCATAATCCTGACCCAGCGATTTCACGATAGCCTTCTTAAGCGATTTCTTGACGCGCTCGGGGTTGTTACGCGCCATCTTAAAGGCGAAATCCTGCATGCGGATATTCTTGAAGCGGGTGATTCTGTACGCGAGCTTTTCGGGAAGGACTTTGCGCAGGAAGTTTGCGAGTCCGTCTTTTGCTGGACGTGAGAACATCCAGGTCGGTGTGCGCTGGAGCATGGTCACATGCGCGGCCTTATCGGCCATCGACGGGACAATTGTGACCGCGGTTGCGCCGCTGCCCACAACGACAATTTTCTTGCCCGTATAATCGAGATCATCTGGCCAGAATTGCGGATGAAGGACCTGACCCTCGAACTCGCCAAAATCGAAGCCGGGATCGTAGGGCTCGTCATAGTCGTAATAGCCAGAGCCGAGATACAGCCAATTTGCGGTGAGCAATTTGCGCTCGCCCTCGTCATTCTCGATCGTCACATGCCAGCGTGCGTCGCCGCCGCGCCAATCGGCAGAAATGACTTTTTGGCCAAAGCGGATGTGCTTGCGGATATCGCGCTCATCGACAATCGTGTGAAGATATTCGAGGATCGCGGGCGCATCGGCAATGCTTTTTTCATGCTTCCATGGCTCGAAATCAAAGCCAAGCGTGTGCATGTCGCTATCCGAGCGAATGCCGGGGTATTTGAACAAGTCCCATGTGCCGCCCAGATTTTCGCGGCGCTCAAGAATCGCAAAGCTGTGATGCGGCGCTTTTTCCTGCATATGCGCCGCCATGCCGATGCCGGAGATCCCCGCTCCAACGATCAGAACATCAAAATCGGTCGCCGCATTTGTCATTGCTTGGTTCTCCTCATCGATAAACAGCGTATCTTACTCGGCAGCCGAGCGCTAGCCCCGTTGCTTTGTGCAACTGAGTTCGGCTAGCGGGCGCGCATGCGAACTTCCCAAACGATTCTGCTGGCGTCGGCCGCTATGGCCGCACCGCTTCAAGCGCAAGAAGCGGATGAACCCGGCGAGCCGGTCATTGTCGTAACCGGGCAAGGCTTGCCTGAAACACCGGGCACCGCCGCCTATTCGCAGCGGACAATTGACCGCGAGCAAATCATCACAGCCCCCTCGGGCCGGATCGAAGACGTGCTCGGCTCGGTCGCGGGCTTCCAGCAATTCCGCCGTTCAGATAGCCGTTCTTCCAACCCCAGCGCGCAAGGTGCGACGTTGCGTGCTTTGGGCGGTAACGCCACTAGTCGCGCTCTGGTGTTGCTCGACGGTGTGCCCGTTTCTGACCCGTTTTTTGGCTTCATCCCGTTTACCTCGCTTGCGCCCGAGCGTTTGGGCGCCATTCGCGTAACACGCGGCGGCGGAGCTGGGCCGTTCGGCGCAGGAGCGCTGGCGGGTGTGATTGAGCTGGAAAGCGCTGGGCCGGACGTCATTTCTCCCTTCACAGGTAGCGCGCTGGTGAATGATCGCGGCGGCACAGAGGCAAGCGCATCGCTCAGTGGTGATCTGGGAGTAGGGTTCGGCAGTGCGAGCGTGCGCTGGGATCGCGGACCGGGCTTCTTCACGACGCCGACTGACCAACGCGTGCCCGCTACCGCGCGCGCGGCCCACGATAGCTGGTCAGCTAGTGTAAGAGGCGCTGCTCCGCTCAACGATAGCGTGGAGTTGCAAGCGCGCGGGCTCGTTTTTGAGGATCGCCGCACATTGCGTTTCGAGGGTGCGGACAGCTCGACGCGCGGGGCAGATGCGAGCATTCGCCTTGTCGGAAAGGGTGATTGGGAATTTGATGCGCTCGCTTATTTGCAGGCGCGTAATTTCTCCAATGTCGTAATCAGTTCAACGCGCTTCGTGAAAGTCCTCGATCAGCGCAATACGCCGTCAACAGGGCTCGGTGGCAAGTTTGAGCTGCGCCCGCCGGTTTCGCCCGATCACACCCTGCGGCTGGGCATCGACTATCGCCAATCAGACGGGGAATTGCAGGAAGAGGCGTTCAGCGCCTTCACTGGCAATTTGCGTGAGCGGCGGCGTGCGGGCGGCAAAAACAACGATCTCGGCTTTTTTATTGAGGATGATTGGACGCTGGGCTCGCTGGTGCTGACCGGCGGCCTGCGCCTTGACCATACACTGATCACGAGCGGCTTTTTCGAAGCGCGGGATGCGGACAATGTGCTGGTCAGCGAAACCCGCGCAGAAGATCGCTCGGACTGGAGCCTCTCCTACCGCGCAGGCGCATCCTTTGCAGCGAGCGATCAGATCCGCTTGCGTGCCGCGGCCTATCGCGGACTGCGATTGCCAACGCTCAACGAGCTCTACCGTCCTTTCGTGGTCTTTCCTGTCGTCACTCAGGCTAATGCCGAGCTTGAGAATGAGCGTTTGGAAGGCTTTGAGGTCGGGGTGGATTGGCAGCCAAGCGATGCGCTGGACTTCACCCTCACCGCATTCGATAACCGCGTGGAAGGCGCCATTGCCAATGTCACGCTGGAGCCGAACTTGCGGCAGCGCCAGAACCTGCCCGCGATTGAAGCGCGCGGAATAGAGCTGGGTGCGCGGGCCGCGCTTGGTCAATTCTCACTTGATGGGACGCTCGCCTATACCGATGCCGAGGTCGATGGGAGTGGAGCGTCGTTAGCTTTGGATGGCAATCGCCCGCCGCAAACGCCGCGCTGGGCAGGGGCCGCGACCTTGGCGTGGAAACCGGCGAAGGGTTGGGTGACGGCGGCGACACTCCGGCACATAGGCACGCAGTTCGAAAGCGATTTGGAAACGGGTGTTCTTCCTGCCGCAACGACGTTGGGCGCATACTTTCAAGCGCCGCTTTTCGATGCGTTTGCACTTGTTTTGCGAGGTGAAAACCTAACTGGTGAAACGATCGTCACTCGCAATTCAAACGGTGCGATTGATCTGGGTACGCCGCGTACTGTGTGGGGCGGGGTGCGCTACGGATTTTGAGTGTTGGAGCTCTTGAAGCCCTGAGGGATGTGCCGGTTTTAGCCAGCGCGTAACAAAGCGCCCTTACGTATCGTCTTTTCTCTCATCCGTGTCGCTATCGATCTGGTCCATGGTGCGAATGATATGATCAAGCACGCTCGTGTGCAGTGCTTGCTCAAACTCGACACCAACGGTGCTTTTGTCGCGCCAGCGGATATGCGCTGAGATCGGCCCGATATCACCCACTCTAAACAGGATAGTGGAGCCGATTTCGAGCACTGAAAATTTGTCAAAGAACCGGCAGCCAGTCTCGGAGATGTCACGGATCCAGATATCGCGAGAGACCCCGACGCGCGAACGGTAACGCCCGGCGACTTCGACAACATGGCGTCGTTCACGGCGTTGGCTGTTAGACTTTCCTGTATCGTCAGTATCGCTCAAAGGTCTGGTCCTAACTGCGGGTTTCGCGTGATCGGATCTAACGCCAATTCCTAATATTCCTTTTACCGCAAATGGTAAGTAAAATCCTTAGGCGTAGCTGAGAGCCCTCGTTTCAGCACTCACCATCAAGTCGATGAAAGAGTAATTCGCAGTCGGGAAAATGTCTCATAACGGGACATGTGAAACGAATGTTCACCGAGGTAAGATATTGAGACACAAAGCTATACTGCACGGCTCTTTGTTGTAAATTTACAACAATTTTGCAGAAGCGTGCGAAGCCCCTTGCCGGATTGAACCTCGCTGATACTCTGGCAGGTACAAAAAATAAAATGTCTACGATTTATGGAGAGGGATCTATGGCACGTAAGTTCGCAGCATATGCGGCTGGCCTCATGGCAAGCAGCGTTCTGGTACAACCGGCAATGGCGCAAGAGAGCGCCGAGGCTCAAGCAGAAGACAGGGTCAGCGATAACACGATTATCGTGACGGCAACCCGGCGGGCTGAAAACGTCCAAGATATTCCAATCGCGGTGACCGCGGTAACCCCAGAACAGCTTGATAAGCAGGGCGTTGTTAACGTCCAGAACATCACTCAAGTTTCGCCCAGCTTCTCGACCTCAAGCGCGCAAATCGCATCGGGTTCGGTTGTGCTGCGGATCCGCGGTGTTGGTACGACATCGAACAATATTGGTTTTGAAAGCGCGGTCGGCATCTTCGTTGACGGCGCATATCAATCGCGTCCAGGCGTCGCCCTGAGCGAGTTCGTTGACATTGAACGCGTCGAGGTTTTGCGCGGTCCGCAAGGTACTCTGTTCGGCCGTAACACGTCGGCTGGTGCGCTTAACATCACTACTAACCGCCCCGACCTCAATGAGTTCGGCGGCTTCGTAAATGCTACTTATGGCAATTTTGACCTGATCAATATCCAAGGCGCAATCAACGCGCCCCTGATTGAAGATACGCTCGCTGTGCGCCTGACCGGTGCTTATCGGGAACGCGACGGCACGGTCGATGTCATTGATGGAACAGGTACGCAGATCGGCGAATCGGGCACAATTGACCAAAAACTCTTCCGCGCTCAGTTGGGCTATGAAAGCGAAGGCGGCCTTAGACTCCGTCTGATTGGCGATTATTCCGATGCTAGCAACGGCTGCTGTGCTGCAATTCAACTGCTTGCAGATAACAATATTGATGCCGTCATTCCGGCATTAGGCGGACCGGCGAATGGCGGTTTTGCCAATCCGGTCGTTGCGCGGGATCCGTTTGACCAATCGACTGCAGAGGCCGCATTGGACACACTGACGGCAACCGCAAGCCGGCCACCACTAGCTGACGTTGAGCAATGGGGCATCACTGGCGAGCTGGAGTTTCCGCTTGGTGATAATGCCGATTTGATCTTGATCGGTTCTTACCGTGACTTCTCCTCAAGCGAAAATTACGATTTAGACTTTAGTGGTTTGGACATTTTCGATGTGGACCGTCTCGACACTGATATCCAAACCTTCACTGCAGAAGCGCGCATTCAGGGCGATGCTCTGGACGGCCGCCTGAGCTGGATGGTCGGTGGTTTCTATTCTGATGAGCAGATCAATGCTGATATCGATTTCGCTCTGGGTGCGGATTATGATCTGCTGGTTGGCGCTATCTTTGGCGGTGCCGCTGGTCCGGCGCCATTGCAATTGTTCACTGGCGCTGATCCTGCGCTGACCACGGCGACGAACCGCTATTTTCAATCAGCTGAAAGCTGGTCGATCTTTACGCATAACGTCTTCGACATCACCGACTCGCTTAGCCTGACTGTTGGTCTGCGCTATTCAGATGAAACCAAGACGGGCGGTTTCGAGCAAACCGAAAGCACCAATCCCGCATGTACCGGCGCGGTTGCTGGTGTCGTGAACGGCACCACACCGGCTCCATTGATTGGCGGAACATTGGGGCTTGGCTGCTTTGCCTTTGTCGCACCGGCACTTGGTGATGCGGTTCCGTTCTTCCCGCTTCCAGCTGAATTTGAAGTGCCCTTCAGCGACAATGAGCTGATCTACACTGGTAAGCTGACCTATCAGTTTGATGCTCCGGTTACCGCTTATGCGAGCTTCACGCACGGTTACAAAGCGGGCGGTATCAACCTCGATATTACTGCGGCGACTGGCGGTGCAGACCCGACCTTCCTGTCGGAAGAAGTGGACGCTTATGAAGTGGGTGTGAAGGCGCAGTTCCTTGATGATGCTGTAACTCTTAACGTTGCTGGCTTCATCGAAGAATTCTCGAACTTCCAAGTGCTCGAGTTCACTGGTGCTCAGTTCACAACCTTCAACGTCAATCGGGCGATTTCATCCGGTGTCGAGATTGAGTCTGTGATCAGGCCGACAGCTGACCTTACGTTCAACGCAGGCTTGACGGTCACTGATGCGCGTTATCCGGATGATTGCGATGGCGGTGTTCCCAATGCCAACGTCACAACGCTTTGCGGCAACACGCTTACCAATGCGCCATCAATTGTGGCTATTGCAGGCGTGAATTACGATAAGGACATCGGCAGCAATCTGCGTGGTTTCTTCTCCGGTCAAGTTCGCACGGAGAGCGATCGCCGGACATCGACACAGGCGAGAAGCGTGCCTAGCGCAGCCACAATCGCCAGCTTCGGCGGCGATATCCAAGCCGCTGTTGATGCAGCACCGCTGGTGCCGTTCGATGTTCAAGACAGCAACACCAAGGTAAACCTGCGGGTTGGCATTGGCGCTCAAGACGAAAGCTGGACGCTTGAACTCTGGGGCGTGAATGTCACTGATCAAATCACACGCGGTGTTACATTCAACACGGTGCTACGCGGCGGATCACGCTCGGCGTTTGCGCAAGAGCCAGCCACTTACGGTGTGACGGTTCGTTCGAAGTTCTAAGATTCCTGGCCAATTTTTCCTGGGAGGGGAGCCGGGCCTCATTCGTGGGGCCCGGTCAATTGAAAAGCCTGCCTGTGCGAACGGGCAGGCTTTTCTCTTTTAACGCGGCCTGCCTCTTGCTTGAGTGCCGCCGCGCAAGGCATGCGTAGTTCAGTGATCAGCCATTGCTTGCGACATAATCAAATGTAGACAAGCCTCATGCTTGAGCGAATGCGATTTTCCGGGACGTGGCGTGACTATCAGGCCCGCGTCTTAAACGAAATCGACGATCATCTCGATGATGGTCGCTTGCATGTGGTTGCAGCGCCTGGCGCCGGTAAGACAATATTGGGCCTCGAAATCGTCCGGCGGCTCGGTCAGCGGGCGCTGATCTTCGCGCCCAGTCTGGCAATCCGCGACCAATGGCGAGACCGCCTGACACCGCTGTTTATGCCGCAGCTTCCGACAGATGAAGACATCTCGCGGGATTTATCGGACCCGCGAGCGCTAACCTTGGCAACTTATCAATCACTCGACAGCTACCGGCGCTCGGACGAGCTCACAGCGTTGATCACCACGCTCAATCAGCATGGCCCGCTGACGCTCGTGCTGGATGAAGCACATCACCTTCGCCGAAGCTGGTGGGAGTGTCTCGACAGGCTTTCGCGTGAATTGAACGGTGTGAAGATTGTCGCGCTGACCGCTACCCCGCCTTATGATGCTAGTCTGGCTGAGTGGCGGCGATACGAAGAGCTATGCGGCCCGATTGATCTGGAAATCGGCATTCCTGAACTGGTGCGCAATAATGATCTTTGCCCGCATCAGGATCATCTCATCTTGTCGGAGCCGACCGAGGACGCACTGGCTTTGTTGGAGCGTCGTCGCAAAGCGGTAAGCGATCTCAATGTTGATTTGCGAGGCGATAATGACTTGCTTGAATGGCTCGAGCGCCATCCATGGCTGACCGATACTGAGGCGCATGTTCCGGATATCCTTGATGCGCCCGAAATGCTCTCCGCTGTTCTAGTGCTTTTGGGCTCAGTAGGGCGCAAGCTGCCCAAGCGCCCCTTACGTTTACTTGGAGTGTCGGCCCGCGATGTCCCGATGCCATCGCAGTTCTGGTTGGAACGTCTGCTCGATGGGCTTGTGTTCCGGCACAAGGATGTTTTCCCACTTGAGCGAGAGAAGCACAAAGCGCTCGAAAACCGGTTGCATCGTAGCGGTCTGATCGAGGGCAAGCGCGTGCGGTTGGGCCATACGCGCTCTGTGTTCCGCTTGCTCGCAGCCAGCCTCGCCAAGCTGGAGAGTATCGAGACTATCGCGAGAGCCGAGCAAGCCTCGCTAGGCGATAAACTGCGCATGGTTATACTGTCCGATCACATTCGCGCGGGCGAGCTGCCACGAAACGCAGAGCATGCCTTTAAGCCCGCCAAGCTTGGTGTGATCCCGATCTTTGAGAGCTTGCGGCGGGCAGGGGTTGAGGCGGACCGACTGGCTGTCCTAACAGGGAGCCTCGTCATCATTCCTCAGGCAGCTTTGACTAGCATGGCTGAGGTCATCACCGACCTTGGATTTGAGGCCGAGACCTTCCGACACAAGCCGATGTCTGCATGCCCTGGTCAGATGGAACTGCGCGCTTCTGGCGCCAGCAATGCAGATCTGATCCGCGTGATCACAGCGCTCTTTATGCGCGGCGACATCCGCATTTTGGTAGGGACCCAATCGCTTCTTGGGCAGGGGTGGGATGCGCCCGCTCTGAATAGCCTTGTGCTGGCGAGCAACACGGCATCTTTCATGTTGTCCAATCAGATGCGCGGGCGCGCAATTCGTATCAATCCTGATGATCCGAACAAAGTCGCCAACATTTGGCACCTTGCCACCATAGAGCCCGAGACGAATGGTCTGATCGAAGCGGTCTCGGCGCGATTTGATTGGGGCGCTTTGAATGATGGCGGCGGCGCAAATTCCGACATTGGCGTGATCGCGCGCCGCTTCAAAGCGTTTGAAGGAATTTCCAATGGAACCTCCGAGCTGATTGAAAGCGGGCTTGGCCGTCTGGCGCTCGATTCTAGCCACAGCATCGCGGCGCAAAACCAATCGACCTTGATACTGGCGGCGGCGCGGGACGATACAGAAGCGAAGTGGAAACAATCACTCAGGCAGGGAACTTCCCGTTCTAGAGTGCGAGAAACCACCGCCTCAAACTACACGCCGCGCGCGCTCAGTACATCGGATACGCTCCACTCTCTGGTCTGGACTGCGACTGGAAGCGGCGCTCTTGCGGCGGCTAATGAGCTGCGCGGGCTGGCCTCATTTGAAGGGCTAGGCTTGCTGGCAATGGGGGCGGCTGGCGCGGCAACTCTGGCGAGTTTACCACGGCTTTTCAAGGCAGGGCGGCTGGCGTGGCGCAATGGTTCACTGGAAAGCAGTTTGAACGAGGTCGCGAGCGCAGTTCTGCAAGGTCTCGCCTCGGCGGACGTTATATCAGCTTCTCAGGCCGCCAGCGCGAAAATCGCTGTCCGCTCCAGCATTGATGGGCGCAAAGACATTGTGATCACGGGCGTTAGCCGCGCAACTGAGCGGCAGGTAATGCGGGCAATCGCAGAGGTTCTCGGCCCGGTTCAGAACCCGCGCTATTTGCTGGTGCGCAAGTCGTGGTTTGGATTGCGTTGGCTGACCTTACGGCGACGCACAGATTTTCACGCAGTGCCTCACGCGTTGGGCGGACAAAAGGAAAACGCCGAGGCCTTTGCGCAGATTTGGCGCGACACAGTTGGCCGCTCGGCGCTGGTGTTCACCCGAAATGCGGAAGGCCGCCAGACATTGCTCCATGCCCGCATGCGATCTTTCGCAGCCGGGTTCCAGCGCAGCGTTGATCGAAGGTCAGCATGGCTTTGACCCTTGCGCTTCGCTATCAATCCAATCAGCATCCCTCTGCCCGCAATTTGAGAAGTATTTTCAATGATTCTGAGTATTCCAGCCATCCCAGATCCCGCCCAATTGGAAGCCTTGGGCGAGCTCGTTAGCGCGCTTGAATGGCGCGATGGGCGCGAGACGGCGGGGGAGACTGCCAAGCGCGTTAAGCGCAATGAGCAAGCGGTTATGAGCGAGCCAGCTGGGCAGGCCGTCCGTGAATTCATTTTGCCCAAAATTGTCGATAGCCCCATTGTCAAGGCAGCAGCCCGGCCTCGCAGGTTCTCGCACATCATGCTCAGCAAGACCGCTGATGGGGGCTTTTACGGCCCGCATGTCGACAATGCGCTGATGGGAGATAGCGAAACCCGGATGCGGAGCGATATCTCGTTCACCCTGTTTCTAACCGATCCAAGTGATTATGATGGCGGCGAGCTGGTGGTCCATTCTGCAGGCGGATCACAATCGATCAAGCCTCCGGCGGGACATTTGGTGCTCTACCCTTCCTCTAGCATTCACGAGGTTAGGCCAGTCACGCGCGGCGAGAGAATTGTCTGCGTCGGCTGGATCGAGAGTTTGATCTCTGATCAAACACAGCGAGAGCTGCTGTTTGATTTGGAGCGCAGCCGCAAAGCGCTGCGAGCTAGCCTGCCGAAAGGTACAGACGGGCTGCTATTGTTGGACAAGACGATCGCTAATCTTCAGCGCATGTGGACCAAACCTTGAGCGTATCTATTGTATTACTAGGAACTCAGCTTGTGCTGGAGGGGGACAAGTGACGATTCAGATCAGCACAATCGGCCCGTTTGAGATCAGCCGTGCAGGCGAGCCTATTCCTCTGCCTTCCTCACGCAAGACTCGCGCTTTGCTTGCTTACCTCGCCATTTCAGGCACGCGGCATACGCGCCGCTCCTTGTGCGAATTGTTTTGGGACAGCACTGACGATCCGCTGGCCGGATTGCGCTGGTCGCTTTCGAAATTGCGCGGTTTGATCAATGTTGATGGTATAGAGGTGTTGAAGGCTGATCGGGAGACCGTTTGGTTCGACCCAGGCCTGGCAACTTTCGACAAAGACCGCTTGAATCAGCTCGCCAATCAACCTGGTATTGAGCAAAAAGAAGCGGACGAAATCTGGAAGGAAACAACAGGCCTCCCGTTGGAGGGCTGCGAACTGCCCAATCAATCCAATTACATGATTTGGGTTGAGAGCTACCGGCGCGACTATGGCCGCTTGCGCGGCGGGGTCGCCAAAAGATTTGCAAGAGACGAAAGCCTCAATTGGCAAACCCGCGATAAGTGGGCCGAACGCTGGCTCAGAATATCGCCCTATTCGCGCGGGGCGGCAGCGGCAGCGCATAGAAGCAAATATTTTGCCGCAGGACGGCCTGCCGCGACAGGCCTCGCAGGGCATTTAACAAAGACCTTTCGCGAAGCGGGTATCGAACCGCCGGAGTTTACTATTGATCCGGTGGCGGAACAGGAGACCAGCGAGCGGACAATGATTGCTCCAGCGGAGCAGCAAATCCGCTTTGTTGATGGTCAGGACGGGGTGAGTATAGCCTGGGCGAGCGTGGGTAGGCCTGAGAATCCCCCGCTAGTGAAGGCCGCAAATTGGCTCAATCATCTCGAGCTGGATTGGGATGCGCCAATTTGGAGCCCATTATTTAAGCAGCTTTCAAAAACCCATCATTTCATTCGCTATGATGAGCGCGGTTGCGGTCTGTCAGACTGGGACGTTGACGAAATCAGTTTCGAAAAATTCGTTGAGGATCTTGACCAAGTCGTTGATGCAGCAGGCCTTGACCGGTTTCCGTTGCTCGGCATTAGCCAAGGTGCAGCTGTGTCGATCAGATACGCAGCGCTCTATCCAGAGCGCGTTTCAAAGCTGATCCTGTTTGGCGCATATGACCAGGGCTGGCGGCACACCGCGACGGCTGATCAGGTGCGTGAACGCGAGGCTGTGATGGTGCTGACTGAAACAGGATGGGGCATGGATAACCCTGCCTACCGTCACGTCTTTTCCCGCACTTTCATGCCCGATGCCAGTGCTGACGAGCTCGATTGGTTTGACGAGTTTCAACGGCTGACCACCAGCTCTGAGAATGCGCTGCGTTTCCTTGAGGCGTTTGCAACCATCGATGTGCGCGCAGACCTTGCCAAAGTGCAGTGCCCCACCTTGGTTGTGCATAGCCGGGGCGATATGCGCATTCCGTTTTCGACGGGGCGCTCGATCGCGGTTCAAATTCCCAATGCGCGGATCGCCAGCGTCGATAGCAATAATCACTTATTGCTTGGGCGCGAGAAGGCTTCAATTCAGTTCGTCGACTTGGTCCGGAATTTCCTCAGCGAGCCCGAATGACGCGCAATTAAAACGCATATACGTGAAAATACCACGGTATTTCTGCAAATAACGACGATTGTTACAACGTTCACTCCAACGCTTGCATGCCATTGCTGACCTTTCTGGGGGTCGCATCTTGACCCGCATTGAAAGGGTCAAACATGCAGAAAACCAAATCCAAGTCTACGCCCAAGTCGAAACCAGAGCCTGCGCAAGCAACCGCGCCAGCCGCACCTGCGCCAGCTCAGCCTCAGCGTGTCACACCAAGTCAGGCGCCCGCTAAGGAGCCCAAAGCTGAGTATTCGCTTTCAGGCGGAATGATCCGGCGGCTTCACGGGATGAATGCCTCGCTCGCATTCACTTCTTACCAGTCGGGCCTTCTCTATATGCTCGGCAGCAATGCGCAGGGTAAGGCTCAGTTACATCAGTCAGGCATGCCCAAGCCCATGGGGCTGTGCGCGGATGGCAATGGACGGCTGGTCTTGTCGGCAGGCGCGCAGATCATGCGGCTTGAGAATGTGCTCGAGCCTGATCAGCGGATCAATCAGACATATGATGCCTGCTTCATGCCGCGCATCAATTATGTGACGGGTCAGCTCGACGCGCATGACGTGGGCGCGTTGGAGAACGGCGATATCGTCTTCGTCAACACGCGCTACAATTGTCTGGCCAAAACCTCGCCTAGGCATTCTTTTGAGCCGATTTGGAAGCCCGATTTCATCAGCGATGTCGTTGATGAGGATCGCTGTCACCTGAACGGTCTTGCCATGCGCGATGGCAAGCCTGCCTTTGTGACCGCTGTATCCAAATCCGACACCATTGATGGTTGGCGCGATCGCCGGGCCGATGGCGGCGTGGTGATCGATGTTGAGAAGAATACAGTCATTTGCGAGGGGCTCTCCATGCCGCATTCCCCGCGCTGGCATGATGGCAAGCTGTGGGTGCTGAACGCTGGCACGGGCGAGCTGGGCTATGTCCAAATGCCAAGGGGCAAAGCGAAAATGGGCAAGTTTAAGCCTGTCGCCTTCTGCCCCGGTTTCCTGCGCGGTCTATCCTTCCACGATGGCTTTGCCTTCGTCGGTCTATCGCGCCCGCGCTACAAACGGTTCGAGGGTCTCGAGCTCGATCAGCGGCTCAAGGACACCGATAGCGAGCCGTGGTGCGGGGTTCAGGTGATTGATCTGAAGTCGGGCAACTGTGTCGACTGGTTCCGCATCGATGGCGACATTGGCGAGCTTTACGATATCGAGCTGGTCGAGGGCTTCCGCTGCCCGATGACCGTCTCGCCAACATCGCAAGATGCCGCGACGCTCATCACCTTCGCGCCCATGCAGAAAACCTAAACCAACTCAAGCAGGTGGGCACTGGTGTCTGCCTGCTCCCGGCGTCTCCATACCCCGATTTGAGACGCCGGGAACCTTTTCAGAACTAAGCAATCCAACCGGATAACTTTGAGGCTACCATGGCAAAGCAAAACGATACGCAGAACACCGACAACACGCTGAACGAGACGGCTCGTGGTTCGGAGAACTTCCTGCGTTGGAGCACCTCCGCGATGCTGCGCGGTGGGCGCGTGACGAAGTTCAAAGGCATTGCAGCAAGTTATTCACCTGAGCTTGGTCTGGTCTCTTCTGGATCAGGCACTGTGGCAGACGGCGGGCGAGGATCGACGACCCTTTCTCTTGCCCGTCGTTTGTTACGCTGGTCAGCCGCGCCGGTTGCTTTGCTGGCCGCGCAGTCACCTGCGCTTGCGCAAGATGCATGTGTGGAAGGCACGCCGAACAATTTTGTGTGCGAAGACAATGGCGGTCCAGCGACGGTTGAGCAGGACCTGTCTGGTGATGGCGGCGATGTGGTCGTGACAATCGAAGACGGCTTTGCAGTCGACACTAGCGTTGGCGGTGGCGATGGCATCAATATCAGTGCTGCAAATTCAGTTGTCATCACGCAGTCGAGTGGCTCCAGCTCGATTATTGGCAGCGGTTTCGGTATCGATGCGTATGGCATCTATAACGGCATCGACATCACCACGGGCGGTGACGTGACCGGCCTGGGCAGCGACGGGATTTATGCCGAGAACAATACCTCTGGCGACATCGCCATTGATAGCCGCGCCGGAGCAGTAACCGGAGCCGGGACTGGTATTTACGCGGACAACAATAGCACGGGCAGCATATCTGTAACTACTGGGGATGTGACCGGCGAAGGCAGCGCCGGCATTTATGCGCATAATGATGGTGTAGCAATTACCATCGACAGCAGCGCTGGGACGGTGATTGGCTCTTACAACGGCATTTATACAAGAAACTATGGCTCGGGCGACACCACAATCACATCCGCAAATGTCACCGGTTCAACAAATAACGGCATATATGCACGCAATTATTATGGCTCTGGCGCTCTCACTATCGACAGCACCGCGGGTGCGGTAACCGCTGGTGAGAACGGCATAGGAGTGATCAATGAAGGCATTGGCGACACCACAATCACAACAGCCGATGTCGATGGCGAGGGCGGCGATGGCATTGACGCTAGAAACTCCGGCTCTGGCAGCGATATCATCATTGACACCACCGCTGGCCCGGTAACAGGTAGCCAAAACGGCATCGATGCGGTCAATAGCGGATCTGGCTTAACCAGAATCACCACAGCCGACGTCACTGGAGAAGCTGGCGATGGCATCAATGCCCGCAACGAGGCCAGCGCCACTGATCTCATCATCGACAGCACCGCTGGCGCGGTGACCGGCAGCACAAATGGCATCGATGTCTCCAACGAAGGCACTGGTGACACCAGGATCACCACTGCGGATGTTACCGCGTCAAACGACGTTGGTATTTATGCGCTCCAGTCCAATTCTGACCTTATCATTGATAGCAGCGCAGGCGCGGTAAGCGGCTACTATGCGGGCATAATCACCCGAAACACTGGCGCGGGCAGCACAGCGATCACCACGGGCGATGTAACGGCCAGCGGCGGGAATGGCATTTTCTCAACGAACTACGGCGTTGACCTGAGCATTGATAGCAGCGCAGGCACGGTCAGCGGCACCGCTAATGGCATTCGTGCAAGAAATTACGGCACGGGTGATCTTTCGGTCACCACAGCTGGGGTCACGGGCCAGGGCGGCAATGGCATTTACGCCACTAATGAAGCGGCTGCTAGCAACCTCACTATCGACAGCAGCGCAGGCGCGGTAACAGGCAGCCAAAACGGCATCCGCTCGCGCAACAATGGCACCGGCGACACCTCAATCACCACCGGCGACGTCGATGGCGAAGCAGGCAATGGCATCTACGTGGATAACGAGAGGTCAGCGGGCAATCTCACCATTGATACGACCGCAGGCGCTGTCAGCGGTGGCGACCGTGGCATCGATGCGAGCCAGAGGAGCATTGGCACCACAACAATCACAACCGGCGATGTCACCAGTCAAAACGATGTGGGTTTTCGCGTTGCTACAGCCACCGGGTCAGGGACCGTCCTGATTGATACGAGTGGCGGCGTAGTGAGTGGGGGCAATGGCGGTATCTCGCTCTACACATCAACTACGTCCTCCGATGGGGCGACGCTCATCACCGGAGATGTGACCGCCGCTACTGGCACTGGCATCGATGCTAGACTGAGAGGTGAACTGGGGACAGGGGCTGACCTTACTATCGATACAACCGCCGGGTCTGTCATTGGTGGTGGCAGCGGCATAATCGCGGAGAAGCAAGCGAGCGATGGTGGGCTTTATCTCACCACCGCAGATGTTGATGGCGAGGGGGGCGATGGCATTCGTGTGTTACACAGCTCTGGCGATCGCGGAGTGTTCATTGATACGGTTGCTGGCGAGGTTTCCGGCAGTGTCAATGGTATCTTCGCGGACAACATTAGCGGCGCCACGTCGATTACAACCGCTAATGTCGACGGTGAAGGCGGCAATGGCATTGACGTCCTGAATCGTGTCGCAGCTGGCGACCTCACTATCGATAGCAGCGCGGGCGCTGTGCTTGGCGATGATAATGGGATTTTCGCGCGCAACTATGGCACTGGCAGCACCACAATCACCACCGCAGGCGTTACCGGAACGATGGATGACGGCATCGATGCTTACAACAGATCTGGTACGGTCGATCTCACTATCGACAGCAGCGCGGGAGCGGTGACGGGCGGCGAGCGTGGAATTTTTGTACGCAACTATGGCACTGGCACCACCACGATCACCACCGCCGATGTGACGGGCTCCACAGGCTACGGCATCTATGCGGATTCAGGTGAAAGCGGCAGCGGTCTTTCGATTGATAGCACGGCCGGCGCTGTTTTTGGCGGCACTGCCGGGATTGTCGCTGACCATCGAAGCTATGGCGGTTTATCAGTCATCACGGGCGATGTGACCGGCGATACTGATGATGGGATTGACTCAAGTCTCGTCGAAGTAGGCGATGCTCACACAATCGACACCACCGCGGGCACAGTCACCGGCGCCCTTAACGGCATTGACGCTTCTACAGACGGAGATACTGGTATCGTCCCACAAACGACGATCACCACGGCTGATGTAATCGGCACAAATGGCGACGGCATCTATGTGGAGGTCACAGGGAATGCAGGCGACCTCACGATCGACAGCAGCGCTGGTGCAGTCTCCGGCGGCGAGACCGGGATTGACGCACGCAATTATGGGACAGGCGATACTGTCATCACCACGGGTGATGTCACGGGCACCAACTCCGATGGTGTCTATGTTTACAATACCTTCACAGCCGGGTCCCTCACGATTGACACAAGCGCCGGTGCGGTTTCAGGCGGTGACGACGGGATCCAGGGCATTCACTTTGGCTTTGGCGATCTTACGATCACGACTGCCGATGTTAGCGGCTCGGGCGATGACGGTATCTTCGCGCGCAGCAATTATGGTGATATCAGCATCGACAGCACCGCAGGCACAGTGTCCGGCGCGCGAGATGGCATCGACGTCATTCACTATGATCAATCTTTTGGAGGCTACTCTATTGCCATCACGACCGCTGATGTGACCGCAGCAGATGGAGACGGCATCAGAGTGGAGAACGAATACGGCTCTGGCGACATCAGCATCGATTCAAGCGCTGGCGCCGTTACTGGCAGCAATAACGGCATCTACACTTACAATCGCGGCTATGAATCGCCCACTACCATCACCACAGGCGATGTCACTGGACAAAGTGGTTCGGGTATTGTCGCTGGTACATATGGCATAGGTGCCTATGGCGCTGGCGGAATTGCAATCGACAGTTCGGCAGGCGATGTCACCGGTGCGACTTACGGCATTGAGGCCACCAATAAAGCTCTTGGTGATCTTTCGATCACCACTGCGGATGTGACCGGCCAGTCAGCAGCGGGTATTCTTGCAAGAAACGCCAACGCGTCGACGGGCGATCTGACTATCGACAGCAGCGCAGGTGCGGTGTCTGGCATTTACGGCGGAATTGATGCGCAGAACAATGGAGCCGGCTCCACCAACATCACCACAGGCGATGTAAGCTCCTACGGTGAAGCTGGCGATGCGGTTGAAGCGGTGAATGAGGGCGAAAACCTTGTCATCGATACAACGGCGGGGCGCGTTTACGCCTATGATGCTACAGGGATTTTGGCGACCAACACTGGCACTGGCATCACCAGCATCACGACAGGCGAGGTCTATTCTCAAACAGGCGGAGACGCGATCCGCGTCAGCCACTCAGGCAGCGATGTAGCGGTCAACACCACGGCTGGTTCGGTCACTGCTGGCGGGCGAAATTCAGCCGGTATCGTTGTCACGAATTCTGGCAGTGGCAACACTATCATCACCACCGGCGATGTATCTGGTGGCTACATTGATGGCCCTGCGCCTGGTTTCGCTCAAGGGATCTCTGCCACAAATCAGGCTGCCTCTGGCGACCTTACCATCGACAGTACCTCAGGCGATGTGGCGGGTGAAAACGAAGGCATCCGGGCCACGAACAACGGCACGGGTGACACGATCATCCGGACCGGCAATGTGAGCGGCGGCAGCATCGGTATCGTTGCTATCAACACCAATGCCGATGCGATCTCTGGCGACCTCACAATCGACAGCTCGGCTGGCTCTGTGACCGGCAGCTATCGGGGGATCTTGGTTGATCATTACGGTACAGGAGATATCTCGGTCACTACAGCTGATGTGTCAGCCACCGACGGTGACGCCGTCAATGTTAACGACAGTGGTGAGGAAGGCGCTGGCGTTGACGTCACCATCGACACCGCTCAGGGCACCGTCACGGGTGGTCGCGATGGCATCTATGCCGCGAACTCCGGCACTGGCGATCTCTCGATCACTACCGCTGACGTCACAGGTACGGTTGGCGATGGCATTGCAGCACGCAATCAAGACTCCACTACAGGCAACCTCATCATTGATAGCTCGGCGGGCACCGTGATGGGCGCAGATAGTGGCATCCAAGCCCGCAACCAAGGCACGGGCGCGGTCACGATCACTACGGCAGCGGTTACCGGCCAATCCAGCAACGGCGTGGATGTCATCAACGATATCATCGGTGGTGAGCTGATCCTCGACACCAGCGCGGGCGCGGTCGAAGGCGCTCAAAACGGCATTCGCGCGCGCAATTATGGCGACGAGCAAAACGCGACCATTACGACCGCTGACGTTACCGGCCTTGCGGCCGACGGCATCAATGTGCGCGACGATGGCGAGGCCGGCAACGGCGCTGACATCACAATCAACACCACTCTTGGCACCGTGACCGGCGCTGAGGATGGGATTGACGCCTTCAACTTCGACACTGGTGACCTCTCGATCACAACAGGAGCCGTATCTGGCGGCTCCGGCTATGGCATTAGTGCGATCAATCAAGGGCCGGGTACTGGCGATCTGATTATTGACACCAGTGCAGGCGCGGTGACAAGCGGCGGCGGGGGCATTGAAGCCCGCAATTATGGGTCTGGCACCACCACGATCACGACTGGCGGTGTCGATGGCGAGGGCAACTATGCCATCTATGCCTATTCGGGCGCTTCGACGACTGACCTCACGATTAACACCGCCGGGGGGCAGGTAACGGGCCGATCCTCAGGTATCACGGCGCGCGCTTACGGCACTGGCAATACTACTATCACGACTGGCGATGTTTCCTCTGACTACGGCGGCGCTGTGGTCGCATACAATAGCGGCCAGGACATCACCATCGACACGACAGCTGGCGAAGTGAACGGCGACAGTTTCGGGGTCTATCTGCGGAATGATGGCTCAGGTGACGCGGCAATTACGACCGGCAATGTCACCGCCAGCGATATCGATGGTGTTTACGCTTACACCGGTTTCGGTTCCGGCTCGCTAACCATCGATACCAGCGCGGGTGCTGTATCGGGCGGCGATGACGGCATTGAGGTGTTCCACTTCAGCTATGATGATCTGTCGATCACGACCGCTGATGCAAGCGGCGGCGAAGACGGGATCTCCGTTCTCAGCTATGGCGATGTCACCATCAACAGTGTGGCTGGCACGGTAAGCGGCGATACCACTGGCATTGACGTTGATATAGACGGTGAGGGCGGCGAGGCGAACGTCGCCATCACTACCGCCGATGTGACCAGTTCGGCTGGCGACGGCATCAATGTCGATACGGCCTATGGCTCTGGCTCTGTCATGATCGATTCCAGCGCTGGTGCGATAACCGGCGCCAATCGCGGCATTTACGCCTTCAGTCGCGCCTATGCCGAAAATCAATCGACCACAATCGTAACGGCTGATGTCACAGGCCAGACTGGCGCAGGCATCCTCGTTCGTGAATATGGCGAAGCAGGCTACGGTGCAGGCGATATCACGATCAAGACCGTTGCGGGCACCGTTTCCGGCGCCACCGACGCGATTGATGCTGAAAACAGAGGCGTCGGCGATCTTTCAATAACCACTGCCAATGTTAATAGTGGAAATGTCGGTATCGTGGCAGAAAACTTCGCCAGTACTGGCGCTCTTACAGTTGATAGCTCTGCGGGCACCGTTGATGCGACGTTCAACGGTATCATTGCCCGGAATGAAGGGAATGGCTCGACTGAAATTACCACTGGGGACGTATTCGCAAGAGAGGGAAGCGGAGAAGGTCCTGGTATCGGCATTCTTGCGACCAACGGCTCGGCCGCGCAGGATCTTGTCATTGATAGCTCAGCTGGCAGCGTGACGAGCAACAACACCGGGATTTATGCGAATAATCGCGGCCAAGGTGCGCTCTCGATTACATCGGGTGCGATTGACAGCACGGTCGGCAATGGAGTTTTCACGCGAAATAGCGGTACCGATCTCACCGTAAACACCACGGCGGGCGCGGTAACAGCGGCCGGAAGCGGCATTCGCGCTACCAACTATGGCAGCGGCAATACTGCGATCACAGCGGCTGATGTTACTGGCATTTCGGATGATGGCATTAACGCGCGCAATTTCGCAACGGCTGGCGATCTCACGATTGATACGGTCTCAGGCGCGGTCAGCGGCGGTACTTACGGTGTCAATGCCTCCAACGGCGGAAGCGGCGTTTTGTCGATCACCACCGCCAATGTCTCAGGCTCCTATGGCGACGGGATTAGGACAAGGAACTTTGGTACCGACGTTTTGATCGATACAACCGCGGGAACGGTTAGCGGCCAAGGAAATGGCATTCGCGCCGAGAACGAAGGCACTGGCATCACCTCGGTTGTGACGGGTGATGTGACCGGCCTGACGCGCTTCGGGATTGACGCGAGCGATGATGGCGAAGGCACTTACGGCAGTGACCTTATTGTCAATTCCACTGCGGGCAGCGTCACAGGAGCTGTCGGTGGGATCACCGCTGACAATCGCGGCACAGGCGATCTTTCGATCACCACTGCCGATGTCACCGCCACAAATGGTGACGCCATCAGAGCGCAGAACTTTGACGCCAATGCCGGAACGATCAGCATTGATACGACAGCGGGCGTTGTCACGGGCGCTTCTGACGGTATCGATGTCGACAACAATGGCACAGGTGTCACAAGAATTACGACAGCTGATGTCATAGGTGGCGATGATGCGATCTTGGTTAGGAGCGAGGGCACCGATGTCTTTCTTGACACCACCGCTGGCACCGTCAGCGGAACTCGCGGCATCGTTGCCCTGCTTAACAATTCCGCAGGTCTAACGTCGATCATCACTGGTGATGTCACAAGCGTCGATGATGCTGCAATCACTGTGACGACTAGCGGCACTGACCTCATCGTCGACACGTCGGCGGGGGCTGTTACGAATTCAGGCACAGGAACATATGTGTCTGGGATAGATGCATTCAATGGCGGCACCGGCAGCACTGTTGTGACCACCGCCAATGTCTCTAGCGAGAATGGCTTCGCTGTGGGCGTGTCTAACGGTTTTGATGCAACCGACCTTACCATCAACACCGCCGCGGGCGCGGTGAGCGGCGGCACTGATGGCGTCAGCGCAACCAATAATGGTACAGGCGCCACGACCATCACCACAGCTGATGTTACTGGCACTGCTGGTTATGGCATCTATGCTCGCAATGCCGGAACGGCTGGCGATCTTACAATCGACACAACCGCGGGCGCAGTCGTGGCAGGCAATGATGGGATTTATGTCCGGAACGAAGGCACCGGAAGCACCACTATCACGACCGGCGATGTGACCGCTGGCGGGGATTTTGGTGTCCGCGCTTACAGCTATGGCATTGACCTCATCATCGACACCACGGCTGGTACAGTCACAGCTGCCGATGATGACGCAATTTACGCCAGAAACTACGGCACAGGCGAAGTCGTTATCACGACCGCGGCGCTCACGGGGGGTGACTACGGCGTTTACGCGTATAATTCTGACGAGGGCACTAACCTTACCATAGACACCCGCGCAGGCGCTGTGTTTGGCGATTTTGAAGGAATCGAAGGTGACAATGACGGATCAGGCTCGCTGACAATCATCACCGCTGATGTCACGGGTGCGGGCGATGAAGGTATTGAGGCTTTCAATGACGGCGCTGACCTTACAATCAACACCTCTTACGGCAGCGTATTGGGCGAAGGCACAGGCGTCTTTGCGCGCAACCGGGGCTCGGGTGCTCTTTCGATCACCACCGCTGATGTAACCGGTGAAGAGCAGCACGGTATCGAAGCTGAAAATGACGGCGGTACTGATTTGATCATCAACACTGTCGCGGGCGTCGTTACTGGCGGCGAAAACGGCATTCTGGCTGAAAACTTAGGTACGGGTGCCCTATCGATCACGACGGCTGATGTCACCGGCACTGGCGTTGATTTCAACGGCATTGATGCGCGCAACGAGGGCACTGACCTTGTGATCGACAGTAGCGCTGGTGCGGTAACTGGCGTGCAGAATGGCATTAACGCGCTGAACAATGGCACCGGCGATACTTTGATCACGACGGCTGATGTTACTGGCACCGCTGGTGACGGTATCTTTTCGCGCAACGCCGAGACAGCCGGCGATACAACGATCAATACGACTGCGGGCGCTGTAACAGGCGGTCAGGACGGCATTGACGTTGCACACAATTTTGTAGGCTCAATTTCGATCACGACAGCAAACGTCACCGGCGCAGACACCGCAATCTCGGCAAATGTGGCCAATGGCGACCTTGTGATTGATACAAGCGCGGGCGCAGTCAGCGGCGGACAAGCCGGTATTGCAGCAAACAACACTGGGCCGGGCTCGACTTCGATCATCACTGGCGTCGTGAGTTCTGAAAATGGTGACGGCATGAATGTCACTACCGATGCTGCATCTGACTCGCTGGTCATTGACACCAGCGCAGGCGCAGTCATGGGCGGCAATCGCGGTATTTACGCAAATCACGCTGGCTCTGGCGATCTGACGATCACCGTCGGCAATGTGACGGGCGAGAGCGCTGAAGGCATTCTGGCTTCGACCGCGCAAGATAGTGCGAATATTATCCTGACCGGCGGGACCGGCGTAGAGAGCAATGTGGTCGGCGCGACCACAGGTATCGCGCTGAGCACGCAAGGCGCAGACATCACTGTGTCTGGTCTCGACAGTGTGACGGGCCAAGCGGGCGACGGGCTTAACCTGGTATCAAACGGCGGCGATATTGCGGTCACTGATATCGGCACGGTCACGGGCCTTGGCGGAAACGGTATCTTTGCCGATGCGGATAGTGGCAACATCACTATCGACAATGTCGGTTTTGATGGCGGGATCACCGCGACGGGCGGCATCGCAATTGCAGCCTATGCTGACAATGGCGGGAGCGTGACCATTGGCACCTCAGGCGTAGTTTCTGGCGAGACTTACGGCGTTGATGGCTCTGCCTCAGGTGATGTGACTATCGACACCACCAATTACGGTGTGACGGGCGCAATCGGTGTCCGCGCGGTGAACAGCGGCGCTGGCGCTACCAGTGTGACCACGGCTGATGTGACGGGCACTGGCGGTGAGGGTATCACGGCCTCGGCGGCTGGTACTGATCTGCTGGTCAATACAGTCGCGGGAACGATCACCGGCGTTACTGACGGTATCGTTGCCAGCAATACTGGCACCGGCATTACAACAGTTACGACAGCCAATGTGACCGGCACTACCGGTGATGGTATTGACGCTAATACTGCGGGCAATGGCCTGAGCATCGATAGCAGTGCTGGCGCGGTCACCGGCGGTCAATCCGGCATCAGTGCTGTCAGCTATGGCAGCGGCACGCTCTCGATCACGACTGGTGATGTCACCGGTGAGGTTCGCAGCGGTGTCTACGCATTGAACGATGCAGAAGACGGCGACCTTGTGATTAACACGGTCGCAGGTGATGTCAGCGGCGGTATTGCAGGGATTGAGGCATTCCAGTCTGGTTATGGCACTGGCTCGCTATCGATCACTGCGGCCAATGTGACTGGCGGCCAAGCGGGCATCAATGCTACCAATTATGGCAATGAGCTGAGCATCGACAGCACAGCTGGCGCAGTTGTTGGCGGGCGTGATGGTATCTTCGCCTCCAATGTCAGCTCATCACAGGGTAATCTGACGATTGTGACCGGCGATGTGACCGGCACAAGCGGCACTGGCATTTACGCCACTGAAAGCGGCGAGGGCGCCGGAACAGCCGGGGCAGATATCACCATTGACAGCACTCTTGGTACAGTCACTGGCGGCACCGATGGTATTTACGCTCGCAATATTGAGACAGGCGATCTGACGATCACCACTGCTGGTGTTACTGGCTCTTCGGGTCAAGGCATTGACGCTCAAAATGCGGCGGGCACCGGCGACTTGGCGATTGATAGCTCTGCGGGCAGTGTCTCTGGCGCTATCTCAGGCATTCTGGCGCGCAATAGCGGGACTGGTCTCACTTCGGTCGTGGCAGCTGATGTGACAGGCACGGAAGGTGCTGGGATCGACGCGAGCACAGCAGCGAGCGCGGGTGATCTCTCGATTGACAGCTCTGCAGGCACAGTCACTGGCGCGACCAACGGCATCAATGCAGATAATGACGGCACGGGCGAGCTGATCCTCACCACGGCCGACATCATCGGCGAAGCCGGCGACGGCATCGCGGCGGATAATGCTGGCACGAACCTTGCGATTGACAGCAGCGCTGGCAGCGTAAGCGGCGGCGCTAATGGTATCGCAGCGGTCAATAACGGCAGCGGTTCGCTTTCTGTCACTGCGGCCAACGCGACTGGCACTGAGGGCGCAGGCATTAGCGCAAGCAATGCAGCGTCTGGTACAGATCTGGCAATTGATAGCTCAGCAGGCACCGTCACTGGCGCCACCGCAGGTATCTTCGCTGATCAGCTTAGCGCAGGCGGGGTCACCATGCTGGTGGACCAAGTGACCGGCGCGGTTGGGATCGACAGCAATGCGACCTCGGGTGACACTGTGATCACATTGGGCTCCACCGCAGTGGTCACCGGCACGAGCGGCTTCGGCATTGATGCGCGATCAACCGGCGGCAATGTCACGGTGCAGGGTTCCTCGGGCAGCGTCATTGGCGCGACTGACGGCATTTATGTGCGCCCAACCACTGGCGACATCACGATCAGCACGATTGATCTGGTCGAAGGCCAGGCAGGCGATGGCCTCGATCTGCTTACGCAGGGCGGCAATATCACTGTCACTGACATTGGCGCGATCATTGGCACAGGCGGCAATGGCGTTGCAGCCAATGCCAATGGCGGCGTGGTCGATGTGCAAACTGCTGGCGATATCACCGGTTCGATTGCTGGCGTTGCGGCCACCACCACCGGTGCAGGCACGATCAACCTTAGCGTTGGCGGCACAACAAGCGGCACGCAGAACGGTCTGGACGTTGCAACAGGCGGCGGCGCGGTGACCATCAACAATAGCGGCAACCTGTCTGGCGGGGACTTCGCGGTTCTTGCAAGCGGACCGGAGACTGGCTCGATCACACTGGATAACTCTGGCACGCTTTCCAGCGCGATCCAGTTTGCCGCAGCTGATGATAGCTTCACCAATAGCGGCACCTTTGCAGCTGCGGGTACCAGCGACTTTGGTGATGGCGATGACACGCTTGTAAACACGGGCACAATCGCAGCCACCGGGGCGGTTCAGTTTGACCGGCTTGAGACGCTTCAGTCAGGCGGCACGCTGTCGCTGGCCGATGGCGCTGCAACCGGCACCTTCACCACTTCGGGCGATTTCGTGGGCACAGGCGGCGATATTGTCTTGGATGTCGATTTTGCCGCAAGCACTTCCGATCAGCTGATCATCGGAGGCGCGGCAACGGGCACGACTACGATTGCGCTCAACGCAATCAGCTCAGGGTTCAGCTTCAATCAGGACTTTGTGGTTGTCCAAGCGGGCGCGGGTACAGAAGCAACCGCTTTTGTTCTCGGCGATGGTCAGCAGATCACTCCATTCCTCAATGCAGACCTCAGCTTTGATGCTGCCGCAAACACTTTCTCATTCGAAGTCATCTTGAGTGAACGCGTGTTTGAAGGCACCAAGATCGCTGAGAATGCGCAGGCGCTGTGGTATCGCAGCGCAGATGCATGGGCTGACCAGCGCGTTAACTCTCGTGCGAACGAGAGCGCTGGAGAAGGTACACCTGTCTGGGTGGTTGCTTACGGCGCATCCGCTAATCGGGAAGAGACTTTCCGCGATCGGGCTGGCCTTGGCCTCAATGATGCGGCGCTTGATTACTCGCAGGACTTCTTCGGCCTCCAAGGCGGCGCCGATTATGCGCTGGGCGATGCCTTTACACTGGGCGTCACAGGCGGCTTCCTCAGCTCAACTGCGCGTCAGGATGAGAACGGCAACCGGATCAATTTTGACACGCTCAACATTGGTCTGTCAGCCTCTTATGCGGCGGGCTCGTTCTTTGCAGATGCTCTGGTCAAGTTTGACAGCATCTCTGGCGATTTGTCTGACCCGACGGGTGCAGGCTTCAACGGAACGCTTGATGGGCAGGCCTTTGGCCTTCGTGCGCAAGCAGGGTATCGCTTTGGCGATGACAGCTTCTATGTTGAGCCGAACGCTGCCTTTGATCTCCAAAAGACTAATCTTGATGATCTGGTGATCGAGGCTCAAACCTTTGTCTTCGACAATGTGAACGGCGCCCGCGGGACCGCTGGCATCCGCTTTGGCGGTGAAAGCAAGACCGCAAGCGGCGCTAACATCGGCTACTATCTCGGTACCAATCTGGTGCATGAGTTCGATGGCAAAGCCGATGTTCGCTTCCTCATCAATGACGGAGAGATCGGTTTCCAGAACAACCCGATTGATACGTACGGCAATCTGGAAGCGGGCATCTCGGTCGATAATGGTGGGCCGCTTTCCGGCTTCCTCCAAGTCGAGAGCGATCTGTCTAAAGACTATCAGAGCTTCGGCGGTAAAGTTGGGGTGAAGCTCAAGTTCTAACGGTTACGTGTGCCGTCACACCATGGTTCAGCGGTGCAAGCCACTGAGAGAAAATCGCTCTTTCTTCCCGTAGGGGCTATGGTTGGCGGCGCATCAAAGAGGCACGCTGCGCCCTCCCGCGGCGTGCCTCCCCGGTGCTTTATGGTCAGTAAAAGAGGGGACTCAGCGGCTAACGCTATCCCGCGGACGCTATTATATCCATGAAGTTGCGCGCCGCTTCCCGTTCGGCCTCTTCCTCAAAGGCTACATCTAGTTCGGGCGCCGCATCCAGAATATGCAGCAGGCTCCAAAGGGCAAACCGCTTTCCAGAGTCCTTCTCAAGCCCAAAATCGACCAGCATGCGGTCGGTCGCCATCGGGATCGCGTTAACTTGCACCTCGGCGAGATCAGTGGTGCCAAAATAGCGTTGCAGCAGGTTTTCCATATCCATGCTTGCCGCGCTACGCTTCTCGCGCGGCGATGCAAGTGCTCAATCAAATTGCTCGCCTTGCATTAAAGCCATTGGGCCGCGCCGCTTGAGTTGCTAGGGGCGCGTCCATGCTAACAATTGATGATGTCACTGTTCGGCTGGGCGGCCGCCCTATCCTTGAAGGCGCAAGTGCGGCAATTCCGCAGGGCGCGCGGGTAGGGCTGATCGGCCGCAATGGCGGTGGCAAATCGACTTTGATGAAGGCGATCATCGGCGAGATTGAGCCCGACGAAGGCGCGATCCTGAAATCATCGAAGCTCAGTCTGGGCTATATCGCACAAGATGCGCCGAGCGGGTCGATCACCCCCGAGGAGATCGTGCTCGCCGCAGATGTAGAGCGTGCGCAATTGCTCAAAGAGGCCGAGACTTGCACCGACATGGATCGGCTAGGCGATGTGCATGATCGCTTGCTTGCAATCGACGCTTACAGCGCACCTTCGCGTGCAGCGCGGATTTTGACGGGGCTTGGTTTCGACGAAACAATGCAGCGCCAACCACTCGACAGCTTCTCCGGCGGTTGGAAAATGCGAGTGGCATTGGGCGCACTGCTGTTTTCAGAACCCGATGTGCTGCTTTTGGATGAGCCGTCGAACCACCTCGATTTGGAGGCAACGCTTTGGCTCGAGAATTTTCTGAAGAGCTATCCGGCAACATTGCTGCTGATCAGTCACGAACGTGACCTCCTCAACAAAGTAGCCGATCACATCCTGCATTTACAGGGCGGTAGGCTGACGCTTTATCCGGGCAGTTATGACAGCTTTGAAAAGCAGCGGGCGGAGCGCGCTGCGCAGCTAGCCTCGGCGAAAGCCTCGCAGGACGCACAGCGGGCGAGGCTGGAGGATTATGTCGCGCGCAACAGCGCCCGTGCATCCACCGCCAAACAAGCGCAATCGCGGGCAAAAATGCTGGCCAAGATGCAACCGATTGCAGCGCTTATGGAAGATCCATCGCTCAGCTTTGACTTCCCCAATCCTGGTGAGCTCAAGCCACCAATGATCACCATGGATATGGCTGCAGTTGGGTACGAAGCGGATACTCCGATACTCCAGCGGGTTAGCATGCGGATTGAGCCCGATGACCGGATCGCGCTGCTCGGGCGCAATGGCAATGGCAAGACCACGCTGGCCAGGCTGCTGGCTGCGCAGCTTCCGCTGATGCACGGTGAGGTCAACGCGCCTGGCCGAATGAAGGTTGGCTATTTCACACAATATCAGGTGGAAGAGCTCGCCGGTGACGAAACCCCGCTTGAGCATATGAACCGGGCAATGGAAGGCAAACCGCAATCCGCCATACGCGAGCAATTGGGACGCTTCGGATTTTCTGGAAGTCTCGCGACAAGCAAAGTGGGTAAATTGTCGGGCGGCGAACGTGCGCGTCTCGCGCTGGCATTGGTGACGCGCGATGCGCCCCATCTGCTGATTTTAGATGAGCCGACAAACCACCTTGATGTCGATGCGCGAGAGGCCTTGGTGCAAGCGCTTAACGATTATTCCGGTGCGGTGATCCTGATCAGTCACGATCGCCATATGGTGGAACTTAGCGCTGACCGGCTTGTGTTGGTCGATCAGGGGACTGCAAAAGAATATGCCGGAAGCATGCAGGACTATATCAACCTTGTTCTGGGTCTAAGCCAGCCAAAGAAGGAACGCGGGGCTAAGTCCACCAAAGCGGGTCGTGGAAAATCGGCCAAGGATCGCGCTGAGCACAGGGCATTGAAGGCCGAGATCGCTGGTCTCGAGAAAAAAATGGCGAAATTGCAATCCGAACGCACCGAAATTGATCGGGCAATGTATGAGCCTGCTAATGCATCAGCTGGGACGACTAACTTGCCCATGAGCGAGCTTATGGCTCGGAGGGCGCGCTTGACAGATCAGCTTGATGAAGCAGAAGCCGAATGGCTTTCTCTCAGTGAGCGGCTGGAGCAGTTGGAGCGCGGCTAGGCGCGCTCTTGGATACATCCGCAATCAGCTGCGGAATATCTTGCTGAATCAGAAGAAAATGGCGGAGACGGAGGTGGCAAGTAGGCTGATGCAACCACTTGTGGTTTAACGGGAATACGGGGCGTTTGGAGGGCTCTTTACCACAATTGCTCCCCGGCTTCCCTGAATTGCGATTTGAGCCTCCGATTTTGAGTAACTTTTGGCTGAGTATCACAAGATTTTGGAGACGTAGAATATGTCCCGTACGGGAAAGCGCTCCCTCCATAGCCGCTCTTCGAGCACCAAATATCCCTTTCGGGAAAATTATCTTGAGATTGATACACTATTCGCTTAGATTTCCCGTTCGGGAAAGGTGATGCTCATGCTCAATGTTGCCGCTATTGGCCAAATCATTCGCGATGAACGCAAGGAGCTTGGTCTGCGACAGGACGAGCTGGCTGCTGCAAGCGGCGTCGGCTTGCGCTTTCTCGTTGAGCTGGAGCGGGGGAAACCAACTGTCCAGATGGGCAAGGTTTTAGATGTAATTTCGGCACTGGGATGTGAATTGCAGATCAAAAGGCCCGACGGGATGGTGATTGCGGGTCGAGCGGATTCGCCCAAGAAGGATGAGGCGGAGTGAAGCTGCCAATTCTGGATACGCTGGTCGTCTGGTGGGACGAGCGACTGGCAGGCGAACTCTCGATCGACAAGGGCGGCGCGATGCATTTCGTGTATGCGCCTGACTGGCTGGCTGATGAAACTGCCCCGGCGCTTTCCCATGCGATGCCTAAGCAGCAAGCGCCATATGAAGACCATGCGTGCAAGGCCGTCTTTGGCGGACTGCTTCCCGAAGAAAGCCAGCGCACCGCTATCGCTCGAGCACTTGGAGTTTCGCCCGACAATCCGTTTCGCCTGCTTGAGGCCTTGGGCGGAGATGTTGCCGGTGCTCTCGCATTCCTGCCCAAAGATGCAAAACCGGTCCAAGAACAATCCGAGACCGCTCCAGAACCACTGCAAGAGAACGAGCTGGCGGCACTGCTCGATCGGTTGCCTGCCGTACCCATGCTGGCAGGCGAGGGCGGCGCGAGGCTCAGCCTTGCAGGGGCACAGAGCAAACTGCCGGTGGTGCTCACTGCGGACTGTGGCATTGCGATCCCTCGTCCCGGCGAACCATCCACGCATCTGATCAAGCCTGAACCGGATCGCTTTGCTGGATTGGCTGCAAATGAGGCCTTTTGCCTCGCCTTGGCCCGCGCGGTGGGCATTGATGCTGCCTATGCAGAGTGGCGCGAGGTGGCCGGCAAGCCGTTGCTGCTGGTCGAACGCTATGACCGGATGATGCTCGACGGAAAGACGCACCGTCTGCATCAGGAGGACTTCGCTCAGGCACTTAGCGTCCCCTCGAACCGCAAATACGCGGCGGAGGGCGGGCCGACTTTCAGCGATAGCTTCGCACTGTTGCGCAGCGCTGCGACCCGACCCGCGCGCGAGGTGCTAAAGCTAGCTGACGCGGCGATCTTCAATCTCATCATCGGCAACGCCGATGCCCACGCGAAGAACTACAGTCTGCTGCGCCGGGAAAACGGCGAAGTAGCGCTTGCCCCGCTTTACGACCTTGTTGCCACGCATATGTGGAATGAGTTGTCGCCAAGGCTCGCAATGCGCTTTGGCCGCGCGGCGACCCTCGAAGAATTTGACAGTAAATGCGTGGCGAGGTTCGCGGACGAAGCAGGGCTGGGTGCTCCGTACATTCGCCGCAGGGTGAGTGACCTTGCTGACGTAGTGACGGAGGAAATTGAGAAGGGGGTTCAGGTGCCCGGCAATCCGCCTGAGAATGCTGTCGCGCCAATTGCCGAAGCATTATCGACCCGCACCAGCGCTGCTGCACTGAAGCTTTTGAAAGCGTGAGTGTGAGAATTGATGGAGCTAAACCAACCGTTGATTATCACAATTGGCAAGATAGAGGACAAATTGCGCCAATTACATTCTTGCTAAATACTTCTTTATCAAGTCAAACAACCGCTAATCAGATCGCAAGGGGGCAATCTTGACGACGTCATTTCAGACTAATCCTTACAAGCTCAGCGACCTGATGCGCGAGTGCCATGATGGAAAGCTTCAGCTGCCAGATTTCCAGAGGGGTTGGGTTTGGGATCAAGATCGCATCACCGATCTCTTGGCTTCAATTTCGGAGGGCTTCCCAGTCGGAGCGCTCATGACTTTGGATGCATCGGGCGAAGTATCGTTTGCGGTTCGCCCTGTTGAGGGCGCGCCCTCTCCCTCCAAGGATATTGAGGCTTACCTGCTCGATGGCCAGCAGCGCATGACCTCGCTCTACCAGTCGACCTACACAAGCGTTCCAGTCTCGACCCAGACTGTAAAGAAGCGACCGATCAAGCTGCATTTCTACTTCGACATTCGCGCAGCGCTCAATCCCGATGTCCCGCGCAGCGAAGCCATTGTGCCAGTCCCCGAAGACCGGATCATTCGCGAGAACTTTGGGCGGGACATCAAGCTCGATCTTTCAACCGAGGAGAACGAGTTCGAACACCTGCATTTCCCGATCGACCGAATGTTTGAGGCGCATATCTGGAATCAGGCTGCAACAGCCTGGATCTACAAGGATCTCGCTCAGCGCGCAGAGCATCTCAAACTGGTCAACGACTTCATGCAGGAGGTCGTCAACAATTTCACCCAGTATCAGGTGCCGGTTATCAAACTGGGCAAGGACACGAGCAGGGCAGCTGTCTGCCTCGTATTTGAGAAGGTGAATACCGGCGGGAAGCCGCTCGATGCATTCGAGCTTGTGACAGCCATGTATGCGGCAGAGGAATTCCATCTCCGCGACGACTGGAAAGAACGCCGCAAGCGATTGGTTTCGACCCAACCGGTGCTAGACAAGATTGAGCCCGTCGAGTTCCTCCAGGCAATCTCCTTGCTTCATACAAAGGAAGTGCGTGAGACAGCCATCGCAGCAGGCAAAGAGCCGCCTGCCATCAGCGCCACGCGCAATAGTCTGCTCCAAGTGCCACTTTCGGCTTATCAGAAGTTCGCGCCCAAGGTCGAAGCTGGCTACATCGCAGCTGCCAAGTTTCTGCATTCGCTCAAGATATTCAAGGCACGCGACCTGCCCTATCAGACCCAGTTAGTCCCACTTGCTGCGATCTTGGCGGAGCTTGGAAACACGTGGGAGAACGACGCGGTGCGTCAGAAGCTGGCGCAATGGTACTGGTGCGGCGTGTTGGGAGAGCTCTACGGCTCGGCAGTTGAGAGCCGCTTCGCGCTTGATATCCGAGACTTTAAGACATGGGTGACTGGGGGCGCTGAACCTCAGACGGTGCAGCGGGCCAGCTTTGAAGAGCGCCGATTGCGCACCCTTCGCTCGAGGCTTTCGGCAGCTTATAAGGGCGTCCATGCATTGCTGATGAAATGCGGGGCAGAGGACTTCAAGTCGGGCCAACCCTATGACCAAGCTGTGTTCTTTGACGAGAATGTCGACATCCATCACATATTCCCGCAGGCTTGGTGCAAGAGTGTCGAGATTGGGCCGGAGATCTACAACAGCATCGTCAACAAGACGCCGATTGCGTCAGGCACCAACCGAATGCTCGGCGGAGTTGCTCCCTCTTCCTATCTGGGCCGACTGACCAAGGGTAATGATAGCAATCCTGCCATTGCCCCTGATCGTTTAACAGCAATCCTAGAAAGCCACGAGATCGAGGAAAGCTACCTCCACGCAGACGACTTCGACGGCTTCATGGACGATCGAAGACGGCGCTTATTGGCCATCATCGAAAGCGCGATGGGCAAGGAGGCTTTGAGGGAGGCCCAGGTTCCGTCAGATCACGAGGAAGAGGATTACTACGCAGAAGAAGAGCGGGAGGCTGCGGAGTAACCGCCACTCATGACACCTGCTGAGTTTATCCAGAAATGGCGCGCTGCAGAGCTGAAAGAGCGCACTGCCTCCCAGTCGCACTTCAATGACATCTGCCGCCTGCTCGACATTGAAGATCCGATCAGCGCCGATCCCAAGGGAGAATGGTTCACCTTTGAGAAGGGTGCGTCAAAGACCGGTGGCGGTGAGGGCTGGGCCGACGTTTGGCGGAAAGAATGTTTCGCCTGGGAATACAAGGGCAAGAAGAAAGACCTGGATCGTGCCTTCGCCCAACTTCAGCAATATGCCGTCGCACTCGACAATCCCCCGCTGCTGATCGTCAGCGACATGGACCGGTTTCGCGTCCACACCAACTGGACCAATACGGTGCAGGAGGTGCACGAATTTGCGCTCGATGACCTGCTGGACGGCGCCACGCGTGATCTGCTGCGCAATTGCTTCCTCGATCCTGAGCGTTTGAAGCCCGCCAAGACGCGGCAAATGCTCACCGAAGAGGCGGCGGAGGAATTCTCTCAGCTGGCCCAGCGTTTGCGCGCGCGCGGGCATGAAGCGCACGCTGTCGCCCACTTCGTCAATCGCCTCGTCTTCTGCATGTTCGCCGAGGACGTAGGCCTGCTGCCTGATCACATGTTCACCGCCATGCTCAAGGCGAGCGCGCCCAAGCCTGACACCTTTGCCACGAACGCAGCGATCCTGTTCGGGGCGATGAAATCGGGGGGGCTAGTCGGCTTCACAAAGGTCGAGTGGTTTAACGGCGGGTTGTTCGACGATGATAGCACTTTGCCCCTCGAACGCGCGGATATCGATAACCTGATTGCTGCCGCCGCTTTGGACTGGTCGGAGATCGATCCTTCCATCCTCGGCACGCTCTTTGAGCGTGGGCTCGACCCTGACAAGCGCAGCCAGCTTGGCGCGCATTACACCGACCGCGAAAAGATCATGCAGATTGTCGAACCGGTCATCATCCGCCCGTTGATGTCCGAATGGGAAGCGGTTCGGGGAAAGATCGTGGAGGCGATTTCCAAGGCTGAAAAGGCGACAGGCGGGGCAAAGACGCGGGCCGAGACTGAAGCCAAGCGTTTGCAAGCCGAATGGCACGAGCGGCTGCGCAATTTTCGCGTGCTCGACCCCGCCTGCGGATCGGGTAATTTTCTCTATCTGTCGCTGCTGGCGCTCAAGGATATCGAGCATCGCACGAACCTTGAGGCCGAGGCGCTGTCACCGGCCCTTGCCGCGCGCTTCCCGTCGAGCGGACCCGAAAACGTCATGGGGATTGAGCTCAATCCCTACGCCGCGGAACTGGCGCGTGTGTCGGTGTGGATCGGCGAAATCCAGTGGATGCGCCGGAATGGCTTTGAGGCAGCGAAGAACCCGATCCTGAAGCCACTCGCCAATATTGAGAACCGCGACGCTGTGCTGGTGACGGACGCGCACGGCAATCCGGTGCTGGACGATAGGGGCAAGCCCCAGCGGGCAGAATGGCCAGAAGCGAATGTGGTGGTCGGCAATCCGCCATTCCTTGGCAACAAGAAGATGATTGCGGAACTGGGCGAGGACTACACTGTCGCCCTGCGCAAGGCTTGGCCGCGGGTTCCTGGAGGGGCGGACCTGGTCTGCTACTGGTTTGCCGGGGCGTGGGACCAGACGGTGGCGGGGAAGCTGGAAAGAGCAGGGCTGGTTTCGACCAATTCCATTCGCGGCGGGCAGAACCGCGAGGTGTTAAAGCCTATCGTCGAGCATGGCCGGATTTTCGAGGCGTGGTCGGACCAGCCATGGTTCGATGAAAAGGGCGCGGCGGTGCGTGTCTCAATGATTGGGTTTGATCTTCACGATGGATTGGCGAAACTGGATGGAACCAGCGTCATCAAGATCCATGCGGATTTGAAATCAGGGGATGCAAATCTCTCTATTCTGAAAGCGCTTCCAGAGAATAAGAGTTGCAGCTTTGTCGGGGTTATCCTGAACGGGGAAGGATTCGAACTGACCGGAGAGCAAGCGCGTGAACTATTACTTGCCACTGGGAACCCACACGGTCAGCCAAACTCACAAACCCTTCGCCCCACGTTGAACGGCGATGATTTTAACGGTTCACGACCGGACAAGTGGGTTATCGATTTTGGAACTTCGCGGACTGAAAGCGACGCAGCACTTTTTGAACGGCCCTTTGAGCACATTCTTAAAACTGTGAAGCCCTATAGACAACGAAGGGACGACAACGGGGACTTTGAGGTTCGGGCAAAAAACGAGCGCGAGAAGTGGTGGCTCCATGCCCGCGCCCGACCAGCGATGCGCAAAGCGATGGCCAACATGGAGCGATATTTGGCTACCCCGATGGTTACAAGCTATCGCAATTTCGGGTTGCTGCCTGCTTCAATACTTCCTGATCAGAAACTGGTCGTCTTCTCACGCGATGATTTCACGTTTTTTGGGGTTCTGGAATCTAAATTCCACTACGTTTGGACTCTCGCCACTTGCTCATGGATTGGCTCCGGCAATGACGTAACTTATGCCAAACTTGCGGTTTTCGAAACCTTCCCCTTCCCCGAAGGCCTGACGCCTGACATTCCCGCCGCCGCCTGCGCCCACCACCCTCGCGCGCAGGCGATTGCGGCAGCGGCGGTGCGGCTCAACGAATTGCGCGAGAACTGGCTCAATCCGCCCGACCTGGTCGAGCGCGTGCCCGAAGTGGTCGAAGGCTATCCCGACCGTATCCTGCCAAAGGACGAAGCCGCCGCGAAGGAGCTGAAAAAGCGCACCCTCACCAATCTCTACAACGCCCACCCCGCCTGGCTCGACCACGCGCACCTCGCGCTCGATGAAGCAGTCGCCGAAGCCTACGGCTGGGGCGACGATTTCCGCGCCGGATTGCTGGCAGATGATGAGATTCTGGCGCGCCTGTTCCGGCTCAATCAGGAAAGGGCGAACGGCTGATGCACGCTCCGGCCGCACCTGAAATCAATCGCCTGATCGACCTGATCGACTACGTCGAAGCCACCGAGCGTGATAAGCTCAAGACGGTTCTGGACTATCAGGACCACAAGGCCTTCCGCAAAACCGGGACCGAACTTCAAGGATTGCCCGGTGTCGCGCTGGATGTCGGGCGCGATGACGATCCGATATGGCTCCGTGTCGACCGGTTGCCGAAGAAGGCACCGCCAGCACCGGAAGATGCCGAACTGTCGGTCTGGCTGACCTATCGCGACGATCCCAAAAGCGAGCCGAGACTGAAGAGCGAGGTCGCAGGGGCTGTTCTTGTCGAGGCAGGATTGATTCCCGCTGAAGATGCTCCCGAGCATGTTTCGTTCGAGCATTTCGCCGAGCGCGAGGAGATTGAACTCCTTTTCGAGTATTGGCTGAAGAACGCCTGGGCGAGCTGGGTAGAGACCGAGACGCCACGCCGCGAGACTATCGCGCTCTACAATGCGCTGTTCATGCTGCGCCAACAGCTCGAAGGCGTCAGTGATATCCCGCTTGAGCTTACGTGCGGCATCGGTTTTGCTACTTTGTTTCGAGACGGCAAGCGGTTGCGGTACCCCTTGCTGACTGTAGCGCAGGAAATCAGCCTGAACGAGTTGACCCATGCGATCGAGGTGAGGCCTCGCATGGAAGCTGACCCGGGTCTTGAGCTGGATGCGTTGGACAAGATGGGGCTGGGTGCGCTCGATCAATGGCGCTCCGCAACCGAGAAATTTCTTGGCGAACTGGAGGAAGAGAGCCTGTCTCCATTTGCGCCGGAGACGTTTGGGCCACCGCTCCGCCAAGCCGCTGCCTTGCTCGATCCGGATGCTGTGTACTTACCCGATCAAGATCCAACGCAACCCGGGATCATCCCTTCGATTGAAACGCAGTTGAGGATCGGCGATGCGTTTGCATTCTTTCAGCGAGAGCGTCGTGCCACGCAATTGATGGAAGATTTGCGTCAGTTCCGCGCGCTTCTCGAAGATGGAGAAGGGACAACGGAATTGCCGAAGGCAGTGGCCTCCTTGCTTGTTGAGCCTGCTGATGCGGTGAGCGAAGAAGAATATCCCGAGTTTCGCGGCATCTCCAGCATTCCTGGCGTCACCACTTCTAACGGGGAGGGGAAGGATATGTTCTTTCCATTGCCGTTCAACCGTGAGCAGGTCGAAGTGGTGCAGCGACTGGAAGTGCGCCCGGGCGTAGTTGTTCAGGGGCCGCCGGGCACGGGCAAAACGCACACCATCGCAAATATAATCAGCCACTATCTCGCCCTTGGCAAGCGGGTGCTCGTGACATCTCAGAAAGCGCCCGCACTAAAGGTTCTTCGCGACAAGCTACCAGAAGCGGTGCGTCCTCTTGCAGTGAGCCTCCTTGAAAGCGATCGCGACGGCCTTAAGCAGTTTCAGGAATCCGTCGATATCATCGGCGAAAAACTGCAACGGCTGCGGCGGCATGAGTTGCAGGACGAGATTGATGATCTGGACGAGCAGATTGACAGGCTGCACCGGCAATTGGCGCTAATCGATACAGAAGTCGACAAGATCGGACGCGCGTCAATTTCGCCAATCACGCTGGATGGCGACACTTACGAACCAATTCGCGCCGCTAGAATGGTCGCAGCCTCGCCGGAACTAACAGCTTGGATGCCTGATGATTTGGATGTTTCATCAACCTGCGATCCAGCATTTGCCGATGCCGACATTGCCGAACTCAGGACGGCTCGGAAGGCAGTTGGTGACGACCTCCTTTATCTGAATGCGCGCCTTCCGGACCTTGAGCGCCTTCCCACAGTCGAAACGCTCCTCAATGCGCACAAGGATCTGTCTAAAGCCGAGCAGATAAGGGAGAGGATAAGCAAGGGCGAACTTCCGGCTTTGCGAGAGGACCGGGATGATACTGTTTCGCGCCTGCGGGACCTGACGGCAAAACTGAAGTCACTATCTGCAGAGGAGCAACGGGCATCAGGGGCACCCTTTGCATGGACTGACGAGCTGCTTCTTTGTCTTGGGCAAACCGAACCGGACGACCGTCTAACCGCGTTGGAGAGCTTGCGCGAAGAGGCTTTAAGGCTTGGAGCCGAGTATCAATACTTCCTGACCAGACCGGTTTCCGTGCCTGAAGAAGCGCTTAGCGATCCGAAGTTTCTTGTTGCGATTGAGAAAGAGGCCGAAGGTAAACCGGCAGTCGGGCTCGTTGGCGGGTTATTCGCTTCCAAACTCAAGGCTCAGCTGGGTGAGGTCACTGTTTTGGGCGAACCAGCTTCAACTGCCGACGAATGGAGCGACGTTCAACGATTTATCACAGCACGGGCTTCAATTCGGCGATTTCAGACAGCGTGGAACAACGTGGCGGCTGGCGGGATCGGTGATCGTCTGGAGGGGCAAGAGTTGGGCGTGGCGCAACTCGCAAAACGCCAGTTCGACCATATCGACGCTGCCAATGCATTGATAGCCAGTCGCCGAGAGATCCGGGCAGTAGTCGATGCGACATTTGTTTCGTTCCCTGCTCTGCGGGATGGTGATCAGCAGGCAATTCACAGCCTACTTGAAGCCGTCGATGCTCATCTTCTGCGATATCGATTGGCTGATGCAGAAGGTTTGCGCACCACTCTCCTCTCCGAGCTTGAGCCTTGCGAATACGAAATCAGCACGGAGCTTCGTGCCTTGGCAGCTACGCGTTTGGGCAGCCCGGAAATCTCAATCGATGCACTGGCAGAAGGGTGGAATTCGCTCATTACGCGCCTGAGAGAAATAAAAGGGAAGCACGAAGCTTTCGCGAAGGTTTCGAAGGCAACAGACCTCATTGAAAAATCAGGTGCACCAAAATGGGCTCGGCGCTTGAGGTCCAATCCGGTCAATGGCGTTGAGGACGAACTTCTACCCGGTGATTGGGAAAACCGGTGGCGTCTTCGCCGCCTAGAGGGGTGGCTGGATACGAACGACAAGCATCACCGACTCAGGGAACTCGGCACTGATCGCAGCGAGAAGGAGGTTCTCCTCAAACGAGCATACGAACGCTCGATTGAACTGCGAACCTGGTTGGAGCTCAGCAAGAAGGCTAGTGATGGGGTCAAGGCGGCACTTGCCGCCTATGCAGATGCGGTTCGTAGAATTGGACGAGGTACTGGGAAACGTGCTGGCCGATACAGGCGCCAAGCTCGTGAGGCATCCGATCGCGCCAAGGGCGCTTTGCCTTGCTGGATTATGCCGCATTACCGGGTTTCAGAGTCCCTTCCAGCAGATTTGGGACTCTTCGATCTCGTGATCGTTGACGAAGCGTCGCAATCGACGGTAGCGGCATTACCCGCCCTACTACGGGCCAAGACAATCCTAATCGTTGGCGATGATAAGCAGGTCAGTCCGGACCTTGTCGGACGCGACCAGACGCGTGCAGATGAACTCGCGGCACGACACCTTTCTGGGCAAGTCCCCGATTATCGGGCTTCGCTACGCGAGGAACAATCGCTGTACGATCTTGGCAAAGTGGTCTTCGCCGGTGGGGCGATCATGCTTACCGAACATTTCCGTTGTGTCGCGCCCATCATCGAATTTTCCAAGGCGCAGTTCTACAATCACAGGCTGAATCCTCTGCGGCTTCCGACTGCTTCAGAACGGCTTGATCCTCCCTTGATCGACGTTCGAATTGAAGACGGATATCGACAGGGAGACATAAATCCTCCTGAAGCGGCATACATCGTCGAAGAGATTGAGAGAATCGCATCCGACCCAAAGATGGCAAAGCGGACAATCGGCGTAACAACCCTATTGGGTCAAAAGCAGGCAGCTCACATTTATGGCCTGATCGAGCAAAAACTCGGACCAGAGGTGATCGAGCAGCACCACTTGCGCGTTGGCGATCCCACAGCCTTTCAGGGTGATGAACGAGACATCATGTTCATATCCTTGGTTGCTCAAGCGGGTGGCAGCGCTCTGTCAGGAGTCCGATTTGAGCAACGCTTCAACGTTGCCCTTTCGCGAGCATGTGATCGAACGTATCTGGTCCGCTCAGTAGACGTTGAAGCCCTTGGACATGCTGATCAGCTGCGCCGCGCGCTGCTGGACCATTTCCGGATGCCGTTCCCGTCTGATGGTCAAGAGGCCAAGGATCGGCGGGAAAAGTGCGAGTCCGATTTCGAGCGCGAGATGTACGACCTGCTGGTTGAGCGAGGCTATAGGGTCGATACCCAAGTCAAGGTAGGCGATTTTAGAATCGACCTCGTGGTTGAGGGTGAGAATGACCGCCGCGTCGCAATCGAATGCGATGGCGACCGATATCACGGGCCTGATCGTTGGGCCTCCGACATGAACCGGCAGCGCATCTTGGAAAGGGCCGGTTGGACAGTCTGGAGATGCTTCGCATCACGATTCGTCAGGGATCAAAGACAGGTGATGGAGGAACTGGTCGGGTTCCTATCCGAGCGTGGTATCCAGCCAGTTGGCGGTTCAGATGAGTGGACCAGTCGACATGTAGAACTAAGAGCTTGGCGTTCCTCCGAATCGGCTGAGGATGACGCGCAAGACGAAGTCGATCTTCCTACTGAACCCGCTGAGAATTGTGAGGGCCAAGCAGACCATTCGAGCGATGAACTTGCTACCGTTGTGCCTTCTGACGATGAGGAGAATGACTCCGCTCGGGTTACTGAAGCTCAGGTTCAAGAGCAGATCTTGCAGTTGATGTCAGATGGACAAGTCTGGAGTAATTCCCAGTTGAAGGAAGCGTTGCCTGACCACCTTCCGCTGTCGTCAGCAGACCGCGCACCTGCGGCTTTCAGGCCGCATGAGGAGAAATGGGAGGAGCTTGTAAACAACGCGCTCTCTCCATCCCGGAGCAACTCTTTGCATTCGTGCGGTTTGGTCGAAAGTCGAGGCAGGGGGTTGCACCAGCTTACTTCCTCATCCGGTAAAGATGAGACGCACATTTCGAGTGACCAGTCACGGCAACCGCACGAAACGGTTTATCGTTTGCCTCCTCACGAGGTGGGTCAAGAGTACCAATTTTCCGAACTTTCAGTGCCTGAAGGTGATGGCGATCTGCTTTATGAAGATGCATATCAGCAACGTCTCGAAACAATCGTCGAGGAGGTCATCGAGCGTGAAGGGCCCGTTTATCTCGACCTTGTCGTCGAGCGGGTCGCCCGTGCGCACGGGAAGCAGAAGGCGGGACGGATAATCCAGGAGAGAGTTGTTTCGGCGATCTCAACCGAATTAAGTCGGTCGCATGACGGAGATCGCCTTGTCCTTTTCCCCAAGCATTCGATCCCTGAGATGATCGTACCCTTGCGGCCCTCACGATCCGACTGGAGATCGCATCGGGACATCCCGTTGATCGAGTTAGCGAGCTTAGCGCTGCCCGGAATCCGATCGAAGAAGCCAGTCGAAGACGTACTCGCGCGTTACTCCAAAGCTTTCAAACTGGCGCGGCTCCGCCAGCCGACAAGAGTTAGATTCGAAGAGGCCATTGCGATTGCACGATCGGCAGTCGAGGCCGAGGATTAGTGCTACCCAGATTGTAGGAATCCTTCGCCGCGTGAGCGCGGGGGTTCTTTTGGAAGTGGCTGGAAAACCCTGTCAGAACGAACCGGTGAAATGACTGGTTACGTGGCGGAATATGGGAAATTGGAGGGCACACCGTACCCGGAGATCCGGTGTTTGGGATGCGAGGATTTCTGCGCGTTTCGCAGCCATTTGACCATCTGTCGCCAAGTAATGTCATCTGATGTCACTTCTCGATCCGCAACTCACATGTGAGTTGTTCAGCTCTAAGCTATTAATTTGAAATCGAAAATTAGCGTTTTCCTACAGGGTGGTCGCTGCCGTAGACTGATGTCAGTCGAGAGGGGTCATTGGGCCAAGGAGGGGCGGCCAAACGTCAGGTGACGCCGTGCGATTTGCCCTTCAATGCTATGTCGACGAAGACCTTCATGCGCTTGTTAAAGCCGCTGCTGATGCAGCGCATATGAGCGTCAGCCAATGGCTGAAACTCACCGTCATCGAGGCTCTTGAGCAGCCTCAGGACGATGCGTTCCGAGATCAGGTTCTGGCCGATCTGCTCTTCACCAAGATCGCCCTCGATGGCTGGCTCCGAACCCACAAGGATAGGGAGCTGCGGGACCGGGTTGTGGTCGCTTACCAACGACGCATTCGCGAATATCGCGAGCGCAAAGCCGCGAAGCGCGAGGGGCGCTGAGCGATGCTTTCGGTTGCCAATGTGCGCTCGGCTGGCGGTGCGGCCAACTACTTCGCCAACGACAATTATTACACCAAGGCGGACGCTGATCGGTCCGGCATCTGGGTCGGCAAAGGTGTCGAGCGGCTGGGTCTTTCGGGCACGGTCGAGGCTAAGGCATTTGAGGCAATCCTGAGCGGAGAATTGCCCACTGGCGAACGTATCGGGCACCAGGGCCAGTATCACCGTGCCGGGACAGACCTGACCTTTTCGTTGCCAAAGAGCTGGTCGCTTCTTGCGCTCGTCGGCAAGGATCAGCGGATCATTGACGCGTACCGTTCGGCGGTCGTCGAAACACTCCACTGGGCGGAGGAGAATGCCGCCCAATATCGCACCGAGAAGGGTGGCAAAGAACGGCTGCATGCGAGCGACAACCTGACCGTCGCCCTGTTCCAGCACGACACCAATCGCAATCAGGAACCGAACCTGCACTTCCACGCGGTCGTCGCCAACATGACGCAGGAAAAGGACGGTAAGTGGAGAGCGCTGCGCAACGACAAGCTGTGGCAGCACAATACCCTGCTAAATGCCATGACAATGGCGCGCTTTCGGATCGAGGTCGAGAAGCTTGGCTACCGCATTGGTGAATTCGGGAAGCATGGCAATTTCGAGGCCAAGGGCATCGACCGAGATGCGGTGATGGCCTTTTCTACGCGGCGGCAGGAGGTGCTCGAAGCGCGGCGTGGCGGCGGACTCGAGGCTGGTCTAGTGGCGACGCTGGCGACCCGGCAGGCCAAGCAAAGCGATGTTGATCGCGGTGCTCTGATGGCCCAATGGGAAGGACAGGCTTGGGAGCAGGGGCTCGACCTTGAAAGCATGGTGCGCGACGCGAAGCTGCGTTCGCATGAGTTAACTGTAGCGGCTGCAAAGCGAGCGAACGATCGCCCCTCACTGCTCGAACGGGGCAAGGCGATGATCGCCAGCCTCGCCGAAAGAATGGGCATCAAGGAGGGCGATCCGCTCATCCCCAGGCGGCTTCATATGAAAGGCCGGGAAGAGATTGCAACAGCCCATGCGGTTGCATCGGCGGTGCGGCATCTATCCGAGCGAGAGGCGGCGTTTACCGCCACCGATCTCGCCAAAGCGTCGCTTGATTTCGGTCTGCCAACGACGATGAAGTCGGTCGAAAAACGTATTGGGCAACTTGCCCAGCAGGGCGCGCTATTGCGCGGGCGAGGCGCGCAGAAAGGGTGGCTGACCACATCCAATGCATTGGCGCTGGAGACACGTATGTTGGCCGAGATCGACAAGGGGAACGGCGCAGTTCGTCCGATCCTAGATTTCGAGACCGCCGGGCCGTACTTGCAGGCGTCGACAGCGATCAACTACGGCATGAAATTGAATACCGGTCAGGAAGCAGCAGGCCGGTTGATCCTGTCTTCGACCAATCGTGTCGTAGCCGTCCAGGGTGTGGCAGGAGCAGGTAAATCAAGCGTGCTGCAGCCACTCAATCAGCTGCTGGAAGAGCATGGGAAGATAGTCATCGGCTTGGGTGTTCAGAACACGCTGGTGCGCATGCTGGAGAAGGATACCGGCATTCCGTCGATGACCCTGCATCGCTTTCTCGGGCAGAATCGCAAGTTGCTTGATGGCTCGGTTGGGAAAGCTGAGATAGCCGCTGCGCGCGAAGACTATCGCGACACTGTCCTGGTTCTCGATGAAGCCTCAATGGTTTCTACCCGCGACCAGGACCGGCTGATCCGGCTTGCCAATCTGCTCAAGGTGGATCGCCTCGTCCTTATGGGCGACGAAAAGCAGTTGGGGGCTGTCGAAGCGGGCAAGCCTTTTGCTCTGGCGCAGCGCGCAGGGACCGAAACGGCGCGCATGGACCACAATCTTCGCGCCCGCTCCGATACCCTGAAGAGGGCGCAGCAGGCGGCCCAGTCGGGAAAGACCAATAATGCGCTCGAACATCTCAAGGATCACATCGTCGAGGTCCAAGAGAACAGCGCAATTGTTGCGGCGGAACGCTGGCTGTCTCTTCCGCCTGCCGAGCGCGAACGCACATCGATCTTTGCGGCTGGCCGTCGCTTGCGCTCTGAGATCAATACCGCGATCCAGACCGGCCTCGCCGCCAATGGCGGAATCGGACCAGCGAGCGAAAGGCTTACGGTTCTATCCCGTGTAAACGCGACACGCGAGGAATTGCGCTACGCGCGCAATTACGCGCCGGGCATGGTGCTCGAAGTGGCAAGCCGTCAATCGCGCCATAGGCTTGGGCGCGGAAGCCATAAGATCGCCGCCGTCGATACCGAGAAGGGTGTTGTTACGCTTCGCGATGAACGAGGGTACTTGCGCCGCTTCGTGCCAGCGAGGTTATCGGCGAAGGGCAGCGACCAAACATTGCAGCTGTTCGAGAAGAAGGATCTCGATCTCTATACCGGGGACGCCATCCGTTGGACGGCCAGCGACCACAAGCGCGGAATGATAAATGCAGACCGCGCAACCGTGACCGCGATCGATCAGGACGGGGTGACGGTCACGAGCTCCAGCGGCATGGACCACAAACTGAAGCCGAACGACCCGATGTTGAAGCGGGTCGACCTCGCCTACGCGCTCAACGCCCATATGGCGCAGGGCCTCACAGCAGATAAGGGCATTGCCGTGCTCGACAGTCGCGAGCGGCGACTGCTCTCGCAGCGCAACTTCCTTGTCACGATCACACGTCTGCGAGACGAGCTTACGCTGATCGTCGACAGCCGCGACATGATCGGCCGAGGCATTGCTAGCAATCTGGGCGAGAAGACATCAGCCGCTGAAATCACCAATAGACTTGGCCTTGCGGCAGCCAAGGGTCGGCGCGCGAGTATAATCCAAACGATGAACCAAGCACTGCGGGTTGAACGAGACAATACGCCTGAGCTGACTAAGGAGCGGATCAAGCCGTTCGAAATTGGTTTGTAGCGAAATGGAATGAAGTGGGCCGAATGCGACCTTTCTGCTCTCAAGGGGATTACAGAAGATTCAGGACAATAGACCTGTCATTGTTTGCCTAGCGGCTCCGAGATTATATTGCCACAGGCCGCCGATCGCTTGGAAAGACTAGGCCTAGTTAAGGCTGAAAAGGCGGTAATGCTCAACAAGAGGGTTTTGCTTTATCCGGTCGAGGCCGTCTTTTGTCATCGGCATATCGAAGCATGTCAGCAAAAGGCAAAGCGCCTCAACGGCAAAGATTGATCGGGCGAAGGCTTCGCTCTCAGCATCATCTTTTGGCTCATAGTGGCCATGAGCGACTTTGCCTCGAAAGTCGCGAAGAGCCGCGATGAGGTGGTCCGGCATATCCTTATGGACGACGCCTGGGCCAAACGTGTCTGCAACTCTTGCAACGAGCCGTTCAAAGCGTTCCCGATGTGATTCAAGCGTCAAGCGTTCGAGGGCCTGCGGAATGCGAGCCTTCAACCGATCTTGGCCAAGTTTATCAGCTGCCTGTAGCGCCACAGCCGCGATTGTCTTGATGATGCTGTCATCGGTCACGCGAACGGCTTTGGCTGTTGGGACTTCCTCAAGCCATTTGCAGGCGGCCAGCATCCGTTCTGCGCTGATCTCTCGTTGCAGACGAAGACACTCCATCATCAAAGCATTGGACCGCGCCCATTCCGGTTCGCGTTCAAGCCAAAGGTGAAGGCAGGCGCAAAACGCAAGCATCTCTTCTTCGTCTAAAAGGCCAGCGAAGGCGCGATAAGACCGCCCTTCCCCGTCGTCCTGGTGCGATTTTCTGAACCACATTTGTGTGACCGAGTGGTCGCCTAGGAAATCTCCCTTTTCGACGCTTGAGCGCATTTCTTCGTCGGAAACGCGTCGGATGCGTATGTTTTCGGGGTGCATTGCTATGCCAAGCGCCGCCGAAACGAACCGCACAACAGTTTGAACATCGTCGAGATAGGTCTTGATCGAGCGTGGCTGAGCAAAATCGATGACAAACACTGGCGCTTCAACGCGCACCCGCTCGGAGGTCATCGAAACGGTGCTGCGATAGCCCAAACGGACGGTCAGTCCGGGGAGCTCGACCGCGAAAGCGTAAGTGTCGATCTCGCTCCAAGGTGAATTGGACTCCAGCTCCTTGATCTTCGGGTCGTAGCGGAGAAACGCCTTAGCGCGCGGCAACTCAAAGGTGACGTGCCTGATTGGATCGTCGGGTTTCCATTCGTCGGGGCCGTGTATTAGCGTGCTCGCAGAGATGGTTTGGTTGTGGGTCTTCTCAGTTCTCGATGAGCAGCTTCCCGGCCCACCAAAAAAGGCGCTATGCATCGTTGCATAGCTATTGTCTTCGAGCCGGAGCGGCAGATGCTCAGTGTCCCTGTCGATGAAGAAAAAGTCATCGAAGGAGACCAACCGCACTTCTATCCGATCGTCAGAAAGGCGCAGGGCACCTTGAATGGCACGACCGGTAATCTGCTCGCAGCACACATAGTCCGTGTCTGTCTCAAGCCTATCGCGTGCCATGTCTGCTCCCTTAGTTGAATAAATATAAATCCCGCCGGAATATCGCTTGCCCTATCTATTTTAAATTCAGGAAATACGATTTCGCGACTGACCAGATCGACATAATTCTAGCAAGTTCAAGCGAAAGCATAGTTGGCCAAGACGTATCACGAGGAGAATCGTGCTCTGCTAAATCTGAATAAACGAAAGCTATTTCGGACTACCTTGAAAACGGAATCTATCCGTACTGGGGCGCAAAGCAGCCGGTCGCAAATGAGTGCTTCTTTATCTTCCCACGCAGAATGCCGACCACTCGCGCATCAGTTCGCGTCGTTTGTCCAGGTAGTTGGTGCGGCGATAGGCTGCCTCCACTTTGTTGCTGACCGTATGGGCTAGTGCCGCTTCCGCCACTTCGCCGGGGTAGCTAGTCTTCTCGGCGGCCCAATCTCGGAACGCAGATCGAAAGCCGTGCACCGTGAAGGGTAGCTTCGCGTAACGCAGGATCTTGAGCAGCGTCATGTCGGACATCGGGCGCAAGACGTTGCGACCGGGGAAGACCAGATCGCTGCATTCAGCGTAGTAAGGTTTGGCACGTTCGAGCGCGTCGATTGCCGCTTCGGTCAGCGGGATCACGTGTTCCTTTCCAACCTTCATCCGCTCCGCAGGGACAGTCCAGAGCTTTGCGTCCAGATTGATCTCCGCCCATTTAGCACCCCGCACTTCGCCCGATCGAGAGGCAGTCAGTATCAGGAACTCAAGCGCGAGCCTTGCGACGCTCGTTCGCTTGTGCAGATGCTTCAAGAAAGTTGGGACATCCTCATAGGGCATCGCAGCGAAATGACCGTCCTGCTTCGGCTGTCGTGGCAGTGCGCGGCTCAGCGAGCGCATTGGCGCTTCGGTCGCGCGCATTCCGTTTGCGTATGCCCAATCCAGCACAACACCTATCCGTTGCTTTACCCGCCGAGCCGTCTCTGGCTTTTCCAGCCAGAAATCGAGAAGCACTTCACGGATGAGCGGTCCCTCGATGTCGTTGACGAGTCTGTCGCCAAGCTTCGGGAAGGCATAGGTTTCGAGTGTATTGATCCATTGATCCTGATGCTTCCCATTTTTCCAGGTCACCTTTTGCTCAGAGTGAACCTTCGTCGCAGCTTCCTTAAAGGTTAGAATTTCGATTTTCTGGCGCTTGCGCTCTTCGATCGGATCAATGCCTCGCTGAATATCGCGGCGCATGTCGATCGCGAGTTCGCGGGCTTCAGCCAATGTAACTAAGTCTAGTGGCCCTAGGCCGATATCCTTTCGGCGCCCGTTTATGGTCGCGCGCAGCACCCAATACCCCTTTTTTGGGGCGGTGAGCAGCAGCGATAGGCCATCGCCATCCATGTAGCGGCCCGGTTTAGTGAGAGCTCGAATCTGAGCAGCGGAAAGTTTTCCCATAGCCATCCATCCTGGTTCTCTTCCCACATCTGCTCCCACAATTGTGGGTAGAAAGTGTGGGAAGGGTTAGAACAAAATAAGAACTAGAGATTCCGATGCAAGTCCGAAAAACCGCAGAATTCTGCGGCTTTCAGGGACTTCCTGGGATCTCTTGGGATGGTCTAGGTGGCGGAGACGGAGGGATTCGAACCCTCGATACCCGTTATAGGTATGGTTCCTTAGCAGGGAACTGGTTTCAGCCACTCACCCACGTCTCCGCGCACGCAGTTCGCTGCGCGAGAAGCGGGCCTATAGCTCGCTCCCCCCCGGTCAGCAAGAGGTGTCATCACGAGGCTCATCAAGAGCGGTCACAAAGCGGTGATATCGGATCATTGTACCGGTGATGAAGTGAGACGAGTGCGGTTGGATCGCGCCATGATTACGACCTGGCCGCGCTCTCGTCGCGCGTTGACCGCTCTGGCGACTCGCTTCGGCGTGTTTTCGATTCGGTTCATCGTTCGCTCATTGCAGCGCGAGGAAACAGGGATTCTTCTTAAGTCCGTAAATCTATGCCCAACTGAAAGGCGCATCATGTCTACTGCTCGAAATTTCCCCGGCCTCAAAACGCTTCGCATGTTTGGGCTCGCGTTGGGGCTGATCGGTCTTGGTGCGTCGCCGCTCGCTGCGCAAATGGAGACGATGGATCCGGACACAGCGATTGATGGCGACCTTATGCCGCTTCCTGATGACACGCGGGCCGCCGATGCTCAGGCTGCCAGCGGCGAGCTTCCAAGTGTACAGGATGATGCGGTCATCTATTCGCCAACGCCGCCTGAAGGCATGCCTGCCGATCAAGCCGCGCCGAGCTGGGACGAGCAAGGCCAAGGTGCAGCTCCGCAGGCAAATGCGGCGGAAGTCGACAACAGCACAACCTACCGCGAAGATGATCTGATTGGCGCGGCTGAAGGCGTGTTTGGCAAAGGGGCAAAGGGCGTTGCGACGCTCATTCAAGACCTTCTGGCCAAGCAGGGGGAACCAAACGCCTACATTGTGGGCCGCGAGGCCGGCGGCGCTTTTGTGGTTGGTGCGCGCTATGGTTCGGGCACCATGTTCCATAAGGTCGAAGGCGAAATGCCAGTCTATTGGACGGGCCCATCGATCGGGTTTGATGCCGGCGCCAATGCAGGCAGCACCTTTGTGCTCGTTTATAATCTCTACGACAGTGAAGAACTGTATGAGCGCTATCCGTCGGGTGAAGGTCAGGCCTATGTTGTAGGTGGCATGACCGCGAGTTATCTGCGTAAGGGCGATGTCGTGCTCATCCCGATCCGTGTAGGCGCTGGTCTGAGACTAGGCGTCAACGCAGGCTATATGAAATTCTCCAAAAAGCAGCGCTGGCTGCCGTTCTAACAAGGCGCGCGTGATCGGGTCGGTAGGTTGTAGCCGGCTAGGTGCAAAGCCTGTATAATGGCGGCCATAGCCGATTTTCTATTGCGGCCGCATCTGTGGGGCGGCATGGGGCGCACATGCTCAACAACCTCAAAGCTCAAGCCCCTGATGCGCTGCTCGCGCTAATCAAACTCCACGCCGAAGATGAGCGGTCTGACAAGATCGATCTTGGCGTGGGCGTTTATCGAACCGGTGATGGTGACACGCCTGTTTTTGCTGCAATTAAGGGCGCAGAGCAGCGGCTTGTCGATCAGCAAGACAGCAAGTCTTATCTTGGGCCGGAAGGTGACATGGGTTTTGTCAATGCGATGGCGCCTTATGTTTTTGGCTCTGACGCGACCAAGGGTGGGCGCATTCAAGGCATGCAGACACCTGGTGGTACCGGCGCTGTCCGGTTGGCTGCGGCACTGGCGCAAGCGGCGGGGGCAAAGCGCGTTCATTTCGGAGTGCCTAGCTGGCCCAACCACGCGCAAATCTTTGATGATCTGGAGCTTGAGAAGGCTCCATTCACTCATGCCACAGACAGCGGCGAGGCTGACCTTGACGCGGTGCTGAACGCAATTGCCTCCGCCACCGCTGAGGACACGGTGCTTCTGCACGGTTGCTGTCACAACCCGACCGGAATTGACTACACTGCGGAACAGTGGGTCGCGATTGCAGACGCTTTGGCAAACTCACCTGCGCTGCCGATTCTCGATATCGCGTATCAAGGGCTGGGGCGGGGCTTGGAAGAAGATGTAGCGGGTGTGCGGGCTGTGCTTAAAGCCATTCCGCAGGCGGTTATCGCGTATAGCTGCGACAAGAACTTTGGCATGTACCGCGACCGGGTTGGCGCGCTGTATATGATGGCTGAGAAGCCTGATCAGCTCGCAACGATTACCTCCAACGCCAATGCATTGGCGCGGGCCAGCTGGTCTATGCCGCCTGATCATGGCGGCGCTGCGGTTCGGGTGATTTTGCGCGATGCAGATCTCACCAAGCTATGGCTGGATGAGTTGGAGACGATGCGGCTGCGCATGCGAGATGTTCGTGAGCAATTGGCGGCGGCAGACAATGCCGTGCCAGGGCTGGGCCTCGCTGGGCTGGCAGATCAAAATGGCCTGTTTGCGATTTTGCCGCTTTCTAAGGACCAGATTCAGGACATGCGCAGCAAGCATGCGATTTACATGGCTGGTTCTGGCCGGATCAATATTGCGGGCCTCCATGACGGGAACATCGAGAAGTTCATCAATGCGCTCGCTGACGTGACCGGCTGACGGACACTCATGGATCGCCAACCTATCCTTCAGACAGAGCGCTTGCTGCTAAGGCCGCTTGCGCAAGAGGATTGGGAAGCGCTCTTTGCGATTGCGTCTGATCCAGCGATTTGGGAGCAGCATCCCATGCATGATCGCTGGCGCGAAGATGTGTTCCGCGCGTTTTTCGATGATGCGCTTGCCAAGGGCGGGGCCTTGGCGGTTATCGACAAGGCCAAAGACACCATTATCGGCTCCACGCGCTTTCAAGCCTTTGACGAGGAAGATGGCGGATCGGTTGAAATTGGTTGGACATTCCTAGCGCGCAAATATTGGGGCAAAGGCATCAATCACGAAATGAAGCGAGTGATGCTCGCCCATGCTCTTGAGAGCGTGGAGCGGGTCGATTTTCGTGTTGGCGAGACCAATTATCGCTCGCGTCAGGCGCTGGAAAATATCGGCGCTATGCGCACATCGCGTACTGAGCTGGCCAAATATCAAGGCAAGCGTGTGTTACATATTGTCTATGCAATTTCGCGTAATGCGTTTGCGACTGGGCCGTTGAGCGCAGCTGACGAGAGCTAGACGCGCTGCAAATCCTGCATGCGTTTCAAATAGCGCGCCAGCACATCGATTTCCAGATTCACTGTGTCACCCGGGGCCAAAACGCCCAGCGTTGTCACTTCGCCTGTGTGTGGGATGATATTCAGGCTGAAGGTGCAATCACCATTGTCATGATCTTCGACCTCATTGACCGTCAGTGATACGCCTTGGACTGTGACAGACCCTTTCGCCGCCAGATAAGGCGCGACTTCAGCAGGCGCGCGAATATCAAGCCGGGTCGAGCCGCCAACATCCTCGGTTGCTGCGACTTCGCCCACGGCATCTACATGGCCCGTGACCAAATGCCCGCCCAGCTCATCGCCCAATTTGAGGGCTGGTTCCAAGTTAAGTGTGCGGCCCGTTACCCATTGGTCTTTCGCAGTGCAGCGGATTGTTTCATCGGACACGTCGACTGCAAACCACGCATCGCCCGCGCTGCCGCCGCGTTCCACCACCGTCAGGCAGACGCCGGAACAACAGATCGATGCGCCAATATCAATCGTGGCTGGGTCCCATGGGCAGCTTACTTTGACACGCAAATCCTCGCGCTTTTCCGCTATCTCAATCGTGCCAATTGCGGTGATAATTCCGGTGAACATACGCGCTACTGCCTTGCTGTGCCTTGAGTATTTCGCCGCTCATAGGCCTCGAACAGATCGCTGCCAAGCGCGCGCCTTTCCGCAAGGCACCAGCGGCCATGGGCCTCGCTCAGCGTCTCCAGCCCAAAGTCTCCCAAGCAATCTAGACCATTGCCGATCACAATGGGCGCGCGGTAAATTTCCAGCCTGTCGATCAGGTCTTCGCTTAGGAAGGAGGCAGCGGTTTGCGCCCCGCCTTCGACATAGAGATATTGTACGCTATCAAGCCCGCTGATTTGGGCAGGAGTGTTGATGATCTTCACCCCGTCCGGCGCGATGCCGCGGGTGAGTACAACACGCTGCGGGCTGCGATCTTCTAGGCCCGCGAGCCGTACATCAAGGCGGGGCGCATCGCTGCGCCAAGTCTGGCCGCCAACCAGAATGGCATCTGCCATCGCGCGGCGTGAGTGAACATGCGCCCGCGCCTCCTCGCCAGTGATCCATTGGCTTGTCCCATCGGCAAGCGCGATTTTGCCGTCCAGCGAAATACCCAGCTTCAATGTTACATGCGGGCGGCCCTTTGTCTGCCGCGTCAGATATCCCGCAAGAGCGCGGCGTGATGCCGGATGATCAAGTACCTCAACCGAAATACCCGCTGCCTTCAGCCTCTGAGCGCCTTGCCCGGAGGTGCGCGGATCAGGGTCAAGCTGGCCGATTACGGCGCGCGCAATCCCGCTTTTCGCGAGCAAGTCCGCGCAGGCTGGGCCGCGATCAGAGGTGTGAGCGCAGGGTTCCAAATTGACATAAGCGGTCGCTCCCTGCGCTGCTGTGCCTGCCTGCTCCAAAGCGAGTGCTTCTGCGTGTGGGCGTCCGCCCGCCTGAGTCCATCCGCGCCCGATGACGCGTGCGTCTTTCACCAGAATGGCCGCGACGCTGGGGTTGGGCGCGCTTAGGGGCCTGCCGCGCAGCGAGAGCCTTGCCGCCGCATCAAGCCAATCACTGTCGCTATGCGGCTTGATCAAGGCTGAGTGCCAGAGTCAGATGCGGCGTTTTCTGTCTCAGTTTGCTGACGCGCCTCTTCCTCAGCGGCTTCCCTGGCGAGCCTCTCGTCGATAGCGTCCACATCGACCCCGGTCGCGCGGCCCAGCTCGCGGTATAGGTTGCGCACCTCATCATTGATGCGCTCTTGCTCCGCAGCCCGTTCATCTTGAATGCGCTGGTTTTCGATATTGGAGGCGATGATTTCCGCATCTGTCCGCCCTTCTGCGAAGGTGGAAATATACGTCACTTCTGGAGGAACAGGCTCAATATAGGTGCGCTGCTGCGCTAGTATGAATAGCAGGCCGACAGGGACCATGACAGAAACCGCCAGGATTGGCCAACGATGCTCGGTCGGCCGGCGAAACTCCTGCCAAAAATCCTTGAGCGCAGGGGCTGGATTGAAACGCGATAGAAAGCTCATATTCTCACTAAATAGGGATGTTTGCGGTCCAGTTCCAGCGGCTTGTGAGTCAGCGTCGTTCTTCGCTTGCTTCATCCGAAGTCTGTATAGAGCCTGCGGCCATTGGCTTTGAGCCAAGCATCGGCCTTCGCAATATCGTCATCATAGATTGCAGCGAGCATCGCATGAAAGGCTGGGCTATGATCGAAATGAACCAGATGCGCCACTTCATGCGCGACGACTGAGCGGCGGACAAAATCGGGGGCCTGGATGAGGCGCCAGTTAATCCGCACTGTGCCCTCGCTTGAGCAACTGCCCCAGCGGCGTTTTGCGCGGGTCAGGCGAAGAGGACGCGTGTCTAGCTCGGCGGCTCCGCAAAAAAATGCTAGATCCGCTTCCATCAGCGGCTGCGCTTCCGCCTCGAGCCACCGCTGCAAACGGCGCAGCAAAGTCTCATGCGGACCGCCAAGCGAGAGGGTGCCTTCAGCCAACTTGGCGCGGCGCGGGGCTGTTTCGTTCCATGCTAGCGCCACCTCATTCCCGCGAAAACGCAGAGAGCCGCGAGTAATGGGGCATTCGCGGGCCGGAATCTTCGCCAACTGTTCTTCCAGCCAATCTACCCGACTCTCAGCAAATGCGATGGCGTCCTTGGAACGGCACCATGGCGGCACAGTGATCTGCACTGCACTGCCATCACTGGCGAGGCGCAGTGTCATCCGCTTGGCCCGCGCATGGCGCTTGAGCGCAATGGGGACCAAGCGGCCCGAAAGCGTGATCGCGGGATTTTGCTGTTCGTCGCGCAGCCACTCAATCATCGCGCTCGCCCCATTCAACAATATGATGTTCGAGCGGGCCAGCCTCATCCTCACGCACCACGCGTCCTGCCACAGAGGCGCCAGCTGCGATCACGGCCTCGCGGTCCCCCGAGAGAAGGTAATGCCAGCTCGGCAAAGGCTGATCGGCGGCACGCAGCCGATAGGCGCAAGTGGCGGGCAGCCATGTCACATCATCGACGATCTTGAGAGTTAAACGCAGGCAATCGGGCACTTTAGCCTTACGATTGGCGTAGTCGGTGCATTGTGCGGTTTGCGTATCGAGCAGGCGGCAAGCGACATTAGTGTCTTCTATCTCGCCCGTGTGTTCATTTTCGATCTTGTGAAGGCAGCAGCGTCCGCAGCCATCACACAAAGCCTCCCACTCCGCTTCGCGCAGCTCGGCCAGCGGTAGCCGCCAGAACTGCTCTCTTAGCGCACCCATTTTGCCAGCTCTTCGGCGACCGCCTCGTACCCCTCATCGGTAGGTAAGGTGGCGATCGGCTCACCAGCCGGGCCGAACAGATATGTGATGTTGGTATGGTCCATCAGATAGCCGCCACCGGGCTGCGTTTCGCCGCGCTGATAGAACACGCGAAACGCATCTGCCGCCGCTTTGACTTGGTCTGCTGAGCCGGTCAGCCCAATAATCCGATCCGAAAAGGCACTGGTGAACTCTGCCACCACTTCGGGTGTGTCGCGTTCCGGATCAATCGTCACAAAGATCGGCTGAACATTCGCGCCTAGTGTGGGGTTGGCCTCGGTAAACTCGCTCAAACCTTGCGCCATGCGCTGCATATCGGTGGGACAAATATCGGGGCAGTAAGCAAAGCCGAAATAGACGATGGCGTATTTCCCGCGAAAATCTTCCCAGCGAACTGTCTCGCCGTTCGCGCCGGTTAATTCAAACGGCCCGCCGATGGTCGCACCAGCCAGCGGAGGTTCCCCCACGGGCGCCTCAGCGGCGGGAGAGCAAGCGACAAGCAAGCTGGCTGCAACACCGCTCGCACAAATTGCAAATAGTCTAGCCATAGTCAGCAGGTTCATGGTCTGCTAACCCGCGATGAGCAAGAGTGAGCGCTTGCGAAATTGCGAAAAAGATTTGGGTGTGTTGCAACAGGGGTTTGCGGTGAATTTGCGTCGAAAAGTGTCGTCCATTTTGTGTGCTTTGGTGGTGGGGCTCTTTGTGGCTGGCCCGTTCGCTGAACCGGTGGCTGCGCAGAACTATTCTGCTGGCTTTGAATTCTTGAAAGCGGTGAAAGACCGTGACGGCGACGCGGTGACCAAGACCTTGAACGAGCCGGGATCAACCGTGGTCAATACTCGCGATATTACGACCGGTGAAAGTGCTCTTCACATCGTGACCGCACGCCGGGATGTGCAATGGATCCGCTTCCTTACGTCGCGCGGTGCCAATCCCAATATCGAGGATAATAAGGGTGTTACCCCGCTCCAGATAGCCTCCGGCCTTGGTCTTGTTGAAGGGGTTGAGGCGCTGATCGCTGCAGGCGCGAACATCAATAAGGCCAATGTCACCGGTGAGACGGCGCTGCTGAGCGCAGTGCATCGCCGCGATCTGGCGATGGTTCGCCTGCTGCTTGAAAATGGCGCTGATGTTGACCGGGCGGATAACTCAGGACGTACCGCACGTGACTATGTTGAACTGATGAGCGCAAACACTCAGCTCCTTGATGCGATCAAGCGTTCTGATGAAAAGAGGGAGCAGGGCGCCAACCAATCTTACGGGCCGAGCTTCTGAGCGATTTTGATAGGCGTGAGAACGAAAATGAGTGACGTAAACGACATGACGCTGCCGGAATTGAGAGCGCATCTGGCGCCGCTCATTGCTGACGCCGCTGTATTCGATGGCTGGGGCGATGACGCGCTAGCCATGGCCGCCGATCAGGCAGAGGCTGATCTCGATGTTGCGCGGCTCGCTTTCAAAGACGGGCCGATGCAAATGGTCCTCGCTTGGATTGACGCGATTGATGCGGCGATGGCGGAGGCTTTGCCCGCCGAAAAGCTGGCCGAGATGAAGATTCGCGAGCGGATCCGCGCACTGGTGCAGTTTCGGCTTGATGCGATTGAGGGACAGGAAGAGGCGTTGCGCCGCGCGTTGTCAATTATGGCTATGCCGCAGAATGCGCCGACCTCAATCAAAGTTGGCTGGCGCAGCGCGGATACTATGTGGCGGCTAGCGGGCGATACGGCCACCGATTACAATCACTATACCAAGCGCACGATCCTCGCCTCGATTTACGGCGCAACCTTGGCGGTTTTTGTCGATGATGAGAGTGAAGGCAAAGCGGATACTCGTGCCTTTCTTGATCGGCGTATCGAAGGCGTTATGCGGTTTGAAAAAGCCAAAGCCAAATTGCTCGGCAAGGACCGCGAGACCTTCAGTGTTACGCGCCTGTTAGGTCGGCTTCGTTACCCTGCGCATTAGAGTGTTTTTATCCCGCTATTGAGAATCGGTTGCAATTGGCGAGTGGCTCTGGCAGCGCTCATTTATGACCTTGGATCATCTTGAATCGGGCAAGCGCGCCGAGATTACCGCAGTTGATTGGAGCAGCCTTGTCGCAGATGAGGCGAAGCGATTGCGTGCTTTGGGGCTAGACGAAGGTGCCGAAGTTCGCGTGACCCATCGCGGCATTTTCGGCACACGCGATCCGCTCGCTGTGCAGGTCGGCAATATGACCATTGCGATACGCCGAGTGCATGCGGCAGCGATTGAAGTGACTCCGCAAGTGGAGGGCGCGCAATGACGCAGCTGCGCACCGCCGCTCTCGTCGGCAATCCCAATGCAGGCAAAAGCGCGCTGTTCAATGCGCTCACCGGTGCGCGGCAAAAGATCGCCAATTATCCCGGCGTGACGGTCGAGCGCAAAGCAGGGCGGATGATGTTGCCGAATGGGGAGCCGGTCGAGCTGATCGATCTGCCCGGTGCATACTCTTTCGACACAGCTAGCCCCGACGAAGAAGTGACCCGCCAAGTAATTCATGGCGAGTTTGAAGGGCAAGCGAAGCCCGACTTCCTGATCTTGGTTCTCGATGCGGCGAATCTTGAGCAGCATTTGGTGTTTGCGCAGGAAGTGCTGGCGCTTGGTGTGCCTGCGGTAATTGCATTGAATATGGTCGATTTGGCCGAGCGTGACGGCCTGACGCTCGATCCTGCGGCCCTTTCGCAAGCTCTCGGAGTTCCAGTTGTGCCGACCGTGGCGGTGCGCAAACGCGGCCTTGAAGAGCTTGCCCGCGCGGCAGCAGAGCTCAGCACGTCATCGGACGAGACTACGCCTGCTGCTACTCCGCGTGAAGCGATGACTTTGCCGGAACGCCGCCTCTCCGCAAAGCACATCGCCAAGGCGGCCATTCTTTCTAAATCCACGCGGCACAAGCTGGAAAGCGGCGTTGATCGCATTCTTCTCAATCCGTGGATCGGGCCGGTCATTCTGTTTGGCCTGCTCTTCGTCATCTTCCAAGCAGTGTTCGCTTGGGCTGCGCCTTTTATGGATCTGATCGAAGGCGGGGGCGAGGCGCTGAGCGGCGCAGTCGAGGCAGCTCTGCCAGAGGGTCTGTTCCGCGACTTCCTCATCGAAGGTTTGATCGGCGGGGTCGGCTCAGTGGTGGTCTTCCTGCCGCAAATTATCATTCTATTTGCTTTCATCCTGATCATGGAGGCCAGCGGTTATATGGCGCGCGCGGCCTTCTTAATGGACCGCCTGATGGCAGGTGTAGGCCTCTCAGGTAAAAGCTTCATCCCGCTGCTCTCCAGTTTCGCCTGCGCTATTCCGGGCATTATGGCGACGCGCTCTATCGCGGATCCCAAAGACCGGCTGACGACGATTTTGATCGCCCCGCTGATGGCGTGTTCGGCGCGGCTTCCGGTCTATCTGGTGATCATCGGCGCTGTCATTCCGAACACTCAGGTCGCGCCTTTCATCGGTCTACAAGGGCTGGTGCTGTTCGGGCTCTATATTGCCGGTATCATCGGCGCGGTTCTGGTTGCGCTGATCCTGCGCCGTACCGTGACTAAGGGTGAGGCAAGCGGCTTCATCATGGAGATGCCGCGCTATCAATTGCCGCGCATCCGCGATCTGCTGATCGGCCTGTGGCAGCGCGCCTATGTTTTCCTGCGCCGCGCGGGCACGATCATTTTCGCTGCGACCGTTATTCTGTGGTTGCTGCTGACATTCCCACGCGCAGGCGTCGACGAGCCGCAGGTTGAAAACAGCTATGCCGGACAAATCGCCGCCGCGATCCATCCGGTGTTCGAGCCGATTGGCTTCAATCAGGAAATGACGCTCAGCCTGGTCCCGGCCATGGCCGCACGCGAAGTGGCTGTGGCTAGCCTAGCGACCACCTATGCGGTGGAAAACGACGATGAAGAAGCGACTATGGAAGCTCTGCGCCGCACCGTCGCAGAACGCTGGAGCCTCGCCACCGCGCTCGCATTCCTCTCCTGGTTTGTTTTCGCCCCGCAATGCCTTTCGACCATCGCGGTCGCGCGCCGCGAAACGAATGGGTGGAAATGGCCTATGGTGATGCTGGGCTATCTGTTCGCTTTGGCTTACGTTTTTGCCGGCCTGACATACTGGATTGCTGTCTCTGCGGGCCTCTAGCTTCACCGCGGGGCAAAATTCGAGATTGCAGGTTGTCCCCCAGGCCGACGGGGGCTTATGTCTTCGCAAGAATCACTTATTGGGGCGCTACGGCGCTGGGATTATAGCGAAGGAAGTTTTGTAAATGGCCGGATCACTCAACAAGGTAATGCTGATTGGAAATCTCGGTCAGGATCCGGAAGTTCGCAGCTTCCAAAATGGCGGCAAGGTCTGCAATCTGCGCATTGCGACGAGCGAGACATGGAAAGATCGCAACACCGGAGAGCGTCAGGAACGTACCGAGTGGCATACTGTCGCGATCTTCTCAGAAGGCCTCGTCAATGTTTGTGAGAATTATCTCAAGAAGGGCAGCAAGGTCTTTATCGAAGGCAAGCTGCAGACCCGCAAGTGGCAGGACCAAAACGGTCAGGATCGTTATTCGACCGAGGTGGTGCTGCGCGGCTTTGATGGCACGCTGACCATGCTCGACGGCCGTCAAGGCGGCGGTGGAGCTCAAGGTGGCGGCGGTCAGTCTGGCGGCGGATCGGGCGGCGGCTGGAACCAAGGTGGCGGCGGCCCTGGCGGTGGTCAGGGCGGCGGCAATCAAGGCGGCTCCGGTGGCGGCTCAAACTATGATGATCTCGACGACGATATTCCGTTTTGATCGAGAGATATCCAAGGAATCGGAGGCCTCGCGGGGAAACCTGCGGGGCCTTTCTTTGCGGTGAGAACATCTTAGGTCGAGCAGTCAATGTAAAAATAGTTTGACATTTTGTTGAGAATGTTAAAAACCTTTGACATTGAAATGACAAATGAGGTTTCGATAATGTCGTATCGCGCAAAATTCTGGTCGCTCGCAGCATTAGCTTTTGGTTCTTCTCTCCTTGCTGGGGTGATTATCGGCAAAACTGTTCCTTCCAGCAGCGGCGTGGACAACCCAGCCTTAGTGCTTCCCGTCCTATTCCTCGTGGCAAGCGCCGTGATGTTCATTACTTGGCTTTGGTGGCGCAAGACCGATGACCTTCAGCAGCAAGGTCAATTGATCAGCTGGTGGTGGGGAGGTAATCTGGGCGCGATTGTAATGCTGATTACTCTGGTCGTTATGACTGGTCGCCATAGTGAGATGAGCGCGGGCGCAGGCTTCTTATTCGTGGCTGAATTCGCCGGAATGGCGATTGCTTGGCTTGTATGGAAATTCCGCGGCAGGGGGGCGGCGGAATGAAGAACTGTCTACGCGAGCTGCGCAAAGGGCGCAGTCTCAATCAGGCTGATCTTGCCGAGGCGCTCGAGGTGTCGCGCCAGACCATCATTGCGGTGGAGGCGGACAAGTATGACCCCTCACTGCCGATGGCATACAGGCTGGCCGCTTTTTTTGACGTTCCGGTTGAAGAGCTGTTCTTCAATCCCTGGCGCGGAGCGAGCAGTGCCTAACCCTTCTTCAGCGTAGCCAAAGCCTCAGCGAGCGGACCGCTTGTTGTCTGCTCATCATCACCAGTGATGCCAGCTTTTTGGCGAACTGCATCTGCGTCTGGCCCTTCCGCATAAGGATCAATCGCCAAGCCTAGTGTTTGCGCAATCTGTTCGCCCAGATCAAAGCTCCTGCCTGCGAATGGAATGGTGTCGAGGTCCGCTTCTTCCAGCTCGATTTCCTCGTCAGATACGGGGCCATGATCAGCAGTCTCGGGCACAAAGATCAGGTCTACCTGCTCGTCCAGCGAGTTGACGAAAGGCTCCTGTGTGACCGCGCAGAGCTGCTCAAAGCTGGCAGTGACGCGGCCCTTTGCTTTGATCGCGGGGCCATCGGGTTCTAGCGCCACATTAGCCTCCAAGGTGGAAATTGCCGGCAGGCCAAAGCGCTCGGCCAGTGCTGATCGTTCGGTTTCATTGGCGGTGAGCACTATTGGTTTTGCGGGCAAGCGATCAGCTCGCACCAGATGCTTAAACTCGCTGGGGCCGGACAGCTGATCTTCGCTCACCCAATATCTCCCGCCAGAACCGCGTCCGATGTAGTCTCCGCAAGCCTGCTGCGCAGCGCATTCAGCCTCCTCGCCACGCGTTCGCCCTCTGCGCTCTCCCGCAATTCAACATTGCGCGAAACAGCTTCCGCAACAGCGCCAATCACAGCGTTTTCGCTTTGCGCAAACCCGTCACGATAGGCGCTAATCCGGCCGCCCAGCGTGCTCATCAGCTTGCCGATTTTCTTGCCGACCATCAAATCGCCCACGCCCGATTGCCGCAATTGTCCGTCCATATCCTCGACGAAAAACTCCGCCAGCAGGCCCGTGCGCGACGCCAATTGCGAGTCACCTTCCATACGGAGCATGACCATGGCGAGCACCGCGGAAACCATATCAAACCGCCCGTCCAGCGTATCGGCCACACCGCATTCAGAATACCATTCCGGCTCGCGTGCAATCTCGACACATTTATACCATAGTGCGCGCACTTCCTCGCGCGGGTCGGGCTCAGTTCCAAGAAGGCGGGAAAGAAACGACATTACAGCTCCGATGGTCTTGACCGGGATGTTCATCGGGAATTCAACCCGCCATCCCCAAGCCCGCGTTAGCAGGTGATTGCATGGACGTGCTCTGCGCCCTAAAGCGGGCCAGCAAAGCAAGTGTGCAACGCATATAGGGCGCTTATCGCCCGGTCCAAGCGAAACGCACTGCGAACGGAGTGATTGAGATATTCATGCGTAATTCTGGGATGCGATTGGGTAGTAACGCGATCATGCGCAAGCTGCGCATTGGTGTGATTTTGGCGGGAACCGCAGCGGCACTGGCCGGGTGCAGCTCGATCCGTGAGCAGCGCGGCTTTGTGGTTGACCCTGTGCTCATGAGCGCCGTTCAACCCGGCATTGATAATCAGCGCTCGGTGGAAGGCACGCTTGGCCGTCCGACGTTCACGAGCCAATATGGCAATCCGACATGGTATTATGTGTCGAGCACCACGGGCCGGCGCCCATTTGTACGACCTCGCATTCAGGCGCATTCTGTGCTGGCGGTAAAATTTGACGAGGCTGGGAATGTTCTGACTGCAGAACGGACCGGTATTGAGGACGTCGTCTATCTGACGCCTGAAGGCGCGACGACTCCGACGCTCGGACGTGAGCGCGGCTTCCTCGAGGATCTGTTTGGCAATATCGGAACAGTTGGCGCGGGCGCTCCCGGTGCGGGCGGTCCTGGCGGACCTTAACAGCGTCCTACAGAATGCCCTTCTCTTGACCGGTTCCAACTCGCCCCCATATCTCACCGCATGAGCGATGACGGGGCAAGCCACGGCCTGACAAAGTGGCACGGGACAACCATCATTGGCGTGCAGCGCGGCGATAAAATCGTCATCGCGGGCGACGGCCAAGTTTCGATGGGCAATACAGTTATGAAACCCAATGCGCGCAAAGTGCGGCGGATTGGCGAAAATGGCAAAGTCGTTGCAGGTTTCGCTGGCGCGACCGCCGATGCGTTCACTCTATTTGAGCGGCTGGAAAAGAAGCTGGAGCAACATAATGGCCAGCTGCTGCGTGCCGCTGTTGAGCTGACCAAGGATTGGCGCACGGACAAATATTTGCGCAATCTTGAGGCTTTAATGATTGTGGCCGATGCAGAGAACCTTTTGGTTTTGACTGGCAATGGCGATGTGCTGGAGCCGGATGGCGGCATTGCCGCTATTGGCAGCGGCGGAAATTACGCTTTGGCTGCGGCCCGCGCTCTTACCGATTACGAAGATGACCCAGAGACGATTGCACGCAAGGCGATGGCCGTTGCGGCGGATGTCTGCGTCTTTACAAATGGTAATGTGACCGTCGAAACGGTTTGAGCCCGATACTTTTCTGAAAACGGAATTCCATGACTGACAGTCTCACCCCAAAGGCCATTGTCGCCGCACTTGATGAGCATATCATTGGCCAGAAAGACGCCAAGCGTGCGGTTGCCGTGGCGCTCCGCAATCGCTGGCGCCGCCAACGCCTTGGGCCGGAATTGCGCGACGAGGTTACGCCCAAGAATATCCTGATGATTGGGCCCACGGGCTGCGGTAAGACCGAGATCAGTCGGCGTCTGGCAAAGCTGGCCGACGCGCCATTCGTGAAGATCGAGGCGACTAAGTTTACCGAAGTCGGCTATGTTGGCCGCGACGTTGAACAGATTGCGCGCGATCTGGTGGAAGAGGCTATCCGGCTTGAAAAGGATCGCCGCAAAGAGGCGGTTCGCGAAGCTGCCAGTGAGGCGGCAATGGATCGGCTGCTGGTCGCGCTAGTGGGCGACAATGCGAGCGAGGCCACGCGGGAGGCTTTCCGCGAGCGCATTACGCAAAACGCTATGAATGACACTGAAGTCGAAATCGACGTCAAAGACGCGCCGAACATGCCGATGGATATCCCCGGCATGGGCGGCAATATGGGTATGATCGATCTGTCCGACATGCTGGGCAAAGCGATGGGCAAGGCCAACACCAAGCGGCGCAAATTGAAAGTGCCCGATGCGTGGGACAAGCTGGTCGAAGAAGAAGCCGAAAAGCGGATGGATCAGGATGATGTCGCCCGCGTTGCGCTGGAAAATGCCGAGACCAATGGCATCGTATTTCTGGACGAGATTGACAAGATCGCGGTGAGCGATGTGCGCGGCGGCAGTGTCAGCCGCGAGGGTGTGCAGCGCGATTTGCTCCCTTTGATCGAAGGCACGACGGTTAGCACCAAATATGGTCCGATGAAGACTGACCATGTGCTGTTTATCGCGAGCGGGGCGTTCCACGTTGCCAAGCCATCAGATATGCTGCCCGAGCTGCAAGGCCGCTTGCCGATCCGGGTCGAGCTGCGCGCACTGACCGAGGAAGATTTCGTCCGCATCCTGTCCGAGACGCGGGCCAATCTGGTCGAGCAATATCGCGCTTTGCTGAGCACCGAAGAGGTTACGCTGGACATCGGCGAGGACGCTGTGGGCGAAGTCGCTAAGATTGCTGCGCAAGTGAACGAAAGCGTTGAGAACATCGGCGCGCGGCGTCTGCAGACGGTGATGGAGCGTCTGCTCGAAGAGATTAGCTTTGAGGCTGAAGAGCATGTCGGCGAGACGGTGACGATTGATGCGGCCTATGTGCGCGAGCGCCTGACTGATCTGGCTGAGGACACAGACCTCAGCAAATATATCCTGTGACCTGATGGCGGCGGTTTCCGGTACCCGAGCGATGATCGCCGGAATGAACCCGGTGCTGGATGAGACGCTCTATCGTTTTATGGCGGTGACGCCGGATGCGGCCCCGCAGGTGCTCGGTGCATCGCTTGGGACATTCCGCGAGGAGGAAGGCGTTTCGGCAATCGTCCCCGATCCGCTGGCGAGCGAGATGGGCGCAGACGGCCCGCTGTTCGCGCGCATAACGCTGCGAGTGAATTCTGATCTGGAAGGTGTTGGCCTGACCGCTGCGGTTGCAACTGCGCTCGCTGATGAAGGCATCGCCTGCAATGTGGTCGCCGCGCTGCATCACGATCATCTGTTCGTGACGGCAGGCCGCGCGGACAACGCACTGGAAATCCTTAAAGACTTAGCGGCCAGTAAGCGCGCCTAAGCCCATTTAAGGATGCGGCGCGAGGCCAATCTCAACACCGGTCTTGTCCGTCAGTGCGTATTTATCAACGAGATCGGCGCTTGCCCGGTTGAGGCCCACGACCCTGACGCTGCGCCCATGTTGGCGCATGCGCTCCACCACCTTGTCGAGCGCGCCAATCGCTGAGATATCCCAGAAATGTGCTTTCGATACGTCGATAATCACATGATCAGCCGGATCAGGCATGGCGCTCTCTGGTCCCAATGCTGCTTCGAAACGCTCAACGCTCGCAAAGAATATCTGCCCCTTCGCGCGGTATACGGCAGAGTTTTCGCGGCGCTCGCGCACCACCTCAAACATGTTCATCACTTTCTGCGTGAAGAATACGCCGGAGAGCAGGACGCCCGCCAACACGCCGTAAGCCAGATTGTGAGTGATCACCACGACCAGAACCGTCGCGATCATCACCACGCTCGATTGCCAGGGGTGCTTGGTAAGATTGGGGATTGAGTTCCAGCTGAAGGTACCGATCGACACCATAATCATGATTGCGACGAGCGCTGGCATTGGGATCTGACCGACCCACGGTCCCAGCACTGTGAGCAAGATCAGGAGCGATGCTCCGGCGGTCAGTGAAGATAATCGCCCGCGCCCGCCGCTGGTCACGTTAATGACCGATTGGCCGATCATCGCGCAGCCGCCCATGCCGCCGAAGAAACCGGTGACCATATTGGCAATGCCCTGGCCGCCCGCCTCGCGGCGTTTGTCCGACCCGGTGTGCGTCATGTCATCGACGATTTGCGCAGTCAGCAGCGATTCAAGCAGGCCCACCGCTGCCATCGTCGCCGAATATGGTGCGATGATCAGGAACGTCTCCCAGGTTAGCGGCACTTGCGGGAAGGCGAAAAACGGCAGGCCATCAGGCAACTCGCCCATGTCGGCTACTGTGTTCACCGGCGCTTTGAGCCAGATTGCGAGGACGCTCAGAACAATGATTGCGATGAGCGGGCTGGGCACGGCGGTGGTCAGGCGCGGGATCAGATAAATCATCGCAAGGCCTGCCGCGACCATTGCATATGTCATCCAGTTCACGCCGTCATTCATTGGGTTGAGTTCAGGCAATTGCGCCATGAAAATCAGGATCGCGAGCGCGTTGACGAAGCCAGTGATTACCGAGCGCGACACGAATTGCATGAGCAGGTCGAGGCGGAGCAGGGCGGCGATCGCTTGGAACACACCCATCAGGATGGTTGCGGCGAACAAATATGCCTCGCCATATTGCTCAACCAGTGGGACGACGACGACCGCAACTGCCGCAGTCGCCGCAGAGATCATGCCGGGACGCCCACCAGTAAAGGCGATAACCATGGCGATGGAGATCGAGGCATAAAGGCCGACGCGCGGATCAACCCCGGCGATGATCGAGAACCCAATCGCTTCTGGGATGAGAGCAAGTGCCACGACCAGCCCGGCGAGCATGTCTGCGCGGACATTGGAGAACCAGCCATTGGGCTGCGCAATATGTGCGTTGGCTGTTGCGGCGGGAGCCTGCGTCATGAAGTACCTGCTTGTTTTCAAATGTATGGTGCGCGGCGCCTGATCCCCCAAGCCCGCTATTCACGCGGGCCTATGGCTTTGTGTGCAGTGCAGCACAAGGGGGCGCGGTAATGTCAGCGCGTTTTACGGCGCGGGCGTTGCTAATGTGTTGGCGCCTTCGCGCTCGGTTGCCTGACGCGCCCACATCTCTGCATAAAGCCCATCTGCGCGCAGCAGCTCATCATGCGTGCCGCTTTCGGCCAAGCGTCCATTGTCTAGCACCAAAATACGGTTAGCATCGGAGATCGTAGAGAGGCGATGCGCGATACTGATCGTGGTGCGATCCTTACTCACCTTACGCAAAGTAGAGAGGATCTCCTGCTCGGTGCGCGTGTCGAGCGCGCTGGTTGCCTCATCCAGCATCAGGATAGGAGGGTTCTTCACCAGCGTGCGGGCAATGGCGACCCGCTGCTTCTCGCCGCCGGAAAGTTTTAGCCCGCGCTCGCCGACCTCGGTTTCAAGGCCTTGGGGCAGCTTTTCGATAAAGGGCATAATCGCTGCGCCGCGGGCCGCCGCCAGCACATCGTCTTGGCTAGCATCGTCGCTGCCGTAGGCGATGTTGTAGCCAATCGTGTCGTTGAACAGCACGCTGTCTTGCGGGACGATGCCAATGGCCGAGCGTACGCTGGTCTGTGTCATCTCGGCAATGTCTTGCCCGTCGATGAGTACGCGGCCGGATTGCGGATCATAGAAGCGGAACAATAGCCGTGCGATCGTGCTCTTGCCGGCACCCGATGGCCCAACAATCGCGTAATGCTCGCCGGCTGGCACTTCAAAGCTGAGGCCGTCGAGAATGGTCCGCTCTTTCTCATAGCCAAAGCGAACATTATCGAATGCGATGGATGGGCGCCGCACCACCAGAGCGGGCGCGCCCGGCCTGTCCTCGACTTCAACATTGGTGTCGATGAGGTCAAACATCTGCGCCATGTCAACGAGGCCCTGGCGGATGGTGCGATAAACCCAGCCGAGCAAATCAAGCGGACGAAACAGCTGCATAAGGAATGTGTTGACCAGCACCAGATCGCCGACCGTCAGCTCGCCTTTGCTCCAGCCCCAGACGGTGTAGGCCATCGCCGCCGCCATCAGCGCGTTGGTGATGAACGACTGCGTCATATTGAGAATGCCAAGCGAATTTTCGCTCTTTATCGCCGCCTCGGCATAGGCGCGGGCGGATTGGCTATAGCGCTTTTCCTCGCGGGTTTCAGCGCCGAAATATTTGACCGTTTCGTAATTCAGTAGCGAATCGACCGCGCGGCTGAGCGCCATTCCATCAAGGTCATTCATCTCGCGGCGCAGCTTGGTGCGCCACTCAGTGATCCAGCGAGTGACCGCTATATATGTGACGACGGTGAAGGCGGTCGCGGCGACCAGCTCCCACCCGAAATTGATGTAGAAGATCACGCCCACCGCGATCAGCTCAATCGCGGTGGGGGCAATATTGAACAGCAGGAAATAGAGCATCATATCGATGCTTTTCGTGCCGCGCTCGATGATCTTGGTCACCTCGCCAGTCCGGCGAGAGAGGTGGAAACGCAGCGAAAGCCTGTGTAGCCGGTGAAATACGTCTTCTGCCAGGCTCAGCGTCGCGGCCTGCCCGACCCTTTCGAACACAATATTGCGCAAATTGTCGAACATTAGCGATGTAAAGCGGCCCAGCGCATAGGCCGCGACAAGCGCCAGCGCCACAACGGTGCCGGTGCTCGCCGGGCCAGCCATGGTGTCGACAGCTTCTTTATAGGCGAAAGGCAAGGCAAGCGTGACGCCTTTGGCCAGCAAGACCAGCATCATTGCGATGACAATCCGCCAGCGCAGGCCCGGGTTATCGCGCGGCCACAGATAGGGGAGGAACCGCTTGAGCGTGCTCCAGCTTTCCGGGTCAGGGCGGTCATCGCTCGAGATTGTATCTGGCGGCATTGCTGGCGCCATTTGGTACGCGCCGCGCTACTTCGCAAGGCGCTAATCGCTTCGGTCCACCTTAGTGCAAGCAGATTTGCTCTTGGTCCAGCGTTCTAGCTGGTGCCCGTGCGTTCCAGCGTGAAGCGTTGTTTGCGTTGTGACTCGATGCGAGAGCGACCCGGCAGATCAAAGAGAATGCGCTGGCTGGCAAAATCGATCGCCACTCTATTCATCGATCGCAGATTATTCATGCCGAGGATCATTGCGGGACGACCTTCTAGGTTTAATGCGGCAAACACGGGGCTTTGTGCAAAGCCAATCGGCACGTGGTTCATCTGAAGACCACCAATGGTGAGCTTACGCGCGATCGCTAGATCGCTGAGTATCTCGGTGCCATGAACGTCTGTGCTGAGCTGCTGCTCGTCTTCCTTACGCGAGCGCAACCTGCGCTCAAGTGCAGCATTGCCGATCGTATTTTGTGCGCCCGTATCAATAACCACAGCGGTGCGAACGCCGTTGATGCGCGCATTGGTAATGATCATTTGACCAAGCTTGCGGCGCGCTCGCACTACGATCTCATAGCCCGAGTTGCCCCCCAACTCTTCCGCATCAGCCACTGTCATGCGGTTTTCTCTGAAGTCGATCAGCACCCGCAGATCCTGCAAGGAATCTAGCCCCAAGATGCCGTCGGCGCCAATGTTGCGCCCCTTAAGGAGTG